>NZ_OZ474900.1:0-3072012 GCF_984568995.1 Gilliamella sp. LMG 34360 | reverse complement strand
AGCAACTCCTTTAATTTTAATTACTAACAATGCTTTTGTAATTATAATCTTTTTTATGGGTAATTTATAGATAGAAGCGACTATATAATTTTAATGAATAAATATTATATAGATAAAAAAACCCGGGTTAACCGGGTTTTTTAGTAGAAGTAACTATTAATGTGTTGTATCAATAACTCTAACTTCTTGAATGTTACGAGCTTTAACTTCAATTTCAACACGACGATCTGGTGCTAAACATGCTTTTAAGTTAGCGCCACGAAGTGCATTACATTTAGTACCTGTAACTGGTTGTGTTTTGCCTACACCACGAGCACTAATTAAATCAGCTGGAACACCTTTTTCTACTAGGTATTTCATTACTGAATTTGCACGTTGTTCAGAAAGTTTTTGATTATAGGTATCTGAACCAATGCGGTCAGTATGACCAATTACAACGATAGCACTTTGAGTTGGGTTAATTTTAACAAGAGATGTTAATAAGTTGTCTAATGCTTGACGACCTTCAGCTTTTAAGTCAGATTTCGCATAAGAAAATAAGACATCTTCATTTAATACATAACGGTTTTCTTGTGTTTTAACTTCAACTTCTGGTGGCGTTACAGTTGGTGAACCTAAACGGTAAGTAATACCTAAAGTTAACAAGCCTGCGTCTGGTGATGCATTAGTTTTAGTGTGAATATGTTGAACATATTGATATTCTAAACGAGTAGAGAAGTCTTCATCAAAGCGATAGTCAAGACCTAATGCATAAACAGGAGATAAATCAGTTTTTGTACCACCATGTCCGTAATAATCTTTAACTGAACCGCTATTTTTCCATTTAGCAATAGTTACCATTCCACCTGCACGACCATAAATATCAAGGTCATCAGAGATGAATGATATTGGATAGCTTAATTTACCGGTTAAAGAAACACCTTGTGCCGACACTTTGCTGTGACCTAGATCACGGTGTGTTCCTTGACTATTGTAACTTTGTTTATATTTAGCAGAACCTAACCAATCATAACCTAATTCAAATGCTAAATAAGGATTTGCTTGGAAACCAAGAAAAGCACCGCCGCCAATATTACTACGATCAGAAGTACTAACACCAACGTTAGAGTTTTCACGGATTTTATTTGCATCTAATCTGTAGAGTTCAGACCAACCTAATTTAGCACCTGTATAAAAAGTATTATCTTCATATGCTGCATTAGCTGCAGTAGCTGTTAAGCTTGCAACTGCGATTGCTAGAGCTAGAGTTGTTTTTTTCATTTTTTGCCTCAACTTTAATGTTGTTATAGACGATGTTTAGTTTCCTTTTGTTTAAATTTCACTTTAAATAAAAGAATAATTACTTATTGTTGTATTAATTATGGTATACATAATCTCATTTGATTATAGCATATCTTATATGCAAATCTACATTTAATAATATTGTGTTCAAAAAAATTTGAACAATGTTATCAAAATATTTTGTTAACCACTGTAGAGAAATCATTAATTGTATTTGATAACACTCTTGACATAATAAAAAAGTCAGCTTCAAGTCGTTTATCAGATTCATCTGAACTTATATCTTCGTTTTCATCTAGTATAGTAGAATCAAATTTAATTCGTTTAAATGTTAGGTCAGAATTAGCGATAAAGTTAACGCCTCTTTCATCGACAATTTTCATTTTAGTAATCCATTTACCAGAATCAAAATGAACGCGCATTTCATCGCTTGTAATTTCTTGATTTTTACAGCTAATAATTCCGTTGCCTTCAAGTGGATCTTTAAGTTCAGCTTGGTCACCTAACATAAAGGGTGAGAAATTGAGCTTCTCTTTAACCCATGTTGTCATAATCTGTTCAAGCGGTTTATCAATTGATAATGGAGTTAATGCTAATGTTCCAAGTTCTTTACGTAAAATTGCTAGAATATCTTCGGCTTGTTTAAAACTACTACAATCAACAACAATACGTTTGTTTTCAGTATCAATCCAAAGCCAATAATGATTATATTTACTAAAAGCCCTTGGCATTAAGTCAATCATAACTTCATCTTTTAAGTTAGCTTTCTCGTTTTTTGTTAGTTTCCTACTCAAAGCTTGTTCTTGTTTATCAATTTTTTCTAATAAAGTTTGTTTAATGACGGGCGCTGGTAATATTTTGGTTTCTTTTTTTATACGTAATAATAAATGTCCTTGCATATCGACAATAAAATCATTTTGATTATTATCATTATAAGGTGAAACCCAACCCATTTTTGTTGTGTCTAAGTTGCCACATGGCGTAAACAGGTGAGATTTAATTGCTTTTTCAATAGTATCTTTGTTAAGTAAAGTGTCATTATTCAATTGGTAAATAATGGCATTTTTAAACCAGAGCATGTATTTATCGTTCCTAAAGTGTGTTTATAGTTGTTATTTTAGCATGTTTAGTTTTTATTGACTGCCTATAAACTGTAAAACAGCTATAGTTTTATTATTGATCTGAACTTTGCCTATTTCTAAAGTTAGAATTTATAAGATATACCCATATAAATAGATGTTACTGTACTATTATCAACCATTGGACTGTCTGCAGCATCGCCAGTTAATTTATCAATATGTATACTACCAAATGTGGCAATATTATCAGTTAATAAATATTGTGCTCCTATTTCAGCGTAGGGCGTGAATGAACTGTCAGCATTAAAGTAATGTAAATTTGAACGGGAAGATTCTTTATGAGAAATACCATAATAATAATCGTTATGTCTGCTGTTTGCCCAGTTTATGCCTATGGTTGGAACAATTATTAAGCTACCTTGCATATAAGGAATACTATAATCAGTATTGGCTAATAAACTATTACTTTCATTTAATACATCAACTCCTATACTACTAGAAAAACTTCCAAAATTGGTATCAATAGAGTATTCAATTTCTGCTAATAAGGTTGAGTGACGGCTATCAAGAATTCTTAATTGATGATTATCGGAATCATGTGGTTTAAATTCGTTAGATAAGTAACGTGCTCCAATAGATAAACTTTGATTATTTGTATTATAAGCATAAATACCAGCAGATAAATCATCTATAAAAAATAGACCATTATCATAATCAATATGGGGAACTGGATAAAATTTTGAACTATAGTTTTTGTACGGAGAATTTCCCCAACCAATACCTAATCCGATAGATGTTGAGTTAGCGGATACTATAGGTATAGTTGATAAAGTAATTATTGATAAAATAGAAATTGCATAAAGTGTTTTTTTCATCTTTTTTATATCCATTTAAGTAATAATGCTATATCTAATAGAATATTATTCATCTGGATTCATGGTCACACAATCAATACATTAATTGTACATTGTAACAAATGAATTTCCTTAATAATAATGTCATATTTTATCATGTTTGAATATCGATTAGTGAGATAACTTATGAGTAAACCAAGTCTAGAAATGATTAATAGTCGTCCTGATGATGCAACATTATTAGCAGATGAAGCAAAATATTGTTCTTTCGGTGACACAGTACATTATGTTGAACCGCCAAAAATTTTTGATGGCTGTGAAGGTAGCTATATGTATGACAAAGAAGGCAAAGCTTTCCTTGACTTACAAATGTGGTATTCTGCATGTAATTTTGGTTATGCCAATGAACGTTTAAATAATGTCCTAAAAAAACAAATTGATACCTTGCCACAATGTGCAAGCCAATATTTGCATCCAACCAAAATTGAATTAGCTAAAACGATTGCTCAAGGTATGGAAAAACGTTTTGGTTATGAAGGTCGAGTTCATTTTAATGTAGGTGGTTCTCAATGTATTGAAGACTCATTAAAATTGGTGCGTAATGCTTCGGGCGGTAAATCATTAATGTTTGCCTTCCAAGGTGGATATCATGGTCGCACATTGGGTGCATCTTCAATCACATCAAGCTATCGTTATCGTCGTCGTTATGGCCATTTTGGTGATCGTGCAATGTTTGTACCGTTTCCATATCCTTTCCGTCGTCCAAAGGGAATGACCGCAGAAGAATATGGTGAACATTTAGTTGCTGAATTTGCGCGCTTATTCGAAACCGAATACCACGGTGTTTGGGATCCAAAAGTTGGTCAAGCTGAATATGCGGCATTTTATGCTGAACCTTTACAAGCAACGGGTGGCTATATTGTTCCTCCACGTAATTACTTTAAAGGTCTTAAAAAAGTTTTAGACCAATATGGTATTTTATTAGTGGTTGATGAAATCCAAATGGGCTTCTATCGTACTGGTAAATTATGGTCAATAGAACATTTTGATGTTAAACCTGACGTAGTAGTATTTGCGAAAGCATTAACTAATGGTCTTAATCCATTAGGTGGATTATGGGCACGTGAAGAATTAATTAATCCTCAAGTATTCCCTGTGGGCTCAACTCACTCTACTTTTGCTTCAAATCCTCTTGGTACAGCTGTTGGTCTTGAAGTGTTAAAAATGACCTCTGAAACAGATTATGAAAAGATGGTTATGGATAGTGGTACTTATTTCCTTGAGGGTCTGAAAACCTTAGAGAAAAAACATAAAGAAATTGGTGAAGTTGATGGTTTAGGTTTAGCGCTTCGAGCAGAAATTTGTACTGAAGATGGCTTTACAGCAAATAAAGCATTAGTTGATAAGATGGTTGATATCGGTATGTCAGGTGATCTTGACTGGAAAGGAACCAAGATGGGGCTAGTGCTTGATATTGGTGGTTACTACAAAAATGTTATTACTTTTGCTCCATCATTACATATTTCTCGTCAAGAAATCGATCAAGGTATTGAATTACTCGATCAATTAATCACACGCGCAAAGAAAGAACTTTAATAGTTTAACTTTATTCATTCCTTCCTGCCAACTTTTGTTGGCAGGTTGCGTTTTATAGCCAATCATTTATTATATTTATGAATTATATCAATCAGTTAGAAAAAAATGAATTAATAGACAGTTTTTTAACTTATCCGCCACAGAATTTTTCAGCTTGGTTAAGCGATGATGGTGTACCTATTTTTTCTGCCAAGTTTGATTTACTTACTACCGCAAGTGATGATTTTAAATATAAGATTCAAAAACTTCCTTTATATAAAAAATGGCAACACTGGTTACAGCCAAAAACATGTTTTGTTGGAACAACTGTTTCGGAATATACATTATTAACAGATAAGATTGATGCAAATCAATTAGCTAAACATCTTAAAATAACTTATGCTAAACAATATCCTTTTATGATTGTTAAAGATCTTCCCTTAGAATCTCCGTTATTAAGTGAACACGATAATCACTATTCAAAGCAGCTTATTGCAGCGTTGAAAGAACAAGGATATATTGAAGTTGAAGGACAAGCATTAGCTTGGGTACCTATTGATTTTATTGATATTAATGAAATTTTTTCTCGTTTTTCGTATAGTCGTCGTAAAAATTTTAGAAGAAAATTAAAATCACGGGAAAAATTAGATATTAATGTTTTGCGTAGTGGGGATGAATGCTTTTTTAATCAAGCAGTTCAAGACGAATATTATCAACTTTATCTTAATGTTTATCAGCAAAGCGAAGTACATTTTGATTTATTAACTAAATCATTTTTTATTCAATTGTTACAAAGCAAAGCAGCTAAAGCCCATATCTTCACTTATCATCATAATGGCGAATTTATTGGTTATAATATCTGTTTTGAAGTAAATAATAAGCTGGTTGATAAATATATCGGCATGGTTTATCCACAAGCACGCAAACTAAATCTTTACTTTGTAAGCTGGTTTTTCAATCTTGAATATGCATTGCAACAAGGATTTAATTATTATATTGCAGGCTGGACAGATCCTGAAGTAAAAGCATCATTGGGTGCTAAATTCACATTTACTAAACATCTAGTGTATATTCGTAATCCAATATTACGTGTAATATTACGCAAATTGATAAGTCACTTTGAAAGTGACAAGGGGAGAGTATCATGACCTGTCCGATTATACTCAATTTCGATAGAAGTGTAGGTGAGATAAATAATGCTAGAACAATCGATGTGATAGAATGGCAGGATGCCATTCGCTTTGGCTGTACCGAAAAAAAATTCTTTCACTTTGAAAAAGTGTTACAACAATCTCTACCAGATAAATATGGAACAGTATTAATGGGAAGTGGTGATTTTCACCATGTTTCATTATTATTGATTGAACGTTTAGCTAAACAATATTCGGCTAATAATCCTATTCAAGTTGTCGTTTTCGATAATCATCCTGATAATATGCGTTATTTATTCGGTATACATTGTGGTTCATGGATTAGTTATGTGGCAAATTTACCTTTTGTTAGCCATGTACATGTATTAGGTATTACATCTCAAGATATTGGTCTTTTCCATTTTTGGGAAAACAGATGGTCACCACTTTTCCATAAAAAACTAACTTATTGGAGCTTAGATGTTAATGTTGCTTGGGCAAAAAAAATTGGTTTAAGTCATGCTTTTCGCGATTTCGCTACACCAGCTGATCTCATTGCTAGCTTCCTTTCAGAACAATATCATAGTACACAGCCGATTTATTTATCAATTGATAAAGATGTATTGAGTGAGGAAGTCGTACATACCAATTGGGATCAAGGTAAACTACAAACTTATCATATCCTTGATACTATCACATCAATCAAATCACGGCTTATTGGTAGTGATATTACAGGCGAACTTTCTATATGGAGGTCGTCAAATTGGTTTAAACGTTTTCTTAGTTCACTAGATAAACAACCAATGATATCATCTGATGATCTTTCCAATTGGCAGCAAGAGCAACATCAACTTAATCTAACGTTATTAAAAGCCCTTTCAGGATAAACTATTGTAAAAAAGTTTGAGAAAATATAGGTGTTTGAGTATAAAACTCAGACCTACTTTTCCAATATTCTAAACAAATCTAAGAATGGTGATTAGAAGAATTCTGTTTAGATAATTTGCTTTCCGCTAATGCTAAAAACAAAATACCAGAAACAATTAAAATTGTACCAATTAATTTAAATAACGTAATTGGTTCATTAAATAACCAAATTGATACAATCATTACTGTTACTAGTTCAAAGTGAGATGCGGCAAATGCTGGACCTACTGGTGCTTTTTTTAATAGCGTCATCCAAGTAAAAAAAGTGAAAATATATCCAGTAATTGAGATATAAATCCAAGGATTAGTAAAAACACGTACTAACCAATCAATACTCATTTCTAAAGGTTGTGCATGGATAGCTGTTAATTTAAAACTACATTGTGCAATAGTATCAAAAAAAAGTAATATTGAAAAACCAATAATATAGAATCTCGCCATATTAAGACATTCCTACAAAAATGACGCCAGCTGTAATTAATAGCATGCCAATTAAACGATAAAAGGTAAGCAATTCTTTGAAAATAATACGTCCAACAAGCATAATAGTAATAATATTAAATGAGGCCAGCAATACACCTTGTGAAAGTGGAACTAAGGTTAAAAACGCCAACCATAATAAAAATTCAGCAACATAAGATATAATGCCAATCCAAATCCAATGATTTTTTGATAAATCTAGCCAATAATACCAACCATCACGATTATTCGGTGAAGTAGCCGCAAATTTAAAAGCGACTTGCCCTAAGGTATCAAAACAGATGTTACTAACCCAAAGTATGATTACTAATGGTGACATTATGCTTCTATTCCTTCTGCTATGTTATTGAAGAATGTGATGCACTCTTTAATCACTTCTCGACGTTGACTATCAATTGTTATTAAATGATAACTCTCATTTAAGATCACTAGTTTTTTTGAGCCAGAAACGTGTTTTTCAACTAGTTTTGCATTGGTTTCAATATTGGCGATATCATCATTACCTGAATGCATAATTAAACATGGTGAAACAACTTTTGATAGCTGTGCTCGCACATTCTTGGCGAGTAATTGCATTTCAGCAAGTGCTGGGAATGGGTTTCCTGCAAGTCCTGCTGAAGCAGCATCACCATTTAACATGCTTTCAGATACGACGGCTCGAATTCGTTCATCTTTAAGTCCATAAGGCGGTTTTTCAATAAAAGAAACTTTTTGAAAAATCCCTAATTTTTTAAAATAGACTAACAAAAAGAAGAATTTTTTTGCCCAAAAAGGCATACTCCAGCCATCATAATAAAAAGTTGGTGCTAAAACTCCAACCCCCTTAATCTGATCAGGTCTGTCAGCAGCTAGTTTGAGTGCTAATAGCGCACCCATTGATAACCCAGCAACAAAAACATTATCAACATGTTGGGCTAAGTAATTAGCACCTTCTTGTACGCTTTGGTACCAATCTTGCCAAGATGTTTTACAAAGATCAGCTTCCGTACCACAATGACCAGCTAGTTGAATAGCATAAACTGTAAAACCAGCCTTGTGTAAACCATTAGCTAAGATTCGCATTTCATTAGGAGTACCTGTTAAGCCATGAATTAGTAATACACCATTTTTATTACCAGGTAAAAAATAAGATAAATCTTGCATTGTACTCATTATTCTTCCTTTATTATTTTACTATCATGATGGGAATTAAAGAATGTTGTGCTTGTTTTAACGCTTTGGTCACATCAGCAAAACTATTGATAGCACAGTGCATAATCTTATTTTTTTCGCAGTAGTTCACAAGCTTGTCTTTGGCAAAAACATAATCAACATTATGTGATACACAGTAATCTGAGGTACCATCTCCTACATAAAGTATTTGGGGAAAATATTGTTGTTTTTTAACATGATTGCATTTGCAATTACCACTTTGTTTAATACAATCCTTATTGGCATAAGGAAATTCAAGTCGCCAACTACGAGCATTATTATGAAGTAACTTATTGGCAAAAATGGGTAAATTTTCAATACTATGACGCTTTAATACAAACTGGATTGCGTAATCTAACCCATCACTCACCACGTGCACAGGAATATTATTTTGTTGGGTATAATTTATAAAAGATTTAAACATTGGGTCAATTTCAATTTTGGAAAGAACTTGATTGACTTCTTCTAAGCTAGCATCCATTAAAGCAATTTGTTTGCTCATGCATTCTTGAGAACCAATTTTGCCATTAACCCACAATTCTTCGAGCTCATCACAACCATCTTGACCGAAATAACTTAGTAATGTATCAGTTACATCTTTAACACTGATGGTTCCATCAAAATCACATAAGACGATAGGGGTCTGATGCTGAGTATAAGATGGATGAAAAAGATGGGTAGCAATTGATGAAAAAGTATTCATTTTAAAATTAAAATAGTCTAATTATAGATAATGGCATAAATTCTCTCATAAAGAAGATTTAAACTTTGTGGGCTCTTTGTATATATTTTGTAACGAGGGTGAAATTGTCTGTATAATGAGGTTTCACTAGGTATAAGCTATAGTAATGAGAACCTATAATGAGCGAACGTATATTAATCATTGAAGACGACCCAAGATTAGCCAACCTCATACAAGTATACCTTGTTCGGCAAGGGTATATCGTTGACTGGCATAATAGTGGCGAAGGTGCAGAAGAAAAAATTCACCAACTCAATCCAGATTTGGTCATATTAGATGTCATGTTACCAAAAAAATCAGGTTTTGATATTTGTCGTGATATACGTGGGTGGTTCGCCAACTTTATTTTGATCATGACAGCCAGTGAAGATAACATTGATGAAATTGTAGGACTCGAACTTGGCGCTGATGATTATTTGGCAAAACCAGTTGAACCAAGGTTATTGCTTGCTCGAATTCGTGCCTTATTACGACGAAAACAGATAGAAACTGAAAAAGATAATGGCAAAGAATTAGTTATACCTTTAAATAATAAAACCCTTATTTTTGATAATTTAGTTATAGATGGTGAAAATAGGAAAGTAATATTACAAGAGCAAGAGATAGATTTAACTACCGCTGAATTTGATCTTCTATGGTTATTAGCCAATAATGCTGGAAACATTCTATCTAGGGATGATATTTTTTCACAAGTTCGCGGTATTGATTTTGACGGTAGCGATCGTTCAATTGATTCCCGTATATCAAGACTTCGCCGTAAATTACTTGATGATCCTGACAATCCATCACGAATTAAAACAGTTCGAGGAAAAGGTTATTTATTTATGCGTGAAGGGGACAGTCATTGAGCCATTTATTAGCCAAACCACTATTTTTCAATCGACGAATTGTATTTTATCTGGTTATTTTACTTTCTTTGCAATGTATTATTGCTTATGGCGCTTTATTGGTGTTTGACTCTTTACCTTCCTCGTTAACCGATATGCCTGATGACCATGTTGTATTTCGTGAGTCACAACGAGGTACTGTAAACTTGATTCGGATGAGAATTAACGAAAATAAAAATCGACCTTTGCAAGAAGTTGTTGACGAGTTACAACCTTATTTTGGCTACTCAATAGAAATTTTACCAATCGATATTGCTTTGCCCCATTCAGTTTCTCACGAATTAAAAAATCTTGGTTTTTCTTATGATAGTGATAAAGAAGTCGTCTACATTGATTTAAATGATGGTAATTTATTACAATTAGGCCCTATCGTGATGCGCGATATTTTACAGTCTAACACTATGTCATTAACTGTTTTTTTAATTATTTGGGCGCTATTTAGTGCGATAATCTTTTTCATTCTAATCTATTTCGCTTTTAGTGCAGTTTGGAAAGATTTAGTAAACATAAGACAAACTGCAGAACAGCTTGGGCAGGGCAATTTGAAAGCTAGAACTGAAAACGTTAAAGGTTGGTTATTTAAACCGCTAGCAAATGTACTGAATAATATGGGAACACATATAGAACATTTAGTTAGTACTAATCAAACTATTTCTCATGCTATGGCGCATGAATTGCGTACCCCGCTTGCCCGTATGCGATTTGAGCTCAGTATGCTTGAAGAATCTAATGATGAACAAGAAAAATTGCTTTTACAAAAAGGGATGAGTGATGATATTAACGAACTGGAAACCTTAATTAGTGCCAGCTTAAATTACTTTAAAATGCAACAAAGTAATATTGAGTTAAATTTAACACAAGTTTCATTAAAACAATGGGGTGAAAAAGTTTGCCAATCTTTAGCACTATTTAAACCTAAAGGATTTGAGTTAACATGCAATAGTCAAGATGTTTTAGCTATAATTGATACTAATTTAGCAGAAACAATTGTTAAAAATTTACTTCTTAATGCATTTAAATATGCAACACATAAAGCAGTTTTAAATATTACAAAACAAAAAAATAGTGTAATAATTGAAATTGATGACGATGGTCTAGGCATTCCGTTTGAAGCGCGTGAAAAGATTTTTATGCCTTTTGCCAGACTTGATACCAGTCGAACACGTTCTACTGGTGGTTATGGTCTTGGATTAGCTTATGTCAAATTAATGGCAGAGTTTCATAATGGTAATGCTTTCGTTGTTACCAGCCCTCTTGGTGGAGCAAGGTTTGTGGTTTCATTGAAGTCTAGCTATCCTTAATTATTTTTTTATAATTAATCCGTTATTATTAAAATTAATCATAATTGTGAAGTTCCTGTAATATATTTATAGGAAGCTATCATAAGATAATATTTACTCTATTGAACTGTGAGGTAAATATTATGATCGATGACTCAAAGCATTCAACTCCTAAATCTTATTGGATTAGATTAGTTGTTATTTTCTTTTTGGGTTGGATTGTTATTTATGCCGGAAGATCTGTTTTAAGTCCTTTAGTAGGTGAGTTACAAACTCAGTTTGGTTTAACTAAAGCCCAAACAGGGGGCATTATGAGCTTGTTTTTTCTTGCTTATACATTGTTTCAAATACCATCAGGCGTTCTTGGTGATAGAATAGGTCGTAAACGTGTTTTAGTTACAGGATTTTTTCTCTATGCTATCTTTATAGCTTGTGTATATTTTGCGTCTTCATTCTCAACTTTCCTTATACTTTGGATATTAGCCGGTGCGGCACAAGGATGTTATTATGGACCACAATATGCCTTATCTACCGAAGCAATCCCCAAAAAATGGATAACATTAGGTAGTGCAATTATTGGTAGTGGTATGTCATTTGGTATCGCGATGGGATATTATCTTTCAAGTGTGATGATTTCGCTTTTCAATACTTCATGGAAAATACCGTTTGTGATGGTTGCAATTCCAATAGTAATAGTTACTCTTTTAATGATTTTTTGTATTAAAGAAAAAGGAAGTGCTTTAGTTGAAATATCAAGTTCTCAAAAAACTAATTTTTCTCAACTTTTTAAAAATCGTAATCTTGTTTTAGCTTATATCACCATCTTTTGTTCTATTTATGCTTTCTTTGTTATTATTACTTGGTTGCCAAACTATCTTGAAGTAGAAAGGGGCATGAACAAAATAGAAGCCTCACAAATTGCATCAATTGTGCCTTGGATCTCAATTATTGGGACAATATTATGTAGTTATATTTCTGATAAATTGGGTCGTCGCAAACCTGTAATATTATTTATGATGCCATTATCACTAATTGCAATTTTTTCAATAGTGTATTGTCATTCTTATATTGAACTTATTGCAGTGCTTGTATTATATGGTTTTATTGGTAAAATTAGTTTAAATCCTGTACTGATAGCTTTAGTTGCTGATAATGCTCCTAAAGTATCATTAAGTACTGCATTTGGGCTGTATAATTTTTTTGGCATGACTGCATCGATTTGTGCTCCTTATTTTACAGGTTTGATTGCCGATAAAACAGGAAGTTTAAATAGTGGTTTTTACTTAGCGGCAGTTATTACAATGGTTGGAATAACCGCAATGCTATTTGTCAGCGAAAGACAAACTGCTAACTAAATTTAACATATCGTAATGATATTATCTATTTTTAATCATCGTTACTTGCAGGCTATCTTGTCAGAAATCACAGATATGCATAAATTGTAATGAAACATATTGTTTTATCAATATAAAAAGTCTGTTTTTTCCATTTCAGAAAAACAAAAAATTTGTTATATTCTTTGGTCAAAATGATAAAAAGTGATCGAACAAATTTTTAAATTCGTCGTTGAAATATATAATCAGAGGTTTTTTTATGAGCGGTTCACTACCGGCTGAGACTGATAATCGTCCAACAAATTTTATTCGCCAAATTATTGATGCAGATCTTGCAGCAGGAAAATATAAAACAACGCATACTCGTTTTCCACCGGAACCAAATGGTTATTTACATATAGGCCATGCTAAATCAATATGTTTAAACTTTGGTCTTGCTCAAGATTATCAAGGTAAATGTAATTTACGTTTTGATGATACTAATCCAGCTAAAGAAGATATTGAATATGTTGAGTCAATTAAAGAAGATGTACGCTGGTTAGGTTTTGAATGGGATGGTGAAATTTGTTATTCATCTGATTATTTCGACCGTTTATATGAGTATGCTATTGAGCTTATCGAAAAAGGTCTTGCTTATGTTGATGAATTATCAGCTGATGAAATCCGCGAATATCGAGGAACTCTAACCCAACCAGGTAAAAATAGTCCCTACCGTGACCGTAGTGTTGATGACAATTTAGTGCTTTTTAAACAAATGAAAGAAGGTAAATTTGCAGAAGGGAAAGCTTGTTTACGCGCTAAAATTGATATGGCATCACCATTCATCGTTATGCGAGATCCTGTTTTATATCGCATTAAATTTGCAGAGCATCACCAAACAGGTAATAAGTGGTGTATCTATCCAATGTATGACTTTACCCATTGTATATCTGATGCGATTGAAAACATTACTCATTCTCTCTGTACACTTGAGTTCCAAGATAACCGCCGTTTATATGATTGGGTATTGGATAATATCACCATTGAAGCACGGCCACATCAGTATGAGTTTTCTCGTTTAAATTTAGAATATGCAATAACTTCTAAACGTAAATTGACACTGTTAGTCACAGAAAAGATTGTTGATGGTTGGAATGATCCACGTATGCCCACTGTTTCAGGTCTACGTCGTCGTGGGTATACACCCGCTTCAATTCGTGAATTTTGTCGTCGCATTGGCGTAACAAAGCAAGAAAATACTGTTGAGATGAGCACGCTAGAGTTTTGTATTCGTGAAGATCTTAATGAAAATGCGCCACGAGCTATGGCTGTGCTTGATCCTATTAAAGTGGTAATTGAAAACTTTTCAGAAACAATTGATGAAGTATTAAGCATGCCAAATCATCCTAATCGTCCAGAGTTAGGAAATCGTGAAGTAACTTTTACTCGTGAAATTTATATCGATCGAGCTGATTTTAGAGAAGAAGCTAACAAAAATTATAAACGTTTAGTTTTAGGAAAAGAAGTTCGTTTGCGTAATGCTTATGTGATTCGTGCTGATCGCGTTGAAAAAGATGCAGAAGGTAATATCCAAACTATTTACTGTACTTACGATCCAGCTACGTTAAATAAAAATCCTGAAGATGGGCGTAAAGTTAAAGGGGTGATTCATTGGGTGTCAGCTAAATTTGCTAAGCCAGCTGAAATTCGTCTTTATGATCGTTTGTTTAATACGCCAAATCCTGGATCGGCTGATGACTTTTTATCAACCATTAATCCTAATTCTTTATTGATCAAAAAAGGTTTTGTTGAACCAAGTTTACAATATGCTGAGGTAGGTAAGGCTTTTCAATTTGAACGTGAAGGATATTTTTGTTTAGACAGCAAATATGCTTCAGATGATAATTTGGTATTTAATCGAACTGTGGGTTTGAGAGATAGCTGGAACGATGCTTAAGCTATAATATGTATGATATTCGCCGATTTAGGTCGGCGAATTATCAATAATTTTATCTTTAATCTTCAAATTTAAATAATTTTGTTTGTTGATCCAAATAGTTAAGCAAATCAGGCATTCTATATTTACCTGACATTAATTTTATATTTTCCGCAGCCTCTTCTAATGATATACCTAACGCGGTGACATATAAAGGATGCTTACTTTGCCCTCGAACTACTTCAATTAAATATTCATTATTTTCATAAAAGGGTTTTTTCGCTACTCCAATAACAGGTATTTTCTTATCTAAAGTATTATATAAATAGCCTCCCAACCCTATCTTACCGTTATTCAAGTGTACATATCCATCAATAACAATAGTGGTAATTTTACTTAAATCAATTTTATTTAAAAGTGACATTATGCAAGGTAGTTCTCGTTGATAAAATTGACCTGATTGATAGGGGGCAACATTATTTTGATAGTCAATAATGATTTTTTTAATATCTGATTTATTATCGGTCCAATGATTAAATAAAATACCTACAGATTTTGCTTGGTTATTTATATAATAAACATCAATTGCAAGAATCATTTATCTTATTTTCCCTAAGTTATTTTATAAGTCAATAGTATTGATATTTTTACAATATCAAAATGTTAATATGGTTTTATCAAATCTAATAATATAATCTTTTTTATTATTCTAACTTTTTCATTTCTTTTAATAATTTCAAAGCTAAAAACATTAAAAATATTGAAGCTGCAATTAAAACACCCCAAATTAACAATTTTAATAATATAGGTGATTTAGTTGAAACATTTTCTGTTTTAGATAATACTTTTTTGTTGCCTAACTTGACATTATCACCTAAATAAGCTTCAGGCACATTTTGAGGGGATATTGAGTCATTAAGTAGAGCTTTTTCGCTTAATGAAGCGGGTTGAGCATTGGCTGACCCCCAAGCAAGAATGAAAGGTCCATTATTGGCACTGTTGAAAATAACACTCATTCGATAGCGATAAGCAGTCACGAGAGGAGCATCATTTAAAGAAGCATTAATTGCTTTGATTTTTAGCTGTTTAATATTTAGTACTGAATTATTAATTTTAATTGATTGACCTTTATCATCATTTATACGCCGAAAAATAAAATCATCAAGTTTATGCCACGTTTTATCACTATCACTAATTTTATAATAGATACTTGCAGGTAAGACAGTTCGCTCATTTTTTAGTTTAATTGAGAGTTCTTTTATTGGTAGTGATGTTGGTAACTGATAAATAGCCTCTTGCTCATTTGCAGAAATTAAATCGAAATTAATAGGATAAAGAGCCTTTGTTGGCATTTGTTTTCTTGACGTAAATTCAACTCCTTTAATACTAGGAACTATTTTCTTATCGGATTTTAATCGTAAAATCCAATAGTTAGATTTGAAATTAATACCGGACGGTAAATCAATAGTATTAACTTTTAATGATTGATTATTGTTGTTATCTGTCAAGGACATTATAGGAATATCATTAATTGCAGTTTGCCATTTTTTTAAATCATTACTATAAAGTAGGTTAGCTGTTGCTTGCCAATTCAGATTTTTGGATGTATCAAAATCAATAGATAAACGACTGAATGGTTGTTCTAATTTAATTTCATTAGGGATTTGTAACAAGTAGGTTGCGCTATATTCCTCCTGTTTACTCGTGTTATCAAGGTAAATTTGCACATTTTTATTATTGATATTAATACTGTATTGATCTATTGGATGCTTATTTTGTTGTTCCTCTTTTTTATAAGATTGTTGAGTATTATCTAATGAGTATACAGTGACAGGAAAGGTATCATTTTCATCATATTGTTGATAAACATTCACTAAGGCAAAAGGCACTAGTTGACCTTTATGATTGAAAACGCGTACATCATCTAATGTGTTTGATAATGTTTGAGTATAAACTTCACTGGTCAAGTCTATTCGATTATACATGCTAGTATTATCACTAATTTCTATTATAGCGCCATAAGCATATTGATTAGTTTGATCAGTTGCTTGACACAATCCACTTATTAGCAAAAGGGAGCTGAATAAGATTTTTTTCATAATTTTCTATCCATTAATATAAATAATTATTCAGGAACTTAATTTTCTTTTAACTACGAACAAATCAATTTTATTTTTCCTGAATTTTTCAAAATAATCACTTAAAGTCATTAAATTAAATTGTTTTTATAATCTTTTTATATCATTTTTTAATTTTTTATGGTTATATCTTCATCACTTTGTTTTGGCGGTATAGGTGCTAAGTAACCGATTAATAACATTAATAATGCTATACCAATAAATGCAAATGCACGTAATAAACCATCAGTTTCTTGTATATCAACAAATATTAGTTTAATAATTACGGTGATTTGAATTAACTGTCCGCTATACCATATTTTACGAAAAGAATAACGGTGTCCAATAGCGATTAAAATTACAGCGCTTAGCATCCAGAGGAGCGATGCGGTCATTTGTACAATATTATTGTGCCACAAAGTATGTGTGTTCCAAGAGATATCAAATATTTGACTCAAACAGCGCAATACGACACTATTACCCCAAAGAAATGTTAAGGTTGCTAACGATATTAAAATCCAATTAGGTAATGGAATGTTCCAGCTAACAAAGTCTGTTGTTTTATTGTCAAATTGCACATAATTTGTCATTAATTTTATCCAAACGCTAAACATGAGTAAGCTAAAAATAGCACTTTCTTCAAGTGGATTAATAATTGGAATATAACTCCAATAGATAATTTGACCACTCATGCTTAGACCCGCAACCAAATAGTATGCAATGTATCCAATTAGGGGAAGTAAGCCCACAGCCCAATAACTTTTTATTAATAAGAATGAAGTAATATATTGGCGTTTAATAAGAAAATAAAACAGTAAAATAATACTACATGCGATGGTTGCCATTAAACTCCATTTTATGACTTCATATCCCCATGGTAAGGCATCGAATATATGAATTAATTCTTGAAGTAACCAGTATAATAGCGTCCAAAACAGGCTAATATGTAGTAAAATTAGATGGTTATCATTTGATAGATTATTATTAATTTTTGCTGAATTTATTTTATATAAATAAACATAACAGCTTATGAACGTTATGATCCAAGCTAAACTGCAAATCCAATAGTCGGATAAATAATAACATGAGGCGCTCTCACTTTTATATAAGCTTATAATCAGTGCAATCCAGAGTAATAACATCCCATTACATATAATACTCCAATTAATTTTTCTACCTATGAAATACCATAACCAAACTGAAGCAGTTTCACATAATAAAATTAATGAAATTTCAAAAGGGGTTTGATCTAAAAATAGTGGAACACTCAATAAAATCCATAATATCCAACTAATAATAGAAATAGATAAATAAGATAATTTTATCACTCTAGTTATTTCAGTTTTTTGTCCATAGTAATGCCACAAACAAGCATTAATAAATAAAATAATACTGCTTATTCCTGAAAGTAAAGTGAATAATATTGGGGTTATTTGATAATATGCTAAAGATATCAATACCGAAATGATACCTAGTAACGTGATTAATACACCAAATAAAGCTGTTCGGTAATATTTTTGAGATAGCGTAATCCAAGTAATGGCTGTTCCTTCAAACATCCATAATAAAGCGGTCCAATTGGCGCTAAGTGCCAGCGGAATAGATAATGTAATAAATGAAACCCCAATAGCTAGCCAAAATAATGATATTGTTTTAGCTAGTGATTTCCATTTATGTAAAATGATATAGGCACCAGCAAGATAGAATAATCCAAATCCTAATGATGAAAATGCAGGACCAAATTCCCACTGTTGAGTAATAGCATATTGTAATCCAAACCCGCATAATGGTGCACCAAATAGTAACAGCAAATCAATTATATTTTGATACTCTTCTGTACGTATGCTTCGGACTGATAATAATACAGCTAAAATCCCGTAGATAACTAAATTGGCAAATATAAATATTTGACATTCAATATAGAATTCTGAAGTGAAATTATTTATTCCCCAAACTAACGAGATGACAAAAGTAAATAAAAATCCTAATAAATTAAGACTTCTCCAAGATTGTGTGATACTGATTAGCAATATTGCTGTTGAAATCATTAAATAATAACTAAATAATGCAACATGGTTACCAGAACCGTCAGATAATAAAATTGGTGTTACATATCCCCCAACACAAGCAATAATTGCCAAGCTCATTGCTCTTTGTAATATTGCAAATAAAATACTGGTAGAACATATAACAACTAAAATAGCAAAGGTAAGTAAAGCTGGAACTAACTCGTATAACTTGAAAGCTGCAAAAATAGTAAGATATAAAACAGCAATACCCCCTCCCTGTAAAATAAGGGCATAAATTTGGCGTTTTAATCGTAATTTCCATCCAGCAGCTAATAATCCAATACCTAATATTACGGCACCTAGAATTCTGATTTCAGGTGACATGTAGTTATGCTCAATACTATATTTAAATAGATAAGATAATCCTAAAAACAGGATCACAATTGCAACTTTCGCAATGATATTACCTTTAATTAACCAATTGAAAAAAACATAACCGATATTGATTTCATTGTCTTCTGATTGTTTATGGTTTGAATTAAATGTATTTTGTGACACCTCTTTAATTTCAGGTTGACTATCTGAGTTGGTTATAGGTATTGATGATGCTTTCTCTGTAAATGTTTGTTTTTCATAGTATTGTTTATTATGTTCAACACCCACTACTTTTTCAGCTATTGGTTCTAAATTAGTTTGATTAACTAAGTCATCTAAAGCTTGATCATTTTTTTCATTAAATGCCAAAGTTGAAAATGTTGATTCTTGATGGTAGTGACTTAAAGGCTGTTTTACTTCTATTTCTGGTATTAATGATTCCGAAAAGTTTTCTGTTTCATCACAATGAGTATTAATCATTGATTGAGTTATTTCGGCACTTTGTTTAATTTCAATAGAATTGTTTTTGTTTTGGGGATCAAGATTGTTATTAACTGTAGGGGTAGAAGATGTTTGATCTGTATAACTTTCTTCTTCTTCAACATTAGCTTTATTTGATACATAATGTTGCTGCGTAAAAGATAAAAGATGCTTTTGTAATTCCGTCAGTTGATTTTGTAATACCCAAATTTGTTCTTTTAAATTATAAAAATTAACAAATACTCCAATAAACAGAGCGATAATAATGAGGAATAAAAAAATAAATTCCACTTTAAATTTTCCTTATAATTCATAAAAATGATAATTACTATTTATAGTTTTTATCAGTAATATGTATTTTATTTTATAGCAAATTAATATTTTTGCATTAATTTACTTATATTTAGTTAATTTTGATATCATTTTTTTAAATTTGTAGTGCTTTAGATATCAGTTTCTATCAGGGTGCTATCTATTTAGCTGGTCAAGTAATATTATCTGCAATGTTTGATTACGATTTTCACTTTTTTAAAAGTAACCTCTTTTTCTCGATTGTCTAAAAATTTTCATTTAAATTAAGCTGTTTTTCTCTTTGATAGATGGTTTTTTATTGAGTAAATTGGGTAAAATTTTTTGATAGCAAAACAGGTGTATTTCGTTGTCGTAAATTAGGAGGGGCTAACTTTGTCTAGTAGAAATTTATTTAACATATAAATAAAATCTTGTTGATTAGCACTGCAACTACTTTGGGTTTAGTTCTGTATAATACAAATAATATGTATGAAGTAGAATGTAGGGTTAATGTTTATTTATAAAAATAATTAAAACATGATGTTGTGAATTTCTCTATTATCTTATATTCAGTGTTTATCAAAAATTTATGTAATTTAATATTTTTTCATCAACTCAATATAAACTGTTTTTAAGATAGCCATAATGTGCAGTTTCTTTTATACTATTGTTCTATTTTTTACCTGTTTTGGTTTCAAAAAGAGTAATTAGTATGAAAATTTTAGCTGGTTCTTCTGCTTTATCCGCATTTCGTATTAGTAAAATCCTATCTGTTTGTCATGAAAAATCCATTCCTGTTATTAGCCTTGAAGCACAATTTGTCCATTTTATTGATTCAATTAATGAGTTCACAGTTGAGCAACAATTAACACTTGATAAGTTATTACAATATGGTCCCAAATCTGTTCACATAGATAGAGATTGTAAAACCAAAAAACAACTTTTTTTAGTCACCCCTCGTGCCGGTACGATTTCCCCATGGTCATCAAAAGCAACTGATATTGCTCACAATTGTGGGTTAACTCAAATTCGTCGTATTGAGCGGGGTATTGCTTATTATGTTGTAACAAGTTCGCCTTTGACGCAGTCTCAGCAAGATAAATTTGCCGAGTTGATTCATGATCGTATGATGGAAACCGTATTAACCAGTTTTGATCAAGCAGAACAATTATTTAAAGCCGATAAACCAGCACCAGTAACTGTTGTGGATTTATTAGGTCAAGGGCGTCAAGCATTAGAAGAGGCTAATATCAAGTTAGGTTTAGCGTTAGCATCTGATGAAATTGAGTATTTAGTTGAAAATTTTCAAAAATTAAATCGTAATCCGACAGATATTGAGCTGTATATGTTTGCTCAAGCAAACTCAGAGCATTGTCGACATAAAATTTTTAATGCAGATTGGATTATTGATGGTGTTAAGCAACCTAAATCACTGTTTAAAATGATCAAAAATACTTTTGAAAATACACCTGATTATGTGTCATCTGCTTATAAAGATAATGCTGCGGTTATGGATGGTTCTAAAGTAGGCAGATTTTTTGCAGATTATGGTAATCGAATTTACAGTTATCATCAGGAGTATGCTGATATTTTAATGAAGGTTGAAACTCATAATCATCCAACAGCAATATCCCCTTGGCCGGGCGCAGCAACGGGTAGCGGAGGGGAGATTCGTGACGAAGGTGCGACAGGAAAAGGCGCTAAACCAAAAGCTGGATTAGTTGGTTTTTCTGTTTCAAATTTACGAATTCCGAATTTTGAACAGCCATGGGAACAAGATTTTGGTAAACCCGACAGAATTGTAAGTGCTTTTGACATTATGATGGATGGTCCTTTAGGTGGTGCCGCATTTAATAATGAGTTTGGACGTCCCGCGTTGTTAGGCTATTTTCGTACCTATGAGGAAAAAGTAAATAGCTTTAATGGTGAAGAAGTTAGAGGTTATCATAAACCTATTATGCTAGCTGGTGGTTTGGGAAATATTCGTCGTGAACATATCCAAAAAGGGGAATTCCCTATCGGCTCAAAATTAATTGTTCTTGGTGGACCAGCTATGAATATCGGTTTAGGAGGAGGGGCGGCCTCTTCAATGACATCAGGGCAATCTCATGCTGATCTTGATTTTGCATCAGTTCAACGTGATAACGCTGAAATGGAACGTCGTTGCCAAGAAGTAATCGATCGTTGCTGGCAACTTGGTGATGAAAACCCTATTTTGTTTATCCATGATGTTGGTGCTGGTGGCCTATCTAATGCTATGCCGGAACTAGTTAGTGATGGTGGCTGTGGTGGTCAGTTTGAACTGCGCAAAATATTAAGTGATGAGCCAGGCATGTCACCGTTAGAAATTTGGTGTAATGAATCACAAGAGCGCTATGTATTGGCAATACATCCAGAAAGCCTTGAATTGTTTGATGAACTTTGCCAACGTGAGCGTGCTCCTTATGCAGTAATCGGTGAAGCAACAGTTAATAAATCAGTGGTTTTACATGATGAATATTTTAATAATAATCCGATAGATTTACCGTTAGATGTTTTATTAGGTAAACCCCCAAAAATGCTACGTGAAGTTAAATCTCAACAAGCTCATGGTGATAACTTTTCAACAGATGATATTAATTTATATGATGCTGTTAAACGGGTTTTACATTTGCCAACTATTGCTGAAAAGACTTTTTTAATTACCATTGGTGACCGATCAGTAACAGGAATGGTCGCACGCGATCAAATGGTTGGACCTTGGCAAGTGCCTGTAGCTGATTGTGCGGTGACTACAGCTAGTTTAGACAGTTATTATGGTGAAGCCATGTCTATTGGTGAACGCGCTCCAGTTGCTCTGCTTGATTTTGCTGCATCAGCAAGATTAGCTGTTGGTGAAGCAATTACCAATATCGCGGCGACTAACATTGGCGATATCAAACGGATTAAGCTTTCGGCTAACTGGATGGCTGCTGCGGGTCATCCAGGTGAAGATGCCGGTTTGTATCAAGCAGTTAAAGCTATTGGTGAAGAGTTATGTCCTGCTTTAGGGTTGGCGATTCCTGTTGGAAAGGATTCAATGTCAATGAAAACAACATGGCAACAAGATGGTGAACAAAAAACAGTTACTTCACCGTTATCGTTAGTGATTTCCGCATTTGCTCGAGTTGAAGATGTTCGTAAAACTGTCACACCACAATTATGTACAGATGAAGATAATTTATTATTGCTTATTGATTTATCCAAAGGTCATCAAGCATTAGGAGCAACTGCATTAGCTCAAGTTTATCGTCATTTAGGGCAAAGAACAGCTGATGTTCATGATGCTAATGAATTAGCGGCTTTTTATCAAGCTATCCAAACATTAATCGCTGAAAATATGTTGATTGCTTATCATGATCGTTCGGATGGTGGTTTATTGGTTACCTTAGCGGAAATGGCATTTGCCGGGCATTGTGGTATTGATGTTGATATTCATACGCTAGGTAGTGATGTGATTGCTTCACTATTTAATGAGGAACTGGGTGCCGTTATTCAAATTCATAGTAGGGATTTAGATAAGGTTATAGCATGCTTTAAGCGCTTTGGGCTTTCTCATGCGATTCATACGTTAGGTAAAGCTGAAGCAGGGCAGCAATTCATTATACGTAATAATGCTGCTGTAGTTTATAGTGAATCTCGTTTAATGTTAAGAACGTGGTGGGCTGAAACCACATGGCAAATGCAGCGTTTACGCGACAATCCAGTGTGTGCCGATCAAGAACATCAGGCTAAACAAAATGAGGACGATCCGGGCTTGAATGTGCGACTTACGTTTGATCCAACGCAAGACATTGCCGCACCTTATATTGCAAAAGGAGTGAAACCGAAAGTTGCAATATTACGTGAACAAGGTGTTAACTCTCATGTTGAAATGGCGGCGGCATTTGATCGAGCTGGTTTTGAATCAATTGATGTCCATATGACTGATTTATTATCAGGTCAGGTGACATTGGATCAATTTAATACTCTTGTTGCTTGTGGTGGTTTCTCATATGGTGATGTTTTAGGAGCAGGAGAAGGCTGGGCTAAATCAATTTTATTTAATGAAAAAGTTAGACATGAATTTGAACAATTCTTTCATCGCAATGATACTTTATCACTCGGTGTCTGTAATGGTTGTCAGATGATGTCGAATTTGAAAGAGCTAATTCCTGGTGCTGATTTGTGGCCTCGTTTTGTGCGTAATTTATCAGAACGATTTGAAGGACGTTTTAGTTTAGTTCAAATTCAATCTAGCCCTTCATTACTGTTTACTGATATGGCGGGTTCACATATGCCAATTGCGGTATCACATGGAGAAGGGCGAGTTGAAGTTCGTGATGATGTTCATTTATCTAATTTAGAAGCATCAGGATTAATTACTGTTCGTTACATTAACCATTTCGGCGATGTAACGCAGCAGTATCCTGCTAATCCAAATGGCTCACCAAATGGTATTACGGCGGTAACTTCAAGTGATGGTCGTGCAACTATTATGATGCCTCACCCAGAACGAGTATTTAGAACCGTAACTAATTCATGGCATCCTGATAATTGGGGAGAAGATAGTCCATGGATGCGAATATTTCGTAATGCACGTAAACAGTTAGGGTAATGTAATATAAAAAAACGCCGACATTTGTCGGCGGTTTTTTTGTTAAGTGAAAATGGTTACATTAAACACTAGCATCTTGTGTTTGTCTTGCTACAAGTGGTTGTGATAACGTACTTGCCATTTTTCGAAGTAATGTTTCTGTTTCATTCCAGCTGATACAAGCATCGGTCACGGATACTCCATATTTAAAGTTTTCTTTTGGTTGCTCAGAAGATTGATTACCTTCAACCAAATTACTTTCAATCATCACTCCAATAATTGAGTTATTGCCATGTTTGATTTGCTCAATAATTGAATCGGCAACAATTGGTTGGTTACGGTAATCCTTATTAGAATTGGCATGACTACAGTCGATCATTAAATTTGGTAACAACCCTGCTTTTTTCATCTGTATTTCACATAGTGCGACATTTTCAGCATCATAATTTGGAGCTTTACCCCCACGTAAGATCACATGTCCATGCGAATTACCGACAGTTTGTAAAACCGTCACTTGACCTTGCTGGTTGATACCTACAAAGCGGTGAGGCATAGAAGCTGACTTCATGGCATTAATTGCGACATCTAAATTACCATCTGTACCATTTTTAAAACCGACTGGCATGGATAAACCTGATGCCATTTCACGATGGGTTTGTGATTCTGTGGTTCTTGCACCTATGGCAGACCAGCTAATTAAATCGGCAATGTATTGTGGTGTGTTTGGATCCAATGCTTCGGTAGCGATAGGTAAACCAATTTTAGTGATATCAAGTAATAATTTACGGGCTTTTTTCAGTCCATGCTCAATATCAAATGAACTATCCATATGTGGATCGTTTATCATACCTTTCCAACCAACAGTTGTTCTAGGTTTTTCAAAGTAAACACGCATAACAATAAATAAATCATTACTGACTTCGTCAGATAATTTTTTTAATTTATGTGCATATTCAATGGCTGCTTGAGGATCATGGATAGAACATGGGCCACAGACAATAAGTAATCGCGGATCTTTTCTTTCTAAAATATCAACTACAGTTTTGCGTGATGAGGCAATTTGGTTTTCTAATTCTGGAGAAAGTGGATAAAGTTGTTTTATTTCATCAGGGGTGATTAACATATGCTCATCTCTAATTCGAACATTATTCAAAGTATCTTTTAACATTTTGCTTTCCTTATGAAAATCTTTTAAACATTTTATATGTAAAATATTAATTACATAAACGTCCACTATGTAAACACAGAATTACATAATAGTAAATAGAATTTTTAATTTTTATATCATTATGATGTTTTTATAATGTTTTATACGCTATATAATGGCGTTTTTTATAAATTAGTGAATTTATAAGTTATCCGTTAGTGGTGTAATAAAAAGTTTACAAACAATCTGCTTTTTAATTTATCATGGATAATGGACATTAGTAGCGACTGGTTTTTGTTAACAAATAGTTGTAATGTGTAAAATTGTTAATTTAGGAACAATAAGCAATGCATCAACAAAGACGATATATTCATATAATGGGGACTATAATTGAAATATGGTTGTTGGACGATAATGCAGAAGTGTTATTAAATGAAGCTGAAAGGCGGTTGATAGATTATGAGCGCCGTTTTAGTGCCAATAATCCTAAATCAGAATTAATGAAGATAAATCATAATGCTGGTGTTAAATTTGTGTCAGTTTCAGCAGACCTTTTTGCATTAATTAGGATTGGTAAAATCCAAAGTACTATTGATAATAGTTTTTTAAATATTGCAATAGGGCCTTTAATTCAAACTTGGCGAGTTGGTTTTTATGATGCTAGATATCCTTCTGATATAGAAATACAACAAAAATTAAAGCTTATTAATCCTAATAACATTGTTTTAGATGAATCTAATAATTCAGTCTTTCTTGCTCAATCGGGAATGGCTATTGATTTAGGTGCATTAGCTAAAGGTTTTTTTGCTGATAAAATCATTGAGTTTTTTAAACAACAAAATGCCAAAGCAGCATTTATTAATTTAGGCGGAAATGTTCTAACTTTTGGTGATTGTCCTTTTCATGATGATGGATACTGGCGAGTTGGTATTCAGAATCCTTTTCAACCGAGAGGAAATGTTATCACTGCGCTAAAAATTAAAAATCAGTCAGTAGTAACATCAGGTATCTATGAACGAACATTTAATTATAATGGCAAAACCTATCATCATATTTTTAATAGCCAAACCGGGTACCCCGTAGAAACAGATCTAGCCAGTATCAGTATTGTGTCAAAAAAATCGCTAGGCGGTGAAATTTGGACTACTCAGCTTTATGGTGCAAGTGCTCAGTATGCTATATCAGCTATAAATAAAATACCTAACATTGAAGGAATGATTGTTACAGTTAATCATAAGTTTGCTTGCTCAGATGGTTTGCTTACTCAATAAAGTATTTTACAAATTAAATTGGTATTAGTTAAATGACATCGCTTCACGATTCAGGGATGATATAAAAATATCAACAAGTCCCTTTTCCGCTGAATTTAAAGTTTTATTTGCAGAGTATGCAATAAAATAATTAAGCGAAATCAGTTCTAATGGCAATGGTAATAAATTATAAGCTTGATCATTTTTTTTACTACAAATATTGACACTTTCTGGAATAAAAGTGATGCCAATCCCTTTTTTGGCTAACTCAACAAGTGTAAAAATATTACTACTTTCAAGAATTATTTGGGGTTCGATTTTATATTTTTGAATTAGATATTCAATCTGATGACGAATCGCTGAGCCATGCGCTGTTAAAATAAGTTTTTCTTGTAGTAACTTTTTTATAAACTCATCATTAAATTCAAGTATTTTAGGATTTTCTTGATAAAGTTTTGAGCTTTGCGGGATTAGCGCATAATAGCAATGTTTGCCACAAGCATGACTAATTAAGTTTTGTGATATTGTTTCGGGATTTTGTCCAATAAAAAAATCCAACATATTATTTTCTGTTTTTTCTTCAAGACTTGTTGGCGTATATTCATGTAATTCAATTTTTATATTTGGATATTTTTGCATAAATGCAGGCAAAAATAGTGGCAGTAAATATGTACCTAAACTAGGTAATACACCTATTTGAATTACGGTGTAATTTGTATCCTTGTACTTTTTGATTTTTCGTTTAAATTGTTCTTGTTTGTCCACCAGTGAAACTAGATATTGATAATAAATTTTACCTGCTTCTGTTAATTGTAAAGGAATCGTTTGACGATTAATGATTTCAATACCAATTTGGTTTTCTACTTTTTTTATTGTTTGCGTTAAATATGATTGAGAAATATAAAGATTTTTTGCAGCTTTGGTAAAATTGCCATGTTTAAGTAAAACATCAATGTATTGCAGCATATTTAATGAATTTATTTTAGTCATTTTATATCTCATTTCCTGTTTTACTATGTTATAACAAATTGCTTATAACCCTATAATTAATCAGCTATTTCACAAATGGATTTTTCTGTTCTAAACTAACTTTTATAAGCATATTACCCCAAAATAAACATACTAAATCTAATAATTAAATATACAACTGTTTTGCGGGATTTCTAAAGAATTTATTTTGAAAAAGTTAGATATTAATAAAATTTGTACTGAAAGGTACTAAGTGAGGTTTTAAAGTGAAATTTATTGGCATAGTTGGCACAAATTCGGATCGTTCAACTAATAGAAAATTACTCCATTTTATGAAAGCGCATTTTGCAGACAAAGTAGAAATTGAAGTCTGTGAAATTAAGTCGTTGCCCGCATTTAATGAACCTAAAGATAAAACGCCACCTTCAACAGTAAAAGAGTTATCAGATAAAATTGAAGATGCTGATGGGGTAATTATAGCCACACCAGAATATGATCATTCAATTACTGCTGCTTTAAAAAGTGCTATTGAGTGGTTGTCTTACACAACTCGTCCACTAATTAATAAATGTGTGATGATTGTGGGGGCTTCTCATGGCTCGTTAGGTTCTTCAAGAGCACAGGCACATTTACGGCAAATTTTAGATGCACCAGAGTTAAAAGCACGAATTATGCCAAGTTCAGAATTTCTTTTAGGGCATTCTCTCCAAGCTTTTGATGAAAATGGTGATCTTATCTACCACGATAAAGTTAAAGAATTAGATGAATGTTTCGATGAATTCATTTTGTTTGTTACTCTTACTAATGAATTACTCAAGAAAGCAAAATTTAATACGGAACAAAATAAGAAATTTAGTTGGAAACAAGCAGCTGAAGAAGGAGCACTATAATGAAATTAATTGGAATTGTTGGAACAAATGCTCAGGAATCTTATAACCGTATCTTATTACAATTTATGCAAAAACATTTTGCTAATAAAGCTGAAATTGAAATATTAGAATTGATTGATGTGCCAATGTTTAATGAAACAGATGATCAATCTAATAATCTGGTTATTCAGAATTTTAATAATAAAATTATACAAGCAGATGGTGTAATTATTGCTACTCCAGAACATAATCATTCTATTCCATCAGCACTAAAAAGTATTATTGAATGGCTATCATTTAATTTACATCCATTTGATGGCAAACCAGTGATGATTGTAGGTGCTTCTTATGATGTGCAAGGTTCATCAAGAGCACAATTACATCTAAGACAAATACTTGATGCGCCAGGTGTAAATGCCACTGTTATGCCAGGCTATGAATTCTTGCTTGGACGAGCACATGAAGCATTTGATGAAAAAGGTGATCTCAAATCAGAACGTACTATTGATTTTTTAGATAGTTGTTTTTTCCGTTTTATTCGCTTTACCCAAGTTGTTAGCTTACTTAATGTTCCAGAGGAAATCTCTTTTGAACCGGGAAGATATTGTGTTACAGCACCAGGTCATAACGGTGATTTACCAATGGTGGTTGTACTGTCGAATGATCGTATTGAGTCAATTGATATTGATACTGAAGGTGAATCAGAAGGCATTGCTGATGTGGTATTTAAACGTATTCCATCACAAATTCTTGAAGGACAAACTCTTAATGTGGATATTTTATCAGGTGCCTCCGTCACCAGTAATGGTGTGATTGATGGTGTGGCTAAAGCAATTAAGATGGCTGGTGCTAATCCTGATGTTTTACGTAAACGACCAAAAGCTCCAAGTGCGATTGATAATAGCGATGTGCAATATGAAACTGATGTGGTTGTCGTGGGTGCTGGTGGTGCTGGTTTATCCGCTGCAGCAAGTGTTTTACAAGAAGGTAAAAAAGTTATAGTTGTTGAAAAGTTCCCTGCTGTCGGTGGTAATACTGTCCGTACGGGAGGACCAATGAATGCGGCCAATCCTAAATGGCAAAATACGTTTGCTGCTATTGCTGGTGAGAGTCATACTTTACAAGAAATTGCCACAATGGATGAGTCGACTATTGATTCTGAATATCTTGATGATTTTAAAATATTAAGACAGCAAATTAATGATTATCTGGCTGAAAATAAAGATAAGACCGGTTATTTATTTGATTCTGCGTTGTTACATCGTATCCAAACCTATCTTGGCGGTAAAAGAACTGACCAGTTAGGCAATGTAATTTATGGTCAATACGATTTAGTTAAAATTTTAACTGATGAAGCGTTAGATTCAGTTAAATGGTTGGAAGATATTGGTGTTGAATTTGATAAACATGATGTGACAATGCCTGTTGGGGCATTATGGCGTAGAGGTCATAAACCACTAAAAAGTGAAGGTTATGCTTATGTTTCAGCGTTACAAAAATATGTTGAAGAGCATGGCGGTATGATCATTACTGATACAGCAGTAAAAGAGCTATTTGTTGAAAATGGACAAGTTGCAGGAGTGATTGGCAGTGGTTTAAATGGTAAAAAAGTTACTGTGAAAGCTGATGCAGTTATTTTAGCTTCTGGTGGTTTTGGTGCTAATACCAAAATGTTAAAAGAATATAATACCTATTGGACAGAAATTGACGATGATATTAAAACATCTAATTCGCCTGCTATTACTGGTGACGGTATTGTTTTAGGTCAAAGTGTTGGAGCTGATCTTGTTGGTATGGGCTTTTCACAAATGATGCCTGTTTCTGATCCTGAAACAGGTGCGTTGTTTAGTGGATTACAAGTTCCTCCTCAAAACTTCATTATGGTTAATAAGCAAGGTAGGCGTTTTGTTAATGAGTATGGTAGTCGAGACAAACTTACCCAAGCTGCAATTGATAATGGTGGGTTATTTTATTTAATTGCTGATGAAGCAATCAAGAAAACTGCTTATAACACTTCTCAAGAAAAAATTGATAAACAAATTGCGGCTGGCACGTTATTTTGTGCTAATACTTTAGAAGAGTTAGCACAAAAACTGGGTATGGATGCAAACGTCTTCAAACAGACTATAACTAATTATAATAGTTATGTTGATGCTGGAAACGATCCTGAATTTGGAAAAGATGTTTTTGATTTAAAAGTCCAAATTCCTCCATTTTATGCTACACCAAGAAAACCAGCTGTTCATCATACTATGGGTGGACTAAGGATTGATACACAAACCCATGTGTTAGATAAATCAGGACAAAAAATTAAAGGCTTATATGCCGCAGGTGAGGTCGCTGGCGGTATTCATGCAGGTAATAGGCTTGGTGGTAATTCATTAACCGATATTTTTACTTTCGGGCGAATTGCTGGCAAGACTGCATTAAAGGATATAAATCTAAGAATGGAGTCTAATAATGGTAAAAGCGAAAAATTATGTTAACAGATGGATTATTCTAGTTGCATCAACATCAATATTACTTTGTACTGGTGCTATTTATGCCTTTAGTGTTTTTGCAGGACCGTTGAGTACTGCAAAAAATTGGAGTATGTCAGATGTTATGATTGCATTTGGCATAAATTCCGCCGTTGGGCCAATTCCTATGATATTAGGTGGTTTTTTAACGGATAAAGGTTTAGCTAAATGGTCTAGTGTTATTGGTGGTTTGTTGTTTGGGCTTGGGTTTTATTTGAGTGGTTATGTGACCAGTCCTTTGATGCTTTATATTACTTATGGTTTATTAAGTGGTTTTGGACAAGGATTAGCTTATTCAGGTTGCTTAAGTAATACAATTAAATTCTTTCCAGATAAACGTGGACTTGCGTCAGGCATTATTACTGCTGGTATGGGAGGTGCAGCAATTATTGCTGCACCAATCGGTAACTATTTGATTGAAAGTTTTGATGTGCTGTATGCATTTAAAATTTTAGGTTGTACCTATATCGTGGTTGTTATGGTTGCTAGTTTTTTTATCAAAGTAGCACCAGCTAATTATCAACCTGAAGGTTGGGTTCAAGCAAACAGTCAACAAAGTAAACCTATCATTAATAAAAACTGGCAAGAGATGTTAAAAACGCCATATTTTTATCTAATTTTCTTTATGTTAGGTACTGGCGCTTTTTCCGGATTGATGATTGCTTCAAATGCTTCTGGTATTGGGCAAAATATGTTTGGATTAACATCTGCCCTTGCTGCTTTTTATGTCAGTTTATATTCACTAAGTAATTGTGCTGGGCGAGTAGTATGGGGCACTGTATCAGATAAATTAGGAAGAAATAAAACATTAGATATTATCTTTTCGGTAATTATATTTGCTTTTATTTCTTTTTTATTTATTCCATCACAAGCAGGATTTGCCATTGGGATAATCGCACTTGGCTTATGTTTTGGGGGCGTAATGGGTGTTTTCCCACCAATGGTGATGGAAAATTATGGTCCTGCCAACCAAGGTGTAAACTATGGCATCATCTTTGTTGGTTACTCTTCAGCTGCATTTTTTGCGCCAAAACTAACTGCTGATATTCTAGTCAATAATGATGGTGATTATACTAAAGCATTTTATATTGCAATTGCAGTGGTGTTCTTGGGGCTAATATTAAATCTTATTTATAAACAGATTAAAAAAACAAAAATGTAAAATTAAGTTATTTTTATTATAAAAAATGAAAGGCGTAATGTATCACGCCTTTTATTTTATAACAGAAATATTTAATATTATTAAAAATAGAGATTTAAACTTGTTGTATAGATTCAAATACTATCTCTTTTTTAATTCCATCAATAATTTCAGCATGTCCAATTTTAGTTGGTATTACTAGGCGTAATTGTCCTGATAGGACTTTTTTATCGCGCATCATATGTGGAAGGTAAGACTCTATGGACATTTGTTTAGGTTTTATTACAGGAAGTTTAGCTTTAATTAATAAGTTTTTTATACGATCAATATCATTATCTGTTAATTTATTTAATAATTTAGCGGTTTGAGCTGCCATGAGTATACCAACACTGATAGCTTCACCATGTAACCAATTGCCATATCCAAGTTCAGCCTCAATTGCATGCCCATAAGTATGGCCTAGATTTAATATAGCGCGCATATCTTGTTCAGTTTCATCTGCTGCAACTATTTGGGCTTTAAGTTGGCAACAGCGATAAATACAGTAACTGAGTGCTTTGACATCTAGATTGAGTAACTCTTCAATATGTATTTCTAACCAATTAAAGAAATCTTCATCTAAAATAATCCCATATTTTATGACCTCGGCCAGACCTGCGGAAAATTCACGTTGAGGTAGAGTTTTTAAGCAATTTAAATCAATAACAACTGATTGAGGTTGATAAAAGGCACCAATCATATTTTTACCTAATGGATGGTTAATAGCTGTTTTACCACCGACTGAAGAATCAACTTGTGATAATAGTGTCGTAGGCACTTGAATAAACTTAATTCCTCGTTGGTATGCCGATGCGGCAAAACCTGCAACATCACCTATTACGCCACCACCTAAAGCAATAAGTATGCTGTTACGTGTATGATTATTAGCAAGCAAAGCAGTTAAAATAGTATTCCATGTTTCCATGGTTTTATATTTTTCTCCATCTGGAACAATAATGGAATCCGTTTTCACACCATTCTTTTCTAGCATATCAATTAATGGTTGTAAATAAAGTGGAGCAATAGTTTCATTGGTAGCGATTAACACGCGCTGACCTGCCTGAAGTTTAAAATGGTGGAATTCATTTAGTAAATTTTCACCAATAATTATAGGATAACTACGTTTGGCGAGTGCTACATTTAAAATCTTTTGCATAATAATTTCCAATCCAGTCAAAGCTAATTTATTACTTCATGTTAACGATAAAAAAGTGGCAGCGCAACTTAGAATCATTTAAACTTAACGCCAATTTTTATTTGTGATTTTGAATTTTATATGTCTTTATCTACTGTTTTAGCACAAAAGAATTGGCGAGTTGGCGATATAGAGGGTAATACTGAACAAATTGTTGAGTTAATACATTGCCATTCATCTAATGACCTTATTATTTTTTCGGAACTTGCTATCTGCGGTTATCCGCCAGAAGATTTAATTTATCGTGCTGATTTTAAAGATCGGTGTGAAAGAGCGCTATCTTTAGTTCAACAGGCTAGCACTGATTGTGCTGTAATTATCGGTCATCCGCATTGGCAAGATGGACATATCTATAATGCATTATCCTTTTTTTATGCAGGAAAGTTATTAACGCGATATCACAAACAACAGCTACCTAATTATGATGTTTTTGATGAGAAGCGTTATTTTACCGCAGATAATCAGAGCTGTATTGTCGATTTTAAAGGTAAAAGAATTGGATTATTAATCTGTGAAGATCTTTGGCAAAATCAGCCTATCGATCAAATTAGTGCCCAGAATGCAGATTTAGTAATAACTATTAACGCTTCTCCTTATGACTATGAAAAGCAGCAGCGTCGACACGATTTAATCAAAGCCCATGCCATTCGAACCCGATTACCTATTATTTATGTTAATCAAGTTGGTGGTCAAGATGAACTTGTTTTTGATGGTGGGTCTTTTGTTTGCAATGAATATGGTGACATTGTTTGCCAACTAAAATCTTTTGTAGAACAAGTCACTTGTATTGAATTAGGTGTACCTAACCAAACTACCCTTGCTGAAGAAGAAAATCATCCTTTAGCGTCTATATATGATGCATTGGTACTTGCAACACGTGATTATATTACCAAAAATGGTTTTCAAGGCGCAGTATTGGGTCTTTCTGGTGGCATTGATTCAGCGCTAACATTAGCTATTGCGGTTGATGCACTAGGCAAAGATAAGGTGCAGGCTGTTATGATGCCATTTCGTTATACGGCTGACATTAGTATTGCTGATGCCAAAGAAGAAGCTGAAATATTAGGCGTGGAATTTGATATTATTTCGATTGAACCAATGTTTGACGCGTTTATGTCATCTTTAAAACCTATGTTCGCAGGGACACAAAAAGATACTACAGAAGAAAATTTACAAGCACGTTGTCGTGGCGTTATTTTAATGGCTTTATCTAATAAAAGGCGACGTCTGGTATTAACAACTGGTAATAAAAGTGAGATGTCAGTAGGTTATGCTACGCTTTATGGAGATATGGCTGGGGGCTTTGATGTGCTCAAAGATGTACCTAAAACTATGGTGTTTGCATTATCAAAATATCGAAATACCCGTTCATATGTTATTCCTGAAAGAGTAATTACCCGTCCTCCTTCAGCTGAATTGGCTCCAGATCAGAAAGACGAAGATAGTTTACCGCCATATGATATTTTAGATGGAATTTTGCTTGGTTATGTTGAACAAGATCTTTCTGTTGAACAACTCATTGAGCAAGGTTATGATGAAATTACAGTTAGACGTGTTATTAAATTGGTTGACATTAATGAGTATAAACGACGTCAATCAGCAGTTGGTCCAAAAATCACAATACGCAATTTTGGAAAAGGTAGACGTTATCCAATAACATCTGCATTTGGATTTAAAAATTGGTGATCTCGAATTGAGGAAAAAATAAGTATGAAAAAAATTGAAGCTATTATCAAACCATTCAAATTAGATGATATTCGAGAAGCGTTAGCCGATCAAGGTATAACGGGTATGACCGTTACTGAAGTGAAGGGTTTTGGTCGTCAAAAAGGGCATACAGAACTTTATCGTGGCGCTGAATATATGGTAGATTTTTTACCAAAAGTAAAAATTGAGCTTGTAGTTTCTGACGATATTTTAGAAACGTGTATCGAAACCATTATGAAAACTGCTCAAACTGGCAAAATCGGTGATGGGAAGATTTTTGTTTATAATGTCGAGCAAGTTATTCGTATTCGTACTGGAGAAATGGATGACTCGGCAATTTAGTTAAATTTATTTGATATCAGGGCGTTCTTGTTTAAGTAATTCTACTGTGACAATACCTTGAATTGAACAAATTAGCAGATTCATATTTGCTCCTTTTTCAAGTAATAATAGCTTTTCAGTTGTATCCGGGGCAGGAATGGTTTTTACACCAACTACTGTACCGGTATTTTCATTCCATACATGTATTTCATCATTAATATTACGAATCATTGGATTAGCAATATAAAGCAAATTGTCTTCCATATTTTTCCAATCAATGAAATCCAACGTATCTTTAATTTCGTTTATATCATTGTCAATAATAAATCCCCAAAAATAATATTTCCCCATTTTTCCTAGATCCATGGCACTATCGTAATAACCTTTAATTATTAAATTTTTATAAGTCATAGGAATTTTGAAATAAGTATAGTTTTTATTGGTATCTGTACGATTTTCGACAGAAATATAAGCTTTATTCTTATCAAAGGTTTGGATATTTGTATATTTTTGCAATTCACTTTTGTTAGCATAAACTTCTTTGAAAAAATTAGGATTACAAAGAGTCAATGATTGTATTAATGCAAGTTTATCTGCAGTTGCAGCAGATGAACACAACAAAAAAAACAAAATAACAGCAATTTTGACCATGTTAATGTGAATTGACAATGATTGAAACCATATAATTCTTAGTACGTTGATTGTATAATTTTTACAACATAATAACAATGTTAAAGCATCTTTTCTTTTTAAAGAATTATTAAGATTTGTTTATTTATAATTAGTTTTATTTTAGAAACGAATATTAGAAATATAAAAATATATTTTATCAAGTATTAATCTCATTTATGTCTATTTATGGAAGATAGATCTCAAAAATATGAATTTATTAAAAAAAATAGTTTAATTATTAAATTATTTACTATAACTTAATTTAAGTAGTAAGTTAATTATGTTATTCAATTAATTAAGTTAAGTAGAGATAAATTATGAGTTCAACATTTACAAATAAAATCCTTAAGGATTTATCTTCCTTTGATGATATTTCAATCAAAACTTTTTTTGGGGGATTTAGTATTAATAGCAAAGGAGTAATGTTCGGTTGGATTGGCGAACAGGAGTTTTATTTAAGAGGTCATTCTCATTATCGATCTGTTTTTATCGAGTTAGGTATGACAACTTTAACCCTACCTTCAGGTATTTCGACAAAATCGTTAGATTATTACAAGGTAAGTGATGAATTATTTGAGGATTCACAAACATTTCATTCCATGGTTAAAATGGTTATTAAATATGCTCAGTTAGAACAAGATGAGAAACTCAAGTTAAAAAAGCAGCGAATTAAAACACTCCCTAATATAACACTATCATTAGAAAAATTACTATTTAGTGTTGGTATTACCAATATAGAAATATTTTATAAAGTAGGATATTTAGAAGCATATCACAGGATGAAAAATAAAAATTCTCGTATTTCAAATAATGTTTTATTTATTTTATATGGCTCATTGAATCATCGTCATGTTGCATCATTATCTAATGCAACTAAAAAACAGATTGAATTAGCATATGAAGATTTTTTAAAAGACAAAGAAGAAAATTAATGATTTAATTGTTAATTAATTTTGTTAACAGTTATCTTAATTATGGTTAATATTTTAAGATAACTGTATTTGATTATATTAATATATGTAAATTATATATTATTGTGTTATGTAGATGACCTTCTACGAGGTGCGCGTTTAAAAGTTTTTGGTGAGGGTAAATCAACTAATAATGCAGATGGATCATATTGACTAACGGGAATGGTATGATTAATTGCTTTTTCAATTGCCGGTAAATTTTGAGAATAACGTTCACAAGCAAGTGAAATTGAGTAACCTTCAGCCCCTGCACGTCCAGTTCTTCCAATTCTATGACGATAGTCATCACAATCATCCGGCAGATCATAATTAAAAACATGGGTAACATCAGGAATATGTAAACCACGTGCGGCAACATCCGTTGCGACTAAAATATCTAGATCGCCACGAGTAAACTGTTCTAAAATTGACAAACGTTTTTTCTGAGCAATATCGCCGGTTAATAGCCCTACACGATGACCATCTGCAATTAAATGTCGCCATATTTTTTCACAGGCCACTTTAGTGTTAGCAAATACGATGCAGCGATCGGGCCATTCTTCTTCAATAAGTGTTTGTAGTAGGGCAAGTTTATCTTCATTGGATGGAAAAAATAGCTCTTCTTTGATACGGTGACCAATTTTTTGCTCAGGCTCAACCTCAACATATTGTGGATTATTCATATGCTCAAAAGCTAATTCACGTACATTATGTGTTAATGTTGCTGAAAATAACATGGTCAATCGTTTTGAAGGGGGAGACATGTGTTTAAAAATCCAGCGAACATCGCGTATAAAACCTAAGTCAAACATACGATCGGCTTCATCCAAAACGGCAACCTGAATTGCTTCTAAATTTATATAATTTTGTTTGGCATAGTCGATTAATCGCCCTGTGGTAGCAATTAAAATATCTACGCCAGCTGATAACATTTTTAATTGTTTATCATAGCCATCACCGCCAAAAGCTAATCCTAATTTAAGACCTGTTTCTTCAGATAATACTTCTGCATCGTGATAAATTTGTACCACAAGCTCTCGAGTTGGGGCTATAATGATTGCTCTAGGTTGGTTTGCTTTATGATCCGGTAACGGTTCATGATTTAATAAATGATTAAACGTTGAGGCCAAAAAAGCAATGGTTTTACCTGTTCCTGTCTGTCCTTGCCCAGCTATATCAACTCCATTTGTTGTTAACGGTAATGTTTGTTCTTGAATTGGCGTACAATAAGTAAAGCCTTTCTTATCAAGTGCTTTTATCACTAGAGGATGCAATGGAAATTGACTAAAAGTTGTTTTGGTAAGATAAGATGGAATCATTGTGGTTTCAAATGTAATTATCAAAGTTTAAGAATTATAGCATATTAGTCATACAGACATCACTAATAATTATGTCCTATTATACTAATTACTAGTGGAAAAACAGAAAATTTATTAATATTATAAATATAAATATTTATTGGGGGATAAACAAATGAGTAATAATATTGTTTCACTTTCTGAAGCGACATTTGACAAACAAATCAATGATGCTGAAAAACCAGTATTGGTTGATTTCTGGGCCGAATGGTGTGGACCTTGTAAAATGATAGCACCAATTTTAGAAGAGGTTGCACAAGAATATGGTAATAAAGTGATCTTTGCTAAAGTAAATATTGAGGAAAATCCTAAAATAGCCCCTAAATTTAATATACGTGGAATCCCTACATTATTGATTTTCAAACATGGTAAAGTTGTTGCAACACAAGTTGGAGCCTTATCTAAAGCACAGCTTAAAAGCTTTATTGATGAGCAACTTTAATTGTGTTAAATAGTTATTACAAATAATAAGAGTAATGAAAATTACTCTTATTTTTTATTTTAAATAAATACATCTCTGTACATAAAGTATAATTAAGTATAGACATAGTACCTTTTTTAGTGTACATTGCTAACCTCTTACAAGAACTCCTTTCTGCAATCCATTGTTTTTATTGATTAAGTGGGTAAACAGTTTATATCTAAACGCATATTATCATAAGAAATTAATAATTGATTGCGTTTGTTTATTGCCAGAAAGAGGTTTTTATAAGTAAATTAAAAAATATACAAAAAATAAATAGCGGTAATTGCAAACATATCAATTTTATCCTCAAGAATTTTTAAAATTATGAATTTAACTGAATTAAAAAACACTTCTGTCTCCGAGCTTGTAACGCTTGGCGAAAAAACAATGGGTCTTGAAAATCTTGCTCGTCTTAGAAAACAAGACATTATTTTTGCAATTTTAAAGCAGCATGCTAAAAGCGGTGAAGATATTTTTGGCGATGGCGTACTTGAAATTTTGCAAGATGGGTTTGGTTTCTTACGTTCTGCCGATAGTTCATATTTAGCTGGACCTGACGATATTTATGTATCACCAAGCCAAATTAGGCGATTTAATTTAAGAACAGGTGATACAATTGCTGGTAAAATCAGACCACCAAAAGAAGGCGAACGTTATTTTGCTTTACTTAAAGTTAACGAAGTTAATCATGATAAACCTGAAGATGCTCGCAATAAAATCCTCTTTGAAAACTTAACCCCACTTCATCCAAACTCTCGATTACGTATGGAACGCGGTAATGGTTCTACTGAAGATATTACTGCTAGAGTACTTGATTTAGCTTCACCGATTGGTAAAGGTCAACGTGGTTTGATTGTCGCACCTCCGAAAGCTGGTAAAACCATGCTTCTACAAAATATTGCACAAAGTTTGGCTGTAAACCACCCTGAGTGTGAACTTGTGGTATTGATGATTGATGAACGTCCAGAAGAAGTCACTGAAATGCAACGTTTAGTAAAAGGTGAAGTAGTTGCATCAACTTTTGATGAGCCTGCTGCAAGGCATGTTCAGGTTGCTGAAATGGTTATTGAACGGGCTAAACGTTTAGTAGAACATAAAAAAGATGTTATTATTTTGCTCGATTCGATTACCCGCTTAGCTCGAGCCTATAATACGGTTGTTCCATCATCAGGTAAAGTATTAACTGGTGGTGTAGATGCAAATGCATTACATCGTCCAAAACGTTTTTTTGGTGCTGCGCGTAATGTAGAAGAAGGTGGTAGTTTAACTATTATTGCAACTGCACTGATTGATACTGGTTCAAAAATGGATGAAGTTATTTACGAAGAGTTTAAAGGTACTGGTAATATGGAGGTACATTTATCTCGTAAAATTGCAGAGCGACGTGTATTCCCTGCAATTGACTTTAATCGTTCTGGCACACGTAAAGAAGATTTAATGACTTCACCAGATGAATTACAGAAAATGTGGATTTTGCGCAAAATTCTTAACCCAATGGGTGAAATCGACGCGATGGAATTTTTAATTGATAAACTTGCCATGACTAAAACGAATGATGAGTTTTTTGAAATGATGAAGCGTTCATGATTTGCGTAATGAATACTAAATATCATTAAAGTTGCTAAAAAAGCCGTATTATATCTGATACGGTTTTTTTGTGGAAAAATATAACGTAATTTAAAAAACTTAAATAAGTTTTAGGTATTGTTAAAAAGCCTTAGTGTTTAAGGTTATATATAGATTTAATATAGGAGCCAAATCATGTCTAAACAACAAATCGGTGTTATTGGAATGGCAGTTATGGGGCGCAATCTTGCTCTCAATATTGAAAGTCGTGGATTTTCTGTTGCTATCTATAATCGTTCTAAAGATAAAACAGAACAAGTAATGGCGGAGCATTCTGATAAGCAATTGGTTCCTTACTTCACTATTGAAGATTTTGTAAATTCATTAGAAAAACCTCGCCGTATCCTTATTATGGTTCAAGCCGGTAAAGGAACAGATGCCGTTATTAATGAGTTACGTCCACTATTAGATAAAGGTGATATTATTATTGATGGCGGAAATGCGTATTTTGAAGATACCATTCGCCGAAATAAAATGCTTTCCGAAGAAGGTTTTAACTTTATTGGGGCCGGTGTTTCTGGTGGTGAAGAAGGTGCATTAAAAGGTCCTTCAATTATGCCTGGAGGTCAAAAAGAAGCATATGCATTAGTTGCACCTATTTTAGAAAAAATAGCCGCTAAAGCTAATGGTGAACCATGTGTTGCTTATATTGGTCCAAATGGTGCGGGTCATTATGTCAAAATGGCGCATAATGGGATTGAATACGGTGATATGCAGCTTATAGCTGAAAGTTATTCAGTTTTAAAACATGTTGTAGGCCTAACCAATGATGAATTAGCTAATGTTTTTTCTGATTGGAATAAGGGTGAATTAAATAGCTATTTAATTGAGATTACGGCTGATATTTTTAAATTTAAAGATGAAGAAGGCAATTATCTTGTTGATGTGATTTTAGATGCTGCAGGTAATAAAGGTACAGGTAAATGGACAAGTCAAAGTGCTTTAGATCTTGGAGAACCTTTATCATTGATAACTGAATCGGTATTTGCTCGTTATCTTTCTGCAATTAAAGATCAACGTGTGGCTGCATCGAAAGTATTAAAAGGTCCTAAACAGAATCCTTATGCTGGTGACAAGAAAGAGTTGATAGAAAAAGTGCGTAAAGCACTGTATATGGGTAAAATTATCTCCTATGCACAAGGGTTTGCACAGTTAAAAGCTGCTTCTCATAAATATCAATGGGATTTAAATTATGGAGAAATAGCCAAAATCTTTAGGGCTGGATGTATTATTCGTGCACAATTCTTGCAAAAAATTACAGATGCCTATGCAGATAATAATGAGATTGATAATTTGTTATTAGCACCTTATTTCAATCAAACTGTCGAAGTTTATCAACAGTCATTGCGTGATGTAGTCTCGTTAGCTATCCAACAAGGTATTGCGGTGCCAACGCTTTCGGCAGCTATAGCTTATTATGATAGTTATCGTTCTGTTGTATTACCAGCTAATTTAATTCAAGCACAGCGAGATTATTTTGGTGCTCATACTTATCAACGTATCGATAAAGAGGGTGTTTTCCATACTGATTGGTTAAACATTGAGTCATAATTATTTTTAATGTAAGCAATAATTTTTTTAAAAGAGTGTAAGATTACCTTACACTCTTATAAGAATTGTTTTCTTATCATCCAATAAACTCATTCAAATTTTTTAAGCTACCTATAAAAAGACTTGTGGTGCTTGATCTTTGCTTTGTCAAGTAATTTTATTTACTAAAAAATCTGGAAAAACACAATATATGGTGTATAATTCAATTATATTTACTATATGTAGTATCATCTAAGCAATGTGAAAATTCCGGTCTATATCAAATAACGTCTAATATTCTAATAAAAAAATCAATTGTTTTAATCATTACAATTAACATGAGTATTAATATTGATATAAATCCTATGCTAACTACTATTTATTAATGAATGTTGAGGAGTATATATGCCTGTAGTAATTAAACGTGATGGTTGCCAGACCTCATTTAATGAAGGTCGAATCAGAGATGCTATCGTTAAGGCAGCAGTTGCTGCTAATGTTAATGATCCAGATTATTGTGCTGCTGTTGCCCAAGAGATTACTAAGCAAATGGCTGAGCGTGAGAGTGTCGATATTAACGAAATTCAAAACGCAGTTGAAAATCAGCTGATGTCAGGCCCTTATAAAAAGTTAGCAAGAACCTATATTGAGTATAGACATGATCGCGATCGAGAACGTGAACAACGCAGTCGATTAACTCAGGATATTCGTGGTTTAATTGAACAAAGTAATGTTGCAATCTTAAATGAAAATGCTAATAAAGATAGTAAAGTTATTCCTACGCAACGAGACTTGCTTGCGGGGATTGTGGCAAAGCATTACGCTAAACAATATCTATTACCTAAAGAAATTTCACGAGCCCATGATTGTGGTGAAATTCATTATCATGATCTCGATTATGCACCATTTTTCCCGATGTTTAACTGTATGCTAATCGATTTAGATGGTATGTTAACAAATGGCTTCAAAATGGGTAATGCTGAAATTGAACCGCCAAAATCAATTGCAACGGCTACGGCAGTAACAGCGCAAATTATTGCTCAAGTTGCTAGTCATATTTATGGTGGAACAACTATAAATCGTATTGATGAAATTTTAGCTAAATTTGTCACTATCAGTTATCAAAAACATAAACAAGTAGCAGAAGAATGGAATATTTCAAATCCAGAAGCTTATGCTGAAAGTCGTACTCAAAAAGAGTGTTATGATGCTTTTCAATCTTTAGAATATGAGGTTAATACTTTACATACTGCTAATGGTCAAACTCCATTTGTTACTTTTGGCTTTGGTCTAGGGACAAGCTGGGAGTCACGCTTAATTCAAGAGTCAATTCTTAAAGTTCGTATAAAAGGTTTAGGTAAAAATCATAAAACCGCTGTTTTTCCAAAATTAGTTTTTGCAATTAAAGATGGAATTAATCATAAACCAAACGATGTAAATTATGATATTAAGCAACTTGCATTAGAGTGTGCAAGCAAACGTATGTACCCAGATATATTAAATTACGATAAAGTCGTTGAAGTTACTGGTTCATTCAAAACGCCAATGGGATGTCGAAGCTTTTTAGGTGTTTATGAAGAAGATGGTCATAAAATTCATGACGGTCGTAATAATTTAGGCGTAATTAGTTTAAATCTTCCACGTATTGCAATTGAAGCGCATGGCGATGAATCGCAGTTTTGGAAAATTTTAGATAACCGTTTAGCTCTATGCAAAAAGGCCTTAATGACACGTATTGCTCGTTTAGAAGGGGTTAAAGCCCGTGTTGCACCTATTTTATATATGGAAGGCGCTTGTGGTGTGCGACTAAAAGAAGATGATAGCGTGTCTGAAATATTCAAAAATGGTCGTGCTTCTATTTCATTAGGCTATATCGGTATTCATGAAACTCTAAATGCACTTTATGGTAATCAAACTCATCCATTTGATAATGAAACTTTACGTCAAAAAGGTATTGCCATTGTTGAACATTTACGTAAAGCAGTAGAACAATGGAAAGATGAGACTGGTTATGGTTTTAGCTTGTACAGTACGCCAAGCGAAAATTTGTGTGATCGTTTCTGTAGACTTGATACTGCTGAGTTTGGCATCATTTCTGGTGTCACTGATAAAGGTTATTATACAAACAGTTTTCATCTTGATGTTGAGAAAAAAGTTAATCCATACGAAAAAATTGAGTTTGAGAAAGCTTATCCACCAGTAGCAAATGGCGGATTTATCTGTTATGGAGAATATCCTAATATGATAAATAATATTAAAGCATTAGAAGATGTTTGGGACTATAGCTATAGCCGAGTACCTTACTATGGTACTAATACACCTATTGATGAGTGTTATGAATGTGGTTATACGGGTGAATTTTCTTGCACCAGTAAAGGCTTTGTTTGCCCAAGTTGTGGTAATCATGATTCATCTAAAGTCTCAGTAACTCGTCGTGTTTGTGGTTACTTAGGTAGTCCTGATGCCCGTCCATTTAATGCTGGAAAACAAGAAGAAGTCAAACGTCGAGTTAAACATTTAAATAATGGTCAAATTGGTTAATCATTGTTTTAAAAAATATGAATTATCATCGCTATTATCCTGTTGATGTTGTAAATGGCGAAGGAACCCGTTGTGTACTTTTTGTTGCTGGCTGTGAACATCAATGTCCGGGTTGTTATAACAAAAGTACATGGGGAGTTAATTCAGGTTCGCCGTTTACACAATCACTTGAAGATCAAATCATTAAAGATTTACAAGACACAGAAATAAAACGTCAAGGATTATCGCTTTCTGGCGGTGATCCTTTACATCCAAAAAATGTTCCTGCAATATTAAAACTTGTTAAACGTGTTAAATCTGAATGTGATAACAAAGATATTTGGTTATGGACAGGGTATAAACTTGATGAATTAAGTGCCGATCAGCAAGAAGTTGTATCTTATATTGATGTGCTAATTGATGGTAAATTTGTTCAAGAACTAGCTGATCCTCGACTATTATGGCGAGGAAGCAGCAATCAAATCATTTATCGTTTTAAGTAAAGCTTTAGAATTATTGTTGTGATTTATGTAAATTTAAAAGATAAGAAATTGCTTCTCGATAATTAATTTCGAGATTTTCACTACTAGATGATGTGATATGTAAATCTGTAATTTTGCCATTATCAATACCATAAACCCAGCCGTGTAAATTTGCTCTTTGACCGCGTTGCCATGCTGATTGAATAATTGTTGAATGGCCTAAATTATAAACTTGTTCAATAACATTAAGTTCACACAAAATATCTAATCTGATATCTGGTGGAAACTCACCAATAAGAGAACTATTACGAAACCATAAATCACGAATATGCAGCAACCAGTTATTAATTAATCCTATGTCAGGGTTTTCAACTGCAGCTCGTATTCCACCACATCCTAAATGTCCACATACTATAATATCTTCTATTTTTAGCACATCAACGGCATATTGCACAACAGATAGACAATTAAGATCTGTATGAATAACCAAATTACCGACATTTCGATGAACAAACAATTCGCCGGGTTTTAGCTTAATTAATTTTTCAGCAGGAACTCGGCTATCAGAACAACCAATCCATAAAAATTTTGGATTTTGTGCAATGGCAAGTTGTTTAAAAAATTCGGGATCTTCTTGCTCTATTTTTTCTGACCATTCGTGATTAAAACGGATTAAATCATTAACATCAAACATGGCAACTATTCCTTATTTTTTATATATTTATTATTATTAGGTTATTTAATTGGTATAAATTCTATACTAATTAATTCGTTTTTATATGTTGAATCTTACTTTTCATAATAAGTTTTCGCCAAATTGGAGTAGTTAATATTTTGGCTTTAATAATCTTGCTATATAGTTTAAGGCGTAACGGTATTGTTTTTTGATAATATCGCTTATTTGGTTTCGGTTGACCACTATTTAATATTTTGCTTAAAATTTCAGCGCTGTCAAGTGCATAACTGATTCCCTCTAAAGAACTTGCACTAATAAATCCTGCCGCTTCACCTATTAAAAATATATTTTCATTGCCAGTATAAAAGTCACGGAAACGATTAGGATAGATAACTAAACATTTTTCAGCTTTCACCGGCTCACCAAAGATAAAACCTTGTTGTGTTAATTTTTGTTTTAATTGCTCAAAATGTTTATTGGCATTTTTTTTAGGAAATGCTCCACCAAGTATAAAATAGCCATCTTTAGACATACTCCAAGCATAGCAATTGGTTAATTGGTTATCAAAAATACAAGAATAAAAAGGATTTGAATGTTTTTCAGTAAACCATTGTTGAATTGCTACATATTGTCTGATGGAATGATTGGGATAGCGCATTCGTCTAACAACTGAATTTGCACCATCAGCACCGATTACGTATCGAGCGGTAACATTCTGTTCTATTTGATTTTCATCGACAAAAGTAATTTGATAACCATCAATGATTCTTCTTACTTCTTTACACAGAGTGTTATGTAAAACTGTAACTGTGGAAGGAATAAGTGACTTTAACCATAAATCAAACTTATGTCTATCAAAACTAATATAGCTACGTTGATAGTTACGGACTAGTTTAGTTTGTAAATCTATAGTTTTGACACTGAAAATTTGTGGATTGGTTAAAATATCAGTTGGAATATTTAATTTTTGTCTAATGAAAGATTTTTGAGCATCATTTGCCAATAATCCTCCACAAGGTTTATGAAAACCTTTATCACCAGTTTGATATTTTTTATCTAAAGCAATAATCTTAAAAGATGGGTTAAGTAAACGCGCTAACGTACTACCTGCAGGGCCAAGACCAATGATTGCAATATCGTAATCCATATTATTATATTACTTACTCAATAAATTTAAAAAAGCTTGTCATATTATCATATATAAAATAAAAAATGACTATTACGGTTATACTCTTGCTAATTTTGGTTTTTGTAAAGATCTTTCAGGTTAACTATACGTTTGAGTATAAAAAAGATGGTCAAATCACCAATAAAAGAAATTATTTTTTATTGTGTTAAACATCTTCTAATTTTTAGCTAGCAATAGTTTTTAAAAATTCTTGATTCAAATCATCAAATGGCAAAATACGACTAATTACGACTAATCGAGATATTTTTTCAGAAGGATCTTGCCATGAAGAACCATAATCGAAACCAACAACTTTATGTACTCCTTGAACAATCAAACGTTGCGGGTTATCTTTAATCGCTAATACACCTTTATACCGTAACATGTCATTACCATATTGCTCAACCAAGTTTTCCATAAATGAACCTATCTTTTTCAAATCAAGTTCACCAGCTTCAAAAAGATAGGAGCAAATATTATCTGTCCATGATTGAGTTTGATTTTGTAATGGAAGAATTTTAAAGTTAGTTTCAATTTTTTTTAATGGATTGACAACAAAAAAACCTTTATTAATGATTAAATCATCATTTAAATCGAATGAATGAATATCAATCCATTGTGATTTTGGTATTTGTCCATTTATCGCAACAATGATTGCAGCTTTATTATTAATTTTATTAATTCTACTAATAATCTCATTTTTTTGCTGTTCATTTACACAGTCGGTTTTAGTAACGATAATTCGATCAGCAAATCCAATCTGTGAAAGCGCTACTCGATGTTCATTTAAGTGTTGCAAAATATGTTGAGCATCAACTAAGGTAATAATAGCATCAAGTTTAATCGTTTCACGAATCAAGTCGTCAATAAAAAATGTTTGAATAATTGGGGCCGGATCGGCAAGTCCTGTTGTTTCAATAATAAGACGATCAAATGTTAATTCACCAGCTATGCGCTGGGCATGTAATTTATGAAGCGCATCGGTAAGCTCACCTTGTACGGTGCAGCAGATGCAACCATTGGTCATCTCAACAATTTGAATATCGCAATGGGTATTTAATAAATCGCTATCAAGATTTATTTGACCAAATTCATTTTCAATAATGATTATTTTTTCGTTACGATTATTTTCTAATAAATAATTGATTAATGTCGTTTTACCTGAACCGAGAAATCCTGTTAATAAAGTAACAGGTAGCGGTTGTAAAATAATTGGGTTTGTCATTTGTTATCTCTAAATTTTAGCAACATTTAAATCCACCTTTACCACCATAACGTGCATCTTGTCTTTCTTTAAAAAATTCCTCATAAGTCATAGGCGTTTGTTCAGGATGGGTTAGTTTCATGTGTTGAACATAATTATCATAATCAGGGATTCCGACCATAAGCTTAGCAGCTTGGCCGAGATATTTTCCTGCTTTGGCAAGTGAATCGAACATGTTATATCTCTTAATTATTTTGAATAAGAATATTAGAAGTTCTAATTTTTTCTCGTAAGCGACTGTATTAATAATTAACACATTTTCAATATAAGGTGCTATCTAAATTGAGTCAATCCTTGATTTTAAGTAATTTATAACATTACATAAAAAACGACAATATTATTGAATAATAATCGATAAAATTTTTCCTAAACTCTTTTAATGAATTAAATATATTTTACTAAATTGATTTATATATTATTAAATAACTTTTATAATATTAACCAATTTATTATTTATTAGAGTTTTATAATGGAAAAGTTTCTCCTTAAAGGTCCAACTTCTTTAAACGGTGAAGTTATTATTTCAGGTGCTAAAAACGCGGCTTTGCCTATATTATTTGCGGCTATTTTAGCTGAAAAGCCTGTAGAGCTAAAAAATGTACCTAAATTAAAAGATATTGATACTACACTAGAGCTATTAAGTCAGTTAGGTGTGAAATGTCAACGCAATGATTCTGTCCACCTTAATGCGGCTCATCTTAATAATTATTGCGCACCTTATGAACTGGTAAAAACTATGCGTGCTTCCATTTGGGCGTTGGGACCGTTGGTTGCCCGTTTTGGTCAAGGTCAGGTTTCATTACCTGGCGGTTGTGCGATTGGTGCAAGACCTGTTGATCTTCATATTACTGGGCTTCAACAATTAGGTGCAACAATTATTTTGGATGAAGGATATGTTAAAGCTACTGTAGATGGTCGATTAAAAGGCGCTCATATTGTTATGGATAAAGTGAGTGTTGGCGCTACAGTGACGATTATGTCTGCTGCAACTTTAGCCGAAGGTAAAACGGTAATTGAGAATGCAGCATGTGAGCCAGAAATTGTTGATACAGCTAAATTCTTAAATATGCTTGGTGCTAAAATTACTGGTGCTGGAACAATGCGTATTGAAATTGAAGGTGTTGAAAGTTTAGGTGGTGGTACGCATGAAATTGTTTCAGATCGAATTGAAACTGGAACTTTTTTAGTAGCTGCTGCTATTTCAAAAGGAAAAATTACTTGTCGTAAAACTGATCCAAACCTGCTTGATGCTGTCATATCAAAATTAAAAGAAGCTGGTGCACATATTGAAGTCGGTGACGATTGGATTTGTTTAGATATGCAAAATAAACGAGCAAAAGCTGTAAATATTCATACTGCCCCGCATCCCGGTTTTCCTACAGATATGCAAGCACAATTTTCATTATTAAATATGGTTGCTGAAAGTACTGGAATTATTAAAGAAACGATTTTTGAAAATCGATTTATGCATGTGCCAGAATTAATCCGTATGGGTGCTAGAGCAGAAATTGAAGGTAATACACTAATTACTCATGGCGTAGAAAAACTCAGTGGTACACAAGTAATGGCGACAGATTTACGGGCGTCAGCAAGTTTAGTGTTGGCTGGTTGTATTGCAGAAGGTTCTACAATTGTTGATCGTATTTACCACATTGATAGAGGTTATGACAATATTGAAGAGAAACTAAGAAGTTTAGGAGCCAATATTGAAAGGGTGAAATAAAATTCATCATAATTAAAACTTAAATAAGTTATTTATTGGTAGAAAGGAGTACAATAATGATGAAACAAGCACTAGTCTTTTTATCTGAAGGTTGTGAAGAAACAGAAGCAGTAACAACAATTGATTTACTCACCAGAGCTGACATTAAGGTCATAACTGCTAGTATTTCAAATTGTTGTGAAGTTAAATGTTCTCGTGGAGTAACAATTTTAGCCCAAAAAACTATTTCAGAAATTCAAAATGAAAATTTTGATGTGGTTATTTTACCTGGTGGTGTGAAAGGCGCAGAAAATTTTCGAGATTGTTCGTTATTAATCGAAATATTGAAAAAAACTCATCAGGCTGGTGGTGTTATAGCGGCAATTTGTGCTTCTCCTGCAATAGTTTTGCAACATCACAATTTATTTCCAAATGCATATATGACAGGTTACCCATCTACTAAAAGTGCATTTAAATTTTGGAAAACGGATAGAGTATATTTTGATGAGCAAAATAAAGTTATTACTAGTCAAGGTCCTGCGACATCAATTGATTTTGCTTTAAAAATTATTGATGTTTTGGTCGGGCAAAAAAAGGCAGCTGAGGTTGCTCAGCAATTAGTCCTTCCAGTGGGAGTTGAATCCTATCAATAAAAAGGTACCAAATGTCAAACTCACATTTGTACGAAAAATTAGTTAAAAAAGCAACATTAATTGCTGTTTTAATATCTATCTTTCTAATTTTTATAAAATTTATTACCTGTTGGATAACAGGTTCAATAAGTTTATTTGCATCATTGTTAGACTCAAGTATTGATTTACTTGCTTCTGGTCTTAATTTCTTTTTGGTACGTTATGCTTTAAAACCAGCTGACGATGATCATACCTTTGGTCATGGTAAAGCTGAATCACTTGCAGCGCTAGCGCAAAGTACATTTATTATAGGTTCGGCGACAATTTTATTACTTTCAAGTATTAAGTCTATTGTTCATCCTAGTGAACTACAAGCACCATTGTTGGGAATTACTGTTTCTGCCATATCTACGGTAATTACTTCTATACTTGTTTTATATCAAAGGTATGTTGTAAAACTTACTCAAAGTAAGGCCATTCAAGCTGATATGCTACATTATTCTTCTGATATGTTAATGAATATTGCTGTTATAATTGCTCTCTTTTTAAGCTGGTATGGAATTTCTTTTGCAGATGCTGCATTTGCATTCTTGATTGCTTTATATATTTGTTATAATGCTTATAAGATTTCTTACAATGCGATACAGGATTTACTTGATAGAGCATTACCAGAAAGTGATAACGAGAAAATTGCTAATATTGTTGAATCATATCCGAATGTTCATGGTTTTCATGATTTAAAAACTAGGCAAGCTGGCCCCATAAAATTTATTCAATTGCATATAGAACTTGATGATAATATGCCTTTAGTTAAAGCACATGCTATAGCTGATTCAATAGAAAAGCATATTGCTGAGATCTTTTCTCCTGCAACAGTAATTATTCATCAAGATCCAATTTCTGTTGTACCAATTGAAACGACACGGTAGAAAAAAACACCAAAATACCTTTTATCATCTATTGTTAGAAATCTGTTAAGACTCTATAATAATCAAAAGTTAATTATTAGGAGTTATTTTCTATGATAAAAAAAATAGGTATTTTAACTAGTGGTGGTGATGCACCAGGGATGAATGCAGCCATACGAGGAGTAGTTAGAACTGCTTTAACGGAAGGGTTAGAAGTTTTTGGTATTTATGATGGTTACTTAGGTCTTTGTGAAGATCGAATTACTAAGTTAGAACGTTCTAGCGTGTCAGATATCATTACTCGTGGTGGTACATTTCTCGGTTCTGCTAGATTCCCAGAATTTAAAGATAAAGCAGTAAGACAAAAAGCTATTGAAAATTTGAAAAAACATCAAATTGATGCTTTAGTCGTGATTGGTGGTGATGGTTCTTATATGGGGGCTATGCGTTTAACAGAAGAAGGTTTCCCATGTATTGGTTTACCAGGTACCATTGATAATGATATTCGCGGAACCGATTATACGATTGGTTATTTCACCGCACTAAGTACTGCTGTTGAAGCTATTGATAGATTACGTGATACCTGTTCTTCACACCATAGAATATCTGTGATTGAAATTATGGGGCGAGATTGTGGTGATTTAACATTAAATGCTGCAGTTGCTGGTGGTTGTGAATTCATGATTATTCCAGAAATGTCCTATACGAAAGAAGATTTAATCGAAGAAATTAAATTAGGTTTTGCAAAAGGTAAAAAACATGCAATTGTAACCGTTACAGAGCATATGTGTGATGTTAACCAGCTTGCAGCAGACATTGAAGCAGCTGTTCACCATGAGACTCGTGCAACAGTATTAGGTCATGTTCAACGAGGTGGTTCTCCTGTTCCTTACGATCGTATTTTAGGTTCACGCATGGGTGCTTATGCTGTTGAATTATTACAACAAGGTCATGCAGGAAGATGTGTAGGCGTTCAAAATGGTAAATTGGTACATCATGATATAATCGACGCTATTAATAATATGAAGCGTCCATTTGATGTAGATCTTTATAATACTGCAAAACGTTTATTTTAGTTATTAATATTATGTCGATTAAATAATCTACATAACTATAAATAATTATAAAACATTTTTAAGAATTGAATGATTGATAGAACGCATTTTCAATCATTCATTTATTAAATTTTTTCTTAATGTTCAGCTAATTTACATACTATCAATAAACTTAATTTATCTTTTTGATAATAATTTTATATTCACTTATTGATATGTATTTTTTTATTCAGTTTATTAAATTTCAAATTCCAAATAATAGTTTAAATAGCAGGAAAACATTATGTCATTGAGTTATTTAGAAGATAACGAACGCTTTTATGTCTGTGATACAAATAATAAACAGATAGCCGAGATGACTTTTACTCGAATAGGAGAGAATCAAGCTACTATCAATCACACTTACATAGATCCCGATTATCGAGGTCAAGGTATTGCTGAGAAATTATTAGATCTTGTTGTAAAAAAGTTACAACAAGAAAACCGTAAAATTATTCCTATTTGCTCTTTTGCTATTAAAAAATTGAACAAATAAAATTAAATCTACTAATTTAAATAATTTACAGATTTTAATTAACAAATTGTCAAGTTTTATTTTAAATATTATTTTTTTAAATGTTAGTTCCAGTTATTTGAATATGTGGTAATGTATAACTATATATATCTTAGCATAGTATTTTGATTTTAAGATGGAATCTGCCAAACCTCAAAAAATTTATTCTATTCACATATTGCGCGGTGTTGCAATTATTATGATTGTTTTTAGCCACTGTTTAGGTGTGTTTAAAAACTCTAGTCTAATTGCGAATAGTTATTTATTCTCTTTTTTAAATTTGTTTGCATTTAATTTCACAACTTTTTTTGTGTTAATTGCTGGATTTTTGTTTCAACATTTGACGTACAAATATGATACTAAAACATACTATTTATCAAAATTTAAAACAGTAGTATGCCCTTATATTTCAGTGTCTATTTTTTGTTTTTTCTTTTATCACTATCAATATCTATCGGGATTACCATGGTACTCCTCAACTGAACCTAGCATTATCAGCTCAATAATTAAAATGATGTTAACTGGCACGCAGCTTTTACCTTTGTGGTTTATGCCAATGATAATTATTGTATACCTAATGGGACCACTTCTTTTTTATTGGTCGAAAAAGAATTTAATTGTGGCAGGTCTAATAGCTATGTTTTGGGTGGTAATGTTTACCAAACCTGATTTTACAAAGCCACTTCTAAACTTGTTACATTATGGTCCAGTTTATTTAATTGGTATGATGCTTAAACAAAATTATGAAACTATTATGAAGTCTGTGAAAGATAACTTGTTATTAATTATCCTTCTTTTCGGTTTATGTTTTTTTATTCCATTTGCCTATCGTTATATGGATTATTTTGGTATTCAAAATCTTTATTTTGATACTTTGCAAAAAATTATTTTATTTATACTCGCCCTTTATTTTTTAGATGGATTAAATCATAAAGTTAATGAAGGAAAGATTTATAAATTCTTTTCCTATATGGCAAACGTCAGTTTTCCTATCTATTTCATTCATGAAATTATAGTTATAGAACTTGAGCGTCAGCTTTCTATGTCACCAATGGGTGATATTATTAAGACAAGTAATGGTGAATTAGCATCATTAGGGGCAATTAGCTTTTTAGTTTCAACTTTAGTGATAAGTGTCATCATTGCTAACATAATAAAATTAGTTTTCAAAGACAAAGCAAAATATCTTATTGGGGGAATGCGTTAAAACAGGTTTAATAAACTTCCAACGTTAACCGTTTTAAAATAAATGTCCGAGTCCATTAGATAAGAAAATATCTGAAGCTTATTATATATTGAATATTATTTTCAGATTAGCAGAAAAAACTACCACCCATTAATTATCACATGGGTGGCACTTAATCTTTCCAAAAATAATTTTTTTACTGATTGTAATAAAACTATCCTATTAACCAATTTAGTATCATTATATAAATCTTGATAAGAAAAACTTTAAGCATTGAATAATGTAAAACATGGTCAGTTTAATAACCAGAGCATTAAAAAATAACGTTCTTATACAATTTTAGTCGATTAAATGCTTTTCTACTAAAAACTACAAAAGCCTAGTAGTCATCTAATCTTTTCGTTCTATTATTTATCTTGAAAATTAGAAAAATGCGTGCACAGCTAAATTTTACTTGGTTTGTGTGTGTAACATCATGTTTTTTATTGTTTAATTTTCATTTTTATTACTAGTTTGAAAGGTTTTCTATAAAAGAATTAGGCCAAAAAAAATGCAAACAGAAAAAAAATAGCAATAAACACTTGCAGTAAAATTTAAAGTGCCTATAATGCGCATCCACTGACACGGCGTCAGCGATAAGCAGACGAAAAAGGTGTGAGTGAGCAAGGTCAAAAATTTTGAAAAAAGATCTTGACGAATAAAAAGGTGTAGCGTAGTATACGCATCCCTTGAGACAGCAAACTGAGCGATAAGCTTAGTTAACTTAAAAAAGCTGTCAGCTCTTTAAAAAGAAGAAACAGACAATCTGTGTGGGCACTTGCGAGACGAAAGATTAAAAGTCTACGGACTAAAAAATTAAGTCTTGATAAGTGACACTGAAGATTCATTTGAATTATGTCAGAGACAGTTATTGAGCATCAAACTTTAAATTGAAGAGTTTGATCATGGCTCAGATTGAACGCTGGCGGCAGGCTTAACACATGCAAGTCGAACGGTAACATGAGTGCTTGCACTTGATGACGAGTGGCGGACGGGTGAGTAAAGTATGGGGATCTGCCGAATGGAGGGGGACAACAGTTGGAAACGACTGCTAATACCGCATAAAGTTGAGAGACCAAAGCGTGGGACTTACGGGCCATGCGCCATTCGATGAACCCATATGGGATTAGCTAGTTGGTAGGGTAATGGCTTACCAAGGCGACGATCTCTAGCTGGTCTGAGAGGATGACCAGCCACACTGGAACTGAGACACGGTCCAGACTCCTACGGGAGGCAGCAGTGGGGAATATTGCACAATGGGGGGAACCCTGATGCAGCCATGCCGCGTGTATGAAGAAGGCCTTCGGGTTGTAAAGTACTTTCGGTGATGAGGAAGGTGATGTATCTAATAGGTGCATCAATTGACGTTAATTACAGAAGAAGCACCGGCTAACTCCGTGCCAGCAGCCGCGGTAATACGGAGGGTGCGAGCGTTAATCGGAATGACTGGGCGTAAAGGGCATGTAGGCGGATAATTAAGTTAGGTGTGAAAGCCCTGGGCTCAACCTAGGAATTGCACTTAAAACTGGTTAACTAGAGTATTGTAGAGGAAGGTAGAATTCCACGTGTAGCGGTGAAATGCGTAGAGATGTGGAGGAATACCGGTGGCGAAGGCGGCCTTCTGGACAGATACTGACGCTGAGATGCGAAAGCGTGGGGAGCAAACAGGATTAGATACCCTGGTAGTCCACGCTGTAAACGATGTCGATTTGGAGTTTGTTGCCTAGAGTGATGGGCTCCGAAGCTAACGCGATAAATCGACCGCCTGGGGAGTACGGCCGCAAGGTTAAAACTCAAATGAATTGACGGGGGCCCGCACAAGCGGTGGAGCATGTGGTTTAATTCGATGCAACGCGAAGAACCTTACCTGGTCTTGACATCCACAGAATCTTGCAGAGATGCGAGAGTGCCTTCGGGAACTGTGAGACAGGTGCTGCATGGCTGTCGTCAGCTCGTGTTGTGAAATGTTGGGTTAAGTCCCGCAACGAGCGCAACCCTTATCCTTTGTTGCCATTGGTTCGGCCGGGAACTCAAAGGAGACTGCCGTTGATAAAGCGGAGGAAGGTGGGGACGACGTCAAGTCATCATGGCCCTTACGACCAGGGCTACACACGTGCTACAATGGCGTATACAAAGGGAGGCGACCTCGCGAGAGCAAGCGGACCTCATAAAGTACGTCTAAGTCCGGATTGGAGTCTGCAACTCGACTCCATGAAGTCGGAATCGCTAGTAATCGTGAATCAGAATGTCACGGTGAATACGTTCCCGGGCCTTGTACACACCGCCCGTCACACCATGGGAGTGGGTTGCACCAGAAGTAGATAGCTTAACTTTCGAGAGGGCGTTTACCACGGTGTGGTCCATGACTGGGGTGAAGTCGTAACAAGGTAACCGTAGGGGAACCTGCGGTTGGATCACCTCCTTACGAAGCGCTCGTAAGTGTTCACACAGATTGTTTGTTAAGAAAAGAGTCACTTTATTGGGTCTGTAGCTCAGGTGGTTAGAGCGCACCCCTGATAAGGGTGAGGTCGGTGGTTCAAGTCCACTCAGACCCACCAATTCAACTTAATTTTTGCTGATTTTGGCTTTAACGGGTTGAAGAAGTGAAATAAAATGGGGCTATAGCTCAGCTGGGAGAGCGCCTGCCTTGCACGCAGGAGGCCAGCGGTTCGATCCCGCTTAGCTCCACCATTAAAGAAGTCTCTTTTTGAATTAAATTATGTTTGTATTTACTTGAAGTCGCGAGATGGGAAAGTGAATAGAAGTATAAAGCTCTTTAACAATTAGGAACAAGCTGAAAGAAACGAGTTCTCGTTTTTATGTTGAGCTGATGTATGAAGATATGTTGGTTTGGTATAAGAAAGAGAAAAAAGCGTAATGAAAACCAAGACAACTGTGAGTTGTAAGGTTAAGAAATTAAGCGTACACGGTGGATGCCTAGGCAATCAGAGGCGATGAAGGACGTGTTAATCTGCGAAAAGCAACGGTGAGTCGATAAAAGGCGCTATACCCGTTGATGTCCGAATGGGGAAACCCAGTGCAGGCGACTGCACTATCATCTGATGAATCCATAGTCAGATGAGGCGAACCGGGAGAACTGAAACATCTAAGTACCCCGAGGAAAAGAAATCAACCGAGATTCCCTGAGTAGCGGCGAGCGAAAGGGGAGTAGCCCAAGCGGGTAGCATGATGTATTAATGGAAGCGTCTGGAAAGTCGCACGATAGAGGGTGAAAGTCCCGTACATGAAAATGCGTTATGTGGAAGCTTATAGAGTAGGGCGGGACACGTGATATCCTGTCTGAAGAAGGGGGGACCATCCTCCAAGGCTAAATACTCCTGATTGACCGATAGTGAACCAGTACCGTGAGGGAAAGGCGAAAAGAACCCCGGGAGGGGAGTGAAATAGACCCTGAAACCGTGTACGTACAATCAGTGGGAGCTGTTACCGTTGGGTAATAGTGACTGCGTACCTTTTGTATAATGGGTCAGCGACTTATATTCTGTAGCGAGGTTAACCGAATAGGGGAGCCGAAGGGAAACCGAGTATTAACTGTGCGTTAAGTTGCAGGGTATAGACCCGAAACCCGGTGATCTAGCCATGGGCAGGTTGAAGGTTGGTTAACACTAACTGGAGGACCGAACCGACTAATGTTGAAAAATTAGCGGATGACCTGTGGCTGGGGGTGAAAGGCCAATCAAACCGGGAGATAGCTGGTTCTCCCCGAAAGCTATTTAGGTAGCGCCTCATGAGTAACTGTTGGGGGTAGAGCACTGTTTCGGCTAGGGGGCCATCCCGGCTTACCAACCCGATGCAAACTACGAATACTGACAAGTTTAATCATGGGAGACACACGGCGGGTGCTAACGTTCGTCGTGAAGAGGGAAACAACCCAGACCGCCAGCTAAGGTCCCGAAGTCATAGTTAAGTGGGAAACGAAGTGGGAAGGCTTAGACAGCTAGGATGTTGGCTTAGAAGCAGCCATCATTTAAAGAAAGCGTAATAGCTCACTAGTCGAGTCGGCCTGCGCGGAAGATGTAACGGGGCTAAAACTATGCACCGAAGCTGCGGCAGCGCACGCAAGTGTGTTGGGTAGGGGAGCGTTCTGTAAGCCGTTGAAGGTATATTGTGAGGTATGCTGGAGGTATCAGAAGTGCGAATGCTGACATAAGTAACGATAAAGCGGGTGAAAAGCCCGCTCGCCGGAAGACCAAGGGTTCCTGTCCAACGTTAATCGGGGCAGGGTGAGTCGACCCCTAAGGAGAGGCCGAAGGGCGTATCTGATGGGAAACGGGTTAATATTCCCGTACTGGCTATAACTGCGATGGGGGGACGAAGAAGGCTAGGTTTACCACCTATTGGATGGTGGGTTAAGCGTGTAGGGGTGTGATTAGGCAAATCCGGTCACTGAGACCCTGAGGCGTGATGACGAGCTACTAAGGTAGTGAAGTAATTGATGCCCTGCTTCCAGGAAAATCCTCTAAGCTTCAGGTTATAGTTAATCGTACCCGAAACCGACACAGGTGGTCAGGTAGAGAATACTAAGGCGCTTGAGAGAACTCGGGTGAAGGAACTAGGCAAAATGGTGCCGTAACTTCGGGAGAAGGCACGCTGATTGTAATTGAAGTCCCGTGCGGACGGAGGTGAACTCAGTCGAAGATACCAGCTGGCTGCAACTGTTTAATAAAAACACAGCACTGTGCAAACACGAAAGTGGACGTATACGGTGTGACGCCTGCCCGGTGCTGGAAGGTTAATTGATGGGGTTATGCGTAAGCAGAAGCTCTTGATCGAAGCCCCAGTAAACGGCGGCCGTAACTATAACGGTCCTAAGGTAGCGAAATTCCTTGTCGGGTAAGTTCCGACCTGCACGAATGGCGTAATGATGGCCAGGCTGTCTCCACCCGAGACTCAGTGAAATTGAAATTGCCGTGAAGATGCGGTGTACCCGTGGCAAGACGGAAAGACCCCGTGAACCTTTACTATAGCTTGACAGTGAACATTGAGCCTTAATGTGTAGGATAGGTGGGAGACTAAGAAGTGTGTACGCCAGTATGCATGGAGTCGACCTTGAAATACCACCCTTTAATGTTTGATGTTCTAACCTATACTTCTGAATCGAGGTAAGGGACACTGTCTGGTGGGTAGTTTGACTGGGGCGGTCTCCTCCCAAAGAGTAACGGAGGAGCACGAAGGTTAGCTAATCCTGGTCGGACATCAGGAGGTTAGTGCAATGGCAAAAGCTAGCTTGACTGCGAGAGTGACGGCTCGAGCAGGTACGAAAGTAGGTCATAGTGATCCGGTGGTTCTGAATGGAAGGGCCATCGCTCAACGGATAAAAGGTACTCCGGGGATAACAGGCTGATACCGCCCAAGAGTTCATATCGACGGCGGTGTTTGGCACCTCGATGTCGGCTCATCACATCCTGGGGCTGAAGTAGGTCCCAAGGGTACGGCTGTTCGCCGTTTAAAGTGGTACGCGAGCTGGGTTTAGAACGTCGTGAGACAGTTCGGTCCCTATCTGCCATGGGCGTAGGAAAATTGAGAGGGTTTGCTTCTAGTACGAGAGGACCGAAGTGAACGCACCGCTGGTGTTCGGGTTGTGATGCCAATTGCATTGCCCGGTAGCTACGTGCGGAATAGATAAGTGCTGAAAGCATCTAAGTACGAAACTAGCCTCGAGATGAGTTTTCCCTGATGAGAGTCAGTAAGGTCCGTTTGAGACTAAGACGTAGATAGGTCAGGTGTGTAAGTGTAGTGATACATTGAGCTAACTGATACTAATGAACCGAGAGTCTTAACCTTACAACTCGGAGTTGTTTTGGATACGCGAGTAATTGATTATGAGATAATCGAACAGTTTGTTCCGGATTGAGAGATGAGTGCAGATGTGAGATAATGCACTGATTGAGAGAAAGAGAAGACAGGATATGTCTGGCGGTAATAGCGCGGTGGTCCCACCTGACCCCATGCCGAACTCAGAAGTGAAACGCCGAAGTGCCGATGGTAGTGTGGGTATTACCCATGTGAGAGTAGGGAGCCGCCAGACTTTTAAATATAGAGAGAGCCCAGCAGGAATGCTGGGCTTTTTTGCATATAGAGATTATAAAACTGACTGAAATTTATATAAAATTTTATGTTTTAAAGATGTGATTATATGATTATTTATTAATAACATTTAATAAATTTTTTTCTAAATTATTTATAAATAGGTTATTAACTAATTATTTAGATCCATTTATCTATGGAGTGAACGATGGATAATCTAAACTTTTTATATCAATTCGTGGGTTCAGATTTTATTGATAGATATACTACTTTACCTCAATTAATTGGTATTTTAGGTTATCTTGTAGGTATCAGTGCTTTTTTACAACGTAGCGATAATGCTTTTCGTTGGCAGTTAACAATCGTTAATGTCATTATGACTTTGCACTTTTACTTATTGGGTCCGGAGTCTTATCCAGCAGCAATTCTTAATATAGTAAATATATTTAGAAATGTTGCTTCGAATTACACAAAAAATATGTTAGCAATGTTATTTTTTATTGCTTTAATGTGGATATTTTATTTTCTTACTACTCCAGATCTGACACAATTTATACATTATTTATCTGTTATTGGTACGACATTAGTTACCATTGCATTATTTCGTTTACAACAACAGAAAATGCGACTACTTATACTGATGAGCAGTATTTTATGGATTATTTATAGTTTATCGATAGGCTCTTTAGGAAGTCTGGCTATAGAAGTAACATTCGCCATAATTAATATTATTACAATTATCAAATTATCTAAAAAACAAACTGTGTGAAGGGATATTTACTCGATTAATTCATTTTCCTATTTATTTCTTGCTGTATGTATGAAACAATTTAGCCATATAAGAATAAATTTTTTGAGGTAGTCAGTGATTGATAATGATGGCTACCGTCCAAATGTAGGAATAGTTATTTGTAACAGGTATGGTCAAGTACTTTGGGCTCGTCGTTATGGACAAAATTCTTGGCAGTTTCCTCAGGGCGGAATAAAACTAAACGAAACGCCTGAGCAGGCAATGTTTCGTGAATTAAACGAAGAAGTAGGATTATTACCTCAAGATGTAAAGATTCTATCCGTTACTAACGGTTGGTTACGATACAAATTACCTAAACGAATGATACGTTGGGAAAATCAACCTGTTTGTATTGGTCAAAAACAGAAATGGTTTTTATTAGAATTGATATCTGATACATCGGTAATTAATCTCAATAAGTCTTCAACTCCTGAATTTGATGATTGGAAGTGGGTTAGTTATTGGTACCCTATTCGTCAGGTTATTGCTTTTAAACGCGATGTTTATCGAAAAGCAATGAAAGAATTTTCATTGCCAGTATTTAGCATCCAATCCGAGGCGGAAGCACCAATAGCAAATGTTTCTAAAAAGAAACGATTTAACTTCTTTGCTCATAAACGAAAAAATAAACAGTGTATTAAAAAATGAATCAATACTTACAATTTCCTAACTTCAATCCAATTGCTTTTTCACTTGGTCCTGTATCGCTTCATTGGTATGGTGCAATGTACTTATTTGGAGTGCTTGGGGCGCTTTATTTAGCCAAACGAAGAGCAAATAAACCTAATAGCCAATGGACAACACAACAAGTTGAGAATTTGCTATTCTGGGGTTTTTTAGGGCTTTTTATAGGTGGGCGATTAGGCTATGTCCTTTTTTATAATTTTAACGTTTTTATCAAAGACCCAGTGATATTGTTTAAAGTTTGGGAAGGCGGTATGTCATTCCATGGCGGTCTAATCGGTGCAATTTGTGTTATTGCTATTTTCGCAAAAATGAACCATAAAACCTTTATGCAAGTGGCTGATTTTGTCGCTCCTTTAGTACCTATTGGTTTAATGTTTGGGCGATTTGGTAATTTTATTAATGGTGAACTTTGGGGACGTGTGACTCAATCTCATATTGGTATGTTATTCCCGACTTCCTCTCATGCTGATTTTATGTTTGTACAAACACATCCTGAATGGTTATCGCTCTATACTTCTCTTAATGGCATTTTACCAAGGCATCCTTCACAGCTTTATGAAATGATGTTTGAAGGAGTTGTTTTATTTATCATTTTGAATTTGTTCATTCGTAAAAACAGACCAACAGGCGCTGTTTCAGGACTATTTTTGCTTTGTTATGGTTTATTTCGATTTGTAATCGAATTCTTTAGACAACCCGATGAGCAACTAGGATTATTTTTTAATATCATTAGTATGGGGCAAATTTTATGCCTACCAATGATTTTTGCTGGTATTTTATTTCTTTTTTATACATATAGAGTTAACAAAAAGGCGACAGCACGATGAAACAGTATTTAGCACTTATGCAAAAGATTTTAGCTGAAGGTACGCCTAAGTCAGATCGAACAGGAACTGGAACATTATCCATTTTTGGTCATCAAATGCGGTTTAATCTACAGGATGGATTTCCATTAGTCACTACAAAAAAATGCCATTTACGTTCAATTATTTATGAATTACTTTGGTTTTTAAAAGGTGATACAAATATTCAATATTTAAAAGATAATAAAGTGACCATTTGGGATGAATGGGCTGATGAGAATGGTGATTTAGGCCCTGTTTATGGAAAACAGTGGCGAGCGTGGACAGCACCAAATGGCCAGCATATTGATCAAATATCGCAATTAATTGATCAAATCAAAAATGATCCTGATTCAAGACGCCTAATAATTTCTGCTTGGAATGTTGGAGAATTGGATCAAATGGCGTTAGCTCCTTGTCATGCATTTTTTCAATTTTATGTAGTGGATGGAAAGCTTTCTTGCCAGCTTTACCAACGTTCTTGTGATGTGTTTTTAGGGTTACCATTTAATATTGCTAGCTATTCGTTATTAATTCATATGATTGCTCAACAATGCAATTTAGATGTGGGTGATTTTGTTTGGACTGGTGGTGATACGCATTTATATTCAAACCATTTGGAACAAACTCATTTACAATTGAGTCGAACGCCTAGAGCGCTACCAAAACTTGCTATTAGACGTAAACCTCCAACAATTTTTGATTATGAGTTTGAGGACTTTGAAATTATTGGCTATGATCCTTACCCTGCAATCAAAGCACCCGTTGCGGTTTAAATTCTTGTAAAGAAGTTTCAGGAAAAGCCTACGTTTGAGTATAAAATTTTAAAAAATCTTAAGAACGAAGATCACAGCAACTAATTATATATTGTTGTGATCTGTTTAAACTATACCTTATTAGATACATTAATGTAGGGAAGATCTTTCTAATTTTCTGCCCTTAAAATCAATATATAGTATATAATAATCAACTTTGTTATTAACAATAACTTAATCTTAATATGAGTCAAAATCAGGAAATTCGTCCTATCTTTACTAAACGCCTACTACACCCTCGTTACTGGTTAACGTGGTTTGGTATTGGTATCTTATATTTAATCGTTTTATTACCCTATCCAGTAATTTATCAATTAGGAAAAAGTTTAGGGTTGCTTTCAATGAAATTAATTGGTAAACGTAAAGAGACAGCAAGACAAAACCTTAAACTTTGTTTTCCTGAAAAATCACAGCTTGAACGTGATCAATTGTTGCGGGGCAATTTTATTTCTACTGGATTGGCTATTTTCGAAACAGGGATGGCTTGGTTCTGGTCTGACAAAAGATTAGCTAAACATTCATCTATTGTCGGTGACCAATATATCAAAAATATACAACAATCAGGTCAAGGCGTTTTACTTATTGGAATTCATTTCCTAACATTAGAATTAGGGGCGCGCATTTTAGGAATGAGTCATCCCGGTGTAGGTGTTTATCGACCAAATGATAATCTGGTAATGGATTATGTTCAGCTTAGAGGTAGACTCAAATCTAATAAATACATGTTAGATCGCTATAATACTAAAGGTATGATCCGTGCATTAAAAAATTGTGAGTTACTTTGGTATGCCCCTGATCATGATTATGGACCAAAAAATAGTGTCTTTGCCCCATTATTTTCAGTAGAAAAAGCCGCTACAACAATAGGTACACGTATATTGGTTAAATTAGGCCAACCCGCCATTATTCCATTTACACCTAAGCGTGAGGAAAATGGCCATTATACCGTGTATGTAACACCAGCGCTTGAAGGTTATCCTATTGATGATGATGTATTAGCTGCAACTTTTATGAATAAAGCTATTGAACAAGAAATTTTAAAAGCTCCAGAACAATATATGTGGTTACACCGACGATTTAAAACCCGTCCTAAGGGGGAAGCTCCTTTGTATACTAATGATGTTCAATCTGACTAAATCAATTGTTTTTTATAATGTCTGTTTGAAGAGTAAAAATACGAAATGCAAAAACTAAATAAAATTATTCTATACTGTCGCTGTGGATTTGAAAAAGAATGTGCTGCTGAAATCACAGATAGAGCTGCACAACTGGAAATATTTGGTTTTGCCAAAGTTATAGAAAATAGTGGTTATGTCACTTTTGAATGTTATCAAGACGATCAAGCTACGATACTGATAAAAAAACTTCCGTTTCGTACTCTAATCTTTGCTAGACAGATGTTTGTATCAGGTGATTTATTGACTGATCTACCAGCAAATGATCGGATCACTCCAATAATTAATGCATTATCGGGTTTGATCGATAACGCAGGTGATGTGCGTGTAGAAGTCGCTGATACCAATGAAGGTAAAGAACTAGCTGGATTTTGTCGCAAATTTACAGTACCACTTCGTCAAGCGCTACGAAGCAAACGTATTTTATTAAAAGTTGAAAATCCAAAAAAACCTGTTATTCATCTATTTTTTACAAGTAGTAATAGTTGTTATGTAGGTTATTCATTAAGTCAAAATAACTCACCTTTTTATATGGGGATCCCTAGACTAAAATTTCCTGCTGATGCACCAAGTCGTTCTACATTAAAATTGGAAGAGGCGTTCCATATTTTTATTCCTTATGAAGAGTGGGATGAACGCTTAAAAGGTGGTTTGAATGCAGTTGATTTAGGTGCTTGCCCAGGCGGTTGGACTTATCAACTAGTTAAAAGAAGTATGATGGTTTACGCTATTGATAATGGTCCAATGAATAACAAACTAATGGAAACTGGACAAGTTAAACATTATCGTGAAGATGGCTTTAAATTTACGCCTAAAAAACATAATATTTATTGGTTAGTTTGTGATATGGTTGAAAAACCGACCAAGGTGACGCAATTAATAGCTAAATGGGTGATTAATGGTTGGTGTCGAGAAACCATTTTTAATCTTAAATTACCAATGAAAAAACGGTATGAAGAAGTAAAACAAAATATAAAGTTACTCAATGACGAATTAAATAATAATCAAATCAATGTTCAAATTCAGGCCAAGCAGCTTTATCATGATCGTGAAGAAATTACTGTTCATGTGCAACGAATTTGGGGATAGTAAATAACAAGAGAGTGGGTGTATGAATTTAAAAATTTTCTTTTATTCAATATTAATGTCTATATTATTGACATTTTTAACTGGATGTCCGGGTAATCAATCGCAACTTAGTGATTATGATGGAACTAAAAGTTCTAGTTATTATCTATCACTAGCGGATGAAAGTTCTGGAAATGCTAAAACCAATTGGCAATTACTAGCTATTCAGGCATTAATTAAAGAAAATAAAGTTTCTCAAGCAAAAGATTTGTTATCTCAAATATCCTCTGATCTTAATGATGAACAACAGAAAGAAAAATTATTGTTGCAAGGTGAAATTGCAGTAAAATTGAAAAAACCATTTAATATTAAAAAGTTAACAACTGATGGGTTAACCAATTCACAATTATACCGTTACTACTCTATTAAATTAAGTTTGGATGAAAAAAATAGAGATATCAATGGTCAAGCTCATGATTATATTGAACTAGAAAAATATACGCCAGAAAAACAGAAAAACCAGATATTAAATGATACATGGAAATTTTTTAGTAGATTGAGTACTAAACAAGTTAATACCATTTTAGTTTATGAAGATGAAGTAACTTTACAAGGATGGATTAATTTAGCGGATGCTTATAAAAGTAATAATATAGAACCAAAAACACAAGAAGATGATACGCCTGAAATTATTGCAGAGAAAGTACAAAAACAGAACGAATTATTAAAACAGGCTGTAAAAGATTGGTTACTACAATATCCGGATCATCCAGCTAAAAGTATCATTTCTTTATTAATAGGAGAACAAGCATTAAATGTTGATGATGTTAATGCTAAAAAAGTGGCATTATTATTACCACTAACAGGATCATCACGCCTTTTTGGTGATACTATTCGACAAGGTTATTTTGATGCCATTAAATTTTTCCCACAAGAGCCACAACAAAATGTAGTTTTACTTGATACAACAAGTGCTGATATGGATGCTCTTATAAGTCAAGCTAAAGAACAAAATGTTGAATTGATAGTAGGTCCTTTACTGAAAGATGAAGTGATTAAGATTAAACAGTTGGCGCCTTCTTTACCTGTTTTAGCATTGAATAAAGTGGATAATAGTTCAGTTACACCGAATAAAATGTGTTATTTCGCATTATCACCAGAAGATGAAGCACAAGATGCAGCAGATCATATTTATGTACAAAACAAATTAAAGCCACTCTTGCTGGTTCCGCAAAATGATCTCGGTCAACGTGTAGCTCAAAGTTTTGCTAAAAAATGGTCTGAATTATCATCTAATAGTTCACAAGCTTATGTACAATATTTTGGCAATAAAAGTACATTAAGTTCTGGTATGAATCGTAATGTAGGAATAAAACTTACTGGAATCCCTATTTTAACCGATTATACAGAAGATCAATCAGACAATTTTGACGCTGTCTATATTTATGCTTCATACGATGAGTTAACTCTTATAAAACCAATGATTGATATGGCAGCCGGCAAATCAGTAGGTAATTCATCCTCACTTATGATCTACACAAGCACCAAAAGTCATGTGGCTAATGCTTCGGATGATTTTAATTATGATATGGATCATACTGAATATGCTGAAATTCCAATGATCGTTAATTATTCTGATCAAATGTCAGAAATCATACCTGACAATATTCAGAAAAATTATTCATTATTGCGTTTATATGCGATGGGGATTGATGCTTGGAGACTTGCAAATCGCTTTAATCAAATGAATTCGTACCAAACTGACTTTTTAAATGGTATGACGGGAAGATTATCGACGAAGGATCAATGTGAAGTCACTCGTGCTTTATCTTGGCAACAATATATTCATGCATTATCCCGATCTAATTCAGAAGAATAACAAAAAAATTGGCAAGCATTACGAAGATATTGCTTGCCAGTATTTACTAAAACAAGGGCTTTCATTTATTGCTCAAAATAGTCAATATCGTTTAGGTGAAATTGATTTAATTATGCGTGATAAACAATGTCTCGTTTTTGTTGAAGTACGTTATAGAAAAAATGCCAATTTTGGTAATGCCGAAATGACCGTAACATCAAGTAAACAAAATAAAATCAAGCAAGCGGCACAACTCTGGATGTTATCAGAAAATATGAATATTGATGATACAGAATTTAGATTTGATATTTTTGCTATTACGGGCAAAAACCAAAAATGGATTATTAATGCGTTTTAATTTTTAGGTGAAAAACGTGCAAGATTTAATAAAAAATTATTTTACTGAAAGTATTCAAACTCAAATTGTAATGGCTGAGTCTTTAGGGACATCAATTGAAAAAGCGGCAAGCATTATTGTTCAAGGTTTACTTAATGGTAATAAAATTATGAGTTGTGGTAATGGCTCATCTGCGGCAAATGTACAAAGTTTTACTTCTCGATTAATTACCAGTATTAATATAGAAAGACCCAGCATACCCGCTATAGCTTTGGTATCTGATAATGTATTATTAAGTGCAATCGCCAATCATGAAGAAGTCTATGCTCGCCAAATACAAGCTTTGGGGCAGCAAGGTGATATTTTGATAGTATTGACTTGCCAAGGTAACAGCCGTTCGATTATTCGCGCTGTTCAAGAAGCTGTGATTAAAGATATGAAAATTGTTGCTTTAACTGCTTTTGATGGTGGTGAAGTTATCGGCTTACTTGGTCAAAATGATATTGAGATAAGAGTTCCATCTTATAAAAAAGTAATGGCATATGAAATGCATGCTATGATTTTAAATTGTTTATGCCAATTAATTGAAAATACTTTGTTTATTCAACATGAATAAGTTGAAATAAAAACGGTATAGTCCTGCATTAATAACGAATTTTATGCTATAATTACAAGCTATTTTGATGACCTAATTTAATAAGAGAATATGGTGTTATGACCGAACTAGCCAAAGAAATAACCCCCGTTAATATTGAAGATGAGCTAAAATCCTCTTATCTTGACTATGCAATGTCTGTCATTGTCGGGCGTGCTTTACCTGATGTACGCGATGGCTTAAAACCAGTCCATAGAAGGGTCCTTTTTGCCATGCATGAAGCTGGATACGATTGGAATAAACCTTATCGAAAATCTGCTCGTGTTGTTGGGGATGTTATTGGTAAATACCATCCACATGGTGACTCTGCTGTTTATGACACGATCGTACGTATGGCACAGCCATTTTCATTACGTTATATGTTAGTTGATGGTCAAGGAAACTTCGGTTCTGTTGATGGTGATTCGGCTGCGGCAATGCGTTACACTGAAATACGTATGCAAAAGTTCGCAGGTGCGTTATTGACTGATCTCGATAAAGAAACGGTTGATTTCTCGCCGAACTATGACGGCTCTGAAATGATCCCTGATGTATTGCCAACGCGTATTCCTAATTTGCTAATAAATGGTTCTTCAGGTATTGCGGTTGGTATGGCAACAAATATCCCTCCTCATAATCTATCTGAAGTCATTAATGGTTGTCTTGCTTTTATTGAGGATGAAAATATTTCAGTTGATGGATTAATGGAACATATCCATGGACCTGACTTTCCAACTGCTGCTTTAATTAATGGTCGAAAGGGTATTGAAAATGCCTACCGAACTGGACGTGGTATTATCTATATTCGTTCTAAAGCAACTATTGAAGTTGATGATCATAGTGGGCGTGAAACAATCATTGTTAATGAAATTCCGTATCAAGTTAACAAGAAAAAACTGATCGAGAAAATAGCTGAATTAGTTAAAGACAAAAAAGTTGAAGGTATCTCGGCGCTACGCGATGAATCTGACAAAGATGGGATGCGTATTGTTATTGAAATTAAACGAGATGCTGTCGGTGAGGTTGTATTAAATAACTTATTCTCATTGACACAATTGCAAGTCTCATTTGGTATCAATATGGTAGCCTTACACAAAGGGCAACCTAAACTTCTAAATTTACGTGAGATGATTGAAGCTTTTGTGCTTCATCGACGTGAAGTGGTAACTCGTAGAACTATTTATGAATTACGTAAAGCTCGTGAAAGAGCCCATGTATTAGAAGGGTTAGCTATTGCGCTTGCCAATATTGATCCTATTATTGAATTAATTCGCGCAGCTTCAACTCCAGTTGAAGCTAAAAGCAAATTATTATCTCAAGCTTGGCAGCTTGGTAATGTAGCAGCAATGCTCGAAAAAGCGGGTAACGATGCTGCTCGACCAGAAGATTTAGCGCCAGAATTTGGTATTCGCGATGGTTATTATTACCTATCAGAAGCACAAGCCCAAGCTATTTTAGATCTTCGTTTACATCGATTAACGGGTCTAGAACATGAAAAGATTTTGGATGAATATAAACAATTACTGATTCAAATTAGCGAGTTACTGCACATTTTAGCCAGTCCAGAACGTTTAATGGAAGTGATTCGTGAAGAGCTTGAAGCGGTTCGTGATCAATTCCAAGATGCAAGAAGAACTGAAATTACAGCAAGCAGTGCTGATATTAATATCGAGGATCTTATTGCTCAAGAAGATGTTGTTGTAACTCTCTCACACCAAGGCTATGTAAAATATCAGCCTTTATCTGATTACGAAGCTCAACGTCGAGGTGGCAAAGGTAAATCTGCAACTAAAATCAAAGAAGAAGATTTTGTTGAAAAATTACTTGTAGCGAATACCCACGATACGATTCTTTGTTTCTCAAGCCGTGGTCGTTTATATTGGATGAAAGTTTATCAACTACCTGAAGCAAGTCGAGGTTCACGTGGACGTCCAATTATTAATTTATTACCACTCGAAGCAGGTGAACGTATTACCGCGATCCTACCTGTTCGAGAATTTGATGACGAACACTGTGTATTTATGGCTACAGCACAAGGTACCGTTAAGAAAACTTCACTAATTGAATTTAGTCGTCCAAGAAGTGGTGGTATTATCGCTATTAATTTACGTGATGATGATGAATTAATCGGTGTAGATCTAACAAGTAATGAAACGTCTGATACTGTTGATGATGAACTCAATGATGATGTAATTGTTGACGAGACTGATAATGATGAAGAGGTCTCTCAAATCTCTAATACAGAAGACATTATGTTGTTCTCCGCTAATGGTAAAGTGGTTCGCTTCCCAGCCAATAAAGTTCGCTGCATGGGACGAACTGCGACAGGTGTTCGAGGTATTAAATTAGAAGACGATGATAAAGTCGTATCACTGATTGTTCCACGAGGAAATGGCGCGATTTTAACTGCAACGCAAAACGGCTATGGTAAACGTACACAACAAGAGTTATACCCAACCAAATCACGAGCGACAAAAGGTGTTATTTCTATCAAAGTGAGTGAAAGAAATGGTAAAGTCGTTGGTGCTGTTCAAGTTGATGAAACAGATCAAATCATGTTAATCACTGATGCAGGAACGCTTGTACGTACACGTGTTTCGGAAGTAAGTATTGTCGGTCGAAATACACAAGGAGTTATGCTGATTCGTACAGCAGATAACGAAAAAGTCGTTGGATTACAGAGAATAGCCGAAACTGAGGATGAGGAAAGTGAATCCGATCTTTCTCAAGAAGATGAACGACAGAGTTCAGCTTCGGAGTCCGAAGAATAAGTTTTAATTATCAAAAAGGATTAGTTATAACTAATCCTTTTTTATTTATAATATCCAGAAAAGGAATAGTATTAAATGTCATTTTTAATAAAGAAAATCTTAACAAATCTTGCATGGCAAATTTTAATTGCTTTGATACTAGGTGTAGCGGTGGGCGCTTATTTATTTGAACTTTCTGTCCCAAGCCATCCTTTACATTCATATTATCAATTTTCGATAGTTAATATTTTTCAACCAGCTGGTGATATCTTTATTCGTTTAATTAAAATGATTGTATTACCTATTATACTCAGTACGCTCACTTTAGGTATTGCAGGTATTGGTGGTTCAAAAAGATTAGGGACATTGGGTTTTAAAACTATTCTCTATTTTGAAATTATTACAACGATTGCCATCTTACTAGGGCTTTTCTGGGGAAATATTTTTGCACCGGGTGCGGGAATTGACTCTACAACCTTAGCAACGAGCGATATTAGTAAGTATACTAAAGCCGCAGAAGAATTGAGCGGAAAACCTCATGGCTTAATTGTTATGATATTAGATATGATCCCAGCTAATATTTTCAAAGCTATGAGTGATGGCGCTGTTTTACCTGTTATCTTCTTTTGTGTCTTTTTCGGTTTAGGTTTAATGTCGTTACCAGACAAACAACGTGAACCATTTGTTTTCTTCTTAAAAGTTGTATCTGACACCATGTTTAAAGTAACGAACATGATTATGCGCTACGCACCAATTGGTGTTTTCGCTCTGATTACTGTAACCGTTGCTAGATATGGATTTGCATCTCTTCTGCCGTTGTTTAAATTAATTTTGACTGTTTATTCAGCCATGATTATTTTCACATTGTTGGTATTAGGATTTGTATGTAAACTTTGTAAATTTAATATTTTTACGCTATTAAAAATATTAAAAGAAGAGTTGGTTATTGCATTTTCAACAGCGAGTTCTGAAACTGCATTACCAAAAATTATTGAAAAGATGGAAGCATACGGTGCGCCAAAGGCGATCACAAGTTTTGTTATTCCAACAGGTTATTCATTTAATCTTGATGGCTCAACGCTTTATCAAAGTATTACGGTTATCTTTTTGGCTCAGCTATTCCATATTGATTTAACCATTTTAGATCAAATTATTATTGTTATAACATTGATGATTGCCTCTAAAGGTATAGCTGGCGTACCGGGTGCTTCAATCCTTGTTTTATCTGCAACCCTAGGCAGTGTGGGTATTCCGCTTGAAGGTATTGGTTATATTATGGGCGTAGAGCGTATTTTAGATATGGGTAGAACGGTTGTTAATGTTGTTGGTAATGCATTAGCAGCGATTGTTATTGCTCGTTGGGAACATGTTTTTGATGATAAAAAAGCAAAAGCATACGAACAACAATATTTGAAATAATTCTGTTGTTAACTAATGCTGTAATTATTATATTATAAAATATAAAACTACCTGTAATGACAGGTAGTTTTATAATTTGTTTTTTAATTACTTATTTTTATAGTTATTAGAAATATTTTGTCATATCAAATTCAATTCTTTCTCCATCAGGACCACTAATAAGAAAAAAGCTTACTTCACAATGCTCTCTTTTCTCATAAATTGGCCCCTCATTGATCTCGTAACCGAAGCTTCTTATCTTATTAAGCATTCCGTCAATATCATTAACTTCTAGTGCAAAATGTTCAATACCATTGTGAGGTTGAGTTAAATCGGTATAAATATTATCCGGTAATTGATACAGTTCCAATGTAAGCTTTGGTGAAGTTAAAAACTCTACGTGCACTTCGCCACTTTGAACTTTTTTGGAAAATTTTTCTGTAACTATAAATCCTAACGTTTGATAAAAAGATGAGGATTTATCAATGTTACTAACTTTTAAACCCAAATGGGCAATACCTGTAATTAAATTATTCATATTAGATACCTTTTCTCGAACAATAGTAACCATAAAATGCAACGTAGATAAAACAGCATAGAGGTGCGGTAAATGCTATTTGCATGTTTCCTTGATTTACATCAGAAATAATTCCCATAATTAGTGGAATAACTGCACCACCAATAATTGACATAACGACAATGGATCCTGCAGTTTGAGTATCTTTACCCATTCCTTTAATTGTTAATCCGAAATTAGTTGGCCATCCAGGAGCCATACAAAAACTAATGGTAGTTAATGTTGCAATGGCCATGATCCCAGAGATCATTATTGCTATTGCTAACAAGATAACTGCCAGAATAGCAAAGATACTCAATAATTTAGCAGGACTTATTTTTTTCATTAAAAATGTAGATACAACTTTCCCTAATGCATAGAAAAGTAGTGAGATAAGTAACCAATAAGTAGCATTATGTTCAGATGTGCCAGTTTCAACTTGTTGGACGAAACGTATAGTAAAACTCCAGACACCAACTTGAGCACCAACATATAAAAATTGAGAAATAATACCTAAAGTAAAACGAGGAATAGCAAAAAGTCTTTTTAAAGAATGGATTAAATTTTCATTTTCTTGATTTTCAATCGAACTAGCCTTACATGCTGGAAATTTGACAAAAATAAATATCAATGCAATTAAAACTAATATTGAACCGATTATTAAATAAGGTGTAACTACTTGCCCAACCATTTGATGCCTAGCCTCATTTGCTGCTTCCGGTGTCATTTGCAATAATTCAGCATGGCTAGGATCATTTTTACCAAATACTAATTGTTGACCTATTAGAACACCTAATATAACTCCAACGGAATTAAAAATTTGTGAGAAATTAATCCTTTGTGTTGATGTTTCTATGGGACCTAACAAGCTTGAATAGGTATTACAAGATGATTCAAGAAATGACAAACCACAAGCGATAATGCCTAAGCAACCAAGAAATGCATAATAGGTCATTGATGAGGCTGCTGGTATAAATAAAAAGCATCCAGTCGCATATAACATTAAACCAATAACAATTGCTAATTTGTAAGAAAATTTTTTAATTATAGCTGCCGCTGGTAATGCAATAAAAAAGTATCCTAAAAAAAATACTGATTGAACTAAAGCAGTTTGTGTATCAGTAAGATCAAACCCTTTTTTAAACTGTGCAATTAAAATATCATTTAAATTAACAGCCATTCCCCAGAGTGCAAATAAACAACATACTAGAATAAATTTTGCCCATGGCGTTTTTGTTAAATAAGCACTACTATCTAAAGTAGATGATTTATTAGTCGTATTCATAATAAAACCTTAATATCTAAAAATAATTAGTAATAATTTATTAATTACTACTAAATTTGTTCATACGTTCAATTGCCTGCTGATAGGTAGTCATACATGCCGCTCCAATATATTCGACACTCACGGCTGCAAAAGCAGAACTAAATAACGCAGCTTGTTTAATATTTTGTCCATTAGCAATTTGAGCAGCTAAGGCTCCGTTGAAAGCATCTCCAGCACCAGTTGTATCAACAGGATTTGCTGGGAAACAAGGGATCCAAGTTTTGGTTGAATGATCTGAAAGTAGTGAACCTTTAGCACCCATAGTGATGATGATTTTTTTAACACCTTTTTGGTGTAGATAATCAGCAGCACATTCTGCACTTTCTTTATCAGTAATTTTTTGACCTGTGAGAAGATAAGCCTCTGTTTCATTGGGGGTTAACAAATCAACTTTTGATAATAAATTATCACTAACAGGTTGAAATGGCGCTGGATTTAAAATAGTAAATGCATTGTTATTATTTGCAATATTAATTACCTGATTGATAGCTGAAAGATTATTCTCAAGTTGGACTAATACTACATCTGCACATTTTATTGCAGGTTCGCATTTTTTAATTTCTTCTTCTGTTACAATCATATTGGTACCAGGATCGACAGAAATCATATTTTCAGCACTTTCGCCAGCAACGTAAATTAATGCATTGCCTGTAGCTCGTTGATTTGAACTTAATATGGTTACAGCATTAAACCCTACTTCCTTAAGATGACGGCGAGCAAAATAACCAAAATCATCTTCTCCTATTTTTCCTATATAGTGAACATTTGCTCCTGCTTTCAATGCTGCTGTCGCTTGATTAGCCCCTTTTCCTCCTGCTGAGATCTTACTTGAACTGGCAACCAATGATTCACCAGGCATAGGAAAACGATCTAAAAATGCAGTTATATCAAGATTAAAAGATCCGAAAACACAAACTTTTCCTTTCATTTAATTGTCCTTTTACTATTTGATAGTTTTAATAGCGTTATTGATATCAGTCGTCATTTTTTTCCAAGCTTCATCTAAAGAGAGATTCTTTTTAAATAGTCCTGAGCTTCCCATAATTAATACTTCAGCTCCTGATGAGAGCAGTTGATGATAAGTATTTGCATTACAAGAACCATCAACCTCAATTAGAAATTTAAAATCATTATGTTTTTTCAATTCAGAAAGTTTTTTAATTTTTTGTTGCATTTCTGGAATAAATGGTTGACCAGCATAGCCTGGATCAACGGTCATTATGGTAATTTTATCAAGTAGATGAATATATTCTGATATGTACTCAATAGGTGTTGCTGGATTTATGACAACTCCCGCTTTTTTATTTAATTGATGAATATGATTAATCACCCTAAAAGCATTAGTATTTATTGTTTCTGCATGAGGACAGATAAAATCAGCACCAGCATTTGCCATTTGATCAATAAAATCCGTAGGGTGTTCCACCATTAAATGGACATCTATGGGTATAGATGTGTGAGGTTTTATTTGTTCAATGAAGAAAGCTGAAAGTGTGATATTTTTTACAAAATGACCATCCATAATATCAACATGCAAAAAGTCAGCATGTTGATTAAAAAATGTTAATTGATCTTTTATATTAATTAAATCCATACACATCAGTGATGGGGAAATTTTATACTGCATAATTATTCTCCTTATTACTAGAACCATAATATTTATCTAGTTAAGAAGAGATATTTAATTAAGCTAATACAACCTCTACACTGTGCCAATCCATTTCTTTTTGTAGTAATTTATCGATATTTTTATCGGTAATTAGAACGTCAATATCGCCTAAGTTACATATTTTAGCGAAAGCATTTTGATTAAATTTGGTCGAATCAGCTAGTACAATGATTTTTCTTGCTGTTAATATCATCTGTTTTTTCAAATGAGCATGATATTCATTGTTGTCACTTAAACCATTATCAAAATCTAGTCCATCGCAAGAAATAAATAATGTATCTATAGTAAATTCGGCCAACATCTTTTCGGTTAATGACCCAACCATATCTTCATTTTTGGCAAAATAAGCACCGCCTAAAACAAAAATTTGAATTTGACTTTTTGCCGCTAATGTCTGAACTACATTTATTGAATGAGTGATGACAGTCATATCAACATTTGGAAGTTGTCTAGCTAAAAACCAGCAAGATGAACTACTGTCTAAAGCGATACGGTCTGCATTATTTACAAATTGTAGTGCTTTTCGGGCGATGCGGGTTTTTACATCTGTATTAACCAAAATTCGTTGGCGGAATGAGCGATTATTATTTAATATGGAAGGCACTATAGGATCACTAGAGATAGTTGAGGCTAGTACTGCACCTCCATGGCTGCGACGAATCAAGTCCTTTTTCTCTAAAGCTCTCAAATCTCTACGTAGTGTTTCTTTAGATACGGAACATAGTTTTGCCATCTCATTTACAGTCAAACTAGTGTGTTGACTTAGTAATTGAATGATCATTTGTTGCCGTTCTATTATTAACATAATATCTCCTTAACTGCCTTGTCAGTTTAACTTGTTAGAAATTACCATTTTGTGTATGGAATCTGTTTTGTTATTTGTTTTGTTTCATTAATAATAAAATATGATAAAGGACACATTTATCTTATTGAAAGGTTCAATATTTCATTAAATTTATACATATCATTACCCGAAACAAAAAAAAACGGTCAAAATCGGTATATAAAATCGTATTTGATTTTGACTGAATTTGACCGAATCTATTTTAAATAGATTAATGATAGTCTATTATGAATCGTAATGCTTATTAGTTCGGGAATATTTTTGCTAAATATGTGATTGAAATATTTTTTTTATTTGGATGGCGGGAAATAATTTCTTGCAATTATAAAAAAACCCAGCATTTGCTGGGCTTTTTATAAGATAACTATTTAATTTTAGCTTCTTTATAAATAACATGCTGACGAACAACGGGATCGTATTTTTTGATTTCCATTTTCTCAGGCATAGTTCTTTTGTTTTTGCTAGTGGTATAAAAATGACCTGTACCAGCAGAAGAAACTAATCTAATTTTTTCGCGTACACCTTTAGCCATGATATGGTTTCCTTATTAGTACTTTTCACCACGGGCACGAAGTTCAGCTAAAACTGCATCAATACCCTTTTTATCGATAGTTCGCATACCTTTAGCAGATATACGCAATTTTACAAAACGTTTTTCGCTCTCAACCCAGAAACGGTGAGTTTGAAGATTTGGTAGAAAACGACGTTTAGTAGCATTCATCGCATGAGAACGATTATTTCCTACTAAAGGACCTTTTCCTGTTACTTGGCATACTCGTGACATGTCAATAATTCTCCGAAATTTCTATGCTTAAGCCTTGGGCGTAATATGTTAATGGAATTAACCTCGTCAGGCTTTTAGTTTGCTGCAGTTCTATCTGAGAAGCAGTCTAACCTCTCACACTACACCCACAATAATGAGGTAGCGAAGTATACGCTGTTATACGCAAATTCTCAAGCATTATCTTATTTAAGCTTAAAATAAGTTTATATAAATATAGTTCACATAAAACCCAAATTGAGATAGAAAGTGCCGTGATGGATTTGGCTTCGATCTATTATGGTATAGACATTATAACAAGAGTACTCATTCTTGAAGAGTTTAATGTTGCTCACCTTATCATAAATAAAAACTATCAGAAAAGAGATATTTTTATTGCCACAATGAAAAATAGACCTTTATTACCCACAGAGCAAAAGTTTTATTGCTTTCTAATTGAACATATCTTAATTAAATATAATGACAATGCTATTTTGGGGGAGTTTGGAAAATTATCTTACTATTTGATGTGTCAAAAATATTAGCTTGTGACGGTGAATAATTAAAAAGTTAAATTCTGTTCAAAATATTCTATTAATAGAGTAGATATTATTTTTTACATATTAAACAAATTTTTATAAAACAAAATGTTAACTTTGTCTGTGATTTTAGAAAAAATGATTTAATTTTATAATAAATGTGTTTTAATAATTAGGATGAAGATTTTATTTATTCCTTTTGATTTTCCAACTTTCAAGGAGATTATATGAGCCAGTTTCAGCCATATAGCATATACGGCATTATCGGTTATCCTTTAGGTCACAGTATGAGTCCACTTATTCATACTACATCATTTCAAGATTATGGTATTCCTGCTGTATTAGTACCATTTCCTACTCCTCCAGAAGAAATTCCAACATTATTTAAATCGGTAAGATTATTAAATATACGTGGATTATGTGTCACTATTCCACATAAACAAACCATTATTCCTTATTTAGATGAAGTAACTGAGCATGTAAAAAAGGCGGGAGCAGCGAATTTAGTGTATTGGGATGGCGACAAGCTTTGCGGTGACAATACTGATATTGTTGGTTTCATGGAGCCACTTAGAGCGAAAAATTTGCCTGCTGAATACAAAAAGGTTTTATTACTTGGGGCAGGCGGTGCCGCACGAGCTGCCGTTGTTGGTTTACAAGATCTTGGTTATACCGATATTACTGTAACTGACATTGTTGATGATTTACCTCAATCATTAGCTAAAGAGTTCAATCTTAAAACCGTTGCATGGCAAGATCGAAATAAAGTAGAAGCGCAAATAATTATTAATTCGACTCCATTAGGTATGACAGGTAAATTTGAAGATCAAACACCTTATGAACAAGCATGGTTTAAAGGTAAAGGTATTGCGTACGATATCGTTTATACGCCATATAATACTCGCTTCAGACAAGAAGCTGAAAAAGCAGGTTGGGAGTCAATTTCCGGTCGAGAAATGTTTATTGGGCAAGCGAATGCACAATTTAAAATTTGGACGGGTAAAGATCTTTCTGAACGGGCAAAACAAGCCGTAATTGATGCCCTAGCAGGTAAATAATAAATAAAAGTATATACATCTAATTTAAATTAGATGTATTGCTGATATCTATATGTTTAACTTTTTTAAATTCTTTATATAAATAAATGATATCGGTGTCATATGTAAAGTTACTGTATAAGTAAAAATACGATAAGGAGGAGTATTTATGACTAACTTAGAATTGCAAGCGTATCGTCGTTTCCTAATGTTAAAAGTGTCAGAGGCAAGCGAATATATTGGTAAAACTGATGCTAGTACATGGCATAATTGGGAAAAAGGTACTGTTCCTGTTCCCCAATATGTTGTTACCGCAATGCAAGAATTGAAAAAATTCCGAACTGATAAAATAAATATTATTATTAATAGTATTAATGATCGTGTTGGTAGTAATACTATTCGTTATTTTATGACCTATGAAGAGTTCAAAAAAGTCAATCCAGAACTTGATATCATTCAGTGGCGATTACATCAATCTATTGCGACAGAGTTATATTTTCGTGGTTTAGAAAAATTGTGTTAACAAAAATTAATGCAACCACCATTTAAGTTTAGAGATATTTTTAATAAAAGTGTAAATTATTTTTTACAGGTAAATATTAAAATTTATTTATTTATTTTATAAAAATCAATGGCTTTTAAAAATATATAATAATATGTAAAAAAAATATTGCAAAATTTAAAGTGAATCACTAGCATAGACGGTATATTCTGTAAGCTGTAAATTTGAAGGAACAGGACTCAATATGAATAATACTATTTTTTTAGTAGGCGCCAGAGCTGCTGGCAAAACGACAATGGGAAAAATGCTTGCAAATAAGCTATCGTTTTCTTTCATTGATACAGATTGCCATTTGCTTGAAACTACTCAAAAAACAGTAGCTGAAATTGTTGAAAAAGAAGGTTGGGAAGGCTTTAGAGCCAGAGAAAGCCAGATTTTAATTGATACAACTAAGCCAAATCGAGTCATTGCTACAGGTGGAGGAATGGTACTGGCCGAGCACAATCGCCATTTTATGAAACAAAATGGTACTGTCATTTTTTTATCAGCTACAGCTGCAACATTAGCTGCACGTTTAATGAAAGATCCTAATGTTGCTCAGCGCCCATCATTGACGGGTCTATCTATTGTTGATGAAATGGAAAAAGTGTTGGCAGAGCGGTTACCGTTATATCATGATGCAGCACATCATGTAGTTAATGTTGAACAGGATGAAGCTCTAATACTTAATAATATACTTCATATGTTGCAAAATTAATCTAATATCCTTTTATTAAATACCACTTAAAGAGTGGTATTTTTTATTAATGATAAATAAAAATAATAAGTTAGAAACTTATAAAAATATCTATTGATGAGTTCGACTTTTATTCAATATTATTCTAATTTTATTTATACCTAATTTAGAAACTATAGATAAATATAAAAAACGAGAAGTTTAATAATAAATTTGGCGTAATCGTTTACAGATGAATATTTATATATTGAATACAACCAAATGCTCAAAAATTTAATTTTACATATGGAGTATCACAAATGGATAATCGAAAAATTAATTCTTATGGAATTGTCGGATCTATTTATGCCAATTATATTATTCAAAGTATTGCATTGATTGTGATTATGCAATTTTCTCAAGATCTTACAAAGCAGCTTAATACCGATTTGCTTGGTCTTGGCTATGTTGCTTCAGGTATAGGTATTGGCAAGATTTTTTTAATGTTTGCAGGTGGAATACTATCGGATAAATTTGGAAGAAAACTCTTTATCTATCTGGGCATGGCTTGCTATGCGATCTTCTTTATTGGCATGACTTTCTGTACCAATATTCATATCGCTTTTTGTCTTGCAATTGCCGTGGGGGCAGGCAATTCTTTTTTAGATACCGGTTCAATGCCTGCTTTGACCGAGTGTTTTCCTCGTTCAGCGGGTTCTGCAAGTGTCCTCATTAAAGCATTTATTTCTATTGGAACGCTAATTCTTCCATTTATTGTTACCTTTTTTAATACAAACGAAATATGGTATGGTTGGGCGTTTCTTGGCTTTACGGCTTATTTAGTTATTAATGGTTTAATTCTATTTCCTCAAAATTTTCCTAACAAAGATACCGCAATAAAAGGTAATGGCGGTACTGAAGATTATTTCAAAGCTAAACCAAAGTTTGAATTTGAAGGCATTTTATTAATCCTTATGGGATTCACCACCACAGCAACATTTGTCATAATTTTACAGTGGTTACCAACCATTGCGATTAATGGGGTTAATATGAGCGATCTTGAAGCTAAACAATTGATTAGCTACTATAGCACCGCATCAATTATCTCAGTCTTTGTAACGGCATTTATCGTTAAACATTTATTAAAACCTATATTTTGTATCATTATTTTACCTTTACTGTCGGCAATAGTATTAATGCTATTTTACTTTAATATTTCACCTATGATGTGTGTTATCGCTGCAATTGGTATGGGTTTTACGGCAGCCGGTGGCGTGCTTCAATTAACTCTAGTTGTTATGCAGCAATTGTTCCCAACACGCAAAGGTATAGCGGTCGGCTGTATGTATACTTTTAGTGGGTTATCCTTTATCGTTATTCCGCTTATCGTTCCAAAATTGGCTATGTATGATGTAAGTTATGCTATTTTGATCGACTTCTTTATCGCCCTAGCAAGTGTCATACTTGGCTCTATTGTCCTTTATCGATTTAAACAAGTAATTGATATGACAAAAATATAAAACAAAATGTTAATAAATTTTTTTAAAAATAATTACTAATAATCAAAAAATGAATGTTTATAGGAAATAATAGGTGTCTAAATAAATATTTAGGCACCTAAATTTGTTTATATATGAACTATTTTGTGCACGGAATGGGAGCCATCATTCTTGGGCTAAATATTGATTATTTAGCTGCACAATTTAACCCAGAGCTTACCTATTTATTTAATATTGCAAAAGATTCATTAACGCAGAACAAATTGGATTAGTCGGTAAAGCTAAACAAAATGTTTATAATGTCATGATGAGGCTAGGTGTTGGCCGATTATTAGTATTATTTATCATGGGGACTCTCTCAGGTAAATTTGGACGTAAACCATTTATCGTTTTAGGTGGTCTATTTTATATAGGATTCTTACTTGGTATTTTAGTTAGTCCAAATGTACAAATTGCTTTTATGTTTGCAATTTTAGGTGGCATAGCCAACTCAACATGAGATGTGGGTACTTATCCTGCTTTGATGGAAGCATTTGCAAAATCACCGGGTTCGGCGTCAATTTTAATTAAAGCAGCCATTGCCTCAGGTCGTCAATCTGTAATACCAATTATTATGGACATTATCATAGCTAACTAAGGTTATTATGGTTGATCATTTATACTGTGTTGTATTATTTTAGGATTGAATGCATTAATTGTATTAAAAATGCTATTTCCAAATTATAAAATTACTCCAGAGGAAAAAGAGAAAGACCTACAAACGCTTGAAAACCAAACGCCGATATTAAAACAAACAGTTAATTTTTATATTGAAGGTTTATACTTTATTGTTATTGGTTTTACATCGACAGCAACATTTTATTTAGTCTCATCTTGTTTAAAAGATTTTTCACAAACGGTTGCTGGTATGGGTTCATCTGGGGCAGTTCAGGCATTTTCATCATACGGCATTGGTACATTAGCAGTGTATTTTTAACCTCAATTTTAGTAAAAAGTCTGGTAAGGCCTGTTTATATTGTTATTCTATACCCATTACTTTCAACCTTAATGTTAATTATTCTATATAGCTATCCAACACCAATGATGTGTATTATTGCTGGTTTCGTGCTTGGTTTCACTGCAGCAGGTGGTGTATTGCAGTTAGCATTAACCACAATGGCCGAATTTTTCCCATCGGGTAAAGGAAAAGTATTGGGGATTTTCTTTACATCATTGAGTGTTGCAACAGCCATGATACCATTTTTCATTGGTTGGATATCAACAAATTTAGGTTTGTATTATGTTATGCTTAGCGATGCAATTATTGCTGGTTTAGGGACATTATTAGCGGTAGTTGTATTAATCCGTTACCGAAAAATATTTAATATTTCTAAAAGAGCAGATAAAGATAATTATTCATTTAACAAAATACTCTGATATTAAGAGCATGCCGTTATTGGTATGCTCTTTTTTTTATATTTACTAAATAAACCACATTTGAAAAATTAATTATTTCAAATTGATAATTTAAGTTTTTTATTTTTATATTAGTAAAAATCCCTTTCTGAATTATTTTTTAAAAACTGCTTGCGATCAAAATAAAAACACATAAAATTACATAAATAATGAATAAATATTCAATGATGAAAGGTTGTGAAGATGAAAGAGCGTACAACAGAGTTAGTTGAAGGTTTAAGACATTCAGTGCCTTATATAAATACCCATCATGGTAAAACATTTGTGATTTTACTTACTGGAGCGGTTCTAAAAAGCGATAACTATTCAAGTATCATCAGTGATATTGGATTGCTTTATAGTCTAGGAATTAAACTCGTTATCGTTAATGGTGCACGTAATCAAATTGATGCGTCGTTAAAAAATCATAACATTACGCCTAAATATCATAAAAATACCCGTATCACTGATGCCGCCACATTGGATGTCATCAAGCAAGTTACTGGCCTATTGCAGCTCAACATTACCGCAAGTTTATCAATGAGTTTAAATAATACACCATTACAAGGCGCTCATATTAGTGTCGTTAGCGGTAACTTTGTCATTGCGCAACCATTGGGGGTTGATGACGGAGTTGATTATTGTCATACAGGTAAAATTCGCCGCATAAATAACGAAGCCATCGAAGAACAATTAGAGCGTGGCTCTATTGTATTACTCGGTCCTGTAGGCGTTTCGGTAACAGGCGAAAGTTTTAATTTAGCATCTGAAGATGTCGCGGCTGAAGTCGCTATTCGCTTAAAGGCCGATAAACTAATCAGTTTTTGCGCAGAACAAGGTGTTCTCGATGAAAATGGTCGAGTTATTACCGATCTTTATCCTATAGATGCGGATAATTATGTAAATAATAAAGAGCAACAAGGTAAACATTTATCAAGTGAAGCACGTTTTTTACGGGCAGCCTCTAAAGCATGCCGTTGTGGAGTTAGACGAAGCCATTTAGTTAGTTATTTAGTTGATGGCTCTATTTTACAAGAACTCTTTTCCCGTGATGGTATTGGAACACAAGTTTCGATGGAACATTCAGAACAGATTCGCTCTGCAACCATTAATGATATTGGTGGCATATTAGAACTCATCCGACCATTAGAAGAACAAGGCGTATTAGTTAAGCGTTCACGTGAACAATTAGAGATGGAAATTGATAAATTCACCATTATTGAACGTGATAATATGACGATTGGTTGTGCTGCTCTTTACCCTTATCTAGAAGAAAAAATGGGTGAAATGGCTTGTGTCGTAATCCATCCTGATTATCGTAATTCATCTCGTGGTGATTTATTGATTGAAAAGATCATGGAAAGTGCAAATAACTTAGGGTTAAAAAAAATATTTGTATTAACTACCCGTAGTATTCACTGGTTTAGAGAAAAGGGCTTTAATCCAGCAGAAGTGGATGATTTACCAATTAAAAAGAAACAACTCTATAATTATCAAAGAAATTCAAAAATATTAATGTTTAATATTGAATGAAATGATCATTAAAAAGTCTGCTTATTCGGCAGACTTTTAACCAATCATGAATACTTAACTTAATCAAAGCGAAAGCGCTTTTAGTGCTAGTTAAACAATTTCACTACAAATTCGGTAATCAATGACAAACTGGTAAAGTCAGGATCGGCAAATGTAACGCCTTCCACACCTAGAAATGCAAAAAGAGGTAACGCTAGAGCAGGTAATATACATAATAATAACCCATTGATAAAAGCAGCAATTATTGCACCTCGTGCTCCGCCAGTTGAATTACCAAAAATAGCCGCGGTTCCACCTGTGATAAAGCTTGCCATAATTCCTGGAATAATAATGGGTAAACCAACAAAAGGAAAAACAACAACGCAGGCTATTTCAGTAAAGAAACTCACAATGAAACCAACCAATACACAATTGGGTGCTTTATCAAATAACACCATAGGGTCGACAGCGGGTACACAACCAGGTGCGACAACTTGAGCAAATCCTTTAAAAGCTGGAATAATTTCTTCAGTAAAAATGGCTACCCCTTTTTTAGCAATATATAAACCGCCTGCAAAAATAGCTGATTGTTCCAGTGCAAAAATAATGAACGTGTTATTTTTAAGAATATCTTTTAAATAATCAGCAGAAGAAAACGCGCCAGATAAACATAGTAAGACAAACATGGTAATAAAAGTCGCCACATCAGACTGTCTTAAAAAGCTAAAACGATCGTTTATTTTGATATTTTCAATATCATTTTTTTTATTTCCTAACAATGAACCTAAATAAGAACCTATCAAATATGAGATAGTCCCTGCATGAGCAATACAATAATCATTATTGCCTATTATTTTACGGCTGAATTTAGAGAGTAAAGTTGGAAATATCGCCATATAAAGCCCAATAATAATTGCGCCAGTAGCAACAATTATATAGCCATTATAGCCCATACCCTGTAATACGGCAGTGAACGAAAATGCCATAAATAGCACTAAATGCAATGATAAATAAATCGATTTAAAGCGAGTAAATCTTGCTAATAGCAGATTAATGATCATCGCAAAAAAGAGGATAAAAGCAGCGCTTGTGCCAAGTGATTCCATTGTCAATGCGGTAATGGCTTCATTACTTGGTACTACGCCATGCATTCCAAACGCGTGAGTAAACATGTTACTAAACATAATTAACACACCACCCAAAATTTTTCCGCCAGTCTTAATTAACACAAATCCAATAAATGAAAGTAGCGTTCCAGTAATAATTTTAGAAATTTTTGCTCTCTGTAATATCAGACCGATAAAAGCTACTAATGCAATAATGATAGCTGGTTGACCAAATATATTTAGAAAAAGCCCCATGTTTCCACTCCAAAACCTAATAATAAAATAATAAATCATTATAAATGAAATGCTATTTCATTTTGTGTTTTGGATCACAAATTAGCAAATGTAATAGAAAAATAATTAATTATAAGCAACTACTTATCTAAATTAAGGATGATTAATTGACCTTTTTTAGATAACTTTTAATTGAGTTTATTAATGTTTATCTGTAAAAATAATTCAGGAGTCTATACCGTTTCATTAAGTTTTGAATATAAGAAAAGAATTATAAGATAAAAAGAAGTTGATAAAGATGTCATCACTATACTTTTTAAATCAAAGTTATTTTAGGCAGTGACATTATTCTTCATTGTTGTCACAAATATCCCAATTGATTGTTTTTTAGATAACACTTACTTGAGTTTATTAATGTTAATCTGTAAAAATAATTCAGGAATCTATACCGTTTCATTAAGTTTTGAATATAAGAAAAGGATTATAAGATAAAAAGAAGTTGATAAAGATGTCATCACTATACTTTTTAATTCAAAGTTATTTCTGGCAGTGACATTATCCCCACAGTTGTCAGCAAATATCCCAATTGATTGTTTTTTAGATAACACTTACTTGAGTTTATTCATGTTTATCTGTAAAAATAATTCAGGAGTCTATACCATTTCATTAAGTTTTGAATATAAGAAAAGGATTTTAAGATAAAAAGAAGTTGATAAAGATGTCATCACTATACTTTTTAAATCAAAGTTATTTCTGGCAGTGACATTATATTTCACTGTTGTCAGCAACTATTTTATTGATTGTTTTTTAGATAACACTTACTTGAGTATATTCATGTTTATCTGTAAAAATAATTCAGGAGTCTATACCATTTCATTAAGTTTTGAATATAAGAAAAGGATTTTAAGATAAAAAGAAGTTGATAAAGACGTTATCACCATACTTTTTTAATCAAAGTTATTTTAGGCAGTGACATTATTCTTCATTGTTGTCAGCAAATATCCCAATTGATTGTTTTTTAGATAACACTTACTTGAGTTTATTCATGTTTATCTGTAAAAATAATTCAGGAGTCTATACCGTTTCATTAAGTTTTGAATATGAGAAATGAGCGTTATCTGTTTTGATTGTCGATTTGATATTTTATATCAAAACAGATAACGCCCTCTGTTGTTAGCTTTTTATCCAGTTCAATCTAAACTAATACATTAAATTATTATTACTTAGTTATTTTACTGCCTTTTTCTTTAATAATATCAGATCCTTTTTCTACCTTAATTGTCGTTTTACTGAACTCTACGGAGGCATTACGAATTTTAAAACCAAGTTCAGATTCAATATTAATGTTAGAAAATTTGATATTATCAAATGGTTTTTCAGGGGTTCCAATGATAAAACCTGCATAATTGGTTTTACCTTTAACTGTAAGATTATTAAAGCTTATGTTATTAAAGTAAGGTGTTTCGTTTTCTTTATACTCTTTCGGTTGTTCATTATCAGCTGGATAGATTTGGTCGCCTAGCATAAATCCACCTGCAAATTCGCCTTCTTGCAACGCTTTCACTCTCGCATCTTTAGTTGTTGGTCCTCCTTTATAATAAGCTGACAGTACAATTGGTGTTTTTACATTTATCATTGTGTTGTTGTTATATTGAATATCTTTGACTTCTCCACCTTTACCTCGAGGAGATTTTATTCGAATACCATACATTGCATCGGTGAAAGTATTATTTTCAGCAAGCAGATTACTCACGCCACCATTTGTTTCTGAGCCAATAGATAACCCACGCCCAAGCATAAAGTTATTATCAGCAATATAAAAATCATGGCTAAGGTTGTTTACGGTCGCTTTGATTGCAACGTGATCATCGCCAACACTAATATTATTTTTGGTAATGCTGACTCTTCTACTATTCATTGGATCAATTGCATCAGTATTTTGCCACCAAGCAGGAGCGGATATGGTTGTTTTGTTAATCGTAATATCTTCCACATTTTTAAAAACGATATGAAAACTTGGTGAATTCTGTATGGTGACGCCTTCAATTAAGATATTATTCGCGTCTTTAAATAAAAGTAAACGTGGACGATTTGTTGGTCCTTTTTTTCCTGCCTTACGAGTCTCTGCGCGATATTTTTCTAAAAGCGTTGAACCTTGTCCATCAATAATACCTTCACCAGTGATAGCAATATTCTTTTCTTCTGCAATATTAATAAAGCCAATCCATTGTTCAGCCAATGGCAATGATTTAGCCGAGCTTGACCATTTTTGTTGTTTTTCTGTGGGATGATAAGCACTTTCTTCAGCAGAAGCTTGTAAAACAGCGCCTTTTTCTAAATGAAATTCAATGTTACTTTTTAAAAAAAGGGGTTCTGATAAATAATAACCCTCAGGGACAATAACTTTACCCCCGCCTTTTTGAACACAATCATCGATAGCCGCTTGAAATGCTTTTGTGTCATACCAAATACCTGTTGCTTCAGCACCATAATCTCTAACATTACATTGTTTATTAGGAATATTTAATTTCTCTAAAGTAACCGGGGAAAATGAAGGCGATGCAAAAACACCGAAACTAGCCGTGAGGGAGAATAGACCAATAGATAATCCATTTTTTATAGTTAACCGATACATAATTTTTCCTTAATCAAAAGTAAAAAAGACAAAATAGTGAATATACAAATGATTATCTAGGTTAACTGTAAAAGAATCTGTTAATAGAATCACAAAACAGAAAAATAGTTTATAAAAATTGAAATGAAGTTTTATTTTTGGTGTGTATTAATTATCTATTTGTTTATCTAATGGCTTAATTAGCTAATTGATTGGCCATTTCATCGCTAATGACTAATATATCAATATAATTTGCATTTAATGCCGCAATCAAACTATTGAGTTTTTCCGCATCACCACTCGCACATATTTTTAAAGGAATTTTTTTGAGATTTTCTAAGGTAACACCAATGATTTGATCATGAAAAGGGGTTTGTAATTCCTTACCGTTTTTATCGTAAAATCGTGACAAAATATCTCCGACAATTTTTTTGTTAGTAATTTTTTGAAAAAGTTCACCATAAAAACCATACCAAATGGAGTTTTTGGATATTGCAGGACAGCCTATACTAAATAAAGCAACGGTAATTTTATTCCACCAATTATTAAGTTCCTTCATATGCTGAGTTTTTTCGATTTCAGTTTTCAAATTAGCGGTATCGACGATGGCAGGGTAGTCAATTAATATCGCGTTACTTTTAAGTTTATCCGAAAGTTTATAAGCTATATTATTTACATGGTATTTTGTTTCGATCTTGCCAGATGGGCCACCAATCATTGGTACGATGGTAACGTTTTCGAATGTAGCATTATCATTTTTTAAGCTATTAACTATATAATTGATCGATCGACCCCAAGACACACCAATTACATCATTCTCGGTAATATTTTTGAGTAGAACATTTGAAGCGACATTACAAACAATCTGATTTTTACTTTCATTGTCTATATCAAGATTGACTGGTACGACAATAACTTGTTTTAAATGATATTTCTTACGAATTTTTTCTTCTAACGCGATATCGGGTAACAAATTATAATTAATCGAAATCGAAACAATGCCGAGCTCGCGTATTGTTTTTAACATGCGACTAATGCTTGAACGATGTATATTCACAATTTTTGCTATTTCTGATTGTGTTTTATTTTCTTCATAATACAACTGAGCAATCTTAATTAACATCTTGTGTTGTTCAAACTCGTCGTTGCGAAAATTTTGATTAATCATAGTAGCGTTATCTTATTATTTTTAGTTATTAAAAAACTCCGTGTTTTTATTCACATCAAGAAGTCATTTTTGTATGACAACTTGAAGTGAATAGAGTATACCAAAAAATCAAGAATCGATATCAGGAAAATAGTTTAAAACATAATCTTCGGCCTCTTTTGACCAAATGCCATGATTTTTAGACAATATTTTGTGTAAAGCAATATCATCCGCATCTTCATTTAATGATTCCAAATTTTTAAGATCAAACTTTTTATGAGTATAAACCAATTTTTTTCCTCCTTTAATCTGGTCTTGAATTTGAGTGATGTTACTCGCGTGATCAATACCCATAATGTGCGATACGATTTTTGCCACATCGACTGCTCCCGATTCAATAAGTTTAACCGCTTCGCGCATGTCATTAGTATTACCGCCTGAAGTGCCAACGATATGGGTAAAGTTATAATGAACATCGTAGAAATTAATTTCAGCAGAAAAGTTTTTGTCTTGTGGACCGGCAAAAAAGTTAAGGCAACCGTCAATTGCCAATAATTGAGAGGCAAGTTGAATCAACTCTTGCGAAGGTAAGAAAACAAAAACATCATCGAAACTGCCTGTTGTTGATTTATTTTTTAATAGGGTAACTTGATCATCGGTCTTTGAGATATCCACAAATTCTAATTCAATACCATTGCGGGATTGGTAAAGGGTTTTTAAGTGTTCTATTTTTTCTTTACTGCGACCGGTTACGACTATCTTTTTAGGTGCAATAGGACCACCTAATGCATAATCTATTGCCAGCATTCCCATCGGACCAGTACCACCTAAAATAATCAGATTACCATTAGGTTTTATACCCATGATATGTTCATAACTATTCGGTTTTAAGTGAAAATTAGCATTAAACGCGCCGATAATACATGATAAAGGTTCAATTAATGCACCTTCGAAATAAGTTTGTCCATCATAAGGAATCAAACAGTCTTGTTTTAATACATCATGGTTGATTATCATGTAAGTTACACAACCACCAGTATAAGGATAGGAGTATCCTACGCAATATGGACTATCAGTCAGTTGCAAATTGGCTTGAACAACATATTTTTGTCCGGGCTTAAATTTATGCTGCCAATTTTTCCCAACCTCTATAATTTCACCACAACATTCATGACCAATAATGATTGGATTATTTTTTAAATCAGGTGGTGTCTTTTTATGATTTTCACCCTGATTGACTAGTTTTAATGAAGACATACACATACTATCAACAATGACTGTCACTAGAATTTCATCATCAGTAATTTTGGGAAGTTCAAATGATTCCAATCGCAAATCATTTTTTCCATATAGTCTAACTGCATGAGTTTTCATATATTCCTCTTGTTTTTAATAATTGATTAAATTTGCTCAGTAAAAAAGGTTCAAAGTAACTGTATTAGTGGTTAAAAATCAGTGTTATCCGATCACTTTGTAATGACTTTGAACCTGTTAATTAATTTTGAGCGGTGAAGTTTTTGTTTTGAATCTATCGTTTTAACCAAGAATACCTAAACCATAGCCAATAATGCCTACCGCAAATAATGCAAAGATCAAAGTTATTGGACTAACTTTTTTTCTTAATAATTTCATCATTAACAGTGTTAATGCTAAAGGGAGTAATCCTGGCACCAGATCGTTAAGAATGCCTTGTACTGTCATAGTGACCTCTTCACCATTAATGCCCGTAGTTTGTGACACAATAAGTGGGACATTAATCGAGGTCCATTTGGTGACCAATACGCCCATTATGAATAACCCTAAAATAGACGCACCTTCAGTTAATTTTGGAAGAATATTACCGGATAGATCTTTAACGATTCCGATTCCTTTCGATAACCCATAAGTTAAGCCATACCATTTCATCGCAATTCGAATTAAGTTAAAGAGGATAAAAAACAGTAATGGACCAGCGATATTTCCAGTAAGCGCTAATGATGCACCAAGAGCGGCGGTAATTGGACGTAATGTGCCCCAAACTAATGGATCTCCCACACCCGCTAAAGGCCCCATAAGACCAACTTTCAAACTGTTAATCGTGCCATCAGAAATATCTGCGCCATTTGCTCTGGCTTCTTCCATTGCCATGGTGACGCCCAAAACAGGCCCACACATTGCAGGTGTTGTATTGAAAAAGGTTAGATGTCTTTTTAATGCTTCTCGTTGCTCTTCTTTTGTTTTGTATACCCGTTTAATTGTCGGAATCATATCGACACAAAAAGCTAAGGCATGAATTCGCTCATAGTTGAAAGATGCTTGTTGAAAATTAGATCGAATAAATGTGCTGACAATATCTTTCTTTTGTATAGTATTTAATACTTCTTTCATAATAAAACCCTTTACTTATTAATCATCTAATTCATCATCAGCAATGATTGAATGGTTATTGGTCACGACATTAATGTTTGTTTCATTACTTTTAGTTGTATTAAATTTAGAATTTAATTGAACATAAATAATGGCAAAAATGACGCCTAAAATGCCAAATGACAGTAAACTAAAATTCAAATACCCACCAAGAACAAACCCTAAATAGAAGAAAGGGGCCAGATATTTAACCATCATCATGTTCAAGACCATTGCATAACCAACTACAACAATAAAACCACCGGCAACAGCAAGTCCCCCAGTAACAATATCTGGTAACAGATTTAATAAGCTTTTGACGGTGTTTGCATCAACATAAATGGCAACTAAAGTTGCAGGTATTGCCACTCGCAATGCTTGTACAAACAGCGCACTAAAATGCAAAAGCTCTATTTTTTTGAATTGAACTTTTTCAGCGGCGTTATCCGCTTCATGTTGAAAGGCAACCGTGATGGTTCTTGCAAATACCGTTAAAACTTGTCCAGCGGCAGCAACGGGTAGGGCGATTGCAATTCCGGTTTGAATATCTTGTTTACCAACGACAACTAAAATTGCTGATATAACACTAGCGAGTGCTGAATCGGGTGACTGAGCGGCACCTATATTCATCCAACCTAATGCTATCAATTCAAGCGTACCGCCCAAAATAATACCTGTTTTTATATCGCCTAAGATTAAACCTATCACGGTACAAGCAATTAATGGCCGATGGGTTTGAAACTCATCAAGTACACTTCCCATTCCTGCGATACAAGAAAAAATAAAAATTAATACAATTTGAAATAATGAAATTTCCATTTTCTACCTCCTTATTTATTACTAATGATGGTTGTTAATATGGAAATTCTTGGTCAAGCAATTTGATAAAATCGACGGTAGGATCGGTAATCACCACTTTTAAGCACAGATCAACCCCCATCTGATGCATTTTTCTAAATGCTGATACATCGTTTTCATCGAGTGAAACAGCTTTAGTAATCTGCTTTTTGCCTGTTTTGAAAGACATACCGCCAATATTGATACTTTTAATTGGTACACCTTCTTCAATCAGTCGCATGACATCTGTTGGGTTGGTAAAAAGATAAAACACCGTATCATTTTCATATTTAGGGTTTTTATAAACAGCCGCCGCTTTAGCAATACTCACTACAGAAACTTTAATTCCAGGAGGAGCCGCTTGTTTAACTAAAGTGGAACGAATTTCGTCATTAGCCACTTCATCACTAACAACAATTATTCTTTCTGCTTTGGCCTCTTTGGTCCAAACAGTCGTGACTTGACCATGTATTAAACGGTCATCAATACGGACTAAATTTATAATCATTTAAAATTCCTCATGTTTAGCGATGTTTTTGGATAGTTGACTGAAAGATTTGATAAAATCTGCTTTCATGTCGTTAAGTTGTTCAAAAGTTTCTTCTAAGCTGATTGAGGCGTAATCAATATGTAATAACGCTAAACAAAGTGGTAAGGATAAGCCACTGATGACTTCAATATTGCCATTTTGCATTGCCAACATTGCCGCTGCGTTATAGGGGCTACCGGAAAAGATATCAGTAATAATAATGAATGGTTGCTCAGTTGATTGACTAATAATTTTTAGGTATTTATCTTTTAAACTCTCAATACTTTCACCTAATTGAAAAGTAATAGCATGTAGGTTTGCATATTCTCCAGCTATCATTTCAATACTCTTTTTCATTTCAATAGCAATGTTTCCATGGCCAGCTAATATAAAGTTCATATCACACCTCTTTCACAAATTCTCTTGTTGCTTCACAAATGTTTAGGTGAATTTATATTCACAAATAATCAAAGTAAATCACAAATGTGAAGAAATGTGATTTAGATTTGATTTTCTTGCAAAATAAAAGAAATTTCTTTTATGGTGATATAAAAAAGTAGTAATTTGTAAGGTTAAACTTTATAAATTTGAGGGGGAAAATTGAATTATGATTATTCTTTAATAAAAGAAGGTGTTGCGTTTTGTAAAATCTGTAAAGTAAAAGATTTTTTAAGATAGAATCCTCTTGGACGTGTTAGGATAATTTGTCCGTTTTCACCAATTGCTTCAGTTAATGCTTTTCCATTTGCTGCTTTAGGTCTGATTTGTAGATAAGTACCATAGCGAGCGGTAATCTTTTCCACTTGACCCAGTGCTATCATATCCATCAATTCTTGCCAATCTTGCTTAAGCTGTTGCTCTTGTTCGTGCGTTGGTGTCCATAAAATAGGATGCCCCACTTTTCTATCTGCAAGAGGAATGGTTCTTTCTCCTTCAATTGGGATCCAAAGTACTTTACTGAGTTTATATTTGACATGACTCGTTTCCCAAATCACACCATGATTCGCCATTAATGGCGTAACACTAACAAAGGTGGTTTCTAATGGTTTACCTTGTTTGTTGATTGGAATTGTTTTTAGTTCAATGCCTAAATTAGCAAAATCGCGTTCCGCTTTACTTCCAGCATTCGCACCTAAAAAGGTCTCAATAAGATTACCCGCCCAGCCTTTTTGCTTATTAAGATTATTCGGTACCGGCATATTGAGATAATGGGCTATTTCACCAAACGTATAACCCGCAACTAATTGGGCACGGTTTAATAATTGTTGTTCATTGGTTGGAAAATAAATTGTTGTCATGTCAAAACTTTATCAATTGCAAAATAAACCCACAGTTAATTAGAACTGTGGGTACTCAATAAAACATAATTAACTTAACTTTTCAACCCAATGTGCATAACTGTTGATAATAGCAGAAAGAAATTCTTTGGTTTTCTCGTTCATATTCCCATTTTCATCAAAAGCGTTATTAATATTTCCTATATAGGCTTCAGGTTGCTGTAAGGTTGGCATATCAAGAAAAACGAATGATTGTCGTAATTGATGATTAGCACCAAAACCGCCTATAGCGCCTTGTGATACAGAAATTACCGCCGCAGGTTTTTTGGACCAAACACTTTTACCATAAGGACGAGAGCCGACATCCAAAGCATTTTTAATTACAGCTGGTAAACCTCGGTTATATTCTGGGGTAACAAAAATTACACCATTACAATTGGCAATTTCTTGACGAAAACGAACGTAGGATTGGGGTGGGGTGTCTGTATCAATATCTTCATTATAAAAAGGTAAATCGCCGATCTCGATAATATCGAGTGATAGTGATTGTGGTGCAATTTGCTTAAATACCTTCGCTACTTTTAAATTGAAAGAATCTTTACGTAAACTACCAACAAGTACAGCTATTTTTTTACTCATTTGTAATTCCCCTTAACAGAAAGATAAAGAGACACAATAATGTGTCTCTTATTAGGGATAATGATTCAACATTACTAAATTTTTAGTGACCTGAAGAATCCAATTTACGACTGGTTTCAAACAAAAACCAAGCACGTTTTTCTGTTTGATCTATCCACTCTTCAATTAAACTTGCTGTTGCCGAATCGTTATATTTATCACAAATATCATGTGCAACCCGCATACGAGTGGTAAGTTTAATATTATCTTGGCAGAGTTCAGCAATCATATCTGACGGCTCAACAAAATCCGCATCATTATCAGAAATACTTTGTAATTTTGAAATGTGACCAATAGAGCGCAATGTTGTGCCACCTAATTTACGCACACGTTCAGCAATTGGATCGGTCATTGCGAATAATTCGTCACCATGATCATCTAACATTAAGTGATAATCACGAAAATGAGGGCCACTTACATGCCAATGAAAGTTTTTAGTTTTTAAATATAAAGCAAATACATCTGCTAATACAGAGTTCATTGCGCCGGAAATATCTTTTGATGCTTTTTGACCTAAATCAGTAGGGAACAAAATTGCTGCTTGCTGTAGTTTCTTTGCGCTAGCTGCTTTTTTAGATTTAGAAGAGGTAATACTTTTAGCCATGATATTCTCCTTAAGTTGAAAAACAAAATAAGTGTGTATTTACAAATTACGCTAACTGGCAATCAAAGTCCAATCAAAATGAGCTATTGTTGGCTATCACTGCTATTTTAGCAATCTATGGATAACACTCATTTCATACACTTTCCTTTTTTTAATTATTTTCTAATAAATTTCTTTCACAATAAAAGAAAATATTTCAAAATGTGATCGAGTTAAAAGTTATTTGTTTTTGAAGTTGATAGTATTTAATCGAAATTTAACTCAATAGGAGACATTATGATTGATGCTATTTCATTTGGTGCCGAATGGTTTATTGGTTTATTCCAAGAAGGAGGCAAAGTTTTTGTGGGGATGGTAACGTCGATTTTACCATTATTAATTTCATTACTGGTTGTGATGAACGCACTTATTAAATTTATCGGCCAAGAACGTATCGAACGTTTAGCTCAAGCTTGTGCTGGTAATCCTGTTTCTCGTTATTTAATTTTACCGTTAATTGGTACTTTTGTGTTTTGTAATCCAATGACATTAAGTTTAGGTCGCTTTATGCCAGAGTTTTATAAACCAAGTTATTACGCTGCTTCATCTTATAGCTGCCATTCAATGAATGGTTTATTTCCTCATGTTAACCCTGGTGAACTTTTTGTTTATTTAGGGGTCGCAGCTGGCTTAACCACTTTAAATTTACCGTTAGGTCCTTTAGCGGTTAGCTATTTCCTTGTCGGTTTAGGCACCAACTTCTTTAGAGGTTGGATCACAGATTTTTGTACTGCCATTTTTGAAAAAAAAATGGGCATTAAATTAGATAGAAAAGTGCATTTATAACAATGGTAAGGAACACAAAATGGCTAAATTTATTCGTATAGAAAAAGGTGAATCGGGTTGGGGCGGACCTTTAGAACTTCCTATCATTGCAGGAAAAAAAATCGTCTATATTGCAGCCGGTACGCGACCAGCAATAGTTGACACACTCACTCAATTAACAGGCTGGCAAGCAATTGATGGTTTTAAAGAAGGCGAACCACCTAAAGAAGAAATTGGCGTAGCGGTTATTGATTGCGGTGGCACATTACGTTGCGGTATTTATCCAAAAAATCGTATACCAACGATTAATATTCATGCAACGGGCAAATCCGGGCCTCTTGCTCAATATATTGTTGAAGACATCTATGTTTCAGCCGTAAAACCAAACAATATCACATTAATTGAAAAAGAGGGGGATGCTGTTAACCAAGCTGCATCGCAAGCGAGCAAAACCGTATCTGAATTTAAAGATTATGATAGCAGTAAAAAAATTACTGAACAAAGTGATGGTTTACTAGCAAAAATCGGTATCGGAATGGGATCGGGTGTTGCCGTTTTCTTCCAAGCGGGTCGTGACACTATCGATACCGTACTTAAAACCATTCTTCCCTTTATGGCGTTTGTATCGGCATTAATCGGAATTATCATCGCATCTGGGTTAGGCGACTTTATTGCACATGGTCTTGTGCCATTAGCTAATAATCCACTTGGTCTAGTTATATTGGCGCTAATCTGTTCTTTCCCTTTGCTTTCACCGTTCTTAGGACCGGGCGCGGTTATTGCACAAGTTATTGGAACCTTAGTTGGGGTGCAAATAGGGCTGGGTAATATTCCACCTCATCTCGCTTTACCAGCATTATTTGCCATTAATGCGCAAGCAGCATGTGACTTTATACCGGTTGGTTTGTCATTGGCAGAAGCTAAGCAAGATACCGTTAGAGTTGGCGTACCTTCGGTACTTGTTAGTCGCTTTTTAACGGGAGCACCAACCGTATTAATTGCTTGGGGCGTTTCATTATTTATCTATCAATAAACCGATTAAAAAATGGGATTGCGCATCCCGTTTTAAGCTAACAATCGCAATAAAAATTAGTGTTTAGTACAGAAAATAAGAAGGTTAAGAATGTCAAATGTTATCTATCAATCAAACATTAATCAAATTGGTGAATTTGCGTCAGAAGCATTAGCTGATGGCATGCTAATTCTATTTAAAACCGGTGCGCCAGCCGATTTAGCCGATTACTGCTTTATTCATAGTCATGATGTTTTAAAGCAGGATTTACAAGTCGGACAAGTGATTCATTTAGGTCATCATATTTATAACATTACCGCGGTAGGTGATGTAGCAAATGTTAATTTTCAACAATTAGGACATATCACAATAAGGTTTGATGGTAATCGTCAAGCTGAATTACCCGGAACGGTGCATGTAAAGGGTGAAATCCCTGAAAAACTTTTTGTAGGTGATGAAATTAAAATTTTAAATAATTAAGGAAAATAAAAGATGAAACAAGTAGCAGTTATTGTAGGTGGTGGTCAAACTTTAGGTGAATTTTTATGTAAGGGTATTGCTGATGCTGGATACAAGGTTGCCGTTGCTGATTTAAATATCGCAAACGCCAATAAAGTTGCAGACGAGATAAACCAAAAGCATGGTGCAGGTACTGCTAAAGGTTTTGGGGTTGATGCAACAAACGAAGAAAGTGTTATTCAGTTGGCAAATGATGTTAATGATACTTTTAAACGTGCGGATTTAATGGTGTACAGCGCCGGCGTTGCTAAAGCTGCGCCAATTACTAATTTCGTATTAAGCGATTTTCAACTATCAGTGAATGTAAACCTTACTGGTTATTTCTTATGTGCACGTGAATTTGCTAAATTAATGGTAAATCATAAAATCCCGGGTCGAATTATTCAAATTAACTCTAAATCAGGTAAAGTCGGCAGTAAACATAACTCTGGATACAGTGCGGCTAAATTTGGCGGTGTTGGGTTAACTCAATCACTGGCGCTGGATCTTGCTGATTATGGAATTACAGTCAACTCATTAATGTTAGGTAATTTATTAAAATCGCCAATGTTCCAATCATTAATACCTCAGTATGCTAAAAAGTTAGGTATTGCAGAAGATCAAGTTGAGCAAGTTTATATTGATAAAGTACCCCTTAAACGTGGTTGTGATTATCAAGATGTACTTAATGTCTTATTATTTTATGCAAGTGACAAAGCTTCTTATTGTACAGGACAATCAATTAATATAACGGGTGGTCAAGTGATGTTTTAATGAGAATAAAGTGCGTAAGTTAATTTAAAACTTATCGCACTTTATTATTTAATTTATATAAAAAGGATTAATCATGAATATGACCAATACGCTAATTGTCATGGCATTGATTGCGTGGTGTATCCAAATTATTTTTAGTTGGTTTCAAATACGCCGTTTTAATCATGCTTTTTTATCTTTGAAAAAGGGTATGTACTTGGGAGTTGGTCGTAGTAAAAATAAACGTTTTAAACCCAGAGTATTAATTGCGATTTCGTTAGATGAAAATCAGGTAGTCATTGATTCGGTTATTATGAAAGGGATTACGATTTTTGCTATACCCAAACCTATCTCACAATTACATGGATTGTCCGTTTTAGATATCATACCTGAAAAGGTATTCCCTAATGAGCCATCTTCACAAAGTGCATTAACTGTCGCTTTGACTGCCAATAAATGAAAATTAACTTTTATTTTGAAAAGTATTTTCTTTCATTATAAAGTATAATAATTATATAAAATAAAAATTTTTATACGCTAGTTATAGTGATGGGATCCAAGCATGAAGGTAAGGCAAAGACAGACAGCTATTTTAGAATATTTGCAAAGTCATGGACAAGTTAGTGTTGATGAACTGGTTGAACACTTTAAAACTACTGGCACAACTATCCGTAAAGATCTTACACAACTTCATGAAAGTGGTTTAGTTTTGCGTACTTATGGTGGTGCTATGCTAAACCGCGAAATTGGTGACCGAGCCATCGATCATAAAACTTACATTAATACTGCTCAAAAAAAGGCGATTGCCGAAGAAGCCTCTAAATTGATCCATGAAGGTGATTCAATCATTTTTGATGCTGGTAGCACGGTTGCTCAAATGATCCCTATGCTTGCTAGATTCAATAATTTAACTATTATGACCAATAGCTTACATATGGTAAATGAACTGGTCGCTAATGATAATGACCAAACTATTATCTTAACGGGCGGAACATTTCGCCGTAAATCAGCCTCATTCCATAGCAATAATGCGTCCGCCATTGCTGCTTTTGAATCCTACACGTTTGATAAACTCTTTATGGGTGCAGATGGCGTAGATTTAGTTGGTGGAGTTACTACATTTAATGAAAGCTATCATGGTAGTGTTGCAATGAGTAAAGCGGCTGCGAAATTAATCTTATTAGCGGATTCTTCAAAATTTGGAAGACGCAGTCCAAATGTGGTGTGTGATTTAAGTGCTGTCGATACCATCATTACAGATAATAATTTAGATGATAAATATTATGATGCATTAATGCAAAAGGGCATTAAAGTAATAAAAGTAAAGCCGTTAACCAAATAAAAAATCCAGATAAAAAATCTTAAAAAGGGTTCAGCCCAAAGTTATGCATCAAACCTAATAATGAATATCAAAGCTTATTAAAATTGGTTTAATAATAAGCTTTGAGTCTTTAACCGTTTTAGATCATTTCCGACAGTATAGATATACGCTCAAACGTTTTTTATTCATTAAATCCTTTGAAAAAGGATCATTGGAACATATCGCTAAGATAAATTAAAATAATAATCTAGCTCGAATGGTACCATCTACATTTTTTAATTTTACTAATAACTCTTCGGCTTTGCTTTGTTCTACTCTATCGATATCAATAACAACATAACCAATTAAAGGATCGGTTTGCAAATATTGTGCTGATATGTTCAGGCCTTGTTCTGCAAATAACGTATTAATTGCCGTTAATACGCCAGGTTGATTGTGATGAATATTGATAAAACGACTTGAACCTTTTGCTGGAATTGGCAAAGCAGCTTTAGGAAAATTAACTGCGGAAAGTGTTGCCCCGGTGTCTGAATATTTAGCTAGTTTTGTTGCTACTTCAATACCAATATTTTCTTGAGCTTCACTGGTTGAACCGCCAATATGAGGAGTAATAATGACATTATCAAATTTACACAATGGCGATTCAAATGGATCACTATTGCTAGCCGGTTCAGTTGGAAATACATCAATTGCTGCACCACTAAGCTTATTGGCTTCTAGCGCTTGAGTGAGCGCATCAATATCGATTACACTGCCGCGGGAAGCATTAAGCAAAATTGCACCTGATTTCATCATATCAATTTCTGATTTGCCAATCATTTTAATTGTCGTCGCATTTTCAGGAACATGCATACTAACAATATCACTCATAGCAAGTAATTCTTTCATGGTTGCAATTTGTTTGGCATTTCCTAATGGCAATTTGGTTTCAATATCATAAAAGTAAACATTCATACCTAATGATTCAGCAAGTACACTCAATTGACTACCAATATGACCGTAACCAATGATGCCTAAATTTTTACCTCGTGCTTCGTGAGAGCCAGTGGCTATTTTGTTCCATTTGCCTTGATGAGCTCTAGCATTGGCTTCTGGTACTCGACGAAGTAATAAAATCGCTTCAGCTAATACGAGTTCTGCAACTGAACGAGTATTAGAAAACGGTGCATTAAAAACAGGAATTCCTTTAACGGTAGCAGCTTCAAGTTCAACTTGATTGGTTCCAATACAAAAACAACCAATCCCAGCAAGTTTAGGTGCAGCATCAATGATATCTTTCGTTAAGTGTGTCCTTGAGCGAATACCAATAAATCTTGCATCTTTTAATACGTCTTTAAGTTCAGATTTAGATAATGCACCTTTATGATATTCAATGTTGTTATAACCTGCTGATTTAAGTGTTTCAACCGCACTAGGGTGGATCCCTTCAAGTAATACAAACTTGTTTTCATCTTTCGTTAACGCCTGAACAACCATTATTTCCTCTCTATCCATCAAAATATAATAGGTATTTACTATAATTTTTTAAAAATTAAATAGTTTTATTTAACTCTTTTACACCTGAGCTGCATCCAACTAGTGCGATATCTGCCCCTCTATTGGCAAATAATCCAACGGTTACCACACCAGCAATATTATTAATACGATGTTCTAATTCCACCGGATTGGTAATAAGAAGATCATGCACATCTAAAATAACATTGCCATTATCGGTCACGACCCCTTGTCGATATATTGGTTTACCGCCAAGTTTAACTAACTCACGGGCAACATAGGAACGAGCCATCGGAATTACCTCTACAGGTAATGGGAATTTTCCTAATACATCGACAACCTTTGATTCATCCACAATACAGATAAACTGTTTTGCAAGTGCTGAAACTATTTTTTCACGTGTTAAAGCGGCTCCTCCGCCTTTGATCATTTGTAATTGTTGATTTATTTCGTCAGCGCCATCAACATATACATCTAAGCTATCAACATCATTACAGTCTAGTACTGGAATGCCATAGCTCTTCAATTTTTGTGTCGAGGCTTCCGAACTTGAAACAGTGCCTTTAATCTGATCTTTGATTGTCGCCAAGGCATCAATAAAATGAGATGCTGTAGAGCCCGTTCCTACTCCAACATATGAATCTGGTTTAATATATTTTAAGGCTGACCAGCCTACCGCCTTTTTTAATTCGTCTTGTGTCATGATATCATCCTATGTTAAGGATACTTTTTCTTAAAAAAATAAAATTTTAAAAGAAAAATTATTAAAGATATGGCATAGTACCCAATTGGAAAGCAAAAATCATTAGTATTTTAATAAATATATTAATTTTCGATAGGTTAAAAATTTTTTACGATATTAAAGTAGCTTTAATATCCAAGCAATGATCAAATCATTAGTAAAGAGATTATGAAGCGTCCAGATTATAGAGCATTACAAGCATTAGATGCAGTGATAAAAGAACGGGGATTTGAACGTGCAGCTGATAAATTGTGTATCACACAACCAGCCGTATCGCAACGTATTAAACAATTAGAAAGCTTTTTCGGTCAACAATTATTAGTTAGAACGATACCGCCGAAAGCCACCAAGCAAGGAGAGCATCTTTTAGGATTATTGCATCAAGTTGAATTATTGGAACAGCAATGGTTAGGTGATAATGAACAAAACACAACACCATTGTCGTTATCGATTGCAATCAATGCTGACTCTTTAGCAACATGGCTTTTACCAGCTTTAAAGCCCGTATTGGATAAAAATATTCTTCGTTTTGATATTCAAGTAAGGGATGAAGAACATACTTTAGAACTACTGCGTTTAGGCACAGTAGTTGCAGCAATCAGTATTCAACCTAATCCATTACCTGGTTGTTTATCTGATTTATTAGGGGCGCTTGATTATATTTTTGTGGCATCGCCTGAGTTTGCTAAAAAATACTTTCCCAATGGGGTAACTCGATCTTCGCTTTTAAAAGCGCCTGCGGTTGCTTTTGACCATTTGGATGATATGCATCAAGCTTTTCTACAAGAAAACTTTAATCTAACGCCTGGTAGTGTAATTTGTCATATTACCAGTTCATCAGAGGCCTTTGTTCAGCTTGCTAAGCAGGGATCTGCCTGTTGTATGATACCGATGTTACAGGTTGAGCAAGAGTTAAAAAATGGTGAATTAGTCAATCTGACTGAAGGTTTATACCAAAGACGAATGCTTTATTGGCATCGGTTTGCGCCTGAAAGTAGTGTAATGCAAAATATTTCTGAGACTTTAATCCGTTATGCACAACGTTCTTTATCTCAACCACAAGATAGGAAATAGTAAGTAAAATTTAATGTTTTTTACTAAAACGTAATGCTAACCTGAAACTTTTTTACAAAGTGCAATAACCACTTACAGAGCAGATAATATGAGTCAATTAAAAAATGATCGTTATTTACGCGCATTACAGTGTTTACCTGTTGATTACACCCCTATTTGGATGATGCGGCAAGCCGGTCGTTATCTGCCTGAGTATCGACAGTTACGAGCCAAAGCGGGTGATTTTATGACGATGTGCCAAACACCCGAATTGGCATGTGAAGTGACATTACAACCTTTGCGTCGGTTTGACCTTGATGCAGCTATTATTTTTTCGGATATATTAACCATTCCCGATGCAATGGGACTTGGATTGTATTTTGAAGCAGGCGAAGGACCCAAATTTACTAAATCCCTATCTCAATTATCTGATATTGAAAAATTACCTATTCCCGATCCGCAGTTATCTCTTGGCTATGTAATGGATGCAATACGTCTGACTAAAAAAGAGTTAAATGGCAAAGTGCCTTTAATTGGTTTTTCTGGCAGTCCTTGGACGTTAGCTACTTATATGATTGAAGGGGGAAGCAGTAAAACCTTTACCAAAATAAAAAAGATGCTTTATAGTCATCCCAAAGCACTGCATCTATTACTTGAAAAATTGGCGACGAGTGTCGCTTTATATTTAAATGCACAAATTGAAGCGGGAGCTCAATCAATAATGATATTTGATACTTGGGGTGGCGTGTTAAGTCATCAAAGTTATCAAGAGTTTTCTTTAAACTATATGCAATTAATCTTATCAAAGTTAAAACGAGGCAATAAAACTCAGGATGTCACCTCATATGTGCCTGTTACTTTTTTTACCAAGGGTGGCGGATTATGGTTAGATAGCATTGCTAATACTGGCTGTGATGCTATTGGTGTTGATTGGACAGTTAATTTGAGTGATATTCGACAAAAAGGTAAAATTGCCGTGCAAGGTAATTTAGATCCGTCAGTTTTGTATGCTGATAGACAAACAATAGAATCTAATGTTGATACTGTTCTTAAAGAATATGGTACTCATAATGGGCATATTTTTAATTTAGGGCACGGTATTCATCAAGATACTCCAGTAGAACATGTACAATATTTAATTGAGGCTGTACATCAACGCTCCAAAAGGTTTCATCATGATTAAAAATCCAGTTCAATTAAGAATCGAAAAATTAGCATTATGGCAACAACGTTTATTCATGCTTTGTTTGTGTGAAAGAATGTACCCAAATTTTGTCTTTTACGCAAAACAACAGCAAAATGAGGAAGATGCTAAAAGTTATAAGAAAATACTTGATCTGATGTGGGAATCATTATTAGTTGAGAATGTAAAAATCAATTTTGATTTACAGCTGGAAAAGTTAGAAGTGATTATTCCTAGTATTACCGAAGATAGTCCTTATATTATTTACCCTGCTATTGATGCATGTCAGGCATTAAGTGAGGTTTTACACTCATATTTAACGGGTGAAGTAACCGAACACGCAGCAAAAGTGAGTAGTATATCGGCAACAACCGTTGCAGAATTTGAAATGACAAAATCAAATATTGTTCTAAGTGAAGATGAACAACAAACTTTACCTAGTGTGATCGATGAATTTGATTTTCAATGGGAAATTTTTCGAATTTTACGAGATGAAAATAACAATATGATTGACTTAATAAAAGGTTTAAAAGCCGATATTCGAGAATCTGCAATAAGTAATATTGGTGTTTTTTTGAGCAATTAAGCTTTTAAATGTGTCATTTTTTTATTTTTTACCAAATTTTCCTTTAACATTGGAGGAATATAGACTACATTTAATAGCAATGTAATCTAACGTTGTTTACAGAAGCAAAGTTGATTTTCGGCATTGCTTATAATGTTAACTTTAACAATAAAATAATTATGTAAGGATATTTCCATGAATAAAACAGAACTTGTCGATGCTATTGCTAGCAAAGCAGATATTACAAAAGTTGCTGCAAAAACAGCTCTAGAAGCAACATTAGCTGCTATTACTGAATCATTAAAAGCTGGTGAGCCAGTGCAACTAGTTGGTTTTGGTACATTTAAAGTTAATGAAAGAAAAGCTCGTATTGGTCGTAATCCAAAAACTGGTAAAGAAATCAAAATTGCCGAAAGTAAAGTTCCAGCATTTGTATCTGGTAAAAGCTTAAAAGAAGCAATCAAATAAGTTTGTTTATTTCTTCCTATTTTATTATATTGATGGGATGTACTTTTGGTCATAAGACGTTGTCTTGTGGCCATGTTTTTTTATCTAATTTTTAACACACAGAGATTTATTAAAAAATAAAAGCGGATACAAGCAAGGTTAAGATTTTATCTCTACAAATTTTGCATTTAAAACTTTTGCTAAATCTTGCGCGATGAGTTCTATTTCTAATCCTCTTCTTCCTCCTGAAATAAACATTTTTTCTAGTTGAACTGCACTTGAATCAATAAGAGTGGGTAATTGCTTTTTTTGCCCTAATGGGCTAATACCACCCACTAAATAACCTGTAATTTTTTGCGCTAAATTAGGATCGGCTAACTCTACTTTTTTGCAGTTCAGTGCTTTAGCCACTTTTTTAAGATCTAAGTGATTATCAACCGGTAATACACAAACTGCTAACATTTTATCGTTACCATTTAAACTTACTATTAATGTTTTAAACACTTGTGTAGCAACTACGTTTAAACTTGGATCGAGTTTATTTAAAGCTTCTTGTCCATAGTGTGTATCATTAGGATCATGCTCATATTGGTGAATTTTAAATGTGATATTTAACTTTTTAAGAAGCTTAATCGCAGGTGTCATAGTGATGTCTACTATAATTAAATAAAATAGGTTAATGATTGAATTTTAGTTACCCTATTAACAAAATTAATAGGGTAACTAAACGTAATGGCTATTTTTAAATAATTAAACTGTTATTTTGCTCAGGTGGTTCAAGCGTTGATTTGTTACTTGTTAATAGCATATTCAAACGATAAAAGAAGCAAATTGTAAAAATATTTAAGATCGTTAATAGTGTTGAATAAATAACTGATAAAAAGATATTATTGTCCACAGCATTAAAAAGCGAAATAACTAAAGCCACAAGAAAATATATTAACATCATCGGAAGAGCAAAACGCCAATGAGTTAATGTAGATCTGTTACATTCAGCGAATTTTTCGAAAAAAGTTTTAGTTGTTGGTTGAGCAATTAATCCACAAAAATTGTAGTAAATCGCATTAAAAAATATGGCAAACACAATCGCGACGACTGCAAATAGGAAAATGACTAGGGCCTTTGGAATAATTAATCCCAAAATCATAAATATTAATCCCGCAAATAGGAAAATTATTGGCAATATGATTAAGAAAATCAACTCAAAACCAATCATATTTAGTACATTGGGTAGCATTCTGGATAATACTGTATTTAAATTAAGATATTCATTGACAGAATAGTTATAAATAACAGCAATTAAAATCGCATCAATTATTATAAATAACACTAATTTAATCACTAGCATTTTTAATAAAAGTGGAAATGCGTTTGGACTATTTGCTTGAAGTAATTGAGTAATAATTGTAGGATCAACAGTATTTTTTAAAATTAATGAAGCGACTATATTTAATAATAAACTGATTAGCGCAATTGACCAAAACCGATTTCGAATAAAATTAGTAGTCTGAGTAAAAACTATGGAAAAAGAGAGATCTGTTTGCATATTTACATTCTTACCTTATTAGTGGTAACCAGAAAGCTACCACTAAATATAATTAACGAAAGGGATATTATTGTAAAAGTGAAATATCAGCAACTTTTAAAAATAAATTTTGTAGTTTTTTCAAAAGAGCTAGACGATTAAGTTTCACTTGTTCATCATCTACCATCACCATTACATTTTCAAAGAAAGCATCAATCGGTGTTTTAAGTGCGGCTAATTCAACTAAAGCCTCTTGATAACGTCCATCGTTAAAGTAAGGAGCTAATTTATCCGTTAATATCGCTACATGTTTGGCTAATTCCCCTTCAGCACCCTCTACCAATAGGGCGGCATTAACATGTTCAGAAATAACACTGTCGGTTTTAGATAAAATATTAGAAACACGCTTATTGGCTTCCGCTAATGATGATGCTTCTGATAGTGTTCGAAAATGCGTTACTGCCTTGACTCTTGCATCAAAATCGGCAGGTTTCGTCGGATTAAGTGCTAATACCGCTTGAATGGTATCAATGGTAAAGCCTTGTTCTTGGTACCAAGCACGGAATCGACCTTGCATAAAGCTAACAATATCTTCAACAACATTTTTGTTATTTAGCTTCTCACCATATAGTGATACTGCATAAGTTGACAATTCGGCCAAATCTAATGGTAACGCTTTTTCGACAATAATACGTAGCACACCGATAGCCGCACGACGTAATGCAAATGGGTCTTTATCCCCCTTAGGGTGTTGACCAATACCGAAAATACCCGCTAAAGTATCCATTTTCTCGGCAATTGACACGGCGCATGATACGTAAGTGCTTGGCAATTCATCACCCGCAAAACGAGGTTTGTATTGCTCCTCAATGGCCGTTGCAACTTCAATACATTCCCCATCTTTAAGTGCTAAATAGCGACCCATTATACCTTGCGTTTCAGGGAACTCGAAGACGGTATTTGTCACTAAGTCACATTTAGTCAGTTTACCTGCACGTTTTGCTTGCTCAACGTTAGCACCAATTTTGTCGGCAATAAAACCAGACAATGCTTCTAACCGTAACACCTTATCTTTAACTGTTCCTAATTGTTGTTGAAATAGAACGGTTTCAAGGCGAGGTAAACGATCTTCTAAACGTTGTTTTAAATCAGTTTGGTAAAAGAATTCTGCATCGGCTAGGCGAGGGCGAACCACCTTTTCATTACCTGAAATCACCACTTGCGGGTCTTTTGATTCAATATTTGCCACAAAAATAAAATTCGGCAGCAGTTTGCCTTGCTTATCGTAAACTGGAAAATATTTTTGATCACCTTTCATGGTATAAACCAGTGATTCGGCAGGGACAGCCAAAAAGCGTTCTTCGAATTTAGCTGTTAATACAACCGGCCATTCAACTAAAGAAGAGACTTCCTCAAGTAAACTATCGGTTAAATCTGCTTTACCATTTAATTTCGTTGCGGCGTCTTGCGCTTGTTGTTTGATAATAGCTTTACGTTTATCATAATCCGCAATGACTTTACCTCGTTGTTCTAAAATATCTGGGTATTGATCTGCATTATCAATAGTAAATTCTTGCTCACCCATAAAGCGATGACCTCGAATCACTCGATTTGATTCAATGTCTAAAATAGTGCCAGGCACTAAATCTTCACCATAAAGCATTGTTACAGTGTGGCAAGGTCGAATAAATTCAACTTGTCGAGCCGCCCAACGCATTGGTTTAGGAATAGGTAATTTGCTTAATGCGTTTTTTACCATATCACACAATAAATTAACGACAGGCTGACCTTTTTGATTTTGTGTATAACAAAGCCATTCTCCCTTATCTGTTTGAATGCGCTGAGCCTGATCGACACTAATACCACATCCGCGAGCCCATCCTTCAGCGGCTTTAGTTGGATTGCCATTTGCATCAAATGCTGCGCTTACCGCTGGGCCACGTTTAACGATTTGGCTATCTGGCTGCGTGTCATTTAAATTTAAAACTTTTAATGCTAAACGACGAGGCGATGCATACCAAAGCACTTCACCATGTTCCAATTTAGCATTATCAAGTTGTTCAATAAAATTAGCTGCAAAACTTTCAGCTAATGTTCGGAGTGATTTTGGAGGTAACTCTTCAGTACCAATTTCCACTAAAAATGTTTTTTGCATAATCTTTAAATTCCTACTTTGCTGCGCTTGGGTTAGAACGTGAATTTTGGCACATAGGGAAGCCAAGAGCTTCGCGTGATGCATAGTATGCTTCTGCTACCATTTTAGTTAATGTTCTAATGCGTAAAATATATCGTTGTCTTTCAGTAACTGAAATTGCTTTACGTGCATCAAGTAAATTAAAACAGTGAGCAGCTTTTAAAATACGTTCATAAGCCGGTAATGGCAGTGGTTTTTCAAGTTCAAGTAAAAATTTAGCTTCTTTTTCATGTTGTTCAAAACAGTAAAATAAGAATTCGGTATTGGCATATTCAAAATTATAAGTCGATTGTTCAACTTCATTTTGGTGAAACACATCGCCATAAGTTGTTTTACCAAAGGCTCCATCACTCCAAACTAAATCGTATACGCTATCCACACCTTGAATATACATAGCGAGTCGTTCAAGACCATAAGTGATCTCACCTGTAACAGGTTTACACTCAAGTCCGCCAACTTGTTGAAAATAAGTGAATTGGGTGACTTCCATACCATTTAACCAAACTTCCCAACCTAGTCCCCATGCACCTAAAGTAGGATTTTCCCAGTTGTCTTCAACAAAACGAATATCATTAATCGTTGGATCAAGACCTAACTCTTTTAATGAACCTAAATATAACTCTTGAATATTGTCAGGAGAAGGTTTTAAGATAACTTGAAATTGATAATAATGTTGTAGCCTATTTGGGTTTTCGCCATAGCGACCATCGGTAGGGCGACGCGATGGTTGAACATAAGCGGCATTAATTGGCTCAGGACCAAGTGCTCGTAAGCAAGTCATAGGGTGCGAAGTGCCTGCACCAACTTCCATATCTAACGGCTGAATCACCGTACAACCTTGATTAGCCCAGTAATCTTGTAACGTTAGTATTAACCCTTGAAAGGTTTTGACATTAAACTTTTGCATGATGTTATCTTTATGGTTGAATTGATTTTTTGGTAATTTAAATAGTGTTGTATTTTATACTTTTTATCCGTGCTTGTGAAATGTCTAATATACTATATGCCGTAATTATTCTTAAACTCGCTTAGATGGTATACATTTTGCATATTTAGTTATTTATATGTATAGTGGTTTATCTTTTACGCTTGATAATAAATCCTAATTACAATTCTATGGCTATTTATCAAAAATTTCTTATCCTTATTTTAATTGGATTAATGTATGCCAACCCTTTGTATGCGATTGATGATAATCAAAAATTACAAAATTTGCGCCAGTCAATTAAAGAACAAGAAATTCGTTTAGCTGAACAGAAAAAGGAAAGGACACAATTAGTTAATGATCTCAAACAACAAGAAACCGAGATAGCTAAACTGCTGACGTCAATTGAAAAAAATAATGCTACACTAAATAAACTTAATATGGAAATTGCTCAGTTAATCAAGCAAATCGATGAGTTAAACGTTAAACAACAGCAACAAAGACGCGCATTGGCTAAGCAGCTTGAAACCGCTTTTAAACTAGGCAAAAACACAGGCTTTGAGCTTATTTTTGCTAGTGAACAAAGTGAACGTAATGAACGTCTTATCACCTATTTTGGTTACATTAATGACGCCAGAGAACAACATATTAATGCTTTGCGTGAAACGCAAGTGCAACTCAACGAAAAAAAATTAGCTTTACAAAAGAAGCAAGTTTCTCAACAGGCATTACAAACAAAACGCAAGCAGGAGCAGGTTGGGCTTGAAAAAAATCGCCAAGATAGAAAAAAAACGATTACCTCATTAGAATCATCCATGCAAGTTAATCAACAAAAACTAGCTCAATTGCATGAAAATGAGGCCAAACTACAAGCAAAAATTGCTGAAGCAGAGAGAGAAAGCCGACGTATAGCAGAAGAAGAAGCAAGGCAAGCAAAAAATATTCAAGCAAAACAAAAAAATAATAATTATACTTTAAGCCCAGAAGAGCGATCGCTCATGGCTCGAGTTAGTGGCATTGGTAAACCTAAACGTCAATTTAATTGGCCAGTAAGTGGATCTGTCTTGCATCGATTTGGCGAATCATTACATGGTGAACTGTATTGGAAAGGAATGGTAATCAATGCTAAAGATGGTACACAAGTAAAAGCGATAACCGATGGACGCGTAATATTAGCAAGCTGGTTACAAGGTTATGGTTTTGTTGTTGCAATTGATCATGGTAAAGGTGATATGAGTTTGTATGGGTATAATCAAAGAGTGCTTGTGGCAGTCGGTGATAAAATTTATAGTGGTCAACCCATTGCGTTAGTGGGCTCAAGTGGCGGACAAAATAGTTCAGGATTATATTTTGAAATTCGTCGAGATGGAAAAGCTTTAAATCCTAGTGGATGGTTAAAATAGTGGTTCGTTTACTCATTTCAATGGCCATTGGTCTATTATTACAAACAAGCAATGTATGGGCAGCAGAGTTAGCAATTGTTATTGATGATTTTGGCTATAGACAACATAATGAAGAGCAAATTATTAAACTTTCGCCTAATATTACGGTGGCGGTGTTGCCTAATTCTCCAAATGCACATCGTATTGCCAATATTGCTCATGAGCACGGCAATGATGTGATGATTCACTTACCAATGGCTCCTTTTGGTAAGCAGCCGTTAGAGAAAGATACATTGTATCCTTATATGGAAGAAGAGGAAGTTGATCGTATTGTAACCAATGCGGTAGCGCATGTACCTTATGCAATTGGAGTTAATAACCATATGGGCAGCTTAATGACATCGAGCCAAATTGGAATGGAAAATGTTATGAAAGCGCTAAGTTACCACTCAATGTTTTTTTTAGATAGTAAAACCGTCGGAAAAACAGCCGTCAAAGAAGCGGCAAGTCTTTATAATATTCCAGTTGTAGAACGAGATGTATTTTTAGACGATAAGCAAAATGAGGCCATTATCAGTCAACAATTCGATTTAGCTATTAGAGTTGCACGTAAAAAAGGTTCTGCCATCGCGATTGGGCATCCACATCCACAGACGCTCAATGTGCTTAAAAATAAATTGGCTAACTTACCACCTGATATTGAACTAATCAAAATCAGTCAACTTGTGGCGCCATTAACAATAGAATCTAAACCGAAAGTAACATTAAAATATATTTTTGAAAACTGCATAAAATCTTTAGAAGATGCATGGAATTTCAATAATGATCTCAATAAATAATTACTTTTTTTCTAATGTTCGATGGCGAATTTGTATTTGTTTATTTTGTGCTTTAAAAAATTCAGCTAATTGCTCTGCAATGAAAACGGAACGATGTTGTCCCCCAGTACAACCAATCGCGATAGTTAAATAACTTCGATTATTTTTCTCTAACATTGGCAACCATTGTTGCAAATAATTAGCTGTTTGATAGATAAAATTGGTTACATCATCTTGTTTTGATAGATAATTAATTACAGGCTCATCTAATCCTGTCAAGGGTCTTAAATTGATATCCCAATGAGGATTAGGTAAAAAACGGACATCAAATACAAAATCGGCTTCAACAGGCAAACCGTGTTTAAACCCAAATGATTCAAAAATCATTGTTAATTCACGCTCTTTTTTACCTAAAATACGCGCTCTTAAAATATCAGATAATTGGTGAACAGAAAGATTATCTGTATTAATAACCAAACTGGCATGCGATTTTAATGACTCTAAATAACTTTCTTCAAGATCGATTGCTTCTTCAAGTGAATGCTTTTGATTGGCTAAAGGATGTATTCGTCTTGTTTCACTATAACGACGGATAAGAGTGTTACGGCTACAATCTAAGAAAATAATTTCAGGTGTTACTGATTCAGGAAGTTTTTGCAGTATATCGTAATCAAATTCGAAATTGATAGGCAAATTGCGAATATCAATGCTAACAGCGACAGGCGTATCATTGTTTTTTAATGAATCGGCTAATTGTGGTAATAAAGCGACAGGAATATTATCAACACAATAAAATCCCATATCTTCTAGCGCCCGTAATGCAATTGATTTGCCAGAGCCGGAACGACCACTCACTATCATCAGAATCACAATTCAACCTCCATTATTGATGGTTTGTGTAAGTATATACTGTTTGTTTGTAAAGATACAATTTAGTAAATATAGAATACTGGTTTAATATTCGTTTTTAATCTTCGCAATAAGTTGTTTAAGCGCTTGTCCTCGATGTGAAATCTGACTTTTATGCTCTTTTGTTAACTCTGCAGCGCTACAATTTAGTTCGGGTACATAAAATAAAGGATCATAACCGAAGCCACCTTCACCTCGTGTTTCATTTAAAATGATGCCATTCCACTTTCCTAAACAAATAATGGGTGTTGGATCATTTTCATGTCGCATGAACGCTAATGCGCAATAAAAATAAGCGGTACGTTTTTCATTTGGTACATTTTTTAACTCTTGCAATAATTTTTGATTATTGCTTGCATCGTTACCATGTTCGCCTGCATAACGGGCTGAATAGATCCCTGGTGCGCCACCAAGCGCATTAACCACTAATCCAGAATCATCAGCGATTGCTGGTAATTTAGTAAATTTAGCTGTATGTCTTGCTTTTAATATCGCATTTTCAATAAAGGTTAAACCAGTTTCATCCACCTCAGGTACATTGAACTCTTTTTGTGCAACAACATTAAAACCAGCATCGGCTAACAGGTTTTGTAGCTCATTAACTTTACCTTGATTATTCGTTGCTAAAACAATTTTTTGCATTTTAATTTCCTTACCATAACTGGTTTGTCAAATATTACCATTAGTGAATTTTATGTAACAGCCGTTATTTAATATATGAATATTTTCAAAAATCAGGCTCGCATGTAAAAGTCATGCTTTCCCCTGTTTTAGGATGATTAATTGTCAGTGATTGGGCATGTAACAACAATCTTTGAGACATCGAAAATGCCTCAGGATGTGCATAAAATTTATCTCCCAAAATTGGATGCCCAATAGCTTGCATATGCACACGTAATTGATGTGAACGTCCCGTAAACGGAAATAATTTAACTCGGGTAGTATTATTCTCATTTCGTGAAATAACTTGATATTCAGTTAATGCATGTTTACCGTTTTCAAGATCCACCATTTGCCTTGGACGATTCGGCCAATCACAAATTAAAGGTAGTTCAACTTTTCCAGTATCTTGCTCAAGATGCCCATGTACCACAGCAATATAGGTTTTTTTGGGGATCCGTTCGCGAAATTGTTTTTTTATGTCTCGATCGGCTAATTTTGATAGCGCTGCAACCATAATACCACTGGTTGCCATATCTAAACGATGAACCGATTCAACATAACTGTATTTTTGTTGTAAACGGTGAATAATACTATCAATAAATTGAGGTTTATTACCTGATACAGACAATATCCCAGGCTGTTTATTAACAACGACAATATGGTCATCTTGATGTAGGATAGAAAGCCAAGGGTCAATAGGGGGATGATATTCCAAAAGCATTTATATATGACAATTCTTAAAATAAAATTGTCATATATTCTAGCAAACTCAACAAAAAGCGCCAGTTTTATAAAAGCGGCGCTGGTTTCAAATTATATTTTCTTTGCTGGAAAGAATTGAGAAATTAATATGGTTAGACCGACAAAAAGATAACAAGCAAAAATAATAATCATCCATTGAGACATTTCGATGGTTAAAAAAGTCCAAATTTTATCGGCACATGAGCCATAGGCATTAAACATACTTGGTAACCATTGATTTAAAGGTAACCAAGATGGAAATTGAACGTTAATTGCACAGGTATCACTAAAATTGGGTTCAAATTGTAAATGAGCGTGAAATGTCGCTAACATAAATCCTTTATAGGCACTAAATAACCAAACCAAAATTCCGCCTAATCGAAAAATATAATTATTAGGCTTAATTAGTCCGATAATGCTTGCGATCATAATTCCAAAAATAGCACAGCGTTGATAAATGCATAATGTACAAGGGGCTAGATCTAACACATGTTGAAAAAAGAGCGCTGTTAATTCAAAAATAAAGGTAGAAAGGAATAATAAAAACCAAGCAGCTCTGCCATTTGAGTAATGATTGAGTAGTGATAACATACTATTTTATTCCTCCATATTCCGTTATAATTACTTATCTTTAATTATATCGAAAGTAATCTATCTAATTTTTAAGTGATGCTAGTGTAGTTTATTTTCGGATAATGTAAACGACTTTTATATATTGATGGCGGATTAATCACTTCTTATGGATTCAAACGTTCCACAAACAAAATTGCAAGTCTCATTTGTCACAATTTCAGAAGAAAATGCGACACAACGAATTGATAACTTTTTAATTACACACTTAAAAGGTGTACCTAAAAGTATGATTTATCGCATACTAAGAAAGGGTGAGGTGAGAGTTAACAAAAAACGCGTTAAACCTGAATATAAATTAAATAATGGCGATGAGATTCGTATTCCTCCTATACGCGTTGCTGAAAAAACAACACCCGAAATTTCAACTAAGCTTAATAAAGTTGCTGATCTGGAAAAAGCAATCATCTATGAAGATGATGTGATTTTAGCCATTAATAAGCCTTCTGGTATTGCCGTTCATGGCGGTAGTGGTTTAAGTTTTGGTGTCATTGAGGGGTTACGCGCATTAAGACCCGAAGCAAAGTTTTTAGAATTAGTTCATCGAATTGATCGTGAAACATCGGGTGTACTATTAATAGCTAAAAAACGTTCCGCATTAAAAGCGTTACATGAGCAGCTTAGACTTAAACAGATGCAAAAAAATTATTTGGCATTAGTAAAAGGAAATTGGCCGTCAGAATGTAAAGTGGTGCAGGCGCCATTACTTAAAAACGTATTAAAAAGTGGTGAACGTGTTGTCAAAGTTGATAAAGAAGGAAAGCCTTCTGAAACGCGATTTAAAGTTGAAGAGCGATTTGATTTTGCAACTTTAATTAAAGCCAGTCCAGTTACAGGACGTACTCATCAAATTCGAGTTCATACTCAATATGCTAACCATCCAATTGCTTTTGATGATCGTTATGGTGATAACCAATTTGATATGCAACTGGCAAATACCAAGCTTAACCGATTATTTTTACACGCGGCTAATGTGAAATTTATTCATCCGAAAACTTTACAAGAAATGCAGTTAAATGCACCTATGGATGATAAGTTGCAAGCATGTTTAAATCAGCTTAGAAATGATAAATATCAACAAACAGAATCATTAAAATAAAAAGGTAGTAAGTGCGAATGAAAGATCTCAATTTATACTTAATTAGACATGGGCAAACAGAGTGGAATATTAAAGATCAGATGCAAGGATCGCAAAACTCTCCTCTTACAGAACAAGGCGTTTTAGGGGCTAAAATAACAGGGCAATATTTAAAAGATGTCCCTTTTTTGCAAGCATATTCCAGTACTCAACAACGTGCTATAGAAACACGTAATTATATCGCTAAGGAAAATATTAAAGATATTCCAACATTTGAACTGTCTGATTTGCAAGAAATGGATTTTGGTGATTGGGAGGGTAAACATGTACCGACTCTTAAAAAGGAAGTGCCAGAATTTACGACTTATTTAACCGATCCTGCTAATTTTGATGCTTCTGTCAATAAAGGTGAAAATTATCTTGATGTTCTAACGCGTATGAAACAAGGACTCAATACGATAATCCAAAATGCACCACAAAATACGGGTAATATTTTAGTCGTTTCGCATGGAACGGTATTGCGGTTATTACTTTGCGTATTAAATGGAGGTGATTGGCGTTTACACCGTGATGATCAATACTTTCCGCGCATGTTAAATACCAGCATAAGTGTTGTTAATTATCAACAAGCGGATGATGAGTCAGAAGGAAAATTTACGGTTAAATACTATAACAATGTCGATCATTTAACGGATAAATAATCGGTGATGTAAATTTTTTATTATCTCTCAAATAATGTGTTTAATAACATAAAATGAGAGATAATAAGCCTATCTAGCGTTTATCTTTTACTGTATTGTGCGTAACGTTGTTGTAGCTGTTGTAACTGTTTAATTCGAGCCTCAATCCTCGAAATCATGATTTGATCGCCTTTCGTTTGGTTTTTAGCGTTTTGTAATATTTGGATTGATCGTTGAAATTGTCCTTCAAGTGCAATCAGTTCTGCTTGAGCACTCATTTCTCTTGCTCTTGAATGCGATCCCCCATAAGCTAAAATCAGCAACTCCCAACCATTAGTATCATCATTGTGATCAAAAGTATATCGATGAAGTAGACTTATGGCTTGTTGATAATTTTTATTTTTCACATAAGCATTAGCCAAATTGAGTTGTAATGCTGAGCTATTTGGCGATTTTTTTAATGCCGTTTGTAATCGATTAATTGCATCATTATTGTTATTTGTACTTAAATCAATATCCGTCATTAAATCTATATACCAAATATTATTAGGATCATTATCTAATAATGGTTGCAGTTGTTGTTTTGCTCTTTGATAATTACCACTTCGGTAATCTGCTAGTGCATAACCATAAACGATGGCAATTTTGCTTTGTTCATTATTGAGTTTTTTGTAATCTTCGAGTAACAATTTGCCTGTATTGATATTATTACTCATTAAAATAGCTAATCTTGCTTTAGCTAAATAATAATTGAGTGATGGGGCAATATCTTTTTTAGAATATTGCATTGAGCGATTTCGAATATCGGATAAACGGCTATTGGGTAATGGGTGAGTAAGTAAAATTTCTGGCGGCTTACTACTAAAACGAGTTTCATCAGCTAACTTTTGCAAAAACTCCGATGAAGCATATGGATCAAATCCTGCTTTAGCAAGTGTTCTTAGACCAACACGATCGGCTTCTTGTTCATTACTTTGTGTAAAACTAATCATGCTTTGCGTTGAACCCGCCATAGCACCTGTCATTACCATCATCCCAGCTTCTGGATTGGCTAATGCTAATAATAAAGAACCTAATGTAGCACCCCAAACATAAGGGCTGTTGCGATTTTGGTTTTCCATTGCCCTAGCCAAATGACGTTGAGTAACATGACCAATCTCGTGAGCCATGACAGACGCTAGTTGGCTTTCATTATTCGTATCCAATATTAATCTAGAGTGAATAACCACATTACCGCCAAAAAAAGCAAATGCATTAAGTACATTGCTTTTCATAATATAAAAGTGAAAAGGTGTTTGTACTGATTCCGATTTTAAAACTAATCTTTCACCTAAATCATTGATATATTGATTTAAAACAGGATCATTAATGATAGGGGCATCAGCGCGTAATAGCCGCATATAATAATCACCCATCTCCATCTCTTGCCCTATACTTAATGTTGAAGCAGCAGCAGTACCTATATCAGGAAGGTTGATGTTATCGGCATAAACTAATGGGGCATTTTGTAATAATAACGATGTAGATAGTACCAATGCGACTACTTTTTTTAACATTGTTTCAACCTATAGAGATAAGAATATTAACTGATTACTATTTTAGCCGAAAAAAAGGACAATTTCACTTTGAATTGCTCATCAACTGTTAGGTATATCAGGCGTTAATGATAAAAAATAATAAATTATTGGAATACAGCGGCTCGAATTTTTTCGATATCAACATTTTCGATATATTTGACAATATTAGGGTAAACATTATAGTGATGACCAAATTCAGGTTTCATTAATTCATTAATGGCTTGAGATTTTGACCAATTTTGGAAGACTATACGATACATAGCTACAGCAACACCTGTGCGATCACTACCATGCCAACAATGAATTAATATTGGTTTGGGCGATTGATTAATGGCTTTTAGTATCTCAATTATTTTTTCGTCAGAAATATTTCCTGCTCGTATTTTGATCCAAACTTCGGAAAGATCCGTATTTTCTAACTTATCGCGATCACTATGCAGTAAACGTAAGTTAATTATGGTTTTAAAGCCTAACTTTTCAAGATATTGTATCTGTTTTCTGGTTGGCTGTTCTGACCGGGAAAGATCATCAGATATTTTATAAAAATTATCGGGTAAATTATCACTCGGTTTCATATTAGATTGACAGCCAATTATCATCAAGCAGACACAACACAGCATTAATGAATTTGCTAATTTTACTTTGATAAAATCATAACAAGATCTTAATTGTTGTGTTGTGTACAGCATAAATAGATGCAATTTATTAATTTTTAAGCCAATTGACGACGGTTTTGGATAAATTCAATGATGTTTTCAATTTTCACCATCTCTTTATCACCACCACAACGATGTTTATATTCCACTTCGCCATTATCCAGATTTCGTTCACCAATAACAATGGTATGCGGAATCCCAATTAACTCAGCATCTGCAAACATCACACCTGGTCGCTCTTTACGATCATCAAACAACACATCAATACCTGCAGTTTGTAAATCTGCATAAAGTTTTTCTGCCGTTGCTTGTACTTTTTCAGATTTATGCATGTTCATAGGAATAATGACAACACTAAATGGCGCGATGGTTTCTGGCCACACAATTCCACGCTCATCGTGACATTGTTCAATCGCTGCAGCTACAATACGACTTACGCCAATGCCATAACAACCCATGATCATAACGTGGTTTTGTCCATCCTCGCCTTGAACAGTTGCTTTCATCGCCTCTGAATACTTCGTTCCAAGTTGGAAAATATGCCCAACTTCAATGCCACGTTTAATTTGCAATGTGCCTTTACCATCTGGACTAATGTCCCCTTCAACCACATTACGAATATCTTCAATGCGCGGTAGGGTAACGTCTCGTTCCCAATTGATATTAAAGTAATGTTTATGATCAATATTGGCGCCCGCACTAAAATCACTCATTACTGCGACATCTCGGTCAATAATGATTGGCATATTAAGGTTGATTGGACCTAATGAACCAGGGCCAGCATTGACAATAGCGCGAATTTCTTCGTCAGTTGCGAATTCTAGTGGTGAAGCAACAATGTCAATTTTTTCAGCTTTGATTTCATTTAGAGTATGATCACCACGTACCAATAATGCAACTAATTGATGACCACTTTCTTTAGTCGCTTTTACCATTAATGTTTTAACGGTTTTTTCAATTGGTAAATTGAATTGTTGAACTAATTCATCAATGGTTTTGGCATTTGGTGTATCAACCATTTTCATTGTTTTAGTCGGTGCTGCACGGTTTTGAGTTGGCGCTAATGCTTGTGCCATTTCGATATTGGCTGCATAATCCGATTCAGTTGAAAAGACAATATCATCCTCACCACTATCAGCTAAAACTTGGAATTCGTGTGACCAATTACCTCCAATTGACCCTGTGTCGGCGCGTACGGCTCTAAAGTTTAAGCCAGCACGAGTAAACACGGCACTATAAGCTTTGTACATGTCATCATAAGTTTCTTGTAATGATGCTTGTGAAGTATGGAATGAATAAGCATCTTTCATAATAAACTCACGTGAACGCATTACACCAAATCGCGGGCGAACTTCATCACGAAATTTGGTTTGAATTTGATAAACATTCAACGGCAATTGTTTATATGAACTCACTTCATTGCGTAGTAAGTCGGTAATTACTTCCTCATGCGTTGGTCCTAATACAAAGTCACGATTACCTCGGTCTTTAATACGTAATAGTTCTGGACCATATTGTTCCCAACGTCCACTTTCTTGCCAAATATCAGCAGGTTGAACAACAGGCATTAATACCTCAATTGCTCCCGCTTTATTCATCTCTTCTCGGACAATGTTTTCAACTTTTTTAAGTACACGATAACCAGTTGGCAACCAAGTATATAAACCGGCCGCAACTTTTCGGATCATACCGGCACGTAACATTAATTGATGACTAATTACTTCAGCATCAGCTGGCGTTTCTTTTAACGTAGAAAGAAGATATTTACTGGTTCGCATGAATTTATCCCGAAAAATAATTTACTTATAAATATACTAAAAATGCTTGCTAGTTTAGCAGTACCCAGCGCAACACTAAAGTAATTTTATCGTTATTTTTGATGTGAAATAGATAATAAGACCATCAAAAGAGTATCAAACAAAGCAAGTTACTTGCGATAAACGCCAAATCTAATTCAAAAGTATCATGCATTATAAATTGGGGGGTATTGTGAAATTGCAGGCAATTTTATAAAAATTTAGTATTAAAACTGATACTTTAATTTTTTGGGACACAATAAGTATCAAAATAGATATTTTTTCAAAAATATATCATGTTGATTATATTAAATTTTTTAGTGTTTGTGTGACGTAGATCACGTTGATAAAGAGATTAAATTGATATCATACGCGCAAAATTTTAGACAAAGGAGTAGTTCAATATGGGCCAATTAACCATTAACGAGGGTATAACAACTTCTAAAGAGGATGCTGCGTTATCTAAATGGCGTAAAAGCGATACTTTATGGATGTTGAGCCTTTATGGTACTGCAATTGGTGCAGGGGTATTATTTTTACCAATTAATGCAGGTGTAGGTGGTTTGATTCCATTATTAGTGATGTTAATTCTCGCTTTTCCTATGACCTTTTTTGCTCACCGTGCTTTATGCCGTTTTGTATTGTCAGGTAAAAGTAGAGACGGGGATATCACAGTCGTAGTTGAAGAAGCGTTTGGTCGCACGGCAGGAAATTGGATAACGATACTTTATTTTTTTGCTATTTACCCCATTTTATTAGTATATAGTGTAGGTATTACTAATACCGTCGATAGTTTTATGGTGCACCAACTGGGTATGGCGTCACTACCAAGAGCTTTGTTATCATTTATTTTGGTCGCTTTTTTAATGTCGATTGTCCATTTTGGTGAAGAGCTTATTGTAAAAGTTATGTCCATTCTGGTGTTTCCTTTCATCGCGGTACTAATGATTTTGGCATTATTTTTAATTCCTGAATGGAATGGCGAAATTTTTAATAATATTTCTTTTAGCAGCAATGGTTACAGTGGACACGGTATTTTAATGACACTTTGGTTGGTTATTCCTGTTATGGTTTTTGCTTTTAATCATTCGCCAATCATTTCTTCTTTAGCTGTTGCTAAACGTAAAGAATACGGTGAAAATTATGCCGAATCAAAATGTACTAAAATTATTGCAGCAAGTAATATTATGATGGTTGCAACGGTGATGTTTTTTGTGTTCAGTTGTGCACTTTGTTTATCGCCTGCAGAACTTTTAGAAGCAAAAGCGCAAAATCTTTCAACGTTATCTTATTTAGCGAATCGTTTTAATTCGCCAGTTATTGAGTATATTGGTCCACCAATTGCATTTATTGCTATGGCTAAATCGTTTTTGGGGCACTATTTAGGTGCGAAAGAAGGATTTAATGGTATCGTGAATAAAGCTTTACGTAGTCGTAATAGAACACTATCTGAAAAGAAACTTGAAAAACTTGCTGTAACATTTATGTTTTTAACAGCATGGGGCATTGCAACGCTCAATCCAAGTATTTTAGGTTTAATTGAATCACTAGGTGGCCCAATTCTTGCAGTACTATTGTTTATAATGCCAATGTATGCAATTCATAAATTACCCGCATTAGCACAATATCGTGGCAAACTCAGTAATGGGTTTATTGTGATTATGGGATTTATTGCGATTTCAGCCGCTATTTATAATTTAGTTTAAAAGATCCCATTATTTATCGTAGTTGATTTGATTTTTTATGAACAAAACCATCGGCATTAGCCGATGGCTCGTATTCTTTAATAGGCAAAATAGTTTTAATAGTAAATTTGCTCCTTGTCCATTTCGTTGCAATAGTAAATTTATGAAGATTTAAACTTACGCAACACAGTTGCGTAAGTATCAAAAAGGGAAAAATATGAGTTCGGTATTTGAAATATTTAAAATTGGTATTGGTCCTTCAAGTTCACATACGGTTGGCCCTATGAGAGCTGGGAAGGCATTTGTTGATCAACTGATTAGTAATAACATGATGTCATCGGTAACCAAAATTGTGGCTGATGTCTATGGCTCTTTATCGCTAACTGGTAAAGGTCACCAAACGGATATCGCTATCATTATGGGACTTGCTGGCGAAAAACCTGATATGGTGAATATTGATAATATTCCATCTTTTATCGAAAAAATCAGTCAGACACATCGCTTACCGATTTATGATAATCGCTACAAAATCGATTTTCCTCTTGCTAGTTGTATGGTGTTTCATTCTAAATTTTTACCTCTCCATGAAAATGGTATGACGTTGAGTGCCTATAATGGTGAAACGCTCCTGTTTCAGAAAACCTATTATTCAGTAGGGGGCGGTAAAATTGTAGAAGAAGAACAATTTGCAAAGCAAAAAACCGAATCAGTAAAACTGCCTTATCGTTTTTCTTCTGCTGCACAATTATTGAAACATTGTGAAGATAATTCTTTATCAATTTCCAGTATTATGATGAAAAATGAGCTGCAATTTCATTCGTATGAAGAAATTGAAGATTACTTTTCACGCGTAGGGCAAACTATTTTAGAATGTATCAAACGAGGTATGAATACAGAAGGTTTATTACCTGGACCACTTAAAGTGCCACGTCGAGCTTTTTCTCTTTATCGACAGCTATCTACAACCAAAGATCAGATCATAAGCGATCCAATGGTAATTATTGACTGGGTTAATATGTTTGCACTTGCTGTGAGTGAAGAAAACGCAGCAGGAGGGCGTGTGGTTACGGCTCCAACTAATGGTGCTTGCGGTATTATTCCAGCGGTATTGGGTTATTATGATAAATTTATTAACCCAGTTACGCCTGATATCTATATTCGATTCTTTTTAACTTGTGGTGCAATTGGTCAACTTTATCAAATGAATGCTTCTATTTCGGGCGCGGAAGTTGGTTGCCAAGGTGAGGTAGGTGTAGCTTGTTCAATGGCTGCGGCAGGATTAGCTGAGCTTTTAGGCGGAAATCCCGAGCAAGTTTGTATGGCTGCCGAAATTGCGATGGAACATAATTTAGGTTTGACTTGCGATCCTGTTGCAGGGCAAGTGCAAGTGCCATGTATTGAGCGTAATGCTATTGCAGCGGTGAAAGCTATCAATGCCACAAGAATGGCGTTGAGACGAATAACGGCAGCAAAAGTAACTTTAGATAAAGTGATTAAAACAATGTATGAAACGGGTAAAGATATGAATGCTAAATATCGAGAAACATCTCGAGGTGGATTAGCAATTACGGTACATTGTAGTTAAGAGCTCATTTTTTATCTTCGCCTTTTTTATAATTGGCGAAGATAAAAATTATGTTATATCCTCAGTTTTAGCGTTTTATTTTTTGAATTTTTTAGTATTTCCAGCGCATGGTATTCACTTTAGAACGTAAAAAATCATTTTCAACAAGTACGTCAACTTTTTCTTTGTTTGTTGTTCGTTTTTTTCTTTTCCGTTTTGGTTGGTCAGCTGAGGTTTTGTGAATGGCTTCGTTGTAGGCAAGTAAGTTATTAAGCTGATCGAGTTCGCCTAATCCTTTAAGAACTGAAATTAATGTTTGTAATGTGATTGATTCGCCTTGCTCAATACGTTTTATTGTTGCTATACCAATTTGAGATTTTTCGGCAAGTTCTTGTTGCGATAAATTTTTTTCGATTCTAGCCATTTTTATTCGGCGACATAACAATTTTATCATGTCGTTAATTTCATTCATGAATAATCCTTACTGGGTAAATTTAAAATTTAAGGTTATTTTTATAGCTAAACATGTAATATATCATTTAAACTTTCAATGATATCACTGGCTAATAAACTATATTTATTATGTCTTTTTAAAGCAGCATCACCGGCTAATCCATGTAAGTAAACACTTACTGGGGCTGCTTTTGTCGGCAATAAATGTTGAGCGATAAGTCCAGCCATTATTCCCGTTAAAACATCACCCGTCCCCCCGGTAGACATACCATTATTCCCGGATTGGTTAATATAAGTGGCGTGTTCAGGTATTGCGACAATGGTTTTTGCATCTTTTAGAACACAGATTACGTTAAAGTCTTTTGCAAATTTTTTAGCTGTTGTGATGAGATTAGATTTAATTTTTTCTATCGGTAGATTGACTAATCTAGACATTTCGCCCAGATGAGGTGTGACAATAACCGTTGACTGAGCTCGTTGAAGTAATTCTAAATTCGTAGCCAAGGCATTAAGTCCATCAGCATCAATAATTATAGGAATTGTAGCGTATTGCAATACGTGCGCTAGGATTTTATGAGTATCATCGGATACGCCCATTCCTGGTCCAATCACAATGACTGAAGCCCAATTTATTAATTCTTCGAGGTTTTTTATATCAATTTTTTGGGGAATATATGGCGTAAGTAATACTTCAGGTAGTTGAGTCAATAAAATATCACGATTGCATATTGGTGTGTAAATACGTACTAACCCTGCACCGGTTTTATAAGCGGCTTTAGCCGAAAAGAACGCGGCTCCAGACATATTTTCTGAACCAGCAATAATCAATACTTTACCATAGCTACCCTTATGGCTATTATCTGATCGGCATGGTAGTAATTGACTCAACTCGTTAGATTGATAAGTATAATGACTTGCTGGGGTATTTGCATAGATACCAATATCTGCAATCGAGACTTCACCAGCTAATTCGACCCCAGGGTAAAGTGATAAACCAATTTTTGAATAGGCAAACGTTACCGTTTGTTTGGCTTTGACTGCAATACCAAGAATTTTACCTGTATTGCTGCAAAGTCCTGAGGGAATATCAACCGCAAGCACTTCAGCATTACTTTGATTAATCAATTCAATCGTATGAAGAAAGTCGCCAGTGACAATACGATTAAGCCCTATACCGAAAATGGCATCAACAATAGTTGTATATTTGGCAAAGGAATCAGTGGGTGATGTTACAAAGGTAATATTATAATGCTGGGCTATTTTAAGTTGCTGTAATGTTTCATCGGAAGCATTTTCTGGCTTACCAATTAAATAAACATCCACATCAATATGTTGTAATTTTAGTAGGCGAGCAACGGCAATACCATCACCACCATTGTTACCGTATCCACATACTACAGCCACTTTATTTAAATTATAGTTATTGTTACTGAGTTGGTTCACAACGGCTAGTGCCGCACGTTCCATGAGTACTAGGGAGGGTAAGCCAATTTCATTTGAGGTATAAGCATCGTAATGCTTCATTTCAGACGAGGTAACTAAGTATTGCATGATACTGCCTCTTTCTGTAAATGAGATGCCACATTAAGTGGCAAAATCATACAGGTAAATTAATCAATGATTAGATTAATGATTGTTCATTCATTTGCTTTTTTAACTGTTGTTTTTTTAGGCTTTCTAATATTTTATTATGTATTCCGCTAAAACCGCCATTACTCATAATTAAAATGGCATCAGTCGGTTTAGCCGATTTTGTTATCATTTCGACAAGTAAATCGATATCGCCAGACCAATATGCAGGCTGAATACAACCATCAACAACATCCGCTACTAACCATGGTAATTGTTCAGGTTGGAATAAGTAAACTTCATCAGCACGACCAAGTGATGGCGCCAACTCATCTTTTGATACTCCAAGCTTCATTGTATTTGAACGAGGTTCAAGAACGGCTAAAATTCGGCGATTAGCGCCAATTTTACTACGTAATGCTTCAAGTGTTGCCAAAATTGCAGTTGGATGATGGGCAAAATCGTCATATATTTCAATATTATTAACTTCACCATAAAGTTCTAACCGTCTTTTGGCGTTGATAAATGAACCGAGTGCTGCACAAGCATCCGTCGGCTTAATACCAACATTATGAGCTGCAGCAATAGCCATCAACGCATTATGCATGTTATATTCACCGACTAAAGAATACTTAACTTCGCCCACTTTTTCGCTATTGTAGTAAACCGCAAAATGGCTGGCATCACTGTTAATACGTTGCGCTAACCAACCTGTTTCAGATTCCGTAAAACTTTGTTCGCTCCAGCAACCTTTAGCTAGTACTTGTTTTAAATTAACATCATCTTGTGGCGTGATGATAAGTCCTTTACTTGGTACTAAACGAACTAAGTGGTGAAACTGCTTTTGGATTGCAGCAAGATCATCAAAAATATCAGCATGATCAAATTCTAAATTATTCATGATTAATGTCTTAGGGCAGTAATGCATGAATTTTGAGCGTTTGTCGAAAAATGAACAATCGTATTCGTCAGCTTCAATAACAAAAAAGTTACCTTCGCCTAATCTTGCCGATACATCAAAATTACCAGGTACACCACCAATAACAAAACCTTGCTTATAACCTTGTTTTTCTAAAATCCAATTGACCATTCCAGCTGTGGTTGTTTTACCATGTGTACCTGCAACCGCAATAACCCAGCGCTCGCATAAAACATTGTCATGTAACCATTGGGGAGCTGAAATATAAGGAATATTATTATCAAGCACATATTCAACACAAGGGTTACCTCTTGATAACGCATTACCAATGATCACCAGATCAGGGGTAGGGGTCAATTGTGAAGGATCATATCCTTCAATAATATCAATATGCTCTTTTTGTAAGAGTGTACTCATCGGCGGGTAAACATTTTTGTCTGAACCCGTTACGTGATGACCCTGCGAACGGGCTATTAATGCAATTCCTGTCATAAATGTGCCACAAATTCCTAGAATATGAATATGCATTTTTAGTCCTTAACTTTAATAAAATGTACTGATAATAATATCTGTTTTGTTATCACTGTCGTTTTGATTGGCAATTGGATGTAATTCCGAAATGTCCAGATAATTATAGTCGATTTTTATGGCTTATGCGATAGGCCATAAATATCGAATCAATAATTTTGCCATTTGATTACCTCGAAATTCATCTACCATCAGATGATAAACGATTTTGACATTTTTTAATGATTGATCTGGCCATTGTTGTAAATTAGCATTAAATAATATCCCTTCAATCACCGGTCCCCCTTTTTGGGGTTCCAAAACCAATCTAAGATGTTTTTCTGCAAATAAGCGCTGTTGATGAATGATAAATTCTCCATCAAAAATAGGCTCAGCAAACCCTTCTCCCCAAGGTCCTGCTTCTTTTATATGTTTTGCGATCGCATAATTAAAATCTTTACCATCAATTTCACCATCTGTTTCAATAATTGGTTCTAGTGATGTCTTAATTAATTTCGCATTGATTAACTCTTCAAAACAATTTTTAAATTGTTCAAAATCTTCTTCACGAATGGTTAAACCTACCGCCATTGCATGACCACCAAAACTCACAATTAAATTAGGGTATTTCTGATCAAATTCATCTAATAAATCACGGAAATGTATTCCTGCAATTGATCTTCCCGATCCTTTTAAAAAACCGTCTGATGTTGAAGCAAATGAGATAACGGGTCGATAATACTTATCTTTTAATCGGGCAGATAAAATACCAATAATACCTTGATGCCATTCAGGATGATAAACAATAAGTATGTCAGGAATGGCTGTTGCTTGATTTTCAATTTGTTGAATAAATGATAATGCTTCTTTATGCATAGTTTGCTCAATCAACTTGCGATCATTATTGAGCATATCAAGATTTTTGGCTTGTTCTAAAGCAGTATCAAAATCATCACAAAGTAACAATTCAACACCTAAAGACATATTATCCATTCTACCTGCTGCATTTAGTCGGGGAGCCACATAAAAGGCGAGATCGGTTGCAGTGAAAGACGACTGCTCTTTTTTAGCAATTTGCAATAAAGCTTTTATTCCTTCACAACAATAGCCTGATCGAATTCGGCTTATGCCTTGATGGACTAATATTCGATTATTGTGATCAAGTTTTACTACATCAGCAATAGTACCTAAGGCCACTAAATCCAGTAAATTAGTAACATTATATGGCGTTAAATTTCTCTTTGTATACCAATCTTCCTTACGTAATTTAGCCCTTAATGCCAGCATAAAATAAAAGGCTACTCCGACGCCAGCCAAATGTTTAGATGGAAAAGCACAATCAGGTAAATTAGGATTGATTATGGCATCAGCATTGGGTAACTGTTCAGGACAGAGATGATGATCAGTAATAATCACCGTTAAATTAGCTTGCTTTGCATACTCGACCGCTTCAACAGCAGCAATACCATTATCAACAGTGATAATTAAATCCGTGTGTTGTGAAATAGCTTTTTTTACTACGCTTATACTTAATCCATAGCCATCTTCAAAGCGATCTGGAATAATATAATCAACAAATTGACAGCCCATTTTTCTAAGTGCTGTGACCATTAATGCCGTACTTGTTGCCCCATCGGTATCGAAATCACCGACAACGACAATGCGTTTATTCTCTTTCATTGCCGAATAAAGAATTTCAACAGCATTTTGTGTCCCATCCAATTTATCAAAATTGCATAAATTTTGCGTAGTATAATCAAGTTCATGCATGGATCTAATACCACGCAATGCGTATATTCGTTGCAATAATCGCGGAATATCTTGTGATAACTCAGGAAAAATTTCAGGTAATTTTCGATGTAATATTTTGGTTTTATTCATATTATAAATGTTAGCGTCAAAACGCTAACATATGTCTTTATATTCGTTTTAATTAATGATTAAAAATGATTAGTTAAATATTACTTAACCGATTTTTTATTTAAAATAGTCAGTAATTTATCAGCAGGAACATAGCCAGAAACAAGTTGACCATCAGCTAAAACAATGGCCGGTGTGCCAGTAATACCAATTTGTTTGCCAACGTTAAATTGTTGGGTTACATAAGGTATCATACTGCTTGCTGGAGAGATAGGATTATCTTTGTAAGCATTTTCAAAAGCAGCTTTACGATCCGCTACACTCCAGATTGATTGCATGTTTTTCCCAACTTCGCTATCCGCACCAGCACGAGGAAAAGCATAATAGTGTACTGAAATACCCGCATCTAAATATTTATTAATATTTTCATGCAATAACTTACAATAATGACAAGTATAATCGGTGAATACCGAAATAACATATTTTTCATTGTTAGCTTTATAGACAATAGCATCTTTCTCAATAGATTTAATTAATTTAACATTGTTGCTATTAGCTATATTTTGTGGTTCATCACCTTGTACATCAAAAATAGGTCCTTGAGTTAAGTATTTACCATCATCAGAAACATAAAAAATGCCATCAGGCGTAATCACGGTTTTAAATCCATTTACTGGACTATTCTCAATTTTTATATCTTTGGATTCATAACCTAACCGGTTTAAGCTTTTTGTAATATCTGTATTAGCTGCTAGTACTGAAGTTGAGATTAATGCCAAACCTATACTTAAAACTATTTTCTTCATTTAATTATCCTTATTTTGTTGAGAACTACGCTCGAGGATGATGTTTGCTGTGTAACTGCTTTAACCTTTCCGTTGCTACATGTGTGTAAATTTGAGTGGTTGATAAGCTACTATGACCGAGTAGCATTTGTACCACGCGCAAATCCGCGCCATGATTAAGCAAATGGGTTGCAAAAGCATGTCGAAGTACATGGGGGGAAAGAGCCTCAATATTAATGCCGGTTAGTATGGCATAATATTTGATTCTATGCCAGAAAGTCTGTCTGGTCATTTTTTTTCCTAATCTGCTTGGAAAAAGTACATCAATTGCACCATTTTTCAAAAGATCATTTCTAGCATATTTAAAATAATATTCTAACCAATAAATCGCTTCTTCACCAAGTGGTACTAAACGTTCTTTGTTACCTTTACCGATGATTCGAACGACACCTTGACGTAAACTGACATCACTTATTTCTAAATTAACCAATTCAGAAACACGTAAACCTGTGGCGTAAAGAACTTCTAGCATGGCTTTGTCGCGAAGCTCAATAGGGTCTTCAATACTAGGTGATTCAAGCAAAGCATCAACTTGTGATTCAGTTAAATCTTTAGGCAGTTTTTTGGGTAATTTAGGTGATGATAAAACTGCAGAAGGATCATCAGTACGATAGTTTTCTTGATAAAGATACTGAAAAAATCGTTTAGTTGCACTGAGTAAACGTGCAGAGCTGCTGGCTTTATACCCATCTTGAACTCTCTGCATTAAAAAATTCTGTAAATTATCCGTTTGTGCGGTCAATAACGTTACATCTTGTTGTTGCAGTGATTGACTTAATGCTATTAAATCAAGTTTATAAGATGCAATAGTATTTTCAGCTAAATTGCGTTCTAGCCATAGTGCATCTAAAAATTGTTGTATTAACAGTTTATTTTGTGCTGGTATATTTTTATCAGATATCAAAAGTCATCTCTACTATTAATTTATGATAATTATTATATACCAACTGAGGATAAGTTGCAGATAGGTTCAGATTATAGGCTGGTATAATACTTTTTCGATATTCAATTATTCTATTTACCCCATTTTTTTACTTAAACGTATAGTTAACCTGAAACTTTTTGACAAAATCATTTCATCAAGCGGATTATGCCAAATGTTGTAAACATGTTAGTGTCTATTTTTAAGACTCTTTAAAGGATAAAGATTATCTACTTCTTGTTGCTTTGAATTATCTAATTGCCAATAATTTGGTGGATAGGTACAATCTTTTTCTAATTTATTCATGTCGATTTTCCTAAAAAATGGGTCGCCACGATATTTATCCTCTATTTGATAGTGCTGACTGTAACAGTGGGAGCTGAATAGTAAACATAATGATGCTAAATAATGTGAGTATTTCATCTGTTAACCGTTAATCCTTTCCTTATTTTTGAAAAAGTTACAGGTAAAAATCACAACTTTTTCTCGGTAATTATCTAACTTTTTTTATCATTTTTATAATTTCATACTTATAAATCCAACTTACTGACTAGTGAGCGAGTTGTTTTTCAATATTGGTTATTTCTTGTTTATAATTTTGAATTAAACAAAACATAACTTTAGATAAATAAGGATCGGTCTTTCTCCTATTACCAGAAACTGGAGGTGGTAATTCTAAACAACTTGAAGCCATTTTTTGCTGTAATTTTAAATAAGATTTTTTTATTGTATTGTTACTTTTATTCAATAAGTTAATTTTTTGCTTTAATCTATTGTTGTAATGGTTATAAATATCTATATAACAACTATAATATTCTTCTTTGATGTTTACCCAACCTGTTATTAGCCAATTCTCTTCATTTCCTACGTAAACATTTTGACAATTAAACTTATTTACACACATTCATCTCTTTTCTTTCTTTAAAAAGATAATGACATTTAATGGATTCTTGTAATTTAAATTTGCCATTATTTTCTACTGAATATTTACCCCAAAAGTTTAGCGTTTGCCCTTCTTCTAATATATTAGAACTTAATACATAGATATAATTATCAATGAAATAGTATTGTGATTTTGCATAATAACTTTCCATATCATACTCATTAGAGTAAATGATTAGCTGATCAATTACTTTATCATTCATTTCTGTATATATTTTAACTTCATCATCTAATAAGTTTTTCGGATAATTTGGTTCTTTTGTTTTTTTTAAAAATAAATTGACACCGTTTATAGGTGTTAAATATATTTTTTCATTTAATTTTATATTGTCTACTATATTTTCATAATCAAAATTCACCTTAGAAAAGATGCATTTTTCTCTCTCTTCATTGATTTCTTTATCAATTCCTCCATATGGATGAGCCTCATTGCAAGATAAATCTATTTTTTTAGCAAACTCTTTTTTACTTATAAGTTCATCACCTATGTAGTTCTTAGAATCGAGAATTAACTTTGATTTTATACTGGTATCTTTTATCTCTGCATGAATATTAGAGAAGAAAAAACAAAGTAACATTATAAATAATTTTTCTTTCATAATTTATAATCCTTACATATAATTAATCATTAGAATAATTTAATCTCTTTTACTTTAGTATTATCAAAATCGCCTGAGTGTAAATGAGTATGGAGAAGTGCATCTTATTGTTTAGTATTATTATTTTTATTCTCTATAAACATCTAACTTTTTATTAAATAATGAGAAAGTGCTTTTTTGCTTTAGATTTTTTGACTACTAATGCCATGTTCTTTTTGCTTCTTTAAGATAATATGTAAAAGTATTTTTGCTATTGCATTAAATATCAAATTCTTCTAAATACTGTTGAACTGGGTTTTTATCGTAATCTGAATTGAAAAATACAATCAAATTATCAGGAAAATTTATTTGTACATTAAGGTTATTAACTTTTAATGCCCCATAAATTTATCCAACACCCTTCTCGGCAATGTCATGATCTAATAACCAAATATTAAGTTGCTAATAATTAACTAAATGCATATATAAAACTTAGATCATCGACTTTCTAATATTTAATCGATTTTTTCAATCCTTTTGTTCAATTGCTCGGTTAAACATTTAGTGATGGTAAAGGTAAAATTCTCTGCTTCAAAATGATCATCCGGCTCAGTTATTGATAAACATATTTTATTGATTTCCTTATCAATTATTTCTATCGATTGTTTATTATTTATATTTTTTTCTTTTAACTTCTCAAGTTTTTGAGACAAAATATTATGGTAAAAACGATACGAATCAATACTACAACGTGTCGAATATTCTTTTTGATAACATGTTTTTAATTTGTCAACTTCATAATTTGATTCTTCTAATGAACCTTCAAGAATTTTAAAATGATCTGGATAAATGATTTCATATTTATATCCATTATCGATCAACAGTTCTGAAAGTTTAAAATGTAAATTTTCTTTGTCTATTTGATAGTGTTTCCAAAATATAGGCTCCACATTACCATCTATATCCTTGACTGATAATGTATAAATATCCCCGCTATCACTAATATAATAATATTGATTGATTAACCAATAATAACCTTCCACATCATAATAACTCTTCGCTAAAGTAATTTTATCTATAAAATTTGTTTTATTAAAAATGGATAAATTGAGCGCTTTAATGGGGTATTTTATATTGTTAATTATTTTGGCAGAGGTAGTTTTCTCAATAATAAGATCTAGTTTCTCAGAACTATAAATATTTTTTTTATTGTTAATTGTTTCATATAAATTTTCAAAATAGAAAGCAATTTGATTAATTGGACAATTTTCTCTTATCCTTTCTCGTTCAGAATTTGTCATCTGCCAAAAATCAATTGTTTTACGGCAATCTTTTTCTAATTGAATTATATCCATTGAAGGAATATTAGATTTACCTTTATAATCATCCGCCACATTAAATTGCTCAGCATAGCTATTAAAAATAAGCAAATTCATTATCACCGCTATATATATTGATTTTTTCATAAACTACTCCTTTGTTGAATTAAAAATACCAGAAGGAGTCATTTGAAATTCTACAGTTTTGGTATCGATTTGATTATTTTTTGGCTCCTCATCGTCCTCAAAAAGGTTTTCTTGCTGATATTGAGTTATCAAAATTTTTCCATTTGGATTTATAATAAAGTCATTCCAGTATGATATTTCACCACCCTCAACTTTATAAAGTAATATTGCATCAATAACCTCCCCTTGATTATCATAACTATATAATTGAAAAGTAAAAACTTTACCATCATTTTCACCTGTCGCCATCTGTATAACGCCTTTATATAAAATATTTTTATAATAAAAATAACAATGAGGAAAATAAAATGTCGTTTTAGCGAGATAATCAAATAATTTAGGTTTATATGAAAATTCTTTATTAGTGAACCTGAGAGGAAACGGCATATCAGGAGACAAATACAACCCATATTCTCCCCAATAATAGTATTTTTTTAATTCATTAGAGGAATAAGGTAAGTTTATTTTTTTATAGTAATTTAATTCACTTGTTACATTTGTTGAAAATGCATAATTTACAGATAAATAACTTATAAAAAAAATAATTAAATATTTTCTGAATAATTTCATTATGTTATTTCCTCTAACTTTTAAATAGGCTCGTTAAAACTATTTTTTTGAGTTGATTATGGCCGATATAACCAATAAAATCGCCACTTGAAATTGCAGTCGGCGATTTTAATATCACAATGTCATTGAATTTTTCAGGTTTAAACGTGAATGAAGTCAGTGAGGTTACTTTGACATAACCTTTATGTGGTGCGTCTGAACTGCCATTTTCTTTTAATAAGTTTGGAACATGACAATCTTTAATCTTACGAATTTTAGCGTATCCGTTTTCTTGCTCATCTAATTCAAATGTTGCCGTTAGTGGTAAATAAGTCAATTTTTGTTTATCATCTGCAGCTTTGTATACGGCTATTCCCTTTACGTTCACTTTTAAAATGCCTTGTAATGACTTTTTTATAATTTTTCTATGTTTCAATGTGTTGAATTGATTATTACTAATATAATTTGATAACCAAATATTATGATAGTCTTCTCTAATAGATGGTTATATAGAAAATCAGAAGAAAAATATAATTTATATTCCGCCCAGTAATAGAATTTTTATAAAAATTTAGAGCAATAAGGCAAGTTTACTTTTTTATAATACTTGAGTTCATTTTTAAAAGTATCTGCAATTGCATTGTTAATATTCTCTATCACAACTAAGCAAATAATAAGATAAATTAGGTGTTTTATGCTTTGATCTTTTTCATCCTATAAAATCATATATCCTAATAACAATAAATTTTGAGTTTTTGATTTGATTTTTAATCATCATAACTTAATAAACTTTAAATTATCTTTATCTATTTTATAATGAATATGATTTATATCTTTAATATTTTCACTGTATTCTTTGAATGAAATTATGTAGATATCTCCGCTAGCATCAAAATAGTAGTATTGACTATTTAGGTAAAAAGCACGATCAGAATTATAAGAATAGCTTGCTAAACTTATCCTACTTTTAATTTCCTTTTTGTAAACTAAAGATAAATCTATTTCATAAACTATGTCATGAATTGGATTATCATAATCATAAATTATTTTATCTTTTTTATCAGATTCTTGATGCTTTCTGTCCATAATAAGCTCAAAATCGCCATCACGATAGATGACCGTTTTTTTATCGATTAAATCATAGAGTTTATTAAAATTAAATTTAGTGGTGTTTAAAGAGCAACGCTCTGCCTCCAATTTTCGTTCTTCATTTGTTAAATCTTGCCAATAATCATAATTAAAACCACATCCGGACATATCACCATCTTTCACAAATGGTGCACCTGTATATTTTTCATCAATAATATAGGTGTCACTATAACAAAATGATGTATATATTAATAATAACAAGCCTGAAGAATAAGATATTTTCATTGCATATTTCCCTAAAATCTTGATTAACTCTTTATTAATATTTAATTATTATATTCTTACGTTTTAATTATATCGGTCATAGATAATAGTTTCTTTGACCTTTTTAAAAATACCAGTTGAACTCATTTGATATATATTCTTTGTGAGAAAATGAATATCTCCATTCTTAAACTCCATATCATCATCAATAAGCATTTGCTCCATTTGATTGACTATTATTTGTCCATTAGTAAGTATTTTAAAATCACTCCATCTTAATACCTCTCCCTCAGCTGAATATCTTTCATCTAACATAATTGCATCAATAAAATTACCTTTTTTATCATAACTATTTAATTGAAAATAAAATATTGGTTCATCATTATCGATATGTGTCATAAAGATAATACCTTTATAAGTAATATTTTTATAATTAAAATAAACAGCAGGAAAATAAAAAGAATATTTTAATGGGATTCTAACTAAGCTTGGTTTATAAGAGAACTCTTTAGCCGAAAATCTGAATGGCATTTTGGAGTTTGGTGATATATGTAATCCTCCTGCTTCATCTTCCCAATAATATTTAGTTATGTCATTAGAAGTGTAAGGTAGATCTATTTTTTTATAATGCTTGAGTTCATTTTTAAAAGTATCTGCAATTGCAATATTAACATTTCCTAACATAGCTAAGAAAAAAATAATGGGATAAATTAATGGTTTCATTCTTCGATTTCCTTAACTTTCTTCATATCATAATATTACAACATGTAAATGATGATCGTGATTTGTAGTTTCTTTCGGAATATGGTTCAAAAAGTGTTTCTTTCCTTTTAAGGTATAACTCAAACCTAACATTTTTTATCACTTAATATTGAGTGACCTAACAAATTTAATTGTTGATTTAATCCTTTAACTGATAATAATCTGTTTTTTTCTAAAAAAGTAAATATTTTGTTTGGTCATAAAAATCATAAAATTTACTTTTTTATCAATTATGTATTTCCCCATTTTTATCAATGTAATAATAAATACCAAACCGCTTAATCTTAATCATATTTTATGCTTACACTGTTAAAATTATTATATATCATTTATAGTTATACTTTTTATTCACTACCAGATAATGATTAAAACTACAAATAGAATTGATTGTAGGTACTGAATAGTAAACAAAGTGGTACTAGATAATGTGAATATTTCATCTGTTAACCTTAATTATTTCCTTATTTTTGAAAAAGCTGCGTTTAAAATCACAACTTTTTCTCTGTAATCATTTAACTTTTTTATTATTTTATTCTTCCAAATCCAACTTCCTCGCTAATGAGCGAGTTGTTTTTCAATATTGGTTATTTCTTGTTTATAATTTTGAATTAAACAAAACATAACGTTAGATAAATAAGGATCTGTCTCTCCTCTATTACCAGAAACTGGAGGTGGTAATTCTAAACAACTTGAAGCCATTTTTTTCTGTAATTTTAAATAAGATTTTTTTATTGTATTGTTATTTTTATTCAATAAGTTAATTTTTTGTTTTAATCTACTATTGTAATGGTTATAAACATCTATATAGCAACTATAATATTCTTCTTTGTCATACTCATCTTCACATGATTTAAGTTCTTGTGAATCGATTTTTGTGACTGGTTTATTCGAAATAATATTAAATTGATTTGGATAAATGATTTGATATTGTACGCCATCTGTAACATTGACTAACATATCTTGAAGTACAAACTTCATTTTTTGATTATCAATTTTATAGTGTTTCCAAAACATTGGACAAATCCCATCTTCTGTCTCTATCAAATATAATGTATATATCTCGCCCTCAGGGGATATAAAATAATGTTGCTGAGCAGCTGCAAAATCAGAAAGATTAATATAATTATTAGCCAAATAAATCCTATCTTTTACAATATTATCTTTAACTATTGATAAAAATATATCACCTCCATAAATAGTACCATCAGAGCCAATATCATTATTTTCTGACATACTTAATGTCAGTTGAAAATCTTGTCCGTTATAGATGATTATTGGCTCTTTATAAATAAATTTATATAACTCTTTTAAATCAAATTTAAGATTATTTTTTTTAACAGGGCAAAGCTTATCTACTTCTTGTTCCTTTGAATCATATATTGATTGCAAATAATTTGGTGGATAGGTACAATCTTTTTCTAGTTTATTCATATTGATTTTTCTAAATAATGGATCGCCACGATATTTGTCTTCTATTTGATAGTGCTGACTGTAACAGTAGGTGCTGAATAGTAAACAAAGTGCTACTAGATAATGTGAGTATTTCATTTTTAACCTTATATCCTTTTCTTATTTTGAATAAGTTGCGTTTAAATAAATTGCAATTTTTCCCTTTGTTATTTAATCATTTTCATTCTTGCAAATCCGACTTACTTGCTTGGAAGTAAGTTATATATTGCCATTATTTTTTTTACAAATTCTATTCACGGATAATACACAATTCTTACTTGTTATTAATTTTTCTTCAGAATATAAATTGGTTATTAAAATTTTTTTATTATTAGTCTGTGGCTCGACTGTTTCATGTTGCAACCAGTGAGTATTGTAACTAATAGAATAATTAGTATGTAATTGAAATTTTTCATAATTTAATTTCCTTTATAGAACCTGATTCAAATTCTGAATGTAGATGAGTATTATGAAGATTAGATTTTAAATCTTGTTTTGCATTATCAAATTTTTTCTTATTGTTTCCTGTTATTTGTTTATTAAAATTAAATTTATGCATGGCATTAATAAATTTTTGTTCATCGTTATCATTTAAATAAAGAGTATCAACACTTTTTCCATTTACATGTTCAGAACTAGGAAAACAGGATCCTTCAGCAAAACAACTACCTGTAGTTGTTAACTGCAAACCTGTTTCAGCTAAAGCACCAATAAAACCGGCTAAAGGATCTGGTCCTGTATAGCGCCTTTTTGTATTGCTAAAGACATAACTAATTATTACATCGTCTTTAATATAATTAATTTCATCTGGCATCCTAACTATTTCGACATTTTCATTCAATGCTTTATATAGTCGCCAAATTAAGCCTTTTTTTGGATGCTTACCATATTCTGCAATATCTCCATTTTTAAATTTAACTCTTTTTTGGGTGTCTCCTTCATTTAAATTCTCTTTATATTCAATAATATTTGGATCTTTTCTATTCGGCGCACTTACTATTACACCATTTGCTTTCTCCTTAGTAGTATGCCAATCACAAATACATATTTCATGTTCATTATCCTTTTCATCATGATAAACATACTTATATTTTTGCTTGTAGTCTTTCGATATTTCCTGTGGTATGTGTTTTTCAATTTTTCCATCGTGGTAAATATGATATGTCACTATACCTGGGCTTATAAATCTACCCATTATTGATACTGGATGAATAAACCATGCTTTACCATCAGCAGCAAGATTGCTTAGTGCGGGTGTTTGTGGTGTTTGGTTGTTTGTTGGTTGGGTTGCTTGAGATTGTGCCACTTTTTGCCACCAAAGGGATGGTTTAATGCGTTGCTCTTTTTCCAGTTGCCAATGTATTTTGGTTTCCTCGTGCGCTTCATCGACACTGTTTAAGGCTGAGTTTCGCTTATAAGGCATGGTTATGTTATTGTCATCTAACCACTTTTCAATTAATTTTTTTTGTTTCTGTGTTTCTTTATCAAATAAATCATCTATTTCTTTCCATTTAGTTAGCGCTTCGTCTGCATGCCATTCACTTTCATATTTTATTGATAAGTGACCTATCATTTCGGCTATCCAACTATTGCGTAGGCCATCTTTCAGAAATTCAATAGTAAAAGGTGGCAGTCCTTTTTTTCGCTGAACAGAATATAAAAGTGATTCAATTAAGATTTTATGCATAGCTTTCATTGAATCAGTATATTCTTTAATGTCCAATGTTCCTGCTCGGTTATCGTTTATTTTAGTATAAAATTCTCCCACACTAGCTTTTTCGATTACTGTCTCAAATCCTTGCCAATGCCAGGGACTGATTCGTTTAACGTGCTCTTGAGCATCTTTTTTGATGTTTACCCAACCTGTTATTGACCAACGCTCTTCATTTCCTGCGGTGACTTTTACCCAAATTGAATCCGTGCTTTCGTCTTCTATAGTGATTAAATTCTCATTACTTAATGAATCTAATGATACTGTCCGTGGAAAATGTACCGTGTTATCTTTAGTTGCAGGAGGTAAATTATCAAATGATAGCGGAAAATTATTCCAATAAGGAATTACGGTATTGAGTGTCCCATCTTGTCCAAATAAGTGAGAGACATCTTTTGACGCTATCCAATAATGTTTAGTATTCACACAAAAACGTATTTTGACAGATGAACTATTGTGATCAACTTCAACAAGTTCAACCTTATCCGGAATATCAGACTTGGTTAACTGCGGATAAGTTTTATTATATCTATTTTCTAACTGTTCTTTATTGTCGGCTGTTAAAGTGATTTCTAAAGTCTTATTCGATAAGTCGTTATCATTTTCTTCAATTTTTTCATCAACTTTAGATTGTGCAGCCAGATTGTTATCAGCATAGTATTCCTTTGAATTTAAAGTATATTCCAAGTTAATTTTAACGTAATAATTATATTTTTCACTGATAAACTTTATCCCTAATCCTGAAGTTAAGTTTCCATCCGCTTCTGATGCTTGTATCAATCTTGCACCTTTTTCAACCAGAATTAAGTTTTTTTCACTTTCGGGTAAATTATCGGCTAAAGCACGGGTTTGGGTAATAAATGCTAATAAATCCTCACAGGTAAATAATTCAACATGTAACAGTTGCGGTAATTTTTTATCTGATGGTCGTTTTATTGTGGATATAGATGCTTGTGTAGGCTCGTTAAAACTATTTTTTTTGAGTTGATTATGCCCGATATAACCAATAAAATCGCCACTTGAAATTGCAATCGGCGATTTTAATACCACAATGTCATTGAATTTTTCAGGTTTAAATGTGAATGAAGTCAGTGAGGTTACTTTGACATAACCTTTATGCGCTGCGTCTTCACTGTCATTTTCTTTTAATAAGTTTGGAACATGACAATCTTTAATCTTACGAATTTTAGCGTATCCGTTTTCTTGCCCATCTAATTCAAATGTTGCCGTTAGTGGTAAATAAGTCAATTTTTGTTTGTCATCTGCAGCTTCATATACCGCTATGCCTTTTACTTTCACATTTGACTTACCAACAGTGTTATTGTCTTCTTTTACAACTTCATAATCTTGATTGGTATCTGCCGTGTTTCCGGTTGGTACCGGTGATACATCGTTATGCCAAACATAACCGGTAATATCATTTAATTGCTGTTTAAATTCGGTTGAGGTTACCAATGTTCCTTCTGATATCGAAACAATTTTATACCAACCGGCTTTAGTTGCGTGTTTTTCACCTAAACGAATTTTGCTTCCTTTTAACAATAAGCCAACCACTTTTGTTTTGCTGCCATTTTCTCTAATTACACTGCCGAAAACAGTATCCGCCTTATTCTTGTCAACTTTTCCTGAACCAAGTTGCCAATAGTGAGGATACTGTACTTTTGTTTGTTCAGCTTTTATTTTTTCCTGATAGCCATACCAATCAAGCTGATGCATATACAAACTGTATAAGGTTATTACCGGTGGCTCATCTTTTGCATCAGTTGTTTTTGGCATTTGTAATAGGTGTCTTACTAATGTAAAACCAGTCGAAAAATAAGCAACATTTTTTAGGGCGCCACGTAGAACAACAGGTATGTTTTCTTCTGGATAGGTTATTTTAGGGTAGACATCATTGATACGATAGGCAATGACTTCACCGTTAGCCATGCAACGTAATTGTTCATCATTGCCAAGTTTGTTCAGTACTTTTTCATCGAGATGTATTCCACCATGCCATAAACCATTTTCTCCAAATGGATAAAAACCATTATTAGCTTCGGATAATGCCCTATAATAGGTATCTTGGTTTAATTCTTTATCACCAATCGGAAAAATGAATTTCGTTGTTTTTTTTATGGACATTTTATTATTCCTTTAGAAATTATCCTGAAAAATCAACATAATGACTATTTATTAAACGTACTAAACCTACTTCAAGTATATTTTTTGTGAAACTCCGTTTCTCATTATCTAGTGTACTAGGCCCCATTTTTTGCAATGCATTACTTTTTATATAAACATTATCAGCGGTGCCCAGTTCAATCCCGGCACTGCTAATTTTGATATATGAACCACCACACATTAACGTCAGTTCTTCACTTGCGGTAACCGTCAGCTTTCCATCGACACTATCTATTTTAATATCTTGCTTGGCAGCCATATTCAGGTTGGCATTTTGTGCCTGCACCTCAACATCACCTTGGTTGGCAAAGACTTTCATTCCTGATTTATGAGCAAACAGACCGATGGATTCACCAGATGAGACAGTAATGTTTTTTAACGCATTAATGTCAGTTTGGTTTTCACTGGTCATTGAAACACTGTTTGACGTTGACAGTTGAATGTTTTCCGGGCTGGTTAAAGCAATGCCCTCTTGTGCATAAGCAATAATGCCACTTTGGGCTAATTGGGTTAATGTGGCTTTAAGTTGTTCTTGACTGTCGGTATCTGCGCCATGGGCCTCAGAGGCAGTTGCTGCATTTTGCAGTGCTTTAGCAATTGATAACGCATTTTCAAGCTGGGTAATGGCACCTTGCATATCCAGTTGTTTACCCTGTGCCTTAGGCTCGGTCTGACTGGTCAGGTATAAACCTTTATTGGCAGCAATCGCCCCCCACTCATCGGTGCGCAGTTCAAATCCCTCTCCACGCTGCTCTTTGTTTTGGTCAACTAAATGCCCGATGTTAAGCTGGGTTTTACCGTATTCGGTCGCTAACTTAATGTGCTCTTGTCCGCGCTTATCATCCATCCGCAGTTTGTTGTTAGCAGGGGTACGAATTACATTTCGGTGTTTGTTTATGGCGGTCACATGGTCAGGGTGTTGGCTGTCATGCATCGCATGTGCAATATAAGGTCGGTCCGGATTACCGTTAGTAAAGGCAACCGCAACTTCTGTGCCATCAATCAGTGGAAAGTGAAAACCATAGGTACTGCCGGCATACGGTTTAGCCAGTCTTAACCATAAACTCTCTTCACCGTTTCGCCACTCTTTTAAATCAAAGTTAAATTTAACCCGATAGCGCCCTTGTGTATCAATATAACCATAGGTGTCATTATTCGGACTGGTTACCCGTGCCGGTAAAGTGCCGTCAATAGTCGGAAAAGGAATCGGCTCCGGGCGGTAAGGTTTTAATGGCTGGTAAGGTATGGCGGTAAAACTCAGTTCATAAGCCTCACTGCGGTTTCCCTGTCCTTGCACCGTTAATATCATTACCCCCTCATCTATTCCGGCAATCGTACTGCCTTTGATGCGGATATGTTGACCCGGAGCTAAATTGGCCTGATTACTTTTACCCCGGATAACAATTTGACGGCTAATTGCTCGCTCATGGCGAATGCGGGCATACCATTCTCCACTTTCAACACTATTACTCGCATTACCAGAATGAGTGCTAATATCACTGCTATTATCGTTATTATTGCCATTACTATCGTCGGTATCAATATCACCACTGTTTTCATCATCATTATTGTTGGTGTCACTATCAATTCCATTATTGCTGTCACCATTGCTATTTAATCCTTTATAGTGCTCATCATAACGGTAATCAGTACCGTAAGTGGTGTTATCTTTCTGTTGGCTGTTAACTTCACCCAGTAAATTAGCTTGCGCATCGCGGTAGTTATAATCTTGTACTTGTACCGAAGCTTCCACCATCTGACTGTGTAAGGTTATATCCCAGACACTTTCAACGCCGTTATCCAGTGTACCGCTCGGTTGTTTGTACACAATATCAGCTACCTGCTGATAACCTTGTTCATAATCACTGATGACCATCACATCACAGTTGTGTTCACCATGCGTTTCAAATCGGAAATAGACCCCCACATCAGCAAGCAGTCTTTGAATAAACTCAAGGTCACTCTCCTGCCACTGAGTGATAAACTCACGTTCAGGGTATTGCTCTTTAAGTGCTAAACGATAATCAATCCCTGTATAACCATGACCACGCAAGACTTCTTCAACCACACTGATAACGCTTTGATTCTGAAAAATAGCACAGTTATGACTTAATGCCAGTTTGGCTAATTGCGAGGATAAGACAACCTGATAACGGGCTTCATCATTACTGACTGATAATTGACTGAATTGAGTAACCACACCATAAAGAGTGCGTGAGCCGCCCTGAGATAATAGTGAATTTAACGGATTCAGCGGATTAAACTGGGTTAAAGAATTAAGTGAATCGAGTGGATTGGATTGTTTAAGCTTATCTAACTGTTTTAATGGCTCAGACTGTTTTAATGCATCTAATGGATTAGCCGAAGTTAAGGAATTAAGTGCATTAAGTCCTTGAGTTGCAAAGTCGCTTAAACTGCTAGAATTAGCAGGATTAAAACTCAAACGGGCATTTTGGTTAAGGAATGACTCAACAGAAAGTTGTTTATCCGAGCTGGTAAAGGTAATGGTGTAATGCCAAGGCTGGTTAAGTTGTTCATTACTTTCAACCTGTAAGATTGAAACCTCAGCAGGCAAACCATCAATATTTAACGTATAACGATTATGTCCTGCTCCATTAACTAAACCTTGCTTTAAGCCACGACTTAAACCATTGCCCAACTGCTCCATCAAATTGGTTAATCTTTTATCCATGTTATCCTCAATATATTTCATGTGCACTGCAAATACAACTTTGTTTTATTGAATTATTTATTATTATTAATAATTTTTAGTATTATGTTTTTAATAACAATTTGATTATTTGAAAATTTATTATAAATAAAACGCTTTTTTAATGAATTTAAGTTAAAAAATAATCTAAAAATGGTATAAATTACACTGTTTTGAATATTTTGCAATCTTTTTTTTACATTTCTTTAAATTTTAATTATGTGTATAACTTACTGATATTATTAATAAATAAAATGAAATATTGTTAAAAGTTTGTCACCTAAACATGATCAAACAAGGACTAAAAGAATTTGGTTTTTGCAGATTTTTTATTGGATAATTTTGCACTGAATTTTATTAAGATTTATATATAAAAATCCTTTTTACTCAGACATGGCCATTACCTGAAACTTTTTGACAAAAATAAAGGACTGTACAATGATGAAAAATTTTTTTAATTATTGTTAGAACAAAAAATAGGATTTTAGTTTGAATAAATAACTGGGTTGAGTTTATATAAAAATACAATTATATTAGTAAGTTATAGTTTATTTTGTAAAAAATATTCAGGAGTCTATACCATTTCATAATAAAAACATTCTAAATTTAAATTCTAAGCGCAATTTAACAGTGAACAGTGAGTAGAATTTAGATTAAGCTTTTATATCTAAAAAACGACTTTTATTAAAATACTCTCATAGGATAAAAGTTTTGACATTATTTTTATTAAAAATAACAAATTAATCTATTTTTATAATTTCTTTTTTTTAGATTTACTGATATATACTGCAATACGGTTTTATTTTTTTATGTTTGTTATGTTAAAACGAAATATTAATCTTTTTATTGCATTATATGTGCTATTGGTTGTTGGTCTTGAAACTTATACTTATTGGCATATGCAGCTTCGAAGCTGGCAGCCAGCAACATCAATAGGGCGTATGGTGTTTTATTATAGTTTTTTTACTGTATTATCTAACCTTATGTTGGCAATAAGTTGTTTATGGTTAGCTTTTAGTCCGAATTGTAATCGTTTTATTTTTCGTATTATTCGATTAAATGGGTTGGTAGGTGTAATTATAACGGCTATTGTGTATAACTCGCTTTTACGTGGCATCCATGTTCCACCAAATATATTTATGCGATTCGCTAATGAAAGTTTACATGTTGTTATTCCTCTACTAGGCATATTGAGTTGGCTGATTTGGGGACCCTTTCGACGCATTAGCTTTCGCGTCATTATAGGATCATTAACTACCATGTTAATTTATGCCGTTTATATTTTTGTACTAGGCTTTTTTACTCATTATTATCCGTATCCTTTTATCAATGTGACAAAAATCGGTTATCCACATGCATTGTTTAATGCGAGCATTGTCATGCTGGCATTTATAGGGTTTGCCTATTTATTATGGGCTATTGATTGCTTAAGGAGGTAGAAATGAAATTATATATTTATGAACACTGTCCTTTTTGTGTAAGGGCTAGAATGATTTTTGGTTTAAAAGATATCCCTGTTGAGCTACATGTATTTTTGAGTGATGATTTTAAGTCTCCCGAAAGTATGATTGGTCAAAAGATGGCACCAATTTTACAAAAAGAGGATGGCAGTTATATGCCTGAAAGTCTGGATATTGTTGATTATGTCGATAATCATTATGGAGGAAAGCCTATCTTAATCGGCCCAAAATCGCCAAATATTGAAAAATTAATTAAACAACTACAGCAATATGATTATAAATTAGAGTGTCCACGTTATATCAAACTTGGCTTAGCAGAATTTGCAACTCAAAGTGCGATCAATTACTTTGTCACGAGTAAAACTAAAAAAATCGGCTCATTTGATGAATGCTTAGCACAAACTGATTCATTGGTATCTGAAATATCCAAGTTATTAAACGAGCTTGAACCATTGATTATCTCGCCACAAGCGTGTAATGGGCAATTATCTTTAGATGATATCTGTCTGTTTCCTGTTTTACGTAATTTGACTTGTGTAAAAGGATTACGTTTTCCGCCTAAAGTTAAGGATTATATCGAGTCAATGTCTAAACTAACCAAAGTGAACTTATTTTTTGATAAAGCAATTTAAAATTATTCAGGAGGTTTTAATTTATCTTTTTTGGGTAGTTAATCTTGGTGATAAAATTTTTAGAACTTTAAAAGAGAGTACAGGTAAATAGGATAAAACCCTGTACTCTATCTTTGCTTACTTATAATTTATAACTATTGGGATTGGATTTGAAATTAATTAATCGCCTAATTTAATATCGATCACTTCTATGTTTTGTTTGCCACCATAAATATCGTACCAAGGTGTCGCATACTGTTTTAAAATTTTATTGAGGTGCTCAACATTTTCACGTCCAGTTTTGTCTAACCAGCGTTTTAAGCCCTCTTTACCTTCTTTGGCATACGCTGCAACACCTTCAAACCATGTTGCACGTCCACCTAAAATACCACTGTATTTAGCGCCATTTTCACCCGCAAAAATTAATTCTTGATGGAAAGTTTTGGTTGGTACCCCAGCACTCAAATAGATAAATGGACGAGTTGCTACGTCACAGGCCTGTTTAAAGTAATCAGCTGCTTGTTTTTGGGTGTAAACAACAACATTATTATCATTAAATCCTTCAACATTTTTGAAAAGTACTGGAACTTCAACTTTTAGTACATCAATATAATATTGATTTTTAGTGAACTCTTTAATGGTGTTAATGACTTTTTGAGGCTTTATTTTGGCAAATTCAGGGCTTTTATCATCTGTTACTACATTATCATAGACAATCGGCTCAACAAATAACGGGATATCCGCTGCTCTTGCTTCTGTACCGATACGTTCTAAAAATGCATGTTTTTTTTCTAAAATATCTTGAGGATCATCTGGATTATAATAAACCAAGACTTTTGCAGCATCGGCTCCTTTTTTTAATAACCGTTGTAGAGAGTCTTCTGGCAATACATCAGGTAGTCGACCTGGAGTATTGGCATCATATCCTGTTTTTTCATAAGATATAATTAATCCAGCATCTTTATTTTTTTTAGTCATACCTTTAAAGCCATACTCTTCGTCTAACAAGATTGCACTAACATATTTTGTTAATTCTTGTGAGACAAGCTCTTTAAATTCATACACCATATCTACATGATAGCGATCTTTACCGACTGCCGACTCCATCATTTTTACCATTGAACCGCGTTGGTCAATTGCTAATGCCGCAATAACGCCATCCTGGTTCGATAATTGTTGCATGCGTGTGAATTTACCTCGAGTAATATGTTTTATAGCCATTTTATAACTCTCCATTTAAAAATATCATTTGATTGTAGTTTTAATTTTTAACATATATTAATCATTTAGTGCTGTTTATTTGATCAAATCGCTTATATTTAAAAAAGTTTTTATTTCATGCCAATAATAAAATGTAGGTTGTCATATTTGTTGATATTGTCTTTAAAAAAAATGTTGTTCAGGTATATTAGTAGATTAACGCACACTATGTGTAAAAAATAATTTACAAGGAAAACTATGTCATACACGACACCAATTACGCAAACGCGTACTTTAAATAAACAAGACTACAAAACATTAGCTCTGTCTGCTTTAGGCGGGGCTTTAGAGTTTTATGATTTTATTATATTTGTATTCTTTTCAATTACTATCAGTCATCTATTTTTTCCAGATGATATGCCTGCATGGTTAAGTCAGGTACAAACATTCGGTATTTTCGCTGCAGGTTATTTAATTCGTCCTTTTGGCGGAATTATTATGGCGCACTTTGGTGATCTATTTGGTCGCAAACGAATGTTTACACTTAGTATTCTGCTTATGGCATTACCGACATTATTTATCGGTTGTTTACCTACTTATACCGATATTGGAATTTTTGCACCTTTATTATTATTACTTATGCGATTATGTCAGGGATTGGCAGTAGGGGGCGAAGTACCCGGTGCTTGGACGTTTGTTGCTGAGCATGTGCCAAAAGATAAAATTGGATTAGCATGTGGAATTTTAACCAGTGGCTTAAGTTTAGGTATTTTACTCGGTTCTTTGGTTTCAACTGTTATGAATAAAAGCGTCTCATCCGAACAATTAATCGATTGGGGATGGCGTATTCCTTTTATTATTGGTGGTATTTTTGGTTTGATCGCAATGTATTTGCGCCGTTGGTTAAAAGAAACTCCCATTTTTCTTGAAATTCAAAAACGTAAACAACAAGAATTATCGAATAAAATTCCTGTTGTTACCGTGATAACTCAATATTTACCACAGACAGTATTATCAATGTTACTGACTTGGGTTTTATCTGCCGGTATTATGGTTATTATGTTAATGACGCCTATTTTATTACAAAAATCATTTGATTATTCACCAATTGATGCACTACAAGGCAATATATTAGCAATAATAGGTCTGATTATAAGTTGTACTTTTTATGGCATGATGATGGATAAGTTTACGATGGGTAAGGTCATATTGATTGGTTGCATTCTTGCAGCGCTTGCTATCGCTATTTTTTATTTATCCTTAGATAATCATCAACTTTTATTTATCACTTATTCCCTAGCAGGGTTCTGCGTGGGTATTGTTGGATCTTTTGCCTACTTTATGGTGAAAGTCTTTCCTACCCAAATTCGTTATAGTGGGGTGTCGTTTTCATTTAATATGGCGTATGCCATTGCAGGAGGATTAACGCCATTACTCATATCATTTTTGAGTGACTTTGTGAGCAAAATGGCACCAGCTATGTATGTGGTTGGGTTATTCGCACTCGGTGCATTAATTGGACTATTTTTATTAATGAATAATAATAGTCAAAAATACATTGCAAAAGATATTGGTTAACCATAATTTTTTTAATGTTAAATAAGGAACGAGTATTCAGGCTCGTTCCTTTAAAATATAAAAACATTTTCCTGTCTGTGATTTTCTATTTATTTCATGGCTTAATCTTTCAAAAAGCCTTATACCATCATTAATTGATCTAAAAATTTTATGAGATAAATGTAAAAATTAATCAAGCACTTTTGATTATCTATCGCTAACTTACTTTAAGTTATCAAGTCATTAGGTTAATTCATAATTAAGTTTATTGGTATGATTTATCATTCAAGAGATAACAGCAAAATAAAAAAACAGAGCAAACAATTAATAAAGTTAATTAAGGATGTTTTTTAGCAATTCTAGATTTTTGTCAAAAACTTTGAGGTTAGATATACGTTTCAATCAGGATTATTAAATAATCAAACTTTTTAATAATTTTGTGAAATACCTCATTTTTTTTCAACATAGTTAGGATAGAATAAACTAAGTTATATTTTATTTTAAAATTATTTAGGAGAAAAAAATGAAGGCAGCAGTTGTTAGACAAGAGTGCGATGGTCAAGTTGAGATTAAAGATATTCCTCTCCGTCCATTGGAAGCAGGTGAAGCTTTAGTTGAAGTTGAATATTGTGGTCTTTGTCATACAGATCTTCATGTCGCGGCGGGTGATTTTGGTAAAAAACCCGGTCGTGTTATTGGGCATGAGGGAGTAGGGATCGTTACTAAAATAGCTCCAGATGTGAAAAGTTTAAAAATTGGTGATCGTGTTAGTATTGCTTGGTTCCATGCTGGTTGTGGTTCATGTGAATATTGTATTTCAGGTCAGGAAACCTTTTGCCGTAATGTTTTAAATTCTGGATATAGTGTCGATGGTGGTATGGCAGAACAGTGTATTGTCAAAGCAGATTACGCAGTTAAAGTGCCAGAGGGATTAGATCCAGCTCAAGCAACCAGCGTAACTTGTGCTGGAGTAACAACTTACAAAGGCATCAAAGTTGCAGACACTAAACCTGGTCAATGGCTTGCGGTATTTGGTATTGGCGGTTTAGGTACTCTAGCTGTTGAATATGGCAAAAAAGTGTTCAACAATAAAGTAGTGGCGATTAGTAATAGTGACAGCCAATTAGAACTATGTAAAGAGCTTGGCGCCGACTTGCTTGTTAACCCTAAAAAAGTGGCAGACGTAGGTGCTTATATTAAAGAACATACAGGTGGTGGTGTGCATGGTGCAGTGGTAACATCAGTCACTAAAACAGCTTTTAATCAAGCAATTGAGTCTGTTCGTCCTTTAGGTAGAGTTGTCGCTTTAGGTCTCCCTTCTGAAACGATGGATTTAAGTATTCCTAAAACAGTATTAGATGGTATTCAAGTTTTAGGTTCATTGGTTGGTACGCGTCAAGATTTAGCCGAAGCATTCCAATTTAGTGCTGAAGGTAAAGTTGTGCCAATTGTTGAAAAACGTCCATTAGAAGATATCAACGATATGATTAACGAAATGAGAGAAGGTAAAATTCGTGGTCGTATGGTTGTTGATATGAAAATGAAAAAACAGAAATAATTGTTTTCTATATTAAGTTAAAAACCAATAAAAGCTGGCTTAATGCCGGCTTTTTTCATGATCAAATATTAATTTATCCGTTTTACTTTCGCTACCTTTACTATCAATAATATTAATCTTTCTTGTATTTTATTAATAAATCCCTATCATAAATCAATTTTGCTCGCTAATTTAATATGTTTTAAGAGGACCTATATGGAAGATCACAATTTAGAAAATAATTTACGGAAAGATCTTGGTTTAGTTTCTGCATTGTCGCTGGTTGTTGGTATGGTTTTAGGGGCTGGCGCATTTATGAAACCACCTGCCGTATTAGAAGTTGCCGGTGATTATAACTATGCACTGTTAGCGTGGATCATTGGTGGTGTTTTCTCTATTTGTGGTGGGTTAACGCTTTGTGAATTAGGTGTTATGTTTCCACGTACGGGCGGTATGTTGGTTTATCTGGAAAAAATTTACGGCTCAAAAGTTTCTCATCTTTATGGTTGGATGATTACCGTGCTTTTTGCTCCATCATTAGTTGGGGCATTGGTAGGATATTTTAGTTCGGTATTTTGCCTGTTATTTGGTATTGATGATTCTTATAAAATGGCAGTAAGTGCTGGCGTTTTAGGATTTATTGCTGTTATTAACGCTATTGGCGTTAAGCAAGCAGGTTATTTGCAAACGATAGCTACTGCTTGTAAGCTTATTCCTATTTTATTGTTAGCCGTATTTGGACTATGGAAAGGTAATGGTCAAGTAGCATTATTTAGTGCTAGTGGTCAAGGGATTGAAACTTATGCTCCATTTGCTGTAGCTATTTTGGCTACCTTATTTGCTTATGATGGTTGGGCTCAAGTTGCCTCTGTTGCTGGTGAAATTCATAATCCGGCAAAAGTGCTACCTAAAGCAATTATTTTGGGTATCATATTTTTAGTTGTTGTTTATGCCTGTATCAATATTGCATTGTTTAAAATTTTTCCTGTCCAAGAGATGGTATCACTTGGTCATGATGCTTCGGCCGTTGCCTCACAACGTATGTTTGGCAATTTGGGTGGTAATTTAGTTGCGGTTGGCATTATGATCTCAATTTTAGGTGGGATTAATGGTTATATTATGACGTTATCTCGTACAATTTTCAGTATGGCAGAACGAGGAACCATCATTGGAGCGCGTTATTTAAGTACAATCGATGATGATAGTCGCTCACCAGTTAATGCTATATGTGTATTAGTGATATTTTCTTTTTTATATTCAATTTTACTGGATGCTGATCGTTTATCTGAAATCTCAATGTTTTCAATTTGGGTATTTTATTTATTAACATTTATTGGTGTAATCATCGCTCGTAAAAAATATGCCGATATCCCAAGATCTTATAAAGTTATTGGTTATCCAATCATTCCAATTATCGCAATTTTGGGGGCTATGTATGTTATTTATGGTATGCTTGTTTATCAAACTTTTAATGGTATTGCGTCAATCATTCTAACTTTAATCGGTTTACCTTTATATTATTATTACCACAGAAAGAATAAGAATAAAGAGCTTTCACTTGGTGAAATGAAAAAATATAAAGTGAAAATGCAATATACCATTGCAGTTTCTACAATGATCATCGTTGCTCTGTTAGCTCTTTATGGTAACGTGTTTAGTAAATAATCAGAGAATATATTTAACTTATTTTGAAATGAATCATTTCAACGTTATAAAAGTAAAAACCGACATTATGAAGTGACCCCATACAGTTGGACACTTTTATTAAGCTGCTTGTAAGGCCTGATTTCGATATTAACCGGAGTCAGGCCTTTTAATTTAATCAGTAATAAAATATTTAATATAAAGTTAGTGAGGAATTATTTTGTTATAATTTGGTGACAATTTTAAAGGTACATTGAAATTAGACCATAAATATTTTGATCATGATAAATTCCATTTAAATATTCAGCCTGTTTAAGTGTTCCTTCATAACTAAAACCGCATCGCTTAGCAACCGCATTACTTTTAGGATTATCCACTGAGCATTTAATAACAAATCGTTTAATTATTTTTTGTGATGCATAGTAGTGAGTAAGTGCTTGAATTGCTTGTGTCATAATACCTTTACCTTCTGCTTGGCTATCGAGCCAATAACCAATATAGGCTGTCTTATTGTTTTTATCTATTCGATTAAAAGACAATAAGCCGACAGGATTATTATCCAGTAAAATTACATAAGTTTTGGTAATATCTTTTTGGTGCTCAACTGAACAATTATCTAAAAAATTTGATGTGTCTGCTTCATTATTGACAAACTTAGGCCAAGCCATAAATTGACTAAAATTATCACGATTAACATCAATAATATTGTATAACTTAGATGAATATTGTCGATCCGATGGCACTAAATGAATATGTTCATTGACAAAGATACTTTGTTGATTGGTATTTGTCATTAATTATTCCTTTAAGAGAGTACAACCAATTCTGTGTTAATATAACTTTAAGAATAACATAAACTTTACTTAATTAAAGAATTATATTTTTAGTTTTATCTTTAGCGTTAATTATAAAAAATTACCAGATCATTTGATCTGGTAATTTAATTGTTACTTAAAATTAATTAAAAAATTTTAAGCTTAATCATTTGCAGTTTTCTTATTTTTTAACATGTAGTTGTGGATAACCAGAAGAGCAAAAATAGCAACAATAATAATCATTATTATATCTTTGTTAAACCATTTAGCCATATTACCTAAAATAATACCAATACCACAGAAATCGACATCAGAGAAAGTCGTATTAGCAAAACCAAGCGAACCTAAAACAGGTAATAAAAGTACAGGTAAAAATGTGACTAATAAACCATTAGCAAATGCGCCAAGCATTGCACCTCGACGTCCGCCCATAGCATTACCGAAAACACCAGCAGTTGCACCACAGAAGAAATGAGGAACTACGCCAGGTAAAATTAGTACAGCATTTAATTGACCTAATACAAATAGACCAACTAATCCACCAAGGAAACTAAATAAAAAACCAATTAATACAGCGTTTGGTGCATATGGGAAAACAACTGGACAATCTAAGGCTGGTTTGGCATTCGGCACGAGTTTTTCTGAAAAACCTGTAAATGCTGGAACAATTTCAGCAAGAATTAACCGTACGCCTTGTAGAATAATAAATACCCCAGCAGCAAAGGTAATTGCTTCGATAATTGCATAAACTAGGTAATTATCCCCCTTACTTAAATTTGTTTGGACATAATCAGGTCCAGCAAAAACGGCAAGGATCAAATAGATTATCATCATTGTTAATGAAATTGAAATTGAGCTATCACGCAAGAAACTTAGATTTTTAGGTAAATTCATCTCTTCTGTTGAGCGAGAGTTTTTACCAGCGACTTGACCAAGCGCTCCTGCCAATACATAACCTAAGGTGCCAAAGTGACCAAATGCTACATCATTATTTCCTGTGATTTTACGCATATATGGTTGAGCCATTGCAGGGAAAAACGCCATAATTAGCCCAAGTACTAGGGCTCCAGTAAAGACTAATTGCCAACCTTCAAAACCCGCAACCGTTAGAATAATGCTGATCATACACGCCATATAAAAGGTATGATGTCCAGTTAAAAAGATAAATTTTAAACATGTAAAACGCGCAACCACAATATTAGCAATCATTCCAAAAGCCATGATTAATGCTGTTGCTGCACCATATTCATTTAATGCCATGGATACGATAGCTTCATTATTAGGGATGATGCCTTGTAGTTTAAAAGCCTCTTCAAACATCATACCTAATGGTGTAATCGCACTAATAAGTACGCTTGCACCACCGCCTAAAACTAAAAATCCTAAAATAGTTTTAACGGTTCCTTTTACTGTATCAGCAAAGGATTTGCGTTGGGCTATTAACCCAACCATAGCAATCATACCAACTAATACGGCCGGTACTTTTAAAATATCAACGATAAATTTAACGACTTCTTGAATCATCGCAACACCTCATTATCTAACTATTGCTTAGCGAAATGTTCAACGAGTTTGGACTCCAAATCATTGATATCAATTATATTATTTAGAACTACTAGTTTATCGCTAGGAATGCCAGAGCTGTCTGCTAAATCTTTAGTCATAACAAATAAATCAGCTTGTTCTGGGGTTGCTGAGGCAAGATCTGCATGCGTTACTTCTGCATCAATATTTAATTTTTTTAGAACTTTTTTGATATTCATTTCAACCATAAAACTGCTACCAAGACCTGAACCACAAACTGCCATAATTTTCATTTTATTTATCCTTTTCTTAGTTTTATTAAATTTAATAACGATTGATCACAGCTAAAATTTGATCACTATTTTGTGCATTAAAAATTGTCTGCATATCGTTTGATTCACCAAACAGCTCAGCTAATTGAGTTAACATTTCAATATGGCTTGTATTATCACTGGCTGCTAATAAAGTAATTAAATATACGGGGTCATTTTCTGATGAATTAAATTTCACTCCTTGTTTGACCAGTAACATAGATAAGCCCAGTTGATTGACACCTTGCTCTGGTCTAGCATGCGGCATAGCGATACCCGGTGCCAATACGTAGTAAGGTCCAATTGATTCATGTAATTGAAAAATTGCTTGGACATAATTTGGCGAAATGGCATTATTTTCTAATAATGGTTTTGCACAAATTTGTATCGCTTCTTTCCAATCTTCAACAGAATCAACAATATTGACTGTTTGGCTGGTTAACCATTTACCTAACATTTTTCCTCCATTAAACCTGATATCATCAATTGTTAGTTTAAAAAATAACATACTAAATAAGAATAGAAATAAAAAAATATTAGAAATGTGATAGCGCTATCAAAGTTGATGAAAATTTTTCTCATTTTGTGATGAAAGTAACATTTTTGATATAACGATTATAAAATAGTTATTTAGACGTAATAGTATTATAGAAATGAGAGTGATTTCGAAGTGATTGTATCACACTTTTCTATTATTAATTGTCTATTATCGATTTTTTCTGCTTTGCTACCACTAATATAAGATTTATTTAAAAAAGTTAAGATTAAATTTAATCGGAATGAAAGATGCAAGAAATAAAGAAGCGTAAAACTACAGGACAGATTACTTTATTCGATGTTGCAAAATATGCGGGTGTCGGAACGATGACCGTATCTAGAGCTTTACGAACTCCAGATCGCGTTTCAGATAAACTTCGCCAAAAAATTCAAATTGCTGTCGATGCTTTAGGATATAAACCTAATGTTGCTGCAAGTTTGCTAGCCTCTGCATCGGCAAATCGAGTCATTGCTGTTATCACACCTAAAATATATGATCATTCCGCTCAATTATGGTTAAATTCACTTCAAACACACTTGGCAAAAGAGGGGTATACTACCTTACTTATTGAATCTTATCATTACTATAAATTTGAATCGCAAATGTTAGATGCTTTATATAGTCATAACCTTGAAGCTATATTGCTATTTCAAGTTGAAGATGAAAGTTTTATTAAGCAAATTGTGCAAAATAAAATTGTTCCTATTTTGAATATTGGTAAAGATTATGGTGGATTAACTAATATAAATGTTGGAATAGATGATAGTTTGGCTATGTATATGCTCACTGAACATGTCATTAAAAAAGGTTATCAACATATTGGGTTACTTTGTGCTAACCAAGAATATCAAATTTTTCAACAACGCTTACACGGATGGTATAAAGCTATGTTAGCTTATCATCTCCCTACACATCGAGTTATTAATGCAGCTAAACCAGCCAATTTTAGTACAGGAAGTGAGTTGTTACCCGATATGTTATTAAATTGGCCAGAACTAGACGCATTAATTTGTACGACAGATGAATTAGCTTGTGGGGTACTGTATGAATGTCAGCGTCGACATATTCGAGTACCTTATCAATTAGCCGTAAGTGGTTTTGGTGATAATGAGTTTAGCCAAGTGAGCTTTCCCGCATTAACAACAGTCGCTTTACCGTATAAAGAAATCGGTGAATATACAGCCACTCTGCTATTAGATAATTTAAAGAATAAAAAAGTAACAAATGAAATGGATTTGTCAGCGTTTGTACCAGTCATTCGAATGCGGGCGAGTGTTTAATTAGCTTTATTAAGAAAGATAATTAGAATTATTAAGATTGGCTCGAACCTCTGGTCGGTTCTCATCCTCTCAAAGAGCAGATAACAAAAAAGCCTACTCAATGAGTAAGCTTTTTTATTTAAAATTGGTCGGCGAGAGAGGATTCGAACCTCCGACCCACTGGTCCCAAACCAGTTGCGCTACCAAGCTGCGCTACTCGCCGTTAGGAAGCGCATAATACTGCGCTAACTAAAAAGTGTCAATACTTACCTAAAAAAATATACTAGTTATTTTCAGATTTTGTGAATGGGGCAGGTTTTTTACCAATACGTTGATAAAATTCGATAACAAATTCTTCATAACGTTTATTTGCCACAGCTTCACGAATCTCTGCCATTAGGCGTTGGTAATAACGCAAATTATGAATGGTGTTTAATCGTGCGCCTAAAATTTCCCCACATTTATCTAAGTGGTGTAGATAAGATTTTGTGTAATTTTTACATGTGTAACAATCACAATGAGGATCCAGCGGTGTTGTATCATCTTTATATTTGGCATTACGAATTTTGATTACACCATCAGTTACAAATAGGTGACCATTGCGTGCGTTACGAGTTGGCATTACACAGTCAAACATATCGATGCCACGACGTACGCCTTCCACTAAATCTTCTGGTTTACCAACCCCCATCAAATAACGTGGTTTATCAGCAGGTAATTGTGGGCATGTGCCTTCCAATATACGATGCATATCCTCTTTTGGTTCGCCAACGGCAAGGCCTCCAACAGCATAACCATCAAACCCAATTTCTGTTAATCCTTTAATTGATATGTCACGTAATTCTTGATGTATACCACCTTGAACAATACCAAATAGGGCATTTTTATTGCCTAACTCATCAAAGCGTTTTCTGCTGCGTTTGGCCCAACGTAGTGACATCTCCATTGATTTTTTCACATAATCCCAGTCGGCAGGAAATGGCGCACATTCGTCAAATATCATGACGATGTCAGAACCAAGATCATATTGGATTTCCATGGAAATTTCTGGTGATAAAAAGATTTTATCTCCATTGATTGGATTCCTAAAATAGACGCCTTCTTCTTTAATTTTTCGAATATCGCCTAAACTAAATACCTGAAAACCACCTGAATCTGTTAAGATTGGACCATGCCATTGCATGAAATCATGCAAATCACCATGTTTACGCATGATTTCTTGACCAGGTCTTAGCCATAAATGGAAGGTATTGCCTAATAAGATTTGAGCTCCTGTTGCGGCAACTTCTTCAGGTGTCATACCTTTTACCGTTCCATAAGTTCCGACAGGCATAAATGCAGGAGTTTCTACCGTATATTCGACTCCACGACGATCGAATTTCATACGTCCACGACGAGCTAAGCCGTCGGTATTATCTAATTCAAATTTCATTTATTTACCTCTTGCGACCAAATAAACAGTTTGGCGCGAATTATTGATATAATGCGTTGTGTACTATTACATTGCGGCGGATAGTTTATCGTGCTTGACTTGAATTAACAACTTTTGAAAGGATTTTAAGAATTGTGAACTATGTTATATTGATATTTTCATTATTATTGATATTTTTGTCGACCGCATGTCAAAATCATACAAACATTCGTACAGCTAAACGGATACCGTCTGAAGCAGTAAAATTTTTATCCGAACAAGACATACTTGCTATTAGTCAACAAGCGTGTAATGAAATGGATCATAGGGCGACAATTCCAGCCAATAATCATGCTTTAAGTAAACGCTTAAATAAAATCGCTAAAACATTGCCTAACAATATTAATAATAACGAAATAAATTATAAGGTTTATTTGAATACGGAACCCAATGCTTGGTCAACTGCAAATGGATGTATTCGAGTGAATAGTGGATTGATTAAATTATTAACAGATAATGAATTGCAAGCCGTATTGGCGCATGAACAAGGACATATTGCACTTAAACATGCTATAAAATCATTTCGACAGGCTCCTTATATCGAAATTACCGATAAAGCCAATGAAATTATTATTATGGTAAAACAAGAAATTGCGCAACAGTATGAAGTTGAGGCAGATGAATATGCTTTGAATCTTTTATTAAAAGAAAAAATTGATCCCATAGGTTTGGTAAATATGTTATCTAAAATGCCCATTCATGCATCAGAATATCCGACATCTCATCCGTCAAATTTGCATCGCAAGAATAATATTTTAGATAAATTAAAGCATAAATAGGTAATTAAAATGGTTAAATGGAAAAGTTACCAACCAAATTTGCCATATCAGCTTGATTAGGCAACTTTCCATTAAATGTTGATAAAATTTTAGAGTGATTCATTCGATTGTTTAGTGATAAACATTGCATCACCATAACTAAAAAATCGATATTGTTGCTTAACCGCTTCTTGATAAGCATTCATCGTATTTTCATATCCTGCAAATGCTGATACAAGCATAATTAATGTTGATTCGGGTAGATGAAAATTTGTGATCAGTGAATCAATAACATTAAAGTGGTAGCCTGGGTAAATAAATATCTGTGTATCAGCAAAAAAAGGAGCAATTTCCCCAGTTTTTTGTGCTGCGCTTTCAAGAGCCCTAACCGAGGTAGTTCCCACAGCGATGACTTTATTACCTCTGGCTTTGCAGGCTAATACCGCTTTAACAACTTCCTCTGTAACCTCCGCATACTCTGCGTGCATAACATGAGTTTCGATATTCTCAACTCTTACTGGTTGAAATGTCCCTGCGCCAACATGTAAAGTGACAAATGCCATTTCAACGCCTTTTTGTTTCAGTTTTTCTAATAAGCTTTCATCAAAATGAAGTCCAGCGGTAGGTGCTGCAACCGCTCCCGGTACTTTATTGTATACGGTTTGATAAACTTCACGATCTTGGTCATCATCAGGTCTGTCAATATAAGGTGGTAAAGGTATATGACCGATTTTATTTAAAATAGTAAGTACATCGTCCGGAAATTGTAATTCAAAAAGGCTATCATGACGAGCGACCATCGTTACAGTAACCGATGAGTCTTCTCCTAATATTAATTCAGCGCCTTCTTTAGGCGATTTTGACGCTTTTACATGTGCAAGTGCACGATTCCCATCTAATAATCGTTCAATAAGTATTTCAATTTTACCGCCAGATGATTTTTTTCCATAAACGCGAGCAGGTATGACTCTAGTGTTATTAACAATAAGCAAATCGCCTGGATTAATTTTGTCGACAATGTCAGTAAAAAAACCATGGTTAGTGTTACCTGTTTTTCCATCAAGTGATAAAAGCCGGCATGCACTTCTCGTTTCTGCTGGATATTTGGCAATGAGTTCTTTAGGAAGTGTAAAATCGAAATCAGATAATTGCATAAATTTGTACCTTAAAAAATGGGTGATTAGTCTAAATCTCATATACTGAGTAATCAAGTAATTATTTTTCAAGTTATAAAACAAGTAATTATTTATTGATTATTATTAAAGTTAGTTTAAAATTTCTGCGTCTAACTTAACTTAGTTTAGATGGATATAAATAATTATTTAAATAAGGAAAATATTATGAAAAAACATCAAAAAACATTATTAGTTGCATTACCTTTAGTCGCAGCTATGTCCCTAACTGGCTGTAATATGAATCCAGATGATTTAGCTAACCTAGGAATGAAAGGTCTTCAAGCTGCAACATTAAGTGACAATGATGTTAAACAATTAAGTAAAGATGCTTGTGCACAAATGGATGCTCAGTCAAAAGTTGCTTCAGCAAAAAACGCTTACTCTAAAAGGTTAAACAAAATCGTCAAAGCTTTAGGTAACAACGTTGATGGTACACCAATTAATTATAGAGTATATATCACTAAAGATGTTAATGCTTGGGCAATGGCGAACGGTTGCGTGCGTGTCTATAGTGGTTTAATGGATTTGATGACAGATAATGAAATTCAAGGTGTTTTAGGTCATGAATTAGGTCATGTTGCTTTAGGTCATAGTAAAAAAGCGATGCAAATTGCTTATGCAACTGAAATTGCTCAAGATGCAGCCGCTGCGTCTGGTAATGCTGCAATTGCTTCAATATCTAAATCTAAATTAGGTGCTTTAGCATCAGCAGTAATTAATTCTCAATTCTCACAAAAACAAGAACAAGAAGCTGATAATTATTCATTTGATTTCTTAGTTAAGAAAAAAATTAATCCAGAAGGACTTGCTACTGCATTTGATAAATTAGGTGGTGGAGACTCTTCAATATTGAGTAGTCATCCATCTTCTAAATCAAGAGCAGCAAATATTCGCAAAAAACTTGCACAAATAAAAAAATAAAAACCACCTAATATTAAAAAGCGCCATTCATGGCGTTTTTTTATATAACTTTTATGCAATTACACTTCTAAATTAGTACAAAATTATCGTCAGTAACCTTATCCCTTTTCTTCTAACCTATTAAGTAATATATGGTTATTTTCTGAAATTCAGTATATTCAAGATGAGTATGGCGAAAGTTATATGGTGGAAATAATTAGTCTTACTCAATGACAACAAAATAAATTTTATTTATAAAAATCTACTAACAGTATTAAGATTTAATATTGGACAAGTAGAAAACAAGAAAACACTTTAAAAGTTAGATGTGGTTTATAACTGAATTTAAAATATTTCTATCATTAACCCCAGTGAGGACTGGGGTTATTATGTATTTTATTGTTTATAGGTAGATAGGAATTTAGCGAATCTTTCAATCGCGTCTTCAAGTTCACCTGTATGGGGTAAGGCGACAATCCTAACATGATCGGGTTGATGCCAGTTAAATCCGGTTCCTTGTACCAGTAATACTTTTTGTTGTAACAAAAAGTCTAAAACTAATTTTTGGTCGTTATGAATATTAAATTTTTTCTGATCAAGTTTTGGGAATAAATATAAAGCACCTTGTGGTTTAGTGCATGATACGCCAGGGATATCATTGAGTAATCGCCATGCCAGCATACATTGATCATAGAGTCGTCCGCCGGGTACGATAAACTCATTAATACTTTGGTACCCCCCTAAAGCCGCTTGAATGGCATGTTGCAGTGGCACATTTGCACATAAACGCATTGAAGCTAGCATGTTTAAACCTTCAATATAGCCTTTAACGTGCTGTTTTGGCCCACAAAGTGCCATCCATCCTTGTCTGAATCCTGCTGCTCGATACGTTTTTGATAAACCGCTCATGGTTATGACAAAAAGATCGGGTGCTAGAGCTGCGATTGAATGATGAACAGCATCATCAAATAAAATTTTATCGTAAATTTCATCAGCAAAAATAATCAAATTATTCTGTCGAGCAATTTCGGCAATCTCAAGTAACACCTCTTTACTGTAAACTGCACCGGTTGGATTGTTAGGATTAATAATCACAATTCCTTTGGTTTTGGAAGTGATTTTACGCTTAATATCTTCTAGATCGGGTGACCAATTAGCCTCTTCATCACATAGATAGTGAACCGCATTACCTCCAGATAGACTAATTGAGGCTGTCCATAATGGATAATCAGGCATCGGAACCAAAACTTCATCTCCACTATTAAGTAGTGCTTGCATGGATTGAACGATTAATTCTGAAACACCATTTCCGATATAGATATCTTCCACATCTAACTCAGTAATTCCTCTGGATTGATAATATTGCATAACCGCTTTACGGGCAGAGTAGAGACCTTTTGAATCACAATAACCTTGCGAAGTAGGTAGATTACGAATGACATCCACTAATAATTCATCTGGAGCAGTAAAGCCAAACGGGGCGGGATTTCCAATATTGAGTTTGAGGATAGTTTGGCCTTCTTCTTCAAGACGTTTTGCATGTTCAAGAATTGGTCCACGTATATCGTAACAAACATGATCCAATTTATTGGATTTTTGGAAATTTACCATGATTCTGCCCTTTCTATTTATTGTGATAGTTTTTATTTTTTAATTAAAAAAACAATCTACTCCTATTTAGATAATTTTTGAAGATGTTATTATACTTAGCCTAAGAAATATCTTTTGATTGTGTGAAATTTGTGCGGAGAGTGTTATGAAAACTATTTTAACGGTAATTGGAAAAGATCAAACGGGGATTATTGCAGGTATCAGTCAGAAATTATATGAGTTAAATATTAATATTTTAGATGTGAGCCAAACGATTATGGGGGAATATTTCACCATGATTATGTTACTAGATTTATCTAAAATTAATATTTCATTTGATGATGTGAAGACTGCATTGACTGAGACAGGTGACAAACTAAAAGTAAAAGTGAATATTCAACGGGAAGAAATTTTTGATGCGATGCATCGTTTATAATCTAAATTTTGTACTTTATTATTAAAGGATAATACTTATGGAAACTAAACAAATCCTCGAAACGATTAAAATGATTGAGGAAGAAAAACTTGATATCCGCACAATTACCATGGGTATTTCACTTCTGGATTGTATTGATAGTGATGGCGAAAAAGCGCGTCGAAAAATCTATGAAAAAATTACGCGATTAGCGAAAGATCTTGTTAAAGTTGGGGATGAGATTACCTCAGAATTTGGCATTCCAATTATTAATAAACGTATTTCAGTTACCCCTATCTCGCTGATTGCTGGTGCGAGTGATGATAAAGATTACGTTGAGTTCGCTAAAACACTTGATGCCGCAGCTAAAGCAGTGGGTGTTAACTTTATTGGTGGTTTTTCGGCATTAGTACAAAAAGGGTGCCATAAAGGCGATGAAATTTTAATTAAATCAATTCCTCGAGCATTAGCACAAACGGAAAGAGTCTGCTCATCGGTTAATGTTGGCTCTACGCAAACGGGCATCAACATGGATGCTGTAAAACTAATGGGGCAGATCATTAAAGAAGCCGCGGCATTAACGGCAGATAATAGCAGTATGGCATGCGCCAAATTAGTGGTGTTTGCTAATGCAGTTGAAGACAATCCTTTTATGGCTGGGGCATTTCACGGTGTTGGTGAGGCCGATTGTGTTATTAATGTGGGGGTCAGCGGTCCTGGCGTTGTAAAACGAGCGCTTGAAAAAGTGAAAGGTGAATCGTTTGATGTTGTTGCTGAAACAATCAAAAAAACCGCATTCAAAATTACTCGAATGGGGCAGCTTGTTGGTAAAGAGGCATCAGAGCGTTTAGGGGTGAAATTCGGTATTGTTGATCTATCCTTAGCGCCAACTCCAGCTATTGGTGATTCTGTTGCACACATTTTAGAGGAAATGGGGTTAGAAGCCGTTGGCACTCATGGAACAACTGCAGCACTGGCAATGCTAAATGATGCCGTTAAAAAAGGTGGTGTAATGGCTTGTGGACATGTGGGCGGCTTAAGCGGTGCCTTTATTCCTGTATCAGAAGATGCGGGGATGATTGATGCAGTAAATAATGGTGCATTAAATTTGGAAAAACTTGAAGCAATGACCTGTGTTTGCTCAGTAGGGCTTGATATGATTGCCATTCCGGGCGATACCCCAGCAGAAACTATCTCGGCAATTATTGCTGATGAAGCTGCAATTGGCGTCATTAATCACAAAACTACTGCGGTGCGAATTATTCCAGCTGTTGGTTTAAAAGTAGGGGATAATATTGAATTCGGTGGGTTACTTGGACATGCGCCAGTGATGTCAGTAAATAAATTCTCCTCTTGTGATTTTATCAATCGTGGTGGACGAATTCCGGCTCCAATTCATTCATTCAAAAACTAATTAATTAGTCATAAATTGGTTATCTTTCATATTCCGTCTGTGGAAAGCAGACGGATATCAATCTATTTATCTTTTATTTTTCCTCAAAAATGTATTTATAAAACTCTGCTCAGTAAAATTGTTGTTACTGTTGTTATAACGCTCCCTATGATGAGCAATACCATGGCGACTATTTGGTATCAAATCCATTAGTTTCTTTTATTTTTATTTCCTAAAATCAATCACATCTAAACAATGCTAATTTAATTCTAGCAGTAGCAAATGGCTAATATTTTAAAAATTTGCTGATCACATAATGATGGAGGATGAAATGGGGAATGAATCTAGCGAGCAAATGTTTTTTGAAGATTTAATTCTTTTAGATAAAGACTTCCAAAATACTAATCAATTTTTTGAGTTCACATTTTCTGTTTTAAGAAAAAAAGGATATGTTAATGACTCTTTCTTAGAAGCAATTAAAAAAAGAGAATCTTCATTTCCAACCGCTCTACCTACAGAACCTTATGTAGTTGCTATGCCTCATACTGACATTGAACATGTGATTAAACCATTTATCTTTTTTACTCGAGTTAAAGGAACCATTCCATGGTGCGAAATGGCAAATAATGACCATGTTTTAAATGCTAATTTTGTTTTTTTACTCGGGTTTAACGAAAAAAATGGACATATTGATTTGTTGCAAAAATTAATGTCCTGCTTTGTGAATTCATGTTTTTTAGAGTCGCTTTTCCAGGCAAAAAACAAACATGAAGTTTTTACACTACTCACGTCGAATATTAATTTATAAGGAGGCATTATGAAAAAAGTTATTGTTGCATGTGGCAGTGGAGTTGCTACATCTCAAACAGTTGCAAGTAAGGTTACACGTTTATTAAAAGAACGAAATCTTGAAGACATAAAGGTCGAAGTTGTTGATCTCAAATCGGTTGATTCTCATATCAAAAGTAGCGTGGCATACATAGCGATAACCAAAATTGAAAAACAATATCCTATCCCAGTGATTAATGGCATTGCATTTTTAACGGGAATAAATATGGAAACTGAATTACAAAAAATTATCGATGCCTGTAAATAGGAGTGCATTATGGACTTTCTTGGAACAATTATAAATTATATTTTAAATTTAGGTGCTCCAGTTTTTGTACCTTTCATTATGCTCATTGCGGGTTTAATTGTCCGAATGAAATTTAGAGATGGTGCATCAGCCGCTATTACATTAGGTGTTGCATTTGTTGGTATGAGTATGTTGATCGGTTTTATGGTAAGCGCCATTGGCTCAGCAGCACAAACTATGATGGAACGCACAGGCATAGAACTTAGTATTGTTGATGGCGGTTGGACAACTATGGCAAACGTATCTTGGGCTTGGCCGTATGCTTTTCTTATGTTTCCTTTACAAGTGGGCGTCAATATTTTAATGCTCGTTTTAAAAAAGACAGATACATTTAACGCTGATTTATGGAATGTATGGGGAAAAATTTTTACAGCTTTTATTGTTGTCGCCGTTGCTACACCAATTTTAGGCTCTATTGTGGCATTGGCTCTTGCTTTTATTGTTGCTACATTACAAATCATATTGGAACTTAATTCTGGTGATATTAATCAACATCGTATTGAAAAATTAACCGGTATACCAGGCGTTACATGTACTCACCGAATGTTATTTTTCAGTGCAATTTATTATCCTTTTGATCTATTACTTCGCAAAATTCCTATTTTAAATAAACCCATGGATGCAGCAACATTACGTGCCAAAATTGGTATTTTTGCTGAAAATCATGTGATTGGTTTTTTATTGGGTGTGACCTTTGGAATTATTGCCGGTTATGATGTGGCAGCCATCTTAATGTTAGGTGTGCAAGCTGCTACTGCATTGATGTTATTTCCAATGATTTCTAAATTATTTATGCAGGCACTTTCGCCAATTTCTGAAGCAATCAGTGATTACATGAATAAGCGTTTTGCTGGACGTAAATTGTTTGTCGGTTTGGACTGGCCATTTATGGGAGGAGCCAGTGAGATTTGGTTTACTATAATTGTTGCTATTCCTTTTACTTTAATTTGGGCTGTTATTTTACCGGGTAATAAACTTTTACCATTTGCTGGCATTATCAACATTGCTCTTATTGTTCCTGCTTATATTTTAACTAAAGGTAATACTTTGAGAATGGTGATTTTAGCAATCATAGGTGTGCCGTTTTTCTTATTTGTTGGTACCCAATTTGCGCCTATTATCACAGATTTAGGATTATCAACTAAAGCAATTGATATTCCAGCCAATCAATTAATTTCAAATAGTTCTATTGATGCACCGGTTTTTACCTATGCGTTTTCTTTTATTTGGCAATGTTTGCAAGGTTATTTTGTACCCTTAATTTTTGCAGTCTATTGGTGTGTAGGATATTTCTTTTATGCCCGTGAACTGCGCAGGGAAACAATACAAGATTTAGCTGAAAGTAATGGATAAATGAGCATTTAAACATTCGTTGAAAATAGTGTTTAGTATCTCTGATGGTAATGATAATTACCATCAGACAACGAACAAAAAGGTAATTGTTATATGGTTGTTGATAAGAGAATTCATACTGTTCTAAATGCCTTGATTCAAAATCCAAGTGTTAGTGGCGTAGAACTTCAAGCTGAATTTGGGTTAACACGCAAACAACTTAGTTATACATTTAAGAAAATTAATGATTTCCTTGAGTCTTCTAATCTTGAATTAATTAAACGTTTTAAAACAGGAAAATTTAGTGTACCAAAACATGTCATTGAAACATTTAGGGATGAACCTGTTTCAAAGGCTATCGGACGTTATATATATTCAGAAGATGAGCGAGTCCATTTGCTTTTGTTCTTTTTATTAACTCGGACCGAAAGATTTTCATTAATACATTTATCTTCCGCGCTGACTGTTAGCCAAAATACTGTTATTAATGATATTAAAAAAGTACAACTCATGATAGTGCAATATCATCTACAAATAAGTTATGACCGTGAAAATGGTTACAGAATTATTGGTAACGAAATTGACAAGCGGTATTTATTGCTGAAATTGATTCGTAGAATTATCAGTATGCCCGTTGCGGATAAAATATTTAAAGAAAACGATATTATTACCCAAGGTGGATTAGAACAAGTAGGGCAAGTATTTAGTGAAATAGAGAAAAAATTAAAAATTATTTTTACCGATGAGCAGTTACAAGAACTGACCTACTTTATCTGTTTTATGTTACAGCGCATTGAAACCGATAAAAAAATTGAGCACTTACCTGAAAATTATGCTGAAGTTGCCAATAGTCGTGATTTTCAATTGATGAAAAAGTTGATTGAAAAATTTGGTATTACCGATCTTAATGAACAAATTTTTTTAACGATTCTAGTGCAAAGTTCAAATATCCAAACTTTATCAGACAAATATTTCCATTTAGATACTGTATTATTGGAAAGTGCGGTTGAAGTTATTAATAATTTTGAGCAGATTAGTTGTATCACTTTTAAGGATAAAAGTGAACTCATTGAACGCATCTATCAACATTGGAAACCTGCGTATTATCGAATTCGTTATCATATTACCAATATTAATAGCGTCTATGACATAGTATTACAAGAGTTTGGTCATTTACATGAAATGGTACGAAAAGCCATTGCACCGTTTGAAAAAATTTTACATTGTAATATGCCTGATGAAGAAGTCGCTTTTATAACTGTTTTATTTGGCGGTTGGTTAACTCGTGAAGGTTTGATAAATCAAATCAAAACAAAAAAAATTGCGATTGTTGTCTGTGAAAATAGTGCAACGGTTTCAACTTATCTTTATTTAACTTTGCAGGTCTTACTACCCGAATTGCATTTTTCCGATGCGATGTCTAAACGTGAGTTTGAAAAATATAATCATTATTACGATATTGTGTTTTCAACATCCTATTTATCGACGGATAAACTTTTATTTATTGTTAATCCATCCGTTAATAATTTTCATAAAAATGCTTTTCGTAATCAGGTGATCGGTACTTTACAAGGAATTGATCCAAGCATAATTCAAGTTGAAGAACTAATGTTAATTATTGAAAAGTTCAGTAATATAAAAGAGAGAAAAGCCTTACAAAAAGAGTTAACCGCATATCTGTATAACGATGAAGTAAATGACAACCCTTTACGTATTACCCAACAGGAAATTCCATCACTTGCCGATTTAATGCAACCAGAACATATCAATATTGCGCAATCAGCCGATATTTCATGGCAGGACGCACTTGAATTAGCTGCAAAACCACTTCTAAGTAATCAATCCATAGAGCGTTATTATCTTGAAAGAATGGTTAATAAAATTCAATTTGAACAACCTTATATTATGTTAGTTGATGGTTTAATCATTGCCCATGCTGGTATTGATGATGGTGTTAATAAAGTTGCGATGTCTTTACTTAAACTTCCTCAAAAAATTGATATTTGTGGTTACATGCATGCCGATTTAATCGTTGTTCTTGCTACCAATAATCCACAAAAACATCTTAAAGCTTTAGCTCAATTAAATGAATTATTGGAGCTTCATGAAGGAGCTGCAAATATACGAAAAGCAAACAATAACCACGAAATTTGGAAATTGTTTGCAAACTATCAATGAATATTTTGCCAAAAATAGGAGTCATAAAATGTTAGAGATTCAAAAGCAATATGTTGTCGATATGGCACAAAAATCCAGCGAATGGGGATTATGTAAACATAAAGCGGGTAACTCAAGTGTTAGAGATAAACAAACAGGGTATGTGCTTGTAACACCAACTACAATTGATAAAAAATTATTAACAATTCGGGATATTGTGGTCATGGATCTTGACGCTAATGTTATTGAAGCTGATTCAGGATTAAGACCTACCAGTGAATGTTTAATGCATCTTGAAATTTATAAGGCGCGTGAGGATGTTTTTGCTATTTCACATACGCACTCTATTTTTGCCACTTCATTTGCCGTACTCGCAAGGCCTATACCTGCCGTAGTTTATGAATGCGCCATCCTTAATTTGAAAGATGGTGTTATTCCAGTTGCGCCTTATGGCAGACCAGGAACAACAGAACTTTCACATAGTGTTATTGAACCAATTAAGCGTGCTGATGCGATTTTAATGGAAAAACACGGCGCTATAGCTGTTGATAAAGATCCTTATGAGGCCGTATTAAAAGCAGCCTATATTGAAGAAATGGCCGAAATTTATTATCACGCATTACTTATTAATGATGGTAAAGATCCTGGCGGTTTTCCACCCGAAGAGTTGCAGCGCTGGGCGTATCCTTCACAAATTAAATTTAAACACTAATGTTTCATGTTCTCTAATTTTATAACGTAATAACTTAACATTACGTTATAAAATGCAGATGTTTTAATTTATTTTGATAATATTAATTTAAGAATTTTTTTTGTGTTGTTTAATAGGGGGATTGATAGACTGTTTTTGGATCTCCATACGCTTGTAGAAATCCGCCGATGACCAGCGGATTTTATTCTTTATTACATTTGAATTTTATTGCATATGAATATAGTCATTCATGTATTTTAAAATAAATGCCATTGAAACTGCGCCAGGATCCATATGTCCAATAGTCCGATCACCTAAATTTTTGGCACGCCCAAATACTGCAATCATTTGTTTGGTTTTTTCTGCACCTTCCATCGCTGATTTAGCAATTATTGGCAACGCTTCATTGAGTGGAAGCGTGGTTAATTCATTGGCTGATTTTGACGCTGCTGATAATGCATCAACCATCGTTTTATCGCCAGGCTCCGCATTACCGCGTTGATATACCCCTTGCCAACCGTCGTTAAGAAATTTTGCGAAGACTTCAGAATTCAATTCCATTGTGCCAACAATACTTTTTCCGCCAGTTCTAAATAATGTTCCAAATATAGCGCCCGAAGCACCACCCATACTGGTCATTAATTTTGTGCCAATCTTAATAAAAAAATCACCTATATCAGTCGGTTGAAATTTTTCATCTTGTAGCAACTCAATAATAGATGAAAATCCTCGTTTCATCCCAATCCCATGATCACCATCACCAACAATCTGATCTAACGCTGTTAATTCGGGTTCGCTTTCGACCATTTTTTGAGCGGTAAATAACATCATTTTACGTACTTGTAATAAATTCATTTTATTTTCTCCATCCAAGCGTTTGACAAGGTAGATCATAAAGACGTTGCAATTCATCATCTAACTTCATTAGTGTGATTGAAAAACCTGACATTTCAAGTGATGTACAAAAATGTCCGACAGCAATATCGTGACTGACAATACCTCGATTATTAAGTTCAATGCCGACTTTGCGTGTTATCACTAATAGTTCTGTATTACTAAGAGCGCCTAAATTGTTAATCAGTACGCACACACGGTCACCTGTTTGGAAAGGTAAATCATCACATAGGCGATCTATCATCTCTTTGACAACTTCATCACTTGATGTCATTGCTTGTCGACGTAATCCAGCCTCACCATGAATACCTATCCCAATTTCGATCTCATTTTCATCCAATTCAAAATTAAAATTATTTGACTGAGGTAAGGCACATCCATCAAGCGCAACACCTATAGTGCGAACATTAGCGTTAGCTTTTGCAACAACTTGATAAAGATTTTCAAGATTGTATTTTTCAAATTGAGAAGCTGCGCCTGCAATTTTATATAAAAACATAATACCAGCTACACCACGGCGGTCGGACAGTTTGGATAAAGGGGCTGAGGCAATATCATCGGTTGCTCGAATAGTTTTAGTGGCGATGTTTTCTTCCGCTAATATTTCGGCTGAAATATCAAAATTCATTCCATCACCTGAATAGTTACCATATAAAAAAAGCACACCATTACCCTTTTCAGTCGCTTTGGTAAGTTCAATTATTTGGTCTGGTGATGGTGAAGTGAAAACTTCTCCTAATGCACAACCATCAATGCCTCCTTCACCGATAAAACCAGCAAAAGTTGGTTCATGACCACTACCACCACCCGAAATAACTACGACTTGATCGTTTGATATATGGTTACCATAAACAGCACAATAATCTGCAATAGCTGTTAATTTACCATTATAGGCATATACCAATCCTTGCATGACTTCTTGTCTTACGTTATTTGGATCGTTAAGTAATTTTTTGGGTTTACGCATTGATTTTTCCTCTTTATTAATCATATTTAACGACATTTATTGTAGGTAAAACTAGAAAGTCAAACGAATACATTTAATGACAAATAATATCCCTTTGATTGCTCATCATAGGGAGCAATCGCTTTCAGTTACTCATTTAGCAAAATATAAATTAGTTTGTAAAAAAGTTTCAGGTTATGGGTATGTTTCAGTAAAAATCATATTATGAATTCAATAAGATAAAGGCTATTAACCCCCTTTGGTTTGGTATTAGAAAAATTTTTGTTAAGAGATTCTGATAATGACAAAAATAATCCTTTGATTGCTCATCACAGGGAGCAATCGCTTTCAGCCACTCATTTAGCAAAATATAAATTAGTTTGTAAAAAAGTTTCAGGTTATGGGTATGTTTCAGTAAAAATCATATTATAAATTCTATAAAGTAAAGGCTATTTAAACCCTTTAGTTTGGTATTAGAAAAATTTTTGTTAAGAGATTCTGATAATGACAAAAATAACCTTTTGATTGCTCATCATAGGAAGCAATCGCTTTCAGTTACTCATTTAGCAAAATATAAATTAGTTTGTAAAAAAGTTTCAGGTTATGGGTATGTTTCAGTAAAAATCATATTATGAATTCAATAAGATAAAGGCTATTAAACCCCTTTGGTTTGGTATTAGAAAAATTTTTGTTAAGAGATTCTGATAATGACAAAAATAACCTTTTGATTGCTCATCATAGGGAGTAATCGCTTTCCGCCACTCATTTAGCAAAATATAAATTAGTTTGTAAAAAAGTTTCAGGTTATGGGTATGTTTAAGTAAAAATCATACTATGAATTCAATAAGATAAAGGCTATTTAAACCCTTTAGTTTGGTATTAGAAAAATTTTTGTTAAGAGATTCTGATATAAATTGCTAACTTACATAATAAGGTTATAATCGACTTTAACGCATGATGATTTAATGAATAAATAGAGTAGAGAGTATGAAAAAACTTGGAGCGATCTTTACTGCATGCATTTTAATAAACATGCCAATTAATCAAGTATTATCTGCACCTAAAACGGATAAAATTTCAATTCAATCATCTGATGAAGCCTCGCCACAATTTCAGTTACCAGAGCAAAGTCGATTTCTTTCTGTCGATTTTAAGAAAACCGAATCGTTTACTTCTAATCATATCCAAAATTTCACTGATAATTATGTCGCACTTTATAGTAATGACTTGAATGGCGCACGAATTTTAATTATTAATGAAGTTGTTGCCAATGAACAAGAGGCCATGCAAATATTTCTTGGACAAGCTAAAACACGAGGTAATCAAAAACCAGAAATCAAGCTTTATAATAATGTGAAATATATTGAGGGCATTGATTCCAAATTAAACAGGCGTTATATCCTGATTCAACAATTTGATAAGGCTAACAGTTTAGTAACAATAAAATCATTAGTTTATCTATTAAATGCTAACAATAGTGATTTTTGTAAAAATGTAAATCTTATTGAACCACAGCAACTGGTTGGTGAATTAATAAATTTTGCTAAATAACAATTAATGTTGGCATTAGTATTTTGACGAGAATTAACCACAATATTGGTTAAATGTTCTTATATTTATGAATGATGTCGTTTTTTAATAAAAATCATTGATAACTTTAAAAGACATTTGGTGAGTTATAACAAATACCAAAAATTATTAGAATTAAAAATTTATTTATGATTTTTGCTTATTTAAATAATAACCATTTATGGAGATTGGTTAACATATTGCGCTTGTATTTGTGCGCTGTTAGTATGCTGGTATAATTTGATAGATGAATGGTACTTATGCAAAACACATTTTCAGATTCTTATTTTCAACGTTTTAGCGGAATTGCACGGTTATATGGTGAGTCTGCATTAACTTCTTTTTCTCAGGCACATGTTTGTGTAATTGGTATTGGTGGAGTAGGTTCTTGGGTTGCTGAATCACTCGCGCGTAGTGGTATAGGGCAAATTACCTTAATTGATATGGATGATGTATGTGTAACCAATACTAATCGTCAGATTCACGCCTTAAAATCTAATATTGGCAAACCTAAAACATCCGTCATGGCCGAACGAATTTTGCAAATTAATCCCGAATGTATTGTTAATGAAATCGATGATTTTATTAATATTAATAATGTTAGCCAATATTTGGGAACTAAACAAAATCCTCGTTATAATTATATTGTCGATGCGATCGATAGCGTTCGTGATAAAGCGGCTGTTCTTGCTTATTGTAAGCGTCAAAAATTAAAAATTATTACAATAGGGGGAGCTGGTGGTCAAAAAGATCCTACGCAAATAAAAATTGCGGACTTAGCAAAAACCATTCAAGATCCTTTAGCCGCTAAATTACGTGAAAAGTTAAAAAATGATTATAAGCTAAGTAAAGACAGTAAAGGTAAATATTCCATTCCGTGTGTATTTTCTACTGAACAGCTGACTTATCCAACTAAAAACGGTCAGATTTGTTTTGCTAAAAATCAAGCAGACAGTAATAAAAAAATGGACTGTGAATCGGGATTCGGAGCGATAACAACAGTAACCGCAACGTTTGGTTTTGTTGCTGTTAGTTATGTATTGAACAAATTGTGTAACGGATGATTATCTCACTTTAAATTAAAAGAATTTCTATTTTTCTAAAATAAATACCGCCAAAAGACAATTAAGATTTGACTAAAGTAATTGTCTTTTGGGTTCCTATTGCAAATATTCTTCTTAATTTACATTTTAAAATACCTAAATATATCTATTGATTAAAAAAAATAATCTTTTTTTGCGCATATCTTATTGTATAAAGCACAAATCTGATTTACGATAATGCCAATTTCGTTTTGTATTATGTCCAGGCATTAAAAAGTTTCAAGGAAGAGGCCAAACGATCCCTATTTATTTTTTATATTTCAAGGAGAAATCTATGGCAGTAACTAATATGAATGAGTTAAATGAGTTAATGGCTCGTGTGAAGAATGCACAAGAAACTTATTCAAATTATACTCAAGAGCAAGTCGACAAAATCTTTGTAGCGGCAGCAACAGCCGCAGCAGCAGCTCGAATTCCTCTCGCACAACAAGCGGTTGCAGAGTCAGGAATGGGAATTGTTGAAGATAAAGTTATAAAAAATCTTTTTGCTGCAGAGTATATCTTAAATAAATATCGTCACGATAAAACTTGTGGCGTAGTGGCTGAAAATGAACCATATGGTACAATTACTTTAGCCGAACCTTTAGGGATTATTTGTGGCATCGTGCCAACCACTAACCCAACTTCTACGGCGATTTTTAAATCGTTAATCAGTTTAAAAACTCGTAATGCGATTGTCTTTTCACCTCACCCAAGAGCTAAAAAATCCACTATTGAAGCCGCTAGAATTGTATTAAATGCTGCAATTAAAGCGGGTGCACCAAAAGATATTATTGGTTGGATTGATGAGCCATCTATCGAATTATCTAATGCATTAATGCATCATGATGATGTCGCAGCTATTTTAGCGACAGGTGGACCAGGTATGGTAAAAGCCGCATACAGTTCTGGTAAACCAGCACTAGGTGTTGGGGCAGGTAATACACCAGTAATTATTGATGAAACTGCTGATTTAAAACGTGCTGTTGCTTCAGTACTGATGTCTAAAACTTTTGATAACGGTATGATTTGTGCGTCAGAACAAGCAATCGTTGTAGTTGACTCTGTTTATGATGAAGTGCGTAGTTTATTATCTGAATATGGTGCATATGTTTTAAATGCTAAAGAAACCAAAGCGGTACAAGGTATCATCTTAAACGATAAAGGTGCTTTAAATGCTAATATCGTTGGTCAACCAGCAGTTAAAATTGCAGAGTTAGCTGGATTTAAAGCCCCAGCAGGTTCAAAAGTACTTGTTGGTGAAGTAACTAAAGTTGATTTATCTGAACCATTTGCTCATGAAAAACTTTCTCCTACTTTAGCAATGTTTAGAGCAAAAGATTTTGCTGAAGCGGTGGAAAAAGCTGAAAAATTAGTAGAAATGGGTGGTATGGGTCATACCTCTGTACTTTATACAGATCAAGATAGCAACCGTGACCGTATTGATTATTTCGGTAGTAAAATGAAAACTTGCCGTATTTTAATCAATCAACCTGCAGCCCATGGTGGTATTGGTGATTTGTATAACTTCGATTTAGCGCCATCTTTAACATTAGGTTGTGGTTCTTGGGGTGGAAACTCGGTATCTGAAAATGTTGGACCGAAACACTTACTAAACAAAAAAACCATCGCTAAGAGAGCAGAAAACATGTTATGGCACAAATTACCAAGTTCTATCTATTTTAAACGAGGCTCACTTCCAGTTGCTTTAAATGAAGTTGTTGAACAAGGCGCAAAACGAGTCTTTTTAGTAACTGATAAATTTTTATTTAACAATGGTTACTCAAAACAAATTACTGACCAATTAGAATCACAAGGCGTTATCTGCGAAACATTTTATGATGTTGAAGCCGATCCAACCTTGAGTGTGGTTCGAAAAGGTACTGAATCAATGACATCATTCCAACCTGATACTGTTATTGCTTTAGGTGGTGGTTCTCCAATGGATGCGGCTAAAATCATGTGGGTTCTTTATGAACACCCTGAAACAAAATTCGATGAGCTAGCATTGCGCTTTATGGATATCCGTAAACGTACCTGTCATTTCCCTAATATGGGTAAAAAGGCGAAACTAATTTGCGTTACAACCACTTCTGGTACAGGTTCTGAAGTGACACCATTTGCTGTGGTTACTGATGATGCAACTGGTCAAAAATATCCTTTAGCTGATTATGCAATTACGCCAAACATGGCTATTGTTGATGCTAACTTAGTAATGAATATGCCAAAATCACTTTGTGCTGCTGGTGGTTATGATGCGGTAACTCATGCTTTAGAAGCTTATGTTTCAATTATGGCAACTGAGTTTTCTGATGGACAAGCGTTACAAGCGTTAAGCATGCTTAAAGCTTATTTACCGGCAAGCTATAAAGAAGGCGCTAAAAACCCACAAGCACGTGAAAAAGTGCATAGTGCTGCAACATTAGCAGGTGTCGCTTTTGCACAAGCATTTCTAGGTGTTTGTCACTCAATGGCGCATAAGATTGGTGCTGCATTCCATATTCCTCATGGGGTGGCAAATGCAATGCTAATTAGTAATGTAGTGCGTTTTAATGCAACTAATAAACCGACTAAACAAGGTACCTTTAGCCAATATGGTTATCCTCAAGCTGTTAGCCGTTATGCAGAGGTAGCCGATCATTTAGGTTTAACTGCTGCAGCTGACAAAGATGAGAAGAAAGTTGAGAAATTAATTGGTTGGTTAGATCAATTAAGAAAAGAACTTGATATTCCATTCTCAATTAAAGAGTTTGGCGTGGATGAGAAAGCTTTCTTGGCACAAGTGGACCAACTTGCTGTTGATGCCTTTGATGACCAATGTACTGGCGCTAACCCGCGTTATCCGCTCATTGCTGAATTAAAACAAATCCTACTTGATACATACTATGGTCGTGCATATCAAGATAAAGGGGATATTAGCGAAGATGTTGCTGTACATACAGCAGCCAAAGGCGTAGCAGCTACTAAGAAAAAAGCACCAAAAAAGAAATAATCTAACACATTATTTTTGATTCAAAAAAAGCCTGAAATAGCCTATATTTCAGGCTTTTTTATGTTTTTTGACTTTTTTTTAAGCAAACAAAATAAAATTTGTTTTTTTTGCTTGCAAGGTTAAATGTTCTAGTACATAATGCGCAGCACTTAGGCCGGCTTAGCTCAGTAGGTAGAGCAACTGACTTGTAATCAGTAGGTCGCCAGTTCGATTCCGGCAGCCGGCACCATTTTCCTAAGTAGACAAATTAATAAAGATTCGGGGTGGGGTTCCCGAGCGGCCAAAGGGAGCAGACTGTAAATCTGCCGTGTCACACTTCGAAGGTTCGAATCCTTCCCCCACCACCATTAATCTAATATTAGCAATAGCTAATCGAAGCATTTAGGTAGCCGAGTTTGAACATGCGGGCATCGTATAATGGCTATTACCTCAGCCTTCCAAGCTGATGATGCGGGTTCGATTCCCGCTGCCCGCTCCAATTGCTGATATAGCTCAGTTGGTAGAGCGCACCCTTGGTAAGGGTGAGGTCGGCAGTTCAAATCTGCCTATCAGCACCATTCTTGTTATTCTCCTAAACTTCTAAAAATATCGAATTTGCCTGCTTTAAAGCTTGTCACTATACGGCTTTATCTGTTATTATTCAGAGCTAATTTTAAGTTAGTATTATGTTGATAATTAAATATGATACTTGGTTAATGTGGTGAATAACCACCGATTTGTATTACATTTGAGGGACAATCGATGTCTAAAGAAAAATTTGAACGTACAAAACCCCACGTTAACGTTGGTACAATCGGCCACGTTGACCATGGTAAAACAACTTTAACTGCAGCTATTACTTCTGTACTTTCTAAAAAATACGGCGGTCAAGCTCGTGCATTCGATCAAATCGATAACGCACCAGAAGAAAAAGCTCGTGGTATCACCATCAACACTTCACACGTTGAATACGATACACCAACTCGTCACTACGCACACGTAGACTGCCCGGGTCATGCTGACTATGTTAAAAACATGATCACTGGTGCGGCACAAATGGACGGCGCTATCTTAGTAGTAGCAGCAACAGATGGTCCTATGCCACAAACTCGTGAGCACATTCTTTTAGGTCGTCAAGTAGGTGTTCCTTACATCATCGTATTCTTAAACAAATGCGATATGGTTGATGATGAAGAATTATTAGAATTAGTTGAAATGGAAGTACGTGAACTTCTATCTCAATACGATTTCCCAGGTGATGACACACCAGTAATTCGTGGTTCAGCGCTAAAAGCGTTAGAAGGCGATGCAGAATGGGAAGAAAAAATTGTTGAATTAGCAGAAGCATTAGACAGCTATATTCCAGAACCAGAGCGTGACATTGATAAACCATTCTTATTACCAATCGAAGACGTATTTTCAATCTCAGGTCGTGGTACAGTAGTAACAGGACGTGTAGAGCGCGGTGTAATCAAAGTTGGTGAAGAAGTTGAAATCGTAGGTATCAAACCGACAGCGAAAACAACGTGTACTGGTGTAGAAATGTTCCGTAAATTACTAGACGAAGGCCGTGCAGGTGAAAACGTTGGTGTATTATTACGTGGTACAAAACGTGAAGAAATCGAACGTGGTCAAGTATTAGCAAAACCAGGTTCAATCACTCCACATACAGATTTTGAATCAGAAGTGTATATCCTAAGCAAAGATGAAGGTGGTCGTCATACTCCATTCTTCAAAGGTTACCGTCCACAGTTCTACTTCCGTACAACTGACGTAACAGGTACTATCGAATTACCAGAAGGCGTAGAGATGGTAATGCCAGGTGATAACATCAAAATGACTGTATCATTAATTCACCCAATCGCGATGGCAGACGGTTTACGTTTCGCTATCCGTGAAGGTGGTCGTACTGTTGGTGCTGGTGTTGTTGCTAAGGTTATTAAATAGTTAAATTATTAGCTACCATAGAAAGGGTATCATTTGATGCCCTTTCTTATCTGGTCTGTTTAGCAAAATGTTTTTAGGAAAAGAGCATTTTGGAAAATAGATAATATTATAAATAACATAATCGTAGGTTTTATATGCTAGTAAGTAACGAGAGTCAAGATACAAATACTATTCTAGACAAATTCAAATGGGGTTTAGTTTTAGTATTGATTGCGTTTATTGTTTGGGGCAACTTTTATTTTGCTGGACCTAATGATATATATCAACCTAATACGATCGTTCGGATAATTGCCGTTGTTGTGATTTCTGCATTAACTTTATTTATTGCATTCACAACTGTTAAAGGCAAATCCTTTATATTATTTTTAGAAGAATCAAGAAAAGAATTAAGAAAGGTTGTATGGCCATCTCGTAAAGAAACAGTACAGACAACCTTATTAGTTGCCGCCATCACAGTGGTTGTTGGTTTAGCGCTTTGGGGAATGGATTCTTTATTCCGTTCAGTAGTCTTTTATTTAACATCAATAGGACGTTAATATGAGTGAAACACAACAAAAACGATGGTATGTTATTCAAGCTTATTCTGGTTACGAAGCGCGTGTTGCACAATCATTACGTGAATATATCAAATTACATAATATGGAAGATTCATTCGGTGAAGTACTTGTACCGACTGAAGAAGTCGTTGAGATGAAAAGTGGTCAACGTCGTAAAAGTGAACGTAAATTCTTTCCGGGTTATGTTTTAGTAGAAATGATGATGAATGATGCGACTTGGCATTTGGTTAAAAGTGTACCAAGAACTATGGGTTTCATTGGTGGTACATCCGATAGACCAGCACCTATCAGTCAGCGCGAAGTTGATGCGATAATGAATCGTTTACAACAAGTGGGTGACAAACCTCGTCCTAAAACATTATTTGAACCAGGTGAACTTGTTCGTGTTAATGAAGGACCATTTGCTGACTTTAATGGTGTAGTTGAAGAAGTTGATTATGAAAAAAGCCGTTTAAAAGTATCGGTTTCAATTTTTGGTCGTTCAACACCTGTTGAACTTGATTTTAGCCAAGTAGAAAAAAGCTAAAATTTTTATCAGAATTTATTTATTCTTTTACAAGTAAAAAAAAATCACAGAATTAATTCTGTGATTTTTTTGTTTATCAACCGAGCAATAATATAAGCATCATATTTTATCGTATTGACGCTAATTATCTTTTACTTCAAACTCTTCAAGTTGCTGCTGAACATCTAGCCATTTTAATTCAGTTTCTTCTAACTCGTTTTTCAATTGACTCTGTTTAAGGAGTAACTCAGTTAACTCTGATTTCTTATCGGCTTCATATACAATTGGATCGGCCAATTGTTGTTCAAGTGTTTGTAGTTGACTCGTTAATCGTGCAAGAATTTGTTCTTCTTTCTCAAGCTGTTTTTTCAATGGCTGCATTTGTGCACGTCGCTCTGCTTCTTTACGCTTTTGTTCTTTACGATCTAAAGCCGAAACATTTTGAATAACTTCTTTCTTGATAACCTCTTTTTCGATTTTATCTTCTTGATCTATTGGTTGATTCTCTAATTTTTGTTCGTTAGAAAGCCATTTTTGATAATCTTCAAGATCACCGTCAAAAGGTTCAACTTTATGATCATGCACTAAGTAGAATTCATCAGTTGTCGACCTTAATAAATGACGATCATGCGACACGACTACTAATGCTCCTTCAAATCCGATAAGTGCTTCGGTGAGTGCTTGGCGCATATCTAAATCTAAATGGTTAGTTGGTTCATCTAATAAAAGCAGATTAGGTTTTTGCCATACAATTAAGGCCAAAACAAGCCGAGCTTTTTCACCACCAGAGAAAGTTTTTACCGGCTCTTTAACTTTATCGCCATGAAAATCAAAGCCACCTAAATAATTACGTAACAATTGTTCGGTATTTTTAGGATCAGCAATTCGAGACAGATGCCACAGTGCTGATTCATCAGGACGTAAATATTCCAATTGATGTTGGGCAAAGTAACCGAGTTGAACACCTTGAGCAAGGTTTATATGTCCCTCTTTAGGTGCAAGCTCACCAGCCAGTAATTTAATTAAGGTTGATTTCCCCGCACCATTACGACCTAATAGACCTATGCGTGAACCAGGTACTAAGTTTAGTTTAATCTGCTCCAACACAATTTTTTCGTCATAACCAGCAACAACTTTTTCCATCATTAATAGTGGACTTGGTAAAAATTCCGATTTTTTAAAGCTAAAATGGAAAGGATTATCAACATGAGCAGGAGCAATGAGTTCCATTCTTTCTAACATTTTAATACGGCTTTGAGCTTGTTTAGCTTTGGTTGCTTTAGCTCTAAACCTATCAATGTAACTTTGTAAATGTGCAACTTTAGCTTGTTGATTTTCATAAAGTGCTTGTTGTTGTGCGAGTTTAGCTGAGCGTTGGGTTTCAAACGAAGAATAATTACCGGTATATTCAAATAAACTTTGTTGTTCAATATGTATAATTTTGTTGACCAGCGGATCTAAAAAGTCTCGGTCATGAGAAATTAAAATTAAGGTTCCTTGATAATTGCTTAACCACTTTTCAAGCCATATTACAGCATCTAAATCAAGATGGTTGGTAGGTTCATCGAGTAACAATAAATCAGAACGACACATTAAAGCTTGTGCCAAGTTTAAGCGCATACGCCAACCACCAGAATAGGATTTTACTGGTAGTAATAATTGCTCATTAGAAAATCCCAAACCATGTAATAGTGTTGCAGCTCTTGGACGAATTGTCCATGCATCAATATTGTCAAATTTTTCATGAACCAGCGCAATTTGATGACCATCATCTTGTTGATTGGCTAGTTCTAACTGTTTTTCTAATTGGCGATATTCCCGATCACCATCAATAACATATTCAATAGCGGGTATATCCAATGCAGGGGTTTCTTGATTTACCCAAGCCAGTTGCCATTGGCTAGGAAAAGTCAATGTACCTGCATCCGCTTCGATTTCACCTTTAATAAGTGAAAATAAAGTAGATTTTCCGCTACCATTTTTTCCAACTAATCCGACCTTTTGTTTAGGGTTAATTGTGGCAGAAGCTTTATCTAAAAGTACATTAACACCGCGGCGAACTTGAATGGAATCAAATACTATCATGACTAAGTCACCTATGATTCAATATAAAATGTGTTATGCTAACAAAAAATGATGCTTATGCAAAATTATAATAGGAAATTTAATATGGTAATGAATTCTTATTGCCTGACCCCTAAAATTGCTCAACAGATTGTCGACAGAACCATGAAAATTATTGATTGTAATATCAATGTAATGAATGCTGACGGTTGTATTATTGGCAGTGGTGATTTAGAACGTATTGGGGAATTACATGAAGGCGCAATACTCGCAATATCGCAAAAAAGAGTTGTTTCAATAGACGGAACAATGGTTAAACGTTTGAAAGGCGTTAAACCAGGCATCAATTTACCATTAAAGCTTAATGATCGCATAGTTGGCGTTATTGGTTTAACAGGTGAGCCATCGGATATTAGACAATTTGGTGAATTGGTCTGTATGTCAGCAGAAATGATGATGGAACAAACACAATTATTACAGGAATTATCTTATGATAATCGTTTAAAAGAAGAATTAATTCTAACTCTAATTGAGAAAGAGGTTTTGCCTGAAAGTATGGTGCAATGGGTTAAGCGATTAGATATTAATTTACAGTTACCACGCGTAGTGTGCATGATTGAAGTCGATAGCGGTCAATTGGGTATTGATACTGCAATGAGTGAATTACAACATCTACAAAATCAAGTACAGCATGTGAGCAAGCATAATTTAGTTGCGATTAAATCTATTACTGAATTAGTTATTTTAATTCCGGCCTTAAATCGTTATGGTCGATGGGATCTATCGGAACATAAAAAGAAATTAGAGCAATTAGTCATCACCATAAAAGAATCTACTCACTTAGATATTCGAATTTCATTGGGTAACTATTTTGAACAGCACCCTTATCCGTTAGTTAAATCTTATCAAACCGCTAAAACAACAATGTTAATTGGCAAACAAAGAATGCCGAACATACGTAATTATTATTATCAAGAACTGATTCTTCCTGTTTTATTACATGGCTTAAGTTATGATTGGCAAGCCGAAGAGTTATTATTACCTTTGAAAAAATTAAGGATGGGAGATAACAACGGAGTATTACAAAAAACATTGCAAACGTGGTTTAAAAATAATGTACAAAATGGCGATACGGCCAATGAGCTATTTATTCATCGCAATACTTTAGAATATCGATTAAATAAAATTGCTAAATTAACTGGTTTAAATTTAGCCAAATTCGATGATCGCCTATTATTGTATATTGGTTTACAACTCAATAGAAACGAATAAATTCTAAATACACTTCTTTATCATTTTATGATTAAGGTGTATTTAGAATTATCTTAAATAATATCTTAATATGTATTTTTTAGTTTTTTTACGTTACTGGTGCGGGATTGAAAATAGCCAGTGGATTGTATAATTTCCAATGATCTGACCATGGTTGTTTTCGACTACTTGCTACATCCAAAATCAAATGGAAAAGTCGCCAACCTATATCCTCAATGGTTGCCTTACCTAAAGCAATATCGCCTGCGCTAATATCAATGAGATCGAACCATTGTTCTGCTACAATATTACGGCTAGACATTTTTATGACAGGTACCATGGCTAATCCATACGGGGTTCCACGGCCAGTGGTGAATACTTGTAATGTAATACCTGATGCTACCTGTTGTGCACCACACACAAAATCACTAGCAGGTGTTGCAGCAAAGATTAATCCTTTTTTGGTTGGTCTTTGACCGGGAGATAATACTTCAACAATTGGGCTTGTTCCTGATTTTGCAATAGATCCCATTGCCTTTTCAACTATGTTATTTAAACCACCTTTCTTATTTCCTGGCGTAGTATTGGCACTACGATCAACTTTACCGGCAGCAAGATATTCATCGTACCATTGCATTTCTCGAATTAGTGCTTTACCAACTTCTTCATCGATAGCTCTTGGCGTAAGTAAATGAATTCCATCTCGGACTTCTGTTACTTCAGAAAACATAACTGTTGCACCACATCTCACTAATAAATCAGAAGCAAAGCCGACAGACGGATTTGACGTAACGCCTGAGAATGCATCACTACCACCACATTGCATTCCAACAATTAATTCTGATGCTGGTACCGTTTCTCGTTTACGTTGATTTAAACGTTGTAAATGCTTTTCAGCAACACGCAAAATATGATCAATCATTGCTTTAAAACCATGCTCATCTTGCAAAGTAACAAGGTCATCATTTTCTAATTTAATCGGAATAGTATCATGTGTACCTTTGAGCAATCTTTCTGGCTGTAACTTTTCACATCCCAAACTAATAACCATAATTTCTCCGCCAAAATTAGGATTCTTAGCTAAATTATGAATAGAACGAATTGGCACAATAGCCGCTGGAGCATCAATGGCAACACCGCAACCATATAAATGAGTCAGTGGGACTACAGCATCTACGTTGGGATATTTGGGTAACAAATCACGTTCAATGATTTTGGCAACATATTCAACAACTCCAGAAACACAATTAACACTCATGGTAATACCAAGTATATTACGAGTACCGACGGAACCATCTTTATTACGATAACCTTCAAACGTATAACCTTCTAAAGGTGGTAATGGGGTCACTTTTTTAGTTGCTATTTCTAATTCATGTAATTCAGGAGCCGTGGGCATTTGTGTCACTGCTTCATTTATCCAGCAACCTTGTTTAATATCTGTTTTGGCATAACCAATGATTTCACCATAGCGTATTATGGCTTGACCTTGGTTTATATCATTTAATGCAACCTTATGACCTTGGGGTATATCTTCAATTAACTGTAATCCATTGTCGAAAATCGTCCCTTTAGGTAATCCATTGTTATTGACAACAATCGCAACATTATCAATTTCTTTAATTTTGATAAAGAGAGGTTTGTTAATTTGCTTCTCCATTACTTAACTCCCATTATGCTAATTAACTTTTTATCAATATTTATTAATAGCAACTTAAGTTTTATAACATATTTAATAATCTATTTGTTATATCTTAAATCCTTATAAAATAAATAGCATTGTGCATATCCACAATTATTAGCATATAAATTGGCTAAATATCATAAAAATCACTATAAAAGTAGGTTTATATCACAAAATTAGGCTGTTTTATCAAAATTTTGTGAAGAACGTAACATTGATTTGTGTATTTGCATATAAATAAATGTAATTGTCATCAATATTTTGTAATTTTGCCCAATGAAATTTCATGGTGAACCCTCCATACTTATCTACCATTAGTGGATTACTTAGAAATGTAAAAAGTCTATTTATTTTCTACTTCAGCTAAATCTTTAATATTTAATTATTAACTGAGAGTTATCAGTTAGGAGCTAAACATGGAAATAAACAAAACCAAACAAAAAAGGACCAATGCCAGATGGATGACGGTCGTTTTTTTATTTATAGTCACAGCGATTAACTACGGAGATAGAGCAACATTAGGTATAGCTGGTAAATCAATGTCGGGGGAATTAGGTTTTGATGCCGCTGCAATGGGATGGGTTATGTCATCATTTGGTATTGCATACGTAATCGGGCAATTACCAGGAGGTTGGTTATTGGATAAATTTGGCTCAAAAAGGGTTTATTTTTTTAGTATTTTATTTTGGTCAATTTTTACCTTGTTACAAGGTACCGTACATTTTTTTATAGGTGCTTGGGCACTAGTTATGCTTTTTACTTTCCGATTTTTAATGGGCCTTGCTGAAGCTCCATCATTCCCAGGCAATAGTCGTATTACTGCAGCTTGGTTTCCCGCTAAAGAAAGGGCAACAGCGGTTTCCATTTTTAACTCAGCTCAATATTTTGCAACGGTTATTTTTGCTCCAATTATGGGGTGGCTGACGTATGAATATGGTTGGCAATCAGTATTTTTCTTTATGGGTGGATTGGGTATTTTTGTCAGTATTATTACTTTATTTGTTATTCGCAACCCTAAAAACCATCCTTTAGCCAATCAAGCCGAAGTTGATTATATCGCTGAAGGTGGTGCTTTAGTTGATATGGATCAGAAAAAAGAAAATGGTATGCAAGATGGTCCAAAATTAAGTTATTTATGGCAATTATTGACCAATAGAATGTTGCTTGGTGTTTATTTAGGTCAGTATTGTATCAACTGTTTAACATTTTTCTTTATTACTTGGTTCCCTATTTATTTGGCAACACAACGTGGAATGAATATTAAAGAAGTTGGGTTTGCTGCCGCTGTTCCTGCTATTTGTGGTTTTATTGGTGGAATTAGTGGTGGTGTTATTTCTGATTTCATTATGCGCAAAACAAACTCTTTATCAAAAGCACGTAAAACGCCGATCATTTTAGGTATGTTATTTTCAATGACCATAATCATTTGTAATTACGTTGATTCAATTGGATTCGTTATTTTATTTATGTCAATGGCCTTTTTTGGCAAAGGTGTCGGTGCACTTGGTTGGGCTGTAATGGCTGATACAGCACCAAAAGAAATGAGCGGTCTAGCGGGTGGGTTATTTAATATGTTTGGTAATGCATCAAGTATCATTTCTCCAATTATTATTGGTTATATTGTGGCATGGACAGGTCGCTTTGAATGGGCACTAGTTTTTGTTGCCGGTCACGCATTTGTTGCTGCTTTTAGTTATTTATTTCTTGTTGGTCCAATTAAACGAATGGAATTAAAAAAAGAAGATTAAATATAACTAAATGAATTTATGAAATGGAGAATCGTAATATGAATACCCAATCCGTTCCTATTATTACTTCAATGCAAGTTATTCCTGTTGCCGGTTACGATAGCATGTTAATGAACATTGGTGGGGCACATGGTCCATACTTTACTCGCAATATTGTGATATTGACTGATAGTGCAGGTCATGTCGGTGTTGGTGAAGCTCCAGGAGGTTCAACGATTGAAAATGCATTGAAAGATGCTTGTGCTCATGTTGAAGGTAGACCTATTTCGATTCTGAATCGTATTGTAAATGATATGCATCAAGGCTACTTAGATTCTGATTATGATACTTTTGGTAAAGGTGCATGGACATTTGAACTACGAGTTAATGCCGTTGCAGCTTTAGAGTCTGCACTATTGGATTTAATGGGGCAATTTTTAAATGTACCTGTTGCTGAATTACTCGGTGGTGGAAAACAGAGAGATGAAGTAACTGTTTTGGGCTATTTATTTTATATTGGCGATGATAAGAAAACTGATCTGCCTTATGACCAGCCCATCAAAACAGGACATGAATGGTACAACGTTCGTCGTCGTCAAGCGATGACAGTACAATCGGTATTAGAATTAGCCGAAGTAGCAAAAGATCGTTATGGTTTTAAAGATTTCAAAATGAAAGGTGGTGTATTAGCGGGTGAAACAGAAATTGAAACTGTTATTGAACTAAAAAAACATTTTTCAGATGCACGAATCACCATAGATCCTAATGGCGGTTGGTTATTGGAAGACGCAATACAATTATGTAAAGGACTCAACCATGTATTGACTTATGCTGAAGATCCTTGTGGTGCTGAAAATGGTTATTCAGGACGGGAAGTAATGGCAGAGTTTCGTCGTGCTACAGGTCTATCAACAGCAACGAATATGGTTGCAACAAACTGGCGAGAAATGTGTCACTCAATTATGTTACAAGCTGTTGATATACCCTTAGCTGATCCGCACTTTTGGACTTTAACAGGCGCAAGTCGTGTTGCTCAACTATGCCATGAATGGGGCTTAACTTGGGGGTGTCATTCCAATAATCATTTTGATATCTCTTTAGCGATGTTTAGTCATGTTGGTGCATCAGCCCCCGGTAATCCAACTGCACTTGATACCCATTGGATATGGCAAGAAGGTCAGTCACGATTGACTAAAAACCCATTACAAATCACCAATGGCAAAATTAAATTGCATGATAAACCTGGACTAGGCATTGAATTAGATATGCAACAAATCATGAAAGCCCACGAATTACATAAAAAATTAGCGAATGGTGCACGTAATGATGCTATTGCTATGCAATATTTAATTCCTGGATGGCAGTTTGATCGCAAACGACCTTGTATGGTTCGTTAACACAGAATTAGAGAAATAAAAATTTAAGAGGTTAATTTTATGAGTTTATCAACACCAATTATAACGGAAATGCATGTTTATCCTGTTGCTGGATATGACAGTATGTTACTTAATTTAAGTGGAGCTCATGCGCCGTATTTTACTCGAAATATCGTTATCCTAAAAGATAACTCAGGTAACATCGGTGTCGGCGAAGTTCCATGTGTAGGAACTGTTACTAAAACATTAGAAGATGCTAAATCATTAGTCGTTGGTCAATCTATTGGGCACTATAAAAATATTATGAATCGTGTGCGTTTTCAATTTGCTGATCGTGATGTTGGTGGGCGAGGCAATCAGACATTTGATCAGCGTTCAACAATTCATGTTGTTACTGCTATTGAAGCAGCAATGTTAGATTTATTAGGTAAACATTTAGGTGTCACGGTTGCATCATTACTGGGTGATGGGCAACAACGTGATGAAGTCGAAATGTTGGGATACTTATTTTATATAGGCGATCGTAAGAAGACGGATTTACCTTATCAAAGTCAAGATGATGAAAAATGTGATTGGTATCGCCTACGACATGAAGAAGCATTAACGCCTGAAAAAATTGCGCAGTTAGCTCAAGCAACCTATGAAAAATATGGTTTTCGTGATTTCAAATTGAAAGGTGGCGTTTTATCTGCAGAAGATGAAGCAGAAGCCGTAATTGCAATAAAAAAGAGATTCCCAGAAGCTCGAGTAACACTCGATCCTAATGGTGGATGGCGATTAGATGAAGCAATTCGTATTGGTAAGTATTTAAAAGATACGTTGGCTTATGCAGAAGATCCTTGTGGTGCTGAACAAGGTTATTCAGGGCGAGAAGTCATGGCTGAATTTCGTCGTGCCACTGGTTTACCGACAGCGACTAATATGATTGCAACCGATTGGCGTCAAATGGGACACACATTATCATTACAATCCGTTGATATTCCATTAGCAGATCCTCACTTTTGGACTATGAATGGTTCTGTACGTGTTGCACAAATGTGTCATGAATTTGGTTTAACGTGGGGGTCACACTCTAATAATCATTTTGATATCTCGTTGGCGATGTTCACACACGTTGGCGCAGCTGCACCCGGTAATCCAACAGCACTTGATACCCATTGGATTTGGCAAGAAGGTAACCAACGTTTGACTAAAGAACCATTACAAATCACCAACGGTAAAATTAAAGTTCCAGAAAAACCTGGTTTAGGAATTGAAATTGATATGGATCAGGTGATGAAAGCTCATGAGCTATTTAAAACGATGGGTCTTGGCAACCGTAATGATGCAATGGCTATGCAATATTTAATTTCAGGCTGGCAGTTTGATAGTAAAAAACCATGTTTGGTTAGATAATCAAACTATTATTATCAAAAAATAACGCGATAATCAAAAAGGTAAATTATGAAAAAAATAACCTGCCACAATCAATTTAAACAAGATATGTTAGAACGTAAAAAACTTATTGGTTGTTGGGCTGCTTTAGGAAATCCAATTTCAACTGAAATACTTGGTTTAGCTGGTTTTGATTGGCTGTTACTCGATGGTGAACATGCCATTAATGATGTTATGACATTTGTGCCACAATTAATGGCATTAAAAGATAGCATTAGTGCACCGGTCGTTCGTCCAGCTTCGAATGATCAAGTATTAATTAAACGATTACTTGATATCGGATTTTATAATTTTTTAATCCCTTATATAGAAACGGTAGAGCAAGCTAAACAAGCTGTATCTTATACTCGTTATCCACCGGAAGGTCTAAGAGGCGTTTCAGTCGCTCATCGTAGTAATGCTTTTGGAACAATTCCAGATTATTTCACTAAAATTAATCAAAATATTTGTGTAATGGTACAAATTGAGACTCAACAGGCAGTTGATAATGTTGAAGCAATCACTGCAGTTGAGGGTGTTGATGGTATTTTTGTTGGACCAAGTGATTTATCTGCTTCATTAGGACATTTTGGAAATCCTAAGCATCCTGACGTACAAGCCACAATAAAACATGTTTTTGAGGTAGCTAAAACACAAGGTAAAGCATGTGGCATTTTAGCTCCGATTGAAGCTGATGCTCATCATTATATTGCAATGGGAGCAACATTCGTAGCAGTTGGTAGTGATCTTAGTTTGTTAAGAAACTCAACTCAAACATTAGCAGATAAGTTTTTAAAGTAACTAGTACTAGTTTAATTGTAAAAAAGGAGAGTAAAATGAAAATTGGTTTTATTGGTTTAGGTATTATGGGTAAACCGATGAGCAAAAACCTGTTAAAAGCGGGTTATTCATTAGTAGTGTGTGATAAAAATCAATCATCGGTTGATGAAGTTGTAGCTGCTGGAGCACAAGGTGCTGTAAATGCTAAAGAAGTTGCTCAACTCTGTGACGTTATAATTACTATGTTACCTAATTCACCACATGTAAAAGAAGTTGTTTTAGGCGAAAATGGTATAATTGATGGTGCTAAACCGGGTACTACTATCATAGATATGAGTTCAATTGCACCTTTAGCAAGTCGTGAAATTCATGATGAAGTTGTTAAAAAAGGTTTGGCAATGTTAGACGCACCAGTTAGTGGTGGAGAACCAAAAGCAATTGATGGCACATTATCTGTTATGGTGGGGGGCGATAAAACTATTTTTGATAAACATTATGACATAATGAAAGCTATGGCAGGTTCAGTTGTTTACACAGGTGAAATTGGTGCTGGAAATGTCACTAAATTAGCAAATCAAGTAATTGTTGCTTTGAATATTGCAGCTATGTCTGAGGCATTAGTATTAGCAACTAAAGCTGGTGTAAACCCTGAATTAGTTTATCAAGCCATTCGTGGAGGATTAGCTGGAAGTACGGTATTAGATGCTAAAGCGCCAATGGTTTTAAATCGTAACTTTAAACCCGGTTTTAGAATTGATTTACATATTAAAGATTTACAAAATGCTTTAGATACTTCTCACGGTGTTGGTACGTCATTACCATTAACTGCAGCTGTAATGGAAATGATGCAAGCCCTTAAAACTGATGGTATGGGAGAATGCGATCATAGTGCGTTGGCACGTTACTATGAGAGTTTAGCAAAAATAGAAATTAAATAATAAGGTTAAAATTGAGTATGGAGACATACTCAATAACTTTGACTAATTCCATAAGGATAGATATGAAAATTGTCATCGCTCCTGATTCTTTTAAAGAAAGCCTAAGTGCTATTGAAGTTGCTAATATAATTAAAAAGGGATTTTTAAACGTTTACCCACAGGCTGAATATTTTTTAATACCAGTTGCTGATGGAGGAGAGGGGACTGTTGATGCAATGGTTGATGCATTAAATGGTAATAAAATCACGGTATCTATTACTGATCCATTAGGCGAAAAAGGTTTTGCTTTTTATGGTATTTCAGGAGATGGACAAACAGCTGTGATAGAAATGGCTTCAGCAAGTGGCCTTGAGCGTGTACCTGTAAGTAAACGAGATGCTAAAATTACTACCTCATATGGTACTGGAGAATTAATCAAAGATGCTCTTGATAAAGGTTGTAAAAAATTTATCATTGGTATTGGTGGTAGTGCAACAAATGACGGCGGAGCTGGAATGTTGCAAGCATTAGGTGTTAAACTTTTAGATAAATATGGTAATCAAATCGGTTATGGCGGTATTTCATTAAGTGAACTTGATAAAATTGACATTAGTGAAATTGATCGACGAATTAAAGATTGTGATTTTGAAGTCGCTTGTGATGTTACTAATCCGTTAACGGGTGAAAATGGTGCTTCATTCATATTTGGACCACAAAAAGGAGCGTCACTCGCTGATGTTCATTTGCTTGATAAAAATCTTAAACATTTTGCCCAAATAATAAAAAATAGTTTTAATATCGATATTGAATCTACTCCAGGAACAGGCGCTGCAGGGGGAATGGGAGCCGCTTTATTAGCGTTTATGAATGCTAAATTAAGACCTGGAATTGAAATTATTACTGAAACTTTAAATTTAGATACACTGATTTCGGATGCCGATTTAGTTATTACGGGTGAAGGACGATTAGATTATCAAAGTATCAATGGTAAGGTCCCTGTAGGTGTTGCCCGTATTGCTCAAAAATATCAAAAACCAGTTATAGCAATTGTTGGGAGTTTAGGTGATAAAGCAGAAACTATTTATCCTTATGGGATTAATGCGATGTTTAGCATTTTAAGTAAAGTTGCTACCTTATCCGAGGTTCTAGAGCCTACGGCAGCAAGAGCGAATCTTTTTCAGACATCAATGAATATTGCCTTAACGCTTAAATTAGGAAATACCCTGAAATAGCTTATAATACCCTTTATCTCATTCTGATAAAGGGCATCATAATAGAATTATCGTTTAAGCACTGATAATGCTCGACGAATAAATAATACACAAATGGTCACGAAAACCAAAAGTCCTAGATATTGAGGTAATACCCCTAAATCAGTTGGTATGGCAAGTGGAGCATCACTACCACCACTAGCAATGCTAATTACAATTACAACAGCTAAAATTACCCCGACTAAGCTCTCACCAACAATCAGACCTGAAGCAATTAATGCAGCTTTTCGATCGACTTTTTTATACTCTTCTTCTGGATTCAATTTAAGCGTTGTTGCTTTTGCATAAGCATTACGTTTTATAATCCACGATAATACTGTTCCCACGAAGATAGGCATAGTAATGCTTGGCGGTAAATAAATACCTAAACCAACAGCAAGAGCTGGCAATCTAAATTTAGAGTTATTAGCAGCTAAAACTAAGTCAATAATAATAATAACCGCACCAACCACTAAGCCGATTAAGATCATGGTCCAATCAAGATTATGTGAAAAAATACCTTTAGCAATGGTCGTCATAAGAGTTGCTTGTGGTGCTGCTAATACTTGTGATTGATCCATATCTGGACGAGGAACCGCACCAGTGAAGCCATAAGCGTTATATAAAATTTCTAAGATAGGGGCAATGACAATAGCGCCAACAATACAACCGATTAATAATGCGACTTGCTGTTTCCATGGTGTAGCTTGGACTAAATAACCCGTTTTTAGATCTTGCAGGTTATCATTAGAAATACATGCCACGGCTAAAACAGCACTGGTGGTAAATAGTGCAAGAGCTGTTGCAAAATTAGTACCTTCTATAGAGTCCAACATGCCATTGATTTCGCCTAAACCAAGTAAGATAAGTGAAATAACAATAGCAGCCACAATCGCAATGCCTGAGATTGGGCTCGCGGATGATCCAACTAATCCTGCCATATAACCACAAGCAGCAGCTACTAAAAAGCCCATAATAAATGCAAATAGAACCGCACATATGACTAATGACCATGCTACGCCTAATGATAATCCACTATCAGCAATAAACGCATAAAAGGTGATAAGTAGAATCATCAACATGCCTGCCATGATTAAGAATATCGTTTTAGGTGATAAGTCTTGATCTGTTGGGGCAATATCGCTCGCTGATACATCAGAGCGCATGGTTTTGAATGAAATTTTTAATCCTTCGATTACTGGTTTGATTAAAGTAAGTAGTGTCCAAATAGCTGCGATAGCAATAGTACCTGCACCAATAAAGCGAATATCTTTAGCCCAAAATCCCATAGCAATTTGTGATAAAGGTTGACTTGAATCATAATCACTAATTAGACTTAAAATTGGAATGCCAAATAGCCAAGCAATAATTGTTCCAATTAAAACTGCTATACCTGACATAATACCTATCAAGTAACCAGCACTCAAAAGCGCTAACGAAAAGCCCATCGGTAGTTGAAAAATGGATTTACCAGCAGTAAACCAATAAGCGGTGCTGTCTGACAAAATTCTAAAACCATTAGTAAATAAACTCACAATGGAGGCTACCACACCACCAAATAAAATATCCTTTAGTCCATCATTAGCGTCATTTCCTTCAGTCTTTGAGCCAGCTTTTAATATTTCGGCAGCAGCAACACCTTCTGGATAGGGTAAATTACTTTTGACCACCATAACGTGACGCAACGGGATTGAAAATAGCACTCCTAGCATTCCACCAGCGGCGCAAATTGCAAGTGTTAACCAAAATGGAAAACTTTGCCAATACCCAATCATTAATAAGCCAGGTAAAACAAATATAATTGAAGATAATGTGCCCGCAGCAGAAGCTTGGGTTTGCACCATATTATTTTCTAAGATTGTCGATCCTGAAAACAGCCTCAATATTGCCATTGAAATTACTGCGGCAGGTATAGCCGATGAGAATGTTAATCCGACTTTTAAGCCAAGATAGACATTCGATGCAGTAAAAATGACAGTTATAAAAGCACCTAAAATAGTGCCTCTTAATGTAAGTTCTCGTAAATTATTCATATTATGTCATTAGGTTAATTTGATAAGAAGCTATTATATACTTAATTCGCTTTTATCGACTAGAAGTTCTATCAATAACAGAATATTTATACTTTTTATTATAATTTTCGATAAAATTTTTACTCGTTATATTAAAAATTTGTGTTAATTCGAGTGTAAAATAATAACCGCTTTTGACTTAAAAGCTTTACAATATGCGATCATTGTTAAAATCCTAGAGGTGTCGGTATCGTGAATGGACTAAAACGCCTACAAGCTATTACTAAGCAACTTCGTGATCCTATTGATGGTTGTGAATGGGATAGAGTACAAACTTTCGCATCTTTAAAAAGTTATACTTTAGAAGAAACCTATGAAGTCTTAGATGCCATTGATCATCAAAATATGCAAGAACTAAAAAATGAATTGGGCGACTTATTATTTCAAATCATTTTTTACGCTGATTTAGCTAATGATCAAGGGGAGTTCAATTTTGATGATATTTGTAATGCGGTTGCCGATAAGTTAGTCAGTCGTCATCCCCATATCTTTACCGATAAAACGGAAAAAAAACCTAATTGGGAACGATTAAAACAACAAGAACGTGATAAACGAGCACAATATTCAATATTAGATGATATACCCAATTCTATCCCAGCTTTAATGAAAGCCGAAAAAATCCAAAAACGTTGTGCATCAGTTGGATTTGATTGGAATGAATTACAACCTGTATTAGATAAAGTAAAAGAAGAAATTGGCGAAGTAGAGCAAGAGCTCAATCGAACTGAACGCGATCATCAAAAAATTGAAGAAGAGCTTGGTGATCTGTTTTTTGCTACTGTTAATTTAGCCAGACATTTAAAGGTAAAGTCAGAACTCTGTTTACAACAAGCTAATAAAAAATTCGAACGGCGTTTTAAGCAAGTAGAATCAATACTCAAACAAAAAGATCGTGCTTTACCCGATGCAACACTTGAAGAAATGGAAGATGCATGGCAAAGTGTTAAGCAGTTAGAACAAGATAATAAACGTTTAAAGTGAATCAAAATGACTGAACAAAAAAATGAATTGTATCAAGAAATCGAAGCATGGGCACAAAATGCTATTTTACACAGTCCAACTTGGAGTATTAATCAACTCGATTACTCCGAAAAAAGCATTACCGTCGTTGAGATGATCATTGGCGAAATGGCTGATAAAAGTTTCGGTCTGCCAGAAGAACAACTGAATATGATATCGCAAGAATATGGCTGTTATCTGTTATTAACTGCGCATAAATTATATGGTGGTCAGTTCTATTGGAATGATGAACTTCAACAACCTATGTTAATTTGCTGTGAACCTGATTCAACGATAGCATTATTAACGTGGAATAAAGTTAAAGGTCGTTTATTAGGCGATAAATCGGATCACATTGCTTATTTTCTGGATGAATTTGGAAAAGCTGTTTTTCAACCAGAAAAAGGTACCAATTTAGTTTATTTATAAATAACATTTGGAATAAATATTATTTAAAAAAGTTGGTTATCGAACAAATTTTTCGATTTTAATTAATTTTGTTAAAAGGGATGTTGAATATGAATTATACACTTTATATTGGCAATAAAAACTACTCAACATGGTCTATGCGTCCTTGGGTTGTGATGAAATATTTTGATATTCCTTTTAACGAAAAGCTTGTTAAATTTGATAGTTTTAATGATGATTCTTTGTTTAAAAGGACAATGTGCTCTGTTTCAAAATACGGCACTGTACCTATCCTAATTGATGAAGATTTAGTGATAAGTGACTCTTTAGCTATTTGTGAATATTTGGCTGAAAAGCATCACGACCTAGCTTTATGGCCGGCTGACCCCAAAAAAAGAGCAATTGCTCGAAGTTTAGTCGCTAAAATGCATTCTGGATTTCAAGCTATTCGAACTTATTTGCCGATGAATATTGAAGCTGAGTTTCCTCAAATAGGGCAAATAATATTACGAGACCATTTAGAGGTAAAAAAAGAAATCATGTTTTTAGATGATTTGCTATCCTCGTTATTAACCTCGAAAAAAACAAATTGTAACTATTTGTTTGGCGATTTTAGTATAGCCGATGGCTTTTATGCCCCTTTATGCCTAAGATTAAAAAATTATCATATAGCAACCAGCCCAATTCTTAACAACTATATTGATACTATTTGTAATACCAAAGGCATTAAAGATTGGATAAATGATGCATTACAAGAACAATCTTTTGTTGCGATGGACGAACCATATCGTTTACATAGATAAGAAGAATTAACATGAAAATACCATCCCATTTAACACAATATGCTATAAACATTATTGAAGATGAGTTTGACGGAGAAACATCTTTTTTTATCCAATCATCCAATAAAGAACAATGGTTTGAAATTTACTATTATGGTGAATTAGAAAATGGCTATATTACTGGTTTAGAGCCAACTTTTTCCAATATTAAAATTGTGGCAAAATCCATTAATAGTAAAGAAGAAATATTGCTATTTGATGAAACGGTGCATGGATATAACGCAATGTTTTGTGATAGTCACTCTAATGAAGAAAAGAACAATAGATCACTTGAAAAACTTAATGTGCCTGCGTCAAAAATAAAATTAACATTTGGCTACAGTATTGACTATGATTCTGAGAAAGAACTTTATGACTTTGATGAAAATGGCAATGTGAACTTAATTGATGAGCGTAAAATCACGTGGCAACAGCTACTCTGCGATGGTGTTGATTGGGTATCAATTTTTTTAATTGATGAATATGGAAATGAACAACCAATAGTAGATGCAGAATTGGCTTAATTTTTTACATTATTCATTATTGGATAGACTATTGCTGAAATGAATTTATCTATAATTAAAAACCCGCTTATATAAAGCGGGTTTTATTTTTTGATAAAAAACTAGCAATTATACTTCTAAATAATCCAAGATACCTGCTGCAGCCTTACGGCCTTCGCTAATTGCCGTTACAACTAAATCAGAGCCACGAACCGCATCGCCACCCGCAAAGATTTTGGAATTGGTTGTTTGATAACCTTTTATTTCAGGTGCGATTATTCGCCCTTTGTCGTCAAACTCAACACCATGCTCGGCTAGCCACGGCATTGCATGTGGTTTAAATCCAAATGCCATAACGACAGCATCGGCAGGAAGAACAAATTCAGAACCATCGATAACCACCGGTGATCGACGACCTTTGGCATCGGGTTCACCAAGCTCAGTTCTTACCATTTTTACACCTGTCACTTGTCCTGTTTTATTGATTTCAATGCTAAGCGGTTGCACATTAAATTGGAATTGTACGCCTTCTTCTTTGGCATTTTTAACTTCACGTTTAGAGCCTGGCATATTGGCTTCATCACGACGATAAGCGCATGTTACTTCGGTTGCACCTTGACGGATAGATGTTCGCACACAATCCATGGCGGTATCACCACCACCTAATACGACAACACGTTTATTTTTCATATCAACATATGGTGTACCTTGTGTTTGCTCATGTTTCATAATGTGCTTAGTATTAGCAATCAAAAATGGTAATGCATCATAGACACCATTTGCATCTTCATTTTCAAGCCCTGCACGCATAGATTGATATGTTCCTGTACCAATAAAGACCGCTGCAAATTCATTGAGTAAATCAGCCAGTTGTATCGTTTTGCCAACTTCGGTGTTCAATCTGAATTCAACACCCATTTCGGTAAAAATACGACGGCGGTTAATTAATACTTCTTTATCTAATTTAAAAGCAGGAATACCAAACGTTAACAACCCACCAATTTCTGGATGACGATCGAAAACAACCGGAGTAACCCCATTACGTACTAAGACATCAGCGCAAGCAAGACCTGCTGGACCAGCACCAATAATCGCCACTTTTAATCCAGTTTTTTCGACATTTGATAGATTCGGTTTCCATCCCATTTTGAATGCTTCATCAGTGATATAACGTTCAATATTACCAATGGTAACTGCACCAAATTCTGCATTAAGAGTACAAGAACCTTCACAAAGGCGGTCTTGTGGGCAAACGCGTCCACAAACTTCAGGTAAACTATTCGTTTGGTGAGATAGTTCAACTGCTTCTAAAATTTTGCCTTCGTTAACTAATTTTAGCCAATTAGGAATATAGTTATGCACAGGGCATCGCCACTCACAATATGGATTACCACATGCTAAGCAACGATCAGCTTGCGCTTGAGACTGCGAAGCTGAAAAGCCTTCATAGATTTCGACAAATTCTATTTTACGGATGTTTAGCGATTTTTTAGGCGGATCAACACGTTGTAAATCGATAAACTGATAAACATTTTGACTCATTTCGTGTTCTCCTTATTGTGCCTGAACGCGTAGTTCTGCTGATGAACGACTACGATGCCCAAGTAGTGCTTTTACATCGCTAGATTTCGGTTTAACTAATACAAATTGTTTAGCAAATTCTTGCCAATTAGCTAAGATTTCTTCCGCACGAGATGAGTTGGTCAGTTGAGAATGTTCCATGATTAAGCCACGAAGATGTTCTTCATGAATTGGGTAATCAGCAACATTTAACATTTCAACTAATTCTTTATTAATGCGTTTATCAAAATCACCATCAATATCTAAGATATAAGCAAAACCCCCCGTCATTCCTGCACCAAAGTTAACACCGGTTTTACCTAAAACACAAACAATACCGCCAGTCATATATTCACAACCATTATCACCAATGCCCTCAACCACACTGATGGCACCTGAATTACGTACAGCAAAACGTTCGCCAGCACGACCTGCTGCGTATAATTTACCTCCAGTTGCACCATAGAGACAGGTATTTCCGGCAATAGTTGCTTCATGACTTAAAAACGCTGAGCCTTGAGGTGGACGAATAACAATGCGGCCGCCTGCCATACCTTTCCCAACATAGTCGTTGGCATCACCTGTTAGGGTTAAATCTACGCCACCAGCATTCCATACACCAAAACTTTGACCGGCTGTGCCGTTGAAGTTTAATGAAATTGGTTCTGATACTAAACCTTGATCACCATATTTTTTGGCAATATAGCCCGATAGACTAGTGCCCACAGAACGGTCTGTGTTTTGAATATCAAAGTAGAAACTTTTACTTTGGCGCGCATCAACAAACTGTTGGGTTTGTGTGATGATCTCTTTATTAAGCACACCTTTATCAAATGGTTTATTATCTTCAATGCAGTAAACAGGTTTACCTTCATGTGGCGTTGCTGTTTCGAGCAGACTTGATAAATCCAGTTTTTGTTGTTTAGCGGTAATACCGTCCAGTTCTAAAAGAAGATCTGTCCGTCCGATTAAATCAACAATACGACTTACACCGAGCTCGGCCATAACTTCTCGGGTATTACGTGCAATAAAGCGGAAATAATTCATGGCTTTTTCCGGTAAACCATGATAATGCTCACTCCGTAATTTTTCATCTTGGGTAGCAACACCTGTTGCACAATTATTAAGATGACAAATACGCAAGTATTTACAACCTAAGGCAACCATTGGTCCTGTACCAAAACCAAAGCTTTCAGCACCTAAAATGGCGGCTTTTACAATATCTGTACCCGTTTTTAATCCACCATCAACTTGTAAACGTATTTTGTGACGTAATCCGTTTGCAACTAAAGATTGTTGGGTTTCAACAAGTCCCAGCTCCCATGGTGAACCCGCATATTTAACGGATGTTAATGGACTCGCTCCTGTTCCGCCGTCATAACCTGAAATAGTGATTAAATCGGCATAAGCTTTAGCCACACCAGTCGCAATGGTTCCTACGCCTGGCTCTGAAACCAATTTAACTGAAATCATTGCATTTGGGTTAATCTGTTTTAAATCGAAAATTAGCTGAGCTAAATCCTCAATAGAGTAAATATCGTGATGAGGCGGTGGCGAAATTAGGGTTACGCCAGGGACTGAAAAACGTAATTTAGCAATATAAGGTGTGACTTTATCGCCTGGTAGTTGACCGCCTTCACCTGGTTTAGCACCTTGTGCCACTTTAATTTGAATGACATCTGCACTCATTAAATAACCCGGTGTTACCCCAAAACGGCCTGATGCCACTTGTTTAATACGAGAAACTTTGATGGTGTTATAGCGCGCAGGATCTTCACCTCCCTCGCCAGAATTTGAATAACCCCCTAAAGTATTCATTGCTGTTGCAAGTGATTCATGCGCTTCTGGGCTAAGTGCGCCAATTGACATTGCTGCCGAGTCGAAACGTTTAAACAATGATTCTTCAGGTTCAACTTCATCAAGTGCAATAGCCCCATTTTCAGGTGGATTAAGTTTTAATAAATCACGCAATGTAGCAACAGGTCGATTATTAACGATATCTGCATAACGTTTATAATCTTCATAGTTGCCATTATTGACAGCCAGTTGTAATGATTGTACAACATCGGGATTATAAGCATGATATTCGCCACCATAAACAAATTTAAGTAATCCACCTTGATCTAATGGTTTACGACGTAACCAAGCACTTTTGGATAAGTTAAATTGGTCTTGAGCAAAATCATCAAAATTAGCGCCACTGATACGACTAGTGACTCCTTGGAAGCAGAGATCAACCACATCTTTATGTAATCCGACTGCTTCAAATAGTTTTGAACATCGATAAGAGGCAACGGTTGAGATGCCCATTTTAGACATGATTTTATATAAACCTTTATTAATCCCATTACGATAATTCAAAATAGCTTCGCGGTAGGATTTATTAATGGTGCCATTATCAACCATTTTTGCTAAAGTTTCGTATGCTAAATAAGGATAAATGGCTGTAGCACCAAAACCGATAAGTACGGCAAATTGATGTGGGTCACGACAACTACCTGTTTCTACAATAATATTTGCATCACAACGTAAATTCTTTTCAACTAAGCGTTGCTGTACTGCACCTAACGCCATAGGTGCAGGAATAGGTAAGCGATCAGCTGCGATATTTTTATCTGATAGAATTAGTAATACTGTACCATTACGTACTTTTGCTTCAGCATCACCACATAACTGTTCAATTGCATCGCGCAAACTGCCGTCAATATCATAAGTCATATCAAGTTTTTCAGATTTATAGTAGCGAGACTCTAAGGCGATTAACTGCTCAAGATCTGAATGAACTAAAACCGGATATTTAAATGCCACACGATGCGCTTGTCCTTCTGCTTCAGCAAAAACATTCATTTCACGTCCAATGCTGGTAGAAAGTGACATTACGTGCGCTTCACGCAATGGATCGATTGGAGGATTGGTGACTTGGGCAAATTTTTGTCTGAAGTAATCATAAATCAGGCGTGGTCTGCTTGATAGTACCGCAAATGGCGTATCATCTCCCATCGAGCCAGTGGCTTCTTGACCGTTTTCACCTAAAACTCGGATACATTGTTCAAGTTCTTCACTACTATAACCAAATTGTTTTTGATAGGTAGCAAGTAATACATCATCATAGGTGCGTGAACCAATATTTTCATCGGGTAAATCTTCAAGAGGAATAAGTCGCTTCACGTTTTTAGCCATCCATTCTTTATATGGATGACGTTTTTGTAGATCGTTATCTGTTTCTGATGATTGTAAAATACGGCCTTCTTCAGTATCAATTACCATCAGTTCGCCTGGGCCAACGCGTCCTTTAGCGACAACTTCGTCAGGTTGATAATCCCAAATACCAATTTCTGACGCGCAGGTAATGAGTTTATCGGTGGTAATGACATAACGAGCAGGGCGCAAACCATTACGGTCTAAATTACAGGCTGCATAACGTCCGTCAGACATAACAATACCTGCTGGGCCATCCCATGGTTCCATATGCATTGAATTAAAATCAAAAAAGGCACGTAGATCTTCGTTCATGTCAGGATTATTTTGCCATGCAGGTGGCACAAGTAGGCGCATAGCACGCACAATATCCATACCGCCCACTAAAAATAGTTCAAGCATATTATCTAATGAACTTGAATCCGAACCTGTAACATTTACGAAAGGTGCGGCATCTTGTAGATCGGGTATCAATGGTGTTTTAAATTTATAAGAACGTGCTTTTGCCCATTGTCTATTACCTTCAATGGTATTAATTTCACCATTATGGGCTAGATGTCTAAAAGGTTGGGCAAGTGGCCAACGAGGAACCGTATTGGTTGAAAAGCGTTGATGGAATAAACAGATTGCTGTTTCCATACGCAGATCCGCTAAATCTAAATAAAATCGTGGTAAATCTTTAGGCATGCAAAGGCCTTTATAGATATTAACCTGATTTGAAAAACTGCATACATAAAAAGTATCATCTTGTACTCGTTTTTCAATACGGCGACGCACCATATATAAACGACGCTCTAAATCAATTTTAGTCCATCCAGCAGGGGCATTGACAAAAACTTGTTCAATTTGTGGTAGTGATGATAAGGCAATTTCGCCTAAAACACTTTTATCGATAGGTACTTCACGCCAACCTAAAATAGATAAAGTTTCATTAGCAAGTTCTTCTTCGACAATATCACGGCTAGCTTGTGCTTCTTTTTCGTCTTGACTTAAAAATAGCATACCAACAGCATAATTGGTCGCTAAACGCCAGCCAGCTTCTTGTGCAACTAGTCTAAAAAAACGATCAGGTTTTTGTAATAAAAGGCCACAGCCATCACCAGTTTTACCGTCTGATAGTATGGCTCCTCGGTGTTGCATTCGGGCAAGCCCGTGTATTGCAGTACGCACCACTTTATGACTTGGTTGCCCTTCAATATGAGCTATTAAACCAAATCCGCAGTTATCTTTTTCATGATGCTGGTTATATAACATATCATTGCCTCTAATTCATCGCTTTTATAATTTAAGAAAAAATAGGCTTTAATCCCATAATGACTAAGAAATTAAAGAAAAATAGTATTTTGGTCAAATAAATATTACTTATAAGTCAATCTTCTAATAACTTATATCAAAGTTATTAATGAAGCTAATATCTGATTTTAATTATCTGTTTTTATTAAAATTAAATTTTTATTAGGATAAAATCTTGGTAAACGATCGTTTTTTTCATAATCAGAATTAATATTTGATCAAAAAAAGTTTGTAAAAAGGAAATTATGAGCATCAAAATAGACAATTTTTTCAAGATTGAGGTAGTTAGAATCGCAAGATTTATACTGCTATAATACGTCATCTTTTTCTTTGAGTAATGTATATTAAATATGCAAACGAAAATTACAATTGTAGGTGCTGGAGCAGCAGGGCTGTTTTGTGCGGGATTATTAGGACAAAGAGGCTATGATGTCACTATAATTGATAATGGTAAAAAAATTGGCCGTAAAATATTAATGTCTGGTGGTGGTAAATGTAATTTTACTAATCTCACTGTTGAAGCAAGTAATTATATTTCTCAAAATCCGCATTTTTGTAAATCTGCTTTAAAACGATTCTCCCAATGGGATTTTATTCAATTAGTTAATGAATATAAGATTGCTTATCATGAAAAAGATCATGGTCAGTTATTTTGTGATAATTCAGCTCAAGATATTGTCGATATGCTTGCACAAGAGTGTCAAAAAGGACAAGTTAAATTTATGCTACAAACACAATTAGAAGAAGTTGAGTCTGTAGATAAAGGATTTAAGTTATATACTTCACAAGGTTGTATTGAAACTGAACAATTAATTGTGGCAACGGGCGGACAGTCGATGCCAGCACTTGGCATGACCTCTATCGGATACAAAATAGCTGAAAAATTAGCTATCCCTGTTGTACCAGTAAAAGCGGGACTGGTGCCATTTACGTTACATAAACCGTTGTTAGAAGTATTATCCACGTTATCAGGAATTGCTGTTCCGGTTGAAGTATCTAATGAACGAATCCGTTTTAAAGAAAACTTATTATTCACCCATCGTGGATTATCAGGACCCGCAATTTTACAAATTTCTAGTTATTGGCAAGCCGGGGAGCCAATCATTATTAACTTATTGCCAGATAGGTCATTTGAATCAACATTTAAACCATTACTTGAACAAAATCGCAATCAAACCCTAAAAAATTGTTTATCACAGATTTTACCGAAAAGGTTGATTGAGGCATTAATACAATTGAATTTGATAACTGACATAACGGTTAAGCAACTTAACCCTAAGCAGCAACAAGACCTTTATAATACATTGACTCAATGGTGTATAACGCCAAATGGTACGGAAGGATATCGAACGGCTGAAGTGACATTAGGGGGAGTCAGTACTGATGCGTTATCTTCAAAAACGATGGCGGTTAAATCACATCCGAATCTCTATTTTATTGGTGAAGTTGTTGATGTGGCTGGTTGGTTAGGCGGTTATAATTTTCAATGGGCCTGGAGCAGTGCATTTGCCTGCGCACAAGCCTTTGATTAACAGAGACTAGTTATCTATTACTCCCATTTGAATGTGGTATTTTTTTACCTTATATTGTAATGTAGTCCGTGAAATATTTAATAGTTTTGCAGCAGCAATAATTTTACCGTTTGCTTGATTTAATGCATCAATAATAAGTTGTTTTTCATAATTTTCAACTTGTTCGGTTAAATTGTTATTGCTTGCGACTATGCTTGTACTTGGTTTTTCAAATTTAGTTTCAGATTGATTTTCTGGGTAAGGGCTGTGAATGTCAAATAGTTCGTCGTCAAGGATAATTTGTTGCAATTCTCCTGGTTCATTTTGTAAGACTATACTACGTACGATTGCATTTTCAAGCATTCTTACATTTCCCGGCCAAGGAGCAGACATAAGTTGTTGTAATGCGTGTTCACTAATACCTGTTATCACAACATTTACATCGGTTTTATGTTTATCAATAAAGTATCGAGCTAATACAGGAATATCTTCTTTCCTTTCCCGAAGTGCTGGGAGTTTAATTAATCCTACATTTAATCGATAAAATAGGTCACTTCGCATTTTCCCCGTTTTTAATAACTCTGCTGGCGATTCATTCATGGCGGCAACAATTCTTACATCGGCATGTTGCTCTTTATTGCCACCTAATGGCCAGTAAGTCTTTTCTTGTAAAAATCTAAGTAATTTGCTTTGCATATCAAGTGGCATAGCATTAAGTTCGTCAAGAAATAGTGTGCCCCCATTAGCCAGTTCTAAATAGCCAGGATGATTTTCAGCACCAGTAAATGCACCTTTGACTGTCCCAAATAAGGTACTTTCAATCAATGTGGTTGGTAAAGCACTACAATTTAACGAAATAAACGCGTGATTACGGCGGTGACTCGTTTGATGTATCAAATGAGCAAAAAGCTCTTTACCCGTTCCAGTTTCACCAACAATTAAAACTGGAACATCATTCGCCCCTAAAATATTTGTTTGATCAATAACCTTTTGCATTTTCTGCGATACAAAAACAATTTCAGGTAATGGTTGGTCTTTGTTTTGGTATAACTTACTATTAAGTTTGAATACTTGATCTTGTAATTGTCTAACAGTTGATAAATTTCGTCCTATTTCGATCGCACCAATAATATCTTTATGTTTATTATAAAGCGGTACGGTGGTATGCATATAATCAACAAGTTTACCTACATGATTATAGTAGCTTTGATAATTATCCTGATATTCCTTACCTTGTTGTAAAGCTTGTAACATGGTACTATCTTCTTTTCTTAAATTAGGATAAACTTTAAGCATTGGTTTACCAATGGCTTGTTCCATAGGATAACCATCAAGTTCTGCACTTTCCCGATTATAATAAATGTATTTACCTTCTTTATCGATAATAGCCATTGGCTGATGGATTAAATCAAAAAAATGTTTGAATATTTCTAATGATTGTAATAATTCAGGATCGATTGTCATGATATTAGTACCTTTTTAATTTAGCTTATTAGCTAAGTTTAGCTTACGTTAATTTAAATACCTTTCAACCATTAATAAATTTGTGACAAATTTTTGTCATAAAAACATGTTTTAAACAATATGACCAATATTGTTTTTGTAATTATTTTTATAATAAATTGATTTTTAATAATTTATAAGTTGGCATGCTGATTGCATTGCAAGTGAAAAGCCATTTTGCTTGTTTTCTTATGTACTTTTTATGTACTAATTAACTGGAGGTCTTATGTCCGACAAAATTATGTCAAATTATAACAAATTACGCTCAGATCTTATAACCAAAGATCGTCGTTTCAGTGCTCAAAACGGTAAATTATGTTTTGATGGCGTAAATTTAGAAGAATTAGCAAAGAAATATCCAACACCTTTTTACGTATTTTCTGAAAAAGAAATTGACCGTAATATTCAAGAAATCAAAGATTCGTTTAAAGCTCATCCAAATACTAAGATTTTCTATGCGTCAAAAACATGTTCTGTAATGGGTGTGCTAAAAGCAATTAAAGATGCAGGTATTTATGCTGAAGCAAATTCAATGTTTGAAGTGCGTAAATGTCTAGAGATCGGTTTTCCAGGTAGTCAAATCGTTTTCAATGGCGTGGTTAAAAAACCGGTTGATTTAGAATTTGCTATTCAAAATGATCTTTATATTATCAATGTTGATAGCTTATATGAACTCGATATCATTGATGAAATTTCACGTCGATTGAAGAAAGTAGCGAATGTTTGTGTGCGAGTTGAACCAAATGTACCATCAGCAACTCATGCGGAACTTGTTACGGCATATCATGCTAAATCAGGTATTGACTTAGAACAAGCGGAAGAAACCTGTCGTCGTATTCTTGAAATGCCTTATGTTCATTTACGTGGTTTACATATGCACGTAGGGGATCAAGTACCAGAATCAGAACCATTTGCTAAAGCAACGAAAGTATTAGTCGATGAGTCACGCCGTTTAGAAGAAGTCCTTGGTATTAAATTGGATTTAATTAACGTTGGTGGCGGTATTCCAGTTCCATATAAATATGACGAAGAAAATGGTAATCCATTACAGGATAATATGTATGCCGGTATTACTGCACAAGATTTTGCTGATGCAGTGATTAGAGAAGTACATAAATGGCGTACCGATGTTGAAATCTGTATTGAACCAGGTCGTAAAGTAACAGGATCTGCTGCTGTATTATTAACCGAAGTTGCTTGTGAGAAACGTAAAACAAATTACGATTTAGACGGTAACATTGAAGAACATGTTGAGTGGAAATTTGTTGACGCAGGTTATAGCGTGTTATCTGATAGTCAGCATTTTGATTGGTTCTTCTATGTGTATGATGCGTCAAGAATTACCGAAGAGCATGATCAATACATTAAACTTGCTGGACCTTTATGTGATGGTGGTGACTATTTCCATGTAGGTGTAAAAGGTGAAGAGTTCTTATTACCAAAAGACACTCAAGTTGGGGATATCATTGCATTCCTTGATGCAGGAGCTTATACCATCGAAAGTCAAACAGTATATAACAATCGACCGCGTACTGCCGTTGTTATGATTGATAAAAAAGGTAAAGATCGATTGATTCGCCGTGAGGACACTTACGAGGATATGGTTGGATACGACGTGTATTAATCATGAGTTATCTGGGGCACTTCTCGCCCCAGATATTATAATGTGAGGTTATTATGAGTGATTCTAAAGATTCAAGTTTACTTGGTATTAAAGACATTGTATTTATGAATGTCATAGCCATACTAAGTTTACGTCAAATTCCTAATGTTGCTCCTTACGGAGCGTCAGCAATGGTGCTTTGGCTTCTTGCTGCATTTTGTTTGTTTTTCCCTTTAGCGATGGTTTGTGGTGAACTTTCTACTGGTTGGCCAAAAGATGGGGGGATTTTTGTTTGGGTAAAAGAAGCGTTTGGTAAACGAGTTGGCTGGATAGTGGTCGTTTGTTTCTTATTCTCATGCGTTCTATTCTTCCCATTAATGTTACAATTTGGATTTACTGCAATTGGTTACATGTTTAGTGCCGAGTTAGCCCAAAATCAGGTGTTTATTGGTGTTGGTTCCATGGTGGTATTTTGGATTTTAACATTAATGAATATCAAAGGTATGAAATGGACTAAAATCATAAACAGTGTTAGTGCATGGTTAGGGGTATTTATTCCTGCTGCTATCATTGTATTATTAGCAATTGTCTGGTTGATGACAGGTCACCCAATGGCAACTGACTATAGTCATGTTAGTGATTGGATTCCAGATTTAAGTAGCTGGGATACAATTGTCTTTTTATCAAGCATGATGTTTGCTTTTGCTGGACTTGAAGTTGCACCAATGATTGCTGGTCGTACTCGTGATCCACAACGTGACTTCCCTAAAGCGATGGCTGTATCTGCAATTGTTATCGTTGGTATCTATATGATTGGTACTTGGGCAATTAATACCTTATTACCTGCTGCCGATACTGATATTGTTGCCGGTGTAATGCAAGCAATGGAGGCTGCTGCTAAAGAGCTACATATGCCTTGGTTATTACCAGTAATGGCAATCTGTTTATTCTTTGGTGCATTAGGTCAAATTAACTCATGGTTAGTTGGTCCTATCTATATGTTACAAGAAGCATCTAAAGAAGATAATTTGCTTGGTGAACGCATTGGTCGTTTACATCCTGTGTATCAAACACCAGCATTTGCTTTAGTTATCCAAGCAATCATTGTGACCGTACTTTGTTTCTCAACGTTCGTATCACCAAGTATTGCTGCTGCCTATTGGATGTTAACCGCATTAACAACCATTTGTTACTTTATTCCTTATTTAGTGATGTTTATTGCGTACTATCGCTTACGTATTACTCAACCAGATGTACCACGTAGCTTTAAGATCCCTGGTAAAGTATTACCAATTGTTTTACCTGGTTTAGGCTTCTTATCTACGCTATTTGCGGTGATCTTAGTGTTTATTCCACCAGCACAAATCGATATGGGTGGTTATGTTGAGTATATCGCGAAAATTGTTGGTGGTGCAGTGCTTGCAATTGTGTTAGCTGAATGGATATATCATCGCGCACAAAAACGTAATCGCTTGCAACAACAATAAGATATAGAGGAGTAAATTTATGTACAAACCTGTATTGGAAATTGATTTAGGAAAATTAAAGGACAATGCTCGTGTTGAAAAAGAGTTACTTGCTAAACACGGCATTGAAGTAATGGCAGTTAATAAAGTGTTTGATGGTTGTGTTGAAACTGCAAAAGCAGTTCTAGATGGCGGTATTGATGTTATTGCTGAATCAAGAACATATAATTTGAAAAAATTAAAAGATGCTTTAGGGTGTAAAACTTGCCTGTTACGTAGCCCTTGTTTAAGCGAAATTAGTGAAGTTGTTAAATATGCAGATATTAGCTTAAACAGTGAAAAAACGGTGATTCAAGCACTTTCAGACGAAGCCGTCAAGCAACAAAAGGTTCACCAAGTTTTATTAATGGTTGATATGGGTGATTTACGCGAAGGTATTTGGTTTGAACATATTGATGAAATTATTGATACGGTCAAACTCATTTTATCTTTACCGGGTGTTGAGCTTTATGGGCTTGGCACCAATTTTAACTGTTACGGTACTGTGCTACCGACAGTTAAAAATGGAGTAGACTTTTTAGAAATTGCGCGTAGAGTAGAAAAAGCTTGCAATATTAAAATACAATATTTATCAGCCGGTAATTGTACTAGTTATCATCTATTAGACAAGGGTATCTGGCCTGAAGGACTAAATCACATCCGGATTGGTGGTTTACATGAGTTTGGTATTGAGTATGTAGATATGAAATATCTTGATGAATTTCATCACTCAAATAAACCTGTAGAAAAAGCTTGTAGTGATATGTATAAATTATATGCACAAATTATCGAGCTTAATAGTAAACCAACCGTTCCAGTTGGTGAGTTAGGGGTAGATGCTTTTCTAAATAGTAAAACGTTTGTCGATCATGGCGTACGTAAACGAGCGTTGCTTGCTTTTGGACGTCAAGATGTACCGGCTGAAAGCTGTGTGCCGATCGATGATAACATTACTGTACTTGGTCAAACCAGTGATCATACATTAGTCGATATTGAAGATGTGACTCAAACTCTTAAAGTCGGTGATATGATTGGATTTGAGCTTGATTACACTGCCTTGCTAATGGCTTGTCAAACTAGTGGTGTAGAAAAACGGTTTATCTATTAATTTGTGTTAACTGCTGGGTAACCAGCAGTTTTTATCAATGATTAGGCGGTTTATACATGGCAACATCAGCATCACAACAAAGCCAAAATCCCAGTAATTTAAAAAAGAATCTTAAAAATCGTCATCTGCTAATGATTTCGTTAGGGGGATCGATTGGTACCGGTTTATTTATTGGTATCGCTGCACCATTAACAACGGTAGGGCCATTGGGGACTATCATCGCTTATTTAATGGCTGGTAGCATAATGTTAGCAACAATGTTATGTTTAGGTGAGCTTTCTTGTGCATTTCCACATGCTGGCTCTTTTCAACATTATGCATTGATGTTTATTCCAAATCCGATTTGGAGTTATACCATTGGTTGGTTATATTGGCTTAGTTGGGTTCTGTCTATGGCAGCAGATTTAACAGCCGCTTCTATGATTGCCCACCAATTTTTTCCTGCTATTCCTATTTATCTTTTTAGTTTATTGATTTTAGTTGTTATAACCTCAGTTCATCTAACTTCTGTGCGTGCTTTTGGTGAAAGTGAGTATTGGTTTTCAACCATTAAAGTGCTGGCAATTATTGCCTTTATTGGTATTGGCATTTATCTTCTGTATCAGCAATATACTCAAACTCATATATTACCTACTTTTAAAACAGAACATGGCTGGTTTCCTAACGGTTTTTTATCGATTTTTGTATGTATGACCATTGTGACGTATTCGTTTCAAGGCGTTGAATTAATTGGTAGTGCAGCAGGTGAAGCTGAGTCACCTCAAACAGTATTACCTAAAATTATTACAGGTGTTGCATTCAGAATTATTCTGTTTTATGTATTAGCCATTGCGGTTTTAGCATTAGTTTACCCATATGGAACCGTGCATGATGAAATTAGTCCCTTTGTGTGGGTATTTAATAAAGCGGGTATTACTTTTGCTTCTTACATGATGTTGTTTGTTATTTTTTGTGCTGCGATATCGGCGGCCAACTCTGCTATTTATGCCAGTTCACGTATGTTATGGTCAATGGCGCAGGATAATTTAGCACCTAAATACTTTTCAGATGTCAATAAACGAGGAGTCCCCACTAAAGGCATCTTATTTATTGCAATTATTGCTTTAGTTTCATTATTTTCTAAATATATTGCTGCTGAAAAGCTTTATCTCTACTTAGTTGCAGGTACTGGACAAGTAGGTTGTTTTGCGTGGATTATTATCGCTTGGTGTCAGTATCAATTTCGTAAAGGCGTTAATAGTGGTAAGTATCCTAAAGAGATGATTAAATTTAAATCACCATTATTTCCATGGTTAGCAGCGATTTCAATTATTGTTAATATTGTGATTATTGTTGGTGTATGGTTTGGTGAGTCGGGTCATTTTATTTTATTGTCAGAAGTTGTCTTAATTATCATTATTCTAGCTTCTTATTACTACAATAAAAAACGCAATTTAATCATTAATAACTAAGATTAATTATATTCAATTAATAAATAAATACTCATAATTTAATCTTAAATAAGGTATCAAATTCAATTGTTACGCTATTTTACATAATAACGTAACAAAAATTTGTCAATAAAGGTTGGCTATTTTAGAAAAGCCGATATGCCAGTGAATACTACTTGTGCAGCAATTGCCGATATTAGTAGTCCAGTTAGTTTTGATAAAATAGCAATACCGGTATTTTTTAATACTTTTGCAATACTTTTTGCACATAAAAGCATGGCATAAATGCCCGAAGAAGCAATAAACAATGAAACTGCACCAACCATATTGGCAGCAAAACCCACTGAACTTGTTCCCATAACAATAATTGTACCGATAGAAGCAGGACCCATGCAAAGGGGAATTGCAAGCGGTACAACACTAATATCCTCATCACTACTAATTTTATTTTTATCCGGAGAGTCATTCATTAGTGCTACTGCAGTGATAAACAGTAACGCGCCAGAACCGATACGGAATGCATCTAGGGTAAAACCGAAAACACTAAACATAGTATTACCAAAAAAGAACAACACAATGCCAATAATGAACACCGCACACGATGTTTTAAGCGCAATTTTTCGGCGTTGTGGTTCATCATTTTGTTTAGTACCACTTAAGAATGCACTTAGCACTGCTGGTGGTGTCATTAATGCGAATAACTTGGTTGTAGTGGCAAGAATCGCAACAAGATAGTTATCCATAATGTTACCTTTATTTGATCTAGATATTGCTTGAATTTTGTCAACGATTGTTGGCGGGAATGAACTTTTACTATATACATAAAAACGGTCACCATAAAGGTGACCATATTTAATTGGATATATTTAATCAGTTTATTAAATATTAACCAATTTGAATTAGTTAAGGCGTTCTTTGATACGCGCTGCTTTACCACGAAGTTCGCGTAAGTAGTAAAGTTTAGCTTGACGTACTTGACCACGACGTTTCACAGTAATTGAATCAACAATTGGTGAGTGAGTTTGGAATACTCGTTCAACACCTTCGCCATTCGAAATTTTACGTACTGTAAATGCAGAATGTAAACCACGATTACGAATTGCTACAACTACACCTTCATAAGCTTGAAGACGTTTTTTGTTACCTTCAACAACCCATACTTTTACTTCAACCGTATCACCCGGACGAAAAGACGGGATGTCTTTTTTCATTTGTTCTTGTTCTAATTGCTGAATAATTGCATTTTTCATAATTTTGTCTCTTACTAGTTATACTGAAATATTAATGGCTCTGTTCATCACGATATTCACGTTGGAATTCAGTAAGTAAACATTGCTCTTCATCAGTCAGAGCTAGATTTTCAAGAAGATCTTCTCTTCTCAACCAAGTTCGTCCTAGGGATTGTTTTAATCGCCAGCGACGAATCGCTTCATGGTGACCAGACATTAATACGTCAGGCACCGCCATTCCATCTAACACCTCAGGTCGAGTATAGTGTGGACAATCAAGTAACCCGTTAGCAAAAGAGTCTTCTTCTGCTGATGATTCATGATTTAATACGCCAGGAATAAACCTTGCTAATGCATCAATCATCGTCATCGCCGGTAATTCACCGCCACTCAACACGTAATCCCCAATTGACCATTCTTCATCAATTTCGGTTTGGATAACGCGTTCATCTATACCTTCGTATCGACCACAAATCAAAATCAATTTTTGATATTGTGATAACTCGCAAACACCTTGTTGGTTTAATTTGCGCCCTTGTGGGGAAAGATAGATTACTTTTGTATCGTTACCTGCTACTGTTTTTGCTGCATGAATTGCATCGCGAAGTGGTTGTACCATCATTAACATGCCGGGACCACCGCCATAAGGCCTATCATCGACAGTCTTATGTTTATCATGCGCAAAATCGCGCGGGTTCCAATATTCTACTGTTAACAGTCCGTTTTTTACGGCTCGACCAGTCACACCATAACAGGTAATTGCTTGGAACATTTCGGGAAAAAGGCTAATAACGCCAATCCACATATTCTTACCTTACCAATTAAAAAGCGGGATCCCAATCGACCACAATTGTTTTTGCTGTTAAATCAACTTGTTTTATAAATTGATCATCAACAAACGGAATTAAACGTTCTGTTGCTCCAAATGCATCTTTTAGATTTGCTTTTACCACCAATACATCATTCGAGCCAGTTTCCATTAAGTCAGTAACCTGACCCAAATCATAACCGTTAACTGTTTTTACTCGACAGCCAATCAAATCTTTCCAATAAAAATCTCCATTGTTAAGTTCTGGAAATTTTTCAGCATCAACATACACTTCAAAATTAGTTAATGCATTGGCCTGATCACGATCATCAACGCCTTTGAGTTTTACAATCATATCCTGATTATGGGGTTTGAAGCTTTCTACGATTACCTCTTGCCATTTGCCAGCGCGCTGGATATACCAAGGTGTGTAATCGAAAATGCTATCTGAAAATTCTGTAAACGAAAAAATCCTGAGCCAACCACGAATGCCATAGCTAGAACCAAGTTTACCTACAACGATTAGATTCTCAGTATTCATCATTACAGTTACTATTTATTACTCAATTAAGCAGCTTTTCGTGCTTGTTTGATCAATGCATTCACACGATCAGAAACTGTTGCACCTAAACCTACCCAATGATTTACGCGATCAAGATCTAAACGTAATTCTTCTGCTTTACCTTGTGCAATTGGATTAAAAAAGCCAACGCGCTCAATAAAACGACCATCACGTGGGTTACGGCTATCAGTGACAACTACTTGATAAAAAGGGCGCTTTTTAGAGCCACCACGAGCTAAACGAATAGTTACCATAACATCCTCTTAAATTAAAAAATAATCTTTCTTTTGCCCAACATGGACAAAATCAAAGCCCCGAAATTATACTCTTTCTAGAAAAAAGTGCAATGTCTGTTTGTTGAAGCTAGGCGTGATATTGCTTGTTTGAATTTATTTAGTCATAAATGGATAAAAATAATACTGACGATGTTTTATTTTCTGGTCTATTGTGTTTTCTTTTTTTTACGAATAAAAGCCCGTTTTAAAACATCAAAAAAACCTAATGACCTTACCATTTTTTGTCCCTCAATATAAACACGAATTGCTTTTAATGTTTTTTTGGGATCTTCAGAGGCAAAGGTGAAAGTACCGTCTTTTTTTGTTTGAATTGAATAACGAGGAATCCATCTACCACCAAATAATACGGATGCAATAACATAATCTACTTCATCCCAAGGAATTTGGATATATTTACGAGGGTCACGCCGATGATAAAATTCAAATGCTTTATCACCAATCATTATATTGCCATATTCAGATAAACCAGTAAAAGCGGTTGCTTTCACGGTCAAATCAATTTTTGTGTTCAATGATTGAACCATCTATTACCTATCCATAACTAAGGTTGAATTGATAACACTATCCTTTTCATACACACCGTGTTTTCGTCACATTGTGTGATGAAAAGGATAATGACTGTTTAACAGAAAGCATAATTTTATACTGAAACATTATGCTTTCCTGAAACATTTTTACAAAAATAGTAGTTTATAAAAGACCAATCAAATGACCAGCGATACCTACTAAAAATAATCCAACAATGATAATGATTGGTGATACTTTTTTACGTAATAACCACATACAGAAGAATGTTAAGAGTAACGGAACAAGGCCTGGTATCAATTGATCTAAGTTATTTTGTAATGTGGTGACTTTTTCTTGAGTAAGAGATAATCCACTTTGCATTTGTTGTAATGCTTGTTGGATACCTTGAGCCCCCGCAGGTAGTGAATTCCAGTCAATAAATGCACCATTGTCTAGTTTGACTGTTGATACAATGGGCTGGAATTTTATTGATACCCACCTTTGTACTAAAGCAGCAAGTACAAACATCCCTAGTATAGATGCACCTTTAGTAATTTTTTGTAGTAAACCGCCTGATAGGTTATCTGTAATTTTCGATCCAGTACGATAACCAAATTCTTGGGTGTACCACATAAAGCCCCAACGAATAATATTCCATAATATAAAGAATAAAATAGGACCCATAATATTACCACTAAGCGCTAATGAAGCACCAAGAGCACCAAGCATTGGTCGTACCGTAAACCAAAACACTGGATCACCAACCCCAGCTAAAGGTCCCATCATCCCAACTTTTACCCCTTGAATGGCAACATCATCAACAGCGGCACCGTTGGCGCGCTCTTCTTCTAAAGCAAGCGTTACACCTAAAACAGGTGATGCTAAATATGGATGCGTATTAAAAAACTCTAAATGACGTTTTAGCGCTGCTGAGCGGTCTTCTTTTGTGGTATATAATTTTTTGATAGCAGGGATCATAGAATAAACCCAACCACCATTTTGCATACGTTCATAGTTCCAAGAACCTTGAAGGAAAGTTGAACGCCAAGCAACAGCTAAACGATCTTTTTTGCTTAATTGAATTCTATCTGTCATTTTCTTCTCCAAGTTCTTAGTAATCATTCAAAATATCATCAAGCGGATCACCTTTACTACCGCCATTTGATGAATTGCCGCGTTCAGAAAGATTGAGATATATCAGCGCTAATGCAATTCCTAACGCACCAAGGGCAATTAATGTTAATTGTGATATAGCGGCAACCACGAAGCCAATAATGAAAAATGGCCATACTTCACGGTTTGCCATCATGTTTATTACCATTGCATAACCAACTGCAACAACCATACCACCACCAATAGCCATACCGGTTGTTAACCATTCAGGCATTGCATTTAAGGCTTCTCTAACTGTTTCTGCAGGAATGAAAAGTAACGCAGCTGCTGGAATGGCAATACGTAGACCTTGCAAGCAGATACCTAAAATTTGCAACCATTCGATTTTACGAATATTACCTTCTTCTGCTGCGGCATCCATCATATGAACTAATGGAACAGCGATAGTTCGCACAATCATAGTTAAAAATAATCCAGCAACCGCAAGTGGAATAGCTACTGCAATAGCTGTTGATACGCCTGCAACGCCTTGACCACCTAAAACTAAAATAATCGATGATGCAACAGCGGCGAGTGCGGCATCTGGTGCTACGGCTGCCCCAATATTTGCCCAACCTAAAGCAATCATTTGTAACGATCCACCTAATACTACACCCGCTTCTAAATTGCCAGTCACAAGTCCAATTAATGAACATGCAACAAGTGGCTGGTGAAATTGAAATTGATCTAAAATACCTTCCATACCGGCTAGAAAGGCAATAGCTATCACTAATATGATAGCAACAATTGATAATGTCATAATATATAACCTCTTAAATAAAACTAATTTTTTTGTTCAGCTAATTCTTCTTTCGCTTTTTTCAATAAATCATCCATATTACTATTGGAATCATTTGGTACTTTGCGAACATCAAATTTAACGTTTTTGGCTTTCAATTTTTCAAATGCATCAACATCATCAGCATTCATTGAAAGTACTTTGTTAACCATGACTTTACCAACAGAATGTGCCATTGAACCAATATTAAGAACATCAATATCGACACCACCTTCTATCGCACGTAAAACATCTTGAGGGTTTTCAAATAAGAGCAAGGCTTTAGTATTGCCAAATCGAGGGTCATGCGATACTTCAATAATTTTTTTAATTGGTACAACGTTTGCTTTAACTCCAGGAGGTGCAGCTTCTTGAATAAGTTTTTTTCTTAATTCATCTTTAGCGACGGAATCAGAAACCACAATTATACGATTAGGATTGGTTGATTTAGTCCAAGCAGTTGCAACTTGTCCATGTAATAATCGTGAATCAACTCGCGCTAAGACAATTTTCATTTTGCCATCTCCAAGTACTGTTCCTTCTGGAATTGTGTTAGATACTTGGGTTGCTGGTGCATTTTGATTTGGTGCATCAACAGTTGCTTTGACCCCTTCTCTTGCTGGCTCAATAATAGCGGCAGCAATTTCTTTGGCGGTCTCCATTGAAAAACGTGAAGAGTAAGCTTCAATAAGCATTGGAAGATTTAAACCGGCAACGATCGCCCAATTACTGTGTTCGCCACACAAATTATTAGCCTGATTAAAAGGTGTACCGCCCCATAAATCTACTAAAAATAATACTTCATCTTGATTGTCAAATGTTGCGATTGCTTCCTGCATTCTTTCTTTTAAACTTTCTGGACTGTCACTAGGATGCAAGGTAATGGCTTTAACATTTTCTTGCTCTCCAAAGATCATCGATCCTGATTGTAGAATACCTTCAGCAAACTCCCCATGAGTAGCTAGGATAATTCCTACCATATGATTTCCTCCGGATTTTTATATTATTGAATAATATAAATGTGTTATAAAATTACTCTAAAAAATTATTACTAATTCAGTTATTTGCTACAATAAAAAAATGTCACTCTTTTACCACGCAAAAAAAGCAAAGGTTTTTTAGTGTAAATCTGACTGCATATTTATTCCATTAAAGAATATATTTATTCCATCAAAGAATATATTTATTATATTATAAATTTTATTATTAAATCATTGCATTTGTTAAAAGTTGTGACATAGATAATAGATTATGTTATTAAAAATCATCTCGTTATAATTGAAAAAAATCACAATAGTCAAAAATAAATAATTTATTTTTTCCCTAAAATTAAGAATTTCTTGATGTTTGGATAATTGCTATAATTTTTTTGAAAAAATATTTAGATTATTGGTTACTCAATTTTATTTTATCGATTTGTAAACTTTTTTATGATCTTTATTAGGCACAATATATGGTTATCAAATGATAATACAGAATATATTGTGCATAAGATTACTTAACTTATTTAATCCATAATGATTTATTTTTATACCTTTGATCAAGTTCAGCACTAAACCAGCGACCGTTTAAAACTTCAGAAATGATGATATTTTTCGTTTCTTGATTAATTGATTGATCAACATCCATTTCATTAAGTACATCACTGTAGGTAAACTTTTTGCCTCCCATATACGCAATGGCTTTTACTTTATCTGCGTTCATGTATAAATAGGCATTATTTGCCTTACTATGGTCAGCGGTCCAATTATTCCAATAAACTAAATTAGTTCCATTAGGATCACCTGAATGAATAAAATTATTAAGGTATTTTTTGAATGTCATACTTAATTGTTTGGCGCCTTGAGTTTTGTACGCATTACCAATGAAACCATCATAATTTTGTGAATTAGCATCCAATAATGGTAAGAAAACTCCATGAAAAGCACCAAATAATGCCATTTGGGAACCAACACTATTGGTGTCTTGACCAAATTCTATTTCTACCCCATAAATTTTGGCTTTATAAAAGGGAGCCATTTTCTGCGCAGAATCTGCTACATTAAATAGGTCATATAAACGCCCCCCATATTTATTGGTAAAATTAAATTCTTTAAGTTTCTTGCCTGTTGGTAAACCATTGTTGAAAGCATCACTAAAATAAGGGGATGTTTGGGCGAATAATGAAAATTCGCCGGTGCCAGTTAACATAATCAATGGCACAGAATTATATTCATGAGTATTAAAACCGTCTTTAGGAATGACATATCCATCATTGTATAAATGTGGAAATACGCTCATTCTTATTCCAGCATTCCCCATAAGTGATACTAGTCGTTGTGAAGATAAACTATAAAGATAATTTCTTACATCAGAGTGATTGGTTAATAGCCAATTATAAGCTTCTTCTTGGGTTGGTTTTATTTTATCTTCAACAACAAGAGGAGCGATAGCCTTAGCAAATACTTTTATGCTATCTTGTTTATCCGCAATAGTCATGCCACCACTAAAAGATATTGCCTTTTGGAATTTGTCTTTGAAAATAGGTGAGATTAACATTGCCATTACATCTCGCCCACCAGCAGAAAAACCAGATACGGTTATGTTATTAGCGTCTCCACCAAAATTAGTTATATTATCTTTTATCCAATCTAAGGATTTTGCAATATCAAGTAGAGCATAATTTCCAGAATCTTCAAGTTTATCTCCAGTTTGTAAGGCTGGAAGTGGATTGAATCCCAATGGTCCTAAACGATAATTAATTGAGACAAAAATACCGTCAATGTCATTTACCATGGTATTTCCTGTCATTTCCTCCGCTCTACCATTTTGATTATTTCCGCCGTGAATATAAACCAGTACTGGTAAATTATTCGATTTATTATTAGGTCGATATATATTGAGATTTAGACTGTCATCTGAGCCAATAACTTTATTTTCTTTAATTTGAAATGCGACTTTGCTGGCTTGGGTTGCATCTAATACGCCTTCCCACGGTTCAGGATCAATGGGTTTTTTCCACCTTAGTTGACCAGTTGGTGATTTGGCATAAGGTATACCCGTCCAAACAATAACGTTATTTATTTTATCAAATTGACCTTTTACCATACCATATTGGGTTTGAACCAAAGTGGCATCAGCAATTTGGTTGATATTGGCTTGATGATTATCAACGTTATGTAAATTATTTTGATTACTCGCAAATGTTGGGAGGGATAGAGTTAATAGACTAATTAAGACCGTGACAATATTAAGTTTTAGTAATGATTTTTTCATAGATTTTCCTTTTATAAAATAAAACTTAAATAAAATTTGAATTAGTTTTTTCAAAAAATCCATCAATTAATGAACATAGTAACATTTGAAATTAGAGCAAAATTATTGTTTTTATAAATGGTTATTTCAATTGCTGTGAATGAAAAATTAGACTTGAGTCACAAATTGGGTATACCAATTTGTGTTATTTAGCAATTTATGCAGGGTGGTTATTTATTGCTTTGCGAATAGAATCATTATTTTGTAACAATATTTTTTTTGCTTGTAACTCATCAATATCCGCAAGAATCATTAATATTGCTGTTTTACAATGTTTATTGCATTTATTCAATGCAGCTATTGCTGTTTCACGACTGCAATCGGTAGCTTGCATAACGATTGATATTTGTCGTTCAATGAGCTTGGCATTCGTTGCTTCAACATCAACCATTAAATTGCCGTAAACTTTGCCAATTTTGATCATGCTTGCGGTAGTTAGCATATTGAGTACTAACTTTTGTGCAGTGCCAGCTTTCATTCTTGATGAACCCGTGATCACTTCGGCTCCAACAATTGGGGTAATAGCGATGTCTGCTAATTTAATCATTGGTGCCTTAGGATTACAACATAAACTAATAACTGTTGCTCCCAGTGATTTAGCATATTGCATACCACCTATTACATAAGGTGTGCGCCCACTAGCTGCAATACCGACTAAAATATCGTTAGTGCCAAAATCAATATTGGCTAAATCATTGATAGCTTGATTAGGATTATCTTCAGCGTTTTCAACGGCTTTAAAAATAGCTGGTGTTCCGCCCGCTATTAAGCCTATGACCTGCTGCGGTGGTGAGCCATAAGTAGGTGGGCACTCACTGGCATCTAAAATACCCAATCGACCAGAGGTACCGGCACCAAGATAAATTAATCGACCTTGTTTTAAAAAAGCTTGGCTGATAGCATCAACAGCTTGAGCTATATTATAAAGCTCCTTTTCAACAGCTAACGCCACTTGTTTATCTTCATTATTGATAATTTTAAGTATCTCTAATGTTGAACAGTTATCAATATGTTCGCTATTAGGATTGCGACTTTCGGTTATCATCTCTGAAAGATTAATTTTTTGCATGTTTTTTTAATCCTAGCCATAACAATAAAATTACAACAGCAAATAAACCGCCAAAACCAACACCGATTGCTATAACAGGTAAATCCATAGCAACAGCTAAAGTGTAAAGCCCTAACATAACCATCATAGCCGTGTATTCACTTAAGTTTTGTACCGAAATCACACTGCCCGCGCCAACTAATTCTTTACCTATTTTTTGAATAAAAGCATTTAAAGGTACTAAAAAGAAGCCACCTAAAGCCCCAATGACAACTAACAAAATATAAGATGAAATAATATTACCTTGCAATGTAAAAGCAATTACCATAATTCCCATCATAATTCCTGCTGGAATACAACGTAATGTGTTATTTATTGAGATAAATGTACTAGCCAGTCCAGCACCAATTACAATACCAATAGCAACAATAGCATTAAGGTTGGTTGGTGTGGCATTATCGTGAATATCTAAAACGACAGGAACCCAACTGATCAACAGAAAACGTAAAGTAATACCTGCGCCCCAAAATAAACTTGTGCCTAATAATGTAAACAGTACTTGCCTGTTGGTAAATATTATTTTAACCGTATTGGCAAAATCTTTGACCATACTTAAAAATTGCCATTGAATATTTTGTCTTGCAGCAGGTAATTTAGGAATAAAAATGTTAGCAATTACAGCAAGTCCATACATAAATACACACGCAAATAACGCCGCAGTTACATTAAGATCGGCAATATGTCCGCCTGCTAATGACCCAAGCAGAATAGCAGCAATCGTTGATGCTTCAATTAATCCATTAGCTTTTACTAAATTATCACCACTGGTAAGTTCTCCCAAAATTCCATATTTTGCTGGAGAATATGCTGCAGCACCAATACCAACTAAAAAATAGCCTACAAATGGACTTAAGTTTAAACAGATACAACCGGCACCTAATAATTTTATACCGTTTGAAATCATCATAACTTTTCCTTTGGACATACTATCAGCAAATTGACCGACAAAAGGGGAAAGTATAATAAAAGGCACAACAAAACCAATCTGTAATGCTGACTGGCTCCATTCTGGATAATGTAAATTTTTAATGAATGCCAATATGGCAAAGAAGATTGCATTATCAGCAAAGGCTGAAAAAAACTGCGCTAGCATGGTCGCAACCATGCCTTTGCTTAATAGTGACAGTTGTTTCATATGATATCCTTAAGTTATTGGTCAGCCATTTTTCTCAAGGTAATAAAATCAATTTTACCTGTACCAAGAAGTGGTAACTCTTTAACAACACGAATATCACGCGGTATAGCTAATGCTGGAATACCCAGTTCTTGAGCTGCTTGATTAAGTTGTTCGCGATTTAACTCAGGCGATGTAGTAAATAATACAATTGCTTCCCCTTTTGCTGCATCACTTTTTACTGTTGCACCGTGCATAGCTTCAGAATCGACTTTTTTAGCAAGCGCTTCAACACTTTCTAATGAAACCATTTCACCAGCAATTTTAGCAAATCGTTTTAACCGTCCTTTGATTGTTAAAAAACCTTGCTTATCAATAGAAACAATGTCGCCGGTATCATACCAACCTTTTTCCGGTTGACCTTGTTCATCGGTTGCGGTTGGTTCTTCCAATTTACCTGGGTTTTCTACTCGTAAGTAACCTTTCATTACATTAGGTCCCTTAACGAGTAATTCTCCACCATCAGAAATACCTGGAATTGGGATTAATTTTGAGGTCATACCCGGTAATAATCGGCCTACTGTGCCAGCTTTAAATGCCATTGGAACATTCAGTGACACAACCGGTCCGCATTCAGTAACACCATAGCCCTCTAGAATACGAATACCATATTTATCTTTCCATTGCTCACGTACTGCGTCAGATAGTTTTTCCGCACCAGCGACCACATAACGTAGGCGCATAAAATCATAAGGGTGTGCATAACGAGCATAATTGGCTAAAAAAGTAGGTGTACCAAATAAAACGGTACAGTTTTGGTCATAAATTATTTCAGGCACCATACGATAATGTAAAGGATTTGGATATAAGAAAGTACGGCTACCGGAAAATATTGGTAAAAATAGCCCAGCGGTGATACCAAAAGCGTGGAATAGCGGTAATGCAGACATAAAGCGGTCAGCGGGTGTTGGGTCAATAACGGTTCGAATTTGCTCGACATTAGCAAGTAAGCTAGCATGGCTATGCACAACACCTTTAGGATTACCTTCAGAACCGGATGTAAATAATACCAACGCTTCGTCATCACTGGTTTGAGCTTGTTTAACTAAACGTGGTATAAACTGGTGAACGGCAATGTAAAGTTTGTCGGTAAATGTTAAACTACTGCGTAAATCTTCTAAGAAACACCATTTAACATCTTTGATTTCTTCAAGTAAATAGTCGAGTTTTCCTTTTTGGATAAATTTACGTGAAGTGATAATGGTTTTGATTTCAGCAGCTGTTATTGCGCAGGTTAAACCTTTTGTTCCTGCGGTATAGTTGAGCATTGCTGGAATGCGGTTTTTAACCGATAAACCAAAAATGGTAGCAACGGTAATCGTTGCATTAGGTAATAGAACTCCAACGCGTTCTTTTTTCTGAGTAAATTTAGAAAGAATGCAGCTAATACCAATAATTTGTTTAATTAAATTGCGATAAGTTGCTTCATTAGTTGTGGGATCTTGTACCATCCGTGATTTTACGCCGTAGCGTACTTGAGCTTCAAGCAGTGCTTCAAAAAGAGTTAATTTAGGACGACTTCCCATGCGAGCATTCATCATTATTTGGTGAAGTTTTTCGCCGGCAATATAGCGTCTTTCACTAGCTTTAGGTGCATCCGGCATAGGAATGGATGTTGGCTCAAGCACATGAATCGTTATTTTAGGGAATAAGTGACGTTTAAATAATCCTTTCAAGCGGCTGGTTATGGTAAACTCAGCGCCTTCAATCCAGACAGGTACAATGGTTGCTTGTGATCGAGCTGCGACAAAAGCAGCGCCATCATAAACTTTCATTAAGGAACCTGTTACTGTAATTCTTCCTTCAGGAAAAATAACAATTGGACGACCTTTTTCAATTTCGCGAACTAAACGTTTAATGGCCATAGGACTAATTGGATCCATTGGCACAAAATCTACATAGTGTTTGGCTAGGCGTACTAACCAATGGTTGATATAACCTGCGTAGATAGCAAAAACAGGTCTTACTGGTAAAAAAACGCCGATTAGAATACCATCAAGGAAAGAAACGTGATTCGGTGTGATAAGCAATCTGTCTTGTTTTAAATTGTTAAGATTCCCATGAACTTTTACATGGAATAACATCTTTAAAAAAAATTTTAATATTTTAAATAACATCTCATTTCTCAAGTATCGTGTAAAATTACACCATGTAATAATAGTGAAAATAATTAAAATATACAAGAAATGTAAAATACAAAAAATAAATTAAATAAAACAAATTGTTATATGTTAAGATAATGTCGCTTGATTTTAAAAATAGATTATAGATACTAAAAAGGTAAATAAATAGAAAAGATCAATAAGGAATCAATATGCTAATTTTAACAGCTAAAGATATTGAAAAATTCTACACCATGGCAGAGGCAATAGCTGCAGATAAACAGGCCTTAAAAATTTATACTCAAGGAAATAGTGATGTGCCATTACGTATCAATTTCGATATGCAAAAAGGACAATGCTTGTTTATGCCTGCTCATATAAAAGGTAACGATATTGTAGGAATTAAAATAGTTTCGGTATTTCCAGATAATCCTAAATTAGGTAAACCATCTGTACCGGCTCAAGTCATGATGATAGACCCAAAAACAGGTGAAGTTTGCGCCATGTTGGATGGTACTTTTGTAACCCAACTTAGAACAGGCGCAGTGCAAGGTGCTGCAACCGATCTTTTAGCTCGTAAAGATTCTAAGCGAGCCGTGTTGATAGGTACAGGTGGACAAGCTGCTTCACAATTAGAGGCTATGTTAACCGTTCGTCCATTAACCGATGTGGCAATCTTTGGGCTGGATACTAATAAAGGTAAGCAATTTACCGAGTTAATGAAGAAACGGTTTGAACATTTTTCTGCTAATCTGTATTTTTCTGAAAATTTCGATGAAGATATTCATCAAGCGGATATCATTACCTCTGTCACCACATCAAAAGAAGTGACTTTTAATGGTGATCTAGTTAAGCCTGGAACTCATATCAATGGAGTAGGGGCATATATGCCAGAGATGCACGAGATCCCAAGTAATATTGTAGAAAAATCCGATATTCGAGTGCTTGATACGAAAGACGGTGTATTTGCCGAAGCGGGTGATATCATTGATCCTATTGAACAAAAACTCATATCAAAAGATGATTTTTTAGAATTAGGTGATTTAGTTTTAAATCCACAGCTTTGCCGCCAAAATGAGCAGCAAATTACTTTATTTAAAACAGTTGGAACAGCAGTACTTGATGTTTATGTTGGTTATGATATTTACCTTAAAGCAAAAGAAAAAGGTATTGGCATAAATATCTAATAAAGTAACAACCTGAAATTTGTAAAAAAGTTTCAGGTTAACTATACGTTTAAGTAAAAAACTAACTTTTTAACTCTTCTTTTTGAGAACGTCCAAGCAATGCCATCGCTGCTTGTTTAGGATCTTTATGTTCATATAAAATTTTATAAATCTGTTCAGTGATAGGCATATCAACATGGTATTTTTGTGCAAGTGACCAAACTTCTTTGGTATTTTTACAACCTTCGACAACTTGGGCAATAATATCTTGAGCCTCTTGAATAGATTTATTCTGACCAAGTAATATTCCAAAGCGACGGTTACGGGATTGATTGTCTGTACAAGTTAAAACGAGATCACCAAGTCCTGCCATTCCCATAAAAGTTGCAGGATCAGCGCCTAATACTGCACCTAAACGCATCATTTCGGCAAGCCCCCGGGTGATTAACGCTGTTCTGGCATTAGCACCAAAGCCTAAACCGTCTGACAGACCTGCACCAATAGCAATAACATTTTTTATTGCCCCGCCAAGTTGTACTCCAATAAAGTCTTTACTGCTGTAAACACGAAAACTTTTACTACAGTGAAATAGATTTTGTAATTCAGTTAAAAATTGTTCATTAGTTGATGCGACAGTTACTGCTGTTGGTGAACCAGAAGCTACCTCTTTAGCAAACGTTGGTCCAGAAATAACCGCTAATGGAATTTTATCACCTAGAATTTCTTTAGCTACATCTTGTAACAATCTGCCTGTATCAACTTCAAGCCCTTTTGTTGCCCAAACAATTTTGCTATCTTTACGTAAGAAAGGTTTAATTTGTTTTAGGATGCTGGCAAAAGCATGACTTGGTACGACAATTAGTAAAATAGGTGCAGCTAATACGGCGGTTTTTAAATTTCTTTCAATTTGTAACAGATCAGGAAAAGGTATATCTGGCAAAAACTGCTTATTTTGCCTGTCATGCTGCAAAACAGTCATTTTATCTGGGTTATGTCCCCACAATAACGTAGGATGACCATTTCGTGCTAGTAAGATAGCCAAAGACGTTCCATAAGAACCCGCTCCAATAACTGTCACAGCAGCATTTTTTTTCATAATAATCCAAAACTTTTTATTAATTCAAATAATATAACTATTGCAATGTTTCAGTAGATTCAGCTTCAGCTTGTTGCTGAATATAATTCATATACAACGCTTCAAAATTTACGGGTTCTAAATTCACTTGTGGGAATGAACCTTTATTTACTAAACTTGAAATCACTTCACGTGCGTAAGGGAACAAAATATTTGGACAATAAGAGCCAACACAATGTTGAACTTGGCTTTCATCAAATCCGATAAGTGAAAAAATACCTGCTTGAGTCACTTCACAAATATATACAATTTCTTCTTGCTGTTTTACCGTTACAGTAACACGTAGTGCAACTTCATAAACGCCTTCATTTAAGGTTTGCGAAGATGAATTTAATTCTAAATTCATATCTGGTTGCCACTGTTTAGTAAAAATTTCAGGTACATTATTAGTTTCAAATGAAACATCTTTAGTGTAAATACGTTGAATTGCGAATTGTGTTTCAGGTTGTTGGGTATTATTTTGTTCTGTCATGATAAAACCTTATTTTTGAATAATATTATTTTTTTACAAGTGGTAAATTTTCGCCATTCCAGCCAGCAATGCCATCTTTTAACACAGACACATTTAAAAAGCCTTGTTTGATAAGTGTTTCACCAATGCTAGCAGATGATAAACCATTTTCGTCAACCAAAATTATGGTGTTTTCTTTAAATTTTTCAATTAATTTTGAACTGGAATTTTTAATATCGATAGGCAAAATATTATGAGCGTCAGTGATATGCCCCTTTTTAAAACTATCTGCAGTTCTAATATCAATAATAACTGCATTTTCTCTGTTAATCATATGGATCGCTTGAGCATTATCAATAATTTTAACCTTTGATAATTTACCTTTAATCGTTAATACGATAATTGTGATAAATAGCGCAATCCAACCTAATGAAAGCAAAAGATGATTTTTTACAAAAGGTAGAATTTCGAGTGTTATAAAGTCCATACTTATATAATTACCTAATTTTTTAATAATAAGACAAGATTATAACGGTATTATGCATTGAAATACAGTGCTTAAAAGAGAAAACTTAATTTACATGCAACCATGTTAATTTAATTTTTCGATTAGAGTGATACATAATTTAAATAGGTTATTTTAATTTTATGTTTTTTATGAGGCCATTTTATTTGTGTAATTTGATCCAAAATCTAATTTCCGTATTATTTTTATAATTCATGATGTTTTTTGTTTGGTGATTAGATGGCTATAAACTAAATAAATAAACTAAGAAAAACGTCAATTTAAAAATCAGAAATAAATTTTGAATAATGATTAATATAGTAAAATTTTTCTATTTTAGGGCATTGAAAACGATCATTTTAGGTCGATGATTAATTTTGGTGCGTTGATTTGGTGCTTGTTGCTTTAATTTAGTGCAATTTGTATATTTATGTTACTATTATTGAAGATAAATCCACTAAAATAGTATGGTCAAAAAATGGCATCATATTTGCATAATAGAATACAACTCGGCAAGAATGCCTTTTAAACTGAACAATTATTTGTCCTCAATGGAGAAGATACATGTCTATACAAAGAGTTTTAACGCTAATTAAAGATAATGATGTGAAATTTGTTGATTTACGTTTTACTGATACTAAAGGTAAAGAACAACACGTTACTATTCCTGTTAGTCAAATTGATACTGATTTTTTTGAAGATGGTAAGATGTTTGATGGCTCATCAATTGCAGGTTGGAAAGGTATTAATGAATCAGATATGGTATTAATGCCAGATGCATCAAGCGCTGTTATTGACCCATTTTTTGAAGACACGACATTAAATATACGTTGTGATGTCTTAGAACCAGCTACATTGCAAGGCTATGATCGTGATCCTCGTTCAATAGCTAAACGTGCAGAAGACTTCTTAAAATCATCTGGTATTGCTGACACCGTTATTTTTGGACCAGAACCAGAGTTCTTTTTATTTGATGATGTACGTTTTGGTTCGCCGATGTCAGGCAGTTTTGTTCATATCGATGATATTGAAGCAGCTTGGAATTCGGGTACTAAATATGAAGAAGGTAACAAAGGGCATCGTCCTGGTGTAAAAGGTGGTTATTTTCCACTTCCACCAGTTGATTCATCACAAGATATTCGCTCTGAAATGTGCTTAATTATGGAACAACTTGGTTTAGTTGTTGAAGCTCATCACCATGAAGTAGCTACAGCTGGTCAGAACGAAATTGCTTGCCGTTTTAACACATTAACTAAAAAAGCTGATGAAGTTCAAATTTATAAATATGTAGTTCAAAATGTTGCTCATGCCTATGGTAAAACAGCAACGTTTATGCCAAAACCAATATTTGGTGATAATGGTTCAGGTATGCACTGTCACCAATCACTTGCTAAAGACGGCGTAAATCTTTTTGCGGGTGATAAATATGCGGGTCTATCTGAAATGGCACTGTTTTATATTGGTGGAATTATTAAACATGCTAAAGCGATCAATGCATTTACTAACCCAGCCACTAACTCTTATAAACGTTTAGTACCAGGTTATGAAGCGCCTGTTATGCTTGCTTATTCAGCACGTAACCGTTCTGCATCAATTCGTATTCCTGTTGTTACAAGCCCTAAAGCTCGTCGTATTGAAGTTCGTTTCCCAGATCCGGCAGCGAATCCATACTTAGCATTTGCAGCGCAGCTAATGGCTGGTTTAGATGGTATTATCAATAAAATTCACCCAGGTGATGCAATGGATAAGAACTTATATGATTTACCGCCAGAAGAATCTAAATTAATTCCACAAGTAGCAGGCTCACTTGAAGAGGCATTAGAAGCATTAAATTCAGATCGTGAATTCTTAACTCGTGGCAACGTATTTACTAATGATACTATTGATGCCTATATCGATTTAAAACGTCAAGATGTTGATCGTGTTCGCATGACGCCACATCCAGTTGAATTTGAATTGTACTATAGTCTATAAGTAAACATTTTATGCCTTAATCACCACTATTTAGTTAGTGGTGGTTTCCAAAGGGGACGGAAATCCAACGATGACATTTGATAATGAATCTGATGCTAATCTTGTTCTCGATTCGATGATCACAAGTATTTTGTTATTAGATAAAAAACTCAATATTCTTTATGCTAATACTGCTGCGCAACAATTATTGGCGCAAAGTTCCAAAAAATTATTAGAAAGTTGTTTCCCAGATTTATTGAGCTATTTTTCTTTAGATATTGAATTAATGCTGCGTGCATTAGAAAAAAATCAAGGTTTTACGGATAACGAAGTTAATTTAGTTGTTAACAATGAATTACATATCTTATCGTTAACGGCACAATTACTAACAAACGGTCATGTATTGATCGAAATGGCGCCGTTAAATAATCATAAGCGGTTAAGTCAAGAGCAATTACAACAAGCCCAACAAAGTGCAGCTCGTGAATTAGTTAGGGGGCTTGCTCATGAAATTAAAAATCCACTTGGAGGTCTTAGAGGTGCCGCTCAGTTATTATCACGCGAACTACCTAAAAATGAATTGCAAGATTATACGCAAGTAATTATTGAACAAGCAGATAGATTAAGGAATCTTGTTGATAGGTTACTTGGCCCCCAACAGCGATTGCAGCAAAAAGAACAGAATATTCATAAAGCAATTGAACGAATATATGCACTGCTTTGTCTGGAAAAGCCAATCAATGTTGTAATTTTACGTGATTATGATCCCAGTTTGCCCGAATTCATTCATGATTCAGAGCAGATTGAGCAAGTGATTTTAAATATTGCTCGTAATGCTTTACAAGCTATTGGTACTAAAAGCGGAACGATAACAATTAGAACAAGAACAGCGTTTCAAGTTACTTTACATGGGCAGCGTTATCGTCTATGCGCGCGTATAGATATTGAAGACAATGGACCAGGTGTTCCTGTTCATATACAAGATACACTGTTTTATCCAATGGTAAGTGGTTATGAAGGCGGTACTGGAATTGGACTTTCGATTGCACATAATATTGTCGATCAACATCACGGTAAAATTGAATTTAATAGTTGGCCGGGGCATACAGAATTTTCTGTCTATCTGCCAATTAAGCAGTGAGGTAAATTAAAATGAATGTTTGGATAGTTGATGATGATAGTTCTATTCGTTGGGTATTAGAGAAAGCATTAACCAATGCTCATTTTAACTGTATTACTTTTTCAAGTGGCCAAGAAGCGATAGATGCTTTAGTTACTAATCCTCAAAAACCGGCAGTTTTAATCTCAGATATAAAAATGCCAGGGCTGGATGGCTTTACATTACTTCACCATGTTAAAGAACAATATCCTGACTTACCTGTTATTATTATGACAGCTCATTCAGATCTTGATGCAGCAGTGAATGCATATCAAAGAGGAGCTTATGATTATATTCCTAAACCCTTTGATGTTGATGAAGTTATTCAACTCGTAGAGCGAGCTATACTACAAACTCAAAGTAAAAAAAACAGTAGTAATACCACCGCTAAAGCGTCCACTGGTATTATTGGTGAAGCACCTTCTATGCAAGAAGTGTTTCGCATTATTGGTCGTTTATCTAAATCATCAATAAGTGTTTTGATTAATGGAGAGTCTGGAACGGGTAAAGAACTGGTCGCTAAAGCTCTGCATACCCACAGTCCTCGATCACAATCGCCATTTATTGCACTTAATATGGCCGCTATTCCTAAAGACCTCATTGAATCAGAACTATTTGGGCATGAAAAAGGGGCCTTTACTGGGGCAGCACAAATTCGTCATGGACGATTTGAACAAGCTAATGGTGGAACGTTATTTTTAGATGAAATTGGTGATATGCCTCTTGATGTGCAAACCAGATTATTAAGAGTATTAGCTGATGGGCAGTTTTATCGTATTGGGGGATATTCACCCGTCAAAGTCGATGTACGTATTATCGCTGCAACTCACCAAGATTTAGAAGCAAGAGTCAGAGAAGGAAAATTTAGAGAGGATCTGTTTCATCGTCTAAATGTAATTCGTATTTTATTACCCCCACTACGCGATAGGGCTCAAGATATTCCAAAACTGGCAGCACATTTTTTAAATACTACAGCAAAAGAATTAGGGGTAGAAAGTAAAGTATTTAGTGTTGAAGCCTTAGATGTATTATGTCAGTTTAATTGGCCAGGTAATGTTCGCCAACTTGAGAACACTTGCCGTTGGGTTACAGTTATGTCTTCAAGTAAAGAAATACTTGTACAAGATTTACCGCCAGAGTTATTGCAATTAACTGTACCTAAAAACGTCACAAGTCAGGAAGTTAGCATTCAACAGAGTAATCAAGTACAAAAAAATATTGATTGGCAATATCAGCTCGAACATTGGGCTAAAGAAGCCTTACTTGCTGGCAAGGTTGGCATTTTAACAGAGGCAGTTACTGATGTTGAGCGTATTTTATTAAATTGTGCTTTGAATTTTACTCGTGGACATAAACAAGATGCTGCACATTTATTAGGTTGGGGACGTAATACGTTGACGAGAAAGCTTAAAGAGTTATCTGATGATAAGTAATTATTAATAATATATGCGGTTTTTATAAAAACTCATTGTTTCAACTTTAAAAATTACTGTTTTTATCAATTTTTTTGGTATTATTTTGCTGTTTGTTTAAAGTTCATTGAACACTTATTTATTTTTAGTTACAATTTGGTGCAAATGATAATTATTATTATTTTATTTATCATTTATGCGCTTTTGAACTAAGCTAATAATTAGGAGTTACAATGTATTCATCTATCAAAGTTAAATTTTTAGTATTACTAGCCGCTTTATTTGCATTGGTTGGTTGTGACGATAAAAAAGATGCGCCAGCCGCTAATAAAACATCAATCGTTGTTGAACATTCCCAAGGTAAAACTGAGGTACCTGAAAATCCAAAAAAAGTGGTAGTATTTAATACCGCAACATTAGATATTATCGATGCATTAAATATTCCTGTCACGGCAGTTCCTCAATCAGATGTACATTTCCCAGATTTTTTATCAAAATATGCAGATAAAACGTATACTAATGTTGGTACTTTATTTGAGCCAAATTATGAAGTACTAAGCACACTTCAACCCGATGTGATTATTGCTGGTGGACGTGCAAATGATGTCTATAAAAAATTAAGTGATATTGCACCAACAATCTCACTTGATCTAGATCCTAATAATTTCTTAGCTAGCTTAACAGAGCGTACTGAACAGTTAGGTAACATTTTTGGTAAACAAGAAGAAGCAAAAAAATTACTTGCCGATTTTAACCAAAAAATTGAACAGTTAAATCCAAAAGCAAGCACAGCAGGAACCGCTTTAGTTATTATGATTAATGGTGGCAAAATGTCTGCTTATGGACCAAAATCGCGTTTTGGTTTTATTTTCGATGTACTAGGTTTTAAACCTGCAACAATATTCCAAGAAGCGGGACGTCATGGTAATGCAGTAACTTCTGAGTTTGTATTAAGCGTTAATCCTCAATGGTTATTTGTTCTAGATAGAGACAATGCAATTGGTAATAAAGAAGCTCAATCAGCCCAGCAAGTTTTAGATAATGAATTAATTCAGAAAACGGATGCATGGCAACAAAACCATATTGTTTATTTAGATTCTACATCAATGTATATTTCTGGCGGTATCCAAACTTATAGTCGTTTAATGGACCAAATAAGTGATGTTTTAGAAAAAACATCAGCAAACTAAATAAACCATGACTAAAACAGTTTATTTTATTGCAGGCATTGTTTTTTTATTAGCAATGACTGCATTAAGTTTGTTTATTGGTGCAGGGCATGTAACGTTAGTCGATCTTTGGTCTGACGGTAATATGCGACAAATCTTTTTTGTTAGCCGCGTTCCTAGAACGGTGGCTTTACTCTTAGCTGGTAGCGCGATGAGTGTTGCCGGTTTAATTATGCAACTACTTACCCAAAATCGATTTGTCGAACCGTCTCTAGTAGGTACTACTCAATCAGCTAGTTTAGGGTTATTAGTGATGATGGTACTTGCTCCGGGCGCAAGTGTTATGATGAAAATGGTGGTAGCAAGTTTATTTGCTATGGCCGGCACTGTATTATTCATGTTTATTTCTCGCAAAATTATTTTTAAATCTGCACTTATGGTACCTCTTGTTGGGATAATGCTTGGTGCAGTGATTAGTGCAATTTGTACTTTTTTTGCTATGTATTTTGATTTACTGCAATCACTTGGAGGCTGGGAATCAGGTGATTTTTCAGGTATTTTACAAGGTCGTTACGAGCTATTGTGGCTAGTTGGGGGCATTACCTTACTTGCATGTTGGAGCGCAGATCGTTTTACCGTTGCGGGATTAGGGCGTGATTTTTCTGTCAATGTCGGGCTTAATTATAACCAAGTCATGCTAACTGGACTTATTGTTATAGCTCTTATTGGTGGCATCGTCGTTGTCGTTGTTGGAGTATTGCCATTTTTAGGATTAATTGTACCTAACATTGTCAGTTTGATATTTGGTGATAACGTTCGTAAAACCATACCTTGGATATGTTTATTCGGAAGTGGATTGGTTTTATTTTGCGATATTATCGGGCGAGTTATTCGCTATCCGTTTGAAATTCCCGTTAGTGTTATTCTTGGTGTGGTAGGGGCTATTATTTTTTTAGTGTTGTTGAGTAAAAAACGTCATGCTAGTTAATCAAAAACGCCTTATTTCAAGTCGAAAAACAATATTATTATTACTAGGTATTGCCGTTTTTTGTATTGTTTTTTTTATGACATTTAATTTAAAAGGTAATATTAGTTATATTTTAAGTCATCGGGCTTGGATTGTCTTAACCATGATTTTAGTGGCTTTTTCTGCAGCAACTTCGACTCTGCTTTTCCAAACTGTTACTAATAATCGAATTTTGACACCCTCTATAATGGGATTTGAATCTTTGTTTGTATTGATTCAAACGGTGGTCGTCTTTTTTATTGATGCTCAAGGTATTCCTTATATTGGAATTATTGGTAAATTTATTTTTGAATCATTGTTATTAATTTTATTTTCTCTATTTTTGTATCGAGGATTATTTACCAAGCTCAAACAGAATCTTCATTTAGTTTTATTAATTGGGATCATTTTAGGCACGCTATTTCGTAGTTTTTCTAATTTGTTACAGAGGTTAATGACACCAACTGAATTTGCTGTATTGCAAAGCCGAATTTTTGCAACATTTACTCGAGCTGAACCTATGTTAATTATCTTTTCATTAATTATTGCCACAGTTATAGGGCTTTTTTTATGGCGGATGCGGTTTAGGTTCGATGTATTAGCGTTAGGGCGTGATAATGCCATCAATTTGGGCGTCGATTATCAAAAAAGTGTCACCATTATTTTATTACTTGTTTCGGTATTAGTTGCAATATCAACGGCACTAGTTGGTCCTTTTACTTTTCTTGGCCTGCTTATTGCCAATTTAGCTTATAGCATTAGTGGTTCAAGCCAGCATCGTTTTTTATTACCAACAGCTTTTTTATTAGGTGTAATTTTTCTTGTTGGTGGACAGATGTTTTTAGAACATGTCTTAAACATGGTAGGTGCATTATCTATTGTAATTGAATTTATTGGTGGTTCATTGTTTATCTTCTTATTATTGAAAAAGGTTCCAATGTGATAGAAATTGATAATATTAGTAAAAAATATCAAACTATACAGGTATTAAAAAATGTGAGTGCAACAATATCACAAGGTGGTATTACAGCGATTATTGGTCCAAATGGTGCAGGTAAATCAACACTATTATCAATTATTAGTCGTTTATTGCTTGCTGATGAGGGGCTAGTAAAAATTCAAAATATGGATGTTGTTAATACGCCAAGCGATAAACTTGCAACCTATCTTTCAGTATTAAGGCAAGAAAATCGTTTTACCAGCAGACTTACTGTTTTTGAGTTAGTTGGATTTGGCCGTTATCCTTATAGCAAAGGGCGATTAAATAAAGATGATTTAGTACATATTAATCGGGCTCTTGAATTTTTGAATTTGACTGAATATAAAGATCGATTTTTAGATGAGCTTTCTGGTGGGCAACGTCAACGTGCTTATGTTGCAATGGTACTTTGTCAAGACACAGAATATGTATTACTTGATGAACCATTAAATAACCTTGATATGAAGCATGCTGTTGCAATGATGAAACAGTTACGTCGAGCTGCTGATGAATTGGGTAAAACGATTGTTATTGTCATTCACGATATTAATTTTGCTTCGGTCTATTCCAACTATATTCTAGCAATGAAAAATGGAGAATTAATTTATCAAGGAAATCCAGATCAGATAATAGACTCTACTATTTTAGAAGATATTTTCGATACTCCTGTTCAGATAGAAAAAGTTCATGATCAAAATATTGCAATCTATTATTAATAGATATTTAACTGTGAGTAATAAAAATATTAAATATGTTCAATCAAATAGAGAAACGATTGTTTACTATTTTCTCTGATTCATGTTAAATAAATGACAATACTTTTGCCGAGATAATAATAATGAAATTAGAGGAAATCGCACTGATAGCTGGCGTTTCAAAAACAACGGCTAGTTATGTTATAAATGGAAAAGCAAAAAAATATCGCGTTAGTGATCAAACAATTGAAAAAGTAATGTCAGTTGTTAAAGAGCATGATTATCAGCCCAATGCGGTTGCTGCAGGATTAAGAGCGGGTAAAACCCATACTATTGGCATTATTATTCCTGATTTAGAAAATATTAGTTATACTCGGATTGCCAATTATTTAGAGCAATTGATAAGAAAAGAAGGTTATCAAGTGCTACTTTCATGTTCAGAAGATGATCCCCAAATCGAAAAAGAGTGCGTTAAGCATCTTCAACAACGGCGAGTTGATGCATTAGTGATTTCCTCGTCATTTGTTTCTGTCGAGGACTATGTTTTTTATGATGATTGGCAAAACTCCAAAATTCCATTATTTGCTCTTGATAGAATTTTACCCATTTCTAAATTTAGAAATATAGTGGGTGCGGATAAACAAGATTCTAAAACCTTGGCTCAAGCATTTAATGATGTTGTTCAGGGTACTATGGTTTATCTTGGTGCCTCACCTAATTTATCAGTTAGCCAACTTCGTCTAGATGGATTTAACGAAATTAGATTTGATAGTTATCACCATGATAATAGTAATAAAGTTGATTTTTTATATGCAACTAATTATAGTCGTCATGACGCTGATATCGCTTTTAGTCAATGGTTAGAAAATCATGAATTGCCTGACGGCATTTTTACTACGTCTTTTTCTTTGCTTCAAGGGGCTATTGATGCAATCTTAAGAAAGTTCGGTCATTTACCTGAAACATTAACTATTGCTACTTTTGGTGATAATGAATTATTGGATTTTTTACCTTGTAAAGTTATATCTCTTTGTCAAGATCATAAAGAAGTTGCTAAAATGACAATAAAAATGTTATTAAATTGTTTGCAAAATGAAAGTTATCAACCAGGAATCACAGTTATTCCAAGACGACTCATTTACCGTGGTAGTTTAAGTCGGAATCGAACTTTATAAAAAACATATTGTTTTTTTAACAAAATATTTAGTTAATTTTTATACAAAAAGAAGATCCAGATCACATATTTTCTATTAATAGAGATAATTTATTTGATAATTAATATAATTCTCGTCATTATTGCTGAAACGATTCAATAACGTTATTTAAGCAAATAATATGAATTATGTTAGATGATTTAATATAGCAACCCAGAGGTATTTATTATATGTTTCATTTAGTTAAAGAAGATATCCATTTAAATGAACAAGCCCCTAACAAAACTGAGGCGATAAAAAAAGTAGCTGCTGCTTTAACCAGTGCAGGATTTGTTGAGGAAGGATATGTAGATGGAATGCTCGAACGCGAAGATCAAGCAGCAACTTATCTGGGTATTGGTCTTGCTATCCCTCATGGTACAACTAAAACTCGTCATTTAGTTAAAAAAACAGGTGTGCAAGTTTTTTGCTTTCCTAACGGAGTTGAATGGGGTGATGATGGCGAAAAGGCTTATCTAGCCATCGGTATTGCAGCTAGCTCTGATGAGCATTTGGAGTTACTTCGTCAATTAACACATGTGCTTAGCGCTGATGGTGTTGAAGAACGCATTAAAAACATTAAATCAGCAGATGAAGCAATTGCTATTTTAACTGGTAAACCAAGCGTAGAAGATAGCCAATTTAGTGTAAATGAATCTTCATTATTATTGGATATTCCAGCTGATAGTTTAGGAACATTACAAGCGTTAAATGCTTCACGTTTAAAACAACAAAATGCAGTAAATACTAATTTTATTACTTGTGTGCTGGAGAATAAACCAAACTATTTGGGTTGTGGAGTTTGGTTTAATGATAGTAAAGAAGGTAATTTAAAAAATGCGATAGCGATCAGTCGTACAATAAGTGATTTAAATGAAGATGGTAAACCAGTTAAATTGCTTATCACCATGTCGATGATTAATGATGCTATTGCCGACGTTGTAAATAATTTGGCCTCTTTAGCATTTAATAAAAAATTAGATCTTTTATTGTCAGCCAATATCGATAAAATTATTGATTTATTGGTTTCTAATCATCCATCTACAGATTCAAATCAGCCTGAGACTGAATTGTCCGCTACAAATCAAACTTCAGATACAAATAATCAAGTATTAACTCGTGAATTTATTGTTCCGAATGCAAATGGTCTACATACTCGCCCATCATCGGTATTAGTTAAATTAGTGAAAGAATTTAAAAGTAAAGTCACTGTTGCAAATCTTGATGGTAAAGCAGAGCCAGTTAGTGCGACAAGCTTAATGAAAATTGTTGCCCTTGGTGCTAAAAAAGGCAGTCGATTACAGTTTACAGCAGTCGGTGATGATGCTGCTCAAGCACTAGATGCAATTGGAAAAGCGATTGAAAGTGGCTTAGGTGAGGGAACTGAATAATGAATTATCGCGTTGCAACCATTACTTTGAATCCTGCTTATGACCTTTTAGGATTTTGTCCCAAAGTAGAGCTTGGTGATGTTAACTTAGTTCAAACTAATGCTTTACTACCTGCTGGCAAAGGAATTAATGTCGCCAAAGTATTATCAGATTTAGATGTTAAATTAACACTAGGAGGATTTTTAGGTAAAGAAAACCGTGATGGTTTTAATTTATTATTTAATTCACTTAATGTTGAAGATAAATTTCAAACTGTAGAGGGTCGTACTCGCATTAATGTTAAATTAACTGAGGAAAATAGCGAAGTAACGGATCTAAATTTTTCTGGTTTTACTATTACTGAACAAGATTGGCAACGTTTTGTTACAGATTCTCTCGAATGGTTAAAAGATTTTGATATGATCGCCATTAGTGGTAGTTTACCAGCAGGAGTGTCACTCGACAAATTCACCAAGTGGATGGAGCAAGTTAAAACAATTTGTCCAAAAGTTGTCTTTGATAGTAGTCGCGATGCATTAGTTGCAGGATTGAAAGCTAAGCCATGGTTAATAAAACCTAATGATAAAGAGCTTGAAATGTTTGTAGGACGCAAATTATCAACGTTAGCTGAAATAAAAGCGGCGGCTATGGAACTTATTAATGAAGGTATAGAAAACGTTGTCATTTCACTCGGTAGCAAAGGCGCTTTGTGGGTAACTAAACATGAAGCATGGTTAGCAAAACCACCAAAATGTCAGGTAGTAAGTACTGTTGGTGCAGGTGATTCAATGGTTGGTGGATTAATGTATGGACTTATGACCAATCAATCAATTAAAGACACTTTAGTTTTCGCCTCAAGTGTTGCTGCGTTATCTGTTGGACAAGCCGGAGTTGGTATTGCTGATCGTCAGGCTGTAACCAATATGTTGGATAAAATTGAAATCATTGCTGGATAGGAGTATTCATGAATATTTACATAATTGAGGGTAGTAATGCAGGCCCTGTTAATGGACGTTTGGCTAAAGCCGAATTGGTTTTAGCTGCTAATTCATTAAATTTAAACATAGTCGATAGTGTGGCATCTGCAGACGTAACTGTTGCTATTGGCTCAGGTGATGTCAGTGATAAAACAGTTATCGGTAAAAAGGTTTATGTTATTAGTGATCTTAATGATATTTTTGCTGATCCTAAACAAGTACTCATTGATGCACAAAGTAAAGCTTCTATTTTCGAACAATCGACACAAAGTAATACAAGCTCTGTATCAGGCAATGATGTAAAACGTATTGTTGCGGTTACCGCTTGTCCAACGGGTGTTGCTCATACATTTATGGCAGCCGAAGCGATTGAAGAAGAAGCGAAAAAACGTGGGTGGTGGTGTAAAGTTGAAACGCGTGGTTCGGTTGGTGTTGGTAATGAATTAACACCAGAAGAGGTGGCTTCTGCTGATGTAGTGATTGTAGCATGTGATATAGATGTCAATTTAAGTAAGTTTGCAGGTAAAAAGATGTACCGAACTAAAACCGGTCCAGCTCTTAAAAAGACTGCACAAGAATTAGATAGAGCTTTTGAAGAAGCTACAATCTATCAACCAACAAGTTCTGCTTCAACAGCAAAATCAAGTAATGAGAAGAAAGGTTTCTATCAGCATCTATTAACTGGTGTCTCTTACATGTTACCAATGGTTGTTGCAGGTGGATTAATTATCGCTTTATCATTTGCTTTTGGTTCATTTGAAATGGTTGATGGCGTACAAAAACTGGTAGGTGAATCTCATTTAGCAGAAATTGGTGGGCTTGCATTCTCACTGATGGTACCTTTACTTGCTGGTTATATTGCTTATTCTATTGCTGATAGACCCGGTTTAGCCCCAGGGCTTGTAGGTGGTTTACTTGCTGTTTCTACTGGTGCGGGCTTCTTAGGTGGTATTGTTATTGGTTATTTTGCTGGTTATTTAGCAATGTTAATTGCTAAGTATTTACCATTACCGAAAACACTTGAAGCATTAAAACCAATTCTTATTGTGCCATTACTTGCGACATTAGCTACAGGCTTAGTTATGCAGTTTATTGTTGGTACGCCGATCGCATGGCTAATGGGCGCTTTAACTGAGTGGTTGAAATCAATGGGAACTGCCAATGCAGTTCTGTTAGGTGTAGTTTTAGGTGGTATGATGTGCACTGATATGGGTGGACCAATCAATAAAGTTGCTTATGCATTTGGTACAGGCTTAATTTCGGCTCAAGTATACGCACCAATGGCAGCAGTTATGGCTGGCGGAATGGTTCCTCCTTTGGCCATGGGTATTGCTACATTAATTGCTCGTAAAAAATTTGCTAAAGCTGAACAAGAAAGTGGTAAGGCTTCATTAGTATTAGGTTTATGCTTTATCTCTGAAGGGGCTATTCCTTTCGCTGCTCGAGATCCATTACGTGTTATCCCTTGTTGTATTATTGGTGGGGCAATTACAGGTGGTTTAGCGTTAGCATTTGGTTCACAACTTATGACTCCACATGGTGGATTATTCGCTTTAGCTATCCCAGGAGTTGTTAAACCTGTTGGTGGTTATTTATTATCCATTTTAATTGGTTCTCTTGTGGCTGGTGTTGGTTATGCAGTTCTAAAACAGCCAGAATCAACTGCAGAAATGGCTTCTAATTAAAATCACTTATTTAAATGCAAAATGCCATCAATTGATGGCATTTTTTATTTTTGAATTATTTTTTTACCCAACGTTGCAAATCTTTAGGAATAAAATCATCCATTTTTTGTAGAATCGATTGTGGCTCATCAGACACAATTAAAGTTTTATAAAAACTGTCTCTAACAAATCCTTCATCAACAGTATGTTGTAAAAAATCCAGCATAGGTTGCCAAAATTTGGCTGGATTATACAATGCAACCGGTTTTTCATGATAACCAATTTGCATACTAGTCCAAACTTCAAAGATTTCTTCTAAAGTGCCTGTTCCTCCTGGCATAGCAATAAAGCCATCTGCTAATTCAGAAAGTCGCGCTTTACGTTGATGCATATTTTCAACAACTTCTAAACGAGTAATGTTATGGTGTGCTGTTTCGGCTTTGACTAGCCGCTCAGGAATAATTCCAATAACTTCACCACCATGATCTAAAACAGAATTAGCGATAATACCCATTAAACCTTTATTTCCACCACCATAAATTAATCGTCTATTTTGGTTCGCAATTAACATGCCTAATTGTTCTGCAGCTAGGTGATATTCTGGGCGATTACCTTCACTGGCTCCACAAAAAACACAAATATTTTTTTTCATAACTATTTTATTTACCTTAACTATATAATTTTATCTATTCTAACATGTTATGATTGAATTTGATTACAAGCTGAGCAATTAAGTTTAATTAATGTTTTTCACGTTGACATAATCGTTATAGATCGTTACTATCTTAACCCAAGTGTTCCTCCATAGTTCAGTCGGTAGAACGGCGGACTGTTAATCCGTATGTCACAGGTTCAAGTCCTGTTGGAGGAGCCAATTTTCTACTAAATTCCTTCCTTTTATCATTTAACTTTAGAATATCTTTATATAATAATATCAACTGCTATCTTTGACTTTTGTAAATATTTCGTTTTCGATATCGAGTAAAAATTCATTTAAAAATAGTTATTATATAATTATCTGCTTAATATCAATAAGTTAATAAAAAGATATAAGTGGTTTTTTTATTGATTTCTGCTATTTGCTGGTTTACACTTGCTAAGTCGATTGAATGACATAAAAGTAATTTAAAAGGAAAGGAAAGGAAATAAAATATGAAAAAAACACTTGTTGCTTTGGCAACTATCGCCTGTTTTCCAGCTTTTGCTCAAACTGATACCACAGGACTTTATTTAGGCGGTCAATTAGGTGCGAGTATTTTAAAAGCAAACAGTATTAAAGATACGGTATCTTATTATAATTACTCTGAAGATTTTAAAATAGGATCTTTTAAGAAAGGCAAAATCGCAGGAGCATTAAATATTGGTTATAACTTCAAATATGATTATGACCTTCCTCTACGTGCTGAGTTATCTTATACGATGCGCGGTAATTCAAGTAAGAAATATGGTCACGGCTATAGCGATGTTGTCTTGCCTGACGATCATCTTAAAACAAGTGACAGTCACAAAGTTCGCATGCATACTTTAATGGTAAATGCATACTATGATATTGAAACTAATCGTTCAGTTACTCCTTTTGTTGGTGCAGGATTAGGTGTTGCTTTCACTAAATTGGATCAGACATATTCAGCACAATATGAAAGCGTTTATTATGATGGATCTGGTTCAGTTGGCATGTCAGATACAAAAACAAAATTTGCATGGAATTTAGCCGCTGGTGTGACTTATAATATTGATGAAAATTTAGATGTGGATTTTACTGCTCGTTATGTTAATGCTGGTAAAACTTCTATAAAAACAAATATTCAAGGTTTTAATGTAAAAGGTAGTGCTAAACTAAGTTCAATTGATTTATTAGCAGGTATTCGTTACGCTTTCTAGTATTTTATTTAAACAACAAAGGGCTTTTTTGCCCTTTTTTATTTTTTCTGTCAGTTTTTTCCAAACTTAATGCAAATTATACTACAAACTCATTATTTATATCTTTAGTAACCGATCATTATTTTTTATAATACCAGATGAATTTTCCTCCTTGAATTATAATCCTCTTTTTCATCATTATAAAAATCAAATTATTGATTTATAATTAATATTATAAACTATAGCTGTAAACAAAATAGTTAGATTGGATGATTTATTGATTTGAAATTACTTTGCTCAACAATAAAATAATTAATAAAAAAAAGAAAAAATTATGTTAATTGTTTGTGGTAAGGTTATTTTTTGTGGCGTATAATTTAACTCTCTTTTATTTAATATTTTAATGTAAATTTAAAATGAAACGAAATATAGTAATTGCAGCACTCATGTTAACGAGTCTATCTTGTGCAGCAGATCATACTTCGCATTGGGGTTATGAAGGTCAAGAAAAACCAGAAAATTGGGGCAAATTATCACCTGAATTTTCTACATGCGAAAACGGTAAGAATCAGTCACCTATTAACATTGACAATGTTTTAAAAACTCAGCATGAGAATTTAACGTTTTCTTTTGAAAAAGGTAAACAAGAAATTGTTAACAACGGACATACTATTCAGGTTAATGTTACTGGTAATAATCAGTTAATATTAGATGAGCAGATTTTTACGTTACAACAATTTCATTTTCATACACCAAGTGAAAATACTATTAAAGGTAAACATTATCCAATGGAGGCCCACTTTGTTTACAAAAATAAAGATGGAGAACTTACTGTTGTTGCCTTAATGTTTAATAACGGCGAAGCAAATCCTGAAATTGCGAAGGCTTGGCAACAAATGCCAGCAGAAGTGAATAATAAAATAATTTTAGACAAAACTGTTGATATCAACACATTATTTCCTAAAAAATTAGATTATTACCGCTTTAGTGGTTCACTTACAACTCCACCGTGTACTGAAGGTGTTAGATGGATTGTATTAGAACAAGCAGTAACTGCTTCAGATGAACAAATTCAAAAATTCCATTCAACCATGCATCATGACAACAACCGACCTGTTCAGCCATTGAATGGTAGAGTTATTGTTGATTAATGAATGATTTTAATTGGCTTTATTTATATTGATAATAGAGCCAATTTGGATTATTTTACTGACTAAAAACTATTAATTAATTTTAAATTATTGTATTAGTTTATCTTTAGTAAGATTAAGATAACTATAATCAATAGTTGATATATTATTTTATTTTTACCTGAAGCAATATAGTCATCACAATTTAATGTTTTTTAGCGGTATAAGCTTGTACTTCAATTTTTATGACGATAATTGGTCTAATATCGCCTTCGGTAAATGAGAAAGTTTTATTAGGAGCAACTTTATTCATCCTTATTTGTAACGCCTCTATTTTTTCCGATGGTTCTTCAATAAAGGTTACATACACATTGCCGATAACACTGGCATAATTGAAAGAATATTTGCAGGCTTTTTCAACAGTGATTAATTGATGCTTTGTATCTAGCTCAAAACTAACTAAAGGGTTTTGTCTAATTAGTTCAACTTTAGTGCCTACTTTAGCTCCATGAATATAAAAAATAAGCTGATTGTTAGATGTTAATTCAAAACCAAAATTGACTGGAATAATATACGGAAAATCACCATTATTCATGGCTAAACAAATAACATCAGTATGATCTAAAATATCGATCATTTCGTCGAGATTCGTTATTTACTTATCTTTGCGTCTCATAAATTTCCATTTTTCATGTCCTAGATAACTTAGATTAAAATAATAATAGAACTTAGTCATTAATACTTTTACCATTAAGATGACGACTTATATTAAATATAAACTTAAATTTCTACAAAATATGAAACAGTATTAAAACTTATGTTAGGTGTTAAATATTATTTTTATTGGTTCAATCTAATTCACTAACTTGCTTCTTCGGCTAAAGATAGCCTAAACCAATTTATATCTAAATTTATTTTTAAAATAAAAGACTTATAACTTAATTTTATAAATAAAAAATATTTTTATCTCTTGATTATCGTGTTTTAAAGGATTTAAAAGAGTTTTAGTGAATAGTAAATTAATGGGGGAAGACGAAAGTTAAATTATTTTAATTTTTTGTAGTCCAATTTACGAGCTAATGTGAAAACTGAATTTATTTTGTGAGGTTGACAAACTATGCTTTACACAAAATATTATTTTTTAGTTTACTTTTGACAATTAAAAAAGTTGTTTATTTTCATATTTTAATACCGAAATTCTATATCTTTTTCTCCATTAAATTGAATTGCAAAAATATCTTAATATGTGATACAGATCACAGATATAAATAAATATCTCTAGCTTTTGGATAAGCAGATGAATTTTTGTGACCAGTACCGCAAAATTAATGTATATTAATTATATTGTTTCGTATAAAAATGTCTTAATAATATGAATATCAAACAATTACAAAATATTATTACAGATATCACCATCTGGAAGAAAAGTTACCAACGTAAACTACATAAGCCTCTGAACCTGCGTTATGTTTTAACTCAGTATAAACAAGTTTATAAACGGCTGTTTGATTATCGAACCGAAATCAAAAAAAAATTATTAGAACAGTTAAGTAAATTTGCTCTGCAGAATAAAACACAATATCCCAATATGCCTTTCTGGCGTCTTAAAGGTGAACAGTTAAAGCAATTAATAAATGATAAAATTGATACTAAACCACAATTTGTAGAATAGGCTTTTGGAGTAGGAAGAGGATAATACAGAGTCACATTATAGGAACAATATAGCATTCTTATTGAACTTAAGACATTGTAAAGGAATAAACAATTGATTAAATGTGCATTAATTTATGATTTTGATGGAACGCTAGCAGAGGGTGATTGTGCCCAGCATGGTCTTATGCCAGCGTTAGGTATTACAGACATAAATGGTTTTTGGCGTGAAGTGAAACAACGAGCCAAACATGATGATGGTGATGAAATACTATCTTATCTTGGGCTCTTAGCAGAAAAAGCCAATCAACTTGGTTCTGATGAATTAAGTGAAGATAATTTAAAAAAGCATGGAAAATCGATCCCTCTCTTTCCCGGTGTTAATACTTGGTTCGAGCGTATTAATGAATATGCAACGGCTAATGAGATAGAACTACAACATTACATCATTTCAAGTGGTTTAGATGCTATGATCCGTGGTACAGAAATTGGTAATCAATTTAGTCAAATTTTCGCCTGTAAATATCATTATTCCCCGAATGGAAAACGAGTTATTTGGCCAGCTCAAGCGATAAACTATACAACCAAAACCCAATTTTTATTTCGAATAAACAAAGGAATTAAAAATTCTTGGAACAATGATGAAGTTAATAAATTTATTGAGTTAGAAGAAAGAGATATTCCTTTTCAACGAATGATCTATTTTGGTGATGGTGATACCGATATCCCATCAATGAAAATGATTAGATACCAAGGTGGATTTTCCTTAGCGGTGTTTGATGAGCACAAATGGAAAGAACAACGTACACAAGAGAAAGTTGAAAAACTCATTGCTGAGGAACGAGCTAATTATGTTGTTCCCGCTAATTATCAGCAAGGTAGCCAGCTTGAAGTTACAGTAAGAGGTTTACTGAAATTGTTTAAACGTAAACAATAAGGTTAAACGATTTTCTTCTTAATGGAATATATTCTCTATTAAAAGGACTGAAAGCAATGATTTCTATCTATATGAATGGCGAAAATAAAACCAAGCAAATTAGCGACTGGTCTCTCTACTACGATAATCAAGATCAAGAACTCAAACTCACTAGCCATTTTCCTTCTGGCAAAAAATATACTCAGCCGCTAACACAGTGCCAAGTGAATCCATTTGAGCAAATAAAGGGAAATCTTCTTATTGTTAAGAATAAACCGAAAATAGATTGGATTGAAAAAGCCGAAAGTTATGGGCGAAAGTATACTGTTGTCTACTATCCAAACAATTCCCGACCCTACGTTATGCTTAGTGAAAATATTCAGATCGTATCTGAGACCAATCTCAAAAATGAAGATATTTTTCACTACTTTACACAAGTAGCACAAGCTCGTATTGAGCATGCCTATGAGCACAATAAAGGTATTGCCGAAAATGTGTTACGACAACTTGATAAAATTACTCCCCATCCTGATACGGTGCTTCATGCTTATTGCAGTGTGACAAACCAAAAACGACAGCCTCCTCAACATTTTATTTATCCTTTTGGTATTAATGAAAGTCAGCTAACCGCAGTAAAACAAGCTTTTGCTTCACAAATCAGCATTATTGAAGGCCCACCAGGTACTGGCAAAACCCAAACTATTTTAAATATTGTGGCGAATATTTTGATAAATAATCGCACGGTTGCGATTTTATCCAATAACAATTCTGCAGTAGAAAATGTTTATGAAAAATTGGCTAAATATCAACTTGATTATCTGGTTGCCAAATTAGGAAGTAGTGATAAACGAAAAAACTTCTTTGGTGGTGAACTAGAACTGAGTCTTGAAAAACAAGAGCATATTATAACTTTACAAAGAATAAGTGAGCTTTCAAATATTTTAGTAGAACATCTCCAAGCACAGAACCAAGTTGCTTCCTTACAAGCGCAGATTGACGAACTGACTATTGAAAAGGGATATTTACAACAGAGCCAAAGTGAAAACTTATCATCTGACGCTCAGCTACTCAGTAAATATCAGTTTTCCAAGGAGAAAATTACTGATTTATTGGCTTATTTACATTTCCTTGATCAACGTCGGATTACACTCAAAGACCGAATACAACTTCTGCTTAATTTTAAGATAATCCGTACAAAATTTATTGGTAATTGGAAAAAGCGCCAAGCAATTTTTAATCTATTACAGCTGGCTTATTACGAACAGCAATTAAATGAAAAAAAAAGTTTACTTAAAAAGTATCAACAACGGCTTGAGCAAAATCAATTTAACTCCTTATTGGATAATTTAACCGATTGCTCAATGAAATATTTGAAAGTCCATCTTTCACAAACTATCGACCTTGAAGCGACCTTTACTGGAAAAGACTACCAACAACGTTTTGTTGAATTTACTAAACGTTTTCCGATTATAGGAAGCAGTACTCATTCCATTATCAACTCTTTGGGGCAAGGTGCCTTAATAGACTATTTAATTATTGATGAAGCCTCACAGCAAGATATTATTCCCGGCATTCTTGGTTTGGGCTGCGCCAAGAATGTGATTATTGTAGGCGATCGTAAACAGCTACCTCATGTACCTACCAAACTTGATATTAAACCACCGTATGAATATTATGATTGTGAAAAATACAGCCTACTTGACTCTTTTATTGGCTTATTTCAGAACAAAATTCCCATCACGTTACTGAAAGAGCACTATCGTTGTCATCCTAAAATCATTCAGTTTTGTAACAAACAATTTTACAATGAGCAGCTTATTCCAATGACGAAAGATAATGGAGAACAAGCACTAACGTTAGTTGTTACCGCACCCGGTAATCACACAAGAAATTTAACTAATTTGCGGGAGCTTGACTCTATCAATAAGATAGGTTGGCAAGATTTTACAGAAGAAAACACCGGTTTTATTGCGCCCTACAATAACCAAATTGATTTATCTCAAGAACATTTACCATTAGATATTGTTAAAGCTACAACGCATAAATTTCAGGGTAGAGAGTGTGATAATATTATCTTTTCTACTGTATTGGATAAAAAACCGAGTAGTCAAGAAAAACTAGATTTTGTTGATAATCCACATTTAATTAACGTAGCTGTTTCGCGAGCTAAAAATAAGTTTATGCTTGTCACAGGTAATGATGTCTTCACTAAAAATAATCAAAGTATTGCTGCCTTAATTCGGTATATCAAGTACTATGCGGATAATGATCATATTTACCAAAGTCCGGTTATCTCGGCTTTTGATTTACTTTATAACGATTACGATAAGTCGTTAGAGGCACTTAACTCACGGTTAAGAAAAAATGACTCAAAATATAAATCAGAACGGATTGTTGCCCAATTATTACGTGACATATTGAAAGAAAGCACTTATCAAACCATTAAATACCATCAACAGGTTCTTTTAGAGCAGCTTGTTTCAAAAGCTAACAACAGCTTCACAGAACGCGAACTTGAATATATGCATAATAAAGCCAGTTGTGACTTTGTTCTTTATTTTAAAACTGGTAAATACCCTATAGCAGTGATTGAAGTGGATGGGGATGATCATAATAAGCCAGATCAGACTGAAAGAGATCTCCTAAAGAGTGTCATTCTAGATAAAGTAGGGCTTCCATTATTACGACTTAAAACAATTGAAAGCCAAATAGAAGAGAAAATAAAGCAGTTTTTGAGTCAAAGTATTATAGCCAAGGATAGCGATTTAAGGAGTAATGAAACAGAATAACCAAAGGATTTTAAATAAATTTATAAACCTGCTACTCTTCCTTATTATGAAGATTTTAATTTTAAATATAATTATTACTCTTACTCGGTCTTATCTATAAAGTTGCGAAAGTTTACATAATGTAGCATGGGGAAATCATTAATGACAAAACGAATAACTCTCATATACGATGATAAACTCAGTGTAGTACCTACAATGAGTTTATCGGTGATACTGATATCTAGATATGCTTTTAACTAATTAGTATAAACATTTTTTAGGGGAATGATCTTCTTCTCTCGTTAATCCATTCAGAATGTTCTGCGGCTTTAACACTCCCCCTCTAAATTAAAATATTTAATTCAATTTTGGCGAAATTGGTTATTTAAAATAGCGTATATCCATATTATTTGTTATCAGAACCGTCGTAATCCTTGATGGCGACGCTAAGAGATGAGTAGTCATCAGTTCTTTTAAAAAATTGGTTATTATAATCAGGCTCTCATAAACGAGAATACCGATTATTAATATTTAAATCTTCAATATTATTACCGTAGGTGATAATCTTTTCAGCCTGCTTTGTATTAATAGCCTCAATCTCTTTTTGACTAAAAAGAATTTCAGTTCCAATAGTATGTAATAGCATATCGGACTCATCAAATAATAGTTCAACGCTTCCTGTGTAAATAACGCTTTTAAATGTCATTGTATCTGGATAATCCAAACTCTTACCGTAGCAAATTATCTCAGAATCACCCCTATAAAATTGAATATCCCAAGAATGAAAATAGTCTTTCTTTTTTACTTTATTGACCATCAGAATTTGAGCACATTTAATATTATTGATTACTAATTTTGATTTCTTTAATAAAATAACGGGATCTTCATAATCTTTAATAAAATTATTTGGATTGTTTCGTAAAACATCTTGATAAGCGGGAGCATCGTTATAGAAATTAACGGCAATGTTTTCCAGATTGATTTCATAAGATGTGGGTAATTGTTCCGTAATGACAGGAAATTGAATAAAAACATTTAATCCAATCAGCTCTTGGAAATGAAGCATGGTTTCATGATAGTTAGTTATATCTAGTTTATGATTCATAATTAAAATAATTTTTTTACCGATGAGATCAGTTATATCTTTCTTGGTAAAAATCCTTAAACAAAAATGTTACCTCGCATGCTCTCTTTTTCACGTTAGCAATAAGAGTAAAGAATAGAATAATGTGTGAGATTGCTAGCGCAGTCACTGCAACGGTAAGGTGACAATAAATGAAGAGTTTGGGTAACGAGGAAAACTTATGGCTTAACACGTTGCTGTTGGTTTGTCGTACCCAAAGCTTGTTCAGCGTGAGCACAATATTAATGAATATTCACTTTTTGCTAGCTTACGCAAATCAAAGCAAATCGATGCTATTTTTATTTAATAAGAGTAACTGTGATAATGCTTTGATTTAATTATAATATTAACCTGAAGTAAAACTGGTAACATAGATATAGTGAAACTCTGTCTCCATAAAATATCCCAAGTCTTCCATATAATTGTCAGGATTATCGACAAGCTCAAATAAAGATATCAAAGGAAATTTATCCATTATATCATTAATGAAATTTGAATCTTCGTCAAGATTCATGTGATAATACAAATATTTAGCAAGCTGTTTTGCTGTTATATTAGTCGATAAGGCATTAAATTGGATAACATTATCTTCAATATAAAAATATTCATGAATTAATTCATTAAGATATTGCTTATCTATGTATACCGGAGGTTCATGATTTTGATATAAATCATCCCACCCATGCCCAGTAATTATTAAACGAGTACCTAAAATATAAAATGCTTCGAGTGATGATTTTACCTCTGATTTATTGATAAAACAGTAATGCACTGAGCTCTCGCCATCTTGTAATACCGTTGTATCTAATAAATTGATTAATTTTGTGATATCCGTTTGAAGTATATATTCTTTAAAATGATTTGCATTGATAGATTTAATATTACTCATTTTAGTGTCACGATAGCTTATTTGAGTGAATATTGACGATTTAGGTTTCAATAAAAAGTACTTTTTTAACAATAATTGGTTAATTAGGTTCAATAACAAATATTCTTTTTTTGATCCCGTTTTCAACCAGTTTGTTTACCTAAACCTTGTCAATCGATGGAAAAATATAGCATAAATTCCATTTTAGTTAAAGCGCTAACAGACAACGCACAACGATTTTTGTTGATGAATATTCAATATGTTATCCTATTTGGCTGGGATTATTCTTGCGAGACTGATCGTAATTTTTAATCAATAAAATTGTGTTTACAAGATTGCTCTCAAAATAGCGAAGCTTAGCTTACATCATACCGAAGCAAATCGTAAATTTGAACATCAATCCGGGGTTAGGTGGGATGGTGAACTTGATTATACTTTTTCTGACTACAAATTATTATCGCCATACAAACCTACTGAAGCATAAACAAAAAACAATTTCCTATTCACTCAATGCCAACATTGGAAAATTATCGTAATTTATGCATTGCATTCAACAATCAAATACAACATTCAAGTGCTAATATACAGCAGGAAAGTTGTGCCTAAAACAAGGAAGTGGCGATAAACAGTAACTTTTTTATAATTAGTTAGGTCTAAATATAAGCCCAAATGCCTCAAAAAAGTACGGTTAGGAAATTAGTTTGAGTAAAGCTTTACAGTATAAAGGTCTCAATAAACATCAAAGTAATTTATACATATGGTAATTTATCAGTACCTGATTTTTTCTGTATATTTTGTTAGTTCGCTTTATTTTAAACCCCCATTTTTTGAAAATTGGCATGGCCACTTTTGAAGCATCTACACTCAATTGTGAAAGCTTTTTCTGGTGCGCCAAGTCAAGCACATGGTCATAGAGTGTTCTAGCTATGCCACGCTTTTGAAAGTCAGGATGCACGTAAAAACAGTCTATGTAACCATCATCTTTAAGTTCAATAAACCCCGCAAGGCGTGAGCCAAAGATAGCCATCCAAGGCTGAGTGTTATCTAAACGTTTTAACCACATCTGATAATCTGGTGGTGTTGGGCACCATGCTTCTTGCTCTGCTTTGCTATAAATATCGGTATCAATAGCATGAATAGTCGAATGAAACAAATCGCATATTTCAGAGGCATAGTGTGAAGAATATGGTTTTACTTCGATTCTAGATGCAGTATCTCGTTTAAATTCTGTTGTATAACTTCGATGGTTCATTATCATGGTTCTCCTCATTTTGATGATGTTATTTTACCACCTTATTTGGTGTCCTGAATTATTAAACCACTACAAAGAAAACCTTTATATCTAGGAGGGGAGGGGCAAAAGTTCATAACGAAGCATCCTAAAAATCACCTATACACATTCATTCCAGCGCTAACCCGATTTTTTTAGTTTTTTGGCATTTGTCCTTTTGTAGGGCTTTCAAATGCATCTTTAATCTTGACTACTGGGTTAGCCTCAATTAAGCCTATATTCACAGCATAAAACATAATTTCATTAATGCGTTGGCAAAGCCTTTTAATCGTTTCTAATTTGCCACTTGCTCTTAATGGCTCCATAATTTTGATGAAGTCCTTTGCCTTTAATTTGAAGATGGAACTATTCCCGATGTAAGGAAAAATATGTAACTCTAATGAGTTCCAAATACCTTTTAATGTAACTTCATTTAGTCCTTTACTGCTTTTAACTTTAAACCAGTCAGTAGCTACATTTTTTAAATGTACTGGTTATTTCGTCTTGCTTGCGCTGTTCTATTTCCACCTTATGTTCTTGAGGATCTATACCTTGTTTAATTAATTCGCGCGCTTCGTCCCGTTGTTTTCGTGCTTGTTGTAGCGAAACTTCTGGATAACTGCCAAAACTTATTAATGCCACTTTTTAGGTATACGGGCGCGTATACTTAAAACGCCAAATCTTAGAGTTATTTACTTTGATTAAAAGATACATACCGCCACCATCGAATAATGAATAATCCTTATCTTTTAGCTTGGCTGCTTTTATTTGTGTATCGGTTAATGGTAGGGTTTTCCTTACCATAATGATTTTAGGTATAGGGGTTTTAGGTATATTGTATTTGTATACCTAAGCATATACCTAAAAAGTTGGTTGTAAATGTATCTTACTGGTGCTTAATGAATAACAAAATAGGCTTTAAGCCTTGTGTTTATTGATTTTGATGTGTTTTAAAGGATTTAAAAGAATGTTACTGAATAGTGAATTGGTGGGCTGGCGGGAGTTGAATTATTTTATAATCAATTGATTAATTAAAATAAAAATATTTTAATTTTTTTACGTGGTCCAATTTTGGTGCCAATAGGAAAAGTGAACTCATTTTATCATAATAATATAGATATTTTTATAATTCACAAAGTATGGATATCAGTAAATAACAAACTTAAATGACTTCACCAAAATACCAACGTTCAACAAAATACTCTTTATCTTCCCAGTCAACATCATTTCTTAAAACGCCTTTTTCGCTAAAACCCGCTGGTAATATTAATCCCCATTCTTGTGCTAAACTTCGATTCAAGGTAGTATCTAATTTTTCAGGCTCTCTATCCCAAGCTTCTGTATGAAATTGAAAATACTGTTCTGAAGTATAAATGCAGATTTCACTAGTAAACATATCAGGTAAACAAATCACATAAGTCACTCTATAATTCTTTAAATGTGGCGGTTTAGCCAGAAATATTTGATATGCTGCATCAATTAAAGATTGAGCACATTGTGCTTGTATAGTTTTATTAGTCTGCTTACCTTGAACCAATTGAATATGAACAGGAATTTTTATATTCCAATATCGTTCATTTTCTGAAATATCCATTGGAAAATAATTTTTGAAAGACTGTGACCAAGATGTTAAAGATCTTAATCTTCGCTTTTTACCTCTCAATTTTTTATTAGTTAAACATAATCTTCTCGCCATAAAATTTATTCGTCCATATTTAATGTATTTTCTTATAAAGTACATTATTTATAGATCAGCTAAAAATGAGTAAATTAAAATTTAACTATAATAAATAATCTTATTAAAAGGTTTGATACGATTATGATAGTTATCCTGATGATGACAATCTTCAAGTCGACTATATGATCGATTTAGATACCCACTTGTTTATCGGCCGGTTTATTAAGCAACATCCCTTATCCGTATTAGCCATTTAATATACTCCTCGCTGCCGATTAATTCCTCGTTTATCACAATTGACGGTACACTTAATGGTGATGTGTTGTATAATAACGGTAAATTTTATGCTTCGTTATTGCCTTGTAATCTAACGAAAAATAACCGCTTAGAGAATACTATGACAACCAATATCACCACCGAAAAAATCACGCTTGAAGAACTTAAAAGCTGGCTGTGGGGCAGTGCTAACATTATGCGTGGCACCGTCGACAGCAGCGATTTTAAAAACTACATTTTTGGTCTTATTTTTATTAAACGCCTGTCCGATGTGTTTGATGAACGAGTTACTCAGGTGATGAAAGCTGAAAACTGTACTATTGATGTTGCCCGAGAAATGATTCAACAAGATAATCCCGAACAATATGTACCAGAAGATGCCCGCTGGGAAAATCTGGTCAAGAAAACAGACAATATTGGCGAGTCGATTGATGAAGCCTTTGCTGAAATTGAGAGTCAAAATCCGTCACTTAATAAAGTGCTGACCGCTATTCAGTTTGGTGATAAAGACAAGCTCAGCAATGAATTGTTAATGCGCCTATTACGCCACTTTAACCAACATAAATTGGGTAATAACAACCTGTATAAAGCTGATTTACTGGGTGATGCCTACGAATATTTGATTGGTAAATTTGCCGATGATGCTGGTAAAAAAGGGGGCGAGTTCTATACCCCACACGGTGTAGTTGAACTGATTGTGAAATTGATTGATCCGCAGCCCGGTCATGAAATCTACGATCCAACCTGTGGTTGTGGCGGAATGCTGGTTGAAGCGGCTCGTTATATTAAAGAAACCTACCCCAATAACGGTGAGGTAATGGGCAAGCCTAACTGTAAGCTCTATGGGCAAGAAAAAAACTTAGGAACTTGGGCAATTGCTAACCTCAATATATTTTTACACAACTTAGCCGGTGAAATTGAGCGTGGTGATACTTTAGTCAACCCTAAACATTTGGACAAAAATGAGGGTTTAAAAAATTTCGATCGTGTGATTGCTAATCCACCATTTTCACAAAGCGAATGGTGGGAACCGCTTGAAGTTAATAAAGAAATTAAAGTAGATAAAGACGGTAAAGAAAAAGAAATTCCACCGAAATATAATAAAGACCTCAAAGATCGCTACGGCCGTTTTGGCTTAGGCATTGCACCACGAACCAAAGCTGATTTAGCATTTGTACAACATATGATCGCCTCAACCCGTGAAGATGGCTGCATTGGTGTGGTTGTGCCCCATGGCGTGCTGTTCCGTGAAGGTGATGAAGGTAAAATCCGTCAAGGCTTACTGGTGGGTAAAGACGGCGTTAAAGGCGATTTAATTGAAGCCATTATCGGTTTACCGACATCGTTGTTCTTTAATACCGGTATCGCCGCCGCAATTTTAGTGATAAACAAGGCAAAACCAGCGGTACTGAAAGATAAAGTCATTTTTATTGATGCCTCTGCCGACTTTGAAAACGGCAAAAATATGAACCAATTACGTGATGAAGATATAACCCGCATCACCTCCGCCTTTAAGCAGGCAAAAAAGACATTGATTGATGCCGGTGAACAAACCACATCATCACTAAAAGAATTATTGAAATCCATTGAAGTAGAAAAATACCTGCGCGTAGTCGAAATGAGTGAGATTATCGCTAATGATTTTAATTTAAATATTAGTCGGTATATTGATACTTCAATACAAGAAATATCAGTGAATATTCATAATGTACTTGAGCGGTCTAGACACATTGAAGAAAAACTAGCTATCACTGATGCTAAATTGTCTCAGATGCTAAAAATACTGGGAATAGACTAGTATGAAAATCGAGAAATGGAAGTTTATAGCTCTTTGCGAATGTATTGAGCAGATAATTGATTTCCGAGGGAAAACCCCAAAAAAAATAGGTATGGATTGGGGGGGAGGAAATATAAAGGCTCTTTCCGCCAATAATGTAAAACAAGGCTACATCGATTTTACAAGAGAATGTTATGTTGCTTCCGAAGCATTATATGATGCTTGGATGACAAAAGGAGATTGTAAAAAGGATGATATTATTTTCACAATGGAAGCACCATTAGGGAATGTTGCTCTATTACCTGATAATAATAAATATATTTTGAGTCAACGGGTTATTTTAATTAAAACAAATGAACTAGTAGAAAATAAGTTTCTTTATCATTTCATGACATCAGAGCAATTTCAAAATCAGCTATTAGTAAATGCGACTGGTTCTACAGCAAAAGGGATTAAACAAACTAGATTAATTAAACTTAAAGTTGCATTACCACCTAAACCAGAACAACAAAAAATCGCTGAAATTCTCTCGACCGTGGATAAAAAAATTGACCTTATCGACCAGAAAATCACTGAAACCCAACAACTAAAAACCGGTTTAATGCAGAAGCTCTTTTCCGAAGGTGTAGGCGTTCAAGATAAAGAGGGTAATTGGGTGCCTCATAGCGATTTTAATAAAAATACTCATAAGCCCAGTTTATGGACTATGAATCATTTCATTAAATTTTTTGAATTACAAAGAGGTTATGATTTACCTGTTCAAACTCGAGTACATGGCAGCTTTCCTATAATTGGTTCGAATGGAATAGTTGGCTATCATAATGAATCCAGAGCTAATTGTGGTGTAGTAACTGGTCGTTCGGGTACTCTTGGCAAAATTTATTATTGTGATATACCTCATTGGCCTTTAAATACTTCTCTTTATGTTAAAAACTATACTGATAATGATAAATTGTTTTGTTATTATTTTTTACAGAATTTTAATATTGCTCGATTTGGGACAGGAACAGGTGTGCCTACATTAAATAGAAATATTGTTCATAAACAAATGATATCAATACCACCATTATCTGAACAACAAAAAATCGCTGAAATTCTTTCCACCGTCGACCAAAAACTCGATCTACTAAGCCAACAAAAAGCTGAAACCCAACAATTAAAAAAAGGCTTGATGCAAAAACTGCTAACGGGTGAGTGGCGGGTGCCGTTGGTTAAAATGGAAAGTTAAATAACAAGGTGCGTGACTATCAACAAATCGTTTAAACATCATCGTCAAGGAAACGGATATGTCAGATAAAGCTGTCTCTTCAAACCCTGAACTGATTGGCGTAGAGCGCCCAGCTATCGAGTGGCTAAAACAGCTTGGCTATCAGCATATCAAGGGTCATCAAGTGGTACAAAGCTCTCGTTCAGAGCCACTTATTTTAGACGATGTATTAACCGAACGGCTACATGCACTTAACCCGTGGCTGGCAAAGGTACCCGATGGTGCCAATAAAGCCATTAAACAGCTACGGGATATCTGGTTTGAGCAGAGTAATGACTTATTGCTGGCCAATCGGGCTTTTTGGCAAGATGTGTTATTCCAGTCAAACCTGCAAGAGAAAGATCAAGATGGCCGTAAACGCAGTATCCACTTTATTGATCGAAGTGGTTCAGCCAACAACTGTTTTCATGTTGTCGACCAATATGTGGGCAAAAATAGCCATGATGATAGTTTTAAACCCGATCTGTTATTATTGATTAATGGCTTACCGCTAGCATTGATTGAATGTAAAGCCAGCAGTGTGAAACTGAGTAAAGGTATTGCTCAGATTGATGGTTATCAACAAGCCTTTGATCACCATTTTGCCTTTAATATGGTCTGTGCCGCCATCAATCGTAGTCAGGCTAAATACGGTGCTATTTTTACTCCAGAGCAGTTTTATCTCAACTATAAGTTAGCCCCCAATAAACCTGATGAAAAGGCTATTCTCACTCAGCTAAAACAGCAGCTCGGCAAAGCCCCTAATGAACAAGAGATACTCCTTTGGGCACTGTTCGAACCTGCTCGTTTTGTACGTTTAACCTGTTTTTATCCACTGTTTGAAGTAGAAGACGGTCGGATGATAAAAAAACTGCCCCGGTATCAGCAATGGCGAGCGGTTGAAAAAACCTTACAGCGATTGCAAGGCCAAGATCCAGACTTAATCGGTAAGGCATTAGGTGGGGTGATCTGGCATACTCAGGGCAGCGGTAAATCCCTCACGATGGCGCTGTTAGCACGTTTGATGCGAGCTGAACTGTCCAAATTTAACAATCCTAGTATTTTGGTACTGACAGACCGAACCGATCTGGACAGGCAAATACATAATACCTTTACCAATGTTGGTCTGGAAACCACCAAAGCCGATTCCGTCGCTGGGCTTGAAGCGATGCTCAGCAATGACTATGGCACCATCTTTACCTCAACCGTGCAGAAGTTTCAAGAAAGCGATGGCAAGCAGATTACGGCGGCGAAAGAATCCGAGAACAGCGAACAGAGTGATGAGCCTCAAGGGGCAAAAAATCGCGTTCGTCGACGCTTAAAACGCCTTGAAGATGGTACCGATGAGTGCTGGATTGTTAAAGAAACTAACTTAAACTTTGGTTTACTTGACGTGCAAGGTCAGCCATTAAGGGCTAAATGGCATAAAGAGAGCGAAGAGAAAGTCGATTTCCGCGTATTGAGCACTAAATCTAACTTTTTTGTGCTGGTGGACGAGGCTCATCGTAGCCAATATGGCTTTTTGGCCGCCTTTATGCGGGCATCATTGCCCAATGCTAAATTTATTGCCTTTACCGGCACGCCTTTATTTAACGAGGATAAAAATACGTTGGGCGAATTTGGTGGTAAAACCTATATCGATACCTATCGCCTGGATGAAGCGGTCGCAGATGGTGCCACATTGCCGATAAAATATCAGGAAGGTATGGCGCAATGGAGCAGTGATGGTAAGTTAAAGCACGCTTTTGAAGACCAGTTTGGTCAGGAACCATTAGCGCGTCAAAAGAAGCTCAAACAAGCGTTACTTAAAAAGCGCCGCGGTGCTCTCGGCCGTATTGAGGAAAACGCCAAACATCTTATTGAACACTTTTTGACTGGGGTGAAATCCCGAGGTTTTAAAGCCCTGTTGGTGTGCGATGGCCGTGATATGGCGGTGCGTTATAAAGATGTTATTGATAGCATCATGGCAGCACGTAAGGCGCAAGGATTGGCTACGTTTGACAGCCGGGTGGTGGTTTCACTAGGCAGCATCACAACTAACCGCTCGGGTGCCAGTGAACAACAGGCTTATTATGCCCGTGGCGGTAATAAGCCACTGGAGACGATTGAAGAACGCATTAAACGTGAATTACGTGAAGGTAACGTTCCCGTTGCGGTGCTGAGTGATGAGATTCCGACACTGGTCAATACCGAGTTTAAACTCCCTTATGGTGATGAATCCAGCAATAATGCGGATGATAATGCCAAAGTCAATAATATTGGTTTGTTGATTGTATCAGATATGTTGCTTACTGGCTGGGATGCGCCGATTGTGAGTACACTTTATCTGGATAAGCCATTAAAACAACATACGCTACTACAAGCCATTGCTCGCGTTAATCGTACCCGTAAAGGTAAAAAAGCGGGCTATATTGTCGATTACTTTGGCATTGTTGAATACCTTGATGAGGCGTTAAAAGTGTATGGCGGTGATGTATTACCAGAACAGATATGGACCGATACTGACGCGGAGCTACCCAAACTCCAGGCCGCCCTCAGTAAAGTACAAAGTATTCTGCCCAACAAGCATAATCTACTTGAACAGCCAGAACATTATAAAGAAGATGCCGATCTTTATCTCGATCCGGATGTACGACTGGATATTGTTGAGGAATTTTTAGGCGCATTAACGGAATTTAACCGTCGTTTAGATATTGTTTTACCCGATGAGCGCTGCGTTCCCTTCAAACCTTACTTTCAAGTGTTTAATGAAATTAAGTTACAGTTGCGTAATAAAATGCCAGACAGCGCCGATGTTGTTCGACTTACCGCTTCGGAATCGGAATTACTCAAAACCATGCTGGATGAACATATTGAGGCCAGTGAAGTACAAAGCTTATTAGGCCGTGAGATATCGATTTTGGATGTGGCGGATATGGATTTATTACGCAAACAAAAAAGCGCTAGCAGTGCCGCTTTAGTGATGAAGAACAAACTGAAATATACCATTCAAACTGGTAAAAGTAAGGATCCGAGCTTCTTTGGTGATTTAGAGCTTGAATTGGAACAACTGATTAATGACGAGCGAGCGGGTCGCCTTGAGCAAGCTGCTTTTTTAGAACAGTTAGAACTATTCACCCAACGTATTCGTGATAAAGATACTCAGCCCGCGGAACTAGGATTAAACACTGCCGTAGAAAGAGCCGTGTTTCGTTATTTGCTAAAACAAGTTGATGAAGCGGAAGCATTAGCTTGGACGAAAAACTTATTTGCTCATCCAGAAATAGTGAAAGTAATGGCATCGCCTATATGGAAAAAACAAACGGATATTCACAGTGAAATTAAAAAAGTGATGAGAACAATGTTACGAGGATTGGCAGGGTGGGATCTGACCGTTGCCAATCAGCATATAAAAGAGATATTTGCGTTAATGTTAAGTAATTAGCTGATGGGGTATGACTGATGCCTATTTTTCAATATGGAACCACCGCCATTGAATGGGAGTTCAAAGTTGATTCTACTTTGGCTCACCACTATGTGACGGTTGAACGTAATAAAAATGTTCTGCTACATGGCCCCAAAGTCACCTTAGAAGAACAAGAGGCGTTAATTCGTTATCGTGCTAAATGGATAAAATCGCGTCTTGCTGATGTCAATCAGCCACTTAAAGAGGAAATTGTTACCGGCAGCCGCGCGCTATATGGTGGGCGGACATTTTATTGCCAGGTAATCCCATCGCCAGAACTTTCTTTCCCTGAAATCAGTTTTAATCAAAGTCGTTTTAACGTCTTATCGCCAGAGGGACATTTTGTTAGTCATCGCCTTTTTGGTGTTGCTCTGGAATACTTTTATCAGCAAAAAGCACAACAGAAACTAGGTTCACGCATTCGCCACTGGCAACGAGAAACCGGATTAGAGGCGATGTTTTGGCGGGTGAAACCGTTTGAAGCGCGCTGGGCAAACTGTACTGAAAATAATGTGATTGAATTCAATCCACGTTGTATGGCATTATCTACTCGTCAAATAGATTATATTATTATCCACGAACTCTGCCATATTGTAGAGAAACGTCATAATAAAACATTTTGGCAGCTTGTTGGTCAATATTGCCCTGATTGGAAGATTCGGCATAACGAGATAGAGGCTCAAGGAATGAATTTATAATCGACAACTAATAATTTGGGTTTGTTTATATTTTAAATATCTTACTAAACTGAAGGTATTTATGTTCTTTTTTTATTATGCACAATCAGTTTGTTAGAATTATCACACTATTGAGAGAGATATTTTTTTATAAAAAATTTCATATCTTAATTAAATGTTATTTAACCACAACACAATCCCAATCAAAGGCCTTTATCTCACCCGTTTGATAAAACTGTTTCACCAATTTAATATAGTGATTAAAATCTTTATTTTCTCGAGCCAGTCGACTACACGAGTCCCAATCAATAATATTTTTTTCTTGAGCAGGGATTAGAATTTGGCTTTCTGAAGGATTTTCCACATCTAATTTAATGACGCCAATACCATGTGCTGCGCACAGCACTCTGAGCTCTTTTAACGTTTCGCTGCCGGTAATTTGTGCAGTGACAAGATATCCAAAATTTGCCCACGAAGAGTTAGAAACAGCTTGGAAAAAGCCTTCTCGCACATTAGACATATTGAGCAGTATTTTCACTTCAAATGACCATAGTTTGCTACGTTGGTCGGCATAAAGTTTAACGCACTCTTTGACTAAATCATTCCAATCAGTACTGAGATCCTCTAAGCCAACAATATCGGGATGCAGCCATATATTGCCATTTTTACCCATTTTATTCGATGAGGTTTTTTCATCAATACGTTTAGAGTACACATTAAGTTCATCGTGAAGGTATTGGCTTAATAATGGATAGAGATCGTGTTCGCTGTAACCATTTTTCTCCGTTTGGGTTTGTTCTGACCGTTTTTTTGTCGATAGATGCTCAGCATCTAGCACTTCTGCTTCATCGGATTTTTGTGAAAAGTAATACTTTTTTGGACGACCTTCAGTGGTCTTAATTTCTGGGTGTTTTTTCTGTAATAACGGTCGCTGCGCACCAATTTCAGCGGCAATTTGGGCAATAACATCATCATCAGTCATTAAACGTTCACTAGCCTGTTTTTTCTCAGCGCAAGCTTCCGGATTATGTGTAAATATCAACTGAGCCAACTGCCTAGCGGTAAGCTGTTTTTGTGGTTGCTGTTTAAGCATGGTAAAAACAGTTTTCCTGAGATTTAATGCCATGATTTTTCGCCATCCTTTTAAGGTTTTATTCACCTAATGATGTGTAATTATATCATTTATTTTTCATAACCATATACTCTCTCATATTTTTAGTTATGTATTAGCAATATTATTACATGCGTCAATTGTGATAACTTGTTTGTAATAGAGCGATTCTCTTTGATATTAACCGTGGAAAATCGGATATTTTTGTCGCATAAAACACTCCACTACCCCAAATAAACCCTAACTACCTCAATCCGCTCATGGCCAAGTTCTCTGCTAATTACCTGCCGAGCCCATTGATCTTTGATTTGCTGTTCTGGTGTGAGTTCTTTACTGGTGAGTCCACCTGCTTTAGGTGATTTCCAGCCGGTGAGCGTTTCGTATCGAGTCTGCGCGTAAGCGTGCCTTAGGCCGTGCATTTTGTTGAGTCCGACTTTTTGGCATTGTCCGTCATAGGTGTTGCGTTGTTGGTTGTAGCTTTTATTGGCAGGAATTAGCGAGCCTTTGCCGGCAAAGTCGTGGATTTGGTTTAGGGGCTCGCGCTGCTCGGCGGTTAATATGGGGACGATTCGTTGCCGCCCCCTTTTGTCCAACTGCCTTTGAGTAATAGGTGATCGTCTTGGTCAGCGTAGGTAGTTTGGAACTTGATCGACTCTTCCCATCGTAAGCTGGATGTTTGTTGTAAGCGTGAACTCATTTGTACATAAGGATCGCTAATTTGGGTTAGGGTCTGCTCGTTAAGATGTATCGCTTTATTTTCTTGCGTTACATATTGCCGATGTTCGATACCCAGTTGAATGTTATCTTTGGTGATGACGCTACTTTTGCCGAATTTTTCCGCCCACCAACGTAGGTGTGCCATGCGTTTTTTATGGTGCCAATCGATAAATCTTGCGCCTGCTACTGTGCAACTAAATCACTAACGTGCGTTTGAGCGAACTCGCGTTCATGCGCTTAAAACCACCGCTTTTAAGCTGTTTGCTAATCAACGTTAAGGCGGTTAGCCGTTCAGCTTGGGTGGCATGGCTGCCATCTTTATTACATTGACATAAACCGCGCAAATCATACGTCAGATTATCGATGTTTACCTCTCTTTACGCATTTGCTGAAAACAATATGGTTAGTGTTAATGCCCATTTATTACCCGAAGTAATAAATTATCTGTCAGCAGATCGCAGGGCTGAATATTCAGCACATTCAAGGTCTCTTATGAGATGTTTATGCGTTAGCTTGTCAGCCAATCACATAAAGTTGATGTTTAAAATTTAATGAACTCCCTTTGAGTGTCGGAATTATCGGCTCAGGGATAACGCAGTTGTGAAGATGAATAAAACGCGTTATGCCATAAGTCAGATAATGGCGAGTGATGTTAAAATAACGACTTAAATAAGTCGCCTCTGCCTCGTTTGTTTGGGTATTAAGTCGTGCGCTAACGGGAATCGCACTTTGGGTCATGGTTTATTCGGCCAACGACCGAACAGTGGCTTAAAAAACTGCCGCTCTGGGTTTACGTGTTGCACTAGCACGTCTTTTAAACTGATTATAACAAGGGTTAATTGCTTGTAAATAGTGGCTTTGTGTAAAGGACTACCATGGACGAGTTTGGACTAAAAATAATTTTTAAAGATTGTTTTTTAATATAGTTTTTATGGACTTTGGCTACCTGATTAGCGAGTTAGGTTAAGATTTTGTAGTTCTGTCATCTTATCGTAAAACGTAATGTCATCGGCTGATTTTGGCTCAGGATCGATAACGCTCACCATAACATCATCACACTAACCACGTTTTGTTTTTTTGAAATATAAAATGTACATAACCACTAAATACAGCAAATTAAAAATAATAATTATACCTAGCGTATCGAGTATAGAATATACCACATCGAGCATCTCTGAGATATCGGTTGCCATTTCTATTTGATATTTAACCGTCAGAGAACAACCGATAAGTATAAATAATTCAACTATAACGACCATAACCATAAAAATTATCATAAATATTTTCATAATTAGCCTTTCTCCTATTTTTAATTTGCTGATGAATTGCAAAAGCCGCATTCATCAAAGTTATAGAAGCATAACCGATTGCCGCGATAGTATCAGCAGAGTGCCAAACTTTTTACATCATAACCATTTCCCGAACTATTTCCATTAAATAAAGAAACTTATTCATGACATCTATTTATTACGAACAATATCAACTTGTTATTCATGCACAAAAAGAAGCGAGAATTAAACAAAATATGACTGTAAAACGAGTTCTATTCCGAGAGATCGTGTTTATAGAATTCTTTCAGCTGTTTTAGCGTGACTAGGATAAGATCTTTTGCCAAAAGTGTTTCTCGCTGATGTAAAAAATTTTCTAGATGAGGTTTTTTATCATTCCAAGTCCCATAATGCAGTAGACGGTGGCAGTTTGGGCAGAGCACAATAATATTGGATAAAACATCTAATGAAAACTTAAATTTATTTCTTTGGCTAAGCGGAATAAAGTGATGAGCTTCAACATAAGGCTTCTTTGTCGCGTTTGAAATAAATGTTTGGTGATTTGGGTCAATCTGACATTTAAAGTCAGCATTACATAACGCTTGAGCGGCTATATTTGGGTCACGCACTGGAGAATTTACCATGTAAGTTGATTCTTTTGGCTCTTTCACCATACTGCTATTCTGAGACATTAACTTTGCTGCTTTTTGCTGAGTTAGCAGTTGATAATTATCTTCGTTATTTGCGATGATATCTCGTATATTTTTACCGACATGATTAAACAACTGCTCATAATGGCCGAGTAGGATCTCAACATGTTGCTCAAACTGCTTTTGCGTCGGTAAGTTGGACTTTTCATAGTAGAAGGCTTCAATATTGCCTTTTTCATAGCACTGGCCTAAATTCCCCTCTGCTTTTAAGTTAATATTGCCCTTAATTGCTTCGGCATGAGGAGTAAAATAATTTAGCGCTTGCTTGGCCACCTTCTGCATTCTTTGTAAAGCGTTTGCTTGACCGTAGGTTTCAACATAGCTGGTTACTCCCTGGTTTAACGAAAGATAACATGATTGCATATCTTGCGAGAAAAGCAGGACAATATAGTATCCTCTGCGCGCTGATTCAGTGATGTTTTGATTAAAGATGGCGACCCAAGGGATTCTAGCTAAATTCCCTTCACCATAAGAACCTTTTACGCGAAAGGGATTTTTTCTATTTTCTTTTTGTATAGTAGCGTTGAGGATTTTAGGAATAGTATGTTTAATCGCGATTTGCTCAATTCGCGTTGGTTTTTTAGATGATTTGGTTGAGGCTAGTAAATCCTGATAGTTATCTAAAACATCCTTTAATTCTTTCATACTAATATCATTATATTGTGATTTGTATTCCAATAATTATAAAAGGGATCTGTTGTTAATGGAATAAGTTAGTTGATTTAGTAAGTCATATAGATAAGATTAAAGGGTTATGAATAAACTGAATATTAGTGAATGATACCATTCAAAGTCAAATTTCTAGATCAAAAATTTTGCCCCTTATCATGTGGCGATCATGTCGATAATCAATGTGAAAATGACGGTATTATTTGGGATTGCCGTCGCCGTCACTGCGAAGCAGTGACGGCTGTATTCATACTGTGGCTTGGTATGTTTACTGAACTTAAAACCATTGCTTTTATCCGCATTCTTTAATTAGCAATACCCTATTTTTGTTGGCATAACGAGAAGGCCAAATCTACTTTGGCTCGATACCGAGTATATTCGCGATAATCAATTCGCCTTTTTTCCACGGGCGGACGAGTGCGTTGGCAAGTGTTGACGGCGCATAGCCTGATTTCCTTGATAACGCGGAGAGTGATGTTCCTTTCTTTTTCAATGCTGCGATGATATCGGCAGAATGTCAGTCTTGTTGTTTCATATAATCAGCCTGTTGATAGATATTAAATAAGTGGGACAAGTATCTATCAAATCAAAAAACATCCCAAAATAGGATATTTTTACTATCTGGATTCGCATTTGGATGTTGAATGTAAGACCGATTTTTGATTGAAACGTACCCCATTCAGGGAGGAACGTTTGCAAAGTTTGAAAGCAATTTCGATTAAATGATGATTTATGAATGATTCGATGTAAGTTTGGTCGCGGAAAATTTCAGTGCTTAACTTAAAATCACAGCACGCGCCCGTCAAAGGGAATGCCGCATTCCCTTTGCAATCCCGCTCTCGACCTGAAAAGACCGATAACTGTGTCATTACCCTCCTCATGCAGTCAAGTTAACGCACCAGCGTTGAATTTTTCCAGAAAATGCAACGCCTATCACAACATCCCTGTTGCTCATGCTACTTGCCAGCTTTCGTCGGACGTCTTTAACTGTCGAAATAAGAGCAAGGGATTTTGGTTTTGTGAGGTTGATCGCAATTTTATGATGAATTAATTTTCTATTTACGAGTTAGCTCGCAACTTTATGCAGATAGCAAATCATTATCAAGCTACAAACCTGCTATGGTGCGAACATTAAATCGCCCATAATCGTTTATGGTGAAAGTTGAAAATGGAGAACATCGATTAAATGTGGTAGAGTTTGTATATATTGCTAGATTGCGAGCACTTAATCCTGAACAAATAATTAATAAAGTGGCAGTTCATTAATCTCATAATGATATTTAAAATGTGTTGATATTAGGAAATTAATAGTAGAAATGAAATCATTTTTTATGGATAGTAACAATCATCCTGAAATCATTCTTATAAAAAAAAGTCAAAAAGCAGTCATTTTCTATGTTAAAAATGGCAAAGGTTTGTTATGTGAAAAATACGGATACACTAGTGATCTAGGATTTCGTAGCCTTTTTTTTAACGATATTCCGTTAATTAAATTTTATGGCGATGAATATATGTGTCCAACTTGTAATAGATTAATTTCAGCAGGATATGGACTTGATCAAAGTGACAAAAACAAGAAAGTACTTTCCCAATTGAATAATGTTCTAAATGCACCTTTTATTAATCTAGAACAATCCCTTAACGATTTGAAACCGTTATTGGGACTTTTACCATCAGGGTATTATCAGTTATCTGATGAGGAGCTTTTCCCTACAAATGGAGATGGTAAATTTTTTTGGTGTATTGATAATACACAAGTAATAAATTATGCATCTAGTGGGTTTTGGAATTATGAGGATTTTAATTTCAGTATTCTACAGCCCAAGTATTTATTGCCTAGCCAATCCCCATATAGACTAAACATGGATAGAGTAAAGTATTATCAAGGAGAAACTAATACACGCGCAATTAGTTACTTTCATACCGAAGGTTATCTTTGTACTTTGATTGATGGTCATCATAAAGCGACTGCTGCTGCATTAAATAAAAGGCCAGTTAATACTCTTGTAATATCTCAAAGTACAATCATTGTTATGCCCAATAAAGAGTTGGGTGAAAAAGGGAAGATTCAATTTACTCATTTAGAATTATTAGAAAATGAACTATTAACAAGCTTTGATAAAACAATGTCTGAGATCAGCTATCAAAAATTAGATAAAACTGAACTTGAGAACACTTTAAATTTAAAAAATGCTGAATTTGATGATTATCAGTGGAGTGATGAGTTAATTAAAACAGCTGAAAACTATTATGATGCTAGCATTTTTATTTCTTTCAATTTTGCAGGAGAAATAACAAATGAGCGCCTCAATAATATCTTATCAGGCAGAGACATAGTCAGTAACTCGATGCTTGAACACATCATTAATGTACTTTTTATAACAAAGCACGAGATGGCTGTTATATTTTCCATTTCAATATTTAAAAATGGGTTATACAACGAAATTTGGTCATCTATATTTACTCAATTAAGTAAATATAGATGCACCCAAGTATCAGATTTTTTCTTAGAGTTTCTTATTAATGACAATAATGAACGACCTTGGTTAACCAAAATTGTTGATCATTATTTTGAATAACAATAAAGTTAATAAATAGCTTTATATAACCAGTAATTTCGTTAATTATTCGGTCTTTTGTTTTTATCTCAAATCTACATTATTTAGATATTTAAACTGTATCATTATTTATCACGCTTTTTCATAAACCCGTTTCCCCCACCAAGCCATTAGTTCCTTACGCTGTTCAAGGTAAGTAGAGCGGTTATAAGCTCGTCTGACTTCGTTTTTATCATTATGCGCAAGAGCCGCTTCAATCACATCGGGATTAAATTCAGCTTTATTCATGGAGGTACTGGCGATGGAGCGTAAGCCATGCCCAACCAGTTGCCCGTCATAGCCGATACGCTTTAACGCGCATTTGCAGTTTGCGGATTGAGTGGTTCGTTACGATTAATTCGGCTAGGGAACACATATTTACTACCGCTACTCAGCGGTTTTAATTGTGCTAATAAGCTTAACGCTTCATTGGATAGCGGTACGGCGTGGGCTTTTTTGGCTTTCATCCGCTTGGCATGGATATGCCATAGTTTGTTTTCAAGATCGATTTCAACCCACTTTGTTCCTGCTGCTTCCGACGGTCGTACTAAGGTGAGCAGTAGCCAAAGCAGTAAAGCGCATGTGGTGACTTGTAAGTTAGACATGCTGATATCGCGCATCAATTGCGGTAATATTTTAGGCCTTACCGTGAGTAAGTTTTGCTTTTTCGGTTTTTCAAACGCCTGACTAATGGTAGAAGCTGGATTCGCTTATAACAAACCAGTATTGATGGCATAGATCATAATCTCATTAATGTTGGCTTAACCGCCGCACGGTTTCCAGCGCACGGCAGGTTTTGATTGGTTCTAGCACTTGTATTAAGGTGCGAGCTTTAATCACGGTGAGCGCCGTATTTTCAAGGCAGGGCAAGACATCTTTTTCGAGCGAGCGCCAGATATCTTTTGCATAATCGACGGTAATGCTCTTTTGCTTAAACTCAAACCATTTTTTGGCGACATTAATAAAACGGCTCTCTTTGGCAATTTCAGCTTGCTCTTCTTGCTGCGCAGCCTTGGCTTGGGGATCGATTCCTTTGAATAATAAAGAAAGGTATTCATCACGTAATTTTTTGGCATCCGATAAACTCAGATAAGGATAAGCGCCAAGACTAATATTGGTGCGTAATTTGGTATTTGGACGTTGATAGCGAAAATGCCATAATTTTTTATCCTACGGTTTGATCAAGAGAAATAATCCGTCACCATCATGCAGGGTGATTTCTTTATCAATGGCGCGTTTCTTTTGGATCTCTATATTGCTTAGGGGCTTGGTTACTCTTCCCATTAGTACACCTCCTATAGGTCATAAGAAAATTGGTACATGAAATAGTGTAACATAGAATTGTGTACCTAAAAATGTACCAATTTGAGTTGGACTCCCTCGTATTAGTTTGGATAGGGTTGGAAACAAAAAAGCTATTAATTTTTTATTTTTCAATGAATTACATGCTTTAATGGACTACTATGGGCTGGCGTGTATCAGTCATTGGAATTACTTTTTTAGGCATACTTTATACTTATGAGACTATGAAATTATTTTATTATGTTTATGTAGTCCTTAATATAGTCCTAAAAATTTGGTTGTAAATGTATCTTACTGATGCTTAATGAATAATAAAATAGGCTTTAAGTCTTGTATTTGTTGGTTTTTGATGTGCTTTAAAGAATTTAAAAGAATGTTACTGAATAGTGAATTGGTGGAGCTGGCGGGAGTTGAACCCGCGTCCGAAATCTCTACATCCTTGGTACTACATGCGTAGTTTGTCTTTGAGTTTCGCTTACCCGCTGCGGACAAACACGCCACTGATAAACTAGCTTGATTAAATTTAATGCTTCCGCCCCAAGCAAGGCTTCCACACGATCTCGTTTGGGTTTGACTCCTCTTGATCCCCGTCCTACGAGCGGAGGCTAGGGAGAGAAGGCTCTATGCAGGTTATTAAGCTGCTAGTGCGTAGTTTTCGTCGTTTGCGACTATTTTTTGCGGTTTATTTACGAGGCCTACCGCACCTCGGCATGCACCTTGGGTTTCGCAAATCCCGTCGAATCCAGAATCAGCCCCAATTGTGATATGTAACTTAATACAATATCAGGGCATTATATGTGAATTCAAGATGTAATACAAGTTAACCTGCCTTGTGATTAATCCTGTTCTTATTGTTTTTTCGTCTTTCAAAGTAGTAATATTATTAATTGTACCCTTTTGCGATTTTATATCAGTATTTAACTCCTACGGCTCCGACATATAGCGATATTAAAACTTTAGTTTATGCTGAAGCAGTTATTCATATAAGTTGTTATTTAGTGGTAGCGAGGGAATAATAATGACGATATCCATCCCTCGTTTCGGTAGATTAATAGACGTTATGCGTTCTTTGCGCTAGTTCTTTGATAATGTCAGGATAAATTTTTTCTAAAGTATAAAAGCGTAATAATATAATGGTGATAGCACTTAATATTAAAGGTGAATAAATAAATAATATTTGTAAGGTTGTTAGTACGCTTTCTGGTTGATTTGCAACATCATCGGTAGCAATGTAACCCGCCATACCTAATACCCAACCAATGCCTCCGGAAGCGATACCACTTCCTAATATGGCACTGAAACTTCCGCCGCTATAGACTAATCCATCATTTCTAATACCAAATTTCCATTCACCATAATCTATTGTGTTGGCTAACATTGAATATGCATTTCCCATAATTGGCGCAAAACCAGCACCACGTAATATTGTTCCTATTATTGCAACATTCGTATCTTGAGGGACAACGGCCATGATGGTGCTTCCTAAGATAATTGTGGCCATACCGACAATGATAAATGTTAATCGGCTCATGATTTTTAGAATATAAGCTGAACACATCAATACAACAACTAACGGTAAAGCAAAAGCCATATTGATTAAACCGATAAGTTGACTATCGGCTAATAGATATTTTGCATAGTAAACACCAACCCCATTGATAAGTCCTAGGATACTAAAACTCACTAGCATGGTAAAAAACATAGTTACCCAATATTTATTCGCAAGAAGAGTTTTTAATGAAACACCAATTGATGGTACATTGTAATTAAATTGGTTAATTGGTTTAATACGTTCTTTAGTATTAAAAAAAGTATAGAAGAAAGTAATAATTAAAATTGCGGCATAAATTATCATAGTAAACTGCCAACCGCGTTCACCTCCTCCAAAAAAATTGACCAAAGGTAAGGTAATATAAGGAATAATTAGCATGCTAGCGAAATAGCAAAGCATACGATATGTATTCAAGCGACTACGTTGGTAAGAATTTTGAGTCATTAATGCAGCAAGCGTACCATAGGGTATATTACTCGAAGTATAAATAATCCAATGTATGTTGAGCGTAATGGCTGCAAAAATTAATAATGCAAATTCACTCCAATTTTCTGGTGCACTAAATACCATTATCAATGATAGACCGAATGGAATGGTTGACCATAAAATCCATGCTCGAGCTTTACCATGTTTACTTTTAGTTCTATCAACAATATAGCCCATAACCACATTAATCACAGCATCAAAAACGCGTGAAAATAGTAGCACTGCACCTAATAAAGTCGCCGAAACCCCCACAATATCGGTATAGTAGTAAAGTGCGAAAGTTCCAACGGTAACTCCCGAGAACCCTGTTGCAAAATCTCCTAATCCATAGGCAAGTTTTTCTTTAAATGAGATGTCATGGTCAGACATTTGACCATTATTATCCGTTACTGTTGTGTTCATTATGATATCTCCAGAGAAGTTTCCAAGTTCAGATTACTGGTGATAGTCGCCTATCTAAACCAAGGCTTTTAGCCTATTCAATGACGAAAGCCTTGATAATGATGATCATCTAACTTGTTAGTTAAACGGTCTAATAAGCGCTATTACCATTTTTCTGGAAAACATCCTTCATTTGAAAAAGTATTATTTTTACAATTTAATGTTCCATCACTGACAGCAATTGCTAATCCACTTCCTAATTGATCATAACCTCGGACATTAAGTGCAGTACCATCAATGTACAAAGTAAATAGCGTATCATCAGCAATGATCTGTACGTTATATTCTCGATCAGCCTCAAGATGAATAGGGCGCTCTAAACCTTTATTCATCACACGATACCAAGGGTAACAAGGGGTCTTATCAAAAGTTAATCGGTTATCGACAAGTGAAAAAATAAAGTCATAGGATTCCCCAGTTTGTTTATCTTTCATTAAACGTATTGAAAAATCACGAGTACCTTTACTGAATTTCACTGTCGTTGAAAAACGGAATGTTTTGCCTGTATTTTCAATTAATAATTGTTCTTGACGTGCGAAAGGTGAATTAATCGAAAAATCATCAATTTTTTTAGGATGAGTAAAACAGTTCCATAAACTATCAACGACTTTCACTCCTAAAGTATGATCGGGTTTTTGATAAACTTCATGAGGAACAAAAGTACCTGCCCATTGGAAATTTTTCAAATCATCGTTATCTTCTTTTGTTGGTACCCAGCCAAAAAGAATACGACGTTTACCATCAAACGCAGTTCTTGCTGCATAGTAAGCTCTACCATCAAACGCATCGTCAGCAGGTGTAATCCATGGACCTTCTAAAGATTGGCTCATCACGTAGCGTGTTTTACTTTGATCACTGTATTCGGTATAAACCAAATACCACCAATTACCGATTTTAAATAAGTCAGGCATTTCAATCATGGTATATTTACCTGCCACCCAAAAATCACCTTGGAATTGCCAATTTTTTAAATCTTTCGAAGTGAAAGCAACAACTCGACCTGATTGTTCAGTTTTAGGGCCTTGTAATCTTGCACCTAAAATTAATAGGTACTCTTGTTTTTCATCGTTCCAAATAACCCAAGGATCGCGCCAATCACTGATATCATAACCTGCTTGAGGTGTTAATGTTATAAGTTCAGAGGATTTATGCCATGTTTTAAAATCATCACTCCAAGCATGTAATAAGACTTGTGATGTTTTTCCTTCTTTTTCCCAATTACGGTTGTAACCAGTATAAAAAGCATGTCCTTTACCTTCTGCCTCAAACACACAACCAGCATAAATAAACTGATCGACATCTTGTTCACCACCTTTTTTTATTGAATCACCAAGATTTTGGTAATTAACAAAATCAGTTGTAGTCGCAAGTGACCAACCGAATGGTTCTCCAAATGGGCATGGATTTCGATTATCACGTTGATCATAAAGATAAAAAGTACCATCCTTACCAAATGGCATTATATCGCCAACCCAGTACCCCTTTGGTTGATAATGTAATTTTTGCATTTTTTACTCCTTCTTTTTTAACATGGATAAATGACATTACGTTGTCATTGACTTTAATAATTTTTAGTTCATTTCATGTCAACCGCGTTCATATGTCAACCGAGACCATAGTTAAAATGATAATTTTGTGAGAGACATCACTTATTAGAGGGTAGTTTTGTGATGAATATCACTAAAAAAGATGAAGACCAAGATGTAAATCAATTCAATTACAATGATTTACGCCATAGCAAAAAGCATTATAATTATGTGGATATAATATAAATTTTAATTAAAGGATGATTATGAAATTAAGCAGAGATGATGTTGCTAAGTTGGCAGGGGTTTCCGCAACCACTGTATCAAGAGTATTAAACAATCGTGGGTACATTAGTGCAACAACTCGACAGCGAGTTCAAGATGCGATGGAAACGTTGGGTTACTACCCTAATGAATTAGCACGTTCATTATCGAATAATAAAAGTAATTTGATTGGTTTAATTTTTCCAAGTTTAACTAACCCCTTTCAAATGGAATTAATCAGCTACTTAGAAAGAATATTATCTCGAAAAGGTTACAAAATATTAATTTGCAATAGCCATCATAACCAAGAGGAGGAAAAGAATTTTTTAACTATGTTAAGACGTCATCAGGTTGAAGGGGTAATTGTAAACTCTATGAATGAAAATTTAGCTGATTACCTAATACCTGATCTGAATATCGTTTCCATTGATCGCAAAATTAATGAAACAATACCGGTTATTTCATGTGATAACTATGCTGGTGGTTATCTGGCCAGTCAATATCTAATCAATCAAGGTTGTAAAGATATTCTTTATATTGGTTCTATTACAAATGACAAACAAGTCGATATGGATGCCAATAAACGGTATCAAGCTTATAAAGATAGTATTAAACTTGCAGGAATTAAACCAATTACTCTTGATATGGATTTTTCAATTAGTTATCAAGAAAAGTATCAATTGATTAAGGACCGTTTACAGTCCCAACATATTGATGGAGTTTTAGCCGACGATTCATCAGCAATTGCCACTATTAATGCTGCCAGAGACTGCAAATTGTCTTTATCTAATCAATTAAAAGTTGTTGGATTTGATGGTGCTGAATTAACTTTGCAGCATATGCCATTTTTGACTACGATTCGTCAACCGATTGCGCAAATTGCACAAAATGCGGTTTCTGTATTGCTCGCCATGATTAACGGCGAACCATATCACAGTATAACTAACTTACCAATAACTTTGTATCAAGGCCAGAATGAAAATAACCTGTTATAAAAGTTTTATTAAAAGAAAAATGCTATTTTGTCATTAAAGACTCAAAATTAAATTAGTCATAATCAAGTTCAGAAAAGTGATTTTGAGAATACTATGTAATAGTATGAGTTTCTTAGTATTTGGTAATGAGTTAAAAATAATTTAAAAATGCTAAATAGAATAATAAATGCTTAAATTCAAAAAAAGTTAAAATATTAAATTATTATTAATCAATACATTAAATATTTTTTTATAAAAATATCAAAAATATTTCAATTTAAATTGAACTTTTTATGATTTAGTTTGTCTATATTAGCAGATTACGTTTTTTCATTTTTTGCCCTCCACTCGAATATTCGAGTGGATTTTTTTTATCTAAGACTTTAGTCAGTTCTAACTCATCTTTCTACATTCGCATCGTTTTATATCGTCATATCATTCATGAAAATAATTGATATATCAAAACTTATTGAACAATGATCAGCAGTAAGTTAATATCCAGTGATTTTTAACTTTCTAATAAAATAGTGTCATTTTTATTATTATCAAACCTTTTTGCCTATTCACAATTTATTTAGCGTGTTTAGTCTGGTAACAAAATAATAAAATAATGCATGTTGTTTAAATACTAATAAGTGAGTAGAGAGATTTTTTATGTCATTGTCAAAAAGGACACAAGGACATTTAATTGCATTAATGACCGTGTTTTTGTGGAGTACTACATTTATTTCTACCAAAATATTATTAATAGACTATAAACCTATCGAAATACTATTTTTTCGATTTAGCCTTGGTTATATAACATTATGGATCTTAGCTCCTCGTTTTTTTGCTTGGCAGGGGATTAAACAAGAGTTAATGTTCCTTGGTGCTGGATTTTGTGGAGTAACATGTTATTTTCTCTGTGAAAATATTGCTCTAACGTATACCACAGCTTCAAATGTTGGGGTGATTACCACATTATCACCGGTATTTACCGCAATATTGGCGTTCTTCTTTCTGAAAACTGAAAAACCAGCTAAAAGCTTTTATATCGGTTGTCTATTTTCGATGATTGGTATTGTGTTAATTACCTTAAATGGAAAATTTGTATTATCCGTTAATCCACTAGGCGATTTACTGGCGGTATTTGCTTGTCTATTTTGGGCATGCTATTCAATTTTAACCAAACGAAGTAGTAATTATGGTTACAATATTATTTTGCTGACGCGAAGATTCTTTTTTTACGGCCTAATGCTTATGTTGCCATCGCTATATTTATTTGATTTTGAATGGAATTTTTATCGATTTGAGCAACCAATAAACTTAATCAATACCTTATTCTTAGGTGTTGGTGCATCAGCTATCTGTTTTGCCTCTTGGAACTATGCGGTGAAATTAGTCGGTGCGGTAAAAATTAGTATCTATCTTTATTTGGTACCAATTTTGACAATCATTAATGCGGTTTTAATTTTAGATGAACCTTTTACGTGGATTGCGGCAATTGGTACATTATTTACACTTGGTGGTGTGCTATTGTCCGAAGGTAAAATTAAACTTAAAAAACATTAATATGCTAGCATGTTTTATTAATGCTTTGATTTAAAAAATATTACCAAAAGCGCTACATTTATTGCATACGTTTATCAATTGCTTGCATAATAATTTGTCCTAAGTGCTCATAATTTTCATCAAAATGATGCCCACCTGGTAATTTAAAAGCCTCACCTTTCATCTCTGACTGTAGGCAGCCAGTATCCTCTTTTTCTTCTTCTCCATAGATACAAAATAATTTCTTTTCTGGGATCTGCGCAACCTCAGGTGCGGTTTTCATTTCATCACCAGATTGCCCAAGCCATCCGCTAACTTCTATTTCAAAATTAGCGTCTTTGGAAAAAGCTATCATGATTAAAGCTTGGATACTATTTTGATCTTCTTTAGATAAACGATTGTATAGTGCAGGTAAAATATCACCACCGAACGAATAGCCAGCTAATATAAACTTAGTTGTTCCCCACTTTTCACGATACTGTTGCATTAAATAAGTTAAATCTTTAGCACTACGTTCAACCGAGCGATGTTGCCAAAACAGTTTTAATGCATCGACACCAACCACTGAGTAACCATGTGAAGCCATATATTCAGCTGAAACTTTATCTAAATCTCGCCATCCACCATCACCCGAATAATAAAAAGTTACGCTTTTAGGATGTTGTTGTTTGTTTTTCGCGGGTAACTCAATGACTGGTAATTGTTTATGCTCATCAAATAAAACGGATGATAAATGTGAACTTAAAAGCTCGGTTGGTGATGCTTGATATTCACCAATTTCAGTCGTTACTTTAATCTGTTTTTGTTGGCGAGGAAAAATCGCAACTTGTTCATCAGGGGGATTGTTCCAAATAACTCGCCATGTTCCATGTGTAGCTTGATCTGGTAAAGGTGCCTCACAATCTTTATGATCTAAAGTGAACTCAATTGATAATGCTTTAGCGTTATCATCTTGTTGTTTAGAGAGCCAACGGTAAGCAAAAGCTGCGCCTTCTTCCATACCTGCAACTACAAATTTATGTTCATTTAATATTTTGGTTGCTTGATTAAAACGATTTTGTTGTTCATCACAACTTGCCTGAGGTTTTAATTCAAATTGAACCAATTTAGCGCCCATCTTTTCAGATAAATCTAATAATTGTTGTTCAGTAAAAAAATCTTTTTGCGTAGCAACAATAATCGCAGCCGCTTCTGCTGAATTTTTGGGGTTAGCTAATATTACTGAAAAATCATTATTTATGGTGATGGTTTTTACAGTTGCACTGCTACTATTTTTTATATAATACCCGCCAATAAACACAAGCAAGATAATCAGTAATATGACAATTAATAACAAAAAATAGCGTATGAAATTTTTCATAAGATCAGCTCTTTTTCTTTTTTAAGCCAGTTAATCCACCCGAAATCAGCATAGTGGTATCAATTAAAGCAACAAATGGATCAAGTCCTGCAGGAACAGCCATATAACGCGGTTCCCAATGAGTTGCAAATTTGTCTTTAAAACGACGTAATCCTTGAAAATTATAAAACCGACCTCCACGCCTAAATACTAACGCACCCAGCCTTTGAATTAATGGGGCTCCACGTCTTCTTTGCATGCCTGATAGAGGTACCATACCTAAACTAAAGTATTTAAATCGTTTTTCTTTATAATGCAGTATTAAACCAATTATTAAAAATTCCATGGTTAGTTTAGGTATATTTTGAGCAAACCTCATTAGATCGATGCTAGCTGAGTAATGTTGATTTGTTTCAAGTAAATTGACAAAAGCAATAATGCGACCTTCAAATTTGATAGTAGCAATAGTGAAATTATCTAAATATGGCTTTGAAAAAGATCCCAATGAAAATTGTTTTTCTTTGGAGTGTTTGTTTTTTAGCCATGCATCAGATATAACTTTTAACTCATCAAGTGGTGCAGAACCTGGCGCATAAAATTCAAGACTAAGTCCGTCGCGTTGGCATCTGTTCCATGTATAACGAAGATCTTTATACCCTTTAGATGAAAGATTAAACTCTTCTAAATCAACTAAAGCCTCTTCGCCTAATTTTATGGTTCGTAAACCAATATCCATATAAAAAGGTAAATTGGCGGCTTTAACTTGATAAAAAACTGGGCGAAGATGATGGGCATCACATAAATCTCGAAAAGCCCAAATTAAATCAGCGCGTTTAGTATTATCGCCAATCGGATCATACAGTGCTATCATACTTCTGCCACGTTTAGCATACATAATGAAAGCAGTGTGTGATTCATTGAATAACAGTGATTTATCGCCCATCATGGCGAGTCCACCTTCTGGTTGAGCTGAATCTAAAATAATTTGATGAGCTTTAATTAACTCTTCGCGTTTTGGACTATTTAAAATTGGCAAAGCAGGATGAAATAGCCAATAGAGCATAATACAAATTAATAAAATAAAACTACCCAAGGTTGCTCTTAATGCACGCGGCACTCGGGTATCTAATTCAAATTGCCACCATAATGAATGGTTGTAAGGTACATCTTGATAAATAAATAATATTAACCATACAAGAACCGCAATTAAGCAAAAACAGACAGCAAAGGATTTAATCGGAAAAGGTAATACATTTAATCGACTTTTGCGATAAAAAGCGTGTCTAAAATAGATTAATAACATCGCAATCGTTAATAAAGTACCAGCTTCTATCCAATGTAAGCCCCGTAAAAGTGAGCAGATGCTACCTAAAAACAATAAAATGACCGAAGCACCCCAAGCCGAATAAAGTCTTCGGCGTAGACCCACTGCCAAGAGTAAACATAAAACGCCGATTAAACTCGCGACTAGATGAGCAGTATTAATTATTTTATTGGGAATAAATGTATTGACTAAGTAGTGATTAAAACCGGGAAGAACACTTGAAAACATCATTACTACACCCGCAAAAAATACAGCAGCAGCCATAATAATAGCTGCAATACCGGTTTCTGTTTCTTTAACTTCAGGCATAGTAAAAAGGTGCTTGCTTTCATTTATTAAAAGTAGAAAGCTCGCTATAAAAAGTGGTATTAAAATATAAATAATACGATAAATAATTAACGCAACAGTTAACGACGCAACTCCAATTTCAGATGAAAATGCAGCCAACATTACTGCTTCAAATACCCCTACACCGCCAGGAATATGGCTTAGCACTCCAGCAACTAAAGCCAAAATATAGATCATAATAAAGGTAGTAAAATGGGGTTGTACTGGTAATAAAAAGTAGAGAATGGTTCCTGCTAAAACAGTATCAATTAAAGTAATTACAAATTGGTAAGATGCAAGGCGTAAATTAGGTAAACGTATCGACCAGTGAAATAGTTGGAATAATTGAGTGTCTTTATTCGGTTTTGTATCTAATCGATTGCAATATAAAAAGATTAGCATGGCGACATAAAGGCAAATTATGCCACTCGAAATTAACCATATCCAGTTTTTTGATAAATGCAATGCCAGCATAGTATTTTTAGTATTCATTAAGGCCGCTAGCGTGGCCAGCAGGGGTAGGGTAAACCCTAATGATAACGTAACAAATATCGACATTCTGGCTACGTCAATAGTTGTTAATCCTTGTTTGAAATATAATCGGCAGCGAATTGCACCACCAGATAATGCTGATAAACCGATCGCATTGCCAATGGCTGAAGCACAAATACCACCAAGCGTTATAACCGATGGCTTTAATTTTACACCTGCGTATCGTGTTGCAGACCATTCGTAACCAATAAGCATCAAATAACTGCCTATAGCAGATAAACAAGCAAATAAAATAGCTTTAATTGAAAGTGTGTCAGCCGCATTTTTTAAATCGCATAGATTAATATCTTTAAGTAGATGCCAGCATAAAATAAGTGCAATAAAGAAGATGGATAAGCCAAACAGTAACGTTATAAATTGACGATAGCGAGTGAAGTATTCTATCAATTGCCAAGGTAGAACTTTACGCGCTAATATTTTCACGTGAGCAACTCCAATACGTGCTTCAATAGGATTTCAGATTGGCGCATTCTACCGTTGCAAACTAATGAAAACAATCGTGAGAAACTAAAGGAAATTTAAAAAAAATATTAATCATTAGAATTTTTTTTACAAAAATTGTCTATTTATTGAATAATGAATAGGCTAAAGACTCAGATTAATGGAATCGAATTAATGATTATTGTTAAACACAAATCAAAGAATAATGAATTATCTAGTAACTTAATATTTTCAAGCTTAATTAAATTAATAGCCATCTAATTGTGGTAATCTATTTAATTTAGGTTTAGCAAAATCTTTACCAAAATTTTTAAATTGCTATTTTCACATTAATTAAATGGATAATTATAAATTAAATGAGCACAGACCAACCAATTGAATTAACACAAGAACAATATCAGATTATTGAAAAAATAAGAATTTATGTTAAGCAAAAGCTTGCTAATGATTTTTCAGGTCATGACATGGCACATATTGAGCGCGTAGTTGGATTAGCAAAAAAAATTTTACCTTGCGAACCAAAAGCTAATGCCTTTATCGTAATTTTAAGTGCTTATTTGCATGATGTCATTGATGAAAAAGTTATTAATGATGTCAATGAAGCGACAAATGAATTATATCATTATCTCAATTCACTTAACATTTTAAGTGATGATATAAAAATGATATTCGATATTATTGAAAATATGTCTTACCGAAAAAATCTAACTGGTAAAAAAACATTATCGTTAGAAGGGCAAATTGTACAAGATGCTGATCGCTTAGATGCTATTGGAGCAATAGGGATTGGACGAACGTTTTATTATGGAGGTAATAAACATAATATTATGCACGATCCAACTATTTTACCAAGAACGGTTATCAATGAAGAAAATTATAAACTACCCAATACTGTAATTAATCATTTCTATGAAAAACTGTTTCTACTTAAAGATATGATGAACACAGAAAAGGCCAAAAAACTGGCTATATCGAGACATAATTTGTTAGTTGAATTTGTTAAACAATTTGAAAACGAGTGGCAAGGTAAAGATTAATCTTACTATGGTCAATTGATTGGTAGCAATGGCTTTAACGTTATAATTGATTACCCTTTTTAAATGGTATGTCTGGGAGTGATGATGACCTTGTTTATTAATAAAAATAAGGTTTTTTATCGTTTGATTTAGCGATCTCCGATAAGGAGAACGCTACTTTGTATCAAAAAGGAATAGGGGCGTCAACTAACCATAGCACAGTTGGTAATGTTATCAAACTTAACAAGGTACTCATTAACGTTGCACTTGAAACCAGTTCAGGATTGGTATCAAATTGGACTGACATTAGAGTAGTATTAGCAGCGCTTGGCATTGCAGCTAATACAATTAATACTTGTTTATAAACAGGTAAAATTGGCATAAAGTAGACCAAACAAGTAGCCACCAATGGTGAAATTATCATGCGGGTTAATAATGAAAATGAAAGTTTAGGGTAATCAAGCTGTGTGATCTTTATTTTAGCCAGTTGCATTCCTAAAATAATCATAATAACTACAATAGATGAATCCCCAATCATGCCAATGGATGTCATAATTGATTTAGATAAAGGGACGTGGCATAACTGAAAAATAATACCTAAAAATGCACCATAAGCAACAGGCATACGGATTACTTTCTTAATAACATCTTTTTGACTGACAATATCACTATGAGAACTCCCTTTTACCGCATAATAAATACCAACCGTACTCATCACAAATTGTTGTAATACCATCATAATTACACCAAGATCAAACCCTATGCTACCAAAAAATACTAATAGTACAGGGGTTCCGTAATTACCGTTATTCATAAAACAAGAGCTTAAAATCATGGCACAACGTTCTTTAGTCGAATATTTCATGATTATTGACCAAATTGAGATGATGCATACTAATGATAAGCAAAGTCCTAAAATATAAAAAATGTAATATAGGTAATCAATGGTTAGTGTATGGATATAAAAAGTTTTAAATGCTAAAAAAGGCGAAAGCACATACAGTGACATTTTTGATAAATTAGCTACATCAAATTTTAATATTTTCTGGGAAATAAACCCGACGATAAAAATACAAAAAATAGGAAACAAAATAATAAAAAATTGCATAAACCATATCCTGGATTTGAATAATTAATTTAATAATTCAATAGCATTAACAATTGATTCTCGTAATTGATAACAGGTATTATCATCAAGTGCATTATTATTTTTATCTGTTAAGATAAATAAATCCTCAATGTGTTCGCCGATAGTTGCAATTTTAGCACTACTCAATGATAAATCTAAATTGGCAAATACTTCACCGACACATGCAAGTAATCCTGGTCTATCTAATGCAATGAGTTCCATGTACGTTTGCTTTTCATTGAAAGCAGATAAAAAATTAACTTGTGTTGGAACCAAAAACGATCGTAATCTTTGTTTGGGTGGTTTAACTGTCACACCTTTGTAAACTGGTTGTTGAAGGGCTTTAGTTAGCGCTTGTATAATGCTTGGATGCCTATCCTTTTGTAATGTTTGACCATTCGGCTCTAATACAATAAAAGTATCAAGTGCAAATCCTTTTTTATTTGTAATAATTAGGGCATCATGGATGCTTAAGTTATGATTGTTAAGAGTATTACATACTGTAGCAAACAGATAAGGTCTATCAGGCGAATAAATAATTATTTCAGTACCACCATGATAAGGATTTGGATTAATCAATACCAGTATTTGGTTTAAATCATGCGTTAATAAATTTTGTACATGCCAGACAATTTGTTCTGTGGTGTACCGCAGAAAGTAGTCAATGCGATAATCTAACCAAAGATTTTTTATTTTCTGTTCATCATAATTTTGCTTAAGTAAGATAGTCAATGCTTCCTGTTTATGTTGACGAGCAATGCTTCGTTGCTCTGGTATTTGATGGATACCAGAATCAAACGATCGTTTTGCTGTTTCATACAGTTGGCGCATTAAGCTTTGCTTCCAACTATTCCAGAGGGTTTCATTTGTTGCGCAGACATCGGCAACAGTCAAACACAGTAAATATTGTAAACGTTGCTCACTTTTTACAATTTGAATAAATTCGCGGATAACTGCCGGATCTTGCAGATCGCGACTTTGAGCTGTTACTGACATAAGTAAGTGATAACGTACTAACCAAATGATTAAATCTGTATCTCTAGACTCTAATTCATGTAATTTGCAGAATTTTTCTACTAATTTAGCACCTATTTCAGAGTGGTCTCCATGATGGCCTTTACCAATATCATGAAATAAACCAGTAATAACCAGTAGTTCAGGTTTAGATAATTTAGCAAAAACTTTAGAACTATTAGGGTGTCTTTGTTTGCCCGATTCTGTTTTAAGGCTATCAAGCTCAAGCAGTAAGCGAATAGTGTGTTCATCAACGGTATAAACATGGAATAGATCAAACTGCATCATCCCCGCAATATGTTTCCAACCTGGTATATAGGCAGTAAGGATGCCATATTGATGCATTGGTAAGATTGCTTTTTTTATCGCATCTGGGTGTTTAATAATTTTCATAAACAGTGATCTTGCTTTTGCATCTTCACTGAGCAGAGTGGTTAATTGTCTTCGCGCTGAACGTAGTTGTCTAATCGTGTTTGAATAAAGTCCAATAATTTGTGGATTAAGCAATATCGTATAAAAAAGTTGCATAATCATAACCGGATCTTTTTTAAATAGATTGTCATCTTTTACATCAATGAGCTTTTCCCTAATCTGAAAATGTTCATCTATATCATATATTTTATTTTTTGGATTAAGCTCCAGTATCGTCTCATCAAAAAGCTGTAATAACATCTGATTGAGCTCAGTAATATTGCGGGCAACACAATAATAATCGTGCATCATTTTTTCGACTGGAGTATTGCCTTGACCTTGATAACCAAGCATATTAGCAATGCTTAACTGGCGATCAAACAGTAAGCGATTATCATAACGCGTTATGACACTATGTAGTGCAAAGCGCATACGCCATAAGAATTTTCGACATGTCCTAAAGTCTTCAATATCTTCAGGAGTCAAATAATCAAAGTGAGCTATTTTTTGTAAGAACTCTTCACCAAAATGACGAATCGCAATCCACTGTACGATTTGCATATCGCGAAGCCCGCCGGGGCTATTTTTTAAATCAGGTTCGAGATTATAACTGGTACTATGATATTGCTTATGACGATCTTGTTGTTCTTTAACTTTAGCCCGGAAAAAAGTAGCTGAGGGCCAGATCTTATCACTAAAGATATGTTTACGCAGTTCATTTAATAATGATTGATTACCAGCGACTATTCTTGATTCAATCAAGTTTGTCATGATGGTAATATCATTTTTTGCTTCTTGTAGACAAGTCTTTAACGTTCTAACACTATGACCTATATCTAAATGAAGATCCCAAAGCAAACGAATTAAATCACTGATTTTTTGTTCAATCTCTTTAGCACATGGATAATCACTTAATATTAATATATCAATATCCGATAATGGATGAAGTTCAGTCCGTCCATATCCGCCAACGGCAATCAAAGCTGTACGGTTTTGTTTAAAAACAGAGGAGACTTGTTCAGGAATTTGAAAATAAAGCCATAAACGTTGCAACAACTCATCAATAAAATGGCTGCGTAAATGCACTAAAATATCAATATCGACATTTTGTTTAAATTGTGTGACAGACCATTGTTGAAAGTCATTAAGTTGTTGTTTGAGGTAGTCAATATTTATCTGCTCATCGCTAAAATTAAGCGGCGAATTAGGGTAAAACGTATGCATTTGAGTCATAGTCATCATATCAAATTAGGATGATTCATTTGTCATATCGTTACCTGATTTTAAAGTACTGTCAAGTTACAGTTATTTGAATTGTTTATAAGTTTTAAAAATAATTCTTCCTATTTAATTGATAAAACAATATTAAGTAAATTGGTCAGTTAATGGATACTAGATTTGTATGTGATAATCAATTAATTTTAAATAATAAATATTAATAATCATTTTATAAATTATACAAACGATTATTAATATTTTTATACAACTTTTTGAATAAAAAGAAACTTTAAAGGTTTCTCTTGAAAAAAAGTTTGAGGTTAACTATACGTTTAAGTAAAAACTACAATTTAAAATCACTCAAATCATCTTCGTTAATCTCAGCGTCAATTTGCCCAACTAAATAAGAACTCATTTCAGCTTCTTGTGGAGCTACTTGAACATTGTCTGAAACAAGCCAATTGTTAATCCATGGGATTGGGTTGGATTTGACTTGGAATGGTAATTTTAGACCAACAGCTTGCATGCGGATATTTGTGATATATTCGACGTATTGGCATAAGATATCTTTGTTTAGACCAATCATTGAGCCGCTTTCAAATAAGTATCCAGCCCACTCTTTTTCTTGATTGGCCGCTTGCAAAAACAGCTCATAGCAATCTTGTTCACATTCTTTGGCAATTTCAGCCATTTCAGGATCATCTTCACCACTGCGCAAAGTGTTGATCATAAATTGTGTACCAGTTAAGTGCAGAGCTTCGTCACGAGCAATAAGTTTGATAATTTTAGCATTACCTTCCATTAGTTCACGTTCAGCGAAAGCAAAAGAACAAGCAAAACTGACATAAAAACGAATAGCTTCAAGTGCATTAACACTCATTAGGCAAAGATAAAGCTTTCTTTTAAGCTCACGCAGATCTATGGTTATGGTGCGGTTGTTAACCGTGTGTTTACCTTCACCTAATAAATTGTAGTAACTTGCATAACTAATAAGATCATCGTAATAACCTGCAATGTCGCCTGCGCGTTTTTGAATTTCTTTATTTGTGACAATATCGTCAAAAACAACGGAAGGATCATTAACAATGTTACGAATGATATGTGTATATGAACGAGAGTGAATGGTTTCTGAAAATGACCAAGTTTCTACCCATGTTTCTAGTTCAGGAATAGAAATGAGTGGGAGCAGCGCTACATTTGGACTACGACCTTGAATTGAATCAAGCAAGGTTTGGTATTTTAAATTACTGATAAATATGTGTTTTTCATGTTCCGGCAAAGCCGCATAATCAATGCGGTCTTGTGAGATATCCACTTCTTCTGGTCGCCAGAAAAAGGAAAGTTGTTTTTCGATTAATTTTTCGAACATTTCATATTTTTGTTGATCATAACGAGCAACATTTACCGGTTGGCCAAGAAACATTGGCTCTTTAAGTTGATCATTATGTACATGCGAAAAGGTACTGTAATTCATACTCATAAAATAACTCCTAATTGAGTTTGGTTGCTTTTACCGCCACCTTTCGTCATTAGAAAAGAGGGGGGAATCATTAGGGGTTATCAATTCCCCTAAATACGATACTATGTATCAATGTTTCTATAATCTAAATTAATTAAATTTTACAAGCTCCACCTTCACAGCCATCGTCACTTCCAGTTAATGCGATATCACCTTGAATATCTTCAGCGCCATCACGAGTATTATGATAATAAAGTGTTTTGACACCAAATTTATAAGCTGTCAATAAATCAGCTAATAGTTGTTTCATTGGTACTTTATCATTTGGGAATTTAGTTGGATCATAATTAGTATTGGCTGAAATGGATTGATCTATAAATTTCTGCATAATTCCAACTAAATGCAAATAACCAGTATTATTTGGAATTTGCCATAACAATTCATAAGCATTTTTTAGATTTTCATAATCCGGCACGACTTGTCTTAAAATACCATCTTTTGATGCTTTAACACTAACATAACCGCGAGGAGGTTCAATACCATTAGTTGCATTAGAAATTTGTGATGAAGTTTCTGACGGCATTAATGCTGATAAAGTCGAGTTACGTAAACCATAAGTTTTTATTGATTCACGTAATGATTCCCAATCATAATGTAATGGTTCATTACTAATGGTGTCTAAATCTTTTTTATACGTATCAATCGGTAAAATACCTTGTGAATAAGTTGTCTCATTAAATAGTGAGCAAGCACCTTTTTCTTTCGCTAAATTGTTAGAAGCTTTTAACAAATAATATTGCATAGCTTCAAAAGTGCGGTGTGTTAAATTATTGGCACTGCCGTCAGAATATTTAACGCCATGTTTAGCTAAATAGTAGGCATAATTGATCACGCCAACGCCTAGTGTTCGACGATTGATCGATGAGTTACGGGCAGCCGGTACGGGGTAATCTTGATAGTCAAGCAGTGAGTCAAGGGCACGTACGGTTAAATCCGCTAATTCTTCAAAATCATCAAGAGAATCAATTTTTCCTAAGTTGAAAGCAGATAAGGTACAAAGTGCAATTTCCCCTTTTTCATCATTAACATTATTAAGAGGTTTAGTTGGTAACGCAATTTCCATACATAAATTGGATTGATGGACAGGCGCTAATTGTGCATCGAATGGACTATGAGTATTACAATGATCAACATTTTGTATATAGATTCGACCCGTTGATGCACGTTCTTGCATTAACAATGAAAAGAGTTCAATTGCTTTTACTACACGTTTGCGGATAGTTACGTCTTGTTCATATTGATGATAAAGTGTTTCAAATTTATTTTGATCAGCAAAAAATGCATCATAAAGTCCAGGCACATCTGATGGACTAAATAGTGTTATATTTTCGTTTTTAATCAGCCGTTGATACATCAACTTATTAATTTGAACGCCATAATCCAAATGACGAACTCGGTTTTCTTCTACACCACGGTTATTTCGTAAAACAAGTAAACTTTCAACTTCTAAATGCCAGACTGGGTAAAATACGGTAGCTGCACCACCACGTACACCACCTTGTGAACATGATTTAACCGCAGTTTGAAAATATTTATAAAATGGAATACATCCAGTATGAAAAGCTTCTCCACCTCGAATTGAACTCCCTAAAGCACGAATACGTCCCGCATTGACACCAATACCTGCGCGTTGTGATACATATTTGACAATTGCACTCGCCGTTGCATTAATTGAATCTAGGCTATCATCACATTCAATAAGGACACATGAGCTAAATTGACGTGTTGGGGTTCTAACGCCTGCCATAATCGGTGTTGGCAATGAAATTTTAAATGTTGACACTGCATCGTAAAAACGTTTGATATAATCAAGTCGAGACTCTTTTGGGTAATTAGAAAAAAGACAAGCTGCAACTAAAATATATAAAAATTGTGCACTTTCATAAATTTCACCTGATACACGGTTTTGTACTAAATATTTACCTTCTAGCTGTTTTACTGCTGCGTAGGAAAAAGACATATCTCGCCAGTGATCAATCATCTTATCCATTTTTTCAAACTCTTCTTGAGTATAATCTTCAAGTAAATGTTTGTCATAATGTTTACTCTCTACTAATTTTTTAACGTGTTCAAAAAGAGGCGGTGGGGTAAATTGATTAAAAGCTTTTTTACGTAAATGAAAAATGGCTAAACGAGCAGCTAAATATTGGTAATCAGGTGTTTCTTGTGAAATTAGATCGGCTGCGGCTCGAATAATTGTTTCATGAATATCAGATGTACGAATGCCATCATAAAATTGGATATGTGAGCGCAACTCAACTTGGGAAACTGAAACATTCTCTAATCCCTCTGCTGCCCAAGTAATTACTTTATGGATCTTATCAAGATTAATCGGTTCTTTTTTACCATCTCGTTTAGTGACGAGCATTAATTTATTCATTTTTCATCCAATGTCCTGTTGTCTTGTGAAAGATATAATAATTGATATTTGTCAAAATATACAATATATAGTGCCTATTAATAAATTAATTACTATATATAGTATATTTATTAATTTATATTATTTATTTTAAGAACTAAAACTGGTTAACAAAGTTTTAAATAATTGATAATTTTAGATTATATAATGATGATAATATGAGATGACGTTTAAAATAAACACAAAAAAATGTGTGGTTAAGAATTTACTAATGAATCGTTTTTTGAAGTTATTATTTAAGAGTTAACATTCAATAAAAATAAGCTCTATTTACAAATAGAGCTTAAAAAGTTACTAATGCTTTATTTAGGTATTGAGGCGCATACAGCATTTTTATTTTCTTTTTCGTTAGGACGACAGTGGTATACACCTGAATCTATATGTAAGTCACAAACTTGCCCTTCACCGTTATCTCCTGCTGTTGGTTCCCATACATAAAAGCGTTTGTAACTGCCATTTTTATGAGGTGCAAAAGAACCTGGATAAGATTGTTGATTTGCATCACCCCATTCACTGATTAATCTGCCGATTTCACGTGTAAATTGTCCTGAACCTTTTGATCCTAAAACAGCATTACTTATTTCCTCAGCATTACTCAATTCATAATGACCTTTTTTAGCCTCACATTCAGCAACAACATCTGCGACTTCACCTGTTAATGCTTTATATACGTCTCCATCAATTTTTTGTTTCCAAGCATCGAACCACATAGTTAAAGTGAATGTATATTGAATTTTTTTATTGTTTGTTGTATTTACTCCTTCAATAATAACTTTATATCCTTTGCCTGAACCGATAATATACTCCCAAGCTTTTCCTGTATCTTGAGCATCAGGTCCATTAAACAATACCGTAACTACATTCGCATCACTGTCATCAATATTAACAAGTTCGCTACCTTGCTTTACATGCCAATTATAATTATTGACAATACCATCTCTAGATAAAAGTAGATCAAATTTAGCCCCGTAAAAACCGGTAGTTGGAAAGTTTTTTGTTGGATCAATATTGGATTGAGTTAAAAAACCATATTTTGGATCCCACTGATCTTTATCACTACCAGCAACAGTACTAGGGTTTAATTCAGGTCTGGCAAAGCAAACGCCAACATCATCAACAACTGTATATGTTACTGATGGCTGAGTATTGATAACACTGTTGGGATAGGTATTATTATCTGGCTCACCATATTGAGAAAATAGGACTAAATCAGCAGATAGTTTCACTTTAAAAGGTGCATATTTTTCTTCAGCAGCCAATGAACAAAATGTATCACTATCTTTCGGTGTAAATTCAATATCATTATTGTTAGCATCTGTATAGTACCATATCATACTAATATCACCGTCAACACCCAGATAATCTAATTTATCACCATCCCTATCAAAAAATTGTTTATCATCTGGTTGTTTGATTTTTGCTACTTTTATTTTATTTTGAAATGGATAGCTGGTTGGAACAGGCATATTAGTTATTTCACTACCATAATAATCTTGATCATCAACATTTAAGCCAAATAACTCCAAATTCTCAATATCTATCTCCAATTCTTGTGATAAAGATGGACGTGATCCTTGAATTGCTTGTGCTGTTTGGGATGTAAAATATCCATAACTGCTGTTCGAAAATTGCAACAAAAGTAAAGTATAAGTAATTATTTTTATATGACGGCTAACGGTTATTAATTTCACTATTTTATATCTTTCATTAAATGTTTATTGGATAAAAAGTTTATTTACGTAGACTTTTCTATATTTATAAAAGAATATAACTTAATTATTAAGTTTCAGTCGGAAAGAAAAAACAGTTAAATAATAGTTAATTCATGTGATTAACAGATGTAAGGTTTTAGCAATAGGATTAAAAGCTTTTTAAAACTGATAATGAAGTTAATTATTATTAATTGTTATATTGATAATTATTAGTTAGAAATGAGTAAAAGAAAAAACTAAAAAACCAACGATTTAAATGATAATGATCATCTATGAATGGATAGTCATTGTTATGCACTGAAAATTACTAATTTTTATGTTTATGTATCGATTCATAAACACTATTTTTATCTTTACTAACTTCATATTAGCAATAATAATTAGCATTCCAGAAATGTTTATCATTAGATATATTGTTAAGTTTATTAGAAAAACAAAAATATTAAAATGAAAAATAGATGATTAAAATCAGTAGAACTCTTAAATAATGCATTGAAATAAACATTTTTTATTCTTAATACTAAATAAACTGTTATTAAAGGTTATTTTAGTAATTTTTGAGAGAAATAAATAATATGAAAGGTATTGAAGAAAAGAACAATCATTTAAATGACAATGACCATCTGTTTATAGATGGTCATATATTTAAGAAAATTGGCTAGCATTTAGATATTAGGGTTTAAATGAAGCACAGACAGCATTTTTATGTTCCCTTTCTTTTTCACGGCAATGAAATCTACCGTCGTTAAGATGTATATCACAATACGCACCATCGGCATCACCATCATCATCATTAAATCCTGGGTTATATACATAAAAACGTTTGTTGGCATTGCCTCTCTGAGGACCAAAAGAACCAGGATAATTATCTTGGTCAACGTCACCCCATTCGCTAATTAATGAACCTATTTCACGTGTAATATAAACATTCTGACTTGTAGCAGTCTCAATAGCATCGCTTATATCGTTAATTTGACTTACACGATAATGACCACTTTTACTTTCGCATCCTTCAACCACTTCCGCAACGCTACCTCTTACAGCCCTTAATCTATTATTGACAAGCTCTTGTTTCCAAACGTCAAACCATTTAGTAATGGTAAAAGCATATTGGATTGTTCTATCTGTTTTAGTATTTTTTCCCTCAATAACAACTAAGTATCCGTTGCCAGAGCCACCCATAACATGTTCCCAAGCTTTTCCTGTATCGTTTGCATCTGGTCCATTGAACGTTACCGTTGGTATATTGGTCCTAGCCGATTTGGTAACCGTTACAAGATCACTGCCTTGTTTTACATACCAGTCATAGTCGGCATAAAGATTATTTTGAGATAAGATTAGATCAAATTTAGCACCAACAAAACCAGTAGTTGGAAAGTTTTTTGTTGGGTCAACATTGGATTGAGCTAAGAAACCATTTCTTTGATTCCACTGACTTTTATTACTAGAAGGAACATTATTCGGTGATAATTCTGGTCTTGCATAACAAATTCCAACATCCTCTATAATAGTAAAGGTCGCCGACGGTTGATTCTTGATGACATCATTAGGATAAGTAGTAAAATCAGGATCACCATATTCAGAAACCAAGACTAAATCAGCCGATAATTTCACTTTAAAGGGTGCAAATTTTCCATCACTGGCCAATGAACAAAATGTATCACTGTCTCTTGGTGTAAATGATAATTCTTTCCCTTGAGCATCTGTATAGTACCATTCCATGTTAATACCATCTATAGCTGATAAAAAAGATAATTTATCACCATCTCTATCAAAATACTCATTTTCATTTGGTTGCTTAATCAATGCTGGGGTAAATCGATTCATGAATGGGTAACTAGTTGGAACTGGCATTTGAGCTATTTCTTCATCACTATAATAACTTTTATTATCAATATGCAAACCAAATAATGGTTTTAATTCACCAGTATTTATTAAACTAGTTTCTAATGCATCTGATAATCTTGGTTTTGTTCCTTGAATTGTTTGAGCTGTTTCAATAGTTAGGTTAGCATAACTTAACTGAAAAAAAGGTATTAGCAGCAAAGCATACCGAGTTTTTTTAAAGGATCTGATCATTGTATTCACTTTCATGTTTAAAATTGTTAATTGTTACTTTTATTATGTAATTATTTGTTTTATATATATTATAATTGGTTTGTTTTAATTAATCATTTGATATATCGAATGATTAATAAGCTGATTATAATAAAAATAATATAGCTAGTCGATCAATTATATTTAAAACTACCGTTTTTTTTAATTTTTATCAAAATTTGTTTGTTTAAAATGTAAAAATTAACGATATAGCTGATTCTAACATATAGAAATGAGCATCATATGTACAATTATGGGGATCGTATCTCATAAAAATTTTTAAATAAACAATATTTTTGTCAATTTTTGTTTATTTAAAATATTATAATTTATTGTATATACAATAATAATATCTCTTAATGTAAATGATACGCATTATTAAATATATTGAGTCGCATACAATTTTAAATATGGACTAGTAAAATTAACGTATCTTAGGCCATGAATTAATGATCTTTGTAACCTTTTTCTAAATTGATTGTGATAATATCGGAACATAACAATAGTTTTTGGCAATTAATATTTACGAAGAAATTATCAATATATTAAGTTAAGCGTCACTAAGCTTTGTGTAACTTTTGAGAATTGTCCATCCACTAAAAGAAATACATGTTTAATTTCGTTAAATAGAAAGTAATCACTTTGTCATGAGATGACCATTTTTCAAATATTTTAATCTTTTGAGGATTTGTAACGTTGAATTGGGCTGGATTGATTTTGCGATTCTAACCAAGCAAGTTTGTCACTATAATTTTTTTCTGCTCCCCGCGTAGTTGGATAATAATATTTGCTATCGGCTAGTTCAGGTGGAAAATAATTTTCTCCTGCTGCAAAGGCGTTAGGTTCATCATGAGCATAACGATACTGAGCCCCGTACCCTAACTTTTTCATTAAATTTGTTGGTGCATTACGTAAATGTTCTGGAACATCATAATCAGGCTTCGATTGTGCATCAAGCATAGCTTGTTTAAAAGCTAAATACACGGCATTACTTTTTGGTGCACAAGCAAGATAGACAATTGCTTGGGCGATAGCACGTTCACCTTCAGCCGGACCAACCCGTGTAAAGCAATCCCATGCAGCGAGTGCAACTTGCATTGCCCTTGGATCGGCATTACCCACGTCTTCGGACGCTATGGCTAATAATCGACGGGCAACATAAAGTGGATCACCACCTGCTGAAATGATTCTCGCATACCAGTAAAGTGCCGCATCAGGAGCTGAACCTCGAATAGATTTGTGAACAGCAGAAATTAAATCATAATAACGATCACCTTGATTATCAAATCGAGCACTACGTTCGCCTATCACTTCTTTAAGTAATGTAGGTGTAAGGGGTTGTCCGTCAGACATATCTACTAAAAGTTCAAGGGTATTTAGGGCGCGTCGAGCATCTCCACCCACAAATTCAGCAATCTGTTTTTTGGTTTCATCGGGTAGCTCAATGTTATACTTACCATATCCGCGCTGTGGATCGTCCATTGCTTGTTGTAAAATTAACTCAATGTCATTTGTGGTTAATGATTTGAGCAGATACACACGAGCACGCGATAATAATGCAGAATTTAATTCAAATGAAGGATTTTCAGTGGTAGCACCTATAAATGTTACAGTACCATTTTCAACATAGGGTAAAAATGCATCTTGTTGACTTTTATTAAAACGGTGAACTTCATCAACAAATAAAATAGTACGAATCCCCGCTTGCTGATTAATTTTTGCTCTTTCAATAGCTTCGCGAATATCTTTGATCCCTGACGTTACTGCTGAAACTCTTTCGACTTTTGCGTTAGCATGATGGGCAATGATTTCAGCGAGAGTCGTTTTACCTGTACCAGGCGGTCCCCATAAAATCATCGAATGTAAATTACCCGCTGCAATTGCTTTGGATAGTGGTTTGTTTGCACCTAAAAGCTGTGTTTGACCAATATATTCTGATAACGTACGAGGACGCATTCTTGCCGCTAAGGGCTTAAATTCTTCTGTCGTAAATTCAAAAGACATACTAGGCATAACACATTGAGTCCAGTTTTAGAAAGTTATGGGTATTATATACTTGTTAGATGAAATTAGTGAAAAAGAAAAGAAAATATCTTTTCCCCCTAACCAAAAAACAGTAATATTTTAAGCAAATTCAATTATCAAAGTTGATTTGAATATTGCCAAATAAAGTACATAAGGATGAGTTATGAAAAAGTTTTTATTATTAATGGGATTGTTGATTAGCGTATCAGTATGGGCCGGCGATAAAGAGTTGTTACAACAACGCCTTAATAAAATTGATGGATTTTATGCACATTTTTCTCAAGAAGTGAAAACAGCTGATAACCAATTGGTACAAGAGGGGAGAGGAGAACTTTGGGTTACAAGACCTTATTATTTTAATTGGACAATGAATGAACCTGATGAAACTTCAATTATATCTGATGGAACAGATATGTGGGTATATACGCCGGCGGTTGATCAAGTAAGTGTCATGGATTTAAAAAAAGCAGTTGATAATCGATTAATGCTACTGATAACTGATAGTCACAATGCCATTTGGAATGTTTATAATGTGACTCGTAAACAAGATTCATTTACATTAAAACCAACAGATGGATCCAATCAGGATTTTGTTATTTCGGTATTACCAACTGGCATGATTTCTAACTTTTCCATTATTGAAGAAGATGGACAACGTAGCTACTATGAATTATCTAACCAAAAACTTGGCAAAGTTGACTTAGGCAAATTTAAATTTACGCCACCAGCAGGTATAGCGATTGATGATCAACGTTAGTTCTATATAGAGATAATTAGAGTGTATGGATATTTATCATCCATACTTCTAGTTAATTTTATTATGTTTAACCGTTATTAATAAAGTTAGTCATAAATATCATAAATGTTATAGATCTTTAATAATGATATCAGATAAAAGATTATTACTATGTAAAATGTTAGTGAATGTCTTTTATCTGAACTCAGTTATGCCTATTCAATTTTTCAATAGAATCTTTATGAATCTTTCTGAAAAAATATTATCAATTTTCAAAATGCTATCAGCTTATTTAGCATCAATATTGAATAATTTAGGGTTAAAAAATAGTATTGATTTGCAGTCGCCAAAACGACCGATAAAATAACTTTCTTCATTATTTTATCGGAACATTTTTGAAGTATCTTAATGTCGTATTGGTTTGACCAATTTCGATTATCAAATATAAAAAAGGTTTTTTTGTATTTATTTATAATGTTTAAAATAACCAGAGTACCTAATCCTATTATTCGCTTGCCATATAAAATATAAGGTCAGTTGATAAAACTTATAAGTTAACAAGGCATAAATAAGTACAATAGTTATTCAAATTCATTTTCATTAATACTGACAACTGGATTATCTGAAAACAGATAGTGATCGCGTTTAGTTTCAAAATCTTCACTCGCTGCATCAAATAACATTTTTTTCGTATTTTCTAAATGTTGCCACATCGCTAATTTGGCTGCTTTAGGATCGCGATTGATTAATGCTTCAAGAATTTTATCATGTTCTTCCCACCAGCTTTCGATATCTTGTTGCTGTACATGTTCATGGAGTTTTTTCCATAAAGGATTTAGGGTTCGCTGTCGCCATGTTTCTTCAACAATGGTTATTAAAGCCGTATTACGCGTAATCATGGCAATTTGTGTGTGAAATTTTAGATCCCAATCAGAGTCCCGATAGTGATCTTCTTTTTTTGCATTGTGCTGAATTTCTAATAGGTTAACAATATCATCTTTTGTGATCTGAGTTGCAGCAAACTCAGCAATATTACTTTCGATTAATTGACGAGCTTGTAATAACTCAAATGGTCCAGTTGTAGCAAAATTGAGTCCGTGTGAGTCAGCAATCATATTTATAGTTTGCTGTTTATTGGCAATAACATGTATACCAGACCCTTTTCTAGCATCAACAAAACCTTCAACTTCTAACATTATAATCGCTTCTCTTACCACTGAACGACTGACTTTTAATTCTTCACAAATGAGTCTTTCTGACGGTAATTTGCTGCCTACAGGATAAACGCCATTGATAATTCGGTTTTTTAATTCTGTAGCGATAACTTGATAAAGACGCTGATGTTCATTCTGTTCTTGGGTCATAATAATTTTTGAGTAGTTCCATAATTCAAGTTTGGTACTTAAAATAACATCTAATTGCTTAGAGTTAAACAAGCTTGAATTAAAATTTTGTAATCTTGTCCGATAATTTTTCAATAAGACGGACAAATGAACAACCAGATTTTTATTGTGGTTATTTGCTATGTTCTGTGATGTATGTCAACTTTTTAAGTTGACTGACATGTTAATATGCGCCAAAATTCATAATGTGTATGGAGCATAAAATGTACAAAACAATAAAAAATCTTCGCTGGTATATGATAGCGTTAGTGACTATTGGCACAATTCTTGGTTATTTAACTCGAAATTCAATTGCAGTTGCTGCCCCAGTGCTTAATGAAGTCATGGGTATGACAACTCAACAATATTCATATGTTGTTGCAGCTTATTCAGCCTGTTATACCGTAATGCAACCTGTAGCGGGGTATGTTCTTGACTTACTTGGCACACGCGTAGGTTATGCGGTATTTGCTTTATTATGGTCAGTTTTCTGTATCAGTACCGCATTTTCTGGCAGTTGGGTGGGGCTTGCGTTTACACGCGGCGCTGTTGGAGCTGCCGAAGCGGCTATGATACCTGCTGGTTTAAAAGCAACAAGTGAATGGTTTCCAGCAAAAGAAAGATCAATCGCTGTTGGTTGGTTTAATTTAGGATCATCCGTTGGAGCAATGATCGCACCGCCATTAGTTGCCGGAGCAATATGGTTACACAGTTGGCAATTAGCGTTTGTTATTTGTGGTTTACTTAGCTTTATTTGGGGGTTATTTTGGTTTGCTCTTTATCGTCATCCAACTAACCAAAAACGATTATCAGAAGAAGAAAGAAAATACATTTTATCAGGGCAAGAAGTTAGTCACCAAACATCAAACACTACCAAATTACCTGCGTATAAAATCGTAAGTACTCGTCGCTTTTGGGGTATTGCCATCCCAAGGTTTTTAGCTGAACCTGCATGGGGAACCTTTAACGCATGGATCCCATTATTTATGTCTACGGCTTATGGTTTTGACTTAAAACAGATTGCGATTTTTGCTTGGATGCCAATGTTGTTTGCTGATTTTGGTTGTATACTCGGTGGCTATATGGCGCCATTTTTCCAAAAATATTTTAACGTCAGTTTGATTAACTCGCGCAAATTAGTTGTTACTGTTGGTGGCGTATTAATGATTGCACCTGGGTTAATTGGACTGTTTGCAAATCCTTATGTTGCTATCTTCTTATTTTGTATTGGTGGATTTGCTCACCAAGCATTATCTGGTGCATTAATTACATTATCATCCGATGTATTTGGTCGAAATGAAGTTGCAACTGCTAATGGTTTTACAGGTATGGCAGCATGGCTTGCTAGTACTATCTTTGCTTTAATTGTGGGAGCGCTTGCGGAATCAGTTGGTTTTAGCCCATTATTTGTCATTTTAAGTTGTCTTGACCTTTTAGCTGCGTTAGCGGTATGGACAATTTTAAAAGCACCATCAACAACTGAGCAACAATAAATTAATCGAGTTGCGCATGTTATTGGCATGTGCAATTGAATAGATAAACACGGTTTATGGAGAATAATATGCGTTTTTTAACTGAAGACTTTTTACTTGATACTGAATTTTCTCGTCAACTTTATCATAATTATGCGGCACAACAGCCGATTTTTGATTATCACTGCCACTTACCACCAGAACAAATTGCACAAGATTATCAATTTAAAAATTTGTACGACATCTGGTTAAAAGGCGATCACTACAAATGGCGAGCCATGCGTACTAATGGTGTGCCGGAGAAGTTTTGTACTGGCAGCGAGGTAAATGATTTTGAAAAATTCAAAGCTTGGGCCGAAACGGTGCCTCATACAATCGGTAATCCACTTTATCATTGGACGCATTTAGAATTACGTAGACCATTTGGCATCGATGATATTTTACTATCACCAGCCACCGCTGAAACCATTTGGAACAAATGTAATGCAATGCTTGAAACTAAAGAATTTACTGCTCGTAGCATTATGAAAAAAATGAATGTAAAAATGGTTGGCACAACTGATGATCCAATTGATGATTTAGTTCACCATAAAACCATTGCTCAAGATAGTTCATTTGATATTAAAGTTTTACCAAGTTGGCGACCAGATAAAGCGTTTAATATCGATTCTGAATTTTTTGTAGCCTATATCGAAAAATTATCAACTGTTTCGGATATTAATATCTCAAGTTTCCACCAACTTTGTCAGGCATTAGCAAAACGTATGGATCATTTTGCTGTACATGGTTGTAAAGTTTCTGATCACGCCTTAGATACCGTCGTTTATGAAGAAGCGACAGAAAAAGAATTAGATGCAATTTTAACTAAACGACTAACTGGAGCAAATCTAACTTCGAAAGAAGTCGCTCAATTCAAGACTGCGGTTATCATTTATTTAGGCAGCGAATACAACAAACGTGGATGGGTACAGCAATATCATATTGGCGCTTTACGTAATAACAATTCAAGAATGTTTAATCTAATGGGGCCTGATGTTGGTTTTGATTCTATTAATGACTCACCTATTGCTCAACCATTATCCCGACTATTAGATGCACAAGCTAAACAAAATGCTCTACCTAAAACAATTCTCTATTGCTTAAATCCATCTGATAATGAGATTTTGGGTACGATGATAGGTAATTTCCAAGGGGAAGGAATACAAGGCAAAATGCAATTTGGTTCAGGTTGGTGGTTTAACGATCAAAAAGACGGCATGATTCGCCAAATGACCCAACTGGCTCAGCTTGGTTTATTAAGTCGTTTTGTTGGAATGTTAACCGATAGCCGCAGTTTCCTTTCTTATACTCGTCATGAATATTTTAGACGCATTTTATGTCGTATGATTGGTCGCTGGGTAGAAGATGGTGAAGCACCTCGTGATATCGAGTTACTAGGTCAAATGGTCAAAAATATTAGTTTTGATAATGCGAAAAACTATTTTGGTATCGAATTAAATTAATATATTAGAGTAATAGTAATGAAAACATTGAACAGAATTGATTTTCCTGGCGCTAAATATACTACCCGTGTTGTACAATTTGGCGAAGGTAATTTTTTACGTGCATTTTTAGATTGGCAATTGGATATTTTAAATGAAAAAACCGATCTTGATGCGGGTGTAGCAATTATTCGCCCACTTAATACAGACTTTCCACCATCATTAAATACTCAAGATGGTTTATATACTACATTAATTCGTGGATTAAATGAACGCAATGAAACAGTAAAAGAATTTAGGATGATTCGTTCCGTTAATAGTGAGATAAATGTCTATACACAGTATGACCAGTACCTTGCATTAGCCAAAGATCCTAATATTCAATTTATTTTTTCTAACACCACTGAAGCCGGTATCAGCTATGTTGAAAGCGATAAACTTACAGACCAACCTGCTGCAAGCTATCCAGCTAAATTAACGGCTTTCTTATATGAAAGATTTAGCCATTTTTCTGGTAGCAAAGAGAGTGGTTTAATCATTATTCCATGTGAGTTAATTGATTATAATGGCGATGCATTAAAAAAATTGGTTTTAAAATATGCTAACCAGTGGAATTTGTCAGACAAATTTATCAGTTGGTTAGAAAACGATAATCTATTTTGTTCAACATTGGTTGATAGGATTGTTCCAGGTTATCCTAAAGCTCAAATTTCTGAATTAGAATCCGAATTAGGTTATAAAGATAACTTTATTGATTCAGCAGAATATTTCTATCTTTTTGTTATCCAAGGCCCACAATGGCTAGCGCAAAAATTGCGTTTGGATAAATGCAACATTAATATCAAAATTGTTGATGATATTAAACCCTATAAAGAGCGTAAAGTTGCAATTTTAAATGGTGCGCATACAGCACTGGTTCCAGTAGCTTATCTAGCAGGAATTGATACGGTTGGTGAATCAATGAATGATTCGCAAATTTTAGAATATATCAAAGAGACAATTTTTGATGAAATTATTCCAGTTTTAGATTTGCCACATCAAGAATTAGTTGATTTTGCGCAGTCAGTTATCAATCGTTTTAAAAATCCATTTATTGAGCACCAATTAATGTCAATTGCTCTAAATAGTATGACTAAATTTAAAACACGTATACTTCCGCAACTGCTTGCTTATCAAAAAGCAAAAAGTGTGTTACCTAAGCATTTAGTCTTCTCTTTCGCTGCTTTAATTGCTTTTTATCGAGGTGTAAGAAATAACCAAAATTATCCATTACAAGACGATGCAATTTGGTTAGAGCGCTTTAGTACTGGCTGGTCCAATGTCAGTAGTGGTAATGAAACACTTGCGCAATTAGTGGAAACAGTACTTAGTGATAGTGCTCATTGGGATTGCGATTTGCTAAATATTCCGCAATTAGCACAAACATTGACACAATATTTAACTGTCATTACTCAAGAAGGTATGCGCAGTGCAATTGAAAAATGTGTTACTGGTAGCAAATAAAATGAGTGGTGTAATGGTAAAATTTATAAAAATTAACAATGAAGATAATGTTGCTGTGGCATTATCTGATATAGAAGCACATGAAGATAATATTATAATCGATGGAAACGCCATCGATTTACCACAAGCGATCAAACAAGGGCATAAATTTGCCCTTAAAGATATTGAGCCTAATGAAAATATTATTAAATATGGCTTACCAATAGGACATGCCACTTGTTTAATTAAAACAGGTGAGCATATTCATTCACACAATTTAAAAACCAATCTAAATGATATCAATGATTATAAATATCAACCTAATTTATCCAAAAATCAGTCGCTGCATGAAATAGCTGATAAACCAGTCAACATTTATCGCCGAAAAAACGGTGAAGTTGGTATCCGTAATGAACTTTGGATTATACCAACGGTAACGTGTATTAATGGTATGGCGCAGCAAATTGTTAAACAGTTTTGTGATGAACTCAATAATCAATTAGAAATTGATGGTATTACCGTACTTGAACATCCTTATGGTTGTTCTCAACTTGGACAAGATCATAAAAACACCAAAATAATATTACAAGATCTTGTTAAACACCCTAATGCGGGGGCTGTATTAGTTATTGGACTTGGATGTGAAAATAATCAAATCTCAGAATTTAAAGCCGATCTTGGTGATTATGATGAGTCGCGTGTTAGATTCCTGATTGCTCAACAAGAAGCCGATGAAGTTGCTTGTGCATTGACGCTGCTAAGAGAACTTTATGCCATTATGAAGCAAGACAAACGCGAAGTAGGGCGGTTAAGCGAATTAAAATTTGGTTTAGAGTGTGGTGGATCAGATGGTTTTTCCGGAATCACTGCTAATCCGATGCTAGGGTTGTTTTCGGATTATGTCATTGCCCATGGAGGAACCAGTGTTCTTACCGAAGTACCTGAAATGTTCGGTGCAGAAAATATTTTGATGTCTCACTGCGTTGACGAGCCTACTTTCGATAAAACCGTGCTTATGATCAACGATTTTAAACAGTATTTCATCTCAAACAATCAGCCTATTTATGAAAATCCGTCTCCAGGTAACAAAGCGGGTGGAATAACAACCTTAGAAGAAAAATCCCTTGGTTGTACGCAAAAAGCAGGCGGAAGTGAAGTGATTGATGTCTTGAAATATGGTGAAAGACTAACAAAGCATGGACTCAATTTACTCAGTGCGCCTGGTAATGATGCCGTGGCTACAGGAGCTTTATCAGCAGCGGGATGTCATATGGTGCTATTTACTACAGGTCGCGGAACTCCTTATGGTGGAATCGTACCAACGGTAAAAATTGCGACTAATACACAATTAGCAGACAAAAAAGTAAATTGGATTGACTTTAATGCTGGCAAACTCATTGAGGGTACCTCTATGCAACAGTTATTAATTGAATTTATTGACTATATCGTACTGGTTGCTAATGGTCAGCAAACACGCAATGAGATAAATAATTTCAGAAATCTAGCGATATTAAAAAGTGGTGTAACTCTTTAAAACTATCCACTCAAGGCTAAAATTAACCAGCCTACTTATCCAAATAACAATGCGAACGGTAATCTATAATGGGCAACGGTTCGCACTAAAATGCAAAAGGAAGCAACAATGACAATGGTATCTGTTAAAGATTTTGGTGCAATAGGTAATGGTAAAACACTTAATACAGTTGCTTTTGCCAATGCAATACAACATATAGAACAACAAGGTGGTGGAACGCTTATCGTTCCAGTGGGAACTTATTTAACAGGCGCAATCAAGCTTTGCAGTAATTTAACTTTAGTTATTGAACAGAATGCGACTTTATTATTTTCAGATAATGAACAAGATTACCCAATCGTGCATTCACGTTGGGAGGGGGTAAAACAAGATGTCTATATGCCTTGTATTTACGGTCAACATCTTGAAAATGTCATTATCACCGGTGGCGGTAAAATTGATGGCAATGGTGCTAAATGGTGGCATACTTTCCGTCATAATCGTGATGCCCTAAAGTATCCAAGACCTTACTTAATCGGTTTTGATTTTTGCCAACGTATAACTATTGAAAAAGTCTTTTTAACCCAGTCACCAAGTTGGACAGTCCATCCAATGGAGTCAAATAATGTAGTGATTGATAATATATCGATTTTAAATCCTGCAGATTCACCTAATACCGATGGTATTAATCCTGAATCTTGCCGTAATGTCAGAATTTCAAATTGCTATATTGATGTGGGTGATGATTGCATCGCAATTAAAGCGGGTACTGAGGAAACAGCAGATAAAAGCCCTTGCGAAAATATTTTAATTACTAACTGTAACATGATTCATGGTCATGGTGCGGTAGTATTGGGTAGTGAAATGAGCGGTAGTATTCGTAATGTCACTATTACTAATTGTGTATTTCAAAAAACAGATCGAGGTGTGAGATTCAAAACACGTCGAGGTCGCGGTGGTACCATTTCAGATATTACTTTTAGTAATATTGTTATGGATGAAGTACTATCAGCCTTTGTAATGAATTATTACTATTACTGCGGACCAAAAGGTAACGATCCAATTGTTTGGAATAAAGATCCGCTGCCAATAAATGAAGCAACCCCAGCCTGTCATAATATTAGTTTTTCAAACATTATCGCCAAAAATGTGCGTGCCTATGCTGGTTTTTTATATGGCATTCCTGAATCGCCAATTGCCAATATTTCGTTTGATAATATTCGAGTATCAATGCAAATTAATGCCAAGGCAGGTGAAGTTGATATGTTTAAGGATGTTAAACCTGAGGCTGGTAAAGGATTTTTTATCGAAAATGCCCAAAGTATTTTATTTAATAACGTTATAATCGATAATGTTGTAAGTGAGCCGCTTTGTGTTAAAAATAGTAGTGATGTTTACGTTAATCAGTCATTTGTGAAGCAGGATGGTAAATTAATTAAATTGAAAGTTTGAGCACATTATAGATAATCTTCCAAATTCTATTTGAAAGATGGGTCATTTTTGGTAAATAACCGCTTTTGCAGCGGTTATTTTTTATAATTAAAAAACGTTAATCAATAATATTCCTTTGGAAAATAGATTGCGCATAATGCAATTAAATAATTATTACCATTTATCAATGGTAATAATTACATCCATTATCCATTATGGCAATTTAGCTATTTTATTCCATCCACTGATAAGCACATTAAAATCCATCCAATATTCATTACAAATTTATACCGCCTTGTCATTTGAATGATTGAAATTGACTTAATTGTTGATAAATCCTGCTACGCATGGGGATGCAACAAATCTTCTTTATTGAAATGGCAAATGGGAACCAATAGATAACAGTATGGCTAATTTTGCTGCTAATGATCACCAAACTACAGAGTCTATAAGTGTTTTCATATTGCCTAATTGGTCAACAATAAACTTAGCAGAGCTTCAATAACAAGGTCGCTTATAATTCTTATTTACATTACTTTAGCAAAATAACTTTGAAGTTGATCACATTTATCTAATAAAGCCATTAAAGCTAAATTTTTAGCTATTCATACTCAAATGCGTACTTAACTCTTTATAGGATAAATTATGACTAGTGCATTTTATAAAAAACCAACTTATTGGTTTGCCTCGTTTTATAGCATTATGTATTACGCAGCGGGAAGTTTCGTTTTTTCCTTTTATGCTATATGGCTAAGTAAGGAGATAGGCTTAAGCGCAAAACAGACCGGCATTATTTATTCGTTTAACTACTTTATTTCGTTAATCATTATGATTCTGTATGGTATTTATCAAGATAAATTAGTGCTAAAAAAACACCTTGTTTGGTTTCAAAGTATTATTATTACTTGCGCTGCTCCAGCATTAATTTATGTGTATGAACCATTATTGCGCCATAATTTTTATCTTGGTGTGATTTTCGGTAGTTTCTTTTTAGGATTTGGTTGGATTGCTGGCATGGGGCTAATTGATTCCTACTGCGAAAAAATCAGCCGGGCGTTTGGTTTTGAGTTTGGTCAGTGTCGAACATGGGGATGTATTGCTTATGCTGTCGGTACCTTTATTGCGGGTATTTTGATTAGTATTAATCCTCACCTAAATTTTTGGGCAGCATCGGGTGTTGGTGTTTGTTTCATGATTCTTAACCTCAACTTCAAGCCTGATTTAAGTAAATCAACCGAAGCAGTGTTCCAGAAAAAGGATAAACTCAGTTTTAATGAGATCCTCTCTGTTTTTACCCTTAAAAAATTCTGGATATTTGTTATCTATGTACTCGGAACTTACAGCCTTTATAATATTTATGATCAACAGTTATTCCCTGTTTATTTCACACAACAGTTTGAAGATGTCAATGATGGATATCGTTTGTATGGTGTTTTAAATTCATTTCAAGTCTTTTTAGAAGCCGCAGTTATGTTTTGTGTACCATTTGTGGTGAATCGTGTCGGTGCAAAAAATGCATTGATTTTTGCCGCATTTGTTTCGGCTTCTCGTATCTTCTTAACGGGTCATGTAAGCAGCATTGCAATTATCTCAGTGATTAAACTTATGCACTGCTTAGAAATTTCAACCATTTTGGTTTCAGTGTTCAAATATATTGATAATAACTTTAATGCTCGATTATCTGCGACTGTTTTTTTAATTGGCTATCAGGTTGCAGGTTCAGTAGGGGTCATTTTATTTTCAACTTTAGTTGGTGATTTTTATGATAAAGCAGGTGCAGCAACAACATTTAATAATCTTGGTTTAGTTGTATTAGGCTTTATGATTTTTGCCATCTTCTTCTTAAGTCGTGATAGAAAAAGTGTCAATATCGAAGATAAGCCAGAAGTTAAATAAATTAAAACTGTTTTCAATTTTTCATTAATAGAATTTAATAACGTTAGTAAGGATTCACAATGAACATATATAATTCTGTAACACAATTTCACTTTGAACAAACTCGAACCATTTCGCCAGAAAATATGACTGGTGAAAAAGGTAAATCTTGTATGAAAGGCAGTGCATTAGGTCCAAGCCGTAAAGGACAAGGTTGTATTTCGATTCCAGCAGGTGAAACGGTAACAATTGCTGAGATCACAGGTCCAGCTGAAATTCGTCATATGTGGTTTACCTTAACCGACAGAACGCATCGCGGTAGTTTTGTACTTCGTGATGTAGTGATTCGTATTTATTGGGATGATGAAAAAGTTCCTTCTGTTGAAAGCCCAATTGGTGATTTTTTCTGTAATGGTTTTGGAGCAAGGTGTGATATTAATTCAGTGCCAATTGTTGTTAATCCAACAGGTGGCTTTAATAGCTATTTTAGAATGCCATTTAATAAAAAAGCGCGCATTGAAATTCAAAATGAGCATGAAGCTGATTTACAGCATTTCTTCTTTACTATTAATTATGCAATCATGCCAAAACCGTTTGAAGCACCGCTTTATTTCCATGCACAATGGCGTAGACAGCGCGTCACTAATTATGCACAAGACTATGTGATATTAGACAATGTTGAAGGTCATGGCTATTATGTTGGTACTTACTTAGCATTGACCGCCCTTGAGCGTTATTGGTGGGGTGAAGGTGAGTTTAAATTCTATCTAGATGGCGATAGCGATTATCCAACTCAGCATTCAACTGGCTCAGAAGACTATTTTGGTGGCGCATGGGCATTTCATAACCGCGATAGTCAAGGTCGGCCAAAAGCGAAATGTTTCCAAACATTGTTTATGGGATATCCATATCAAACCAATCGTGATGCAACGCGTGACTTTTTCCAAACTGGAGATTCTAACCCAGTACACGGTTTTGGTGATGATAGCTTACCAATGCATGGCTTATATCGTTGGCATTTACCAGATCCAATTGCGTTCCATAAAAATATCAAACTTGCTTTTCAACAAATTGGTAATGATGATATAAGATTATATGAACGTTGCGATGATATTGCCAGTGTTGCTTATTGGTATCAGAGCCCATCGGAAAACCATAATCCGGTATTCCCGAATAAACAACAACGTACACCACGATAATTAAGAGAGCAGTAAATGGCGAGTAATAAATTAAAAATCAATGATATTGCTCGTTTGGCTGGCGTGTCGGCAACGACCGTCAGTCATATCTTTAATAAACGAGATAAAAAATATCGTATTTCACCACAGACACGGCAACGGGTATTAGCCATTGCTCAACAATACAGTGATCAATCGCATATTCGCCAATATTTGATAAAAGCCAATAGTACCAATACGGTAGGTGTTATTGTTCCTGATATGTCGAATTCTTTTTTTTCAATGTTTTTGCATCATTTAGAGGCATCATTTAGGCAAAAAAACATTCAATTATTAATTACTTGTAGTCATTATAATAAAGACGTCGAAGTTAACGTCGCTCAAAATTTAGTTGAGCGTAAAGTAGATGCGATGATTGTGGTGACATCTTTAGACTGTGATGATTTTTATGTAAGTATTAACCAACATACCCCGGTACTATTTTTTGACCGCTATCTTAAAGATACCTCCTTACCTTTTATCACAAGTGAATCATTGGATTCGGTTGCTGAATTAATACAACCTTATGCCAAACAATTAGATGAATTTTATTTTATTGGTTGTGACACGCAACTGACATCGATTGATGCAAGGCTTAAAGGATTTAAACAAGGACTTAAGAATGCTGGTTTAGCCGTTAATCCAGAATGGTTAGTGAGTGATGACTACTGTCCAAATAAAGGATACGATTTGCTTAAAAATCTGCATAACGAACTAGGGCGTTTACCAAAAGCGATTTTTACACCGTCAGGGAATCTGTTACAAGAAGTGCTTAGTTATTTAGTGGAAATAAAGTTAGATCCGAAAGAAATTTGCATATGTTCTTATGACTACAACATCTATCTAGATTACTCTTATTATCCAATTGATGCCATTGCGCAGGATTTTCAAAGTATGGCGCATGTTTGTGTTGATGTGATCGATGATTTACTTAACTTTAAAGAGTTAAAAAACCATGAAATTTTTATCAAACCACAAATAATACGCCATCATTAAATTGATCATTGAGTGATGAATTACACAATGATTAACGATTAGCGTTTTTCATAATACGGGCTTTATCAACTTGCCATTGACGCTCTTTGATATCGGTGCGTTTATCGTACTCTTTTTTACCTTTAGCAACACCAATTTTTACTTTTGCCCAAGCATTTTTCCAATATAAAGAAAGGGCAACAACGGTATAACCTTGACGATTGATTTGACCAAATAATGAGTTAAGCTCACGTTCATTTAATAATAATTTTCGATTGCGCATAGGTTCACACACCACATGTGTTGACGCAACATTCAACGGTGTAATTGTTGCACCAAATAACCATGCTTCACCATCTTTGAGTAATACATAACTATCACTTATATTGGCTTTACCTGCACGTAATGATTTTACTTCCCAGCCTTGCAGGGATAATCCGGCCTCAATTTCCTGTTCAATAAAGTACTCATGGCGTGCGCGTTTATTTAATGCTATAGTTGCCGAACCCGGCTTGTGTAATTTTTTCTTAGTCATAATGTGCGATATTATAAAGTTACGTGATACTATATGCCACTAATTTTAACTTTTATTTTATTATTATGGCACATGTTTTTCACGAGGTTATCGAGCCTTATTCAATTGAGCAAATGTTTGCTTTGGTCAATGATATTACTCTCTATCCAGAATTTGTACCTGATTGTATCGCAACTGGCATTATTAGAAAACAAGATAATTTAATGGCGGCATTTATTGAAGTTGAAAAATTAGGTTTTAAGAAATCTTTTACAACACTAAACAAAATTAATCAGCCTCATTCAATAGAAATGAGTTTGTTAGACGGTCCGTTTAAATACCTATCGGGAAAATGGCAGTTTACTCCATTAGGAGAAAATAAAAGTAAAATTAGTTTTGAGTTGAATTTTGAATTCAAAAATAAGTTACTTGATATTGCTTTCACTCCAGTATTTAAAGAGGTGATGGCGAATATGGTTAATGCATTTTCACAAAGAGCAAGGCAGATTTATTAAGATGAACAGTATTCAAATTGTTTATGCGCTACCTAATAATCCAACAATAATTAATTGTGATGTTGATGAGCAAACGGATGTCTTGCAAGCAATCACAAAATCCAATATCTTATCGATCTGTCAGATAAAATTAGATGAACACTTGATTGGTATTTATGGTAAACGTTGTGATCTTAATGATTTAGTGAAAAATGGCGATCGTATTGAAATCTATCGTCCATTAATTAATGATCCTAAAGAAATAAGACGAAGAAGAGCAGCAAAAAAATAATTTATTGAGGCAAAGGAAACAGAATGCATAATCTGCTAATTGAAAAAATTGAAACTTTATGCAAGAAGCGTGGTATTAAATTGACAACACAGCGTCGAACAGTGTTAGATATTATGCTGAAAGCAAATAAAGCAATGAGTGCATATGATCTTTTAGATTTGCTTAAAATCAGTGAACCACAAGCAAAGCCGCCAACAATTTATCGTGCGTTAGAATTTTTGCTTGAACAAGGTTTTATCCATAAAGTTGAATCGTCGAATAGTTTTATTATTTGCCCACATTTTCATGATCCAGAGCATATTTCAATACTGTTTATTTGTGACAAGTGTCAACAGATCATTGAAAAACATTCTCAAGATATCGAAACACAACTTAAGCAATTAGCGCGACAAAGTGACTTCTTAATAAAACACAGTGTGCTTGAAATACATGGAATTTGTCAGCCATGTCAGCCTTAATTATTACTCTTTGGTTAGTAAATCTATTTTGTGATACTGTCGGACAAATTGCATTTAAATATGCTGCAATAACTTCAAAACATCAACAAGGTTTACACTATTGGCAAAAATTGTTTGGTAATTTTTGGCTTTGGTTGGGGTTTAGTACCTATTTTGTTGGCTTTATTTTTTGGCTGGCTTTTTTAAGTGAAGTTCCATTATCGCAAGGTATTCTATTGGGATCGTTTAATATCATCACAGTTATGGTTGCTGGACGAATTTTATTCAAAGAACATCTAACAGCATTTCGTCTTATTGGTATATTTTTTATTACTTTCGGCGTGATATTAGTAGGACTTACCTAATGAAAAAATTTTATATCATCGGTTTTATCTTATTGTTATTTTTTGATACATTTGGTCAAACTACTTTCAAATTAACCGCATTATCAGCTTTACCATTCGAAATTAGTTTCGATTGGTTAATCCGTATTTTTAGTCATGGTTGGGCTTATTTGGTCATTTTAGGCTATACAGGCGCATTTATGACTTGGATGGTTTTATTAAAAAAAGCGCCTGTAGGACCAGCGTTTGCTGCTTCACATCTACAAGTAGTGACCGTTATGCTAGTTTCAGTGATCGTGTTTAATGAACAAATAACATTAACTCGTTTGTTGGGTGGATTATGTATTATTATTGGTATTGTATTTTTAGCTTTGGCTGAGCAAAAATTACAATGCAAAAAATAGGTTTTATACTGAAACGTATGCATTACCTGAAACTTTTTGACAAAAATTTTTCTTATTTAGTTTTTTAGGTTAATTTTGACTCGATCTATTTATTATTAGGAATCAATAAAGTTAATAGAAATATTGATTCCTTTTTTAATTATTGGGTTAGAAAAAGTTTGGTTTAATATTGTCGTGTTCTCGCTCCAGTATAACTAAGTAAGCTTCTCTGCGCCAAAATAGATATAAACGACGTATATCTTTTTCCATCGTAACCACTCGCCAACCTTGAGCCGCATATCTATTTAAAAAAGTAGAAAACTTTAAAGGATCAGCGTTAGCGGTACCTAAAAGTAATGAGGATAATGCACTTTCTTGATAAATTATTACTTTATATTCTTTCATATAGTTAAACCTTAATTCCTTTTACAAAAAATATTCATTTTTTTTGAATGCAATGTTAAAAAATAGGCAGAAATTATACCTTTTTTAACCAGTCAAACAAACAATTAAACTTATGATAATTAAAACTAACTAATTTAGCGTAAGTTTTGTCAAAAAGTTTCAGGTAATGCATACGTTTCAGTATAAAAATTATAATTTAAATGAATATTAAGAAATAGGTAACGTTTATGACACCATTTGGCAAGAGTTGATAAGTAAATTAGAGGGAATTAATAATTTAGCGTTTCACTTTAATGTGACAAAAAAACAAAAGTACTCTAGCTTTAAAATATTTTAAAGCTATCTAAAGCGACCAGACAAATGAATTAAATCTGTTTATCTAAATTTTTAAGCATTTCGATAATCGGTCTATTGGCATCAGGAAATTCGTCAGCATTAAGATCTTCTTGCGCAACCCAACGGCTAGGTTGGCCTTCTTTAGCAAATGGCACACCGTCCCATTCTTCAACAAGATAAGCATGAATGGTGATGTCACGATCATCATAACTATGTTTAAAAATATTTAAAAATTGGGCTTGATGAATTTGGATATCAACTTCTTCCGCTATTTCACGTTGCAAGGTTTGAAATGGGGTTTCACCTACTTCAATCTTTCCACCTGGAAATTCCCAAAAACCAGCAAGATGTGAGTCTTCACCGCGTTGAGTTATAAAGATTTGACAATCTTGTGAACGAATAATACCTACAGCAATTTCAGTATGTTTTTTCATAATCCTGTCTATTTGTTATTAAAATCAGGGAAAGTTGGTACTTTCCCTAGTAAGTTTAGTACCGAGTTTAGTCGGTTATTTAATATCAATATTGCTTGATGATACTAAATTTTTGCCTTAGTGAACAGCACCATGGCAATGTTTATATTTTTTACCTGAACCACAAGGACATGGGTCATTACGTCCCACTTTTGCTTGGTTTCTTACTATTGGTTGTGATGAAGTTCCTGCTGATTGTTCTTTACTTTCACTGCCCATATTTGTTACCTCTTCATGGTTGGCTTGTTGTTTTGCCATTAATTTTTCCATTTCGGCTAGACGTTGACGTTCGGCTTCATCAACTTCTTCTTGAGAACGAATCTGAACGCGACTTAATATCCCTATTACATCATATTTTAATACTTCTAGCATGCTAGCAAACATATTAAATGATTCACGTTTATATTCCTGTTTTGGATCTTTTTGTGCATAGCCACGTAAATGAATACCTTGACGCAAATAATCCATCGCTGCTAGATGCTCTTTCCATAAAGTATCAAGTGTTTGTAACATAACGCTTTTTTCAAACTGTCTAAATGCTTCAGAACCAGCAGTATTTTCTTTTGCGATATAGGTATCTTGAGCTATTTGTAAAATACGTTCACGTAATGTTTCTTCATGAAGATTTTGTTCTTCATCTAACCATTTAGCAATAGGTAAATCTAAATCAAAATCGCTTTTAAGTGCTGTTTCAAGGCCTGCAACATCCCACATTTCTTCAATAGATTGTGGTGGAATATATTGATCAATTAATGCATTAAAGACATCACTACGGATTGAATCAATCGTTTCTTTAATATCGGAGTTATCAAGTAATTCATTACGTTGACGATAAATTGCTTTACGTTGATCGTTTGCAACATCATCGTATTCAAGTAACTGCTTACGAATATCAAAGTTTCGACTTTCAACTTTCTTTTGAGCATTAGCAATGGCTTTAGTTACCCAAGGATGCTCAATGGCTTCACCTTCTTTCATACCTAATTTACGCATCATGTTACCCACACGATCGGAAGCAAAAATTCGCATTAATGGATCTTCCAGTGATAGGTAAAAGCGTGATGCCCCTGGATCACCTTGACGACCGGCACGTCCACGAAGTTGGTTATCTATTCGACGTGATTCATGACGTTCGGTACCTAAAATATAAAGTCCTCCAAGTGCAATCACTTCTTCGTGTTTTGCTTGCCATGCTTGTTTGGCTTTTTCGATATCTTCAGCAGTAGGAGCTTCAAGTTTTGCTATATCGCTTTGCCAGTTACCACCAAGCATAATATCGGTACCACGACCAGCCATGTTTGTAGCAATGGTTACTGCACCTTTACTACCTGCTTGAGCGATTATTTCCGCTTCTTGAGCATGGAATTTCGCATTAAGTACGTTATGCTTGATACCGGCTTTCTTAAATGCGGATGACACTAATTCAGATTTTTCAATTGAGGCTGTACCAACTAAAACGGGTTGTCCATGTTCAACACAAGCTTGTACATCAGTCACAATCGCATTGATCTTCTCTTTTTCTGTCATATAAACAAGATCAGGTTGATCTTTACGTATCATTGGACGATTGGTTGGGATAACAATAGTATCTAAACCATAAATCTGATTGAATTCAAATGCTTCAGTGTCAGCAGTCCCTGTCATGCCTGCTAATTTTTCGTACAAACGGAAATAGTTTTGGAAAGTAATTGATGCTAATGTTTGGTTTTCATTTTGGATTTTAACATGCTCTTTAGCTTCAACGGCTTGATGCAAACCATCAGACCAACGTCGTCCATCCATTGTACGGCCAGTATGCTCATCAACAATAACAATTTCGTTATCTCTGACAATGTAATCCACATCTTTATGGAATAGGTGATGAGCACGTAATGCTGCATTGACATGATGCATTAACACAATATTACTTGGCGCATAAAGTGATTCATCACCTTTCATAATTCCATTTTTAATAAGTAATTCTTCAACTTTCACTAATCCACGTTCAGTCAAATTGGCTTGACGTGTTTTTTCATCGATAGAAAAGTCACCATCACCCTGAAATTGATCGGAGTCTTCTTTTTCTTGTTGAATTAGATATGGAATGATTTTATTAACACTAACATATCGGTCAGAACTATCTTCAGCTTGTCCCGAAATGATAAGAGGTGTTCTTGCCTCATCAATTAGAATTGAGTCAACTTCATCGACTAAAGCATAATGCAGAGGGCGTTGTACACGAGAATCTTTAGTAAATACCATATTATCGCGTAAGTAGTCAAAGCCATATTCATTATTGGTTCCATATGTAATATCGGCATTGTAAGCTTCACGTTTCATATGCGGTGGCATATTAGGTAGATTGATACCAACAGATAATCCTAAAAATTCGAATAATGGACGATTATTTTCAGCATCGCGCTGTGCTAAGTAATCATTTACTGTCACAACATGTACGCCTTTACCTGTTAACGCATTTAAATAAGCAGGTAAGGTTGCGGTTAAAGTTTTACCTTCACCTGTACGCATTTCAGCAATGCAACGTTCATTTAATACCATACCACCAATAAGTTGTACGTCAAAATGGCGCATACCAAACACACGTTTACTTGCCTCACGTACAACAGCAAAGGCTTCTTCTAAAATATCATCTAACTTAGCGCCTTCAGCGATTTTTTGTTTAAATTCTGTAGTTTTAGCTTTTAACTGTTCATCGCTTAAGGCTTCAATTTGCGGTTCAAGTGCATTAATTCTTTCAACGCGTTTACGCATCATTTTTAATACGCGTTCATTTCGACTACCAAATACTTTGGTTAATAGTTTTAATAACATGATTTTTCTCTTGTTCTTTTTAATAGAAATAGTAAGGCTTATGCCTTTATAAAAATTTAATTTAATTAAGTGGTAAGCTCATTAAGCAGTAGTGTTAGGTCCAGCCCTTATGCCATTATTAGGTGATAATCGAATAATTGGATTTGGACTAACATCACGGTAATTTAATGGTGTAATTAACCTATAATATTGCCTTTTTTGCGCTAAGACTAATGTTTGTGATGTTATTGTTATCGGAGCTTGATGATCTTGTACAATTCGGGTAATGGTAATAATACCAACTTGGGACGCTGAAGATTGCGCAGGTAAAGCGTTTTCTTGATACAATCCAAACCCAGCAGCAATCACACCTAATAATAAGTGCGATAAAGCCGTGTTAATAATCAAGCGTTTGCTGATTTTTTGCCAATAATTAATTATGATCATTTCGGCAGTATATTAGCATTTTTTGTCAAAATCAAAAACAATTATTACAACAAGTTAAGCGATTATTGTAGGCAATGAAATGATAAGCAAATAAAGTTAATAAGCCCGATTATAAATAAGAGGTAATTTATATAAATAAAGTAATATTTAACGAGGAATAGTATAAAATCCACCCATCAAAAAACTTATGATAAGTGGATTTAAATTGATCGAAACTTACGTTATTCTAAACTTGCATGGCGATGAGCCATATCATCATTACTATCTTTTTGGTTATTACTCATAGTAAGAATAACAGTATCAAAGATAATAAGTAACATCTGTTCGAAAAGGCTACCAAGTGGTTGTTGACTTACTTGTGATTGTGAATATTTAGTACCCGATTGTAACATAATGTCTGGTGATTGGATTTTGGCAAGAGTTGAATCAGGCGATGCACAGATAATAGCAAGATCAATACCTTGTTTGAGTGCTGATTTAGCCATTAAATTAACACTTTCAGTTTCACCTGAGGCTGATGCGACTATTAAAAGATCACCTTTTTGTACTGATGGTGTAGTTGTTTCACCAACTACAAAAGAGTTTAATCCAAGCTGCATCAGTCTCATTGCAAAAGCCTTTAACATAAGACCTGAACGTCCTGTACCATGGACAAAAATACGGTTATGCTGTTTTATTTTCTGGATTAAATTTGTGATGTTTTGGTCAGTTAATGTTTGAACAGAATGATTTAGTTCATTAATAATTAGTTGTGATTGCATTTTGCTTGCTCCTATTAAGCAATAGTTCTACCGCCATCAAGTAAAATAGTTTGTCCTTGAATATAAGAATTATCTTTATCTGCTAAGAATAAAGTTAAGTTAGCAACATCTTCGACAGTACCAAGACGTCTAACCGGTATTTTTTCCAACACGGCATCTAGACTTTCTTGAGTCGGGTAATTCACACGCATCATTTTTCCTGAGTCAATTAATCTTGGAGCAATTGAATTTACATTTACACCCTTTGGACCTAGTTCTTTGGCTAATCCTCGCATTAATCCTTCGCCTCCTGCTTTAGATGCAGGGTAAGGCACACCACCACCAGTGCCACTTAAGGCTGAACCTGAACTGATATAAACAATTGAACCTTTATTGGTTAAAAAATCGTTATAGAAAGGTTTAACGGTATTAAATAGACCACTTAAATTGATATCTAATGTTTTTTGCCATTCTTCATAAGAGATATCATTAACTTTGTTAGCAAATGCAACACCAGCATTTAATACTAAAATATCAATACGTCCGAATTGTTTGAATGTTTCTTCTCGTACTTTTTCCATATCTTTCGCGTTTGATACATCAGCTTGAATAAATATTGACTGTTGCTGATAATCGCGAGTTATTTGTTCTGCCGTTTCAGTCCCTAATTCATAATTAAAATCGACAATAACTGTATTAGCTCCAGCTTTTGCAAATTTTTCAGCAATTGCTTTACCAATTCCATGTGCTGCACCAGTTACAAGTGCAACTTTTCCAGTGAAATTACTCATTTTTATCTCCTTATCTATATTATGCGGCTAATGAAACTCTTAACTTAGTAATGTTGTCTGTGATATTGCCATTGAATAAATATCCCCCAGAGACAAAAATATTTGCTCCAGCATCGCGACAATACTTAATGGTTTTGTCATCAATACTTCCGTCGACTTCGATATCAATATTGTAATTACTGACCAAAGATCTAACTCGTTTTATCTTATCCACTACGGACATTAAAAAATGTTGTCCTCCCTCACCAGGATTAACTGTCATAAGTAAAACCATATCAATATCATTTAAAAGATATTTTATATTTTCTTCGGAAGTGCCGGGATTAAGCACTATTCCAGCTTTTATTCCTGCCTTACGAATTTTCTGCAAACAACTTATGTGGCGATTAGTCGCTTCTTGATGAATTGTGATAATGTCTGCTCCGGCTGCAATGATACTGTCTAAATGCACTTCAGGTTTTTGCACCATTAGATGAACATCAAGTGGTAAATGTGTTAATTTTTTTAGAGCTTTAATGTGATCAGCCCCAAAGGCTATGCGTTCAACAAAATGCCCATCCATTACATCTACATGTAATAGTTCGACCTCATTTTTTTCTAGTTCTGTCAATTGTTGCTTTAACATACCTAAATTAGCAGCAAAAACAGATGGTGAGAGTTTAAATTTGTTTGCCATGTATTATTTCCTTATTCATAAAAATATATTTAAGAAAAAACTTCTATTAATCTATGTATTAATGAAACAAAAATGCTTCCTGGATTCCAGCCAAAATGACCACCATCGGTTACTGTGGCATTTGGATTTGTGGCGAAGATATCTAAGCCTGCATACTTCATCATCGCTGTTGCTTCTGGAGCAAAATAGTTAGCGCTAAAGCAGACAAAATACATGCAGATTATTGATAGTAAGGTGCTACGAAATACATTTCCCTTACTGGCTAAGACAATCATAGGTGTCAAATAACAAACTTGAGCGAGTAAACCTAAAGGAAAAAACGTCATATTAGGAATAAGGAAAGCAAATCCGATAACAAATGGTATAGTGATTGCGGTTACGGTAATACAAGCAGGATCGCCAAGTCCTAAGGCAATGTCCATGCCTATATAAAACTTACCATCACTACCACTAACATGTTTTTTGATAAATGTTGTTGCTGCATTACCTATTGGTGTTACGCCCTCCATCATAATTCCTACCATTCTTGGAATAAGTATCATGACTGCTGCAAATCCCATACAAATGGTGAGAATTGTTGGAATATTTTGTTGAGTTAATATGCCTAAAAATGCACCAACAAAAATACCAATAAAGGTAGGATCTCCAAAAATACCTAATTTACTTTCAATTTTATCCATATTTATTTCAAAATTTTTAATAAAAGGAATAAAATCAATTAGTTTATTTAAAAATACGGCAATTGGATAAATTAAAGCAACAAAAGCTAAAGTAGTGCATGTGGTTCCCTCTAAACCAAAATATTCCTCCCATTTAGGAGCAACCCATTTAGCACAAAATAATGTAATAACAGATAAGCCGATTGTGACTAAAACACCAATGAATATATTGTCAAATAGAGCAATGGCTAAAGCTCCCGGAATCATGAAGTGAATGAAGTTCCATACATCAACATTAATTACATTAACAACTTTTATTTTGATTAATAAAATATTTAATAAAATGATCAACGGAATACACAATACCACTGCTGGGATAGACCAAGCGGCACCACCGATTGCAGCAAATCCTACATCAATCGTTGTAAAACCTGACCCAAGCTTTTCATAATAGGCGATAACTGGGTTTATTGTTGCCATTAGTAGGTTAAGCACTAGTACTAAACCTTGAAAACCAATTCCAACGAGTAAACCTGATTTAATTGCTGAACCAATTCGCATACGGAAAAACAAACCTAGTAGCATGATAACTACGGGTAGCAATACTACTGCACCTAGTTTTGAAACGGTTTCAAAAAAAGTTTGTAATATATCCATCATAGTTATGCTCCTTATGCATTAGATAAAATCTCTTGGCATAGTTGCAATAGTTTGTCTTTTACTAAATCAACGTTAACACCAGAAATAAGACCAAAAACACTCATATGTGGAATGGTTAATGCTTTTTTATAATTAGCGGTTGTGAGTACTAAATCAAAATTTTGCTGTTTACCCTCCAATTCTCCTAAAGTACATTTACTAATTTTTGCTGATATACCAGCACTTTCTAATATATTTTTTACTGCATCAACAGCAACTGTTGACGTTGCTACACCACTTCCACAGGCAACAATGATATTTAATTGTTTGGACATAATTTTTCCTTTCATCTATTTTATTCATCAGTAATTTTTAAATTAGTGATGAATAAAAATTTAGTATAATTATCTATTTGTTTATATGCTGATTGATTAATTGTTCAACTTGTAAGCAGCTAAGGTTTTGACAGTTGTCAACGAAAATTTCATCTTGAAATAAAGCAAACAACCGCTGGAGTATCGTCAAGTGTTGATTACTGGTTGATAAAGCTAGGTTGAATATTAATTGACAACTGACTTTTAAATCAGAATCTTCCATTTGTCCAAACTCAACACCTTTAGAGGAACGAACTAAACTAATAGCATCAGACTTTACCAATTGATAATTTGCATGAGGTATAGCTATCCCTATTCCGTTACTCATAAGTAATCCTGTAGGATAATCTTTTTCACGATCAATACATGCAGTAATGTAATCAGCTTGGATATAATCTTTTTCTAACAAATAAGATCCTGATGCGTTAATTACTTCTTGATATGTTTTGATACTGTTATCTAAATCATGAACTAAAATATGCATAAACTACCTCTTATTTAGTAAGTTCTTTTTTTACTGCATCAAAAATTGCTTCTTCGCCAATACCGGTAAGCAAACCAGCACCAACAATTACTTTAGTTGTAATATCAGGATTATCGATTTTGGTTGATGACACGACTAAATCGTAGCCATTAAACGTATCAGCTGAACATGCCATGAGTGAGGATTTATCCACTTGTGCAACAATACTTTGTTCTTTCAGATAATCTTGTAAAATTGAAACCATAATTGATGATGAAGCAATTCCATTTCCACAAACCACTAAAACTTTTTTCATTTTGAGACCTCGCTATTAATGTTTGAATTTCTTTGTTTTTTCTTCAATAAATAACCTACTGATAGTAAAATCAGACCAATTAACGCATAACCTAGTATTCCTATGTGGCTAGTTGCGGCAAACAGTCCTGTAAATGGATTTGCAGATGGATTCAATGAGGTATACATCACAGAAGCATCAGGATTGGTTCCAAATTCTTGAAATACTTCATTTGTTGCAGGAGTCATCCACGAAGCGATATATAAACCACCGCCAAATAAAAAAATTGAAGTGATCCATGTACGAATGATATTGCCTTTAAATACTGGTACCATACAGGCAATAAAGAATACAAATTGAGATAAGTCACCTAATGGCATTACCTTATTACCGGGTAAAATTACGGCTAAGATGACAATGACTGGTATAAGCAATAATGCGGGTGCAATTACTGATGGGTTACCAACAATTAACGCAGTATCCATACCAACAGTAATATCACGATTTGGGAAGCGTTTAACTAGTTTTTTTCGAACTACATTTGATAACGGTACTAATCCTTCCATCATTATGGAAGTCATCCTTGGTAATAACAACATAACAGCTGCTAAATACATTCCCAATTGTAAGCTAGAAATGATAGTGTGATAGGGGCTTTGCCATGAATAACCACAAAAACCAAGTAAAACTCCAATAATAAAACCAACAATGGTTGGATCACCAAGTACACCAAAGCGTTTTTGAATTGTTTCTGCTGTAATACTCAGATTTTTAAAACCAGGAATACGGTCATAAACCCAATTGAAAGGGTAAGCAAAAATGAGATAAGTATTTGCTACTGGGTGAGAAATGGATACACCTTCGGGTAAATTATAAAACTGTTCATTATTTTTAGCGCCAATATCGGCCGCTATTAATGCCCAAATATGGAAGAGTGCTGCTGTTAATACTCCATATAGAAAACTTCCAGAGTAAACACCAACAATAGCCCCCATTGATGCATTTTGATGTAAATTGAACACATCAACATTAACGCAATCTGTTATTTTTAAAATAAGGAGTAGTACATTAACAAATACACATAATGGAATAATAATTGGTCCCATACTAGAACCGAATCCCATTACGGCAGTAGCAGCGCCTCCGACATCAATTGCACTAAGTGAAGATCCTGTACTTTCAGCAAGTCCAGTAACTGCAGGAGCCATCTTGTCTAGCATAAATTTAATTGTCATACTTAATGCTATAAAGCCAATACCAACTTTCATTGCAGAAGATATACATTCTGAAATAGGTCGACCAAGACCAGCCATGAGTATTAAAAAAATAATAGGGATAAAGATAAAATTACCTAAATCATTAATAAATTGCGTGATTAGTTCCATAAGATGCTCCTTTGTTACTTATTCATCAGCTCTAAAACCCATATTCCATGCAACATGCATAGGTTTGACTAATAGAGCATTGTCATTACGTTCTGCTTCTAATAAGTTTTTTTTCGAGTTTTCGCGAGCAGTAGTAAAATCAAAAGGTTCATCAAGCCAAGCGTCAATGATCATTTTTGTATACTCAAGCCCATTGACTCGGCAACCAATACCGATGATTTGCGCATTATTACTGAGTCTGGCTCGTTTGGCTGAATAAGGATTGGTTACTGCAGTGGCACGAATACCCCAATGTTTATTTGCTTGACAAGTAAAACCAATTCCAGTTCCACAGATATAAATACCTAAACGGCAAATATCTTTTTGAATCAGCACTGACATTTCATCTGCCAATTTGGCGAATGTATTGACACCATCATCCTTGACCTTTACTGGGTCATAAACGACCTCAGCATTTTTTTCATCAATTAAGTATTGTTTAATGGCTTGTTTATATTCAAATCCCAGATCATCGCATGCGATAGCAATTTTTGTTTTCATCAGTTTTCCTCATTTAGATTTAGTAACCAACTTTATAGTTGGTTTTTATTGGTAAGTCAATGTGATCTGCGTCACAAAAATAATAAGATTATGTTTTTTATGTAATTAAAAACCAATTTATACCAATTTTGTGTTGGTATTTAATATTAAGTCAATTGGTTTTTTTAGAAAAGTAGTTAAGATAAATGAGGAATAAGTTAGATTCTGTTGTAAAATATCGGCAAAAATAAAAAAGATAACTATTAATAACACCAATACCCATACTAAAATAATTGAGATTGTTAACTATGCACTTAATGAATGAGAGAAGAGAATTAATTTTAGAAGAGTTGATTACAGCGGGAACTGTGTATGTAAGTGAACTAGCTCGTAAATATCAAGTAACTTATGAAACTATTCGCAAAGATCTATCTCAATTAGAAAAAAAAGGATTTTTAGTTAAATGTCATGGCGGTGCAACGCTTAAACAAGGTGCTATTGAGAATCCATTCAAAATTAGAGAAAAAGAAAATGCAAGCTTAAAAAAGAGTATCGCACAAAAAGCATTAACGCTTCTTCCAGATAATTGCTCAATAATTATCGGTACAGGAAGTACAGCATTAGAACTAGCTAAATTATTAGTGTATCGTTCTGGTTTCAAAATTTTCACGGACTCTCTACCTGTAGCTAACATATTGATTTCGTCAGAAAATCAAGTGTTTTTATTTGGTGGTGAATTACGTGACAAAAGTTCATCTGTATTTGGAGGTTGGGCGCTATCAATGATCAACGAAATCCAAGTTGATGTCTGCTTTTTAGGAACTGATGGCTTTAGCAATTTAAACGGTCCTTCTAGTCCTTCGTCTTCAGATGCCTACATAGATAAAGTGATCATTGCACATTCGGATAAAAGATATATTTTAGGTGACTATACTAAATTCAGTCGTAAAAGCTTATATAAAATTTGTGATTGGGGTGAAATTACCGCGTTAATTACTAATGATATGGCAGACGCCTCACAAGTTATGGAGTTAGAAAAGCAGACACGTGTGATTTTGTGCTAGCAAAATATTGTTGTTTGATAGGTTAATCGCCTTATTTTAAATGCTACTTTCTTAAACTGAATTACTCAATATTCTAAACCTTAAACTTTGTTTATTGTTTTTCTTTATCAACAAAATATCCCACCTCTAATTTTAATAAATAATGGTTAAAAAAAGAGGGGGGAAAGTTAATCAAATTATTTCACCATCAATTGACCCATCATACCCAGTGTTTCATGTTCAACTATGTGGCAATGATACATGCGTAATCCTGGCATATTTTGTTGAATTTTTATGGTGATTTTTTCATGTGGGCGCAGATTAATGGTATCTTTTAATGCTGCATATTTAGGTGGATTCTTTTTACCATTTAATTCATGTGAAACGACGGTAAACTGTGCTCCATGTATATGAAAGTTATGATCCATGTGAGAGTTATTAAAAATTGTCCATTCTTCAACTTCATGAATTTTACTCTCTAAATCAATTCGTTGCATATCATGGCGTTTGCCGTTAATTAAAAATAGCATCCCTCCTCGAGGCTCTTTTACATCCATAACTTCGGTATATTCAAGTGTCTTATGGGCAGTTGCTTGCCCTAATTTTGGCAATTCTCGTAACGTTGACGGTAAGGTTATAGGGGAGGATTCTGTCAAAGCTAATTCACCAAGTATGATATCTTGCTCTGGGGGTACATTGCCCATTTTTCCACGATGGTATCCAATTGATTGTAAATATACTGTACCCGATTGTTTAGGTACAATAACCAATTCAGCACGTTCAGCTGGTGATAATAATAGCGGTGAATTTAGTTGAACCGGTTTAGGCATCAATCCTCCATCTGTGCCAACTAAGTAAATATCACAGCCAGGAATTGATAAATTAAGATAACGCCCAGAACACGCATTCCAAATACGCACTCTAGTTGCACTTTTTACGGTAATTTTAGGACGATAAGCACCATTAATTAATACAAATTGACCTTCACGTCCATTCATCCAATCAACCATTGAATTATCGGCAATTTCACCTTTATCGGTTAATTTTAAATCAGAAAAGAACCAGTTTTGTTCAGGAAAAGAGGCAAGTGGATCTTTTTTACTGCGTACAATAAACATTCCGGCTAATCCTCGTGCAATCTGTTCGGAAACGGTTTCATGCCCATGTGGATGGTACCAATATGTACCTGCATTGCCTTCTGGAATAGTAAATTCATAAGTTCGGCTACTGCCAGCAGGGATTTCGTCTTGTGGATTACCATCTTGATTGGATGGAATGAGTAAACCATGCCAATGTACCGTTGTGGCTTGCGGTATACTGTTTTTGACGGTTATTTTAACTTTATCGCCTTCGAAAGCTTCAATTGCAGGGCCCGGAATAGTGCCATTATATGCCCAAAATTCTGTTGTTAATTGTGGTGTTAATTTTATTTTAACAGGTTTTGCTTCCAGATTTGCTTCGAATGTTCCTGGCTGGTCACTTGTATTTTTTAAACGAACTAACTCTGGTAAATCTTGACCTTGTGGTAATGCTGAAGTAGGTAAAAGTTTTTGTGGCTTCTTGTTATGACTCATATTCATATGTTCGTGGTGCATTCTATCCCCCTTTTGGCATTCATCAGAATTTGTTTCACACATGGTATCACTCATCGCAGAGTGATCCATTTTGGCAAAGGCTTTGGTAACGGCTAAACCACTTATAGCTGCAGTAAGATTTAATAAAAAAATTCGACGCTTCATAATATTCCTTTCATCATTTTTAAGAAAAACAAGGACTATTTTGTTATTAACGATACAATTAATAACAAAAAACAGTCACTTTTGTGATAATTGCTTAAACTAATTTTTGTTGCTAATGCAACTGAATCATTTAATTAAGCAACTTTTGGTGGTTTTAATTCAGGAATAAATTCTTTAAATTGTGGAGCAAAGTTATATGAAAGATATTGTTCACGGTGTGGTGAAAACTCAACATTCAATACAATATTAGATATTAGCGTATTACAGAGTGAACAATGGTTAAAGACAGTACAATTTGATAAACATTCTGATTTTTTTGTTAAAAGATAATAACTATCATGGTTATTACTGACTTCTAACATTGATGATCTATGTTGTGAAACCACAGCAACAGGCAAAGATGAATTTATGATGATAGATAAATGTCTTATAGAATAAACAAATAGAAATAAAATTATTGCTACTTTTGCAATAAGATATGTTTGTTTATGGATGAATCTTAATGACATGTAAAATCTCACTATTCATCAAATGAATAATATATAAACTTATTTTACTTAAAAAAACATCTGATTTATACCATCTTTACATATATTGAAAATGGTAATTACTCCTAAAAAAATAAAAATCCAATATATTTAAATATTAATTGCAGTTTAGGGTGAGCCATCATTAACATTATTCATACAGAAAACCATTATGAAGTGCCGAATCACTTATCAATGATCAACTATTTTTACAATCGCTTGTATCGCATTGAAATTCGTTTCATAGATTTGATGAGTTTGGGTTGTTAAATAATTTAATCTAAAAATTATGCTAACCAATAAACTTTCATTAAACTGCAATCTTTTTTAATAAGATAATTGTTATAAATAACTGAAATAAATAATCGTATTTGTTAGGTAAAAACTGACTAATTTTTTTAAATATTTCAATTGGTTTGTTGATTGTTATCGAAATGAATTAATGGATTTTTCATTAGCAGAAATGAATTTTAAAAGTTGTTATTTATAACAAAAAGAAGTGCCTTATTATCACTAAATATTTTTTAGTTAATTGATTAATAAGAAAATTATCAAATGTTTTTTGATGTCTTTAATCAAAATTGCTATTAATCGTGATTGATTATAATTATTTTTATTATCTGCTTAAAATAATGGAGCTAATAATTAAGTGTTCTGTTATTATATTCGCCAATTACAATCATCAAAAAATATTGATATGAAAATTCTCTTTGGCGTTCAAGGAACAGGAAATGGCCATGTCAGTCGTTGTAGAACGTTAGCAAAAGCTTTAAAAGTAGCTGGTGCTGATGTTGACTATATTTTCAGCGGCCGTGATCCTAAAGACTATTTTGATATGCAAGCCTTTGGCAACTATACTACTTATCGTGGTGTCTCTTTTGCAACACTGAATGGTAAAATCAACTTTCGTAAAACGGTACAACGAATTCGAGCTTTTCGACTCGTAAAAGATGTGCGTGAACTCGATTTATCAAAATATGATTGTATTATTAGTGATTTTGAGCCAGTTAGTGCATGGGCTGCTCACTATCAGCATCGAAACTGCTTAGGCATCAGTAATCAAGCCGTATGCCAATATCTCAAGCCTAAAGAATATGGGTTGATAGCGAATGTGATTATGAAGTATTATGCACCTGTCACTAATCCTATTGGCTTACATTGGTTTCATTTTGGGCATAAATTGATTCCTCCAATGATTGACACCTTTGACGTTACACCTACCGAAGATGGAAATATCATTGTTTATTTGCCATTTGAGGCATTAGATGAAATTACACAATTGTTACAACAATTCCCAGATCATCAATTTATCTGTTTTCATCCAGATATAAAGCAACAGTCTCAACAAAAGAATATCACTTTTCAACCTCTTGGTCGTGATAACTTTACCCATGCTTTAGTGAGTTGTTCTGGTATTATTTCGAACACAGGTTTTGCCCTAATTTCTGAAGCGTTAGTATTAGGTAAAAAGATTTTGACTAAGCCTGTATCAGGGCAATTTGAGCAAATCTATAATGCACAGTGTTTACACACTTTAGATATGGCTACTGTTATGGAGAATTTGAATAGTATTAAACTTAAGTATTGGTTGAGCTTACCTTCTCCTAAACCAACAATATATCCTGATGTAGCAACTGAATTAGCGAATTGGATAGTTTCCGGACAGACAGAACCTTTACTTTCTCTAAGCCGTAGGCTTTGGAGTCAAACTATTTTTCCAGAAAATGTAAATCAACGAATTAAATCTTTAGGATACGTGTAATTACTATGATTTTAAGTGTTATTGTTGCTATGGCACATAATCGTGTTATTGGCCTAAATAATCAAATGCCTTGGCATTTACCTGCTGATTTGGCGTGGTTTAAAAAAAACACGCTCAATAAGCCTGTTATTATGGGGCGAAAAACATTTGAATCAATTGGTAGACCACTTCCTAATCGTCACAACATTGTTATTTCAAGACAAATAGAGCCAAGTGATAATAAAATTTCTAATGTAAGCAGGGTAAAATCGATTGATGAGGCAATATCCCTTGCCCAAGCGCAACAACCTGATGAAGTTTTTATTATTGGCGGAGGTAATATTTATCAGCAAGTGTTGCCATTAATTGATCGGCTCTATTTAACGCATATTGATGCTGAATTGCAAGGGGATACCTATTTCCCCGATTATTTACCCGAGCAATGGCAGGTAATTTATCAACAAGATCACCAAGCTGATGAAAAAAATAGCTATCCATATCAATTTGAAATTTTACAACGAAAATAACGTGTAATGCATTATCGCCACTTAAGCGTGGCGATAGATTAGTTGTTAGCTTTGAAAACGTTTGGCTTCAATAACATCAGGTAGTTGCTTAATTTTATTGAGTATACGATTTAAAGAATCCTGATCAAAGATTTCCATATCTACCTCAATGGTCGCTAATTGTTGCTTCATATCAGAACGGCTTATTAGACCAAGCACATTAACTTTTTCGTTAGCCAATATGGTGGTGATGTCTCGTAATAAACCGCTGCGATCATTGGCAACGATTTGGGTAACCATGGTATAGCCTGAGTGAGTATTATCATTCCAAACGGCGTTAGTGATGCGTTCAGGAGCATGATTTTTTAATTCTTGTAACTGTTCGCAATCTGCGCGGTGGATTGAAATGCCGCGGCCTTGCGTTACAAAACCCGCAATAGGATCACCAGGGATAGGGCGACAGCAATTAGCAATGGTATACATTAAGTTGCCTACACCTTCAATAATGATTTCACTGCCTTTTTTATTACCCGTTTTGTTGTTATTCTTAGCTTGTGTAGTTGATTTTTGGGCAATTTGTTTTAAGACGGCCTCATCTTCTTGTTCCGCAGTCGGTTTATTAAATTGAGCATTAATAAAATTAACTAACTGGTTAATTCTAATATCACCACTGCCAATACCTGCAAGTACTTCGTCAAATGAGTGGGCATTGTATTTATTGATGAGTATTTTTTCGACACTTTTTAAAGTAATATTTAACGGCTCAAGTTCATTTTGTAAAATTTGCTCGCCGGTGGCGATGTTTTTATCGCGATCTTGTTTTTTGAACCATGCCTGAATTTTAGCTCTGGCACGACTGCTATTAACAAATCCTGTATTTGGATTCAGCCAATCGCGACTTGGATTAGGTTGCTTTTGGGTAATAACTTCAACTTGGTCGCCCATTTTTAAATTGTAGGTAAAAGGTACAATGCGACCACCTACTTTTGCACCAATACAACGGTGCCCGACATCACTGTGGATATGATAAGCAAAATCAAGCGGAGTTGAACCAGCGGGTAAATCCACGACATCGCCTTTCGGTGTAAAAACATAGACTCGATCATCAAAAATTTGGCTGCGTACGGCTTCTTGAATTTCACCACTTTCAGACATCTCTTGTTGCCAAGTTAGAAGTTTACGTAACCAAGAAATTCGTTGATCATAAGCAGTCATTTTATCGGTACTGCCTTCTTTATATTTCCAATGCGCAGCAACACCTAGCTCTGCGTCATTGTGCATTTGTTCTGTTCGGATTTGAATTTCAATCGTTTTATGTTGTGGTCCATAAACAACCGTATGAATGGATTGATAACCATTAGGTTTAGGATTGGCAACATAGTCGTCAAACTCTTTGGCGATATGTTTATAATGGCTATGAACAATACCTAAAGCGTTATAACAATCTTCAATACGATCGCAAATAATCCTTACTGCACGAATATCATAAAGATCCTCAAATTGCAGATGCTTACGCTCCATTTTGCGCCAGATACTATAAATGTGTTTAGGGCGACCATAGACTTCTGCACGAATGTGATCTTTATTCATTAAATCTTGTAGATGTTCAACAAATTGATCAATATACAGCTCACGATCTAAGCGCTTTTCATGTAGCTTTTTAGCGATAAGGCGATATTCATCAGGATATAAGTAACGGAAACAAAAATCTTCAAGTTCCCATTTGAGTTGACCAATACCTAGACGATTTGCAAGTGGTGCATAGATATTAAAGCACTCTTTAGCCGCTAAAACCTGCTCTTCTTGTGGGGCTGAGATTAAATCTCGTAAATAAGTAATGCGTTCAGCTAATTTAATGACGACACTACGAAAATCATTGACCATAGCTAATAACATGCGACGAATACTATCAATTTGTTCAGTCGTCGCACTGCCATTACGAATTGCTCGTAAATGGCGAATTTCTTTCATTCTTACGATGCTGGAAATAATATTTGAAATTTCGCGATCGAAATCTTCAGGAATATCTTCTCGACGAATAATTTTGGTATCAACAAAAGGAAGTAATAACGCAGCACATAGACTATTAATATCCATATTGAGCGTTGATAAAATTTCGACCATTTCAATCGCATTTTGGAAGCAGTGGATTTGTTCTGGCGCACCGGCACTGTTTTCAAAACAAAAATCCCAAACTTCTTTGAACTTTTTATAAGAGGTCGGATTGGTTAATAATAATTCTTGACTGGTCCATCTTTCAATATCAAATTGTGCAAGAGAATAATGCTCTTCACTGTGTTGATGGGCTCCTCTAACTGATACCATAATTACTATCCTACTTCGTTAGCAGCAACATTGATTCAATGTGCTTAGTTTGTGGAAACATATCCAAAATAGCAACTTGAGCAATTTTATATCCTTTATCGATAAATTGCTTACAGTCTCTTGCTAGAGTAGCAGGGTTGCACGAGATGTAAACAATCTTTTCGGGTGCTATCTTCACAATTTCTGCTGCTGCATTATAAGCGCCTGCTCTTGCAGGATCTAATAATACTTTTTCAAATGTAGCATGATTCCATGTGTTAAATTGCTGTTTATCATCTAAATTATTGATTAAAAAATGTGTTTTAGCACAAATTTCTTTGTTATTTAATTGTGCATTGAATTTGGCTTTTTCAACCAGTGCATCGATGCCTTCAATCCCAGTAACCGATTTGCTTAATGTTGCCATTGGCAATGAAAAATTACCCATTCCACAAAATAGATCTAATACATTATCTGTTGGTTTTAATGTTAACCATTCCAAAGCTTGATTAATCATTTTTTGATTAATTTTGCTGTTTACTTGAATAAAATCGAGTGGACTAAAGGTTAACTTTAAATGATTGATTAAATAATAGTGTTCTTTGTTTCCAGTAATATGGACTAACTCTTCACCATAAAAGTAGAGTGAAATGTTCTGTTCTTGGGCAAACTGTTTCAATAACTCGGTATCTTGAGATGTCATTGGCAAGGTATGCCTTAATACAATAATCACACCACTATCAACGGCGATTAATTCAATGTGGCCGAGTGCTTTTTTTTGGATAATTTTGCGTAAGCAATTTTGTAATGGGGCAAGTAGTAAATCTAATTGTTCAACTAATATCGGACAATGCGCAATATTGATTATTTGATTTGATTCCGCTTGACGAAATCCAATAAATAATTCACCTTTAACTAGATTAATTGCTAATCTTGCCCGCCTGCGATAATGGTAAGGTTGATCTGCAATAATTTGGGGCGAATCTTTAATGACACTAGCTAAATTTTGTCCACCCTCTTTTTGTAATAAGTTGATAAGCGCCGAGTATTTGGCTTGCTGTTGTAAATGTGATGAGATATGTTGTAGTTCACAACCTCCACATTTTTGATAATATTCACATTGAGGTTTAACCCTTTCGTTACTTTGATTGTAATATTTTATGACGGTCGCTTTTGCGTAATTTTTTTTATCTTCGGTCAACTTAATATCAACCGTTTCATCAGGCAAGGCTGACTTGATAAAAATTGTTTTTCCGTTATGGCTAGCAACGCCTTGTCCAAAGGCATCAAGCGAAGAAACGGTAACGGTCAATTTTTGTGAGGTGAGCTTTTTTTTAGGTGGGGTGTAAAATTTAACCATAATCGTAAGTTTAAAATCTAAGTAAGTCTTTGTAACAATTCTTTTTTAACATGGACAGGCACTAAATTGGTAATATTGCCACCATGGTAAGCCACATCTTTAACAATAGTTGATGAAATAAAGCCCATTGCAATTGATGGCATCAAAAATATAGTATCTAAATCTGGCTTTAATGCGCGATTCATTTCAGCTAATTGCCTTTCATATTCAAAATCATGCGTTGTACGCACACCACGAACAACTACAGTCGCATTATGTGTTTGAGCAAAATTAGCCATTAAATTATCGAAACCAATCACTTCAACATTCAATAGGTGTTCAACCGCAGTCGAAGCTAAATTAACTCGTTCTTCTAAGGTGAAAAGGGTATTTTTATTAGGGTTTTCTGCAACTGCAACAATTAAACGAGGAAAAAGTAATGATGCTCGAGTAATAAGATCAATATGCCCATTAGTAATTGGATCAAAAGTTCCAGGAAAGATAGCGGTTAAAGTTTTGCTTTTCATTTATTAGTTTATCCATTAGCAAAGATATGAATATCATACCTAATTTTAGCTTGGATTGTTAGTAAACTAGCCAAAAATCTTATTTAAATTTAGCGGTAATCTAAAATAAATTAATTGAATATTGTTAACTTTAGAAGTTATTGATTGAAATAAAGGATATTGAAGTGATTAGACTAATTAAAAGGAGTATGATAATTCTTTTGTTAATTTTACCCTATACAGGTAGTGCTAGTATGATCGAAAAAAGAGACCATTTGATCGGTTCTTGCTATTTAGATGAAAATATTTTTATCAGAGAAGTTAAATTAAAGAATAATAAACATAAACAAGAACCATTGTTATTAGTTCATGGTGCTCGAGTTGCAGGTATTGGTTCGTTTGATTTACCTGTTCAAGGGGGATCGTTAGCAGAAGATTTAGCTCAAGCTGGGTTTGATGTCTATATTATTGATTTACGAGGATATGGTAAATCGAGTCGTCCTAAAGAAATGTCTCGACCTGCAAGTGAATCTAAACCATTAGTCCGTACGCCCGCCGCAATTGATGATTTAAAGTGCGCTGTGAATCAAATATTAAAATGGACAGATTCCAAAAAAATAAATATTTTGGGTTGGGCTACAGGTGGTCATTGGGCTGCCGCCTATGCTGAGCAACATAGTGATAGTGTTAATAAGTTAATTATTTATAATTCATTATATGGTGCTGTTGACGATCATAAATTATTAGGTAAAGGCTCAGTATTTGAAGACAAATTAAATCCAAAACAATTCAATCACAGTATTGGTGGTTATCAATTAAATACTAAAGAAAGTTTGTTTCAGGCTTGGGATTTAAGTATCCCTATGGTTGAAAAAGATTTATGGAGGGATCCTTTAGTTGCTAATGCTTATGCTCAAGAGGCGATGAATTCTGATCCTGAATCTTTTTCTCATACACCTCCTCAATTTCGCTCACCAACAGGGGCAATGGCAGATAGTTTTGAATTAGCTATTGGCCAAAAGCAGTGGCAAGCCAAACATTTATTGATGCCGATATTAGTTATTTTCTCGCAAAATGACTTTTGGAGCCGTAAAGCAGATGCTTTAGCTATTGTTAATGAAGCTAAGCAAGCACATTTGGTAGAAATACCCGATGGCACACATTTTGTGCATTTAGATCGTAATGAAAAAGGGAGAAGTTTATTTGTTTCTTCTATAATTGATTTTCTTAATTCAGATAAATAAATTTAAAGAGTTTGTTATCTTGGTTTTAAATATAAAAATTCAATAACAATCCGTCCATATATATTGTTTTTAAAACTAAAAAACTTTTACACTATTTTTTATGGATGAACACAATTATCGTTCATCCGTAATTAGTTACTTCATAACTTATCAATCATAAACTGGTAACAAATTTGATGATGATAAGTTTGATTAGGTTCCAAAAAACAGCTAGGTTGTGGCCAATCGGGATGATTTGGACTATCTGGTAGAAACTGCGCTTCTAACGCGATACCCGCAAAATTATGATATTCACCATTATGCCTGTTCGGTGTATGTTGTAAAAAATTACCCGTATAGATTTGTAGTGCAGGTAGGGTCGTGGTCACATTCATCTTCACTTTTTTATCGGCGGATAGTAGATGAGCGGCAATGGGTTGTGATTTATCTAATAAATAAGCATGATCATAACCACTCGTGATTTGTCTTTCTGGGCTTTGGAGTAATTTATCAGAGATTAGCTTTGGTATTCGTAAATCCATATCGTTATGGCTAACGCTAACTAAATCACTGTTTGGGATACCGTCGCGATCGACGGGTAAATAAAAATCAGCATTCACTTGCAAGGTATGATTAAGGATATCTTTGCTAGTTTCTCCGTCCAAATTAAAATAAGCATGATTGGTTAGATTGACTGGGGTTGTTTTGGTCGTGATAGCATTAAAAGAGATAATAACTTGATTGTCATCAGTGAGTTTATAGGTTACTTCGACCTTGAGCTCACCAGGGAACCCTTGATCTCCATCTGGTGAAATCAATGCAAAGGTGACCTGCTTGTCAGCTTGAGATTGGATGTGCCACAGTTGTTTATCAAACCCTAATTTGCCACCATGCAGTTGGTTTACTCCTTGATTTGCAGTCAGTGAGTAGCTTTTTTCGTTGACCTTGATGGTCGCGTTTGCAATTCGGTTAGCATATCGCCCAATGGTCGCGCCTAGATAAGCATCTTGCTGTGCATATTGTTCAAAAGTTTTACAACCAAGTAAGACTTCTCGATTTTGTCCTGCAACGGGTAGTTCACATGAAAGCCAAGTTGCTCCCCAGTTTGAGAGTTTAATGCTCATACCCTGTTTATTTGAAAGTGTAATAATCTGTTTTATAGGCATAAAGCGTGCACTCCTTTGCTTGGTTTGCAGATATAAAAATCTTCTTTGATACCAAATTTTTTAAAATAATTATCATTAACCACTGCTTTGATATCATCAACTTTATCTTTGGGTACGAGTGCGACAACACAACCGCCAAAACCACCACCTGTCATGCGTACGCCACCTTGATCGCCAAGTTTATTGTGAATTATCTCAACCAGATAATCAATGGCAGGCACCGTGATTTCAAAATCATCACGCATAGAGTTATGGCTTTGCGCCATAAGATTTGATAAAGATGTATAGTCGCTGTTTGCCAACGCTGAAGCGGCTTTTAAGGTACGTTCATTTTCAGTGATTATGTGACGAGCGCGTTTAAAAACGATAGGATCAAGCTTACTTTCAATTTGTTTCAATTCATCTAACGTTACATCGCGTAATGCTTTTACCCCAAGAGCTTTAGCTGCTGCTTCGCATTGTTGGCGACGACTATTGTATTCGCTATCGACTAAACCACGTTTGATATTTGAGTTAATAATTACTACTGCAAAATCTTCAGGTATTGAAACAGGGAATGCTTCTAACGATCGGCAATCAATCAATAAGGCATGTTGTGTTTGTCCAAGTGCGGAGATGAGTTGATCCATAATACCGCAATTACAACCAACAAATTGATTTTCAGCCTCTTGACCAATCAAAGCTAATTGGGTGCCATCTAATGGCAAATCATATAAAACTTGGAACATTTTAGCTACGGCAACTTCAAGGGATGCTGATGAGCTTAATCCCGCACCTTGTGGTACATCACCACTAATGGCGAGATCAACGCCATGAATATTATCAGTATGTTTTTTTAGATGTTTGACTACGCCGCGTACATAATTGGCCCATTGGTATTTTGGATGTTTTTCAATGAGAAAATCCAATGAAAATTCATCTTGCTCATTATTATAGTCAACCGCAATGACCCGAATCAGATTATCTGAACGTTTATGACAGCTGATTATTGTTTGATAATTAATAGCGCAAGGTAGCACAAATCCGTCATTATAATCTGTATGTTCCCCGATTAAATTTACGCGGCCAGGCGCTTGTATCAACGTATCTGGTTTATAGCCAAATTTAGTTTCAAATGCTTGCGAAGTTTTATTAATTAATTCTTTCATCTATTTATCCTTTATATCTTTATAATGAACATCACTTTCATTACGCAGTCTTTCGGCTGCCTGTTCTGGCGTTAAATCTCGTTGTACTTCGGCTAGCATTTCGTAACCGACCATAAATTTTTTGACTGTCGCTGAACGTAACAAAGGGGGATAAAAGTGAGCATGTACTTGCCAATAGTCATTTTTATTTTCCATAAATGGTGCGCCATGCCAACCCATTGAATAAGGAAAAGAGCAGCGAAATAAATTATCGTAACGACTGGTTAATTTTTTGAGTGCAATCGCTAAATCACTTTGTTGATCGCTTGTTAACAGGGTTAATTGTGGAATATGTGTTTTGGGTAACAGAAGTGTTTCAAATGGCCAGATTGCCCAAAAAGGAACCACCGCCAACCAATATTGAGTTTCAACGACAATTCGCTCACGATTTATGAGTTCTTTTTCAACATAATCAATTAATAGATTACGTTGATATTTTTCATAATAATTGCGCATATTGAGATCTTCGCGCACAATTTCGTTGGGTAAAAAACTATTTGCCCAAATTTGTCCATGCGGGTGAGGGTTAGAACACCCCATTACTGACCCCTTATTTTCAAAAACTTGTACCCAAGGATATTTTTTACTTAATTCCTGCTGTTGAGTGATCCATGTTTTAATCACTCTTTCAATGGCAGATAAATCCAGTTCTGGCAAAGTTTTACTGTGATCTGGTGAAAAACAGATAACACGGCTGGTGCCTTTAGCGCTTTGCATTTGAAACAGAGGATCATCGTTAACTGGTGAATTTGGCGTATCTTCCATTAGTGCAGCAAAATCATTGGTAAATACAAATGTCCCTTTATAATCGGGATTGATATCCCCCGTGACTCGCTTGTTACCTGCACACAAAAAACAAGTTGGATCGTGACTTGGTTTTTGCTCCTCGTTTATCTCTTCTTGTTGTCCTTGCCAAGGGCGTTTTGCTCTATGTGGTGAAACAAGTACCCATTGATTGGTCAATGGATTATAACGACGATGAGGATGATCAACTGGGTTAAAAATATCCATTTTTTGCCTCTTCAATTATGATTTTGCTGCTATTAGTTTCAAACTATAATTCAATCAGGATAACCTTGTGGATTATTAGATTGCCAATTCCATGAGTCTTTTACCATATCATCAAGCGTAAGTTTGGTTTTCCAGCCTAATATTTTCTTAGCTTTGTTAGCATCAGCCCAGAAAGCTGGTAAATCACCTGCTCTGCGAGGTGCAAAATGCCAATTAAGTGGTTTACCAGAGGCTTTTTCAAAAGCTTTAATAACTTGTAAAACACTGTAGCCAACACCGGAACCTAAATTATAAATATGAATTCCTGCTTTATTTTGATCAGCTTTTAGAGCGGCAATGTGCCCATCAGCCAAATCCACAACGTGAATAAAATCACGTACACAAGTGCCATCTTCAGTTGGATAATCATTACCAAATACAGCGAGCGACTCTCGTTTACCCACTGCAACTTGAGTAATATAGGGCATCAGATTATTTGGAATGCCTAAAGGATCTTCACCCATTAAACCACTAGGATGAGCACCAACAGGATTAAAATAACGTAACAGTGTTAGTGACCAATCAGGTTCGGCAACGGCTAAATCCATCATACATTGTTCTACCATAAGTTTACTTTTACCATATGGACTGGTAGGTAATCCTTGCGGTAACGTTTCAACATAAGGAACAGGTGCTAATTCACCGTAGACGGTAGCTGAAGAACTGAATACCAATTGTTTAACGCCAGCATCACGCATCGCTTTCATTAAAACAATGCTGCCATACACGTTATTTTCATAATATTCAAGTGGTTTGTATACCGATTCACCAACAGCTTTTAAACCAGCAAAATGAATAACGGCTTTGATGTCATGTTCTTTAAAAATTGTTGCTAATAATTTTGCATCACATACATCCCCTTGGTAAAAGACAACAGGTTTCCCTGTGATAGTTTGTATTCTCTCTAATACTGAGGCTTTACTATTGAATAAATTGTCAATTATAATTGGTGTAAAGCCTGATTGAATTAGTTGGACACAAGTATGGCTACCTATATATCCACAACCACCAGTCACTAATATTTTCATCTAAGTACCTTAATTTAAGCTAATTATGTTTAATGAATCTAGATTAATTACCTGATTACTGTTTTTTTTGTATATTTAAAAACATCCCATGGTCCACGTCCTGATAACGTGAAAGATGAAATCATTGTAAAACTAAATGCGATGGAGCCAAGGACTAAATAAGCTCCTTCAAAACCAATTTTAACATACATCAAACCAGCAAATGTAGACATAAACATGATGGATAATTGTTTTGCAAAACAAAATGCAATCAAGTAAACGGTTGCTGATAAACGGATAGGGAAGTGCTTAGTGATATATTTAAAGGCGCCAACAAGTAATAATGGTGCTTCAAACATGTGTAATGTTTTTAATATTACTACTTCAACTGCGGTGCTAGCAAACGCTGAGCCAGTTATGCGAATTGACATGATTATACCCGCAATCAATAAGGTATTTTTACTGCCGATTTTCATTACAATTATTGGTGCAAAAAACATTACTGTAGCATTTAAAAATTCACCAAGCGTTGTGACATAACCAAATGCTTCGCGACCAACTTGTTCACTAGAAAAGAATGAAGTAAAAAAGTTAGCAAACTGTTGGTCAAACACATCATAAGTACATGCCACACCAACGATATAAAGCATAAAGAACCACGTTTTACGCATGCAGAGTAAATCTAAAGCCTGTTTTATATTAAAAGGTTCAGGTTTATTTAATCCCATTTGCTCGACAACATCCGTTGTTGAAGTTCTTGCGGGATCAGCGATCTTGACTAAAACTAGAAGAATCAGTGCAAATCCAGAGCATAACCAATAAACAGCATTGACGTTTTTTGATATCATAATCCCAACAAATGAAGCACAAATTGCCCATCCAAAACAACCAAACATACGACTGCGACCAAATTCAAAACCGCTACGACGACTGATTTTTTCAACTAAAGCTTCTATAGATGGTGCTCCTCCACTAAATACCATGCCTAGATAAAATCCACCCACAATTGCGCCTAATGTGACATTAAATTTGAGTAGAGGTCCAAATACAAAAATAAAAAATGGTCCAAACAATACTAATAGCAGGGTAATAATCCAAAGAAGATGCTTTTTTAATCCCAATTTATCTGAAATCAAGCCAAAAATAGGTTGGAAAACTAACGCAAATAATGAAATAAATGAAAAAACGTATCCTGTACTTGCTTGGTCTAGTCCAATCATTTTCAACCAAACTGGAAAAAATGGGACATAGGCTCCCATAATAAAAAAGTAAAGGAAAAAGTAGAGGCTAAACACCCAATAATTCTTATTATGCAGTGATGACGTAATGTTTTGATTCATGATGAACTTCCTTTGTTGAGCTTTAAATGATTTAGCATCATTTAGAAATCGTTTACACTTTTATTTATCTAAAAATTTATTGGTTTAAATTAATATTATCACTTTAGATATCCCAAAAAAGTGATCTGGTTAACATTTTATGAAATCGATTACATTTAATGTTTTCTATTATTTGTCAAAAAATTTCAGGTTATGCTAACGTTTCAGTATATTTTTATTTTATTTTTATTATTGTTTATGATAATAATAATCAAGATAGTAGGGGCTTGATCAATAATTGCGCGAAACGAATAAATTTTTTTATTCTTTAACATTTGGATTTGCACGATAGAAAAGTAATTCATGAAACCGATTACAACTGCTTGGCAGCAAAGGTATTCAATGGATTATCATTTATTAGATTGATTGCAAACTTCTTCAGGTTAAGATTAAAAATAGCGATTAAAAATAGAATTAAAATCGTTGTGATATGGCTATACCCAATTTACTATTGTACTTATGATAGTTAATGATCTGATTCAACTAAATCGATGGACTTTTTCATACTAATGACCAATAAGTTTTTTCTTAGTATTGTATTGAATCATAGTAAAAACTAATTTTAAATTTGTGTTTATTTTATCTCAATTTGAAAAATAAGCAGTTTTCAGTAAATATGCTGTGCATATTCTGTCTCAGTATGTTTTTGGGAACGGTTTATTGTTAGAAATCTTTTATTGAGGTAATTGGCTGGGTATTTTAACTTAATTATTGAAAAAAAAGTTAGAAGAGTAGGTGATTATATCTGCGGGTATTCACTCAGAAAAAAGAGCAAGTTTTCCACCGATGAGTGTCGATGGAAACTATTTCTTATAGAAAAACTAAATGACTACTCATTCTTGTCCAAACGTTTTGCAAAATCTGCCCAATCATAATAACCATCACAATTAACAGAAGCATTTTCCAACTGTAATTGATAATGTTGTGGTGGATTATTGATATCGATTGCCTGCCCGGTATAAAGTTGTTCAAAACTTTGATATACGTATTCGGCTTTAAAAAAGTATTTGCCAGATGATATATGGCGATAACGTTGGAAGATAACCATTCCTCCGATTGGGGTATTTTCACATTGGTTTGGTAGTTGGTATGGTGCAAAATCTAAAGCACCGAGCAATGCTGCAATGGTACTATCGTGACCAACAAGTAAGTTCACCTTATGCTGTTTATTGTGCAGTAAATCATCTATTTTATTGATTAATAGCTTACTAATGTGTTGAGCAATGGTTTTGGTGTGAAATACTAAATCAATGTATTGGTTACGAATTTGTATTAATTGTTGCCATTGTTCTCGGCTGGTTATTTTTCCCCATGCAATTTGATCTTTTGGAAATGCAGAATAATATTGTAATAAGAAAGCATCAACTGCACAAATTCCGATAGCTAATGGACCATGTAATTCAGGCTCTTCATTTTTCTTAAAATAGAGTTCATTAGGAATATCCGCAAAATCACATCGATATAGATCATATAATTGTGATTGCGGATACTCCAGTATATCTGATACCATTTGATAAGCTGGTGCTAAGTTTTTAAAAATTGCCCCAGCTTTATCAGCCTCTTCAATATCGTTTAATACAGCTTGTTTTAGTTCTGGAGAATCATCTTGCACACTTGGATCAAAAATCGGATCCATTTTTTCAATGGTATATTTGTGATGGATAGGAATATCATAACCCGCAAAAGCGCCATTAACCAAGAATTGGGCTGTTGCCACTGTTCTTTGAAGGCTGTTAGCATAAACATAAATATCTGGGTTTTCCGGTTCAATATTAATATTTTTTTGTTCAAGCCATTGTGATAGATAATGCCCAAAGAAAGCTTCTAATACACCACCTCGTGTCGTTAAATAACCATAAGCATGATCCCAGCTAGGCCATTTTAATGGACTGGACTTTTCTAAAAATGCTAGTGTGTTTTGTAACGGAGTGCGGATACCGTGACGACTTAATATAACGACTTTGTCTAATTGGTATTGATTGTTGTTCATTTAGTTATCCATCCTTGTTTATGCAAATAATTTAAAATGAAATCTCGTTGCCCTTTGATAATTGTTTCTGCAATTTTATCACTCCAACCATTCGTTTTTTGATTAGTCAGTCGATGGCTATAGTATTGACGCATCTGGGTATCATATTGTGCTAATAATTGATGATTGATTGGTTGATAGTGATTTTCAAAGAAAACTAATTCTTTCGGTAATCTTGGTTTTATATCTGGAGTTTGGTCAGGATAACCAATACAAAGCCCAAAAAGCGGAAGAACATATTTAGGTAAGGTAAGTAATTGTGTTACTTTCTCAATATTGTTGCGTAATCCACCAATATAAACCGTACCTAAACCTAATGATTCTGCTGCAATAACGGTATTTTGTGCCATAAAAGCCGTATCAATGCAACCCACTAAAAGTTGTTCTGCTTTTTCAAGAGGAATAGTTGGATCAATTTGAAAATGCCGATTAAAATCGGCACAGAATACCCAAAATTCAGGAGCTTGATTTATATAGCTTTGATCCCCTGAATAATGTGCTAGTTTTGAGCGATTCTCGCTATCAGTGATTCTAATTATTGTAGCGCATTGTAGAAAATTGGAGCTTGGAGCCGATTGTGCAGCTTGAACAAGTAATTCTATTTGCTCGTTGGTTAACGCCGTTGATTGGTAGGACCGAATTGAACGACGATGACAGATTAAATCAATTGTTTTATTTTGCATAATGGCTCCTTATTACGCTATTTTTTTCTGAATTGTAAATCCCAAACACCATGACCTAAATTTTGGCCACGTTTTTCAAATTTGGTAATAGGGCGATCTTCGGGTCTCGGAATGTAGTCGCCTGTTGCTGATAAATTTTCAAAACCTTCAGCTTTGGTTAAAACCTCTAACATATGTTCAGCATAATTTTGCCAGTCGGTCGCTAAATGTAAAATACCGCCTACTTTTAATTTTTGCCGAATTAATTGTACAAATTGTGGCTGAATAATGCGACGTTTGTTGTGTCTTGCTTTATGCCATGGATCGGGAAAAAAGATTTGCACTTTATCTAATGAATGATTAGGGATCATGTTTTCTAAAACCTCAACCGCATCATGACACATTACTTTTAAATTAGATAATTGGTTTTCTTCAATAGCCATTAAACAAGCGCCAACACCTGGCTTATGAACTTCAATCCCTAGAAAGTTTTTATCCGGTGCATTTCGAGCCATTTCAACTAATGATGCCCCCATGCCGAATCCTATTTCTAAAACGACAGGTTTATTTTCATCAAAGCATATAGGTGAGTTTGAATTGTATTCAATGCCAAATAGTGGCCATAAATTGTTTAATGCTTGTTCTTGACCTTTAGTTAAACGACCTTGTCGTAATACAAAACTTCGGATAGTTCTTTTGGACTTGATTTCTGGATTATTGCTATTTAATTTTTCGTTCATCACGTTATCTACTTAGATTGTGGAATTTTGTAAAATTTATTAATGGATTTGAGTGTTAGTTTACTCGATTTTGGGTTCTCAGCCAAAGTATCTTAAAGGCAAATTTTTTTAATTCGCAATTTTGATATATATATCAAATATTTTTGTTAAATTTTTATATTATGGTTGAGCATGATGGATAAATAATTATATAATTATGGCTCCGATTTAACCGATTACGAATAAAGTAATCATAATAACATGCTTGAGGATTTCTCGTGCCTGATATGAAGCTTTTTGCTGGTAATGCCACACCCGAACTAGCAAAACGTATAGCTAATCGTCTTTATACTTCTCTTGGTGACATTGTCGTAGGCCGTTTTAGTGATGGTGAAGTAAATGTCCAAATTAATGAAAATGTCCGTGGTGAAGATGTTTTTATTATTCAATCAACTTGCGCGCCAACCAATGACAATTTAATGGAATTACTAGTAATGATTGATGCAATGCGTCGTGCATCTGCGGGTCGTATTACTGCTGTTATTCCATATTTTGGTTATGCGAGGCAAGATCGTCGAGTTCGTTCAGCTCGTGTGCCTATTACCGCTAAAGTGGTTGCTGACTTTTTATCAACCGTTGGTGTTGATAGAGTATTGACAGTCGATCTTCATGCTGAACAGATTCAAGGCTTCTTTGATGTGCCTGTTGATAACGTATTTGGTAGTCCAGTTATTTTAGAAGACATGTTGCAACGTGATTTTGAACGCCCAATTGTGGTATCACCTGATATTGGCGGTGTTGTTCGTGCGCGTGCGATTGCAAAACTTTTAAATGATACAGACATGGCCATCATTGACAAACGTCGTCAGCGTGCTAATGAAGCAGAAGTGATGAATATTATTGGTGATGTTGCTGATAGAGATTGTATCTTAGTTGATGATATGATTGATACCGCAGGTACACTTTGTAAAGCGGCCGATGCTTTGAAAGCGCGCGGAGCTAAAAGAGTGTATGCTTATGCAACGCATCCAATTTTTTCAGGCAAAGCCGTCAGTAACATTAAAAACAGTGCTATTGATGAAATTGTTGTTTGTGACACAATTCCATTAACTGCTGAAGTTAAAGCATTGAAAAATGTGCGCCAATTAACTTTATCAGGTATGCTTGCTGAGGCAATTCGTCGCATCAGCAATGAAGAATCAATTTCAGCAATGTTTCATTACTAATTGATTTTAGCATTATGGTTACTAGCCCCTTTTTGGGGCTTTTTTACTTATAGCAACACATATTATCGAATTATCATGACAACTATTAAACTTATTGTAGGACTTGCTAATCCAGGCAATGAATATGCTGCAACTCGCCATAACGCGGGTGCGTGGTTTGTTGATCAATTGGCAGAACGATATCATCAATCATTAAAAAATGACCCCAAATATTTTGGTTACAGTTCAAGGATAACTCTTTCTGGTCATGATGTACGTTTATTAGTGCCAACAACCTTTATGAATTTAAGCGGTAAAGCGGTGCAGGCTATGGCTACATTTTATCAGATTAAACCAGAAGAAATTCTTGTTGCACATGATGAACTTGATATTAATCCAGGTATCGCCAAATTCAAATTTGGTGGCAGCCATGGCGGGCATAATGGTTTGAAAGATATTGCCAGTAAATTAGGTAATAATTTGAATTTTTATCGCTTAAGAATCGGTATCGGTCATCCTGGCGATAAAAATAAAGTGGTCAGCTATGTTTTAAACAAGCCTTCTAAATCTGAACAAGAGTTGATTGATAAAGCGATTGATGAGTCAGTACGTTGTACTGAAATTTTATTATCTGGTGGTATTGAAGCTGCGATGAATCGATTGCATGCTTTTAAAGCCTAGTGAATAGACTTGATGATTATCTGACCGATAACATAGCATTTTTAATAAAAAATCCACCTATAATAGCAGGTGGATTTAGTGTACTTTTGTCTTCAGTTTTAAGAGAAAAGGTGAGCTACATTCCCGCCTTTTTCTGCAATTTTTTTCATTACCGCTTTAATTAACCATGTATTCATAGCTGCTGTATCATCGGTACTCCCTGTATAATCAAGCTCTTTAGCTAATTTTTTACGCGCATCTAAACTGTTATCTAAGCCTAAAAGTTTTAAAAGATCAACAATTGATGTCTTCCAGTTTAGTTTTTCAGGGAATTTTTTAGCTAAGTCTTCAAGAATTGCCATAACATCAACATTTGATACAGATGTTTGATTTCCTGTACTTTGTTGATTGGTTTGGTTTTGTTGATTCTGCTGGTTCTGTTGATTTTGATCTTGACTAGTTGATGCTGTATCTTTGTTATTACCAGTAATATTATTGACTTGATTCTTTACAGCATCAGTAACATTACCTACTGCTGCTTGTGCACTTGGAAATATTTTAGAAAAAATACTATTTAAGATACCCATATTACACCTCTTATGTTTAAACTGCTTTTGAAAAGACTGCTTAACGATATAGATGTAGATAATATCGTTATTAATATAACGCGGAATGGGAGGAAAAGTCAAAACAGTAAAATTTTGATAGCATTTTATAATTTAAAAGTTAGGTTCATGATTTTCTCTAATCATCTTTAATAATAAGATTATTTTAAATATTACTTAGCGTTTTTAATAATTATTTTGCTTTTATACATTCAATTTAACTTTTTTAAATAGTATTTCTATTAAATTGGTTATATTAGTTTTTTAACCATATTATAAAAATAGGCAAATTTAAAATATCATAAGATTGATTTGATTATTTGACTGATTAAAATTGTTTATTGACTAACTGATTAAATTTGAAAAATTAAATTACTGCTGTAAATTATTATTGCGACGTGTTAAATGTCGCAGGATCATTACGTGGATTAATACAGCATTTGTATGCAGTATAGAGGATTCTTAATTATATTTATCTAGATGCAATACATATCTAGACTTTATTCATTATTATGAAAAAAAACACCCATTTAAAATGGGTGTTTTTTATATAGAGAAATAGATATTATTCAAAAAATGCACGCTTAATGGCATATTCAATACCACGAATTTCTGCTAAACCGCGTAAGCGACCTATACACGAATAACCTGGATTGGTTTTCTTTTTAAGATCATCTAACATTTGGTGTCCATGATCTGGACGAACGGGAATAGAACGTTTAATTCCTGCTTGTTTACGGCGCTGTTCTTCAGTAACGAGTGCTTTGATTACTGCATACATATCCACATCACCACCCAAGTGGTCACCTTCGTGGAAAGAAAGTGGGTTTTGTTCGCGAACCGTTGCACGTAAGTGAATAAAATGAACGCGGTCAGCAAATTTTTCAGCCATTATAGCTAAATCATTATCATCTCGCACACCGTAAGAACCTGTGCAAAAGCAAAATCCATTGTGAATACTATCTACCGTATCTTTGATCCATTGCATATCTTCGATGGTTGACACAATACGCGGTAAACCTAAAATTGGTCGAGGAGGATCATCTGGATGCACCGTTAATACCACACCTACTTCTTCAGCAACGGGGACGATAGCTTTTAAAAAGTAGGCATAATTTTCGCGTAATTTGGCCTTATCGATGCCATCATACGTCGCCAAATGTGCTCTAAATTGTTCCAAAGAATAGCCTTCTTCTGCCCCAGGTAAACCTGCAATGATATTAGCAATTAGTTTGTCTTTATCTGCTTGAGTCATTTTCTCAAAATAAGCTTTTGCTAAATCGATATCTTCTTTTGAGTAATCTTTTTCGGCATTAATTCTTTCTAAAATATAAAGGTCAAATGCAGCAAATGCAGTTTGATCGAAACGTAAAGCTTTTGAACCATCTGGTAGCTCATAAGCAAGATCGGTGCGAGTCCAATCTAACACAGGCATAAAATTGTAACAAACAGTATCAATGCCACAAGCTGCTAGATTACGAATTGATTGCTGGTAATTTGCAATATGCTGTTTAACCTTTCCTGAATGCGTTTTGATCTCTTCATGAACAGGAATACTTTCAACAACAGACCATGTTAATCCTTTTTCTTCAATAATTGCTTTTCGTTTTTGTATTTCTTCAACTGTCCATATTTCGCCATTTGGAATATGGTGCAAAGCTGTAACAATTCCAGTTGCTCCAGCCTGTTTGATATCATCTAGTGATACTGGGTCATTTGGTCCAAACCAACGCATCGTTTGTTCCATATAAATCTCCTCAATGATTTTTATTTACTTAATTTTCTAAACGAAAAGATCTATAAACAATGCTGATTTTTTATTGTCTATTGGTTAACAATATTAACTGGAATAGAATCAAATAAATAACCATCAAAATTTGGATCTTCACTATCAGAAACGGTCATTAATGTTTGTTTAACATTTTCTAAATGTTGCCACATAGCATGGCGTGCACCTATTGCATCTTTTACCTGCAATGCTTGCAGAATTTTTTCATGATCATAAAGCCACTTTTTTCGATAACTATGATCGGTAATGCGACTGTGTAATTGATCCCACATTTTGCTGGTAGAACGTTTTTGCCATAAATCATTTAATAAACTTTCAAGTATTGAGTTTTTCGTTGCTTTGGCAATTGCAATATGAAACATCTCATCAGCACTGTAGTCATCCAGAATGCCTTGTTCTAACATTTGACGTTCTTGTTTTAAAATAGCTCTAAGCTCTATGATATCGGATTTCAAAATTTGTGAAGCTGCAAAAGCGGCAATATTGCTTTCAATTAGTTGCCTTGCTTGTAATAATTCAAATGGTCCAAAATCATTTTCTTCTATTTTTTTATCTTGTTCTGACAAAGTTTCATTTGGTAAACCAATTACATATACACCAGAGCCTTTTTTTACTGTAACTAAATTTTCAAGTTCTAGCATAATGAGTGCTTCGCGCACAACCGTTCTACTTACATTAAATGCGTCAGCGATATCGCGCTCGGGTGGTAATCGATCACCAATTTTATAAGTACCATTTTTTAATAATGATTTCAGCTCATTACCAATTTCTTGATAGAGCCGATTAATCGTTGGCATTATTTTTAATCCCCATTCTAATTTTGGTTATATTGCCTCAATTATAAGCTAATTGTTATAAGTACTATAAGTCAATTATGATTTAACTATGTTTATTTCGATAATTGGTATGCCAATATATTTTGGTATTATTAAATATTTTCAAAATAGTGCATATTAAATAAACCAAAAAATGTGATTATGATCACAAAAAATAAAAAATGAAGATGAAAAGATTATCTATAAGTGAAAATATGTCTAACCAATATAGTATTTAATTTGTTAATTATGGTGAGTAGAATGTTAAATTTATCAAATATCCCACAATCAATTGAACATAAACCTTCCTATGACAGAAAAAAAATGATTTCACGCATAGTTCATTTAGGATTTGGTGCGTTTCATCGTGCACATCAAGCATTGTTTATGGATCGCTTACTGAATAAAGGAACAAGTGATTGGGGAATTTGTGAGGTTAATATTGTTGGTGGTGAAGAGTTAATTCATGATATTCGTCAGCAAGATCATTTGTACACCGTATTAGAAAAAGGAGCTACAACAAAACAAGCATTTATTATTGGTAGTGTAAAAGAGTCGCTTTTGGCATCTACCGACGGCATTGAGGCAATTTTAGAAAAAATGGCCGATAGTGTGGTAGAAATTGTGTCTTTAACCGTAACCGAAAAAGGTTACTGTATGCGACCAGGTGGTGGTGACTTAGATTTAGATAATCCTCTGATTAAAGAGGATTTAGCCAATCCATCTAAACCTATGTCTGCCCCAGGTGTTATTGTTGAAGCGCTTTATAGAAGAATGCAAAGAGGAATAAAACCATTTACTGCATTATCCTGCGATAATATCCCCGAAAATGGAGTTGTTTTGAAAAAAGCGATATTAGGTTTAGCAAAAGCGCGAGATGCAAAATTAGCACAATGGATTAAGGTCAATACAACGTTTCCATGTACAATGGTCGATCGTATTGTGCCTGCTGCAACATCTGAAACTTTAGCAGAGATTAAAAATACGTTAGCAGGCATGGCTGATCCATGTGGTATTGCCTGTGAACCTTTTATTCAATGGGTTATTGAAGATAATTTTGTTTCTGGTCGCCCTAATTGGGATGAAGTTGGGGCAGAGTTTGTCGATGATGTGGTTCCCTATGAAGAGATGAAACTACGTATGTTAAATGGCAGTCATTCTTTTTTAGCTTATCTAGGTTACTTAGCAGGGTATGAACATATTAATGATTGTATGAATGACCACAATTATAAAAAAGCAACACTAGCACTGATGATGCAACAACAAGCACCTACACTGCATGTTCCTTCACAGGTAAATCTATCACACTATGCTGAGCAACTTATTGAAAGATTTAGTAACCCTTCACTGAAACATAGAACTTGGCAGATTGCCATGGATGGTACTCAAAAATTACCACAACGTATGCTTGATTCTGTGCGTTGGCATATTCAAAACAATTCTGATTTTTCATTACTTGCATTAGGCGTAGCCGGTTGGATGCGTTATGTAGGTGGCATGGATGACAATCAAAATGATATTGATATACGCGATCCAATGTTTAGTGAATTAAAAACACTTGTTGACTCAAGTCAAGATGGTCAAGAAAGAGTAACCGCTTTATTGAGTTTGAATGCAGTGTTTGGTGATGATTTATCGAATAATTTGCAGTTCAAAGAATACGTCACCAATCATTATCTTTCTTTAATGCAAAAAGGGGCAAAACAGACAATCTGTGATTTAGTGATTTAAAGGTGTATAACGATCATAACAAACTATTTAAATGATCACTTTTTGCAAATAAATGAATATTTAAGCAGTATAGATAGTAAACGAACCAATTGATCATTTTTAGATTACTTTTGATGTGATAAAAATCAGATTAAATAATTTTTTTGATACTGAAGTAAAATAGAAAACAGTTGGTACAACCTCATTATAAATATTTATAAAATATCAAATTTTATTATTAACGCTTTTTGGAGCGACGATCCAAAATGCATAACGTTTTTGGGATGATCAACATTCTAGTTTAGATTGGCTCATCCTAAAACTTTCAATTTTTATAAACAAAGTGTCACTGAGAAATTGTTAAAATTGCAACATTGATATGGAATGACAATACTGAGTTCAAAGTGTAGGGCGGTAAAACTTATATTTGTTTATGCTTTTATGTTAATAAAAAATAAATAGTATTGTGCTAATTCTCAATTAGCTTTATTCAGTAAATACAACGACTTTTATTTATAAGTAAAAATAAACATCAGTAAGAACAAAGTGGCAACAATCTTGAAATAAACTCATGGTTTTATTAAGTGGCATGATAAATACTTTATACGAGTAAATAATCCATATAAAAATACTTTTATATTCAAATGAACAATTAATTTATTGAATATTATATCATTTGATATTTAGACAAAATATCGTAGTGAGATACTATTGTTTTTCAATAAAAAAATAATAAACTGTAAATGTCTTTTTTAAGTAAGACTTTTTTATTTAAATAAGGTAAATTAATGCTACTTATTTTGCATGATGTGTAATTCGTTGACTATTATTTTATTCGGAAATAAAGGTAAGTATCAAATATGCGTTATAATGAGCCACAGATGTTAACTTCAATTTTGTCTCAACAAACTTGTTTATCCGAGATAAAAGAAAAAACATTTGCATTGAATAAATTGGCTGATGTGATTAATGAGTTATTGCCATCTTTGTTAAGGCAGCAATATAGAATTGCTAATTATCGTCAAGGCGTTCTTATCCTTGAAGTAAGTTCAGCTAGTTGGTTAACCAGATTAAGATACGAACAAAGTAATTTATTATCTGAAATACGAAAGCAAATATTACCATCCTTATCTTCAATTCAATATAAAATTAATCCAGATATTTCCAGTCAACATGTAAAAATGATTAATGATTCATCAAAAAGTGTTACAATTACGAGAGCTTTAAGTCCCCAAAGTGCCATTTATTTGTCTGCTTTGGCAGAAAGTGCACCCGATAAACTAAAAAAGCAATTGATTAAACTTGCTAACCATGCAAAATAAGTAAAATAATTGAGCAATAGAGTATAAAGTTTTATAACGAAAAGATACAAGGAGTGAAATATGGATAAACAGATGATGATTTATCTGGTTATTGGCTTAGTAATTGGTTTTGTTTTAGGTATTATTTTAACGAATATTTTTAGTTCAAAAGGGCGTCAATTTGCACAAGTAAAACGTCAACTTGAGGAAACTGAAGAGCAGTTAAACGTTCAAAAACAGACAATTGTTAAATATTTTTCACATAGCGCTGAAATATTAGATAACATGGCTAATGATTTTCGTCGTCTTTATCAACATATGGCTGAAAGTTCAGGAAAATTTACTTCAGAAAATGATATGCCAGTTATGGCTTTAGATGCGAATAATGATACTACTATAAAAAAACAATTCACTCTAAAAAAACAACCAAAAGACTATTCTGATGACTCTTCTGGTTTATTCAAAACTGATGAAAATAAATCATAATTAATCTTAGTTTTTTCGCTAGAATTATCTGGTGAAATGTTATGGTAAATATTAAATTTATAAGGAAGAGAGTGTTTTATGATTAATAATTCTTTACTAAAACCTAAAAAAATACTTAGCTTAATTGCTTTAGGCTTAAGTCTTTCTTTAGTTACCTTACCGAATGCCTTTGCTGTTTTCCCTTCGTTTCCAACAAGTGAAAATTCTCAGCAACCAAGCTTAGCGCCAATGTTAGAGGCAGTATTGCCTTCGGTTGTAAGTATCAAGGTTGAAGGAACAGCTCAAATGCAAACCAATATCCCCGAAGAGTTTAGACGATTTTTTGGGTATCCCGATAGTCAATCTAGAGCTTTTTCTGGTCAAGGTTCAGGCGTCATTATTGATAGTGAAAAGGGTTATATTGTTACCAATAATCATGTTATTGATAATGCTGATAAAATAACGGTATCATTAAACGATGGACATGAATATACTGCTAAATTAATAGGTAGAGATCCTCAAAGTGATATTGCATTGCTTAAAGTTGAAGAGGCTAAAAATTTAACGGCCATTACTTTAGCTGATTCAGATAAATTACGTGTTGGTGATTATGTTGTCGCAATTGGTAATCCATTTGGAATTGGTCAAACTGTGACATCTGGTATTATTTCTGCACTCGCTCGTAGTGGACTTAATATGAATGGCTTTGAGAATTTTATTCAAACAGATGCCTCAATCAATCGTGGTAATTCAGGGGGGGCGTTAGTTAATTTAAATGGTGAATTAGTAGGAATTAATACTGCCATTATTGCACCTAGTGGTGGTAACGTTGGTATCGGTTTTGCTATACCGAGTACGATGGTGAAAAATTTAACTTCTCAATTGATTGAATATGGAGAAGTTAGACGTGGTGTATTGGGTATTAGAGGTAATGAGTTAACCTCCGATATTGCCAAAGCATTTGATTTAGATGTGCAAAAAGGCGCGTTTGTAAGCGAAGTGCTTGACGATTCTGCCGCTAAAGCAGCAGGGATAAGATCTGGCGATGTGATTGTTTCAATGGATGGTAAGCCTGTTGATAGTTTTGCCGAACTGCGAGCTAAAATTGCAACTACAGGTGCGGGTAGGACTGTGCAACTAGGCATAATTCGTGAGGGTAAAACAATAACTGTTAATGTCAAATTAAAAAATAGTGATGAATCTGCTACAGAAGCAAAATCATTACATCCAGCTCTTGAAGGCGCAACATTAAGTAATGGCAATATCAAAGGTCAAAAGGGCGTTTTAATTGAAGGCATTACTAAAAATTCACCAGCATCTCGATTAAGTTTACAAAAAGGTGATTTAATCACGGGTGTAAATAAACAAAGAATAAACAATATTGCTGATTTGCGTAAAATTATCGATAGTAAACCATCAGCGATTGCGTTAAATATTGTACGTGGTGATAGTCAACTTTATCTTATTTTACGTTAATTGATTGCTTAATTTGATTTCGCCGATAATATTTATCGGCGAAAAACATAAATGTTAACCTCTAATTAGATATGTTAAAATCATATCCATTCTACTGCTACCATAGTACTCATACTAATGCTTAAAAAAATTTTATGGCCAATATTGATTGGTACTGTTTTAGCTATCGTATTATTGATTATATTTCCATCATTACGTAATGGGACTCAATCAAATTTTGCAAACTCCATTTTTAATAATGACCCTATGAGTTATTCATTTGCGGTTAAAACTGCAGCTCCCGCCGTAGTGAATATATACAGTCGTTCAATTAGTTCTGTACCAAATCGCTCACAAGATAGTGCAATAACGCCATTAGGCTCAGGGGTTATAATGAGCAAACATGGTTACATTATTACTAATTATCATGTAGTAGATGGTGCGGAACAAATCATTGTTGCTTTGCAAGATGGAAGAATTTTTGAAGCTTTGTCTGTTGGTTCTGATAAATTAGTTGATATTGCTGTTTTAAAAATTGATGCGAAGAATATCCCAACAATTCACATTAATCCTCAGCGCGAACCGAATATTGGCGATGTCGTTTTAGCAATTGGTAATCCTTATAATATTGGGCAAACTATCACTCAAGGAATCATTAGCGCAACGGGTCGAGATGGATTAAGCCCATATAGAAGACAGAATTTTATTCAAACAGATGCTTCAATTAATCATGGTAATTCAGGTGGCGCTTTGGTTAATACAAAAGGCGAATTAATGGGTATTAATACCCTCACTTTTGCAAAAAATATGGGAAATGAAATTCCAGAAGGCATTGGATTTGCAATTCCGACATCTTTGGCCGTTAAAATTATGAATAAATTGATACAGGACGGTAAGGTTATTCGTGGTTATATTGGTATTGATGGGTTAGAGTTTGCGCCAACACAAAATCCAAGTGATTTACCTGTTGTGTTAGGGATTTTAGTGACCAACGCTGAAGGACCTTCGTTACAAGCGGGCGTGCAACCTAATGATATTTTAATTATGGTTGATGGTAAACCGGTTAAATCAATTGTTGAAACAATGGATCAGATTGCAGAGTTGAAACCAGGGATAACCGTCCCCATTGTAGTGTTACGAAATGGAGAAAAGGTTGAATTGCAAGTGGTAATAGGGCAATTGCCTGTTTAATAGGTCTTTTTTATAGCTTGATTATTTACCGTTTAAGGCGTATAATTCGCGACCTTATCATGTTTTTTAACACTCGTATGGTGTATAGATTTTGCTTTTAAGGCCGTTTATATAGCGATACGAACAAACTTTAGAGGTTTATTATGAAAGAAGGTATCCACCCAGAATATAAAGCAATTAAAGCAACTTGTTCTTGCGGTAATGTTATTAATACTCATTCAACAATTGGTCATGATATTCATCTTGACGTATGTGGTGAGTGTCACCCGTTCTATACAGGTAAACAACGTGATGTTGCAACTGGCGGACGCGTAGATAAATTCAAACAACGTTTCGCTATGGTTGGCGGTAAAAAATAATTTTCCGTAAATTATACAGTCAATATTGAAAAAGGCGCATAATGCGCCTTTTTTGTTTTTTGTCTTAATGAATGATGTTATTCGTCAATAAAAAATATAAATAACACCTATTCATCAATTAAGTCGGGATTGATACCTAAATTACTCATTATTTCCTTAGCTTGGCTAGGGATACCATCTTCACGATCTTTCTGTAAGTCTTCGTCGCAAGGTAGTGGTTGACCCGTGTAAGCATGGAGAAACGCTTCACATAATAGTTCACTATTCGTTGCATGACGTAAATTATGCACTTGTCGGCGCGTACGTTCATCAGTCAATATTTTTAATACTTTTAAAGGAATTGATACAGTAATTTTTTTTACTTGCTCACTTTTTTTACCATGCTCAGCATAGGGGCTTATGTATTGGCCGTTCCATTCCATCATATTCTTCACCAAATCACATCACAATTTATAGGGTTAATTTTAACTTTTTTTTTATTTTGCTGCAATCTATACATCGAGATAGTTAGACGTCTAGACATATTGACGTCTTAAATGGTTGTGTTATTCTTGTACATGAAAGTTTTATAATAAATAAAATATTATTTAGGAATGTTATTATGGCTAGCCAATCTAAAAATTTAAGCCAAGGTACTATTGCTGTCCGAGGTGGGATCAATACTGATGATCAATATGGGAGTGTCGTCCCTGTCATTACCCCGTCAACGTGTTACCGTTATCAAGAATTTGCAACACCAAGAGAGTTTGATTATGCACGTAAGGCAAATCCAAGCAGGCGATTCGTTGAGGAAACGGTCGCCAAGTTGGAAGGAGGGGTGGATGCTATTCTTACTAACTGTGGTATGTCTGCTATTCATCTTGTCAGTGTCGCACTACTAACACCCGATGACTTGGTGGTTGCTCCCCACGATTGTTATGGTGGTAGCTATCGTCTTTTTAATAGTTTAAGTCAACGTGGTTATTTCAAGGCGAAATTTGTTGATCAATCCGATCCAATTGCACTAAAAGAAGCTTTAAGTTTACGTCCAAAATTAGTATTGATTGAAACGCCAAGTAACCCATTGCTTCGAGTTGTTGATATTCAAGAAATATCACAACAAGCACACGATGTCGGGGCTTTGGTGTTAGTCGATAACACATTTATGACCCCTATATTGCAAAAACCTATAGAGTTAGGGGCGGATATTGTAACCCATTCATGTACTAAATTTCTTAATGGACATTCCGATCTTTTAGCGGGTATTTTAGTATTTAAAGACCAACAGCTTGCTACAGATGTTTTATGGTGGGCCAATAATATTGGTACCCTCACTTCATCATTTGATAGTTATTTATTATTACGTGGATTAAGAACGCTTGCTGCGCGAGTAACTTTACAACAAGCCAATGCACAAAAGGTCGTTGAGTTTTTAGTTAACCATCCGAAAATTGCTAATGTGTATCATCCATCACTACCGTCTAATCTTGGACATGAGATTGCCAAAAAACAACAAAAAGGTTTTGGTTCATTGCTAAGTTTTGAATTAGCTGGAGATCCCGAGGTAATGCCTAAATTCTTAAAGGCACTTAATATTATTACGTTAGCTCAATCTCTAGGGGGGGTTGAAAGTCTAATCTGTCATCCAGCAACGATGACCCACTCAGGTATCACTGCTCAAGCACGTAAAACAGCCGGTATTTCAGATCAACTACTTCGTATTTCTGTTGGTTTAGAGGATATCGATGATTTATTAGGTGATTTAGAACAAGCTTTAGCTGTCATTTAAAATTTTAGTAGTAATGATAAAGTTTAATGAACAATTGATATGCTCTTTCGGATCAATTCTGTTTTTTCAACTTTATCATTATATTAAGATTTATTTTTTTGAAAACTTTCTATTTTTTCTTTAATAGCAACAAAAATCTCATCTAATGAATGTCGTTTTGACCGACCACATATTTTAGCAATATCCTCACAAACTAAACATTGCCTTGGTGCATATTCAAATTGTGAGCGGGGAACACTTTTTTGGGTTATTGGATCAATCACATCTATATCCCATAGACGGCCCAATGGATGTTGGCTTTCAATTTCAATGCAGTATTGTTTGAGTTTTTCAATCGCGCAATCTACCACAAGAATCGCTTCATAACCTGTTAATTCATGATAGTGCTGTTTTTTAATTAATGGTATATCATTTTTAATAAAAAACTGATGTAACGCGGTGATTGCTTCTTGAAAAATATAATTAGCGCCACTACTGTTTTTTATTGGACCCGGGATAACTAACGTCAACGATACGAGGGGCTTTTTATAGAGAGAAATAGCTAATAGTTGGTTTTCTACCCGCTTTTCTTTCGCTAGTAGCATTTGCTCAAGACTAATCGGGGTACCATCATCAAATTTAATTAACATTTTATTCATAATACAGGAATAAGAGCATGGCATTTATTTATGCCATGCTAAGTTTTGTTATGACAGGTTCTTGAGTAATTAATCTTTAACTTGACGCACTACATCAATTACTGAACCATCACGGAAATGAACGATACCTACGATTTTATCTTCAAATTCGATTGGTTTTGGTTCACCAGTTAACGAAACTGCACGTTGATAAAGTTCTTCAATGCTCATTATTGGTAAATTAGCTGCTTTTAAACGTTCAGCAATTTCTGGACGATTAGGATTCACTGCAATACCATGATCAGTAACTAATACATCAACGCTTTCACCTGGAGTTACCAGCGTGGTTACGTTTTTAATTACAGTTGGGATACGGCTACGAATTAATGGGGCAACAATAATGGTTAAGTTTGCTCCCGCAGCTGTATCACAGTGACCGCCAGATGCTCCGCGCATTACGCCATCAGAACCTGTTAATACGTTAACATTGAAATCAAGGTCAATTTCTAAGGCACTTAAAATCACAATGTCTAATTCATCAACACTTGCTCCTTTAGATGCAGGATTTGCATAAACATTGGTTGAGACTTCAATGTGATCTTTATTTCGGCCTAAGGATTGTCCTGCTGCACCGTCAAAGCTTTGGGTATCTAATAAACGTTTAACCAAACCTTTTTCGTGTAAATCAACAATACTAGCTGTAATGCCACCTAAGGCAAATGAGGCTGTGATATTTTTAGCACGCATACGGTTTTCAAGGAAACGCGTTGCAGCTGTTGAAGAAGCACCAGAACCGGTTTGAATTGAGAAGCCATCTTCAAAATAGCCAGAATGCTCAATGACATCAGCCGCGTAACGAGCAATCATAAGTTCACGAGGATTGCTTGTGATACGTGCTGCGCCCACACTGATTTTAGTTGGGTCACCGACTTCATCAACTTTAACAATATAGTCAACTTGATCTTGACGAATACTTGCAGGGTTATTTGGATAACCGACGATATCTTCAGTTAGTAAAACTACTTTTTTGGCAAACTGTGCATCAACCATTGCATAACCAAGTGCACCACATTGTGATTTACCTGATACACCATTAGCATTACCTTGTTCATCAGCTGTTGATACGGCTAAAAATGCGATATCAATATTAATTTCACCACTTTGGATGAGTTTTACGCGCCCACCATGAGAATGGATATGTACAGGATTATCCATTAAACCGTGTGAAATCGCATCAGCTAATTTTCCACGTAATCCAGAAGTGTAAATTTTAGTGATCACCCCAGCTTCAATATGTGGGATTAATGCGGCATTACAACTTAACAATGAACTTGATGCTAAAGTTAGATTTTTAATGCCTAATTTACTAATTGTCTCTACAACTTTATTGATAACCTTATCACCTTCACGGAATGCATGATGGAAAGATATGGTCATACCGTCACGTAATTCACACTTTTTAATGGCTTGTTCAATCGAGTCACATAATTTACGAGTATATTTAGACTCATCTTTTAAATATGGTGTGGTTGCATTAGCATCAATAAATGGTGTGATATTTTTAAGATCAGGATGCTGTTTTAATAAATCATCAATTTTTTGGTTTATAGAAGTTGTCATATTTCAATCCTATCAAATTTCTTTACGTACACCGGAGTATTTTGCTAGTTCAATGATTTTTTGAGCACGAGTAATAATTGGTGCGTCAATCATTTTGCCATTCAAAGAAACAACTCCAAGCCCCTTTCTTTCACCTTCTTCAGCTGCTTCAACTATTTTTTTAGCATTTTCTACTTCACTAGCAGTAGGTGCATAAGCATTGTGTAATAGCTCAATTTGTCTTGGATTAATCAATGATTTGCCGTTGTATCCTAATTTTTTGATTAGGCTGACTTCTTTTAAGAAACCTTCGTCGTCATTAACATTTGAATAGACAACATCAAAAGCATCAATACCCGCTACACGAGCTGCATGTAGAACAGCGCAACGAGCATAAAATAGTTCGGTACCATCGCCTCTTTCTGTTTGCATATCGACAAGATAGTCAAATGCAGCAAGAGCAATACCTATTAAACGAGGAGATGATTTAGCAATTGATACTGCATTAACCACAGCTTGAGCCGATTCAATTGCTGCCATTAATTTAGTACTACCAACTTCACGACCACATTCTTTTTCGATACGTTCAACGTGAGCTTCAAGTTCATGAATATCTTCGGCACTGTTTGTCATTGGTAAACGAACAACATCAACGCCTGCTCGAACTACGGCTTCTAAATCTTTAAGTCCAAATGGTGTATTTAGTGCGTTAATTCTAACAACTGTTTCAATATTATGTTCTTTATAAACAGGCATTTTTAATGTTTGAGCGACTAAAAGGCGTGCTGAATCTTTTTCTTTAATTGAAACCGCATCTTCAAGGTCAAACATGATTGAATCAGGTTTGTATACAAACGATGTTGATAACATTGCGGCATTGGCGCCTGGAAGAAATAACATGCTGCGACGTAATTTTTTCATAGTAATTTACTCCAATCTAAGTTCTCTTCTTCTGCACCGCGTAATACTGCACATTGAATTCTTGCTCTGATAGCACAATCTAAAGCGCCTTTATCATCAATAATAATTAAACCATCAGTTACATTCAGATCATTTAAAGTCTGATTAACAACTGCACGTATTTGATCGCCAAATTGTTTATTAACATCACTATTAATAACAATTTCAATCCCCGTATTTGGCATGACTTTAACTAACAAATCGCTCGATTCGAGAGTCCCAGCCATAGCTTCTTTTTGTATTTTCATTTTTTTACCTTTTAAAACGTATTAAATTTTAAAGTTATCCAAATTAGCCGAAAGATAATCCCATGTTGTTGGGGGAACCAACGTTTTAACCTGTTCATATTGCCCAGTAGCCAGTAGCTTTCTTACTAATGAAGCCGAGACAACACAATTGCTTTCGGTTATACGTTCAACTTCAACAACCGTAATGGCTGGAAGACTACTTACCGTATTATCTTCAAGCCAATAACGCATCGCTTCGTTATAAGCTTTAGTCACCTCATCAATAGGTTCAGTCCCTACAAATCGGTGAGTGATATTGAGTGCTGGAGCAATATAATTGCGGAAAATTAACAGATCGATACCCATATAGGCTTGATCAATTTTTGTCTTATCTTTTAGGAAATAAGTAGGAAATGTTGCTCTAGAAATAATGTAGGGTGAGCTTGCATGCACAGTGACATTCTTTATCTGATTTGTGCCATCTTTAACTAGTTTTAAGCGTGTATCAAATGAAAATTGTGAGGCATTTTCATTGACAACAAATACATGTAACCAGTCACATTGACTTGCTGCATATTGTACTAAGTATTGATGACCTTTAGTAAAAGGATTGGCATTCATAACAATGCTGCCAATTTTTTTTCCTTCTTTTTTCTGTGCATTGAGTTGTTTACAATATTGCTTTATTCCGACCGGATTGTTTTCCATTAGAACAACTAAATCAGTTATTTCAACAATAGGGTAAAAACCGCATCCTTTAAAGAAATCTATATTTTCAGGCTTAGTGTATAAAAAAAGGTGAAAATAGCCGTTTTCATTGGCATATTTTATGGTTTGATCCATTAAAGTCAGATTTAGTTGATTACCGCGATATTGAGGATCAATAGCAACACATTTAATAATATTGCGATCCATACCAGCACAAGCAATAATTTTATCGTTAATTTTCGCTACCATAAAAAGAGTAACTTGCGAGTCTAAATCAAGATCAGATCGAGACAATAATAGCTTAATTTCTTGATAATCTTGTTCTGATTTAGAAATATCAACGATGGTATAATCAACTAAATCATACATAAAATTACCCTCTTTCTGCTACTACATAATTGGTTAAACGACCAATTCCTGTAATTTCGACTTCAATCTTATCGCCATCTTTCATAAATACTGGAGGGTTACGTTTTTTACCAACACCACCAGGTGAACCAGTAAGGATGACATCTCCAGGCGACAAACGAGTAAATGTACTAATGTAAGAAATAAGTTCTGGTACAGTGTGCACAAGATTTTTAATACAATCGTGTTGCATTTCCTGACCATTTAAATAAGTGGTTAAAGATAAAACTGTTGGATCAGGAATTTCATCACTGGTTGTAATACATGGACCAAATGCGCCAGTACTTGGCCAGTTTTTACCTGCTGTAAACCAAGTATATTGCCAGTCACGAATAGACCCATCCATATAGCAGCTGTAGCCAGCTACATGTGATAATGCCTCTTCTGGTTTAATACGAAATCCTTCTTTGCCAATAATGATCGCTAATTCACCTTCGTAATCTAATTCGTTAGTGATAGCAGGTTTGATAATATTAGTTTTGTGACCTGTTTGTGAATCAGGAAAACGAACGAATAACGTTGGCGCTGAGCTAGTTTCGTTAAATTCCGCGCGTTTTTCAGCATAATTCATACCAACACATAAAATTTTGTTTGGATTTGGAATAACAGGTAGATAAGTAATGTCTTGTTCATCAATGTCACTTGGCGCATCAAGATAAGTTTTGGCGACAGAAAGTCCTTCAGAATCAGCAAGTAGAGATTTTAAATCGGCATATTTATTACCTAATTTTTCTTTTAAATCAACAATGCCATTCTGAGTAAGAAGACCAAAACTTGCTCGACCAGAGACAAGATAACTGACAAGCTTCATGAAAACTCCTTAAAAGCTGTTTTATGCTAAATTTAACTATAAATAAAAGCGAACAACCTTAGTTAAACTAAGGTTGCTCTTTAAAATTTTAATCTAAACTAAGAAATTGCCGAGAATGAGTAATGACACTGATACATTTATTGCACCACCTATACGGGTTGCAATTTGAGCAAATGGCATTAACTCCATACGTTCTGCGGCAGTTAAGATTGCTACGTCACCTGTTCCGCCTTGACCACTTTGACAGCATGAAATAACAGCAGCATCAACCGGATACATACCTAATTTTTTAGCGACAAAGAAACCAGTGGTGACTAAGCTAACAACAGTACAAACAATAACAATTAAATTTGTAATGGTGAAAGCTGCAACGATTCTATCCCATGGAGTGATTGCTACACCTACCGCAAATAGAATTGGATAGGTAACAGACGTTTGGAAAAATTTGTAAACGACTTGTGAACCACTTAATACTTTCGGTGAAACACCTGATACTAACTTAACAAAAACTGCAGCAAATAACATTCCCACTGGAGCTGGAATACCAGTTAATTTATGACCAATCATACCAATCATATAAAGAATTGCTGCTAATAATACACCTGATGCAAATGTTGTTACGTCGATAACAGGTTCAGCTTTAGCTGCTTTGTTATCACCCATTAACTCATCATCTTCTGAAGCTGGCAGTAATCGACCATTACCAGTTAAATGTGGATAAGCTTTACCAAGACGGTTAAGAACTCCACCACAAACAATACCCGTTAAACCGCCTAACATAACGATTGGTAATACACGGCCAAGAGCTTCACCTTGTTCCATACCTAATATTGATGCATATCCGATTGAAAGAGGAATCGCACCTTCACCAACTCCACCAGCCATAATAGGTAATACTAAGAAGAAGAAGGTCTCAAATGGAGATAAACCTAGTAAATAACCAACACCGACACCAACTAACATTCCAACGATTTCACCACATACCATTGGTCCGAATATTTTTAAGAATCCTTGAATAAGCGTTCTCTTATCCATATTCATAATACTACCAACGATAATACAACAAATGTATAGATACAAAATGTGTGTATCTCTATAGAATTTTGTTGTTGCTTCGACGACCGGAGTAGGTAAAATACCGTAATAAACTAGCGCTGATGGAATAAATGTTGCACAGATCGCTGCAGCACCCATTTTCCCAACGATTGGTAACCGTTTACCAATTTCACCACAAAGGAAGCCAAAGAAAGCACAAGTTACCACCATCACAACAATTTCGCTAGGCAATTTACCAGTTACTAACACTTCAGCGAAAATTAGGATACCAGCAATTATAAATAATGGAAGCGGGATTACACCAATTTTATAATTGTCCATAAGGCGCCACCAATTGTACGGCCATCCTTGCTGTTGTTGTTTCACATTGTAAGGCCATTTATCATGTTGTTTTTCATCAGAACTTGATACTGATTCTTCTTCAGTCCGCGTTTTTCCGATTGAATTAAGATCCGCCATATTTTATTTTTCTCCAAAAAAATTTGAATTTGTTAGATTGGCGCATATGGTTACAAAATTTTAACCCCAATTTTGTGATTTAAATCATACTTTAAGTGTGGTTTTTATGGTTTTAAAGGCTCTATGTTTTTTAATGCTGTGATAAACTCAATGTCAATAGTCAATTTTCAATACGAGCGTTATTATGCGAAAAAAAGTACAATTATCTTTTGCGACGAAGTTATTTCTGTCTCTTTTACTTTTTTCGTTAATAATACTCGCACTTTTACAAAGCTATATATGGAATGCAACTAAAACTACATTGTACCGAAGTTTGGGTGAAAAGGCGCAAGTTCAAGCGAAGGAATTGTCCGTTATTCCGAGTTTAATAAAATATGTTAAAGAAAAAGATACCGTCAATTTAGCTAATTTAGTTAACGATATTTTTGAACAAAGTGATGCCAGTTACATCGTTATTGGTGATGAACAAGCTTATCGTTTATATCATACCTCGAATGATAAGTTACATTCACCAATGGTAGGTGGAGATAATCAAGAAGTACTGAGCGGAAATAGCAGTATTTCTATTAGCGAAGGCTCGTTAGGTTTAGCACTACGAGGTAAAGCTCCTATCATGGATGAAGGTAAAATAATAGGTATCGTCTCTGTTGGTTATATGATTGATGATATATATGTATTACATATTAACCAATTTATACCTATTATCATTTTTTGTTCCTTACTCTTTTTTGCTTTGTTTGTATTTTCGTTCTTTTTTTCAAAAGCAGTGAAAAAACAGATGTTTAACTTAGAGCCAAAAGCGATTGCTTTGTTGGTTAAAAGTCAAAAATCAATAATGCAATCTATTTTTGAGGGCATTATTGCTATTGATCTTAATTATAAAATTATCAATATCAATCAATCGGCTCGAAACATGTTAGACATTATTGCAGGTGATCAAGAATTGCTTAACCATGATTTACGTTATTTTATCAAATCAACTGATTTTCTTTACGGAAATGAAAATCAGACAAAAGATGTACACGATCATATTTGTTACTTTAATAATATTATTGTTATTGCTAACCGGATTCGTGTGATAGTGGATGATCAAATTCAAGGTTGGGTGATCACTTTTCGTAATTATGATGATATCAATTTATTAAGTATGAAATTAACGCAAGTAACTCAATACATTGATAATTTGCGAGCTTTACGACATGAACACCTTAATTGGATGGCGACTTTGTCAGGGCTCATTTATATGAAACGTTATGAAGAAGCACAATCTTTTATCACCCTACATTCGGCGGATAATCAAAACTGTTTAGATTTTATTTCTGAGCATTTCAAAATACCGGCTATATGTGGATTATTAATAGGTAAATATTCAAAGTCACATGAAATTGGCTTGAATCTAGTCTTTGACCCTGCATGTCAATTAAGTGCATTACCTGCCTTAATTACTGAAACCGAATTTATGTCAGTGCTGGGTAATTTACTTGATAACGCTTTCAATGCATGCTTAAAAAATAATCAGGGTGATAAAACGATTTATTTGTATCTGAGTGATGCAACGGATGAAATTGTATTAGAAGTTAGTGATCAAGGATGTGGTATAGATGCAAGTATTCGCGAATCAATATTCGAACCAGGTGTAACTTCTCAAGATGCTAAAGAGCATGGTATTGGTTTGCATCTTGTTTCAACCTACATAAAAAAGGCCAATGGCTATATTACATTTGAAGATAATACACCATATGGAACAATTTTTTCAGTTTTTATACCTAAATAATAAAAAGAGGTAAATGCATGAGAGAGCTTAACGAGTATAAAGAAGATGCTATAAAAGTTCTTATTGTAGAAGATGAACCTATTTTAGCAGAATTAAATGCTGAGTTTATACAAAGAGATACAAAAGTAAAAGTCGTTGGGATCGCGTCAAATTTAGAAGAAGCTAAAATAATGGTTGAAAAGTTAAAACCAACATTAATTTTACTCGATAATTATTTACCTGATGGTAAAGGTATTGAATTATTTGAATACATTATTAATAACAAACTAGATTCTTATGTTATTTTTATCACTGCAGCAAGTGATATGGATACGTGTAGTAAAGCTATACGGTTTGGTGCTTTTGATTATTTAATTAAACCAGTATCTTACCAACGTTTAAAACATTCACTTGAGCGTTTTGAACTTTTCTTATATCGTCAAAGTTTACAAAAACATGTTAATCAAAGACGCATTGATGAACTGTTTAATTTGCAAACTAAAGATTTTGTTGATATCAATCGCCATTCTAAAGGGATTGAAGAGATTACTTTACAAAAAGTTAAAGATCTATTTATGCAGACAAATGAACCGCAAACGGTCGATCAAATTGTCGAAAAAGCAAATATTAGCAAAACTACAGCCAGACGATATTTAGAATATTGTGTCCAAACTAAATTATTAATCGTTGAACTTAATCACGGTAAAATAGGTCGTCCTGAAAGGCTCTATAAACGATTAGGAAAGTAATTATTTCTGCGCAGTTAATACGTTAATCCTGTTTTATATAATTTATGATTATATAAATATGCTTATTCGTTATTTTAACCGCTAAATATTTGATGCTAGATTGAATAAATCCAACTGTTGGAAAGTTTCAATTGCAGTACCAAATATTAGGAGTAAGCGTATGTCTATAGGAAAAGTAGTCACTACAGAAAATAATGAAATAAACCAAGATGGCGCCTTTGTACGTCAAACTAACCGATTCGACACTCCATTTGGTAATGAACCAGGTTTATTACCGGTAGAATCAGGTCGTTATCGTTTAATTTGGGCGGCAATTTGTCCTTGGGCTCATCGTCAGATGATCGCCATTAAATTATTGGGTTTAGAGGATGTCATTAGTGTTGGTAAAGTTTCCCCTATCCGCACACCCCATGGCTGGGAATTTTCGCTCGATCCTAATGGTGTTGATCCTGTTTTAGGTATTCGCTATTTACCAGAGATTTACGCTAAAACAGATCAAGAATACAGTGGACGAGCAACAGTTCCTACCGTAGTTGATGTAAAAACGGGCAAAGTGGTTAACAATGATTATTTTAGATTGACCAACTATTGGGAAACCGTATTTAAACCTTTTCACAAAGCTGGTGCACCTGATCTTTACCCTGAACATTTACGTACTGAAATTGATGAATTAAATGATGTCATATTTCATGAAGTAAATAATGGTGTATATAAAGCTGGATTTGCCCGGACACAAAAAGCCTATGAACATGCTTACCATCTTGTTTTTAACCAATTAGATCAATTAGAACAACGATTAAGTCAATCCCGTTATCTTTTTGGCGATAAGATTACCGATTCCGATATTCGCTTATATGTTACGCTAGCCCGATTTGATGTAGCCTATTATTCCGCTTTTAATACTAATCGAAATAGAATTATCGACTATCCTAATTTATGGGGATATGCGCGAGATCTCTATCAAATACCTGCATTTGGTGAGACCACTGATTTTGATGCGATAAAAAAAGGCTATTTCTTAGGTAATAATGCTCACAATCCTTATGATATCTTGCCGTTAGGGCCAGATACGAGTAATTGGAAAACGCCACATAATCGAGATAAACAATTTAGTTCAGTTAACTAACTTTAATATTGGGATAGATGCGGATGCCAAATATAATTGATTTTGGATTGATTTTTACCCAAATACCCACATTGCTCCTTTATTTGCCAGTAACGCTTTTTATTACGATTTTTTCGATGTTACTTGGCGTAATATTGGGTTTAATTATTGCCGTAATTAAAATGAATAAAATACCGGTTTTAACACAAATTGCTGCGGTATTTGTTTCATTTATAAGAGGAACGCCATTGTTGGTACAGCTTTATCTAAGCTTTTATGGAATTCCAATTTTATTACGTTATATTAATTATTTTTATGATACAAATTTCAATATGAATGGATTACCACCTATGTTATTTGTATTGATTGCTTTCTCTTTTAACGAAGCTGCCTATAATTCTGAAACAATTCGCGCTGCATTACAATCGGTAAATAAAGGGCAAATTGAAGCGGCACAATCATTAGGTATGACCTATAGTCAGTTATTACGTCGAATTGTTATTCCAGAAGCTTTTATTGTGGCGCTGCCTAATTTAGGAAATACTTTAATTGGCTTACTCAAAGGTACTTCTCTTGCTTTTGTTTGTTCTGTTACCGAAATGACCGGGAGGGGTAAAACATTGGCGGGTCATAGCTATCGCTATTTTGAGGTTTATATCTCACTTGCATTAATTTATTGGGCATTAACCATATTGATTGAGTTACTTGTTAAATATTTAGAAAAGCGATTGACGATAAGCGATGATAAAAATACGCCCAGTTACCGAAAAGGAAAATGGTTATGATTCATGTTAATAATTTAACGTTATCTTTTCACGGTAATTGTATTTTGAACAGCATCAATCTTCATATTCAACCTCATGAAATTGTTGCCATTATAGGGGCATCGGGAGCGGGAAAATCAACATTTCTTCGTTGTCTTAATTTATTAGAAAAACCACAATCAGGTAATATTAGTATTGATAAGCTATCGTTTGATGTAAGCAAATTTAAACGAGATCAAATTGTTAAATTTCGCCAGCAAACCGCTATGGTTTTTCAGCAATTTAACCTTTTTCCTCAGAAAAATGCATTAGAAAATGTGATGGAAGGATTAGTAATTGTAAAAAAATATCCTAAAGAAAAAGCCAAACAGATTGCGTTTGAAAAATTAGTTGAAGTTGGTCTTGCTGATAGAGTTGATCATTATCCTAAACAACTTTCAGGCGGCCAACAACAACGAGTGGCTATTGCTAGAGCATTAGCGATGAACCCTAAAGTTTTATTACTTGATGAACCAACTTCAGCATTAGATCCTGAGCTGGTTGGTGAAGTATTAGCAACAATAAAAATGGCTGCTAAATCAGGTATAACGATGATTCTAGTTTCTCATGAAATGAGTTTTGTACATGATATTGCAACGCGAGTTTTATTTTTAGATAAAGGACAGATTATTGAAGATGGCTCGCCTGATAAAGTATTTCTAAATCCTGTTCAACAAAGAACGAGAGATTTTTTATCCAGATATTATTCTGCTATGCAAATGGATTATGAAATTTAATCAGTTAAGAGGTCGTAATGGATATTACTATTCAACAACACTGTGAGGATATAAATTGGCAGGAAGTTGCTGATTTACTGAAATTTTATGGATTAAGCAGTTTAGATGCTAAAACACAAGAACAGGTATTTCGAAATAGTTATGCAGTGGTATTTTTATTAGATAATAATCGTGTTGTCGGTGTGGGGCGAGCATTATCAGATGGTATTTGTCAGGCGGCAATATATAACATTGCCTTAGCTAAATACTTACATGGACAGCAATATGGTCGGTTAATTGTCGATAAACTTATCGAGCAAGTTAAGGATTGTAATATTATTCTTTATACCCATCCTCAAACAGTTGAGTTTTATAAAAATTTAGGTTTTGACCTGATGAAAACAGGCATGGCGATATATCAAAAAGATCATCGTCATGAAATGAAAGAAATGGGATTTATTTAATATAACCCACTTAACTATAGGTTTAACAATATCAAACTAAAGAGGATTTGTGTTATGAATTTAAAAAAATGGTATGTTTTTTTGTTTTTAGCAACTTTGTGTTTAATGGGTTGTGATGATCAAAATAACAATACTGAAAGTTCTAAAAAACAACAGATAACTATTGCAACATCAGGCGCACCAAGTCCTTTTACAACAATAAATGATGAGGGTGATTTAACGGGTTATGATATAGATGTTGTTAAGGCTATATTTGCAAAATTACCACAATATGAAATTAATTTCGAAATAACTGAGTTTCCATCGGTGCTTGCAGGACTTGATTCACAACGTTATCAAGTTGGTGCCAATAATTATGCAATGAATGAGAAACGTAAGGAAAAGTATTTTTATTCAGATCCCATTTTTAAAAATCAATATGTTATCGCTGTAGCTAAAAACAATAATAACATCAATAGTTTTCATGATCTAAATGGAATGTCGACAGAGGTAACACCAGGACTAAATTATGCCACTGCTTTAGAAACTTATAATCAGCAAAACGCTAATAATCCTGTAAAAATCGTTTACAGTGAAGCCGACTTATTACCTGTTTTACAGCATGTTGAAAGTGGCCAATATGATTTTCAATTAATTGATAAAGTGATGCTTTCTCAATTTATTAGTGAACATCATCTTAATCTTAAAATAATTGAACTCAGTAAAGAAGATGAAGATCGCATTGCTTCACCATTTAGTTATCTTTTAATTAGTAAAAGTGCGAAAGGTGAACAATTGACTCAGGATATTAATGACGGTATTCAAAAAATTATTAGCAGTGGTGAACTTTCACAAATTAGTCAACGTTATTTTGGTGCAGATTATTCACCTAACTAATTAATATTATATAAGTATTATTTATCTAACAAAGGTAAATAAACATCCGTTATCATCTGTTCAGATTTTACAGTTGGATCGACATTAACATAATGAAAAATTGGGGGAAAATCCCCCAAGTTTTCTCCACTGTTTGGTAACCATTTTTCAAGTAAATAAATAATTGCTTGATTATGATATCTCGAACCTATATCTCTGGCTTTGGCACAGCGAAATTGTGGAATCGTTTTATTTATCACTCCATAAATGTTTTTAGTAATAAGTTCATCAACAGAGATACCGAAATCAACATGATGTTTTTCAGGTGGCGTAGTGTTAGGGTTAGTATAATGAATGCCGTAGTTTCTATATTTATCATCTAAAAGTTGATTTTCTTGTCACCATTTTATGAGTTTGTTTACTGATTCATGTTCTAACTCGGGCGCGCCATAATGTTCAATAAGGGCTAAATACGTCATTGGGAATAGAACGATTTCGACCTTCATATAACCCTCCACAATTTATCAATGGTAATCATCTTTTTGAATCTTAACACTTATTGCGTGTATAAAAAATCCAATTTTACTTGACAATATATCTGCTTAAAATGATAATGGCGCCGTTTTTTTAGTCTAATATTTAATTTTTTTATGAGGTGGCAAAATGCCTGTATTCAATACTTTATCTTAATGCCGACATGGTATCTTCTATTATATTGTCTTTTAGCTTTTTCTAAAGCTCCTACGTTGCAGTTCAATCTATAGATCTTCGCCTTGTCGGTTTTCCCTAATTTTTCGGAGAAAACAAAATGACAATGGAAACTTATATTCAAAACTTAGAATTAATTAAATACCCACGTACTCCACATTTGGAAAGTTCGCGCTTGCAATTGGGTGATAGTGAGCATGGCCAGCTACCCTATAATCAATTAATAGGGCAATATATTGTGGTTGAAGAAAAACTCGATGGCGCTAACTGTGCAATCAGTTTTTCAGAGAGTGGTGAGCTATTATTACAATCACGCGGTCATTACTTAATAGGGGGCAGTCGAGAACGTCAGTTTAATCTATTTAAACATTGGGCAACCGTCCATGAAAGCTGGTTAATTGAACGTTTAGAAGATCGCTATATTATGTATGGTGAATGGTTACATAAAAAACACTCTATTTTTTATGATGCATTACCACACTATTTTTGTGAATTTGATATTTGGGATAGACATAATAACTGTTTTTTATCAACCCAAAAACGTCATCAATTATTGGCTAATGGTCCTATTTTATCTGTTCCCGTATTGTATTCGGGAATCGCACCGAAAAGATTGGGTGACTTATTAGCATTAGTTAAATATTCTTTAGCTAAAACAAACGATTGGAAAAGTTGTTTTGAGAAAATTGTTGCTCAAGAAAAAATTGATTTGAATAAGGCTTGGCAACAGTGTGATAACTCGGATTTGATGGAAGGTTTATATTTGAAAATTGAATCAGAGTATACCACAACGGGACGTTTAAAATGGGTAAGACAAGATTTTGTTCAATCTATTTTAGATGCGGGTCAACACCATTTACAGCAACCGTTTATTCCTAATCAATTAGCTAAAAAAGCTGAGCTTTATACGCCACAAATAACGATAAATTGGAATGATAGCATAAAATTTGGAGGTGATTTATGAGTTATTCGCAGTTACAACAAGAGATCGCCTACAGTATCAGCAAAGATAACTTTGACCAGTGGTTGGAATGTATACCTGCGTTGAATAAATTGATGATGACACCACAAGATCCTACTTATCATGGTGAGGGAAATGTCTGGATTCATACTCAAATGGTATTAAGATCCTTGATAGGTGAAGATGAGTTTGCAAAATCTTCCGATGATGAAAAGTTTGTGTTATTTATGACTGCTTTGTTACATGATATTGCCAAACCAGAAACGACCATCATTGATGAGTTAAGTGGTCGAATTTCACAACCAAGACATTCCCAAAAAGGGGCGATTAGTAGTCGAATACTATTATGGCGATTGGGCATTGATTTTGAGTTAAGAGAAAGGATTTGTCGGATTATTGATGTGCATCAGGTTCCATTTTATGCATTAAGTGATGATAGTCATAATAAATCACCGCAATGGTTAATTCATCGGCTTTCATGGGAATTACCTGTCTGGATGTTATGCATGCAAGCTAAAGCCGATATACTCGGTCGTATTAGTGCTGATAAAGCTCGAATGGTTGATGAAGTTGAACTCTTTAAACAATTAGCTTTGGAAGAAGGATGTTTATATCAATTTCGGCAATTTATAGATGATTACACCAGAGTACACTATTTTCGAGGAGGCAATGTTTTGCCTGATTATGCTTTGTATCCTCAGAAAGGATCTAAAGTCATATTATTGTCGGGTTTACCTGCATCAGGTAAAAATAGTTGGATAAGTAAACATTATCCGCAATTACCGGTTGCCTCATATGATGACGCAAGGAGTGAACTGAAATTAAAGCATGGTCAAAATGAAGGATTAGTGATCCAATTTGTATTAGCTAAAGTGAAACAATATTTAAGAGACAATCAATCATTTATTTGGAATGCTACTCATTTATCACGAGATATGCGCCAAAAAGCATTGGATTTGCTTTATGCTTATCATGCAGAGGTTGAAATAGTTTATCTTGAGCAGCCAGAAAAAACATTATATCAACGCAATTCAAGCCGAGATACTAGCTTACCGAATAAGAAAATTACACAAATGCTTTCTAAATGGCAAGTGCCATTACCGACCGAGGCGCATAAAGTGACATATTTAGTAAATTAATGATATTTAATATGAGTTATGATGGGCTTTTTTAAAGCCCATCTTTATATTGTGTATTAACTATTCTTTAATGCCATTGTCTTTGATGACTTGCTGATACCAATAAAAACTATCTTTTTTTATTCGATTAAGGGTTTTTAAGTCATGGTCATCACGATCAACATAAACAAAGCCATAACGCTTTTTAAAACCTTGATGTGAGCTTAATAAATCAATGACTGACCATGGACAGTATCCAAATAGTTCAACACCATCTTCAATTGCATCATGACAAGCTGAAATATGGGATTTGATATAATCGATTCGATAATCATCATGTACTTTATTGTCAGCAGTTAATGTATCGGGAGTACCTAAGCCATTTTCAGTAATAATTAATGGTAAACGATATTGGCGATAATATTCATTTAGTACAAGGCGTAATCCCATAGGGTCAATTTGCGCACCATAAGTTGAAGCAACTAAATTTGGATTTTTCTCGATTTTGAAGTAACCGTAAAGGTCAAAATCGATATCTTTTTCTTTGGTACCAAATGGGTGTGCATCGTCCTCTGGTAAATAACTGGCAACCAAAGTTCGATAATAATTTACAGCAATAAAATCAGGTTTTGCTTGTTTTAATATTTCAGCATCTTCAGGATGGGTATTAGGATAGATTCCGCAGCGAGTTAGGTAGCTTTTATAATAGTTAGGATAATCACCAAAACAGTACATTTCCAGTGCGTAATTCGTTTTGAAATTATCGTTCATTTTCGCTGCCCATACATCCATTGGTTTGTTACTTGCAGGATAGGTCATCGTGGATGAAACTGCAGGCCCAACTTTACTGTCGGAAATTAAAGCATGACAATCGTTGGTTGCCATTGCATGGGCAACAAACATATGATAATCCATTTGTGCACGAACTTTTTCAATATCCTCAGGTGCAACTTGATACATATTCATTCTTTCATTGACACGAATCATCAGATTTTGTTCATTATTAATCTGCCAATGCTTAACTCGATCGCCAAATGCTTTATAACAGACTTGAGCATAACGTCTGAATGCATCAACACAGCGACGATCTTGCCAACCATTATATTTATCAACCAAGGCAAAGGGTAAGTCAAAATGATAGAGCGTAATAAAAGGTATAATATCGTTTTTAATTAATTCGTTAATAACTCGATTGTAAAAATCGATTCCTGCTTGATTTATTTCACCATCGCCATCGGGAATAATACGAGCCCATGATATAGAAAAGCGATAAGTTTTTAGTCCTAACTCTTTAAATAACGCAATATCACTTTCAACATGATGATAAAAATCACTGGCGACTTTACTGTCGGCTTGTATAGCAGAGCGTTGAAATGAATTATAATCGGCAACAGTCATTCCTTTGCCATCTGCATCCCATCCACCTTCAATTTGAAAAGCAGACGATGATGCTCCCCACCAGAAATCCTTAGCAAAAGCTTTCATATCTAAACCTCTAAACGTGAATAACTAATAAATTGTCCGTAACACTCACTTGAGTTTGTTGACAATATTCTATATTTTTATATTGTTCGGAATTAACCACAATAATTGATGTGGTTAAATCAAATTGTTGTTTTATTTTATTAATATCAAATGAAACTAATTTGGTACCTTTAGTAATATGTTGACCAGTATGTACATAAGATTGGAAGTATTGACCTTGTAAGTTAACCGTATCAATACCAATATGAATTAACAGTTCAATACCATTATCTAATTTTATTCCCATTGCATGTAAAGTAGGGTAGAGTGCCGTAACGGTACAATCTTCAGGGGCAACGATTTCACCCATTTTAGGATAAACTGCGATTCCTTTTCCCATTGCACCTGAGGCGAATGCTTCATCTTTGACTTGATCTAAAGCAATCACCTCACCAGCAACCGGCGACACAATAGCGGTATCTGAAGTTAATTGTGTACTGGACGTTGTTGGCATTGTTTTTGACGCTTCTTCATTTGGTATATCATTAAATCCAACAATCATCGTCATAATGCATGAACCAAAAAAAGCAAAACCTATGCCAATTAAATAACATAAGAATGCTTTTGTACCTGCTTCTGCGTACACCGGTATTGTTAATACTCCTTGATTAGCAAATGCGTTACCATAGGAGCCTCCCCAACCCATTAAGCCCCCTGCGATTGCGCCACAAATGACGGCGCAGATCATCGGTCTTTTTAATCTTAAATTGGCACCATAAATTGCTGGCTCAGTAATGCCAAACAGAGCAGTAACCGTTGCCGATGCGGCCACCGTTTTAAGATTTTTATTTTTAGTTTTGAAAAATACGCCAAAAGCCGCACCAGCTTGCGCAAAGTTAGCGGCACCTGCAAATGCAAGAAGATTTTGCCTGCCTGTTTGCGCTACATCATTGATTCCAATTGGCACAATTGCACGGTGAGCGCCAAATATAACTAAAATGCACCATACACCACCAATAAAAGCACCTAATAAGATAGGGCTAACCCCCATAATGTAGTAATAGATCCAGTTTATAAATTCGCCAATGTAGATTCCAATTGGCCCGAAAATAAGTAATGTGGCGGGGATCATGATGAGTAGTGAAAATGTAGGCACCATGATAATTTTTAATACTTCAGGAATGATTTTTTCTAAAAATCTTTGTATATAACTTAAAATAAAAACGGCAATAATGATTGGAATAACACTTGATGTATAATTGGCTTTGGTTAGTTCAATCGCAAAAAAGGTGACTTCACTTTTACTTGTCATTAAACTAACAATGGAGGGATAACATAGGGTTGCGCCAATAATCATTGAGATAAATTCATGCGCTTTAAATACTTTGGCTGCGGTATAACCTAAAATTATAGGCATAAAGTAAAACACCGCATCCGATGCAGCATGTAAAATAATATAAGTATTATAAGTTTTAATATCCGTTGAGTAGTAATTACCAATTATAACCGCAATTGCTAAGATCCCTTTTAGCATACCGGATGCGGCTATTGCTGGAATAATTGGGGTAAAAATGGCGGCAAAAGCATTGAGTATTTTAATACCTATTGAAACTTTTGGTTGTTCTTGTTTTATTGAGTTTATTTCACCAATAAGTGGTAAAAGTGCGTCATAAATTTTTGTGACTTTATTACCTAAGACTACCTGATATTGCCCACTGCTTTCTACAACAGAAATGACCCCCTCAGTTTGTAATAATTTTTCACGATTAGCTTTGTTATTATCTTTTAGTTGGAACCGTAATCGAGTAAAGCAATGGTTTACACTGATAATATTTTGCTTATTTCCGACCAATTGTAATATTTGCTGTGCAATTTTCTCATAGTCCATTATTTTCTCCATTACGTTAACAGTGGTTAATTTTCGGTAAAAAAAAGATCAAACATACTAGAGTTGTTGTTAATACTAAAACAACAATCATCATGCATATTTGATCGTATTATTTTTGGTGATAACACTTTTTTTACCATTGGGTTAACTTTACTCAAGCTAACACAGTTTAAAAAGTTAAACAAGATTGATTTGAATTGTTGCTAAATATTTTATTTAGATATATTTTTAACCTTAAGGATTGTAAGGATTAAAATTATAATTAATGAAAACAGCGAAAAAAAAATCGTATTTATTACTTTGTATTGTGTTTTTCTTTTGGTATGCACAATACGTTTATATCCCTTATCAAACACCTTATCTTGCAGCCATAAATCTTTCAACTAATTTTATTGGTATGGTTGTGAGTGCTTATGGTATTTCACAATTACTGTTACGTTTACCCGTTGGTTTAATTGCTAATGTGAAAGAAAAGCATAAAGTATTTATAGTGTTGGGATCTTTTTTAGCTGGTTTTGCATCTGTTATTCGCATAATCCAATCCGATGGATGGGGATTTTTTATTGGTAATATTATTTCGGGTATTGCTAGTTCAACATGGATCTCATTTATGGTGTTATTCTTAGGTTTTTATCCTAAATCCAAAAAAAGTTATGCAACAAGTCTTATTATTATGGTAAATAATATAGGCGTATTTTTAGCATTTTTATCCAGTACGTTACTCTTTGAATCTTTTGGAATGAGGTTTATTTGTCTTTTAAGTTGCTTAAGTGGATTTATCGCTTTTATTTTGGCGATTAGGCTTAAATATCCTGAAAGAATTCATCATCAGTTTAGCTTTCAAAACTTATTTAAGGTTTTTTTAGATCCCAAACTGCTATTTTTTTCTCTGTTGGCCTTAATTCAGCAGGGCATACAAATGTCCACAACCATGTCTTTTACAAACCAAATACTCAGTGAACTTGGTGCCAACTCTGCTTTAATTGGTCTATCTTCAATTGTATATATGCTGTCATCTGTATTGTTTGCAAAAGTTGGAGCAAGTAGCTGGATAACCAAATTAAGCACCTCATCTTGGATCATCCTCTCTTTTCTTATGCTTGCCTTTTATTGTGTTTTAATACCGCAATTATCATCAAGTTATCTCATATTACTGTTGCAAATTATTCCAGGGATGGGGACAGGTATACTATTTTCACTATTAACTTTTGAAGCGATTTCAGATATTCCTTCTTATGCTCGTTCAACAGCGATGGGGCTGTTTCAAGCTATTTATGCACTAGGTATGACGGTTTTTCCAATCATTGTCGGTTATGTTAGTCTGCTATATTCAATGACGACGGCATATTTTTGTTTGGCGATTGTAGCGGTTTTGGGGGCTATTTTTTATTGCTTTTATTGCTCAAACAGAACAATAAAATCATAGTGATAATAAATATCTTTTAATAGCCATATTATGTTTTTCAGAATGGAAAATTGAATGCTATGAATTAGCCAAATATTTAGCTCTAAATATAAATAACGTTCAATTAATATTGTGCTAAAAACCAAGTAATCGCAATTAAATCGGCTGTACCACCGGGACTTAGATTGCGTTTTATAAATTCTTCATCTAACTGATTTAACCGTTCAAGACCATTAGCATCAGTCATTCCACCTTGTTCAATGAGTTTTCTCGCTTCATGTTGAGCGAAATTTAATCCGTCTAAACCGCCTCTAGATACTAAATTAGTATCTTGATTATAGGCAAGTAGATGTAACATTGCTTGCAGTAAACATGTTTCTTCATTGTAGCCATTATGTTTCATTGCTCGATAGATAGGCAGTGAGATAGTGCGAACCGTTGCATAACCTGATTCAGCTTCACCTCTGGCACCGGGCAAATTGTGAAGTTTAAAAAGTTTTTCACCTATTGAAGTGGTTGAATTATTTTGCTTAAGTTCATTGGTAACGATTCCTTGGCAAATAGCAGAAACTTGATCACAAATATTTTGTGTATTGATTGTTAAGCCTAGTTGTTCTAATTTGCCGATTGCACCTAGTAGCAGTCCAAAAGCAAAAATACCGCCTTTGTGAGTATTGACTTGATTTGTTGCTTGGTACATTGCTTGCTCACACTCAATACCAATCGGTCTAATGCCTGCTAAAAATTGTTGGTTATCTTGCAAAGCCGATGCTTTACCATATTGATAAAAACGTTCGAACCAGACACTGATTGCTTTGATACTTTGAACAAAAGTTTGGAAGTCCATATCACGATGTGCACCGCTATTATTCATATCAACCAATCCAGGTTTTGGCGATAGACAGACCTCTTTTATTAATGCTTTTGTCGCTAATTGTGCGGGTATACATTGATTATTATCACTGTTAAGTTCAAGTTCTAATAGTGCTATTTGCTGTGAATAATCACTCATTATCAATTATTACCTATAGGCAATGATGTAAAATCATTTGTTTGTGACGTAATGTTTGGATATCGCCAACTCATTGAACAAAATGGTTGGCGTACTTTTTATTTATTAAAATCAATAATTATTGTGGGATGGTGCTGCAAGTACTTCACGATTCCCATTATGGGCAGGAGGACTAATAATGCCTTCCGATTCCATTTGTTCAACAATTCGGGCTGCTCTATTATAACCAATACGGAATTTTCGTTGTACGCTAGATATTGATGCTCTTTGTGTTTCAACGACAAAATCCACCACTTGGTCAAATAGTGGATCGAGTTCTTCCTGAAACATATCCGAACTACCATTTTCACCGTCATCGGTCGCTACGGTCACATTCTCAATATATTTTGGTGTACCACGCGCTTTCCAATCTTGCACCACAGCGTGTACTTCTTCATCACGGACAAATGCGCCGTGAACACGAATTGGAATAGAACTATTCGGCGCTAAATAAAGCATATCACCCATACCAAGCAATGATTCTGCTCCCATCTGATCTAAAATGGTGCGCGAATCAATTTTACTTGATACAGTAAAAGCAATACGGGTAGGAATGTTAGCTTTAATTAAACCGGTAATCACATCTACCGATGGTCGCTGGGTGGCTAATACCAAGTGGATACCTGCAGCTCTTGCTTTTTGTGCTAATCTAGCGATTAACTCTTCCACCTTTTTTCCAACCGCCATAATAAGATCAGCAAATTCATCGACCATAACGACAATGTAAGGCAGTTTTTCCAGCATTGGTCTATCTAGATCCATACTGTCAGTAGGTTTCCAAAGTGGATCTGGGATTGGTTTACCCATATTTTCTGCTTCTTTAATTTTATCATTATAACCTGCAATATTGCGTACACCAAACGCTGACATAAGGCGATAACGGCGTTCCATTTCATTGACACACCAATTAAGTGCATTAGCTGCATCTTTCATATCAGTAACAACTTGGGTTAATAGATGTGGTATACCTTCATAAATGGATAACTCAAGCATTTTTGGATCTATCATGATAAATCTTACATCTTCAGGTTTTGATTTATATAAAATACTTAAGATCATCGCATTAACACCAACCGATTTACCTGACCCCGTAGTACCTGCAACAAGTAGGTGAGGCATTTTAGCTAAATCAGCAACCACAGATTGCCCCGAAATATCTTTACCAAGAACAACGGTAAGTGGTGATTGTGCATTTCTAAATTGAGGGCTATCAAGCACATCTCTAAAATAGACTGTTTGGCGATTTTTATTGGGTAACTCAATTCCCACATAAGGTTTACCCGGAATCACTTCCACCACACGTACAGATGGCATGGATAATGAGCGAGCTAAATCACGATCTAATGTTGAGATGCGTGCCGCTTTGATACCTGGTGCAAGTTCAATTTCAAAGCGAGTAATAACAGGTCCCGGTAAATAGTCAACGACTCTCGCTTTCACTCGATAATCAGATAAACTTTTTTCTAAAAGATTGGCCGTTGCATTTAACGCTGAATGATCGATTTCTATTCGCGTAGTAGGCGGTGCCGTCAGCAAATTTAACGATGGTAAAGGGGTTGTTGGTTTTGGCAAAGGTTTATCATTACGTCTTAATAAAGGGTGGATTAAGCCATCTTCTTCGCTTTCTTCTTCATTATTTTCATCGTTATCTTCATTAACTTGAACTTCATTTACTGGCTCTGCTTCAACCGTAAAAGTAGGAGATTGCGGTATTTCTTCAATCTGGTCAATCTCTTCTTCATTTAGATAGATATCATCAATAACAGGGTTCGCTTTTTTTAGCGATTCAATATCAACATCATAAGGTTGTTCTCTTTCAATGACTTTTTCTTTAAGTTCTTCATGTTCATTTTGATCATTAATTGTTGTTGAAAGATTAACTTTTGGTGGTGTTATTTCACTGATAGGCTCAAATGGTGTTAACTCAACTTCTTGGGTTTGCTCTATTTTAGGTGCTTGATAGCCTGATGTGAATAAAGGTTTGCTCGGTGCATCAGAAATTGTATATTTATTTTCTTCCAAAGCTTGCACTTCTTCAGATTTATCTGATTGCATGTCAGATGATGTTTTTCGCTCATTCATATTTTTTATGATTACTTCCATACGAGCTAAAATATCATTAGAGTCAGCCTCTTTTTTAGACTCATCACGAGTTGCTTGATTGGTTGAATTGACTTGATCTGTAGTTGTTTTTTCAAGTTCTTGTAATAATTGTTCAGCCGTTTTGATGAGTGTCTCATCATCCTTAAGGTTGTTGGATTCGACACGTTGTTCAGCTTTATCTGTATTAATATCATGCTGTATTTTTTCTTCACTTGCTATGATTGATGTTGATTGAGCGGTATCTGTATTTACCGTCTCGCTATCAAGAGGCATAGTTAATTTTGGTTCTTGTTCTTTGCCAACAACGGATAACTCTTTATCGGATTGTTGGTTGGTATTTATTATTTGGTTGGTTTTACGTGATAAAATTAACTTTGAGAATGGCGTAATGAGCCACATAACCAAAGCACCTAATTTTTCCATTAAGTAAAACCAAGATAATCCAGTTAATAAAGTGATGCAGGCAAGACTGGTAATTAATAATGCCAATGAAGTGGTTAGGGCATTCATTACCGGTAAAAGACTTTCAATTACAATTGCACCTAAATATCCTCCAGCATTGAATTGTTCTGCATCACGAATATTTAAAGCAAAGAAACCTGTGCTGCTGAAAATAAACGCTAAAATACCAATAATGCGAAATGACAAACTAAAGTAATTGATAGGAGCATTGGGGTTACGATAATAGTAGACCACCATTTGTGAGCTAAAGAATATCGAGATAAAAGGGATACTGAAAGCAATAAAACCTAGGAATTGGAATAAAATATCTGAAACATAGGCGCCAATGATACCACAATAATTACTGATTGGATTGTGCCATGCAGTACGAGACCATCCAGGATCAGATGGATTATAAGAATATAAGGATAAAAATAGACAAACCGATAATCCTATAATTGCCAGTAAAATGAATTGAGTGATTATCTGTTTTCTTGTTGTTTTTGACTTTTTCAAGTACGTACCTAAACAATTGCAACAGTTAAAATTGTTAGCATTTTATCATAAATTGCACCCTCTCACAGAGTGAATAAACCCTAAAGCATCATTATTCTTGTTGGTATTAATCAATCGGTGATAGAGTTTTGCTAAATTTTTGTCCATTTTGAACATAATTTAGAGCATTTTGTTTATTAGCAGCAATTTCAGCTTCAGTGAGTTTGCGAATAATTTTGGCTGGTGACCCCATAATTAAACAACCTTCTTCATAAGGTAATGAATGTGTCACTAATGAATTGGCGCCAACTAAACAATTTTTAGCAATTCTCGCATTATTTAAGATAGTACTTCCCATACCGATTAAAACATTATCCTCGATGTGACAACTATGAAGAATAACGTTATGACCAATCGTTACATTTTCACCCACAATACAGGGTATATCGGTTTCAATATGCACCGTACAATTATCTTGCACATTGCTATTTTTGCCTATATAGATTGGTGCAATATCACCGCGTAAGACAGCATTAAACCAAATCGATACTCCTTGCTCTAAAACCACATTACCAATAATATCAGCCGATTTGGCAATAAAACAATGTTCATGAATTTGTGGACATAAATCCCCTAATCGATAGATCATCGTTATTTCCTTTTAATATTTCTGATTTTTAAAAATAAACCGACTGCCAGAAAATTACATAAAACCATGGAGCCTGTCATTAGCCATTCAGAACTATTGTCTGAAACTGTCGTTACTGTTGTAAGATTTGAGACCAAGAATGATAGTGATATACCAACGGCTCCCGCTACTGCAAATCGAATTGTGCCAGCAAGTGAAGAGGCCGTTCCTGCGATATGTGGGTAAAAATCTAAAATAATAGCCATACTATTTCCACCTATGGTTGACATACAGCCAATATATCCAGCAATACAGATAACTAAATAGATGAAACCTAAATTAAATAATGTCACGATCATAAGTCCAATTGCCATGACAAATTGGATAAAAAGACCTAACTGCATCATTTTAAATGAACCTACATGTTTAACCAAACGGCTATTTAGGGTATTCATAAACACCATAACAACAATATTAAGTGCAAAGTAATAACCAAAATGTGTGGATGCAACACCATGCAGGTTCATGTAAACAAAAGGTCCCAAACTTAAAAATGAGAATAAACCTGCACCAGCAAAGGCGCCTATCATCATATAAGCTAATACTTGTCCATGACGGAACAACGTAATGAAATTACTCAAAATACGGGTAAAACTAAATTTAGATCGTTTTGCCTTTGATAATGTTTCTGGAATAAAGGTGATAACTAAAGCCAGCCCAATTAGTGCCGTTAGACTGATAGTGTAAAAATTAGCTTGCCAATTAAACCAATATAGAATAAATCCACCAATAATCGGTGCAAGGAGTGGAGCAACATTGGATATCAGCATGACAAATGACATCATTTTAGAAAATTCATCGCGATCACGATAAATATCTTTCATTAATGCATTAATTACTATTGATGTTGCAGCGGCAGCAATACCGTGAAAAAAGCGCGCGGTAATTAATTGATTGATATTCGATGCAATACCACAAATTAATGCGGCAACTATAAAAATAATTAGACCCGCAATTAAAACGTAACGCCGTCCGTAACTATCAGTAATAGGGCCAAATAAAAGTTGTCCAAAAGAAAATCCTAATAAATAACAGCTAATAGTAAGTTGTACCGTTGCATCGGCTACATTAAAATCTTGCGCAATGGTTGGCATGCTGGGTAGATACATATCTATGGATAATGGCATTAACATAGATAATAATCCAAGAATTAAAATCAGTTTTTTTTTGGAAATATTAATTCCTAACTGTAAATGTTGATCTTGCACCTAGTAAGTCCTGTATCTGTTCTAACCTGAAAGTTAATTAATGTGTTATTTAAAAAACGATAACGTTACATGCAATTTTGTAAGAGATTTTGAAATATTAATTCTTCGTTTAAATACTTAAAGTATTTAAATTTGTTAAGTATCTTAATTTTGATTAAACGAATTGATTTCATCTTGGGTAAGGGGACGGTATTCACCCTCAGGAATATCGACCTTAATATTACCTATTTGTTTACGATGTAATGCAACCACATGATTATCTACAGCCGCAAACATACGTTTAACTTGATGATATCGTCCTTCGCTAATGGTAAGCTCCGCATGGAAATCATCAATAATATTTAATTTAGCTGGTTTAGTTAGTGATTTCTCACTTTTTAATTGAATTCCATTGTTAAAAATTTCAATGAGATCTGCGGTTAATGGGTGTTCAACTGTCACAAAATAGATTTTTTCACAATGATGTTTAGGAGAAGTAATGCGATGTGACCACTTACCATCATCAGTCAATAATACCAATCCGGTTGTATCAAGATCCAATCGACCCGCGGCATGAAGTTTTTCAGGCATAGGCTCATCAATAAAATAAAGAATTGTGGGGTGATCCGGATCATCAGTTGAACACACATAACCTTGGGGCTTATTTAGCATAAAATAGCGGTTATTGGTCACAGGTGTAATCTCATAACCATCATATTCAACTATCTGTTCGGGTGACAATTGATAAGCACCTGATTTAATAATTTCACCGTCGACCGTGACTTTTTTCGCTTTTAATTCTTTATTAACAATCGTTCGACTGATGCCGAGATGATGAGCAAGAAACTTATCTAATCGCATAAATTATGAATATTCCTGTATTACTTTAAAGGGGTATAAATATCAAAACGGTGATTTTTCGTTTTAATTTCTGCTGTTGGTTTTTGGTTAGCTAAAAAAGGTGCATAACTAGGACGTTTAACCACCACTCTTTTGTTGGCTAACTGTCTTGCTGGCTCGAGCAAACTGTCTGAATCATCATCGCTGCCCACTAATTGTTGAAATATGCGCATCTCTTTTTTGACTAGTGCACTTTTGGTTCGATGAGGAAACATAGGATCAAGATAGACCACATCTGGTTTTTGAGTGTAAGTGCATAATCCATCAATACTTGAGTGATAAATCAAACGTAAATGTCGCTGTAACCACGCACCAATATTTTCATCTAAATAAGCACGCCGTAGACCATCTTCTAGCAGTGCAGCAACAACAGGATGACGTTCAAACATAGTGACATGACAACCAATAGCGGCAAGTACAAATGCGTCGCGACCCAGTCCAGCGGTGGCATCTACAACCGTTGGTAAATACTCACCTTTGACGCCAACCGCTTTGGCAATCGCTTCACCTCGTCCTCCGCCAAATTGACGACGATGTGCCATAGCGCCAGATACAAAATTGACGCATATTGAGCCTAATTTTGGTTCGTCGTTTTTTTGTAATTCGAGTTTATTGTTTTGATTTACAAGTGTGAACGGCAGATCGGTATGCGTGGCCAACCACTGCTCAGCAAATAACTTTAGCTGAGCAGTATCTGTATTACTTAATTCCATAGTGACGAAGCAATGCCTCAAGTTGTGGTTCACGACCACGGAAATTTTTAAATAACGTCATTGGTTCATCGCTGCCACCTTGTGACAAGATATTGTCAAGAAAAGCATTACCCGTGTTAGTATTGAAGATACCTTCTTCTTCAAATCGTGAAAATGCATCAGCCGACAATACTTCTGCCCATAAATAACTATAGTAACCAGCAGCATAACCACCTGCAAAAATATGACTGAAAGCGTGTGGGAATCGACCCCATTCAACCGTTGGAACCACAGCTACTTGTTGTCGTACTTTTTTAAGTGTTTCTAAAATATCCGGATCTTTCTGACTGTGTAACGTAAAGTCAAATAAGCCAAACTCTAATTGACGTAAAATAAATAATGCTGCTTGATAGTTTTTAGCGTCCAACATTTTATCTAGCATCTCTTTTGGTAATGGCTCACCAGTTTGATAATGTCCAGATATAAACGAAAGTGCTTCAGGCTCCCAGCACCAGTTTTCTAAAAATTGACTTGGTAATTCTACCGCATCCCAAGGTACACCATTAATACCTGCAACACCCGGTACTTCAATTTCAGTTAACATGTGGTGTAAACCATGCCCAAATTCATGAAATAGGGTAGTGACTTCGTTATGGGTAAATAACGCAGGTTTATCACCAATAGGTCGGTTAAAATTACACGTTAAATAAGCAACAGGATTTTGTGTATGACCATCCGCAAAGTGCATACGACCAATACAATCATCCATCCAAGCTCCACCACGTTTATGTTCGCGAGCATATAAATCAAGATAGAAGCTACCTTTTAATTCACCATTAGCAGTATACAGATCGTAGAATTTAACTTCAGGGTCCCAAACATCAACACCTTTGCGCTCTTTAGCGGTAATGCCAAAGATTCGATGTACGACTTCAAATAAACCGCTAATTACACGTTGCTCTGGGAAATATGGTCGTAACTCTTCATCATTGATGGTGTAAAGGTGCTGTTTTTGTTTTTCGCTGTAATAAGCGATGTCCCATGGTTGTATATCACTGGCACCGAAAAATTCGTAAGCGTAACGTTTAAGTTCAGCAAGTTCTTTTTCGCCTTGTGGTTTGGCTTTAGAAGCTAGGTCGGTAAGAAATTCCATTACTTGCGTGGTAGATTTTGCCATTTTGGTCGCAAGTGATTGATCTGCATAGGTCTTAAATCCTAATAATTGAGCAAGCTCATCGCGTAATGTCAAAATTTGTTGAATGATTTTAGTATTATCCCATTTGCCAGCATTTGGACCTTGGTCAGATGCTCGGGTATTATAAGCTTGATAGAGTTCAAATCGTAGATCACGGTTATCACAATAGGTCATCACGGGAAGATAACTTGGGATATCTAAAGTAAGTAACCAGCCTTCTTCACCTTTAGCTTTAGCCTGTTCTTGGGCTGCGACAAGGGCACTTTCAGGTAGACCCGATAAGGCTTTAACATCCGTAATTAATTTTGACCATCCCATAGTTGCATCTAATACATTATTGCTATAGGTTGATGATAATTCTGATAGTTTCGCAACAATTTCACCATAACGTTTTTGTTTTTCATCTGGCAGCCCAATGCCTGATAATTCAAAATCACGTAGGGCATTATTAATAACTTTTTTCTGAGCTTTGGTTAGTTTGGCGTATTGTTCACTTTCTTTAAGTTGTTTATATGCCTGATATAAAGGTTTATGTTGACCAACCCAAGTGCTGAATTCAGAAAGAAGTGGTAAACATGCTTCATAAGCTTCGCGTAATTCAGGGCTATTTTTGACCGAGTTTAGATGACTAACAGGTGACCATGCACGACTAAATTTTTCATCCACTTCATCAATTGGTTGAATTAAATTTTCCCAAGTATATTGGCTGTTTTGTTTTAATACTGTTTCGATCGTATTTCGGCTGTTTTTTAATGTTTCTTGTATGGCTGGTAAAACATGTTCTGGCCTAATCTTCGAAAATAGGGGTAATGGTGCATTTGTTAATAATGGGTTAGTCATGTTGCGATACCTTATGTACATTGATATTTTCTATTAATAGAAAATAATATTGAGGCAAAAAATGTTTATTCAAGGGTTAATAAGAATCATTCTTATAATCCTATTAGTTTGCGCTCACGTTGCCATTCAGTGGGAGTATAAGTTTTTATGGATAGCGCATGGATACGATTATCATTAATAAATTCTGCTAAAGGTGCGTAAATAGCTTGTTGTTTTTTTACACGGCTAAGATCGGCAAATAATTCTCCGACAGCAATAACTTGAAAATGACTTCCATCATCGGTCATTACATGAATATCGTCAAGTTCAAGTGAATTTCTTAATTTATTTATAATTTCTTGTTTATCCATTAGTTATACTCATCATTAATATAAATTATACGTTTTAATTTTTGTAAAAAAGTTTCAGGTTATGGGGGTGTTTCAGTATAAAAATCCAATATATTAATCATCAATGACATGTTGTAAATCATATAAAGTGATTAATGTTTGTAATTGTGGATTAATATTTTTTAGTTTTACACAATATTTAATACAAAAATAGACTAAAGTCGCGAGTCCTGAAGAATCAACTCGAGTGAGCTCACCTAAATTAATGTATTTAACACCATTTAATGTAGAGCTTTGCGTTGTCCATAAATCATTTAAAGAGTGAACATCAAGTTCACCCTGTAAGTACAATACATCTTGTTGTTTATCTGTTTTGATTCGCGACATTATAAAATAGCCTTTTTATTTAGCGTTAGGATCAATATTGCGATTTGATAGATCATTTAATTGTTTGGTTAATTCATCAATACCTTTTTGGCGCAGAATAGTTGCCCATTCGTTTTGTTTAGTGGTAACCATGCTTACCCCTTCCGCAGTTAGGTCATAGGCTTTCCATTCACCTGTTACAGTATTTTTTCGCCATTGGAAATCAATACGAATAGGTTGTTGATTTTTGTCTGGCTGATTTAATAATATACGGATTGAAACAAGTGATTTATCACCTAAATCTTTTGATTTTTCAACTTGATAAGTTTGTCCATTGTACATCGAAAGTGCTTGAGCAAATGCTTGTACTAAATAGTTTTCAAATGCATTGAAATAAGCTGTACGCTGTGCATCTGTCGCTGATTTATATGCATTACCTAAGATTAATGCTCCTGCATATTTAACTTGTACGTAAGGCAGTAAATCCGTTCTTACAATATCTTTAAGTTTGTTCGGATCGGATTTAAGTGTTGAAGACTCTGCTTTCATTGTGTTAAAAATTTTGTCTGCTGCAACTTGCATATCTTGATATGGATCGTTTGCAAATGCCGTAGCACTTATCATTAAAGTAAGTACTAAGAAAAAGGTTTGTTTAAATTTGGTTAACATAGTTACTCCTTGCTGTCATTAGTATCTTGTTTTTTGTCTTTATCCGATGATCCACCCGCACTATATAAAAATTGTCCAATTAGATCTTCAATGACCACTGCTGGTTTTGTGTTATATATAATAGAACCATCTTCTAGATAAGGATGATTATCTTCTTGATTAGGACTATCCGTACTTGATGAAGATGTCGGTGCATCTAAAGCATCAATATCATTTATTGTGCCTTGATCTAATCCAAAGTTGATATCAATAAATTGTTCACCTAATAAACCTGATGTTTTAATTGAAAGTGAACTTAATTTTGGAATTTTATTATATTGAGTGTCTAAATCCATGGTTACCCACGGTTTATAATCTTCATTGTTCGTGGTTTTTAAGCTAATATCACTGACACGACCAATAACAACCCCACCAATTTTAATTGGTGAACGTACTTTTAAACCACCAATATTATCAAATTGTGCATAGACTCTATAAGAGTTATGACTAACAAAAGATGTTGGGTCAGTTACTCTAAAGCATAAAAATAGTACTGAGACAATAACCAGCACCATAAATAATCCTACTGTAATTTCTACTTTACGACTCATGTTTAATGACCTCAATTACTAAACATTAATGCGGTTAAAATAAAATCTAACCCCAAAATAACTAATGATGAATAAACAACTGTATTAGTTGTTGCCCGACTAATTCCTTCTGATGTTGGTACACAATCGTATCCATTAAAAAGTGCAATCCAAGTACTGGCAATAGCAAATGCAAAACTTTTAATAAAACAGTTACCTAAATCATGCCACCAATCAACATTACTTTGGATGGATGACCAAAAGAACCCTGAGTCAATCCCTTTCCAATCTACACCAACTAATACGCCACCTATGATTCCGACCGCAACAAAAATCGCTGTTAAAAATGGCATGCTAAAAAATCCTGCCCAGAACCGTGGAGCTATAATGCGGCGTAAAGGATCAACTGCCATCATTTCCATACTTGATAGCTGCTCGGTAGCTTTCATAAGACCGATTTCAGCTGTTAAGGCAGAGCCTGCACGGCCAGCAAACAGTAATCCAGCAACAACAGGTCCTAGCTCTCGTAACAATGCAAGTGCAACCAACATCCCTAAACTGGCTTCAGCTCCAAATGTTGTTAAAATAAAGTAGCCTTGTAGCGCTAGTACCATGCCGATAAACAGACCTGACACGATAATAATGGATAATGATTGTACACCAACAAAGTAGAATTGTTTGACCAGTAATGGGAATTGTTTTTTAAATTGTGGTTGACCAATCAATGCGCCAAATAGCATCATTCCTGAGCGCCCGATCATGGCGATCACATTAATAAACCATTGCCCCATTTTTGCGAGTAAATTCAACATTATTTTATACCTCTGCTTAGGTCCAATTTGTAATCATTAGCAGGATAATGAAAAGGTACTGGTCCATCTGCAAGTCCTTCCAAGAATTGTTTAACTCGTAAATCATCATTGTCACGTAGTTGCTCTGAAGTACCACCAGCGATAATATGCTGTTCTGCTACAATGTAGGCGTAATCGGCAATACTCAACACTTCGTTCACATCATGACTAACCACAATGCATGTTAATCCTAACGATTGATTAATTTCAGAAATAAGCTTAACAATTACGCCCATTGAAATTGGATCTTGCCCAGCAAAAGGTTCGTCAAACATGATTAAATCAGGATCAAGCGCAATTGCTCTCGCTAATGCCGCTCGTCTAGCCATCCCTCCAGATAATTCTGATGGCATCATATTTGCCGCACCGCGAAGTCCTACGGATTGTAACTTCATCAATACCAAGTTATGTAATACTGGTTCAGGTAATTTAAGATGCTCACGCAGAGGATAAGCGACATTATCAAATACAGATAGGTCAGTAAATAATGCGCCTGATTGGAATAGCATGCTCATGCGCTTGCGTACTTCATATAGTCTTGAGCGAGACATGCTTGGTATGTCTTCACCATCAAATAAAATTTGTCCTGTTTGTGGTTTTAATTGTCCACCAATCAGTCTTAATAGTGTAGTTTTACCAATTCCAGAAGGCCCCATAATAGCGGTTATCTTGCCTTTTTGAACAGTCAAACTCATATTTTTATAAATAGGTCGTGTTCCACGATAGAAAGACATATCGTGTATTTCGACCAAATTTTGCTGTAATGCATCAGTCACAATGATTTCCTACACTACCAGAATTAAAATTTCGCCTATTTTACTTGATATTTATTAATAATGAAATCTATTAAACATATTATCAATGAGTCTGTTTTTACTAATTTAAACCTGTTATAACGAATTTATTCGTGTGTTTTATACTCAAACGTATAGTTAACCTGAAACTTTTTTACATTCATTACTATTTATTAATCTGCAATAAAGTAGTATTTAAACTCAGGTAATAGAACTTAAGTAATAAAGACGTTTAATAAATATAGATAATATAGAGAGTAATTTACTCTATATATTATCGCTTAGTTAAGCTATTCATGCCGTGCCTTGCGAGCTAAGTAGTTACCCGTACTTTGTACAAATTGAATGACAATAACCAAAATAAACACACAGATGTAAGTTACCGTCGTGTCAAAACGTTGATAACCATATGAAATAGCTAAATCGCCAATACCACCTGCACCAATAGCACCCGCCATGGCGGTAGCTCCAATTAAGCCAATTGTGGCGGTTGTAAGCGTTAAAAGTAATGAGCTAAAAGCTTCTGGTAACATAAAATGCCAAATTATTTGGATTGGCGTTGCGCCCATAGCTTCTGCAGCTTCAATAATACCGCTTTTTACATCTAATAACGAGTTTTCCACTAATCGAGCTATGTAAGGAGCAACATAAAAAGTGAGTGGAACAATTGCTGCTGTAGTTCCAATTGAGCTGCCGACAATAAACTTTGTTAAAGGCAAAATTGCGACAAGTAAAATAATGAATGGCAATGAACGCACTAAATTAATGATTGGGTTGATAATGCGATAGATTCGTCTATTTTCAAGTAGACCAGAAGGGCGAGTGGTTACTAAACAGATACCCAATGGAATGCCAATCAGAGAGCCCAATATTAAAGAAAAAACAACCATAATCAAGGTTTCGAAAGATGCTTGTATGAACTGATCAGAGGTGACAGTAGTGGCAAAATTCGTACTTAAATAACTAAGTATATTATTAAATATTTGCATTTAATTAATCTCCCATTGTTTTATTTTGGTAACTTGTACACCACGTTCACGTAGATAGTGCACCGCTTCGTCAATGTTACTATCCTCACCTTTTAATTGAACAAACATACTGCCTAAAACCGTTTTTTCGATTTCTGACATATGGGCAAATAAAATATTCACAATAACTTTTTGTTGTAAAATGAGTGAATTAATGACGGGCTCAGAGGCTGAACGTCCTAAAAACTCCAATTTAAATAATTTGATATTATTTTTGTCTCCTTCTATTTTTAATAGATTTTCAACTACACCACTTGGAATTTGATCGTTTATCACAGAGCTGACAAAATTTTGTGTCGTGTGATGTTTCGGGTGACCAAATACATCAAGCACATTACCATGCTCAATGATGTTACCTTTTTCCATGACGGCAACTTTGTGACAAATTCGTTCAATAACACTCATTTCATGAGTGATTAATACAACGGTTATTTTATATTTTTCATTGATTTGTTTTATTAAGTCTAAAATGGATTGAGTCGTTTGTGGATCAAGCGCTGATGTGGCTTCGTCGCACAGCAGTATATCTGGATTGTTAGCTAAAGCTCGCGCAATACCTATGCGCTGTTTTTGCCCACCCGATAGCTCTTTAGGATAGCTATTAGCTTTATCTCTTAATCCAACAAACTCCAATAGTTCATACACTTTTTGTTTAATCGTTTGTTTATCTTTTTTGATTAGGACTAATGGAATAGCAACATTTTCAAATACGGTTTTTGATTCAAGTAAATTAAAGTGCTGGAAGATCATGCCGATTTTTCGACGAACTTGACGTAACTCTTGACTAGATAGTTGATTGAGTAATTGATTTTGAATTGTGACACTGCCTTGAGTCGGTCTTTCGAGAAAGTTAATTAAACGAACAAGTGTGCTTTTTCCGGCACCACTATAACCGATAATGCCATAAATATCCCCCTTTGCTATGGTTAAATTGATATTATTTAATGCTTGGGTAGTAATGTCATTGCGCTCATATTGTTTTGATACATTTTCAAATTTAATCATAAGTTACCACCTGCTTTTTTATCTTGTGCTAATTGAATTAGTGCTTGCTTGGCAAGTTCAGATAAATAGTTAACGGCAGGCATTATCATATCTCGATTAAGCTGAAATTTAGGATGATGCACAGCGTAAGGACTTTGTGAACCAAGGTTAATAAAAGCGCCGGGAACGTGATGTAAGTAATGAGCAAAATCTTCGCCACCAAGTTGAGGTTTAAAGTCGACGATTTCATAATTTGCATGTTTAGCAACTTGTTTGGCAAATTCAACCCATTTAGCATCATTAATAATGGATGGTGGACCATCAAACCAGCGTAGCTCAGCTTTCGCACCTAAGGCAGAAGCAATATTTTCAGTAATATTTTTTAGCTGCTGTTTAACTTTAGCTCTAATTTCAGGTGTGAGCGTTCTAACCGTTCCCTCCATTTCTACCGTTTCGGGAATTACATTCCAAGTATTTCCTCCTTGAAATTTGGTAATACTAACGATAACCGCATCTAATCCGCTCACACTTCGACTTGATATTGTTTGAACTGCATTAACTATTTGAGCACCAACAACGATAGGATCAACCCCTGTTTCTGGCCTTGCTGCATGCGCACCTACACCTTTAACAGTAATTTCAATACGGTCAACATTAGCAGAAAACGGCCCAGCACATGATGCCATCTGATTTATGGTTAAATTGGGATTATTGTGTTGCCCTAAGATTGCATCAACTCCCTTTAATGCACCAATTTCAATAAAGTGTAATGCACCACTAAAATTTTCTTCAGCAGGCTGAAATAGTAGACGAATTGTTCCTTTTAAATCTTTTTCATGTGCTTTTAGTAAGTATGCTGCTCCCATTAAAATAGCAGTATGTACGTCGTGCCCACAGGCATGCATTACATTTGGATTTTTTGAACGATATTCACACGTGGTTTGTTCTTGGATAGGCAATGCATCAATATCAGCACGTAATGCTAGTACTGGTGAACCGGAGCCTATTTCTGCTATCACACCTGTTTTAGCGCCTAATTCCAAAATGCGTATATTGGCTTGTTGTAAATAAGATTTTAATCGTTTTGTGGTTTCAAATTCCTGATTAGAAAGTTCAGGATTTTGGTGTAACTCGACAAAGAGTCGATGAATAGTATCTGCGATAGTTTGACTCATAATATATCCAACGATTAATAATGATTGATACTATTAACGGTAACATAGGCATATTTATCTCTCTAATAATCGTTTTTTATATCTTATTCCAAAAAGTTATAAGATAGAATTACATGGAATAAATGAACTATTTTTTCTATGTTAGAGTGTATCTAATGTTTCTAGCTTACAAAGGGTAGCTCACATGAAAATATGTTTTATCAAACAAAAATTATTTAAATACCTATCATTAGCATTAATCGTATGTTCTGCATTTTTTATAAATGCTTGTAACGATTCATCCAAGCAAGCTAATAATCAAACCAAAAAAGAGATTAGTATGGGGGTGTCACCTGGTCCCTATAATGATCTTTTTAAAGATGCTGTTATGCCAATATTAGAATCAGAAGGATATAAGGTTAAGTTAGTTAATTTTCCTCATTTACTTGAATCAGATGTGGCTTTAAGTGAAGGTAGTATTGATTTAACGGTCGCTCAGCATACTGCTTATATGGATGTTTTTAATAGTCAGCGCAAAGCTAATTTAAAGCCAGTGGTTCATGTGCCGTCTGTACCGGCAGCCATATTTTCGAATAAATATACCTCATTGCAGCAAGTGTTTGCGGGGGCTAAAGTCGCGATTCCACAAGATGCGTCAAATGCAGCCCGTTCTTATAACTTACTCGAAAAAGCAGGTTGGATAAAATTGAAAGAAAATGCTAATCCAATCATCGTTAGTAAAAATGATATCGCTCAAAATATTGCAGGCATTGATATTGTTGAAATGGATTCAGCTAATATACCTCGTGTCATGAACGAAGTAGATTTTGCGGTGATACCAGGAAGTATCGTTTACTCAGCTAACATTGACTCAAATAAAGCGTTACTTTTAGAAACTATTATTCCTGATTTAGAAATTATGGTTGTTGTGAACGGCGGTAATGAAAACAGTCAGTGGGCTCAAGATATTAAGCGCATTTATCAATCCCAGCAGTTTAAAGATTATATGAAAGAGCATAATCAAAATGGTTATTGGGTAATGCCTCAGGAATAGATCAAAATTCTCATTAGGATAAAGTATATATAGTTGCATACAGCCCATGTAGTCATGGGCTTTTTAATACCTTGTCATCTGTTCATCAATAGTGAGCGCCCAAGCGTCGATTCCCCCCGTGAGATTATATAAATATTCGCTATCAAAGCCATTTTCGGCTAAATAGTTAGCCACATTTAAGCTTCTAACACCGTGGTGGCAGTAAATAACGATATCAATTCCATCTGGAATTTCATCTAAATATAATGGAATAAGATTCATTGGAATATGTGTTGATCCATTAATACTACAAATGGCAACTTCATTAGGTTCACGGACATCAAGTAAGAATAACTTATCAAATGCCTCTATTTTTTGTGCTAGCTCAGCAGGTGTTATTTCTTTTATGGTAATTGTCATTTAAAGTCCGTTATCTTATTTTTTAAAAGGTAGAAATGTCAAAAAGTTTGAGGTTACCTATACGTTTTAGTAAAAATATCGAATAATAAAGTCATATCATCCTACTATAATTATGTAGGATGATATGTTTTATTGATTATGCTGCTAAAGCTTTACTAATTTTTTCATATAAATCTTTAGAGAGATTATCAAGTTTTAGTAATCTTTCAAGCGCTGTTCGCATCAGTTGTTGACGTTTTTCGCCATAACGTTTCAACCGAATCAGTGGATCGATTAATCTAGCGGCAACTTGTGGATTTTTCTGGTTCAACTCAGTCAAGATTTCAACTAAGAAATGATAACCACTTCCATCTTCAGCATGAAAAGCAACAGGGTTATTATTTACAAAAGCTCCAATTAATGCACGAATGCGATTTGGATTACTCATTGAGAATGAACGGTGAGTTAATAATTTCTTCACGGTTGATAGCACATGGGTATCTGGACTTGTTGCATTAAGGGATAACCATTTATCCATTACCAAGCCATCTTGATGCCATTTATTATCAAAATCAGTTAACAATTCATTGTAACAATCAAGTTGCGCTTTAACTGCTGTAGTTAGAGCAGCTAAGCAATCCGTCATGTTATTAGCGTGATAGTATTGCTGACTTACTAATGTGTTGGCATGGGATTTATTATCCGCATAGGCTAATAAAGTTAAACAGCAGTTTTTAAGTGATCGCTTAGAAATATCTTTATGTTCAATATGATAGTCAACGACTTTATTATTAAAATAAACTGCATTTAATTCGTCGTTCAGTTCATTGGCAAAACGACTTAGTAAAAACTGACGAACTTGATAAATGGCTGTTGGATCGATGACCTTAAATAAATTGGCTAATTCGTTTTCAGACGGTAAAGTCAAAATTTGTGCAATTAAAGCTGGATCAGCCGTTTCTGATAATAATACTGCTCTAAAGGCATCTAATACTGATTCTGGCAATGTTAATTCACGATTTTCTTGGAAATTTGCTACATTTAAGCGTACATATTTTGCTAACAACATTTGTGCGGCATCATAACGACTAAAAGCATTAGTCGCATGTTGCATCAAGAAAATAAGATCATCATCTTGATAATCATAAGTTAATTTAACAGGTGCTGAAAAATCCCGTAATAGTGAAATAATTGGTTTTTCATTAACATGGTCAAAAATAAATTGCTGTTTAGACTGAGTTAAATTTAAAACATGGTGAATAGATTTACCTTGATATTGTAGTGTAATCACTTGACCATTATGTTGATATAATTCAATATCTAGCGGAATATGCAGTGCTTGTTTTTTCGCTTGATCTTGAGTTGCAGGAGTATGTTGCTCGACTGTTAAAGTATATTGCTGATTTTTGGAGTCATAACTATCAGTAACAGTTAATTCTGGTGTTCCTGATTGACTATACCATAATTTGAATTGAGTTAAATCGATTCCTGATGCATCTTGCATTGCTGCTACAAAATCATCACATGTTGCTGCACTTCCGTCATGACGTTCAAAATAGAGCTTCATTCCCGCTTGGAATTTTTCTTCGCCTAATAGAGTATGCATCATACGAATCACTTCTGCGCCTTTCTCATACACGGTTACCGTGTAAAAATTATTCATCTCAATAACTTGGTCAGGGCGAATAGGGTGTGACATCGGACTTGCATCTTCGGCAAACTGTACAGTGCGCATTAATTTAACGTCATCAATACGTTTAACGGCTCTTGAACCCATGTCAGAACTGAATTCTTGATCTCGAAACACCGTTAATCCTTCTTTTAAGCTAAGTTGGAACCAATCTCGACAAGTGACCCGATCGCCAGTCCAATTGTGAAAATATTCGTGACCAATTACTCCCTCAATACCCAAATAGTCTGTATCGGTTGCGGTTTCTGGTTTGGCTAATACATATTTGGAGTTAAAGATATTCAGACCTTTATTTTCCATTGCGCCCATATTGAAAAAATCAACCGCAACAATCATGAAGATATCTAAATCGTATTCTAAACCAAAGCGTGTTTCATCCCAGCGCATTGAATTTTTTAAGCTCGTCATAGCCCAATGTGAACGGTCTAAATTACCTTTATCAACATAAATTTCTAAATCAACTTTACGATTAGATTGAGTGGTAAATTGATCTCTCAATATGTCAAAATCACCTGCAACTAATGCAAATAGATAGGCTGGTTTAGGGAAAGGGTCTTGCCATTGAACCCAATGACGACCATTAGCAAGTTCACCTTGTGCAATACGGTTACCATTAGAAAGTAGATAAGGATATTGTTGTTTATTGGCAGTGATTCGAGTTGAAAAGCGAGCAAGAACATCTGGACGATCAAGATAATAGGTGATATGTCTAAATCCTTCTGCTTCGCATTGAGTGCATAGTGCTTCACCTGAAACGTATAATCCTTCCAGCGCTGTATTATCAATTGGCTTAATTTCGTTAACAATGGTAAGGGTGAATTCGCTTGGAACATTCTGAATGATTAGACCTGTTTCAGTGATTTGATAATCTTGCCAAGATTGTTCATTAATGTTGATCGAAATGAGCTTAAGGTCCTCACCATCTAAAATGAGATCGTTTGCTTGCTGGTTTTTTTGCACAACACGGCTACGAGCAGTGACTGTGGTTGTTTCTGGCGCCAAATCAAAATCAAGATCAATGTCTGTAATGGTAAAATCTGGTGTTTTATAATCGAGACGATATTTAGCAATGGGTTGTAATTCAGCTGTTTTGGTATTCATTTTTGTCGTGACCTTTTTAGTTGGTATTCAATCTTTATCCTATTTAGATAGTATTATAGCTGATTAAAAATAATCTTATTACATAATTAGTCTATCTCTTCACTATTATTCTGCTATAATCTGAGGAATTTTCTTTATAGTAGTAATAATAGATACATATGTTACCAGCAATAATTACATCAATTTTAGATACTGATGCATATAAATTGCATATGCAACAAGCCGTTTTTCATCATTACCCAGATGCAACCGTTGTTGCGCAGTTCCGTTGTCGAAGTGATGATTTATTAGGACATTATGCTGATGAAATAATGTATCAAGTTAAATTAATGGAATCGTTATCGCTTACAGATGATGAATTTAACTATTTATCTGGTATTCCATTTTTTAAATCCGACTATTTAAATTGGCTTAAAGATTGGCGCTTCAATAGTGATTTACTCACCATTAAAAACGAAGATGGTGTACTTGAAATTTCGATTGAAGGTAAATGGTTAGATGTTATCTTATGGGAAGTCCCTTTGCTTGCGGTAATCAGTGAAATTGTACATAAGGATCGTTCACCACAAATCGGTGTGCCAGAAGCAATCGCTAGACTAAAAGATAAATTGGCTCTATTTAATGAAAAAACGGCTAATATGGATATGTCTGGTTTTAATTTAATGGATTTTGGTACGCGTCGGCGTTATTCGTTTGCGGTACAAGAAGCCGTTGTCAGCTATTTGAAAGATAATTTTCAAGATTTTAATAGCACTAGCAACTATTTACTTGCCTATCGTTTAGGGTTAAATCCCGTTGGCACTCAAGCTCATGAATGGTTCCAAGCGCATCAACGATTAAGTCCAATTTTGAAAGATTGTCAAAAAGATGCGCTTCGAGTTTGGTTAGACGAGTACCCTCATGATTTAGATATTGCTTTAACTGATTGTATTACCATGGATGCTTTTTTGCGTGATTTCGAACATCATTTTGCTTCTTGTTATCAAGGACTTCGCCATGATTCAGGTGATTCTATTGAATGGGGTGAAAAAGCTATAGCGCATTATCAGCAGTTAGGAATAGATCCTAAAACTAAATTACTCGTTTTTTCTGATAGTTTAAATTTTGATAAGGCTATTAAAATTTATAACCATTTTAATCATCGAGTAAAACTGTCATTCGGTATTGGTGGCTTTTTGGCGTGTGATATTCCTTCAACCGAAGCGAATACCAAAGCTTTGAATATTGTGATTAAATTAACGCAATGCAATAATCAATCAGTGGCTAAATTATCTGATAGTCCAGGTAAAACAATATCTCAAGATTTAGATTTTATTGATGAGTTAAAACGAACTTTCAATGTTAAATATTAATAATAAATTATTATTAATCTTATAAAAGTAAATCCGTATAAAAATTTTTTAATTGGGTATTGATTCCATTTTATTATGGGAAATCGTTAAAATATATCAGTATTACTTAAAATTTATTTAAACAAATTAATGTAGAGATGGATAATTAAAATGAATTCAGTTGCTCCTATTGTTGATGTGTTACAAGGCAAAATCGCCGTTGGTAGCACCATTTCCGTTCAAGGTTGGGTGAGAACTCGCCGTGATTCTAAAGCAGGTATTTCATTTCTAGCAGTTTATGATGGCTCTTGCTTTTCGCCAATTCAAGCTGTTATCGAAAATAATTTACCTAATTATGAACAAGATATTTTGCGCTTAACTGCGGGTTGTTCGGTTAAAATCACAGGTAAAGTTGTGGAATCACCAGGACAGGGGCAAAAATATGAATTACAAGCAACACAGGTTGATGTGTATGGCTTTGTGGATGATCCTGAAACTTATCCTATGGCGGCGAAACGTCACTCAATAGAATATCTGCGTGAAGTTGCCCACTTACGTGCAAGAACCAATATTGTCGGTGCAATTACGCGTGTTCGTCATACGCTTGCTCAAGCTATTCATCAATTTTTTGATGAACGTGGCTTTTTTTGGCTTTCTACGCCAATTATTACCGCATCGGATACCGAAGGTGCAGGCGAGATGTTTCGTGTTTCAACGCTTGATATGTTGAATCTTCCAAAAAACGATAATGATAAAATTGATTACGATAAAGACTTTTTTGGTAAAGAAGCGTTTTTAACAGTATCTGGCCAATTAAATGCTGAAACTTATGCATGTGCGCTTTCAAAAGTCTATACTTTTGGTCCAACGTTTAGAGCTGAGAACTCAAATACTACGCGTCATTTAGCCGAATTCTGGATGATGGAACCTGAAGTTGCGTTTGCTGATCTTGATGACAACGCCAAGCTAGCTGAAGATATGCTGAAATATGTATTTAAGACAGTACTTGAAAAACGTGCTGATGATATGCAATTTTTTGCTCAGCATATTGATAAAGATGCGATTACTCGGCTAGAAAATTTTATAAGTGCCGATTTTGCACAAGTTGATTACACCGATGCAATTACTATTTTACAAAATTGTGATGCCAAATTTGAAAATCCAGTGAGTTGGGGTATTGATTTAGCTTCAGAACATGAACGTTATTTAGCTGAGCAACATTTTAAAGCACCAGTTGTTGTTAAAAACTATCCTAAAGATATCAAAGCATTTTATATGCGTATGAATGACGATGGTAAAACTGTGGCAGCAATGGATGTGTTAGCGCCAGGCATTGGCGAAATTATTGGCGGTTCACAACGTGAAGAACGCTTAGATATGCTAGATAAACGAATGGACGAAATGGGTCTTAAAAAAGAAGATTACTGGTGGTATCGTGATTTACGTCGTTATGGCACAGTCCCTCACTCTGGTTTTGGTCTGGGATTTGAACGCTTAATTGTTTATGTCACGGGTGTGCAAAATGTCCGAGATGTTATTCCATTCCCAAGAACTCCGCGTAACGCAAATTTCTAAACTGATTGCATTTTTATTCATCTAAACCGATATTAAGTTGGTTTAGATGAAAAAAGCATAATAGAAATTCAAAAAAAGTACAAAAAGTATCCAAACAAACCCTTTTTTAGCGTTAGACATCCTGTTTAACGAAAAGTTCACTTGATTTTAAGTAAAATTTATACATAATTTACACTACTGTGAAAATTAGATAAAAATAATAGATAAAGATATTATTTTTGGATGAATAATCATTGTAGTTGAAATTGACTCAAATCCTATGGACTGTGTCAGTATTAAAATAACCATGAGGGTAAAAAATGAAACGTAATCTATTAGCAATCGCTATTCCTGCACTTTTAGTTGCAGCTGGTGCAAACGCTTCTATCGAAGTATGGAACAAAGACGGCAACAAAGTTGACTTTTATGGTCGAGTAAAAGCAGCTAATAACATCACTGACCGCGGTCAAAAAGATGAAGGTGATGATACTTCAGCTCGTCTAGGCATGTCTGGCCAAACTCAAATTACTGATAGCCTAGTAGGCTACGGTCGTTGGGAATATGAAGCGAAAGCAGGTAAAAATTCTGACAATGAAGTTCGTTATGCATTTGCAGGTTTAAACTTTGGTGACTTAGGTTCATTCGATTATGGTCGTAACGATGGTGTGTTAAAAGCAATCACTGCTTATACTGATGTATTGCCGCAATTTGGTGGTGACGCAGCAAACAATAATTGGAATGTACTTTCTTCACGTACTAAAGCTGTAGCGACTTATCGTAACAACAACTTCTTTGGTTTGTCTGATGACATCAGTTTTGCTTTACAATATGCTGATAATGGTGATAATTCTACTACTGTAGACGGTATCAAAGGAAATTCAAGAGAAGCCTACGGTGCAAACGTACAATGGCGTATTTTTGATACAGGTTTAACTGCTGGCGCAGGCTATGCTCAATCAACTGTGAGCGATACCCGCCATAATACTTGGGCAGCTGGTCTTAAATATGAAAACTATGACTTATATTTAGGTGCTAACTACTTCCAAAGTAAAGTAAAAAGAGCCACTACTGTTGTATGGAATAATGGTGTTGAAAGAGATCGTGATCTTAAACTCAGAGGCTTTGAATTAGTTGCTCAATATGGTATTGATTTAGAAGTGGGTCGTTTAACTCCATCTTTAGCTTATGTTCAACATAAACTTAAAGCAGATTCTATGCACTTCTCTGATGCTGATTACCATTATTATGCGGCAGGATATAATTCTCCTGTAGCTAAGTATGTGTCTTTAGGTGCAACTTACGATTTAAATAAAAACTTTAGTACAATTGTTGAATATAAATTCAACTTGTTAGATCATAAAGATATCGGTGCTGATTGGAATACTGAAACTCCACGTGGTAAACACGGGAACAAACCAGGTACAAAAGATGTGTTAGGCGTTGGTTTAATTTACCAATTCTAATCTCTTAACCTCTTATAAAAAGGCACTTAGGTGCCTTTTTTAATACCTAAAAAAACCTCTTTTTGAGCAAAAAAACATTTAATGTTTAAAAAATTTAATATTAAATATTAAAATAATCGCAAAACCTCAGATTTAATCTAAAGAACATTGTTAAATAGATAGTGTATACGATTAAAATCTATTTTATAAAAATTAAAATAGATATCACTGTAATAATATAATTGCTATTTTTAGTAGTTAATTATTAAATCCAGAGCAAAGTAATTTGCTTCTTTAATAATAAAATATACCTACGAGGGTAACAAAATGAAACGTAATCTATTAGCAATCGCAATTCCTGCGCTTTTAATTGCAGGTACAGCTAACGCTTCTATTGAAGTATGGAACAAAGATGGTAATAAAGTTGACTTCTATGGTCGAGTTTATGCTTTAAACTATATTACTGATCGCGACAATCAAACTGGCGAAGGTGACAAAACTACCGCTCGTTTAGGCATGTCAGGACAAACTCAAGTTACTGATAGTTTAACCGGTTATGGTCGTTGGGAATATGAAGCAAAAACTGGAAAAAATGCTGATAACGAAACTCGTTATGCATTTGCAGGTTTAAACTTTGGTGATTTCGGTTCATTCGATTATGGTCGTAATGATGGTGTGTTAAAAACCTTAACTTCATATACCGATGTTTTACCTGAATTTGGTGGCGATGCATCAGATAATGATCTTTATGCTTTAACTGCACGTACTAAAGCTGTAGCAACTTACCGTAACTCAGATTTCTTCGGTCTAGTTAATGGTTTACGCTTTGCTGTTCAATACGCTGACAATGGTGATAATAGTTCAACTAGTCATTTCAATGAACATGCTCGAAATGGTCACAACAGTGCCGAAGCATGGGGTTCTGTAGTAGATTGGGATGTGCTTGACACAGGTCTATCTGTTGGTGCTGGTTATGCACAAACAGGCGGTCATAGAGATGCTAAATCATGGTCAGCAGGTGTTAAATACGACAACAATAATGTTTATTTAGCAGCGCTATATATTGAAGGCAAACAAAAATATGGTTGGGACAATGCTACAACAGAGCGTCGTGCGGATGATTTAAAAACTAAAGGTTTTGAATTCGTAGCACAATATGGTATCGACTTTGAAGTTGGTCGTTTAACTCCATCTTTAGCTTATATCCAACATAAAGTTAAAGATGCATCTAGCTTAACAAGTGATGCAGGCCTTAAAGGTAATGACCTAGCTAAATATGTTGATGTTGGTCTAACTTATGATTTCAACAAAAACCTACAAGCTATCATTGATTACAAAATCAACTTGTTAGATAAAGATGATATTGGTGCACGTCGTGCTCTTTACGAAGACGGTGCATTTACTAAATCACAAATTAAAGCTACAACGAAAGATACCGTTGCACTTGGTTTAATCTATCAATTCTAATTGGTTGTAACTTGTTAAATTCTAAAAAGGCACTTCGGTGCCTTTTTTATTATCGATTGATCAATAAATATCCCTTGCACTTTAATTCATACTCTGTTAAAAAATTAAAAAAATTATAAAGAATTAGGACAACAAAAATGCGTTATACCACTCGTAAATTACCAGCAAAAAAAAATATTGCATTAGTTGCGCATGATCACTTGAAAGAATTACTATTAAATTGGTGTCAAAAAAACCGAGAAGAACTTGCACATCATAATTTATGTGGAACAGGAACAACGGGCACCTTAATTAAAAAAGAAACAGGATTAAATATTACCCCAATGCTTAGTGGTCCGATGGGTGGTGATCAGCAAATAGGTGCACTAATTGCGGAAGGTAAAATTGATATTCTTATCTTTTTTTGGGATCCACTTAACGCCGTTCCTCACGATCCAGATGTTAAAGCGTTATTACGGTTATCAACAGTTTGGAATATCCCAGTTGCAACCAACCAAGCTACTGCCAATGCATTAATTCAATCGGCCATTTTTAAACAAGAAGTTGATATCGAAATTCCTGATTATCAAGGTTATTTAGCCGAAAGAGTTAATTAAATGCCAATACCATCCCAAATTCGCAAAACTGGCAGACAAATACTGTTGTTGGATAATTTGTTTATTGTCTTAGGATTTTACGTCGTTTTTCCTCTGGTTTCGACTCATTTTGTAAGTCAAGTCGGATGGAGTGCTCTATTTGTCGGTTTTGCTTTAGGTTTTCGACAATTTGTGCAACAAGGTTTTGGAATTATTGGTGGCGCGATTGCTGATCGTTTTGGTGCAAAACCAATGATTGTTACTGGAATGTTTTTGCGTTGCGTCGGATTTATTTCGATGGCGGTTGCTAGCGAACCTTGGCTATTGTTACTTTCTTGTTTGCTTTCAGCATTAGGAGGATTACTCTTTGATCCTCCTCGTATGGGATTGACTATTAAATTCACTCGTCCACATGAGCGTGGCAAATTTATTTCGCTATTAATGATACAAGATAATGCAGGAGCAGTTATTGGTGCGCTTATTGGTGGGATTTTAATTGATTATGACTTCCATTTAGTCTGTTGGTGTGGGGCTTTTATTTTCTTCTTGTGTGGTATTTTTAATATTTTCTTTTTGCCAGCTTACCACATAGCCATAGGTAAAGCGCCAATCATCAAAGGTATGAAAATGGTTGTTAAAGATAAAAAATTTACCCGTTATGTGCTTACTTTAACCGGTTATTATGTGTTATGGGTACAGATAATGTTAATGTTACCGCTCACTATAACCCAAGTATCAGGTAGCCCTAGTTATGTAAAATGGATGTATGCAATTCAAGCTGGTATTTCACTGGTATTACTTTATCCACTTGCGCGCTTAAGTGAAAAATATTTTAGATTGGATCAACGTCTTAAATTCGGTCTGTTCTTGATGTCATTTGCTTTTATCATTATTGGTTTTACGACACATTTATCTATGCTTTTAACACTAATTGCACTCTTTTATTTAGGGGCAATTGTTGCTGAACCTGCCAGAGAAACTTTATCAACGGTTTTAACAAATCCTAAAGCTAAAGGCAGTTACATGGGGTTTAGTCGGTTAGGGCTGGCTCTAGGCGGATTTATTGGTTATACCGGTGCGGGATGGCTTTATGATATTGCTATGGAGATTGGTTTTCCACACTTACCTTGGATTATATTAACCTTTATTGGCTTATTAACATTAGCGTATTTACAGTACTTATTCAAAGACGAACCGCCAATGGTTCGCGTTAAGATGAAAAAGATTGGTTGATTTCACCATTTTTAAACAAGATTGCTTCATTTGCATTAAGTTTATTCCAAGTCTCATTTGATGTTAAAGGTAAAGTCGAAATAATGGTTACTATATCATTAGGTGTTGTATGTTTTTGAAAATCAATTTCTACATCTTCATCAAGTAGTTTTGCTTTGCCAAAGGGAGCTCTACGGGTTATCCAATGTAGATTGGTGGTGCAGTAAGCAAAGACAAATTGTCCATCAGAAAGTAACATATTAAATATTCCCAGCTTACTGAGATTATCAGCACAAAGCTTTATAAAGCGAAACAAGGCTAAATCATCAGTAGGTTGCTGGGGATACGTTTGGTGCAATTGGTTAATTAAGTAACAAAAAGCATATTCGCTGTCTGTTTCACCGACGGGTTGAAAAAGACCTGTTTCAAGATTTTGGTAATCAGTTAATTGACCATTGTGGGCAAAAGTCCAATTTTTTCCCCACAACTGACGCGTAAATGGATGGGTATTTTCAAGTGCGACTCCGCCACGATTTGCTTGTCGAATATGTGCAACTACAGCCTTAGACTTGATAGGATACTCTTGAACCACTTTGGCGATTGCGGAGTAACTACAAGGCTCAGGATCTTTGAATGTTCGGCAACCTTTTCCTTCATAGAACGTGATTCCCCAGCCATCTTTATGGGGACCTTTATCCCCACCTCGTTTAATTAAACTGGTAAAACTAAAACAGATATCCGTTGGGACGTTAGCGCTCATACCCAATAGTTCACACATTTTATTTGGTCATCTCTTTTTCAATAAGTAAAATTAGGATATGGATAACTTTGATATGGATTTCTTGTACGCGATCAGCATAGCCAAAATGTGGAACACGGATATCCACATCTGCAAGTCCATTCATCTTACCGCCATCTTTGCCCGTTAGTGTAATGATCTTCATGCCTTTTTGTTTAGCCGCTTCAATGGCTTTAATGACATTGGTTGAATTGCCTGATGTTGAAATACCGAGTAATACATCGCCTTTGTTACCCACACCTTCAACATAGCGTGAAAAAATGTAATCAAATCCATAATCATTACCTACACATGAAATATGGCTTACATCCGATATTGCAATTGCTGGATAGGAAGGACGATTATCACGAAAACGACCCGTTAACTCTTCAGCAAAATGCATGGCATCACAATGAGAACCGCCATTACCACACGACAATACTTTACCGCCTTGCTTAAATGAATCGGCAATTAATACCGCTGCTTGTTGGATAGCTTTAAGATTTTTTTCATCCGAAACAAAGTTTGTTAGTACATCAATTGCTTGGGTTAATTCGTTTCGAATATTGTCAATATACATCAGTCCTACCTCGTAATTAAAAAAAACTTTATCACCATTGTAGTTTTTTCCTAACTGCTTGCAAGCGATAATAAAAATTAAATTACAAATTTTGTAAAAAAGTTTCAGGTGAGGCATATGTTTAAGTAAAAAAAAGAAGAGGAATTAAGCAAATTAGCTTCTTAATTGCATAAATTTTTTATGTTAACGAATGAAAAAAAATTATTGTGCATTAATAGACAAAATATTTGTATTTCTTTTACCAATAAATTGTTAGATAAAGCTTGTTCGAAGCGTTATTTGCCAATAGGATAAGCTGTTAATTTGTGATACAATTTTACAAGAAAATTTTCACAAATAAAGATAGTGAAATTGCATTTAAAATCAATAAATAAGGAATTAACATGCAAACTGTTACAGGTCAAGTTGCTGCACCCAATGCTAAAGTTGCCATTATTGTGGCTCGATTTAATCAATTTATTAACGAAAGTTTGGTCAACGGTGCTGTCGATGCGTTGACTCGTATTGGTCAAGTCGACGAAAAAAACATTACCATAATTTGGGTGCCAGGTGCTTACGAAATTCCCTTAACTGCTAAAGTTGCTGCGCAATCAAAAAAATATGATGCAATTGTGGCGTTAGGTACGGTTATTCGTGGTAGCACAGCGCATTTTGACTTTGTTGCAGGTGAATCAAGTTCTGGATTATTAAATGCAAGTTTGGATCATACCATTCCGGTAGGATTTGGTATTTTAACAACCGAATCTATTGAACAAGCTATTGAACGTGCAGGTACAAAAGCTGGCAATAAAGGTGCCGAAGCAGCGTTAACTGCATTAGAAATGCTAAATATTATCAAAGCAATTAAGGAGTAATTTAGTGGCATTAGTTAATCCTCGTCGTCGGGCAAGAGAGTGTGCAGTACAGGCCATTTACTCTTGGCAAGTGTCTAGAAACGATCTTGCTGATGTTGAGACCAGTTTTATTGCAGAACAAGATATGAAAGGTGTTGATACTAAGTATTTTCGAGAACTATTACATGGTGTTGCTAAAAACACTGCGGAATTAGACGAAAAAATGGCTCCTTATCTCACTGAACGTAAAGTCGAAGAGCTAGGTCAAGTAGAACTTGCCATATTACGCATTGCACTTTTTGAATTAATGAAGCGTCAAGATGTACCTTATAAAGTAGTGATAAACGAAGCGATAGACCTGACTAAAACATTCGGTGCTGCTGATAGCCATAAATTTGTTAATGGCGTATTAGATAAGATAGCCCCAACCATCCGAACGCGATAACCGATTAATTGTGAGATTGATATGACCGACAATACTGAAAAAAGTAAACCAACTATTTTTTACGCTAAACATAGTGAGCCTAAAAAACACTCTCGTGCTAATAAAGAAAAATCAACTGGATGGAAGGATAAGCGTAAAAATGATGCATTTCAGTCTAAACCGAAACGTGATCGTAATGATCGTATTGAAACTTTTCAAGCACGCAGTGATAGACCAAGGTTTGCAAAAAAAAGTATTGTTATTGAATTAAATCGATCTCCATCAGAAATTGAACATGATTCACCATGGCAGAAGAAAGTACGTGCCAATGATCAAACACCGACATTTGGTTATGACGGATATCGGCAACGCAAAGAAGAAACTTTAGTTTACAGCGAAAATAGCTGTAAAGCGGTATTCAAACATCGACGCAGTGCCATTGTTAAATTGTTTATTATCCAAGAGATGACTTATCAGTTTAAAGAGTTAATCAATTGGCTAGTTCAAGAGCGTTTAGGTTATGATATTGTTTCTAATGAACAGCTTAATAAAATAACTCAAACACAGCATCATGGTGGAGTCTGTTTAATTGTTAAAAAACGTATTCCATTAACCTTATTAAATTATTTAGAACAAAAAAGTGATGCCGATAAGGATTGTATTTTAGCGATTGATGATGTTAATAATCCGCATAATCTAGGTGGATTAATAAGGAGCGCAGCTTTTTATCGTGTAAATGCTGTCATGTTACGTCAAACAAATCTGCTTGATAGTGGCGCTGCAATGCGAGTTGCTGAGGGCGGTATAGAAGCAGTTGAATCCATTAAAAGTGATGATTTTGTTGCCTCGCTTGATATGTTAAAGCAACAAGGTTATCAAATTGTTGCTTTACTACCTTGTCAAACCAAATCGGTTGCTTCGAGCGAATTACATAAAGTTCAATTTAATAAAAAGGTTGCTTTAGTTATTTTTCAGCAAATTAATATGAAACTTGTCAATTGTGCTGATGTCGTCGTACATTTGAAAGGTAATGATAATATGCCGGCACTGAATATTTCAGTTGCTACAGGGATTTTGTTATCAAATTTATAAAAATATTGAATTATAATTTTATTAAATATTATCAAAATGTTACACTGAAGAATCTGAAAAGTTCTTTGGTGAAATCTATTTAATAGCATCATTTGATTAGAAATAGCTTTTTTTTTCTGTACATTGTTAACTAGTAAAGCATATAAATGTGTTGGTGTTTGTTATGACGTATGAGTATAAAGTTGGTTTAATTTTTGGTAAGTTTTATCCTTTACATTGTGGTCATATCTATTTAATTGAAAAAGCAATGACACAAGTTGATGAGCTGCATATTTTTTTGGGTTGTGAAGCAACACGAGATAAAGAACTTTTTGATAAAAGTCATCTACCAAGACAACCTCAAGTTAGCGATCGTTTTTCATGGTTAAAAGAAACGTTTAAAGATCGTCATAATATTCATATACACATTTTAGATGAAGCGGGCATTAAATCTTACCCCAATGGCTGGAAAGATTGGAGTGATCGTGTTAAACAGATTTTATCTAAGCATAAAATTAAACCAAATGTTGTATTCACCAGTGAACCACAAGATGTCAAAGATTATGAATTCTATTTCGATTGCCCAGTAATTATTGTTGATGCTGATCGTAATTTTATGAACATCAGCGCGACGCAAGTTCGCCAAAATCCTTATAAAAACTGGTCATTTATTGCTGATGCGGCTAAACCATTTTTTGTCAAAAAAGTCGCAATTATTGGCCAAGGTAAATTCAATGAGTTGTCGCTACAACTGGCCAATATTTATAATACGCAACATGTCAGTAATGGTTACATTAACTATATAGACCGAGAGATTTCAACGCCATATAATCAACGTTATCTTAGTGAAACAGATTATATTCGCATTGCAATTTTACATGTGGAACGACTGTCAAGAGCAGTAGAAAATAGCAATAAACTGCTTTTCACAACGATTGATTTTGATACATTAGCTCAATATTACACACAGATTTTTGAAAAAGAAAATCAAGTGCTGAAAGGGCTGAAAGACAGTTATCATTTCGATTTAGTGATTCATCAAAATGATCTCGATCCTAATCATACTCCTGCACAACATTTTGAAACGGTAGGCAAGATGGTTGAAGCATTATTGATTTAGTTCATCACATTTATTCATGCTTATGTTAAAATAAGCTAAATCTTTGTGATAGGTAAATTTTTATGTCTCAATCATCTGACAATCAAGATAATACAAATCAAGAAAAAATTGATTTTGGTTATCGGCAAGTCTTAAAAGAAGAAAAAGTTAAACGTGTCGCCGATGTATTTCATTCTGTTGCAGATAAATATGATGTAATGAATGATTTGATGTCATTTGGTATTCATCGTATTTGGAAAAAAATCACCATTGAATATAGCAGTGTGCGTAAAGGTCAAAAAGTGTTAGACCTTGCTGGTGGAACGGGTGATTTAACTGCAAAATTTTCTCAACTTGTCGGTGATAATGGCTTAGTTGTCTTGGCAGACATCAATGAATCCATGTTAAAAGTTGGACGTGACAAACTGCGTGACAAAGGCCTATTTAAAAATATCGAATATGTACAGGCTAATGCTGAAGAATTACCTTTTGCGGATAACTATTTTGATTGTATTACCATTTCGTTTGGTCTTCGCAATGTTACTGATAAAGATAAAGCATTACGATCTATGTGGCGGGTATTAAAGCCGGGTGGACGTTTACTCATTCTGGAATTTTCTAAACCACAATACAAAATTCTTAATAAAGCTTATGATCTTTATTCCTTTACCATGTTACCATTAATGGGCAAAATTGTGGCAAACGATTCTGATAGTTATCGTTATTTAGCTGAATCAATCCGCATGCATCCAAATCAAAATACCCTAAAAAAAATGATGGAAGATGCAGGTTTTGTCGATGTTAAATATCACAACATGACAGGTGGAATTGTCGCATTACATACCGGCTTTAAATTTTGAAGCGATGACAAATAATGACATTTTTTCGACTTTATAAAATATTAACAGTATTTCATGCTTATCGTTTGAATGAGCTTTTGCCAGCACATCGTTTATCAAAATGGCTACGCTTTTTATTGTTTTGTCTATTTTGGGTGAAACCGAAAGCCAAGCAACAACCAATTGGTGAACGTTTACGTCTAGCTTTACAAGAGTTAGGACCGGTTTGGATAAAATTCGGGCAGATGATCTCAACTCGGCGTGATGTGTTACCCAAAGACATTGCGAATGCATTAGCAAAATTACAAGATCAGGTCGATCCTTTTGACGGTAAAATTGCTAAACAACTTATTGAACAAGCACTTGAACAACCCATCGACTATTATTTTACTAATTTCGATGAAAAACCATTAGCGTCAGCATCAATCGCTCAAGTACATACGGCTACATTAAAACATAGTCAAGCCGAAATCGTAATCAAGGTATTACGTCCTAATATTATGCCAGCAATTCAAGCCGATATTGGTTTGATGTATTGGGTAGCAAAACAATTTACTAAACGTATAAGATTTGGCGAGAAACTGCGTGCTGTTGAAATCGTACGAGATTATGAATCAACACTATTAAAAGAGCTTGATTTACTGCAAGAGGCTTATAATACTGCTAGATTACGAGAAAATTTTATCAATAGTAATATTTTATATATTCCTTATGTATATCAAGAGTTATGTCGTAAGAACGTCCTTGTTGAAGAACGAGTGAAAGGGGTTCCTATTGCCAATGTTGAGCAACTAAAACAACATAATGTCGATATGAAATTACTTGCTCAGCGCGGCGTTCAAGCTTTCTTTACTCAAGTCTTTCGTGATAACTTTTTCCATGCGGACATGCACCCAGGTAATATTTTTGTTGATATCTCTGATCCTAACGATCCTCGTTATATCGGGATTGATTGTGCAATTGTTGGCATATTAAGTAATGATGATCAGCGTTATCTTGCTGAAAACTTCTTAGCTTTTTTTAATCGCGATTATCGAAAAATAGCGGAAACCTATATTGCTTCTGGCTGGGTACCTGAAACAACCGATATTGTGGCTCTTGAAAGGGCGATGCGAAATGTTTGTGAGCCTGCTTTTGCCAAGCCACTGGCCGAAATATCATTTTCACACATTTTATTGCAATTGTTTGAGGTAGCTCGGCAATTTGAGATGGATATCCAACCACAATTAATACTGCTTGAAAAAACGCTATTTTATATTGAAGGATTGGGTCGCCAGCTTTATCCTGAACTTGATCTATGGAAAACTGCCAAACCTTTTTTAGAAAAATGGTATGAAGATAAATATAGTGCGCAAAAGCTATTGCAACAAGCATGGGAATCATTACCGCAATGGCGAATCATTTTGCCTCAGTTACCAGCGAAATTGAATGATTATGAACGAATAACCAAACAGATGAATAGCCAATTAAAACAAATTAACCAAGAGTTACAACAAAGTAAAAAATGTCAGCAATATTTAATGACAATACTTGCTTTAGTTAGTGTTGCAGGTATTGCATTGCTTATTATTCATTAATCGTTACTGTTGGAATCTTATTATTTAAGTGTATAATTTAAATCTCAACTTTATTGGAGATAGATATCATGATGCCAAGCTTGCCCCAACTACTCATATTAATTGCTGTTGTTGTGTTATTATTTGGAACTAAAAAGTTACGCTCGTTGGGCTCTGACCTTGGTGCATCAATCAAAGGCTTTAAAAAAGCCATGAATGATGACGATGATAAACCCGAAAGCAGTAATTCAGCGAAAGTTGAAAATCTTAATTCGACTGATGACAATAATTCCAAAAAAGAGTAACACGTGTTTGACATCAGCTTTGGTCAGCTATTATTAGTATTAATTATTGGACTGGTGGTATTAGGGCCAGAGCGATTGCCTGTTGCTATTAAAACTGTTGCTGGTTGGATAAAAGTACTGCGCCGTATGTCAGCAACAGTGCAACTGGAATTAAACAAAGAACTAAAATTGCAAGAGTTGCAAGACAGTTTAAAAAAGGCTGAACAAAGCGGTTTAAAAACACTGACTCCAGAAATTCAGGAATCAATTGATGACTTAAAACGCGTAACAGAATCGCTACAAAAAGAGATCGATTCGGCCACTCAATTGGATCCTCAAATTCACTCAGATAAAGATAAATCATGACTGACGACGCTACACAACCTTTAATTGGACATCTTGTTGAACTCAGAACACGGCTGCTACGTTGTATTATTTGTATATTAGTCGTATTCAGCAGTTTACTCTATTTTTCTAATGATATTTATCATATTGTGGCAAATCCACTTATCAGTCAGTTACCACAAGGTAGCAGTATGATAGCAACAGATATTGCCGCGCCATTTTTTACCCCGATTAAATTAACGGCTGTAGTGGCGATATTTATCTCAATTCCTTATGTACTTTACCAAGTCTGGGGATTTGTTGCGCCAGCGTTGTATCAGCATGAAAAACGCTTGGTTATGCCATTAATTGTATCAAGCACTGTTCTTTTTTATCTTGGCATTGCATTTGCCTATTTTGTCGTATTTCCACTGGCGTTTTACTTTTTTATCCACACGGCACCGATTGATGTGGCGATTAATACTGATATCACAAAATATCTTGATTTTGTGATGACACTTTTTATTGTATTTGGTTTCGCTTTTGAAGTCCCTGTTGCGATTATATTACTCTGTTGGACAGGCATAACTACACCTCAAAGCCTACGTAAAAAACGGCCATACATTATTGTAGGGGTGTTTGCGGTTGCTATGTTTGTCACACCTCCTGATGTCTTTTCTCAAATTTTATTAGCTGTACCTATCTGTCTGCTTTTTGAAATCGGCACTTTCTTTGCACGTTTTTATCAACCACGTAAACACGAAGATAGTGAAGAAGATGCTTTTGTATCCGATGATGAAGATGAAAAGTAATAACCGATAGATATGTTTTAAATAACCAGTAAGGATAACTAATCATAATGAAAACATCATTACCTGATTTTAACCGTGCTAATGTACTCGTTGTGGGTGATATTATGCTCGATCGCTATTGGTATGGAGGCACTAATCGCATATCGCCTGAAGCGCCCGTACCGGTTGTCAAAATTGATGCCTTAGAAGAAAGACCCGGCGGAGCGGCCAATGTTGCAATGAATATCACCTCACTGTGTGGTAATGCACGTTTAATTGGTTTAACAGGTATTGACGAACCTGCCAAAATTCTTGATGAACAATTAAGTAAACACAAAGTACAATGTGATTTTGTATCAGTATCGACACATCCGACTATTACCAAATTACGCGTTTTATCGCGCAATCAGCAATTAATTCGTATTGATTTTGAAGAGGGGTTTGGTAATGTTGATTCTACACCCATGCTTGAACGCATTCAAACCGCATTAGAAACACATAAAGTTATGGTCTTATCGGATTACGCCAAAGGTGCGCTATCGGCAGTACAAGCCATGATAAAACTGGCTAATCAAGCAAATGTTCCGGTATTGGTCGATCCTAAAGGTACGGATTTTGAACGTTACCGAGGCGCGACGTTACTTACTCCAAATATGTCGGAATTTGAAGCCGTAGTCGGTCGATGCCAAACAGAAGAAGATATTGTTGAAAAAGGTCATCAACTGATTAAGCAATATGATCTAAAAGCACTATTAGTGACTCGTAGTGAAAAAGGCATGACCTTGTTGCAATTAAATAAACCAATTTATCATCTACCAACACAAGCGAAAGAAGTGTTTGATGTAACGGGAGCAGGTGATACCGTTATTGCCACATTAGCCGCGGCTTTGGCTGCCGGTCAATCATTAGAAGAGAGCTGTTTCCTTGCCAATGCTGCTGCAGGTGTTGTGGTTGGCAAACTGGGTACATCAACCGTTTCGCAGGTTGAACTGAGCAACGCTATCCGTGCACGTGCCGATGATGGTTTTGGAGTAATGACTGAAGATGAGCTTAAGGAAGAAGTAAAAAAAGCTCGCATGCGTGGTGAAAAAATTGTGATGACCAATGGTTGTTTTGATATCCTGCATGCAGGACATGTATCTTACCTTGCTAATGCAAGAAAACTGGGCGATCGTCTCATCGTTGCAGTTAACAGTGATGCATCAGTAAAACAATTAAAAGGTGAATCAAGACCCATTAATCCACTTATGCAACGCATGATTGTTCTGGGTGCACTCAATTCAGTTGATTGGGTTGTTCCATTTGAAGAGGAGACACCACAACGACTTATTGCCAGCATCCTGCCAGATGTATTAGTCAAAGGCGGTGATTATAAACCTGAAGATATTGCGGGAGGCAAAGAAGTCACTGCTGCGGGTGGCACAGTCAAAGTCCTCAATTTTGAAGATGGTTGCTCAACCACCAACATTATTAATGCCATTAAAAACCGCTAACTTTCTTCGACAAAATCGGTTACTGAATCAAGTAACCGACTAGTCTAGCGGGCGTTACACAAATCAAACGTTTTATACTCGCTTTTCATTTTAATATTACTCCCCCTGATAGGCTGACAATTAAGAGCTTTATATACCTAACGCCCTAATAAAATGGTTTTTTATTCAATACACCAAAGATCAATCGTTAAAATCTATTGTTAAATTTTATAATTAACGCTTTTTTTATTATTCACTTTGTGCAAAGCTATTACTTAATTTGGGAGAACGATTACAGAGGATATTTAATGACCAAACATTATGATTATATAGCGATTGGCGGTGGAAGTGGCGGTATCGCATCAGTGAACCGAGCAGCGTCATATGGTAAAAAATGTGCAATTATAGAAGCAAAATTGTTAGGCGGAACATGTGTTAACGTAGGTTGTGTACCTAAAAAAGTGATGTGGTATGGTGCACAAATCGCCGAAGCAATTAATCACTACGGTCCGGATTACGGTTTTGATACGACAATTAATCAATTTAATTGGGATAAATTACTTGATAGCCGAAATGCCTATATCGATCGTATTCACCAATCCTATAATCGTGTTTTAACTAATAACAATGTTGATATCATATACGGTTACGCTAAATTTGTTGATGCACATACAATTGAAGTAAATGGTGAACATTACAGTGCCGATCACATTTTAATTGCAGTAGGAGGTAAACCGACAATTCCAACTATCCCAGGTGCAGAATATGGTATTACCTCTGATGGTTTTTTTGCATTAAAATCTTTACCTAAACGCGTTGCTGTGGTTGGGGCAGGATATATTGCTTGTGAAATTGCAGGGGTTGTGCATGCATTAGGGGCAGAGACTCACCAATTTATTCGTCAAGCAACACCATTAAGATCGTTTGATCCGTTGATTATTAAAACCTTAATGGAAGTAATAACGGAAGAAGGACAGCATCTACACACGTTTGCTATTCCACAATCAGTTACTAAAAATAGCGATGATAGTTTAACCTTAACCCTTGAAAATGGTGAAAGTTATACGGTTGATTGTCTAATTTGGGCAATAGGTCGTGAACCCGCTACACAGGATATGAACTTATCTGCGGCAGGTATTGACGTTAATGATAACGGATTTGTTATTGTCGATAAATTCCAAAATACTAACGTACCTGGCATTTATTCTGTTGGTGATGATACTGGCGCAATGGCTTTAACACCTGTTGCTGTTGCGGCTGGACGCCGTTTATCGGAAAGATTGTTTAATAACAAACCTGATGAACATTTAGATTATACTAATATTCCAACAGTGGTATTTACGCATCCAGCAATTGGTACTGTAGGCTTAACCGAACCGCAAGCGATTTTAGAATACGGTGATGAAAACGTTAAAGTTTACACCTCAAGCTTTACGGCTATGTATACGGCTGTCACAAGTCACCGCCAACCTTGTCGAATGAAACTGGTTTGTGTGGGGCCTGACGAAAAAATTGTTGGAATACATGGTATAGGGTATGGTATGGACGAAATGTTACAAGGGTTTGCTGTGGCACTTAAAATGGGTGCAACTAAAAAAGACTTTGATAACACTGTTGCTATTCACCCAACAGCGGCAGAAGAGTTTGTTACCATGCGCTAATGCATTAAAAATTTATTATATTTTTTTAAAAAAAACAGGGCAATTGCCCTGTTTCTATTTGGTATCTTGATTAATTGGCGGATTAATTAGCTGTGTTATTTTGCCAACCCTTTTGGGCTAGCTGAGAAAACCCAACTAAAACCGCAAGTAAAGCTACAGCTGAGATATAAATACCTGCACCAAGATAACTATATTCACCTAAAATATGATCAGGACTTAATAAATAGATCGTTAAAGTCGGTGTGATTGCACTAAATAGCGCATAAGCTAAATTATATGATAATGATAACCCAGAATAACGAATAGCAGGGGGAAACGTTCTCGTACCAATAATTGGAGTCATGGCGATGGATCCAATAAATAAGCCAAATACTGCCCAAATCGAATAAAGTTTTGTTAATGACATATCTGCGCTTAATGAACTGAAAAAATAGATACTGGCTATTGCTAATCCGCCCCAAGTCACGATAACGGTTTTTGCTGTTCCTAATTTATCATCTAACCAACCAGAAATAACACAGCCAATTGATAATGTTAAAGCAGCAATACACCCACCAATACGCCAATCAAGATTAGCAAAATGATACATACCACCTACGATACGTCCAGGGGTGATTAAGATACCCACCATAATTGCGGTTGATAATGACCAAGTTAATAAAGCGACAATTAAACAAGCTTTTTTATGTTTTTTTATAACAGTCACAACGGGAATACTTTTTTCTAAAGCTTTACGGGCAGCTAATTCCTTAAAAATTGGTGTTTCAGATAAAAATTTTCGTAAATAGACGGAAATGACGCCAAAAATACCACCAATAATAAATGGAATACGCCAAGCGAAATCTAAAATATTTTGATTAGTAAAATAGAGATCAATAATAATCGTGACGAAAAATCCAAGTAAAATACCGCCCGTAATACCGGATGTTAGCGTACCAACACCCAAACCATAACGTTGTTTTGGGGTATGCTCAGCGATAAATACCCAAGCACCTGGCATCTCGCCCCCAATTGCAGCCCCTTGTAACATACGCATAACTAACAGCAGTAAAGGAGCAAAAATACCAATGGTTTCGTAAGTTGGTAACACACCAATAATAAAGGTTGGTAGAGCCATCATTGCTACGCTAAGAGTAAACATCTGCTTTCTGCCCACTTTGTCGCCAAAGTGTGCCATGATGATGCCGCCAATTGGACGAACCAAATAACCAGCAGCAAAAATACCCCAAGCAAATAAATCTAACGTTAATGGCGATAAGGTATGGGGCAAAAACAGCGGTTTGACAATGGTATCAATATATAGCGCGTAGATAACAAAGTCATAAAACTCAAGTGTTCCACCTAAAGATGATAATATTAATGTTTTAAAATCCTTACTATTTAATGGCCGAGCACTGGGTTGCCATTGGGCATTGATTTCAGATTGACTCATGAAAAACCTTCTATTTATTTGAGATAGCCAGAAAAAATCTATCCTTTTTGATTTTTTTAAATGTAGAAATCATTCTGCCACAAAAAAATGACTTTTTTTCCCTCATAAAAAAATTTAATGTTTGCTATAAAACTGAGGATTTGATTTATAATTTAAATTAATAAATTTTTTAAAATACTGAATAATTTGGATGAAAACAAGAATGAATAATACTAATAAAACACGCTGTGATTGGGTTTTAAATGACCAAATTTATATTGATTATCATGATAATGAATGGGGAATAGCCCAATATGATAGCTTAAAATTATTTGAAAAAATCTGTCTTGAAGGACAACAGGCAGGATTATCATGGATTACTATTTTAAGAAAGCGCGATGAGTATCGTCGTTGTTTTTTTAATTTCGACCCTTATCAAATCATCCAACTTATGCCTGAGGATATTGAACATTTGCTTGAAAATAAAGGATTAATTCGCAACCGATTAAAACTCAACAGTATTGTCAAAAACGCTCATGCCTATTTAAATATGCAAAAAAATGGTGAAGATTTTTCACAATTTATCTGGTCTTTTGTTGATAATAAACCGATAATCAATCACTTTCAAGATAAGAGTGAAGTACCTGTTAATACTGACATCTCTGATCGAATGTCAAAAGCATTAAAAAAACGAGGATTTTCCTTTGTCGGCTCTACCATTTGCTATGCTTTCATGCAATCAATGGGACTTGTCGACGATCATTTTGAAAATTGTTTTAAAAAGTGAAATAAGGGGTAATGTTAAATGAAATTAATAAAATATGGTTTTTTATTAATATTAATCTATTTTATTGTCTGTAACATTGTTATCTATATTTATGCTGCGAAAAAACCGAGTCTACATGCTCAAACCATGGTTATATTAGGCACACAAGTCATTGGTACTCCCGCTATACCATCGCCAACTTTAGCTGACAGATTAGATGTCGCTGTTCAATATCTAAACCAAAATCCTCAAACTAAAGTGGTTGTATGTGGTGGACAAGGTGAAGACGAATCAGCAACAGAAGCCAGTGTAATGGCAAAATATCTTATTGATAAAGGGATAGAGGCAAACCGAGTTTATCAAGAAGATAAATCAAGGCGCACTGCTGAGCAATTTATTTTTGCCAATCGGGTGTTACCTCTAGGCAACACGGTGGTCGTTACCAATGATTTTCATATTTTACGCTCAATAATGCTTGCTAAACGTTCCGGTGTGCATGATGTATCGGGTTTATCGGCACCATTAGCGTTTAATAATGGTGATAAGTATGTTGCATTAATTCGCGAGCCACTTGCATTAGCAAATTCTTGGCTCTTTGATCACCCTAGTGATAATACAAAAACCACAAATTAACTACGAAACGATGGATAAAATACGCTAAAATTAACGAATCACGGCAAAAGCGTTAGTCACTACTGTTTTTGCCGAGCGTCCATGATATTATTAACCATCAAAATTTAAATTAGCTATAAACAAATATGAAATCAGATACAATTGTTGCGCAAGCAACACCACCAGGTCGAGGTGGTGTTGGTATTTTGCGTATATCAGGCCCTAAAGCGCAAGAGGTTGCGCAGGCAGTATTAGGTAAATTACCTAGACCAAGGTATGCCGAATATCTTCCATTTTTAGCTAACGATGGCTCAACACTTGATGAAGGTATTGCTCTATTTTTTCCTAATCCGCACTCATTCACTGGTGAAGATGTGCTTGAATTACAAGGACACGGCGGCCCGGTTATTTTAGATTTACTTTTAAAACGCGTACTTGAAATCGCTAACGTGCGCATTGCCAAACCGGGTGAGTTTTCGGAAAGGGCATTTTTAAATGATAAGCTTGATTTAGCCCAAGCCGAAGCGATTGCTGACTTAATTGATGCCAGTTCAGAACAGGCGGCCAAATCTGCTATTTCATCTTTGCAAGGTGTATTTTCTAAAAAGGTTAATGCACTGGTTGAATCCTTGATTCATTTGCGTATTTTTACGGAAGCGGCTATCGATTTTCCGGAAGAGGAGATTGACTTTCTTTCTGACGGTAAAATAGAAGCAGAACTGAATCAAGTTATTGAACGATTAAACGAAGTTCGCCAAGAAGCTAAACAAGGCACTCTATTGCGCGAAGGGATGAAAGTGGTTATTGCTGGTCGACCAAATGCCGGAAAATCCAGTTTACTTAATGCGTTAGCTGGACGTGATGCAGCTATTGTTACCAATATTGCAGGTACTACTCGCGATGTACTTCGTGAACATATTCACATTGATGGTATGCCTTTGCACATCATTGATACCGCTGGACTACGTGAAGCAAGTGACGAAGTAGAGCGGATAGGTATTGAGCGTGCATGGCAAGAAATCGAACAAGCCGATCGCGTTTTATTTATGGTCGATAGCACAACAACGAATGAAACTAATCCCGAAAAACTTTGGCCAGAATTTATTGAACGCTTACCAAAAAATATACCTGTTACAGTGATTCGCAACAAAGCAGACTTAACGGGCGAGGCACTTGGTTATAGCGAAGAAGAGGGATATGCGCTTATTCAATTATCTGCTCGAACAGGAGAGGGTGTGACATTATTGCGTGAGCATCTAAAACAAGCTATGGGATTTTCGAGCAGTACAGAAGGTGGTTTTTTAGCTCGACGTCGTCATCTGCAAGCACTTGAAAAAGCCTCTGAGCATTTAAATAATGGTCAATACCAACTTATAACATTCCATGCAGGTGAACTTTTAGCCGAAGAGTTAAGATTAGCTCAAGAAGCCTTAAGTGAAATCACTGGACAGTTTACTTCTGATGATTTATTAGGAAGAATATTCAGTTCATTCTGTATTGGCAAATAAATTGAATGTGCCAAAAAATTCATAATGTTAATGAATATTTCTCATAATTAACCCTATATTGCTTTTTCAGCTTTATGGGTTTAATCCATCTATCTTTAAAAAATAGGGATAGAAGTTAAAAGTTCTACCCCAATGATGAGTTTTAAGATAATAAAAAGTTAAGCTGATCTATTTATTCTTACCGGCATTGCTTGGAACTAAAATTAAAATTGAGGTAAAGCATAACAGACAAAATCCAACACTAATCCAGAGTCCTAGTGCTGCAGCTATTGCTATGCTTTGACCACTGGCAATAATTGCTGAATAGGTGGATGCTGAAATGGCTACACCAAATGCACCGCCTAATGAGCTTGCCATTTTATAAATTCCTGATGCAATACCGACCTTATCTTCAGGAGCGCTTGATATTGCGGTATCGATTGATGGCGTTGCATAAAAACCTAAGCCAAGACCAAATAAAATATAGCCCCCTAACACCGAAATAATATAAAGCGTATCGGGTAAGAAAGTCAGCGTCATCAACGCAATTCCTGAACCAGTAATTAATGGCCCGAGTAACATTGGTTTTTTTGCGCCTACTTTTTGTAAGATTTTTTCTCCAACTCGAATCATACATAGCACTGACACTAAATAACCAATGGTCAATAATCCATTTTCGAAAGGTGTAAAGCCTCGTCCTTGTTGGGTATAAGTACTTGCAACAATTAATGTACCGGCAACAGAATTGAGCAGAAAGTTAGATAAAGTAGCACCACGGTAAGGAACATTTTTAAATAATGAAAAATCGATAAAAGCGCCACTCGCTTTACGTGTTTCAATAACAAAAAATAAAATAAGAAAAACAAAACATACCGTAGCCAAGGATAATGTCACGACACTTGTCCAACCAAATGTTGATCCTTTAGTTATCACAAGATTTAATGAAACCAGAGTAATAACAAAAACAAATAGTCCTACATAGTCAAATTTTGGCAAACTTGAAGGATCTTCAATTTTGGTTTCTGGTGTACCTTTCAATAACAGCATACCGAGCACAGCACAGATGATAGAAATAATAAAAATCCACTGCCAACCCAAATAAGTTGCTATAGCACCGCCAGCAAGCACACAAGTACCTGAACCGCCCCAAGAGCCAATCGACCAAAAACTTAATGCGCGCTGGCGCTCTTTACCTTGAAAATAGGTTTTCACTAATGCTAAAGTCGAGGGCATAATACAGGCGGCAGACAAACCTTGAATAATGCGTCCAATGATGAATAACACTTCACCTTGAGCGAAGATCAAACAAAGGCAACCAATAATACTTAAAATAAAACCTAAATAGGTAAAACGAACCCGCCCAAAACGATCAGCAAGTCCGCCAGCAACCACAATAAAACAACCCGAAAAGAGGGCGGTCAAACTCACCGCCAAATTAAAAGACGCAGGTGTAATACCGACAGAATGCTGAACTGCTGGCCCAACATTGACAATTGATTGAGCAAAAAGCCAAAAAGTAATGACCCCTAATACAATACCTAATATTAACCGGTTATCATTTTTAAATGGCACAGCTTCAGAATTTGTTGAATTTGACATATTTAAATTAGCCATAGATGTACGCTATCCTTATTTACTTAAATATGTTTCAGTTAATGCAACCCAATATGACGCAGCAGGAACAATACATTTATCATTAAAATCATAACCAGGATTATGTACACTACAAAAACCAGGTTCATCACCATTGCCAATAATCATGTAACAACCGTTTGGATTACTCTCTAACATAAATGCAAAATCTTCACTGCCCATAAAAGGATGACAATTATCATGAACACGATCTTCTCCGAATAATTTTTGGGCAACGTCAAATGCAAATTTTGTTGCATCCGCACCATTATGTAAAACAGGACTACCATTGACATGCTCGATTTTAACGCAGGCACCAAAACTTTCCGCCTGAGAAGTGGCAATTTCAGTAATACGTTTAAGTAATAAAGTTCGAGTATCATTATCTAATGCTCTAACGGTTAGTTTCATAAGTGCATCGCTATTAACAACATTCGGCGCTTCACCAGATTGAATACAACCAATGGTTATAACAGCTTGCTCAAACGGAGAAACATTACGAGAAACAATACTTTGCAGTGCAGTGCCGATATAACATGCGACAAGGGTCGCATCAATTCCTCGTTCAGGCATGGCGCCGTGAGCACCTTTCCCTTTAATATTGATATGAATGGTATCGGATGAAGCCATAAGTGCACCGGCTCTAAAATAAAAATGGCCTTCTTTAAATCCGGGCATATTATGAATACCGAAAATAACATCACAAGGAAATTTTTTAAATAAGCCATCATCCACCATCACCTTTCCACCATACAATAACTCTTCTGCAGGTTGAAAAATGACATGTAACGTGCCATCAAAATTACGGGTTTGGGCAAGATATTTAGCTGCACACAGTAAAATAGTGGTATGCCCATCATGACCACAACCATGAAATTTGCCATGGATAAGACTGCTCCAAGGTTTTCCGGAGGCTTCAACTATAGGTAAAGCATCCATATCGGCTCGGATACCCATTTTTTTATTACTGGTACCATTTTTTAAAACACCAACGACGCCTGTTTTGGCTAACCCTCGATGAACCTCGTATCCCCACTCAGTCAATTTATTTGCAACCAAATCGCTGGTTTTATTCTCTTCAAAACCTACTTCAGGGTGCTGATGAATTTGATGTCGAATCTCAATAAATTCTTGTTCTGTTTTCCTAATTGTTTCCATAATATGTTGCATTTTTCGGCTCCTAATTAACCTGAATATCGTTTATGAAAAAAATAAAAAAAAGACAACTACACATCTGAGCCAAGATCAAAATGAAAAACAGCAGACAAATTAATCACAACACCTGCTTAGATGAATAAATATACAATACCCTCAATTTTTGCTGATGTCGATGATTTCTATCATGTAATATTTGAAAATTGTTATGTCAAACTTGTATTAAGATATGAATTTACGAAGAATAAGGATAGAATGCGTTAAACTAACCGCACTATTATCGATTCTAAAAAATAGAAATAGATTTGTCTAATAGAGATACTCTAAATTAATCTAAAAGTGTGCACTACCTTAACTAAATAATTTTATACAAATGAATAGAGATTATTTTTTTAGTTATACCGATTTATTTTAAATAACTTCTAAAAATTGGCTTGGCACATTATTCGTTAACCAAACCCCATTATCGGCTAAATAAAACTTAAAACCTTGTTGACACATTGCTAACGCTTTAATTCTTAAGACAATCGGTTTTCCATGACGTTTACCAACGGCTATAGCTGTTTTTTCATCAATTGAAATATGAACATAATGGCGTTCGCCTGCAATCAAACCTTGTTGAAAAATTGAATCAAGAAAATGGGTTGCTGTACCATGATACAAATATTCAGGCGGAGTTTTCTCATTATACGCTATATTAACTTGCTTAGTTGAATGCCCTTGTGCTGCACGAATTTTTAAATTATCTTCGGACAGAGTAAAGCGTTTTTTATCATTGGTTCTCACGACTTCGGTAATTAAATCTTGAGAAATTTGCATACCATGTTTCTTCGCTTGCCGAATTAAAACATCTATTCCAACCCAACCATTACTATCTAATGTGATACCTATCGCTTCTGGTTTATGCCTTAAGATATAGCTTAAAAATCTACTAATCTTCTCTAAATCTTTACTCGTACATTTAATATTTGATTTTTTACTCATGCACTTAATATTTGAACGGTTAAATAATAAGTTTGATTTTATCTTTTATTAAAAGTAATACAAGGTATATTATTAAAATATACGGCAAATTATCAAACATATATAATCATATCAAATGTAAAAATATTAATTAAATGGTATGCATGTCTAAATTATTTCTACATAAAATATCGACTAACTAAATTCAAAAGGTATGTGTTGCAATTATCAATAATCTTTTATCGATTTATTCTAAATAGTTTTTTACGTTAACCTATCAAAAGGATGATTAATTTTTTATATTTCAAAGTTAATTATATCGTTACCAATTTTATTTCTGTGCTGTTTGCTTTTTTTATCTGAATTAGATGTAATATTCATAGATTTGTTGATAAAATAGACAACAAATGTTTTTTAATTTAGGTAACTTCATTAGATGCCCTTTTTTATCTGGCTTTTTTAAATAGTTATTTAGAGCTTGTGGCACTATTGAGGTTATATTTACCGATAATTTTTTTAAGTTATTTTCTTTCATTTTGATCTGATAAGTAAGTCAAACACAGTTACTGTTTTATTTTGAAGCAATATAAATAAGTCTTAATTAGTATTTTGATAATTACTAAACCTGCTGCGCAAAGCTTTATATCCACTATTACTAAAAGAGTCGTAAATTTCGTTAGATGAGAATTAATTGACAATAAGATTAATAATTTGATAAAGGAGAAAGTAAGATGAAGAAGTATAGAAAATATTTAGCATTATTGTTTGTATGTATAGCGATACCTTTACTGTTGTTTTTGATTATTTTAATTACAAGTTTAATATTTTCAATTTTGTTGTATTTTAAAATAAATCAATTTGTAATTAACACTGAAGATATATATATAGCCTGCAAAATAGCTCCTTTAGGTATTCCAATCGGGATCTATCTTTGGTATTTAGAGTGCCGTCGTTTAGGAATTAATATGATTGGCAAATAATTAAGATCCCAGTCTAAAAACTGGGATTTTTTATATCAGTTACCTACTTCGTAAATTCCAACATCAATTTGTCTTTTTTAGTGGTATGGCTAGCTTAGCAGCTAAAATAAAGGGAGATTACTCACAATAAATACAGCAACATTTGGCATTACCATCTATTCCTACACATATGGCGGATATGACGATATATTTAAAAAAATAAGTCAGATAGCTTTATTGAAGGTCACGAGCTAATATTAGTACCGTTATTTATTTAAATTATGATGATCAGTTGTTTATTGGAACAGTGTATTTAATTGAGTGGTTTTAAAAATATTCCAAACTATTTTTTTTATCAGTTTATTGGCGTAATATAGTCGTTACGCCTTACTTAGCTAGCAAACTTATTTTTATTTAGGGGATACCTTAATTTTGCTAAAAGAGTAATTAAATTATTAAATAACCAAAAGGGGTTAATGATGAAATTAATAGTCGATAATATGAGTTGCCAACATTGTGTCAATACCATTACTAAAGCAATCAATGCTATCGATTCCAAAGCGAAAGTAACGGTAGATCTTGCTAAGCATGAAGTTGATATAGAAGGTGGTACAATCTCGCAAGAAGCAGCAATTGCAGCAATTAATGACGCTGGATTTGAATTTGTGGGTATTTCGTATTAGAAATTAATGATATCTACTTAAATATTAATAAATTTAGGCGATTAATTTAAAAATCGCCTTTTTTATATCACAGAATAATTGAAGAAACGCTAAAGCAAATTCTCTAGAAATTTTAATAGATTATGTTTAGTTTTTGTAAAAATTATTCAGGAGTCTATACCGTCACAAATGGGTGTGTAACTTAGTTAACGGTGGATACGGGATATACTCACTATAGACGCGAATGCAGCTATAAGGCTTGCGAAACTAAAAACATAAAAAACAAATCTTACAAAGTCTATTCCTCCAACACCATCTAATGCGATAATTATCACTACCACAATGGCTGCACCAATTGACTGACCTGTTGTTCTGGCTGTCGACAACATTCCAGAAGCAATAACAGTTCGATTTTTTTTAACATTAGTAAACATTTCTTTATCCCGACTCTGATTAAAATTGCTGCTGTAGCAAAGTAACGTCTTGAGGTATCGAAACCCTGTTTATGAAGATTTTTTATCATTCTAATATGTCTTTTTAAAAGATATTTATTTTAGATTGCTGTAGTCACTGGTTTATTTTTCACACAACACTAAAAGGTTGCACAATTTTTAAATAATCCATAATCATGTTTCGTCATTTGGTCGTGTAACCATTTTTCTATAAAGTAATTAAATGAATTTATTGCTAAAAATTATATTTATTACAATGCAATAAAACCAACGAATAAAATCGAAGTATTCATCGAAAAGATTGATACCTTAGTAAACTTAACTTGGGGATTTTTTAATAAAACAGGTTAATATTTATTAATAATGTTATACTTATCGATCTGTTTTTTGACATAAATAATGTTGTTTAAACCAATCTAATATGGCAATAAATTGAGATTTGCTTTAAACCGTTTTATATGGATATCAATGCAGGCAGATTTCCGAAGAAAAGTTCAGTGAAAGATAGAGCGGAAAATATCATTTATAATTTTGAATAATTTGATAAATATAGCTAAAAAAATATCTCGTAATAGTAAAAAAATTGTCCTCCAAATTGATAATGAAACGGTATAGACTCCTGAATAATTTTTACAAATATCACGGTTTTTTACTGAAACGTATGCGTTACCTGAAACTTTTTAACAAATTTGTTTTATGAAAAATTTCTTATTTTATTTAAAAGATTAATTCATCTTGACCTTTGTTACGGTGTTGGCATAATCATTTAAGCAATAATTGATTTTAAAAGGATTTATAAGATGAATAAAAAAATCTTACACATCACTGTCGTTTCAATGGCTTGGTTGGCTGCCGTTTTTGCTGTGAATGCTTATCAAATTGAATGTCCTAAAGCACTCAAAGTTAAAACATCTGTCGAAAACCTTCCTGATGGCTGGGAAGTTATTGAGAGTGAAGATAGTGCTTTATATGAACCTGCTAGCCTATCTGTTTTTTACAATAAACCCGTTAAAATGATAGAACAAAAGCCTCAAGAAACTTTAATCGGTCGTAAAAATTGGGGTAAACAGTTTGAGCTTACATGGCTGGTAAGTCCGCCTATTGAAGATGTGCCATTTTATGTCAATTGTAGTTATGACGGAAGTTTTATCCAATTGATAAAAAAAATTGATCGTTCGGTGAATATTTGCAAGAGTTTTTATTCTGAGGATAAATATGGCAAAGTAGAAAATAGTATTGTTTCACTTAACTGTACCAATAATGAAACAAACGAAACAAATAATTAGGTCTAAACTTTATTATCAAACTAGAATAATTAATAATCGAATTTATTAAAAGGGCAATTATAGCGATCCAATGTTTTTATGTAATTGTCGTAATTATTTTAATATTAATTGTTTTTCCTATTTATTAATAGCAAAGACAGTTTTTAAAGGAAACTAGAATATGAAAGGAAAAAGATTATACAGCGCTATGATAACCATCGCTTGTTTGGCAAGTGTTTTTACTGTAAATGCATATCAGATTGATTGTCCAAAAGAGATGACAATCAAAGTCAAAGTTGAAGAAATGCCAGATGGATGGGAAATTTCGGAAGATAGAACTTACACTTCATCTTTTTTTAATTTGGGACTTTTTTATGATAAACCCGCTAACAAAGCTTCATTGGTACCTGCAAGAGGCACAATTGATGGCCAACAACAAAAATTAGTATGGGAAGTGAATCATGTCAAAGATACCGCTCCTTATTATGTTGTTTGTCAATATGCGAGCGGAGTTGCAATCACCAAAAAGATTGATCTTTCAATGAAGAGTTGCTGGGCGCTCTATTCAGAAGATAAAGATACAAAACAAGGATCGCTCTACTGTAGTGTGAGTGAAGCAAAGAATCTGCATTAGTTTATTTGATGTACAAATCTTTCAATACAAAAATTATGATTGCATTGAAAGAGAGAGCAAAACCTTTTGAATCATGACCCGTATCTTTAAGGATTACTTCTTAAAGATAGCGTATTTGTGATTCATGTTAAATGTAATCGTGATTTTAATTCCTACGTTTTTGATGGTTATTGGTCTTTGAGTAATAAAAAAGCAATTCCATTAATTAATTGAAATTGGGATTGAGATAATTTTAGATATTTATGTCCTGTTGGTGTGTCGTTATGTTTAAAAATCATATTAACTCTTTTTTCGACACACCAGTTTCAGTATTTATTAAAAAATTTAATCTACCACCACTGATAAAAATGGTGCGTTGGACCAATTCCTTGACCAATGTTTAACTCATCTGCATGAGTAATTGCACCTTGCAAATAGTCTTTCGCTTGCTGTATGGCATCTTCTAAACCATGTTTAGGCAGCAGTGCCGCAATTGCTGCCGATAATGTGCAACCCGTACCATGAGTATTTTTAGTTTGAATTCGCGGTGAGACCATTCTAATCGTTTGCATTGGGGTTATTAAATAATCCGGGCTCTCTGGACTGGGTAAATGCCCACCTTTCATTAAAACTGCTTTACAACCTAATTTCAATAACTCATGACCTTGTTGTTGCATTTGATCTTCGTTTTTTGCTTCTTCACAATCGAGTAACGTTGCTGCTTCGGGAAGATTGGGTGTTATTACCGTTGATAAAGGTATTAATAGTTCACGAATAGCACTAACAGAGTCAGATTTTAACAGCGTATGTCCCCCTTTAGCGATCATCACCGTATCAAGCACAATGTTAGCAATAGGGTTATTGTTCAGCAGATGATAAACAGTCGTTACGATCTCTTTATTCATTAGCATTCCCATTTTCACGCTATCAATTTTTATATCGTGATATAGGGTATTAAATTGTTCAGCCACAAATGTAGGATCAATTGCCAATACACTATCAACGCCTTGGGTACTTTGTGCGGTAAGGGCGGTGATTACTGACATTCCATAGGCTCCGAGAGCTGAAAAAGTTTTTAAATCAGCTTGGATACCTGCACCACCACTTGGATCAGAACCAGCAATGGTTAAAGCAACGGTTGTCATAATATTACCCCTTATTATTTTTAGCTTGTTGGATTTTTTCAAGTAGCGATAGTGTGGCTTGTTGTATATCTTTTTGACCACAAATTGCCGAAACGACAGCGATGCCTTCAATACCACTTTGCAATATTGAGGTAGCATTATTGGCATTAATGCCACCTATTGCCACAGCAGGGCGCTGTTTTAGCGTAACTAATTGGGTTAATTGTGGCATGCCCATTGCTGGTGCGGCATCTTGTTTCGTGGTGGTAGGATAAATTGGACCAATCCCAATATAATCGACAAGTTGCCATGGGACTTCATTAAGTTGTTGGCGATTAGCGACCGAAAATCCTAGCCATTTGTCATTGCCAATTAATTTACGTGTGACATCAACAGGTAAATCGCTTTGCCCAATATGGACACCATCAGCGTCAATTGCTAGGGCTATATCAACATGATCGTTAATAAGTAAAGGAACACGGGTATCGCTTAACACTTCTTTTAATGCTAATGCTGCGTAATACCAATTTTTACCAGAAAATTCATGTTCTGATCTTAATTGAACGGCGGTTACCCCATTAGCAACAGCGATTTTTGTGGTCTCTACCATGCCAGTAATACCACCACATAAAATTGGATCTAGGACTAAATAGAGACTTAAGTCGAGAAGTTTATTCATCTGATTTCCTTATACTTGTGATGGGTTAAATAGTGAAAGCTGATCGATCAGCGATACTGCGTAAGTGCCTAACCCTTGTTGTTTGTTGGCAAGCTCTCCAGCTTTTTTCATCATAAAACAGGCTGACGCTGTAGCAAGTAAGGTATTAGATGAGCCAGCAATAAAAGCTGCAACCATGGCTGATAATGAGCAGCCAGTACCAGTAATTTTAGTTAATGCTATATCCCCGCCTGTGATGCTGTAAGTCTGTTTACCGTCAGTAATATAATCAATATCTCCGGTAATGCTAACGATGGTTTGATGTTTTTGGGCAAGCTGTTTAGCTGCATTTAAGGCCGATTCAGTAGAATCTTGACCGTCAGGACCTTTGGCAGATGAGTTATCACTATTTAAAGCTAATATTTCTGAAGCATTACCACGAATAACGGTAGGTTTATAACCAATTAATTGATGGACTATATCGGTACGATAAGCAAGTGCTGGTCCGACTGCGACCGGATCGAGTACCCATGGTATGTGATTTTTTTGAGCACTGGCAGCTGCTAATAACATGCTTTCTGCACTATTGCTATCAAGGGTGCCAACATTGATTAGTAAACTATTGGCAATTTGCACAAATGAGGCAACTTCTTGCTTAGCAATGACCATGGCTGGTGATGCGCCAATTGCTAATAATACATTCGCTGTAAAATTTTGAACCACATCATTAGTAATACAGTGTACTAATGGATGTTGTTGTTTTACATGATCGATAAAAGATCTTGCTTGGGTTATTTGCAGGGCTTGAGTGGCAGACATATTCTTTCCTTACAATAAGTTATAAAGTTAGCTTAGGGAAGAGTGTGCCAATTGAGGACTTTTAAGGCTTAGACTTCCCTACGCTGGTATAATCCAGATCAGGTTCAACGGGTAAAATCTCAGTTTTTTGTGGGTAACAAAAAACACCCCGAGTCAAAAGAGCTTTTATTATGGACTGACTAATAATTTAACACAAGTTATTGTAATAATTTTTCTATATCGGTTATGTCACGTCGGTCAGGTAAGAAGATGATGAGATGATCGTTCGTTTCGATGGTTAAATCCGTATTAACGATAATTACATCTTCACCACGCACTACCGCACCAATGGTAGCACCAGAAGGTAATTTTAAACCGTTGATATTTTTACCCACCAGTTTGGAACTCTCTTTATCTCCATGTGCAATCACCTCGACAATTTCAGATTCGCCCTGTCTTAAAGAGACCACTTTAACAACCGCCGATTGTCTTACATGGCTTAATAGCTCTGAAATAGTGGCATGTTGTGGTGAAATAGCAATATCTATAACGCTATCATTAATCAGTTCAAGATAGGCTTGCTTTTGGATTAAAACAATCACTTTTTTAGCGCCCATTCTTTTAGCTAACATGGATGACATAATGTTAGACTCATCGTCACTTGTTACAGCAATAAACAGATCTGTGAGTTCAACTTGTTCTTGTGATAGCAGCTCTTGATCTGACGATTCACCATGTAAAACCGTGGTATTAACCAGTTGTTCGGCAATTAATTCGGCACGTTCAGCGTTACGTTCAATTAATTTAACTTGATAGTCATTCTCTAAACGTTTAGCTAAAGCAATCGCGATGCCACCACCACCACTAATTATGATGCGTTTATAAGGTTTTTCTAGCCGCTGTAATTCACTTGTTACTGCTTTGATATTGCTAGGTGGGGTGATGAAATAAACCATATCACCCGCTTCAATGAGTGTAGAGCCTAATGGGCGAATAAAGCGATTTTTTCGATATATTGCAACCACTCTGGCTTCAACATGGGGTAAATGTTCTTTCAGTTCAGACAATTCGCTTCCGACTAAGGCTCCACCATAGTAAGCCGTCACTGCAACCAAACATACACGGTTATCGTAAAAAGAGGCAAACTGTAACGAGCCTGGATATTGTACTAACTGACTTACGTGATTAGTAATTAGATTTTCTGGAGCAATAATATGGTCGATATTAATGCAATCTTTATTGAAAAATGGATATTTTTCGTCGTTATATTCTGGTGCACGAATACGTGCGACTTTTTGCGGAATATTGAACATAACGTGACCTATTTGACAGGCCATCATATTCACTTCGTCCGAATTAGTGACGGCAACCAGCATATCAGCCGATTCAGCACCCGCACTTTCTAATACTTGTGGATATGATGATTTGCCACAAATAACCTGTAAATCAAAACGCTCTTGTAAAGATTGCAATTTATCATGATCTTCATCGACCACCGTTACATCGTTTTGTTTTTCGGTAACAAGGTATTCAGCTAAAGCACTGCCTGTTTGTCCAGCACCAAGAATAATAATCTTCATAACTAACCCATATATTTAGATGGCTTTAATCGTTATTCACTAACTTCGTTGATTAAAGCCAATCTATACTATTTTTTTGTGATAGTTAGCGATTTTAAGTTATAACTATCAATTTGTGGTTTAGCAGTTAATGGTTTATTTTGTTTAAAACAGTTTATTAAAATTGTTTATACAAAACCAATTGCGTCATAAACCTTTTTCAAGGTTGGTTCGGCTTTTGAACGTGCTTTTTCTGCACCTTCTTGCATGATTGAATGTAAGTAACTTTCATCATCACGATATTGGTGATATTTAGTTTGTAACGCTGTTAACATATCAATCACTTGAGCTGCCACTTCAGTTTTAAGGTGTCCGTACATTTTGCCTTCAAACTCTTTTTCAAGTTCAGCAATCGGTTTACCTGTAATACCTGTTAAGATATCAAGTAAGTTAGATACACCAGCTTTATTTTTTAAATCGTAATGTACGACTGGTGGTTCGTCAGAATCGGTCATTGCTCGTTTGATTTTCTTCTCAATGTCTTTAGGATTTTCAAGTAATCCAATCACATTATTGCGGTTTTCATCTGATTTAGACATTTTTTTGGTTGGATCTTGTAATGACATGACCCGTGCACCAACTTTAGCAATAAAAGGCTCTGGCACAGTAAAGATATCGCCATAAAGCGCATTAAAACGCATAGCAATATCACGCGATAATTCAAGGTGTTGCTTTTGATCGTCACCAACAGGTACTAAATTGGCTTGATATAATAAAATATCGGCAGCCATCAAAACTGGATAATCAAATAGACCCGCATTGATGTTTTCGGCATGGCGAGCTGATTTGTCCTTAAACTGTGTCATTCGACTGAGTTCACCAAAATAGGTGTAACAGTTTAATGCCCAACCTAGTTCAGCATGAGCGGGTACATGGGATTGTACAAAAATAGTGCTTTGCTTCGGATCGATGCCACATGCTAAATATAAGGCTAATGTATCAAGGGTCGCTTTGCGCAATTTTTGTGGGTCTTGACGTACAGTAATTGCGTGCTGATTGACGATACAATAAACGCAATCATATTCGTTTTGCAACGCTACCCAGTTTTTTAAAGCCCCTAAATAGTTGCCAAGTGTTAGTTCGCCTGATGGCTGAGCGCCACTAAATACAATCGGTTTACTCATAATTTATTCCTAATCTAGTTATTTTTTATCTTTGCTTATTATTTCTTAGCTTCAGCTTTAGGCTGAGGTAATAAGGTTAATATATCTTTAAAATCATCCAATAAAAAATCGGGATTGCTCGTTGCAATCGAGATGCCATAGTTATACCCATAAGTTAGTGCAACCGTCGGGCATTTGGCATTTTGTGCGGCAGTAATATCGTTTTTAGAATCGCCTACAAACAATAATTGATCGCTAAATAAACCAAAGGTTGCCATGACTTGGTATAACGGAGTAGGATGGGGTTTTAATTTAATAACATCACCACCACCAAGCACTAGGGAAAAGTACTCTTTTATGCCAAGCGACGATAATAGGGCAGGCAAAAATTGAGCGGGCTTATTGGTTACCAGTGCCAGTGGATATTGATTCTCATGCAGCGTTTTTAAGGTTTCTTTCACATGCGGAAACAGCTTAGTTTCAGCATCCATCACTTTGTCATAATGTTGATTAAACAGGGTTTTAGCTTGGGAAAGTTGTTCAGTTGATGGAACAACATTGATCGCTTTAAAAATGCGCTCTAACATTACATCAATGCCATTGCCAACAAAGTTTTTTACTTGTTCGTTTGTTATTGTGGGTAGTTTTAAATCTGCAAGCATGTTTTGTGCAGCAAGTGCAAGTCCTGGCACACTATCAACGAGTGTACCATCTAAATCAAAGGCGATTGCTTGAATATCTTGTAATTTATGCATGTGTTACTCCTGCTAACTGTTGGCGCATAGCGTCAATTACTGCTTTGTAATCGGGTTCACCAAAAATAGCTGAGCCCGCAACAAACATATCGGCACCCGCTTTGGCAATTTCGGCAATGTTGTCAACTTTTACGCCACCATCGACTTCTAAACGAATATCTCGTCCTGATTCAATAATGCGTTTTCTGGTTTGTTGTAATTTTTTTAAGGTAGATGGAATGAAAGACTGTCCACCAAAACCAGGGTTAACGCTCATTAATAAAATAATATCAATTTTATCAATAATATAATCTAAGTAATCTAAAGGGGTAGCTGGATTAAGCACAATACCAGCACTGCAACCATGATCTTTGATTAATTGTATTGAGCGATCCAAATGGATGGTCGCCTCGGGATGAATAGAAATATTAGTAGCACCCGCTTTAGCAAAAGAGGTAATTAATTCTTCAACCGGTGAAACCATTAAATGCACATCAATGGGTGCAGTGATCCCATAGTTACGTAACGCTTTGCAAAACATTGAACCCATAGTTAGATTGGGTACAAAATGATTATCCATTACATCAAAATGGATAACATCGGCACCAGCATCAAGTACTTTTTGAGTATCTTCACCAAGACGAGCAAAATCAGCGGATAGTATGGATGGTGCTATAATAAATTCTTTCATAACCTACCTCTAAATAATCAACTTTACATATGAGCCTACTCATGACTTTTTATATAAAGCTAAAATTTCATCAATCTTTTTTCTACTTCCACCAGCACAACTGATTGAACGACGCATTTCAGCTCGATAAAGATGACTCGCTTTATTATATAGCGTCATGGTGTAATCAGTATAATGGTTAGACACCAGTACGGGTATATTTTTTTTGTATGCCACTGTTTCCGCTAATTTTGACAAATTTTCATGCTCTTCAAAGCCAAATATATTGGAATAATAAGATGTAAATCCCCCTGATTTATTAGGTGGAATATAAGGTGGATCACAATATATCACCGAATTTTGTCCAGCCTTTTGCATCACTTCGTGATAGGGCGCACAAATAAACTCAGCTTTTTGTGCTTTTTCAGCAAAAAAGTAGAGTTCTTTTTCAGGAAAATAGACTGTTTTATATCGACCAAAAGGTACATTAAATTTTCCGTTAGTATTATAACGACATAAGCCGTTATAACCATGTCGATTAAAATAGACAAAGAGTAACGATCTTAAATACTGATCGTTGCTACCATTAAAAACATCTCGGAGTTGGTAAAATGCCTCAGATTGATTATTTTGCTCATTAAATAATGGTCTAAGATCATTAATAAATTGATCAGGGTTTGTTTTTAGTAGTTTGAATAGTGCAATTAAATCATGATTGATATCAGCTAAAATATAACTTTTGTAATCGGTATTTAAAAAAACAGAACCTGCGCCTACAAAAGGTTCAATTAATTGCTCCCCTTCTGGTAGATATTGCTTAATTGTGTCTACAAGCGCATACTTTCCTCCGGCCCATTTTAAAAAGGCTCGTTGCTTCTTCAACGGTTGCTCCTATTTTTTCGTTGCTAGTAGGATAAATGGACGATATCCTTTATTAATTTACTATTTTTTCTTTATTTACTTCTGCTCCAGATTTAACCCATGGTTTATCTTTTTGGAGAGCAGCGGGTAGTGATTTGATCGCTTTACGAGCCTCATCAAGTGATGAATAATTACCTTTAACTAAAATAAACCATTTACCATTGCTGTATTGAGTTTCATAAATCTGGTAATCCGTTATTTTATTTTGTGTAACAAATTTTTTTAAGCCCTCAGCCGACCTAGATGCAGTAATTTGAATCACATAATGATCATCTCTTATCCTAAAGTTTTTAGCTAAACTATTGTTGTCATCGTTTAGATTAGCTGTATTTTTAGTTGGTTTTTTTTCGCCATTACGATTGGCATTTGACGCCACATTTGGATTATCAGTTGAATTTATACTATTACTGCTATTTTCAGATGGTTTTGGCACATCAGGTTTAGATGGAGTTGATCTTTCTGAATTCGCTAAAGCATTATCAGGTGTCTTACCATTATCTGTAACATTGCTTTGCCCATTGTGAATAGCATTAGTTGTATCCGTTTCATCTGTTGAAGCAACACCGTTAACCACAGGAGGCGTTAATGGCGTTGGTTCGCTTGTTTGTGAAGGTCGGAAAATAATCAAGCTAAGTAATAAAAAAATAATTAGGATTATTAAACCGCAAATAATAAGTTTTTTCTTTGGATAATTTTGAAGAAAATCTGGCCATTTTAATGGGAGCATTGAATCCTTGTTAGGTTGTTCTGATATATAACGATCGTCTTTATCTACACGCATATTGACTCCTTAACCTATCAAAAGATTTATAGCCTCACAAAGCACCATTATTTCTAAAATAAGCGACTTAAATTTGCTCTATTTTCTCAATAATATAACTTGCAACACCTTTAGCACTTTGTTCATCAGTTTTGATTGTAATATCCGCAATTTCTTCATAAAGAGGTTCGCGCTCTCCAGCAAGTTCTTCATAAAGTTCTCTTGGAGTATTGCTACCTTGTAAAAGTGGGCGACGTTTATCTTTTTGAGTTCTAGCCATTTGTTTCTCAATGGTTGTTTCAAGATAAACAACAATGCCACGAGCCGATAATCGATTGCGCGTCTCTTTCGATAGCACTGAACCACCACCAGTAGCAAGTACTACACCTTGTTTTTCAGTCAATTCATTAATGACTTTTTCTTCTCTGGCTCGGAATCCGTCTTCACCCTCTAAATCAAAAATCCATGCAATATCAGCGCCTGTACGTTTTTCAATCTCTTGGTCTGAATCAAAAAATTCCATGCCTAGCTGTTGTGCAATCTGTCGGCCAATTGTGCTTTTTCCTGCCCCCATTGGGCCAATTAGAAAGATATTTCGCTTTTCTGCCATTGTAGTTTCATCATCTATTAATTTTGGTTAAAATATACAACACAACGTTAACGTTCTATGATTTATTTAATCATTTACATTGTTAACGGTGTAACTTTTCTTGGATCTCCGTCTAACGACAAAAATTTAGGTCGGTAATTATCTCAATAGATAGTACCTTTTTGCAATAAGTATTTATAATAGTTTTTAGCTTATTCCTGCTTGGTGTAAATCATGAATATTTAATGCGCCTACTAATTCACCAGCACTATTAACCACAGGTGCTGCAGTAATATTATGATCATTAAATGATTTTAGTGCTTCGACCGCTTTCCAATTCTCAGGTATTTGAAAGCCAGGGCTAGTCATAACAGCGCTAATGCTATCTTGCAATGTACCATTTTTGAGCAATAACCGGCGTAAGTCCCCGTCGGTAAAAACACCAATTATTTTATTATTATCCTGACAGATTGCAACTAAACCCACTCCAGTACGGCTTAATTCTAACATGGCGTCTAATACGGTTGCAGTGTGTGGTACTTTTGGAATTAAATCACCTTGTCGCATGACATCTTTAACATGGTTGAGTAATTTAGCCCCCAAACTACCCGCAGGATGAGAGCGAGCAAAATCCTCTTCTTTAAATCCACGTGCACGCATCACAGCAATAGCAAGCGCATCACCCATGAGTAGCGTATTGGTTGAGCTTGAAGTCGGTGCAAGTCCCATTGGGCACGCTTCTTCTTCGATAGATATATCAAGCACAGCTTGTGCTGATTTAGCTAACGGCGAATCCAATCTACCCGTAATTGCTATTACAGGTACGTTCATTGATGAAAGTATCGGTAAAATAAAATTAAATTCCTTTGCTCGTCCAGAATATGAGATAAGAATCGCTACATCATTTTCAGTGACCATACCTAAATCCCCATGTAAGGCTTCAGATGGGTGCATGAAAAAAGCGGGGCTACCAGTACTGGCTAATGATGCTGCAATTTTTTTTCCAATATGCCCCGATTTTCCAATACCTGATACCACGACTTTCCCTTTATTCGATAAAATAAGCTGACAAGCTTCAACAAAATCTTTACCTAGTCTATCGGGTAATTTTTGGGCTTCATGAAGTTCTAATTCAAGAAGTTCTCGACCATATTGTAACAATTTGTTCATATTTACTAACCTAATGTAATTAACTATAATTAAATCATAATACTATAATCGATAAAAAAGAGTAGCTGATTACAGTCAATCATATGGCTAACAGTGTATCAATTAACTATACAAGATTCAAAAAAAGAAAGTTTTTATGTAAAAAAGTTTCAGGAGAAGATAACGTTTCAGTAAAAAATTATTGATGAATTTACCCTAAAATCCTAAAGCAACTTTTATCCCCAAAGTTATTAAAATAATACCTAATAATTTATCGATAATAATTTGTATTTTAAAGTATCTTCTTTGTACCGCTTGTGTTTGAAATATATAGACAACAAAAGGCCACCAAAAAACAGCTTCTATCCAAATAATAAGTGCTACGAGTAATTTATCCATTATTGATGAATCGGCATTCAATACCTGAGTGAAAATTGCTAAGAAAAATAATGTTGCTTTAGGATTAAGTAGGTTGCAAAACAGGCCTTGCATAAAGGCTGTTTTAGCAGAAATACATTTATTGTTTGATTGCTGTGTAAGATAAGTTGTACCGGTGTTTTTTGCTAATAACGCTTTTATTCCGATCCATAACAAGTAAGCTGAACCCGCATAACGTAACCCATTATAAAGTATTGGTGTTGTTGCAATGAGTATGGCAATACCTGCAACACAATAACTCATATGAATTAATATCGCCATAATTACGCCCAGACAAGACATCAACGCAGTTTTTCGGCTATAACTTAAACTGTTTTTTAAAATCAGAAAGAAATCTGGTCCAGGTGAAATCATCCCTAAAAAACTGATAGTCGTGACTAAAATTAATGTATCAGCCGTCATTTTGTACCTATTTAAATAGTTGCGCAGAGTTATTTATTGTTGCAATTTTTGATTTATTTTGTTCAATAAATTGTTTTTTATTGAAATTTGGCTCAGTTAGGTAATCTGTTAAAAATTTAGCATTACTTTCAACTTGTGCGCCATTTAAAATTAAACGCGGTAAATCAATTTGGTAGATGACTTGATCGGGCGTTTTATGTAAATTTTCACTCTTAGCATTGGTCAGTAAGTAAAGTTTACGCTCTTTTTCTGATAGGCGATTAATTGTTGCTGTGCCTGCACCCATCATTAAATGGTCGGGGAAAATATAAAATACAGTATTATCTAATAATCCATTATCTTTTAAGTGTCGGATAAATTGTCCAACATTATAATCGAGTGAAGCTGCAACAAATGACATATTATCATTTTTAGGTGATATAACTGACTTCATGCGCTCATCATTAAAACCATTCGGCGCATGAGTTGAAACTGTTGAAATAAATAACGCAAATGGTTTACCTGAGTGATTCATCTCGATAATTTGTTTTTGAGCTATATCTAAAATATCCTTGTCATATAATCCAAATGGGGCATTAGGGTATTGACCAACATAATTTTCTTCCGAGACGATTTGCATACCAAATAACCCTGCCGTATGACCAATTCCAGCAAAATTAGGACCCGCCATTACATAACGTGTTTGGTAGCCTGCTTGCCTTAATACATCACCCAAGCTTACTAATTGTGTTTGATCTGCTTTCATTAATGGGGAAGTTGTGTATCCTCCAATTAGAAACGGCATGCCTGTCATATAAGTATACATTGAAGCGGTCGTCCAACTACTGCCAGCACTCATTGGCATATTAGCAAAGAAAGTATAATCTTGGCGTAACTGTCGTAAGTTGGGTGTAATTTCTTCAAAATCTAAAAAACCTTGTTCAAAGGATTCAAGAGATAAAACAATAATATTTTTGCCCTTTTGACTCACAATCTGATCTTTGGTTGGATAATCAACCATATTTAATGATGCTAGTGCTTGTTTAAATGGTTCGCGAGGTGCACTTGTTACTTGATATATTTCATATAAACGACTTAAAGGGCCGTTATGGTAACTTATTGAGATGATTGCAAGAATGGCAAATAATAAGCGGATAAATAACCGACATTTACGTTTGCATAGATTGGCTAATTTTGACAATAAAAATACCAATCCCAAAAAGACAGTAATGACTAATACTGCTTGCAGTTTGAAAATGAATAACCCTTCAATGATATCATTTACATTTAAATTCACATAAAACTGATAGTCAATAAAACCTCCACTAAAGTAGACAGAGGTGAGTTCCATCACGATAAGAACGGTCATGAATGTGATGGTCACTAATTGCCATTTTTTTTGTTGAAATAGTGAAGCAAAAATAATAGTTAATACCAAAAAAGGCAAAATAACGAGCGTAGATAAGGGCATAAAACGTATTACTCAATAATCAATTTTGGTAACAGTATATACATAATACTAATAAATAAAAAAGTGCTATTGTAATTTTGTGATAATCAAAATTGATTTGCTATGTTACTTTTATAATTACTTAATTATTTATTTCTATATAATAATCTACAGGTAAAATTGATTTATGTTAATTAAATAATTGGCAATTAACTTTTTTAGTTTGAATATTAACCTCATCAAGTAAAAAGGAATAATTAAAGGTGATGATATGAAAAAATTAACTATCTTTGTATTGTTTATGTTTAGTCCGTTACTCTCCTTTGCTAAAGGACCTGATTGCTATACTTGGCCTATGAATATGACCGAAGGTTGGCTAAAAAATATGAATATTGTGGATATTGTGGATTTAGATGAATCGAAAACTCAAATTACCCAATTAGCATCACAAGAGATCGAAAAAGGTTTATATAATCAAATTTATCATTTTGTTTTCTACGATATAAAAGGAAATAGTTACGAAGTTATTACTCAAAATAATGCTTCGGACGAAGAATGCTCAATGAGTCAGGTCAATCATTACTTAGTATCACAAAGTAATGTACATTAATGGCGAATATAGCATTATATTAGTAAATTCAATATTTTTAATGCTTGTTATAAAGTAACAAAGGAATTTTAAGGTAATAATATGAGGAAACTTTCTATTCTAATGCTGTTGGTATCACTTCCACTGATGTCCCACGCCCAAGAGCCTGATTGCAAAGCTTGGTCTTTAGATAAAGCCAAAGAGTGGTTAAAAAGTAGTAATATTGTTGATAGTCAAAACTTAAGTGAATCAAAAATGAGAATCACACTTTTAGCGACTGAACAAAAAAGTAAAAATCTTTATACACAAATTTATCATTTTATTTTTTATGATAATCAAAATAAAGCTTATGATGTGATCACTAAAAGTAATGCCTCTAAAACAGAATGTTTTGGTGACGTAGATAGTTATTTTATTTCAAAACGCCAGATCAACCATTTAAACTAAACAATTAAATTAAAAAAAGATTTAATCCATTAATGTTCAATTTTACTTGTCAAGGAAACAGGTAAAAATAAAATTAAAACATAAGGTTATAAAATGAAAAAATTTTTTCTTATTGTAGGCGTAATGTTATGGTCAACATACTCCTTTGCTAAAGCACCCGATTGTGCTTCTTTTCCGATGAATACTGCCGCGACATGGATGCAGAATGAAGGCATACTTGCTAAGGAGGATATAGCTTCTTCAAAAACTAAAATAAATTTATTGGCATCAGAAAAAAAGATTAATACCAATAAAATGATTAAAAAGAAGTTTATCTATACAAATATCTATAATTTCGTTTTTTATGACGATGATGGCAAAAGCTATCAAGTCATCACTAAAATTGATACAGTTGAATCACCTAAAAATAGGACTGATTGTTCGTATGGTGGTTTTAGCGAATTTTATTTTGTCTCAAAAGAAGGAGCCTTTTGAGACTTAAAATTGTAACTCTTAGTAGTTTTCAACGATTAGGGTAATAATAAAAACGGTCTTATTGAATTACCGTTTTAATATAAATTTTTTTTATAATTAAAAAAAAAGATTGAAATAATATGCTGATTAAGTGAGGATAATTGCTAATGATGATTTTTTTTAAATCAGTTCAGTTCAGTGCAGTAAAGCTTAATAGTTAATGCAATTAATAACTAGGAGTCAATATGTTCGGTAAAGATATGACCATTGCCACTTATGATAAAGAATTATGGGATGCAATTAAAGGTGAAGAGCAACGTCAAGAGGATCATCTTGAATTAATCGCATCGGAAAATTATACCAGTCCTCGAGTAATGCAAGCACAAGGATCGCAATTAACCAATAAATATGCCGAAGGTTACCCTGGCAAACGTTATTATGGTGGTTGTGAGTATGTTGATATTGTTGAGACTTTAGCGATTGAGCGAGCAAAAACTTTGTTTGGTGCTGATTATGCTAATGTGCAACCGCATTCGGGTTCACAGGCTAATTTTGCCGTTTATATGGCATTATTAAAACCAGGTGATACAGTACTAGGCATGAATTTGTCAGAAGGCGGGCATCTAACACATGGTTCACCTGTAAGTTTTTCTGGTAAATTATATAATGTCGTTGCTTATGGTGTTGACGAAACTGGCCATATTGATTATGAACAATTAGAAAAAATAGCCTTAGATTCAAAACCTAAAATGATTATTGGTGGGTTCTCTGCTTATTCAGGCGTGGTCGATTGGAAACGTATGCGCGAGATTGCTGATAGTGTCGGAGCGTTCTTGTTTGTGGATATGGCGCATGTGGCAGGTCTAGTTGCAGCAGGCGTATATCCTAATCCAGTCCCTTTTGCTCATGTCGTTACCACGACAACTCATAAAACATTAGGCGGACCACGTGGAGGGTTAATTCTAGCCAAAGGTGGCAGTGAAGAACTTTATAAAAAATTAAATTCGGCGGTTTTCCCTGGTGCGCAAGGCGGGCCTTTAATGCATGTGATTGCCGCCAAAGCTGTAGCCTTAAAAGAAGCGATGGAACCAGCCTATAAAGAGTATCAACATCAAGTGATTAAAAATGCGCAAGCCATGGTTGATGTAATTTTGAAACGTGGTTATAAAGTGGTTTCAGGCGAAACGCAAAATCATCTATTTTTAATTGATCTAGTCGATAAAAAAATTACCGGTAAAGAAGCTGACGCCGCGTTAGGTAGCGCAAACATTACGGTAAATAAAAATAGTGTACCAAAAGATCCACAAAGTCCATTTGTAACTTCAGGTGTGCGTATCGGTTCACCAGCCATTACACGTCGAGGTTTTAAAGAAGCAGAATCACGTGAGTTGGCAAATTGGATTTGTGATGTGTTAGATAACATTGATGACGAGCAAACCATTCAAGCGGTAAAAGCTAAAGTGTTAGATATTTGTCGCCGTTTACCGGTTTATCAACATTGATTGACTATTATTTAGTTAAGCATTGCCGATAAATAGATCGGCAATTGGTTTGTATTGGCTATCGGATTAAATCTCCAATAGCCATTTTGTTTTTTTAATGATTTTCACTTGTGTTACTATTGTTTTGCTTCTCTGACTGTTGTTGCACATTTTGTTCAGTATGATGTTGTGGTTCAAAAATTTTATCTAAATAACCTTCGTGCCAAAGCCAGCCACCACTAATAACCACACCTAATAATATGGCTAACCATAGAATAATGATGAAGTTATGATGATGTTGCTTCAATGGATCGCTTAAATTGCGTTTAGCATTGTCAGGCAGTTCGGCTTTGCTTGTGAGCAATCCTCCTAACATTAAATTGATTTTTACTTGTCCATTAATGGCCCATCCCGATGCTTCAAGTAATGGTCCGAGAGTACGACGACGTAGTTTTAACCATGCTAAAATCACCGAAGGACCAGATACAATCAAAAAGAGTCCAATAATGACTAATGGAAATTGCCACCAAGCGAGCGAAAAGATAGCCTGAAAGATAGACGCTAAAGCTGTGCCAATAGCACCAATGGCTAAGCCAATTGCAGCAAAAATCCCCATACTTTTACCGATATCAAATTTATTAACAGGATTTTGTAAGGCTTGTTCGCTAGATTTATCGATATCAGCATCTTTGTCTGTTGCCCACTTATTAATTTGTTCGGTAATTAAACGACCAATACGTTGATAAGGCGCCCAAATGGCTTGTTGAATGCTAATTGGCTTAGTGATTATTTTAACCACATTGGCATCCCAATCATTGCCATTATTATCAATAAATACACCATTACGACCTTCGATCAATAAATCACCTTGTCCAGCGGTCATCGCTGCCGCAATCAGTTTCTTTTCACCCTGACGAGTGCATTCGCAGTAGAGTAAACAGAGCTCAGAATAATTTGCCATATTGGCATGTTTGGCAATGTTATCGACGGCAACACATAGGGTAGCACAACGACCATCAATATACAGTTTACCAAGCTGGAAAGCGGCTCTTTTTTTAAGTGAGAAGAAATCAGCAAACGAGGCAAAATTAACCAGTAAACGATAAAGATGTTTATGAAACAGAACTAACTTTTCAAGCACGAGTACATCCGATGCTGAAATAGGGGTTTGGTTATCTTGTTCGATCATCTGCTTAAATTCTGTAAATAAATCCGAATTTAGCAAACTGGTGATAACATCGTTGTGAATATCTTCTATACTCGCTGTTGGTTCGGTTGCAACCTTTAACTGAGTCAGTTCGGGTTTTGAACTAATTAGCGTAGTGTAGGCTTGTAAACTTTGTTGAATATTTTGCCACTCTTGCTGGGTAAGTTGGTCAGGATTTGATAATGATGAGGCAACTAATGTTTTAAAACGACTGATCTTATTTTTCCAAAGTGGATTGAGCCCATTGACTAAATCAAGATAATTGGTGGAATCAATTTTTGATAAAGGTAATTCAGCCAAAGCTTCGTCTGACAGTAAACCATTTTCAGTTGGGACAATATATTTTTCATCAACATTAAGTGCGGTTTGTGCTTGTGGGGCATACTCGGCCAATTCAACACGTAAAAAATAATCATCAATTTTGGGTTTTAAAAGTTGGACTAATTTCCAAATTTCTGCTCGGTCTTCACCAAAGGGTGTTTGGGTATTACTGATATCGGTTTGCCACTTCTGCCAAGTTTTTAAATTATCAATAAAAGTTTGCGCAATCTCTAAGTCAATACCATCTTGCCCACTCATATCTTTTTGGGCACCGGTTGTTTTAATGGCTTTTTGAATAAATGTTTGCATTTCAGGTGATAATTCGGCAGAAGGTGGAAAAATTAAATCACCATTGTAAAGTTTACCTGCATTAACTTTTATCGACTCTTGTACATCTTCTTGGGTTAAATAATTTATATCATGCTTATTTAAATTAGCAAGAATGCTGTGTGCTGTAACTGACAGTTTTTTACCTTGTTCTGTTGAGGTGTTGATTTCAGATAAGGGTAATGTGTCAGAGGAGTTTAAAATCGTCTGAAATGATAATATTTTGTCTTTGGTCCAACTAATTGCATCTAAAATATCCGGTATACGAATGCGTCCATCTTGGTCAGTATCGAGTAAAGCTAAAGTTCGTTCATCAAAATCTAAACCTGTTGTTGGGCAGCTTAACGCTACCCACAATTTGGGATCTAAATCGGGTAGATTGATAATGTCGTTAGCGTTCTTAAATACAACTTGATCTAATCCACCAACTCGCTGGAATGTCCACATATGACTCATAAATAACCTCCGTACCAAAATATTATTAGTATATTCAATTGGTAATAATTTTTTTAACTATAATTATTAATAAATATAGCTCTATTTGTTTTTGTTATAGAAGAAAAGGGTAATTCTCATTTTGTAAGGGTTTTCTTTCTTTGAAAGTTGATTTTTAGCTGCCTTTCACAACTTTGTGATAGAATAACGCTTTATTATTTAATATCCAAATAAAAATCATAAATATGTCATTAATTAATCTTACCAATGCTTATCTTTCATTCAGTGATGCGCCTTTATTAGATCATATTGATATGTCGATCGAAGTGAACGAACGCGTTTGTCTTGTAGGTCGTAATGGTGCAGGTAAATCCACTTTACTTAAAGTGCTTAATAAAGAAGTACCATTGGATGAAGGACAAATTGTTTATGAAAATAATGTTGTTGTGTCACGCTTACAACAAGATCCGCCTCGTGATGTTCAAGGTAATGTATTCGATTTTGTGGCAGAAGGATTACAAGAACAAGCTCAGTTGTTAAAAGATTATCACGAATTATCCCATCGAGTTGAGCAAGAACCCAGTGAAAGTAATTTAGCGAAACTAGCTAAAATGCAAGAACAGCTCGATCACCAAAATGGTTGGCAACTTGAAAATCGAATTCGTAATGTGATTTCATCGTTATCCCTAGATAGTGAAGCTCAATTATCATCACTTTCTGGAGGTTGGCTGCGTAAGGCTGCTTTAGCCAAAGCTTTGGTTTGTCAACCAACCGTTTTATTACTTGATGAACCAACTAACCATTTAGATATTGAAACCATTAAATGGTTAGAAGAATTTTTAAAAAGCTTTAATGGTAGCATTGTATTTATTTCACATGACCGTTCATTCATTCGTCAAATGGCGACACGAATTATTGATTTAGATCGTGGCAAAATCGCCTCTTGGAGTGGTAATTATGATAATTACTTACTTGGTAAAGAAGAAGCGTTGCGTGTTGAAGAGCTGCAAAACGCCGAATTCGATAAAAAATTAGCGCAAGAAGAGGTGTGGATCCGTCAAGGTATCAAAGCGCGTCGTACTCGTAATGAAGGGCGTGTACGAGCATTGAAAGCTATGCGACAAGAGTATTCTGAGCGTCGTAAAGTGATGGGCAGCGCTAAAATGCAAATTGAGGAAGCGTTACGTTCCGGAAAAATCGTTTTTGAATTGGAAAACGTGACTTATCAAGTTGATGATAAATTATTAGTCAATGACTTTTCAGTGCAAGTTTTACGAGGTGATAAGATTGCCCTGATTGGTCCTAATGGTATTGGTAAAACGACTTTGTTAAAACTGATGCTTGGTAATTTAACACCAACTTCGGGCAGCGTACATTGTGGCACTAAGCTTGAAGTCGCCTATTTTGATCAGCATCGTTTAGAGCTGGATCCCGAAAAAACAGTAATGGATAACTTGGCCGAAGGCAAGCAAGAGGTGATGGTAAACGGTCGTTCGCGTCATGTATTGGGTTATTTGCAGGATTTCTTGTTTCCACCTAAACGAGCCAGAACGCCAGTAAGGGCATTGTCTGGCGGAGAACGTAACCGATTGTTATTGGCAAAACTGTTCTTAAAACCTAGCAATTTACTGGTATTGGACGAACCAACAAACGATTTAGATATTGAAACGTTGGAATTGTTAGAAGAACTGGTCAATGATTATCAAGGAACTGTTTTATTGGTAAGCCATGATCGGCAATTTGTTGATAATGTTGTTACGCAATGTTGGTTCTTCGAAGATAAAGGGCATATTGGTATTTATGCTGGAGGTTATGCTGATGCGTTGCAACAGCAGCAGCAGGCTCAACCCGTTAAAGTTTCGACGGTAAATAGCAGTCAACAACCTAAAAAAGAATCAAATACGGTCAATAATCAGAATAAAGAATCTGCGGTTAAAAAGAAAGTAAAACTTAGCTATAACGAACAACGTGAATTAGCCCAGTTGCCAAGCAAAATAGAACAGCTTGAAATTGCGATTGCTGATTTACAAGCGCAAATTGGTCAAAGTGACTTTTTTAATCAACCTCATGATATAACCGGTCCTATTTTACAATCATTAAGCGACAAAGAAGCAGAATTAGAAGCAGTATTTGAACGCTGGGAACAGTTAGAAGCACTCAGTCAACAGTAATGAATTTTACTGCCAATCAATAAACAAAATTAATAAGCGCTGTTACAACCAGCGCTTATTTGCTTTTTACCAAGTTTTTTTAGATAAAAAGAAGAAAAGAAGTAACGCAAGGATCACAAAAATAGCACCGACTAACCCAATATAATCCGTTGATAGTTTTACTAATACTTGGCTGCCGACAAAGGCTCCTCCGCCAATACCAATATTATAAATTCCTGAATAAACAGATGTGGCAATGTCAGTTGCATCGGGTGCAACATCGATCACTTTACTTTGCATGACCATACCAATAATTGTAATTGCTAATCCCCATATCATGCCTTGCATCATCGCGGTGTAGAGATTAAATGAGCTGAAGTAGAGTGATAATAAGCACGCCATCAATAATATTACAGGTACAACTAATATCGCTGTTGGGTATTTACTTGAGTATCGAGTGAAAATGACACTGCCAATCATGCCTGAAAATCCAATAACTAATAATAGATGGACGACAATTTCTTGACTGAATCCTCCCACTCTCATCATAAATGGCGTAATGTAAGTATAGGCAGTAAAATGTCCGGTGATAATAATAGCCGTTAATAAGTAAATATTAAGTAAGGCTGGACGTTTTAGCACTTTTGGTAGATCCTTGATAGATATAGTGTTAATACTAGGTACTTTAGGAAGTAAGTAAATCAATAAAACTAAAATACCAAAGGCAATACCACCAATACACAAAAACGTGATACGCCAACCAACTAATTCCCCTATTTTGGTGCCAATAGGAATACCGAGTACCGTTGCCATAGATGTGCCTACTACAATAAAGCTCATCGCTTTGGCCTTTTTGCCATTCGGCGCTAATCGAACCGCTAACGGCGTGGTAATAGCCCAAAATACTGCATGTGCACAAGCGATACCAATGCGAGCGGTCATTAAACTATAAAAATCCCAAGCAAAGCCAGCTAATAGATGGCTGCCAATAAATAGACAAAACAGAAAAATAAGGAGCTTGCGACGCTCCATTTTGGATGTTAATACTGTCAGAGGTAATGATAGTAATGATACCGCCCAAGCGTATATCGTTAATAATAACCCTGCATGAGCGACATCCATCGAAAAGCTTTCCGCAATATTAGGCAGTAAACCAACCGGTACAAATTCGGTGGTATTGAAGATAAATCCAGCAAAAGCTAAACAAAGAATCGACGACCAGATCCGAGAGCGCTTTTTAGCATTATTCATGATTTTAATTAAAGACGGGATAAATTGATTATTGGTAATTATAACTGAATATTGACCATTGTTACATATATCGGAATGATAAATCTTAACAAAGGCCACCTGCTGCAGTGAGGTGGCATAAACTTCATTATTGTACTTATTTTTATAATAGCGTTTTAACTACCTTTAATATTTTATTGTAATCAGGTTCATTTGAGGTCTCTTTAACATATTCGACATAAGCAATTTTATCGTTTTTATCAACGACAAATACCGCACGTGCCAATAAACGCATTTCTTCAATTACAACGCCATATTTTAATCCAAAATCGAGAGTTTTGTGATCTGATGTGACTTTAACCTCATCAATTCCGTCTGCTGAACAATAGCGATTTAATGCAAAAGGTAAATCGACACTGACTGAAAATATAATGGTATCTTTTAATTTTGTTGCTTCGACATTAAAACGATGCACTTGAGCACTACATACTGAAGTATCAATGGACGGTACTGAGTTAATAATTCTGACTTTACCTTTAAAATCCGATAATTTTACCGGTTGCATTTTGCTATTTTCGACAACAAAATCGGGCGCCTTATCACCAACTTTAATTTCAGAACCGAGTAACGTGATAGGATGACCTTTCATAGTAACTTGATTTACTCTTTTTTGCATAATGGTTTCCTTTGTGTCGAGTTGAAGTGAATGACGTTTTTAATTTTCATTTACTATAAAGCTAGAATCAATAAGCAGCAATAATTTACTTTGCTTAAAATCCACAATTGATCTCTTTATTAATTTTATTGATAGCAATGCAATAAAACTAAAAATAATCTCACCCTTTTGCGTATTATTTATGCAAAGGTATATAATGATATTCCCTTATTTTAATACATTTATGATTATTATGAATCAACTTGTTATTACTGTCTGTTTACTCATTTTAAGTAATTTTTTTATGACGTTTGCTTGGTATGGGCATTTACGCTTTTTGCATAATCAAACTTGGATTATTGCAGTGTTTATTAGCAGGGGAATTGCACTTTTTGAATATTTATTGCAAGTTCCAGCCAATCGGATTAGTTTTCAAGTCGCAACCGCGGGTCAGTTAAAAATTATTCAAGAAGTAATTAGTTTATCTGTCTTTATTCCATTTTCAATCTTTATCTTAAAAGAGCCTTTTAAAACTGATTTTATTTGGGCTGGTTTATGTCTGCTTGATGCCGTGTTTTTTATGTTTCGTGACAAAATCTTTGTGTAATGGAAAGTTAGAATCAGTTGATGGGTAGTTTAGTTTTTCTACTCTTTAATCCAAAACGATACTTTTTATAAAATTTTTAGATTCAGTCGTATACGTTGTTTAATATTGAAATGTGACTATTGTCACATAATAAAACATCATGATTTATTAATATAAAATCCAATTTATGATTAATCAATTAATAAATAAGTCAGTATTATTCAGCAGTGATTTAACAATCTAAAGTAAATGCTTTTTATCACTTTAAAAAATGAGTAAGTAAATTTAGGTTATTAAAGTAACTGACTAAATTTCAAATATTATTTTTTATTGAGGAGATAGGTATGCAAAAAGTTTTTGTAAAGAGTATTATCATTTGTTCTTTGTTATGTACGAATGTGTTTGCCATTGAAGCAAAGGATGTAACAACTGATCCGCAAGATTATTACCTTAGAGTAGATCAAGCTCCAGATAGTTTATTACTTTTGCCGCAACCACCCGCTTACAATAGTATTGAATTTCTTAGAGATAAAGCTCAATATGATTGGGGGAAATCCATGCGTAATACGGAACGAGGACATCAGGCATATTTAGATGCGGATGCGACAAAAGATAATGTTACTAAACAATTTTCCCCCTCTTTTGGTTATGAGATTTCGAGCACTAAAACACCAGAGATTTACAAGCTTATTACTACAATGAAAGAAGATGCGGGTGATCTTGCAACACGATCTGCAAAAGTTCATTATAATCGGGTCCGACCATTTTCATTTTTCAAAGAACCAACTTGTCGACCTGAAGATGAGAAAACATTATCAACCAATGGTTCTTATCCATCAGGGCATACTACTTTAGGATTTGCTATTTCGTTAGTGCTTGCCGAAATAAACCCACAACGCCAAAACGAGATTTTAAAACGTGGCTATGAAATTGGGGAAAGTCGAGTAATTTGTGGTTATCATTGGCAAAGTGATGTTGATGCAGCCAAAGTGATGGCTGCCGCCGTGGTCGCACAGTTACATACCAATGAAGAGTTTAATAAACAGTTAGTTAAAGCTAAAGCGGAATTTAGTCAATTGAAAAAGTAAATATCAAATCTGAAAGGCTTTATTCGATTACTATTTTTTAAAATTTATTTTGATATTGGCTTTTAGTCGTTAAAAGCCAATATATTTTTGCGTACTAAAGTGCTTTAAAGGATATATCCGGTAAGATCGCTTGACCTTGCCAATAAAGCTCGCTGGCAATGCGGCCTGCAATTTGACAATAAATTTGGGTAAATTCACTTTCTGGATGATTAATAACCGTTGGTTTACCTGTATCCAGATCTTGGCGCAAAATTTTATGTAAGGGGATCTGTCCGAGTAACGATGTTTGATATTGTTCAGATAGACGCTTTGCACCGCCTTCGCCAAAAATTGCTTCGTGATGACCGCAGTTTTCACAAATATGGTAACTCATATTTTCAATAATACCCAAAGTAGGAATATTAACTTTAGTAAACATGGTAATCCCTTTTTTAGCATCAATGAGTGCAATATCTTGTGGAGTTGTAACAATGACCGCGGCTGTAACGGGAATACTTTGCGCAAGCGTTAACTGAATATCACCCGTTCCTGGCGGCATATCAATAACTAGATAATCAAGTTCAGGCCAAAATGTGTCTTGTAAGATTTGCAATAAAGCTTTACTGGCCATTGGACCACGCCATACCATTGCACCATCAGAATCCACTAAATAGCCAATTGAATTACTGGCGAGTCCATAAGCCATTATGGGTGTCATGTGTTTATTATCTGGTGTTAAGGGTTGTTGTTTTTCTGTACCTAACATGGTGGGAATGGATGGACCATAAATATCTGCATCTAAAATACCTACACTGGCGCCTTGTTTTTGTAGTGCAAGTGCTATATTAACGGCAGTTGACGATTTACCAACACCACCTTTACCAGAGCTAATGGCAATAATATTTTTTATATTGTTTATTGCATGTTGGTTGTTGGCACGCTTAAGTGTAGCGATATTGTATTCAATATGCCATTTTACTTCTTTAACATTGGTAAGTTTGAGTAACTGTGGCGTGAGCGCTGATTTAAGTTCTTCAAAAGCAACTTGCCATGCAAATGGCATAACTAACTTTATGATTAGAATTTGATCGACCATTTCACAAGTTTTAACTGCACCAAGTTCAATCAAATTTTTTTGTAAGGTAGGATGAGTAAAATTTTCCAGAATTTTTTTCGCTTCCATGATATTAGCCTTATTTTTTGTGCATTTACTTTATACTCATATTGCTTTGACTTTAGACTATTTCAAGTATTGCCTTTATTTATAAAGTGTAAAATATAGTGTTGCAGATTTCTTAAATCTAACATTTTGGGCTTTGACACTTTACAATACTGTTGAGTATATAAAGAAATTTTATCAAATTATGGCATAAATCTAGCGATAATCACACGTTTGATGTACTATTCCTGTCATTATGTAATAGAAGGTAATTAATTAACATGACAACGCAACGCAAAATATTGGTGACTTGTGCACTTCCATATGCAAACGGTTCAATTCATTTAGGTCATATGCTTGAACATATTCAAGCGGATGTCTGGGTACGTTTTCAACGTATGCGCGGTAACGAAATCTATTTTATTTGTGCCGATGATGCGCACGGTACGCCAATTATGCTTAAAGCTCAGCAATTAGGTATTACACCAGAGCAGATGATTGAAGAAGTTAAAATTGAACATCAACGCGATTTTGCTGGTTTTAACATTAGTTATGATAATTACCATTCAACTCATAGCCCTGAAAATCGTCAAATATCAGAACAAATCTATAAGCGTTTAAAAGCTAACGGTTATATTAAAACTAAAGTTATTTCGCAATTATTCGATCCTGAAAAACAGATGTTTTTACCCGATCGTTTTGTTAAAGGCACATGTCCTCGTTGTAAAGCACCCGATCAATATGGTGACAACTGTGAAGTATGTAGTGCTACTTATAATCCGACTGATTTGATTGATCCTAAATCAGTTGTTTCGGGCGCAACGCCAATTTTGAAAGAATCGGAACATTTCTTTTTTGAACTGCCTGCTTTTTCAAACATGTTACAAGCTTGGATCCGTTCTGGTACATTGCAAGAACAAGTCGCAAATAAAATGCAAGAGTGGTTTGAAGCAGGTTTGCAACCATGGGATATCAGTCGTGATGCTCCTTATTTTGGTTTTGAAATTCCTGATGCACCGGGCAAATATTTTTATGTTTGGTTAGATGCGCCAATCGGTTATATGGGCTCTTTCCTTAATTATTGTAATAAAAATAACAAAGCAATCTTTGATGAATTCTGGAGTAAAGATTCAACTACTGAACTATATCACTTTATTGGTAAAGATATTGTCTATTTCCACAGCCTATTTTGGCCAGCGATGCTTGATGGTAGTGAACATCGAAAACCGTCCAATATTTTTGTACATGGCTATGTTACGGTTGATGGTGCGAAGATGTCTAAATCACGCGGTACTTTTATTCAAGCAAGCACTTACTTAAGACATTTAGATCCAGATTGTTTGCGCTACTATTATGCGGCAAAATTATCACCACATATTGATGATATTGATTTAAATTTAGAAGATTTTGTACAACGTGTTAATAGTGATTTAGTAAATAAAGTTGTGAACATCGCATCGCGTTCGGCTGGATTTATTAGCAAACGTTTTGATGGCAAATTATCTGATAAAGTTGCAGAGCCAGGGCTTTATGCGCAATTTGTTGAAAAGGCCAAAGTGATTGCCGATTACTATGAACAACGTGAATCAAGTAAGGCTATTCGCGAAATTATGGCATTAGCAGATGAAGCAAATCGCTATATTGACGAAAAAGCACCGTGGGTTGTGGCTAAACAAGAAGGACAAGATCAAGCTTTACAAGATATTTGTTCAATGGGTATTTTCCTATTCCGTATTCTAATGACTTACTTAAAACCTGTTGTACCATCGTTAGCACAGCGTACCGAAGAGTTTTTAAATAGCCAATTGGAATGGCGTGGTATTGATAACGCCTTAACTGGACATACCATTAATCGCTTTAAAGCCTTATTTAACCGAATTGATATGGATAAAATTACTGCAATGATTGAAGAAACTAAAGAATTAACTACATCGACAGCACCTGCTAAAGAAAAAGTAGCTGAGCCAATTGCTGATACCATTAATTTTGATGATTTTGCTAAAGTTGATATGCGCGTTGCATTAATCAAGAATGCTACTTTTGTAGAAGGTTCTGATAAATTATTGCAATTGACTCTCGATATTGGTGATGAAACGCGTAATGTGTTTTCGGGCATAAAACAATTTTATCCTGATCCTCAAGTTTTAATTGGTCGTTTAACGATTATGATTGCAAACTTAGCTCCACGTAAAATGCGTTTTGGCGTTTCAGAAGGTATGGTTCTTTGTGCGAGTGGTAAAGACGATGGTGAGGGTGTTTACCTTTTATCACCGGATAGCGGAGCAAAACCAGGTATGCGAATTTCATAATTCATATCTGCATTTTTAAAATAACATCTTAACAAATTCATATGCTTGTTAAGATGTTTGAGGTTACACATACGTTTTAGTATAAAAATTTATTCATTAAAGTTATATTTATTTAAGTCTCTTTTTCGATTATAAATGTTTATTTAACTAACTATAATGTAACTATTTCTGTTTTTGTCGACCTTCTCAAATAAAATCTCATTCGGCATCTTTTTCAAATACCATTACTGTTTCATCGGATGTAATAATCTTTCACAAATAAAGTTTGTGTTTAAATTACAATACTTTATTTTCATACCTGTTAACGTAATCCAATATTATTTGACGTTGCATGTTTCACAAATAGCAGTAAATTTGTAAAAATTTTCTAGATATTAACAAATATTAAAAAAACATTCTTATTCAATAATTAATGGATGGCAATTCTTTATTAGAAAGAGCAGTTAAAAAAGTGGAAGACAGAATAGCTATAATAGAATTGTTGAAAAGTCTAATCTAAATGTACGTTCATATATCGGCAATTAGGTTACCTTAAATCTTAATTTATGCACATGTCAGAGCGTTTTTTTGTAAAAAAGTTTCAGATTAAGTATATGTTTCAGTATAAAATTTATTGGATTTAAGCTGTTATTATCGGTCTTAGCTAATAATTGAAATCCTTAATAATAAATCCTATTGCCGTTATTTTAATTTTAGTATTATGTTATAAATGAAAGGTAAAGTAAGGGGGATAGCAATGTTGTTATCCCCTAAGTGTCGACAGTTAATGATATTAGATAAACATATTATCTATCTTTAGATTTATAAACTTTAAATCCTTTCTTTTTATTAATGAGTAAAATAAATTAATTTTTCTCTTAAATTTTTTGATTTTGTGAAGGATTTCCAGAATAAGGAAGTATGCTATCTTTTAACGAAAATGAGAAATCTGTCGTGTTGATCTCTCCTATGATTTTATCACTATCATATAATGCTAACAAAAATTGCGCCATGTCATCGGCGGAATGATATTTTGCAAAACTTTTATCATAATCATATTTATCAACATTATTGGCTTTTTGTCCAAATTCTGTTTGCGTTGCCGCGGGTGCTAGAACTTTCGCACGTAACTGTGCCTTAGCTTGTATCAATTCTTGCGCTAATCCTTCAGTAAAAGCATTCACATAAAACTTGGTTGCACAATAGGTGACCGCATTTGGAACAATAGTATATCCTCCTCTTGATGAAATATTGATAAGTTGCGTACCTGATTGATTATGATATTTACGCACATAGAGCGTTGATAGGATAGTTAATGCCTCAATATTTAAATGCAACATCGACTCTATTTTGTTTAAATCTTGCTCGCCAACACTGCCATAGTGGCCAAAACCGGCATTATTAATCCATGTCTCAATAAAATATGGTTCTAAATCTGTAAAAAGTGAATGAACATTGCTCGAAACAGACAAGTCACATTTCTTTATAATGACATCTAATTTAGGATTAATATCCGCAATTTTTTGTTTGAGTAAAGTTAACTGCTCTTGCCTCCTAGCAATAACAATTAGTGGTTTATTTCGTTTTGCAAATTCGATCGCAGTTGCATAACCTATTCCTGAGCTAGCTCCAGTAATAACAGTATATCTTAAATCTGTGTTGACCATTTTTTCTTATCCACCTTTGAAATTGTTATTTAAATTTTGATTAATGATTATTTTATAAATATCATCTTTATAATGTTCTTTTATCTCGTGAATTACATAACATGACTTGATAGTGAGCTTGAATAAATAATTTAGCTCAAGCTTGACTTACAAACTCAGCTTCAATTATTTCAATTTTTTTAACTTATTAATTCCTTAGTGATGAATGAATTTGTTATATTATTCTCTTAAAATAAAAGATAATAAATGATATTAAAATTGTTTTATTAACAACTGAGGGTTGGTAATATGGATCTTTTAAGAAGTATGGAAGCTTTTGTATTGACCGTAAAAACGGGTTCATTTGCAGCTTCAGCGATTTCATTAAATACATCACCACAAATGGTCGCCAAATATGTGGTATTTTTAGAAGATTATTTAGGCTTAAAGTTACTGAATCGTACGACGCGATCTCAAAAGTTAACAGAGTTTGGTAAACAGTATTATGAAAAGTGTTTATTTATCCTTGATGAAGTGAAAAGTTCAAAAACATTAGCGCAACAATTTATTGAAGAGCCTAAAGGTCGACTTCGAATTAGTGCGCCAGTGAGTTATGGACATTTTAATTTAATTTCTGTGCTTAGTCGGTTCATGAAAAGCTACCCTAAAGTAAATGTTGATCTTCAATTAAGTGATCGCTATGTCGATTTAGTTAAAGATGATTTTGATATTGTTTTTCGAATTGGCGAATTATCTAATTCAAGTTATATTGCTCGTAAACTCAATTCTTACAAACTTATTTTTGCAGCTTCACCAACTTATCTTGCCAAAAAAGGTATACCAGCGACACCTAATGATATAAAAAAACATCAGTGTTTAATTTATCAATATGTCAATCCAACTAAAAAAAATTATCTTTGGCCTTTTACTATTAATGGAAAAGTAATCAATATTCCCATATCAGGATCTTTAGAAAGTAATGATACTTTAGCTTTAGCAAATGCCGCTGTCGAAGGTTTGGGTATAACTATGTTACCTCACTCAATGCTGAGTGAGCTTATTCGTCAGAATAAATTATTACCAATATTACAAGATTTTTTACCACCAGAAAGGGAGGTTCATCTGCTTTATAAGTCCGATAAACAGCAGCTTCCTAAACTTAAGATTTTTATTGAATTTATCACAAATTCACTATGATAACTAGAAGTTTTTTTTAAGTTTAAGTTAGTTTAAAGAATTTAAATTTACTTTATTTAAATTCTCAATAAAGTCGATAATAACATAAAAGGCGATAAAAAACGCCTTTTATGTAAATGGTTGCAAAATAATCAGCAATGATTATTATTTTATGGTAGCTAAAGTGCTTAATTCTTTACCTAACATATTGTTTAAATATACCAAGTCATCAGCGGTTAAAGTACCAATGGCATATTTCAACTGTAGTAAACTTGTTAAATAATTATATTTTGCATCGGATAAATTTCGTTTAGAACTATAAAGCTGAGTTGTTGCATTTAACACATCAACAATGGTACGAGTACCAACTTGATATCCAGATGATGTTGCTTCTAATGAACTTTCGGCAGACACAACAGCTTGTTGATAAGCTCTGATTGAACTGATTGAGCTTGCAATATTGTTGTAAGATGAGCGAACCTGATTAATCACACTACGATTAGTGCTTTCCAATTTCTCGCTGTAACTGACAAAATTATGCTGGGCTTGTTCAACTTGTGACATAGTTGCGCCACCAGAAAAAATCGGCATGTTGACACTTACACCAACATAGTTATTACCAGAATAGCTTTTACTATGATGAGACCCGATTGCACCGTTTGAGGAGTAACTTCCATACCTCTCATTTTTATTTAAGTTTGTTGATGCATCTATACTTGCAGTAGGCATATAACCCGATTGTGCAAGTTTAATTTGTTCTCGGGCAATATCTTGATTTAATTTCATTGTTAATAAATTGAGATTAGATGTCTCGGATTGTTTTAACAATGCATTAATTTGAGTTGGCTCTTCTGTTTTAAATGTTTTGGTATCAATAGTCGCTAAACTAGAATAAAAACGACCACTCACTTGACGCAAGTTTTCAATTGAATTATTCAACTCATTTAACGCGTTAACTTGTTGAGCCACTGTTAAATCATAATTAGCTTGAGCATTTTGTACGTCGGTAATAGCCACTAAACCAACTTGATGTTGTTGACGCGTTTGTTCTAATTGGCGACCAATTGCTTCTTTCTGAGCATCAATAAAGCTTAAGGCATCAAGTGCTTTTAATACATTAAAATAAGCAACTGAAGTATTTAAAATTAATGTTTGACCTTGATATTGATAAGCGATATCAGCAATACTTGCTTGTTTTTTCGTAATATCTAAAGCTTTCCAACTTGAGAAATTAAAAATACTTTGTGATACCGTTACTTGATATAAATTACCACTTTTATTTTTTTGTCCACTGATGTCGCGGCGACCATGTGTTACACCATAAGATGCATTTAGACCAACTTGTGGTAATAAACTTGCTCGTGAACCTGAAATTGCTGAGTAAGCTTTCTCTCTTTCTGCTAAAGAACTGCGTAAATCTGGGTTTGTCTCTCTAGCTTGTTCATAAACTTGAATCAAATTTTCAGCAAAAACTGCTTGGCTTAATGTTAAGCCGATTAAAAAGGTTAGCGTTTTTTTCATCAATCATCTCTTTAAAAACATTAAAATATAATTGTATTTTCATTTGTGCGATTTTAACAGATAATTAGCATATAGTAAGCATAGTTTATTTGCCATTCGCACTTTTTATTAAAATTCAGCCCAAAACGAGACACAATATGAAAATAAAAAATAATCCAATAAATTTTAACCAAAATGATGTATTTAATCTAACTAAACGGGTACTTTATAAAGGTTTCTTTTCTTTACTAGAATATCGTTTTCAATATCGTAAATTTGATGGTTCAATGAGCGATGTCGTTACCCGAGAGGTGTTAGAGCGCGGCCATGCTGTGGTCTTGTTAGCATATGATGTTAAACGTGATGAAGTTGTTTTAATTGAACAAATCCGTATCGCTGCAATTGAAACTCAAGAAACCCCATGGATGTTAGAGTTGATAGCGGGAATGATGGATCATGAAAATGAATCATTTGAAGAAGTGGCTAGGCGTGAGGCAATTGAAGAAGCAGGTGTTACCATTGGTCGATGCAAACCTATTATTAGTTATTTAGCTTCTCCGGGAGGATTAACTGAAAAATTACATATTTTGGTTGGTGAAGTTGATGCATCAACCGCAACAGGGGTTCATGGACTTGCGGAAGAAAATGAAGATATCAAAGTTCATGTTGTCAGTCGAGAGCAAGCTTATAAATGGGTTGAAAATGGAGTAATTAATAATGCAGCATCAATTATTGCTTTGCAATGGTTGCAACTCAATTATTTAAATCTAAAAAATGAATGGAAGTAATTACTAATTATATTTAATTATTTCTTTCATTAAAATGTGATCTATTTTACACTTTAATATAACGCTAGGATTTATAATAAAATTATATAGTTTACTGCAATGTTTTGTTTTGCTATAAACATTATTAACAATATTATATTGATGAATAACTGAGGTGAATTTTGGAGTCACTTTTACAGCTTCCAACAAAAAATAAAAATTACGGTAAAATATTACAGATTACGGATACCCATCTTTTTGCTGATGGAAGCTATGCTTTGCTTGGAGTGAATTCAAACGCAAGTTTTTTGGCTGTAATCGATGAGATTAAAAAATGCAGTAGAACATATGATTTAATTGTAGCAACAGGCGATTTTGTTCAAGATGGTACAAAAGAAGCTTATAAATTTTTTGCAGAGCAAATAACCACATTAAATACTCCTTGTGTTTGGTTGCCTGGAAATCATGATAACTATGAATACATGCAATCCGTTTTTGCTAATTATCGACTTTTAGATAATAAAGTTGCTTTGTTAAGTGATAAATGGGTAATTATTCTTTTAAATAGTCAGGTTGAAGGTCAAGCCTACGGCTTATTAGCGGATTCAGAATTACTTTTTTTACAAAAAAATTTAGATAGATATTCTGACAGAAATGCACTAGTCTTTTTACATCATCATCCTATCAATTCAGAGTGTCACTGGCTGGATCAGCATATCTTGAAAAATAGTGTTGAGTTGGAAAAAACTATACAAGCTTATCCTCAAATAAAAGGATTAGGGTGGGGGCATATCCATCAAAGCCAAGATCATCAATGGTATACATGTAAAGCATTTTCTACGCCTTCAACTTGTGTGCAATTTAAACCTAATAGTTATAATTTTGGGTTAGCTGATAAAGATGCGCCCGGTTGGCGTGAAATAACATTAACCAATGATGGTATGCTTGAAACAGAAGTATTTCGAATTAATGATAACCGTTTTGTTCCCGATTTATCCCAAAATGGCTATTAGTTATAATAAGTAATAATTTTATCTAATTATTACAGTAATGGGGCAAAAAAGTAAAATAATCGTTCAACAATACGTTGCCAAATAGGTCGCTGTTTCCATATTTCGATATTAACTTTTTCAGACTGTGCTAAATACCCTTGTAGAAGAGAAAAAAGTGATTGGGCAAATTCAGCATCATCAATGACAGTTGTAATTTCAAAATTTAACCATAAGCTTCTCATATCTAAATTGACTGTACCGACTAAACTAAGCTGATTATCAATTAAAACACTTTTAGTATGTAATAAATTATCATTGTATTGATAAAGTTTGACCCCTCCCTCAAGCAATTCTGAAAAAAATGCTCGACTAGCCCATTTAACCATTAAGGAATCGTTCTTTTTGGGAACGATAATAATAACTTCTACTCCACGCTGAGCTGCAGTACATACCGCATGTAAGATGTCGTCACTTGGAACTAAATAGGGCGTAGTAAAAATAATTTGTTTTTGAGCTGCATAAATTGCTGTCAATAATACCTGATGGATCATGTTTTCTGTATAACCAGGACCTGAAGCAATAAGTTGCATAATATGTTTTTTTTCTTCTGGGGGTTCGGCAAAGTCAGTAATTTGGGGTAAAGCAAGATCGGTACCTGTTTCTAATTCCCAATCACTAGCATAAATTGCACCCATTAACGTAGTAACAGGACCACGCATCCTGACCATAATATCGACCCATTCGCCCACATGCTTATTCTGTTTAAAAAAGCGAGGATCGACAATATTCATGCTACCCGTATATGAGATATAGTTATCTATGATTGCAACTTTACGATGTTGTCTTAAATCTAATCGCCTAAACATAAATCGAAGTAAATTAACTTTTAGGGCTTCAATAATAATGATTCCCGCTTCGCGCATTCTTTTACTTGCATCTGTTCTAAGAAAACGGCGACTACCAGCAGAATCTACCATTAAATGACAAGTCACACCACGCTTAGTTGCTTCAATCAATGCTTTTTCAACATTATCGGCTCGTCCACCTTCATTCCAAATATAAAATACCATCTCGATGTTAGAAGTTGCTTGATTGATATCTTCAATTAGTTGATCAAAAATTGCGTCAGTATCACTCAGCAGTTCAATATGGTTACCGTTTATACCATCAAGTCCTGTTTGATGTTTGCAAAGTTGAAAAATAGGTTTACTAACTTGACTGACTTGGGTTGTGAAAATATCTGGGAAAATGCTAATTCTATTTATAAAGTTAGCAATGATTGGACGCATTTTCTGTGCGCGTTTAACACGCTGTTGCCCTAAATGAGCTTCACCTAACGAGAAATAAAGAATGATTCCAACTATCGGTAAAATATAAATCACTAGCATCCATGCAATTACATAGGTAGTTGGTCTTCTTTTAAACACAATTCGTAACGTCGTAGCAACGATCATCAACCAATAAACCAAAAAGATCAATGAACTGACTAAGGCGTGGAATGAAGTATATTGCATATAAGTTAGCTATTACTTAGATTGAGCTTACTAATCCCATCTTTAGTACAATCATAATCCTGAAATACTTCAGGTAATGGTTTGGGATTATTGTGTTTATCCACTGAAACATAAGTAAATACTGCATCAGTGATACAAAAACGTTTTAGTGAATCTGTTGTATCAATTACTTTTTTAACCCAAACTTCAATACCAATAGTAATAGATGTTTTCCCTGTTTTGATACAATGAGCATAACAACAAACTACATCTCCCACCATTGCAGGCTTATGAAAAGTAATGCTACTCGCGTTTACTGTTACAACTCGATTTCTAGCGATCTCTTTTGATAAAATACCGCCAGCGAGATCCATTTGCGACATTATCCAACCGCCAAAAATGTGACCATGAGGATTTGTATCAGCAGGCATTGCCAGTGTTCTTAGTACTAGTTGGCCTTTAGGGGATGTATCGGATTGTTTCATATTAAAATACTCCATCAATGCTATTTACTGTCTATATCTTTATCCATATTTTTATATATATAGATTCCTGATATTAAGGATAATAATAACGATGCACCAGGTAAAATAAATACTTTAAAAATCCAGAAAAAGTCATCTGTTGTATAATAGGTCGCACCTAAACTAATCACGCCACATGTCATGAAGAAAGCTATCCATAATATATTTAATCTATTCCAAATGACTGAATCTAGCTGAATTTCTTTGCCTAGAAGCTTTTGAAGCATATTTTTTTTGAAACCATACTGACTAATGAGTAAACCTGAGGCAAACAAAAAGTTAATAATTGTCACTTTCCATTTTATAACATTAGGTTCTCGGGTATAAAGAGTAAATCCACCAAAAACCATCACCATTAAATAAGATATCAATTCTACTTTGTCTATTTTTCGGTAAATGATAAGCACAATTAGAAAACAGACCGTTGCTGCTATCATCAAGGCTTGTACACCAACAAAGACATCATACATTGTCAAAAATATAAAAAAGATTACAAGGGGTATAAAATTCAAAAGCTGTTTCATGTAAATATTAACCTGATAGAAAAGATAACTTGTCTTAGTGATAATTGTAAGTGAAAAAGCCTATCAGAAATAGGCTTATTTTTTTGTATGAAGTTCAGGATGGGCTTTACAATTACCTGATTGGCAATGTCCATAAAGATATAAGCTATGAAAAGTTAATTTAACTCCATATTGCTCAGCAATTTCTTTTTGTCTTGCATTGATAATTTCATCTCGAAATTCAAATACTTCACCACAATCTAAACAAATTAAATGATCATGGTGCTTTTGCGTTGCAAGCTCAAATACCGCTCTGCCACCTTCAAAATTATGACGTGTTACGATTCCAGCATCATCAAATTGGTTTAAAACACGGTAGACGGTGGCGAGACCGATTTCTTCGCCCATATCAAGCAATTTTTTATAAAGATCCTCGACGGTGATATGTTGACATGAAGGATCTCTCAATAATTCTAAAATCTTTAATCGTGGTAACGTAACCTTTAAACCAGCACTTTTAAGCGCTGCATTATTATCATTATCATGATTTTTCATATTACATCCCAATTAAGTTATTAATAATTACATATTATAGAAACTATGTACGATAAATAAAATAAATCATTTCAATTGATTAAATGTTCATTTCGGTTTTGACTTGATTGACCCAATTACTGATTCGTTCTTCTGATAATTCTGGTTGGCGATCTTCATCAATGGCTAATCCTACAAAGTGAGTATCGTCCACTAAACTTTTTGATGCTTCAAAGCTGTATCCTTCAGTTGACCAATGTCCAACTATTTTCGCGCCCTTAGGCTCGATAACATCGCGTAATGTACCCATGGCATCACAAAAATATTCTGCATAATCTTCTTGATCACCACAACCAAAAATAGCAACCGTTTTACCATTGAAATCAATTTGCTCTAAGTTAGGAAAAAAATCATCCCAATCAGCTTGTGATTCACCATAGTACCAAGTTGGAATACCTAAAAAAAGGTAATTATATTGTTCTAGTGTTTCTTTGGTTGTTTTTGCAATATCAAAAATATCTGCTTTGTCACTGCCTAAAATTTGTTGGATTTGCTTTGCTACATTTTCTGTATTACCTGTATCACTACCAAAAAAAATACCAACGTTCGCCATATTTATACCTTTACTGTTATTACTTCATCAAAAATATGTTTTGAGTATATCATTGTCAATTAATATCAGCAATCATTCTCAATTACTATCAACATAAGATATTATTTACTACACAATTTATTCATCTTGGATTAGAATTATTATCAGTGTTTATATTAATTTAAATCATGGAATTTGGTTATGAACCTGCACGAGTATCAATCAAAATATATTTTTAAAGAATACAATTTACCCGTACCTGAAGGCTATGTTTGTAATTCAGTTGATGAGGTAAAAGATATTTTATCAAAATTACAATCCCAATCGGATATTAGTTCTTGGGTTGCTAAATGCCAGGTTCATGCCGGAGGAAGAGGTAAAGCTGGGGGCGTAATTTGTACTAAAAACTTTAACGAGATAAAAGGTTTTGCTGAAAAGTGGTTAGGTAAATATTTAGTCACTTATCAAACAACAGCCAAAGGCCAACCAGTAAATCAGATTTTAATCGAAAAAGCTTCAAATATTTCTAAAGAACTTTATTTAGGTGCAGTTATTGATCGAAGTTCTAAACGTGTTGTTATTATGGCATCGACTGAGGGAGGCGTTGATATTGAAAGTGTTGCTGAAAAATCTCCACACTTAATTCACAAAATGCCGCTCGATCCGTTAACTGGACCATCTGCTTTCCAAGGTCGTGAACTTGCTTTTAAATTGGGATTAACAGGTAAGCTTGTTAACCAATTTTCTAAATTATTTGTTAATTTTGCTAATCTATTTTTAGATAACGATGTTGCATTAGCTGAAGTTAACCCTTTAGTTATTACTAATGAACAAGAACTTGTTTGTTTAGATGCTAAAATCGTTCTTGATGATAATGCTCTTTTTCGTCATCCAAAATTAAATTATTTAAAAGATACAACGCAAGAAGATGAACTTGAATCCATTGCTGCCAAACAAGGTATTAGTTATGTTTCTTTAGATGGAAATATTGGATGCATGGTTAACGGTGCTGGATTAGCAATGGCTACAATGGATATCATCAAATTATATGGCGGTGAACCTGCTAACTTTTTAGATGTTGGCGGTAGTACAACTCAAGAACGTGTAGCAGAAGCATTTAAATTGATTTTATCAGAAAAAAACGTCAAAGCGATTTTAGTCAATATTTTTGGTGGTATTGTTCGTTGTGATTTAATTGCTGAAGGTATTATTAGTGCAATTGAAGAAATAGGTCTTAAGGTTCCGGTTGTCGTACGACTTCAAGGTAATAATGCCGAAATTGCCCGAGGTATTTTAGCTGATAGTAATCTAAATATTATTACTGCCAAAAGTTTAACAGATGCTGCACAGAAAATCGTTGGCGTTGCAAAATAGTGAGAGTGGAGAATATTTATTATGTCAATTTTAGTCAATAAAGAAACCAAAGTCATCTGTCAAGGATTTACTGGTAGTCAAGGTACATTCCATTCTCAACAAGCGATAGCATATGGTACTAAAATGGTTGGAGGCGTCACACCAGGTAAAGGTGGAACAACACATTTAGGTTTACCAGTCTTTAATACCGTTAAAGAGGCTGTTGCGGCAACGGGTGCTACAGCCACCGTCATTTATGTGCCAGCTGCATTTGGAAAAGATTCCATCTTAGAAGCAATTGATGCTGGAATAAAATTAATTGTTTGTATAACTGAAGGCATCCCAACTTTAGATATGTTAATCGTCAAAGAAAAATTGAAACAAAACGACGTAGTAATGATTGGACCAAATTGCCCTGGAATCATTGTACCGAATGAATGTAAAATTGGTATTATGCCAGGGCATATTCATTTAGCGGGTAAAGTTGGGATTGTTTCTCGCTCTGGAACGTTAACTTATGAAGCAGTTAAACAGACAACGGATATCGGTATTGGCCAATCTGTTTGTGTCGGTATTGGCGGTGACCCAATTCCTGGAAGTGATTTTGTTTCAATTTTGAAATTACTTGAACAAGATCCAAAGACTGAGGCTATTGTTATGATAGGTGAAATTGGAGGAAGTGCAGAAGAAGAGGCCGCAGAATATATTAAAAAACATGTAACTAAACCTGTTATAGCCTATATTGCAGGAACATCTGCTCCAGCAGGTAAACGCATGGGACATGCTGGTGCGATTATTTCTGGTAACAAAGGTACAGCGAAAGAAAAAACCAAAGCACTATTAGCAGCAGGTATAACTATTGTTACTAACCTTGCTGATATCGGAAGTGCTGTAAAAAAACAGTTTGAAATATAATTTTTGATCCCTGTCAATTTTTATTCTTTAAATAATGTTGTACAATAGCTAAAGTAACTTTACAAATTTTGTGGGCATTTAAGCATTTAAGGATAAGGGAGCGCTTTATGTTAGATATAGTAGAACTGTCACGCCTTCAATTTGCACTCACAGCAATGTATCATTTCATTTTTGTACCATTAACACTGGGCTTGGCATTTATGCTTGCAATTATGGAAACAGTATATGTTGTGAGTGGCAAGCAAGTCTGGAAGGATATGACCAAATTCTGGGGTAAACTATTCGGTATTAATTTTGCTGTTGGTGTTGCTACAGGTTTAACCATGGAATTTCAATTCGGTACCAACTGGTCTTATTACTCACACTATGTGGGTGATATTTTTGGTGCACCGCTTGCAATTGAAGGATTAATGGCATTTTTCTTGGAATCAACGATGGTTGGTTTATTCTTTTTTGGATGGGATAGACTAAGTCGTGGTAAACATTTAATGGTCACTTGGTGTGTGGCGTTTGGTTCAAACTTTTCAGCACTTTGGATTTTAGTTGCAAATGGATGGATGCAATTCCCTATAGGATCTGACTTTAATCCGATAAACTCACGTATGGAAATGGCCAGCTTTTTCGAACTAATTACCAATTCTGTTGCTCAATACAAATTCGTACATACTGTTGCTGCAGGATACTTAACCGGTGCGATGTTTGTTTTAAGTATTAGCTCATATTATCTTTTAAAGAAACGAGATTTACCTTTCGCAAATCGTTCTTTTGCCGTAGCGGCCATGTTTGGTTTTATCATGTCAATTGTTGTCGCCGTCATGGGGGATGAAGCAGGTCACGAATTGTCGACCGTACAACCTACTAAACTGGCAGCAATTGAAGGCGAATGGGAAACTCAACCTGCACCAGCGTCATTTAATGTGATTGCATTCCCATCGCAAAAAAATAAGGAAAATTTATTTGCAATTGAGATTCCGTATGTAATGGGAATAATGACGACCCGTTCACTTGATAAGCAAGTAATTGGTTTGAAAGATATTATTACTGATAATGAAACCAGAATCCGTAATGGTATCTTAGCCTATGCTAATTTAGAAAAAATTCAAAAAGGCGATCAAGATCCATCTGTTCTTAAAGCCTTTGAGGATAATAAAGCCGATTTAGGATATGGTTATTTGGTTAAACGTTTTACTGATCGTGATAATTTAACGATTCCTGAGGCTACTGAAGAACATATTAAAGCGGCGACAGATGATTCAATTCCAACTGTATGGCCTTTGTTCTGGGCATTTAGAGGAATGGTTGGTTTTGGATTGCTGATGATTTTAGGTGCCGGACTCGCGTTATGGGCAACTTACAAAAATAAAATTGGTCAAAAACGTTGGTTACATCGTTTACTTCTTCTATTATTGCCTGCGCCATGGCTTGCTTGTGAATGTGGCTGGTTTGTTGCGGAATATGGTCGTCAACCTTGGGCAATTCAAGATATTTTACCGACTGGAGTCGCCAATTCCTCGTTAACGCCAGGGGAAGTATTATTTACTATGACCTTAGTTTGTGGTCTATATACACTATTTTTAGTTGCTGAATTGTTCTTGATGTTCAAGTTTGCGCGATTAGGACCGAGTTCATTAGGTACTGGCAACTATTATTATGAAAAAACACAAGCGATATCAGAATAGGCATAGGGAGTATATACAATGATTGATTACGAAATTGTACGCGTCATCTGGTGGGTGTTGATTAGTGTTGTTTTAATCGCTTTTGTTATCACTGATGGCTTTGATATGGGCGTTGGTATTTTATTACCTTTTATCGGTAAAACTGATTCTGAACGTCGTATAATGATAAATGCAATTGCCCCACACTGGGATGGTAACCAAGTTTGGTTAATTACTGGTGGTGCAGGTATATTTGCTGCTTGGCCTATGGCTTATGCTGTATCCTTTTCTGGTTTTTATATTGCGATGATTTTAGTGTTATGTGCATTATTCTTTAGACCAATTGGTTTTGATTATCGTAGTAAATTAGAGAACACTAAATGGCGTAATATGTGGGATATCGCTATCTTTTTAGGAAGCTTTGTTCCTGCACTTGTGTTAGGGGTAGCTTTTGGAAACTTATTAGAAGGTGTACCATTTAGATTCGATAATTCTTATCGTGCTTTTTATGATGGTTCTTTTTTTGGTCTACTTAATCCATTTGCATTATTAGCAGGTATTGTCAGCTTAATGTTAATGGTTGCTCATGGTGGGGCTTGGTTGCAATTAAAGACTTCTGGTGAACTTTATCTAAGAGCTAGAAAAGCAACCCAAATTGCTAGTTTAATTATGTTAATTGCATTCGTATTGGCTGGTGTGTGGGTTACTTTTGGTATTCATGGTTATGAAATTACTAGTGCAATAGATTACAATGGTGTTTCTCATCCGTTAAATAAGACTGTATCAACAGATGTTTCATGGTTAAAAAATTACATGAATTACCCTATTTTATGGCTTGTTCCTGCATTAGGTGTATTATTACCATTATTAACTATTTTCTTTTCTGGTTTGAATAAAAATGGATTAGTGTTTTTATCATCTTCTTTAACCATTGCTTGTGTATTATTTACATATGGTATTGCAACATTCCCATTTGTTATTCCATCAAGCATTATGCCAAATGCTAGTTTAACAATATGGGATGCAAGTTCAAGTCAATTAACACTGAATATAATGTTTGGTGTGGTGGTAATATTCTTACCAATCATACTTTTCTATACTATTTGGAGTTATATAAAAATGTTTGGGCGATTAGACAAAAATCATATTGAAAATAATAAACATTCACTTTATTAAGGAATAATTATGTATTACGTATTATGGTTCATTGGAGTTATTGCAACTTGTATGCTTGCTGTTGTTACTGGACTTTGGGTTGAAAACTCTAGTAACGAAAAAGAAATGAACAAATAGTGAAATCTACAAAAAATAAATATAAAGGTGACAAATTGTCACCTTTTTGATTATTAGTCTGCCAATGTGATAAATAATTGACAAATGATAATTGTTTTCATTTAACTATTTTTATATCATAGTGCAGCGAATTTTATATTCAGATATAATGTCGCTAATTTTTTAGTTTAAATTAGATCATAGAATATGAAACAATTCAATTGGAATGCAAGAGTCTATTATGAAGACACGGATGCTGGCGGAGTTGTTTACCACGCTCGGTATCTTGCTTTTTATGAACGTGCTAGAACAGAAATGCTAAGACAGCTTGATATTAGTCAACAAACATTACTACAAGAAGGTATTGCTTTTGTTGTTAAAAAGATGGATATTAGCTACGACTTTCCAGCACGTTTAGATGACATGCTAACTATCAGCACTCAGGTTGAGCAAATTCGTAAGGCGTCTATTATTTTTAAACAGACTATATTAAATCAGAATAAGCAAATTATCAGCAATGCTGATATAGTTATTGCTTGTGTCAATATGACTAAAATGAAGCCATGTGCGCTTCCAAAGTTATTAGTTTTGGAGTTTATTTAAGTGGAAAATTTGAATATTATTGATCTTTTTTTACAGGCAGGCCTTTTGGTACAAGGCGTTATGTTATTGTTACTAGCATTTTCTGTGATGTCTTGGGCTATTATATTCCAACGTACTAAAATTTTAGGGAAGGCTAAAAAACAAATTGATCAATTCGAAAATAGTTTCTGGGCATCGGAAGAACTAAATATGTTGTTTGATAAAGCAAAATATCATAAAGAAGACATTAGCGGTACAGAACATATTTTCTATTCAGGTTTTAAGGAGTTTTCACGTCTTTACCAAATCAACCCAAATATGCCAGAAGCTGCATTAGATGGAGCTTCTCGCTCTATGCGGTTAGCAATGAACCGTGAACTCGATAATTTAGAATTACATATTCCTTTTTTAGGTACTGTAGGTTCAATTAGCCCTTATATCGGCTTATTTGGTACTGTTTGGGGGATTATGCATGCGTTTATTTCTTTAGGTGCGGTAAAACAAGCAACATTACAAATGGTTGCTCCGGGGATAGCTGAAGCTTTAATTGCAACGGCGATTGGTTTATTCGCTGCTATACCTGCTGTTCTTGCTTATAATCGCTTATCACTACGTGTAAGTCGACTTGAACAGAGTTACCTTAATTTTATTGACGAATTTTCAGCTATTTTACAACGTCAAGCTGTGGCTGTTAGGAAATAATTATGAGTAGACGTTCACGATATTCAACTAAATCTGAAATCAATATAGTTCCGTTGCTTGATGTATTATTAGTGTTGGTGCTTATTTTTATGGCAACAGCACCAATTATAAGCCAAAGTGTAGAGGTAGACTTACCTGAAGCATCAGAATCAAAAACAGTTTCTCCTGCTGACAATAAACCGATAATCATTGAAGTATCTGGTATTGGTGTATATGCTCTCATTATTGATCAAGATCGTCAATCCGACTTACCGCAAGAGCAAATTGTTGCTGAGGTAAAACATCAAATTTCAATAAATGAAAAAGCTGTTTTTTTAGTTGGTGGTGCTAAGAATGTTCCTTATGAAGAAATTATAAAAGCATTAAATTTATTGCAATCTGCAGGCGTTAAATCTGTTGGACTGATGACTCAACCAATTTAACTAACCATAATAATACATTAAAAATATCAGCAATGTCTTATATGCGAAATTCTAAATTAAGTATACCAATCATAATATCGATTATATTACATTTAATCTTAATTATTATTCTTGGTTATCAAGCTATAAAAAATATAGATGGTGTCAATTATGGTAAAGAGACTGGAAACAGTATTGATGCTATTATGATCGATCCTTCTGTTATGACTGATCAATATCAACGTCAATTAAAAACGAAAGAGAGCCAACAGCAAGCTGATAGAAAAAGAGAACAGCAGTTAGCCGATCAAGCTAAAAAATTGCAAGAAAAACAACTAGCTGAACAACAATATCTAAAGGATTTAACAAAAGAACGTATAAAACTTGCTGAGCAATTGAAAAAGCAAGAAGAAGAAAGGATTGCAGCAGAGAAAGCAGCAGCTGAAAAGGCGGCGGCAGAGAAAGCAGCAGCGGAAAAGGCGGCGGCAGAAAAAGCAGCGGCGGAAAAGGCGGCAGCAGAAAAAGCAGCGGCGGAAAAGGCGGCAGCAGAAAAAGCAGCAGCTGAAAAGGCTGCGGCAGAGAAAGCAGCAGCTGAAAAGGCAGCAGCGGAAAAGGCGGCGGCAGAGAAAGCAGCAGCGGAAAAGGCAGCGGCGGAAAAGGCGGCAGCAGAAAAAGCAGCGGCAGAAAAAGCGGCAGCAGAAAAGAAAGCAGCGGAGATAAAAGCTAAACAAAAGGCAGAACAGGCTAAAAAAGATAAAGCTATTAATGATCTATTAGGTGGTCTGACTTCTGGCGCTCCAAATTCTCCAAGTGATCAAAGTGGAGCTTCTGCAAGTCGTAAAGGTTCATCCGAAGATGAACTAGCTAAATACAAAGCGTTAGTGACAAATGCTATAAGCAATAAATTTATAAATCCAGCTAATGTTTATAGTGGCAAAAGTTGTGTTTTACAAATTCAAATAGCACCGGATGGGTTATTACTTAATGTAACTTCTAGTGGAGGTGATGAAGCTTTATGTCGTGAAGCGGTTGCTGCCACTAAACTTGCAACTATTCCAAAACCAGCGAGTGGTTTATATGATGAAGTAAAAAATATGACAGTTGAATTCCAACCCAAATAGTATTGAAATTATTTTATTAAAAATGATTTGATCTAAAAGCTTCTTTATAGAAATAAATTTTCAACATCTTTTAATGGAGATGTTGAAAATCAATTATTCGTCCTCATATATCTTCTATTCATTCCAAATTTAGTTATTTTAAGTAAGAGAAGGAGCAGAATATGACAACAATAGTCAGCGTTCGCCGTGAAGGGCAAGTGGTTATTGGTGGTGATGGTCAAGTTACACTTGGTGAACGTATTATTATGAAAGGTAATGCACGTAAAGTTCGTCGTTTATATAATAATAAAGTAATTGCGGGTTTTGCCGGTGGTACTGCCGATGCTTTTACACTTTTTGAGTTATTTGAACGTAAACTAGAAATGCACCAAGGTCATTTAACTAAGGCTGCTGTTGAACTAGCTAAAGATTGGCGTACAGATAGAATGCTACGTAAATTAGAAGCATTACTTGCTGTTGCCGATGAAAGTGCCTCACTGATTATTACAGGTACTGGTGATGTTATACAGCCAGAAGATGATCTTATTGCCATTGGTTCGGGTGGACCTTATGCTCAAGCAGCAGCTAGAGCTTTGTTAGATAATACAGCATTATCTGCACATGATATCGTACAAAAATCTCTATCAATAGCGGGTGACATTTGTGTTTACACCAACAACTTCCAAACTATTGAAGAACTCAATTACTAATTAAACTGATTTAAGAGAACTACTATTATGTCTGAAATGACTCCTCGCGAAATTGTAAGCGAATTAAACCAACATATTATTGGACAAGATAAAGCAAAACGTTCAGTTGCTATTGCTTTGCGTAATCGTTGGCGTCGAATGCAACTTGATGAAGCATTACGTCATGAAGTTACGCCAAAAAATATTCTCATGATAGGTCCAACGGGTGTTGGTAAAACAGAAATTGCAAGAAGATTAGCTAAACTTGCTAGAGCTCCATTTATTAAAGTCGAAGCAACAAAATTTACCGAAGTTGGCTATGTAGGTAAAGAAGTTGACTCAATCATTCGAGATCTAACTGACTCTGCTGTTAAGATGATTCGGCAAGAAGCAATTGAAAGAAACCGAAATAGAGCTCAAGAACTAGCTGAAGAACGTATTTTAGATGTGCTTGTACCGCCTGCTAAAGATGGTTGGGGGCAAGTTGAAAATAATAATGATTCGACTGCTCGACAAGCATTTAGAAAAAAATTACGAGAAGGTTCACTTGACGATAAAGAAATAGAAATCGAAGTTGCTGGTGTTAATATTGGCGTTGAAATTATGGCGCCACCAGGAATGGAAGAAATGACTAATCAATTGCAGTCAATGTTCCAAAATTTAGGTGGGCAAAAAACTAAAGCTCGCAAAATGAAGATTAAAGATGCCTTCAAGCAGCTTACTGAAGAAGAAGCAGCAAAATTGGTTAACCCTGATGAGCTTAAACATGAAGCAATTGAAGCAGTTGAACAAAATGGTATTGTGTTTATTGATGAGATTGATAAAGTGTGTAAAAGAGGTAATTCCTCTGGACCAGATGTTTCGCGTGAAGGTGTTCAGCGTGATTTATTACCACTTGTTGAAGGTTGTACTGTTTCAACTAAACATGGCTCGGTAAAAACCGATCATATTTTATTTATCGCTTCTGGTGCATTCCAAACTGCAAATCCATCAGATTTAATTCCTGAACTTCAAGGGCGTTTACCAATTCGAGTTGAATTACAAGCGTTAACTAGCGAAGATTTCGAAAGAATTTTAACTGAACCGAATGCATCATTAACTGTGCAATATAAAGCATTAATGGTAACTGAAGGGGTGAATATCGACTTTACACCTGACGGTATTCGTAAAATTGCTGAGTCAGCTTGGCAAGTAAATGAGCAAAATGAAAATATCGGTGCTCGTAGGTTACACACTGTGCTTGAACGTCTAATGGAAGAAGTATCATTTGATGCAAGTGAACTTAATGGCAAAACAGTGACTATTGATGCTAAATATGTAAGTGACCATTTAGATAAACTTGTAGCAGATGAGGATCTAAGTAAGTTTATTCTATAATAAATAGAGTAGGATTTTACTAACAATAAAAAAGGTGAGTTTTTAACTCACCTTTTTTTATTATGCTTGTTAGTTAATTTAGCTTGTTATTTGCTCAATAAATTTTCTAACATATCAACGGCTTTTTGTTTGGAATTTGATTTTGAGCCATCTTTTGAGCTGCGATTTTCTAATTTGTTGCGAAATTTATCTAAACTTTCTTGTAACTTATCATTAAAGAGATCTTTAATCACTTGACCTATATCAAGTTGATAATGAAGTTTAGAAAATTGCCCGTAAATACGCAGTGGAATTACTAGTTTTTGTAGTTTGGCAATAGTTTCGCTTTTTCCGTTCCAACCACCAAGAATTTTAATGTTCATGTTAATATCGAGATCTTTTTGAATCATCCCAACTTTGCCCGAACCATCAACTATTTCAAGGGTTGGTGAAAGGGCATTTAATGTTGTTAATTCCAGATCTCCTCTATTTAAATAGGCATCAGTACTAATTTTAGAAAATTCTGTATAATTTTTCATATTTTCAGTTGCTGAAACATCTTTAGTATATTTAGTTGCAGCATTCTGAATGATACTATTTATATTGATTTTATTTAATTTCGCATTAGTTACATTAATTGATAAATTACCTTTTAAATTTTCTAATAACTTATTTCCAGATAATGTATTTACTTCTATATCTCCGCTTGCATTAAATAATCCTTCCAAATCATTAGGTGTTTCCATCTGGTTGAAAAATGTATTTAAATCAATATTAGTAACTTTTGGAATTAGTTTTATTTGAGTATATTTTTGTTTACCATTTGCCATACCCGTAGCTGCTATGTGACCTTTAGCGAAGTCAAAACTAATATTTTGGAATGTTGCAACTCCATCATTATTGGCTAAAGCTACATTGATATTATTTAATATCATCTTATTAATATTTAATTTTTTAATGTCTAGTTTTGCTTTAGCGTTAAAACTATTCAGAAAGCTTAGTTCGTTATCTACTTTTGTAACATTAGATACAACAGGCGGAGTTTGTTGTATTGTAATGTTTTCATTTGTTTTTTTGTCTTTCTCTAAAAAAGGAGTAAGATTTAACTCATTACTTGTTACTGTTAAATCGATATAAGGCTTTTTATCAAAATTAGCATTAACGGCACCAGAAAAATAATTTTCATTAACTGAAAAAGATAAATCCTTGCTTGTTAATTGTTTTGAATTGTGTAGATAATTAATAACACCTTTCAAATTGCCTTTTAGTTCTTTGGTAGGAATAGCTACGCCCTTATAGGTGTAATCAAATTTCTTCAGATCAATTATGGCTTTTTCTGGGAATAGTGCTAAATCAACATCTGCATCAGCCACATAAGAAAAATTTTGTTGATTACGATCGATATTGCCTTTAACATCAATAGCAATCTTTTTATCAGCCTTTTGGATGATAGCAAGGTTAATATTTCTAAAGTTGATAAAATCATCTTTATTTTGTAAAACAACAGTGCTATCAGAAACTTCAAGTTTATTTAAGGTAAATGCCCATTTTGTTGATGAGTCTTTCTGCTGCTTAGTTTGTGTAGTCTGACTTTCATCTGCAGAGGGTAGCTGTTCAGCTTTATGTTTATAAACTTGTCCTTTACTGTCATCGGTAATATTGATGATAGCCGATTTTATAAATACATTTTTAACCTCTAATTTTTTTGAAAATAAAGGAAATAGCTCTACATCAAGGCGCATATTATCCGCTGTTAAAATTGGCTTTTTGGCATCAATGTCAGACAGTTTAACTGAATCAGTTAATATACTTACTTGTGGCCAGATGTGCCATCGTAAATTACCGTCAATAGTTAATTCATAACCTGTTTTATCTTTAACTGTATCAGAAATAAAACCTCTATAATTGTTAGGATCAACAAAAATAATAAGAGATACGATACCAATGGCAGTAAGAAGAATTAAAACTAAAAGAGTAATCAATATTTTTTTGATCATGTTAATATTCCTTCAGAATAAAAACTACTGAGTGATTTAGTCTTTATCAATACGGCTAGCGACTGCGCCATGTTGATCTTTATATTTTGCATCTTGTCTACTATTATACGGCCTAGCTGCTGGACCGGTTAGTGTTTCAAAGCTAAGTGCTCCTATAGTCATTCCTGGTCTAAGTGCTAACGGAATTTTTCCAGAATTAAAAAACTCTAGTACAATTTGTCCTTGCCAGCCAGGATCGATCCTATGAGCTGTTACGTGTACCATAAGCCCAAGTCTAGCAAGAGATGATCGTCCATCTAACCAGCCAACCAAATCATTAGGAATTGTGACAGATTCTAAAGTGACGGCTAATGCTAATTCACCTGGATGAAGATAAAACGCATCACCTTCAGGTAATACTATTTCATCACTCATCACTTTTTCCAATACCGCAGATACTTCTTCTTTAGGACCGCTCAAATCAATATAAGGTGTAGTATGCTCCCTAAACGTACGAAATTTATTGCCTAATCTAACATCAATAGTTGCACCATTGATGCAGCTTGGCGCTGGTTGAGGGGTTATTTTTAATTTACCATTTTGTAAATACGTTTCGATATCTCGATCGCATAATCTCATGAGTTATCCTTAATGCAACTTATATTAGTTTATTCTAGCAGGTTCTTTTAATGTCGTCGATGTCCGCAAATTAAGGTTTTAGCACCCATACTCGTCCATAGTGATTATAAAAACCAGCCAGTTCTCCAGGCTTTTCACCAATGCCTAGATAAAGATCAAAGTGTTGACCTTTAATGGCCCCCCCTACATCTAGTGCGACCATTAATCGAGTCTCTCTTCTACCTCGATGTTGACCATCTTCATCAAGAAGTGGCACATCGGCTAAGATTACTGTACCAATGGGAATTAAAGACTTGTCAGAAGCAACTGATGCATTAGCGATTAAGGGAACCGAAGCCGCACCTTTTACTTCTGCATTATATTTTGGTTCAAAAAAGACAAAAGAACGATTCTGTATGAGCAATTGTTTAAGTTTTTCTTCACTTTTATTTTTAGACCAATCTTTTATTGCTTGCATTGATAATTTTTCTTTTTTAATTTCACCTTGTTTTACTAACAATTGCCCGATACTTGAGTAACTATAACCATTTTTTCCAGCATAACTGAAAAATACTAAGGGCTCACCATCTTCAAAATCAATATAAGCACTTCCTTGAACTTCCATAATAAAGTTATCCATTAGAGAGTTACTGTAAGCTATTTCCAGTCCTTTGCCAGCTAATGCACCATTATAAATTTGTTCACGGCTTGGAAATTGTCCTTCAGTTAGGGTTGGCATCTTATAAATAGGGTATTTGAATTCTGATGTTGGAGTATGTCTTGCTTTAATGACTGGTGTATAATAACCCGTAAAATGTACATTACCATAGCCATCTTGCCCAATCATTCTATAACTATTTAATCCAACTTTATAAAATTCATCAAAATCTAATAAGTTGTTAATCCAGTTATTAATAGCGGTATAAATATGTTCATTTTCACGATACAACTCAGGGCATGAAGATTCAATCATTGCAACTTGAAGAACATAATCGGAAATATTAACAGGTGCGCTTAAATGGGGATATGATACATTAGAAGTTAATAGCAACTTACCATCCATGTATTGTTCATCCTGTTTAGGATTTTTATTTAAATGACTTTGGCAACCAGTTGATACTGATAGAATAACCAAAATGTATAAGACAGATAAGTAAAAGCAGCGTTTCTTTTGTTTCATGTTAATTATTTATTGTAATAAGTTATAAAGTATAGTGGATTATGCTACACAATTCTATTATAAGAAACTATAGATAATTATTATGTACCCATAAAAAGTTTTCATAACAATTCAGCTTGCGCTTTGATTCTATAGACTTTATAGTCCTATATTCTAGTGAATCGGAAAATTGTGAAAATAAAAGGTAATAATAGCAATGAGCATTAAATCCTCTAACCATGATCTAAAGCGAAACCTTTCTAACCGACATATTCAGTTAATTGCCATTAGTGGTGCAATCGGTACTGGCTTATTTATGGGGTCAGGTAAAACGATAAGTCTGGCTGGACCTTCAATCGTTTTTGTCTATATGGTAATTGGTTTTATCCTGTTTTTTGTTATGCGTGCAATGGGTGAAATTCTACTTTCAAACTTAAAGTATAAATCATTTAGTGATTTTGCGAATGACCTTTTAGGGCCTTGGGCTGGTTTTTTTACAGGATGGACTTATTGGTTTTGTTGGGTAATTACCGGAATTGCAGACGTTGTTGCCATTGCGGGATATGCACAACATTGGTTTCCTGACTTACAGGCATGGATACCAATGTTTTTGACGGTTATTTTATTAGCAACTCTAAATTTATTAACCGTAAAAATGTTTGGTGAGACGGAATTTTGGTTTTCAATGATTAAAATCGTTGCGATTCTTGGATTAATTGTTATTGGGAGTATATTAATTTTAATCTCATATCATTCTACCCAAACTGATACAACAGCAGCGTTTTCAAATTTATGGCAATATGGGGGGCTCTTCCCTAATGGTAGTATGGGCTTTTTTGCTGGCTTTCAAATTGCAATTTTTGCTTTTGTGGGAATTGAGCTAGTTGGTACTACCGCAGCAGAAACTGTCGACCCAAATAAAAATTTACCACGAGCAATTAATTCTGTACCTGCTCGGATTATCTTTTTTTATGTGTTTGCTTTAATCATAATTATGAGTGTTACACCTTGGACATTAATTTCACCAAATAAAAGTCCGTTTGTGGAATTATTTACCTTAATAGGTTTACCTGCTGCGGCAAGCATTATTAATTTTGTAGTGCTGACATCAGCTGCCTCTTCTGCTAATAGCGGTATTTACTCAACGAGTCGTATGTTATTTGGACTTGCAAAAAAGCAAGATGCACCAGAGCCTTTCGGAAAACTATCAAGTCGCTCTGTTCCAGCTAATGGTTTGTTATTTTCTTGTCTCTGCTTATTTGGTGGTGTGGTATTGATTTACCTTGTGCCTAATGTTATGGAGGCCTTTACCATAGTTACGACGATTTCGGCTATTTTATTTATGTTTATTTGGTCGATGATTTTAATTTCTTATATTGCTTATCGTCGTAAGAAAGCTGATTTGCATGAGCAATCTGACTTTAAAATGCCTGGCGGTATTTTGATGTGTTTTGTCTGTTTGGCCTTTTTTGCATTTGTAATTGTGTTGCTTACTTTCGAAGCTGATACTTGCCAAGCTTTAATCGCAACACCTATTTGGTTTGTAATATTAGGAATAAGTTATTATTTCCGTTCATTGAAAAGATAATATGTAAATTAAATATTGGCAGGCATATCCTGCCAATTCTCTTTTAATTATTCATCATTTTTTGCTGGCCAGATAAAGCTTGCAATAATACCTAAAACTAAAATTCCTAACACGATGTAAAGACTCATGCTTGGGCTAATATCAAGTCCATAACCAAACAGATGATGGCTGGCATTTAAAGCTAATTTACCAGCAATGAAAAATAGTAAACAGATAACAGCTTTACCTAGATGCAGCAAATATTGTCGCATAGCCTCTAAAACAAAATACATCGTTCTAAGTCCTAAAATAGCAAAAATCATGGCACTATAAACAATTAATGGTTCTTGGCTAACCGCAATTACCGCAGGGACTGAGTCAAAAGCGAACATAACATCACTAAGTTCAATAACAACAATACATAAAAATAACGGTGTTGCATAAAGTGCACTTTTAGAAATTTTGCCAATTAAATCGCTGTTTTCTGGTTTTTCAAGTTCGCTGTCTACTTGTTTTTGAGTCAATAAAAAAGAGTGTCCTACAATTTTAGGGTATGAGGGAAAAATATGTTTCGCTATGCGAAAGGCAATATGATTGGAATAATCTTTAATTTCATCATCACTGTTTTGATTTTTTAACATCATTATTCCCGTAAAAGCAACCATAACGGAGAAAACTAACTCCATCCACGGTCCTAAGGATAATAAACTTGTACCAATTATTACAAAAACTCCTCGGAATATAATGGCACCAATAACTCCCCAGTAAAGTAAGCGGTGACGGTAATTATTGGGTACGGTAAACCATGAAAAAATTGCCATAATAACAAACAAATTATCGACTGATAACGCTTTTTCAAGAACATAACCAGTTATAAATAAACTTGCAGCTGTACTACCATGATGAATATATAAAAATAGTGCAAACCCTAAGGCGACTGCTATCCAAAAAATTGACCATCCAATTGCATTTTTTAAACTAATCGGTTTATCATTGTGGTGAGCATATAAGTCGATAATAATTGCAGCTAGGGATAACCCAACAAATACTAATACTGTTTCTATTGGAAATCCTAATGAATGTTGAATCATATTTATGTGACCTAGTTATAATTTTGATATACAGATAATTTGAATGGGAAATACTGTTTAATATAAACGGTATCATGTAATTATAAAAGTGGTACAGTATATATTGCTAGCTAAATCAAAAAAAGTTATATTTGAATCCCCCCATTAACAATTATAATTAATTAACATTTTGAGCCAATTTTCATGACAAATATCAGGATAATTATTTTATGTATTCTTCCTTTTGTATCAGGATTTTTACATGCGCAATCGGTAGAACCTTATTTATCAACGTTACCTAAAGGAAGCGATTTATCCATTCTGGTTCAATCTGTTGGTAGTAATCCGAAAACATTAGCAAAATATAAGAGTGATCAATTTAAACAACCGGCTAGTACTCAAAAAGTTATTACGGCTTTAGCTGCACAACTTGAATTAGGTAGTGATTTTCGCTTTAAAACGCTTATGAAAACGAATGGTTCAATAAGTAATAAACAGTTGAATGGTGACCTTATCATTCAATTAAGTGGCGATCCCACCTTTTCAAGTGATAGATTAAAAATAATGCTTACTGAACTGCGGCAAAAAGGTATTGAAAAAATTGCAGGAAATATCATTTTAGATACTTCAGTTTTTGCCAGTCATGATAAAGCCGCTGGTTGGTCATGGAATAACTTAACTGCTTGTTATAATGCACCTCCATTCGCAGCAATCATAAACGATAATTGTTTTTATGCAACAATCACACCAGGAAAGGTAGGCTCTAAAGCATCTGTTTCAGTCGCATCTTATATTCCAGTAGTGGTATCTGCTGATATCAAAACAATTGCCGCCAATAGTAAAGATTTAAATGATAAATATTGTGAGTTAGATGTAAGCTATTTTGATAAAAATCGTTATCATCTATCTGGATGTGTTGCTTCTGGAAATAATAAAATACCATTAAAATTTGCGGTACTTGATGGAACAGCTTATTTTTCTGCAATATTAAAAAAAGAACTCAAATTACAAAAAATAGTTTATACAGGTAAAATTTTAGAGAAAAACCAAAAAAACAGTTCACAACTGACTTTATTAAGTTCCAGTGAGTCAGCGCCACTTTCTGAATTACTGACTGTTATGTTAAAAAAATCAAATAATTTATATGCTGATGCTATTTTTAGAACACTCGGAGCACATCATTACAACATTGCTGGAACTTGGCGTAATAGTAGCGATGCAGTTAAACGAATTTTACTTAAAAAAGCGGGTATTAATCTTGAAAATTTAGTCATTGTGGATGGTTCAGGATTATCCCGATTAAACTTAGTTAGTGCAGACAAATTAATGGAAATATTACAATATATTTCGGCGAATAATGCGCAATTAGGGATTATTGAGATGTTACCCATTGCTGGCGTTGATGGAACGTTGCAAAATCGTAAAAGCTTTAATCAATTACCCTTTAAGGAAACCATTCGAGCTAAAACAGGTTATATTCAAGGTAGTTATAATTTAGCTGGATTTATTCAAAAATCCGATGGTCAATATTTGGCGTTTGTGCAGTTATTATCAGGATATCACGCTGATACACAAGGTGAACCGAAAAATGGGGCAATAATGCGGTTCGAATCAGAATTTTATAAGAATTTTATTGATTAATAAAGAAATTAAGGACACATATATTGGTACTAGCCTTATATGTGTCCTACTATTTTTTGTTCCGATAAATCAATAATTAAATGTTTTCACCTAAGAATCCACCACTCTGGTGTTTCCAAAGTTGTGCGTACAGTCCATTTTTATCAAGCAGTTCTTGATGAGTTCCTTGTTCAATAATTTTTCCTTGATCAAGAACAACTAATCTATCCATTGCCGCGATGGTTGATAATCGGTGAGCAATGGCAATAACGGTTTTACCTTCCATTAAAGTATATAAACTTTCTTGAATAGCTTGCTCAATTTCAGAATCCAACGCACTGGTCGCTTCATCTAATAATAGAATTGGGGCATTTTTTAATATAACTCTGGCAATTGCAATGCGCTGTCGTTGTCCACCTGATAATTTTATGCCTCGCTCTCCTACAAATGCGTCATAGCCTGTTCTACCGTTTACATCAATAAGTGTATGAATAAAGCTATCAGCATGAGCTTTTTTTGCTGCTATAATCATCTCTTCTTCAGTAGCTTGATTGTTACCATAGAGTAGGTTTTCTCGTACGGAGCGGTGTAATAGGGACGTATCTTGAGTTACCATACCAATTTGGGCGCGTAAGCTTTCTTGGGTAACGGTTGTAATTTCTTGTCCATCAATAATAATTTTACCACTTTGTAAATCATAAAAGCGTAATAATAAATTAATAAGCGTGGATTTACCTGCCCCAGAGCGACCTACTAACCCTATTTTTTCACCTGGATTAATCGTTAAATCCAAATCTTGAATGATAGAGTTTTGTCTTTTGGCATCATAATTAAAGTTAATGTGTTGAAACTCAATTTTACCTTGTTTTACAACAAGTTCAGTTGCATTAGGTTGATCATTAACTGTTTTAGTTGAAGAAAAGGTATTGATACCGTCTTTCACTACACCAATATTTTCAAATAGAGCAGCCATTTCCCACATGATCCAATGAGAGAAACTGTTTAATCGTAATGCGACTGCGGTAGTTGTTGCGATTGCTCCAACACCAACTAAATGATCTGTCCATAACCATAAAGCAACACCAGTCGTGCAGAGTATTAATGTAATGGATAAAAGATGGTTAACAATTTCAAAACTGCTGACTAAACGCATTTGTCGATTAACAGTAACTAAAAACTCATCCATTGATTCTTGAGCGTATTTAGCTTCATTACCTGCATGTGAGAACAGTTTAACTGTCATGATATTGGTATAGGCATCGGTGACTCGTCCTGTCATGGTAGAACGTGCATCGGCTTGCATACTGGCAACTTTACCTAGGCGTGGAATAAAATAGTACATTGCAATCCCATAAAGCACAGTCCAACCAAGAAAAGGCATTAATAACCAAAGATCTAATTGTCCAATGATAGCCGCCATGGTAATAAAGGAAATAAGTACATAGATAAAAATATCTGCGACTAAAAAACAAGTATCTCTAACCGCAAGCGCTGTTTGCATAACTTTTGCTGATATTCTTCCTGCAAATTCATCTTGGAAAAAGCGCATACTTTGATTAAGAACTAATCTGTGCAAATTCCAACGCATTCTCATTGGGAAATTGCCAGCAAGACATTGATGTTTAATAATCGTTTGTAAACTGATGATTAGCGTACTGGCTAAAATTATTAAAGCTAATAAAATTAATGTGGTTTTTTCTTGCTGCCAAAATTTAGATGGTTCAACTTCTGCAAGCCAGTCAACCACTTTACCTAATGCAGCAAATAAAAAGGCTTCAAAAGCACCACTTAATCCACTTAGTATGATTAATAACAGCATAAACACGCGAGTGCCTTTGGTTGATTGCCATATAAAACTAAAAAAGTTTTTAGCCGCTGGTTGAGGATCATCTTTAGGATAAGGTGACACCAATTTTTCAAAAAATCGATACATAATAGACCTAATTAGTAAAATGATATTTTATTGGTAAATATATCAATGATATATGGAATATGAGATTAGGGCTAATGGATATAATTCATCCTGGTGCCCAAATTTAAGTGAAATTTTAAATAAACATTGCTTAGCTATCTACCTGTCATTAAAGGATTTATGAACATAAAAAAATAGTGAGGAATATGTCTGGTTAATATTTCCTCACTTTAGCAATTATATATTGAAAAACAGTAGATTTCTATTTATTGGTTTAAAAAACGTCTTTAATTATTTGTACAACACGACCAACTATATTGTACTTATCAAAATGTGCTTTAGGTACTTCTATTGTTGGATATTGTTCATTATTACATATTAAAATCCAACTACTCAAAGTTAGGCGTATTTTTCTTAACAAGGTAAAATTTTCATATTCGATTAAATATATTGCTCCATCAACCATCTCCGTTATATCCGTGTTTATAATAAGTCCGTTATTATTTTCAATTTCAGGAGACATTAAATCACCTTTTGCCCAATAGATAATTAATTTTTTTATATCTAAACCACGATGAGATGCCCAACCTTCCACAATTGGGTAATTCATTACAGGTGGTGTTTCTCTAATATAGCGTTGATATTGTGCTTCTTCTTTGGTTGGTAATTGTTTTTTATAAACAGGAATACGGTAAATATTTTCATTATATACATCATCGTCATCGTCTTTTGGGTCAAATACTTCAAGTCTGTAACCCGTGGCAAGCCAGTTAAATGAAACATTACATTTCTCAGCAATTACCTCTAGACGAGTAAGTGAGGGATAGGTTTTTCCTGATAAATAATCCCTGATAACAGTTTCTGACATATCACATTTCTTCGCAAAAGCAGAAACAGATAAACCTTGCATTGAATTATATAGTCTGTCTTTGAAGGTTTTGACATTTTTATTTTTGATCATATTCATTTCTGTCTCGTTTTTCTTTTTTTCATCCGTATGGTAATTATAGTGCATATTTTTTAACTTTTATATACACGGTATTGGGAATAATGTGTGTTTTAATGTGTTTTTCTTCGATTTAATGTTTTTGATTCGTGTTATATCGCGATTAATCCTTTTTTTTACGGTTTTGGGTTTTTGAACCAGTATTTAGAAAAAAACTTTTGAATAGTTTTTTTCCGCTTTAAATCTGTAGTTTTGCACGATATTTATATTATTTTTATGAGTAATAACGTTTTTTTTCCTTTTTTTTGATATTTATCTAATTAATGAATGAGCTGAATTTTATTGGTAATCCATTTTAGTGACATGATTTTTAATATTTTGTTCGTTTTTTTAGCGATTCGTTTTTATAAAACAAAAAAACAAATAAAAACGTTGACTAAAGCGAAAAAAAATGGATAATAAGCAGGGTAAGGATTTTTCATTGTTTTCTTTCCTTATATTCCTTATATTTCATGTTGGCCTGTATAGTTTTATACAGGTCTTTTTTTTATCCATAATCTAGTTATGAAATCCTTTCACAAAAAGAGTATAATGAAATCCCGTTAAAACTTACGTCTAAGAATAAAGTTTAAATAGATAAGAGTAGTTAATTAAGAGGATTTTATTATGTCATTTAGTATCCCACACCTTTTAGTGTTTCTTGCTGTGGTCGTTCTATTATTTGGTACTAAAAAATTACGTAATTTAGGTTCAGATCTTGGTTTCGCATTAAAAAGCTTCAAAAAAGCGATGAATGACGATGAAATTGAATTAAAGAAAGATAATAAGTAACGATTGATTAGTATGGATACTCACTTTGATATTGTAATCGTTGGCGGTGGTTTAGTTGGGCTAGCAACAGCTTGTGCACTTAGTCAATATGATTTGAAGATAGCGATTATAGATGCTAAGGTTCATCATAATGAATCTTTTCTACAAAATGAAATCGGCATAAGGGCTTCAGCAATTAATGGTGCTAGCCAAAGGTATTTTTCTCAAATAGGCATTTGGGATGATTTATTAAATAGTCATCGTGTGCAAGACTTTACCGAAATAGGTGTATGGGAAAAAAACGGTATAGCACATCTTTCAGCTCACGCAAAAGATTATGGTTATCCAAATCTAGGCTATATCATCGAAAATAATCTGATCTCTCACTGTTTGTATCACTTTGCTAAAGAAAATCACAATATAACCATTTATAATCTTGCTGCCATTGATAATTGCTATAATGATGATTATGCATTTTTAACCTTGGCAGATAATACTATTTTACAAGCTAAACTTATTATTGGCGCTGATGGTGCACACTCTTGGTTGCGTAAACATGAAAAAATTTCACTTTTTGAACGTAACTATCTTCATCACGCAGTAATTACAACCGTTGAAACTCAGTATCCTCACCAATCTTGTGCTAAACAAATTTTTTATCCAAATGGTATTGTTGCTTTTTTACCTCTTTGGCAAGCAAATAAAAGTTGCTTGGTATGGTCAACTAAACCTAACCAAGCAACAACTTTAACATCGCTTACAGAATCAGAGTTCTGCCAAAAACTGTTTAAATTAACGGGCGATAAAGTAGGTAAATGCCAATTAATTAATCAACGGATGGTTTTTCCACTAAAAGCGCGTTTTGCCAAACAATTCGTTAAACATCGAACAGTGCTTATTGGTGATGCCGCACATACTATTCATCCTTTGGCAGGGCAAGGAGTGAATTTAGGTTTTCAAGATTCAGCTTTATTAGTTTCGACAATTAAGCAATTACATGATAAACACAAAGATATAGGACTTGCTGATAATTTAAAATCTTTCCAATTTACTCGCCGTAAAGATACGTTAGTAATGTTAACTGCGATGCGAACTATTCAAGACATGTTTAATGGTGATAACGTTTTGAAAAAAATGTTAAGAACTGCGGGCATGAATGCTATAAACAATTGTTCACCCTTGAAAAAACAACTTATTAAATACGCAATGCATATTTAATCGAATCCAAATATTTAAATCCTGCAAAATTTTTACAGGATTTAATAATAATTGAGTTATTTGAAAGCAACTTGATAAGAAGTTGGTACAAATGGTGAAGAGGGTACATGTATCGCCCAATATGGGTCTTTTAATAATCCTCGTCCAATTGCCACTAAGTCAGCATCCCCAGTACTTAATACATAATCTGCTAGGTATGGATCTTCTAACATACCAACAGCTATTACAGGTAAATTGATTGCTTGTTTGATCGCACGAGCCAAATATACTTGATATCCAGCATGAAACTGCGGTGTATGAGCTGGATCTAATTGCCCATCGCCACCACCACTTACATCCAAAATGTCAGCGCCTGCATCAGCGAAACGTTTTGCTATTTTACGTCCATATTCTATATCATAGCCATTTTTACTATACTCTTGCGCAGAAAAACGGATAATAAGTGGCATATTGCTAGGCATTACAGATTTAACTGCTTGTATAACTTGTTCACCAAATAATAATTTATCTTGACCGTATTCATCGGTTCTGTGATTAGTTTTTGGTGAGCTGAATTGATGAATTAAATACCCATGAGCGCCATGAATTTCTATGGCGTCAAAACCTGCTTCAACTGCCCGTTTTGTTGATTCTTTAAACTTTTGAATGATATCAATAATTTCATCTTTTGATAATTCTCTTGGCATTTGATACTGCCATTTTGGATTAGCTTCGTTGGAACCATCATAAAGAATAGGTGAACAAGAGACAACATCTGAAGCTCCTAAAGCTTTTCGACCTGCATGAGCAATTTGGATAGCAATTTTACCATTTTGAGCATGTACAGCATCAACAATTCGTTTAAATTGATCACGCTGCTCATCATTCCATAACCCAAGACAATTTGGTGAAATACGACCATTAGGCGCTACATTCGTCATTTCAACAATAATTAAGCCTACCCCACCAATTGCTCGAGATACATAGTGAACAAAATGCCAATCATTAGGCATGCCATCGGTAGCTTGATATTGGCACATAGGGGGCATTACGATGCGATTTTTTAGTGATAAATTTTTGATACTAAAGGGAGTATTGAGAAAAGAGATTTTAGCCATAAATGACTCCTTAGGTAACTTAATAAAAGTATTAAGTTAGTTTATTCATCAGTAAAAGTAAATATTAATGTTTTAATTCAATTGAGTTTAGAATTTTTTATCAATTTCAATGAGTAAAATGTAAGAGCACTTAAATTAAAAAAATGTGATATTTTGGTCATTTGTTTACTTATTTGAAAAGAAGTTTTTGTTATCATTTCTACTTTCCCCTCAACGCCTAATAATTTTTTTCAAGGAATAATAAATTACTTGTACTTAAAGTTAGAAACTAAATGATAATTTAATTATCAATTCATTTGTAAAAAAGTTTCAGGTTAACTATACGTTTTAGTATAAAATAGCCAACAAATGATCCCCATCAACCCCAATATTGTTCCTGATGCCACAATTGCTATCCAGCCATAATGACTAAATAAATAGGTTGAACCAACAGAGCCAAGCATTCCACCAATAAAATAACAGACCATGTAACCTGTATTCATTCTGCTACGAGCTTCAGGCCTTATTTGGTAAATTGCACTCATATTTGAAACATGTGTGACTTGCACTGAAAAATCTAATATAACCACACCTAAAATTAATGCAATGATTGAGTATTGCGCCAATGAAAGTGGTAACCACGATAACAGCAATAAACCTAATCCTATTGTGGTAGAAAGCCAACCTTTACCTTTGTCTGATAATTTACCTACTATAGGCGAACCCAATGCACCCGCCGCCCCAGCAATTCCGAATAGACCAATAATAAAGTCTGAGTAGTGATAAGGATCATTACTTAATAAAAAAGCAAGTGGTGTCCATAATAAAGAAAACAATGCAAATGATATAACTGCTAACAATGAACGAATTCTAAGGATAGGTTCTTGTTTGTATAATGAGCCAATTGACCATAATAGTTGAAAATAATTGATATTAATTGTATTACGGTAAGTAGGCAGTGAAATCCAAAGTAATAGGGTAACAATAGCCATGATACTTGTGGCAATCCAATATACGTAATGCCAATCGGCAATAGTTGAAATAGCGCCAGCAAAAGTTCTACCCAGTAAAATGCCAAGTAACATTCCACTCATTAAAGTGCCAACGATTTTACCACGGTTTTCCGGTTTGGATAGGGTAGCTGCAAAAGGAATTAAAACTTGTGCAACGGTTGAAAATAGCCCCGTTATGGATGTACCTATTATTAGCATCCATAAATTTTTTGATAAAGCACTAACGATAAGCCCACAGGTGGATAATACCATTAAAATAATAATTAAGTGTTTTCGCTCAAATTTATCACCAAGAGGTGTGATAAAAAGTAAACCAACAGCATAACTAAACTGTGCTGCCATTATGATTGAGCCAGCGTGCTCAACTGCAATATTTAAATCATGAGTAATTGAATGTAGTAGTGGTTGAGCATAATAATTGCTGGCAATAGTTACACCAATAGCAAATGCCATTAAAAAAACTAACCAGCTGGATAAACCTTGAGATTGTTTGCTTTGCATAAAATAAATGTTTCAAAAAAATAATGATGAATTATATATTAAAAATAAGATTGCTTCTGCTTGATAGTAATTTTAAGCAGATTGTTTTAGTAAGTTATAAACGGGTGTAGCAAGTCCAATTTTGGCATTATCTGATTCGAGTTTATACCAATAGCCAGAAGATTCATCCCAACATTTTGTGAAATTGGTAATAACACAATAAACTGGAACAATATTTAAATGAAAATGGCTAAATGTATGTCTGAACGATTTTAATGGTTTAGGTTCAGTTGATACTATTCCTTTTTTTTCTAACCACGCTTTTAGCTCTTGTTCGCTTGAAAATTCTGGTAGGCAATATAAGCCTCCCCAAATACCTGTTGGTGGTCTTTTTTCTAACCAAATGGCACGATTATATTCTAGCATTAAAAAATAAGCGGTTTTTTCTGGCTTGGTTGTTTTAGGTTTTGGTGTTGGATATTTTTGCCAACTTTCTGTTTTATAAGCAATACAATCTTCATGCAATGGGCACTGTGTGCACTTAGGCTTTGTACGAGTACAAACCATTGCCCCAATATCCATCATTGCTTGATTAAATTTAGCAATATTTTGTTCAGGCGTAACTTGTTCGCTTAGTTGCCAAAGTTTATTTTCGATTGTTTTATTACCTGGCCATCCTTCAACAGCAAAATATCGAGTTAAAACACGTTTTACATTACCATCTAAAATTGGGTAATGTTGATTTTGTGAAAGCGATAAAATTGCTCCAGCGGTTGAACGACCAATTCCTGGTAAAGCCACAACTTCATCAAATTTGGTTGGAAATAGCCCATTAAACTTATTATTAATAACTTGTGCTGCTTTGTGTAAGTTACGAGCACGAGCATAATAACCAAGCCCTGTCCAAAGATGCAATACATCATCAATAGGTGCTTTTGCTAAATCCGTTATTTTTGGAAATAGCTTAATAAAATGATTAAAGTAGGGGATAACAGTTGCAACTTGTGTTTGTTGCAACATTACTTCTGATAACCACACATGATAAGGCGTTTTCTCAATCTGCCATGGTAGCGTTTTTCTGCCGTATTGTTCATACCATTTTAATACAGCCTTTGCAAAGGGGGGCATTGTTACAGGCATTACATTACAGCAGTAATTGTGTCACTTGGATAACAACCCAATACTTTTGTGTATAAGGTAATTTTTGCTAACTGTTTTAATGCGTTTTGCATTTCTTCAGAATAAAGATTACCTTGTAGATCAATATAGAACATCTCTTCCCATGGAGTACCATGAATTGGACGAGATTCAAGTTTAGTCATGACAATATTATGATTACGTAACACAGAAAGAGCATCAACGAGTGCACCTGCTTGCTGACCTGTTTTCATTAATATTGTGGTTTTAGCTGGGATTTGATCAGATACATGAACTGGCTTACGAGATAACACTATAAATCGAGTGATATTCTCTTTTTGATTAGCAAAACTATGTTCAAGAACTTGTAATCCATAAAGTTCACCGCCATCTTTATTACCCATAGCTGCAAAATTAGGCTTGTTTGACTTAGCAACCATGTCCATTGCTGATGAAGTGCTATCGCAAAAGACAATTTTCCAATGCGGATATCCTTCCAAAAAGTGAGAACATTGTTGGAATGGTTGTGGGTGACTATATACAGTGTCAATTTGATCTAATTGAGTATTTGGCAGCGCCAAAATACAGTGATCAATCGGTAGTGATAACTCTCCGATAATATGCAAATTCGTTTTTTGTAGTAAATCATAAACTTCGTTAATGGATCCGGAACTGGAGTTTTCAATTGGTACAACACCATAATCAACAATGCCTTTCTCTATTTGTTCGAAAACATCTTTAAAAGTCGCACAACTTGATTCAACTATCTGTTCTAAATGGGCGCTAGCATAGCGTCGAGCAGCTGAATGAGAATAAGAACCTATGGGTCCTAGAAAAGCAATTTTTGCGGTCGTAATAGAACCATGATTTATTTTTTCTTGTAGGATTTTTTGTTGTAAAAGTACAGAATCTTCGATAATTATTTGATATAAGTGTTTGATAAAAATATCATCGAGATGATACTTTTTACCGTGTTCAATTAGTGATTTAATCAATGAACGCTCACGTTCCATGTCGCGTACGGGTATATTTGCCTTAATTTTAGTATTAATTACTTGTGTCGAAAGCTCACGACGTTTAGCAATCAGTTCTAAAAGAGTTATATCAAGTTCGTTAATTTTATCTCGTAAAGGTAATAAGTGATCTACTTTCATTTTTATTAGATTTTTTTAAAAGGTTAACGGTATTATAGCAAGCTACAAATAAAGGTACTACTTAAAGTAGTACCTTTTAAAAAAATAGAGCTTTTTATTTATTAGATTTCTTCTTCCAAAATTGCGCCTTTAATACTTTCCGTTGCTCGACGAGCTTCACCTTTATGTTGAATTTTATTCAGTTGTTTTTCAAGTTTACCAATAAGATCGTTAATAGCTGCATACATGTCAATATGTTTTGCCGATGCGACTAGTGGCGCTCCTTTGGTGGCAATTGTTGCATCAATGATAAATCCATCGGGCTCTTTAGATAATATAAAATGAGGATTGATTAACAGCGCTCTCCATTTATCCAACTTCGAAAATTTATCTTCTAAATAACTACGAATTGCGGGGGTAATATCCATTTGTTTACTGGTAATACTTAAAGCCATAATCGACCTCCTTTATAATTTCAAACAACTAAGTTGATTTTTTAAGCTTCCTTTAATACATTGGCAAATTATTTTTATTTCGTCAATAAGAACTTTGCTATTAACATGAGTTTTTGTGATTTAAATCTAAAAAAAAGATTTTATTAATCATGTGTTTTATGACTATATGACTATGAACCTGCATTTTGCTTTGCTTTACTATATACTGTAGGTAACTACTATTTTTATTTATTTTATAAGATCTATTAATGAGGAAGATGTGAGCTATTTAGATAATGTTAAGATTGTTTTGGTTGAAACATCCCACACGGGTAATATGGGGTCTGCCGCCAGAGCAATGAAAACCATGGGTTTATCCAATCTTTGCTTAGTCAATCCAGTGATAAAGCCTGATTCACAATCAATTTCATTAGCGGCAGGTGCTAGTGATATTATTAAAAATGCAATAATTTTTTCATCTTTAGAAGAGGCAATCGCTGATTGTTCACTTGTGATAGGTACTAGTGCTCGTCCTCGCACTTTACAATGGCCTAATTTAACACCCAAAGAGTGCGGCGATAAAATCATTGGTGAGGCTGTTAATGCCCAAGTTGCGTTGGTTTTTGGTCGTGAACGAGTGGGGTTAACCAATGATGAATTGCAAAAATGCCATTTTCATGTTGGTATTCCAGCTAATCCTCAGTACAGTTCTCTGAATCTAGCTATGTCAGTACAGGTATTATGTTATGAAATTCGCATGTCAATGCTAAACTTGCAGGATAATCAATCAGAGCAATCAAATTTAAATACACATACATCCGAATACCCTAAAGATATCGATGTTGAGCGTTTTTATCAGCATTTAGAGCAAACTTTATTGCAAACAGAATTTATCAATGCCAATCATCCAGGTCAAATTATGGGGCGTTTGCGAAGATTATTTACTCGGGCACGTATTGAACAACAAGAACTGAATATTTTACGTGGTATTCTAACGTCGATTGATAAAAAGTTATAATTTTTAGGCATGAAAATAAATACCCACAAAAGAGTGGGTATTTTTAAATAATAACCGATTATGGTAAGGTTAACTTAATGGATTAACTTTTTTTCCGCCAAGTTGTACCATTTGCTCCATCTTCCAACACAATATTCATTGCGTTAAGTTTATCACGCGCTTCATCAGCTTGAGCCCAATTTTTGTTAGCACGAGCTTCATTACGTTGTTTTATTAATGCTTCAATTAATTCTGCATCGGCGTCATCTTGCTGATTACCTTGTAAGAATTTTATTGGATCTTGTTCAAGTAAACCAAGTACGGCTGCTAAATAACGTAATTCAGCCGCTAATTCGTTGGCAAATGACATATCGTTATCAGCTTTAGCTTTATTGATTTCTCGGGCTAAATCAAATAAGGTTGAATAAGCTTCAGGAGTATTGAAGTCATCGTTCATCGCATTACAGAATTGACGGTAATAATCGCTCTCTTTTGTCGTATATGGATAATCTGCATCAGTATCACGAAGTGCTGTATAAAGGCGTTCTAAAGCCATTCGTGCTTGTTTTAAATTTTCCTCGCTGTAATTAAGCTGACTACGATAATGACCCGATAGTAAAAAGTAACGGACAGTTTCAGCGTCATAGTGTTTTAATACATCGCGAATAGTGAAAAAATTATTAAGTGATTTTGACATCTTTTCTTGGTCTATCATCACCATCCCTGAATGCATCCAATAATTAACATATTGTCCATCATGGGCACATGTAGATTGAGCAATTTCATTTTCATGATGAGGAAACATCAAATCTGAACCCCCACCATGAATATCAAAGTGATTACCTAGTTGAAAACTGTTCATCGCAGAACATTCAATATGCCAACCTGGACGTCCTTTACCCCATGGGGAATCCCAGTTCGGTTCGTTAGGTTTTGACATCTTCCAAAGTACAAAGTCCATTGGATTACGTTTAACATCAACCACATCAACGCGCGCTCCAGCCTGAAGTTGCTCCAAATTTTGACGCGACAAAATACCGTAATTTTGATCGCTATCAACTGAAAACATTACATCACCATTATCGGCAATATAAGCATGATCTTTTGCAATTAATTCTTCTATTAATTGAATAATCTGTGGCATTTGCTGCGTAGCACGAGGTTCGACATCAGGGCGCTTAATATTGAGTGCATCAAAATCGGCATACATCTCTTGTAACATACGTTCGGTTAGTTGTTCACAGGTTTCACCGTTTTCTAGAGCACGTTTTATAATTTTGTCATCCACATCGGTGATATTGCGCACATAAGTTAATTGATAACCTAAAAAGCGCAAATAACGTGTTACAACATCAAATGCGACAAAGGTGCGACCATGACCAATATGACAAAGGTCATAAATTGTGACACCACAAACATAGAGTCCAATTTTATTGGGATGAATTGATTTAAAGGTTTCTTTTTCTCGAGTTAATGTATTGAATATTTTTAACATTACAATCTTTAGGTTTAGTTTAATGAAGTTTGTTAAATAATATAACAAAAATATGGTTATCGCGAAATTATTTATTATAATGCTTCTATGTACTGTAATTATAAATTTATCATATGCCCGGCGAATTTATTGTTAACATTGTAGAATCTATCATTGAAGAAATTGGTAGAGGATTTTTGGAATTAGGTGGGTCAAAAGATACTTTTAAAAGAAAACTATATTGGACTTCTTTTATTATTTTAAATATTGTTGTGTTTGTATCTCACTTAATATTTAAGTGGCCTATTACTATAACAGATGGTTTGTTCTTATTTTTCATTTCATCTTTACTTTCATTCTTCATTATAACTCTTTGTTAGGGTATATGGCGCTTCATTAAAGATTTTAAGAAATGTAAAATATAACTTAAAGTTTACAGAAATAAATGGTTGAAAGTATCTAGTCGATTATAATCTCAATTTACTTTTTAATAAATAATTGGCGGGTAATCCCCGCCAATTTTGTGTAAAACAAAGTATTATTTCATTAGGCGGTAGATATAAATAAGCAATATTGCACCTAAGACTGAGATAAACAAGCTAGGGAAATTAAATCCTGTCACAGAGCCCCAACCAAAGAATGTACTTATATATCCACCAACGATGGCGCCTGCAATTCCTAATAAAATCGTTTTAAATACTCCTACGCGTCCAAGTGGCATAAAAAACTTTGCAATCCAACCGGCAATTAATCCTAGAATAGCCCAACTTAAAATACCCATGATAATTTCCTTTGTTTGATTAAGGTTAAATTTAGTTTACAAACACAGTTTAAAAATCTAAGAAATGTTGATATTTAATGTAATAGCTTTAACAATATTGATTAAAATTAATAAATCAAAATTTAAAAATATTAATAAATAACAGTCATAAAATGGAGATAGAAGATTTAATCCTAAGACTAAAGAATGACTATATGAATTGAGTGCATAAAAGCGTATTCATATAGTAATTGATGAATATTCTATAATTATTTGTAACAAAAGTTAAGGTCTTTTATTGCGTTTTCAAACTTTTAACATGCTTCTTTTAAATAATCACTTTGATTTAAGTCGAAGGGAGATTAATTCTCCCTTTGAATGAGTTGTTATTCAAAAATAGATTTATGTAAAATTTTGATAATTGCTTCTGCATCATTACTTTTTGATAACAGACATAGATTGTGAGTGCTTGCGCCATAACAACAAAGTCTTATAACAAAATCATCTAATACGCCGAATACTTCTTTTGCTATACCTTTTGTCGTCGTTAGATTATTGCCAATGATGGCAATAAGAGCTAAATCTTCCTCAACATCTACATGACAAAGAGTTGAAAGTTCATCAAATAATTCTTTTGTTAATAAACTGTTACCATTAGTGCAAGTGCCTGTAGTATCAATCGTTAAAGCGATACTGACTTCGGATGTGGTAACTAAATCAACGGATATATTATGTTTAGCTAATATAGTAAATACTCTAGCAAGAAACCCTTGAGCATGCAGCATATTTAAACTGGTTAAGGTTAGTAATGTCTGTTTGCGTCGTAATGCTAGCGCTCTAAACACAGGTAATTTTGATGTGATACTATTCGTGTTATAAACAATTGTGCCACCATCTTGTGGAGCTTTGCTTGAACCAACAAAAACAGGAATATTACTTCGTACTGCTGGAACCAACGTCGCTGGATGTAAAACTTTTGCTCCAAACGTTGCCATTTCTGCAGCTTCCGCGAAAGATATTTCATCAATTCTTTTTGCCGCTGGCGTAATACGTGGGTCATTGGTATAAATCCCTGCAACATCAGTCCAAATGTCTATTTGCGTTGCATTTAATGCTTCACCAAGTAACGCTGCTGTATAATCACTTCCGCCTCGTCCCAACGTTGTTGTCTTACCTGTACTTTCACTGCCAATAAAACCTTGAGTAACAATTAGCGCATTAGTATTTAAAGATTTTAAATGTGCACAGCAAAGTTGTTTGATTTCTTCAATTTTAGGTTGAGCTTTACCAAATTTATCATCAGTACGCATAACTTTACGTACATCAAACCATACGGCACTTTTTTGTTTTTCTCTTAATATCTCAACAAAAAGTTTTGAAGACATAATTTCACCATGACTGACTAACTCATCAGTTAATGCTGGTGACGTTGCTAAACTTGCAGCTTCCGATAAAGAGGCTATATTTGCAATGATTCGATCAATTTCAGCTCTTAATGTAGGGTTTTCAGGGAGTTGCTCTAAAATATTGTATTGAATTGATTGAATTTTGGCTAAATGCTGAGCTCGAACCTCCGCATCACGGCCTTCAGCTAATGCAACTAATAAGTTCGTAATACCGGCAGAAGCGGATAATACAACAACTTTTACACTAGGGTTAGCAATAACAATATTAGCACTGTTTACCATTGCTGAATAATCAGCAACACTAGTACCACCAAATTTAGCAATTACAAATGATGTTTCCATGGATTCCTCATATTAAAAATTTTATTTTTAACAGAGTTAGAGCGAGGGTATGTGCAATTTACAGTTATAATTTAAAAAGTACAAACCGCGAAGCGCTCCACCTGTTAAGGTGACAACCCAAGGGATTCAGCCCTTGCAGTCGATTTGATTGCTTTCTGGATACTCAATCAAACCTCGGCATTGCATCCCCTCAATCATTTATCACCGATTCCAGTATCTAAAATAATCTACCTGAGCAATGCGCCTCTTCGTTCTCGTAACGTAAGTTACAATTTAAGTGCCATATAGAATTAACGATTTTACTAAATGTGTCAATAGGTTAAATAGGAAAATTATTTATTAAATATTAAATTGCTATATCAATAGTTATAATTCTTGTTCAAATAGTTGAATAATAGTTTGATATAAACTTTTGACCGTACAAGATTTGGTCGGTGTACTAAAAATTGTATCATCGCCTGCAATTGAACCTAAAATGCCTTCTGATTTACCAATTGAATCAAGTAAGCGAGCGATAAGTTGAGCAGCTCCTGGACTGGTACGAATGACTACCATTGAGCTATTATAATCAATATCAACAACCAAATTTTTTAATGGACTACTGGCCGTTGGCACACTCATTTCAGCCGGCAAGCAATAGACCATTTCTGATTTTGCGTTGCGCGTTCTAACCGCGCCAAATTTGGTTAACATCCGTGAAACTTTGGATTGATTAATGTTATCAAATCCTTGCTCTTGTAAAGCTTGCACAATGCTTATTTGAGAACTAAACTTTTCTTGTAGAAGCATTTCTTTAAAAGCTTTAGTAAGATCTTCTTGTTTCATATTTTTCCTTTAGGATTAATTGATTGCTGTTTTGGGTGAAAGCAGCAATAATTTTATGTTGCTTAATATATCGGTAAAAAATCTAAGTTAATTAGTGAGTTTTATAAACATTTTTTTAAAATGAATTGAGTATCAAACTACTAAGTTTTAGACTTTAAATTCTTTAAACATAATTATGCATAAGATTTGCATAAAATCAAATATTCAATTTATTACTGCTTTTAGGGCGAAAAGATTTTACTATTTGCTCATGCGTTTCAATGTAAGGTCCTTCTAATAACTCTAAGCAATAAGGAACACTGGCAAAAATGCCATTAACAATTATTTTGCCATCACTATCTTTTACACCTTCAAGTGTCTCTTTTATCGATTTTGGTCTACCCGGTAAGTTCAAAATTAAACATTTTTTGCGAATAACGCCAACTTGTCTGGAAAGAATGGCAGTAGGTACAAAATGCAAACTAATTTGACGCATCTGTTCACCAAATCCTGGCATAACTCGATCAGCTATTGCTAAAGTTGCATCAGGGGTGACATCTCTAATGGCAGGTCCTGTACCGCCAGTAGTTAGAATCAAATCACAATGTAGTTTATCAACGAATTCACATAATGTTTGTTCAATAATAGGTTGTTCATCTGGAATTATTCGATTTTCGGTAATAAACGGAGTTTTCAATGCTGATTGTAACCAAGATATTAATGATGGAATACCTTCATCGTTATAGATCCCTTTTGCCGCTCTATCAGACACAGAAACTAAACCAATTTTGAACATAGTACTTATTCCTTAGGTGATTATTTATCTATATTAATTAGAAATTAAGACCACATATATATGGCCAATGATTCGCTAAAATTAATGTACGCTAAAAGTTGAAAATTATAACTCATTTATATTCAATATAAAGAAAACTAAAAAGACCTTTACAACCGCTGATTATGTTGTCAATATTGCTGCTCATTAATAATTGAGTTTACATAATTTCAATCATAACTTATTCAATTAGGATTTTACCATGTCATCTATTCCTGCGCTTGAATTGGTCGCGCTTAAAAAAATTTATAAAAATGGTGTAGAAGCATTAAAAGGTATTGATTTAACGGTTCAAGCAGGTGATTTTTATGCATTGCTTGGTCCAAATGGTGCCGGAAAATCAACAACTATTGGCATAATTAGCTCACTAGTAACCAAAACTTCAGGTGAAGTGCGAATTTTTGGTTATGATTTAGATACTGATATTGTCAATGCCAAAAGGCAATTAGGCTTAGTACCACAAGAATTTAATTTTAACCAATTTGAAGAAGTGATTCAGATTGTCACTAATCAAGGAGGCTACTATGGATTGCCGCGTAAATTAGCATTAGAACGTGCAGAAAAATATCTAAGAATTTTAGATTTATGGGATAAACGCCATAGCCGAGCAAACATGTTATCTGGTGGTATGAAAAGACGTTTAATGATTGCAAGAGCACTAGTTCATGAGCCTAAATTACTGATTCTTGATGAACCAACCGCGGGGGTTGATATTGAGTTGCGGCGCTCAATGTGGGATTTTTTACGTGAAATCAATCGTCAAGGCATTACCATTATATTAACTACCCATTATTTAGAAGAGGCAGAAATGCTATGTCGCAATATTGGTATAATTCAACATGGCCAATTAATAGCGAACTCTTCTATGCGTGAATTATTAGCTAATAGCCAATCTGAAACTATTATTATTGATTATGTACCAACAGATGAACCCATTGTTTTAACAGATTATAGCTATGTAAATGTTGATACGGGCATGTTAGAAGTTAAAGTTGATAAACAACGAGGCTTAAATCAGTTGTTTGAGCAACTTAATTATCAAAACGTCAAAGTGATTAGCGTGCGTAATAAGACTAATCGATTAGAAGAGTTATTTGTTGATTTATTGCGCAATAATAATCCAAAAGGAGCTGATAATGTGTAATTTATATTGGATTGCCTTAAAAAGTATTTGGCGTAAAGAGGTGACAAGATTTTTAAGAATTTGGCTGCAAACATTGATACCGCCAGTTATCACTATGTCACTTTATTTTATTATATTTGGTAATTTAATTGGCTCTCGTGTGGGGAATATGGGTGGCTTTAGTTATATGTCATTTATTGTTCCTGGTTTAATCATGATGTCTGTAATTACAAATTCTTATACCAATGTCTGTTCTTCATTTTTTAGTGCTAAATTTCAACGTAATATTGAGGAATTATTGGTTGCACCAGTACCAACGCATATTTTGATTTGGGGATATGTTGGTGGTGGTGTGATACGTGGAATTTTAACTGGAATTTTAGTGACGATAGTATCGTTATTTTTTGTTCGTCTTGAAGTGCATTCTTGGCTCTTTGTTATTTGCACTTTATTATTAACTTCAATTTTGTTTTCATTAGCAGGTTTACTAAATGCCGTATTTGCTAAGACTTTTGACGATATTAGTATTATTCCAACATTTGTATTAACGCCATTAACTTATCTTGGCGGGGTATTTTACTCAATAACCATGTTACCCACTTTTTGGCAATGGGTATCAAAACTAAATCCAATCGTTTATATGATTAATGGTTTTCGCTATGGTTTTTTAGGTGTGACCGACGTATCACTATGGATCACATTTTTAATGTTAATTTTGTTTGTTACCGTGCTCTATATAATTGCATGGCGACTCATTGAAAGTGGACGAGGGCTAAGAAGTTAAATTAACTAGAAAAACAACCGCCGAATAAAATCGGCGGAAAATAATTACTTGGCACCAGCAACTGCTTCTTTTGCCAGTTGAGTAATTTTAGCAAAATCACCATTAGCAATAGCATCAGTTGGAATAAACCAAGTTCCACCAACACAAAGTACATTATTGAGCGCTAAATAGTCTCGATAATTTTTAGGGTTTACACCACCAGTAGGGCAAAACTTCATATATCCACAAGGACCAGCAAAAGCTTTTAATGCAGCTACGCCGCCATTGATTTCTGCTGGGAAGAATTTTAATGCAGTTAAGCCATATTCTTGGGCTGTTAATAATTCAGAAATAGTCGCAATACCGGGAATGACTGGAACAGGTCCTTCAACTGCTGCTTTTAAAATAGCGTCAGTTATGCCAGGAGTAATAATAAATTCAACTCCCGCTTCGGTTACTTGTTTAAGTTGCTCAACACTTGTTACTGTACCCGCACCAACTACAGCTTCTGGAACTTCTTTAATGATTTTTTTAATTGCTTCAAGCGCACATTCTGTTCGTAGGGTAACTTCAAGAACTTTTACACCACCAGCAATTAAAGCTTTTGCTAATGGTACTGCATCTTCTAGTCGTTCAATAACGATAACAGGAACAACAGGCCCCATAGTTAGAATTTCTTCAGCACTTCTTTTCCAGTTTTTCATTTGTATCTATCCATCTTTATTAAAAGCAATAATCCCTAAATAATAGGGATTATTTTTGTTACTCATAAATGCCTAATTTTTTCTCTAAATAATGAATGTTTGTTCCACCTCTTTGGAAACCTTTATCATTCATAATTTCAATGTGAAGATCAATATTTGTTTTAATACCATCAATCACTAGTTCAGCTAATGCGTTTTTCATTCGTGCAATAGCAACATCACGAGTTTCACCATAAGCAATTAGCTTACCAATCATTGAATCATAGTAAGGTGGTACTGTGTAACCTGCATAGATATGTGATTCCCAACGAATACCAAAACCACCTGGTGCATGAAAGCGAGTAATTTTCCCAGGCGAAGGCATAAATGTTTTAGGATCTTCGGCATTTATACGGCATTCAATAGCATGACCTTTGATTTCAATATCACTTTGTTTGATTGATAGAGGTTTGCCTGCGGCAATTAAGATCTGTTCTCTAATCAAATCCACACCTGTTATCATTTCAGTAACTGGATGTTCAACCTGAATACGCGTATTCATTTCAATGAAATAAAATTCACCATTTTCAAATAAGAATTCAAATGTTCCTGCACCACGATAACCAATTTCAATGCATGCATTAACACAGCGTTCACCAATGAATTTGCGCATTTTAGAGGTAATGCCAACCGCTGGTGCTTCTTCAACAACTTTTTGGTGACGTCTTTGCATTGAACAATCACGTTCACCTAAATAAATAGCATGACCTTGACCATCAGAAAGCACTTGGATCTCAATATGACGAGGATTTTCAAGGAATTTTTCCATATAAACCATATCATTATTGAAAGCGGTTTTTGCTTCTAATTTGGTCATTTTAATTGCTTGTTCAAGATCTTTTTCTTCCCGAACAATACGCATACCACGACCACCGCCACCACCGGACGCTTTGATAATAACCGGATAGCCTATTTGTTTAGCGATCTGCTTATTATTTTCAATATCATTACTTAAAGGACCATCAGAACCCGGTACACAAGGTACGCCAGCTTTTTTCATGGCATGAATTGCTGACACTTTATCACCCATTAACCGTATAGTCTCAGGTTTTGGTCCAATAAAAACAAATCCAGAACGTTCCACTTGCTCGGCGAAGTCAGCGTTTTCTGATAAAAAACCATATCCAGGATGAATTGCTGCTGCACCAGTAACTTCGGCGGCAGAAATTAATGCGGGGATATTGAGGTAGCTTTTAGCGGAAGCTGCTGGACCAATACAGACAGTTTCGTCTGCAAGTAATACATGTTTTAAATCTTTATCTGCCGAAGAATGAACAGCGACAGTTTTAATTCCAAGTTCTTTACATGCTCGTAGGATACGTAGAGCAATTTCTCCACGGTTAGCAATAAGAATTTTATCAAGCATATTCGATCTCTTAATCTTATAAATAAGTTAATATTACTCAATGATGAATAGTGGCTGATCAAATTCAACAGGTTGACCATTCTCAACTAAAATAGCTTTAATTGTACCCGCTTTTTCAGATTCAATTTGGTTCATCATTTTCATCGCTTCAACGATACAAAGTACATCACCGACATTGACAGTTTGACCAACTTCTACAAAAGCTTTCGACTCTGGGCTTGGCGTGCGATAAAACGTTCCAACCATTGGTGATTTTATAGTTGTACCTGTTGGAGCTGGAGCAATAGGATCCGCTTCAGCCACACTTTCACTAACTGAGTTAGGAGCAACAACAACTGGTGCTGCTTGAGGGATTTGAATGTTTTGTATTGGCGCTGAATAGTTTGTTGTAGGTATTGATCGACTAATTCGAACCGATTCTTCACCTTCAGAGATTTCAATTTCTGAAATACCTGACTCTTCAACTAATTCAATTAATTTTTTAATTTTGCGTATATCCATGAATTACACCGTGTTTATTTGATATAAGTAACAATTAATTTAATGCATCCTTAATATCTAAAAAGTAATCTTTTAAAGTGATAATAAGGCAGTAACTCAACATTAACGCGGAAGCATACACTGTAAAATAGATTTTGTCATTATATATCTCTCCTTTACAAACTGTTATTATACTATTTTCTAGGTATTATTTTAGAATTGCGATACAATATATAAACCTAATTGTTATTGAAGCAAACAGGTTTTAAAAAATAACTAGAATACTATTTTATACGATATAAAATTAAAATTAAGTATTTTATCCTATAGTTTGCTTCAAGTACTCACTAACACTTAAACAAGATTATTTCTAGGAAGAGTTTTTATTATGTTCAAAAAAGTTCGTGGCTTGTTTTCAAATGATCTATCGATTGATTTAGGTACAGCTAACACCCTTATTTATGTAAAAGGTCAAGGTATTGTACTAAACGAACCTTCAGTTGTCGCTATTCGTCAAGATCGCACAGGCACACCTAAAAGTGTCGCTGCTGTTGGGCAGGCTGCGAAACAGATGTTAGGACGTACTCCAGGCAATATTGCTGCGATTAGACCAATGAAAGATGGTGTAATCGCTGACTTTTCCGTGACTGAAAAGATGTTACAGTATTTTATTCGTCAAGTGCATAGTCATAGCTTTTTAAGACCAAGTCCTCGCGTTTTAGTTTGTGTGCCAGTTGGTGCAACACAAGTTGAGCGTCGTGCTATCCGTGAGTCTGCATTAGGAGCAGGTGCCCGTGAAGTTTACTTAATTGAAGAGCCGATGGCAGCAGCTATTGGTGCTGATTTACCCGTTTCATCGCCAACTGGTTCAATGGTGGTTGATATTGGCGGTGGTACCACTGAAGTTGCTGTTATTTCGTTAAATGGTGTTGTCTATTCTGCATCGGCAAGAATTGGTGGTGACCGTTTTGATGAGGCAATTATCAATTATGTTCGTCGTAATTATGGTGCGTTAATTGGTGAAGCAACCGCTGAGCGAATTAAACATGTTATTGGAAGCGCGTATCCAGGGGATGAAGTTCTTGAGATTGAAGTGCGTGGTCGAAATCTTGCCGAAGGTGTGCCTCGTAGCTTTACTTTAAATTCCAATGAAATTCTAGAAGCGCTTCAAGAACCGCTAAGTGGTATCGTAAGTGCCGTTAAAGTTGCATTAGAACAGTGTCCTCCTGAACTGGCCTCCGATATTTCAGAACATGGTATGGTGTTAACTGGCGGTGGTGCTCTATTACGTAATATTGATAAATTACTAGCGGCTGAAACCGGTATTCATGTGGTTGTTGCTGAAGATCCTCTTACATGTGTAGCACGAGGTGGTGGCAAAGCTCTTGATATGGTTGATATGGAGGGAGGAGATCTCTTTAGTGAAGAGTAATTATTGTCTAGTTATTGATTAATTTAATTTTTATGAAATCGATAATTAATAAACATTTCACTTTTTCCGCCGACATAGTCGGCGGAGTCATATCTTGAATTAATTAGATTTTAAGCATATAACAGGTAAGTACTGGATAATGAAATTACTTTTTTCTAAACGTTCTCCTCTTAGTGTGCAGTTATTTATATCTTTGCTATTATCTATTATATTGATAATATTAGATTTAAATTATCGTCCGTTTAAAGAGGTTCGTTACTATTTAGATACAATGATTTCGCCATTGTATTACATTTCAAATGCACCAAAAGCGACTTATGACACACTTTATGAGATGTCAAAGACACGTGAAGCGTTAGAAAAAGAAAATGCAAATTTAAATAATATACTGCTTGAAAAAAAGACAGACCTGTTATTGCTTGAGCATCTTAGACATGAAAACGATCGATTAAGAGAATTGCTAGGATCGCCTTTAAGACATGATGAACATAAAATGGCAGCTCAAGTTATATTAGCTGATACAGATCCTTATGTTTATCAGGTAGTTATTAATAAAGGTAAAAATGACGGTGTTTATATTGGTCAACCTGTCGTTGATGATAAAGGTATCGTTGGACAAATTTATGAAACAGCTCAAAAAACCAGTCGGGCAATTTTAGTTTGTGATTATCAACATGCAATACCTGTACAAATATTAAGAAATGATATTTCTATGGTGGCAGTAGGTAATGGATGCAGTAATGATTTAACGCTCGATTTTTTACCAAATAATGTTGATATCAAAGTCGGTGACATATTAGTAACTTCTGGACTAGATGGTCGTTTTCCTGAGGGTTATCCTGTTGCAGTAGTAAGTTCTGTCAAACTTGATATTAGCGATTCAACTCCGGTTATTTCAGCAACGCCGACAGCCGATCTAAAACGTTTACGCTATCTATTATTACTATGGGGAGATCAAGGAGTAAAACATGAGGGCTCGTAATAGCATATTAATTATTTGGTTAACTTTGTTAATAGGCTTATTTTTTCAAATTATACCTTGGTCACCTTCATATGATATATTTAAACCACATTTGTTTTTATTAATTATCGCTTATTGGTTAATTACTCTTCCTTATCAGATTGGCATAGGTACTGCATTTGTTTTCGGTTTAATAATAGATTTATGTTCGGGAACAATATTAGGTGTACATGCTTTCATCTATTCTTTAATTGCCTATTTACTTGTATTCAAATACCAATTATTGAGTAATTTAGCTTTATGGCAACAGGCTTTTATCTTATTTGGTATTTCGGTATGTTATAATGCTTTAATCTTTATATTTCAGGTAAGTATTTATCATACAATTACTATGTCACCTTATATACTATTATCAAGTTGTGTTGATGGCTTTTTATGGATATGGATATATCTGCTATTGCAAAGCATAAAACAAAACTTTGCAATTAATTAGGGGAATATTTCTGTATGTCTGTTGAATTATTAATGAACGTAACTCCGTCTGAAACACGAGTTGCTTATATTGAAGATGGTGTATTGCAAGAAATTCACGTTGATCGTGAATCACGTCGAGGTATTGTCGGTAATATTTATAAAGGAAAAATTATTCGTATTTTACCTGGTATGCAGGCCGCATTTGTCGATATTGGACTTGAAAAGGCTGCATTTTTACATGCATCAGATATCATGCCACATACTGAATGTGTGTCAGATTCAGAACAAGAGCAATTCCAAGTAAAAGATATTTCTGAACTAGTCCGTCAAGGACAAGATTTAATGGTACAAGTTGTTAAAGATCCCTTAGGAACTAAGGGCGCTCGACTCACAACTGATATTACTTTACCATCACGTTATTTAGTGTTGATGCCAGGTCAAAATTCTGCACATGTAGCTACTTCTCAACGCATAGAAAGTGAAGAAGAGCGTCAAAGGCTAAAACATATTGTTGAACAATATGTAACCCCAGACGGTGGTTTTATTGTTAGAACTGCTGCCGAGGGTGCAAATGCTCATGAGCTTGAGCAAGATGCAAATTTTTTAAAACGGCTATGGGCTAAAATTCAAGAACGAATGGCTCGTCCTACCAGTAAAAATCTAGTTTATGGTGAGTTAGCTTTATCACAGCGAGTGTTAAGAGACTTTGTTGGTGATCCAATCGAACGTATTTTAGTTGATTCTAAATTGACTTACGATCTTCTCGTCGATTTTACTCAAGAGTTTATGCCTGAAGTCACTAATAAACTCTTTCATTATCGTGGTAATATCCCAATATTTGATCTATATGATACTGAAAATGAGATTCAACGAGCATTAGACCGCAAAGTTAAACTGAAATCGGGTGGTTATTTAATTATTGACCAAACCGAAGCCATGACAACAATTGATATTAATACTGGTGCATTTGTTGGTCATCGAAATTTAGAAGAGACAATCTTTAACACTAATATAGAGGCAACCATTGCTATTGCGCGTCAATTAAGATTACGCAATTTAGGTGGTATTATTATTATTGATTTTATCGATATGCAAGAAAATTTGCATCGAGAACGTGTATTACAATCATTGCAGGATTTTTTATCGAAAGATCGAGCCAGAACGACAATTAATTCATTTTCTACATTGGGATTAGTAGAAATGACACGTAAACGAACTCGTGAAAGTATTGGGCATATTTTATGTGAAGAATGTCCAGCTTGTAAGGGGCGAGGAATAGTTAAATCAGTTGAAACTGTTTGCAATGAAATTTTACGTGAAATTGTTAGAGTGTATAAAGCTCATCGTTCTGAATATTTTTTAGTCTATGCGTCATCTGCTGTTGCGAATGCTTTAACGATTGATGAATCACATGCACTTGCTGAAGTTGAAGTCTTTGTTGGTAAAAGAGTTGAAGTGAAAATTGAACCACTTTATATTCAAGAACAATATGATGTGGTATTAATGTAAAGCAATAACGTGTAAAAAAGTTTCAGGTTAAACATACGTTTCAGTATAAAAATAACATAATAATGGATTTATATCAAAAATATAGCATTATAAATTAACATTTAAGGAATTTATGATAGTAACTCAAGTGAGTGAACGGCTACTCAACCCTAATAACTTAAACCAACGTGATATTTCACATTTGCTTGATATGTTAAGTTCAAGACAAATTGATTTTGGTGATTTATACTTTTTATCTGGTTATTATGAAAGCTGGGTACTGGAAGATAGCATTATTAAAAATGCTTCGTTCCATCGTGATCAAGGTGTTGGCGTTCGTGCAGTTGTTGGCGAAAAAACCGGTTTTGCTTATACTGATCAGTTCTCTTTAAATCGTTTAGAGCAGAGTGTATTAGCAGCCAATTCAATCACTAAACAGCAAACGCCAATTGTTGTCACACCTTTTAAAACGGCTAAAACGGTACCAATATATGCATCAATCAATCCAATTAACTCTTTTTCTCAAGAGCAAAAGATTGCATTGTTACGACACATTGATCAGTTAGCAAGGTCAATTGACAAAAATGTAATTGAAGTATCAGCCAGTTTAACTGGTAGTTATGAAGATATTTTGATTGCAGGTACTGATGGTACACTATGCGCCGATGTCCGTCCATTAGTACGTTTATCTGTATCGGTCATTGTCGAAAAAGACGGGAAACGTGAGCGTGGTGGTAGTGGCGGTGGGGGTCGTTTTGGTTATGAGTATTTTTTAAATATTAATCCTAAAACGTCTGAAAGCTTTGCTGATAGTTATACTCGAGAAGCAGTGAGATTAGCATTAGTTTCATTGTCAGCTAAAGCTGCCCCAGCAGGTACAATGCCTGTAATTTTAGGTGCGGGTTGGCCAGGAGTACTACTTCATGAAGCGGTAGGGCATGGTTTAGAAGGTGATTTTAATCGCAAAAACAGCTCGGTATTCTCAGGAAAAATTGGTGAAAAAGTCACGTCAGAACTCTGTACCATTGTAGATGATGGAACAATTGAAAATCGCAGGGGGTCATTATCAATTGATGACGAAGGTACCGTAAGTCAAAAAACCGTTCTTATCGAAAATGGTATTTTAAAAGGTTATATGTTTGATAAGACTAATGCTAAATTGATGAACACACATTCAACCGGCAATGGTCGTCGTGAAGGATATGCATGCTTACCTATGCCAAGAATGACTAACACTTATATGTTAGCAGGGGAATCAACTTTCGACGATATTATCAATAGCGTTGACTATGGCCTTTATGCACCTAATTTTTCGGGAGGTCAGGTTGATATCACTTCTGGTAAGTTTGTATTTTCAACATCAGAAGCCTATTTAATTGAAAAAGGAAAAATAACTACGCCAGTTAAGGGCGCAACATTAATTGGTTCCGGCATTGAAACCATGCAACAAATATCGATGGTAGGGAATGATCTCACATTAGATTCAGGTGTTGGTATTTGTGGTAAAGCAGGACAAAGTGTTCCGGTAGGTGTAGGACAGCCCACTTTAAAAGTGAATAATTTAACCGTTGGTGGAACGATTAATAATTAAAAACTATAAATAAAATGGGAAATTAAATAGATGGAAACAATCATCAATCTTTATCATGCTTTTATTAATATGGATATTGCAACTTTATCAAATCCTAATGTGCTTTGGACGCTTTATGGTATGTTATTTGTTGTCATCTTATTAGAAAATGGTGTATTACCCGCAGCATTTTTACCGGGCGATAGTTTATTATTCTTAACTGGTGTATTGATTAGTCTTGATGTTTTTCATTTTGGTTTAATAAATGTTATTTTAATTGCAGGAGCTGCTTTAGGTACTTGGTTAGGTTATATACAAGGTCTTTGGTTGGGCAACACTAAGCTAGTACAGGGCTGGATGGAGCATATTCCTGAAAAATATCATAAAAAATCAGAAATGTTATTTCATAAATATGGATTGCAAGCTCTATTTATTGGGCGATTTATTGCTTTTGTACGTACATTATTACCAATGATGGCGGGATTATCAGGACTGCATAGTCGAAAATTTCATATTTATAACTGGATCAGTGCGACATTATGGATTTTCTTAATTGTAACATTAGGTTATTTATTTGGTTTATCTCCATTCTTTAATAAATATGAAAAACAAATAATGTCTCTTCTTATGTTGATTCCAGTTTTTCTATTGGTATTAGGATTAATTTTCTCTTTATGGCTAGCATTTAAACGTTGGTCTGCAAAGAAGAAGCAATTTTAATATTAAAGATAAATTTATAAAGAAGAGGGCGAAATTAACCGATAAGCCGGGTTCTGTCGTGGACAATCATTCCTCTAGGCTAATACTCACGCATTAGCTCAAGCAGTCTACCCGGATTCAACGCGGGCCGCGCCAATGAATCCCTATTTGACCTTGCTCCGAGTGGAGTTTACCGTGCCACAACTGTTACCAGTTGCGCGGTGCGCTCTTACCGCACCCTTTCACCCTTACCTGTACTTATAAATAAGTCATCGGCGGTATACTTTCTGTTGCACTAGTCGTGAATGTTTGCTCACGCCAACATCCCCCAGGCGTTACCTGGCACTCTGCCCTATGGAGCCCGGACTTTCCTCCCCTCTGTTTGTCTCCTTTTTACAAAGGACTACAACAAAGCAGCGATTGTCTGGTTAATTTCATCAATGAGTATAACTTAATGTATGATTTTGTCCAGTAATGTCGGTTTTTGAATAGGCAGGTGGATAAAGTATATACTTTTTTATACAGATATTGCCGGAAAAGGTAGGATCATACTTGATGATGCATCAATTAATTAACTTGCTCACTCTAATAGCACATTATAACAATGTGCTATCGGTATTAGATAAAGTAAGTTTAACTACCATCTTTTTTGTTCATGATTTTCATTATAATTATACCAAGTTACAACACCTTTCGAAATGATAACTTCCAGTGTTCCGCTAATAGTATTAGATTGGGTTTCGCCAATAATTAAATGGCTGGTTGAAATCTTTCTAATATATTTGTATGTCCATTGTACTTCATCAGAATTAATCACTTTCTTACTTACTGGTTCACCAAATAATGATATTATTTGTGACTCAGTTGTTGAACCTTCAACTATACTACTAACTTTGTCTTTACTTAGTGGTGTACCTTGTTCTATAAAATTATTTTGTGAACAACTCGATAATATTATTATTGAGAATAAAGCGATAAAGAACTTCTTAACATTTTTCATTATATTGTAGCCTGATAATTAATGTTTTTTCTCCATGTATGTGAATGATACCATATGTTTGGTAACGTTCAAGATCAACTAAAATTTAATCTATAATGAATATAGAAAATATTTTATTTCTATATGTTTCCATAGTTTCATCATTCTTTATTAATTTTTTTTCGTTTACTCGTTGATTTTCGTTTTTTCTTCTTCTTTGTGGTGGTTGTAAGTCGTAATACGCGTTTTATCGGTTCGTTGGTGATTGAATCAATATAACGGCTTGGCCAAATTTCATTAGGCTCTAAATCTAGCGCTTGGGCAATAATGAACTCTCCTTTTGTCCAAGGTCGAGCTAAAGCATTACTAAGCGTTGATGAACTTAGACCTGATTGTCGAGATAGATTAGCAAGAGTTGTCCCCTTCTTTTTTAGTGCGGCAATAATGTCTGCAGGATGCCAATCACTAGAATTTATTTTCATTTTTTATTTCCTCTTTGTTTATAACCTTGTATATCTATGTTATGCTTTGATGTTACTAAAACAAGTAAGTTTATAATCTAACTATAGTTATTTATGATTTCTTGTTTCTTATTTATTGTATCAAAGTTTCTTTAATTTCTGTATTTTTTTCTTATTGTGTTGAAATGGGATAATAAAAATGAAAGAATGGTTCTCATCAAAAGAGCTATTAAGTATTGCCGGGATGCCATCAACGATACAAGGTGTTAATCGTAAAGCAAGATCTGAAAATTGGACTGCACGCAAAAGAACAGGTGTTCGAGGAAAGGCTTTAGAATATCATATAAATAGCTTACCTCTTAGTGTCAAAAGAGCATTGTATCTTGAGGAAGAAAGTGCAACTTATGTTGTTCCGCCAATTGACCCATTGCAAATATGGATGACAGCATTTGAACAGTTATCTGTTGATGAAAAGTCAATTGTTATATCATGGTTGATGCGAAATGGTATTAAAGATTTTATAAGTTTTATCAATAAACATAAAAAAGATAGTTAGTGTTATTGCCCAAGCTGCGATATACTCTAACGCTAGTAAAAAATCAATTTAGTTGCTATGGAATAAACAATGGAAAGTCAGTTTCAATTAACAAATAGTAAAGATATTATTGCATATTTAACTCAACAATTTCCAAATTGTTTTACTCTCGAAGGTGAAGCGAAACCTCTAAAAATTGGAATTTTTCAAGATATCCTTTCACGATTGGATAGTGAAGCACTAAGTAAAACAAAACTTCGCGTTGCTTTACGCGCTTATACAATGAGTTGGCGTTATTTATACAGCATTAAAGAAGGTGCTCATCGTATTGATTTAGATGGAAATCCAGATGAGATTATAAGCAAAGAACAAATGGAATATGCCCAACAACAGCTAAAAGAAAGTAAGCAGAAAGCAAAAGAGCGTTTAAAAGAACGGACACAAAAAGAAAAACGTAAAAATCCACGTCCCCCTGTGAAAAAAGCTAAAACTTTAAAAGTGGGTGACTATGTTAAAGTAATATTAGGCAATAAACCGTTAAGAGTACAAATCATTAATATTGAAAAAGAGCATATCAAAGTAAATGTTGGCTCTGGAATGGAATTAACTGTTAAACCAGAACATATTATTACTAAATAGAGAATTTGAATGAATAAATTACTCAAAGGCACTATTAAATTAAGCCTTGCATTATGTATTTTAAGTTTGAGTGTTCATGCCAAACAGCCTGACATGGAATCATTACCAGTACTTAAACAGGATGATGTTCATCAAGTCGTAGCTAAGCGAGTAACGAACTTTTTTACTCAAGCTCATTATCGTAACTTTGCATTAGACGGTGCATTTTCAGCTAAAATTTTTGATCGCTATTTTAAAATGTTAGATGGTAGTAAAGCGATATTTATTCAAAGTGATGTCGATACTTTTCGCAATCGGCAAGAGTTATTAGGTCAAGAATTATTAGATGGTAATTTAAAAACTGCTTACGATATTTATAATCTTGCAATGTATAAACGTTATGAACGTTATAAGTATGCGCTTAAAGTTTTACAATCCCCAATGGATTTTTCTACTAACGATGAAATTGATTTTAATCGTGAAGATATATCTTGGCCAACCACTGAAAAAGAGCTCGACTCTTATTGGGATAAGCGCGTTAAATATGATGAACTTAGTTTATCTTTATCTGGAAAAAATGAAACTCAAATTCGAGAAACGTTAACCAAACGTTATAACCGAGTTTTAAAAACCATTGAACAATCAAATAATGAAGATGCTTTTCAAGTATTTATGAATGCACTTGCGCGTGAAATTGATCCTCATACCAGTTATTTAGCGCCACGTAAAAAGCGTGATTTTGATTCTGAAATGAGTTTATCTTTTGAAGGTATCGGTGCAACGCTTAGCCAAGAAGATGATTATACAGTAATCATGTCTTTTGTTACTGGTGGTCCGGCTGAGAAAAGTAAATCGATTGCCGTTGGTGATAAAATCATTGGTGTTGGGCAAAGTAATTCTCCAATAGAAGATGTAATTGGTTGGCGTTTAGATGATATCGTTGACAAAATTCGTGGTCCTAAAGGAACAGTGGTTAAACTCGAAATATTACCTGCCGGTAATAACAGCAAATCAAAAGTTATTGAGCTTACTCGAGATAAGATTCACTTTGAAGATCGTGAAGCAAAATTAAATATTGTTGATAATCAAAGAGGAAAAGTTGGTGTTATTGATATACCAAGTTTTTATATGGGTTTAACCGACAAAGTTGAATCACTTTTGTTGGAAGCCAATAAAGCTAAGTTACAAGGTCTGGTTATCGATTTACGTAATAATGGTGGTGGTTCGTTAGCTGAAGTTATCTCTTTGACAGGACTTTTTATAGATTATGGACCAGTTGTTCAAGTTCGTGATAATCTTCAAAAAGTTATTGTTTATGATGATAAAAATAAAGGCATCGAATATACAGGCCCGATTGTTGTAATGGTTAATCGTTATAGTGCTTCTGCTTCCGAGATATTTGCCGCGGCATTGCAAGATTATGGTCGAGCTGTAATAGTTGGTGAAACAACTTATGGTAAAGGGACGGTGCAAACCTCTCGAAATATTGCTTATCAAACTGATGCTAGACTTCATCCTAATTGGCCTGAGCTCGGTGGTGTTCAGTATACCGTGCAAAAATTTTATCGTATCAATGGTGATAGTACACAACTTAAAGGTGTCGAGCCTGATATTGAAATGAGTAAAACTAAATATGACGATGAAACCGGTGAACGTTTCTTAGATAACGCTATGCCGTGGGATAAAATTCCATCATCTGAATATTTAACTCTAACTAATATAAAACCAATATTGCCTTATTTGAAATCAGAACATTTAGCACGAATTTCAAATAATCCAGAGTTTGTCTATATTGATCAGGATATTAAAGAGCTTAATGATAAAAAGGATCGTCGATATATTGTGTCTCTCAATAAAAAGAATCGTGAAGCAGAACAAAAAAGTTATGAAAATCGCGATTTAAAAAGAATGAATGAACGTTTAGCTCGAGAAGGCAAACCTCCTATTACTAAATTAGAAGATTTACCTAAAGATTATAAGCAACCCGATGCTTATCTAAACGAATCAGTTGAAATATTGTTGGATTTGATATCTAAATACCCAAATATTGAAGATAAAAAATTAACTCAAGAGATTATTTCACTTAGATCACCTATTAAAAACTAGATGAATAAATATTAAAACGATTGGAGATAATAAACATGTGTACAGATTTGAAATACGCTTTAATGACTGCAACTGCAATTGTATCGGTTTTGATTGTGTTTGGCGCCATTGTTTGCATGAATTAAAAAAGCTTGATTAATTCGCTTGGGATTATTATAGTATGCAACCTGCTCTTCTAAAGCAGGTTGTAAATAGATGGTGAGGTGTCCGAGTGGTTGAAGGAGCACGCCTGGAAAGTGTGTATACGGCAACGTATCAAGGGTTCGAATCCCTTCCTCACCGCCATATTAATTTTTAGTTATTGGAAGTGGAAAGCCTTTTTGCTCATCGTGATTGTTATTAGTCACTTTCAATATTAATTTAGTGCATTTCCTCATTATAATGTGATCGGAAGTGACGAGTAATACCTTCCCTCTCCTTAATCATTGGAGCCATTATGGAAAACTTACGCACGGTTCAGGATTTTATACGCTGGACATCATCACAACTTAGTCTATCAGATGTTTTCTTAGGTCACGGAACAGATAATCCTATCGATGAAGCTAAACAACTTATCTTAGCCACTTTGGGTTTATCATTGTTTATTCCTACCGAATTTTATTCTGCAAATCTTACCAATGACGAAAAACAAGAGCTTTTCGATATTATCCAAAAACGGATTAGTGATCGAGTGCCAACGCCATATTTAACTAATCAAGCTTGGTTTTGTGGACACAGTTTTTACATTGATGAACGTGTATTGATTCCACGTTCTCCGATTGGTGAATTAATTGATAATCATTTCCAATCTTTATTATCACAGCCACCCCAACAGATTTTAGATCTCTGTACAGGTAGCGGCTGTATTGGTATTGCTTGTGCTTATGCTTTTCCTGAGGCACAAGTTGACATCACTGATATTTCATTAGAAGCGTTGGATGTAGCACAACAAAATATTGACTTGCACGAAATGAATTTTCGAGTTACACCAATGCTATCTGATTTATTCAATGATATTCCAGCAAAACAATATGATCTTATTGTTACTAATCCTCCTTATGTTGATAATGAAGATATGGACGATTTGCCTGATGAATTTTCCTATGAACCAAAATTAGCACTTGAAGCCGGATTTGATGGTTTAGACATCGTTAAACGAATTTTAAGTGATGCAATTAATTATCTATCACCACAAGGAATATTAGTTTGTGAAGTAGGAAATAGCTGGGTTAGCTTACAAGAACAATATCCTCAAGTTCCTTTTAATTGGTTGGAATTTGAACGTGGCGGATTAGGTGTTTTTTCTATCACGCGTGAAGAATTAATTCAATATCAACACTGTTTTAAATAAGCTGTTTTTAATATACGGAAAAATTATTATGGCTGGAAACTCAATTGGAAAATTATTCAAAGTTACAACATTTGGAGAGTCACATGGCATTGCGCTAGGTTGTGTTGTTGATGGCGTTCCGCCTGGTCTTGCTTTGACTGAATCAGATATGCAATATGATCTTGATCGTCGTCGTCCTGGTTCATCGCGTTATACCACTCAAAGGCGTGAAGCTGACCAAGTAAAAATCTTATCAGGCGTTTTTGATGGAGTAACAACGGGAACCAGTATCGGCCTATTGATCGAAAATACCGATCAACGTTCACAAGACTACAGCCAAATTAAGGATATTTTTAGACCGAGTCATGCAGATTACACTTATCAACATAAATATGGGATTCGCGATTACCGAGGAGGGGGGCGTTCTTCCGCGCGTGAAACTGCTATGCGAGTTGCGGCAGGTGCAATAGCAAAAAAATATTTGCATGAAAAATTAGGGATTACCATTCGTGGCTATCTAGCTCAAATGGGTGAGATAAAATGTCAATTAAAAGATTGGCAACAAGTTGAACAAAATCCATTTTTTTGTGCTGATGAAAGTAAACTTGATGAGCTAGATCAATTATTAAGATCATTAAAAAAAGAAGGCGATTCAATCGGTGCTAAAGTTTGTATTGTTGCTGAAAATGTACCTGTTGGTTTAGGTGAGCCTGTTTTTGATAGATTAGATGCCGAACTAGCTCATGCACTCATGAGTATTAATGCCGTAAAAGGTGTAGAAATTGGTGATGGCTTTGATGTTATCAATAAACGTGGTAGTGAAAACCGTGATGAAATAACGCCACAAGGTTTTTTATCTAATCATGCCGGTGGTATTTTGGGTGGAATTAGCTCAGGGCAAACTATTTTAGCCAGTATTGCATTAAAACCGACGCCGAGTATTGAAATTGCTGGTCAATCAATTAATATTCATGGTGAAAGTGTTGAAGTATCAACACATGGCAGGCATGATCCATGCGTAGGTATAAGAGCCGTGCCAATTGCTGAAGCAATGGTCGCTATTGTTTTAATGGATCACTATCTTCGTTATCGCGCTCAGTGTAATGATGTAAATGAATTATGAGTTATGAACTACTTTTATTATTATTTGCTATTGCTGCTTTAGCTGGATTTATCGATTCAATTGCTGGTGGTGGAGGATTATTAACCGTACCAGCATTATTGGCGGTTGGTTTATCACCAGCAAGTGCATTAGCCACCAACAAATTGCAAAGTTGTGGTGGTTCATTTTCTGCGAGCCTCTATTTTATACGGCAAAGGATGGTTGATTTAAACCAACAAAAATGGGCAATTGTAGCGGCTTTTGTTGGTTCAGCCATCGGTACAATATCGGTAATGCATATCCAAACCGATTTTTTGAAATTATTGCTGCCAATATTAACGATTAGTGTAGGGTTATATTTTTTATTATCCCCAACGATTGGAGAAAGTGATCGTAAAAGTCGTTTTTCTGTTCTCCAATTTGCTCTTATTCCTGCATTAAGTATTGGTTTTTATGATGGCTTTTTTGGACCAGGTGCCGGATCATTTTATGCTTTAGCATATATTACATTGGCAGGATTTAATCTAACCAAAGCTACCGCCCACACTAAAGTACTTAACTTCACCTCAAATTTAGCTGGATTACTATTTTTTATTATGGGCGGGCAAGTGGTATGGTCGATTGGTCTTGTCATGCTGGTTGGTCAGTTTATTGGTGCAAGATTAGGCGCTAAAATGGTTATTGCTAAAGGGCGTAAATTAATAAGACCAATGCTTATTACGGTTTCTACTATTATGAGCATTAAACTGATTTATGAAAATTTCTTTTAGAAAGTGTCGTTCAAATTGTTGAATCCTGTATAACAGCAAAAAAAGAGATATTGCAGAATTTATATAAGATTAGTTTGCGATTTAAGTAGTAACAAACTTACTACAATAATCGCAAAAGCGATTATGTTTATAAACTCAGCTTTTTTAACTTGTTTTAATATTGAAATGTCGATTGATTTTAAATAAATTATTAGAACAATAAACTTCCGAAAAAATAAAAAATCTAAAATTAACCAATATTATTCTTAAATCCTGTCTTTTACTCTAATTTCTCAATACTATTTTTTAAACTTTACTGCAAATAATAAATGAAATTTACCGTAGTCTATATTACAAGTTGTTATTTAAAACAAATTGACGAGTTTCTAGCTTATAAAATAGGGAGCGAATACATTAAATAAAACCCAGAGTTTATCCCAGAGAACTGGCTATTATTTTTAACCGCATTCAACGCCAGCTCGGTTTATTCCCATGTGTATAGGTAACAGACCAATTATAATTTATTGTTTTATTATTAAAATAGAGCATGCAAATTTGCACACAACTTTTTTGTGTTTTTTAAGCGATCTTATAATTTTATAATGTCATCGGAGTTAAATATGATATAAGCCGAAAATATTTATTTTTCACAATATATATCTATTTAGAACCATTGTAAAAAAGTTTGAGGTCACGCCTATGTTTCAGCAAAAAACTTTTATTAAATTCAGTTATTAACTGATAACAATAATAATATAAATCAAATAATTGATATAAAAAATACGGCATTTATCAGTCTCGTTTTTAACTGTTATTTATTTTTTTGTAAAAAAGTTTGAGGTCATGCCTACGTTTCAGTAAAAACTTTTATTAAATTCAGTTATTAACGGATAACAATAATAAAATAAGATAAATCAGATAATTAATTTAAAAAATACGGCGTTTATCAGTCTCATTTTTAACTATTATTTATTTTTTGTAAAAAAGTTTGAGGTCACGCCTATGTTTCAGTAAAAATTTATTAATAGTATGTTTCATACGTTCTATCGAATCATCTTTTGATAAAGATTATCTAAAGTTTAAATCAAATGGCATAAAATTCATTACATACAATTTTTGCTATGCAAGTTATGATGTATAGGATATTTTAGATAAGCAAATAATTATAAAGCTTGTTTAATTTAACCTATTTTACTTTTGACGATAATTTATTTGATGTTATGAAATTACAACAATTACGTTATATTTTAGAAATTGCTCGCTCAGGTTCAATTAATGAAGCGGCTAAAAATTTATATATTACTCAACCGAGTTTATCAACCGCCGTAAAAGAGTTAGAGGCTGAATTTGGTATTGAGATTTTTGTTCGAACATCAAAAGGGGTTTCACTTTCAACTGATGGTGTAGAGTTTTTAGGGTATGCTAAACAAGTTTTGGATCAAGCTGAACTATTAGAACAGCACTATGCTAAAAAAGAGCCCTCTAAACAGCTGTGTAGCATTTCAACTCAGCATTATGCTTTTGCGGTAAATGCATTTGTTAATTTGATTAAAAAAAATCACACAGATGAATATGAATTTACCTTAAGAGAAACCCGAACTTACGATATTATTACTGATGTGGCTAATTTACGTAGTGAAGTTGGCATCTTATATATTAACGATTTTAACCAAAAGGTGATCTTGCGTTTATTGAAAGAACATCGGCTAACGTTTAACCCATTATTTGAAGCAGATCCTCACGTATTTATCAGTACTAATCATCCTTTATCTGATATGAAATCGCTAACGTTAAATGATTTAGAAGAGTATCCTTACTTATCGTTTGAACAAGGTGAGTATAATTCGTTTTATTTTTCGGAAGAGATTTTGAGTACGGAATACCATAAAAAAAGTATTCATGTTAGTGATAGAGCAACTTTGTTCAATTTACTACATGGGCTAAATGGTTATACTATAAGCACGGGAGTATTGAGCACGGATTTAAATGGCTCTGATATTTTATCTATACCGCTCAAAGTCAAAGAAAAAATCTTAGTAGGATGGATCACATCTCAAAAAGTACAATTGAGTATGTCGGCACAAAATTACATTGAAGCACTTAAAAAACTCATTCAAGAAGAATATGGCTTTACTCTCAAGTAATACCAATGCAAAAGGAACAAATCAAATTGCTATTTCAGTAAATTCTAGTATAATTGCGCACGATTCATATATCTAATATATGAATATCGAGGAGTGTCTGAATTAGAGATCGGTCATTCCATATTTTATGTTAATTTAAGAGGTTTATTATGTCTCTAACTGTAGAAGCTAAAGCGAAAATCGTTGCCGACTTTGGTCGTGGTACTAACGACACTGGTTCAACTGAAGTTCAAGTTGCACTTTTAACTGCACGTATTAATGACTTACAAGGTCATTTTTCTGAACATAAGAAAGATCACCATAGCCGTCGTGGTTTGTTACGCATGGTATCTAGCCGTCGTAAATTATTAGATTATTTACGTCGTAAAGATTTCGATCGTTATAGCCAATTGATTCAAAAATTAGGTTTACGTCGCTAATTTATAATCTACTTGAAAAGAGGCTTAGGCCTCTTTTTCGTTGTGAAAAATTAGGGCTCTGATATAATGCTGAGCTCAAAAGTAAAAGATTATATCTCATGTTTCGCGCGACTAATGAGAGCTCTATAATTTATAGATTTGTCATTAGTCGTGACAGTGAAATAATCTTTTGTTGATTATCCCCACATTGTTGAAGTCAGTATCATAACTTAAGTTGTGCTGCTCTCTATCAAAATATTAAACTTCAACAAAATTACTACAAGAGGACATTATTTTGTTTAATCCGACATATCAAAAATTTCAATATGGCCGTCATACCGTTACTTTAGAAACAGGCATTATGGCTCGTCAAGCAACTGCTGCCGTAATGGTTAATATGGATGACACGGCTGTATTTGTAACTGTTGTTGCTGATAAAAAAGTTAAAGAAGGTCAAGACTTTTTCCCTTTAACAGTTAACTACCAAGAACGTACTTATGCTGCTGGACGTATTCCAGGTGGATTTTTTAAACGTGAAGGTCGCCCAAGTGAAGGTGAAACTTTAATTGCTCGTTTAATCGACCGTCCACTTCGTCCATTATTTCCAGAAGGTTTTGTTAATGAGATTCAAATCATTGCAACAGTCGTATCAGTTAACCCAGATGTTAGCCCTGATTTGGTTGCGATGATTGGTGCTTCTGCTGCACTATGCTTATCTGGCGTGCCTTTCCATGGACCAATTGGTGCTGCACGTGTGGGCTTTATTAATGATGAATTTGTTTTAAATCCATCAGTAAAAGAGCTAGCAACAAGCCGTTTAGACTTAGTGGTTGCTGGTACTAAAAGTGCGGTATTAATGGTTGAATCTGAAGCTGATTTATTAACTGAAGATCAAATGTTAGCAGCGGTCGTATTTGGTCATGACCAACAACAAGTTGTCATTGATAATATTAATGAGTTTGTCGCCAAAGCTAATTGCGAAAAATGGGATTGGGTTGCACCAGTTAAAGATGAAGCGCTTTATAATGCCGTTTCTGAATTAGCAAAAGACCGCTTAGGTGAAGCTTATCGAATTACTGAAAAACAAGCGCGCTATGCTCAAATCGATACAATTAAAGAAGATGTGCTTGCGGCCCTTAAAGCACAAGACGAAGAACTTGATGAAAACAAAGTCATCAATATTATTGTTGATTTAGAAAGTCAAATCGTTCGTCAACGCGTTATTGCTGGTGAACCACGTATCGATGGTCGTGAAAAAGATATGATTCGTGCGCTTGATATTCGTACAAATGTATTACCAAGAACTCACGGTAGTGCACTATTTACTCGCGGTGAAACTCAAGCATTAGTAACAGCCACTTTAGGTACTGAACGTGATGCTCAAATTATTGATGAGTTAACTGGTGAATACACAGAACGCTTCTTATTGCATTATAACTTCCCTCCATATTCAGTTGGTGAAACGGGTATGGTTGGTTCGCCAAAACGTCGTGAAATTGGTCATGGTCGTTTAGCTAAACGTGGTGTTGCAGCAGTAATGCCAAGCATTGAAGAGTTCCCTTACACTGTTCGTGTCGTTTCTGAAATTACAGAATCAAATGGTTCATCTTCAATGGCCTCTGTATGTGGTGCGTCATTAGCTCTTATGGATGCGGGTGTACCAATTAAATCATCTGTAGCTGGAATCGCAATGGGTCTAGTGAAAGAAGGTGATAAATTTGTTGTTTTATCGGATATTTTAGGTGATGAAGATCATCTTGGTGATATGGACTTTAAAGTAGCGGGTACTCGTGAAGGTGTGAGTGCATTGCAAATGGATATCAAGATTGAAGGTATCACTAAAGAAATTATGCAAATTGCGCTTAATCAAGCAAAAGGCGCTCGTTTACACATTTTAGGTGTGATGGAACAAGCGATTAATAAACCTCGTCAAGAGATTTCAGAATTTGCACCGCGTATTTATACTATGAACGTCAATCCGGATAAAATTCGCGATATCATTGGTAAAGGTGGCGCAACCATTAGAGCCTTGACCGAAGAGACCGGCACTACCATTGAAATCGCTGATGATGGTACTGTTAAAATTGCTGCTTCAGACAGTAATAAAGCGAAAGATGCAATGGAGCGCATTAACAATTTAGTTGCTGAAGTTGAACTTGGCAAAATTTATACAGGTAAAGTAACACGAATTGTTGATTTTGGTGCTTTCGTTTCAATTATCGGTGGTAAAGAAGGTCTTGTCCATGTGTCACAAATCGCCGACCATCGCGTTGAAAAAGTTTCTGATTATCTAAAAGTCGGACAAGAAGTGAATGTTAAAGTTTTAGAAATTGATCGACAAGGTCGAATTCGTTTGAGCATGAAAGATGCTGTTGAACCAACGACAGAAACAGCTCAAACTTCCGAATAAAAAATTATTCACTAGGAGTTAAGATGAGACAGTTCAACCTGATGAGAATTCTAAGCTTTTCATTAGCGATTATTCTTATGTCAGGTTGTTCTAATTCTCAGCCTTTACTTGCTGTTCCTGAGCAAGTTTCGTATGATGATGAATTGAAAATTGCACAGATTAGTCAACAGTTATCTCAAAAAGATATTGAGGCAGTAACGCGGATACAGCTTATATTTCAACGTGGCGTTGTCTACGATTCACTAGGCTTTAAAGCATTTGCACAAAGTGATTTTAGTTATTTGATGGAATTCAATCCTGAAATTCCAGACATTTATAATTTCATGGGAACTTATGCTTTACGTGAAGGGGATTTTGACAATGCCTTAATGTCCTTTAATACGACAATTGAACTTGATCCAACATATGTTTATGCTTATTTAAATCGTGCCATTACTTTATACCGTACTGGCCATTATCAATCAGCAGAACGCGATGCATATCAATTCTATCAATTTGATGTGAATGAACCGATCAGAATTTTATGGCTTTATTTGATTGACAGAGAGATAGATAATGAAGCTGCACAAAATAAGCTACAAAAACGTTATGATCTAATAAATGATAAAACGATTTATAGTAGCGATATTATTGCATTTTATTTAGGTAAGATTAATGAATCTAAGTTAATGCAAAATCTTCAACAAGGCGTTGAAAGTAACCGGCAGTTAGCCGAACGTCTTTGCGAAGCCTACTTTTATTTAGGTAAATATTATCAAAGTAAAGGTAATAACGAGCGTGCTAAAATGTTATTTAAATATGCTTTAGCTAATAATATTTATAACTTTGTTGAACATCAACAGGCGCTCTATGAAATGAAGTTACTTGAAGAAAATGAAAAGTAACATGGGTCATGCCAGTTTAAAAGTGAAAATATTGTTATAGCGTAGTTCTGATTTGCCAAAAAATATATTCTCAACATTTGATAATACAGTTAGTTTTATCATCTTTTAAATAAATATCATTTAACTTTAAATTTATTTATTTTATATACATTGGATTGTAGTTGAGTCAATATCGGCAGTTAGTTATTGGGGTGAGTTGTAAATTTTCAATTTAGTGAGCTGGCATAAATTTATATAAACTTTCTTTGTTTGAAACAGTAATAATTTAACGATTACTGTCATTCGTTGATCAAAATGCTTAATTTGGTTAACCAAAAGTAAGTTTGTATATTCAAAATTTTTAAGCGAGTTTACATGACAAAAGAAATTTCTTTTATTGACCTTGGTTTATCTGAGGATATCCTTAACGCATTAAATGATCTTGGTTTTAGCAAACCATCACCAATCCAATCTGAATGTATTCCTCTATTATTAGCAGGTAACGATGTATTGGGTATGGCACAAACAGGTAGTGGTAAAACCGCTGCATTTTCAATTCCTTTTTTAATGAATATTGATGCAAACCTAAAAGCACCACAACTTTTAGTTTTAGCGCCAACGCGTGAACTTGCGATTCAAGTTGCTGATGCTTGCACAGAATATTCAAAATATATGAAAGGAATAAAAGTATTAGCATTATATGGTGGTCAACGTTATGACGTTCAATTGAGAGCATTAAAGCAAGGACCTCAAATTGTGGTCGGTACACCAGGACGTTTACTTGATCATTTAAATCGTAAAACGTTAGATCTTTCTAATCTTAAAGGATTAGTGCTAGATGAAGCTGATGAAATGCTAAGAATGGGCTTTATTGATGATGTTGAAAGCATCATGGCGACAATTCCTGAAGATCATCAAACAGCACTATTTTCAGCGACAATGCCTGCGCCAATTCGTCGTATTACTAAACGATTTATGCATAATCCTAAAGAAGTACAAATCAAAGGCACTAACCAAACTGCACCAGATATTGAACAGAGCTATTGGCTTGTTCGTGGTATGCGAAAAAATGAAGCGATTGTTCGCTTTTTAGAAGCTGAAGATTTTGATGCGGCAATTATTTTTGTTCGTACAAAATCAGCGACTTTAGATGTTGCAGAAGTGCTCGAAAAACATGGTTACAGCTGTGCTGCTTTAAACGGTGATATGACACAACAATTACGTGAACAAACATTAGATCGATTACGTAATGGTCGTTTAGATATTTTAATTGCAACCGACGTTGCAGCTCGTGGTTTAGATGTTGAGCGTATCAGCTTAGTTATCAACTATGATATCACCTTAGATTCAGAATCTTATGTTCACCGTATCGGACGAACAGGGCGAGCAGGTCGTGCCGGTCGTGCAATTTTATTTGTTGATAGCCGCGAACGTCGTTTACTTAAAAATATTGAGCAAACAATTAAGAAAACTATTCCAGAAGTGGGCTTACCATCAAAAGATCTGCTTGAAGCGCGTCGCTTAGCGAAGTTTACTGAACAAGTTCAAAAACAACTTGAAAGTAGTGATTTACCACAATATCAAACCTTGTTAGCGCAAATACAAGCTGATAGTGGTGCTGATCTTGAAACGATTGCTACAGCGTTATTAAAATTAGCTCAAGGTGAACGTCCATTAATTTTACCACCAGACCCGGTATTTAAGCCGTCTCGTGAAATGCGCGATCGCGATAATCGTGGAGGAGAGCGCCGTTTACGTGGTGATAATCGTGAAACGCCAAAACGTCGAGAACGCCGTGATGTTGGTGAAATGGATATGTACCGTATTGAAGTGGGTAAAGAAAACGGTGTTGAAGTACGTCATATTGTTGGTGCAATTGCAAATGAAGCAGATATCAGTAGTCGCTACATTGGTAATATTAAGCTCTATGAAACTTACTCAACTGTTGAGTTACCAAAAGGTATGCCAAAAGATATCTTAAAACATTTTGAAAAGGTAAGAGTACTTAACCAACCGATGAAAATGAGCTTAGTTAGTGGTAATACTTCGGAAACTAAGCGTAGTCGTAAAAGTACTAAATCTGATGCTGGTGATAACAAAAGTTCACCTAAAAAACGTGGTCGTCCAGCAGCGCCTAAGTTTTAATACATTTTAGTGTTAATACTTTTTAGTTTTGATTGTTGCAAACCTCTATCTTTATGGTAGAGGTTTTTTTTATTGTTTTTCTTTTAGATTGTTGCCTGCATTTTTAGGTAAAGTAATGAAGTCAATCATCGCCAGTAAAGTCATTCCTGCCACCATAAACAGCGCTAATTGAAAATCTTCAACCATTAAACCCGTTTGGCTATGCCCATTATAGCTGGAAGCAATAAATAGAAATAACGCACTTAAAACAATACCCAGTACGTTATTTAATTGTTGAAAAATGGTTGATAAGATGTTGGCGCTTTGTATTTCGTTTTTATCAATTTCTGAAAAACTAAGTGTTGTGATTGTGGTAAATTGGATAGAACGCGCACCACCTGAAAAGAATAGAACCAATATAATCCATATGATTGGTGTTTCTGGTGTGAAAAGAGCACATAATACAAAACTAAATGACAGTAACAAACCATTAACGATAAGAATTTTACGGAATCCAAACTTGTGTATTAATGGAGTATTAACGGTTTTAAGGATAATATTGCCTGCAAATAGTGAAAGTAGTAACGAACCAGCGGTTAATGGCGACCATCCAAAGCCGACTTGAAACATAAGAGGTAAGATAAATGGTGCACTGTTTAAACCAATTCGTATTAATGAACCGCCAAAAAAGGTCATTCTAAATGTGCGTTTTGAAAACGCGTACAGGCTGATTAATGGGCACTGCGTATGCGTAAGATGATAATAGGCAAAGATTAATACTAAACTACCGACAAAAGAAATGGCAAGACCCAGCCAGAGGCTATGATTTGAATGAGAAACCATTTCTAGCCCATAAACAAACAGTAATAAGCCTAAACCACAAGCGATAAAGCCCACACTATCAAATGTACGCTTTTCAGGTTGCTCTTTGGGTAACAGTCGATGAGCGAAAAACAGAGCGATAAAACCTAAGGGAATATTAAGAATAAATATCCAATGCCAAGTGAGATATTGAGCAAAGAATCCACCAATAATTGGTCCCATCAATGGCGCAATTAAGCCGGGCCAAACTAGAATCGAAATTGTGCTAACCAGATGCTGTTTTTCGGTTCGACTTAATACAACAGTTCTGCCTACTGGTACCATTAAAGATCCACCTAATCCTTGAATTAACCTTGCGATGGTAAACATGGTCAGACTGGTCGATAAAGCACACAATATTGACGCTAACATGAATAATACAATCGAAATGGAGAAAGTCCGATACGCTGTAAAACGATTTGCTATCCAGCCACTTGCAGGTAAACCAATTGTAAGCGCTAACATATAAGCGCTAATACCAATAGATAAATCTTGTGGATTAGTTAAAAATGATTTTGCCATTGCAGGTATTGCAGTGGTGATTACCGTCGCGTCCAGATTTTCCATGAAGAACGTTGCGGCAACTAAAATCGCCATTTTTCGGACGTGATTATTTTGCTGCATTATATTATTTAATTGATTGAGAAAAATAGAAATAAGGTTCTAATATACCCCAAAAGTTTGAGTTATGATAAAGCTTTTTACATTTTGCCCTTAGTTATGATTAAGAGTATACTATATGGAAAATTAATCGGTAAATAGAGGTATAGCATGACAGATTCTTTAAACAAATGTAAAGCGAATGAAACCCCAGCGTGTTGTTGTGTAGATGTTGGTACTATTATTGACAATGAAGATTGCAGCGCTGAGTATGAGCATGTCTTTGCAACAGAATCAGAAGCCCAAGCTAAATTAGCATCATTGACACAAGCTGCCAAAACAGTTGAAACGGAACCTTGTGAAATTAATAGTAATATAGAAAAAGTTAATGATGGTTTTAAATTATCTGCAACATTTACTTTTTGCTGCGGTGCAGAATGCATGATCTTCCAATTAAAATTACGCTAATAAAAGATTGATGAAAGTTTGTATTATGAGACATGGTGAAGCAGGATTTTCTGCTTCATCCGATGCAAGTCGAACCTTGACTGATTATGGTATTGAACAAGCAAAACAAGCTGGAATTTGGCTTAAAGAGCAAAATTTCCATTTTGATTTAGGTTTAGTCAGCCCCTATTTACGAGCACAACAGACGTTAACAGAATTATCATCACAGGTCAGTGTTGCAAAAGTGACAACCGATAAATTCTTAGTTCCAGGCGGTAGTGCATCTTATATAGCTGATACATTAACGATGCTAGTAACCAATGGTGTTAATAATGTAATTGTTGTCTCACATCTACCATTAGTGGGATATCTTGTTAATGAACTTTGTCCGCATGTTTCGCCACCTATGTTTCCAACTGCTGCAATTGCTTGTGTGGAGCTATCATTAGATGCTTCTGGAAAGCTTGAATGGTTTCATCAAGCGTAGTAAAAAAACTTAACCTTTTTGATTTACCTTTAACCGGTAGAAGTTTAATTGAAGCATCGGCAGGAACGGGTAAAACTTATTCACTCGCCTTTATCTATTTAAGGCTATTACTTGGTATTGGGCAAAATAGTTATCCAAAGCCTCTTGATGTTAGCCAAATTCTTGTTGTAACTTTTACTAAAGCCGCGACGCAAGAATTACGCTCACGTATTCGTCAAAATATACAAGAATTAAGACTTGGTTTAATCCAAGGGCATCATCAAGATCCTATTTATCAAAAATTAATTGATTTAATTGATGATCGCCAGTCAGCAGTGCAAAAGCTTACTGATGCCCAACAGGCAATGGATGAAGCGGCGATCTATACTATTCATAGTTTTTGCCAACGAATATTAACCAGCCATGCATTTGAATCTGGAGTATTATTCGAACAAAAGTTAGTAGCCGATGAATATCAATTGCAATTACGTGTAGTACAATACTTTTGGCGTCATTATTTCACGCCATTAGATAAATCGCTTGCTTATCTTATTATTGATACTTGGAAAGATCCTGCCACATTATTGAGAGATATTAACCCTTATTTGGGATTAGGTGTCGAGGATGATGATAAATCAAATCCAGATATCAGAGCAACGATTGAAGCTTTTTATGAAAAAAATCATAAAAAAATAGAAGAGATTAAACAAGATTGGTTGATTGCTGTTGCTGATTTGAGCGAAATTATTACTCAATCTGGTGTGAGTAAACAATCTTATAGTAGCCGGAATTTACCCAATTGGTTAAATAAAGTATCGACATGGGCAAACAAAGCAACACAAACGTTTGAATTACCTAATGAACTTGAAAAGTTTCGTCAATCAGTATTAAACGAAAAAACCAAAGATGTAAAAAGTGCTCCTTGTCACTCTATTTTCGAAAAAATCGAGTCACTTTATCAACAACCCCTTAATTTACGTAGTCAAATCTTAATGGATATTGTTGGTATCATTCAAAAAGGGATCTATAAGGAAAAACTAAAAAATGGCGCTATAAGTTTTGATGATCTTATTTGGCAACTTAATCGAGCTCTGTTTGTAAAAAATGGCAAACGACTGGCGAAAAGTATTGCGTCACAATATTGTGTTGCCTTAATTGATGAATTCCAAGATACCGATCCATTACAATATCAAATATTTAATCGAATTTATGATAGCCAGCAGTCCGATCGTGGATTGTTATTTATTGGTGACCCAAAGCAAGCTATATATAGTTTTCGTGGTGCTGATATCTTTACTTATTTGGAAGCTAAACGATCGACGGATGAAAATCATTATACGATGGATGTAAATCATCGTTCTTCTGCAACAATGGTGAATGCGGTTAATCAGCTATTTGCTAATCATGATAACCCATTTGTGTTTGATGAGATTCCTTTTTTACCAATGCAGGTGGCAGAAAGAAATCAAAAAAAAGCATTGTTATTAAATAATGAAGAAGTCTCCGCATTAACGGCTTATCTATTACCACAGGAAATTTCAACAAATGCTGATTATCAAGAATATATGGCAAGTTGTTGTGCGAAGCAGATTGTGACTTTATTGTCGAGTTCTTCAATACTAGTGGATAATGAGGAAAAACAACGTCCGGTAATGACGGCAGATATTGCTGTTTTAGTACGTACAGGACGTGAAGCTGAAATCATCAGACAAAAATTAGCATCGTTGGGCGTTAAAAGTGTTTACTTATCAAATCATAGTAGTGTTTTTTCATCAACGGACGCAAAAGATGTACTTAACCTATTGCAAGCAGTGTTAATGCCCGAAAACGAATCAACACTGCGCTTAGCCTTAATGACATCACTGTTCGGTCAAACAATGACTGAACTTGAGCAAATTACAGATGACCAAGATAAGTGGGAAAGTTTGGTTGAAGAATTTAAGCAATACCAAGCTATTTGGCTACATTATGGCGTTTTAGTCATGTTACGCCGAATGATGAAACGACGTCATTTAGCTGAAAATATCTTAGCACGTCAAGATGGTGAACGAACTTTAACGAATATAATGCATTTAGGAGAATTGCTTCAAGAAGCTGCAGATGAATTAGACAGTCCTCATGCTTTAGTTCGTTGGTTGACTAAACAAATAGTCAGTCCAGATCTTAATTTAGAAAATCACGAGCAACGTCTTGAGAGTGATGAAAACTTAGTTAAAATTATTACAATTCATAAATCAAAAGGGCTAGAGTTTCCTATTGTTTGGTTGCCTTTTATCTCATTATATCGATCATCTGACAGTCAATTTTATCATGATAAAGATAATGACTATAAGTTAACTTATGCATGGTTATTGACGGATGAAATTAAGCAACAAATAGAAGATGAACGTCTTGCTGAGGATTTACGTTTATTGTATGTCGCTATGACGCGCTCGGTATATCATTGTAGCATCGGTCTTGCTTCTTTGAAAAAAAGTCAGTCAGCTATTAATCATCTTTTGAAAAATGACTTAAGGGCTATTGGTAATATGGCAAACTTAATTGATGTCGAATTGCCAATTTATGGTGAACGCTATGTTACTCCTATGTTATCGGTTCCAACACTATCAGCTAATGTTTTTACACGCAAGCTCTCAAACTGTTGGCGAGTAACCAGTTATACTGAATTACAGCAACATCAAAATGCCTTATTGAACTATAATCTTGATATCATTAATGATTGGGATGAGCCGCAATTTAAATCCACTAGTGAAGAACTTGTTGAATTGCAATATGACATTCACCATTTCCCTAAAGGGGCATATGTTGGTACTTTAATGCACAGTATTATGGAACATATTTCATCCGATAACATTGATGAATTATGTACTGAGATGGTGAAAAAACTCAATCTTGATTCTAATTGGAATAGTATTGTTGCCAATTGGATGAGACAAGTATTGGCGACTGAATTGGGTCAGTCAGGATTAATATTATCAAACATATTAATGGGTAGATGTATTAACGAGTTACAATTTTATTTACCTATACGCCAATCTGTAACTTGTCAGCAATTAGATTCTTTGTGCAAGAAATATGATGATTTATCTCAATCACGTTCTGAATTATCCTTTGATTCTGTGCAAGGTATGTTGAAAGGATTTATTGATTTAGTCTTTGAATTTGAAGGTAAATATTATGTGGTCGATTATAAGTCAAATTGGTTAGGTGATAATATTGATCATTATGGGCAAAATGCACTGAAAAAAGTGATGATAGAACATCGTTATGATCTACAATATCAACTTTATAGTTTGGCATTACATCGATTTTTGAGAAGCAGGATATCCAATTATCAATATCAGACCCATTTTGGTGGGGTATATTATCTCTTTTTACGGGGTATGCCTGAACAGGGTATTTTTTATCATCGACCTCAGCAAGAATTTATAGAAAAACTCGATCAATTATTTGAAGGCCATTAGGCATTAACTCTTTAATTAACTAACATTCAGGCACGATTAAATCGTGCCTTATTTTAGTCAAATAATTTCTGTTTGTTAGCATTTAAAAATCAATTGATAGTGATAATGTTTATCCGTTAATAAAAATTCTGGATGTACATTTGGTGTCCAAGAATCATCACCACCAATGCCCATATGATAAGCATCTATACTGACGTAGGCGCATGTTTGAGGCACTAATAAATGACGATGTGTTTTTTCCATCAACTGTTTAGTACCATATTGATTAATATTAAATTTAAATTGATGACCTGTAATTATCATATCATTAAGAATTAATTGTTTGACATCACAACGTAAGCCATTTTCACAAGGATAAATATAAGGCGTATAAAGTTCGGCAAATGGTAATGACCAATCACCAAAAATTGCAGAGGTTTTTCGATCAGGATAGTTTTCATGTGGTCCTAATCCAAGCCAGTTTATCTGTTTTGGTATCTCTTTCAATTGATACGTCAAACCAATACGGGCCGGTGCAGGCATATCATTCGCAATATCGACTTCTACTGTTATCGTCAAGTTTCCATCCTGATCAAATTGATGTAACCATTTACTTTGAATGACTTTGCGTTTTTTCACACTATAAGCATGAAGCGCTTCAATAATTATATAATCATCTGTTTGTGATGCTTTAATTCCTAAACACTGATGGCTCAAATCGAAATAGCCAGCAGCTTTCCACCGTTCAACCCATGCAAAAGGATTGCAATCAAAACCACTACTGATACCAATATCGTTATCAATTGGTGCTCGAATAAACTGATCAGTCAGTGCGCTGGCTAACAATGGTTTCTTATTTTTAACCCATTGGCTCAGCTGTCCTGATTTTTTATTAATTTGCCAACTTTGATTTTTCCAATTGACAATAAATTCATTGTCATTTTCAGTTAATTTTAGTAATTTTTTATTTTTGCTTAATGCCAATTGCGGAATAAAACTATTAATTAATTTGAATTGTTCCCAAGCCACAATATGCTTTGCTGGAGACCATGTGGTGGCTCTGTTTTGAATGACTTTAAGCGATAGGTGTAAGTTTTCTCCATTAATATTATTACCTATGTCGTCAGTAATTTTTAGTTCAATTGTATCGTTAGGCTTAATATTAAGTTTAAGTTTACCATTTTGTTGATTTTTACCATCAAGCAGCAGTTCCCAATATAGTATTTCATTGTCTGTAGTACGGAATAAATACTCACTAGTTACTTCAATAATAATCGGTTTTTGGCTGACAAGTTTGAATTGAAATGGCTGTTGCACTTTTTTGGCTTCAATTATACTTGGATGTGGTTTGCGGTCAGGAAAAACTAAACCATCTAAACAAAATTGTCTATCGTGATAGGCTTCACCAAAATCACCGCCATAAGCCCAATAACTTTCACCTGATTGATTATGGCAACGAATACCATGATCTGCCCATTCCCAAATAAAACCACCTTGTAATCTAGGATATTGCCGAAAAGCCTGCCAATATTTATAAAAAGTACCTAAACTGTTACCCATAGCGTGGGCATATTCACATAAAATAAGCGGGCGTTTTTCATCGGGCATAGAAATCCATTTTTTTATAGACCATTTAGGAACATTTGGATGGGGTTGATCTTGATCTACTCGTGCATACATAGGACAAATAATATCAGTTGCAGCTGTATTGGCGCCTCCTCCTTCATATTGGACTGGGCGGGTTGGATCATTACTTTTGATCCAACTATAAAGCGCATCGTGATTTGCACCATGTCCTGATTCATTACCAAGTGACCAAATGATTATAGATGGGTGATTGCGATCGCGTTGAACCATACGAGTTACTCGTTCACTATATGAAGCCAACCAGTTAGGGTCATCAGACAAACGTGACATTGGGAACATCCCATGTGACTCAATATTTGCCTCATCTACTACATAAAGGCCATATTCATCACAAAGCTCATACCAACGTGGATCATTAGGATAATGGCTACAACGCACAGCATTAAAATTGTGTTGTTTGATTAATTTTATATCATGAAGCATAGCTTGTTCGGTAACCGCGTATCCCATATCAGGATAAAATTCATGACGATTCGTTCCCTTAATGATTAGTGGTTTATTATTCAAACAAAGTTGCCCATGTTTGATTTCTACAGTTCGGAAACCAATGTTATAAGCTTCAGATTCAACTAAGCCTGTATTAGTATGATTCAAGCTGATAACAAGCCGATAAAGATTTGGCGTTTCAGCACTCCATAATTGTGGTTTGGTCACTGGAATATGGCAAACTACTCGGTCATTGTAACCACCTTTTTCATCAATATCAGAAGTTCCAATTGATTGCGATTGTTCAAGAACTAGTTTATCTTTTTGCCATAATTCAATGTCTACATTGAGCATCTCAATATCGTCTTGATGCTTAACATCAATTTGCAAGGATAAGGTAGCATTTTGATAGCAAGCATCAAGCATTGTTTTAACTTGAATATCTTGTAAATGTGATTTAGGTTTATTAAGTAGTGAGACACCACGGAAAATGCCGCTTAATCGCCACATATCTTGATCTTCAAGATAACTGCCATCGCACCATTTTAAAACTAGCACTGCTATTCGGTTTTCACCTTTCTTTAAAAAAGGAGTTAAGTCAAATTCAGCTGCAATACGGCTATCTTGTGAATAGCCAACCCATTTACCATTGCACCAAAGATGAAATGCGGCACTGACCCCATCAAATATAATTCTAGTATCACCTTTATTTAACCATTTTTTATCAATATTAAAGTACCTCGAATAACAACCCGTTGGGTTATCTTCAGGAACAAAAGGAGGATTATAAGGAAAAGGGTAACGAATATTTGTATAAACCGGCGCATCGTAGCCATGAAATTGCCAATTTGATGGAACAGGAATAGTGGTATTATCGAGTTCTTTATCCAACCACGATTCTGGTACTTGTTTTGGGTTATTAAAATAACTAAAAAACCAATCACCATTGAGCGATAAAATTGCGTCTGAATCACCATTATTTTTTGCTTGTTGTTTATCTCGCCAGCTATTAAATTTGGGATGTGTATTAAGTCGATTAATGCTTAATATAGATAAGTTATTCCAATCCGACCGGTTGATGATTTCACTGAAACAAGGATTCATTATTTTCTCCTTTTATTTAGTTTGAAGTAGCATTTTTTAATTTATTATAAATAATTTATTTTTTTATTTAAGTGATCAATTTAACACTTTATGTAATCGATTACACTTGTATTTTTGTGTTTTTCTTCAAAAATGGGAAATTTAATATTAATTAAATATTAATGTGATACATGTCACATATATGTATATTTATATTGTTAACGATCAATTTTATTAGTTATATTAAATAAGCTTATTTATTAAGCATTGGATTGCTACCGTAAGATTATGGGCAAAACCTAAAGAATAGTTATCACTATTTTTTAGGTTTTTTTTTGTCTCAAATTTTTGAGATTCTTAAATATATATAAAATAATGAGTAGAAAAAATGAAATATTTAACTAAGGCAGCATTAAACGTCAAACCTAAACGAATTGTTTTAATTACTTTACTTGGCTTGTGTTCTATACAAAACTCTTTTGCTGCTACTCAAGAAGAGTTAGAGGCAAGAATATCGATGTTAGAACAAAAATTATTGGTACTTTCTGAAGAATCTATAGATTTAAAAAAGCAAGTGATCGAGTCTAATAAACAGCTAGCAGAATTAAATAAGAATATTCAACAACAACAGATTGTAATAAATAATCAACAAAAGGTGCTGAAAAATCAGAGTGTTGCTTTAGCTAAAACTTCAACCCAAACACCAGCATCTAAACAAACCCAAAATCACACTCAAACCAATATTAATTCCAAGTCTGTTATTCAACAACAACCGGCAGTAGACAATCAAATTGTCATAGTTAACGATACTAAGCAAAGTGATAATGCAGCCCCAACATCGCAAACCAAATCACTTAAAAACTCTTTTACTCTGTCAGAGTTTAAAGATTACATCAAAGACGAAATCGGTTTTTCATTTAATGGTTATTTTCGTGGTGGCTGGTCAACCTCCCAAAATGGCAAACCTAAAAATTATGCTGAAGGGGCATTAGGGCGGTTTGGTAATGAGTATGGTGGTTGGTACGATCTTGTCTTTAAACAAAAAGTGTATGATGAAGATGGTCATAGAGTGGATGCCATTGTTATGATTGATGGTAATGTAGCTACCAATAAAGCAGCTGGTTTATTCAATACTCAAGATGACAATATTATGCAGTTTTCTGATATTTACTTATCTACCAAAGGATTTGTGCCAGGATTTCCTGATGCAAATTTATGGGTAGGTAAACATTCACTTCCTTATAATGAAATCCAAATGTTAGACTGGAAAACTCAAAAAACACCTGCAGGTGGTGGTATTGGTATTGAAGATCTTGGAATTGGCGTGGGTAAACTTGATTTAGCTTTGGTACGAGCGGATGTTAATGTCAAACAAGTTAAAAAAATTGAAGTTACAAATAATGGTAATACTGAGATACAAACCGCAACTAAACGGGAAGAAGTCGACTTAAATGAAATCGAGTTTCGCTATCGAGATATTCCTTTATGGCAAGATGCCACTCTTGCAATTAATGGTCGTTATTCTGCCCCCAATAAATCCAAAATTCAGGACAGTGTTAGTGTAAAAAATGCTTGGTTAGGAAGTTTTGTTTTAAGACAAAATAATTTTTTTGGTGGATTTAATCAATGGACTTTACAAACTGCGACCAATTCTGTTGCGTCACAGTTAGCTAATATTAATACTAATAACCCTGAATTTGCAGCCAATTCTGATAATGATTACATCGGTACACATACAGGAGGAAAAGCTTACCGATTGGTATCTGAAGGTGAGGCTTATTTAGCCGATAAAGTGATTATCGCCCATGCACTCGCGCTTACAACGGGAACAGATGTTTATTCCTATGACCTCAATTTGGCCCATACTGATTTTTCGAGTTTCAAATCAGCCATAAGACCTGCTTATATATGGGACAACTACAACCAAAGTGGCATCGAATTAGGTTATTTTAGACAAAAAAATAAAGTTAAAGGCAAAAGCTATAATGAAGAAGGTTTTAAAACAACTATTTTCCACTCATTTAAAGTTGGTGAAAGCATTTTGACATCAAGACCTGATATACGTTTCTATGTCTCATATATAGAATCTTTGCAAAATGAGATCAGTAAATTTGACTTTAATGGTAAGGATAATCAAATTAGCTTTGGCGTGCAAACTGAAGTTTGGTTTTAAATAATCTTATCTGAAAAAATAGCTAAATGTCGGAAACACATAATTTTTAGGGTTTTCGACATTTTTTTAATTTAGTTTTTAAACCAATACCGATCATTTAATTTGGGTAACAGAATATCGCTTAGTTAAAGTTGGAGTAAAAACATTAATTAAATTGGCAGGTAAAACTTCTTCTTTTGCTAATCGCAATGCGAGTTCCGCCGCTTGCTCTGCCATAGTTTGCAATGGATAGCGAATGGTTGTCAGTTTCGGATGTAAATACCGAGCAAGTAATAAATCATCAAAACCAATAATCGAAATATCTGACGGAATTTTTATATCATTATCATATAATACAGAAATAGCGCCCGCTGCCATAGAGTCATTGTAGCAAGCAATAGCAGTAATTTGTTGATTACGCTCTAAAAGAGACATCATAGCTTGTTCACCACCTATTTCATTTGGTGAAGAAATAGCAATCAAATTATCGTTTATGTCAATATCATGTTCTAATAGCGCATCTTTATACCCTTGTAAGCGGTCGGATGAATCTGATATATCATGGTTTGAACACAAATAACCAATGTTGGTATGACCATGTTGTATTAAATGTTTAACAGCTAAGTAAGAACCATAACGGTCATCAAGTGCAATGCAGCGTTTCTCAAAACCTTTTATTACACGATTAATTAATACCATTCCAGGAACTTGCTCCATCAATCTTATTAAAGTACTGTCGGAAAGCATTTTGGCATGGACAACCAACGAAGAGCAACGATGCTCAATTAATTGAGTTATAGCATTATATTCTTTATTTTCATCGTGATAACCATTGCCGATCAATAAAAAATGTCCGGTTCGGTAAGCTACTTTTTCAACTGCACTGACCATTGCACCAAAAAAAGGATCTGAAACGTCTGCGACAACAATACCAATGGTTTTTGAATTTTGCTGAGATAAAGCACGAGCGTTTGCATCTGGATAATAATTTAATTTTTCCATAGCATTTTTTACAATCTCACGCTTATTGTTGCTAACATTGTTTGCATTATTGATAACACGAGATACTGTTGCAACTGAAACATTGGCTAATTGTGCAACATCTTTTATTGTCGCCATAAAACTCCTTTTTAATTTGATATTATTACTAATAATTTATATCTATATTACTTAAAGTTTATCCATTTAAAATATTGTAGTTTACCAACGATTAAAGCAAAAATGGTTCGCAAAGAGGGAAGGGAACCTATACTTGAAATATTTTTGTTTATATCTTTTAGCTAATTCAGTCGGTTAGACCCTGAATATATGAGATAACACCTTATAATAATGGAAAAATTTTTATTTGCCAATCATTGTATTATTAGCTGAATCGTTTCAAATTCAATATGTTATAAAGGAGAATGAATGCTTTCATTCCCCTTATTGTTAAAAAATTTTATGATTTTTGTGTTTTTTTGATTTATTTGGATGTGATCTTGATAAGCATGGCTGTTGCAGGATCAAGCACAGGTAATGGTAATCCTATATTCATTAACCAATCGCCAGAAAGTGTTGTTTGAGTTTTCATCCATAGTGGTAATATTTTCATTGCATGACCACTGATTTTAGGATCAATATTGTCCGGCATATCAAGAATTTCTATTTGATATTGCTTATCCGTTAACAATCCTGTTAAACGTAAATTACCGCTCAACGCATAAGTTGGTAATGCTAATTGGGCAATAATAAACGCAGCTTCTTTTTGATCTTTGCTTACAACCCCATAACTTTGCATCGCGCGAGGATCATCGACATCCAAACGAACACTATTACCACTATGTAATAGTGAACGCAATTGTTTGTGTAAATTAATATAATGAGAAAAGGCTTTTTGTTCTTTTTCAGATTCTTTAACAGGATCAAGTTCAACACCCATATGACCAAACAGTGCAGTCAAACCACGTAAATTCATATGTAATTCGCGGAATGTAGTATGACATAAGGCACCACCAATGTGAGCACCCATTACCTCCGGAGGGAAGAAGTAACTCATACCACGCTGAATGATCTGCCGATCTAATGCATCGTTAGAGTCTGAAGTCCAGAAACGTTGAGTACGTTTTAATATTTCATAATCAATACGTCCTCCACCGGAAGAGCAAGATTCAATTTCAACATGAGGGAATTTTTCTTGTAAAATATCAATTAAACGATATAAAGCTTCAGTTTGTCCAACAATGGCTGGATTACCATTGTGGCCAGCTTGCACAATTTCACGATTCATATCCCATTTGATATAGTCAATGTCATAGCTTCCAAGCAACCATGTTAATCTTTCAAGCAAATACTCAAAAACCGCTGGATTTTGTAAATCGAGTAAATATTGATGGCGACCTTCAGGTTGATTATAACCATGCAGTTCTAGTAACCAATCTGGGTGAGCGCGATAAAGATCGGAATTTTTATTAATCATCTCTGGCTCGACCCAAATACCAAATTCCATGCCCAAATCTTTAATATGCTTAATCACGGGTTCTAAGCCGTTTGGATATTTTCGTTTATCTAAATACCAATCTCCCAACCCTTGATAATCATCGTCACGTTTACCAAACCAGCCATCATCAATAATAAATCGTTCAACCCCCATATGTGCAGCCTTAGTTGCCATTTGTATAATATAGTCAGGATTATGATCAAAAAAGATACCTTCCCAAGTATTGAGATGGACTGGGCGTGGTTTATTTTGACTAAATTTAATAATGTTGCCACGTAAAAAATCATGGAAGTGCTGACTCATCTCATTCAAGCCTTGCTCACTATAAGTTGCATATAACCAAGGAGTTGAAATTGACTCGTCTTTACCTAATGTAATTTCACCTGCCATATATAAGGCTTCGGCCTGAATAAAACGTTTACCATTACTTTTTACCGCTACCTGAATTCGATGATTTCCACTCCAACCTAAATGAACACCCCATACTTCACCGGATTGTTCTTTAAAGCCATCGGTACCAACTACCATACCCGGAAAATACTCATGTGAAGTACGTCCACGACGATTTTCTTGCAAATAACCACAATGTTCGATTTTGGTACGATGAGGAAAGAACTCCTTAATCCAACGTCCACTAAAGGCCATTAATTCTTGTGCTCTTTCTGGAATGGGAAGAGTGATTGATAAGCGATTGACCAGATAAGGTTCATTGCCTAAATTAATTAAACTATTTTGGCATTGTAATACACCGCTGTTATCTAATATAAAATGGCTGGTGAAACGTAGGTTAGCAATATTATCTTCACTAATAATGGTGATTTCATTTTCTGTTTGAATAACTTCTTTGGTGATAAAAACAGGAGACCAATCTTTACCATTGCGATGACCTTCAAGTCCTGGTGTACTAAAATTACCTAAACCTTCTTCAGGGCATAAAGTAAACGGTACGTCAACATCAATACGAGCGTTAGGAACAGCGGGAGTTAACATTTCCAGTTTTTCGAGTTGAATATTTTGTAATCGTTTACCGAAATAGCTAAGTTCAGCATAAGGTGTTGTACGAAATAGGACATCTATATTGTTATTGTTAAGACGATAGTTCATAATGACTCCAAGATTGTGGTTCTTTATCTGTATAAAATAATTACATTTCTATAAAAATAAAATGATTATTTTTTTAATTTGTGATTAAGATCTCACAAAATGTAATCGATTTCATTTTTTTGTGTTGTTAGTTATTTTGTAGAAACATATATTGTGAAATGAATGTGCGAAAAGTTATTTTTTTATGTTATTATGGTTAAAAAATGGATCGATTGAGTTAAATATGATGAAAAAACATAATATTATTATAATTTCTTTTCTTGGTTTTGTGTTTAATGCTAATGCTGCAGATAAATATGTGACAGATGATATAGATATCTACTTACGTCGTGGTCCTAGTGCTAATTATGGTTTCTCTGGCGCGGTTAAAACTGGTCAAAAAGTGACTTCTCTTGAAAAAAGTGACGATGGTAAATACACAAGAATCCAAATTAGTAATGGTAAGATAGGGTGGATTGAGACCAATAAACTTAATGATGAGCCAAGTTATCGAGAACGCCTTCCCGAGTTAGAAGCAAAATTAGCCGAATATCAAGATAAAGTGAATAATGTTGATGAAAATCAACGAAAAATCGTAAATGAATATGAGCAAAAATTGCAATCTGCAGAAGAATTAATTGAAACTCTTCAAAATAAAAATGCCGATCTTGATAAACAAGTCAAACAGCAGAGAACTCAAATAGATTCGATGTTAAATCAAGTTGATGATAAACGACTCGATCTTATTCTTACATGGTTTACTTATGGCGGTCTTGTTGCTGGTGGAGGTCTAGTATTAGGTCTAATTTTACCAATGATAATGCCTCGTCGTAAAAAAGATCGTTGGATGCGTTAATGTCTCAAATCTATCTAGTTGGAGGGTGTGTTCGGGATAGATTGTTAGGATTACTGAGCGCGGACCGTGATTGGGTTGTTGTTGGAGCAACGCCTGAGGAATTATTGTCTTTAGGCTATCAACAGGTTGGTAAAGATTTCCCTGTATTTTTACATCCAGTTACAAAAGAAGAATATGCATTAGCGAGGACAGAACGCAAAGCAGGTAATGGCTATACTGGATTTATTTGTGATTTCAGTAAAGACATTACTTTAGAACAAGATCTTATCCGACGAGATCTTACCATAAATGCTATTGCTATGGATGAAGAAAATAATATTATTGATCCTTACCATGGCGTTGAAGATATCAAACGTAAGCTGTTACGTCATGTCTCGCCAGCTTTCCGTGAAGACCCTTTACGAGTTTTGCGAGTTGCGCGTTTTGCGGCACGTTATCATCAATTAGGTTTTGTTGTTGCAACAGAAACAATGAATCTTATGAAAGATATGGTTTTAGCTGGAGAAATTAGTTATCTAACCCCAGAACGTGTCTGGAAAGAGACTGAAAAAGCCTTATCTACTTTAGATCCTCAAATCTATTTTCAAGTTTTGGAACAATGTGGGGCACTTGCTATATTGTTTCCATCATTAGTCTTATCCGATACGGTTATTGATGCTTTAAAACACTCTGTTTCATTAACTAACGATTTAACCATCCGTTTTAGTGTTCTTTGTTCGCAATTATCAACTAGGCATGCAGTTGAAGATTTATGTAGTAAAGTCAAATCACCCAATAATTATACTAAGCTTGCCATAATGGTTAAGCAATACTATAAAGATGTCCAGTCTGTGCAAACACTCACAGCTGAACAAATTATCTGTTTACTAAATAAAATTGATGTATGGCGTAATCCTCAACATCTTTCTCAATTGATTATGGCAAGCGAGGCTTTAGCTAAAACAGCATCCTTTCCACAAGCACAATATTTAGAAAATGCTTATAAACTAGCTAATAGTGTTAATGTGCAAAAAATTATTTCTGATGGGTTTACTGGAAAAGAAATTCAAATTGAACTACAAAAAAGGCGAATTGAATTGTTATTAAACCGGATTTGATTGCATCTTAATCGATCGTAACTTTTTTTCAAAATATCTAAAAAAAAGTGTTGACGATTTGCCGGAACTTAAGCATAATGCGCCTCGCAGTGTTGGTTATGACGTTGCGAATGAGATGGCTACGTAGCTCAGCTGGTTAGAGCACATCACTCATAATGATGGGGTCACAGGTTCGAATCCCGTCGTAGCCACCATTAAGATTAGGTAGTACTTTTACCGGAAGTATTCAGTGCGGGTGTGGCGAAATTGGTAGACGCACCAGATTTAGGTTCTGGCGCCGCAAGGTGTGTGAGTTCAAGTCTCTCCACCCGCACCATTTAATCTTAATATTAATCCTTTATTGGGGTATAGCCAAGCGGTAAGGCAGCGGGTTTTGATCCCGCCATGCCCAGGTTCGAATCCTGGTACCCCAGCCATTCCATTCTGCGTAATTTTTTAAGATGCTTTAGTCCGTTTAATTTTTTAGGTTTATACCTCTTTATTGATTATTTATACGGGTGTGGCGAAATTGGTAGATGCCCAGATTTAAGTTCTGGCGCCGCAAGGTTGTGAGTTCAAGCCTCTTCATCCGTACCATTTAATCTTAATAATTATCTTTTATTGGGGTATAGCCAAGCGGTAAGGCAGCGGGTTTTGATCCCGCCATGCCCAGGTTCGAATCCTGGTACCCCAGCCATTTTATCCTGTATAATATATTAAAATTTTTAAATCTGATATATACTATTTTATCAATAGTTCAATACGGGTATGGCGGAATTGGTAGACGCGCTAGATTCAGATTCTAGTTCCGAAAGGTGTGCGAGTTCAAATCTCACTACCCGTACCATATATTTTTTTATAATGGGGTATAGCCAAGCGGTAAGGCAGCGGATTCTGATTCCGCCATTCCAAGGTTCGAATCCTTGTACCCCAGCCATAAATATGCATTCCTTTCTTATATTTGGTCAACTCTTTCACAATATTATTTGAGTCCATAAATAGCATTAATTCATATTTTTTTGTAACTATTTAGTTGCTCTAACAGATACATTGATTTGATATTGATTATCCTTGTTCTTCTCCTTTTAAATGCAATTTATATTTATGAACATTTATTACTAATGTATGGTTAATAATATAAATTATGATTACCTAATTCCATTTAGTCAAAAAGCTTGTATTAACTTAATCGTTACAGTGTTGGGTTAAGATAACTAAACTAAAAATAGTTGTATAAAGTCTATGTTTATCTACTTTGAAATTAAAAACACCTTGAACATTGTTAGTTTAATTCCAGTAGTCGATAAAACATAATTTTCTTGGTAATGTTGAATTTTTAGACCATAAAGTGATGTCTTTCATTTATGGTGAAATAAAATATCAATAGGATGTAGAATGCTATCAGATACTCAATAATGAAAAAATTAAAGATCGAAAAATGGTAATCTCAAAATAAATTTAGGTTCAATTAGTGTGAAATCTAAGCGTTAGAAAAGAATAATTAAAAGTCTTTGTTCCGACACAAGTAAAAAATTAGTTCAAATTCCTATAGAATTTATGATTGATTAGATAAAATCTATTTGTCGTTATTATAGAACTTTTATATCGCAATTTTTCTATAATTATTTAACAGAAGTACTATATTAATTATCAAGTCAGAATAAATTAGTAACCTAGTGGAAAAATGTTAGGAGCGTATAAAACCAAAATATAGTATAAGTAATCAAATAATATGACACAAATCGAATATAGATAAGCATTAAGTAATCAGCATTATTTTCATATTGATTTATGTGTTTCTAATAAGTAATTTATATGTAGATAGTATATAAATTGCCAATAAAACAGAGATTTTTAAAATTAATCATTATCCACGATAGAACGTGAATAATGAATATATTATAAAAAAGCTCATAACTAGATTTAAAAACTGTCTGTGGTTTTATATCCTCCACCACCTGACGATGAACTTGATGAGTAACTACCGCGACTTGATGATGAACCACTACTGGATGAAGAACTACTACGGTATGAAGACCCCCAAGAAGATGAATTTGATGAATTGCTAAATAATGATCCGATACTGCTTTGATGTACCGAAGTTCTGCTTTCGATTTTTATTCGTACTCTATAGCTAAGTAGTGTCTCAACAATGGTAATCGGAAAAACATCATTGTTTAATAATTTATTTAATAGTTCATTCAGATTATACGAAGATATCCTATATTCATATAAAAAACTGGAAATATTGTATTCCTTAAAAAGATGAAGTGTTTCATTAAAACGCTCATAGGTTTTCATTAAATCTGAAGTTGTATTACGAAGATGAACAATATGATTCTCAGATTGCTTTATCTGTTTTTCTATTTCATAGAGCTTTTTAAGTAATATATCATCTCCTTTAGTTTTTGTTTGTAAGGTTAGCTGCTGAAGTCTATCAAAAGACTTGTGTTTTAAAAACTCAGCAAGTTGCAAAGAGAGTCTTTTAAACTCGAGGCTTTTTCCTGTTTGTGTTTCATTTAAAACATTATAATTTTCTTGCTTTTCTTGCTCTAAATTCGCTAAATCTTGCTCAATTTCTGCTAATTCAACTCTTATCGCTGGTATTTTCAAAACAGTTTCAACACTATGTTCTTTCTGTTCTTTTTGTTTTAATGCTAATTCATAAGATCTTGTTTGATTTTCGTAACGTAATTTTGATTCATTTAGTAATGAATTGATTAATTTGTAATTTTTGTAATTTTGAGAAAAATTAACAAATCTTGCTAACCATGCATCTAGGTTTTTTAAGATCCAAAAAGCTTTGTAATTATTTTCACCATAGTTTCGCTTAATTAAATAATTAAAATACCTATTTTCGTTATATTGAACAAGTTTTTCTGAAAACTCGCTTTGAGAAGCTTCAAAGTTTTCAGTTTCTTTATCAAAGCGTTCTTTTTCGATAGTAAAGCGATCAAATAGCGATAGATAATCGGGATCTTTCTCAAGTTGTAGCATTTTTTCGGTTGTAAGTTCATCTAATCTTATCAAAATTTCTGTTAATTTTATCTGCTGCTTATCAATTTTTTTGTCTAAACTGTAAGATTTGCTTTTTAATTGCTTTAAAACATTTTGTAACTGGTCAATAATTTTTTGTATTTTAATATCGTTATTTTCAGGTGATTCTAATAAATAGATAGTCGCAATTTTATTATAAATATTTGCTTGTTGAGTCTTTAAATCAAGTAATTTTTCATGTGTATCATGTAATTCTTGATTGGCTGAGTCCAAAGAAGCCTTAGTTGTACGAGCTTTTTGATTAATGGTGCTTTCAATTGTTCTTGTCTGCATGGTTTACCACTCTAAAATCCTGCCTGATTTAACTGAATTTGGACAGTTAAACGTTAAACGTCCTTTTGGTTTAGCACAAAGTTTATTATTATCAATATGCCCATCATTTATTTTATCTTCTTTAACGGCATTAAATGCTTTTAAGGTAACTTGTTGACCAAACATCTCTACTAATTTGGTTTCACCGGTTTCGATGCTTTTTACCCATATTGATGTTGGCTTACCGGTTGATGTTAATGCTTGGACAATTAAATACCAAGATTTACCATTAGTATTCTCATGTGTGCGTTCAACCCCAGATTTATGATCTGGATGGTCAACGATGGTCAACGTTAAATTAGTTTGTGCTAGTTTAAGGTAGTAAGCCATCATTGTTTGATAATTTTCAACATTTTCAAAATTTAAATCTTTTAAATCAGCAAGTAATGAAGTTTGAAGCGCAATAATGGGATCCATATCTGATTTAGGTACGTTTAATTCTAGTAACTGTTTCGTATCAGACTCAATTTTCTTTTCAAGAAATTCTGCACGTTCAATTGAAGAATAAAGTGTTTCAATCCGATTAGTATCGATATTTGTTTGACCTTGATTAAGGCTATCAATAATAGAATCGACAATATTTTGTAAAATAGGGTATTTTTTACTAGCATCAGTAAATTCTTGATTTTGGATTAATTTAGTTAATTTCTTATCCGTTTCAATTAATTCTTGCAATTGTGTTATTTGCGAAGTGACTTCGGATAATTTAGTTTTGATTGAGTAGTCAGTTTCTTTTAAATATTTAAGTATATCTTTATCTTTTTGCGCTATTGAAGATAGATCTGCCCCAGGTTTTATTATAGAAGAAATATTATCTTGGTTAAGCAGATCAATGATTGAGTTTTTTAATTTTTTTATTGGGACTTGGGCAAAATTGACAGAATGCTTATCAATTTCAAGAAATTTTCTATTTAAATCATTTAAACTACTTTTTGCGGATAAGATATGGTTATAAGTACTATCAATATTACTTTTTATTTTTTTTGTAATCGTTACTTCTGCAAAGTTAATTAACGTTAAAACGAATAAAATAATATATATAATAGTAAATAAAATGTTTCTTTTAATATAACATAAAGCAAGAAAATGCATAAACCAATTACGTTTAGGTACATTAAACCGCAAACGTTTATCAAACCAAAGATTAATTCCTTTTTCTATAAGACTATCATCAATAAATTGTCCTTTGGTTTGATAGTAATTTTTTATGTTTTCTTTCAATTTATCCCGCAAAACATTGCGATCAAGGTGCTCAAGTAATAATTGCTGTTTTTGATAAAGCTCATCAATTATTGCCATCGCTCCTAATTGTTCACTAAGCTTAATTTCCGACATTAACTATTAACCTTTAGAATAATATTGTTAAAGCGTTGTTTTCCATCTTCGACAATACGATCTATTTCTTTTGCATTTTCAATTGATTCATTTCGTAATTCGCTAATTAGCTGTTGGCTTGATTCTTGATAATTAACGATCGCTTCAACTAAAGAACGTAACGAATCGGCTTTAATAGTAGAACCATATCCAGCTCGTAAAGCTTCATCTAATTGTTTATTACCAACAGATGCTATACTTTCTATGCCTTTATTCATACCATCTTTCAAGGCTTCTAAGGTTTTAGTACTTTCACTTAAACCAGTTAAAGAAGTTATTGAAGCACTTAAAGCAGTAAACACAATTTCATTCGTTGAAAAAAAGTTAACACTTTGTTGATATACTCGTTCTTTCACAGAAGTTGTTTGTTGTAAACGTGCAAATACTGCTTCGGCTGAATTATAAGATACGGTTAAATTATTCGCTAAATCCAAAATAATTTGATAACGGCTATCTTCTTGTTGAACATTACGTAATGCTTCATCTCTAATTAGTTCTAAACGTGCTCGAGCTACATGATCATCAGAATTGAAATTATCTACATCGGCAATGGCTAGTGATAATTTATTTTTACAATCTTCGAGTCGGGCTGTAGCCATATTGACTAATTCTTCGGCGGTAATTTGTGCTTGTTTTAATCCAAATCTAAAATCCTGATAAGCATTTAAAATAATACGTTCACGTTCGACCTGATTACCTGTTTCTTTTGATACTTCTAAGTAAGTAGATTTGATAAGATTGAAACGATCTGGAATTGATCCGCGTTTAAGTTTCATCCAACCAATTTTGATTCTTTCCAAAAAGTCTAATCGACCATCATCAAGCCAACCTATCATTTTTTCCATATCAGTACGAATACTATCAAAATGATTAACTATTTTGGTATAGCGCTGTGATACTTCAACACCATCAATTTGATCACGGACTACTTCATTAAATGCACCTTGTTGTTGCAACGTACGAGCTATCGACATAACTCGGTTTTTATCAATCTCAGTAACATTATCCAGTAATTTTAAAATTGGGGCATCGGTTTGAGGTTTAAGTATAATGCCGATTTTATTTAATACCTGTACTGCTCTATCGACATAAGGAACAACTTGATTAGACATTTTTTAATCCTTTAAAATATTTGTAATAAATTTATTAGGTAACGCAAAAAATTATATATCATCAACTTAATTTTAACAATTTACCATTGATTTAAAATAGAAATTATAAAAACTCTTTTTAATATAATTATTAAAATTTAATTAAACATATTCAAAAGAACGATTTATTTTCTTTAATGTTGTTATATCTTTTGTTAAAGAAGTTGAGGTATAAACATTATGATGATGAAAACTAATTAATGCATTTCCAAATGTTATAACTCCTGATAATCGTAAATCAGATAGTATTTACTTAAACAAATTTTAGTGGATCATTGTATTTGACATATTAAGCAAAAGATTTGAATGGTATGCATTTAATAATTATGGTTCGGGCAAAACCAAAGAGGTATAATATGGAAGCTTTTAGCATAAAAAAACTATATAATAATTAAAATAGTAGTCAACAAATAGACCACAAAATATCTAGCAAAAAATATCATTTTAAATTCAATTGATATACTTTTAATGAGGAGTGAATAAGATAACTTTCCACGTGGGTAAATGGCTATTTCACGTAGAAAGTTATATAAAAAATTAACTTATTATCTATATAAATTTACATAAACGGTTTGTATTGTACTGGCTGGATTTGTTGTTATTTCTTTCACATAATAAAAGTGTGCATCATTAGCAATTGCATATTTTTGAGCCTCGGCGCTGATTTCGGCTGTATTGTTGAATGAACCATGAAAACTAATCGTTTCATAAGGTGTCATTGTTTTAAACGCATCACTCGTGATTTCGTAAGCATCCTCACCTTCTATTGCTTTAGAAACAATGAAATCTCTTACTACTGCATCTTTTTTATATAATGCAACATCGACTTCTTGTGCCTGATTTTTGATATCAGAAGGCGCAATAGAGAAAACATAAAAAGCATATGCATTCTTTTCTGCGGCTAATTTACTCGCATCATTCGTTATTTCGGCAGTATTATTGTAATTACCTTTAAATTTGATAACTTCAAATGGAAGATAATAAAGCGCTTTAGCTCGTGGATAAAGAACAACACCATTTTGTGTCACTTCTTTTTTTTCCACTGCAACAGGTTGGTTAGATTGATAAATATCAGCGTAAACAACAGCGCTATCGGCTGAGTTATTAGTCATTGCATTCTCAATTGCTTTAATATGATAATACTTAGCGCCAGCTTCATCAGCTGCTCGAGAAATATCATCTGCTGCATTTTCAGCTTGTAAATATCTACCCGTTACAGAAATTTCTTTAAGTGGAATTAAGTTTTTTGCTTCTTGAGAGGTTAAAGCATCTGCTGCATAAACACTAGCAACAGGTAATGATAATAAAAGAGCAAGAGTAATAGATAATTTGTTTAAACGTTTCATGATCATTTCCTTCATTTTTAAATTATTAAAACTAAAGTTAATATTTAACGCTTTTTTTAATTTGCAAATATAAAACATAATTTAAAGATATTTATACACCATCAATCTTTAAGATTTTTATGTCTATATCTACCTATTATTAATTACGTTTGGCCATAAATTTTTATCTAAGAAATAAAAGAACTGTTTGTTTTAAACTATTTGGATTTAATGATACTCATTAAAGAAATATATAGTAATAAATGAAACTTATAGAAACATTGCGTTAAAAATAAACGCTTACTGAAGAACGTTGATTTAAGTAAAAATACTTTTTAAATTCGTTAGCTAATTTTTTAATATTATATTACTTATATTGAATAATATTAATGAATTGTTTTATTATTTGAGCGGTTAGACCCCAGATAATATAATTATTATATTGATAAAAGTAAACTAAATGTTCAGATCTTTTTTGCCAATCTTTTGAACGATTGGGTAATAAGTTATAAGGAAAATCATTATCTGGTTTATGCCCAACTTGCATTGTAGCATGTAAAGGCTGATTGTTTTTAAACCATTCAAGCGGAACAGTAAAAATACTTTCAACTTCGTCAAAGTTTAGCTTTAAATCATCGATAGAATCAATTTTACCTACAAATGGATAAATTATCATCCCTAATGTGGCAATAAATTTTGGCAACTGACCTAAAATAGTAATTTCATTAATTGAAAGTCCTAGTTCTTCACATGTTTCTCTTTTCGCGGTTTGTTCTGGATTTATATCTTCAATTTCAACTTTACCACCAGGAAAACAGATATCACCAGGTTGCCATTTGAGTTTATGGGATCTAATTTGGAATAACAAGTGTAATTGATTATCTACTTTTACAATTGGAATTAACACTGCGGCTTTATTATTGATTTGTTTAGCTGCTTAGTTGTTCTCAAAATATCCGTTATTTTTTCTAATGTGATCATAATATTTATTTTGTTTTTAATTTAACGTTCTATTTACGTTATAATAAGAAAATGTTAGATTGAAATTGTTTGTTAGTAGTACACGTGTTTTACTTGAATAATGCCATGCAATATTATATTAACAACATAAAAAAACAACTTAAAGATCTTGCTTTATTGAAACATGAACGTGCTCTGAATGCTATGTCAGAAGAATTTCAACGTGTTTTTTCGTTTCTGCCGGCTCTTTTTCACTTTCATGATCCTAAACTTCCAGGCTATCTAAATGAAGATACGCCTATGGGTATTGCTTGTTATGAAATTTCTGAAACTGTTTCTACTCAATTACAAAATGATTTTAATTTCATTGCTCCATTAACAACTGTCAAATCTGACATTTCCGCCCTGTATTCAATGGGAAGTACATGTTCAATTGGACAATCAGTTGCATCAGATTTGGATATTTGGATTTGTATTGAAAATAATTTATCAGCAGATCGAAAGTCATCTTTACAAAAAAAATGTCGTTTAATTGAGCAATGGGCAAAAGAATTAGGGATTAAATTAACCTTATTTGTTGTAGATGTAGATCGCTTTATCAATAAACATCATGAATGTTTAATCGGTGAAAATTGTGGTTCGGCACAACATATATTATTGTTAGAGGAGTTTTATCGTTCGGCTAACTTATTGGCAGGTAAATTATTATTGTGGTTTGCAGTGCCTAGCGATTTAATTATCAATAACACCAAATATCCGACTTATGAAAAGTGTGTTCAAGCTTTAATTGAACAGAATATTATCATACGTGATGAATGGATCGATTTTGGTTCATTAACTGGATTATCTGCAGAAGAATATTTTGGTGCTAGCTTATGGCAACTTTATAAAAGTATTGATTCGCCATTTAAAGCCGTATTGAAAACTTTATTACTCGAAGCTTATTCATGGATTTACCCTGAAAATAAACCAATCGCTTATGAGATGCGAAGTTACATTCAAAAGGCAGAAATTTATCAAGGTTGCTATTTAGATTCGTACTATATGCTTTTGCAAAGGTTAACTCATTACTTAGTTGAAATTGAAGATTTTGCACGATTAGAACTGATTAGAACGTGTTTTTATCTAAAAGTTAATGAACAATTATCTGTTCCAACTAGCTTGCCATCGTGGCGTCGAAAAGTTCTTGATGATTTAGTGAAACAATGGGGATGGAGTAAAGAGTTCATTGCTAAATTAGATGCCAGTAATACTTGGAAGATAGAACAAGTTCGTGAAATACACGAAATATTATTACAGACTATGATGACAGGTTATCGCAATTTACTAAATTTTGGTCGTCGTAATAATTTAGATTCACTAATTAGCCCACAAGACTTAGCGATATTAACACGTAAACTTTATGCTTCTTTTGAAGTATTGCCTGGTAAAATCACCACATTAAAACTCAATATTTCTAATAATTTACAAGAAGATACACTTACTTTTATTTATGTTAAAGAAGATAGAATAAATCGCTCGGGTTGGTATGTGTATAAACAAAAGCCAGTTTTAAATGACATTATTGGTCACCAATATATAGAATATAGTAAATATTTGGTTAAATTAGTTAGTTGGTGTTATTTTAATAATATGATTTATGACTCAACAGAGTTTTATTATCATAATGGTGAAGATCGGGATAAGACTAAAATAACCAAATTTATTCAAGATCTAAAAGCATATTTTCCTATTAATGTACCAACCGCAACGGAAGAACAACTTTATGGACCCTGTGAGATACGTCACTTAGCCATCATTTTAAATCTCGAAAACGATCCTACGTCTAATTTAAATTTAGAAGATGAATTTAATTCGAATGTATTAAATTATGGTGAAAATGAATTAAGCTTAGTTGGATCAATAGACTTACTATACCGTAATTCTTGGAATGAAATTCGTGTTTTACATTTTAATGGTAAATTATGTGTTCTTGAAGCTATTAAAGCGTTACTTAACCGAATGCATAAAGATGCTGATTTACCAAATTCAATGGAAATATTTTGTTACAGTCAATGTTTAAATAGCCAAATTAGACAACAAATAAAAAAGTTGATGGATGATTGCATTGAACTGCGATTAAGTTCTACGATAAATAATTTAACGCAAGTTAAACCTTTAAGAATTGATGGCGCATCTTGGTATCTATTTTTTGAACGACTTGGTGTCTCACTTCATCAATTTGAAAATACCATTGATTTTTACGGTGCAGTGTCTAATAATAAGGCTCAAGGAAGACCATTAAATATATTAGATGAAACAAATGAACTGCCTAAAGAAATAGACAGTGTAGCCTACCAAGGTGTAATTCAGTTCTTTTTCGAAGATACTGACATTGGGTTTGATCTCTATATTTTAAATGAACATAATCAAATAGAAATATATCGAAATTGTAACGGCAATAGAGAAAATATGGTCAAAGCAATTAATGATTTTTATGTTTTATCTGATGATAGATTTACTTTTACTACGAGTAGTTCTGTCAATTTCAATCTACCGCAATTTTATCAAATTACTTATAATAATGCTGGTGAACGAGAGATCTACTTATTGAATTAAAACTGATCTGTAAAGTTAAGTCATTTTATAAAAAGTTCAATAAAATTAATATTCTTTGTTGTAAAAAATGTTTTAAAGGTATTTTGATATGAAAAAAACTTATATTTCTATTAAAATAAATGGGAACTTTTTACGAATTTAACAATCTAACTGTTAGTAAGCACATTTTTGGGCCACAAGCAGTTATTAACATAGTGAGGGTTGGCCTTTAATGGGGGAGCAAATAACAGACCAAGTATTAGTTGATCGCGTATTAAATGGGGATAAAAATGCGTTCAATTTGCTTGTTGTTCGTTATCAAAATAAACTCGCTCATTTGGTTTCTCGCTACGTTTCAGCTTCTGAAGTTCCAGATGTTGTGCAAGAGACTTTTATTAAGGCTTACCGATCTTTAAGCCTATTTAAAGGTGAAAGTATATTTTATACATGGTTGTACAGAATAGCGGTTAATACAGCAAAAAATTATCTAATTTCTCAGGGACGTCGGCCTCCATCATCAGACATTGATGCAAGTGAAGCTGAAAGTTATGACGGTGCAGAATCTTTAAGAGATATTGATAATCCAGAAAATTTAGCACTTTCAAAAGAAGTTGGAAAAGTGGTATTTGAAGCAATTGAAGCATTACCCGATGATTTAAAAACTGCCATTACATTGCGCGAAATTGATGGTTTAAGTTATGAAGAAATTGCCGAAATTATGAGTACACCTGTTGGTACAGTAAGATCACGTATTTTTAGAGCTCGTGATATTATTGATGAAAAGATTAAACCATTAATAACTGATTAAATCATTTAATTTAAAGTAGCTATAAAATTAAGGTATCTACTATGCAAACAGAACAGAAACAGCAACTTTCATCCCTTATGGATGGTGAGCTTAAAGATGATTATTTCATTGATGCTGTATCAAAAGATGAAGATTTACAGTCATGTTGGCATCGCTACCATGTTGTAAGATCCGCTATGCGTGGTGAGCTGCACAGTAGTACGTTAACTTTAGATATTTCAAAACAAGTTGCTCAGGCTATTGCTGATGAAAACTTATATTTTGAAATGGCAGATCAGCCAACCCCACATGAAGTCACTATACCAAAAGCTGAAAATCTATTTTGGGATCGAATAAAAGATGCAGTGGCAAAAGTCAGTCAAGTTGGATTGGCGGCTTGTGTTACGTTAGCAATTATTGCTGGTGTTCAATATCAGCAAGGGCAATCAAATAATATAAATGGCGCTCCAACACTGAATACTTTACCGGTTGGAGTCAATGTTGCCCCTGTTGGTGGTATCCAACAACATAACGACCAACAATTACTCGAAAAAAGACAATATGATAAAATTAGATTGCTTGTACAGGATTATGAGTTACAAAAAAGACTAAATGCTCATTAATTTTTTATGAATTGTTTATTTTATTTAAATACATCTAAACTCAAACAGAGTATAAAATTTATCGTTACTCTGTTTTTGATGCTATTTACTTTATCTGCCTATCCGGAAAACAACGATAAAGCGCTACTATTGATGAATAGTATGCACAAAGCTGTTAAAACGAGTACTTACCAAATTCATTTGCTTTCTCAAGATAGAGATCAATACGTTACCACTTATGAATATTCTCATTTAGGATCAGAAAAGCAAAATGATATCAAAGCTCAATTGCTTTATCTTGAAGGCCCCGCAAAAGAAATTATTTTGAACAATGGTGTAACGAGTTATTTTCAACCAGATAGTGCCTCTTTTTCTATTACTAGTCCACGTATTACTGAAGCTTTTCCCGATGTGATTTATAATGATTTCAACCAATTGGTTGATGTTTATGATTTTATTTTATTAGGTAAAACCAGAACAGCTAATCGTAGTGCGCAATTAGTAAAAATGATTGCTAAAGACAAAGATCGTTATAGTTATATTATTTGGATTGATGATGAAAATTTTTTGCCTCTTCGAATTGACTTGCTTGATCAAAATGGTGAAATCATAAGTCAACAAAAAGTGGTTAATTTAGACGAAAAATTCGATCCAAAAGAGATTAAAGAATATATAGACAGTCGCAATTATCCTATCTTATTATCAATTGAAAAACAAAATGACATATTAGAAGTTTGGCGCTTAGCATGGTTACCTAGAGGATTTAAAGAAATTGCGGCCTACAATGTTAATTTTTATAATTCTGATATTGCCACTAAATTGTTTTCTGATGGTGTTTTTTCATTTACTGTTAATGTATCTTCGGAACAATCAAGCCAGCTAAATCAGCTTATTACGCAAGGTGATAGGACTATTTTTTCGACAAATATTAATAATAAAAATATCATTATTATTGGTAATCTGCCTAAAGTTACTATTGAGCGTATTGCCCAAAATATTGTTGAGAAATAATCGCAAAACTTTCGATAACACTATGCTTCGCGGTTATTAATGTGTAGAATGTGCCTTTTCTATTTTTCGTGATTATCTAAACTGTTATTTTTGGTAATAACATTCCGGGTAATTAACAGTATATAACTAAAACATAAAATATAATTTATTGATATGAATAAAAATATCCGCAATTTTTCAATCATTGCTCATATTGACCATGGTAAATCAACGCTTTCAGATCGTATTATCCAAATTTGTGGAGGACTTTCTGATCGTGAAATGGAAGCGCAAGTTCTTGATTCAATGGATCTTGAACGTGAACGTGGTATTACAATTAAAGCGCAAAGTGTTACATTAGATTACCATGCAAATGATGGTCAAACATATCAGCTTAATTTTATCGATACACCTGGACATGTAGACTTTTCTTATGAAGTTTCTCGCTCACTTGCAGCATGTGAAGGCGCACTATTAGTTGTTGATGCAGGACAAGGCGTTGAAGCTCAAACCCTTGCAAATTGCTATACGGCTTTAGATATGAATTTAGAAGTTGTTCCCGTACTTAATAAAATTGATTTACCTGCGGCAGAACCTGAGCGTGTAGCTGAAGAAATTGAAGATATTGTCGGTATTGATGCAAGTAATGCGGTTCGTTGTTCTGCCAAAACAGGGGTAGGCGTGGCGGATGTATTGGAGCAATTAGTAAAAGATATTCCACCACCAGAGGGGGATTCAAATGCACCACTACAAGCACTTATTATTGACTCATGGTTTGATAACTATTTAGGGGTCGTATCTTTAATTCGTATCAAAAATGGCGAATTACACAAAGGCGATAAAATTAAAGTTATGAGTACCGGTATGACTTATAATGTTGACCGCCTTGGTATTTTTACGCCTAAACAAGTTGATAAAGATACTTTAAATTGTGGTGAAGTTGGCTGGGTGGTTTGTGCCATTAAAGATATTTTAGGTGCGCCAGTAGGGGATACTTTAACTTTAGCTAAAAGTCCAGCAGATAAACCATTACCTGGTTTTAAAAAGGTTAAACCGCAAGTTTATGCTGGTTTATTTCCAACAAGTTCTGATGATTATGAAGCTTTCCGTGATGCATTGGGCAAATTAAGTTTAAATGACGCATCACTATTTTATGAACCAGAAAATTCTGGCGCTTTAGGATTTGGTTTTCGATGTGGTTTCCTTGGGTTATTACATATGGAGATCATACAAGAGCGTTTGGAGCGCGAATATAATCTTGATCTTATTACCACAGCGCCAACAGTAGTTTATGAAGTTTTAACAACTTCAAATGAAATTATTTACGTTGATAGTCCTTCTAAACTTCCAGCGGTAAACAATATTCAAGAACTACGAGAACCAATTGCCGAATGTAATATATTGGTTCCACAAAACTATTTAGGTAATGTAATCACGTTATGTGTTGAGAAACGTGGTGTGCAAACTAATATGGTTTATCACGGTAATCAAGTTGCATTGACTTACGAAATTCCAATGACAGAAGTAGTTTTAGACTTTTTTGATAAATTAAAATCTACTTCTCGCGGTTACGCTTCATTGGATTATAGTTTTAAACGATTCCAAATTGCTGATATGGTGCGATTAGATGTATTAATTAATGGTGAACGTGTTGATGCATTAGCCTTAATTACTCACAGAGATAATGCACCTTATCGTGGACGAGAATTAGTGGAAAAAATGAAAGACCTCATTCCTCGTCAACAATTTGATATCGCTATTCAAGCCGCTATTGGTAATCATATTATTGCTCGTTCAACGGTTAAACAATTACGTAAAAACGTCTTAGCCAAATGCTATGGCGGTGATGTTAGCCGTAAAAAGAAACTTTTACAGAAGCAAAAAGAAGGTAAAAAACGTATGAAACAAGTTGGTAATGTTGAGTTACCACAAGAAGCGTTTTTAGCCATTTTACATGTGGGAAAAGATTAATCAGTTAAAGAGGTAAAAAATGGCTGGAACATTTGCCATCATATTAACAGTAGCGACATTGATTACTGCAATCTTCTGGTTTTTAGAAAAATTTAGGTGGAAACCAGCAAGACAACGAAAAGTAGAAGAGATTCGCAAGCAACATAATGGCGAAATAGATGGAAAAATACTCGCAGAAGTAGGTAAACCAAAAGCTTGGGTTGAAAGTATATCATCGTTCTTCCCTGTTTTATTTGTTGTATTTGTGATTCGTTCATTTTTATTTGAACCGTTTCAAATACCATCGGGTTCAATGATGCAAACTTTACTTATTGGTGACTTTATTGCAGTTCAAAAGTATTCTTATGGATTAAGAGATCCTATTACTAATACAGTATTAATTTCTACAGGCCACCCTAAACGAGGTGATGTTGCTGTATTTAAACATCCAAATAATCCTCAAATGGATTTGATTAAAAGGGTGGTTGGAATGCCAGGCGATAAAATAGTATATCTCGTTAAAGAGAAGAAAGTACTGATTTATCCTGCTTGTCAAACTAATGATGCAAATTGTGTGGGTGGGCAGAAATCTGAACCATTAGACTTACATTATACGCAACCTCAACCAAGCAATTGGAAAGAAGTGCATCAAGAGTTTAAAACAAGTCCGAATTTTTATACATTAGAGCAATGTGCAGATAAAGGTATTGTCAATTCTCAATCTGTTTTCTTACTTAATATGAATATACAGCAAGAGACGTTAGGCGATAGACCTCATGAAATTTTAACCACTCAAGGTTCACATGAGGATCCTAATTATTTTTATCGCCAAAATGGACAACCAATTGCTACATGGATAGTACCTAAAGATCACTATTTTATGATGGGTGATAATCGAGATAATAGTGGTGACAGTCGTTATTTTGGCTTTGTACCTGAACAGAATTTTGTTGGTCGCGCAACAGCAATTTGGATCAGTTTTGAGAAACAACCAGATGAATGGCCTACAGGCATCCGATTTAGCCGTATTGGTGGTATACATTAATTGCAATGATAATGAAAAAGTTTAATCAAATACAACAATCAATTGGTTACCAATTTAATAATTTATCTTTATTAGAATTGGCACTGACTCATCGAAGTGCTAACAAATTGCATAATGAACGTTTAGAGTTTTTAGGTGATTCAATTTTAAGCTTTGTGATTGCTAATGAACTGTATGAACGTTTTGTCAAACAAGATGAGGGTGATTTGAGTCAAATGCGTGCAACACTTGTTTGTGGGCAAACACTGGCTGAAATGGGTAAAGAATTTAAATTAGGTGATTACCTTATTCTTGGTCAAGGCGAATTAAAAAGTGGCGGGTTTCGTCGTGACTCGATTATTTCTGATGCCGTTGAAGCTATTATTGGTGCTATTTATTTAGATAGCAATATCGAAACGGTACGACGCTTAATTTTGACGTGGTATCAAACTCGATTGAACCAAATTCAACCCGGTATTAAACAGAAAGATGCCAAAACACGCTTACAAGAATATCTGCAAGGCATCCATTGTGAGCGCCCATGTTATTTAATTCTTGAAGTAACAGGTGATAATCATGAGCAAGAATTCTTAATTCAATGCAAACTTGAAAATGATAGCCGTGAATATTTAGGGCGAGGTCTAAGCCGTCGCAAAGCCGAGCAAGCAGCTGCTCAAGAAGCACTTAATCAATTAGGTATAAAATGACAAAAACAACACAACATTGTGGATTTGTCGCCATAGTAGGTCGACCAAATGTAGGTAAATCAACATTATTAAATCAACTACTAGGCCAAAAAGTTTCTATAACATCGCGTAAAGCGCAAACAACACGTCACCGTATTGTTGGTATTGATACTCAAGATAATGATCAGGTTATTTATATTGATACTCCCGGCTTACACATCGAAGAAAAAAGAGCGATTAATCGTTTAATGAATCGTGCTGCAAGTAGCTCAATTGGTGATGTCGAATTAGTAATCTTTGTCGTTGAAGGTACACATTGGAATGATGACGATGAAATGGTTGCCAACAAGCTTAAAGATTGCAAATGCCCAGTATTATTGGTAATTAATAAAATTGACAACGTTATCGACAAAACTCAACTATTACCACATATTCAAGAAATTAGCCAAAAAGTTAATTTTCTTGATGTAGTGCCAATTAGCGCTGAAAAAGGTGATGGCGTTGATATTATAAGGAAAATTGTCAAAAAACATTTGCCAGAAGGCGAACATCATTTTCCTGAAGATTATATTACCGATCGATCTCAACGATTTATGGCTTCCGAAATTATTCGTGAAAAGTTAATGCGTTTTTTAGGTGATGAGTTGCCATACTCAGTCACTGTCGAAATTGAGCAATTCAAAGTTGATGAACGTAATGGAATGTATCGTATCAATGGCTTAATATTAGTTGAAAGAGATGGTCAAAAGAAAATGGTCATTGGCAACAAAGGTGAAAAAATCAAAAAAATTGGTATAGAAGCCCGCAAAGATATGCAATCATTTTTTGACAACAAAGTACATTTAGAGCTTTGGGTTAAAGTTAAAGCGGGTTGGGCCGATGATGAGCGCGCATTGCGTAGCTTAGGTTATAGTGATGATTAATTACTGCATTTAATCTTAAAATTTGAAAGTCAGGTATCATAAGATACCTGATTTTTGATAAATTCATCTATTTAAAACTGAATTGAAATATCTTTAAATATTAAAAAATTCAATCCATTCAAATCCATATAACGGATAAATAACTTCAAAAAACCTAAAAAATATAATAATCTCCAAATTATCAAAATTTATTAATCAACTAATAAACTAACTTCATGAAGCATCAATAATACATCCAAATTTATAGCAAATAATCAATCCTAAATATAAGTTGTTTTGAATATTGTAATAAACAAATGAAAAGGAAGGGTTATGATTTAATAGTGTGATGTATCCCTCATTTTATATTAGCAAGCAAATAATTCCATATTAATAGCATGATTATTCATATGTTTAAATAGAATGCTTAATTATCATAAAAAATAATAGCTAATTTAACAAAAAAGAGAGATATAAACTATGGATAAAATTTATTATGGGGTTGCTTATTATCGAGAATATTTACCAGAAGAAAGATTAGATAAAGACATTAAATTAATGTTAGATGCAGGAATAAACTATGTGCGTATCGCAGAAAGTACTTGGAGTACTTTTGAAAAACAAGAAGGCGTTTTTGATTTTAGTTCTATTCTTATAGTACTTGATAAGATGTATCAAAATAACATTGATGTAATTATTGGAACTCCTACTTATGCTATTCCAGCTTGGCTTGAAAAGAAATATCCAGAAGTTATGGCTATAACGCCAAATGGTCGTAATAAATATGGTCATCGTCAAAAAATGGATATTACGCATCCAGCTTATCTATTTTATGCCGAACGTCTTATAAGAAAACTAATGCAAGCCGTAGCTAATCATCCTGCCGTTATTGGATTCCAGATTGATAATGAAACTAAATATTATGATGTTTGTGGAAATAATATACAAATAGATTTCGTTAAATATTTGAAAGAAAAGTTTTCTGGTGATTTATTAAAATTAAATCATGAATTTGGTTTAGATTATTGGAGCAATAGAGTCGATGCATGGGAAGATTTTCCATCAACAGTTGGAACAATAAATGCTAGTTTAGGTGCTGAGTTTCAGAAATTTCAGCGTAAATTAGTAAAAAATTTTTTACAATGGCAAGCTAATATTATTAATGAATATAAATCAGAAAAACAATTTTTGACTCATAATTTTGATTTTGAATGGAGAACATGGTCATATGGAATTCAATCTGAAGTAAATCATTTTGATGCATCTGAAATTTTAGATATAACTGGTGTTGATGTTTACCATCCAAGTCAAGATCAGTTAACTGGTATTGAAATTGCATTTTCAGGAGATGTAGCTCGTAGCACCAAGAAAAAAAATTACCTTGTATTAGAAACACAAGCTCAAGCATTCAAAAACTGGACTCCTTATCCCGGTCAGTTACGTTTACAAGCGTATAGCCATATTGCTAGTGGCGCAAGCTTAATTGGTTATTGGCACTGGCATTCAATTCATAACTCATTTGAAACATATTGGAAAGGAATTTTAAGTCATGATTTACAGCCAAATCCAATCTATGAAGAAGCTTCTATTGTAGGTAATGAGTTAAAGCTTTTATCAAAGCATTTACGTGAAATAAAAAAATATAATCGAGTGGCAATTGTTGTAAGTAATGAGTGTTTAACAGCTATTGATTGGCATCCTTGGCATGGTCATCAATTTAGCAGGGATTCATTACATCAATATAACGATGTTTTTCGTTCTTATTACGATACCTTATATAAAATGAACATAGAGGTAGATATTGTTTCGATTGATGATGACTCTATATTTAATTACGATCTTCTGATAATCCCACTTCTTTATAGTGCTAGTGACCTTAAATTAGAACAATTAAATAATTATGTTCAAAATGGCGGAAATGTAATTTATTCATTTAAATCTGGTTTTGCAAATGAAAATATGAAAGTGCGAACTGTTGTTCAACCTGGCATTATTTCAGAAGCTTGCGGGATTTCATATCAACTATTCGTTGAACCTAATAATGTAAGTTTGATATCTGACGAGATCGATCTGACCATTTGTGATTGCCAGATAAATGATTGGATGGAGCTGATTGAGCCAGATGTTAATACAAAAATTTTAGCCAAGTATCAACATCCATATTGGGGAAAATATGCAGCAGTTACTAGTAATCGGTATGGGCGCGGTTCTGCCACTTATATAGGTTGTAATATAAATACTTCCGTATTACAAAAAATTTATGAATATATTTTTAATGAGGAAAAATTGGCAGATCTTAAATGCCAGGATAGCTTTCCACTAATTATTAAAAATGGTATCAATTATAAAAAAGAAAAAATTAGATTTTACTTTAATTATTCTTCTAACCCTATAAATGTTTGTTTTACTGAAAAAAGCGGACTTAATTTATTAACCGGTTCAATTTTAAAATATAACGACAAATTTGTATTAAAAGATTGGGATTTAGCTATTATTTTGTTGGGAACTAATCATGAATAGTTTTATAAATAATTCTGATATCGATTCAGAAAAAATTAAGTTCAAGGAAAGATTTTCTTTTGGTCTAGGCGATTATGGTACAAATTTAACTTATACTTTAATGGTAACCTTTTTGGCATATTTTTATACTGAGGTTGTCGGTGTTTCTGCCATTCTAGTCGGCTCTTTGATGTTTTTTGCTCGTGTTATAGATGGTATTTTATGTGTTTTTGTTGGTATAAAAATTGATAAAACAAATACTAAATATGGCAAGGCAAGGCCATGGGTTCTATTTACAGCTATTCCTTTTGGATTATCTGCATTTTTAATGTCAACAATTCCAGAAGCGAGTGATAATGTAAAAATATGGTATGTATGCATAACTTATTTATTAGCTAATATTTTATTTACTGCAAACAATATTGCTTATGGCTCATTACTTGCTCTTATTACAAGAAGTATTTATGAAAGAGGTGTGTTAAGTGTATTTAGAAATGGACTTTCTACGTTAGGATCTCTAACTGTTGGGGTTTTTACTCTCCCAATTGTTGGATATTTTGGCAATACTAAAGTTTCTTGGATAATTTTATTTGCTATCTTTGGGTTCTTTACTGCAGTTTGTTTAATTATTACTGGATTAAATGTTAGAGAAAGAATTAAGCCAATCAAAGAAGATAATGATAGCAATATAAAATTGGATCAAGTGTTAAAAGCTATGCTAAAAAACAAATATTGGATTATGATATTTTTCTATTTGTTTATAACTTTTACCAGTTTAACTGCACTTTCAACTGTAAGTGTTTACTATTCAAAATATATTTTAGAAGATGTTTACTATATGTCTTACATAAGTATGGCTCAATATATTCCTAGTTTATTGACTTTACTTATCATTCCATATCTTCTTCGTCATTTTGGTAAAAGAAACCTTGCATTATTTGGGCTTATTGTTTGTTGCATTGCTTGTTTAATTCCATTAATTGATAAACAAAATGCGCTATATATTATTATATCTACAGTTGTTCGAAGTATTGGTTTTTGTGGAGTTGGTGCAACTATGTTTGCCTTTTTAGCCGATACTATCGATTATGGTGAATGGATCACTAAATTAAGAATCCAAGGGATTTTATTTAGTGCAGGAACATTAGGTCAGACATTAGGTATGGGCATGGGTACCGCTAGTATTGGTTGGATACTCGGCGCTTTCGGATTCATCAGTGGCGGTGATGTACAGCAAACAAATGAAGTTCTATCTGTGATTGAGTTTTTATTTATATACTTTCCTTTTATTCTCGCGTTAATTAATATCGCTATTTTGTGTTTTTATAAACTTGAATCAATCTATAGTGAAGTTGAACGGGATTTATCTAATGGTAAATTTAGAAGTGAGGAAATCTAATATTTATATACTTTAATAATTGATATCAAATTCTTAAACCCAAATATTTAAATAATTATTTGGGTTTAATATTTAATATGGATAAATAATTAGTTTAGAGAATAAATTATTTATAAATTCAATTAACGCTAACGATTGAACCTAAAATAAAAAGGAATATTTCAATATATTACTAACTAAATTTAGTAATCGTTATTTTATGATATTGTATTTTCAAAATTGTCAGTGAATTTATCTCTTTTAAATTAACTCTAATATTATTTATTTAGTTAGTTAATCCTAATGTCTTAAGTAATTTAAGGATATTCTCAAATAAATAAGTTTTACTTTTATAAAGGCTCCAAAAAGTTATAAATTAAATGGATTATAGACTAATCTAAAAATTTAATACCACGTGAAAGTATAATGTTTTTAGTTTGCTAACATAAACAATAAGGTAAGTTTGATTACGTTATTTGATGAGTTCATTGTAATTATAAGTGATGATCCAAATGAAACGGAATTTAATGGGGACTATATTGATAAAATTATACTGGATATTTTAACACTTAATCTTAACGACTGTTTAAGGTAAGAATGCCAAACAAAGATGTTTGGCGGATGGCTGATATTTTTAAATAGTATAACTTTTACTAAACCTAATTTTTAATAGTTTTATGATTGCCCATAATAGGCATTTTTACCATGCTTACGATAATAGTGTTTATCCAATAATTCTTGTTGGATTTTAATACCGATATTCAGATTGCGAGTTGCTAATGCCATAGCAGCAATTTCTTCTAAAACAACCGCATTATGTACGGCATCATCAGCATTTTTCCCCCATCCAAAAGGACCATGCCCAGACACAAGCACACTAGGTATTGCCATAACATCAATATTGCGTTTATTAAACTCCTCAATTATGACTTTCCCCGTATTGAGTTCATAATTATTAGTTATTTCAGTTGGTGTTAATAAGCGAGTACAAGGAATATCACCATAAAAATAATCTGCATGAGTAGTTCCTAAAGCAGGAATATCTAAACCAGCTTGTGACCAAATTGTTGCATTACGGGAATGAGTGTGAATAACTCCGCCAATTTGTTCAAATGTTTTATAAAGTTCAATATGCGTTTGGGTATCGCTTGAAGGATTTAGTTTACCTTCAATTTTATTTCCATCAAGATCAATTATCACAATATCTTCGGTTGTCAGTTCATCATAAGGAACGCCAGATGGCTTAATGGCAATGACACCATTATTTCTATCAATTTCTGATACATTTCCCCATGTAAAGGTTACAAGTTGATAATAAGGTAATAATAAATTTGCGGCTAAAACGCGTTCTTTTAATTGAGTAAACATACCAAGCATCCTGTTTAATAATGAATAGAAAAAACGATTGTTCATATAGGACAATACCAATCAGCATTGTCCTTAATGGATTAATTATTGTTCATCACCGATATGACACAATTTCTTACCTAACATCAGATTTTTTTCGATACGCTCAAGGGAAATATTTTTTGTCTCAGGCACGAAGAAAATAACAATGAAAATGAATAAAACATTCATGCCGGTATATAACCAAAATGTTTGTGCGACACCAATATTATTTAATAATGTAAGGAACGTTGCGCCAATAATCATATTTGAGATCCAGTTTGTGGCTGTAGAACAAGTTACACCAAAATCACGACTTTTAAGGGGTTGTATTTCAGAACACAAAATCCACACAACAGGTGCCGCACTCATTGCATAACCACCAATACACATAATCGCCATACCCACTGCTGCATAGGATGTGAGTGATGATGCATTACCATTTTCAATAAGTTGCAAACAAATACCCAATATCAAAGTACCTAAAGCCATAATACCAAATCCAACTTTTAGAATTGGTTTTCGGCCCAGTTTATCAACCGTAAAAATCGCAATAAATGTTGCTAATACAAAGGTCAACCCGACAATTATTGTTGCAATCATTTGTTGTTGTGTGCTTTCAAAGCCTGCAAGGCTAAAAATTTTAGGTGCGTAATACATAATGATATTCATTCCGGTAAACTGTTGCATCGCTTGTAAAGCCATACCAAGATAAACTGTTCGGCGAACATTTTTGTTTACCTTAAACAGTGTCCATCCTTCCTGTTTTTCTTTTAAACTGTCTTTAATATCATTAAACTCTTGCTTAATTTTTTCAGGGTTGCTACGGATCGACTTTAAAACCTGCTCAGTTTCATTTAATCGTCCTTTTGATGCCAACCATCTAGGACTATTAGGCAGAAAAATAACAACAATAAATAAAATAATTGCTGGTACAGAAATAATACCCAGCATCATTCGCCAATTACCCGTGTAACTAAAATAAGTATCAGATAAAAAAGCTACTAAAATACCAACTGTAACCAGAAGCTGATAAGCGGCAATCATTTTTCCTCGAATATTTTCTGGAGCCATTTCAGAAAGATAAAGTGGTGCGGTGTATGATGCAATGCCAACGGCAAAACCTAAAATAACTCGCCAAACCAGCAGGACTTCTACATTAGGCGCTAAAGCAGATCCAAAGCAACTTACAATAAAAAACAAGGCTCCCGCTAATAAACTATACTTTCTTCCTAAATAAAAAGATAACCACCCATTAGACAATGCTCCTAAAGCGGCACCCAACATCATAGAACTTACTACCCATTCTTGTAGTTGAGTCGTTAATTCAAATTGAATTGTGATGAATGGTAAAGCTCCTGCAATAACACCAATATCCAAACCAAACAATAATCCCGCCATTGCAGCAGAAAAGCCAATTAAGAAAGTCATCTTTTTGGCAGAATCTTTTGCTATTTCATTCGTCGCTAAAAGCGTATTTATACTCATGTTTTTTACCCTTTTATTCTGTAATTTTGGAAATAATTGGAAAAAAATATTTCCAATTATTAAATTAAAATGAAGTTATCAAGCATAAGGATTACAATACGCAATCTCATTCCAACGTAATTCATTTCTAAAATCATTAATTCGCGTGTCACCATCAATAACTAATAATTCAATATTGTGCAGTTGTGCATAAAGTCTAAAGTAGTCCATTGAAAGTGCTTGGGTATAAACTGAATGATGTGCAGCACCCGCTAAAATCCATGCTTCAGCAGATACATTAAGTGATGGTTTTGGTTTCCAAACTGCACAAGCTACAGGTAATTTGGGTAGTGTATAAGGCTGTTTGATTGTTTCGATTTCATTTGCAATTAATCTGAAACGATTACCGATATCGATCAAACTTGCATTTATGGCTAAACCTGGCTTTGATGGAAAAATAAGCCGTGCAGGATCAGCTTTATTGCCAATACCTAAATGTTGGATATCTAACAAAGGTTTTACACCATCATCTATAATTGATGGGCAAACTTCTAACATATGTGAACCGACAACTAATTCATTACCTTTTGTAAAATCATAGGTATAATCTTCCATAAATGCAGTACCACCAGTAAGACCTTTAGCCATTAATTTCATAGTGCTAAGTAAGGCTGCGGTTTTCCAATCCCCTTCACCAGCAAAGCCATAACCTTTAGCCATTAATCGCTGAACGGCAAGTCCGGGTAATTGCTTCATACCATATAAGTCTTCAAACGTTGTAGTAAATCCAGAATAGTTGCCTTGTTTTAAGAATTGCTCAATTCCTAATTCAATTCTCGCTGCATCAATTAGATTTTGTCTTTTTTCACCATTAATTTGTGCAACAGGAGTAAGTTGATAAAGTGTTTCGTATTCATCAATTAATTGATTGATTTGGCTGTCATTAATTGAATTAATGACTGACACTAAATCGCCAACTGCATGGGTATTGACCGAATAACCAAATTTAATTTGTGCAGAAACTTTATTACCTTCTGTTACCGCAACTTCCCGCATATTGTCGCCAAATCTAACAATTTTCATGGTTTTTTCTGCATTAATTGCAACGCAAACTCTCATCCATCGTGCAATTTGATCATGCACATCTTTATCTTTCCAATAACCCGTTACCAGAGAATGAGGTTGGCGCATACGAGAACCAATAAAACCAAATTCGCGTCCACCGTGCGCAGTTTGATTGAGATTCATAAAATCCATATCCATTGAATCCCAAGGAACGACTTCATTAAATTGAGTATGAAGCTGTAAAAGAGGTTTTTGTAAATGATTTAATCCATTAATCCACATTTTAGCGGGTGAAAACGTATGTAACCACGTTATTAATCCAACACATTTTGAAGAATAGTTTACGTCCTGACAAAGGTTGTATATATCGTCAGGTTTTGTCGCAAGTGGTTTAAGAATAATCTTTACTGGTAAATTTGCTTCTTTATTAAAATAATCCGTTACCTCTTGGATATTCTTTTTTATTTGTTCAAGTGCTTCTGATCCATAAAGGTGTTGACTACCAGCAACAAACCAAATTTCAGCTTCTTCATAAACAAACATAATGGACTCCTTTAGAATTTATTCACATTGTTGGTAAAACTAAGCGTTATAGTTTGGTTCACTAGAAGCTGACCAAACTAAATACTTTTCATATAATTCCTGATATTTTTCTACCCTATTCTCATTAGGGGTAAATGTGGTTTCGAGCTGACTGGACATCCTATTTTGAGCACTTGGGATATCTGTATAAACATTGGCTGATACGGCGGCAAATATTGCAGCGCCTAATGCACAACATTGTTCTGAACTCACCACAGTTAGTGGTCTATTCATTACATCAGCACAAGTTTGCATAATGATGGGTGACTTTTTAGCTATTCCCCCTAATGCTACAATGTCATTAACTGGCACATGTTGATTAATAAAACATTCCATAATAGCTCTTGCACCGAAAGCAGTTGATAAAATCAAACTACCAAATAAGGTGGCAGCATCAGTTGAAATAGTTAAATTGGTAATAACACCTTTAATTCGTTGATTAGCGTAAGGGGTTCTTCGGCCATTGAACCAATCAAGGGTGATTGGGATAGTATCTAAATTTGGATTATCGTCCCAAGCTTGTGCAATATCGCTTAAAAGATTATGTTTTAAAGTTTGTACAGTCGATTGCAATTCTGGGGAAGTTGAAATTAATTTTTCTAATGGCCAACACACGAGTTTTTGAAACCATGCATATATATCACCAAAAGCGGATTGACCAGCTTCAAGACCAATAAAATTGGGCATTACACTACCATCAACTTGGCCACAAATACCCTTAATTGAACGATTAGCAATAACAGTTTGCTCAGCTAATAAAATATCGCAGGTAGAAGTACCAATTACTTTTACTAACGTATAAGGTTTTGCACCCGCACCAACGGCACCCATATGACAATCGAATGCACCACCCGCAATAACGACTGTTGGTGGTAACCCTAATTTTTCAGCCCATTCTTGGGTAAGAATTCCAACTTTATTGTCAGCAGTATAAGTTTTTTCAAATAAAGGATAAGGTAAAGCAGTGACTAAAAGTGGATCGATTTTTTCAAAAAATTCATAAGGAGGAAGGCCATTCCATTCTTCGCTCCAAAAACACTTATGACCAGCAGCACATCTACCACGCTTTATGTCATTCGGTGCGGTTGTTCCTGATAATAAAGCAGGGATCCAATCACAAAGTTCAATCCAAGATGCAGAGGCATTTTTTACGGCACTATCTTGACGAAAAATATGCAAAATTTTTGCCCAGAACCATTCCGAAGAATATACTCCACCGCAATATTCTAAATATTTTGCATAAGGTTCATTTTTGCAAAGGTTATTAATCTCTTCCGCTTCATTTACTGAAGTATGATCTTTCCATAAAATAAACATCGCGTTAGGATTATCCATAAACTCTGGTTTTAAAGCTAAAACATCCCCATTTTCATCAATTGGGGCAGGCGTAGAGCCAGTTGAATCAACACCAATTGCAACCACATTTTGTGCATCTGATTTAAGTTGTTTTACAACCGATTGTATTGATTGAGTCATTGACTCAATATAATCAAGGGGATGATGTCTAAATTGATTTTTTTTAGGATCACAAAACTGACCTTTAGCCCAACGTGGGTAATAAACGACTTCTGTAGCTAATTCTTTTCCATTCTGACAATCGACAGCTAATGCTCTGACAGAATCGCTACCAAAATCTAATCCAATGGTTATTTTTTTATTCATCCGCTAACACCTCTAAGAAAAATCAAATGGAGTTTTTAGGAGAATAATTAATTTCGGATAGAACAAGTAGGTGTGTTATTGCTATAAATATAGACGATTTTGCACACCTAATTTGTTTTGTGATGAAGATCTCACAATTGTCACTACTCAAAAAAATTTTTTATGTGAAAATAAAAAAATCTCGAAAAGTAGGAGATGACATATGACAAATCAACAACAAAATGACCCTTTATTACCGGGTTATTCATTTAATGTCCATCTGGTTTCTGGACTAACACCGATTGAAAAAGAAGGAAAATTTGATTTCTTTATTGACCGCCCAAATGGACTAAGTGGCTACATTATTAATCTTACTTATGCAGGGCAAGGAACGATTTATCGTAACGATGAATCATTTAACTGTTATCCGGGAGATTTTGTCCTTTTTCCACCAAAAGAACCTCATTTATATGGGCGAAAAGAAGATGAAAACAATTGGTTTCATTTTTGGATCTATTTCAGACCAAAATCAACCTGGAAGTATTTATTAACTTGGGAGAATCGAATAAAAAAGACTGGCTTTTATCGCCCTAATACTCAAGTCAAAGATGAGTTCGAAAAATTATTCATTAAAATCGTCGAGGTAGGGCAATCAAGTACAATTTATTCTGAAAATTTAGCAATGAGCATGTTAGAGCAATTTTTAATACGTCGTGCACAAGAAACATCAAGCACTAACCATCCTAAAATTGATACACGAGTACTGCAAGTTTGCAACTATTTAATTGATACACTGGATGAAAACAACTTTAAGCTTGATATTGTTGCCCAAAAAGTTTGTTTGTCGACATCTCGAATTGCTCATATTTTTAAAGATCAGATTGGTATGTCAATTGGTGAATGGCGACAAGAGCAGCGCGTAAATCGTGCTAAACTATTATTGCAAACCACTAACCTGAATATTGCCGATATTAGTCGAACAATTGGATTTGATGATCAGCTCTATTTTTCGAGAATTTTCAAAAAAAGAATTGGACTAAGCCCTCAAAAATATCGTCATAGTACTCAAGAGCAAAATGAACGAAAAATCCAACGTGTCAATTCGCTTTATCTATATGATAAATAAAATAGCTGAATTGCTAAAAAATTTTAGCTAAGTAGCGACATTTCTATAAGGCTTTAAATTTTAATAAACCAAAAATTATTTATGCGGTAACCAGAGAGCGGAACGTTGTCTTTTTTCGTATTGTATTAAAGTAAATGTCCTTATAGATTTTTTATAAGGCTGAATTTAGCTAACATAAAAGCAATTAAATTCTAATAGTTATCAAAATTACTAAACTTAACTATATTAAGATAATCGAAAGTCACTTTTTGTAGCTATTAAAATATCAAGGAAGTAGATTAATTTTAGTTGAGTATTCATAAGTAGTGTTTGGATGAAAAAAATGATATCAACCCCAATAGTTGTAAAAAATCTTAAATCAAGATACCTCTAATTATCAGGAATTAACAAAGGTTGTGTATTTAATTATTCGCTTGCAAAATAAAATAATTCAAATGTTTTGATTTTTTTTAAGAAGTCAATACTAAACATCGTTCCTCGTTTTATATATAATAGCCACTTACAGACTTGGATTTAGAATATAAATTTCGGAGTTTTTCATGCAGCAGTTTCGTCCTATTCGTCGTGCTTTACTTAGTGTTTCTGATAAAACAGGAATTATTGAATTCGCCAAAGCCTTATCAGAAAGAAATATTGAACTCCTTTCTACTGGTGGTACCGCCAAATTATTAATCGATAACCATATTCCAGTCACCGAAGTATCCAATTATACGGGGTTTCCTGAAATGATGGATGGACGAGTCAAAACCCTACATCCTAAAATACACGGTGGCATTTTAGGACGTCGAGGTATAGATGACGAAGTCATGCAGCAACATCAGATCGATCCTATAGATATGGTGGTTGTTAATTTATATCCTTTTGCTAAAACGGTTGCTAATGCCAATTGTACTTTAGAAGATGCGATAGAAAACATTGATATCGGTGGACCAACCATGGTGCGATCCGCTGCAAAAAATAATAAAGATGTTGCCATCGTAGTTGATTGTCAAGACTATAGCGCAATCATTGATATGCTGGATAAACAGCAAAATTGCCTATCTTTCAAATATCGATTTAGTTTAGCCATAAAAGCATTTGAACATACCGCTAAATATGACGGTATGATTGCTAACTATTTTGGCAAACTTGTTCCGCCATATTATGGTGAAACGGAAAAACCAGCGGGAGAGTTCCCGCGAACTTTAAATCTTCAATTCATTAAAAAACAAGATATGCGATATGGTGAGAATGCTCATCAACAGGCGGCTTTTTATATTGAAGAAAATCTTGAGCAAGCTTCGATTGCTACCGCTAAACAGCTACAAGGTAAAGAATTATCCTATAATAATATTGCCGATACAGATGCAGCGCTAGAATGTGTGAAATCCTTTGATGAACCTGCTTGCGTAATTGTTAAACATGCTAACCCATGTGGTGTTGCTGTAAGTGATAACATTTTAAATGCCTATCTTAATGCTTTTAAAACCGATCCAACTTCCGCGTTTGGTGGAATTATTGCTTTTAACCGACAGTTAGATGCTAAAACAGCCCAAACAATCATTGATAAACAATTTGTCGAAGTGATTATTGCACCGTCAATTAGTGCTGATGCATTAGCTATCACACAAACTAAAAAGAATGTACGAGTGCTTGAATGTGGTGAGTGGTCAACGTCATCGTTAGCGAGTTTAGACTTTAAGCGAGTTAATGGTGGTTTATTAGTGCAAGAGCGTGATTTGGGTATGATTACACCCGAGCAGTTAACTGTCGTCACCAAGCGCCAACCAACTGAGCAAGAGCTTTCAGATGCTCTATTTTGTTGGAAAGTGGCTAAATTTGTAAAATCGAACGCGATTGTTTATGCAAAAAATAAAATGACCATCGGTATTGGGGCTGGCCAAATGAGTCGTGTGTACTCAGCTAAAATTGCTGGTATTAAAGCACAAGACGAAAATCTAGAAGTTGCCGGTTCTGTTGTTGCTTCTGATGCATTTTTCCCATTTCGTGATGGTGTTGATGCGGCAGCGGTAGCTGGGGTAACTTGTGTAATCCAACCAGGTGGATCGATTCGTGATGAAGAAGTCATCCAAGCTGCAAATGAACATAATATTGCGATGATTTTTACCAACATGCGCCATTTTAGGCATTAATGCGTTTTTCTAGTTTGTTTTATATTTATTAAAATTACATTGGTTATCTTCTTAAGGAAGAAGCATATAAAGGATCTTTTATGAAAGTATTAGTGATTGGGAATGGTGGACGCGAACATGCGTTGGCTTGGAAAATAGCACAGTCACCATTAGTATCAAAAGTCTTTGTCGCTCCAGGAAATGCAGGGACTGCACTTGAATCAGGTCTGGAAAATATTAACATTAAAGCGACGGATGTTAGCGGATTATTGAATTTTGCTCAGCAAGAGCAAATTGATCTTACTATTGTTGGTCCTGAAGCTCCATTAGTCATTGGTGTTGTTGATAGCTTTCAAAAGGCTGGATTAAAAATCTTTGGTCCAACAAAATCAGCATCACAACTTGAAGGTTCGAAAGCCTTTACCAAAGATTTTTTAGCACGGCATAACATCCCAACCGCCGAATATCAGAATTTTACTGAACTTGAACCAGCGCTAGCTTATATTCGTGAGAAAGGCGCACCAATTGTGATTAAAGCTGATGGTTTAGCTGCAGGCAAAGGTGTTATTGTTGCCATGACACTTGAAGAAGCCGAAGCTGCTGTAAACGATATGTTGGCAGGCAATACTTTTGGTGATGCTGGACACCGTGTGGTTATTGAAGAGTTCTTAGAGGGTGAAGAAGCCAGCTTTATTGTTATGGTGGATGGCAAAAATGTTGAACCAATGGCAACCAGTCAAGATCATAAACGCGTTGGTGATGGTGATACTGGTCTTAATACGGGGGGAATGGGAGCGTATTCGCCAGCACCAGTTGTGACCGATGAAGTTTTTGCTAAAATCATGGATCAAGTGATCTACCCAACAGTCAATGGCATGGCGCAAGAGGGCAATGTATATGTTGGCTTTTTATATGCAGGTTTAATGATTGATAAAGAGGGAAATCCCAAAGTTATTGAATTTAACTGTCGCTTTGGTGATCCTGAAACTCAACCTATCATGATGCGTTTGCAGTCAGATTTAGTCAAATTATGTTTAGCGGCAGTCGATGGTAACTTAGATACCGTAAAATCAAAATGGGATCCTAGACCAGCATTAGGTGTTGTAATGGCTGCAGGAGGTTATCCTGGCGAATATAATACGCAAGATGAAATCATTGGATTACCAACCGAATCATCTTCAGATTGCAAAGTATTCCATGCAGGTACTAGCTTTGAAAAAGGGCAAGTGTTTACTAAAGGTGGGCGCGTTCTTTGTGTCACAGCTTTAGGTAACACAGTCCTAGAGGCTCAACAACGTGCTTATCAGCAAGTTAATAATATTCGTTGGCATGGCTGTTTTTATCGCCATGATATAGGTTATCGAGCCATTGAGCGTGAAAAACATAGTTATAAACAGTAATATTAGCTAAATTTAATAACTCAAGGCGTCCTAGGACGCCTTTTCATTAACAAAAACGTTAATCAAAACTCTAAACTTTTAAAGTAATGGGAAACTTCTCAAGGACTAAAAAACACAAAAAGGGCTAAAACCGTTCCTATAACAACGATATTATAAATACCATAGGCTCGAATAAAATAGGCGAAGGAAGGTGAAAAAATAGGTAAATACGACGCTATAATACATACAAAGATAGCGATAAATAAGTATTTTAACCAATTTTCACATTGTTTATCCCAAATAAATATTATAAATACAGTAATAATTGATAACATAAAGGAAGAAGATGCCAATTTTACGTTCTTAGAAGTAAATATGCCATGCCAACTTTCTACTGAATAGTCTACAAGGCCTGCAACGAACAAACCTGGTAATATTATACAAGCCCAAAGAATTTTTTCTAAAATAAAAACAATCGTTTTTTTCATGTTTTTCAGTATTTCCTTATGTTCGAAATTATTATCTAAGTTATAACTAAATTTTATATCAATATCATATTGATGCATAGTATGTTGTAAATCAATAAGATAACACAATAATACACATGAAAATTGAATATAAAAAATTGTTTAATTAATATAACTGTATGTGTTGGAAAGGTTAAAAAAACAAAAACTATTTCGTTAATAAATTTTTTAAATTCAGAAATTAATGTAATTCAAATTCTAAAAGAAAACATATCAATTAATTGGGTATTAATTGGATGCAATAAAATAAAGAGTAAGCAAATAGGTAATAATGATTTTATAAGAGTTAATAGAGTTATCACTAGACTGAAATAGCTTATATTATTTTAGTAAATAAAATGACTATTTATATATAATATGTGGATCGTTATTATTATAGCTAACATAAAAATAGTTTAGTGAAAATAACATTTAATTGAAACTAACTAATGCTTTATTTTATGAAGATACATTCGATAATTTTTTAGCCCAATCATTTTTACCGTCTAATTTTTTATGATCTAAATTATCGTCTGAATAATAAATTGCTGTTGATGTATAATTTAATAAAGCTTGATATCTGTCTTTTGTGTTTATCAATATTAATAATTTATTAATAAAAATTAAAAATGAATTAAGAATCCTCTGATTGTTCTTGATAAATTGAATGTTCATTTTAAGTTATATCACTCTGTGTTATGCTAGCATTAATATTAGATCACAGGATGTTACTTATGATAAAAGATCCTTTCTTTGATAGAGAATCAGAAAAGTATGATTCCCCAATTGCCAGTCGTGAACTTATTTTAGATTACCTTAAAAAAGAAGCAAAACCAGCCAATTTAGAGAAAATTGCCCAAGCTGTTGCGATTAAAAGTGAAGAGCAAAAAGTAGCTTTGCATCGTCGTTTGCGTGCGATGGAACGTGATGGACAAGTCGTGTTTACTCGCCGCAAATGTTATGCCTTACCTGAAAAATTTGATATGGTTAAAGGAAGTGTAATTGCACACCGTGATGGCTTTGGTTTTTTGCGAGTAGAAGGTAATCCAGAGGATTATTTTTTATCACCTGAACAAATGAAAAAAGTGTTACAAGGCGATGTGATTTTAGCTCAACCATTGGGAACCCAATATCGTGGTAAAGTCGAAGCACGGGTCGTGCGAATTTTAGAGCCACGTAGTAATTTTATTGTCGGACGATATTTTATCGAACAAGGTGTCGGCTTTGTAGTGCCAGATGACAGTCGTTTAAATTTTGATATTTTGATTGTGGGCAAACCTGATCGTACAGTACGTATGGGCTCTGTTGTGGTAGTTGAATTACAGCAACGACCAGAGCGTCGTCAAAAAGCGGTAGGGATAATTAAAGAAGTGCTTGGCGAAATTATGGGAACTAATCTGGCCATTGATATTGCGCTTCGTAACCACGAGATCCCTTATGAATTACCGAAAGCGGTTATAAAAGAGACCAGCAAATTTACCGAACAAGTTCCAGAAAATGCCAAAAAAGGACGCAAGGATTTGCGTGAATTACCTTTGGTTACAATTGATGGCGAAGATGCTCGTGATTTTGATGATGCTGTCTATTGCCAAAAAAATCGTGGAGGAGGTTATCGCTTATGGGTCGCAATTGCAGATGTAAGTTATTACGTCCGTCCAGGTAAAGCATTAGATAAAGAAGCTTGCTTACGCGGTACATCAGTCTATTTCCCATCTCGCGTGATCCCTATGTTACCAGAAGTGTTATCTAACGGGCTTTGTTCGTTAAACCCACAAGTTGATCGCTTATGTTTAGTGTGTGAAATGACTGTATCAAATAAAGGTCGTCTAACAGGTTATGAATTCTACGAAGCCGTGATGAATTCCCATGCAAGATTGACTTATACCAAAGTTGCTAAGATTTTAGATGGTGATAAAGAATTGCGTGAGCATTATCGTGATTTAATCCCACATCTTGAAAACTTGCAAGGTCTTTATAATGTACTTGATAAAGCTCGTATTGCGCGTGGTGCGATAGGTTTTGAGTCCGAAGAACCAAAATTTATTTTTAATGCCGATAAACGTATTGAAAGTATCGAATTGACTCAGCGTAATGTTGCTCATAAAATCATTGAAGAATGTATGATCTTAGCGAATGTAGCTGCTGCAAAATTCGTGATTAAAGCTGATGTACCATCTTTATTCCGTGTACATGATAAACCTGATGAAGAGCGTATGAATAATCTGCGCAGTATCTTAAGTGAACTTGGGTTATCTCTTGGAGGTGGTTCGAATCCTAAACCAAAAGATATTGCTGAGTTAATGGTTGCGGTTGAAGAGCGACCAGATCATGATATGCTACAAACTGTTATTTTACGGTCAATGAAACAAGCCATTTATGATCCAGAAAATCGTGGACATTTTGGCTTAGCACTTGAAGAGTACGCACACTTTACTTCGCCTATTCGTCGTTATCCAGATTTACTCTTACATCGAGCCATTAAATGGATTTTAGCTGATCAAAATCACAAAACAAGCAAAACGGGTGGTTATCGTTATAGTACCAGTGAAATGCTTTACTTTGGTGAACACTGCTCAATGACAGAACGTCGAGCTGATGAAGCTGTTCGCGATGTTGTGGATTGGCTTAAATGTGATTACATGCAAGATCATGTTGGTGAAGTCTTTAATGGAACTATTTCAAGTGTCGTTAATTTTGGATTCTTTGTTCGTTTAGATGATTTGTTTATTGACGGTTTAGTTCATGTCTCTTCACTTGAAAATGATTATTATAATTTTGATGGCTCACGCAACCGTCTTATCGGCGAAAATACTCGTTTCGTATATCGTTTGGGCGATAAAGTACAAGTTAAAGTCGATAATGTGAATCCAGAAGAACGTAAAATTGATTTTTCATTAGTGGGAAGTAATAATAAGCCGAAACGTCAAGGTAAAACAGCCAAAGATAGATCCAAACAGGATAAAATCGATTTAAGTGCTGATTTACCAATTAGACGAAAAGCGAAAAAATCATCCAGCAAGAAAAGAAGTACTAATGCTAGCACTAAAGCTGAAAATAAAACCCAAAGCAAAACCCAAAGTAAAACTAAGACCAAAACAAAAGCGAAAGCGATTGTAAAAACTAAAACTAAATCAAAAAATAACACTAAGAAAAACAGTAAATCGAAATCGACAACTAAAAAACAACGAGTTAAAACAAAGAGTAGCAAATAGATGAGTGAAACAGTTTATGGTATGCATGCTATTGAAGCATTATTAGCGCGTTCACCAGAAAGAATTATTGAGGTATTTATTATTAAAGGGCGTGAAGATAAACGTCTAATTGCCCTTATTCATCAATTGGAACAACTGGGATTGCCTGTTAAAGTAGCTAATCGTCAGTGGTTGGATGAAAAAACCAAAAATGGTGTTCATCAAGGTATTCTAGCTATGGTTAAACCAAGCCGTGGTTATCATGAAAACGATATTCCACTACTGATGGAACAGCAACCCAATCCTGTCATCTTAATTTTAGATGGTGTGACTGATCCACATAATTTAGGGGCATGTATTCGTACAGCTGATGCAGCTGGTGTAAGTTTTATTATCGTGCCAAAAGATCGCTCAGCACCACTTAATTCTACCGCACAAAAAGTAGCGTGCGGTGCGGCAGAAAGTGTTCCTGTTGTGAGAGTAACTAATTTAGCCCGTACCATGCGAATGCTACAAGATGAATACCAAGTTTGGATTGTCGGTACTGCTGGTGAAGCCGATAGAACGCTTTATCAAACTGAATTTTATAAATCATCGACCCCAACGACACTGGCTTTGGTGATGGGCGCAGAAGGTGAGGGCATGCGTCGTTTAACGAAAGAACATTGTGACGAATTAGTCAGTATTCCAATGTCAGGCATTGTCTCTTCCCTTAATGTATCAGTTGCAACAGGTGTTTGTTTATTTGAAATTGTGCGCCAAAAAAATAAATAGTAAGGGAGGGTAATATGCTAGGATTGCTTAAAAAACTATTACCAACCAAAAAAGAAATGCCAGCGCTTTCAGGGCGAGATCTTCATGGTCGTAATAATGTTGGTTATCCGACTATGCAAATTTCACGTGAAATTGATAATGTGGTAAAAACGCAATACAAAGCCATCAAACCGATTATCAACCAATATAAGGATACCCTGTTTTTTAAATGGGGACCGAGTGTTATAAATGATAAATTGAACGATGAACAACTGGCTAATTTATCAGGTCGTAATTTACAAATGGTCTATTTGTTATTATTTCGTGACATGCTTCGGTACCTTTCTGAACTCGTTACGTTAAAAAATGTACCCGAAAACTGGCCGGAAGTTTTTGCCCAAACCGTGTTGGATAATTGTCGTATGCTTAGTGATGCAGACGATAAAGATATTGCGAAGAAACAGCAATTATTTGCTAATACTGAACGTTTTGCAGTGGATGTACCCATTGATGAAAAAAATCCTGACAACACTGAAATTCCTGATTGGACAGTACCTATTGCTGAACTGATCATGATTCCGTCAGATATGATCTATAAATGTCACCGCCCATTGATAACCGCAATTGAAAAACGAAAAAAACATGGTTAATGTTATTTTCTAAAAAATAATTAAATGAATCCTTAAAGCAGGATTCATTTTTTTATCTTTCTTTAATTTCCTTTCTTTGATTATTTCCAATCTATAAATTTTGCAATTTATATTTGCAAAAATACCAACTAGGTAAGCAAATTTATCTCACTTATACTGCATTTAAGAAGTAAATAGGTGAATAAGTTTATGCGAACAAGAACCATTGAATTATTTAAGAAATTTATTTCCATCGACTATCCTTTAACTGTCGAAATGCTATCGGAAGATTTCCAAATTAGTGCACGAACGCTACGCAATGAAATTAATGAAATTAATGCTTTTTTGCAAAAAAGATGTTTACCCGAAATTTCAACGGTACGTAATAAAGGCTTTATCATTGATGCCACACAAGAACAAAAACAGCAAGTCCATAATGCGTTATTAGGGATATCTATTTCACCCATTTTAAGTAAGGATGAACGCCAATTTGATTTGTTGTTATCCATTGCTTTTTCTAGTTGCCCAACTATTTTATGTCATAAAGAAAATATCTATTTTGTTTCGAAAAGTGTATTAGATGAAGATATTCGTAAACTTAAAACGCGATTAAAAAAATATGATATTGAATTAACCAGCTTGCCCAAACAAGGAATGCAGCTCATAGGATTAGAGCGCTCTATTCGTTTAATGATGTATGAAGCAATTAACCAATTCTATGGTAATCTAGAATTGAATAAACCCTTACATGAACTGAATTTAATACAGCAATTACTCTTTAAGTATGTACCTCAAAATCTGATTATAAACCTATTAAAACTTGCCCATAAAACCATTAGTCAAATTCATGATGAAATCTATGTTCAACAAATTGTAATCTTTACTGCCATTTGGGTAATTCGCAATCAACATCAACATCATTTAACTATGGTTAGAGCCGATTTTAAACACCATGAATCGGGGCAAATCACCAAATTTATTCATTTAGTTTGCCAACATGAAAAGTTGCAAATCAATCGACAAGAACAACAATATATTATCTATATGCTTGAAGCATTCAACACTAAGGATATTAATAACTATGTCGAGTGGTTAAATGCACAGTTATTGGCAATTAAATTGGTGAATTATGTTGAAGAAAAAACACAAATTCCATTTTCAACCAAACAAGAACAACTTTATGAAAACCTTTGTAAACACTTAGCAGGATTGATTGCCAGAGTAAGTAATAATATCCACATTATTAATCCATTACTTGATAATATTAAACAAAATTACGATGAAATTTACACCGTAATTAAACGCTTTATACAAAGCCCTGAAGCAAATTTAAATCATAAAGTTTCTGACGATGAAATCGCCTTTTTAACAATTCATTTTTCTGCTTTTGCTAGTGCAATTAACCAAGATCGTAGCTATTTTTTTAAAGCAGTGGTTGTTTGTGATCATGGCATTGCGACTTCTAATTTATTAGCTGAAACACTCAAAGAGTTTTTTAATATTGATATTTTGGCCATTCTAGGTCGAAATAATTTTGATCTATTAGATCAGCTTGATTATGACTTAATTTTTTCTACATTTCCGTTACAGCATTCGGCTCATCCCGTATTGGTGTTAGAACCAATTTTGAAAGAAAAAAATCATCCCATTATCACCGATTTTCTAGCTAAACACCGATCTAACCAACGCATTGTCAAACATTTAGATGATGCCACTGATCTTTTTTACTCTCTTGTCAATTTAATTCAAGAAAGTGGTGGCGTTGTGTCTGCACCAATCTATAACCGGCTTGAGAAGTGTTTAGCGATTAATAATCTTAAAATCAATAAAAGGAAAATTCAGCCTATGTTGAAAGATATTTTGACTGATGATGACATCATATTACAGCAAGATTGCCGTGATTGGCGACAAGCTATCACTACTGCTGCTGAACCACTACTAAAAAAAAGTTTCATCTTACCATCCTATATCCAAGCCATGATTAGCTCGGTTGAACAATATGGTCCGTATATTGTGATAGGAAAGGATTTAGCATTAGCACATGCTCGACCAGAAGATGGCGTGAATCAATTAGGGGTGAGTGTGGTAACGATGCGTGAACCTGTGGATTTTGGTAACTCAGATATGGGGCCAGTAAAAATTATATTTTGTTTGGCAGCCATCGATTCTTTTTCTCATCTCAATATTATGCGTAGCTTAATTGAGTTGATTAATGATGAACAAAAACTTAAGCAACTCACCACGTGCCAATCGGTACAGGAATTTAAAACAATTTTATTTAATGAAACAAAATCGGCTTAAACAACTCAGTCGTAGGAGGATTGAAAATGAGTAATTTAACTATTTTATTTGTTTGTGGCGCAGGATTAGGCAGTAGTTTTGCTGCACAAATGGCTACCGAAGACGTGCTAAAAGCTAAAGGTATTGAAGCTAATTTAGATCATACTGATATTTCATCCGCTGCGGCGATGAATGCCGATATCATTATCACGGCTGAAAACTTTCGCCCACAGTTTGCCAAATTCAATATCAACGATAAAACCACCATCGTGTTTCTTAGAAATATTGTTTCCAAAGTTGAAATTGAGGAAAAGCTTTGCCCCGTTTTACAGCAAAAAGGACTGATTTAGTCGCGATAACAGGAGAATATTATGAATGTGATTAACTTTATTATCGACAATATTTTAACGCAGGCTTCAATAACCATTAGTTTAATCGCCATGCTTGGGCTTATTTTACAAAAAAAATCAGTCGGACAAATTATTTCAGGAACACTAAAAACCTTATTAGGCTTTCAGGTGTTAAATGCAGGTTCAAGCATTATTGTTGGTAGTTTGACTTATTTTGGTCAAATCTTTACCGCCGGTTTTGATATGCAGGGAATTATTCCATCCATTGAAGCCATAAATGGACAAGCCATGAATCAACTAGGTTTAGGGCGCGATATTGCACTGACCTTTTTGATGATCTTTATTTTCAATATTCTTATTGCTCGTTTGACTCGTTGGAAGTATATCTTTTTAACTGGACAGGCGATTTTGTGGATGGCGACCATGACGACCGTATTTGGTAGTGTAGCAGGTCTTTCTGGAATAGCTTTAATTTTAGTGGGAGGTTTGATTGGTGCTATTTTTGCAGTAATGATGCCAGCCATTGCGCAGCCAATTATTTATAAAGTTACTGGTTCAAATGATATTGCTCTTGGTCATTTTTGTACAATCGGTTATCTATTTGAAGCGGGTATTGCTTATGTAGTGGGTGAAAAAGGTGAGAACAAACGCTCAATTGAAGATATGAAATTGCCCAAGTCATTCGAATTCCTACAAGATACTTATCTATCTGTAATGGTGGTTATGGTACCACTTTATGTCATTACTGTACTGTTTGCGGGTGAACAATATGCCTCAACTTTATCAGGCTCACAAAACTATGTGATCTACGCGTTTACACAATCGATTATCTTTGTGGTAGGGATCTATGTATTGTTAGCAGGCGTGCGCTTATTGCTGGGTGAAATCGTGCCAGCGTTTAGAGGCATTGCCATGAAAGTGGTACCAAATGCCATTCCAGCGCTTGATTGTCCGGTGTTTTTTCCATATAGCCCAAATGCAGTAATTTTAGGTTTTATTACTACTTCAATTGGTACAGTGATTGCGATGTTAACACTGCCGTTCTTTGGTTTAGCGATGATCTTACCTGGCATGTTAACTAACTTTTTTGCAGGGGGAACCGCAGGCATATTTGGTAATGCGATTGGTGGGCGTCGTGGTGCTTTAATTGGCGGGATAGCACATGGCTTTTTTATTACCTTATTGCCTGCACTACTCGTTACTATTTTTACGCAAATGGGTTTTGTTAATGCTACAGCAACGGATGTGGACACAGTAACGGTCGCATTACTTTATGCGTGGGTGTTAGGTCCAATCTTGAAACACTTTTAACAAGGATAATTGCTATGTTTAGCTTCTTCAGAAAAAACAAACTAAAAGTCGAAGAACCCAAGACCGAAATAAAAGCCAGTTTAACATCAGAACAAATCGTTCAAATTGAGCAATCGATTCAGCAATTGCAACAACAAATTGCGAACAGTGATGATGCAAAACTTTTGGCTGTTTTATATGAAAAAACAGGAATGCTGTATTACCAATTAGAACGTATTGATTTAGCGATTGAGTATTTAGAAATCAGTTTACAACATAAAAAATCAATTGGAGAGGGTTATAAAATTTTAATGAGTTTATATAACTTAAAACGCGCCGAGGCTGCAACAAATGGGTCAATGGCTGATATCGATTTTTGGCTGAATAAAATGGATTCCATGCGTAATATCGCCAAACAAGTTACGATTCTACGAGATTAAAGGAAAATTATTATGTATACCAATTTAAAAGCTGTCACTTCATTAGCGCAAAAGCTTAATTTTACCGTAGGTGCATTTAATACACATAATTTAGAAATGTTACCCGATATGCTTCGAGCAGCCAAAGAAGTAGGTGCTCCCATTATTATCCAAACAAGTGTCGATACGGCACGTTATATTGGCTATAAAGTTTTGGTAAATGCAGTAAAAGCCATCGCAGATGAAGAGATAGTCGATGCTGTATTGCACTTAGATCATGCCAAAAATTTTGATGATATTAAACAAGCTATCGACAGCGGTTTTACCTCAGTCATGTTTGATGGTTCTTCACTGCCTTTTAAAGAAAACATATTAAAAACGCGCGCGGTTGTTGAATATGCCCATGCGCGTGGAGTATCAGTTGAAGGGGAGCTGGGCACCATAGGTGGTACAGAAGAGGGGATTAAGGTTGATGATAATGACAAAGTCTATACTAACCCTAAAGATGCGTTAGAATTTGTTAAAGCAACGGGTATTGATGCTCTAGCCGTTGCGATTGGCACTAATCATGGACAATTTAAATCAAAAACAGAAGTGAATATTCCGTTATTGAAAGAAATTTATTCCCTTGTCAATATTCCGTTGGTTATTCATGGTGGGACCGGTGTTAAAGAAGAAGATTATCCTGAATTGATTAATAATGGTATTCGCAAATTTAATGTAGGTACAGAATTATTAGTTAACTGGACACAAGTGGCCAAAGATAAGTTCGTACAAACTGAAGTAAATAAATCATTACGCCACAATATTATTCCTGCTAATCAGGCGGTAAAGGAAATTGTGAAGCATAAAATGAGTCTATTTCTTAATGTGAATGGTCGTGTTAACTGAGGTGCATTGATATGCAGAAATATTTAATTTTACTGGCAGGTTGTCCATGTACAGGCAAAACGTATCTAGTTAAACAATTGCAACAGCAATTTAAAGACAGCTTTGTATTAACACCCGATGAAGCTAAAGTTTTGTATGCCGAATCGATCGGTTTTAATTCTAAAGCTGAAAAAGAGGCATTAGAACACAAAGTCTGGCATTTTTATTATGGTGTGTTGCAACTGTATATGGATGCAGGTAAAAAGATTATTATTTCTGAATATCCTTTCAGTGATAAGCAAAAAAAGCAACTCAGTAAATTTGCTGATCACTATTATTATCAAGTGATTACAATTCGCTTAGTTGCTGACTTTGATATATTATGGCAACGTCGCTACCTGCGCGACCGCTCGCCAGAACGTCATTTGAGTCATATTATGCAACATTATCACTATGGCGATAAACTTGAAGATCGCAATTTAGCCGACGATTTAGTGACGAAAGAACAATTTTATCAAATCTGTCAAACCAGAAAGTATGATCAGTTTGCTTTAGGTCAAGTGATTGAAGTAGATGTAACCCAATATGCGAAGGTCAATTATTCAAGTTTATTAGATGAACTCAAACAAATTGTTAAATAACAACTCTTTTTAGGTAAAAATGCCGACTTACCTTTTCCTACTTGGTTTTGTCGGCATAGTTATTTTGTTTGCTTACTTACTTTTTATCATTTCAACAGCAAATCAATGATAAGAATTAAAAAAGTTTGCACAATAATGCTTAACCATACTGGGTTATTGCCATTATTGATAATATTAAGCGTAGATGATTTCTGGTAGTTTGACATCCCATGGTTGATTATCAATATGAGGTACTTTTTGGCAGGCAAACGCCAGACCGATAGGCAGAATTTGCTGGCTTTGGTAATTAGCTAACATACGATCATAATATCCTCCACCCATACCCATACGATAACCTCTTTCATCAAAAGCAACCAGTGGAGTAAAAATAATATCTAATTTTTGGAATGGTAATACATTTAGTACATTTAAAGCTGGTTGCAGTATATTATATTTGTTTTTAATTAAAGATGTTTGTGGGGTGTATTTTAAAAAGAGTAAATGCGAAGATGCAAATGGGTGTATAACAGGCAAATAGACAGATTTATTTTGTTGCCATAGATATTCTATAATCGGTTTCGTTTCCACTTCACCATCAAATGATAGAAATATTGCTATATTTTTTGCTAATTTTATACTTTGATGTTGGGTGATTTGTTGATAAATAGTATTTTGCGCATTAATGCGTTCGGTTAAGGGGAGTTGACGTCTTTTTTGACGTATATTCTGTCTAATATTCATCAGTTATCACTGTAGAAATAAAACAAGATAAAAGCACTCCAAGATGTCGTTTAGGGTCGTTACCCTTGAACCCAAGGTTCAAGGTGAACAACATGTTTCGATTTTTAGGTTTCCTTACAAGTAAGGCTTACACACCAATCAAAAGTCACATCATTCTAATATAAAGAGTATCGGCTCAGGGGACTAACCCACATCGCGAACATCCCAGAGATGCATATAATATTACAGAATTTAACAAATGATACAAGGAAGTTTTTATCAAATTTACAAATAAAAACGTTAATTGTTGGTATTCAAAGCAGAATCAAGCAATTGTTGTAGCATTTTTAGCCTATGGCTAAATTCGTTACTTTTTTCTTTTTCCTTTGTTAACTCGTAAGAAATATTGAGTGCTGCGGTCATGATAAGTTGCTCACTACCTATTTGTGGAGATTTTTCACGCAAATTAGATAAGCGCTCATCCAAATCTTTTGCGGCATTGGTTAGTGCGTCAACTTCATCAACCGGACAATTGAATTTTAATGTACGTCCAAAAATTTGAATAGTGACAGCTTGAGTTTCCATATTTAACCTATTTATTTATAAATTCATTAATTTTTTCTATAATATGTTCACAGTTTAATCCCATCTCATCTCTCATCTCATTTTGAGATCCTTGAGGAATAAACTTATCTGGTAATCCAATATTTAAAATATCACATTTTATTTTTTTAGATAATAAAAATTCACAGACGCCACTACCAGCACCGCCTTTAATACTATTTTCTTCTACAGTGACAAGTATATTATGAGTTTGGCTAATGTGCAAAAGGACTTTTTCATCTAATGGCTTAACAAAACGCATATCTATGACTGTAGCATTAATTTTTTTACCCGCCTGTAAAACTTCAGGTAGTAATGTGCCAAAATTGAGTAAAGCTATGTTTTCTCCTTCAATGCATAATTTTGATTCACCTATTGGTATGGGCGCTAATGGTTCTAATTGCACTCCAACACCTTCACCACGCGGATATCGCACTGCTACAGGACCATTATGTAAATAACCTGTATAGAGCATTTGTCGACACTCATTTTCATCACTAGGCGTCATTATGACAAAATTAGGTATGCAACGCATAAAACTTAAATCAAATGAGCCCTGATGCGTTTCACCGTCGGCACCAACAATACCTGCTCTATCTATAGCAAATAAGACAGGTAAGTTTTGAATGGCAACATCATGAATAACTTGGTCATAAGCACGTTGTAAAAAAGTTGAATAAATTGCTACGATTGGTTTTAAACCACTAATAGCAAAACCCGCAGCAAGTGTAACTGCGTGTTGTTCAGCGATGGCGACATCAAAAAATTGCTCTGGATAAAGATTGGCAAACTTGGTCATACCCGATCCTTCACTCATTGCAGGAGTGATAGCCATTAGTTGTTTATCATTTTGCGCCATTTCACACAACCAATCACCAAAAACTTGAGAATAGGTTGGTATAACTTTATTTGTCTCTGGCAATATTCCTTCTTTGGGATTAAATTTTGGTACACCATGCCATAAAGTTGGATTTTGTTCTGCTGGTGCGTAACCTTTGCCTTTCTGCGTAATAACATGAAGCAATTGAGGGCCTTTTAGTTGCCGAACTTTTTGTAAAGTGGTTACTAAACTTTCAACATCGTGCCCATCAATAGGACCAATATAATTAAAACCAAGTTCTTCAAATAAGATCGCTGGTGTCACTAAACCTTTTAAATGTTCTTCGGTTTTTTTAAATAATTCTTTTAAAGGTGGAATATTAGCAAGCACTCGTTTGCCACTTTCACGGAAAGAAGTGTATGTTTTACTTGAAAGAATCTGGGCTAAATGTTGGTTAAGTGCACCCGTATTTTCTGAAATTGACATGTCATTGTCGTTAACAATCACTAACATGTCGGGTTTAATATGCCCGGCATGATTCATTGCTTCAAATGCCATACCAGCGGTAAGTGCGCCATCCCCAATAATTGCCGCCACCTTTTGTCCAGATTGTTTTTTTTGCTCACTAATAGCAATACCTAAAGCGGCACTGATAGAAGTCGAAGAGTGGCCTGTAGTTAAAACATCATATTCGCTTTCATTGCGATGTGGGAATGGATGAAGTCCACCTTTTTGCCGGATTGTGAGCATTTGATCACGTCGGCCAGTTAAAATTTTATGTGGATAAGCTTGATGACCAACATCCCAAATAATTTTATCAAAAGGGGTATGATAAACATAATGCAGTGCTACTGTTAATTCAACCACACCCAGTCCTGATGCTAAATGTCCGCTAGATTGACTTACACAATTTAATAAAAATTGTCTTAACTCACGACAAATTTCAGGCAGCTGAGATTGAGGATAACATCGTAGATCCTCTGGAAAGTTAATTTTTTTTAATAAGGGATAATTATCCAAATTCATTTTTATCATTAAGTCATCGTGTTAACTATTTCGATTTATAATAAAACCAGCGAGATCTTGCAGTGGTTGGCTATTATAAGGTATTTGGTTGAGACTATCGATAGCTTGATCATATAACTGTTTTGTCATGTCTATAGCTGTTTGTAAGCCTAATAAAGCAGGATAGGTAGATTTCTCATGTATAATATCGGAGCCTTTAGGTTTGCCCATAATAGCTTGTTCACCAATGACATCTAAAATGTCATCCTGAATTTGAAAAGCGAGTCCAATTGCTTGAGCATAGCTATCGAGCAAGGAATAATAAGGCTTACTTATATCGCCACTGGCAAATGCACCTAATCGGACCGCCGCATTAATTAATGTTCCTGTCTTATAGTTGTGGATTTTTTGTAAATGTTCAAGGGTGATAGATTGGTGCTCTGCTTGCAAATCAAGTGACTGTCCTAAGCACATACCCGCTAATCCGCTAGCATTGGCAAGTTCTGCAATCATATTAATTTTAACTTGATTATCCAGATGTTGGCTTTCAGATAATATGCTAAACGCTAATGATTGTAATGCATCACCAGCAAGTATCGCTTCAGCGTGTCCATATTGGATATGACATGTCGGTTTTCCACGTCGTAAGTTATCATTATCCATAGCCGGTAAATCATCATGAATTAATGAATAAGTATGAATCATTTCAATTGCAGCCGCTGCTTCATCAAGTTTTGATAACGGACAATCAAACATTTGCCCAGTTAAATAGACCAGTATTGGACGGATTCGCTTACCGCCAGCTAGCAAGCTATAGTTCATAGCTTGTTGCAATTTAGAAGAAGGGAACTGAGCAATATATGTCGTTAAGAACGTATTGATTCGCTCTTGTAATGGTTTTAAATTATTCATTATTATCGGTTAAAAATTCAGATAGTTCTGCATCACTATTTTCAGATAATAATATCTGAATGCGTTGTTCCGCTTGTTGTAATTGCTTTTGACCTGATTTAGCTAATTTGACACCTTTTTCAAACTCATTCAATGCTTCGTCTAATGGTAAATCACCATTTTCTAATTGTGAAACAATGGTTTCAAGTTGTTTAAGTGTTTCTTCAAAACTAAGTTCAGTTACTTGTTTTTTAGCCATATTGTATTCCTTGTTGTACAAAATGAGTATACACGTATTTTCAGTAATGGTGAATTAAGATGTTTTATACTCAAACGTATGCATTACCTGAAACTTTTTGACAAAATTTAATAATGTAATTTCGACAATGTACTTTAAAAAACGTAAATTCAACAACGTTAATTTAATTGATTAGCCATCACAGTAAGATATTTAATCTTTATTTCGGTTAAGTTCATCTACAGATAATAATGCAATGTCTGGATTAATTGGTTTTTTAACTTCTACGCCTAATTCACGAAATCGCTCAATTTGACCAATAATATTACCGCGACCTTTGGAGAGCTTATTAAGAGAGTTTTGATAAGTTTGTTGAGCTTTATCAAGCGTGCTACCAAGGTTTTCCATGTCTTCAACAAAACCGCGGACTTTATCATACAATTTACTTGCTTTATCTGCAATTAGCTCTGCATTACGATTTTGGTGTTCATAACGCCATAAATTATGAATCGTACGTAAGGCAACCAAAAGAGTGGTTGGGCTGACAATCATAATGTTATTTTTGAGCGCATCATTAATCAAAGATGGATCACTATCAATAGCACATAAAAATGCTGGCTCTACAGGGATAAACATTAATATATAATCTAATGAATTAATGCCAATTAACTTATGATAATCTTTTTGACTAAGCTGCTTTAAATGGTTACGTACTGAAGTTAAATGATCGGATAATGCTTTGGTTTTTACAATTTCTTCATCATTATTGAAATAACGTTCATATGCTACTAGTGTCACTTTTGAATCAATAACCACATCACCTCCTTGAGGTAGATGTACAATGACGTCAGGTTGTAAACGTTGGTTATTTTCATTGGTTAAGTTGACCTGTGTATCATATTCATAACCTAATCTTAAACCCGAATTATCAAGTATTTGGCTAAGTATAAACTCTCCCCAATTTCCTTGAATTTTATTGTTACCTTTTAAAGCATTAGTGAGATTGGTTGCCTCTTTAGTCATTTGTTGATTCAGTTGCTGTAAATTGCGAATCTCATAAGTAAGCGTATGGCGTTCTTTTGCTTCCTCGCCAAAACTATCTTGCACTTGCTTTTTAAAGCTCTCCAATTGTTCTTTTAATGGTGATAATAAAAAATTAAGGCTTTGCTTATTTTGTTGTTCAATTTTTTTACCACTGTGCTCAAATATACGATTGGCTAAGTTTTCAAACTGAGTTGTAAGTCGTTGTTCACTTTGCTCAAGTATTGTCTGGCGTTCATGGGCTGCATTACGCGTTTCTTCTAAGCGTGTTTTTAGTTCACTAATAGTCGCAAATTGCGCGATATTTTGTTGTCGATACTGGTTTAACTCACTTTCAAGCTGATTTAATTCATTAGTTAATGTTTGATTCTCTTGTCTTATCTGAGAAAGTTGTAAATTAAATAATTGGTTTGAATTATTAATAACTAGGTGTGATTTAACTAATAAAATTAATAAAATCAATGACACTATTCCAAGAATAATCGCGACCCACTCAGTAAGACCAAAATTACTTATCATCACTAAGCCCTTTCAAAGGTAAATGAAATGACATCATCTAGTTTCTTTGAATCAAGCGCTAACATGATTAAGCGATCTAAACCTACTGCAACTCCAGCGCAGTCAGGTAGACCATTTTCCATTGCTGCTAATAGCTCAATATCGATTTCTTGTTGAGGAAGATTCAAATTGAGTCTATCTTGATTGTTTTGTTCAAAACGTAGTCTTTGTTCTTGTGGGTTTGTTAATTCTTTAAAACCATTAGCAAGTTCAACACCTTTGTAATAGAATTCAAAGCGCCCAGCAACGCGATGATCTTCACTGCTAATTGCAGCTAATGCTGCTTGTGAAGCAGGGAAGTTATATACGGCAATTGGTTTATCATGACCAATATGGGGTTCAACGCCAAAAGTAAATAAACATTGCAATAAACCATCTTTATCAAACTCTTCTGTTTTGATCCCGATATTGAGCTGATTAACTGCGTTAACTAACGTTGCTTGATCTGCTTCTAATGGATCAATATTAAGGTGACGTTGAAATGCTTTTTGATAAGAAACACGTTCCGCTGGTTCACAATCTAAAATTGTTTGTAATAGATCATCAACTTCATTAATCATTTGCATCATATCAAATTGAATACGATACCATTCAAGCATAGTAAATTCAGGATTATGAAAATCGCTGATTTCCTCATGATTGCGAAAACATTTACAGATCTGATAGATTGGACCACTTCCCGCTGCTAATAAACGCTTCATGTGGTATTCTGGACTGGTAATTAATGACATCTTTCGCCCAAGTTGTTCGTCGAATTCCCCCGGTCTAAAAAAGGTAGTAGAGAAAGAACTCAAATGCACATCAGTAACGGCATATTGGCTCAAGGTCGGCGTTTCGACTTCTAATATACAGCGATCAGTAAAAAATTGTCGTACTTGTGAAATAATTTTCGCGCGCTTAAGTAGGTTATTGATAGATGCGGAAGGTTGCCAAGTCATAAAAAATATCCATGGATTTTGATCAATTACTAAAAGAAGAAAAATAGGGCTTAAGCCCTATTTTTTATTATTGACGTTCATTTTGCCATAAAGTGAATAAATTGTCGTATTTTTCTTGCAACTGCCAAACATGCTGATGTAGCTCAGAAAGAATGATTGGATCTTCTAAAATTGCTAACTGTTGTTCTTTATTGATTTTTTCTAAATCAGCTTGTTTAAATTGCTCAATTAGCTCAAGACGCCTTTGCTCAATTTTTATATTAGGTAAATGGCGAGAAGTGGACAATGCGCAAGCTAACGCATTGTAAATAGGATCAACCAATGCCATGATAAAACCATGTTCAACGATGTTAGCTTCCGTTTTAACTAGATATTCTCCCGTCATGGTCACAGCTTTAGCTGGATGAGTTTCCTCTGGAGTTAAAAATAGACCTAGTTTTTTCGCGCTCATGCCAATGCTTGATAATCCTGAAATTCTAATCACTAATGGCGAAATAGTCAGTGGAATTAGAATAGCAATATACCAGTAAGTAAACTGAGGATTTAACCAAATAATCACGCCAAGCCAAATAATGCCTAATAAAGAGAGAGGCCAACAAAAATAGAAAGATTCACCCCATGTTAAAGCATCGTCGTTTCTTGACGGGGATTTCCATTGAATTTTACTGCCTAGCCATGCTTTTATCACAAACTTACTATGGAATATCATGCGTATTGGGGCGAGTATCATCGACCAGAACATTTCGATGAATATTGATAGAGTCAGCTTGAAAATCCCCCCCACATCTTTGGCACCTGTTTTAGCAATGATAATGCCATAACTAAAGAATTTAGGCGCAAACAATAATACCATCGTCGTAGATAACAATTGTAATGCCAAATTTTCATCCCATCTTGGCCATGTCGGATAAAATTGGTTAGGTTGGAAAAAATATTGTTGATCAGATAAATTAAAAACTAATAAAAGCAGCGTTGAGAAAAATAAAAATGTTAACCATAATAAAGATGAAATATAAGCCATTCCACTCGTTAAAAACATAACTCTGTGTGTTAAAGTTATACCACTTTTAAAAATCAATCTTAAATTAATTAAGTTCCCCATACACCAACGGTTATCTCGTTTTAGATCTTCAATCATATTGCCTGGTAGCTCTTCGTAACTGCCATTCATATTATAGGCGATCCAAACTCCATATCCTGCACGTCTCATTAAAGTCGCTTCAACAAGATCGTGTGACAAAATATGAATCGGCCCTTTACGTTTTTGTAGTGGGGATAAAATACAGTGTTCAATAAAAGGTTTTAAGCGAATCATCGCATTGTGTCCCCAATACTGTGCTTCACTAAGTTGCCAAAAATGGGTGCCTGCACAAAAAATATCACTGTAAATCTGATTGGCAAATTGTTGGATTCGACCATAAAGCGTCTTCATTCTAACTGATTTTGGCGGTGACTGTAATATGCCCGCTTTAGGTGTCATTTCCATCATGGCAATCATATTTAATATACAATCACCAGTCATAATGCTGTCGGCGTCAAGTATTAACATATATTCATATAAATGTCCCCAGCGTCGACAAAAATCATCAATGTTACCACTTTTACGTTTTACTCGACGTTTACGATGTCGGTAAAAAATATTGCATCCATTATCATCTTTCTGAGCATTAAAATCTGCCCATGCTTTTAATTCATTTACATAAAGATCGGGATCATTCGTATCGCTTAAAATATAAAAATCACAGCAATCCGCGTGACCAGTTTCAACCAAAGATTGATAGGTCGCTTGTAATCCAGCAAAAACGCGTGCTACATCTTCATTACAAATTGGCATAACTAATGCAGTACGATGATTAACATCAATGTGTTTTGCTGCATCTTTAGGGATTTCAATAGTATAGCGGTCTTTTCTTATTACAGCTAAAATTAGTCCCATAACGCTTGTCCAAAAACCAATTGAAATCCAAGCAAACAAAATAGCAAATAGGAAAATAATAAAACCTTGTATAATATAAGGAATAATACTGTATATGGCTAATTCAGGGTTATTAGCCCAATTAGCCATGAAATTAATTTTTTCCCAGCTTTGATAAGGTAACAGTGTCGATAGATAGGTAGTCCCGAAATATGTTTGTATTACAATTAGTGCAAACATTATTAAGCGACGAATAACCGCGATGAGATTAACTTTAGCTTTGAAATTGGCTTTATAGCGTTTGTTCCATTTTTGTGGTTGAATCGAAACGCGTTCAACTTTTGGATAACTGGGTTGCTGATTTCTTTCATCAATGTAGTTTGATGTATCGCCAATTTGATTTAGGCGATATTTCAGAAATTCAGTATTATTTGGCTCAATTCCATTGTTTTTTGATTTCTGGCGCCAGTTATCTGCGCCAGAAAGAGTAGCAAAGTAATCTTTTTTCATTATGTTATCTTATTATCGTTATTGCCCTGGATATTGACCACTCCAAGTTTCAGATAAAATCTGATTCGTTTTTTCTGAAGCTAATTGAACGCGAATATCCGTTGGTTTTTTATTGTCTTGAACATTAAATCGAATAAGAACTCGCCAACCTTTTGTTACAGAATTATATTGTACTTCACAGCTCACAATAGATCCGTTATTGATGCTTGATATTGCTTTAACAGGCTCTTGTTCTGATAAATTAGGACCAGCAAAGTCAATAATATAAGCGTTCGAACCATCAAGTTTACGAATTAAATTTGCTTGTTTTATATCACCTAATGATAATCGAGTGCTAATTGCTCTAGCTACATTATCGGGATAACGTTGCTTTTCATTTAATGAATAGTGTAATCGGTACCTAACATCAAGACTGTCACCAGCTTTATATTGTTTTGCAGGTACCCAGAATGAAACGATATTATCGTTTGTTTCATCTGCTGTAGGGATTTCAACCAGTTCAACCCGACCTTTTTGCCAATTGCCTAAGATTTCTGTCCAAACGCTAGGACGCAATTCATAATGATCATCAAGATCTTGGTAATCTTCAAATCCGTTATCTCGTTGAATCAATCCAAAACCTTTAGGATCTTCAAAACTATATGAAGAAAAAGATAACCGTTTTGGATTGTTTAATGGTCGCCATATCCATTCACCACTGTTTGATAAAATGGATAACCCATTAGAGTCATGCATTGCTGGTCGATAATTTAATAAAGGTGATGGCTGATTTGGGCCAAATAAATACATGCTAGTTAACGGTGCAATACCAAGTTTTTTCACCGAATCGCGGAAAAATATTTTAGCTTGTACAGTTATTGTTGTATCCACACTTGGTACTAAAATAAGTTTATAAGCACCCGTTACGCGAGGTGAATCAAGTAGAGCATAAATTACTAAATGTTTTTGTTTAGGAGATGGTCTTTCGATCCAAAATTCTTTAAAACGAGGGAACTCTTCACCCGTCATCTCACCAGTATCAATCGCTAACCCTCGAGCGGACAAACCATATCGTTGATCTTTTCCAACTGCTCGGAAATAGCTACCACCAAGAGCTGTAAAAATTTCATCATCGGTTTTAGTTGGGTTGTTTATTGGATAATGAACTTTAAATCCGGCAAATCCAAGTTTTTTCGTGTTTAGATGAGCTAATCCGACTTTACTTAAATCAAAATAACTCGGATCAAATTTAATTTCATTAACCTGATTATTGACAATTTCATTGATTTGGACAGGTGTATCAAAATACATCCCTTCATGATAGAACTCTAATTTAAAACGAGTTTTTTTGTCATTCCAATAAGCTTTTTCATGATTAAATTGAATTTTCTGATAATCAGTAAATTGTAGCGAGGCTAATTCATTGGGGATATTTTTAGAGGGTTGTACATAACTTTTCTTTGCTAGCTTTTCTGCTTTAGTCACAACATCATTAAATGAAAAAGCGTATGAAGAAAAACTAATACAAAGAGCTGAAACTATGCAAAGCATTTTGCACGTTGCTGTTTTACTGAACTGACTGATGGGTAATAAATTATACATAAAAACTCGCATTAAGATTATCGGAAAATATTTAAATAATTGATAATGTTATTTTTAGGATCATTCACACACTTTTCCATAAATTCTGTCTTCATCTCTTGAAGAATACTTGGATTTTCGTCAATCAAAAAGTGAGAATAGTTATCCTTAAGAATTTTAGTATGCAAGATTGATAAGTCTCCTTTATTCATTTTGAATAAAGTTTGAAAAGTAGAAATTTTACTATTATTGTTGGTATAGATGGCTGCTGTAAAATCTGCTGAAAGATCGCAATATTTTTCAATATTCGCTTGGGTAGCATTGATTTTACTTAATTCAATTTTGTGTTCAATTTGTTTATCTTCAATGATTTTTTTAATTTGAATATTATATTTTAAATTATAGTATTCATTAAGGTAAAAATTTAAAACACAAGCTGATTGGTTTGGGTCGTTGACACACTTTAGAATACCTTCATTAGAAATGTATTCATTAAAATTTTGTGATTGGAGTAGTTTTTGTAATTGATCTTTTGCATTAACCACATAAGGGTTATTCGATTCTGTTTGTTGCATTAGCACAGATAATGGATCCATTTCAATCTGTGGTGGCTCTTCAATTTTAATTGGTGTAGCCGATTTATGCGCACAACTGGCAATAAAAATAGGAACCATTGTGCATATAAAAATATTACTTAATTTCATATATAAATTCCATGAATATATTTTTTGAGTTGTAATTTTTGGGCAGGCTAGATCTGCGCGAAATTATATACTCATATTCTATTAAATACACTATACGATTAGTTTAAAAGTGTAAAAAAGCATACTGAACATTCACTAATATCTTATAGAGTTAATGACGACAGATTTTTGTTTCGTTGACTGTAAATCCAGAATTATTATCAGGTTTGAATTTACCTTTTAACTTTAAAAAGCAGATGAGTTGTTCAGCATTCATATTAGCTTCAGAGCAAGTGTGAAATTTAGCATTTTTGCCAAACCTTTTTTCAATGGCTTCAAGTAGAGATGATTCTGTATAGTTATTACCAGCCATCATTTGTAAGACTTCATGTCCATGAATTGATAACATAGCACCCTCTGAATCTTATTTTTTAGTTGATACAAATATTTTAATGGATGAAGAAAGATATCAGATATTGTTAAGAAAAAAAAGTGTTTAAGCGTTAAAATATCATTAATTATTAGTTAGGAAACCCCTATGTAATACTAGGGGTTGTTGAAAAAATAAAACAATTGTTAATTCAACTAGTTATCTGTAGCTAATTTTACTATTATCGATTGATTTTCTTTCTTAACTTGATGCATCTTCACAGTAAGAGTATCTGAAAGTTTATAACAAATATTATTATTAATTTTAATGACACCCTCTTCAGGACTTGAAACGACTTCTTCTCGATTAGGGTGAATCATTGAAAGTGGTAAAAATACAAATGCACCAATATCAGTTAAACGCAGACGTGCACCGCCGCGGTTGATATCGACAATTTCAGCTACAAAATTATCACCAATTTTATCCGATAAATATTGAACATAAAGATTTTCAGCGATATCACGTTCAGCATAACGTAATAATTTGCGCCTTTCATTCATGATTTTCAACTGCTCTTTATCGGGTTCATTCAAGATTTGTGAACGTAAATAATTTTTAATTAAACGATGATTAATCATATCCCCATATTTACGTATTGGTGAAGTCCAAGTTGCGTAAGCAGTTAATCCTAAGCCAAAATGAGGTTGTGGTTGAATAGAAAAATCGGCAGGACTTTGACATTTGCGGAGCCGAGCCGTTAAAAACGCATCATTATCGATAATTCGTCGTAATTTGATATACCCATCAAAAGATAATAAAGATTCTTTATCAAATCCTTCAATACCATGATTGGTTAAAACTTTTAAAATTTGATCAATAAATTTAATATCAAAACCTGAATGAATATTGAATATACCAAATCCAATTTTATTATTTAATAGCAAAGTTAAGGCTTGATTCGCGATGATCATGACCTCTTCAACAATTTGACGTGCAATTCGACGAGATTCTTTATTGATGGATTTTACATGACGGTTTTCATCAAGCACAAAACGATAATCATTGCTATCTTTAAACACTAACGCATTGTTTTGTCGCCAAATGGTTCTGGTTTTTGCTAAGGAAGACAATAAATTGAGTTGTTCGGGTAAGGTTGCGTTATTAGATAGCAATTCATCATTATTTTCTAAAAAATCTGAAACATTATTATAAGAAAGTTTCGCTTTTGATTCGATAAATGCGGGCATAAAAGTGATACTATTTTCATCTATTATACCATTTGTATCGATATTAATATTGCATACTAACGCTGGTCGTTTTTGGTTTTCTTTTAAAGAACAAAGATCATTTGCTAACTCTTTAGGTAGCATTGGAATATTAAAATCGGGTAAATAAGTTGTGAAATTTCTTTGTTTAGCAATTTTATCAAGTTGACTGTCTTGTAAAATATACGCAGTTGGATCTGCAATAGCGACTTTCAGTTGGTAATTACCTTGCTCGTCCTTTGAAACAGTAATGGCATCATCCATATCTTCTGTATATTCACTATCTATGGTAAAAAAGTTTATATCGGTTAAATCTTGACGATTAATCAGTTCATTTTCATCAATTGTTAATGTATCCGGCTGTGGTGAATTATCTTCTAAATTATATCGGGCCAGAGTTTTTAACCAAGGTAGATAGATTGAACTATTTTCAGCAATAAAATGCGTAATTTCCGCTACAAAATTATTTTTACCTTCTTCAAGAGGATGAGAAATCAATTTGGCAACAACCCAATCATCTTCTTTAAGTTTTTCTTGAATTTGTTTGTTAATTTTACAGCGGATGGCTAAATTTGCAGGCATGTTTTCAGGATAAATAACCATTGTTCGCTCTTGAAAACCTATTTTTCCTATAAATCTTTGTAGGGGGCTTTCAATTAATGATTCTGGTTCAAAAACCTTTTTATCACCATTTTCAATTACTGTTCCAGATACTTTATCGCCATTGCATACGGTTTTCATTTTATTTGCAGTAATGAAATAACTGGTTTTATTATCAACATCTAAAAAACCAAATCCTTTTTCATGGGCTCGGACCGTACCTTCAATACGAGGTGTTTGTTGATGAAGTTCTTGCTTTAGTTGTGCAAGTAGCGGATTATTTTGAAACATACGATTTAACACTTTTAAAAAATTGTTTCAAGATTTTATCATAGTTATAGAGATTATTGTTATTGAATTAATAGTTGGTGACTTTAGCAATAACTATATAATATTAATATTTAACTATAAAAGACTAAGTTGGAATATGAAATTAAATTATAAATTGCAAGGTATAGGGCAGCCAATTGTTTTTCTGCATGGTGTATTTGGTAGTTTAGATAATTTAAATATGTTAGCTAAAGATCTGGTATCTGATTTTCAAACAATTCAAGTTGATTTGCGCAATCATGGGCAATCTCCTTGGTCTGATCAAATAAATTATCCCGCTATGGCGCAAGATGTAGCTGACCTTTGTCATGAACTTCAATTAAAAGACATAATTTTAATTGGTCACTCTATGGGGGGCAAAGTAGCGATGCAATTATCACAAGTCATACCGCAGCTCATCCAAAAAATCGTTGTAATTGATATTGCACCAGTAAAATATAGCAGTTCGCCCAATGCCATTATATTAAGAACTTTAATGTATTGCCTTAATAACCAAATCACCGATAGAAAGCAAATTATGGCAGTTATGCAAGAAGCCGGTCTTAGCGAAGCGACTTGTTTATTTTTATTAAAATCTTACAAAAACCAACATTGGTTATTTAATTTACCAACTATCAATGATCAATATGCTAATATTTGCGACTGGCAAACCATACCATCCGCTTCGCCCTGTTTAAAACCAATTTTATTTATTCGTGGAGGGAATTCGGTTTATTTAGCCGACAAATATCAAGATACAATTTATGCTCAATTTCCTAATGCTAAAATTGTTACGATAGAAGGTGCAGGGCATAATGTACATGCTGAAAAAACACAACAAGTTTTGCAACTTCTACATGATTGGTTAAATTGCTCATCTGATGATGTATAATTTCAATATTTTCAGTATTCAATATCGATAGTTAATTACAAAATAGCCGTTTTTGTTTTACTGATTTAAGATTGTTCGGTGTAACAGTAACTAAAACCATTTTGCATCTACTATTGTATGGATCACTTTGTAAAGTATATTGCCAACCATTTGGAATGATATGGTTAGCAATATCCGGATAACTTTCAAGGAGTTCAAATGCTATTTGTTCTGCTTGTAACCGATTAGAAAGATAATGATGCTGATGAATAAGTGTTTTTTGGAAGCCTGTAAAACCAAGAATAATTATTGAAAATAGTAAACTTGCTATCATTAATTCAATTAAACTAAAACCCATACTATTTTTATTATTCACAATCACTACTCCTTTTTTCAGGACAGTAATCTAACCAATGACCTTTTTCTACAACCAGTTTTGTCCCCTTGAAATGTGCAAGAGAATATAAAAAGAAACCGTCAGCCTCGCCTCGTAAAAGTTGATAATTATCCACTTTTAATTGTGATTTTTTTACACAAGCTTTTAATTGGTATTTTGTGTCTTTTAAGCATTGCCACTGATCGGTTGGTGTTTGCCAATCTTGCGTTAACGCCCAATTTAATGCCGAACTGGCTTGATTGAATCGTTTATAATAGCGAGTTTCCATAGCAATGGTTTTATGCCAGGAAATCAATAGTTGATTAAAACCAGTTAATAATAGTAATCCAACGACCATTAAGATAACGACCATTATAATCGCGCTAAATCCGTTTTCATTATTTTGATTCAGTATTTGATAGGTTTTCATTTTTAATTATTTTAGTCACCTGATATTTAACGTGTTTCTGTTTTTTTAGTTCTGCTCCTATCAATAATTCAATAGTGTTATTTTTTTGTTTAATATCGAATTTCGTTACTTTAATTTCAGCAGGGTCAAATAATTTTTCCCACTTAGTCTCTTTGCAATTCACTGCACCTGTTTTGTATTCAACATTATTATTTTTAAAGCGATAGGTAAAAATATCAGAATTGTTCAAGTTCCATGGATCGTAGACCCAATCATGGCGGATTTCACTGTCATATCGGATAATCATACAATTTTGAGCGTTCACAATCTCTAGGGCGTTGTTTTTCATTTTATGCGGATCATCGGCGATAAACCCCGCTCGTTTGATGTCTTTTGATAAACCAATTAATGCTTGATCAACAGCTTGTTGTAAACGCGTTATTTGATAATAATGCAATGTATTTTGTTGTAATTGATAATAAAAAGAGGTTGCACTAATAATAATCATGCTTGTTAACGTAATGCTGATTAGCATTTCAAGTAATGAAAATCCTAACTCTTTTAACATGGTGGTAAACTAGGTAAATAACTGTTCAACTGGCAAAATCGAATGCGTCCACGATAGGATACAAAAACCTTACTTTTACCAATCTCATTAGAGAGTTCTAAGGAAAATGATTGTGCCATATTGCGTCTTCCCCAAAAGTAAATAAGTTTTTTCTCAGTTAATCCAGTAATTTCTACAGAATTATTCGGTTTGATAAAATGTAATTCACCTTGTTTACATGATGCAAGGCGTTCTTCTGAGGTAATGGTTAAACACCATGGGGATGAAAAAACAAAAAGTTTATAATTTTGATTTTCAGTATAAGCTTTAACTTGAACTTCATTTAAAAAGTAAGCTAATTGTTGTGTTGTTGAAACTAATTCATTACGAAGTGCAATTGCTTTCCAATGATGAATGCCTACCGTTGCAACAATAGAGCTAATACCTATAATTATCAAAAGTTCGAGTAATGAAAATCCTTGAGTATGCATAATAGTTTTGTGCTTAAAATGGATATAAATGATTCTACAATTTACTCATCAAATGTTTTTTAGTTAGGAAAATTTTGTGTGATTTATTCCAAATAAATTTTATTTTTTTCTTGCTGTACTTACTCCTGTTGACAAACCACTTAAAAAGCAAGACAGATTATATTATACTGTTTATCCATTTTATATTTACTAACGGACTTATAAGTAAAGGAAACTCGAGATGCAACAATTACAAACTATTATCGACGCAGCCTTTGAACGCCGCGCGGAAATCACTCCTTCAAATGTTGATACAGTAACACGTGACGCAATTAATCAATGTATCGCTTTATTAGACAGCGGTAAAATGCGTGTTGCAGAAAAGATTAATGGTGATTGGGTGACTCATCAATGGTTAAAAAAAGCGGTGTTGCTCTCTTTCCGTATTAATGAAAATCAACTTATTGATGGTGGTGCAACCAATTATTACGATAAAGTACCATTAAAATTTGCTGATTATGATGAAGCGCGATTCCAACAGGAAGGTTTTCGTGTTGTACCATCGGCTATTGCGCGTAAAGGTGCTTATGTGGCACGCAATACTGTGTTAATGCCATCTTATGTCAACATTGGTGCATACGTTGATGAAGGTACAATGGTTGATACTTGGGTAACCGTTGGATCTTGTGCGCAAATTGGTAAAAATGTTCATTTATCTGGTGGTGTAGGTATCGGTGGTGTATTAGAACCATTACAAGCTAACCCAACAATTATTGAAGATAACTGTTTTATCGGTGCTCGTAGTGAAATTGTTGAAGGTGTAATTGTTGAAGAAGGTAGCGTAATTTCAATGGGCGTATTTATTGGTCAAAGCACTAAAATCTATGATCGTGCAACAGGCGAAGTCCATTACGGTCGCGTACCAGCTGGTTCAGTGGTGGTATCCGGTAACTTACCAACCAAAGATGGCAAATATAGCCTATATTGTGCAGTAATTGTTAAAAAAGTTGATGCAAAAACTTTAGGTAAAGTAGGTATTAACGAGCTACTACGTACCATCGATTAATTTAGCTGCCATCGTCTTTATATGCCGCCTCATTAGAAAGGCGGCAAATATTTTATTCATTCTTAAATTTAATCATATTTATAATCACTCTAAGAGGAGAGTCTATGCCTTCTTTTGATATTGTCTCTGAAATTCAAATGCCTGAGGTTAAAAACGGTGTCGAAAATGCTACGCGAGAGTTGGCAACCCGTTGGGATTTCAAAAACGTTGAAGCATCGTTTGAATTAAATGAAAAAAATGAAACGATCAAGGCAACGAGTCAATCTGACTTCCAAGTGCAACAGTTGCTGGATATTTTACGTGATAAGTTAGCCAAGCGTGGTATTGATGGTGGTGCTTTAGAAATCCCAGAGGAGATGGAACACAGTGGAAAATTATACAGCATTACTGTCAAGCTTAAACAAGGGATTGATAAAGAGTTAGCTAAGAAAATTGTAAAGGCTATCAAAGATAGTAAAATAAAAGTGCAGGCTCAAGTACAAGGTGAGCAAGTTCGTGTTACAGGTAAATCTCGAGATGATTTACAAGCCACTATGGCTTTAGTTCGAAATGGAGAATTTGGGCAACCATTCCAGTTTACTAATTTTAGGGATTAATCAAAATTAACATCTATTTTTGTCGACATTAGTCGGCAAAGTTAACCTTTAAACTATTCAATTTATTATTGTCAAAAAGTTTGAGGTTAACACTACGTTTTAGTATGAAAAATTAAAATAATTATAGTTAAAGCGCCTTAAATATGAAAATCAACTCGGTATAGAATAAGATTTTCTTCAACGAATATACCAAGCTTATGCTATGCTTGATACTTGATATTTAAGCGCAGAAGGCGGTAATGCTATCACGGATGTATTGTTTGGTGATTATAATCCTTCAGGTCAATTACCTATGTCTTTTCCTTATAATATTGAACAGATCCCCGTTTATTACAGCCATTCAAACACTGGGCGACCAAGGGGGACTAAAAACATGGGTAAATATACAACTTCCTACTTTGACAGCTCTAACGAACCATTATTTCCATTTGGTTTTGGTTTGAGTTACACCGATTTCAACATTGATTTTGTTCTATCCAGCACAGAGATGACAAAGGACAGTGAAATAGTTGTAACCGCTAATATTGAAAACATTGTTGATAAACTAGGAATCCAAACCGTACAATTGTATCTACAAGACATAACGGCGTCGGTGAGCCGTCTAGTCAAACAACTTGTTGGTTTTGAAAATATTACTTTAAAACCGCATGAAAAAGGACAAATAAAATTTGTAATTAAATATAACATGATAAAATGCAATATGTTGCCGAACTTGGTAAATTTAATGTGTTCATTGGCTCTGACTCGACAACTCATAATAAAAAGACGTTTACTTTATTAGACAAATAAATTAGTAATCTTTTATCGAAATTTTTGATGATTTCGATTTGGTAGCAATATTATGTTTGAATTTGATCTTGTATTACAGCTACTACAACAAATGTGTGTTTACTTAGTGATTGCTTATTTACTAAGTAAAACACCCATTGTTATTCCTCTTATGCAAGTTACTGTGCATTTACCTCACAAATTAGTTTGCTATTTTATCTTTTCTTTATTTTGTATTATGGGAAGCTATTTCGGCTTACATATTGAAGATACGATTGCCAATACCCGTGCTATAGGCGCTATTTTAGGTGGACTCCTTGGTGGACCTATAGTTGGGTTTCTTGTGGGCATCACTGGTGGATTCCATCGCTATTTGATGGGGGGCATTACTGCCGAAAGTTGTATGTTATCAACAATTTTAACGGGTCTATTAAGTGGTCTGCTCCACTATGTATTAATGAAAAAAGGGCGGGTCGATCTTATTTATAATCCTTTTTTAGTGGGTATTTTAGGATTATTGGTAGAATCACTTGAAATGGTGTTAGTGCTTGTCATCTCTCGACCTTTTGATGTCGTTTCGCATGCTATCAGAAGTATTGCTGCCCCCATGATTGTTGCCAATAGTATTGGCGCCGCGATGTTTATGCGGATTTTATTAGATAGACGGGCAATATTTGAAAGATATACTTCAGCTTTCTCAGCTAAAGCATTAAAAATTGCTGTCAGTACAGAAGGTTTATTACGTGATGGTTTTGATCAACGTAATAGTACCAAAGTTGCTGAAATTATTTATCAACAACTTGATATAGGCGCGGTGTCGATCACCGATCGAGAAAAAATATTAGCTTTTATTGGTATTGGTGATGATCATCATAAACCTGGCACATTAATAACATCCAATAGCACTTTAGAGGCGATCGAAAGAAATGAAGTACAATATCTTGATGGGGCTCATCAACCTTATCAATGTTCAATAAGTAAAAATTGTCGTTTAGGTTCAACTTTGGTTATACCGCTTCGAGGTGAAAACAATACCGTTGTTGGTACAATTAAATTGTATGAAGCAAAAAATACCTTATTTAGTTCAATAAATCGAACTCTTGGCGAAGGTATAGCTAGTCTACTGTCTGCACAAATTTTAGCAGGTCAGAATGAACACTACAAACAACTGCTTTATAAAACAGAAATTAAATTACTGCATGCGCAAGTCAATCCTCACTTTTTATTTAATGCGTTAAATACTTTACTTGCCGTCATACGTCGTGACAAAACGCAGGCCTCGCAATTAGTTCAAAATCTGTCTACTTTTTTTCGAAAAAATTTAAAAAGAACAGAAGAGATAGTCTCTTTAAAAGATGAACTTGAGCATATTAATGCTTACTTGCAAATTGAAAAAATGCGATTTATGGATCAGTTGACTATCGAATTCGATATTCCAACCGAATTCGAATTTGTTCAATTGCCCGCGTTTTCATTACAACCCATTGTTGAAAATGCAATAAAACATGGTACTTCACAATTGATAGGTGAAGGAAAAGTAATTATTCGCGCTCATGCCAATAGGCAATCGATAATATTAGAAGTGATTGATAATGCTGGTAATTACTGTGAAAATAAAAAAGATAACAAAGGATTAGGACTTAATCTTGTCGATAAACGAATTAAGATTCGTTATGGTGAAAAATATGGTATCAAGATAGAATGTGAACCAGATGAATATACTAAAGTAATGTTAACCTTGCCTTTGCAAAAGGATACGAATGTTCAATGCTAAAAGTTATTATTGTCGATGATGAATTACCTGCACGTGAAAATTTACGTTGCTTATTAGAAAATGATCCTCAAATATCTATTATTGCTGAATGTAATAATGCGATGGAAGCAATCCGTGAAATTCATCGGCTGCAACCAGATGTTGTTTTTTTGGATATTCAAATGCCCAAAATAAACGGTTTTGAAATGTTATCTATGCTTGATCCACAAACAATGCCTAGGATTGTATTTTTAACGGCTTATGGCGAATTTGCTATCAAGGCATTTGAGGAACAAGCTTTTGATTATTTACTTAAACCGGTTGAACAAGAAAGATTAAATAAAACTTTATATCGTTTACATCACCAATGTTTATCCGGAAATACTAATCAATTAAAAGAAGTGAATCAGGATTTAAAATACATTCCATGTGTTGGTCATAATCGAATTTACTTGTTAAATTTAGAAGATGTCTTTTATGTTTCATCGAAAATCAGCGGAATTTATGTTTTTAATCAATCCAATAATGAATATTTTACTGAGTTAACCTTAAAAACACTTGAAGACAAAACACCTTTAATACGTTGTCATCGGCAATACCTAGTTAATTTAAAAAAACTGAAAGAAATCCGTTTTAATGATGCGGGCGGTGTGGATGTCATTTTTATCAACGATATATCTGTTCCTGTCAGTCGCCGTTATTTAAAATGCCTTAAAGAAAAGTTAGGTCTATAACAATTGGATATAAGCATACTTCACGGGTAGATGTTTTACCAAAAATGTTTTACCGCTTAGTGTCTAATTTTGACCACTCATAGTCTTAATCTAACCTGAAACTTAAATATTATTACTATTTTTACAAGTTAAAAATTACTATATTCTCGAACGTAAATGGACCGTTAGTTGATATATTAATCCATTGAAATTATGTGGATTTAATCTTTGAGTAATGTTAAAAATTTTTTATTAATCATTCGTAACAATCGTTAAATAGCATCTGTTTTGATGGACTAAAGTATCAAACTAATTAATTTTAAACTTATAAAGAGAATTATTATGAATAATAAAGTCTTTAAGCATATTCCATGGCTAATCTTGGCCCTTATTGGAGCATGTTGCCTTGCTGTTGTTGCCTTAAGGCGTGGTGAACATGTTAGTGCACTTTGGATTGTTGCCGCTTCGGTATCAATTTACCTTGTTGCATATCGTTATTACAGTTTGTATATCGCCTCAAAAGTCATGCAACTCGATCCGACTCGCGCAACTCCGGCAGTTATTAATAATGATGGTTTAAACTTTGTGCCAACGAATAAATATGTCTTGTTTGGTCACCATTTCGCTGCTATTGCAGGTGCCGGTCCTCTCGTCGGTCCTGTTCTTGCTGCACAAGTAGGTTATTTACCGGGAACACTTTGGCTACTTGCTGGGGTCGTTTTTGCTGGTGCGGTGCAAGACTTTATGGTTCTATTCTTATCTTCACGCCGTAATGGTTCATCATTGGGTGAAATGATTAAAGAAGAGATGGGGCCTTTTCCGGGAACCATTGCTTTGTTTGGTTGTTTTTTAATTATGTTAATTATACTAGCCGTATTAGCATTAATTGTTGTTAATGCATTAGCTGAAAGTCCTTGGGGGGTGTTTACCGTCTGTTCAACTGTACCAATTGCCTTATTTATGGGTATTTATATGCGATTCCTAAGGCCGGGACGAGTTCTAGAAGTTTCAGTTATTGGTATTGTGTTATTAATCTTATCAATATGGTTTGGTGGCGTTATTGCTAGTGATCCTTATTGGGGACCGGCATTAACCTTCAAGGCGACCACTATCACCTTTGTTCTTGTGGGTTATGCTTTAGTTTCTGCCATGTTACCTGTATGGTTAATTTTAGCACCGCGCGATTATTTAGCGACTTTCTTAAAAATTGGAGTAATTGTTGGTCTAGCAATAGGTATTGTTATTTTAAATCCTAATTTAAAAATGCCAGATGTTACTCAATATGTCGATGGCATGGGTCCTGTTTGGAAAGGTTCGTTGTTTCCATTCTTATTTATTACCATAGCTTGTGGTGCGGTTTCGGGATTCCATGCACTGATTTCATCAGGTACTACACCGAAATTATTGGCTAATGAAAACGACGCACGTTTTATTGGTTATGGTGCAATGTTAATGGAATCTTTCGTGGCAATGATGGCTTTAGTTGCAGCATCAATTATTGAACCGGGCCTCTATTTTGCAATGAATACTCCGCCAGCGGCGTTAGGTATCACCATGCCAGATTTGCATAAACTTGGGACTGATGAAGCACCAGTGATTTTGGCACAATTAAAGGATGTCACAACACATGCTGCTGCAACGGTAAGTTCTTGGGGATTTGTTATTTCACCTGAAGAAATCCTACAAACGGCAAAAGATATTGGTGAACCATCTGTGTTAAATCGTGCTGGTGGTGCACCAACGTTAGCAGTGGGGATTGCTCATGTATTCCATCAAATTCTTCCGGGTGCCAATATGGGCTTTTGGTACCATTTTGGGATCTTATTTGAAGCACTGTTTATCCTTACTGCATTAGATGCAGGTACGCGATCTGGTCGCTTCATGTTACAAGACTTATTAGGTAATTTTGTACCATTCTTGAAAAAAACAGATTCGCTTGTAGCAGGCTTTATCGGTACATTAGGTTGTGTTGGTTTATGGGGTTATTTACTCTATCAAGGCGTTGTCGATCCATTAGGTGGTGTTAAGAGCCTATGGCCATTATTTGGTATCTCTAACCAAATGTTAGCGGCTGTTGCGCTTGTGCTTGCAACCGTTGTATTAATTAAGATGAAACGAGCCAAATATGTCTGGGTAACAGTTATTCCAGCAATATGGTTATTAATTTGTACAACATGGGCATTAGCATTGAAATTATTCAGTAATGATCCGCAATTAGAAGGATTCTTCTATTTAGCAAGCGAGTATAAACGTCGTATCGCTGAGGGCGGTTCATTAACGCAACAGCAAATTGATAACATGCACCATATTGTAATCAACAATTATACTAATGCAGGCTTAAGCATTCTATTCTTGGTTGTTGTTTATAGCATTATCTTCTTTGGTATTAAGACAGCTTTAAAAGTTCGTAATAACAAACATAGAACCGATAAAGAAACCGCTTATGTCCCTATTCCTGAAGGTGGTGTAAAAACGTCTATGTCACATTAGTTAATCATCATTAGGATGTTCTATTAATCAGGCATCCTGATGACAGTGATAAATAATCAATTTTCATTTTATGCTCATCAATCAATATCGATTGATGAGCATTTTTTATAAATAAATTTACCGATTCAAAAATAGATTGCTATTTACTTTTCCCTAATATGATTTTCTTGGAAAGATTTCCATGTTGACGCTTTTGCTCGTTGCCTAATCCTATCTTGCATGTAATGGATAATGCTCTATTTTTTAGAAAGATTTCTTCAATTTTTGGTTTAGTGATTATTAACTCATCCGGATAAAAGCAACATCAAAAATCTTGCCAATGATGTGAACTTTTCCTGCTTTTTTCGTGAAGCTTTATACTATCGGAAAGCCATCTCTTTGTATCCTAAAACCAAAAACCGTTAATTTAATACGACTTTTGGGTTTAATGATGTTTGATGATACGTATTACCTTTAATTTGCTAATTTAATCTAAATGGTGGCGGCATCAATTACATAACGGAAGCGTGCTTTTTTCGCTACCACATCTTTCCATGCTTGATTAATTTGATTAGCGCTGATCATTTGAATTTGTGGGCGCACTCCTGTTTGAGAACAGAACTCCAAAAGATCTTGAGTTTCAGCAATACCACCAATCAGTGAAGCATTAAAATTCACCCGCGACTGTGACATTACAATATTGCTAATATCAAGCATAAAATTTTTCCCCATTCCGACCACGGTAAAATAGCCGAATGGTTTCACAGTTGCCGCGTATTGTGCTGCATCAAATTGTTCTGGCACGGTAGCAATCATATAATCTAATTTGCCTTTATAAGGTTGTAATTTACTAAGGTCATCGACTAAAATCACTTCTTCTACACCAAGATTACGGATATCTTGTTCTTTTTCAGCCGTAGTAGTAAAGGCATAGACTTTGGCTCCTTTGGCAATAGCAATTTTCACGGCTAAATGTCCTAAACCTCCAATGCCGACAACGCCGACTTTGTCACCCTTATTAATTTTGTATTTCATTAATGGCGAATATGTTGTTATGCCAGCACACAATAATGGTGCGGCTTCTTGTAGTTTAATGTTTTCGGGAATATGTACCGCAAAATGATCGCGTACTACAATGTGACTGGAATAACCGCCTTGAGTGATTGAGGTTGGCTCACGGTTGTCTGGATTGCCATAGGTGAATAGCGTTTGGTCATTGTCACAATGTTGTTCTAAACCATTTTTACAGCTTTCACATTCTAAACAAGAATCAACCATGCAGCCGACCCCTGCACGATCGCCTATTTTAAATTTGGTCACATTTTTCCCTACGGCAACAACAATGCCCACGATCTCATGACCCGGTACTTGTGGATAGGTCATTTTGCCCCAGTCGCCTTTTTCTTGATGAATATCTGAATGACAAATGCTGGCGTATTTGATTTCGATTAATATATCATTATCTCCAACAGGACGACGTTCAAACTCCCATGGACGCAGTTCTCCCGATTCATCAAAAGCGGCGTAGGCTTTTGTTTTTACATTACCGCCTGTGTAGTGATATTTCATTTGGGCGGTTGGGATAATTGGGGCAGTATGAGCAGTACGAGCAGACACCATGCCTACTCCGACAGTGGCAGACAATTTTAAAAAATTACGTCGAGAAATTAATGTGTTCATAATTGAATCCTTATCCATTATCTAAAAATGAGGTTGTTTTATTAGATAGTTGCTTTTTTATAAAGCTATCGATTACATTGTAATCTACAGAATGATCTCTTAAAATGACTAAAATAAGAAAACACAATTCCAAAAAATGAGATCATGAATTGAATCGTTTAGATGCGTTGAAATATTTTGTAGTAGCGGCAGAAGTATTGAGTTTTAAAAAAACCGCTGCGCAATTTTCTGTTTCACCACAGGTGATCACCCGAATGATTGCCAAATTGGAAGATGATTTGGGCGAACCACTATTTAAGCGAAATACCCGAAGCATTATGTTGACTGATTTTGGCGAGTCGTTTATGCCTAAAGCGGTGAATTTTTTGCAGGAAGAAGAGCAGTTATTTGGTTCGCCCAAAAATGCAAAAGATGAATTACGTGGTACAGTTCGAATCACTTTACCACCGTATCCATATTTCGACCGAATTCTATACCAATTATTGACCGCACTGGCTCCATATCCACAGATTAATATCGAATGGCGGACGGATTTTGAAATTCTTAAAGCTGTAGACGACCAAATCGATATCGGTATTCGCATTAGTAAAACGCCCAACGAACATTGGATTGCTAGAAAAATCTATGTTATGCAAGAGCCGATTGTTGTATCACCTAAACTTATCACCCAAACAGGTTTGCCAAAAGATATATTTGAATTGGCACAAAAATTTCCTGTAGGGAATATTTTTAATTCAAGTACTGGTAAAGCATGGGATTGGATTATAGGTGATTTGCCAATACCTCTGGTCAATCCTTGTGTCGTTACTACCGATTTAAAGAGCTTACTGCAAGCTACATTAGCAGGTCGAATTTTTGCGCCGATTGCTCGCCAAGATTGCCAGCATTATCTTGACTCAGGAGAGCTGGTCGTTGTGTTCGATAATTACGAAAATGAAATATGGTCATTTTATCTTTACAGGCCAAATCAAACAATTACCCCTAAACGGGTATTACTTGTTTATGAAATATTAGAACAACTTTTAACGGAATCGACTACTTAAAATACCAATACCAATACCAATACCAATTTTTTAGTGACCCAAACCCAAAGATAAATTTATATATCAGTTTTAAATTATTCGTTATAAAAAATATCATTTTTAGTCTAATAATTTAAAACACTAGGCTTCATCTTAGGCAATTAATGAGGATATTCTTGTCTAGGGCATCGGGATTTAATTATCAAAATAACATAATAATATTTAGTTTCGAATGTATGAATTAAGAGAATTTTACCGAACAAATACTCGTTTTAATTATTGAGTATTTTGCGATTATGACCATAAAAAAACGCGTCAATGACGCGTATTGTAATTAAATTGTTTCTGATTAATTCAACCAATACAGTATCACTCATGATTTAATGGTTTTACATGCAAAGTTAAACCATTAATTGAAATAACCTCAACTGATTGACCAACATCGAGATCTTTATCACATCTTGCTGACCAAGTCCCATCTTTAATTTTAACTCGCCCTGAACCATTAATAATCGCATCGGTAACAACCGTTTTAATGCCAATTAACTCCTGTTGAGGTTGATTGATCTGATTTTTTCGTGATTGATTGTGATCTCGTTTTTTTAATACAACCCACCAAATATAAGCTGAAGTAAGAGTGAAAATAGAAAAAAGGATCCATAAAATAGGCCAAGATAAAGGTAAAATCCAAGCGATTAAACCAACAGCAATGGCTGCAATTCCACTCCAGAGTGCATATCCGCCCGTTCCTAATAGTTCAGCAATCAGCAAAAGACCGCCTAAAGCGATAAAAACCCAGTGAGGAGAATCATAAATAACCATTAAAAAATCAGACATTGGTTTTACCTTTCATTTATTGATTGAAATATATTTTTCAATTATCTCCTAGCTAATTGGTTGTCAGCTAGGAAATTTGTGTTACTTAAACTTAATTTAATACCGATTATTTAGAATTTTTAATTAATTCCGCAATACCGCCAATGCTTCCCATCAGCGATGAAGCGTCAAGCGGCATCATTACCACTTTGCTGTTATCTGAAGCGCCGATCTGTTGTAATGCCTCAGTATATTTTTGGGCAACAAAGTAGTTAATTGCATTAATATTACCAGCGGCAATCGCATCCGAAACCATTTGTGTTGCTTTTGCTTCCGCTTCTGCTGCACGTTCACGAGCCTCAGCTTGTAAAAATGCGGCTTGTTTTTCACCCTCGGCTTTTAAAATTTCTGACTGTTTTTCACCCTCTGAACGTAAAATAGCAGCTTGGCGGATCCCCTCAGCTTCTAGGATTTCAGCACGCTTATTACGCTCAGCTTTCATCTGTGCATTCATGGCTGCAATCAACTCTGCTGGTGGGCGCACATCTCGGATTTCGATACGGGTGATTTTAATGCCCCAAGGACTGGTTGCATCATCAACAATACTCAGTAATTTTGAGTTAATGTGGTCACGTTGCGATAACATCTCATCAAGTTCCATACTACCGAGTACGGTACGAATGTTAGTCATCATAAGATTAATCACAGCACGTTCAAGTTGATTGACTTGATAAGCGGCTCTTGCGGCATCTTGTACTTGAATAAAGCAAACTGCATCAATTTGCACATTAGCATTATCTTTAGAAATGACTTCTTGAGATGGAATATCAAGCACTTGTTCCATCATATTGATTTTACGACCTACACCATCCATAAAAGGAATAATAATATTTAAACCCGGTTCAAGAGTGTGAGTATATTTACCAAAACGCTCAATAGTATATTGGTATCCTTGCGGCACAATGGTAATGGCTTTAACAACAGTTACTACAGCAAGTAAAACAATCACTGCAATAAGAAGATAAAATATAGGCATAAGTTAAATTCTCTGGTTTTTGGGGATAATTTAAAAGTGTAAATCATTTTAATCGCTATAAGGTACTTTGACAAATTATTAATTTACATAACTATATGAAATTAAAATAGCTTCTTGTATTGATTCTACTTATAAACATAATATATCTATAACAAAATTGTTCAAAATAAAATCCATTAACAAAATATTTTCGTATTTTATTTAACTGTTGATAAAATCAAATGACTAAAAAGTATACCTAATATTATTAACAATGTAATACCTTAAATACTATTAATTGACTATAAAAATAATAAAAAAAGGAATTGGAATGGAACAACAAAAAACAGAAGCAGAAATTGAACAGGAAATTGAACAACTCAAAAAAATTACTCGGAAAGATGGTCAAGATGGTGATGAGGAATATGCACAAGCTCAATTTGAATTGGGTACAATTTATTACGAATATAAAAAAGATTGGCAGCAAGCGATAAAACATCTTTTAAATATTAAACAGGCGGATAATCCAGAAATATATGCTAATGCACAATTGAATTTAGGTTTTATCTATCTAGAAGCAAAATTTAACATTGAGATGGCTGAACAATGTTATTTAAATGTTAAAAAGGAAGATAATCCTAAGGTATATGCTCAAGCACAATGTAAATTAGGTGTTATCTACCAAACAGTAAAGTATAACATTGAGATGGCTGAACAATGTTATTTAAATGTTAAAAAGCAAGATAATCCTAAGTTATATGCTCAAGCACAATGTAAATTAGGTGATATTTACCGAAAAGAAAAACATAACATTAAGCAGGCTGAGCACTATTATTTAAAGGTTAAAAAGGATGATAATCCAGAGGCATATGCTCAAGCACAATTGAATCTAGGTATTATTTGCCAGAATGAAAACAATAACATTGAGAAGGCTGAACAATGTTATATAAATGTTGAAAAGCAAGATAATCCAGAGGCATATGCTCAAGCACAATTGAATCTAGGTATTATTTGCCAGAATGAAAAAAATAATATTGAGAAAGCTGAACAATATTATATAAATGTTAAAAAGAAAGACAATCCAAAGGCATATGCTCAAGCACAATTATATTTAGGGATTATTTACCAATATGAATATAATAATTATAATCGGGCGGAAGAATATTATTCAAGTATTGAAAAGCAAGATAATTCAGTGGCATATGCTGTGGCACAATTTAATTTAGGTGTTATTTATCAAAATAAACAAAATATTGAACTAGCTGAATATTTTTATTTTAATGTTGAAAAGGAGGATAATCCAGGGATATATGAATTTGCACAATTTTATTTAGGTGATATTTACCAAAATCAACATAATATTGAGAAGGCCGAACGCTGTTATTTGAATATTGGAAAGCAAAATAATCCAATAATATATTCTTATGTACAATGGATATTAGGTGATAATGTTTTCTTTAACAAAACAAAAGTTAAATTAAAATCAGCGGAAGAGTATTATCAAAATGTGGTTTATTATGATGATATTTTTGGAATTTATATTGTTGCTCAAATGATGTTATCTGTGATTAGCAATAAAGATTCATCAATATTTGAAAAAAAACAAAGGGATAATCTTGTTGCTAAAATTTGTGATATTAGAGAATTAACACTTCACATACAAAAAGAACTACTTGTAGAGTTTAATTTAAATGAATCTGAAAATAATGATGGACTAATATTTGAACGGCAAGTGGCTCATTATACAAAACCAGAAGTGTTATTTAACCTTTTAAAAAATAAAAATAAACCAAGTGATTTTCGTTTAAATGTGGTGGATTTTATGAATGATCCAACTGAAAACAAAGTTTTAACTGACTCGTTAGGTGTTAAGACTGAAAAAGATAATGAAATCAAAACTTTTTTATCTAGTTTTTCATTTAATCATAATTCATTAAATCAATTCAGGCTTTATGGTAATGAAAACAATATTGTCGGTTCAAGTGTTAGTTTGGTTTTTAATAAAAAGTTTTTTGGTGATGATATTAATAGAAGTATTAATCCTGAGAGTATTAATCATTTGTTCAATAATACTGCTTTAGGTTTACCAATAAATGATTCAGCTAAAAGCGTAGTGGCAACTATGGGATTAGATAATTCAAATGATAATTTGAATCATAAGAACGATAAAACCGAGAATAATTTAAACGAAAATTCAGACCTAAAAAACTCTGAAATTGTTACTGAAAAAAATATTACATCTTCTGTTGGTTCTTTGCCATTATTCCGTTGTCTCTATTTTGATCCAAAAAATGGTTACATTAGTATTGCTAAACGTAACAAGTACTCCTTTTATTTAGAACATCAAAGTGATTCTGCTGAAAATATTGATGCTAAGTGGAATAATTATTTAGACTCGCTAAATGAAGAAGCAAAAATAAATACAGTTAGAAAAAAATTACAGCAAATTGAAGAAATTATTCATTCTTTGAAAAATCCTGAAGAACCTAAGCAAAAAGAGATAATCGAAAAAATAACTAATTTGGATCAATTGATTGCTTTAGCATTGATGCCTATCTCATGCTTAGTCAAGCATGCCGCCTTTGAGGATGAAGATGAATGTCGGATGTTTTATATTACCAATATTGCTGATGAGTTAATACAAGCACCGAAAGATTATGCATATGCAAATAGTCTATTTGTTAATTATGGCAAAATAGAAGATTATCTTGAAAAGATCTATTTAGGTCCTCAATGTCAACCTCACCATAAATTGTGGATCACAAACCATGTGAGAACTTCTCAATCTAAAACCAGAAGCAAACCGATTAAAGTAGTTCAATCAGAAATGCCATTACGTTAATAATAAAAAGCGCGTATTAATCAACGCGCTTTTTTATTTTATAAAAATTAATTTTTATTCATCGAACATGAAATATTCACTTGACATTGCATCATTGAACTAGTTTAATAGTACAAAATTTATTTTATACCAATAACATTATGAAAATACAATCTTTACATCTTATTACTCGTCCATTCACTTACTTTGGTTGGTGGTGTGGTTCATTTTGCGGGTAATGTGATGATGGATGGTCTTTTTCGCAAAACCCGCTTAGTGCGGGTTTTTTAGTTTCAGGATATTAAAAGAATTAGTCTGAATAAAAATTTAAACATAGAGAGTCAACAATGAATAAGCCAACATTAACTCAAATAACCAAAACCATCGGTTATTATCAAGATCCGACTCAGGTGTTTTATCAATTGTGTGATAGTCGACCTGCGACATTGCTGCTTGAATCGGCTGAAATTGATAATAAGCAAGGCATTAAAAGTGTGATGATTGTTGATAGTGCTTTGCGCATTTCAGCGCTGAATACCAAAGTCACTATTGAAGCGTTAACAACCAATGGTGAAAAACTATTACCTTTGTTGCAACAAGCCGTTGACGATAAAGTAGTTAAAACATTCGCTAATGCGCAAACATTAACGTTAGTTTTTCCTGACATTGATCATCTGCAAGATGAGGATTCACGTTTGAAATCTTTGTCGGTATTTGATGCATTAAGAACCTTGTTAACAGTCGTTAATGTGCCAGAAAATTCCAGTCCAGATGCGGTTTTTATTGGCGGATTATTTTGTTATGATCTGGTCGCGGGATTTGAAAATCTACCAATTTTATCTTCTGAACAGCGTTGCCAAGACTTCTGTTTTTATTTAGCTGAAACACTATTAGAAATAAATCATAAAGATCATCTATCCATTTTAAAAGCAACCGCATTTACGTCTAACACTAAAGAAATTGAACGATTAATACATAGGTTAGATGAGCTGCAAACAACGTTAAGCAAACCGATGAAGCCAATTGATAGCCAATCGCTTGCCAAAATCGATGTAAGTTGCAATAAGAGCGATGATGATTTCAATACCATCGTAAAAAAAATGCAAGATGCCATTCAGCAAGGCGAGATTTTTCAGGCAGTACCATCAAGACGTTTTACATTGCCTTGCCCCAAACCGTTATCAGCTTATCAAGTACTAAAAACCAATAATCCAAGTCCTTATATGTTTTATATGCAAGATAAAGATTTTGTGTTATTTGGTGCTTCTCCTGAAAGTGCACTTAAATATACTAAGGCTACCAATCAAGTTGAAATCTACCCTATTGCTGGCACACGCCCACGTGGTCTGACCGCGAATGGCGATATTGACCATGATTTAGACAGTCGTTTAGAACTTGAGATGCGAACCGATAAAAAAGAGTTGGCCGAGCACCTAATGCTGGTTGATTTAGCCCGCAATGATTTAGCCCGTATTTGTGAGCCGGGTACACGTTATACCAAAGAGTTGTTGAAAGTCGATCGTTATTCGTTTGTGATGCATTTGGTTTCGCGAGTTGTGGGGCAGTTACGGCAGGATTTAGATGCATTACATGCTTATAAAGCCACGATGAATATGGGCACATTAACTGGCGCACCAAAAGTGCGTGCAATGCAATTAATTGCTGAATCCGAAAAAGTGAAACGTGGTAGTTATGGCGGAGCAGTAGGTTATTTTACCGCAAATGGTGATCTTGATACCTGTATTGTGATTCGCAGTGCTTATGTTGAAGATGGCATAGCCACGGTGCAAGCGGGTGGGGGAGTGGTGTTGGATTCGGATCCTCAGTCCGAATCAGACGAGTCACGTAATAAAGCTCGCGCAGTAGTTAGGGCAATTATGGCAGCACATAATGTAGAAGGTGTATTCTAATGGCTAATATCTTATTTATTGATAATATTGATTCATTTACTTATAACTTGGTTGATCAATTACGTAATAGCAAACATTGTGTGACTGTTTATCGTAATACGATTCCTGCCGATGTGATTATCGAAAAATTATCACAAATGCAAAATCCTATTTTGATGTTATCTCCAGGTCCTGGCGCACCGAGCGAAGCGGGCTCTATGCCTGAACTGTTAAAACGGTTAAAAGGTAAATTACCGATCATTGGTATTTGCCTTGGGCATCAAGCTATTGTTGAATCCTATGGTGGCAGTATTGTGCCAGCGGGTGATATTTTACATGGTAAGGCATCGCTTATTGAGCATGATGAGCAAGCGATGTTTGCAGGATTGCCTAATCCATTGCCAGTCGCTCGTTATCACTCTTTAAAAGGTGAGAATATTCCCAAAACGCTCACGATCAATGCTCTTTGCAACAATATTGTAATGGCTGTACGCAATGATGAAGATCGAGTTTGTGGTTTTCAGTTTCATCCGGAATCGATTTTAACCATTCAAGGTGTAAAACTATTAGAGCAAACCATAGCTTGGGCACTTAATTCACCACAAAAAAGAGCCGAGCCTAATCAGCAAAAAGCAATTGTTGATAAGCAAGAATACAATATTCAACCAATATTAAATAAATTGTATTTAGGCCAAACAATTGCGCAGGAAGAAAGCAAAATACTTTTCAACCTCATCATTCAAGGTAAAATTGAACCAACGGTATTAGCAACGGCTATCATCAGTATGAAAGTGCGTGGCGAAAAACCAGATGAAATTGCAGGTGCAGCGCAGGCTTTGCTTGAAAATGCCGATAGTTTTGATATACCAGATTATGATTTTACCGATATAGTCGGTACGGGTGGAGATGGTACGAACAGTATTAATATTTCAACTGCCAGTGCCTTTGTAGCCGCTGCATTGGGTTATAAAGTGGCAAAACATGGTAATCGCGGTGTATCGAGCAAATCGGGATCTTCTGATGTGTTATCTGCTTTAGGCATTAAATTAAATATGCCAGCCGAAGCATCACGTAAAGCTCTAGATGAACTAGGTGTTTGCTTCTTGTTTGCCCAGCAGTATCATTCTGGGTTCCGTCATGCAGCACCAGTACGACAACAGTTAAAAACACGTACTATTTTTAATGTATTAGGACCATTAATTAATCCGTCTCGCCCTAAACGTATTTTATTAGGGGTTTATCATCCTGATTTAATCCAACCTATTGCAGAAACATTAAAAATGCTTAACTATACTCATGCTTATGTGGTACATGGGGCGGGTATGGACGAGGTAGCGATTCATGGTGCTACTCAAGTAGGGGAAGTTAAAAACGGCGAAATTCGTTATTTTACTTTAACGCCAGAAGATTTTGGTTTACCAACCTATACACTAAAAGATATTGAGGGCGGTACACCAGAGATGAATCGTGATATGTTAATTGCGATTTTACAAGGTCATGGTAAACCTGCTCACGAAGCAGCAATTGCTGTCAATGTGGCGATGTTGATGAGTTTGTTTGGTCAAGCTGACCTTAAACAGAATGCTAAACGCGCGATCGATATGATGCATAGCGGTAAATCTTACGAGTTATTGCAAAAGTTAGCAGCAAGATAATAGATGGAGAAGAATATGGTAATTGCAGCATTAGCCAAAAATGTTGAAATGGCAACAGTATTAAAAAAGATCATTCATGATAAGCAGATTTGGTTATCTCAGCAGCAAGCAGCTACGCCACTTGCAATTTTTAAATCGGAGGTGAAACCCAGTGATCGTGATTTTTATCAAGCTTTAAATCAAGCTAAAACGGCGTTTATTTTAGAGTGTAAAAAGGCTTCGCCATCTAAAGGATTAATTCGTGAGGATTTTGATCCCGCCAATATTGCTAAAATTTATAAAAATTATGCATCGGCTATTTCGGTTTTGACCGATGAAAAATATTTTCAAGGTCGCTTTGAATTTTTGACAATTGTACGTAATGAGGTGACACAACCGGTACTTTGTAAAGATTTTATTATTGATGAATACCAGATCTATTTGGCTCGTTATTACCAAGCTGATGCCATTTTATTAATGCTATCAGTCGTGACAGATGATGAGTATCAACAGTTAAGTGAGGTTGCTCATCGACTTAATATGGGCGTTTTAACCGAAGCGAGTACTGAAAGTGAAGTAGAAAGGGCAATTAAATTAGGGGCGAAAGTCATAGGTATTAATAATCGTAATTTGCGCGATCTAACCGTTGATTTAAACCGAGTTAAAGATTTATCGAAAACGATCCCTGATGATCGTATTGTGATTAGCGAGTCAGGAATTTATACCCATAGTCAAGTAAAGGATCTGCGCCAGTATGCTAAAGGCTTTTTAATTGGCAGCGCGTTGATGTCAGAGCCTAATTTAGATTTAGCCATTCGCAAAGTCGTGTTGGGCGAAAATAAAGTTTGTGGGTTAACTCGTGCCGAAGATGCGGTCAATGTTTACCAAGCTGGAGCAGTATATGGCGGGTTGATTTTTGTCAGCAGTTCACCGCGTTATATTCAACCAAATATTGCCCGTAGCGTAATGTCGGCAGCACCTCTTAATTGGGTGGGCGTTTTTAAAAACCAAGACATTGATGAAGTATGTCAAATTGCTGAGCAGTTATCTCTTTATGCAGTGCAATTGCATGGTAAAGAAGATGCTAACTACATACAAGCTTTACGCGAAAAGTTACCTTTAACCTGCCAAATTTGGAAAGCATTAAGTATTGATGGCACAGTCCCAGAGCATCATAATCCATTAGTTTCACGTTATATATTTGACAATGGTGCGGGGGGAACGGGTAAAAGTTTTGATTGGTCATTACTTGATAATCATGAGTTAAGTAATGTGATTTTAGCTGGAGGCATCAATCCAGAAAATATTAAGTTAGCTATTGCAACCAGTGTACTCGGGGTTGATCTCAATTCAGGGGTTGAACAGGCACCTGGTATCAAAGATAAACAGAAAATCAACGCAGTATTTGAACAAATTTAATTTTTAATTATAAAAAGGAATGGTTATGTCTAAATTAAATCCTTATTTTGGTGAATTTGGTGGGCAATATGTCCCCCAAATATTAATGCCTGTACTAGAACAACTTGAGCAAGCTTTTTTATCCGCGATACATGATCCAGATTTCCAAAAAGAGTTTAATGATCTATTAGTTAATTATGCTGGTCGACCAACCGCGCTGACATTATGTAAAAATCTAACGGCAGGAACTAAAACGAAACTTTATTTAAAACGAGAAGATTTAGTGCATGGTGGGGCACACAAGACCAATCAAGTATTAGGTCAAGCTTTACTGGCTAAACGCATGGGTAAAACTGAAATTATTGCCGAAACTGGAGCAGGGCAGCATGGTGTTGCTTCCGCTTTAGCTTGTGCTCTATTAGGCTTAAAATGCCGAATTTATATGGGCGCTAAAGATGTTCAACGTCAAGCACCTAATGTCTTTAGAATGCGGCTTATGGGCGCAACAGTGATCCCGGTTGAAACAGGTTCTGCAACGTTGAAAGATGCCTGTAATGAAGCGCTACGCGATTGGTCTGGTAGTTATGAACACGCTCACTATATGCTTGGTACAGCAGCGGGACCCCATCCTTTCCCAACTATTGTGCGTGAATTTCAACAAATGATCAGCCGTGAAGCTAAACAGCAAATTTTAGAGCGTGAAGGCCGTCTGCCTGATGCTGTCATTGCTTGTGTTGGTGGAGGATCTAACGCAATTGGTATGTTTGCTAACTTTATTGATGATAAATCCGTTAAATTAATTGGTGTTGAACCCGGCGGACATGGTATTGAAAGTGGCGAGCATGGGGCTTCATTAAAACATGGTAAACTAGGCATCTATTTTGGAATGAAAACTCCAATGATGCAGACTGACGAAGGGCAAATTGAAGAGTCTTATTCAATTTCGGCAGGACTTGATTTTCCAGCAGTGGGTCCACAACATGCTTATTTAGATAGCATTGGCCGAGCGCAATACGTTTCGATTACTGACGATGAAGCACTTGATGCGTTTAAAGAGTTATCCCGTCATGAAGGAATTATCCCCGCACTTGAATCATCACATGCATTAGCCTATGCGATGAAAATGATTAAAGAAAACCCAGACAAAGAACAACTATTAATTGTTAACTTATCTGGTCGTGGTGATAAAGATATATTTACTGTTTATGATGTTTTAAAAGCAAAAGGAGAAATACAATGAGCCGTTATCAAAAACTGTTTGCAACTTTAGCAGCGGAAAAACGTGGTGCATTTGTTCCTTTTGTACCGGTTGGCGATCCAACACCTGACCTTTCGCTAAAAATTATCCAAACCTTGATTGATGCAGGTGCTGACGCCTTAGAATTAGGTATCCCATTTTCAGATCCAATGGCTGATGGTCCAACCATTCAAAATGCCAATATCCGTGCTTTTAAAGGTGGCATTAGCGTTGAAAAATCATTTGAAATTTTAAGTAAAATAAGAAAGCAAAATGCTGATATCCCAATAGGTTTGCTAATTTATGCTAATTTGGTGTTCAAAAATGGTATTGATAACTTCTATGCTAAATGTGCCAAAGCGGGCGTCGATTCAGTATTAATTGCTGATTTACCTGTGGAATATGCGCCAGAATTTACCGATACTGCTGAAAAACATGGAATTGACCCAATATTTATTTGTCCGCCTAATGCAGATGATGAAGTGATAAAGAATATTGCTAAACAAGGTAAAGGCTATACTTATTTGGTTTCGCGTGCAGGCGTAACAGGTACTGAAAATCGCGCTAATAAGCCTTTAACCCATTTACTAGATAAATTGCATGAATATGGTGCTCCGCCAGCGATTCAAGGATTTGGTATTTCTGAACCGTTTCAAGTCAGTGAAGCCATTAAATCGGGTGCTGCTGGGGCTATTGCGGGTTCGGCTACAGTTAAAATTATTGAGCATAATCTGGATAACACAGATAAAATGCTGAGTGAATTAGCGAGCTTTGTTAAAGCGATGAAACAGGCGACAAGCAAGTAATCTTATTTAAAGAACTAACATTGGTATAATGAACTTGAAATATGGATTTTTATACCAATATTAGGTAACCAATTATGCTTAATTTACCTGAATACACAAGCAAAGTTAAAGTGTGTTATTTTTAAAAACTTTAAGCATAATTGATAAAACGAGCGTGATTTTAAGTTGCATTTTATCCAAAAAGAAGTATAATTCTCAGTCATCTATCGCGGGGTGGAGCAGCTTGGTAGCTCGTCGGGCTCATAACCCGAAGGTCGTTGGTTCAAATCCAGCCCCCGCAACCACTTAAATTTTCATTCATAAATCAATCAACTCTTTTTATTGCATGAAAGTTCAACTCAAGTGGCTTCATTATAATTGGTTTTTTAAATGTAGCCTCGCATGTCGAGGTTTTTTTTCGTGTTGTGATTTTAAGCGTAAGTTTAAAAAGAATGTTGGGCTTTATGCCCTTTTTTATTTTCTGCAGTGGAGGTTTGTTTGGCTAATATAGAACAGCAATTAACTGATATCATTCAAGAACCAGTAAATGCACTTGGTTTTGAGTTAGTTGGCGTTGAATACATTCGTGGTCGTTATCCTGTACTTAGAGTCTATATTGATAATGAAAATGGTATAACTGTTGATGATTGTGCTGATGTTAGCCGACAAATTAGCGCAGTACTTGATGTTGAAGACCCTATCAAAGACGCCTATAACCTTGAAGTTTCATCGCCAGGTATGGATAGACCTCTGTTTACGCTTGAACATTATCAACGATTTATTGGTGAAGAAGTCACTATTAGTTTACGCATTCCTGTTGCAAATCGTCGCAAGTGGAAAGGTAGGATAAAATCCATTGATAATGACATGATTACATTAACGGTGGAAGATAATGATGAAGTGTTTGCTTTTAGTAATATACAGAAAGCAAACATAGTACCTAATTTTAACCTTAAATAGAGTACGGGTGTAAAGGATGAATAAAGAAATTTTAGCTGTTGTTGAAGCAGTATCAAATGAAAAAGCACTAACGCGTGACAAAATTTTTGAAGCGCTAGAAACAGCATTAGCAACAGCCACTAAAAAGAAACAGAATGTGGATATTGACGTTATTGTAAAAATCGACCATAAAACAGGCGATTATGACACATTCCGTCGTTGGCATGTTGTGAGTGATGTCTCTCAACCAACGAAAGAAATAACATTAGAAGCAGCACAATACGAAGATCCATCAGTACAACTCGGTGATTATGTTCAAGAACAGATTGAATCAGTAGCATTTGACCGTATTACTACCCAAACAGCGAAACAAGTTATTGTACAAAAAGTACGTGAAGCTGAGCGAGCCATGGTAATTGACATGTTCAGAAATCGCATTGGTGAAATCGTAACGGGTATTGTCAAGAAAACTAACCGTGATAGTGTAATTCTTGATTTAGGTAATAATGCCGATGCAATGATGTTACGTCATGACATGTTACCACGTGAAAACTTTCGTATTGGTGACCGTGTTCGTGGTATTTTATATCTTGTTGAACAAGATAACAAACCAGCACAACTTTGTATCAGTCGTTCTAATCCTGAGATGATGGAAGAATTATTCCGTATCGAAGTGCCAGAAATTGGTGAAGAGATGATTGATATTAAAGGTGTTGCTCGTGATCCAGGATCGCGTGCCAAAATTGCAGTTAGCAGCAATGACCGTCGTATTGATCCAGTCGGTGCTTGTGTTGGTATGCGTGGTGCACGTGTTCAAGCGGTATCAAATGAATTTGGTGGTGAGCGAATCGATATTGTTTTATGGGATGATAACCCAGCACAATACGTAATTAACGCTATGGCGCCTGCAGATGTGGTGTCAATCGTTGTTGATGAAGATAAACATACTATGGATGTCGCCGTTAATGCCGATACGTTGCCACAGGCAATTGGTCGAAATGGGCAAAATATTCGTTTAGCATCACAGCTTACGGGCTGGACATTAAATGTTATGAGTACCGAAGATTTACAAGAAAAACATCATGCAGAATCTTTTGCTTCAATTAGTAATTTCATGAAGCATTTAGATATTGAAGAAGATCTTGCACAACTATTAGTTGAAGAAGGCTTTACTTCATTGGAAGAACTTGCTTATGTACCTGTTGATGAATTACTTGAAATTGAAGAACTTAATGAAGAACTTGTTGAAGCATTAAGAAGTCGAGCAAAGGATGCATTAACCACAATGGCATTAGCGACGAGTGGTGACAAAAGACCTGCTCAAGATTTATTAGATTTGGCAGGTATGACACAAGAATTGGCCTATCAATTAGCACAACATGACGTAACTACTTTGGAAGATTTAGCTGAACAAGGTACTGACGATCTAGCCGACATTGAAGGTTTAACAAGCAAACAAGCTGGCGATTTTATTATGGCTGCACGTAATATTTGTTGGTTTGCAAATGAATAATTGAGGGAAAGTTATACATGACCAAAGTATCAATCGAAACACTGGCTCAGGAAATAAATACTCCAGTGCAAACACTTTTGCAACAGTTTGCCGATGCAGGTATGAAAAAAACAGCATCTGATACTGTTACACAAAAGGAAAAAGAAGCTTTGCTTGCGCATTTAAATCCTCAGCAAGGTCCGACTAAATTAACGCTGCAACGTAAAACACATTCAACTTTAAATGTGTCAAGTGCTGGTGGTAAAAGCAAAGAAATTAAAGTAGAAGTTCGTAAAAAACGAACTTTTGTCAAGCGCGATCCGGCTGAACTTGTAGCAGAACAAGAGAAAGCTCGTCTTGAAGCCGAAAAAATTAAGCAAGAAGCTGAATTGAAAGCCCGCCAAGAAGCGGAAGAAAAAGAGCGATTAGCAGCTGCAGAAGAAGCCAAAAAACGTGAAGAAGAAGCTAAAAAACAAGCCGAAATTCAGGCTCAGGCTCAAGCACAAGCTCAGGCTGAAGAAGAAAAAGCTAAGCAAGTAGCAAAAACCGAACAAGCGCACCCTGTGGATCCTAAAGTGAAAAAAGCACAAGAAGAGAAGGCTCGTTTAGAAGCCGAAGCTAACGAAATTAAACGAAAAGCAGAAGAAGAAAATCGTCGTAAACTTGAAGAAGATGCTAAACGTATGGCTGAAGAAGCACGTAAATTAGCAGAACAATACAGTGATACGGATGAGACTGATAATTCAGATGATGATGATTATCATGTTACTACTTCTAAATATGCAAGAGCAGCTGAAGACGATACCGATCGTGAAGTAGAAAGCGCTCGTGGGCGTGGCCGCAACGGTAAACAAACTAAGCAGAAAAAAGGTAGCAAACTTTCTGAAGGTAAAGCTGAACGTGAAGAAGCGCGAGCTGTTACCCGAAGTGGTCATAAAAAGAAAGGTAAAAGCGCATTGCAACAAAGCTTTAATAAACCAGTACAAGCGGTTAACCGTGATGTTGTGATTGGTGAAACAATTACTGTTGCTGAATTAGCCAATAAAATGGCTGTTAAAGGCTCAGAAGTCATTAAAACCATGATGAAAATGGGCGCAATGGCAACCATCAACCAAGTAATCGATCAAGAAACAGCACAGCTTGTTGCTGAAGAAATGGGACATAAAGTGGTACTTCGTCGTGAAAACGAGCTTGAAGAATCACTTATGAGCGATCGTGATACTGGTGCAGAAAAAGTTGCACGTGCACCTGTTGTAACCATTATGGGACACGTTGACCATGGTAAAACATCGTTACTTGATTATATTCGTAAAGCGAAAGTAGCATCAGGTGAAGCGGGTGGTATTACTCAGCATATCGGTGCTTATCATGTTAAAACTGCAAATGGTGAGATCACTTTCTTAGATACTCCAGGCCATGCGGCATTTACTTCAATGCGTGCTCGTGGTGCGAAAGCGACCGATATCGTGGTACTTGTTGTTGCTGCTGATGACGGTGTGATGCCACAAACAATTGAAGCTATTCAGCATGCTAAAGCTGCAAATGTGCCAATTGTTGTTGCTGTAAATAAAATTGATAAACCAGAAGCCGATCCTGAGCGTGTAAAAGGTGAATTGGCTCAATATGGCGTTATGTCAGAAGATTGGGGCGGTGATACTCAGTTTGTTCATGTTTCAGCTAAAGCAGGTACGGGTATCGACCAACTACTTGAAGCGATCTTATTACAAGCTGAAGTACTTGAATTAACTGCTTACGAAACTGGAATGGCAAGTGGTGTTGTTATTGAATCATTCCTTGATAAAGGTCGTGGTTCTGTTGCTACCGTACTGGTTCAATCAGGTACATTACGTAAAGGCGATATTGTACTTTGTGGATTTGAGTATGGTCGAATTCGTGCAATGCGCAATGAATTAGGTAAAGAAGTGACTGAAGCTGGTCCATCTATCCCAGTTGAGATTCTTGGTCTATCTGGTGTGCCATCAGCGGGTGATGAAGCAACTGTTGTACGTGATGAGAAGAAAGCTCGTGAAGTTGCGCTTTATCGACAAGGTAAGTTCCGAGATGTGAAATTAGCTCGCCAGCAAAAAGCGAAACTTGAAAACATGTTCACCAACATGACCGAAGGTGATGTATCTGAACTCAATATCGTGTTAAAAGCAGATGTTCAAGGTTCGGTTGAAGCAATTTCCGATTCATTACTTAAACTATCAACCGATGAAGTTAAAGTTAAAATTATTGGTTCAGGTGTAGGTGGTATCACTGAAACTGACGCTTCTCTTGCTGCGGCATCTAATGCAATTATTTTAGGCTTTAACGTACGTGCTGATGCATCTGCGCGTAAAGTTGTTGAAACCGAAAACTTAGATCTACGCTACTATTCAGTGATTTATGATCTTATTGATGAAGTTAAACAAGCAATGAGCGGTATGCTTGCACCTGAGTACAAACAAGAGATCATTGGTCTTGCCGAAGTACGTGATGTCTTTAAATCACCAAAATTTGGTGCGATTGCTGGCTGTATGGTAACGGAAGGTGTAGTGAAACGTCATAATCCAATCCGTGTATTACGTGATAACGTGGTTATCTATGAAGGCGAACTTGAATCATTACGTCGCTTTAAAGATGACGTCAACGAAGTTCGTAATGGTATGGAATGTGGTATTGGTGTACGTAACTATAATGATGTTCGCGTTGGCGATACTATTGAAGTGTTTGAAACTATCGAAATCAAACGTACGATTTAGTCATTACGCTGTCTTTTATAAGCAAGGTTTAAGCCTTGCTTATTTATATTTAAAGGAAAATAGATATGGCAAAAGCATTTAATCGTTCATCTCGAGTCGGACATGAATTACAAAAAGAAATTGCAATCATCTTGCAACGAGAAATCAAAGATCCTCGTTTAGGTATGGTAACGGTTTCTGGCGTAGATATTTCACGTGATCTTTCATACGCTAAAGTTTTTGTAACTTTTTTAAATGATGAAGATCCAAAAGTTATCGAGCAGGGTTTAAAAGTGCTTAACGATGCGAAAGGCTACATTCGTACTTTAATTGGTAAAGCCATGAGCTTACGTATTATTCCTGAGATTAAATTCTTTTACGATGAATCTCTGGTAAAAGGTATGCAAATGTCTAATTTAGTAACGAATGTTATTAAGCAAGATAACGAGCGTCATAAAGATTAACTTTACAAATAACTTCTAATTTTTTGTAAAAAAGTTTCAGGTTAACTATACGTTTCAGTATAAAAGATGATGAATATAAAAAAAACTCGCCGTGATCTTCACGGCGTTTTATTGCTAGATAAACCACAAGGCTTGACGTCAAACGATGCGTTGCAAAAAGTAAAGAGATTGTTTAATGCGAAAAAAGCAGGGCATACCGGAGCGCTTGATCCATTAGCAACGGGCATGTTACCAATTTGCTTTGGTGAAGCGACCAAATTTTCTCAATATTTGTTAGATTCTGATAAGTGTTATCGTGTCATTGCTAAACTTGGTGAACGAACTGATACTTCTGATGCTGATGGTCAAATAGTTAGTACCAAACCAGTTGAGGTAACTGAATCGCAAATCAATGAAGCTTTAACACATTTTCGTGGTGATATTTTACAAGTGCCAACGATGTTTTCAGCGTTAAAATATCAAGGTAAGCCACTTTATGAGTATGCTCGTCAAGGTATTGTAATTGATCGCGAAGCTAGACCTATCACTGTTTATAAAAATCAATTTATTCAATTTGATGTTGAAAAAAACGAATTGACGTTAGAGATACATTGTTCTAAAGGAACTTATATCCGCACAATTGTTGATGATCTGGGTGAACGACTTGGTTGTGGTGCACACGTTATTTATTTAAGACGTTTGCAAGTATCCAACTATCCTATTGAAAATATGGTCACGTTAGAAACATTAGAAGAGATGAACGATAAAGATCAACTTTTGATGCCCGTAGATAGTCCATTACAAGATTGGCCTAAAGTAATACTGACACATGCTCAAGGTGATGATATTTTATTGGGTCGAACGATTGAACTTGATACTAGTAAAGCAGTTGAAACATTGGTAAGAATCTATCAAGATGAACAATTTATTGGAGCGGGAATACAACTGTTTAATAAATTATCGCCAAAACGATTAATATCAACTTCATAATATTTAATCATGTTTAAGTGAATGAATTGGCTAAATTGAGTTAAGTTAACACAGAATAATTTACTATTTTTAATAAAAAAATGTCTCTGTTTCAATAATATGGTAGCGTTTAGTTGTAGCTAATTCATTTCTTATATATTGGCAAAGCAAAGTTGCGGCTTCTTGACCCATTTTATACATGGGTTTATTAATTCGACTTAGCTTATCTAATTCATTATATTGCCTATCTGTTGAGTGGCTAAGATAAGTTATCGTAATCGGTTGAGGCAGCTGAATTTCACTCTCCTTTGCTTGATGTAATGCGCCTAAGATGACACTATAATTTGTTGAAAAAGATTGATAGTTTTGTAATCTTTCATCTAAATAATTTAGATTAACATTATCACAACAGATAATAGCGGTAGGGGGATTGTTACTATTTATTAATTGTTTAATCGCCGCTCTGCCATGTTCATAGGTAAAGCAATCTTCGATAAGATAGTCTTTGTTAATGCTAATATTAGCTCTTAGTAAAGCTTGTTTGTAGCCTTGTAAAAAAAGTGTTGAACTGATTTTATTGTTATCATTAAATAGAACTGCAATTTTTGAGTGAGAATTATTCAGCAAATATTGGGTTATTTGATGTCCAATCACTAAATGATCAAAATGAACACATATAAAGTTTAAGGAAAAATGATTAACTAACACAATAGGCGGTAAAGCTTTTTTAAAATGCTCAAGTTCTTGCAAATAAGGCGCATCATTAATAACTAAAATACCAGCAAAGGAATTTTGACTAATATATTTGATTAAATAATGGATGTCTTTTTTTGTTTGATAGGGGAAGCGAAAGTAAAAAATTGCAAAACCAGTTTGAGTTAACGTTTCCTCCAAACCGTAGTTAATTAATGTTCTTGTGATAAATTGATTGTCCAACACTAGTATTTTATTACTGCCATTATGATCATTATGTGGTTTAAAATTATTATGAATATCAATGTTGAGCTCCTCAATGGCTTGATGAACTTTAGATTGTGTCATAGGTGAGGTTAAATGTGGTTTTTTTAAAACTCTCGACACGGAAGCAATGGATAAATTGGCTTGTTTAGCAATGGTTGATAATGTTTTTTTTGCCATGATAGATGTTTCTAAATTTGTTTTATAATCGTTTTAATTTTACGATGTTTATTTAATTAGTAACTGAGAAAGATTATTTTTGTCGATCAATGTTCCAAAAAATTTATTAGAGTCATAAAAAAATTATTAAAAACTGACGTTAAGTTTTTTTAAAAACCTAGTCTAATCAACTCCTTTTATATGAATAATGGTAAAAAGAACAAATGCCAATCGCATGCGAAATATCTTTTTCCGCTATAATTACGATATAGTGATATAATTACTACTAAACTTTTTTTATTTGGGTTATTAAATATGTCTGCATGGAATATTGCGATTGTTGGTGCGACAGGACAAGTAGGTTCTGCGCTAGTTGAATTGTTACAAGAACATTGTGTTCAAACAGACGAAGCACAAACTGATAGTGCGCAAAAACATAATTTTCAGATTGAAAATCTTTATTTAGTTGGAAGTGATAATAGTGCTGGCGAAATTGTGCGCTTTGCGGGTAAAAACTTAACGGTTATTGATAGTGCACAAATGGATTGGAGTCAGTGCCATTTTGCCTTTTTTGTTGCTGGTGCAAAAACGAGTGAAAAATATGCGCAAATAGCGACCGATTCTGGTTGCGTTGTTATTGATGCCAGTGGTTATTTTGCTACTCAAGATCATATTCCATTAATTGTGCCCAAAGTTAACAACAATGTGTTAACTGAATATCGTAATGATAATATTGTTGCAGTGGCAAGTGCGACGGTATGTCAGTTATTGCGTTGTGTGGCATCGCTAACAGATACTGAACTATTAACCAATTTACATGCAACCAGTTTCATTCCTGCATCGCTCTACGGTAAGCCAGGTGTTGATGAACTAGCTGGACAAAGTGCACGTCTACTTAATGGTATGCCAGTTGATAATGAACTGTTTGATAAACAATTGGCTTTTAATTTATTACCAATATCACATGAACGTGATGATGCGTCTTTAGGTGAAAAATCACAGATTAACCAAATTCGCAAAGTTCTTAATAATTACGATTTACCTGTTTCGATTGAATCTGTTGTGGTGCCAGTATTTTATGGGCTTTCACAAGCAATAAATGTATCGAGTAGTTTACCTATTGAATTAGATATGGCGCGATTTGGTGAATATGGTGTTGAGGTACTAGAAGGTAACTTACCAACACCAGTTACGGAGGTTAGCGCCGAATCAGAATCTCAATTGACAATAAAATTGTCTAATTTACGGCATAGTTATGGGCATTATGAACAAATTCAATTTTGGTCAGTAGCTGACAATGTTCGCTATTTAGGTGCATTAATGTTGATAGAGACGCTTGAGATCCTAATTAATGACTACCTCTAAAATCGCTTTAGGTATTGAGTACGATGGTAGTGGCTATTTTGGTTGGCAACGTCAGCAATCAGTTGATTCTATCCAAGCAAGATTAGAATCAGCATTATCGACTGTCGCCAATGAGCCAATAAACCTATTTTGTGCAGGTCGAACCGATGCGGGCGTGCACGCAACAGGACAAGTTGTGCATTTTGAAACCCAAGCTATACGATCTCAAACTGCTTGGACAATGGGGGTCAATGCACATTTACCGATAAATATTGCCGTGCGTTGGTCGCAAGTGGTCGATGATAGCTTTCATGCCCGGTTTAGTGCAACAGCTCGACGTTACCGTTATGTCATTTATAATAACCGTTATCGTCCAGCAATTTTGGCCAAAGGTGTTTCACACTATTATTTGCCTTTGAATGAGGCATTGATGCATCAAGCCGCACAGTATCTATTAGGTGAAAATGATTTTTCATCATTTAGAGCGGCACAATGTCAATCACGAACACCTTGGCGTAATATTCATCATATTGAAGTAACAAGGCAGGGCGAATATATCATCGTTGATATTAAAGCTAATGCATTTGTTCACCATATGGTTCGCAATATAGTAGGTAGTTTACTTGAAGTTGGCGTAGGCAATAAACCGCCATTATGGATTAATGAACTTCTACAAGTAAAAGACAGGACTCAAGCGGCAGCAACCGCTAAACCTGAAGGATTATATTTAGTTCAAGTGGATTATCCGGATGAGTATCAAATACCTAATCTTGCATTAGGGCCATTATTTTTAGCGTAAGTGAATAAACTTAACGATAAATTAGTTTAAAAAAAGATGAACGTAATGAATACAGATGAAACAAGCTTAAACAGAGATTCTAGAAATCAAGAGTCGAAAAAATCAAATCTACATAATATCAAGATGCCTCCGCATTCAATTGAGGCAGAACAAGCTGTACTTGGTAGTTTGATGCTTGATAATCAACGTTGGGATACCGTTGCTGAAATGATTATGGATCGTGATTTTTATTCGCGCCATCATCAACTGATTTTTTCAGAAATGCATTCGCTGATTAGCAAAGGTACACCGATTGATTTAATCACTTTATCAGAAAGCTTAGAGAGCAAAGATCTATTAACTGATGTGGGTGGATTTGCATACTTAGCTGAGCTTTCTAAAAACACGCCAAGTGCGATTAATGTGGTTGCTTATAGTGAGATTATTCGACAGCAGGCAATTTTGCGTGAATTAATTAGCGCTTCAAATGAAATCGCTGATAACTGTTATGCCACAGAAGGTCGAGATAGTAACGAAATATTAGATTTAGCAGAAAGTAAAATCTTTCAAATTGCTGAAAGTCGAACCAAACAGGGCGAAGGTCCAAAAAGTATCACTGAAGTGCTTGAAGCAACGGTTGCTAAAATTGAAGAACTGTTCCAACGTCCACATGACGGGGTGACGGGCGTTTCAACGGGTTATATTGATTTAGATAAAAAAACGGCTGGTTTACAACGTTCAGATTTAATTATTATTGCTGCAAGACCATCAATGGGTAAAACCACATTTGCAATGAATTTATGTGAAAACGCAGCAATGACGCAAGAAAAACCCGTACTAATATTTAGTTTAGAGATGCCATCAGAGCAAATTATGATGCGTATGCTTGCCTCGTTATCGCGTGTTGATCAAACACGCATTCGAACAGGACAATTGCAAGACGATGATTGGGCAAGAATTTCCAGTACGATGGGATTATTACTTGAAAAGAAAAATATTTATATTGATGATTCTGCAGGTTTAACGCCAATGGAACTGCGATCACGGGCTAGACGTATTTATCGTGAACATAAAGGTTTAAGTATGATCATGGTTGATTACTTACAGTTGATGCGTGTGCCAAATATTTCTGAAAACCGAACTCTCGAAATTGCCGAAATTTCACGTTCATTAAAAGCGTTAGCAAAAGAGTTACAAATTCCGGTAGTAGCTCTATCACAGCTAAACCGTAGTTTAGAACAACGAGCGGATAAACGTCCAGTGAATTCAGATTTACGTGAATCGGGCTCTATTGAACAAGATGCTGACGTCATTATGTTTATTTATCGTGATGAAGTTTATAATGAGGCATCTGAACATAAAGGGATTGCTGAAATTATATTAGGTAAACAGAGAAACGGTCCAATTGGTAAAGTTCGGTTAAAGTTCCAAGGCCACTTTTCTCGATTTGATAATTATGCCGATTCCAGCAAATATATGGATGATGAATAATTATAGCCAATCACCGCAATAAGCGTGGGTAAATTTATACTCACGCTTATACCTAACATTTCTCATTAATTCCTAACACTTTGCCTTACTATAAATTGGTAAATCTGCACGCCTAAAAAGATAATGGCTTGCAAAATTACAATACATGCACTGGTCGATGCATCTAAATAGAAGCTAATTAGTGTTCCAATAACAGTTGAAAATATCGAAACAATTACTGCTATCAATAGCATCCTTTCAAAACGTTTAGTTAACGAAAATGCAATAATGCCCGGTGCTATCAGCATTGCAATAACCAAAATCACGCCAGCTGTTTTTAAAGAACTGACGATAGTTAAAGCTAAAACACAAAGTAATCCATAATGTAATAATTTTACCGGTAAACCTACCACTTTGGCTTGAATCGGATCGAAACAATATAACAGTAAATCACGACGCTTGACGATTACTATTGCTGATACTATCCCTGCAATTAACATAATCTGTTCTAACTCAGCATAACTCGTGCCTAGCACGCTACCAAATAGGATATGATTTAAATGTTGTGATGTATCTACTTTTGAAAACAGTACTAAACCAAACGCAAACATTCCCGAAAACACAATTCCCATTACTGTATCTTCTTTTATTCGGCTATTTTCTTTAATATAACCCGTGGCAACCGAGCACAATAATCCTGAGGCAAATGCACCTATGATAATCGGAATCCCTGCTAAATACGCAAGTACAATGCCCGGTAATACTGCATGTGATATGGCATCTCCCATTAATGACCAGCCTTTTAATACTAAAAAGCATGATAGGAGAGCACAAACAATACCCGTGGCTAGTGCCGCAATAATGGCACGTTGCATAAGAGGCAGAGTAAAAGGATAATAAAGATATTCCAATAAATCTGTCATATATTTGCCCCGTTATTTAATCGGCTTTGTCTTATTCGTAAACGGTTTGAGATTAAACCTTGTTTTGGTGCAAACAAAAAGACCACAATAAAAATCAATGTTTGCAGTGTAACAATAACGCCACCAGTTTCACCATTCAAAAAGTAACTAAACCAAGCACCAATCGCACTGGACGATGCGCCAATTACCACGGAAATAATTAACAGCCTTGAAAATCGATTTGTTAGCAAATAAGCGGTTGCTCCGGGAGTGACAACCATAGCAATAACCAAAATAGCACCAACTGTTTGTAGAGCTGCGACAGTACAAGCACTCAAAATAGTGAAAAAAAGAATTTTTAAATGCAAAGGCTTTAGACCAATTGATCGTGCATGGATTTCATCAAAAAATACAACTAACAGATCTTTCCAAAAAAGGAGTAACAAAACCAAAGAAATCAAAATAATGATTTGTACCTGCCACATATCACTATCATCAATGCCTAAAATATTCCCAAAAATAATAGTTTGCGCATTAACAGAGGTGGGATTTAGCGAAATAATTAATAATCCAATTGCAAAAAAAGTCGAGAAAATAAAACCGATAATGGCATCTTCTTTTAAGCGTGTAATGGCACGAATGATAGTTATAGATAACGCTGCAAGTAATCCCGTAAAAAAAGCTCCGACCGAATAAGGTAAACCAAGCGCATAAGCCCCCGCTACGCCTGGGACAACCGAATGTGACAATGCATCCCCCATTAATGACCAACCTTTCAACATTAGAAAGGCTGATAAAAAAGCACAAGCAGCGCCAACAATGCTACTCACCCAAATAGCTTTCAGCATAAAATCATAGGTAAATGGCTCAAGTAAGAATTCCATTATTGTCATCCTTTTGGTTGATCTGACTGGGCATCAACCAACAAATCTTGGTGTGGGGAATCATCTTTACCTTCACCATAAAAAATAGCCGCACGTTCATCGTCAGTTAAGATCGATACTTTACGGGGATCTTCGTCTTGATGTAATTTTTCGCCAGACAAACTCAGATAGCGCAATGCACCACCAAAAGTCGTCATCAAATTTTGAGGGGTAAAGGTAGTTTCGGTAGGCCCAAAAGCTAAGACTGTTTGATTAATTAATACGACTTGGTCACAAAATTCTGGCACACTACCTAAATTATGGGTAGAAACTAAAATAAGATGATTTTCTTTTCGCAGAGCTTTTAATAAATCAATAATGGCATTTTCAGTTTTTACATCAACTCCTGTAAAGGGTTCATCTAGTAACAATACTTTACCTTGCTGCGCTAAAGCTCTAGCTAAAAAAACACGCTTTTTTTGCCCTCCCGATAACTCACCTATTTGGCGGTGCTTAAAATCCAGCATATTTACGCGTTCAAGTGCAATATCAACTTGTTTTTTATCTTCTTTACTTGGGATACGAAAAAACGACATATGACCATAACGTCCCATCATAACGACGTCTGATACTAAAACAGGAAAATCCCAATCAACCTCTTCCGTTTGTGGAACATAAGCTATGATGTTTTGCTTTAATGCTTGAGCAACTGAAATATCATTAAATGTTACTTGCCCACGGGTTGGACGAATCATGCCCATAATACTTTTAAACAAAGTGGATTTTCCACTACCATTCACTCCAACAAGTGCACAAATCGTACCGCCATTAAGGCGAAAACTAGCATCATGAATTGCAGTATGACCATTATTGTATGTTACCGTGATATCATTAACATTTAAGCATATTTGTGTCATTATTTCTCAAATCCTTTAGCTATGGTTTCAACCGTGACTTTTAAAAGATCGATATAGGTTGGAACAGGACCGTCTTTTGTTGAAAGCGAATCAACATAAAGCACACCACCGTATTTAGCGCCCGTTTCTTTGCTAACTTGCTTTGCAGGTTTATCAGAAATTGTACTTTCACTAAAAACAACAGGAATTTTATTCGCTCTGACTAAATCAATAAGATTTTTAACCTGCTTTGGTGTACCTTGTTGTTCAGCATTGATTGGCCATAAGTAGGCTTCTTTTAAATTATAATCACGAGCTAGATAGCTGAATGCACCCTCACTTGTCACTAACCAACGTTGTGCTTCTGGAATTTTAGCCAAACGCTCACGCAGTGGGGTATCAAGAGCTTTGATTTTAGCAACATAATCCTGAGCATTTTTATTATAGATAATGGCATTTTTAGGATCATACTTAACAAAGGCTGCACGAATGTTCTCAATATAAGTTAAAGCAAGTGTCGGTGACATCCATGCATGAGGATTTGGATTCCCTTTATAACTACCTTCTTGGATTGGCATCGGTTCGATGCCTTCTGTCACTATAACTGATGGAACATCTTTAATATCTTCAAAAAAACGTTTAAACCAAAGTTCCAAATTAAGTCCATTCCATAAAACTAGATCGGCTGAAAGCACTTTAGTAATATCTTGAGGAGTCGGATCATATTCGTGTATTTCGGCTCCTACTTTAGTAATTGATTCAACAGTTGCAGCATCTCCCGCAACGTTTTGGGCAATATCTTGGATAACGGTAAATGTGGTAACAACTTTAAATTTTTTTTCTGCTGCTGATGACTCGGACATACCTGTAAGAACGAGCAAAGATGATAGTATTACTGATAGTAGGGTTTTGCGCCGTTTAAAATAATTAAACTTCATTAGCGACTCCTTTTGTTTAATATATAATCAAATTGAAGCAAATTATAGAAAATCAGTGAGAGTTTTGATGATTTAAAAAAGTAAAATCCGTTTTACTGATAATTCTTTGGGCGTTTAATTTGTTATTAAAATTTCATTAATTTAAATGCTAATGAGAATTATTATCACCTAATAGATAAAAGTCAAACTTTTTTTCTAAAATTTGTAAAATTGAACGATTTAATTTTTAAAGATAACTTATTGTATATAAAATTTGAATTAAAAGTAGATTGTTCCATCTATATGAATGATAGATATTATAGAAAAGCATACGTGAAAATATTAACTATTAACCAATATAAAAACATTTATATTTAATAACTACTTAATTATATGACAATACATGCAACCTCATTTATTAATAAAATAATAATGACTGCATTTATTATTTATAATATATAAGATAGTTAAAAGTACAGTATCGCCAACCTTAACAAATTATTGGATAAATATTAACCATTCAGAAAAAATAAAATTACTTTTGTTAAAAGTAGTAGTTAAATTGAAAAATGTTCTCATTAGTCCAAATAAATAAATTTGAAAATTGAAAGCAATATTACTAATAAGCTTTTCTAATTTTTATACTTATTGTCGCAAAATTTATATTTATCAAAAAATGTATACAAATTATTAGGTTATTACATAAAATGGTCATTTTTTAAGATGTGCCATTATTGATTGAATGTTTGATTGAATTTTTTTCATGTGAAAATTATTTATTTATAAATAAATTTTCTTAGAATTTATTAAAAAAAAACTTAATATTTACAGTAAGTTCCTTAATTTCTAATTTTATTTAATGGATATAAGAACTTTTTTTTAAAAAAAAAATTAAATAAAATTATTAATGAAGCTTGTAAATTGATTTTAATTAGTGTAAATTCCAGGCAGAAACGAATCAATAATTGATCTCGCCTCTAAGATTTATAAAAAATAGGGAAATTAAGGAATTAAAATGTCTAATAGTTATCAAAATGAAGTACCTGCTGCGCGTGTTAATATTCAACTAGATCTTCATACCGGTGGGGCTAAAAAGAAAGTTGAATTACCGTTAAAAATTTTATCTGTTGGTGATTATGGTCGTGGTAAAGATAAACGTACTCTTTCAGAAAAAGAAAAAGTTTCTATCAACAAGAATAATTTTGATGCAGTATTAAAAGACTTTAAACCTGAAGCAACAATTACCGTTCCTAATACGCTTGCTGATGATGGTAGTGATGTCAATGTCGATCTCTCTTTTGAATCAATGAATGATTTCTCTCCAGAACAAGTCGCTAAGAAAATCCCTCAGTTACGCTCTTTGCTTGCAATGCGCAATTTACTAAGAGATTTAAAATCTAATCTGCTCGATAACGCAACATTTCGTTATGAACTTGAAAAAATCGTTAAGGATGAACAATTGTCTGATGAGCTACGAGCTGAATTAGAAGCAATTGTATCTGAAAGTACGAAATAGTTTTTTATAAGAATTAGTTCAAAAAATTAATGACAATTTAGTGTCTTAAAGATAAGTATTACGAGAGAACAACAATGGAACAAAAGCAAGAGAATAAAGCTACTGTAGAGACAGTTACACAAGAAACAGGAAGTGTTTACCAATCTTTATTTGATAAAATAAATTTAAATACAATTAAAAAAGTAAGTGATATTGATAAATATGAAGACAATGAGGTTTTGTTTGAAACTTCTCAAGATGAACGTGTTACAATGGCTGTTAATATACTGCTTCAGTTAATACAAGGTTCCTCTCAAAAAATCGAAAAGTTAGATAAGCATTTACTTGATTATCATATCAGCCAAATAGACCAAAAAATAAGTCGCCAACTTGATGTTGTGATGCATGATAAAACCTTTCAAGAAATTGAATCAACGTGGCGTGGTCTAAAATTTTTAGTTGATCGTACCGATTTCCGTCAAAATGTAAAAATTGAATTGCTAGATATATCTAAAGAAGATCTTCGTCAAGATTTTGAAGATGCACCGGAAATTTCCCAATCAGGTTTTTACAGACACACTTATATTCAGGAATATGATACACCAGGTGGTGAACCAATTGGTGTGACCATTTCAAATTATGAATTTGATCGTAGTTCACAAGATATCGCTTTATTACGTAATATTTCTAAGGTTGCTGCCTCAGCGCATATGCCATTTGTTGGCTCTGCTGGACCAAAATTTTTCGGTAAAGAGACAATGGAAGAAGTTGCGGCAATCAAAGATATTGGAAACTACTTTGATCGTGCAGAATATACAAAATGGAATAGTTTCCGTGAAACGGATGACTCACGTTATGTTGGGTTAACTTTACCTCGAGTATTAGCACGTTTACCATATGGACCTGATACTGTTCCTGTTCGTAGTTTTAACTATGTTGAAGATGTTAAAGGTCTTGATCATGATCGTTACCTTTGGGCTAATGCATCTTATGCTTTTGCTGCAAATATGGCACAAAGCTTTGTCCGTAATGGCTGGTGTGTTCAAATTCGCGGTCCACAAGCTGGTGGCTTAGTTGAAGATCTACCAATTCATCTTTATGATTTAGGAACTGGTAATCAAGTTAAAATTCCAACTGAAGTTCTTATTCCAGAAACTCGTGAGTTTGAATTTGCTAATTTAGGTTTTATACCATTATCTTTCTATAAAAATAGAGATTATGCATGTTTCTTTTCTGCTAATTCAACACAGAAACCAACGCTTTACGATACTAAAGAAGCAACTGCAAATAGTCGAATTAATTCTCGTTTACCGTATATTTTCTTATTATCACGTATAGCTCATTATCTTAAAGTTATTCAACGTGAAAATATTGGTGCAACTAAAGATCGCCGAGTACTTGAACTTGAACTCAACAGATGGATTAGTAATCTTGTTACAGAAATGACCGATCCAAGTGATGAAGTTCAAGCATCACACCCATTACGTGAAGCAAAAGTAATTGTTGAAGACATTGAAGATAATCCTGGCTTTTTCCGTGTTAAGACATTCTTAGTTCCTCACTTCCAGATAGAAGGGATGGATATTAATTTATCAATGGTTTCACAAATGCCAAAAGCTAAAAATTAATATCGATTTTATAGGAAAAAACTGGAGTCTCAGGGTAAATGAAAATTTTTCGTCCTTTATGGAATGAGGGCGTCTTTTTGACGCCTCAGCAATTCCAACAACAAGAATTATGGCGGCAATACTCATCACAAAACTTAATGGCTATGTTAGTAGCTAATCCGTGGGGAGTTGAAAAAATAAATATTGATACACAATCGCTTTCAATAGATCGCCTTAAAGCAGAATCGATCAGCATTCGGTTTAATGATGGTGTAGTTGTTGATACTGATATTGCTGATAATTTACCAGAAGCAAGAATGTTGAACAATGATATTCCAGTTGAACTCAATGAAGTCACTGTTTTAATCGGAATTCCATTATTAAATGCTAATGGTGGAAATTGTCTACAAGATAATCAACGTCTAGAAAGACCACTTCGTTATCGAAAAGAGTGGGTTGAAGTACCTGATCTTTTTGGTCAAAACTCTGAAACAATTGCTGTTGAACGATATGCGTTGACCTTTTTATTTGATTTTGAAGATAATAGTGATTATATAACCTGTCCAGTTGCTCGTCTAAAACGTGATCTTAATGGTCGATTTATTTTAGATCTTCAATACATTCCGCCAATATTGAATCTTTTGACACAAAGCGGATCATTACTGAAAGAGCTAGATCTTTTATGTATCCAGATACAAGCAAAACGCCAGCATTTACTTGGTATGCGCCATGAGCGTAATCAACAAATTGCTGAATTTGCAACTGCGGATGTTTCTCTATTTTGGCTCCTTAATGCATTGAGTTCATTTGAACCTCAGCTTAAATTTTTACGTGATAATCCAACAATTCATCCTGAACGTCTTTATCAAACTTTAACTGCGTTTACAGGTTCTTTGTTGACTTTTTCATTAGTAAATAGTGTTAATGATATTCCTGCTTATCAGCATGATAAACTTAATGAGGTTTTCCCTCCGCTTTTTGAGTTAGTGCGTAATTTATTAGAAGAAAGCTTACCTTCACGCGTTATTAAAATTGATTTGGTTCATGATCAAGATACTTTATGGACAGGTCGTTTGAATGATTCACGACTTGTTGAGGATGCAGATTTTTATCTTTCAGTTCGTTCTAGTATGCCTGGCCATCAATTACTTTCACAATTTCCAATACTGTGTAAAGCAGGGGCGCCAGATGATGTTAGACAAATTATACATTCAGCACTTTCAGGTATACCGATCAAAGCATTAAATCATGTACCAGCAGCAATACCATTACGTTTAGAGAATCAATATTTTGCTCTGGATTTGTCTCATAGTGCAGCAAAAAATATGTTGCTTGCCAGATGCTGTGAATTTTATGTTCCAAGGGCAATGCCAGATATTTCATTAGAACTTTTCGCAGTACTGCGATCATAGGGTTAAGGTAATGAATACAGAACCAAAAAAAATTATTATCGATGAATTATTGCGTGACTCAATATTAGTAGTTGTAGAACTAAAGGCAAAAGCAAAAATTCCTTCAGGACATAAACTATATGAACATTGTAAAGAACAGATCAAGAATGTTCGTGATGCTTTATACAATGCACAATATAAACAAGATGTTATAGATGATATTAGTTATGCATTATGTGCCTTATTAGATGAAACAGTTTTGCTTTATCAAAAAGATAATCCTAGCGATCAAGGCTATGATGAGTGGCTTGGTGAACCGCTCCAAGTCATCTATTTTAATACCAATAATGCAGGTTATGACTTATTTGAAAAAATTCGCGGTCGTTTAAAAGATGATAAAAAAGAAGAAATTGTTCTAAGTTGTTTTGATAGAGTATTAGGGCTAGGTTTTCAAGGATGTTATTTAGGAAAAGCTCAAATGGAAAGGGAGCATCTTATATTAGCACTTCGAGAAGCATTGCGTGAATCAGAACCAGAACAAAATCATCCTATTATTGAACAAGCTCAGGATCATCGTTTTTGGGGACGAAAGACTCTACTTTTATCTTTAACAGCATTGTCTTTTATTTGCGTGATTGCACTATACTTTATCTTGAATAATCAACTTGATAATTTAATTGACTCGCTTATTGGTTAAAAAGAGGTCTTATGAGCGATTATCCTAAGCGTATTCAGATTATTTATGCAGCTATCTTAAGCCTATTATTGTTATTTGTCTTTTTGCCAATAACAATGGGATGGCAAATTATAGGATCAGTTTTAGTGGTAGTGATAACCACAGGCATATTATGGCGTATGAAGCACTATCGAAAAGTACTTGCTTCATCGACGACTAATATTGCTTTTTTAACTGAGAAACTTGATTTGCTACCTGCAAAACAGCGTTATCGTCTACCTATTTTATTAGTGACAGGCAGTGGTGCAAAAGATTTTTTCCCTGATGATTTATCTTTAGCCCAATCGAATATTTTAGTTTCTTCTGAAGCCGTTTGGATCTATGTTGATGAATATTCACACTTGCCAATAGTCTATGATTCGTTAATAGCTAAATGGCCTGATATGATTGGCAGGGTAGGTATTTTTTTAGCTTTGACACCAGAAATCGAAGATAAACAAGGGATTTTTATTGCAAAATTGCAAGCTTTTCGTCAATCTTGGGTTGATACAAGCAAAATTGCTAAATATTCGTTACCTGTTTACATATCGGTACATATTGGATTTAATGATTTAATTTATGATGAATTTGAATCTATTCCTGTTCAATGGTTTCAACTTAAAAATCAAAAATTAAACTTGCTTGATCGTTATTTATCTCCATTAAATAATTGGGTGAATGATATTAAAATTTCACCTAAAGAAAGAGAACGTCGTTTAAGTCTTCAAGCTTTTTTAAATGAAACTAAAGATTGGATTGAACAGGTTGTTTTATCAACATTAGTGGATCCTAAACAACCTATAGCAAAATGTATGCCAGCTGCTGCAGCTATTTATCCTGTTAATCAAGAGGCTACTACTAATAATATAATACAAAATAAATGGGAAAGTCTTACAACTATGAGACTCCCTAATACTCGAAAAATACAAGAAAACGTTAGTCCTCCAGATGATTTAGTAAAGTTTATGCCTATTGCATATCCGTTTTCACCTATTAGCTCAATGATCTGTGGATTACTTGTTATAACGTCCTTATTTACTATGGGATGTTTAGGAGCATCATTTAAAAATAATATAAAACTTGCTAAGCAAGTTGAAAGCGATATTGATTTTTATAATTCCATTGCTATGGATAATTATGATGAGAAACTTAACGCATTAGAAATTTTGAAAAACGATAGAATAATGTTGAATAAGTATTTTTCACAAGGTGAACCTGTACGCTTAGGTGTAGGGTTATACCATGGGCAACAACTCATAGAACCGTTAAATATTGCCATTAGTAAATATGTTGCGAAACCACCAGAAGTGATAGAACCACCTCAAGTGGTAATACCAGTGGTAATACGTTTAGATAGCTTATCATTATTTGAAACAGGTCAATCAAATTTGAAACCAGATTCGACCAAAATACTGATCAATGCTTTAGTTGAAATGCAAAAACAAATAAAAAGTAATCAGGAAACAGGGTGGCTCATCTTAATTGGCGGACATACTGATTCCACAGGTAGTGAGGACAAAAATATACAATTGTCTTTAGATCGTGCTATTTCAGTTAGAAATTGGTTCATGAAAACAAGTGATATGCCTGAAACCTGTTTTGCCATACAAGGGTATGGCTCAAAAAAACCGTTGGTTGATAACGATACTGCAGAGAATCGTGCCAAAAATCGACGTGTGGAAATAAGCTTAGTTCCTCAAATGTCAAATTGTTTTTTGACACAAGAAAACTAAGGGATTTAACTAAAACAAAAAAGGAGTAAAACAATGGCTGTTCCAGCATATATGTTCTTAAAAGATGACGGCGGCGCGGAAATTAAGGGATCTGTAACCGTGTTTGGCCGTGAAGGTAGTGTAGAAGTTGTTGAGTTTGATCACAAAGTGTACATCCCAACAGATGGTAATACTGGTAAATTAACTGGCACACGTGTTCATAAAGCACTTGAGTTTGTTAAAGAAGTCGATGCTTCATCACCTTATCTTTACAAAGCAGTTACCACAGGTCAAAACTTAAAATCAGTTGAGATCAAATGGTACAAAATTAACGATGCTGGTCAAGAAATTGAGTATTTTAATACGTTAATGGATGGTGTAAAAGTTGTATCTGTTAAACCAGAAATGCACAATATCAAAGACCCAACAAAAGAACAATACAATCATTTAGAGCGTGTTGAACTTCGTTATGAAAAAATTACTTGGACTTATAAAGATGGCAACATCATTCACTCAGATAGCTGGGTAGAAAGTCGAGCGTAATTTAATATTTGCTGACCCTTTCCTGACTTAAGGGTCAGCATCTTTGGAAATAAAGATTAGAGATCAATATATAATAAAAAGGAATAGTAATGATTGCCGATCCATCTGTTTTATTAAGACGACTGAACCCTTACTGTGCAAAATCACTTGAATCAGCCGCAGAGTTATGTCAAACCCGCGCTCATACTGAAATCACACTTGAACATTGGTTGTTAAAACTATTAGAGCAAGGATCTGGTGATATTACAATCATAGCAAGGCATTATCAACTTGATATGGATAAAATTTGGCAAGGACTACTAAGTTTCCTTGATGCATTACCGCATACCATTAATAATAAACCTAGTTTATCATCATCACTTATTGCTGTATTGCAAGCAGCATGGTTAAAAGCTTCATTAGAAGATCATGAAGAAACAATTCGATCTCTTCATATCCTACAAGTTTTACAAGAAATGCCACAATGCTTAAAGGCTCAAGATGCATGGCAACTTCTTAGCTTAACGCCTGTTTCTTTAAAGAAACTCCGTCCAAAATTAGATGAACTATCTGATGAAAGTCCTTTTAATGATTCAAATGATGGTTTACAAAACGACCTGCAAAATTTAGGTGATCATTCTCAAATAACGCAAGCTGAAAGTGAAAAAGAAGATAATAAAGCTCTTCAGCAAAAACATCATCAAGCTGTATTAAGTCGCTTTACTGAAGATGTTACAGAAAAAGCCAAAGCAGGTAAAATCGATCCTGTATTAGGTCGTGATAAAGAAATTAGGCAGATGGTCGATATTTTATCCCGTCGCCGAAAAAATAATCCAATTTTAGTGGGGGAGCCAGGTGTAGGTAAAACTGCTTTAGTTGAAGGATTAGCCTTACGAATAGCAGAAGGCAATATACCAAATAATCTTAAAGATGTGAGCATATTAGCCCTTGATTTAGGATTATTGCAAGCGGGCGCCGGTGTAAAAGGTGAATTTGAACAGAGACTTAAAAATGTTATCGATGCTGTACAGCAATCACAAACTCCAATTCTCCTGTTTATTGACGAAGCTCATACCATTATTGGTGCTGGAAATTCAGCAGGCGGTGCAGATGCGGCAAATTTATTAAAACCAGCATTAGCTCGAGGGGAATTAAGAACCATTGCGGCAACAACATGGTCAGAATACAAGCAGTATTTTGAAAAAGATGCTGCACTTGAGCGTCGTTTTCAAATGGTTAAAGCGGATGAACCTGATGATGAAAAAGCCTGTCTTATGTTGCGTGGATTAAAATCACGATATGCGATTCATCATGGTGTTCACATTTTAGATGAAGCAGTAAAAACAGCTGTAACATTATCTCGCCGTTATATTAGTGGTCGTCAACTCCCTGATAAGGCTGTTGATCTTTTAGATACTGCTTCCGCTAGAGTGAGAATGAGCCTTGATACTATACCTGAATCGATCATTGAACTTGAAGCAAAAATCGCATCATTAACAATCGAAAAAGTAGCGATTGAAGACGATTTATTATTAAGTGAAAACAATTCATCCGAACGCATAACTGAAATTAATAAGATATTAGATGATTTACAAAAACAATTAATCATCGAGCAAACTCAGTTTGAAGAAGAAAAGAAAATCATTGAAGAACTTATTGAACTGAGAAAACAATTAACGACTACGCCAGAACCAAAAGTATCAAAACAATTAACCGAAACACAAGAAAAGTTAAATAAACTGCAAGGAAACAGACCGTTATTATCGCTTGATGTTGATAGTAGAGTCGTTTCTTCTGTTATTGCTGATTGGACAGGCGTTCCTTTAGAAAGCTTATTAAAAGATGAACAAAGTCATCTCATGGCTCTTGAAGATGATTTACGAAAACGAATTGTTGGTCAGGATAACGCTTTATTTGAATTAGCAAAACGTATTCGAGCCACTAAAACAGGACTGACTTCAGAAGATGCACCTATGGGGGTATTTTTATTAGTTGGTCCGTCTGGCGTGGGTAAAACCGAAACGGCATTAGCACTTGCAGACACATTATTTGGTGGTGAGCAATCACTTGTAACTATTAATATGTCTGAATATCAAGAACCTCATACAGTATCTCAACTCAAAGGTTCTCCTCCAGGCTATGTTGGATATGGCCAAGGTGGTGTGTTAACCGAAGCAGTTAGAAAACGCCCTTACAGTGTAGTGTTATTAGATGAGATTGAAAAAGCCCATCGTGATGTACTTAATTTATTCTATCAAGTTTTTGATCGTGGATTTATGCGAGACGGAGAGGGTCGTGAAATCGATTTTCGTAATACCTTAATACTCATGACATCTAATTTAGGTAATGATGAATTAATGGCTCTATTTGAACAGATGCCAGATGCTGATACGGCTACTCAACATGAGTTATTACGACCAATTATTCGAGAACATTTCCAACCAGCACTATTGGCTCGTTTCCAAACGGTTATTTATACACCGTTATCGGATAAAGCATTGAACCAGATAGTCAAAATGAAATTGGATAAAGTTGCTTCACGAATACAAAAACATTACAAAATTGGCTTTAAAGTTAGTGATCAATTATACGATCAACTTGCTTCTGCTTGTTTGTTACCTGATACAGGGGCTCGTAATATTGATAGTATTTTGAATCAACAAATTTTGCCTGCAATCTCAAATTTATTATTACAAAGAAAGAACAATAGTAATGGGAAAGCTTCAACATTATTATTAGATTTTAGCGAAACGGAAGGTATTGTTCTTGAATTAATTGATGGATCAATAAAACAAAATTCAGAAAGTACAAAGAGTAAATCTGTAAAAAATAAAACAAAACCTATTAAAACTAAGGAAAAACAACAAAAAAAATCAGATAAAATTGATTAATAACATGATGTTTTTTAAATGATATAAACTGGCCAATTTGTCTAAAACTTATTGGTCAGTTTTAAGCAAAATTAAAATAGACAAAAATAATATTTCTTATTAATCATAGTAATTACAGTACAAGTATTGATGACAGATCTTAAATTACTGTCAATACCTAAAATCGTATGCAATACGATTAATTTTAATACTGAAAAAATTGTGAATTTAAAAACATCGTATAACGAGCATTCTTATTTGAGAATTTAAGTAAGGGATAAATAATGGGAAAAAACGTGGTTCGATTGGGTGATCCTACAACTCATGGTGGGGCGGTTATTTCTGTTTCTTCAACAATGATTGTAGAAGGAAAACCTGCAGCTCTATTAGGTGATCTGGTTAGCTGTCCTAAGAAAGGGCATGGCGTAAATAAAATTATTGAAGCTTCAACGACTTGTTTTTCTGATGGTAAACCAGTTGTCGTAGATCAATGTATATGTGAATGCGGTTGTAAAGTGATTTCAACACTAAGTACATCGGAGATTGACTAATATTATGTCTTGGCCTAAACCTAGGGTAGTTAATCCATTAAAACCACCGTTAAAATTACATCGCAGTAGATGGTATCTATTTTTTATAGTTCTGAGTTTTATCACAACTATTTTGCTTATTTTAATCTGGCCGAATGAAAACTATGGTTCACAGTGGATATTTTGGTTGTTTGCGACAATTATTCCAACAATAATTACTGGGATTGCTGTCAGTATACGATTATATTTATATGGTTTAGCTCAAGAAGAATATGAAATTTGGCAGTTAGAACAGAAAAACATTGAAGAAAATTGGCAAAATTGGGCTATGAAATCTTTAGTGATTCTTGATAGTTATTATATTTTACCTAATCACTTAACTGTACAAGACATCTTGAGTAATATTGAAAACTTACCAACTGAAGTCAATAAATCGTTAGAATTTGATGATGAGTTTAATATTAAAATATATCTTGAGGAAGTTTTTTTATCTCTACGTAAATTGCTACATGAGTTACCAGAAAAAGAAATAATTAATATCAATATTTACACATCATTTGAATCAAATGTTCTTTTAGAAGAAGATATTAATAATGCTTATCAAACAGCACAACTGCCATGGAAATATAATTTAACGCAGCATATATCAGATAACGTTAATGCTGAAATACTACAAGAAATGATAGATGACTCACAAGCAAGTCTTCAACTTGTGATTATCAATAATACCATTTCATCAGACTCGGCGTTTTTGTGTGCTTTTTTAGGAACAAGCAAACAACATTATCAAGATTTGGGAATAAATAGTAAGAAAGTTGAAATCTTGAGACCCATGATAGCGACTGAACTTGATAATGCTATTAACCAAATGATAGATATGCAACATGCAATAAAACAAGTAAAGCAACTTTGGTTTGCTAATGTTGATCATAAACAACAGACAGAAATTACAACACTATTAGCAGATCAAGAAATTTCTCTAACCAATCTAGTTAAATTAGACAGTCTTATTGGTAATCATACTGTGTTAAGTTTTTGGCTATCGTTGGCTATGGGATATGAAATGGTTATGCTCACTAACCAAAATAATCTTATGACTGCATATAGTCATAATAAGTGGTTACTTTCAATTTTGACGGGTAGTACGTCGGGAGTCGTAAATGAAAAATAAATGGAAACTGATTGGATTAATTTTCATTATATTATTAGGAGCACTAATTCTAGCTGCTGGACTTTTTTTCTGGGGAGCGGGTTTAGGTTATGTAACAACAGGACAGAAATTTTCAATATGGTTACAAGCAATGCTTTTATTGCTAGGCTTATTGTTAACGCCTGTTATTATTACTAATAATCGTAAAATATGGGCTAAAGATAAAGCTAAGCGTGAATCTTTGAATCCTATTGAAAAGAAACCCGTAAAAAAAGTTATTACATTTCCTGAATTTTCAGAAATAAACAATCAGTGCAAATCCCGTTACGGTCTGTTTTGGCGTTATAAAGTTCGAAAATGTTTGGTTATTGGGACATCAACTGATGTAGAAACATTATTCCCTAATTTACAACAAGCAAAATGGCAGTTAAGTGGTCAAACATTAATGATTTATGGCGGAGATGTTTCAAGTGAAGTAAATATTCCTTGGATGAAAACATTAAAGAAACATTTCTCACGTTATTTACCGTTTTATCATAAACCGTTAGATGCAATCATTTGGGCTGTATCAAAAAATTATCTTGATAATACTCGACAACAACAAGTTTTAGTTGAAAAAACTATATTACAACTAAGATCCCGCGATAAAATTTTAAGATGGTCTGCTCCGCTTTATTTAGTATCAGGACAAACAAGTGAATGGTCACAAGAAGGAAGAATTGAACAAAGCGTTGGGATAACCTTTTCTTCCGCTAAAAATAACATCATTGACTCTGCGGAATTATCGCTAAAACAATTGGCAACAGGATGTTGTCAACGAGGTATACAACAGGTAAAAGAAAACTCTCATTACTCCTATTTGCTTCAGTTAAGCCAAAATCTGGTCAAAAACGATATTGATAAAATTAAGCGATATTTGAGCTCATTGATCTCACTCCGTTATGCTCCAAATCTTCGAGGACTATTTTTTATGCCTCATCAGTCTTCGAAGCCAACGGAAGAACAAGAATTTTACGATTTAAATCATTTTTTTATGACACCAACTTGGCAGTCAATCATTGATGATGCGAAATCAAACGTAGGGCGAAGACTTGGATTAAACTGGGGAGAAATTTCTTGTTATGTTTTATTTATATCTATGGTCATGACAGGATGTGCTATGCTCACATCTTATTTCCGAAATGAATCATTAATTGAAGATAGTATTAAACTTGCCAAAAATGCAGATGATTCTGCTACTAAAGATTATACTTCAAGATTACAAATTCAATATCAGTTACAACAAAGATTAGAACAATTATTGTTTCGTCAACAAAATGGAGCACCGTTATCTTATCGTTTTGGTTTAAATCATGATGATAAATTATTAAAAAAATTGTGGTCTAGCTATTACACAACAAACTTACGTAATATTGTTGTGCCATTTAAAGATATAATGACGGATTATTTAGAGTTATTAACGCAATTACCGCCAGATGATCCTCACCGAGACGAATTAGTACAATCGGCATATGATGTATTGAAAGTATACTTGATGATGAGTCGTCCTAATAAAAGTGATGGGGATTATCTAAGTCAATTTGCAACTAAAAGATGGAGTGCACCAAAAGACGTTAGCGATGGTAATTGGCAAAGATTAATGCCTGATCTGGTTCGTTTTTGGGGACAATCATTAAATATTCATCCTGAGTGGGCACAAAAAGAAGATGCATCATTAGTAAAAAATGCCCGCCAAATATTAATTAATAAAATTGGTGCACAAAATGCAGTTAACTCAATTTATAAAGAGATGATCCAACGAGCTAGCCAGAATTATGCAGATCAAAGTTTGAATCAATTGCTTGATGGGTTTGATAATCATTTACTATTTTTTAGTAAGGATGATCTATCTGGTATTTATACACGAAAAGCTTGGGAAAACACCATTAAGCAGGAAATAAATGAAGTCTCTAAACTCCGCCAAGAACAAATTGATTGGGTTTTAAATGATGGAGGTAATTCATTACCTAAATCGATTTCGTCGGAATCATTAAGAAAACAACTTACTGAACTATATTTTAGTGAATATGGTGCTGCATGGTTGAACTTTTTAAATGGTATAGAATGGCGTCAATCTGACAATGTAACAGATGTTATTGAACAGCTAACAATACTTGCTGATACTAGACAATCTCCTTTAGTCGCATTAGTAAATACAATTAAGTACCAATCAGAGGTAGCTTATAATGAAGATGGTTTATCCAGTAATATTTTACGTTCAGCTAAAGAGCTTATTAATAGCAATAAATCACCAACAGGAATGACTAAAAGGAACAATGAAACAACGGGTCCTTTAACAGAAACATTCGCACCTATTGTTAGTTTGTTAAGAAATGATAATACCAATGGACTATCTTTAGAGACTTATTTGTCGCGTATTACTCAAGTGCGATTGAAATTGCAAAATATAACTAATAGTGCCGAACCACAAACTATGATGCAAGAATTAGCTAAAAGTGTATTTAAAGGTACTTCGGTTGATTTAACTGAAACCCGAGATTATGGTAATTTAATTGCTGCGAATTTAGGAAAAGAGTGGTCAGGATTTAGTTATAGTTTATTCAAAAAACCATTAGAACAATCATGGCAAGTAGTATTAACACCAGCAGCAGAAAGTTTTAATGATATTTGGCAAAACTATGTTGTCAGTCAGTGGAAAAAATCCTTTGCTGGCCGCTATCCATTTAAAAACAGTGAAAATGAAGCTTCTTTACCTGAATTAGCTCGTTTTATTCGAGCTGATACTGGCATTATAGATAAATTTATCACTAGTGAATTAAATGGAGTATTAGATAAAAAAGGTGGTATGTGGGTTGTAAATAATGTTAATGCCCAAGGACTTAATTTTTCACCTAAATTTCTTGAAGCACTAAACTTATTTAATCAACTTTCTGCAGAAGTACTTGAAACAGGCGATGTATCCTTATCATTCGATCTAATGCCTCGTACAGGAGCAAGTACCGCTAAAACAGAGTTAATAATTAATAAGCAGAAACTTGAATATTTCAATCAAGTACCTACTTGGCAACGTTTTAATTGGCCAGGAGATGGATATGCACCATATTCACAGCTCAGTTGGAGTAGTAATAATTCAGGTTTAAGGCTATATGAGTACCATAATGGTGATTGGGCATGGATCAGATTACTTGAATCAGCATCAATTAAACCGCTGGATTCCAGTCGATATGAATTAGTTTGGGAAGCTAAAGATGGTAATAAACTTAGATATGTTTTAAGGACACAACTAGGTGGTGGACCACTAACGTTATTGAAATTACGCAATTTTACTTTACCACAAAACGTATTTGAATAATGTTAAATTAATATCGGATACTGGATTAATGTTATGTTTAGTCAATTATTAAACCGTTTTACAGGTACAGATGATCAGAGCAAACTGATACAAAAGTTAAATCAAACTTGGATTGATTGGTTACAGCCAATTAATCCAGATAAACCAACTGGGGAAGATTTGACTTATCATGATACTTTTCAAGATATTAAAGAGCAAATTGCAAAAATATCTGGAATAGATTATTCATTTGTTATTGTTGAGAGTGAAAGCTTACTAAAACGAAGTAGTAAAGATATTCGTGTGGCTACATATTATTGTTTAGCACGATTATATCAAGATGGTGTAGAAGGATTTGCTGATGGTCTTGAAATATTGGCTGGATTGCTTGATACATTTGGACCATTGATTTATCCGTCAAGACCTAATATACGCAAAAATGCTATAGAATGGCTTACTAATGCGCGTTTTATAGATCAATTGACACAACTACAACCTATAAGTGATGAATCTTTAAGTCGTATTATCGCTGCGTTAAGTCAGATAGATAGTAGTTGTCAAAAATTATTTAATTCTGAAACGCCTAATCAGTCAACAACAGCGCCTGATTTATCGGCGTTGGTTCATTTTTTTGGTAATATAGCAAAACAACCAGTTAAAACCACAAACGAAGAACAACCGCCTCAAGCGACGGCTAATCCTGTACCTGCTTCAGAAGTACAACAAAGTAACGTTGAAATAAAAATTAGTTCTCAACGAGATTTACTTGACCAAGCACGAAAGATGGCAGCATTTTTACGAGAAAAACCTGAAGGTTATCTTGCTGCAGGGCGTTTTTTGCGAGTAATCCGCTGGGATATGATTGTAGATTTACCACCTGTTGATTCTAAGGGTAAAACAAGATTACCAGCACCAAGAGCGGAACTTAAACAAAATATTAATCGTTTGATTCTCCAAAAACAATGGTCAACACTTTTCGAACGTGTTGAAAGTGCTTTCATGGAAAATGCAAATCATTTTTGGTTAGATCTGCAACGTGCTTCCGTTTTAGCCTTAAAAAACATGGGAGAACCTTATCAGTCTTGGGCTGATATTTATTTAACAGATATAGGTTTAATGTTAGAGCGCTTAAATGGAATTGAAAACCTCTATTTTGACAATGGTATGCCTTTTGCTGATGATGAAACATTAAGCTGGATCGCCAGTGATGCTCGTATACATAATTTAGGTGAAGGTGATAGTATTCAACCTATTGCTGTATCGGGTGAAAATGATTGGGGTGAGATTGAAAAACAAGCTTTAGAATTAGCTCATGCAGAAAGCCTAGAACATGCATTCCAATGGATACAAAGTTTGCCATCATTGCGTTCACCTAAACAACAATATTTATTACAATATACCCAAGCAAGAGTTGCGGAACAATTAGGAAAACAAGATATTGCATTAACATTACTAACTGGATTAAACAATCAACAGCAATCAATTACTTTGTTGCAATGGGAACCTGAACTATTATTTGATATTAAAAGATTTTTACTCAAATTAATTAAACAAAAAAATCTACAGAAAGATAATAATAAAAATTTTGGGGAACAAATAGAGAATTTGCAGCATGAACTTATGCAGCTCAATCCAGCTAGGGCACTAAGTGTGATTTAAACTTTTAATAAAAGAGTGACGTTGAAAAAATATAAAACTAAAGAGATAAAAAATGGATGATTTGATTTTACGCTATTATGAGTCAGAAATGCGTTACTTGCGGGAAGCGGGGAAAGAATTTGCCAAAATTCATCCTGATAGAGCAGGTCAATTAAATTTAGATCGTGTAGGTGATCGTGATCCATATGTTGAAAGATTATTTGAGGGTTTTGCTTTTTTGACAGGAAGACTACGTCAAAAAATTGATGATGATTTACCAGAATTAACTGAGAGCCTTGTGAGTTTGTTATGGCCTCATTATTTACGATTAATACCTTCATTATCGATTATTGAGCTTACACCCAATTACTCCACATTGTCACGTTTGGAAGTTATCCCCAAAGGTTTACAAGTTCAAACAGAACCGCTTGGACCAAAAGGAACAAGGTGTCCTTTTCGAACAACTCAACCGGTAATTTTGCAACCTGTTAAAATCAATCAAGTAAAATTAGGAGTACATCAAGATGGACGAAGTATTATTAACATTCGTTTAGGTTTTGGTGAACTAATTGATTTTGAACAAGTTGATTTATCTAAATTAAGATTCTATTTAAATGCAGATGCACCAATTGCTTCAACTTTGCATCATGCGTTAACTCATCAAGTTTCAGCAATACAGTTACGCTATTCTAATCAACCTAATGAAATAGTCGGTTTTCAAGGAAAAATAACACCGGTTGGCTTTAGTGAAGAAGATCGCTTATGGTTAAAACCAGATAATGCTTTTGCAGGCTATCAGTTATTATTAGAATACTTTGCGTTTCGTGAAAAATTTATGTTTGTTGATCTCCATGGACTTAATATTCGTAATGTTCCTGAAGGTTGTGAATATATCGATATTGAAATTATCCTAAATCAAACTTGGCCAAGTGATATGCCTTTTAATAAGGACAACATTCGATTACATTGTGTGCCAGTTATAAATTTATTTGATATGGAAGCAGATCCTATTGTAGTTAATCAACTAGAAAGTGAATATCTGCTTAGGCCATTATTACGTCAAGATGGACACATCGAAGTTTACTCAGTTGAGAGTGTTGAAGCTATAACTCGTAATGGTCGTTATAGTTATGTTCCTTTTACTAGCTTTAAGCATAGGGGGGGTATGTTACGTCATGATGCACCTGAAAGGTATTATCATACTCATGTTCGAAAAGGTGCTTCTGGATTACATGAAACTTGGTTAGTTTTAGGCGGTAAAATTTGGGATAAAGGTCAATCTCTTGAAACCGAAACGTTATCATTACGCGTTACTGGTACCAATGGTATGTTGCCTCGGAAAACGTTAAGTAATGCACGGATACAATCACTGAGTAGTTCACAAAATAGTATTTTAAGTGTTAGAAATTTATGCTCACCAACGTTGCCTTGTTATCCGCCAACCGAGGATCGCTTTCATTGGCGAGTATTATCGCATTTAGCACCAAATTATTTGTCATTAATTAATGCAGAAGTATTAAGGGGAACGCTTGCTTTATATGATTGGACTGAAAATGAGCTTAATCGTCGACGCTTAGAAGGCATCGTCGATGTATCTCATAGAATGATAAAACGGATTGAAAAAGGAATGTTACAAAGGGGGATAGAGATCGAAGTAACTATAAATAGTTTCCAGTTTACTGGCGAAGGTGATGTGATGCTTTTTGGTGAGTTATTACATCAATTTTTTGCTCTATATGCTGACGTTAATTTATTTACTCAATTAGTCATTAACCTTCTACCTGTTGGAAATAAAATAGTATGGAATCAGAGCAAAATATCGAAAGTAGCCCTTTAATGCAGGAGCTTGAAAAAGTACTGCCAAAAATAAATTTTTATCGTTTTTGTCAGTTACTTGAGCAACTCTATGCTAAAGAGGAACCTATACTAGGAAGAGCAGAAACGCCAACTGGTGATCCTTTACGTTTTGCACCATCAATTGATATGTCGTTTCCTGCTAGTGAGTTACAGTATATTGAAAGATCACCGTATTTAAATCGACCAACAACGGTAAGAACTCGCTTTTTCGGTTTGTATGGTGTTGATGCAGTATTACCTTTTGGATTATTGCACAATATTATCCGCCGTGAAGAAAACTATCATGCGATGACCGATTTTTTAGATATATTCAACCATCGATTTATAACACAATTTTACCGAATTTGGTTGAAATATCATTACCCTGCTTGTTTTATAAGTGGTGGTAAAGATTCTATATCTCAGTGCTTGCTTGGACTAACAGGTCTTATAATAAAAGGAACTAGCGAACAAATCGGTTCACCAGCTTCACGATTTTTGGCACTGTTAGGTCTAGTTACACAAAAAACACGAACAGCTGAGGGTATTGCTGGTTTAACAAGAGTAATAGTTAGTGACGCTAAAGTTGAAATAACAGAATTCTATCCTACTTGGCACGCTATTGAAAGTCCAGCTCAAGTGGGTGGAAAAACAAACAAAATAGGTTTAAATGGTAGTGCAGTCTTAGGATCTCGCTTAAGAGAATGTAATCAAACAATACATATAGCCATAACTCCTCAACATGAAGATCAGATTATGGATTTACTCCCTGATGGGCAGTTATATAAGGATCTTATGGCACTGATGCGTGCATATTTAGGTTATCAAGTTGATGCCAAAATTACACTTTATATTAAGCGAAATTTTTTGCCGCGTAGCCAACTAATATCAAAAAATTGTCGATTAGGACAAACTGCATCATTAACCAAAGTGACAGAAAATGGCGATTATATTCAAGATAAGGTAGCTGTAAATTTAGGTCATTATTGTGGAATTGATTATACAGCATAAAAAAGGAATAAATATGAAACGAATTAATTTATTTATTATTTGTCTATTAACTATCTGTTTAAGTGGATGTGGTATAGCGCAAAGCGTAACGAAAGGTGCAACTAGTATTGGAAACAGTATTTTTTCGTGGGATATTAAAACATTACACTTAGATATAACAGCTAGAGCTGAATTAAATCTTGATGACGAAGGGAAATCATCTCCTGTTGTTATTAGAATTTATCAATTAACTAAAGATACTGCTTTTAAATCTGCGTCTTATCAAAATCTGGTTGATCAAGATAGTGATGAGTTGAAAGAAACTTTACTTGATACTAAAGAAATTGTGTTAAAACCTGATACTTCTGTTTCAATCGAAGTACCTTTTGACAATAGAGCAAATTTTGTAGCGGTAGTTGCTCTTTATAATGATCCTGATTTAAAAGCGGACAATTGGCGATTAGTATTAAAACGCTCTGATTTACACATAACTAAAGCACGTAAAATAGAAGCAAGTAAATACATCATTAAACTAGTGGATTAAGATTAATGAGCGCATCTTTGTACGACATATTATATGGTTATTTTGAATCAGGCATAGCCATTGAAGATGTTTCTGAAAATGAACAAACCGTTATTAGTGTAATGGATAATATTGAGCGTATTTTGAATAGTCGGGCAGGTGCAATTAAGCATATGCCCGATTATGGATTACCCGATATGTCGACAGTTTTTCAAGCATTACCTTCCTCAGCTTACGTTTTAATGCGGGCAATTGAGCAAACGTTATTAACTTATGAACCAAGGCTACAGGCTATTAACATCAATATTGATGAAAAAAATAATGATAACATGGTATTAGCATACGAAATGACTTGCTATTTTAAAGAGGGTGGATTGGTTCGATATGGTACTTATTTTATGTCAGATGGTAAAGCCCGGTTAAGATATAGTCGTAAAACACCTAAAAACTGATTTTAAATTGCTTGAAGAGATAAAAAAATCATACTAAATGACCAATAAAAGCAGTGGAATAAAAAAGAAACAATATGATTAATAAGGCTAATAATTTTATCAGTCATCTAACTGAAAGCTGAAAGATTAAATAGCTGTTTTGAAATATAGGAATATTAATATTCCTATATTTATTAATAAAAAACGTGAATATTCTAGAACAATTAATTAATAATATTGAATTTAAGAATATCTTTTGTTCACAAATAGATACAATCCCAACTTTTTTTAAAGTATTATTATCTAAAAAGAATATATTAAAATTACTAGTATTAATGTTTATCGTAAATGATGACGGTAAACTATTGCAAACCATTAAAATTCCAATTTTAACAAATAAAAAAACGTGATAAACGCTTATTAATATTAAATTGGTAATCATGATATTTTAGGTTAAATTCACTTAATTCTTTAATTCAGCATAATTAAGATTTCTATGAAAATTTTTTTAATCAATTAACTTACGCTATATAGCCAGCTAGCAAAAAATTTACCGTTTAATCATTTTATATACATTGGTTTTATAAAAATCATAAATCATTAATAGCTGGAAATTGTTATACAGTAGGTATACGATGAATAAATATTAATCAAAGTTAATTGACTTTATGTTTGAATACACCGAAATTAATTGGGGGCAGCATGAAATTACGAAAAGTGATGATTATCGGCGTTGGTAATGTTGGTTCAACAACCGCTTATACATTTGTTAATCGAGGTATTTGTGAAGAAATCGCACTCGTTGATCTTAATAAAGAATTAGCATATGGACATGCGCAAGATTTATTAGATGCAGCAGCCTATCGACAAAATATGATTAAAGTTAGCTTGCGCGAATCAACTGATTGTGCAGATATCGACATTGTTATTATCACCGTTACATCAGGACTAGCCCAAAAAAGCCGAAAAGAAGAGTTAGACGGAACATCCAAAATTATCGCCAGTATTGTACCTAATATGATGAAGAATGGATTTAAAGGTATTTTTTTAGTCGCGACAAATCCTTGTGATGCCATCACTTATCAAGTTTGGAAATTATCTGGATTACCTCGTCACCGTGTGATTGGTACAGGAGTGTGGCTTGACACGGTGAGATTACGTCGATTATTGGGTGAAAAAATGGATATTGGTCCACAAAGTATTGATGCTTTTATTGTTGGTGAACATGGTGACTCTCAATTCCCTGTTTGGTCACATTCCTCGATTTATGGTATCAATTTAAATCAATTAGAAAAAAATAAAATTGATTTTGCTCAAATCGGTACTCAAGCACGAAAAATGGGTTTTGAAATCATGGAACGAAAACATTGTACTGAATATGGGATTGCTAGCACTATCACCGAAATTTGCCAACATATATTTACCAATAGTCACAGAGCGTTAGCACTTAGTTGTATTTTGGATGGTGAATATGGCTATAAAAATGTTGCTATTGGTGTACCAGCCATACTTGACCAACATGGTATCAAGAAAATTATTGAACTTGATTTTATTGAAAAGGAAAAACAGTTATTTGCAAACAGTGTTGAAATTGTTAAAGGTTATATTGAGCATATTAATTTAAACTAATATTTTTTACCATTGCTCAATTAGAGTATGGACTTAATACTATTCATTTGTGGCATTATTCTTTAAAATATGCCACAAATAATCATTTTTAATGATATTAAAATAGGTATTTGAGAATGTAACTGAACATATTCAGCAAAAACAAGAAATTGATGGACATTCGATTAATATATTAGATTATTTTCTTACAAATGTTTATATTTTCTTATAAAAATTAGTGCTGCAATATAATCCATATTCATCATTTCATTAAAACTTCCTAGCTATCTGTTTGATCATAAATATTAAGAAAACTAATTAAACGATAATTTAAAATAGATAATTTTTGCTAATAAAATTTAAACAGTCCAAGAATATTCATCTATATTCAGTGTGTGTTCAGTTAGCATAATTGTAAATATCTATTACATTCAAACAACCAGATAGAAGCAAAGCATGAACGGTAAATCAAACCTATTTAATGTTATAACCTGTCTTTGTATTTTATTCATTATCAGCTGGAAATTTTACATGGATTTGCTTTCTTATTTCAGTCAATAATTGTGATGAAATCAAAGAATATTTTAGCCCTTTATGATTTATTTGTCTTTGTTGATAGAGATTAGCAAACTCTAGCGCTTCATAATACATTTCGTTACTATTTTGTGTAAGGGTTATTTCTTGTAATTCTCCTTGTCTTGGTTGATAGAATACTTGTTCACAAACAGATAAGTGCTTAATGATTAAAGTGCCATCTTCACCTTGTATTTCGCTATGAATAGATGAATTAGTGACTTTAGAGTGCCAAATAATAATATCAAAGTCATCATAATTTAATAAAACCGTACCATGAGCATCAACTCCGGAATCAAGTTGTGTGCCACTGGCATATATTGAACTCGGTCTTTCCCATAAGCCTATTGCAAAATTAAGGGGGTAAACACCAATATCCATGATTGAGCCGTTTGAGAATTGAGGATTAAACGTGTTAGGATTTTCACCGTCTAAATAACTAGGGTACCGTGATGAATATTGACAATAATTTAATAAAGCTTTGTGTATTTTTCCTAATTTAGGTAGATAGTTTCGAATTAATTCAAAATTAGGTAAGTAATAGGTTTTTAGTGCTTCGAAAATGATTTGTTGATTCTGTTTCGCAATATCTAATAATCTTTGAGTTTGCACTAAGTTTGAAGTTAAAGGTTTCTCGCAAATAACATCTTTATTGTTTTCTAACATTAACTTTGCTTGTGCAAAGTGTAGTGAGTTCGGGCTAGCAATATAGACTACGTCAATGTTAGTATCGTTAGCTAATTGTATTAAATCATCATAAATAACATCAATATTATATTTTTGTGCAAACTGGCGAGCTTTATCTATATCTCGTGAATAAATAGCTGCAAGTTGATACTGTTGAGTTTGTAATGCGGCATCAATGAATTTTTCTGTGATCCAGTTGCTACCTATTGTTGCTAGTCTAATCATATGCATGCCTTTATAAATTTATTTGCTATGTTAATCACTTTTTTGTAAAAAAGTTTGAGGTTAACATAACGTTTTAGTCTATTTTTTTGTTATATTATTAATAGGTTAGATAGCATAAATAGTAACATCTTTTACATTTAAGCGAAACGTATATAACAGAACTAAAAATTGATCCCCATTAGACCACCCAGAGTAAAAAGGGTGGTCATCATTATTTTAAAGCGAGTTGGTAAGAAAAAGTTTAATTGATGAATTTTGTGTTTCATTATGGAAACCATAACCAAGCTCAGTTAAATGTTGAGCAAATTTATTGCTATCTGTTTCATCAATTTCAAAAGCACAAAGTACTCTTCCGTAATCTGTGCCATGGCTACGGTAATGGAACATGGAAATATTCCAATTTGTTCCTAATGTTTGTAGAAACTTAAGTAATGCACCTTGTGATTCAGGAAATTCAAAGCTATAAACTTGTTCTTGAATCGGTTTACACGGTTTACCACCAATCATATAGCGAACATGAAGTTTTGCCATTTCGTCTTCAGATAAATCTACAACAGGATATCCCGCAGCCGTTAATTCTTGTAGTATGTCTTCTTTTTCATTACTTTTCGAGATTCTGACGCTGACAAAAATGCAGGCTGATTTATCGTCATGATAACGATAGTTAAATTCCGTTACTGAGCGTCCACCTAATAATTTACAGAAATTTAAAAAGCTACCTTTCTTTTCAGGAATAGTCACCGATAATAACACTTCGCGTTTTTCACCAAGTTCACAACGTTCTGAAATGTAACGCAGATTGTGAAAGTTTAAATTTGCACCAGACAAAATATGTGCTAGATTTTCACCACGAATATTATGTTGATTAACATATTTTTTTAATCCTGCCAGTGCAACCGCACCTGATGGTTCAGCAATGGCGCGGACGTCATCAAATAAATCTTTTACTGCAGCACAAATTTCATCACTATCAACGGTAACAATATCATCAATATACTGCTGGCAGAGTCTAAATGTCTCATCTCCAATACGTTTAACGGCAACACCTTCAGCAAATAGCCCAACTCGACTTAAATCAACGGGTTTACTTGCATCAAGTGCAGCTTTCAAACAGGCTGCATCAGAAGGTTCGACCGCAATAACTTTGATTGTCGGCATAATTTGTTTAATTAATACTGCAATGCCTGCAGCAAGTCCTCCCCCCCCGACAGGCACAAAAATACGGTCGAGTTTGGCATTTTGTTGAAGTAATTCCATGGCAATGCTGCCTTGGCCAGCGATGACCAATGGGTGATCAAACGGAGGAATAAAAATTCGATTTTGTTCTTTGGCTAATTCCATTGCTTTTGCTTTGGCTTCATCGAAATTAGCACCATATAAAAGTACTTCACCACCAAATTCTTTTACTGCCTCAACTTTGATATCTGCTGTAGTTAACGGCATGACAATAAGCGAATTTATGCCTAATTTTGTTGCCGAAAAAGCAACGCCTTGTGCATGATTTCCAGCCGATGCGGCAATCACGCCGCATTTACGTTCATCTTCGTTAAGACTGGCAATCATTGCTTGAGCTCCACGGATTTTAAAACTATGGACTAATTGCCGATCTTCACGTTTAACAAAGATTTGGTTTCCTATTCTTGATGAGATTTTTTCCATCTTTTCAAGTGGTGTGACATCTGCCACATCGTAAACAGCGCTGCAAAGTGTTGCTTTTAAATAATCAGCGCCAGTAAGTTTTTTATCTTCTTGTTTCACAGTTAGCCACCTAGTTTGCTTTTATCACGAACAGCACCTTTATCTGCGCTAGTTGCTAAACTCGCGTAAGCTTTCAGTGCGTATGACACATAGCGGTTGCGATTATGTGGTGTATAAGCTTTATCACCACGAGCAATTTCTGCTACACGTCGTCTTTCAAGTTCATCATCAGGTACATCTAAAACTAATTTACGGTTAGGAATATCAATATCAATAATATCACCATCACGTACTAATCCTATCAAACCACCATTAGCCGCTTCTGGTGAGATATGTCCGATCGATAAACCAGATGATCCACCTGAAAATCGACCATCTGTAATAAGTGCACAAGCTTTGCCAAGACCCATTGATTTTAAATAGCTGGTTGGATAAAGCATTTCTTGCATACCCGGTCCTCCTTTAGGACCTTCATAAATAATCACTACAACATCACCAGCAATCACTTTACCACCTAAGATTGCATCGACAGCATCTTCTTGACTTTCAAATACTTTGGCCGGTCCTCGAAAAACTAAGTTTTCAGCAGCAACACTGGCGGTTTTGACAATTGCACCATCTTGAGCAACATTACCATAAAGCGTAGCTAACCCACCATCTTGACTATAAGCGTGGGCTTTGTCACGAATACAACCATTTTCACGATCGTCATCAAGCGTATCCCAATAACAATCCTGTGAAAAAGCTTTAGTTGTACGGATCCCTGCTGGCCCGCTGCGATACATTTTTTTCACAGTTTCATCATTAGTTTGGGTAATATCATATTGTGCAAACGTTTCTTCCAGAGTCAGTCCAAGTACATTGTGAACATCGCGTCTAAGCAATCCAGCCTTATCAAGTTCAGACATAATTGATACCACACCACCAGCCCGATGGACATCTTCCATATGATATTTGGCAGTACTTGGAGCTACTTTACATAAATGTGGTACTTTGCGTGAGAGTCTATCAATATCTGACATGGTGAAGTCAATTTCACCTTCTTGAGCAGTGGCGAGTAAATGCAATACTGTATTAGTTGATCCACCCATGGCAATATCTAATGACATAGCATTTTCATAAGCGGCTTTGGTTGCAATAGATCGCGGTAGATAAGACGCATCATCTTGTTCATAATAACGTTTAGTAATTTCTACAATACGTTTAGCTGCTTTAAGAAATAATTGTTCTCGCTGTTTGTGCGTGGCAACAAGTGATCCATTCCCTGGTAGTGATAAACCTAAGGCCTCTGTTAAACAGTTCATGGAGTTCGCAGTAAACATACCTGAGCAAGATCCACACGTTGGGCAGGCAGATTGCTCAATGGCTTCACTGTCGGCATCACTAACATTTGGGTTAGCACTTTGGATCATAGCATCAACAAGATCGAGTTTGATAATTTGGTCAGATAATTTTGTTTTACCTGCTTCCATTGGACCGCCCGATACAAATACTGTTGGAATATTGAGGCGAAGTGACGCCATTAACATACCTGGGGTTATTTTATCGCAATTTGAGATGCAGATCATGGCATCAGCGCAATGTGCATTTACCATATATTCAACAGAATCAGCAATCAATTCTCGTGATGGAAGTGAGTAAAGCATACCACCATGCCCCATGGCGATACCATCATCTACTGCAATAGTATTGAATTCTTTAGCGATACCACCCGATGCCTCAATTTGTTTGGCGACAAGCTGCCCAATATCTTTAAGGTGTACATGTCCCGGTACAAATTGCGTAAATGAGTTTACGACTGCAATTATAGGTTTTCCAAAATCTTCATTTTTAACGCCCGTTGCACGCCATAATGCACGGGCTCCAGCCATATTCCGACCTTCTACGGATGTTGCTGAACGATATTTAGGCATTTCTTGCTCCCAACTTTTTATTATTCAAGTTACCATTTAAAACGATATCTTGCTTTACATGATGCTATAAAGTGAATCACATTCTCGAAAAAAAATCCGCCGTGTTAACTGGAGGATCTCTAACTGATATCCCTTATTTAACTAGATCTAACCAGCCATATTTATCTTCAGTTTGACCATTAAATAGACCAAAGAATGTTTGCTGGAGCTTTTTAGTAATTGGACCACAGCGACCAATACCGATTTCGATACGATCAACACTACGAACAGGAGTAATTTCAGCGGCAGTACCTGTCATAAAGACTTCATCAGCTAAATAGAGTGATTCACGGGATAGTGTTTGTTCACGTACTTCAATACCTAAATCACGTGCAAGGGTGATGATAGCATCACGAGTGATCCCCGGCAGTGCTGATGAAGATAATAACGGTGTAAATAATATACCATCTTTAACGATAAATAGATTTTCACCTGAACCTTCAGAAAGTTGACCATTTACGTCTAACGCAATTCCTTCTTGGAAGCCATTAGCGCGAGCTTCTGATCCGATGAGTAATGATGATAAGTAGTTACCGCCGGCTTTTGCTGCTGCTGGAATGGTATTTGGTGCAAAACGATGCCATGAAGATACCATTGCATCAATACCTTGTTCTAAAGCATCTTCACCAAGATAAGCTCCCCATGGGAATGCTGCAATCATGACATCCGTTTTATAACCTGCTGGAGGTATAACGCCCATACCAACATCGCCGATAAATACTAATGGACGAATATAAGCGCTTTCTAAATTATTCTTTTTGATAGTTTGGCGTGTTGCTTCCATAATTTCTTCAAGCGAATATGGAACAGGAAAACGATAAATTTTGGCTGAGTTTAATAATCTTTGAGCATGTTCTTTATGACGAAAGATAGCAGGTCCTTTATGTGTATTATAGCAACGAACACCTTCAAACACCGATGTACCATAATGTAGTGCATGTGACATTACGTGCACTTTAGCATCTGCCCATGGAACCAATTCGCCATTAAACCAAATATAATCAGATTTTGCTGTAGTACTCATTTTCTGTTTTCCTCTTAAATTTTACTTTTGTTTAGCATGTATCTTGCTTTATGCTTTTATCAATTAAACGTCAAACATTATACAATACTTTCTTGTTTGTTTAATATCTAAAATATTGACATATCTTAATTTAACTTTTTGTTTTACCGATAAATTATCTGTAAAGTTTTTTATTCTATTGAAATAACATCCTCTAATTTAGCTACTTGGTTTTGTAACATTGAAAGATCTCTTTCAATAGTTAATCTGAGTGTCAAAATCAGTAAATTATTTTCAATGGTTTGCATTTGCATAGATTCAATATGTCCACCGCGATGACGAACAACACGTAAAATACGTTCCAATGTACCTAACGTGTCGTTAGCTTTTATGGTCAATTGATGTTGTATTTGTTGATTCATCATTTACTCCTTGCAACTTTTATCGAGCATGTTTTCGTTAGCTGCGCCTGGTGGTACTAATGGCCATACATTTTCTAATTCATTAATGCGCACATGCAATAAATATGCACCAGATGAATTAAACATATTGTCAAGTGCAGAATTAATTTCAGATTTTTTTGTAATTATTTCACCCGGAATCTCAAATGCTTTTGCTAACATTAAAAAATCAGGATTATCTGATAAATTAGTTTCACTATATCTTTCGTTAAAAAAGAGCTCTTGCCATTGACGAACCATGCCTAAACGTTGGTTATCAATTAATACTATTTTTATCGGTAATTTTTTTCGTTTTATAGTGGTTAGTTCTTGGACGTTCATCATAAATGATCCATCACCCGATACACATATTACACAATCATTAGGGCGAGCCATTTGTGCGCCAATCGCTGCTGGTAAACCAAATCCCATCGTGCCCAATCCACTTGAGGTAATGAAATTTTGTGGATGATTAAAACGCATATGTTGGGCGGTCCACATTTGATGTTGACCAACATCTGTAGTGATTATCGTATTGGCTGACTTACGTTCGGAAATGGTTTTTAATAATGCTGGTGCATAAATGGCTTCACCAGGATGATCATAACGTGTAGGATGCTGTGCTTTCAATTCATCCACTTTTTTATGCCATGCTTCGATTGATACAGTTTGATTAAGCAATGGTAAAACCTGCTTAATATCACCTTGTAATCCTAAGTGTGTTTGCCGTAATTTGTTGATTTCGGCTTGATCAATATCGACATGGATCACTTTTGCATGACGGGCAAATTCATTAAGATTACCTGTAACTCTGTCATCAAACCGTACACCTAAGGCGATAAGTAAATCGCACTCTTGTACGGCTAAATTGGCTGCTTTAGCGCCATGCATACCAATTAAACCTAAATAATAAGGATTATTAATATCAGCAACTCCCAATCCTTTTAATGTTGAAACTGTTGGGATTTGAGTCAATGTCATAAAATCTTTCAATTCTGATATAGCGCCTGAAAGTCCAATACCACCACCAATATAAAGCATCGGTTTTCGGGCTTGAGCGATCATTTGTTTAGCGAGTTTTATTGTTTCAGGAGGAATGGTATATAATTGTGTTTTATCAGGACTGTTTTTTATTAAAGATGGTGCTAAATATTGTTGATAATCTAAATTGGCAAGCTGTATATCTTTCGGAACATCAATTAAAATTGGTCCCGGCCTGCCTGAGTTGGCTAAATTAAATGCCTCTTCTAATGTATTGGGCAATTGTTTAGCATCATTTATTAAATAACTATGTTTGGTGCAAGCTAAGGATAATCCTAGAACATCTACTTCTTGAAAAGCATCCGTACCAATTAGATTAGTTGGAACTTGCCCCGTTATGGCAACAATAGGTACAGAATCAATTAATGCATCAGCAAGTCCAGTAATGATATTAGTCGCACCAGGGCCTGATGTCGCAATACAAACCCCCGTTTTGCCAGTTGAACGAGCATAACCAATTGCTGCCATGGCTGCGCCTTGTTCATGACGACATAATACATGTTCAATACCTCCATCATACAAAGCATCGTAGAGAGGCATAATTTGTCCACCCGGATATCCAAAAACGGTGGTAACGCCTTTTTCTTTTAAGGTTTTTACTATCCACTGTGTTCCTAACATTTATTCCTCACTTGTTCTTTTTTGCCCAGTCGTTGTTCATAAAAAAACCCCGCTGTTTGGAGCGGGGTTTTTGATTTTATGTATAAACATATTTTTATTCAAAAACGCCCCCGCGTTGGAATAATGACCACGCTGACAATAATGTTGATAAGGACGTTTTTAAGTGAAAATTTCATAATATGTGTTAATAAACTTTTTCGTCATTTTAAAAATTATTTTAAACAAAATACTCGTTTTAAAAAAAAGTGCAACTATTTTTTTCGCTTTTATAACGTGTTAGAAATGGATTGTAAAAAAGTTTCAGGTTAACTATACATTTCAGTATAAAACGTTTCAATATAAAAATGTGATTTTGGTAGGTTAATACGACACATTGAATGATAATTAGTATTTTATCATTGTTTAATTATAGTTTTGGAAAACAAACATCTAATTATGTTTAAATAAAAAAAACAGATATTAAAGATGGTTTGGCTAATCATTGTTAAAGCTGTTTTAATTACTATAATTACATTTAATCTTCTTTATATAAATTTATCAATAAATCGAATTACAAATGCAAAATTTGTAATAACTAGCTTAGTTAAAATTAATTTGCTAAACTGAGAGAGGTGCAAGATTATGCAACACTCATGGCTTTGGTAATACTACTTTCAGTGACCCCGCCAAGCCAATCAAGGAATGCCACCTTTAATAATATTCTGCCTCTTTTTATTCATTAATTTAAATAGACAGAGGATAACATTAAGCAACATGATTTAGCTTTAAGAAACAAATATTCAAATTTTATAGTCATTGAATATAATTTATTGAATTAATTGGTTATTTTAAAGATTTAAAATAGGCTTAACAATAGGATTTTGTGATTACTAATTGATTTTATTTAAGTTATATTGAATTTGTGTACAAATACATAGTTAACTTAGGAGAATATAATGAGTAAACAAATTTGTAATCCTCTTACAAAATACCATCATGATAAATTTCCAAAACAAAAACAAGCAGCACCTGCTCTACAGTGTGAAATGGATCCGATTCCTGATTGTGGTGAAAAAACCTATCAAGGTCATGGTCGTTTAGAAGGTCGCAAAATGTTAGTAACAGGTGGTGATTCAGGTATTGGACGAGCTGCGGCTATTGCTTATGCAAAAGAAGGCGCTGATGTGGCAATAAATTATCTTCCTTATGAACAAAAAGATGCTGAAGATGTGGCTAAGGTTATAGAAGCTGTTGGTCGTAAAGCGGTATTAATTCCTGGTGATTTAAGTGATGAGGCATTTTGTAAACAATTAGTTGAACAAGCACATCAAAAGTTGGGGGGATTAGATAATTTAACCCTAGTTGCTGGTAAGCAAACGGCTGTGGAAGATATAATGGAACTGACCACAGAACAAATTAAAAAAACATTCGAAATAAATGTATTTTCACTTTTCTGGGTTACTAAAGCGGCTTTAGGGTATTTAAAACCTGGGTCAACGATTATTACTACTTCCTCTGTTCAAGCTTATCAACCAAGCGGCAATTTATTAGATTATGCGGCAACTAAAACAGCAATTATTGCCTTTACCCGTGGCTTAGCTAATCAGTTAAGCAGCAAAGGTATTCGTGTTAACTGTGTAGCGCCAGGACCAGTTTGGACGCCATTACAAATCTGTGGCGGTCAACCGAGTGACGTTATCCCTGAATTTGGTAAACAAACACCATTACAACGTGCAGGACAACCTGTTGAACTTGCCGGTGTATATGTACATTTAGCTTCTGAAGAGTCAAGTTATACCACAGCTGAAACATATGGTGTAACGGGTGGTATGCATATTAATTAATATTTTTTACAGTAAAAGGGCTTGTAAGAGCCTTTTTACTGCATGTTTAAGTAATTAATTTCCTTTTAAATTAACCACTATTATACAAAACCATAATAGTAACTATACGGAACTTATAACCAATAAGGGCAGAACAATGAGAACATTTAAAGTAATTACTTTGGCAATGATGGGGCTTTTTTTAGTAAATTGTGATAATTCAAAACCAACAGTTAATAATATCAAAGAACAAGTTGCGCAAACGAGTTCAAAGGTTAGCGATAAAGTAGCAGAACTATATGAACAAACCAAATCTGCAACTCAAGATGCCCTCAATAATTTAAAAGATGGTAATTATAGTCTTGCTCAAGATGCAATAATCAAAGGTTTAAGTTTAAAATTACCTTTGGATGTTGATCAAAATTCAACATTAGTCGATGTAACAAAAGGAAACGATATTATTAGTTATAAATATGATGTAAAAAATATAACTAAAGACGCATTTCAAGCTGAAAGCAATCAAAAAAATATTTCAAATGGTTTGCATACCCTTTATTGCAGTAAAGATGCGACTATCAATGCCATAAAATTAGTTTTTCCAAATGGTGCAAGCCATAATTATTATCTAAATGGAGAAAAAGTTTTAACACTTGATTTAAAACCTAGTGATTGTGATGCTAAATAATTTTGTACTTATCAATTATTGTTAATAAAAGGGCCATTAGAGCCCTTTTATTTCAATTGTAAACAAAAATTGCATCATTTTGTTTAAAAAGGAATGAATAATTACGTAAATAATTTTGTGTTTTGTCAATGTGTTATACGCCTGAGTTTGTTTAAATTTGCATTTAAAAAAGGTAGACAAGAAATTTAATTTTTATTTTAAGCATATAGCTAATAATTATTGAGTTTTAGCCGCTATTTTGTACAATAAGCCACACTTTTTTAAAAGTTAGGATGCTTTTTAATTGTGATGTTTTTAATGTAAAACAATTTTTGGCTGCTTAGGTTTATTTATAAAAGTTAACCTGTTTTATAAATTATAAATATGTTGTTATTAGATTGTAATTTTAAATGAGATTAACAGAGAGCAATATTTTATATACATAAACATACTTAAGAAAGTATCTGATAATATTGAAAATATGAATAATTGAGGAATAAATATGAAAGTTATAAAAATAACAACATTAGTTTTAATAAGTCTAGGATTGTTTGGTTGTGATAACAGTGAGCAAGCAAAAAAAGATGAAGTAGAAAAGCTAACTAAAACACAAGAAATAATTATTAGTGATGCGAAAAAATCTCTTCCTTATCAAGTTGATTCCGTAACCAGTTTAGTCGATATTTTTAAAGATGATAATTCTATTAATTATCGATATGTTATTAAGGCATCTAAAGACCAATTACAAATTTCTGAAACAGAAAAAATGACGTCTGAAAATTTGAAGAAAGTTTATTGTACCGACAATCAGCAAGTTAAAGAGTTTCGGGATGCTTTTCCAAATGGCGCTGTTCACAATTATTATATTGATGATGAAAAATTATTTAGCGTAAAATTGACACCTGCTTCATGTAATACTAACTAAAGTTGCTATTTATTAATTTAAATAGTTATCAATATTCTATTATATTAACAGGGCAATAGCCCTGTTTAGTTTTACTCTTTTATTCTAAAGCTTTACCTTTGGTTTCTGGTATGAGAAATACAAAAGCTGCGGCTGATAATAGATACGTAGCGGATAATAGAGCTAATGCGTAGCTAATTGAATACACCGTTGCGAAATAAGCAATTAGAACTTGTGATATACCCGCAATTCCTCGTCCTACATTAAAAATAATATTTTCAGCGCTTGAACGGGCATCGGTAGGATAATGTTCGGCAAGTAGGGCACCGTATCCACCCATCATACCATTAACAAAAAAGCCAATTGCTGAACCAAATATGATTAATATTATCATATCAGTTTGTTGGAAATAGAACCAAATAGATATTGCTGAAATTAAAAGGAATATAATATATGAAGGGCGGCGACCAAATTTATCGCAAAGCCAACCAAAAATTAAAATACCTAATGACATACCAATTGTGGTTGAGATAGTCCAATACAGAGTATCTTTAAATGGTAATTTTAGTTCAGAAGCAATCATACTTGGCATCCAAACCATCAAACCATAAAACCCAAAATTTTGCACCGCACATGCAATTGTTAAACCAATAGTAGTTGCAGTGGTTTTTGGTGTTTTAAACAATTTACCAACCGCAATTTCATTTTTATTCTGATCTTTTAAATTTTGCCAAATTTCTGGCTCTTCTAGACCTTTTCGAGTCCAAGCAACAAATAGTGCAGGTAATACCCCGACGGCAAAAGCCCATCGCCAACCATAAGCTTGTCCAACGAAATTGACTGTTAAAGTAGAAAGGATAATACCAGCTTGAAAACCTAACGCAACAATCGATGTTGCTCGTGAGCGCTTGTGCTTTGGCCAACTTTCTGATACGAGTGTCATACCAATGCCAAACTCACCCCCAAGACCTAAACCACTTAAAAAACGGAAAATTAAAAAACTTTCATAATTGGGGGATATTGCACATAAACCGGTGAATAAAGAAAAGATTAATATAGTCCATGAAAACACGCGTACTCGACCATATTTATCCGCTAAAACACCAAATAAAATGCCTCCCAATACAGCACCAAGTAAGGTTACAGAAGTTAATGTCCCTAGATCGGTTTTGGATAAATTAAAAGAAACCGAAATTAGGCTAAAACAGACACCTAAAATCATCATATCCATGCCATCTAATGCATAACCGACAGTCGATGCAAAAAGCGTTTTCTTTTGGTATGGTGTTGCTTTTTCACTTTCAACCTGCTTGACTGAGTTTGATTCAGTTTTCATGTATACCTCTAGTAATTGAAAATAGATTTTTTGCTAAAAGTTAGCATTTTGTGATGTTTAATTTGCCATTAAACGGGGGGTAATCTAAAGCGGGGCAAAGTATATACTTAAAACTTAAAAAAAGCCAAGTCTAAAGCTTAAAAAGGTTATTTTATCCACCGATTTCATTATCGGCGGATAAATAATATTATTGTTCATCAATAAAATACCAATAGCCTTTATTAACAAAATTAAGTAATACTTGTTGTGTTTCTTCATTTTGTAAATGTTCATAACTGAGTATTTCGTTTTGACAAAGTATATCGATAACAGACATAGGTAAATCTATTTTTTCACCATGAATATAACCAAAATTGCCAACTTTAAGAATTCGGATACTTGGTACACGGAATAATTCTGCTCCTGTTTGTAGGATTGTTTTAAATTCTTCATATTCATAAGGAGGTTCAACAGGGACAATATTAAGCTCGTGCATCGGTAAAGTGATATGTTTACCAAACCAATCGTTAAAAAGATCGGGTGTTTTTATCAAATCAATGATTTGATCTTGTAATTTGGTTAATTCATAAGGTTGTATACGGTAGGGATCTTTAGGTAATTTTAAATTTGGATCTTGGTAAAAAATCCCATTTGGTAAATTATCAATAACATAATCTGCAAAGCCACTAAGCATTTCTTGTGATGTTTGCGTTCTAAAACCAACAGAATAACTTAGTGATTCACCGATTGATACACCATTATGCGGAAAACCAATTGGAATATATAAAATATCACCAGAAGTAATCTCTTCATCAATAATCGGTTGATAATCTTCAACATGTAGTAACGCTTTATGGGCACTGAATTGTTTATAATTAGGATTACGATCACCAACTTGCCAACGTCGACGCCCCATACCTTGAATAATAAAAACATCGTAATTATCGATATGTGGACCTACACCTGCACCTTGTGTAGCATAAGAAATCATTAGATCTTCAAATTGCCATTGTGGGATACATTTAAATGGTTCGACTAAAGTTGCAGCTTGTTCGTGCCAGTGATCAACCGCTTGAACTAATAAACTCCAGTGCTCCTCGCCTAAGTTACTAAAATCATCAAAAGGACCAAATTTAGCATCCCAATTGCCATTTTTATTGGTAACAATTCGGCTTTCAATCTCTTCTTCCATTGCCAACCCGGCAAGTTCATCAGGGGTGATTGGATCAATAAAATGACTAAAAGCTTTGCGTAATATCACTGGCTTTTTTTGCCAATAATTTGTTAAGAAGTCATCCCAATCTATATTTAATTTATTATTCATTTAACACCCCTTGTAAGTTGAATAATTGACAAAAATTGTCGGTTGTATGTTTCGCTATCACTTCTAAAGTAACACCTTTTAATGCCGATAGATAAGTGGCAACTTTTCGCACGTATGCGGGTTGGTTTTCTTTTCCTCGATATGGGACAGGAGCAAGATAAGGCGAATCCGTTTCGACTAAAATACGATCGAGCGGTACATATTTTGCTACTTCCCGTAACGCTTCGGCATTTTTAAAGGTAATGATACCTGAAAAAGAGATGTAGAAACCGATATCCAATAGCTGTTTAGCTGTAGCAATATCTTCTGTGAAACAGTGTAATACACCAGAATGGACATGTTCATCTTTTAATATTCTTAAAGTATCTTCTTTTGCATTACGAGTATGAACAATTACAGGTTTACTTAGTTTTCGTCCTAACCGAATATGTTCTTTAAAATTTTCTTGTTGTTGTTCTAAATTATCTTGTTGATAATAGTAATCAAGACCTGTTTCACCTAAAGCGACAACATTATCCTCTTGAGCTAAGTGTTGAAAGCGATCTGCATCATATTTTTCATCATCTAAATTAAGAGGATGAATTCCACATGAAAAGGAACATTGTTTTTTAAAAGGCATAAGTAGATGCTTCATCGCTTCATAGCCTGACAATGTTGTTGCCACGCTTAAGCAATGTTTAACATCATTATTTATAGCTTGTTGTAAAATATCTTCGATAGTTTTACTTTTTAAATCTAAACTATCTAAATGACAGTGAGAATCAATTAAAAACATAATAATCTCTTTTTATTTTTAGGAATGTTGTTCAAAATCACGGACGGGTTTTATGGTTGACCAGGAACGACAAGCAGGGCAAAGCCAATAGATAGTATTAACAGTAAAACCACATTTTTGGCATCGATAATTCGGGACAGCTTTTATTTGTTCACCAACCATATTACGTAATAATAAAAGGCTTTTTTTGGCTTTCCCTTGCTCGGCATCGGCTACGTGATAATCCATTAATCGGTAAAATCCTTTTAAATTAGGATGCTTTAATAATTCTCGGTACATATAGTATTGGGCTGAATCAAGCCCATTTTGTTTTTCAATAATGTCAGCTAACATTAGTTCAGCCACATTACCTGTGTCTTTATCGACACACAATTGTAAAAACTGTTTAAATTCTTCTTGCTTATTCAATTTGTTATAGCATTCATTTAATAAAGGTAATGCTTCACCAATGAATGCTTTATCTTGCTGTAATATCTGTTTAAGTGATTCAATGGCTTCTTCTGTTCTGTTTTGCACTATCAATATTCGACCTAACATTAATGATGTGCGGGCGCAATTTGGATCCGCTGCTGCTGATTTTTGTAATAAGCTATATGCTTTATCGAGATCATCATTGGCAATTGCGAGGGATGCTAACTCACAATAAAATTGAGCAATGTATATTTTGTATTTTTCGTTGCCAAGTTTGACCAGTTTAGTTGCAGCATTAATTGCGTTAATCCATTCACTGGTGGATTGATAAATAATGATAAGTTGTTGTAGGGCATTTTGTTGAAAATCTTCTTCATCAATGAGTTGCAAAAACATCTCTTCTGCACGGTCATAGAGTCCAGCCCCCATATAATCACGACCTAATTGCTGGATGGCTAAAAGACGTTGTTCAAATGTCAACGAGGAACTTTCCATTAATGCTTGATGAATTCGTATGGCTCTATCGATTTCACCTCGAGAGCGAAATAAGTTACCTAATGTTAGATGAGCTTCAAGCGTACCTTCGTCTTCTTTAAGCATATCTAAGAAAAGATCAACCGCTTTATCTTTTTGGTTAGACAAGAGAAAATTAAGACCATCTACATATTCACGTGACAATCGATTAGATTGATTGATATATTTTTGTTTTGCATTTCTGTCGCCCATATACCAGCCGTAAGCGGCAGCAATAGGTAACAACAGAAATAACAGTTCAAACATAATATTTATTCTTGATTGATTTTAGTTAAACTTAATTTTTGATGATCTATTAGGTTATCATCATACTTTTTTTGTAATTTATTCAATTTTCGTTTAGTGGATGAATGTTGTAGCTTAGAAATTATGACAAGAATCCCTGTTAATATTGTACCTACAATAAAGCCAGAACCAAAAAATATAGCTAAAAGAACTGATAATCGGAGTTCTGTTTTAGCAAACAAATAATTGAAAGACACAACTTCACCGTTAAATGCACCTAATGCTATAGATATAGTGAAAATAGCAGTTATCAATATAATTGATATAACAAATTTCATAATAATGACCTTTATATTTTTTTAATTTTACTTAAACGTCTATATAACCTTAAACATTTTTACAAAATATCAGTTGAAAAATTATCTATCTACTATATGCCATTTTCGTGAATAAAAATAGCATATTAATGAAATGATCCAAGCAAGTGTAATACCCAATAATAAATCAATCGGGCTATGCATACCTAATGCTAATCGACTAATTTCAATTAATAATGCCCATACAATAATTGCGTTAACAATAATATAGTGACGTCTAAATCCTAATAATGTTATTGCAAGAAATGCCCATGTCGCCGAAAATAAAGTATGTCCAGAGGGTAGCGAATAGCCTGTTTCACTTTGCCAATGCTTACCTAACCATTTCGGAATGGTAGTTGAATTACTTAACTTTTCAGAAATAATTTTTTGTTTTTCTGATTTAGGTAATAAATAAAATTGTTTGTCGCTAAGATGAAATTCTTTTGCCATCCAAAGTACATAAGGTCTTGATTCTGCTGTTTGAGATTTTATAATGGTTTTGACTATTTGCCCACCTAATATTGCAGAAACTAGACAAAACCATAATGCAATAATCTTTGTTTTGGTTTTGTTGGGTAATAAATAACAAAATACCATAAAAAAAATGGTTGATGTAATAATCGCCCAAGGAAAACTTGCAGTTTCTGTTATAAAGAAAAAATATTTTGATGTATTATTTAATGATTCTGGTTGCCAATGCCAATTTATGGCTATAATAACTAATGGTACTACTAACATAATGGCTAAAGGTGCCATTGTTTTTTTTATTACAAACCCCATTTATAGACTCAATTTAACACTAATTGCTAAATAGTTTAGCATGGAAGATAGCTTTTTTTAAAAGTCTATTTATGTTTTATTTAAACGGAGATGATAATGCAATTAAAACATGTTGCACAAGCAAAATTACCAACACCATGGGGATGTTTTACTATTGTTGGATTTGAAGAAATTGCAACAGGGAAAGATCATGCAGCTTTAGTATTTGGCGATATATCTGGCGATGCTCCAGTTCTGACTAGAATTCATTCAGAGTGTTTAACTGGGGATGCTTTGTTCAGTTTGCGTTGTGACTGTGGCTTTCAGTTAGAAGCAGCTTTAAAACAAATAGCTAAAGAAGGTCGCGGAATTTTAATTTATCATCGTCAAGAGGGCCGTAATATTGGCTTACTAAATAAAATCAGAGCTTATGCGCTACAAGATAAAGGCTTTGATACTGTTGAAGCCAATGAACAATTGGGTTTCGCGGCTGATGAACGTGATTTTACTTTGTGTGCTGATATATTAACTTTACTTGATGTATCGCAAATTCGTTTATTGACGAATAATCCTGAAAAAATAAAAGTCCTTGAACAGTCAGGCATTAAAATTTTACAAAGAGTGCCATTAGAAGTTGGAGAAAATCCAAATAATGAACATTATTTAGAAACAAAAGTGAATAAAATGGGACATTTATTGCATTTACATCATGGTAATTGCAATTGTAATCATTAGCCAATAACACTGAAAAGAATCGATTTAATTTAACTAAACCTCAAAAAATATTTTTTTCGAGGTTTTTTTATATTTTAGAAATAAAGATCTATTTTTACCTTTATGATTATTCGTTATCACAGCGAAGTACACCACCATTGGCGATCTGATCTTTTGATATTTCGTGCATAATGATTTGTACAGCTTCTGGTTTACAATTAAGCGTTTCAGCGATTGCTGCTGTTACACGTTTTGCCATTTCCCTTTTTTGTTCTACTGTACGACCTTCTAAAAAGTCAATAACAACATTTGGCATAAAAATCTCCTAGTGATTAATGTTAGCAAGCTGTTCGTCGGTTAAAGCGATTTCTTCATTACGGCAGATACCGATACCTGATTGTATAACTTTTTCTGCAATGGCTTTAGCTTCATCTAATGAATGCATTTTATAGGTACCACATTGGTACTCATTAAGTTCAGGAATTTGATTCTGCGATTTAACTCCTAAAACATCTTGCATGGATTTTAACCACGCATCAACAACTAACGATTCATCTGGTTTACCTATAAGACTCATGTAAAAGCCAGTACGGCATCCCATTGGCGAAATATCAATAATTTCGACTTGTTTACTATTGAGGTGATCACGCATAAATCCAGCAAATAAATGCTCTAAGGTATGGATCCCTCTTTCAGGTAATAGTTCTTTATTGGGAATGGTAAAACGCAAATCAAACACTGTTATGTTATCGCCTTTTGGCGTTGCCATAGTTTTGGCAACTCGAACAAAGGGAGCTTTCATTTTGGTGTGATCAACTTTAAAACTATCTAGTAATGGCATAACTTTCTCCTTATTTGGTATTAGTTATTTTAATCAATTCAACCTCGATAACCAATATTTTTTATGTTTACTCGGCAAGTAAATTTAACATTTCTTGCTCATCAATGACTTTAATTCCGAGTTCTTGGGCCTTATCTAACTTAGAGCCGGCTGCTTCTCCGGCTATGACAAGATCGGTATTTTTAGATACACTGCCTGTCACTTTAGCCCCAAGTTGTTTTAATTTATTCTTTGCTTCGTCTCTTGTTAAAACCGATAGCGTACCCGTTAATACGATTGTTTTACCTGAAAATGGGGAATCAACAATCGTTGTCTGAGCTTGAGGCGTAATATCTTGCCAATGAATATTTATTTCTTCATTGGTTAATTGCTCAATCACATTTCGGTTATGAGGTTCTTGAAAGAAATCAATGATACTTTCAGCAATAACCACACCAATATCATTTACTGTTTGTAGTTGTTCAAGAGAGGCGTTTTCGATTGCCGATAAACTCCCAAGTTGGTTAACTAAGTTTTCCGCAGTGACTTCACCAACATTAGGGATACCCAGAGCAAATATAAATCGGCTTAATGTGGTATTTTTAGAAGCATTTAACGCATTTAATAAGTTATTGGCAGATTTTTCGCCAATTTTATCTAATGAACACAGGGTAGGCAGATTAAGTTTATAGAGATCTGCTGGAGTTTTAACATAATCTTTATCGACTAATTGTTCAATAATTTTATCACCCATCCCATCTACATTCATTGCCCGTCGAGAAACAAAATGTTTTAAGGCCTCTTTGCGCTGTGCTGGGCAAATTAATCCTCCTGCACAGCGTGAAATCGCTTGTCCTTCATCTCGAACAATTAATGAACCGCAAATAGGGCAATGAGAGGGAAAAACAATTTCTTTTGTATCAGTAGGTCTTCGATCTAATAAGACTGCAACAATTTTAGGGATGACATCACCCGCTCGACGTACAGTCACATAATCACCTTCCCGTATACCTAATCGGGCTATTTCGTCACTATTATGTAGTGTAGCGTTACTGACAATAACTCCAGCAACAGAAACAGGCTCAAGTCTTGCTACGGGTGTAATTGCTCCAGTGCGCCCAACTTGAAAATCCACTTTATTTAATTGTGTTACTTCTTCTTGAGCCGGAAATTTAAATGCTGTTGCCCAGCGCGGAGCACGTGCAACAAAGCCAAGTTCATTTTGTAGTGCAATACTATTAACTTTAATGACAACACCATCAATATCAAAATCTAATGACATACGCTGTTCACCGATTTGTTTAAAATAGTCTAAAGCAGCTTGGGCTCCTTGTCGTTTTTCTACTTTATCACTAACAGGTAATCCCCATGCTTTAAATTGCATTAAACGATCATAGTGAGTATCAGGTAGAAAACTACCTTCAATAATACCAACGCCATAGCAGTAAAATGATAACGGTCTTTTAGCAGTAATTTTAGGATCTAATTGTCTTAATGAACCAGCAGCGGCATTACGGGGGTTGGCAAATATTTTTTCGTTTCGTTTTTCTGCATCAGCATTAAGTTTGGCAAAACCTTTATGAGTCATAAATACTTCGCCCCGTACTTCTAAACGGGCAGGGATATTTTCACCAATTAATACTAAAGGAATGGTTTTAATTGTCCTTACATTTGCGGTGATGTCTTCTCCAGTTGCGCCGTCGCCACGTGTAGCCGCTTTTGAGAACTTCCCGTTTTCATACAATATACTCACCGCCAAACCATCAAGTTTTAGTTCACAGCAATATTCAACTTCATCGTTTTCATTAAGATGAAGACGATCTTTAATTCTCTTATTAAAGGCAATAAAACTCGACTCATCAAAAACATTATCAAGTGAAAGCATAGGTAATTCATGTTTGATTGAAGCAAATTGAGCTAAAGGCGCACCGCCAACTCGTTGGGTTGGAGAGTCAGTTGTAATTAGATTTGGAAATTGTTGCTCTATCTTTTGCAGTTGTTTTATTAATTTATCATATTCAGAGTCAGGGATCTCTGGAGCATCAAGTACGTAATAGCAATACTCATGATGTCTGATTAAATTTCGCAGTGAAGTCAATTGTTCTATGATATCTTCAATCGAATCTGATTGAATAGCTGAATGTTCTGTTTTAGTTGATAGTGGCATGATAATGGGCTCTTAAATTAAAACGTAGCTTATAGGAAAATCATCAAAATTGCTTAATTAATGAAGTATACAGTTATTAAATCAATTCATAGCTGCATTATATAAATTTTTGTTTCTAGCCACCAAATAGGATTGGTGGCATTTTATTAAAGAATTGTTGAAATTTTTTGCGATTAAATTTCGTTACAGGCTTTTTTAATACGATTTTTATAACTATCAATTTTTTGTGGTGTTAGCATACGATGTTCATCATCTAAAACCACACCATTAACATCATCGGCTATACGTTGTGCTGTTTGTAGCATTAATTTGAAATTTTGTTGGTTGTTGCCTTCGGTAGGCGCAACCATGAAAATAGAGACACCAGGAGTGGTAAATTCATGCATTGTTTCAGGATCTAAGTATCCAGGAGTGACCATATTGGCTAAACTGAACAGCACAGGCCCATTACCTGCGGGATCAACATGGCGATGAAATATTCTCATATCACCAAACTGGAAACCTGATTGCATAATACTTGCTAAAAGTACATCTCCTTGTAATAAATTACCATTAATTCCTTTTATATTTAATATAATAATTTCTGTTTTGTCTTCGTCGAATTTATTTAAACTACTTTTCTGAGTTTTACTATCTTTTGCTGGTGCCTGCGGATTATTATCGGTTTTCTCTTCGTTATTTTGAGTAGTTTGCTGTGGTTGTTTTTTTGTTTGTAATTTTTTATCGTCGAAAGAATCGTTCTTTATTTTAATAATTGGTTTCGATTCACCGATAGTTTCATCATTAATTTGTTCTTCATCATTATTTACAAATAGCTCTTCTTGCTGAGGAGGAACTTCCTCAACTGGCTCTTTAGGTGTATTATCTTGGTTTTCAATATTTTTTTTATTTTTAGTAATCAAAATTACATCATCTTCAATTACATCAATGAAGTTATTTTCAAGTTGTTGGGCATTTGTCTGATTTTTTTTCCGTTTTTCTGAACCAAAAGAATAAAGTTCCCTTTTATTGATCCAAAAACCATGAATCAATAGAGCTATAATGACTAAGGATGCAACAACAATTAGAACAATACGTAAATTATCCATAATAACCATCTCAGAATTAAATTGAATATAGAGTCAAATCATTCAACATTGAAAAATTGAATAAAATGATGACGGAGTACAACAAATGTAAATTGAAACCACTTGAACGATACTTCCTATACATAATAATATTAGTATAGCATTTTATTTTAGCTTTTTTATAGCACAAAAAATCAATTAGCCTATAATACTTTTTTAAAAAAAGAATCATATTTAATAATATAATTTATTTCTTATCCTATTTCAGTTTTGTTATTTTTAGAACTCTGTGCTATTAACCTGTAAAGATACTTACATTTTGTGTATTTTTTTTGTAAAATCGCTCGTTACTTTTGAATATAATTAATTCATTGTTATCTAAATAATTATTAAGTTACCGAGGTTATCTTATATGAGATTTAATAAGCTGTTACTTACTCTGCCAATGGCATTAACTAGTCTATTGTTATTAACAAGTTGTGATAATAATCAGTCACAAAATGGTAATGGCCAATTGCCTAAGGTAACCGTGTTTAAAGTGGAGCCTTTAAATTACACACTGAAAATAAATCTACCAGGGCGAGTTGTTGCATCACAAATAGCAGAAATAAGACCACAAGTTAGTGGAATTGTTTTGAATCGAGAATTTGAAGAAAGTTCAGATGTTAAAGCAGGGCAATCACTCTATCAAATCGATCCTGCCATTTATCAAGCTAATTATGATAGTGCTGTTGCTAGTGTAGCAAGTGCAAAAGCTAATGCTAATATTGCACAACTTACTTTAAAACGTTATGCGGGCCTATTAAATACAAAATCTATAAGCCAACAAGAATATGATAAAGCGGCTGCGGATGCTAAACAAGCTGATGCAAGCGTATTGGTTGCTCAAGCGGCAGAACATGCTGCTAAAGTTAATTTAGATTATACTAAAGTATACTCACCAATTGATGGCTACATTGGTAAATCAAGTGTGACTGAAGGGGCTTTAGTGTCAGCTGGACAACCAACACCACTTGCATTAGTGCAACAACTTGATCCTATTTATGTTGATATGACAGAAGCAGCGACACGTTATAATAAATATCTACAAGATGAAAACATTATTTATGAGCCAGCCAAAGGGAATAATGTGGAACTCTATTTTAATGATGGTTCAAAATATGCACTTCCAGGTAATGTTAAATTTTCAGATATGACTGTTAATGAAACAACCGGAACCGTAACACTACGATCTCAATTTGCTAACAGTGAAAGCAAAATTTTACCAGGTATGTTTGTTAAACCTCAATTGACATTAGGAACTATAAAAAATGCAGTGTTAGTACCTCAACAAGGTGTTACAAGTAACCAAAAAGGTCAATATACCGCTAAAATTTTAAAACCAGATAATACGGTTGAATATCGTCAAGATATTAAAGTTTATACAGGAATCAGTGGTTATTGGGTAGTGACTAGCGGTATCGATATTGGTGAACAAGTTATCACCACAGGTCTACTTAATTTGACTGCCGTTGAATCAGGTGTGACTATGCAAGCAGAAGTTGTTGGTGAGCCTACTACTCTTTCTCAAGAACAGTTAGATAACATCATCAATAACAATATAAAATAAAACAGGGGTAGATTTAATTATGGCTAAGTTTTTTATTGATAGACCTGTTTTTGCATGGGTAATTGCTATCATGATGATGCTGGGCGGTGCTTTATGTATTAAGCTACTAGCTGTTGAACAGTATCCTGATATTGCCCCACCTGCTGTTACTGTTTCTGCAGTTTATCCAGGTGCTGATGCGCAAACTATTGAAAACACTGTTACGCAATTAATTGAACAAAACTTAACTGGTTTGGATAATTTAATTTATATGAAATCAACCAGTAGTGCTCAAGGTGTGGTTCAAACTACTTTGACTTTTGCTCCTGGAACAAGTCCTGATTTTGCACAGGTACAAGTTTTAAATAAAGTAGAAAGTATTAAATCACGTTTACCAGAAAGCGTTCAAAAAAATGGCGTGTCAGTTGCTAAAAATAATACTAACTTCTTAAAAGTTATTGGTTTCTACTCCACTGACCCTCAAAAAACTCAAGCAGATATTGCTGACTTTATTTATTCTACAGTACAAGATCCTATTCGCCGTGTGCAAGGGGTAGGGGATACTCAGTTATTTGGTTCTGAATATGCAATGCGTGTTTGGTTAGATCCAAACAAACTGAACTATTTTAATTTATCTATTGAAGAAATTACCGCTGCTATTCAAGCGCAAAATGCGCAGGTTACTGCTGGACAACTTGGTGCTTTACCAGCAACGGAAGGGCAAGAACTTAATGCGACAATTACTGCTCAATCACGTTTAAAAACACCTGAGCAATTTCAAAATATTTTAGTCCGTGTTAATACTGATGGGTCAAATGTTTTATTAAAAGATGTGGCAAAGGTTGAGATTGGTGCTGCTGACTATAACTTTCTTTCTCGTTATGATGGTAAACCTTCCGCTGGATTAGGTATTTATTTGGCGACAGGCGCTAATCAATTAGATACTTCAGCACAAGTTGATGAAAAGATCCAGGAATTGTCTCAAATTTTTCCGGAAGACATTAAATTTGCGTATCCTTATGATACAACTCCTTTTGTTAGATTATCTATTAATAACGTAATTCATACATTAATCGAAGCAATTATTTTGGTTGTTATCGTAATGTACGTATTCTTACAAAATCTTCGTTCTACACTTATTCCAACTATTACTGTACCTGTCGTATTGTTAGGTACTTTTGCAGTTTTATATATTTGTGGATTTACTATCAATACGTTATCCATGTTTGCTATGGTTCTTGCCATCGGTCTTCTGGTCGATGATGCCATCGTAGTTATCGAAAACGTTGAACGTATTATGCATGATGAAGGTCTATCCCCTTATGATGCAACCGTTAAATCAATGGAACAAATTACTTCTGCATTAGTTGGCATAGCCGTAGTACTTTCAGCTGTATTTGTACCAATGGCATTTTATGGTGGTGCAGCAGGGGGAATTTATCGCCAATTCTCTATTACAATTGTAACTTCTATGTCTCTATCAGTTGTGATGGCAATTGTATTAACGCCTGCACTTTGCGCGCAAATTTTAAAAGCACCATCGAAATCTAAAGTTAAGAAAACAACTTTTGGTGAAAAACTCGTAACCATAGCGCCATTTAGTTGGTGTTCAGCTGGAACTAAATGGTTTTTCGATAAATTTAATAATATATATAATAAAAGTTTGCATGTTTATGAGAAAGGTGTAATTAAATTTATTCGTTATCCAGTTATTTCATTTATTTGCTATGTCTTAATTGTTGTAGGTTTAGTATTTGGATTTAACCGTTTACCAACTGGTTTCTTACCAAATGAAGATCAAGGAGTATTGATTGTTCTGGTTGAATTACCACCAGGGTCTACATTAGAACAAACAATGGGCGTGCTTAATAAAACTTCTGACTTCTATATGACGCAAAAAGCCGATTCAGTGAGAGAAATTTTCACCGTTGCTGGTTTTAGTCTGGTTGGGCGTGGACAGAACATGGGGCTTGGCTTTATTCGATTAAAAGATTGGGATGAGCGAAAACGCCCAGATCAAACAGTTGATGCCTTAGTTGGCAGTGGTTGGGGATTTGCTTCAACGATTACTGATGGCCGTGTCATTATCACCAATGTTCCAGCAGTACCATCACTTGGTATGGCCAATGGTTTCTCTTATATGTTAAAAGATTCGGCTGGTCTTGGTCATGATGCTTTGATGGGCGCATTTTTCCAACTATTGAGCCTAGCTGCACGTGAGCCTCAATTACAGCAAGTTCGCCCAGGTAGTATGTTAGATGTTCCACAATATAAAATTAATGTGGATTTTGAAACTGCTCAAGCTCTTGGGGTGGCTGTGAGTAGTGTTAATACAGTACTTTCAACTGCATTAGGTTCTGCTTATATTGATGATTTTGTTTACAATAACCGCGTTAAAAAGGTTTATTTACAATCTGATGCGGCTTATCGAATGCTACCTGATGATTTCAGTTTTTGGCATGTAAAAAACCAAAAAGGTGAAATGGTACCTTATGATGCTTTTGCAACCACAACAAAAAGTTATGGTTCTCCATCGCTTGTTCGGTACGATGGTGTAGCTGCAATGGGAATTAGTGGTGCGGCAGCGCCAGGCTTGAGTTCTGGTCAAGCTATGGCAGTAATGGAAGAATTATCTAACCAGTTACCGAAAGGTTTCTCGTTTGACTGGACTGATATTTCATATCAAGAACGTCAAACAGGTTCTCAAACTACAACACTCTATATTATTTCACTTATTGTTGTATTCTTATCATTAGCTGCTTTATATGAAAGCTGGACAGTACCGATTTCAATCCTATTTGTTATCCCATTAGGTATTATTGGTACCGTATATGCGACCATGTTTAGGGGCCTTGATAATGATATTTATTTTATCGTAGGTCTATTAACTACGATGGGATTATCTGCTAAGAATGCTATTTTGATAGTGGAATTTGCTAAAGATGCACTCGAAAGAGAAGGTAAATCATTAATTGATGCAACGTTAGAGGCTTGTCGTTTACGTTTACGTCCAATTTTAATGACATCATTTGCATTTATTTTGGGTGTATTACCATTAGCACTAAATACTGGTGCTGGATCTGCTAGCCAAAATGCAGTAGGTACAGGGGTAATCGGTGGAATGATAACGGCAACATTTTTAGCGATATTCTATGTTCCATTATTCTTCTTGTTTGTAACCAAACTGTTTACTAAACATAAGAACAAAGTCGTTTTACCATCTAACTATGATAGTAATACCAAAAATAGTTAATCAAAGTTAACGAATTATTAATATAAGATAAGTTAAAAGCACCAATAGTATTGGTGCTTTTTTTATGCAAGTTATCATTGATTATTTAATTAATGATTCAGTTTAATATCCTTTAAGGAATGATTAAGCTTGAGAATGATTATTTATTTGCTATGCCAAAAGTGATTTGCGTTGAAAGGATATAAGAACTGATTTATTTATGCGATTTGATTAATAGTTGACTCATATGAGCATGGGTAATGGCTATAGCTAATGCGTCTGCAGCATCGGCTTGAGGACTTGCAGGTAACTTAAGTAATAATTTAACCATATGCTGCACTTGTTTTTTGTCGGCAGCACCAGTCCCAACTACACTTTGTTTGACTAAACGCGCCGCATATTCAAAAACAGGTAGGTCATTGTTTACCGCTGCCACAATTGCTGAACCTCTTGCTTGACCTAATTTTAATGCAGAATCGGCATTTCGTGCCATAAATACTTGTTCAATAGCAAACATATCAGGTTGGAATTGTAAAATAATTTCACTCACACCTGCATATATGCGTTTTAAACGGGTAGGAAGATCATCAACTGCAGTACGAATACATCCGCTGCCAAGGTAAGTAAGTTGTCGTCCCGTTTGACGAATTACTCCGTAACCTGTCAAACGAGAGCCTGGATCGATGCCAAGAATAATGGCCATTAGAGCGTTGCTGCAACCTCGTCAGAAACTTCACCATTATGATAAACTTCTTGAACATCATCACAATCTTCAAGCATATCAATAAGACGAAGTAATTTAGGTGCAGATTCAATATCAAGATCAACTTTAGTTGCTGGGATCATAGATACTTCTGCTGCTTCTGATACTAAACCTGCTGCATCAAGAGCATCTTTAACTTCACCAAATGATTCAGGTGTCGTAAACACATCAATTGCACCATCGTCATAGGTTACGACATCATCAGCTCCAGCTTCAAGCGCCGCGTCCATTACTTGATCTTCATCAGTACCTGCTGGGTATGAAATAACGCCTTTTTTCGTGAATAAATATGAGACTGAACCATCAGTACCTAAATTACCGCCAGTTTTTGTAAAAGCATGACGAACTTCAGAAACAGTACGGTTACGGTTATCACTTAAGCATTCAACCATTACCGCAGTACCTGCTGGTCCATAACCTTCATAGATGATTGTTTCCATATTTGTATCATCTTCACCGCCCACACCACGAGCAATAGCTCTATTCATGGTATCTCGAGTCATGTTGTTCGATAATGCTTTGTCCATAGCAGCACGTAGACGAGGATTAGACGCTGGATCGCCACCACCAAGTTTAGCTGCAGTTACAAGTTCGCGAATAATTTTGGTAAAGATTTTACCGCGTTTTGCATCTTGTGCTGCTTTGCGGTGTTTGGTATTGGCCCATTTACTATGACCTGCCATAAAATTCTCCAGATAAATAATTTAAAATCGGTGTATTTTAGCAAACTTTAACTAAAAATTCATTATCAATATGTGTATAAGTTATACCAATAGTTAAGTCAAAATTTTGAAAATGTTACAACGCATTGTTTCATTGAACACATCATTTAGAATGATTTTATTTAACAGAAAAATCAAACCATTAACTTAAATTATTGCAGGTTTGATTCATTAAATGAATTTCATGCCGTGTATGAATATTGATCGAGATCACAAGTTTGAATTTTAAACATTGCAAGAAACTCTTATTCGTTACAAGATTATGTATCGAAACGTTTCGATATTTCTTGTTAACTATCTTTAAAAGGGATTTGTTATGCGCAAAGGCCAACTATTTAATTCTGATATTTACCAAGTACTATCTAAAATGGGGCACACTGATCAAATTGCAATCGGGGATGCGGGCTTACCTATACCTAATACGACCTTACGAATTGATTTGGCACTTACTTATGGTATCCCATCATTTATGCAAGTTTTCGAATTAATTTCACAAGAGATGCAAATAGAAAAAGTAATACTTGCTGCAGAAATCCAAGAAAAAAATCCTCAAATTTTGGCAGAAATTATAGAAAGAATTAGCCAGATTGAACAAATTCAGAACAATAAAATAGAGATTATTTATTTTCCTCACGAAATGCTAAAAAAACAAACGCATCATTGCAAAGCCGTTATCAGAACGGGTGAGTGCACACCATTTGCAAATATTATTTTGCAATCGGGTGTCATTTTTTAAATGTTGTTTTAAAAAGGTTTGTTTTAATTAAGCAATGAGGAATTTATGCACAATAATTTATTACAGCTTATTAATATTCATAAATCTTTTCCCGGTGTAAAAGCCTTAACAGGCGCACATTTAAATGTTCGAGCTGGACAAGTAATGGCATTGATTGGTGAAAATGGCGCCGGAAAATCTACACTAATGAAAGTGTTAACTGGAATTTACTCAAAAGATGAGGGTGAAATTATTTACTTAGGCAATAAAGTAAATTTTAAAGGACCAAAATCATCACAAGAAGCAGGTATCGGCATCATTCATCAAGAGTTAAATTTAATACCACAACTTACTATTGCCGAAAATATATTTTTAGGTCGAGAGTTTACTAATAAATTTGGCTGTATAGATTGGAAAAAAACATATGACCAAGCTGACAAATTATTAGCTGAACTACATTTAACTTATGATAGTCGTAAGCTTATTAGTGAGTTATCGATAGGTGAACAGCAGATGGTTGAAATCGCTAAAGTACTTAGCTTCAATTCCAAAGTTATCATAATGGATGAACCTACCGATGCGCTTACCGAAACAGAAACGGCATCATTATTTGAAGTTATTCACAAACTAAAACAGCAAAATTGTGGAATTGTTTATATTTCTCATCGATTAAAAGAAATTTTTGAAATCTGTGATGACGTTACTGTTTTGCGAGATGGACAATTTATTGGCGAAAAGAAAGTTGAGCAACTTGATGAAAATTCCCTTATTGAAATGATGGTTGGACGAAAACTTGAAGAACAATATCCTCGCATCAATAAAGAACATGGAGAGGTAACACTGCAAGTTAAAAATCTAACCGGTGCAGGAGTAAACAATATCAGTTTCAAACTTCACGAAGGTGAAATACTTGGTATTTCAGGCTTAATGGGGGCAGGGCGAACTGAATTAATGAAAATGATTTATGGTGCCAATCCGGCGAAGTCTGGCTCTATTATACTTAAAGGAAAAACAATAAAAGTGAATTCGCCGTTAGATGGTTTAAAACATGGCATTGTCTATATTTCTGAAGATAGGAAAAGAGATGGACTGATTTTAGGTATGTCTGTTAAGGACAATATGTCACTTAATGCATTGAGTTATTTTGCTAATCAGTTTGGTAAATTACAACTTAAAAATGAGCAACAAGCTGTTGAGGATTTTGTTAGTTTATTTAACATCAAAACGCCCTCAATCAACCAAATTATTGGGCTCTTATCAGGTGGTAATCAACAAAAAGTCGCTATTGCTAAAGGATTAATGACTCGACCAAGTATATTAATTTTAGATGAACCAACGCGAGGAGTCGATGTAGGTGCTAAAAAAGAGATATACCATCTGATTAATCAATTTAAACAGCAGGGTTTGAGCGTTATCTTAGTTTCATCTGATATGCCTGAGATATTAGGTATGAGCGATAGAATTTTAGTTATTTATGACGGAACTGTGACTGGCGAATTTTCAATTGGTGACGTGACACAGGAAAAACTTATGGCTGCTGCCGTTGGAAAATTACAGGAGAGAGTCGATGTTGCAAAATAAAACGTTCAAGAATTTTTTAATTGAGCAAAAATCATTAGTAACATTACTTATTTTAATTGCAATTGTTTCATGCTTAAGTGATAACTTTTTTACTTTAAATAACTTTTTCAATATTTTACAGCAAACATCCATTAACGCGATCATTGCGGTAGGTATGACTTTAGTAATTTTAACCTCCGGTATTGATCTTACAGTAGGTTCTACCTTTGCTTTAGCTGGTGCTATCACGGCTTCTTTAGTTGGTTCAGATATCTCCCCCTTTATTGCGATAGCCTTATCCTTAGCATTAGGATCGTTATTAGGTGCTTTTTCAGGTCTGATCATTGCAAAAGGTAAAATACAAGCATTTATTGCTACGCTGGTTATGATGCTTATTTTACGTGGTGTAACACAGGTTTACACAAAAGGTAGTCCAATATCGACGGGTATGAATGATAATTCAGAACTTTTTGAGTGGTTTGCTTTTGGTCGAGTTTTTGCGATTCCTGTGCCAATTATCATTATGGCGATGGTATTTATTGCTGCATGGTACTTATTAAAATATACCCGTTTAGGTCGTTATATTTATGCTTTAGGTGGTAATGAATCTGCCACAAAACTCTCAGGGATTAATGTTGATCGAGTCAAAATTACGGTTTATGCACTTAGTGGGTTACTTTGCGCATTAGCTAGTACCATTGAAGTTGCAAGACTATCATCGGCACAGCCTACTGCTGGTACTGGTTATGAAATGGATGCGATTGCTGCAGTTGTTCTTGGTGGCACGAGCATGTCTGGTGGTAAAGGTAAAATTATAGGTACATTAATTGGTGCATTAATATTAGGTTTTTTAAATAATGGTCTCAATATGTTAGGTGTGGATGCTTATTATCAAATGATCGTAAAAGGTGTGGTGATTTTATTAGCTGTGTTAGTTGATAAAAAAACCAATAAATAGTTTCTTATTTTGGGAGAGGGTTATGAAATTTAAAAAAATTATTACTGCAGTTACAATTGTAACTTTAAGTCTAACCGTTAGTTTTCAAGCTTCAGCGAAAGACAATCTTGCCTTAGTTGTTTCAACACTGAATAATCCTTTTTTTGTAACACTAAAAGAAGGAGCGGTACAAAAGGCTAATGAATTAGGTTATGACTTAGTGGTACTCGATTCGCAAAATAATCCAGCAAAAGAGTTAGCGAATGTTGAAGATACTATCGTAAAAGGCGCTAAAGTCATTTTAATTAATCCAACTGATTCAGATGCGGTCGGCAATGCCGTTTTGGCTGCCAATAAAGCAGGAATCCCAGTAATCACTCTTGATAGAGCAGCCGGAAAAGGTGAGGTTATTAGCCATATTGCATCCGATAATGTTGCTGGAGGTAAAATGGCAGGAGATTTTATTTTTGAAAAACTAGGTGCTGATGCAAAAATAATTCAACTACAAGGCATTGTTGGTACATCCGCATCACGTGAACGTGGTGAGGGATTTGTTCAATCCGCACAAGTGAATAAATTAATTATTTTAACTGCGCAACCTGCTGACTTTGATCGTGCCAAAGGTATGAATGTCATGCAAAATTTACTTACTGCTTACCCAACCTTACAAGCTGTATTTGCCGAAAATGATGAAATGGCATTAGGTGCGGTACGTGCAATTCAAATTGCAGGGCGTAATGATATTTTAGTGGTTGGATTTGATGGCACACAAGATGGAGTTAAATCCGTAGAACGAGGTAAAATGGCAGCAACAGTTGCACAACAACCAGAAAAAATAGGTTCAATGGGTATTGAGATCGCTGATAAAGTGATAAAAGGTGAGAAAGTTGAACAAAAAGTTCCTGTAGAATTAAAATTAATTACTAAATAAAGAGTTAAGGACGCATTATTGCGTCCTATCGCGGTAAAATTTGGAGCGAATTACATGAGTGGTAAAAAACTAATTGTACTGGGTAGTGTTAATGTCGATCATATTTTAAATGTTAATGAATTTCCAAAACCAGGTGAAACATTAGCAGGCAGAGATTACCAAATTTCATTTGGAGGTAAAGGTGCCAACCAAGCTGTAGCTGCAGGTCGTTTAGGTGCCAATATACAATTCATTGCTGCAGTTGGTGATGATGAATTAGGGAAAAAAATAGATCAGCAATTAAAAAATGATCGTATTGATACCCGTTCAGTTGCAACAATCAAAAACGAAAATACAGGTGTTGCACTCATTTTAGTTAATGCTCAAGGCGAGAATCAAATTGCCATTTATGCAGGTGCCAATGCTGCAGTTACACCTGATTATTTACGTGAATTTGAAAATGATATTATACAGGCAGATGCGATTTTAATGCAGCTTGAAACACCTTTAGCAACCATAGAACAAGCAGCTAAATTAGCCAAACGACATAATACTCAAGTGATTTTAAATCCTGCACCTGCGCAGAAGTTATCCGATGATTTGCTTAATCATATTGATATTATTACCCCAAATGAAACCGAAGCTGAACATTTAACCGGTATAAAAATTGTCACTGAACAAGATGCCCAAACTGCATCGGCTATTTTGCATAATAAAGGAATAAAAATTGTCATAATTACGTTAGGTAGTAAAGGTGCGTGGGTAAGTGATTCAGGCAAAGGGGAACTTATCGATGGTTTTAAAGTAAAAGCCATTGATACTATTGGAGCTGGAGATACTTTTAATGGCATGTTAGTCACAGCATTATTAGAAGGTAAATCGCTTAGCCAAGCTATCAAATATGCACATGCTGCAGGGGCTCTGTCAGTAACTAAAGCTGGAGCACAAACATCAGTACCAACGCGTATAGAGGTTGACAATTTTATTCAATTATATAATCAGTAAAAAGAGATCTAACCATTGGCTACGATGAAAGATGTTGCAAATCTTGCGCAAGTTTCTACATCTACTGTTTCTCATGTGATTAATAACGATCGTTATGTTAGCCCTGCTGTACGCGAAAAAGTTGAATTAGCGATTAAACAGCTAAATTATACACCTTGTGCAATAGCCCGTAGTTTAAAGAGTAATAAAACCTATACTATAGGTATGTTAGTTACAACGAGTAATAATCCTTTTTTTTCAGAAGTGGTTCAAGGCGTTGAACGAAGTTGTTATGAGTTGGGTTATAACTTGATTTTATGTAGTACAGAGGGTGATCATAAACGGATGCTTGATAACATTGAGCATTTATTACAAAAACGTGTTGATGGCTTATTAATCATGTGCACTGAAAGCCATTCAAGCCCACAACAGATCTTTACACGTTATCCCAAACTGCCCATCGTCATGATGGATTGGACACCATTAATGGGTATGTGTGATATTATTCAGGATAATTCTTTTTATGGTGCAACTATAGCGACTCAATATTTAATTGAGAAAAATTACAAGGATATTGCTTGTATTACAGGCCCTTTAAATAATACTCAAGCACAATCGCGCCTGCAAGGCTATCGTAAAGCAATGCATGAAGCTAATTTAATCATTCATAATGGTTATGAAGTGCAAGGTGATTTTCGATTTGCATCAGGTATTGTTGCGATGCAATATTTATTAAGTTTGGCTAAACCTCCACAAGCTGTATTTTGTTCTAATGATGCTATGGCTATAGGTGTTTATCAAGCACTTTACCAAAATGGACTTGAAGCAGGAAAAGATATTGCAATTGTTGGTTATGATAATATTGAAATCGCACAATATATGACACCACCTTTAACTACTATTCATCAACCCAAAAAAGAACTGGGTCAATTAGCCGTTGAGATGTTAATAAATCGATTTCATAATCCTAAAGAGCCATTACATAAACGGTCATTAACGCCAATATTGATAAAACGCTTATCCGCTTAGTAAAACAAAAAACGTTGTGACTCACTTTTAATTATTTTATTGTTATAAAAAACGCCTAATAAATAGGCGCTTTCAAAATGTCGTAAATTTATCAAATAGAATAATTAACTCATTCCATATTGTTTTAATTTTTTGCGAAGCGTACCACGGTTGATACCAAGCATGTTTGCTGCGCGAGTTTGATTACCGCGTGTATATTGCATAACCATATCAAGGAATGGGTGTTCAACTTCAGCTAACACTAATTCATATAGATCAGTCGGATCTTCACCATTTAATTGAGATAAATAGTTTTTTAAAGCTTGTTTAACTGAATCTCGCAATGGCTTTTGTGTTATTTGGTCCTGCGAATTTACAGTTGTAAATTTAAGTGCTGCAGCTGTAACGCGTTGTTCTGACATAGTATTCTTAACTCTTTTGGTTGTTTCTAATTTGACTAAAAAATGCTATTAGTGTTTTAACTTGCTCACTTGTATTGCTAAGTACACTAAATAAGCGCCTGAATTGATCGCTATCAGCATAATCCTTGGTATACCAATTTACATGCTTTCTGGCAATCCTCAATCCTTTATATTCTCCGTAAAGCCGATAAAGTTCATCAAGGTGCGATAAAACCACTTGCTCTACTTCATCAATACTTTTACTTTTTTTTAACTGTCCATGTGATAGATAGAATGCAATTTCTTCAAATATCCAAGGCCGACCCTGTGCCGCTCGGCCGATCATTATAGCATCAGCTTGCGTATATTGAAAAACTTCTTTTGCTTGTTCAGGTGTACGAATATCACCATTAGCAATAACCGGAATCGTAACCTTTTCCTTTACTGCCTTTATTGACTCATATTCCGCTACACCATTGAATAAGCAAGCACGGGTACGTCCATGAATAGTAATAGCCTTTATGCCACAATCTTGAGCTATTTGTGCTATCTCTATGCAATTTCTATTATCTTTATTCCATCCAGTCCGCGTTTTCAATGTTACCGGTACATCAACTGCACCGACAACTCTTTGCAAAATTTTTTTTATTAGTTCTGGATACTGCATTAATGCAGAGCCAGCTAACTTTTTATTAACTTTTTTAGCTGGACAACCCATATTGATATCAATCAATTGAGCGCCATGTTTGACATTAAATTCCGCAGCTTTTGCCATCTCATCAGGATCAGACCCAACAATTTGCACAGCCCGAATACCAACATCATCATTTGAGATCATTCTCAATGCAGATTTATCAGTATGCCAAACATCTGAATTTGCTAAAAACATTTCTGAGACTGTCATTCCTGCACCATATCGATAACATAATTTACGAAATGGTTTATCGCTGATTCCAGCCATTGGTGCAGCAATTAAATTATTTTTTAATTTAATTTCACCAATTTTTAGCAAATTAAGGGCGGCTATATTACGCATTTTTTCTCAAACTTAAAAGGGGGTAATGTTAATTTTTTACTTTTTTTTACCAGTGATACGGCACCATTCGTCTTGTTCAACGACAGGATCTAAATCAAAATGTGTTTGATAAGCACTACAAACACTTGATGATTGGGTAGCCAAAATACCAGATAAGCCCAGTTCACCGTGGGATTTCACAAGTTTATTTATTTGTGGCTCAAGCTCTTTTAAAGGACCAGCTAGGATATTTGCAACAACTACATCTGCTTGTAAATTATCAGGAATATCTTTAGCTAAATAAAGTTCTAACTTGTCATTGACACCATTACGTTGTGCATTGTCATTACTAGCTTGAATTGCTTGAGGATCGATATCAATACCAATAACGCGTTTTGCGCCTAATTTTAATGCTGCAATAGCCAATATGCCAGAACCACAACCATAATCAATAACTAATTTATTTTTCAGATCTAAGCTTTCGAGCCAAGTTAAGCATAAGGCAGTAGTCGGATGCGTGCCAGTACCGAATGCTAAACCTGGATCTAACATGACATTAACCGCATTGGGATCAGGAACATCACGCCAACTTGGGCAAATCCAAAGTCGCTGACCAAACTGCATAGGATGAAAGTTATCCATCCATTCTCGTTCCCAATCTTTATCTTCCAATTGTTCAATTTTATAAGAATATTGCTCAAGATTTAATATTGCTTTTAACTCATCTGTATTGGTTTGAGCATCATAAAGGCCCACAACATCCGTATTGCCCCAAAGCTTTGTTTCGCCAGGTAAGGGCTCAAAAACAGGGGTATCATAGGTATCTTGAAATGTAACTGATACCGCACCAGATTGTTCTAATTGTTCGCTAATTTCTTCTGCAAATTCGCTAGTTGTATTAATTCTGAGTTGAATCCAAGGCATAATTTTTTCCCGAGTTGCCAAACATGTTGGCAATTATAAAAACAAATAATCCAATAATCAGTGAAGGAACAATTGGATGGAAAGAGTAAATTTTAATATTATAAGCAGCTAATAGAGTATAGCTAATAGCCCCAGCAAACATTGAGCATAATGCTCCCGTTGCATTGGCATTTTTCCAATATAGACCTAATACCAATGGCCATAAAAATACAGCTTCAAGTCCACCAAAAGCAAGTAAATTTAACCAGATAATCATATCAGGAGGATTCCAAGCCGCTAAAATAAGCAAACCACCAAAAATAATGGTAATGATGATCGACGCGCGGGTTAATATCTTATCACTATAATTGGTATCGGGTTTTATACTTAAAAACAGATCTTTTATTAATACAGATGAAACCTGTAATAATTGAGCATTAATTGTAGACATAATTGCAGCCAATGGTGCAGCTAAAAAGATACCAGCAGCTAATGGCGGCATAACATTAATAATGAGTGTTGGAACGATTTGATCTGGTATCGTTAAATCATCAATAATAGCTCGTCCAAGTGCGCCAGATAGGTGCATAGTTAACATAATAATGGTAACGACAATCGTACCAATAATGATGCCTTGATGCACGGCTTTACTATCTTTATATGCCATACAACGCACAGCAGTATGTGGTAACCCAACCACCCCAAAACAGACTAATATCCAAAAAGAAGTCATAAAAGGAAAGTCCATAAAATTATCTGGACCTTGTGGTGTTAAAAGTGCTGGATTAATTTCATTTAAACGATGAATAATCGCTGATATTCCGCCACCTGCATAAATAATAGCAGTTAATAGCAAAATTGCACCAATAATCATTACTAAACCTTGAAAAGCATCGTTTAAAATGCTTGCTCGAAAGCCTCCAAATGCGGTATAGATAACGGTGCCAACGCCAAAAATCAGTAATCCAATGTCATATGGAATGCCAACTGACGATTCCAACAAACGAGCGCCACCAACAAACTGAACTGTCATAGCGCCAACAAAAGCAATCACTAATGCAATACTGGCAAACCAAACGATAATTTTGCTTTTATAGTGAGCATAAAGCATATCACTTAACGTTATCGCATTATATTTACGTGCCAAAATAGCAAATTTTTTACCCAAAATCCCTAAAGAAAGTAACACGGTAGGCACTTGAATCATCGACAACAATACCCAACCCAGTCCATATTTATAAGCCGCACCCGGGCCACCGATAAACGAACTGGCACTAATATAAGTGGCCGCTAAGGTCATAGCGAGTAAAAAACCGCCCATGGTTCGATTACCAATAAAATAATCGGTAAATTGATTAACTTTTTTACGTTTTGCATAAGCATAAATTGATAATGCAAACACAAAAATAAGATAAATAACCAGAGGTAAAATAATATCTAAATGCATTTTTTAATCACTTAGTTTGCTCTAATGAGATGTTTTTGAATTGAAATTTTACAATGATCCAACACAGTAAAATAAAACCTAATGGGACCATTATGCAAGATAGCTCAAACCACAAAGGAAACCCTAAAAAGCCAATGTTATCCCCGACAAAATAAGCACAAATAATCCACCCAATTAGGTAGATAATGGTCAACAACAGTGATAGTTTAGCTTCTTTATTTGCTTGCTGGTAACGTGGATCCATAATGATTCATAGATGAATTGAAAGTGGCTTAGAGTAAAAGAAAGTGTTTAACTTAGCAAGCATGTTGCAATTTATGCAATATAATATTGTAAATATATCAATTTTCGCAACAATAAAACTACTATATCATGTTTCATGATTCGAAAATAAACAATTGAACTCATGGAGAGAATGATGTCAAATTATTTTAATACCCTAAATTTACGTGAAAAATTAGAACAATTAGGTCAATGCCGTTTTATGGCTCGTGATGAATTTGCTTCAGAAGCGAATTTTTTAAAAGGTAAAAAAATTGTGATTGTAGGTTGTGGTGCGCAAGGTCTTAATCAAGGTCTTAATATGCGTGATTCAGGATTGGATATCTCTTACGCACTCCGTAAAGAGGCTATTGCTGAAAAACGTGCATCATGGAAAAAAGCAACTGAAAATGGTTTTAAAGTTGGTACATATGAAGAGCTTATCCCTACTGCGGATCTTGTCATTAACTTAACCCCAGACAAACAACACTCAGCGGTTGTTAAAGCTGTACAACCACTAATGAAACAAGGTGCGGCATTGGGTTATTCTCATGGGTTTAACATTGTTGAAGTGGGCGAAAAGATCCGTTCTGATATTACTGTTGTGATGGTCGCACCAAAATGTCCGGGTACCGAAGTGCGTGAAGAATATAAACGTGGTTTTGGTGTTCCGACACTGATTGCTGTTCACCCAGAAAATGATCCAAAAGGTGAAGGTCTAGCAATTGCTAAAGCATGGGCAGCTGCAACGGGCGGACATCGTGCGGGTGTTTTACAATCATCATTTGTTGCCGAAGTTAAATCCGATCTAATGGGCGAACAAACTATTCTTTGCGGTATGTTACAAACAGGTTCACTACTTTGTTTTGATAAACTTGTTGCTGATGGTGTAGATCCTGCATATGCCTGTAAATTATTACAATTTGGTTGGGAAACTATCACCGAAGCATTAAAACAAGGTGGTATAACTTTAATGATGGATCGTTTATCAAACCCAGCTAAATTACGCGCTAATGCTTTAGCGAAAGAATTAAAAGTGATCATGACTGATCTTTATCGTAAACATATGGATGACATCATTTCAGGTGAATTTTCTTCAACGATGATGAAAGACTGGGCAAATGATGATGCTAACTTATTAAAATGGCGTAAAGAAACAGGTGAAACAGCATTTGAAAAAGCTGCAGAATATCAAGGCAAAATTGACGAACAAGCATACTTTGATCAAGGTGTGGTGATGGTAGCGATGGTTAAAGCGGGTGTTGAACTTGCCTTTGAAACCATGCTTGAATCAGGAATCTTACCTGAATCAGCTTACTATGAATCATTACACGAATTACCACTTATTGCTAACACGATTGCTCGTAAACGTTTATATGAAATGAATGTGGTAATTTCTGACACAGCTGAATATGGTAATTATCTATTTGCTAATGCAGCTGTACCACTATTAAGAGAAAAATTTATGCCAATGTTACAAGCAGGTGATCTTGGCAAAGCAATTCCTGAAGGTAGTGTTGATAATGCGCAATTACGTGATGTAAACGAAGAAATTCGTAATCATCCAATTGAAAAAGTAGGTCGCAAATTACGTAGCTATATGACAGATATGAAACGTATTAATGTAGCCAGTTAAGTACTGATACAGTTTAATTCTGATTAAAACACAAGGTGCCAAATGGCACCTTTTTATATTTTAATTTTGTAAAAAAGTTTCAGGTCATGCCTACGTGTAAGTAAAAAATCAGATTGAAAAAATCGTTATTTTGCCTTTATAGAATTGTAAGAAACGCTCTAGGATTAACTGATCGAAAAAGTAGGTCGCAAATTACGTAGCTATATGACAGATATGAAACGTATTAATGTAGCCAGTTAAGTACTGATACAGTTTAATTCTGATTAAAACACAAGGTGCCAAATGGCACCTTTTTATATTTTAATTTTGTAAAAAAGTTTCAGGTCATGCCTACGTTTCAGTAAAAAAATCAGATTGAAACAATCGATATTTCGCTTTCATAGAATTGTAATAAACGATCTAGGATTAACTGATCGAAAAATTATATCGCAAATTATGTAGCTACATGACAGATATGAAACATCTTAATGTAGCCAGTTAAACACTGAAATCGTTTAATTCTGATTAAAACCAAAGGTGCCAAATGGCACCTTTTTTATATTTTAATTTTGTTAAAAAGTTTCAGGTCATGCCTACATTTCAGTAAAAAATCAGATTGAAAAAATCAATATTTCGCTTTCATAGAATTGTAAGAAACGCTCTAGGATTAACTGATCGAAAAAGTAGGTCGCAAATTACGTAGCTATATGACAGATATGAAACGTATTAATGTAGCCAGTTAAGTACTGATACAGTTTAATTCTGGTTAAAACACAAGGTGCCAAATGGCACCTTTTTTATATTTTAATTTTGTAAAAAAGTTTCAGGTCATGCCTACGTTTCAGTAAAAAAATTAAGTTGAAAAAATCGTTATTTTGCTTTTATAGAATTTTAAGAAACGATCTAGAATTAACTGATCGAAAAATTAGGTCGCAAATTACGTAGCTATATGACAGATATGAAACGTATTAATGTAGCCAGTTAAGCACTGAAATCGTTTAATTTTGATTAAAACACAAGGTGCCAAATGGCACCTTTTTATATTTTAATTTTGTAAAAAAGTTTCAGGTCATGCCTACATTTCAGTAAAAAATCAGATTGAAAAAATCAATATTTCGCTTTCATAGAATTGTAAGAAACGATCTAGGATTAACTGATCGAAAAATTAGGTCGCAAATTACGTAGCTATATGACAGATATGAAACGTATTAATGTAGCCAGTTAAGTACTGATACAGTTTAATTCTGATTAAAACACAAGGTACCAAATGGCACCTTTTTATATTTTAATTTTGTAAAAAAGTTTCAGGTCATGCCTACGTGTAAGTAAAAAAAAAGCATTGAATTCAATAAGATCTAAAAATAGTGACAAGATCATATTTAGATCATTTTAATTGATCAAATATGATCATAAAGTTTTTAAAAATTAGGTAATTAAAATTTTTTTATTTTAATTTCTTATTTATTTCTTATTTAAATTATGTTATCTTTCAGCATTTGCTTATATTGAGGGGTAATATATCAATGAAGATGGCTTTTCGACCAACTGATGGTTGGCGTTGGTATTTTGATCGTGAATACGATAGTTTAATGCTGGAAGTTTCATCTGATATGTTGTTCCGATCTTGTTATCCAAGTAAAATGCTAATTCCTGATGTTTTTAGTGAATTTGCTTTTTCTGTTAGTGATGCTGCATCTTATTATCAGTTTCACAATAGTTGTCATTCATTAAATTTGACAGAATCACAAAAGATTCAATTATCAATTAACGCCATTGTCGCAGCTAATTTTTTAAAACCGCAAATGCCAAAAAGTTGGTATTTTTCTCAACAGCCCATTGAATATATACCAAAAGTGGCTGATATCGTTAAAGTTCATATGCAAGAAGATGGATTTGAAGTTTGTATGATGGTTGTTGAAGTTGGTGTACATGCATCATTGTGTATTATTGCTCAACCAACTTTTTTCTCTATGAATAAAACTTTCTATTTTTCAGAGGCGATTAAGGTAATGAATGATAGACTGGCTTTAGCACAACAATTTACCCAATCAGATAATTCAATGGTTTTAGATGATAAAGAATTAGAATTAAAGGCAATTTCCTAATTTTCAAACTTAATTCAAAGTGAGTAGTTATTCTCTACTCATTCCTATTTAATCCATTCTTCTTTTGATTAACACCTGTAATTCAGATTTTAATTTATATCCTATACTTTTTAATCGTAATTTGGTTAATGATTAGCGTTGCCCTAAAAAGGTCATTTTTGCAGTGATGATTCACTTTTTGTTTTGGCGTTTATCTGTTAGCCAATATATTTTATTATTAATATGAAAGTCATATAAATTCATTAAAGATGATCTTAATCCTGCTTTTTAGATTCTTTTAGCTGCTCATCTCGTGCATCAATAAGAAAAGGTTTATCATAAATAGAAAAATTTTTTAAACATGCCAGTGTCACCTTATCTTTATAGGATAATTTTAATACTTACATTCATTAATTTTTTGAATTTATTATTTAAACATTTGATTTTTGGATAATTATTTTAATAGTTTAATGATGATATCACTCATAGGAATACAACTACACGCTAAAATAGTGTTATTGCGCTTAATTCCAGATTGCGTTAATGGTTTTACTTGCCCTTTCTTTAATAACACAGAGCAACGACCGCATACACCGGCTCGACAAGAATAGGGAAGTGAAATATGATGCTGTTCAAGTTGTTCTAACAGTGTTTGTTGATTATTACCTTCAAATTTTGTATTTTCAAAAGAGATACTGCAAGATTGATAGTTGTTTGTTTCTACTTTAGGAAAGTTTTTAACATAACTATTGGCAGGTTGTCGTTCAAGTATCTCAATTTTATCTCCAACCGATACCGTTCCATGATTTCGAGCAATCATATTCATGCCAAAATTGATATTTCCCTCCAAATCAGATCTAAAATAACCCAATGTTTTTAAAGGTTCATTATTAGGTAATGGTTCGGTTGTGTTGACATTGAACGTTGTTAACACACAACGAGTACAAGGTTTTACGATATCAAAGATGACTTCACCAATTTTAATTGTTTTCCAACCATCTTCGGCAAAAGGTAATGCGCCATCAACAATAATGTTACCTCGGAATTGTTGAATATCGAGCTTAACAGGGCACTGTTGCTGCAAATAATTAAATGAAGCCTGATTTAATAACAAATAGGGGTAACCGTCAGCAAAACTCACCGGTATTTGTGGATAGCGTTTGGTTCGTCTTGTTAGATTATGACCAACCCAGCGTAACTGCACATCCTTTTGAAGAAAGTGACTAAAAAATTGATTAACTCTAATTGGTGCAATTTGCGCAGTGAAATGGTTACCCCAAACTTCGGTTGGTTCATTATTTTCAGAAAACTCATCCAAATTAAAACAAATTTTTTCTAACAAAGGCAATGAAACAGAAACATCATTACCTATTACTGAGGCTCGAAGCTTTAACAATTGGGGAAATTGTCTGGCGGTTATGAATGTTCCATCAGGTTCACTAATCATCATGATTCGATCGTGTTCAAAACCTCCATCAACAGTATTGGCTGTTTGAAGTGATATACCTGAAAGCGATTTAATTGGATATATATATAACTGATTGACATAAATCATAATTTTAATAATAAATAATATAAATTATTCTAATTGTAACCTTTATAAGTCATAATTAGTAGCTAACAACTTTTTATAGTTTACATTTTATTGATTATTGGATGAGGAACATTTAATCATCTCTGTAAAAAAACCATATCTACATTAATCATTATTTCCTCAAGTTTTAACCTTAAATCGATATCATTTAAAAGTGTTTATTTAAAAGAAAGGAAAAGATTTTTAAGTTCTTCCTTTTTTATAATTATATCTATTTAATCTCAATATTAACTTAATTTAGAATAACTGATCTCTAAAATATAAAAAAAGGTTTTGCCATTTGGTGTATTGACCGATATCTCATCATCAACTTTATGGCCAATTAACGCTCGTGCAACAGGGCTATTGATTGATATCCAATTCTTTTTAGGATCAAATTCATCAGCGCCGACAATACGATAAATATGCGATTCGCCCGCTTCGTCTTCTAACTTGACCCAAGCACCAAAAAACACTTTGCCTTCCTGTCTTGGATCAGGATCAACAATAGTTAATATCTCTAACCTTTTTGTTAAAAATCGAACACGTCTATCGATTTCTCTCAATCGGCGTTTTCCATAAATATATTCTGCATTTTCACTGCGATCACCCAGTGCTGCGGCATCTGATACGGCTTGAGTAACACGAGGTCTTTCTTCCCTCCATAAATATTTCAATTCACGATCAAGTGCCAAATAGCCTTCTCTTGTTATATAATTAGCTTTTTGCATGATTAAATTAAATTCCGTTAATCGATAAGATATACTGAGATACCATGATAAATAATCAAATTAGCCATATTATAGCTGGTGAACTCACTGTAAAACCAGAACAAGTTTCAGCTGCCATACAGTTATTAGATGAAGGCAGTACCGTTCCTTTCATTGCCCGTTATCGTAAAGAGGTAACCGGTGGGCTTGATGATACCCAGTTACGTACATTAGACAACCGTTTGAGTTATTTACGCGAACTTGAAGATCGCAAACAGACCATTTTAAAGTCAATTGACGAACAAGGAAAATTGACGCCAGAACTTAGTCAAAGTATTAAACAAACCTTAAGTAAAACTGAACTTGAAGATCTCTATTTGCCTTATAAACCAAAACGACGCACTCGTGGTCAAATTGCGATCGAAGCTGGATTAGAACCATTAGCTGATAACTTATGGCAAAATCCAATGTTAAACCCTGAGAATGAAGCTGAACAATATCTTAATGTGGATAAAGGCATTGCTGATACTAAATCCGCATTAGACGGTGCTCGTTATATTTTAATGGAACGATTTGCAGAAGATGCGACATTATTGGCTAAAGTGCGTCATTATCTTTGGAATAATGCGCATTTGGTTTCGCAAGTTGTTACTGGTAAAGAAGAAGAGGGGGCAAAATTTCGTGATTATTTTGCACAAAGTGAACTTATTTCCAAAGTACCCTCTCACCGTGCATTAGCGATGTTTCGAGGACGCAATGAAGGTTTTTTACAACTATCTTTAAATGCTGATCCTCAATTTGAAGAAACACCAAAAGAGAGTTATTGCGAGCAGATCATTACTGAACATCTTGGGGTTCGATTTAATGATCAGCCAGCTGATAAATGGCGTAAAGCCGTGATCAATTGGACATGGCGTATTAAAATTTTAATGCACATGGAAACCGAACTTATGACTACTTTGCGCGAACGCGCAGAAGAAGAAGCAATTAATGTATTTGCGGCAAATTTGCACGATATGTTAATGGCTGCACCTGCGGGTATGAAAGTCACTATGGGGATGGATCCCGGTTTGCGAACAGGTGTAAAAATTGCCGTTGTGGATGCGACCGGTAAACTTGTTGCAACTGAAACGATTTACCCGCATACAGGACAAGCTGATAAAGCAGCAATGGTGGTGGCTGCACTTTGCATCAAATATCAAGTGGAATTAGTAGCCATTGGTAATGGTACGGCATCTCGTGAAACTGAACGCTTCTACCTTGATGTTCAGAAAAAGTATCCAGAAGTAAAAGGGCAAAAAGTCATTGTCAGCGAAGCCGGTGCATCGGTTTATTCCGCATCTGAACTTGCTGCTCAAGAGTTTCCTGATCTAGATGTATCAATTCGTGGTGCGGTATCCATTGCTCGCCGTTTACAAGATCCATTAGCTGAACTGGTAAAAATCGATCCAAAATCAATTGGTGTGGGACAATATCAACACGATGTGAGTCAAACTCAATTAGCTAAAAAGCTTGATGCTGTTGTCGAGGATGGTGTAAACGCCGTTGGCGTTAATTTGAATACTGCATCAGTGATGTTACTTGCGCGCATTGCTGGACTGAATAAAGTGATCGCCCAAAATATTGTTGATTGGCGTAATGAGAACGGCCAATTTATCGATCGCAAACAGTTATTAAAAGTTAGCCGTTTAGGTCCTAAAGCGTTTGAACAGTGTGCTGGTTTTTTACGTATTATGGATGGTAAAAATCCACTTGATGCCTCAGCGGTTCACCCTGAAGCCTACCCAGTAGTTGAGCGAATTTTGGATAAAAATCACAAAACATTAAAAGAGATTTTAGGTGATTCAAGCTATTTGAAATCACTTAAAGCTATCGATTATGTCGATGATCACTTTGGTGTTCCAACCGTGACAGACATTATCAAAGAATTGGATAAACCGGGTCGAGATCCAAGACCTGAATTTAAAACGGCACAATTTGCTGATAATATCGAAACGATGGAAGATTTGAAAATTGGCATGATTATGGAAGGTGCGGTTACCAATGTAACTAACTTTGGCGCTTTTGTCGATATTGGAGTACATCAAGATGGGTTAGTCCATATATCGGCATTGTCGGATAAATTTGTTGATGATCCTAGAACAGTTGTAAAAGCCGGTGATATTGTCAAAGTTAAAGTTGTCGAAGTTGATATTGCGCGTAAACGTATTGCTTTATCAATGCGACTTGATGATCCTGCTACACCAAAACAGGAAGGACATAAATCAATTAATAGTAAACCTGCTAACCATTCTAAAAATAATAATAGATCGACATTAAGCAATAGCGCTATGGGTAACGCCTTTGCCGCTGCCTTTAAAAAAGGGAAGTAATTAACGATTTCCCATCATTAATATCATATATTTATGATGGGAACTTTATTTATATCGGCCTGTCTTGTTCAAAATAAGAGCTTAAAATCAGATTAGAAGGATTCTTTTAAAATGACGTAAAATCAGTTATTAATAATTAAGGTAATTTTTTATTGAATGAATCTATTGCTGAAATATTTGCTTTTATAAAATTAAATGATTAAAATTAGCTCTAACAATTTTAGTTTTATTTTTTCTTATTTTCTCTTCTTAGTATTTTTTTGGTTCTAATATTTTTTTATTAATTGTTTTAATAAATATTTAGTGATGAACTTTGTTAGAAACTAAAGTAAAAAGATATTTAATTCCAAAAATTTCATAACGTATTTTTTTAAAGTTTTATTTAGTTTTATTCAGTAGGATTCTCTTGTAATGGAAATCTTAGGATAAAAAATTAAATTTAAATAAATAGTCAAAAATTACAATTAGTTAAAGTAATCAGTTCTATATAATAAATTTTTATATTTTGTCACATTCTCGATTTTAAAATATTAGGTATCAATGATACATATAATGGAGCATGTTCTCCTTTTTGTCATATACCTTTTGTAAGCATGTTTGTTCGCTAACTTGATTCTATTGACGATAATCTAATTCGGATAGGTGGAGTAGTTTATGAAAAGCGGAGTAGCAATGAATAAAAATCTTGGTTTTTATAAAAAATTTAGTTTAGCTCACTTAATGCTAAATATTTTAATGTTTGCTGTCTTACTCAGTTATGGGCATGCCTGTTTTGCCTATTTGACAGTTACTACTGTCAATTACATACAGGGTACTCCACCATCAATACTTGATACAGCGGATACTAAAATTTTAAATGGTATTCAAGTGAAGTTAAATTTGAAAAATATTGACCCCATAGTTATAGCCCCCGATTCGAATAAAAAACTTTCGCTTGCTTTTAATACCTCACCAAGTAATTATTCATTTGATGTTGATCTATCGCAATTAACCAATGCAGATATTAGTGATCGTGATGGAGATTATTTAGAATCATCAAATAGTTTCATTATTCAAAGTATCACTTCTGAGTGGAAAGATCAGAATAATAATGTTATCGCTTCGAATTCAACCAACCCATTAGGGGATAATTTATGTACAGGTAGTTCTTATAAAGGTGATTCGTCGGTTACTGTAACTGTTCAATTTTATGCTAGAACTCAATACGGAATACCAACCGATTCCGAATCAAGACAAGTGTCTAAAACATTTCCAGTTACTACCAACGATGGTGTATGTTACATCCAGCCTGGTGTATTAGGACTTATTATGAGAAATGGTTGGCCAGAAGGAGGTCAAAATGCTCCTTGGGGAGCTGACTGGATAAATCGAACTGATCCTTATGATACAAATCAATTTGTTCCCCATAAAGGATTTAACGCGACTGCAACTGATAACAACGGAAGATACTTTCCTACAACGGCATTTCCATCAGCTCGATTTAGAGTTGTACCTTTAAAATCGATATCACAATATACTTATAAACTTCTTAAAAATCCAAATTCATCACTAAAAAATGTACCACGCAGTTCGGTTCCAGACTCAAAAAGTGAATTTATTTTTACTAATAACGCTCCTAATAGTGGTGATGATTTTGTGATTCAAGTCACCAACACTCAAACAAATGCAACATTCTTCTATCAATTCTCGATCCTTCATTGGTTTTATGTACATACTGGTAATCTTAGTTTCGTCTCTCTCTCTGGTGCGCAAAGTTTATGCCAAAACAGTGGTGACCGCTTACCAACCCGAGCCGAACTGAGCAATTCACCGCTTTCTTATGATAATAATAATAATGACAATTGGTATTTGGCAGGAAATGGTTTTAAGCGAATTATTGGCAATAGCTTAATGGGAGAATGGGGTAAAATCTTCTATTATGCACCAATCAATGGTGACTTGCGCGATATGATGGCAGGCCTCACCGATTACCAAAGATTATTTAATTATGATTTTTATTTCACCAAAGATATGTCCCCTAGGGTTGATTCTAATGGATTTGTCCATGCTTACAGTGTTGGAGTAGCTGAGGGTAATGTCATTGTAGAACCAGACAGTGCCTATACTATGTGTATTAAATATTAGGAATTAATTAAAATGATGACTTGCTGGAAAGAACAATAAATATTGTAATCTTTCAGCAAGTTTACCATGTCAATACAAAAAACTGAGCACATTCTGTATCGGGATAGAAATAAGTTTAACCTTTTGTTGGCAAAATATGACTAAAGTGACGATTACTAATAAGCCAATTATCATATAAACAAACGCGTATTTACATACAGTTTCATTGGTTTGATAGGTAGGTGTGAAAATGACTTAATTGATCATTGACCTACATGTTTTTTTACCCCAACCAAACGTTGTTTTGTGTTGCCAACATGCAGGGCATAACAACAATACCTTGTAGACAATCTATTTTATTTTTGACTTTAGCATCAACCTAGATAACATCATAAAAACGGGTAGTATTATTTTCAGCATGTTCTTAAATGAAAAAAACAACTAACATAAATGCTGAAATTTTAGTAAAAGTAAATCATATGAATATATTGGAAAGAAAACAATAATATTAAAAGTAGGTTAATTTCATGAAAAATGATAATAATCATCAATTAATTAAGCAATGTTCATAAAAAATATAAAATTTAGTCATGCTTAAATTATAGTAAGATTCAAGCGTCATAAATAAACACTTGGTAACATAATATCTTTCAGACCATAGTGTTTTAATTGATCTGCAAAAGTTTCCACTTGCTGTTTAGTGGCAGATTTCCAAGTTTTGGCAATACCATGAACACCATGATTATGAAAAGCATTAATTCTAACTTTGATATTGGGACTGATTTCTGTTAAAAATTGCGCAAGATGCTTGGCATTATTTTGAAGATCGGTATGTTCTGGTATAACTAAGAATCGAACTTCATATAATTTTTTAATTTTCGCAAGGTAGGTTATCGTGTTTTTTACACGCAGATTATCTCGACCAGTTAATTTTTTATGTACTTGATTATTCCAAGCTTTAAGGTCAATCATTGCCCCGTCCATTGTATCGGCTACTTTTTGCCAGCCTGTTTGTGCTAAATACCCATTACTATCGATAAAACAAGTTAGATGTTTTAGATCGTTCATTTGTTTTATGGTTTTAAATAATTTTTCGATAAATGGTAACTGCATGGTTGCTTCGCCACCACTGACCGTAATCCCATTTAAAAAGGGAAGATATTTACGAATTATAATTAAAATATCTTCAAGGCTATATTTATAGGTCATAGGGGTAGAATGATAACCACAAGTATTAATACAAGTATCACATTGCTGGCAAGCCGAAGTTTGCCAGATGACCTTATGATTAATAAAAGATAATGCTTGATGTGGGCAGGTGTTTACACAGTCACCACACTCCTTACATAATGATATGGTATAAGGATTGTGGCAATTTAAGCATTTAAAATTACAACCTTGTAAAAATATGACTAATCGGTTACCCGGTCCGTCAACACAAGAAAATGGTAACAGTTTATTAACGATTGCCCATGACTTGTTCATGACTGATGACTCGCGGAGTACGGCATAGATAGCTATTATTTACGGTATCTTCGGCTGCTTCACTACCTAAGAATGTCGTGTTAATACGAGAGCCTTCTTGTTTATATTTGGCAATATCTGAAAGTCTAACCATATAACCTGTTACACGCACCAAATCATTACCACTGATGTTGGCGGTAAATTCTCTGAAACCAAATTGAAACGCAGCTTTACATATTTGCAGTAGGGCAGATGGATTACTTTTAATGGTCTCATCAATCGTTAAAATATCGCTGATACCCGATGTATAGTAATGATGATGTTTAAACAGTGCCATAATATGCGTAACGGGATCAGGTTCATGACCATACGGAATGCGTAATCCTGGTGTTGCTCCTCTATCAGTGCTAATACCTGATTGAGCATGCAACATAGCTTTGCTTCGCCATGCGTATTTGATTTCATGACTATCGACAAACCCCGCAAGTTGTTGTGAAATCGTTGAGGCAAGGTCATTGGCATCTTCATCCTTACCATAACGTCCAGCAAGGTTAGATTTTTCTTGCAAAATATTGACCGCTTCAGCCATTGCATAGATACCAAACATTGGAGCGAATCGATCAGCGTCTATAATGCCTTCTTTCACTAAAAAACTATGAGTGAAAAAGTTAGATTTTTCGAAAAGAAATGCAGATCTAGCTTTAATCAAATTGAGTTGTAGCTGACAATAGTGAGGTAGAGTATTTTGTAGAAAATCGTCAATATTTTTACTGCGTAATGCAACCTCTTTTAAATTAATTCGAGATAAAGTACTGCCACCACCTGCAACCGGTAATGAGTTGTAGCAACTAACCACACCATAATCTTTATCATCAAAATCTTTTTTGATCATCTCATTATTAGCGATGTGTGGCTTAGCTGTTTCACAGATATTTTCTATTGCAACCGATAGCAATGATTCTGGAGTAATTTTCTCATCATAGATAAACGTTAAGTTAGGGGCGACCTGTTTAAGTTCTCTGTCGACGCGTAAAATAATACGGCAGATAACATTGTCAGTCGGACCAATATTCGCATGCATAAATGCATCAGGTAAATTGCGATCGAGCATTATCCAAAAATGTCTTAAACGTTGATAAAGATCCTCTTCACTAAGCTTACCAACATAAGGCAATAAGATTTGATCTAGACAGCCTAAATAAACAGGCATACCTGTTACCGATGGAACATGGTGATAAGCAATAGTAAGCATATTTAATGCATCATCAAATGTTTTTGCAGGTTCAAGTTCTAAATACTCAGATCCTTGTTTAAGAAATTTTGCGTAATCAGGTAATACATAACGAGGCTTGTAAGGTGCATGACCTTCGTACATGTCACAAATCACACGCTCATCTAAAGCTTGCTTAGTATCACTATCCAAATCAACATAAGGTAAATTATTTTCTGCTGCTAAGGCGAGTAAATTAGATTTTTGTTTTGGTGACAAATTAGGATCGGTCACAATTTTATAACAGTTTTGTTGAAATTCGGTCATGTTCATAAATACCTCTATATTACCTATATGCTGAGAGCAAAATTAAATCTTTATGACTAATTACTTAGTTATAAGCACTGAAAATCAATATTATCAGTGCTGTTTATTTCCTAAAAATCGTGTTTAAAACCGTAAAATTATTTTTCTAAAATAAAATTCGACGGTTCAAAATCTGTCGCCTTGATTGGTGAATGCGCTTCAAAATACTGTTTTACTGCATCGGCATCTCGATAACCCGTATCAACATAAGTTGGTAAAGTATTGGTAATTGGGTAGCCATCACCGCCCGCAGCTAAAAAGTCAAGGGTCGTAATGCGATAAGATTTTTGCAAATCAATGGGTTCATTCTTAATTTTAACATCACTAATCGTATCGCCAGTTCTCGTTAACGTGATATTTTTTAAATGAGTATAACCGCCTGAACCCTGTTTTTTACTTAATGCAACTTTAAGATATTCCATTAACTCATGACCAGTTAAATCAAAATAGACTACAGTATTACCAAAAGGCTCAACTTTTAAAATATCGCGATAAGTGATATGACCTTCAATAAGTGAATCACGAATCATACCACCAGCCATAATACCAATATCAGCATTCGTTTTTTCAATGAACGCACTGAGTAGTAGCTGTCCCATATTACTTTGTTGATATCTCACTACGCTACGATCACCTTCTAAACGGCCAATTAATTCACCCGTTTTAGCGAGTAATTGCTGTTTACCTTGCTCCTGATAAGGTCTTAGGGTTTCTAACAAATTTTGGTGTGGTTGTATCTCTTTCGTGTAATATTCAAGACGCTTAGTGCCATTACCATTATCTACTTCTTTTTTCAGATTGATTGGAATTAATTGATAATTTTGTAGCGTAATTTTGCCATTTAAAAAGACAAAATCGGCACGGCCAACGTATTTGCCCCACTCATGGGCTTGAACAATCCAAGTGCCATTTTGTTGATCTGGCGCACAAGGTGTACCTGGTACATACTCGGTAATACGTTTGTTTGGGCTAGCCATACAAACTGGGTTTTGTGAGTGTCCTCCCACAATCATATCTAATTCACCGTTTGGCAACCCTCGAGCTAATTCAACATCGCCAGGTGCCATTGAACCGTGCTCACCATTTTCATAATGTCCCATATGAGTAACAGCAATGATCATATCAGGGTGTTCGGTTTTTTTGATTTGAGTAATGATTTTTTGTGCTTCAGGTAAGGTTTTACGAAATTCAATACCGTCGGTATTTTTAGGTGAAGCCAAAAAGATCGTATCATCAGTAGTCAATCCAAATACCGCTACTTTGATACCATTTAAGTTAAACATTTTATAGGCATCAAAAACCCGATTATCACTGTTTTTGAAGTAAGTATTCGCTGATAAAAATGGGAACTTAGCCCATTTTTGTTGTTCACGAATGATCCTTAATGGATGGTCAAATTCATGATTGCCCACCGCCATAGCATCGTAACCCACTTCGTTCATACCAATAAAATCGGGTTTCGCTTGCAGTACATCAGATTCAGGGACACCAGTATTAATATCACCACCCGATAATAACAATAATTTACCACCTTTTGCTGCAACTTCTTTACGGATCTCATCAACAACCGTCTTTTGGGCTGCGAGTCCATATTCACCGATATCATTTTGCCAAAAACGGCCATGGTGATCGTTGGTATGTAAAATTGTAAATCGGTAAGATTTATCTTTTTGCCAAGTTGGCTCGGTTGATTGTTTCTTAGTTACATCAGCTAAAGCATTAACCGAAAATAACCCCAAAACGGCAATAAACGTTAGTTTTTTATATAATTGTGGATGATGCATGGTGCCTCCTAAATCCTTAGGTGTAATAGTTATTCCGTAATCACTTTATAAATTAATTGCGGTTCTATCGCATTATCACTAATGGTAATATTGTCGTAGAGTTTTTGTTTAATCGCATCAATTTTATCAGTATTAGCATGAATAGTTAGTAATGCCTCACCTTCGGCGACTTTATCACCTACTTTTTTGTGTAACATAATTCCAACAGATGGATCGATAACATCTTCTTTGGTTGCACGACCTGCGCCAAGTTGCATTGCTGCAATACCAATTTGGTCAGCAATAATTCTTGAAACATAACCTGATTTAAGTGCTGGTAAGGCAATTTGGTAAGGAGCGCTTGCTAATTTTTCTGGATTATCAACAACTGAACTATCTCCACCTTGAGCTTCAATTAATGTTTTGAATTTTTCAACAGCTTTGCCATTTTTGATGACTTCTTGTAGTTTTTCACGAGCTTCATCCAGTGTTTTGGCTTTATTGGCTAATACGACCATTTGACTGCCAAGTGTTAACACCAATTCAGTTAAGTCAGCCGGACCATGACCTTTTAAAGTGTCAATGGCTTCTTTAACTTCAAGGGCATTACCAATTGCAAAACCAAGTGGTTGTGACATGTCTGAAATAATCGCCATGGTTCTACGACCAATTTGATTACCAATATTCACCATTTCATGAGCTAATTTTTCTGAATCAGCCATGTTTTTCATTAAGGCGCCGTCTCCAGTTTTAACGTCTAAGACAATCGCATCAGCACCTGCAGCTAATTTTTTACTCATAATTGAGCTTGCAATCAATGGGATAGAATTAACGGTAGCCGTTACATCTCGTAGTGAATACAATTTTTTATCGGCTGGTGTTAAGTTGCCTGATTGTCCAATTACCGCAACGCCTTTTTCATTTACCTGATTAATAAAGTCTTGTTTGCCTAATTCAATTTTAAATCCAGGGATCGATTCGAATTTGTCATTTGTGCCACCAGTATGGCCAAGACCACGTCCAGACATTTTTGCAACAGGAACATCTAATGCGGCAACTAATGGTGCAAGTACTAAAGTTGTTGTATCACCTACGCCACCGGTTGAATGTTTATCAACTTTAATACCATTGATTGAGGATAGATCAACCGTATCACCTGAATACATCATAGCACTGGTTAAATCTGCACACTCTTTTGATGTCATACCTTGATAGTAAATCGCCATTAATAATGCACTCACTTGATAATCAGGAATGGTGCCATTGGTGTAGTTAGTAATAAAAAATTGAATTTCTTCTGTGGTTAATGCATTACCATCACGTTTTTTTTCAATAATATCTACAAATCTCATTATATCTCTCACTTAAAACAATTAATCAAATTACTCTATCTATTTGATTATATAAAATTTACATAAACGTCTGTACCGATTATGTTTGAAAATATAGTCAAAAATTTTTAACTACAGTAATGTGCTTTTTTTATCTATTTTTATCCATTTTACTTGCAATTGATTTTAACTAATCAAGATCATTCGGCGAAAATGACCAAGGTAATAATTCACCTACGGTAGTTTCTTGGATTTTCCCTTGAAGATTGGTTAAAATTACGGGCATATCTTTAGCACAAAATTCGCTGATAACTTGCCTACAAGCACCACAAGGTGAAATAGGGCCATCGGTATCACCAATTACCACTAATTTCTTAAACTTGCGTTTGCCTTCTGACACTGCCTTAAAAATGGCTGTGCGTTCAGCGCAGTTGGCTAATCCGTAAGAAGCATTTTCGACATTACAGCCTAAAATTGCTTCATCGTCTTCAGTAATGAGCACGGCGCCAACTTGGAATTTAGAATAAGGCACATAGGCTCTTGTGCGAGCAGTTTTAGCAAGTTCGATTAACTTTTCAATTTTCATATCGATAATCCTTCAGGTCTTAATAGTACTATTTTTGATTTTTGGCTTTTGCGTTAACCGATGATTGTAAATCAAGTCGATAAACACCGAAGCCTAATTCATCTTTTTCAATAAAATTAATAGGATAAAGCGAATGTTTCTCTATATAAGCTTTTGCTTCATCCGTTGGTGAAGATTCAAAGCGAATATCCAGTTTTTTATCGCTAACAATTGGTGCAATTCGCCAATTATTATCTACCGTGACATTAACCATACCCGCTTTTTTTGTGGTATTAGTAATATAAGCAGACAAAATGACCCTTAAATCATCCGGTGAGTTGAATTTAACATTATTTTCACCTGTACCAGGGAACGTACCGGTGTAGGCACGATAATTATTGGTCGCAATTAAAAATACTTGATTAGGATCAATAGGCTGTTGTTGATAAGTTAGATTTTTTATTCTTTCCGATGTTGGATTGATTAACTTGCAGTTGCCATCATAACGCGGTGGTGCTGTGACATCAATTTGATAACTTACGCCATCAATTGTATCGAAATTATAAGTTCTAAACTTATCCCAATTAATTAGATATTGTGGTTGAGTCGAATTAACATCGATTTGATTATATATACCGGCTGCACATTCTAGCCATTGTTTAACATCTTTACCGGTAATTTTAACTGCACTTAAAATATTTGGATAAAGGTAGATATCGGCAGCATTTCTAAATGATAAATCACCTTTTTTAACATCAACATATGCGCTTGGATCGTTCTTTCTTCCACCAACTTTAAATGGTGCAATCGCTGATAAAATTGGTAATCCATCCAAATCTGGATCGCCTTGAATAAACTGTTTTACATAGTTAATTTGTGCATCACTAATAATTTGTAGTGCGGATGTATCTTCAACGAGCGCTAGATAGCTGTTGATATCGCTAGAAACTTTACCAATTGGTTTACCTACAAATTCACGCGTACCTTGATGATCTTGCTTTAAAATTTCGACAATCTGTTGATCGGCTTGTACTAAGGCTTTTTTATTTTTTAAATCGTAAATAGGTCGAGCTTCTGATTTCCCTGATGTCACTTTCCAAGTAGAGTTATCACCCTCAAGTACTAAATCAACTACACCTAAGTGACTACCCCATTGACCAGGCATAACGGCAGGGACATGATTGATGTTACCTGTTTTGATATCGGTATTAGGTAAGGATTTATAATCATCACTCGGGAAAACGCCATGTGAATGACCAAACATAATGGCATTAATACCCTCAACTTGACTTAAATAATAGACGGAATTTTCCGCTAACGCTTTATATGGTTCAGCAGATACTCCAGAGTGTGGAATGGCAATAATAACATTAGCACCTTGTTTTTTCATTTCAGGGACTAATTTTTTTGCAGTTTCAGTGATATCTTTTACTACTACTTTTCCATTTAAATTAAGCTTGTCCCATTGCATAATTTGTGGCGGCACAAATCCGATATAGCCAATTTTAATGATTTGTTGATTACCTTCCCTATCAACAACAGGGGTATCAATAATAATATATTGTTGAAAGTAAGGTTTGCCAGTTTTGGCATCATAAACGTTGGCATTAACATAAGGGAATTTCGCCCCTGAAAGACTTTTTTGTAAATAATCTAAACCAAAATTAAATTCGTGATTACCAATATTGCCAACAACATAATTAAGTGTATTCATCGCTTTATAAACAGGATGAATATCACCATCTTTTAAACCTTTGTTCAAGGCATAATCAGCCATAGGGCTACCTTGAATCAAATCTCCATTGTCAACAAGTACGCTGTTTTTTACTTCGCTTCTTGTTTGATGAATTAGATTTGCCGTTTTGACTAATCCAAAAGTATCAACAGGCTGATCTTTGAAGTAATCAAAGTTCATCATGTTGCCATGTAAGTCAGTGGTTTCAATTATTCTTAAATCAACGGTTGCGGCTTGAAGGGAGCCAGAAATGAATAGGGTTAAAAGGGATAAAGTTAATTTGTTTTTTTTCATATAAATCTCCTATTTTTCTGACTTTGTTATCCACTAACTTGTTATTGGTAGTGACTTTTGGTATTTAATAAATCGTTCTATTATTGCAGGATGATATCTTGCATCATTGACTGCTTTTTGTAGTGTTTGTTTGTCATCTAAGGTAAACAATGACAAAACATAATTTGTTAATTGTTCTTTTACTGAATCTTCAACAAAGGCGGCATCAATACCACATAATGTAATATCCAATAATTCTAATCTTGAAAAACCAAAAATGGATGAGGCAAGGTGGTACTCTTTTTCAATATCTGTACCAAAAATTCCAGCATCATCGGTATTTAATGTGATGCGTACACCATAATCATAAAGCTGACGTACAGGGTGATTTCGAATATCCCCATGAAGTTCATTAACGAGTATCCGATTACTGGTCAATGCGATTTCTAAAGTAACTTTTTTATTAATCAACTCCTGAATTAGGTTATGATTCTCAATAGCACGGATACCATGACCAATTCTTTGTGCGCCGTGTTTAAGCGCTTGAATAATACTTTCAGCAGACTCAATTTCACCAGCATGATAGGATTTTTTTAGTTTAAGCTGAGTTGCTAACTCATGTGCATCTTTAAAATCATCAAAATGACCAAAACGTTCGTTTCCAGCAATATTAAATCCAGTGATAAATTGGTGAGGATTTTCTTTAATAAAACGTAATGTATCATAAACAATTTTAGCGCCTAGATGCCTAACACCGATTACATGATACCTTACCGTAATCTTATAATCTTTTTGTACAGCAATAATGGCGTTGTCCATTTGGTTGAGTGTTTGTTGGAATCTTTCTTTGTTCCAAATAATTTCGCCATCAATTTCGGTAGTACAGATATGAAAAGGGGATAAGAAAAGCTCGCAATAGATTAATCCTTGCTTGGCGTTTCTAATGAGAAAATCGTAAGTAATTAGATAATAATCTTCGGGTGTTTTTACAAAATTGGAAACAGTGTCATAAGTTTGAATGAATTGAACAAAGTCAGTTTCATCATAGCAATAACGACCATTTTTATACTCGTTTGCATCGTATTGACCCACTTTATAACATAATGATTCAGGGAAAACGATATTATTTTTATTGGCTAACTGTTGAGCCATAAAAGGCGTAATACTACCTTCAATATGCTCATGTAAAATGACTTTTGGTACGGTATGTGTATTCATTTAATATTTAATCTAGTTTATTTTGCCAATTGAGTACAAATAATAATGATATGAAAAACACTTATTGGAAAGCTTAGTATAGTAACCTTAGCTTTGCTCATCATAATCTTTGCTATTTTACCTTGAACAGACATCTTATTACCATACATTTTGTGTGACTTAATTAGTTTTTATGCAGTAATATGCAATAAAAGTCATTTTAACTCATTAAATATTTTTGAAGAAGGCAACAACCAAGGTTGTTGCCAGTATTTTGATTATGGAAAGTTTTATTTAAAACACCATAAATAATTAATTATTATTGGCTGTAGTTGTTTTATTTAAGTCATCGTTTTTAAAAATAATCATAAACACGATAGCCAACAATAAAGAGTAACCAGCAAAAATTAGCCAAACTGTACGCCAATCAGTAAGACCATCCGTTGTGTAATAATCAACAACAAAGCCACTAATTGTCGAACCTAAATATGCCCCGATACCATTAGTCATGATCATAAATAGACCTTGCGCACTATTACGGATGCTTGGTGAGACTGATTTTTCAACATACATTGAGCCAGAAATGTTATAAAAATCAAATGCACACCCATAAACTATCATTGATAAAAGCAGTAATATAAAGCCAGTTGGAGATGGATCACCATAAGCAAATAAACCAAAACGAGCTACCCAAGCAAGCATACTGATTAACATGACATATTTGATGCCAAGTCGTTTCATAAAAAATGGAACAAACAGAATAAACACCACTTCAGACATTTGCGAAATAGACAATAACACCGAAGGATATTTTACTACTAAGCTTTCGGTATATTCTGGAATGCTTTTAAACGAAAGTAAGAATGGGTTACCAAAAGTATTAGTTATTTGTAAAATACCGCCAAGGAATACGGCAAAGATAAAAAAGATCGCAATTCTAGGGTCTTTAAATAATACGAATGCATCTAAACCTAAAGAGCTTGCTAAAGACTTTCTATTTGAGTTGTCTTTAGTAATGTTAATTAATGGTAGTGTTAATGAATATAAGCTAAGTAAAACTGAACCAGCCGCCGCAATATAAAGTTGCATATTACTTAATCCATATTCTAAGAAACTCACTAACCACATGGCTGCAATAAAGCCGATAGTTCCAAAAATTCTTATTTTCGGAAATTGCGAAATAACATCAAGATTTTGTGCTTCTAAACAAGAATAGGAAATTGAGTTAGAAATTGCGATGGTTGGCATAAACGCAAGGCAATGAATCAAAATTATCACTACCATCAAAAAAGGTGATGTGATTGATGCTGCAATAAATAACGTGATGGCACCAATTAAATGACAAAGCATAAATAAACGATTAGCTGGAATCCATCTATCTGCGACAACTCCAAGTAAGCCAGGCATAAATAAAGAAGCTATCCCCATTGTGCCATAAACTGAACCTACGGTTACACCATTAAAATGTAATGTCTCCATCATGTAAGAACCTAAGGTGATCAGCCAACTCCCCCAGATGAAAAACTGTAAGAAAAATATAATTTTAAGTTTAAACTTAATATTCATTTTGATTCCTTATTAAATGACATATTTGATAATCTTCCGCCTAACAATTACTAATGAATAAATTTATATAAACAAGCACTATTATCAATTTTATAGTGCTCAAGCTATCAATATTTAGTTAAAAAAAATGGCAGTTGATCTGCCATTTTCAATTATTGATTTAATAGTACAGATTCTAACGCAACAGTTATCATCTCTTTAAAACCAATCTGACGTTGTTCTGGTGACATAGCATCACCTTTACGGATGTGATCCGAAACCGTACAGATTGCTAATGCTTTCGCACCATATTCTGCCGCTACACCATAAATACCTGCAGCTTCCATCTCTACGCCTAGAATGTTGTATTTTTCCATGATATCGAACATTTCAGGATCGACACTATAGAAAAGATCAGCTGAAAATAGGTTACCTACTTTAACGTTTACACCTAAATTTTTAGCAGCATTAACAGCATTACAGGTTAAATCAAAATCGGCAATTGCAGCGAAATCACTATCTTTAAAACGTAAACGATTGACTTTTGAATCGGTGCAAGCACCCATGCCCACTATCACATCACCAAGGTTTACATTAGGACTAATGGCACCACAAGAACCAATGCGAATGATATTTTTAACACCGTAGAACTTAACCAGTTCAGTTGCATAGATAGAACAAGATGGAATACCCATGCCATGCCCCATGATTGAAACTTTTTTCCCTTTGTAATAACCAGTAAATCCTAACATGGCTCTTACATTTGTGACTTCTTGTGCATCTTCTAAAAATGTTTCAGCAATAAATTTTGCGCGTAGCGGATCGCCTGGCATCAAAACTGTTTCTGCAAAAGCATTATCAACAGCGTTTATATGTGGGGTAGACATCTAATTCTCCTGATCTTCAATTCAAAAAAGTATTACATTAACTTCATTTGCTTACTTACTAATAAAAGATTTACCATATTCCATTGGTGATAAATCAAAATAGTCAGCGACACTTTGTCCAATATCGGCAAACGTTTCACGATGACCTAATGAGCCTACTGGTACACTATCACCATACACCAAAACAGGAATATGTTCGCGAGTATGATCAGTACCGGCCCAAGTTGGATCGCAACCATGATCTGCACTGATAATTAACAGATCGCCTGGTTCAATGAGCGCTAACATTTCAGGTAAGCGACTATCAAAATATTCTAATGCAGCAGCATAACCAGCTACATCACGTCTGTGTCCATAAGAGGAATCAAAATCAACAAAATTGGTAAATACAATGGTATTATCTTTAGCTTGTTTGATTTCTTCTAACGATGCATTAAATAATGCTTCAATGCCGGTTGCTTTAATCTTTTTGGTGATGCCAACGTGAGCATAAATATCGGCGATTTTACCAATCGAAACAACATTGCCTTGTTTTTCGTCAACCAGTTTTTTAATCACAGTTGGTGCAGGTGGTTCAACCGCTAGATCATGACGATTACCGGTTCGCACAAATTCACCTGCTTTTTTACCAACAAAAGGTCTGGCAATAACACGACCAATGTTGTAATTACCTTTATTAAGTTCATCACGTGCGATTTCGCACACTTCGTAAAGTCTGTCTAAACCGAAAGTTTCTTCATGACAAGCAATTTGGAAAACGGAATCAGCTGATGTATAGAAAATAGGTTTGCCACTCGCCATGTGTTCAGCGCCAAGTTCATCAAGAATAACGGTACCTGATGAGTGGCAATTACCAAGATAACCAGGAAGTTTTGCGCGGGTAACGATTTTATCCAATAGATCTTGAGGAAAGCTATTGGTTGTATTGGTGAAGTAACCCCAGTCAAACAGTACTGGAACTCCAGCAATTTCCCAATGGCCAGATGGCGTATCTTTACCAGATGAAATTTCGCTAGCATAACCGTAAGCACCAATAATTTCGCTTTCGGTTTGCATACCTTTAGGGTAATGACCTGTTGATTCGTATGCTGCTTCAATTAATCCCAATTTACCCAAATTAGGTAATTTAAGTGTACCACTGCGTCCTTGTTCTGCATTGCCTAATGCGCATTGTTCAGCAATATGACCTAATGTGTCGGAACCTTCATCTCCAAACTTTGCTGCATCTTTGGCACTACCAATCCCGAATGAATCTAGGATCATAATAAAAACTCTTTTCATAATTTCCTCGAACTTATCAAAAACGGATCTTGCTACAAGTTATCTTCGTACTCGCATTTTACTTTTCGCTTATATGGGTACGGGTTAAGGAAGAACAGCCACTTGAACAATCTTTCATACTTACTTTCATACTTAGCTGTCTATTTTATAATACTCATTTAAGTAATTACACCTTTGATATGATATCTTGATGATAACGTCTATTATTTGCACTAAATGTATCTGTTAACAGTAATCTGTTTAATTGTAATTTTAAAAAAACATCGCTCATATATCTATAATACATGATCTAAAAAAACAAAAAAGATTTAAGCATTACTTTAACGGTTTATTTGATTAATTGATCCTCCAAATTCGATCATTATCACATTTTTGTAATTAAAATGTTAATAAATGTACATATTTTGAGTTCCAAGAATCTTATAATAATGAGTGAGTAAATAATTAATAATATAAGATTAACCAATGTGATAATATATGTTGCCATATGTGATAGACATCTCAATAAAATCAAATAAAACACTGAAAGCAATTTAAAATTGGCGGTCTATTTCCACCCAGATAAGGTTGTAGTTGATGAAACAAAGAATCCCAAATACTTTTAATCTTGAAGTTTATGCTCAAAAAGTTGTGACCGTAACAACGGTCGAACAATTAATGCAGGTTTGGCAAGATAATCACCAGAATCTGCCCATTATGATTCTTGGTGAAGGCAGTAATACACTTTTTACTTGTGACTTTGAAGGCATTGTGATTGTGAATCGAATTAAAGGCATTACCATCACCGAAACGGAACAAGCATGGCATTTAAAAGTAGGGGCAGGCGAAATTTGGCATCAACTTGTATCACACACTATTGAACACAATATCGCAGGACTTGAAAATTTAGCATTAATTCCAGGTTGTGTGGGTTCTGCACCAATCCAAAATATTGGCGCTTATGGAGTTGAGTTTCAAAAAGTGGCGGATTATGTGGAATTATTGGAACTTGCTACAGGAAACATCATTAAGGTAACAGATGGTCAATATGGCTATCGGGAAAGTATTTTTAAAAAGCAATATGCTGATGGTTATGCGGTCATTTATGTCGGTATCAAATTACCTAAACAGTGGCAACCTGTATTAACCTACGGCGAATTGCGTAACTTTGATCCAAAAAGTATTACCCCTAAGATGATCTTCGATAAGGTTTGTGAAATTCGGCTTAGTAAGCTGCCTGATCCAAAGGTGCTGGGTAACGGCGGTAGTTTTTTTAAAAATCCAGTTGTTGATAAAAAAGTTGCCGATAAGCTACTTGAAATTTACCCAACTATGCCAATATATCCACAAGTAAATAATCAAGTCAAACTTGCTGCAGGTTGGCTTATCGATCAATCTGGTCTAAAAGGCTATCAATTGGGTGGCGCTGCAGTTCATCAAAATCAAGCACTTGTATTAGTCAATAAAAATAACGCAACCGCGCAAGATGTGGTTGAATTAGCACGTTATGTTCGAAATGCCGTATTACGAAAATTTTCAGTTAATCTTTCACCTGAAATCCGTTTTATTGGCAAAATAGCTGAAATTGATGTAGACAACTTTTTATAAATAACAACGGTTATAAATTTAGGTTGTCAGTCATTTAGGTTGCAACCAACAATTTATAATTAAACAATGATATTGTAAAAGACGATGAAACATTCATATTCATTTCCTATTTTATTAACAAGCTTATTATTTGTGACAATTGCATTATCGGCACTTAATACCCAAGTACCCCTATGGTTAGTGCGTAATGAATTTTCACTAGGGCAAATTGGTTTAGTTGGCTCAAGTTACTTTACTGGTAACTTGATTGGTACCATTTTTGCGAATTGGTTCATCAGTAAATTTAATGCCCGTTATACTTATACTTACAGTTGTATTATTTTTGCTATTGCTACCATTGGGTTGAGTTTTTCAATGGATTTTTATAGCTGGGTAATATGGCGGTTCTTTATTGGTATTGCTTGCGCAGTGACTTGGGTTGTTATTGAAAGTTGTATTTTAGTAACAGGTACAGTGCGTACTCGTGGAAAAATGTTGGCGGTGTATCTAACTACTTATTATTTAGGCACGGTGTTAGGACAAGCGTTATTACAGTATTTTCCGCAAAATGTATTGTATTTTGGTCTAGTGACCGCTTTACTAATGGGACTTGCGATATTATTTATATTGCTAACCCATTATAAATTACCTAAACGTAAAAAAAGCAGTTTTAATATCATTCCCATGATTGTCAATAAACCGTCACGCATTGGTTTAATTGGTTGTGTGATTGCTGGCATGTTAATCGGATCGCTGTATTCGTTATTACCTGCTTATTATTCTCATTTAGGTTATAACGACACTCAAGTTGCCAATTGGATGATTTTGCTAATTTTATCTGGTGTAATAGCACAAATGCCTGCTAATTGGTGTGCCGATAAATTTGGTCGACAAATTGTATTATTGTTTGAATCAACACTTATGTTATTGGCTTGTGTAATGTTGATATTTAATTGGTTTGATACATTAGCAATTATCTTATTAGGCGCAACAATTTATACCATTTATCCAATCTCTATGGCATGGGCATGTTCATGCGTTAGAAAGCAAGATATTGTGGCAATGAATCAAGCCATGTTATTAACTAATACATTAGGTAGCCTTATTGCCCCAGCAGTGATTGCTTTTGTTATGGATAAAACGAATAATACTTATTTATTTGTAAGTTTTGCTATAATCTCGCTTTATTTTATTGCCCTATTAGTTAAAAAAAGAGGAATCGATGCGCAGCCACCAAAATCCACTCAAATTAATTGAAATCTTAGCGGACGGTGAGTTTCATTCAGGTGAAGAACTTGCAGCGAGTTTTGGAATAACTCGTGCTGGAATCAATAAATATATGAAAGTACTGCGCGAATGGGGGCTGGATTTTACTTCGGTTCAAGGTAAAGGTTATTGCTTAACTGCCCCGATTGATTTATTAAATAAGAGTAAAATTGATCACTATTATCAAGCGGATAGTCGTTGCGAAATTTTACCCATTATTGATTCAACTAACCAATATTTACTCGATAAAATTGGCCAACTTCACTCGGGTGATTGTTGTGTAGCGGAGTTTCAATCAAAAGCGCGCGGTCGTCGTGGACGAAAATGGTTTTCACCGTTCGGCTCTAATCTCTATTTTTCCATGTATTGGCAGTTAGAGCAGGGCGTGGCTGCCGCTATGGGAATGAGCTTAGTTGTTGGAATTGTGATAGCAGATACTTTAAGGGAGTTATCGGGTCAAGATATTAAAGTAAAATGGCCTAATGATCTTTATCTTAATGATCAAAAATTAGCGGGAATATTGATTGAGTTAGCGGGTAAAACGGGTGATTGTGCGCATGCCATTATTGGTATTGGTGTCAACTTAATGATGACTAATCCAGATCCTAATATTGTCAACCAAAAATGGGCAAATTTAGGTAAGGTCGATCGTAATTTGTTAGTCGCGCGTATTGTCAAAAATTTAAACATTAAATTATCTGAATTTGAAAAACAGGGCTTAGCGCCTTTTATTAGTGATTGGAATCGATTAGATAACTTTGCTAATCGTCCCGTAAAACTGCTTATTGGCGATAATGTTATCCGAGGCATTGCTAAAGGTATCAATGAGCAAGGCGCTTTAATGTTGGAGCAAGATGGCAAAATCAATGCACATATTGGTGGTGAAATCTCATTGCGTGGTGATGAGTAACCCATAAAAAACTATTCCATTTATTCAATGGAATAGTTTATAAATCAGTAATTAAATTTTGTCTTTTTTACTTTTAAAACCAAGCACTCTTAAAGCATTGGCTGTTACGATGGCTGTTGTTCCTGAATCCGCTAATACCGCTAACCATAATCCGGTATAACCGAATAAACTTGTTAACAAAAACACCAACTTGATCCCTAATGCAATAGTGATATTTTGCTTAATATTACGGTTAGCAAAACGAGTTAAACGAATTAAATTAGGCAAACTTAGTAGGCTATTTTGGGTTAATGCGGCATCGGCTGCCTCTAGCGCTACATCGGTACCGCTGCCCATAGCAATGCCAACGGTCGCCGCTTTCATTGCGGGTGAATCGTTAATACCATCCCCAACCATGGCAATTGAAGTTGTGTTACGAATTTTTTCAATTTCAACCAATTTATCTGCTGGTAATAACTCAGCACGATAATCAATTCCTAATTGACTTGCAATGGCTTTTGCCGAACGTTGATTATCACCCGTAAGCATTAAGGTTTTAAGACCCAACTCATTAAGCGCTTTTATTGCAGTAATAGAATCAGAGCGTAACACATCTTGCAAGGCAATCATTCCGACTAATTTTTGTTGTGTCACTAGTACCACGACGGTTTTACCGGCGCTTTCCAGTTGATGGATTTTTTGTGCATTTTCATCATTTAAGGGTATCGATACCGTAGTAACTTTACTTGGCGCAACAATATAATAGGTTTCATTATTGATATCGCCTTGAATACCCACGCCCGCATTAGCTTTACGATTACTTGCTTCGTTGACTTCAATCTGTTGCTTAGTTGCATAATCAACAATTGCTTTCGCTAAAGGGTGATGTGAACCGCTTTCAATGGCTGCTGCAAGAGTCAGTAGCTGTTGTTGGGTAACAGATTGTGCGATAACATCGGTGACTTGTGGCTTGCCTTCGGTTAAGGTGCCGGTCTTATCAAATGCCACCATTTTAATCGAACCAATATGCTCTAAAGCTGCCCCCCCTTTTATTAATACACCTTGCTTAGCCGCATTGGATAGCGCCGATGTGATAACGGCCGGTGTTGATATTACCAACGCACAAGGGCAACCAATTAATAATAGAGTTAATCCACGATAAACCCAAGTGTACCAATCCTCATTAAATAATAACGGAGGGATGACAATGACCAATAGCGCAAACAGAGCGATCGCTGGAGTGTAGTAACGGCTAAATTTATCAATAAATCGCTCAATGGGTGCTTTACGATCTTCAGCATCTTCAATTAATTGTAAAATGCGATCTACGGCATTTTGTCCTGATTGCGAGATAACTTTTAGTTGAATGGTATTATCCACAACCAGCGATCCGGCTAAAATTTTATCGCCAGATAGATAATTGACCGGAATTGATTCCCCAGTTAAGGCGCTTTCATCAATGTTAGCTTGTTCACTCACTAAAATAACATCAGCAGGTAATCGCCCACCAGATGAAATTTCGATTATATCGTCAGGTTTTAAACTATGACTGGCAACCGTTTTCCTTTTGCCGTCAATAATAACCACCGTTTCTTCAGGCATTAGCTGCACAAGGGATGAAATTCCTTTTTTGGCTTTAGTGGTCGCAACGCCTTCTAACATCTCACCAATCATAAATAAGAAGAGTACCATGGTGGCTTCTTCGGCCGCTCCGATGAATAGGGCACCTATAGCTGAAATACTCATCAATGATTCAATGGCAAATGGTGTACCACTTCGCGTTAATACTAAAGCCTCTTTCAAAATCGGAATCAATCCGACAATCGCAGTAAGGATAAAAGCATATTCACCTGCTGTATGATTCACTAATAAAATAAGGTAACTTATCACAATTAATGAACCTAAAACCGCTAACGGTATGAATGCTTTTTTATCAAAACTATGTGAATGCTCGTGATGATGTGCGTGATTAGGGGTGCTTTCAAAAATTGGGGTATACCCTAATTCTACTACTTTGTCTTCAATCATTTTTATTACTGCATCGTCATGCTTAGGAACAAAAACGATTAATTTTTCTGTAGAGAAAATAATTTTGGTTTGATTAATGTTTGGCAGTGTTTTAACACCATTTTCGATTTTACTTGCACAATGAACGCAATCCATTCCCTTAATTTTCCAAGTCAATTTAATGTTTTGGCTTTTCCGCTCGGGATCTTCGGGAGGATCTTCTATCTCATTTTTTTGCGTTGATCCATGATCATGCCCTTCACAGCAATGGTCCCCAGAATGATTGTGATTTGCATCATGGGAATGATGGGTGTCATGTGTATGATTATGAGCAATATTTTGACAATCGCTATGACAATGAGCGTGATTTTCATGGTGGGATTGTGTGGATTTGTTATTATATAACATAACGTTACCTCGCTTCGTGGATGATTTTGATTGTACGCTCAAAAAAATAAAAAGATATCTTTTTTTAATTTATTTGATCGTTAGATCAAAAATTTTGAGTACATGACAAGTGACGAAACAAATCTAAAAATAACCATTTTTTATTTCTTTCTTCTACTGTATCCCTCGCTTTTTTATGTTTATAATTGTACAAAATAAAATGATAGAGAAAGTTTATGTCCAAAGCTTCATCCTTTCGCCAAAAACAGAGCATTGTCTTTTTAGCTTTTCTAATTACGACCTTTATTATTGGTATTGCAGGGGCATTACAGTCACCTACCTTAAGCCGTTTCTTAACCTTTGAAGTTAATGTAAATTCCCATTTAGTCGGTCTTTTCTTTTCGATAAATGCTTTAGCCAGCATTGTAGGCAGTTTTCTATTAGCAAAATATTCGGACAAAAAAGGGGATAGACGTTATATCGTCATATTTTGCTGTTTAATGGGGGTTGCCAATAGCGTTACGTTTGCGTTTACGCGCAACTATTTTATACTGATTACGCTGGGGGTTTTATTTGCCGCATTATCATCGGCCGGCATGCCGCAAGTTTTTGCTTTAGCGCGTGAATATGCGGTCAAATCAGGACGTAATGTGGTTGCTTTTAACTCATTAATTCGTGCTCAGTTATCGTTGGCATGGGTATTTGGTCCGCCAATTTCATTCGGTTTAGCTTTAAGCTTTGGCTTTACTGTAATGTATCTAACCGCAATGTCCATGTTTATAATTGCAATGTTATTTGTTGCAATATTCTTACCATCAGTCGAAAAAAATCCTACTTCACAACTCAGCAGTGCAGCTGAATTACAAGCGGCTAATATACCACTTTGGAAAAACAGAAATGTCGTTTGTTTATTATTATCTACAGTATTTATGTGGACAGCTAACATGATGTACATTATCGACATGCCACTTTATGTTGACTTAGTTTTACATCTTCCCGACTCTTTACCCGGCATTTTAATGGGGTTAGCAGCGGGTATTGAAATTCCTGTGATGCTTATTGCTGGATTTTTAGTGCCTTATTTGGGCAAGCGAAATCTATTTTTTATTGCCATTATTTGTGGCTTATTTTTTTATATTGGCATGATTTTCTTTACCAGTAAATTTGCTTTGTTAGCACTACAGATATTTAATGCATTATTTATCGGAATTGTGGCTAATATTGGTATTATCTACTTTCAGGATTTGTTACCAACTAGAATGGGCGTAGCTTCGACACTATTTAATAACGGGATTATTTTTAGCGTTATTCTGGCAGGTGTTTTGCAAGGGTTTGTTTCTGATGAATATGGGCATGAAGCTATCTACTGGATTGCGCTTGTGATGGTTGCTGTTTCATTGCTGTTTTGTGCACTGGTTAAAGATGGAAAGAAACGGTCACCTTAAGTAAGCCATCCATTATCTTTTATTTGTTCGTCTTCCAAAACGAATTGGAAGACGATATCAAAATCAATTATTAACAATCAAATTCTTTTAATAACGTTTCATAAAAAGCATAATTTGTTCTTTCATAACCAATAGGTGTAATGGCAATGAAATTACCATTAGCCGCATCCAACTCTTTATTATCATCAAACACCTGCTGATTACGCTTAGCTCTAAACCAAAAATAATCATGACCTTCAGGATCTTTAGTTGGTGCAACCACAAAACGACTGACATCACAATCACCTTGTTTAGTGATTTTTAATCCTTTAATCTGATGAGCATCACAAGCAGGAAAATTAACGTTAAAACAGATATTTTTAGGAGTAGATAATGATAGTAGTTTGCTGATCACTGATTCAGCATGGTATGCAGCACAATCCCATATTGTTGGTTGGTTATCTTCAGTAGAGCATTGGCTTAAGGCAATTGATGGTATTCCTAAAGCTGTTGCCATCATAGCTGCGCCAACCGTACCGGATAAAACCGTTTCAAATCCAACATTTGAGCCATTATTAATGCCCGATAGCACGAGATCAGGCAACTTATCTGCCATTAGATGCTTTATAGCAAATAATGAGCAATCGGCGGGAGTTCCATAAACTGCGTATTCTTGTTCATCACGTTTTGCAACTCGAAAAGGCGCTTTTAAGCTGACCGAACATGATACACCACTTTGGTCAATTGCTGGTGCTACTACCCAAACTTCATGAGCAATTTTATGTGCTACATCCTTTAAAATTTTAATGCCAGATGCATCAATACCATCATCATTGACTAATAAAACGCGATTTACTAATTTATTAAACATCATTCTATTTCCTTATTCAGCAAAAGTATTACATTGATTGATATCACCGCTATCAAATCCTCGTTTAAACCAAGTATAACGTTGCTTAGAACTACCATGTGTAAAACTATCTGGCACAACGTAACCATTACTTTGACGTTGTAAGCGATCATCACCAATCGCTTCAGCAGTCTTTAACGCTTGCTCAATATCGCCAACGTCTAAAATATTTTTTTGTTGCATTGCATGCCCCCACATACCAGCAAAGCAGTCGGCTTGTAGCTCTAATTTAACCGATAATTGATTGGCGAACACTTCAGATTGGCCTTGCTTTAATTGTTCTATTTTATTGAACACACCCAGTAAATTTTGTACATGATGACCAATTTCATGTGCTATGACATAACCTTGGGCAAAGTCACCACCACCACCAAGTTGTTGTTTCATCTCTTGATAGAATGAAATATCCAAATAGACAGTTTTATCAACACTGCAATAAAATGGCCCCATAAAAGTCTGACCAACACCACACGATGTTCTTGTTGAACCCGTATATAAGACTAATTTGGGAGGAGTATAGGTTCTACCTAAACGATTAAACTCTTGTTGCCAGTAATCTTCAGTACTCGCTAAAATGACCGATGTAAATTTAGCAGCATCTTCATCATTGATGGAATATTGATTTGAGCTTAGTGATGAGCTATTGGAGTCAATTAGATTAGGATTAAGTAAGCCGGTCAAATCAACACCATAATAACCAGCAACCAAAACTACGATAAATAAAACAACTCGACCTTTACCACTTATAGGGATCCTTATTCCTGAATCGCTTCCATATTGTGAGCGGCGATCTTCAATATTATCACTCTCTCTTTGGTCTCTCCAACGCATAGGGAACACCTCATCAGTTTTGCTTAAATTATTTTAAAGGATAAAAGGGTAGGATACTAGATTAAGTTAATTTAATATCAAATAATGCATTGATTAATCTACTTTTATCTGTGTAATTATCTGTATCAAAATAATACTAAGTAGGTATATCACTTATCTTTTAAATTGTTTAAAAAAAAACTAACTCCAGTTTATAATGGATAGATGTTTATCGTTATTACTATTACGTTCTTTTTATAGTTTGTATTGTATTTAAAATCAGACTAATTTTTACAGAAGATGGATATTTTATAAAAATTATTTTTTATTTGAATGGCGTTTTTATATCTCAATGGGATATTACGCTAATTATCAATTAAAGAAAATTTAACCGTAGAGATTTTTAAATTCATTATACTTCAAAAACTACGAATCGTTATGATATTTCAACTTTACTTTTCGATGGTGAATAGGATTTTGAACGATCGAATATTAATACTATCAATCTGATAATGTCCATATATTTCAATGTGTAATGAACGTATTGTATTTATTATTCTAGATATATTGGTATATTTTAAATTCTAAAGTAATTTCTTTAAAAATATATCTCACAATTTTATAAACCTGATAAATAACGATAACTGCAATTTTAGACTTGTTTATTTTTAAATAGGGCATTGGGTAACGACTCTGGTCGAACGTCCATTTTTTCAATACAAAAATTGTAAGAACAGTAGTCAACAAAGCCCAATGATTAACATTAAATGATGTTGTAGATTTTTCATAAAATCTAGACCAATCCTGATACTATTCTTCAACTTTAATAGTATAAGTTTTATCAAATTCAACTCCCGGACACATTGTACCGTAAGTTAATCCAGAGAATTTTATGGTGATTGTTCCTGTAACTTTAGGTATTCCTTCTACTTTTAGGTAATTATAAGAACTATTAGGTGTAAAATAAGAAGATGATAATTCAAGTCCTGATCTTGCTGGTTTGATATGATAAGAAAAGAAATCATCCATAACTATGCCATCTAAAATTTTAATTTCAGCATAATAGGGAGTACCTAATATGGCATTGGGTAACGACTTTGGTCGAACTTCCATTTTTTGCATACAAAAACAACCGGTAAGAACAGTAGTTAAAAAGAGTCCAATGATTAACATTAAGTGATATCGTATTTTGTTCATAAAATCTAAACCAATCCTGATACTATTCTTCAACTTTAATGATATAAGTTTTATTAAATTTCTTTCCCCGACATGACATTGTACCGTAAGTGGTTCCTGAGAGTTTTATTGTGATTGCTCCTGCAACTTTAGGTGTTCCCTTTACTTTAAGATCATTAAAAGAAACATGTGTACCAAAATCAGTCGGAGATAATTCAAGTCCAGAGTTTTCAGGTTCTATTTTATAGTGAAAAAGGTGTTGAATAACACGAAGGTTAATATCAATTTCAGCATAATAGGGGGCACCCAATGTGGCATTAGGTAATGACTTCGGTAGAACTTCAACTTTTTGTGTACAAAAACAACCAGTAAGGAAAGTAGCCAGAAAGAGTGCAATGATTAACATTAAGTGATGTTGTAATTTTTTCATAAAATTTATTCCAATCCTGATACTATTCTTCAACTTTAATGGTATAAACTTTCTTAAAGTCTCTTCCTGGACATGTATTTGTTCCATAAGTAGTTCCAGAAAGTTCTATGCTGATTGTTCCTGTAACTTTAGGCGTTCCTTTTACTTCAAAATCATTATAGGAAACACGTTTTGTTCCTAAACCTCTAGGAGATAATTCAAGGCCTGATTTTTCTGGTTGGATATCATAGTAAAAGTGACGGCGATTAGCGTGGCCACCAAAAACTTCAATTTTAGCATAATAGGGATTACCCAATGTGGCATTGGGTAACGTTTTGGGTCGAACTTCTGGTTTATAACACAAACAACCGGTAAGAACAGTAGTTAAAAAAAGTCCAATGATTAACATTAAGTGATGTTGTAGTTTTTTCATAAAATCTAAACCAATCCTGATACTATTCTTCAACTTTAATGATATAAGTTTTATTAAATTTCTTTCCCCGACATGACATTGTACCGTAAGTGGTTCCGGAGAGTTTTATTGTGATTGCTCCTGCAACTTTAGGTGTTCCCTTTACTTTAAGATCATTAAAGGAAACATGTGTACCAAAATCAGTCGGAGATAATTCCAGTCCAGAGTTTTCAGGTTCTATTTTATAGTGAAAAAGGTGTTGAATAACACGAAGGTTAATATCAATTTCAGCATAATAGGGGGCACCCAATGTGGCATTAGGTAATGACTTCGGTAGGACTTCAACTTTTTGTGTACAAAAACAACCGGTAAGAACAGTAGTTAAAAGAAGTCCAATGATTAACATTAAGTGATGTTGTAATTTTTTCATAAAATCTAGACCAATTCTTAAACTATTCTTCAACTTTAATGGTATAAACTCTATCATAGCGTTTTCCCGGACATGTATTTGTTCCGTAAGTGCCTCCAGAAAGTTCTATTGTGATTGTTCCTGCAACTTTAGGGGTTCCTTTTACTTCAAGATCATTATAGGAAACATATTCTGTTCCAAAATCAGTAGGAGATAATTCAAGACCTGATTTTTCTGGTTTAATATGATAGGAAAAGTGACGATCTATAGCCACGCCACCAAAAATTTCAATTTTAGCGTAATAGGGATTACCCAATGTGGCATTGGGTAATGTTTTTGGTCGAACTTCTGGTTTATAACACAAACAACCGGTAAGAACAGTAGTTAAAAAAAGTCCAATGATTAACATTAAGTGATATCGTATTTTTTTCATAAAATCTAGACCAATCCTGATACTATTCCTCAACTTTAATGGTATAAACTTTATTATAGGGTTTTCCCAGACATGTATTTGTTCCGTAAGTGCCTCCAAAAAGTTCTATTGTGATTGTTCCTGCAATTTTAGGGGTTCCTTTTACTTCAATATTATTGTAGGAAACGTGTTCTGTTCCTAAACCTCTAGGAGATAATTCAAGGCCTGATTTTTCTGGTTGGATATCATAGTAAAAGTCATGACGATTAGCGTGGCCACCAAAAACTTGAATTTTAGCAAAATAGGGGGTACCAAATGTGGCATTGGGTAATGTTTTTGGTCGAACTTCTACTCTATCACAAAAACAACCAGTAAGAACAGAAGTCACAAAAAATCCAATGATTAACATTAAGTGATATCGTATTTTTTTCATATAATTTATTCCAATCCTTATACTATTCCTCAACTTTAATGGTATAAACTTTCTTAAAGTCTCTTCCCGGACATGACATTGTACCGTAAGTGCCTCCAGAAAGTTTTATTGTGATTGTCCCTGTAACTTTAGGTGTCCCCTTTATTTCAAGATCATTATAGGAAACATATTCTGTTCCTAAACCTCTAGGAGATAATTCAAGTCCTGATTTCTCTGGTTTGATATGATAGGCAAAGAATTCATCTATAACAACGCCACCAAAAACCTCAATTTTAGCGTAATAGGGGGTACCCAATGTGGCATTGGGTAACGACTTTGGTCGAACTTCCATTTTTTGCATACAAAAACAACCTGTAAGGAAAGTAGCCAGAAAAAGTACAATGATTAACATTAAATGATGTTGAAGTTTTTTCATAAAATCTAAACCAATCCTGATACTATTCTTCAACTTTAATGGTATAAACTTTCTTAAAGTCTTTTCCCGGACATGTATTTGTTCCATAAGTAGTTCCAGAAAGTTCTATTCTGATTGTTCCTGTAACTTTAGGCGTTCCTTTTACTTCGAAATCATTATAGGAAACATATTCTGTTCCAAAATCAGTCGGAGATAATTCCAGTCCAGAGTTTTCTGGTTCAATTTGATAGTAAAAATGGCGTTTAATAACACGAATGTTAATATCAATTTCAGCATAATAGGGGGCACCCAATTTGGCATTGGGTAATGACTTCGGTAGGACTTCAACTTTTTCTGTACAAAAACAACCTGTAAGGAAAGTAGACAGAAAAAGTACAATGATTAACATTAAATGATGTTGAAGTTTTTTCATAAAATCTAAACCAATCCTGATACTATTCTTCAACTTTAATGGTATAAACTTTCTTAAAGTCTTTTCCCGGACATGTATTTGTTCCGTAAGTGCCTCCAAAAAGTTCTATTGTGATTGTTCCTGCAATTTTAGGGATTCCTTTTACTTCAATATTATTGTAGGAAACGTGTTCTGTTCCTAAACCTCTAGGAGATAATTCAAGGCCTGATTTTTCTGGTTGGATATCATAGTAAAAGTCATGGCGATTAGCGTGGCCACCAAAAACTTGAATTTTAGCAAAATAGGGATTTCCCAATGAGGCATTGGGTAATGTTTTTGGTCGAACTTCTGGTTTATAACACAAACAACCGGTAAGAACAGTAGTTAAAAAAAGTCCAATGATTAATATTAAGTGATATCGTAATTTTTTCATAAAATCTAGACCAATCCTGATACTATTGCTCAACTTTAATGGTATAAGTTTTAATAAATTTACTCCCCGGACACATTGTACCGTAAGTTAATCCAGCAAGTTTTATTGTTATTTTTCCTGCAACTTTAGGTGTTCCCTTTACTTTAAGATCATTAAAGGAAACATGTGTACCAAAATCAGTCGGAGATATTTCTAGTCCTGAGTTTTCAGGTGTAATAAGATAGTGAAAAGAGTCATTAATAACACGACCATTATAAACTTCAATTTCAGCATAATAGGGAGTACCTAATATGGCATTGGGTAACGACGACTTCGGTAGGACTTCAACTTTTTCTGTACAAAAACAACCAGTAAGGAAAGTAGCCAGAAAAAGTCCAATGATTAACATTAAGTGATATCGTAATTTTTTCATATAATTTATTCAGTCTAATTAAATTTGTTGCTAATAAGTGTTTTTTTAAACACTTCCCTATTTGTTTCAATGCCATTTAATTTTTAGTTTATGGTATCTTGTTTACCATTAAAGCTGCAAAAGAGTATCGCATAACATCTGCTAAAGTCGTGCCAAATTTTAATTGGTCACTCACGTTACCCCATGAAAACAACTCAAGTTGTACTTGTTCCGTTAATATTGAATGTTCTGTTATCTCCTGACCATTTAGCAGTTTTAATTTATCATTCCATACAATCCAGTGATTTTTAGTAGGAGCTCCACTTCCTCGATCTAACATTCGCGCTGCTATCAATACGACTACATGCATACCTAAACCAATATAATAATTTAAGCGACATAAATCTTTTAAAGTTAATTTAGGGCCTGTTATATGATTTATTATCTTTGTATTGATTTCGTACACAATTTCAGCGCCAGCTTTTTTAAACCACTTTTTAAGCTCTCCTGCTACTGTAATACCAGGAACTTGATCATCAGGAGAATCATAATCAAAAAAACTATTTTCTGTATCCCTTAGACTTGCCAAAGTTATCCAATCTATAGCCGGTACCTTTGGTGAATATCCTTGTATATCATCATAATCAAAAAAGTTTTTCGGATGGCGACAATCAGAACTAGGTTCTAGTTTTAATGTGCCAATTTTAGTTTTGCCCGATTCCCAAAGTTCTTTCACCATCTGTTTGTACAGATCTGGTCTATCGATCAATAAACAATAAAAAAACGCAGCTGGTCCACATAAACTAGAATAACGCTGATTAGGATAATCCACTTTTGCTAATCTTGATTGCAAGCCTTTTTCAATTTCTTCTTTGCTAAAAGGATCCAGTGGATCACCAACAGGGTGTTCTTTAGTCTCAAAAGCTCTCGATTTAAAGCTCACTTTTACACTGTATATGAATACATGACCATTTTGGGTTTTTTCAGTCGTTTCATTGTATTCAAATTCCCTTGATAGCCCCCATTTTTTATCAGGTGTTAAAAAACCTTTTAGAGGTATAATTGCTGTCATAGGTTCTGGTAACACTTCATATTCATCGTTACCTATTTTATGAAAAAGATTGAGTTCTAAAATATAAGATGTATTTTCAGGGTCAGAAATATCTAATGAAGAGTGCACTGATGTCCTCTTATCAGCTTGCAAATTTTGTTTTCCTGTTGATTTTAAAGCATAAACTTTATTACCTTTATCATCAATTTTATATAATTCCATTTCATAAACAATATATTTAGGATCAGTTTTAGTCTTAATATATGTTGATATGTTGTATATTGTCATGTAATTTTCATCCTTAAGATTAAGCTTATATCATTATTCTAAAAGTTAGTGAGTTAATATTTTTTAGCTTAATTCTTTACTAATTGATAAACTCGCCATTGCTTGTTTTGCTTATCAATAAGCGAATCGCAATTTTTTCTTCTTTTTTGGTATAAAATCTTTCCGTATATCCTTTATCATCTGTTTGCCCTTGTTTAACTGAACCATCTTCCATAAAGGCTAAATACTTTGTGTTTTTATATGGTTGATCTTCATCATTTACCATAAGGTATTTTAAGCTATATGTTTTACTTGATGAAAATTCGTTTGGGATAGCTTTAGGTAATAATATTTCAAGTATATTTTTCGTTGCTGGTCCCATTTTCTGCAATGCATTACTTTTTATATAAACATTATCAGCGGTGCCCAGTTCAATCCCAGCACTACTAATTTTGATGTATGAACCACCACACATTAACTTCAGCTCTTCACTTGCGGTGACCGTTAATTTTCCATCCACACTGTCTATTTTAATATCTTGTTTGGCGGCCATATTCAGGTTGGCATTTTGCGCCTGCACGTTAACATCACCTTGGTTGGCAAAGACTTTCATTCCCGACTTATGAGCAAACAGACCGATGGATTCACCTGATGAGACGGTAATGTTTTTTAACGCATTGATGTCAGTTTGATTTTCACTGGTCATTGAAACGCTATTCGACGTTGACAGTTGGATGTTTTCCGGACTGGTTAAAGCGATGCCCTCTTGTGCATAAGCAAGAATGCCACTTTGGGCTAATTGGGTTAATGTCGCTTTAAGTTGCTCTTGACTGTCGGTATCCGCACCATGGGCTTCAGAGGCAGTTGCTGCATTTTGCAGTGCTTTGGCAATTGATAACGCATTTTCAAGCTGGGTAATGGCACCTTGCATATCAAGTTGTTTACCCTGTGCCTTAGGCTCGGTCTGACTGGTCAGGTATAAGCCTTTATTGGCCGTAATCGCTCCCCACTCATCGGTGCGAAGTTCAAATCCCTCACCACGCTGCTCTTTGTTTTGGTCAACTAAATGCCCGATGTTAAGCTGGGTTTTACCGTATTCGGTCGCTAACTTGATGTGCTCTTGTCCGCGCTTATCATCCATCCGCAGTTTGTTGTTAGCAGGAGTACGAATTACATTTCGGTGTTTGTTTATGGTGGTCACATGGTCAGGGTGTTGACTGTCATGCATCGCATGTGCGATATAAGGTCGGTCCGGATTACCGTTAGTAAACGCAACCGCAACTTCTGTGCCGTCAATCAGTGGAAAGTGAAAACCATAGGTACTGCCTGCATACGGTTTAGCCAGTCTTAACCATAAGCTCTCTTCACCGTTTCGCCACTCTTTTAAATCAAAGTTAAATTTAACCCGATAGCGCCCTTGTGTATCAATATAACCATAGGTGTCATTATTCGGACTGGTTACCCGTGCCGGTAAAGTGCCGTCAATAGTCGGAAAAGGAATCGGCTCCGGGCGGTAAGGTTTTAATGGCTGGTAAGGTATGGCGGTAAAACTCAGTTCATAAGCCTCACTGCGGTTTCCCTGTCCTTGCACCGTTAATATCATTACCCCCTCATCTATTCCGGCAATCGCACTGCCTTTGATGCGGATATGTTGACCCGGGGCTAAATTGGCCTGATTGCTTTTACCCCGGATAACAATTTGACGGCTAATTGCATGTTCATGGCGAATGCGGGCATACCATTCTCCACTTTCAACACCATTACCGGTGTTAGCTTGATTATGGTTAATATCACTGCTGTTGTTATTGCTATTACTATTGTTAGTGTTATCGCTATTATTGCCGTTGACATTACTGTTACTGCCTTGACTGTCATCGGTATCGATATCACCACTGTTTTCATAATCATTGTCATAATTATTATTGTTGGTGTCACTATCAATTCCATTATTGTTGTCACCATTGGTATTTAACCCTTTATAGTGCTCATCATAACGATAATCGGTACCGTAAGTGGTGTTATCTTTCTGTTGGCTGTTAACTTCACCGAGTAAATTCGCCTGCGCATCGCGGTAGTTATAATCTTGTACTTGTACCGAAGATTCCACCATCTGACTGTGTAAGGTTATATCCCAGACACTTTCAACGCCATTATCCAGTGTGCCGCTCGGTTGTTTATACACAATATCAGCCACCTGCTGATAACCTTGCTCATAATCACTGATGACCATCACATCACAGTTGTGTTCACCATGGGTTTCAAACCGGAAATAGACCCCCACATCAGCAAGCAGTCTTTGAATAAACTCAAGGTCACTCTCTTGCCACTGGGTAATAAACTCACGCTCAGGATATTGCTCTTTAAGCGCTAAACGATAATCAATCCCGGTATAACCATGACCACGCAAGACCTCTTCAACCACACTGATAACGCTTTGATTCTGAAAAATAGCGCAGTTATGACTTAATGCCAGTTTGGCTAATTGCGAGGATAAGACAACCTGATAATGGGCTTCATCGTTACTGACTGATAATTGACTGAACTGGGTTATCACACCACAAAGAGTGTGTGAGCCACCTTGAGATAATAGTGAATTTAACGGATTAAGCGGATTAAACTGGGTTAAAGAATTAAGTGAATCGAGTGGATTAGATTGTTTAAGTTTATCTAACTGTTTTAATGGCTCAGACTGTTTTAATGCATCTAATGGATTCGCCGAAGTTAAGGAATTAAGTGCATTAAGTCCTTGAGTTGCAAAGTCGCTTAAACTGCCAGAATTAGCAGGATTAAAACTCAAACGGGCATTTTGATTAAGAAATGACTCAACAGAAAGTTGTTTATCCGAGCTGGTGAAAGTAATCGTATAGTGCCAAGGCTGATTAAGTTGCTCATTACCCTCAACCTGTAGGATTGAAACCTCAGCAGGCAAACCATCAATATTTAACGTATAACGATTATGACCGACTCCGTTAACTAAACCTTGCTTTAAACCATTGCCCAATTGATTTACCAGATCGGCTAATCCTTTATCCATGTTATCCTCAATATATTTCATGTATATAGCAAATACAACTTTGTTTTACTGAACTATTTATTTATTATTATTTTTATCTGACCTGTTAATAATTATTATAAAAATTGCCAATAGTCAGTAAGGTGTTAAAATTAGTCAGATCTAAAAATAATCTAAAAAAGAATATAAAATACACTGTTTAGGGTATTTTGCAACCTTTTTTTAAAAAAATCTTTAAATTCAAATTAGATGGATAACTTACTGATATTACTAATAATATCATTAGAATATAGATAACAAATTGTCGTCTAAACATGATCAAAAAAGGATTAGTAGAATTTGGCTTTTGCAGATTTTTTATTGAGTATTTTGCACCGAATTTTTATTAAGATTTGTAACTAAAAAATCATTTTTACTCAAACATACCCATAACCTGAAACTTTTTGACAAAAATAACGGACTGTACAATTACCGAAAAATACTGATAAACAATAAATAAGATTTTAATGTGATTGAATCATTGGATTAACGTTAATTTAAAAAATTAATTATATTAATAATTTATAATTTATTTTGTAAAAAATATTCAGGAGTGTATACCGTTTTACTTTTTATTAATATCTGAATTTAATTTTAAGAATCGATAGGTTGAAAAAAGACTTATAAGGCGTTCATATTTTATGGTGCAGTCTCAGTATCAATTAGTGATAAATGCTGTATGGTAAATAACTCGCCATGTTTATTATTATTTTATTTATAAGTTGAACTACAAATAAAATGTTGAGTATAAGCAAAAAATGAAATGGTATACACTCCTGAATATTTTTTACAAAATAAATGTGAAGTTAATTGATTTGCTTTTGATTACATTCTTACTATATTCAACAAATTGATTGGTTACTACAAACTCAATTTTTTATTGTTGATATTTTCTTGAGAATAACCTAATAAGCATCACTAGAATTATAAGCCCGTTAAATACAATGCTTATAATAATTTATTGCTCTTATTTAATTTGTATAAATAAAAATGCGATTTAAAGATAACTTTATCTTCATCTTCTTCTTGCACATCTAAATGATAAGAAAAACAATGAACTTCTTTAAAAAGGTTACTCTATATTTGCAAACTTGTGCGTTTGAATACTGAGTAGCCACTTGTTGTCGTTGCGGTTTTGGTTAATCTTGCCAAGTAATTCAATTGTTTCAAACATATTAAATTCACCATTTTTTTCGCAAGGGGAAAGATAATAACGTTTTGCTTGAATATTTTGTTCAATATATTGGCAAAAAGGGAGAAAGTCCGCATGATTTTCGGCAACAATTCGCACTTCACTTGCAGTTGGTTGTATGATTTTTTGATACCGTGCTTGATAGCAGAATTTAGGGCTAAGGGCGATATAGTCAATTAGAGGATCGACTTTACCTAATCCATTACTTTCAATAGCAATATAGTAACCAGCCTGTTTTAGTGGTAAAAGTAACTCTGGTAGCGCTTTAACCATAGTTGGTTCGCCACCGGTAATAATGATGTTTTTGCTCGTATATTGTTTAACTTTCGTCAATAACTGTTCTAATGTAAAACGGGTGTATTGGCGAAAGTTAGTATCGCACCAAACGCAATTTAAATTACAACCAGCAAAGCGGATAAAAATAGCGGGCATGCCTGTATTGTAACCTTCGCCCTGTAATGATTCGAAGATTTCAACAATGCGAAATTCTGTCATTTTTCGCTCCGATGATACTCGCAGTAAGACGTTGGTGTTTCCCAGAGTTTGATCATTGAGATGGGTAAATATTGTGACAGGCAATCAAAAATAAATTTACTCATACCTTCGGCAGTAGTGCGACAAGGAAAGGCGAAGATTTTGCGATTCATCTCTTTTAATAATGAAGCAATACGGCACTCATTTGGATTATTTTGATTATATAGATAAGCATGATCGAGAGGATCAACAATATGCTGTTTCACTATTGCTTTTAAATCAGCATAATCCATCACCATATCAGCGCTAGAACCGTTATCTATTAGATCCCCTTCAATTTCGACTAATAAGCGATAAGTATGACCGTGCAGGTTGTGACATTTTTTGTTGTGCCCGTCTAACATATGACAAGCATCGAATTGAAATTCTTTAGCAATTTTGAACATGTATAATTCCTAGTTTTTTTTCGTGGGATGGATTACGAACCACGGTTAGACCACCTAACAAAATAGAGCGGCTAATATAATGGATTAATGCTTAATTGTCATCTTACAATTGTTATTCCGAGCAATATTTATTACACTAATGGTGTAAAATTGAACGTTTATATTTTGCTTATTTCAACAACAGAATATAAATTAATTTTATTGTCGATTTTTTGTAAAAAATTTTCATAAAAAACTCTTGAAATTTATCTTTCCACACTCATTTAGTAACCATGCAAATGGTTTATCTGCTTAAAGCATTTAAGCCAAATCTATTGCTCAGGAGATAGTTAATATGAGGTTAGATAAACTCACTAATAAATTCCAACAAGCTTTAGCTGATGCGCAATCATTAGCATTGGGTAAAGATAATCAATATATAGAACCAGTCCATGTTTTATCCGCTATGCTTAACCAAGAAGGTAGCAGTGTCAAGCCTTTACTGGCAGCGGCTGGCGCTAATGTTGCAATGTTACAGCAAGAATTAAATCAAGCTATTGATCGATTGCCACAAGTCCAAGGCGTGGGTGGTGAAGTTATTCCATCACAAGAATTTGTCCGCGTTTTAAATCTTTGTGACAAATTAGCACAAAAAAATGGCGATAGTTATATCTCGTCTGAACTCTTTATCTTAGCGGCTTTAGACGAAAAGGGTAGTCTTAGTGATATTCTTAAAAAATCAGGGATCACAAAAGACAGATTAAATCAGGCCGTAAGTCAAGTAAGAGGAAGTGATAACGTGAACGATGCCAATGCCGAAGATCAACGTGGTGCGTTGAAAAAATATACTATTGATTTAACCGAGCGTGCTGAACAAGGTAAGCTCGATCCAGTAATTGGGCGTGATGAAGAAATTCGCCGTACAATTCAAGTATTACAACGCCGTACTAAAAATAATCCAGTGTTAATCGGTGAGCCTGGTGTAGGTAAAACCGCAATTGTTGAAGGACTTGCACAACGCATTGTAAACCGTGAAGTACCTGAAGGATTACGTAATAAGCGCGTATTGTCTTTAGATATGGGTGCTTTAATTGCTGGCGCTAAATATCGAGGTGAATTTGAAGAACGCTTAAAAGCCGTTTTAAAAGATTTAGCCAAAGAAGAAGGGCGCATTATTTTATTTATTGATGAAATCCATACCATGGTCGGTGCAGGTAAAAGTGATGGCGCAATGGATGCAGGTAATATGTTAAAACCTGCTTTAGCTCGCGGCGAATTACATTGTGTTGGCGCAACAACGTTAGATGAATACCGTCAATATATTGAAAAAGATCCCGCTTTAGAGCGTCGATTCCAAAAAGTGTATGTGGCTGAACCAACTGTTGAAGACACCATTGCTATCTTGCGTGGTTTAAAAGAACGTTATGAATTACATCACCATGTACAAATTACCGATCCGGCAATTGTGGCGGCAGCAACGTTATCGCATCGTTATATTTCCGATCGTATGCTTCCTGATAAAGCCATTGACTTAATTGATGAAGCTGCATCGAGTATTCGTATGCAAATGGATTCAAAACCTGAATCATTAGATCGACTTGAACGCCGTATTATTCAGCTTAAACTTGAACAACAAGCGCTTAAAAAAGAGTCTGATGATGCGAGTAAAAAACGACTAGAGATGCTAAACGATGAACTTGCTGAGAAAGAAAAAGAGTATGCGTCACTTGAAGAAGAGTGGAAGTCAGAGAAGGCTGCTGTTTCTGGTACTCAGACAATCAAAGCTGAGTTGGAAAAAGCACGAACTGAAATAGAACAAGCTCGCCGTGCTGGTGATCTTAATAAAATGTCAGAGCTTCAATATGGCAAAATACCAGAACTTGAGAAAAGACTCGCATCAGCAACACAGCTTGAAGGCAAGACTATGAAGTTATTGCGTAATAAAGTCACCGATAACGAGATTGCCGAAGTATTATCTAAAGCAACGGGTATTCCTGTTTCAAGAATGCTGGAAAGTGAAAAAGATAAATTATTACATATGGAAGATGCGTTACATAAACGTGTGATTGGTCAAGACGAAGCCGTTGTTGCGGTAGCCAATGCGATTCGTCGTAGTCGAGCAGGATTGTCTGATCCAAATAAACCAATTGGCTCTTTCTTGTTCTTGGGGCCAACGGGCGTTGGTAAAACTGAACTTTGTAAAGCTTTGGCTAACTTTATGTTTGATAGCGAAGATGCAATGGTCAGAATCGATATGTCCGAGTTTATGGAAAAACACTCAGTGGCACGTTTAATTGGTGCGCCTCCGGGATATGTAGGATATGAAGAGGGCGGTTATTTGACTGAAGCCGTAAGACGTCGTCCTTATTCAGTCATTTTGTTGGATGAAGTTGAAAAAGCACATCCGGATGTCTTTAATATTTTATTACAAGTATTAGATGATGGACGCTTAACCGATGGACAAGGGCGTACGGTTGATTTTCGTAATACCGTTATTATCATGACATCTAATTTAGGTTCAGATTTGATTCAAGGTCAAATTGAGTTAAGCTATGATGAAATGAAAGCGTTAGTAATGACGGTTGTAACTAAACACTTTAGACCAGAATTCATTAATCGTATTGATGAAACGGTGGTATTCCATCCACTTGGTCAAGAAAATATCAAAGCGATTGCGAAAATTCAATTAGCGCACGTTGAAAAACGCTTAGATGAACGTGGTTACCAATTGGATATTTCGGATGCTGCGTTAGAACAACTTGCTAAAGTTGGCTTCGATCCAATTTATGGTGCAAGACCGTTAAAACGTGCAATACAACAAGAGATTGAAAATCCATTAGCGCAACAAATATTATCTGGTAAGTTAGTTCCAGGTAAAACCATTCATCTTGATTTACAAGGTGATGAAATTGTAGCTAAACAGTAACATTCTTATCACTTGAAAAAACCGACCTTTGAAGTGATCCCATAAAGTTGGACACTTTCATTAAGCGGCTTGTAAGGCCTGATTTCGATATTCAACCGAAGTCAGGCCTTTTAATTTGGCTTTAATCCGTTTGGTGTTGTAGTATTCTATATAGGTTTGATCAAAAACCATATTATGTATTTGATTTACAGTCTCAGAACCCATAGTACTGCCAGTTTGCGGGTTTATTTTACCGCCAAGTAATATCAATTCGCCATTAGTGCGACTACTGAGTAATGATGCTATTTGCGGTAAATTGGTGACAATGGTTAATTCTAGGTCACTAGGGATATATTCTGCCATGGCTAAATAAGTGGAACCTGCATCAATAAAAATACACGTGTTCGCTTTGATTAACTCAGCACAATGCTTGGCGACGGACGACTTTTCGGCAACACTTTGTGTCATTCTTGTTTCAAAGCTTGCTGATTGTTTTAAATGACTGACTGCACCACCGTATACTCTTTTGCAGATTCCATCTTGCGCCAGTTTTTGTTAATCTCGACGAATGGTATGCTCTGAAACACCCAATAATTTAATCAAATCTGCGCTTACGACTCTTCCATTTTCGTTTAACAACTGTTGAATATAAGATTGTCGTTGTTTAGGAATTGCATCGTAATCAATCATCATCTATAACTCCATCGACTAATTTACCTTTATCCCAAGCCATATTCTTGTGATATATATTGTCTTCGCCTATATAGTGTGGATTTTCAAAATCGATATTATTTCGTTTTAATAAGCAGGCATTGTATTCATTTTCGGTACATTGACGGCTTACGTTAGTATTAAAATGATGTGTCTGGCATTGATTTTTTTTATGAATATAGTGTTTATTCCTATAGTGATAAACACTATCAATTTGGATCATAATTTTTTGCTCATTTTCGTCATAATCATAACATTTTTTTGTGCCAGTTGCTGATTTGTCTTTGTTATTGAAGTAGAGGTCACTTCCCCACAAGTTTGTCGCTTTGAACTTACCGTTGTCATTGAGATAATAGTCATAGTTATCCCCCAATCTGGTATTAGAATGATACTTTTTAATGGCTAAATCAGGTGCACCATCAAAGTTAATATCTTGCATGACAATACTGTTAAATTTGTTGTAACTGTAATTTAAATTTTGTATTTGTTGCAGTAGTTTATGATTTTTTTTATTGTAAACATTAATACCAACTAACTTAATTTTATCGTTTTTCTGCTTTGACAAAACAGCCGTAAAATAGAGCTTGTCTAGAGATTCTAATTGTAATAACTCAATCTGATTAAATTCTGTATTAGGTTGGTCATTGATTACCAATTGTTTGTGTAATACTACGGAGTATTGTTGATGATTTTTTCCATCGAACCAATAACCATTTAATGTTTCAGGCAAAAATTTTTGGTCTTCAGCTTGTCCAATGTGCATGTTAATAAATTTAAAATAGTGACTTGAATCTTTAACTTTTATTTTATGCGCAATATTATCGAGATAGATATCTTGATTATCATATAAAACTAAACGGTTAGGATGATCGTCTTCAGTACATGAGCGAATATATTCACATTCAGCAGATAAAATATTAAGTTGTAGTTCAGGATCATTTTGATAAACCCAAACCCCTTTATTAACCTGATGTTTATTAACTTCATTTAATGAGGTTTCTAAATATAACCTAATTGGGTTGTCAGCAATGTAACCTTTATAAACATAAATAGAACTTAATGCAGGGAAAGATAGTATTAATAATAAGCTGAGCAGTAAATTTCTCATTTTATTCGGTTATTGATTGATTATTCTATTTTTTAACTATGCCACAGTATAATGTCTTAAGTGATTTTGTACAGTTAAATTCAAAGGTTAAATGCTAATGGTGATAGCCTAAGCTATAATCATCTCTTTTATTCTACTGATTACTATGTTTTATATCATTTATTGATGGATGTTAATTGTTGACAATACCAACTTAAGTCGAATTCTAAACAATTGTAAATATCTAATAATTTATTTATATCTTTAAATATTTAATCAGCAATAATGCATGTTTTCAGCAATTTCAGCCAAACTGATTGATTATCTTATGTTAATAAAATAGTTCAGACTAATCTTTTTAATTAGTTAAAGTGCCGTTCCTCTTGTTGGAATAACAAATTGAGAAGTATCTATATTTTCCAGTTTAAGCAAGGCAATTTTTTTATCAATTCCGCCTGCATACCCAGTCAAATTACCTTTAGCCCCAATTACGCGATGGCACGGAATGATGATTGATATTGGATTATGACCAACTGCCCCACCAACAGCTTGGCTAGACATGCTTGCGGTATTGGTTTTTTGCATGATCTGTTTTGCGATGTCGCCATAGGTAATCACTTGACCATAAGGAATTTGGCATAAAATATCCCAAACTAAATGTCGAAAAGGAGTACCCTGTGGCGCTAAGGGTAGTGTTTCAATAGTCGGTTTTTTACCATTAAAGTAGTCATCAAGCCATAATTTAGTCTTGTTAAAGATGGGTAGATTGGGTTGATATTGTTTTTGGGCATCTACGATTTGCCCAAAATATTTTTGACCTTCGATCCAAACCCCAACCAATTTATTTTGCTGACTAGCAAGCGTGATTAATCCCATTGGGGAATAATAGGTGTCTAGATAAAACATAGCTATCCTTATTAGGTAAATTATTAGGTAAAGATGCATAAATTCTATTATAGCGACTTCTTATATTATGCCTATGGTTATTACTTTTTTTATTGAATATGTAAAAAGTATTAACTCTGACTATAATGTCTTTAACGACTTTTACAATAACAATAATGTTGAAAGGATGGATTATGGATTCAAACACTAAACCTGCTAACTCGATGTCTCGTGTTGCTTTAGCCAGTTTTATCGGCACAGCGATTGAGTTTTATGACTTTTATATTTATGCAACAGCCGCTGCCTTAGTTATTGGACCGGTATTTTTCCCTGACAGTTCGCCATCTGCTCAGGCGTTACAATCTTTTGCTACTTTTGGTATAGCCTTTGTTGCCCGTCCAATTGGCGCCATTTTATTTGGGCACTTTGGTGACAAAATAGGGCGTAAGTCTACCTTGGTGTTTTCTCTTATATTAATGGGTGTGGCAACGGCCGGAATTGGATTATTACCTAGCTATAATGCTATTGGTTTTTGGGCGCCGTTTTTGCTGTGTATTTTAAGACTTGCACAAGGATTAGGGCTGGGTGGTGAGTGGGGTGGGGCAGCATTGCTGGCAACTGAAAATGCTCCACAAAATAAGCGAGCATTGTTTGGCATGTTTCCTCAGTTAGGACCATCGATTGGTTTTTTATTATCTAATGGTGTGTTTTTGTTGGTCACTTTATCACTCTCCAATGAACAATTTTTACAATGGGGATGGCGAATTCCGTTTTTATTAAGTGCAGTATTGGTGATTATTGGTTTATATGTGCGTTTAAAATTGGTTGAAAGTCCCATTTTTGCCAACGCATTGCGCAGCAAACAGCAAGTTAAAGTTCCTGCGTTTAACATCTTTGTTCATCATTGGAAAGCTTTGGCGTTAGGTTCATTTTCAATGGTAGGTTGTTATACTTTATTTTATATAACTACTGCATTTTTATTGCAATATGGTACTAAATATCTGGGTATTGCTAAAGGTCATTTTTTAGGTTTTTTATGTGTTGCCATTGTCTTTATGGCGATAGCGACTCCAATTTCTGCACGCTTAAGTGATAAATATGGGCGTAAACCTGTGCTTGTTATTGGCTTGTTATTCGTCGCATTATCAGGCACAGTTATGACGCAGTTTATGGCAAGTGGTTCAGAATTATTGGTCTTGATCTATTTATCTCTTGAGCTGTTTTTAATGGGGGTGGTGTTTGCTCCTATGGGAGCTTTTTTGCCCGAAATCTTTCCAACCAATGTCCGTTATACGGGGTCTTCGGCCGCTTACAGTATTGGCGGTATTTTAGGGGCGTCTATTGCACCTATTATAGCCAATTATTTGGTAGCAAATGGTGATTTATCTTGGGTGGGGTATTATGTTGCCGTTGCTTCAATCATCAGTATTTGTGCAACATTACTCATAAAAGAGACTTTAAACAGTGACTTTACTCAATAATGATTAAAAATAAAAAGACTCACCAAGGTGAGTCTTTTTTTTGGTATTTAGTTCTTGTTACAATTATTTGCCAAGCGCTTTACCTTTTTCGACATAACTCATATCGCCCAAGCTTTCGACAATAAATTTACCGTCATCAGTATAACGAATTTTAGTAACACTTGCGTTACCTAATCCACCTTTGACCGGGGTATCAAGCCATTCTTCAACCATGGCTGTGATCGCCATACCGTGTGATACCACTAGTACATCACCACCACCATTAGCTTTGGCTGATTCAGCAATTACTTTTAATGCAGCTTGCATACGAGTTTTTACTTTGTTGTAGTCTTCTGCTTCACCAGATTTTTCAACTGCGGCAATGGCATCCATAATTTTGTTTAATCTGATTTTACCTTTTCCGAAATCTTCCATTAATTCTTCATGGCCTGAATAGCCTAAATATTTACCTGCAGGTCCCCACATATTAGGATCAAGATCACCTTCATATTCACCAAAGCATGTTTCGCGAAGCGCTTCCATTTCGTTAATTGGTAGTGATTGACCTTTTGACTCTAAAACAATGCGAGCAGTTTGGCGAGCACGACCTAAATCGCTTGAATAAGCAGCAATAAAGTTCACATCTTTTAGGCCTCGTCCTAATTGCTCAGCAACTTCGATTCCTGGTTTGGTTAATGGAGTATCTGACCAACCTTGTGCACGGTGGACGTTATTGAACATGGTTCTACCATGGCGAGTTACATATAAATTCACATCCGCAGCAAACGTTTGAGCAATTGAAGCGGAAAGAATTACGGATAAGCTGACAAGCTTAATAAATTTTTTGATTTTCATAGTTTCGTCCTTTTGTTATAACAAATTAAATCGATAATCAATAACGGTTTCTGCAGATAATGATGGTGAACGCTGAGCACGACCATCTCTTAATTTTGGTGTAATATCTCTAGTGCTCAAAGTTTTATAAGACCAACCATAACCAAATTTTGCCAGAATCGATAGATTTTTAAATGTTCCACTGGAAGGTTTCCAGAAGTTGAACACATTTATTTCTCCATTTTTTAGGGTTTTGTGTTTATAGTTAAATTCACTATAGTTTAGGAATAAACCTGTGGTATTATCTTTAAATAAATCATAACTTAATATGCTTGAGAATACTAGTTCCCCATCACGCATATAGTCGGCACCTGTAGCCGCCATGCCGTTATAGCGCCCACGATTATTTCTACCTAGATGACGTCCATAATAACCTATAGCGCCTTTGCGATTAGCATCGGTATAAGCAATACCAAACTTGGCGCTCCATTTAGATTCTTTCCACTCAATGTCCGCGCCATAATGCCAAGCTGAATCATCAAAATCGCGAACATTCGCTTTCATTTTGTCATGATTTTTAAGCGCGGTGCTACCATAAATTTGTGAACCTAAGGTAAGTTTTTCTGTTGGTTTATAGGAAAATTCAATTGCATGACGTTTAATATAATCTTTCGCCTCACCATATGAATAATCAATATTGATGGTTTTATCTTTATAGGCAATACCAGCTGATTTAATATTGTCAATTACGTAATTTCTGTCTAAGCTATAAAAATGCACTTTTTGGGATGATTCACGCGGAAAGGCACTGTCAATATAGACTAATGATAATGCTAAATTAGAATACTTAAATACACCACTGTAACCTAAATAACTATAACGAGTTAAATGTTGTGATGAACTCATGACACCCGTATCTTTTAAACTATGCCAACCCGCTTTACCATTAAAATTAACTTCTTCATTGCCCAACTTGATTTTAGCATAGCGTTGAGTAAATTTATTAAATCCATGGGCATTGTGTTTATTCGGCTGCCTACCAACGTTATAGAGTAAATTACGAGTTGCAAAGTAGTCACTCGCTCCAAGTTTTATTACGTTGTCGTAAGTGAAGTCAAAACCAAGTGTATCAAATAAATAACCAGATTTATAATTAAACGTAAATGCTTCCCCCCATGCACTATGAACTTCCTTAGGTTGAGATGCATTTTCTTTTAAATATTTCCAATGGTTACGTGTTGAAAATTCAAATTTACTATCTTTAAAAAATGTTTCATCAGATAGGGATTTGGGTTGATAATGATAAGATGATTCACTAGCAAATACGGCATAACTGTTTATACTCAATAGTGCCAATGTTAGATATTTGATTTTCATTGTTGTTTTCCTAACTGTTTATCCTAATTTAAAAATGTTTGGTATTTATGGGGCTTTTACTTTTACTAAACATTTAGGTTTTGTCTGCAAAAGCAGTAACAATCCTATCTTTCCACTTTAATTGTTTTTTAGTTATTGATTGTTTCCTCCATCCTTATTACTTATTTATTTAAAGATAATTTACCTAAATTCACATACTCCATATTGCCAATTTCAACGACATTGTATTTACCATTTTGGTAAACGATTTTAACGACAGTTGCATTAGATAATGGTTTATTTTTAATTGGATCATCGGTGAGATCGGAAATCATGACTTGCATTGACATGCCAGATGAAATCGCCAAAATATTTTTTTGATGTTTCTCTTGTGCCGTTTTTATAATGGTATTGAGTGCATTTTGAGTACGCTCTTTAACTTGTTCAAAGTTTTCCGCTTCATGTTTAGGATCACTTTTCGCAATAGCATCTGTAAGTGCTGCCACTGGAATTTGACCATTTACATAGCTTTTATAGAAGTTATTAACTGATTTATAGCCAAGTGACTTCATTGAAGCAGAGACCATTTTTGCGTTGGTGCCGCCTTCAAACCCACCATAAAAGACTTCACGTAATCCTTTGAGTTCTTGAATTTGATAATCTTGGACGCCTATTTGTTGTAATAGTACTTGCATGGTTTCACGTTGACGTCCCGCATCGCTGGTGTAGTAGGCATCAAATTGGATTTGCTTATCTTTAAATCCTTCTCCTAAATAACGCGCAACTTCAATCCCTTTATCGGTTAATGGTGAATCCGCCCAACCTTGTACTAAATCATAGGTATTGAATAAGGTTTTACCGTGACGTGCAAAATAGATGGTAATCTCTTCATTATTGTTGATTTCGTTATCAATTGACACTTTACTTGATGGGGAGCTGCATCCAGTTGTAAGTGTTGTTAGAACTAATAGTCCGATGGTTAATGCTTTTTTTATTGTTTTATTTTTCATTGTTAGACTCGTATCGCATAAATTATTGGTATGCTAAATCAATTAGCAGGTAAGGATAATTAATCACTTACCCGCATCATTATTATTTCAAATTCGCCCCTTTGGATGAAATTACTGATTTATACCAATAAAAACTTTTCTTTTTATAACGCGTTAAAGTGCCTGTTCCATCTTGATTTAAATCGACATAGATAAATCCATAACGTTTAGTTACTTCCGCTTTTGAAGCACTGATTAAGTCAATTGGTCCCCAACTGGTATAGCCCATCACTTCAACACCATCGTTGATTGCTTCGCGCACTTGCACTAGGTGATCGTTCATATAATTAATACGGTAATCATCATTGATGGTGCCATCAGCCTCTAATTTGTCTTTAGCGCCTAGACCATTTTCAACAATAAATAATGGTTTTTGGAAACGCTCATAGAGCATATTAAGTAGATAACGGATGCCGATAGGATCGATTTGCCAACCCCATTCCGATGCTTTTAGATATGGATTTGGCACCATATCCAAGATATTACCTTTTTGGCGTAAAGAATCATCTGCGGTACCACAGCAGCTCATATAGTAACTGAATGAGATAAAATCGATAGTTTCTTTTAGATCTTCACGATCTTGATCCGTAATTTCTAACTCAATATTGTTCTCTTTAAAATAACGAGTCATATAAGTAGGATAATAACCACGAGCTTGCACATCACCAAAGAATAACCAGCCATGATTTTCTTGTAAGGTTGCCCAAACATCTTCAGGTTTTGGCGTGAGTGGATAAGCCAGTGCACCTAGTAGCATATTGCCAATTTTGGCATCAGGAATAATTTGATGACACAATTTTACAGCTTGGCTACTCGCAACAAGTTGATGATGAATCGCTTGATAAATTTGTGCTTTAGTACTGTTTCTATCAAGACCAACACCTGTGAACGGCTCATGTAGAGACATATTAATTTCATTGAACGTTAACCAATGTTTTACTTTATCTTTATAGCGTTCAAAGACTGTTTTAGCATAACGGGTGAAGAATTCAATTACCTTTCGATCGCCCCAACCGCCATATTGAGTGACTAAATAATAGGGCATCTCATAGTGAGATAATGTGACCAATGGCGTGATGTTATGTTTGAGCATTTCATCAAATAATTTGTCATAAAAAGCAAGACCAGCTTCATTTGGCTCTAGTTCATCACCGTTCGGGAAAATACGCGTCCATGCAATGGATGTACGTAGGCAGGTAAAACCCATTTCAGCAAATAAAGAGATGTCTTCTGGGTAGCGATGATAAAAATCGATCGCGCGATCTTTAATACTAGTAATATCGTTTTTATTACGGTCTACAATGTCGCCAAATAAGCCATTTGGCGTACAATCCGATGTGGATAAGCCTTTACCGCCTTCTCGGTATGCTCCTTCAACTTGGTTGGCAGCAATTGCGCCGCCCCATAAAAAATCACTAGGAAATAGTTTAGACATGTATTACTCCTTATTTTCGGATTTGTTTAATGCTAGTAATGCATCGCCAGATTGAATATCATCTTGCATAAAAATAGTTTGCACATCTTTATAGTCATCACTGTTAGTTATGATTATTGGGGTAGTGACTTCAAATCCAGCTTGTTTAATGGCCTCAATATCAAAGCTGACTAATAGATCGCCTTTTTTAACTTTACTACCCGCTTCAACGTGTGCTTCAAAATGTTGTCCATCTAATTTAACGGTGTCGATACCGATATGGATGAGTATTTCAGCGCCTGTATCAGTTACAAATCCAATAGCATGTTTGGTTCTAAATAGAGATACCACTTCTCCGTCTTCTGGTGCTAATGCTTGACCAATTGTTGGGATGATTGCCGAACCTTTACCCATTAGTTCACCAGCAAAAGTAGGATCATTAACTTGAGTTAATGGAATCACTTTACCTGTCATTGGGCTTGAAATAGTGATAGTGTCGACTTGTTTAACTTCATCGGTTTGTTTTTTATCTTCATTTTTTTGAGTTTGATTTTCATCGGCTGCTTTTTTATCTTTTGGTATACCAAACAGGTAAGTTACAGTTGTTGAAACACCGAATGAAATGAGAGAACCAAATACCACCGCATAGAATCTTTCATCAATTCCAGTTGGCGGAATTAATTGTAAGAATGAGAAAATACTAATAAAGCTGAATGAATAGATAACCGAATGGTAATAACCAACAATACCACCGCCAATCATTGCTGAGATACAGCCAATCACAAATGGGCGTTTTAATGGTAGATTAATTCCATAGATAGCCGGTTCTGTTACACCAAAAATGCCTGATAATACCGACGAACTGGCTAACGCTTTCATTTGTGGGTCTTTACTGCGTAACATGACCGCTAATACTGCACCGACTTGCGCAAATACTGCAGGGAACAAGATAGGCATCATAAAATCTTCGTTGTAAAGGGTAAAATTGTTCATTGCAAATGGTACCATCCCCCAATGAATTCCAAAAATAACCATTACTTGCCAAAGTCCGGCTAAAATCATCGATGCAACTACTGAGTTAAGTTGATAAACGTAGATGATACCAGCAGCCACAATATCACTTAAAAATGATACAACTGGACCAATAACGGCAAACGTTAATGGTACGGTAATGATGATACCAAGCAATGGGGCAATGAATTTTTTAAATGAATCATGCATAATCTTGTTAAAATTACGTTCTAATAACGAATAGAACCAGCTAGCGATAATGATAGGGAACACTGACGATGCATAAGGAATCAATTTAATAGGTATCATAAATAATGAAGTTTGTATTTCAAATGCACCACCTAGCATGCCAACAATATTGGGATGAACTAATGCTCCACCTAATGCCATACCAACGTAGGGATTTCCGCCAAACTTTTTAACAGCTGAAAAACCTAAAATGACCGGTAAATAGTAAAATGGCGCATCCGCAATTGCGAACAAGAAGTTATAAGTTGGAGAACCCTCATAGACAATGTTTTCAACTTGCAATAAAGCGATTATCCCCTTAAAAATACCTCCGGCGACGATTACAACTAACGCAGGAATAAATATACCGGAAACTAAATCAATTAGTTTTGAAAAAACTCCCATTTTTTTATCAGGGGCAGCATTGGTTGTATTATTTTCATTAAGATTGGTTAATTGCATTATGTCACTGAATACATCGGCAACATGATTGCCAATTACTACTTGAAATTGTCCACCGCTTTTTACTACAGTAATCACACCTTTTTGTTTTTTGAGTGATTCTGCATCAGCTTTACTGTCATCTTTTAATACAAAACGTAAACGAGTAGCACAATGAACTAGACTTGTGATATTGTCTTTTCCACCAACTTTATTAATGATTGATTCGGCAAGTTCTTTGTTTTTCATTCCTTATCCTTATTTGTTTAACGCTTAAATAGCGCAAAAAAAAACCTAGATCTCTTATTATCAAGAGATCTAGGTTTTGCTTACATAGTAATAATTTACTATGCAATAACAATCCAGTAAATGAGATGTTTAGATTAGCATAATTTTTTATGGCATGGTATGACTTCTCAAACTGTGATTAATAAATTGTGATATATCTCACATTTATGGTTTTTTTAATTCAGTTCTCAACCGTTCTATATGAATAGTTAAGTATAGACTTTCATCATCAGTAAGTGGGTGTTGATATTGTTGAATCAGATGTAAATCAATTTGTTTAGTGCATAAGTAAGCTTGATCATATTTTTGGCGAACAATTTCGTATAGTGAAGAATCTTGTTGCGTTTGTGTTCCTTTACTTAATATTCGTTGCGCAAAAAATTTTAAATGTGTTACAAATCGTTGGTAAGATAGGCAATCTTCATCATATTCAATGCTGAAATGATATTTAACAATATTAAGTATTTCGCGCATGATTTTGGTCATATTGACAATATTGGGCATGGTGCCATTTAGTTGTGCATTAATAATATGAAAGGTAATAAAGCCTGCTTCATCTTCTGGTAGTTCTATACCAAGGCGTTTTTTAATGACGGATAATGCATAAAGACCAATTTGGAACTCTTTCGGATAGAATTTCTTGATTTCCCATAAAAAGCCATTAGGAATATCAAATCCTTGCTTGTGGCGTTCAATAGCAAAATGGATGTGATCAGTAAGTGAAATATAAATACTGTCTTGCAGTTTACTTTCCATAAATTCTTTAGCATGATTGATTATAATTTGAGAAGTGGTTAACACCTCCAAAGGAATTTCAGAAAGTAATTCATTAAATTTAGGCAATATATCTTTGTTATCTAAAGAAAATTGTTTTTCGATCAGATTGATATCGATTAAATCACCTTCGCGTTTTTTAAAACCAATACCTCGCCCAGTAAGGATTAACTCTTTTCCTTTATCATCCAGTGTAACAATTACATTATTATTTAATATTTTATGAACTTTCATTAAATTAAGGATAATTTTTAATTTTTTTTATTATGAATAGCTAAATAAAAATGAAAAGCAAAAAATTAAAAAAGTGTGATTAATATCAAACTTTTGCCAGAATTTAGTTGCCAATAAATTCTTTTTCTATCAATGAACCAAAGTAGCTATAAAAAAGCCCCGATTAAGTCAATCTTATCGGGGCGCAATTTTATGTTTTATTTATTCTTGTGCTAATAACTTATTCATAGTTTGAATAAATTTACTTGGATCGCTTAATGAACCTTTTTCAGCAAGTAATGCTTGATCAAGTAATAACTCAACCCAATCAGTGAACTCACTTTCTTCTTGAGTATCTGCTATACGTTTCACCAGTTTATGATCTGGATTAATTTCAAACGTATATTTGATATCAGGTGCTTTTTGTCCAGCAGCAGCAAACAATTTGGCCATCTGTGTGCTCATTTCATCCGCTGCGGTTGTGACAACAGCAGGTGTGTTAGTTAAACGATGAGTTATTTTAACTTCCTTAACTTTATCACCTAATACTGTTTTGACTCTTTCAATAAATGGCTCAAGTTCTTTTTCAACTTGTTTTTGTTCTTCACTATCTTGATCAGCTAGTTTTTCAATAGATTCGTCTGATTTACTGACTGATTGGAATTGTTTACCATCAAATTCAGTTAGGTTGCTCATCATCCATTCATCAATACGATCGGATAATAATAATACCTCAATACCTTTTTTACGGAATAGCTCTAAGTGAGGGCTGTAATTTGCAGCACCATAGCTGTCCGCTGTGATGTAGTAAATCTTTTCTTGACCGTCTTGCATACGGCTGATGTAATCTTCTAACGATACAGTTTGTGCATCACTATCAGTGTGGGTTGAAGCAAAACGTAATAATTTAGCTATCGCTTCACGGTTAGCAAAGTCTTCACCTGTACCTTCTTTTAATACTAAACCAAATTCACCCCAGAACTGTTGATATTGTTCTTTATCATCTTTGGCTAATTTTTCAAGCATTTGTAGTACGCGTTTAGTACACGCATTACGTAAACTTTGGGTGATTTTGTTATCTTGTAGAATTTCACGCGATACATTTAATGGAAGATCATTTGAATCAATTAAACCTTTCACAAAACGTAAATAGTTCGGCATGAATTGTTCAGCATCATCCATAATAAATACACGTTGAACATATAATTTTAATCCGTGTTTATTATCACGATTCCACATATCCCACGGTGCTTTAGCTGGAATATACAGTAAACTGGTATACTCTTGTTTACCTTCAACTCGGTTATGGCTCCAACTTAATGGATCAGCATAATCATGTGATAGGTGTTTATAAAATTCTTTATACTCTTCATCAGTGATATCAGATTTACTACGTGTCCAAAGTGCTTGAGCTTTATTAACTTTTTCCCATTTAACTTCTTTACTTTCTTCATCGGTAGTTTGCACTTCAACAGGTAATGAAATGTGATCAGAATATTTGCTGATAATGGAACGTAGACGCCAATCATCTAAAAACTCTTTTTCATCTTCTTTCAAATGTAAAGTGATTTCGGTACCGCGAGTTTCTTTATTATCATCTGAAATGGTATATTCACCTTCTCCCGCTGATTCCCACATAACGGCTTGGTCAGCTTTGGCGGTTGCTGCACGGGTTCTCACTGTAACTTTGTCGGCAACAATAAAGGCAGAGTAAAAACCAACCCCGAATTGACCGATTAATTGGCTATCTTTAGCCTGATCGCTTCCAATGGATTCTAAAAATGCTTTAGTGCCTGATTTTGCAATGGTTCCTAAGTTTTCAATGACTTCATCACGTGTCATACCAATACCATTATCAGAAATTGATAGGGTACCTGCTTCTTTATTTACCCAAATGCGCACACCAAGTTCGCCGTCACCTGCATATAAATCTGGGTTTTCTAATGCTTTGAAACGAAGTTTATCGGCTGCATCAGATGCATTGGAAATTAGTTCTCTTAAAAAGATTTCTTTATTGGAATATAAAGAATGGATCATTAAATGTAGAATTTGTTTAACTTCAGATTGAAATCCACGAGTTTCAGTGCCTTGCTTACTCATTGACTAGTTCCTCTACTATATTTAGTTAATTCAATTCACGCTATCTGCTGCATAACGTTATTATCGACAAAACTATATGATTTTTATCGATTTATTATGCAGCTTTAGTCGTTAATATTTACTGAATAATATTAATATAATGGTTTGATTTATTGTTGTATTGCTATATGGGAATAAAAAATAGGATTTCAATACAAGTTAGTAAAATTTATTAATTGTTTGTCTGTTTTTTGTTAAATAAGGGGTGTAAAAAAGCCTTGATGGATATCAAGGCTTATAATATAGGTATTATATAATTTTGTTATTATTTAAATAAATCCATAAATAAGAATCAAAATCACCGCAACAGGAACAATAAATCGAGATAATACCGTCCAAATATTGAACCAAAAGTCATTTAAGTTTAACTCTTCACGGATACGTTTTTGATTCATCATCCATGCTCCAAACACTACCGTACCTAAACCGGTAACAGGTAACATGATTTTACTCGTTAAATAATCCAGCAAATCAAAAATATTTTTATCAAATAATTTTACGTTTGACCATTCATTAAATGACAAAATACAAGCAATACCTAACGCCCAGATGAAAACACTGCTTACCACTGTTGCTGTTTTACGTCCCATATGGGTTTTTTCTTCTAATAGTTCAACTGTTGGTTCAAGCAATGATATTGAAGAAGTTAACGCAGCAAAAGTTAAGAAAATAAAGAATAAACAACCTAAAATAGCTCCTCCAGCCATATTACCAAAGGCAATTGGAAGTGTAACAAAAATAAGCCCAGGACCGGAACCCGCTTCTAAACCGTTGGCAAAGACGAGTGGGAATATCGCCATACCCGATAGCATTGCTACTATTACATCTAAAATCACCACAGTACGCGCGGTTGATAGTAAATTTACATCTTTACCAAGGTAAGAACCGTATGCCATCATTATGCCCATACCTAATGATAAGCTAAAAAACGCATGACCTAATGCTGCTAAAATTGCGGTGCCATTTAGCGCTGACAGATTTGGGGTAAATAAGAATTTAAATGCTTGACCGAAAGATGGACCACTCACATAAGCGGCATAACCAACTAATACCAATAGCAATATGCCTAAGCCTGGCATCATGATTTTACACGATCGCTCTAAACCAGCACCAACGCCCAAAGCAACAATAAGAGTATTAGCCGCCATAAAAACGGTATGCCATATTAATAGGCTGTCAACGTTATCAAGAAAATTTTTAAAGATTTGACCTGTGCCTGCACCATCAACACCATTAAATGTCCCTTTAATTGCTAAAAAGATATAATCAGTCGCCCAGCCACCAATCACGCTATAAAATGAAAGAATTAAAAATGAACCGAGTACACCAATTATACCTACCCATTTCCAAGCTTTAGAACGGCCTTCAGAAACAGCCACATCTTCCATAGTATGAATTGGATTTTTTTGTCCACGACGACCAATTAACCATTCTAAGACCAAAATAGGCAAGCCAATTAAAAACATAAACAGTAAATAGGTCAACACAAATGCTGAACCCCCCATTTCACCCGCCATATATGGAAACTTCCAAATGTTTCCTAACCCAACAGCAGAACCAGCAGCAGCAAGCATGAATCCCATGCGTGAGCTCCACTGAGAGTGATTTTTTTTCATAGTACCTGTACTCATGAATATTTACCTTGCCCTCAAAATAATTATTTAATTGTCGCTTTAATTAATGTCTAACCATTACTTTATCAAAAGCATAAAATTGCAAATCATGCCATGAAATACAAGGGGAAACAAGAATTCATTATAAATTTTAATGTGACTGTCTATTTTAACATTAGAATTATTTATTGTAATAAACCTTATTGAGTTGATTATATAAAAGTTTTATTTTAAATATACTCATCACTCACTCGTATTTTATTGATATTGCATTTAATTTTATTCTTTTATTCACGCCAACCATGACATAAAATAGAGTCTGATTAATTAAATTTTTGGATAAACAAGATCCCATGACACAAAATATTGATTTCAATGAAATAAGTAAATTTTCTCAGTTAGCAGCTCAGTGGTGGGATCCAAATGGCAAATGCAGACCTCTCCATATTATCAACCCTTTACGTGTGGATTATATTAAACAACAGGTAGGTTGTTTAGAAAATAAACGAATATTAGATGTCGGCTGCGGGGGAGGCATTCTATCCGAAAGTCTTGCAAAATTAGGCGCTGATGTTACAGCGATTGATCTGGCAGATGAATCACTGGCCGTTGCCCAGCTTCATGCAAAAGAAAATAACTTAGTTATTAATTACCAAAAGCAAACCGTTGAAGATCATGCTAAAGAACATCCTACTTATTATGATGTCATTACCTGTATGGAACTATTAGAACATGTACCGGATCCATTTTCGATTATCCAAGCTTGTGCAACGCTACTTAAACCGAATGGCAAACTCTTTTTATCTACTATAAATCGTAATCACAAAGCTAAACTATTGCTAATTTATGGCGCAGAATACATCGCTCGCATGGTACCAAAAGGAACTCATGATTTTAACCGATTCATTCGTCCATCAGAATTAATGAATTGGGTAGAACAAGCGAAATTGGATGTTGAAGATATCATAGGCATGGAATATCACATACTCAAAAATGAATTTAAGTTGGGACCAAACATTGATGTTAACTACATTTTGACAGCCCAAAAAAACTCAAATTTGTAAAATGTGATCTAATTCTCATTTTAGACATTTTTTCCATTATTTTTTTTATTTTCCTCTATAATTCCAAATGTTACCGATAACATGTCAGATTATTCTAGAGGAAATATTCATGCCGTTAATCATTATAGCTATAGGCGTAGCTTTATTACTTGTCTTAATGTTGCCGCTGCGCGTCAATGGTTTTATTGCCTTGATTCTTGTTGCCTTAAGTGTTGGTATCATGGAAGGTATGCCCATAATGGCAGTGGTTCAATCCATAAAAAATGGAGTAGGGGGAACACTGGGTAGCTTAGCATTAATTATGGGTTTTGGTGCCATGCTGGGTAAACTATTAGCGGATTGTGGTGGTGCACAGCGCATTGCAACAACATTAATTAATACATTTGGTGATAAAAAAATACAATGGGCTGTTACACTAACGGGTTTTATTGTTGGTTTTGCCTTATTTTATGAGGTAGGTTTTGTTTTATTGCTACCGCTTGTATTAACCATTGCAGCAACCCTTCGTATCTCCCCATTATATATTGGTATTCCTATGGCGGCGGCCTTATCTGTTACTCATGGTTTTTTACCTCCTCACCCTGGTCCAACCGCTATTGCCGAAATATTTAAAGCTGATATGGGACGCACTTTACTTTACGGTACCATCATAGGTATTCCAACTGTAATTTTAGCCGGCCCTGTACTTGCCAAAATGCCTTTTATACGAGCCATTAATCACCCGATTGAAGACGGATTGTATAATTCAAAACAATTTACTGATGAACAGATGCCAAGTTTTGTTGTCAGTGTATTTACTGCTTTAATTCCAGTTGTACTCATGTCAATTCGAGCAGTATGTGAAATGACTTTACCAAAAGGACATTTGATTCTGCCTTATGTTGAATTCTTTGGTGATCCAATTATCGCTACATTGATTTCAGTTATTGTCGCGGTGTTTACCTTTGGCATTTTCCGTGGGCGTTCAATGGCTCAAATTAATACGACTTTAGCGGATTCAATTAAAATCATCGCCATGATGTTATTGATTATTGGTGGCGGTGGCGCCTTTAAACAAGTTTTAGTTGATAGTGGCGTTAAAGTTTATATTGAAGAGATGATGCATGCATCTAATATATCACCACTTATTATGGCTTGGTTAATTGCTGCATTATTGCGATTAGCGCTTGGTTCGGCAACGGTTGCGGCATTAACTGCAGGTGGCATTGTATTCCCATTAATCGCTTCTACAGGCGTGAGTCCGGAATTGATGGTGATTGCGACTGGAGCAGGTAGCGTGGTGTTTTCTCATGTTAATGATCCTGGATTTTGGTTATTTAAAGAATATTTTAACCTTAGCATTACCGAAACCATGAAATCGTGGTCTTTGCTAGAAACGGTCATTTCGGTGTGTGGATTAGTAGGTTGTTTAGTGATCAATATATTTATCTAATTTACCAAATTTTTATTTTTTCCTTAGTGGATAATTCTGCTAAGGAATTTTTCTTAAATACCGCTGGTCTTTTTGCGCAAAAGTGAGTAGAATGCATCGGCAATATTTTATCAACAACTCAACTCAATGGTGAATATTGTCATGTCTCGTATAGTAAAAGAAGCCCTCACGTTTGATGACGTGTTATTAGTCCCAGCCCATTCCACTGTTTTACCGAATACTGCTGATATCAGTACGCAACTTACCCAAACCATTAAACTAAATATTCCAATGCTTTCAGCAGCAATGGATACCGTTACTGAATCTGATTTAGCCATTGCACTTGCGCAAGAAGGTGGAATTGGTTTTATCCATAAAAATATGTCGATTGAGAACCAAGCTAATCATGTAAGACGAGTGAAAAAACATGAAAGCGGGATTGTGCAAGATCCTGTAACTGTTTTACCAACAGCCACTATCAAACAAGTAATCGATTTAGCGAAAGAATATGGATTTGCTGGTTTTCCTGTTGTGACTGAGTCACAAGAATTAGTGGGTATTATTACTGCACGAGATGTTCGATTTGCAACTGATTTATCACTGCCCGTTACTGCGGTAATGACTCCGAAAGAACGTTTAGTTACGGTAAAAGAAGGCGAACAACGTGAAATTGTTTTAAAAAAAATGCATGAACATCGCGTCGAAAAAGTGTTAGTTGTTGATTCGAAATTTCATCTTAAAGGTATGATCACCGTCAAAGATTATAATAAAGCTGAACAAAAACCTAATGCATGTAAAGATGAAAAAGGGCGCTTGCGTGTGGGAGCCGCAGTCGGTGCGGGGGCAGGAAATGAAGAACGTATTGCCGCATTAGTTGAAGCTGGCGTCGATGTGTTATTAATTGATTCATCACATGGTCACTCTGAGGGTGTGTTAGAACGTATTCGTCAAGCACGAAAAGCCTATCCTGATCTACAAATTATCGGAGGTAATGTCGCTACAGCAGAGGGCGCTAAAGCACTTATTGATGCTGGCGTAAATGCTGTTAAAGTAGGGATAGGTCCAGGTTCAATTTGTACTACTCGTATTGTTACTGGCGTGGGTGTACCACAAATTAGTGCAATTATGGATGCAGTTGAGATGGCACAAAAGCACAATATTCCAGTTATTGCCGATGGTGGCATCCGTTTTTCTGGAGATATAGCCAAAGCTATAGCTGCGGGTGCCGCTTGTGTTATGGTCGGTTCTATGTTTGCAGGCACTGAAGAAGCTCCTGGCGAAATTGAATTGTTCCAAGGTCGAGCTTATAAATCTTATCGTGGTATGGGATCGCTTGGTGCAATGGCGAAAGGATCCTCCGATCGCTATTTCCAAACGGATAATGCTGCTGATAAACTCGTGCCAGAAGGCATCGAAGGACGTATTGCTTATAAAGGTTTCTTAAAGGAAATCATCCACCAACAAATGGGAGGATTACGTTCTTGTATGGGATTAACCGGTTGTGCAACCATTGATGAATTACGCACTAAATCGAAATTCTATCGCATCACTGGCGCAGGTATGAAAGAAAGCCATGTACATGACGTTTTAATTACCAAAGAGCCACCTAACTATCGAGCTGGGGTATAATTTTAGTATATCTCTTTTCTAGGGTAGTTTGATTTTAGGCATTTTAAAATAGATATCGCTTGTCATCATTAAAATTTATCGAAACTAAAGGGACTTTTTAAGTCCCTTTAATCAATGGTATCCAATACCATACCTTTTATCTTTCTTTGTTTTAACTATGATTCATACTTAAACATTGAATTGAAGATTAAAAAAATGAAACGGTATAGACTCCTGGATATTTTTTACAAAAATTCTTTTTTATGCATAACATTATCATTCAGTAAAATTCTTTCGTTGCAATTGGTTTTGTCTATTTTTAATGGATTGGTTGCTAATGTAACTTAGTCTATCTTAACGTTACCGTTTTAATGGATAATCCTAACAAATTATAATTTAAAAAATTTAATAGATATTGCCATTAGATAATTTTCGATGCTCTATTTAAAAAATTTAATTAAATTAATGAGTTTTCAAGTTATTTTTTTGCGTAAATAATTTGATCTGTAATCAAATTATCTATAATATTAACTCGTAATCAGTATATTATAAGGATAAATGGAAATAGGAAATGAGAAAGTCATTAATTGCGTTAATTTCAGTAGTATTATTAACAGGTTGTGGTGATAAAACCATTGATGCATCATCTTCAGAAAATCTACAAAAATCGATTTCTGAGATGGTAAATGAACTTCAAGGCGAACAGTTACAATCATTTAATCTCTCAATTGGTAGAATTATGATTAATTCAGTTATTGAAGCAGCGGGTGATGAGAAAAAGAAACAAGAGATTATCAAAAGCAAAATTGATGGTAAAACGGCTGCAGAAGTTATTCAAATTGGTGAAAACGAAAAAATACCAGGAGAAGCCGACTAAATATTTTTAAAATATCAAGATTGCAATATTTTAATACAGGTTAACGAGATATTTGAAATATAAAGAGTAATTTTTTAAGAATAATAATTTAAAAATCGGTAATATAAATAATTCATTAGGCTAATATTAAATTTTTATAATTAATAATACGATAATTTATAACTCTCAATAAAAGTTGCAATCTTTCTAAAATTATCCAAATTCTTTGTCAGGTTCTTTCATTTCAATAAACACCTTATTGTTCCAACGCAAAAATAATAATTCAAAGTGTTCAGAATAATCTTTTTAATGGTAACTTTCATTACAAGGATTTCTAATAATTTTACTGAAAAAAATAATTAGAAATGCTTTTTATAAAAACAAGATAGCAGCCATAACGACTGCTATTTTTTCTTTTTTTGGGGGGGTAAATAACCATCATATATATGGTTATTTTATTGCCTTGGCTACGATTTCTTGAGCTTCTTTCTGTAAAGTCGCTAAATGATCATTACTGATAAAGCTTTCAGCATAGATTTTATAAGCATCTTCTGTACCAGATGGACGAGCGGCAAACCAACCATTTTCTGTGATAACTTTTAGTCCACCGATTGGTGCATTGTTAGCGGGTGCTGTGGTTAAGCACTGAGTTATCTTTTCTCCTCCAAGTTTGTCAGTGGTTAACTGACTTGCATCAAGTTTAGATAGTTTTTGTTTTTCACTAAACGTTGCAGGAGCTTGAATTCGTCCATAATAAGATATCCCAAATTTGGCTTCAAGTTCTTGGTATTGTTCTTGAGGATTTTTGCCGATTTTAGCTGTCATTTCCGCAGCAAGCAAACAAAGAATAATACCGTCTTTATCTGTTGTCCAAACTTTGCCGTTTGTTCTTAAAAACGATGCGCCCGCGCTCTCTTCACCTGCGAATCCTAATTTGCCGTTATAAAGCGCATCAGCATACCATTTAAAACCTACAGGGTACTCTAAGTATGTTTTATTAAGGCTATTTGCTACGCGATCTATCATTGAACTGGTGACCAATGTTTTACCAATAGCAATATCTTTGTTCCATTGTGGGCGATTTTGGAAAAGATAGTTAACGCAAGTTGAAAGATAAGCGTTAGGGTTCATTAATCCTTTAGGCGTTACAATTCCATGACGGTCAGAATCCGTATCGTTACCAAATGCTAAATCAAACTTATCTTTTAACTCTAATAAACCCGCCATTGCCCATTGGCTGGAGCAATCCATTCTAATCACTTCATCATGATCCAAATGCATAAAACTAAAAGTCGGGTCAATTTTATTATTCACAATATTGAGGTTTATACCATATTTTTCAGCAATACGCGGCCAATAAGTGACACTCGCACCACCTAATGGATCGACACCTATATTTAAATTTGAGGATTTAATTAATGCCAAATCTAAAATATTTTCCAGATCATTAACATAATCTGTTTCATATTCTTTGGTATGAATATAAGATGAGTTAAGTGCTTTTTCTAACGTAACACGCTTTACACCATTAAGGTTGTTTTTGAGTAATTCATTAGCGCGATTTTCTATCTGTTTCGTAATATCGGTATCAGCCGGTCCACCATTAGTAGGATTATATTTTATACCACCATCTTCAGGGGGATTATGTGAAGGGGTAATGACAATACCGTCGGCAAGTTGTGATTGTTTATCTTGATTAAATGTCAGAATGGCATGTGAAATAACCGGTGTCGGCGTATATCCCCAATCACGCGCGATAATTACCGTTTGCTCGTTTGCAACGAAAACTTCAAGCACGGATTTTAAAGCTAATTCGGACAGAGCATGTGAATCTTGACCAATAAAACACGGGCCTGTGACATTGTTGGCTTTACGGTATTCGGCGATTGCTTGAGCAACAGCTAAAATATGCGCCTCATTAAATGTACCTTTATTTGCACTACCTCGATGACCTGAGGTGCCAAAAATCACTAATTGACTGGCATTTTCTGGGTTAGGGCTAATCTGATAATAATTATTTTTCAAAGTTTCAACATTAATCAAATCGGCTGGCTTTGCTAATAATCCTGCTCGGCTGTGATTTGCCATTTTATACTCCTTTTTCCAAAATTTTATATCCACATCCAAATTTATATTTATGTTAGCAATTGTTAGCTATTTAATATATATAGTGAATGTTTTATTTTATTTGTGCTGAAAAAATATTAATAACTTGGTTTATCATACTTTCTGAAATGCCCATATCACTCATTATTGATTCTAGTATATACATTTTTCTAGCCGTATTAGTATTACTAATAACCCAATAAGGTGTTCCGATAACTTCGCGAGGCTTGGTATTTTTACCTGATGTTTCTAAAGATTTTTTATCTTTTGCTAAATATTGTCGTTTACTACCATGTAAAGAAGTGGCCGCTATCGAAAAAAGGGCGGGATTATAGTTATAAAGTGCGCCAAGTAGTAATATAAAACGGCTAATGATTGACTTTTCGTTAATAAACAAATCACTATCTAATAAATCATTAAATAATGTATATTGAGTTTCAGGTTGAGAAACAATGTTAGTCTTAGCTTTAACGGGTTGATTTATTTTTAATAAACGTCGCAAAATACTGGATGCATCTTCACCAATATGTTTTGTTTGTGATGCGATAAAATGGTATAATTCTTCGTCAATTTCGATAGTTTTCATTATGTTAGTTATGCCTATAAATTAATCTACTGGACTCGTTTGCATTGCAAAGTTGTCGGGTTAATGTAAATTGTTGTTTACTTCATTAGACAAGCAAGTAGCATTTATTGATTAGGCTATTGCTTTTTTAATTTCTGTTATTAGTTTATATTATGACAGGCGGATATCATAACTGATAATATTAAATGAAAAAATAACCGTTTCATATACTAATTGTATGGTAGATAAACTATTGAGCTGAGTATAACTCAACTTGATAATAAATAGTATTATCATTTGATAAAATAATGAAAAGCATATTGTCGTTTTTGTAAAAGAATATTATGCTTAAAATGTATGAGCTTGCTCATGCTCAATAATATGAGGAATAAATTATGAAAAAAATTGTCACAGCAGCTATCTTAGTTTCACTTCTCTCTGGTTGCACCAATAGTGATATATATTCAGGTGATGTCTATACAACTGATCAAGCAAAACAAGTTCAACAAGTTAGTTACGGTACTATTGTATCTGTACGTCCAGTCAAAATTCAGACCAATGCTACAAATGGTAAAAATGAAAACGTTGTCGGCTCACTAGGTGGTGCTGTGATTGGCGGTGTGTTAGGTAATACCATAGGTAATGGTACTGGTAGAGCGTTAGCTATTGCTACAGGCGCCATTGGTGGTGCAGTAATTGGTAGTGCAATTGAAGATAAAACTAGCCAAACAAATGCTGTCGAGTTAGAAATTGAGCGAGAAAACGGCGGTAATATTGTTATCGTGCAAAAAGGCTCTCCTAATGAATTTTATACAGGCCAACATGTTCGTTTAGTAAGTAATGGTAAACAAATAAGCGCCTCTCCACGTTATGGTAGTTCCTATAATAATCAATAGGTTAAAAGCTATTAATCTTAACTTTCGCTTGCTTAATAAGTGAGCGAAAGTTGAAGTTTAAATTTGAGTTATGCAATTAGCATAATAATCTCTCCAAGTTAACCATTAATTACTTCTCTAAAAATTTCCCATTTCAATGCAATTTCTAAATCAAACTCTAATCTAAATATAAAATATTTGCCTGTATAATCACTAACAGATAAAATCAGTTGGTGCAGTTAACTATTAAAAGGAACAATAAAGCAATGCGTATATTACATACTATGATTCGAGTTGGAGATTTACAACGTGCTATTGATTTTTATACTCGTGTAATGGGAATGAAACTATTAAGAACCAGTGAAAATACAGAATATAAATATTCTCTCGCATTTGTTGGTTATGGTGATGAAACTTCCAGTTCAGTTATAGAACTTACCTACAATTGGGGCACAGAGCTATATAATCATGGTGATGCTTTTGGTCATATTGCCATTGGTGTGGATGATGTTGCTAAAATGTGTAATGATGTCAAACAAGCGGGTGGTAAAGTTACACGTGAAGCAGGGCCAGTTAAAGGTGGTAAAACGATCATCGCTTTTATTGAAGATCCAGATGGTTATAAAATTGAGCTGATCCAAAATGATCAGGCGGATAAAGCATTAGGTAACTAATTTTATTGACTCATAAAATCGCCGATTCATATCGGCGATCGACTAATTTTTTACATCAATTTTTTTATATCAACTTTTTTACATAACTAAGGTTTATAGTTTTGTAAAATTACTATTGTGACTCCTCTGCAACACTCTAATAATTAATGCAAATAATTATCTAACTCTATTTAGTAATTTAGTGCAGATCGATAATTAATTATTCAGCAAGCAATTCCTTGAGTAATTGTTGGTTGGCTATGGCTTGTTTTGGTTGCTCTAAACTGGCTGCGTTGATAATAGAATTTAATGCATTTAAAGAACATTCAAAATCATCATTAATGATAATGTAATCATATTCATTATAATGTGAAATTTCAGCTTGGGCTTTTTGCATTCTTTTATTAATAACAGTTGCATCATCTTGACCACGTTTAATTAGGCGATTTTCAAGCTCTTTGAGTGATGGCGGTAAAATGAAAATGCTTTTTGCTTGTGGCATTTTTTCTCTTACTTGTTGTGCTCCTTGCCAATCAATATCCAAAAATACATTAATACCTTGTGACAAGCTTTGTTCAATCTCAGCTTTAGAGGTTCCATAATAGTTTTCAAACACATGAGCGTATTCTACAAAGGCTTGCTCATCAATTAATGACTCAAAATGTTTGTGATCGACAAAATAGTAATGTGTGCCATGTAATTCTCCTGGCCTTGGATTACGCGTGGTATGAGAAATAGAAACTTTAGCAGGATGATGATCCTCTTGCTCTAAGTAAGCTCGAATTAAACTTGATTTACCTGCACCACTTGGCGCTGAGATAATAAATAGCGTTCCAGTATACATATATTTGATTGCCACTTTAATTAATATTAAGTTATTTTATTGTCATAAAGACGAGTTTGGCGATATTATAACAAACTTTAACGATAGTTTGTCTCATATTATTATGCAGACTATTTAGTTGGTATAAGTTTATGCTAAGTTAAAAATTAATTAAAAAATATACTGAAACGTATGCTTAACCTGAAACTTTTTTACAAAAAATTATAATTATTCATTAGTTGTACAGTTATTATATTAAGGAAAGAACATGTCATTAACATTTAAAGATGGTGTTTACGCTTGTATCCCAACTTTATTAGGTTATATTGGTATCGGTATTGCTGCTGGTGTTGTTGGTAAATCCGCACATCTATCTGTATTAGAAATCACTTTATTGGCCGTAATTATTTATGCTGGAGCCTCACAATTCATTGTTTCTGGATTAATGTTAGTTGCTACACCTATTTCAGCTATTATTTTTACGGTATTTTTAGTCAATTCTCGCCACTTTTTAATGAGTATGGCAACCGCACCGACTTTTCGAAAATACTCCTTACTTAACAATATTGGGATTGGTAGCTTATTAACCGATGAGAGTTTTGCCGTGGCAATGAATGCAATTGCTAATAAAGAGCCTATTAATGCTGCATGGATGCATGGACTAAATTTAACCGCTTATATTACTTGGATTTTATCCTGTTTCATTGGTGCCCTAATTGGTGAGTGGTTACCCGATCCAACAAAATTTGGGTTAGATTACGCTTTAGTGGCTATGTTTATCGGGCTTTTGTATTTACAGTTAATTGGCGATAAAACTAAACGTTTAAGAAATCGAGTTATTGCGATGTTAACGGTGAGTGTTTTATTGGTACTGTTATTACGATTTATTTCTTCTGAAATGGCTATACTTATCAGCACATTCGCAGGTTGTTTTATGGGCGTTGCAATGGAGCGTAAAGCATGACCACATACAGTTTATTGATTATTTTAGGGTGTGGACTTGTTACTTGGCTGCCGAGAGTAATTCCATTTATATTAGTACGAAAAGTGCAATTGCCTGAAATCGTTATCCGATTCTTATCTTATGTACCTTTATGTATTTTAACGGCTCTTTTTGTGCAAAATCTCTTTATTGCCAAACAAGGCGAATTCCCTGTTTTTAACATTGAGTATTGTTTAGCGGCTATACCAACTACGTTGATTGCCATTTTGACTAAAAATTTAATGTGGATTGTTGTTGTTGGTATGTGCTCTATGGCGGTCATTCGGTATTTCTTGGTTTAATGATAAATAGGAACAAAAAAAGACAGGGCAAATGCCCTGTTTTTTTATGTTCTTTCTTTCAATTCTAATTTGTTAATCGTTCTGAGGATTTTATCTGCTTCAGCCGTTTGCCCTAATTGATTAAGATAATTTGCCATCGCTCTTTTATAGGCAACATTATTAACAATCGCCTTAGGTTGTGAATTCCACCATTTTATTAAGGCTAACGGATCACTATCGGTTGATAATTGCTTGATACGACTTACATAGGCAACTTGTTTAAATTGGTCTAATTGCGACTCACTAAATGCTCCTGCTTTATACATAGCTGGCATAAGGTCAATGATTGCTTGATAATTTTGTGTATCATAATAGATTTGATCAGCAAGCCTTAGTACTTCTGGATTACGAGGTTTCTCATTTAATAAAGTTTCAATTGTTGCTCGTGCTGCATCATACTCACGGTTTTTAATTTGCAAACGGATTTGCACTAATTGAAAAGCAAATAATTCGTTCGGTTGACAATGTTTAGCTGCTTGTTCTAACGATTGATTAGCTGGAATTACTTCATCATTGTCAATTTGCGTTTGTGCAGCAAGTAAGAACGATAAAGCTGTATTGGTTGACGCTTTGGCACTCTTCATAAAAAATTTACTGGCTTGTTTATAATCCCCTTCAAGTAATGAAAGCTGTGCTTGCTCAAGTCGTTTAGCTGATTTTCTAGGTGATTTTGAGCGCAACCAGTTGCCCAACATTGTTTTGGAATTAAAGATTTTCTCAAAGAACCAATAGCAAATGTATAAACAAAGTAAACCCAGTAATTCTAAGATCACAAAGGATATAAATGACATACTGATTCTATAATTGGCGACCTCAAAAACGGCTGAGCCTTGATGACCCTGTAATAATGGCCCTAGAAAAAATCCACCCACCAGCACTAAGAAAATAATTAATATTTTAAGCATCATTATTCTCCTATTGTGCCAACATTAAATGAACACGAGTTTGCATCAGTTTTTCTAACTCACTGACACTTTCGAGTTTGTTAGGTACAGATTGGTCACTAATCGATTGGTTGAGCAAATTGTCAAGGTCATCTAAGAAAGCTTTAACACTTGGTGCGTTACTATCAAAATAAGCACTCACCCAAAGTAAAGCATCACTAAGTGCCCTTTGATAGATTAAATCTTGATGTCGAGGTACTGCTTGAGCAGCAATTAAAAGACGAAAACGAATATTTTCTCGAAGATAAAGTGATTGTTCTAACGTCAATGGTTCTTTAAAAATTTGGCATCTAAGCATCTGTTTTTCATCTAAGCCTGCTTTAGACAAACAGGTTTTGAAGTTATTTTCTTTTTCATCGAGGTTTTCGATGGTAATGAATTTAGCCATAAAGTTTTTTGTATTCGTCAGTAAATTACTGGACCAATCTGAAATTGATGAAGTAATACTTTGCTTATCATTATGAGCCATATCAGAATCAGCTCCCAAATTCACGTCTTGCGCGCTGGTTGTATGGGAATTTGACGGTTCTGTTTGGGTTGAGGCAACGGCATCATCATGTTGCGTCATGCCTAAATCTATTTGTTTATAATTACCAACTAAAGGTAATTCATTGAGTGATTCTGAAAGTCCAACCAAATTCATGATAATGCCATCATAATCAATAAAACTCACCTGAGACAGTGAATTAATATCTTCATTAATTGCCTGTCTTGCTGGTATTAAACTTGGATCATTTGCTTGTGCAAGACTTGCATCAGCATTTTTTAACAATAACCGAGCGGTCACATAATCGTGCTCATTCCAAATTTTTCTACCAGCTAAATGCACTAAATAATTAGCTTGAGAAATTAACCAGACACTGTAATTTGTTGCCGACATGGACGATAAGCGTTCATTAAGGTTATAAATATTTTGCTCATTAAGTTTTGATGCATCATTAATCTGATTAGTTAACTGTTGTTGTGCTTTTTGTTGTTCAGTCAATTGATCATCAACTCGTTGCTCTAATGTTGCAAACTGTTGATTCTGTTTGTTTACCGCTTGCGTAATGTTATTTTGTAAATCGTGAATAATACTATCTTTGGTGGTTTGCTTTAAATTAGCTAATTCTGTTTGTAAACTAGCAATCGTCTTTTTTTGGTTTTCAACTTGTGTATGACCGTGATAAAAAACAAAACCTCCAAGACCAAGAGTTAGCGCAATAGCTAAAAGGGATAGTTTTGATACAGGTGCTTTATTGACATTATTAGATGATGCAACTTTTTTTTCAACTGTTGGACTAGATTGGGCGGTTGTTGATGTTCTATTATCTTCTTTCATAGTCTTTTTCGCTTTATCTAAAGTAGTGATAGTGGAAGATTGGCTAAATGAAGAGGTGCTGATGGTAGAAAGTGTGGCATTGGCACCATAATATCGTAATGGCATAACTGACCTCATTTAGCATTGATATAATTAACAATATTATGACATAGAGTCATTATAGTTTTAAATAAAATTTGCTATTTGAATTAACAAACGATCATAATAACTTTTTTTAACCTAGCTTTGCTATTACTTTTAATAAATTAAAATTTTATTCAATAAAATTTTTTAAAATAAATAACCATCTTCACTATTACTATTTAAACGAATATGCGAAAAGTATTTTTCAACGTTATTAAATTTATTATAACGGGGTAGGGAAGTGTTGTTTTACAGCATTAAAGACAGTTTGATTATCCGCACTATTTATTAATAAAACATTTTGCCATGTTAACTCTTTAGCTTTTGTAAAAATCCTTTGACTGGTTACCAGTAAACGACTTTGTTTTTTGTGTTCATCACTGCTATAGGATTCAAGTTGGTTTAGGTGCTCAATACTGGTAATAATAATGAGTTGTTGTGAGATATGCTCAGATAAGATATCAGGTTGGTAGATTATGGGAGTGCGAGAATAACACTCAATCAATTTTACTTTGGCTTGGCGAGACCTTAGCGTTTGTGCCAGTAATGGTCGACCTGAGTTACCACATAAGATTAAAATGTTTCGTTGTTTTACTGATTGTTGTTGAAGTAACACTAATAATCCTTCACTGTCTTCTCTATCAGGATAATTAACTTCAATTTCGGTGAATTGCTTAAATAATTGTGCAGATTTTTTGCCTATTGCAAAATAACTAATGTTTTTTGGCAAGGTCAAATGGGTAAAACACTGATTAATGGCATGAGTTACTTGGGGGGAAACCACTATCACGATATCTTGGGGTAATAGCTGGTTTAACTGATGCTGTAACTGTAGAATGTCACGACCTTGTGAAATTTTAAAAAATGGCAAATGTTGCGCAGGTAGATTGGCTTGGTTAAATAACTCACTTAATTTTTCACCTTCCGGAGAGGGTCTGGTTACAAAAATCATGCGTCTAATAATTCCGTTAGAATTAAATCTGCACCTTGATTTAATAACTGTTTAGCAAGCTTTTCACCTAAAGATTCGGCTTCGTGTATAAAACCTGTTATCTTTTGTTTAATTATTTTTGAACCGTCAACACGACCCACCAGACCTTGTAAAAATAATTCATCATTATTCAGCCAGCAATAACCCGCAATAGGTACTTGGCATCCGCCTTGTAAGGCGTTATTCATTGCTCTTTCGGCTTGGATACAAACTCGACTTTTTTTATCATCAAGAACTGAAATAATGTCCAATATTTGTTTATCGTCAGTGCGACTTTCAATGCCAATCGCGCCTTGCCCAACAGCGGGCAACATTAAATCTGTATCTATGTATTGAGTAATTCTGTGTTCTAAAGATAAACGTTTTAAACCGACTGACGCCAGAATTATGGCATCATATTGCCCATCATCCAATTTATTGAGACGTGTGCCTACATTACCACGAAGATCTTTAATTATTAAATGGGGAAAATGACTGCGCAACTGACATTGGCGCCGTAAACTTGATGTACCAACAATTGCACTTTCAGGTAAATCATTTAGATTGGTATATTTATTAGCAACAAATGCATCTCGAACCTCATCTCTTTGGCAAATAGTTGCTAGCATCAAACCTTCAGGGAACTGAGCGGGAATGTCTTTAATTGAGTGAACCGCAATATCTGCTTCATTATTTAATATTGCTTGTTCTAACTGTTTAACAAAAAGACCTTTTCCACCAATTTTTGATAATGGACTATCAAGTATAATATCACCTTGAGTCACCATTGGAATAAGTTCAACCGTTAAATCTTTATGTGCTAATAATAGATTTTGTTTAACGAAATTAGCTTGCCATAACGCTAATGGGCTTTTCCTTGTTGCAATACGAATCTTCAATTCATTTTCCTAATTTTATAAATGAGGCTTTTTGTTTGGTTAACTCTGTTATTTTTATAGCGCTAAGGATAATTATTGATAATCAATCCTTAGCACAATTGCTGTTATACTTAATGAGCAGTAAACATTATAACTTATCGACAAAACTGGTCGCAAAACCAATATAATTAGCAGGTGTTAACTGTTTTAAACGTGCTTTTTCTTCCTCAGGTAAATCCAACGATTCAATAAACAGTTGCATACCTTGAGCATCGACACGTTTGCCGCGAGTTAGCTCTTTTAATTTTTCGTATGGTTTTTCAATCCCATAACGTCGCATCACAGTTTGTATCGGTTCCGCTAACACTTCCCAATTACGATTAAGTTCTTCAAGCAAATAGCTTTGATTTACTTCAAGTTTGTTTAATCCTTTTAACGTTGATTGATAAGCAATAACGGCATAACCAATCCCAACACCTAGATTGCGTAAAACGGTTGAATCGGTAAGATCACGTTGCCAACGAGAAATTGGTAATTTACTGCCTAAATGGTTCATGATCGCGTTAGCAATGCCTAAGTTACCTTCTGAATTTTCAAAATCTATTGGATTGACTTTATGTGGCATTGTTGATGAACCAATTTCACCAGCAACGGTTTTTTGTTTAAAATGATTTAATGAAATATAGCCCCATACATCCCGATCGAAGTCAATTACAATGGTATTGAAACGGGCAACACAATCAAAAAACTCGGCAATATAGTCATGTGGTTCAATTTGTGTGGTATAAGGATTCCATTGTAATCCTAATGAGCAAACAAATTCTTCACTCAATTTATGCCAGTCCACTTGTGGATAAGCGACCATATGTGCATTGTAATTCCCAGTCGCGCCATTAATTTTACCTAAAATCTCAATCGATTGAAGTTGTTTAAATTGACGTTGCAGACGATAAGCAACATTGGCGAACTCTTTACCAATTGTTGATGGTGTTGCCGGTTGCCCATGTGTTCTGGAAAGTAACGGTAAATCTCGATACTCTTTTGCTTGTGAAGTAATTTTATCAATTAGTTGTTGCCAATAGGGTAGTAAGACCGTTTCTCTGGCTGTTTTTAGCATCAACGCATGCGATAAATTGTTAATATCTTCGGATGTGCATGCAAAATGGATAAATTCATTGATAGCATGCAGTTCTTCGTTACTACTGACTTTTTCTTTTAAAAAATATTCAACCGCTTTCACATCATGATTGGTAGTTCTTTCTATCTCTTTAATTCGCTGTGCATCTTGCTCATTAAAGTTTTCAATGATTTGATTAAGGTGCTCAGTAGCTAATTGGCTTAATGCTGGAACTTCAGGAATATTTTCTTGAGATGCTAATTTTTGTAACCAACGGACTTCAACTTGAACACGGTATTTTAATAAACCATATTCGCTAAAAATGGTACGTAATTGTGTTGTTTTCTCTCCATAACGGCCATCAATAGGCGAAAGGGCAGTAAGTGCAGATAATTCCATCGGTTTAACTCCGTTACTATTTTGAAATATCGAATATAAAATATACGTTAATAAGGTGTATTAATTGTTTGTAATAGCTGTTGCGCTGCATCACAAATACGTTTGCGCTGAAACAAAAACTGTAAACGACTACCACCGACTTGATACCATAGGATGGCCGATCGAATACAGCCCAAAAGTGCAGTTCTGACTTTAGCCTGCACAAAAGCATTCTGTAGAAATTTGGCTTTACCCGTTATCTGTATTTTGGTGGATATAGGGCTGACAATATCAGAATAAATTCCAGCCAATGAATAGGATAAATCTTCAATATTATCACCAATTGTTTCATCACTTAAATCAGGATAAAGACTGGTAATGTGTTTTAATCGTTGATCTATCTTACTTAGTGAATCATTATTTTTTAGTAATTTATTGGTTATATTTAGAGAACTAAAAACATAACGCATTATTTCCATCTGTTCTTTTTGTCCAGATGAAAGTAGCTCAATCAGTGTTTGTAACCCTATTTTAATGTTGTAAATACCATTATAAACATCTAATGTTGTGTTGGGTGAGGTGATAAACACACTTTTTATCGAGCGTTCGTATAATGTACTATTACAGATTCCTGAATTAGCTAATTGCGGAATTAATAATGCACTTTGCGCAACACCTGCAAGTGCAATAGCAATATGATGATACTTGCTGTCCATTTTACAACTCCTGTCTACCTATGATTCGCTCTTCAATGATGCCGCCACCAAGACATACTTCTCCTTGATAAAATACGGCTGATTGTCCTGGCGTTACTGCAGCAACAGGATGAGTAAATATCACTTCAATTTTATCTTCTGATAAAGGATTAACTTGGCAAGCGATATCTTGCTGACGATAACGTGTTTTAACGGTACATGTAAAAGGTTTGCTGACAACTTGACGATCAACCCAATGTAATTGGCTAGCAATTAATCCATCAGAAAATAATGCAGGATGGTCATGTCCTTGTGCAACAATCAATTCATTATTTTGTAAATCTTTATCTACAACATACCAAGGTGTATCATCAGCTTGTTTTAAACCACCAATCCCTAAGCCTTTACGCTGTCCTAATGTGTGATACATAAGTCCATGGTGCTTTCCAATTATTTCACCATCTACCGTGCGAATTGCTCCCCCCTTTGCAGGTAAATAGCGCGCTAAAAAGTCACTGAATTTTCGTTCTCCAATAAAACAGATACCTGTAGAATCTTTTTTAGCCGCCGTTGCTAAACCTAATTGTTGGGCGATTTCACGTACTTTCGGTTTTTCCAGTTCACCTACTGGAAATAAGCTTTGCTTAATTTGAGCTTCACTTAGAGTGTAAAGAAAATAACTTTGGTCTTTATTGTTATCCACACCTCGCAATAATTCAACTTTTCCATTACTTTCACGTTTGCGTACATAATGGCCTGTTGCAATATAGTCTGCACCAAGATCTTCTGCTGCATATTCAAGAAAGGCTTTAAATTTGATCTCTTTATTACATAAGATATCTGGATTTGGCGTACGACCGGCTCTATATTCAGATAAAAAATGTTCAAAAACATTATCCCAATATTCAGCTGCAAAATTGATAGTGTGTAATTTGATATTCAATTTATCACAAACGGCTTGAGCATCGGCTAAATCGACTGATGCGGAACAATACTCCTCGGTATCATCTTCTTCCCAATTTTTCATAAATAAGCCAACAACATGGTAACCTTGTTGCTGTAATAGATAAGCTGAAACAGATGAGTCAACGCCACCAGACATGCCGACAACAACTTTTTTGGATGTATTTACATTTGACATAATAACAAAATAGTAGACTTAAGAATTATGATAATTTTATCATACCTCAATAAAAAAGCATAAAGTTATACCCGCAACAGTTTATTTAATCGTGATGGCTTTTTGCTAAAACATAGGGTTAATCTCAAACTTTTTCACATTTTTTTAAACTGATTTTAAAGTTTATAAGAAAGGAAAACTACGAATTAATAATTCTTTTAATAACTCAGTCGAATAATTAGCGACGGAGTTATTAATATATTATATAGTTTTTTTATTAAAAATCCTTTAATAAATAGATGACATGCCCAATGATTTCGAAATTCTGTGGCGAATTTTTATCAATCAAAATCGTTGGGTACTTAGGATTATCACACAATAAAGCTAAGTTAGTCCCCTGATTTTGAATTCGTTTAACACAAATTTGGTCATCATATTGCACAGCATAAAGATAACCATCAATCGGTTTACAATATGCTTTATTAATGATCAAAATATCATGGTTGGATATAGTTGGATCCATACTGTCACCTTTAGCCCAAATCGCAGTTAAATCCTCAGTTTTACATCCTTGATTTTTAATTAAGTTTACTTCAAAAGGAATAGAATCAATTCGTGATAATGGATTGACATTTTTATTTAGGTCATGAAAAGGAATACGAAATGATTCTGTACCTATAGAATCACTAAGTAAACGACATTCTCCTTTTCCTGTTGCTAACCATTCAATAGGTACATCACATTTTTGGGCAATGATTGCTAATCGATTTAATGATGGATAGGTTTTACCAGATAAATAATCTCGAATTACAGCTTCTGACATGCCAACTTTTTTGGCAAAAGCATTACCGGAAAGTCCTTCTAATAATAAAGTTAATCTATTTTTAAAATTTATTACGCCTGTTTTTGTTAAAATGCTCGTTTTTTCGTGCTCGCTAAGCGTTTTAAAATTGTTTTCTTTCATTTTTTGTTCCATTTTATAGATTTTTTTTGTTTTTATAGTTTTGTTTCGTTTTTTTATGTGTTATTCTTTTTGTGGTAACATTTTACCATTTCGTATTGTAATGCCGATAATCATTACAATAGCAAAGAATTAACCTGAAGAGGATCTCATAATGAGCGAACAAGATCAAGATTGGTCACCATCAAGAGTTGTCGGTGAAATTAAAATTAGAGGTGGAAACTTAAGGGCACTATCAAGATCAAGTGGCTTACAAGCTGATACTTTGAGAAATGCTTTATATCGACACTGTCCAAAATATGAACGAATTATTGCTGAATACTTACAAGTTTCTGTTGAAACTATTTGGCCTTCACGTTATAGCATTCAAGCAAAATAGTTATTTTTGATACTACATCAATTTAAATTCTTCCTTAAAAAAGACGCCTTTTCAGGCGTCATTATTTTATTTTTTTGCTTGTTCTGCTGCTCGAACAATTGCTGCAAAAGCATCTGCTTTAAGGGATGCACCGCCCACTAAAGCACCATCAATATCTGGTTGTGTAAATAATTCTGCTGCATTTTTATCATTTACTGAACCACCATATTGAATAATTACTTGTTCTGCAACTTGAGCATCTTGTTTTGCAATATGATCACGGATGAATTTATGAACAGCTTGAGCTTGGGCTGGAGTCGCAGATTTGCCAGTACCAATAGCCCAAACAGGCTCATAAGCAATTACTGCACCGTTGAATGCTTCAACACCTAATGCATTTATCACTGCATCAATTTGGCGCGCACATACTGATTGAGTTTGACCTGCTTCATTTTCAGCTTCAGTTTCACCGATACAAAGAACTGGCACTAAACCAGATTCTTTTAATACACCAAATTTTTTGGCAATAAATTCATCTGACTCTTTGTGGTAAGTACGACGTTCTGAATGACCGATAATTACATGAGTGACACCCACTTCCTTTAACATTGTCGCTGATACTTCACCTGTATAAGCGCCAGACAGGTTAACATCTACATCTTGGGCACCTAAAATAATATTAGAACCACCTAATTGATGTTTAACAAAGTCTAAATAAACTACTGGTGGGGCAATAGCAATATCACACGCTGCTTCTGTCGATAGTTCTTTTCTTAAACCCTCAACTAAATTTTTAGCCATATCAATACTACCATTGAGTTTCCAGTTACCCATAACGAGAGGTTTTCGCATAATTTTCTCCAACTTAAGTTTTAAAAAGGTGTTGATTTTAGAATGAATTCGTTATAATGGGGAGTATTATACATCAAATAATTTGAGCTTGAGGAAAAATATGACATTAGAAATTTTAAATCAGTTAGAAAATAAAATTCAGCATACTGTTAATACTATTACGACATTACAAAACGAAATTGCTACTTTAAAGCAAGGCAATCAAGAATTAGAACAGTTGATCAATGACAGTTCAGATGAAATGAAAGCATTACGCGAAGAAAATGAAAAGCTCAAACAAGATCAACAAGTTTGGCAGCAACGTATCCAAACTTTATTAACCAAAATAGGTGAAATCACACAATAAATCACACTATTTATAAACGCGGCTTATCTTGCGATTGTTTTATATTTCATTAATATAATTGTGAAAATTAACTATAATGCGAGAAGAGTTAAAATCGCTGTGGATTGCTCAGACTATTCATTTAATTGAAAAAGAATCTGGGCGATTTGCAGATCAAGATATTAATCGACAAGTAAGAGTGATTCAAACGTCACTGGTTAATCGTATTGTCATGCGAGCTGTCATGCTATCAAAACAAAATGGTTTGTATGCAGCGCAAAGAAATTTATTAAAAGCAATAAATCTCTCTTTTTTAGTATTCATTTTTTTATCTATTATTTGTGGTGCATCATTGGCTTTTAGTACTTTAAGCCAAAATCCAATTAATTTGTATTGGGCGCTTTTTAGTTTACTAGGTCTTCATTTAGTCACTTTATTTATCTGGTTAGTCTCCTCTTTTTTGTTTACTAATTTAGGTGGTAGCTTTTTAGTTTATTGCTGGTTATGGTTAGCAAAAAAGTTCTCCCAAAAAAAGACGGTACAACAGCTTATTCCAGCTTTTATTGAGTTATTCGGTGGGCGTATTCGTTGGCTAATTGGATTTGTACTTAATCTTTTTTGGACAGTAATATTAAGTAGTGCGTTAATAGTGCTTATTGCCTTATTTTCAACAAAACATTATAGTTTTGAATGGAAAACAACATTACTTAGCTCAGATACGATTATTAGCCTAACTCATTATTTAGGTTGGTTACCTTCGAAAATAGGGTTTATGATTCCTGATGATAATATTATCAGATTAAGTGAACACGCTCTAAATGCTGGAGAAATACGTTCTGCTTGGGCAATTTGGTTGCTCGGTGTTTTCATCGTTTATGGTTTAGCGATTCGATTTTTATGTATGATAATTTGCGGGATTAATTGGTTGGTTAGTTGTCGACGAATTAAATTCAATACCCAACATCCTGATTATCAATTATTAGCAAATGATCTACAACCTATATTGTTTCATGTTGAAGATGAAGATAATAAAGATAACGTTAAATTTGAACAATCAATTTCGCATTTGACTCAAGAGGGAATAGGTACTTTCTTGGTGGCAATTGATATGCAAGAAGAGTGGAATCCACCAAATTCAGTAACCTTTTTAGGTTTTTTAAATACGCGTGAACAGCGCCGTAAAATTCTTGACTATTTACAATTAACACCTGCTAAAAAGTTATTAATCGCGATTGATACTGATAGGGCACCCGATCGGGGTATGTTAAATTTAATTAATCAACTGACAAGTAAATCGCAGCAGAGTCGGATCTGGTTTATCAATCAAGGCAAACAATTTAATAATTGGCAAGCGTTATCGTTACAATCAGCTTTACCAACATGGTTAAGCGAGGAATTTTAACATGTTAACGACATTGAAATTAGCTGTGGTTGGGCACGCAAATGTAGGAAAAACATCATTATTACGTACTTTAATTCGCAATAGTAACTTTGGTGATGTATCAGATAAACCAGGCACAACAAGACATGTCGAATCAATTACCTTACCTGTTGATAACCAAAACACCATTATTTTTTATGATACACCAGGTTTAGAAGATAGCTTGGCACTGTATGATTACATTCATCAATTAACACCAGCTAACAATAAACTTGATGGTATTGATAAATTAACATTTTTTTTACAAAGCCCAGAAGCCGAAAATACCTTTGATCAAGAAGCTAAAGTAATCAGACAATTATTGAAAAGTGATGCCGCTATCTATGTAATCGATGTACGAGAGCCAATTTTAGATAAATATCATGATGAATTAGCTATATTAGCCAGTGGAGCCAAACCGATATTGGCGGTATTAAATTTTACCGCGAGTATGCAACAAAATGAAAATGAATGGAAAATATTACTTTCTCGGATCGGTATTCATGCTATCATACGGTTCGATGCAATCGTGCCGCCCATAGATGGTGAAGAACGATTGTATAAGAGTTTATCTTTGCTAATTGAGCCGGCAAAATTGATTTTAGATCAATGGTTAAATAAAATTACGCAAATGCGTGAAGCTCGCAATAAAAAGGCTAATTTGATTATTGCTAAAGCTTTAGTTGATGTAACAGCTTTTTACAAAATGGCTAAATCTGATGATAAACAAGCTATTGTCGATATGCAAAATCAAGTAAGAAAGCGAGAACAGTTGGCAATAAATGAGCTGTTAAAACTCTTTCAGTTTAATTCAGCTTTAGAAAGTGAAGAATGTTTGCCTTTGTTAAAAGGTCGTTATAATGCAGATCTATTTAATATAGATGCCCTAACCACAATGGGCATGCATTTGACGAAAGGTTTTGTGTCAGGTGCTACAATTGGTGCAAGTATTGATTTAGTTACCGGAGGCATTACGCTTGGTTCTGCAACGCTCATTGGCGGTGCTGTCGGTAGTTTAGTGCAAACAGCCAAGCATTATGGTTCTAGAATGCGATATCAGCTTTCTGGTTATAATAAATTAAGTGTTGATGATGTTATTATTTGTTACCTTTCTTTACGACTTGTTAGTCTAAAAGAGAGTTTAAATCATCGCAGCCATGCGAACACTTGTCCCATTAAATTATCTAAATTAGAAACGCAAGAATGGAAAAAAGGTGTGTTACCTAAAAGTTTGAAAATAGCAAGGCGTTATTCGCATTGGTCGACGTTAAATAAAGGAACAAAAAGAAATGACAAAAAAAGACAATCGACAATTGAAAATATTGCCGAACAACTTTTTTAGTGTAAAAAAGCGGTTTTTCATAACATTGATATTTTCTATGTTTATGTTAATCGGTTGTAGCAGTACTACAACCGCTACTGTCAATACAAGTTATGGCGCTAAATCAGCTAAAGAGACTAAACAAGATGCCTTGATGTTAGCCAAAATTGACTCCCATTATAAAAAATGGCATAAAACGCCCTATCGTTATGGTGGTATGAGTTTAGATGGTAGTGATTGTTCTGGTTTAGTTGTTAATTTTTTCAAAAATAAACTTTCTAAAACTGTACCAAGAAGTGCTGCTGAGCAAGCTCAATTAGGTTATAAAGTGACTAAACCTAAACCAGGTGATTTAGTATTTTTCAAAACAGGACGAGGCGGCAGTGGTTTACATGTCGGCATTTATTATGCAGATGGTAAATTTTTACACGCTTCAACATCAAAAGGTGTAATTTATTCAAATTTGAATGATGACTATTGGAAAAAACGTTACTGGATGACGCGACGAGTGACTAGTAGTTAATTTATAAACCTGCTTGTCTATTTGACTCAAAATAGTGATATCTAAAAAGCTCTCTAAATTGTGTTCAATTTAGAGAGTTTAATTTTGTCAATAATGACATTTTTAAGAACACTTATGAAATTAAATTTTTCCCTTCTCTTTTAATTCTCGCATAATGTTAGCAACATAAAGCATTTCGCCAGGTGTACCGAGTGAAATACGGCACCAGTCCGTAGCAGGAGGAAAATCTCGTCCTATCAAAATAAAGTTATTTTCCATTAATTCCCGATATGCTTTTAAATCAATCGGACTTTTATGAAACATAAAATTGGTTTCAGATTTTAGGTAATGTAAACCTAAATCCGATAAGACGTTTTCCATGATTTGACGTGAAACATCAACGGCTTTTTTTGAATAAGTTAAAAATGACCGATCATCCATCGAGGCTAATGCTGCACAAACACCACAATAGTTAAGCTTTTCGCCTGCTACATATTGTGCAATATTATTGATATTTTCGGCTGAACTGACCGCATAACCAACACGTAAACCAGCCATAGCATGAATTTTTGAAAAAGTTTTTAGTAGTATTATATTTTCACAACCTTGCCCAATAAGGTAATCGGCTGATTTATATGCCGGATCGTTAACAAACTCAGCGTAGGCTTCATCAATAATAAAAATAGTATTTTTAGGTTTGCTTTTTATCCATGATTCGATCTCTTTAGTTGCAAAAACAGTCGAAGTGGGATTGTTAGGATTAACTAAATAGACAATCGATGATCCTTTATAGTTCTCAACCGCTTTTTGTAAACCTTTCAAATCGATTTGCCAATCCGGTAAACTTGGTACTTTGCTGATGTGTAAATTAAAAATTTTACCAAAATATTCACCGTCACCGTAAGTAAGTTCTGGGATAACTAATTGGGTATCAGGTTTAACATAGGCGGCAATAGCGCTACGAATTCCTTCTGATGAACCCGCGGTTAATAAAATTTGAGATTCAGCAACATTATGATGTTTAGCTAACCGTTTATTCAGCAATGGCATCTCCGCTTTAGCATAACGATTGGCTTTAGGAATAGCATCAATTGCTGCTTGTTTAGCATTAGGTGACATGCCTAGAGCATTTTCATTAAAATTTAGCCTGACTGGATTGTTTACATCGGGTGTAACTACTTTATCAAGCATAGGTAGGTTATAAGAAACCGTATTTTGTACTTCTTGAGCATAGGCTTTAGATAAAAATTGATTGATGGATAACCCAGCTATCGCTGCACTTGAAAATGTTAATAATTTTCTTCTATTGATATTTATATTAGACACCATGATTCACCTCATGTTTTAGTTGATCCTTATGTGGTCAATAATTATTAATGCAAAAATAATACCAAGTTACAGAGTTAATGAATCCTATTGATTTATAATAATAAAATAGTAAAAGAAGAGACTTATCAGTAGATTTTTATTAAAAAAATGCACAATATTGATGCTTTATTGCACAAAAAGGGTGTATAAAAAGACCAGTTATTATTTTTTAGTAATAACTGGTCTGTTTCATTCTTTATAGAATATGCGTCATTTGTACTTAACTATCAGGCGGGGTTTCAATATCCGAATAGCTTGATAGCATTTGTAAGAACCTATATTTTGATGCGACCATTTTTGTTGAACGTGCATGTAGTATATTAGCAACAGTCGGTTCTAAGGTTTCTAAACGTCGGAATCGTTGTTCTTTAAGTAAAATACTTGATAGAGCTTCACTATTTGGTGATTTTGAATCTAAAACTAATCCCGGTTTTCCTTCAGCCGCACGGCGAGGATCATATCGATAAAGAGGCCAGAACCCAGATTTCACTAAATCTTTCATCTGTTCGTGGGACTTAGCCAGATCATAACCATGTTCCTCACACGGACTATAAGCAATGACAAGGGATGGCCCATCATAGGCTTCCGCTTCTTGTAACGCTTTTAATGTCTGGTTTAGTTGAGAACCTAAAGCCACTTGAGCCACATAAACATGACCATACATCATAATGCTAACACCTAAATCTTTACGGGCTTTATGTTTACCCAAATCCGCAAATTTAGATACGGCGCCCATAGGTGTTGCTTTGGACTGTTGACCACCCGTATTAGAATAACATTGAGTATCTAATACTAAAATATTGACGTTATCGGTTAAACTCATTACATGGTCAAGTCCGCCAAAACCAATATCATAAGCCCAACCATCTCCACCAATTGCCCATACTGATTTATCAATCAGATAGTTGGCGTCTTCTAATAACTCTTTAGCTTCGACAGAATCAATGTGTTTTAATTGCTCTCGTAATAAGTCAACTTGCGTTCTTTTTTCAGCGATGGTTGCATCAGAAGATTGCAAAGTGATGGCAATTTCTGGCGAAATCTCGCCCGCCAAATGATCAAGTAAACGTAAGGCACGTTTTCTATGTTGGTTATAAGTGATACGATAACCTAAAGCAAATTCAGCATTGTCTTCAAATAAAGAATTAGCCCAAGCAGGTCCACGACCCGAGCGATCGGTAGTATAAGGTGTTGATGGTAAATTGCCCCCATAAATAGATGAGCAACCAGTTGCATTAGCAATAGCCAGATGGTCGCCATAAAGTTGTGTTAATAATTTAATATATGGTGTTTCACCACAACCCGCACAAGCACCCGAATATTCAAACAATGGTGTAATTAATTGAGAAGTTCGTATATCTATACGCTCAAGTGATTTGATATCACGATCTGGTAATTGAGAAAAGAACTCATAATTAACTCTTTGTGTGTCAAGGTTATCAATACGAGGCTGCATATTGATTGCTTTAATATCAAAGTTGTTACGATCACGAGATGGACACACCTCAACACATAAGTTACAACCAGTGCAATCTTCCGGAGCTACTTGCAATACATAACGTTGACCTTTCATATCGCGTGCTTTAACTTCTAGCGATTCTAATGTATCAGGGGCATTAAGCATTGCATCCGGTTCGACCACTTTGGCTCGAATAGCTGCATGAGGACAGGCAACTGCGCAATGGTTACATTGCGTACACAGTTCTGATTTCCAAATCGGGATCTCTTCAGCAATATTACGTTTTTCCCATTTAGTGGTGCCAGTTGGCCAAGTGCCATCTGGTGGAAATGCCGAAACCGGTAGACTATCACCTAAACCTGCTAACATAGTTGCAGTAACGGTTTTTACAAAATCTGGCGCATTGTTTGGTACAATAGGAGGCATTGATGGGCTACTTTGATCCACACAACTAAGTGGAATTTGTTCAAGCGAAGTGATGGCTAAATCTAACGCTTTCCAGTTATTTTCAACCAACTCTTGACCTTTACTACTGTAACTTTTGGCAATGACTTCTTTTAACTGTGTGATGCTAAAATCATTTTTGAATATATCCGATAGATGAAAAAAAGCAGCTTGCATGACTGTGTTAATTCTGGCTCCTAAATTACATTCACGCGCAATTTTAGCTGCATTGATAATATAGAAATGGGCTCTTTTCTGAATTAATTGTACCTGCACTTCTTTAGGTAACCGATGCCAAATTTCATCTTTGCTATATGGGGTATTAAGTAAAAAAATACCGTCATCTTTGAGTTTATCGACAATCTGATATTTATCTATAAATTGGTCTTGATGACAACCAATAAAATGTGCACTGGTAATCAAGTAAGGCGAATCAATTGGATCTAAGCTTACACGTAGGTGAGAGGTAGTTAATCCACCTGCCTTTTTGGAATCATAAACAAAATAACCTTGCACATAAAACGGTGAACTGTCTCCAATTATTTTAATATTATTTTTAGTTGCCGAAACGGTGCCATCACTTCCCAACCCATAAAACAGGGCTTCTAGTGCTGATTTTTGCGGAATTGATTTATCTGGTAGTGGTAATGATAGCCCAGTAATATCATCATAAATACCCACCGTAAAGCGTGGTCTTGGTTTTTCTAAACCAAGCTCGTTGAAAATGCCAAGTACTGAGCGGGGATCAAACTCTTTAGAGGATAATCCATAACGTCCGCCAATAATCTGTGGCATAGAATTACGTTCACCACGAGACAAGCTCTCAGCAAAAGCTGTCATAATGTCCAAATATAAAGGCTCTGCTTGTGCTCCTGGTTCCTTTGTTCTATCTAATACGGCAATTTTCTTAACACTATCTGGAATCACAGCAAGTAAGTGTTGAGCTGAAAATGGACGAAATAATCGAACAATTACCACACCGACTTTTTGATTTTCTTTAAGCAGATAATCAACCACTTCTTTACTGGTGCTGGCACCAGAACCCATAATTACAATAATTCGTTCAGCATCACTGGCACCGTAATACTCAAAAGGTTGATATTTTCTTCCAGTTTGTTTTTCAAAAGCGGTCATAGCATCAACAACGTGCTGATAGGCATTATCATAATAACTATTTATAGCTTCTCGACATTGAAAATAGGTATCAGGATTGGCAGATGTACCACGTATCACAGGGTTATCTGGGGTTAATGCTCGTGAACGATAAGCTTTAATTGCTTCATGTGGTAAAAGATTATGAATATCTTCATCTGATAGCGGATAAATCTTATTAACTTCGTGTGATGTTCTGAAACCGTCAAAAAAATGGACGAATGGAATTCGACTGTTAAAACTGGCAATTTGAGAAATTAATGCTAAATCTTGTGCTTCTTGTACCGAGCTAGAACAAAGCATAGCAAAACCGGTCTGTCTAACAGACATAACATCAGAATGATCACCAAAAATTGACAAGGCATGCGTAGCAACGGTACGCGCAGCGACATGTAAAACAAATGGTGTAAGTTCCCCTGCAATTTTGTATAACGAAGGGATCATCAACAATAACCCTTGTGATGATGTAAATGATGTTGCTAATGCACCCGTCATTAATGCACCATGAACAGTGGAAATGGCTCCTGCTTCGGATTGCATTTCAACTACTCTTGGAATATCACCAAATACATTTGGTTTATCAAATTCTGCCCATGTGCTAGCTTGTTCAGCCATTGAAGAGCTAGGAGTAATTGGATAAATGGCAATGACTTCGTTTGCACGATAAGCTACGGAGGACACCGCGCTATTAGCATCTGATATGATCATTAAAAAAACCTTGTAATTTATAGTGTTACGACATTACTTAATTATTATAAATTTTGACTATTGTACCAGAAAGTAAGATAGCTTTTAGTTATTTTTATATTAAATTTTTGGTAGGTGTTTTTGAATTACAGATATCTCTAACTTTTTATCGAGATATTAATGAGATAAAGAAAAAAGCAGCTTTTCAGTAACAAATAATTAGGGGTAATATTTTCTGTAATTAGAGTTTTAGTGATTAAATGATTGATAATAAGTTAATTACTTTTAAAACCAATATTTTAAAAATGGATAAAAAATGATATTATTCTAAAGATGGATTTTTTCGAATAATATCATTAAGTTATTTTATTTTATCACAACACGATCAGCCGATGTTGAGTGTTTAATTTCACCCAATAACCACGCCTTTTCACCGTGCTGATTAAGTATAGAAATAGCTTTATCTGCCAGTGATTTTGGTAAAGCAATAATTAAACCAACACCACAGTTAAATGTGCGGTACATTTCATGACGGCTTACATTACCTGCTTTTTGTAGCCAATCAAATATTGCTGGCCATTGCCAACTTGCTTCATTTATTATTGCTTGAGTATTATCGGGCAGAACGCGTGGAATATTTTCCCAAAATCCACCACCAGTAATATGCGCAATTGCATGTACATCTTTAATCTGAGCAATTAAATCAAGAACAGATTTGACATAGATTTTAGTTGGTGCAAGTAAATGATCAGCAAGTGGTTTCCCGTCGAGTTGTTCAACAGCTGGGTTAACACCACTCACTTCAATAATTTTTCGTACTAATGAATAGCCATTGGAGTGTGCACCACTTGATGCTAATGCAATTAATGCATCACCATCTTGAACTTTAGTACCATCAATCATTTGCGATTTTTCAACGACACCCACACAAAATCCTGCTAAGTCGTAGTCGTTGCCATGATACATGCCTGGCATTTCAGCTGTTTCGCCTCCGACTAAGGCACAACCTGATTGTTTACACCCCTCGGCAATGCCTGTAACTACCGTTGTGGCAACATCGACATTAAGTTTGCCCGTTGCGTAATAGTCGAGGAAAAATAAAGGTTCAGCACCTTGAACGATGAGGTCATTGACACACATGGCAACCAGATCAATACCGATTGATTCATGGCGATTCAAATCCATTGCCAAACGTAATTTAGTACCAACGCCATCTGTACCAGATACTAAAATGGGTTCTTTGTATTTTTGTGGAATAGCACACAGTGCTCCAAAGCCACCTAGTCCCCCCATCACTTCTGGACGTTTAGTTTCTTTAACAACCGATTTGATGCGATTAACCAGTTCATTGCCAGCATCGATGTCGACACCAGCATCTTTATAACTGAGAGATTTATTATTTGACACAGTGAGCAATCCTTACAGTAGAGAAATTGCTTTTTATTTTAGCAAGGATGAAATTTGTTGGCGATGAATTATTTAAAAAATAACGAATTAATTCAGTTTGCTAATTATTTTCAAACCAGCTTTCTAAAATAATGACAGCAGAAGTAGCATCAACATGCCCTTTTTCAAGGGCACGATAACCACGAGAAGCAAAAATTCGTGATTTTGCTTCAACCGTCGATAAGCGTTCATCTTGCAATTGAACTTGATAACCAAACCGTCCATGTAATCGATTAGCGAACTTACGGGCTCTGGCGGTTAATGGTTGTTCTGTACCATCCATATTCAACGGTAAACCTACGACTAATAAATCAGGTTGCCACTCATTTAAGATTTTTTCAATAGCTTGCCAATTGGGGATACCATCACGAGCTTTGAATGAGCAAAGAGGGCTAGCAGTTCTAGTCACATCCTGACCAATAGCAGCACCAATACTAAATGTGCCAAAATCAAATGCAATTACTGTCGCCATAGGTTATGCATTACCCATTTGGTGCGAAATTGTGTTCATATTGACACCCAAAGATTCGGCTGCTTTTTGCCAGCGATTTTCAAAAGGAACTTCAAAAATAATTTTAGCGTCAGCATCAGCAACTAACCAGTCGTTTCTGGCAACTTCATCTTCAAGCTGTAACGACTGCCAACTAGAGTAACCCAATGCTAATAAAAGATCTTTGGGTTGTTGACTTGTGCCAATTGATTTTAATAAATCCAGCGAAGTGGTTATCATTACATCGTCAGAAATTTGGATACTTGACGAAAAACCGGTTTGCGGTGTGTGTAATATAAAGCCTTGTTCTTCTGCAATAGGACCTCCTGCAAAAACAGGATATTCAAGTTCTGCGCAATTTCTTGATGCAGTAATTTCAAGGCGACTTAGTATCGTTGAAACATTCAGTTCAATGATAGGTTTATTGATAATAATTCCCATAGCACCATCGCGGTTATGCTCACAAATATATACTACAGAACGGCTAAACAATACGTCGCTCATGGTCGGCATAGCGATTATAAAATGATTTTTTAAATTCATATGCTCACATCTTTAATTGTTTATAAAGCACATTTACCAATTTTAACATTATGCTCAATATCGCAACGCAATAAAAGTTCTGATTCATTACTTTCTTCATTGATTGATTCGGATATGATTTCGAAGTTTTGTGAAAGAAAAAAGTTAATTGCATCAGTATTTTTCTTATAAACATGCACAAAAAGTTCATTATAGCGTTGTTTAGCTTTATTAACTAAAGCTTTACCTGTCCCTTGTCGACGATAATCTTGTTCAACAAACAGACCTGAAATATAATTTTCAGTTATGCCAATAAAGCCTTTTACACCATCAAGATCTTGAACATAAACAGTTGACATTGGGATCAACATTTCTACGATATCAAAATTTTGTTTGAAAAAATTACTATCAATAAAGTTATGTGCTTGTTCATTACCTTGTAACCATATTTCCATAACTTTATCTAAATCGGCACTTTTAAATTCTCTAATCATATTTAACTCAACTTATTTAATCGACGTTCAATGGCATCCATAAGCATGCCAGTAATTGAAAGATTCGGATTTTCTGCTTCAATTTCACGAACACATGTAGGGCTAGTAACATTAATTTCAGTTAGTTTATCACCAATAATATCCAGTCCTACAAATAATAACCCTTTTTCTTTTAAAGTTGGAGCAACACTTTTAGCAATATGCCAATCACTTTCACTTAGTGCTCTGACTTCACCATGACCACCTGCCGCTAGGTTACCTCGTGTTTCACCTTTCTGTGGAATTCTAGCTAGACAAAAAGGGACAGGTTCGCCATCGACAACTAAAACTCGTTTATCGCCATCTGTGATAGCGGGTATATAGGTTTGTGCCATGCAGTAACGTGTATTATGTTCGGTTAATGTTTCAATAATCACGGATACATTTGGATCGCCTTGTTTAATCCTAAAAATTGAGGCGCCCCCCATACCATCCAAAGGTTTTAAGATGATATCAGAATATTGTTGATGAAACTCTTTAATATGTTGGGTTTGCCGAGTAACTAATGTTTCAGGTGTAAATTGTGCAAACCAAGCCGTAAATAATTTTTCATTACAATCACGTAAGCTTTGTGGTTTATTAACCACTAATACACCTTTTGCTTCAGCACGTTCAAGAATGTACGTTGCGTATATAAATTCTGTATCAAAGGGTGGATCTTTACGCATTAAAATTACATCAAGATCACTTAACGGTATAGTTTGTTCTTCGGTAAAATCAAACCAATGGGAATGGTCGTTATAAACCTTTAATGTCTTTGTTGTTGCGTACGCTTCGCCATTACGTAAAAAAAGATCATTCATTTCCATATAAAAAAGTTGGTATCCACGTTTTTGTGCCTCATGTAGCATAGCAAAACTTGTGTCTTTCTTAATTTTGATATGACTAATTGGATCCATTACTATACCAAGCTTAATCATGGTAACTCCTTACTGACGTTATTGGTTTTATCGACATTTATGATGATAACATATATTAAAGTAATACTTGTTAAAAAGTATATTTGAAACATTATGATAGAGTATTACCCACTATTATAAATAAATTGATAACTATCATACTCGTTACTGGTCTAGATGCAAATAAACATTTATTACCTTATCTCTATTTCATTAGCCTAAATCACCTAAATGTACTTGTAAGGCTGTAATAGCGGTAAGTGCTGCTGTTTCAGTGCGTAATATACGTGGACCAAGTAGTATATCAGTAAAATCATATTGATGTGTCATATTGATTTCAGCATCGGACAGACCGCCTTCGGGACCAATTAGTAGACTAATATCTTTTTTATCATAAGGTAAATGCTTAATACCATGTTGCGCTTTAGGATGTAAATTTAATCTTAATTGACTTGTTAAACTTGCACACCAATTTTCCAGCTTCATCACGGGATTAATGATAGGTATCACGTTACGACCGCACTGCTCACAGGCTGAAATCACAATTTTCTGCCATTGTTGGACTTTCTTACTCATTCTTTCGTCATCCAGCTTAACACCACAGCGTTCTGACAAAAGGGGCGTGATAGTGTTAACGCCTAATTCTACGGATTTTTGAATGGTAAATTCCATTTTTTCCCCGCGTGAAATCACTTGACCTAAATGAATATTTAAAGGAGATTCACGATTATCTAAAATTGTTGTGGCCGTTTTTACTGTGACGGATTTTTTATTTATTTCATGAATAACTGCTGGGGTGATGTGGTTTGAACCATCAAATAAGATGATTTCTTCACCTGTTTTCATTCTCAACACCCGTATAAGATGATTAAAGGCATCATCATTTAAAGTAATAAGGCTATTTTGATTGATGGTAAAAGGTTGATATATACGAGTCATAATTACTAATTTCTTATAATATATTGCAATAAATTATAGCGTAATTTATCAATATTCGGTAATCTCTATTTAATACAGATCAGCAATCGGAACTAACTATGAAAATTAATAATAAAGACAGAGTGTTAATTGAAGGTCTTACTGTCCTAACAACCATCGGTGTTTATGAATGGGAAAAGACCATAAAACAAAAGTTAATACTGGATCTTGAAATGTCATGGGACAACCAGCCTGCGGGTGAGAGTGATGATGTTACACTGTGTTTAGATTATTTTTTGGTAAGTCAATCGATAACCAATTTTATTCAATCGACTCAATTTGAACTTATAGAATGTGTCGCTGAACGTGTAGCGCAATTGGTGATACAAAAGTTTTCAGTGCAATGGTTAAAAGTAAAAGTTTCGAAACCTGGCGCGATTGCTAATGCGAGTAATGTGGCCGTGGTGATAGAACGATCTGCTAATTAATCTAGGATTTTAATCGATGATAAACAAGCAAGAAGCGAATAAAAAAGTACATCGTTCAACCAAAAAATTTGAGAATCATGAACCGTTTAACATCAATTTTGTTAAAACATGGTGGTGGTATCAAAGACGTAAAGTACATGAGCCAAAAGGAGGGTATGAAGCATTTAATCAGGCTTGGTGTGAGTCTATCGATCTCACTTTACCTAACGATAGAGTTTGGTGGATAGGTCATTCAACCAATTTAATTCGTTTAAATAATAAGATGATTTTAACCGATCCTATTTTTTCTAAGCGAGCTTCACCTTCACAATTTACTGGGCCTAAACGATATAATTCACCAGCACTTACTATCGATCAATTGCCTGACATTGATTTTATAATGATTTCACATAATCACTATGACCATTTGGATGAATATAGTATTCGTCAATTAGTCAAACGTTTTCCTAAAATCGTCTTGGTTGCTCCTTTAGGATTGAAAAATAAGCTTTTGAAATGGGGTGCTAAGCAGGTTTTTGAACTTAATTGGTATGATTCAATCACTATTGATTGTCTAAATTTTACCGCAACACCCGCTAGACACTGGAGTAATCGAGGTCTTTTTGATATTAACAAATCGTTATGGTGCGGTTGGATAGTGCAGTCAAATGTAGATATTCCCATTAAAACTAAAACCGTTTATTTCATGGGGGATACTGGCTATTCACCGCGTTTAAAAGAGATAGGTCAACGTTTTACTTGTATTGATCTGGCATTAATTCCAATAGGTGCTTATGCTCCCCGTAGATTATTACAATCGCAACATATCGATCCTGCGCAGGCTGTGCAGTTGTATGACGAACTCAATTGTCATGAAGCGATTGCAATTCACTGGGGAACATTTGAATTATCTGATGAATCGTTAGATGAGCCTGCACAACAATTATGTGAGCATCGAGCTGATCGTTTTTTTCATCTATTAAAAATAGGTGGCAGTTTAGCTATTAATCATCATAATTCTGGATTAAAATGATTTTCAAATGTTTGAATTCGAAACTGTAATTCAGTTTTTGATTGAAAAAAGGGGGGCATAATGAAATTAGCAACGCTTGGATTAACTTGTATCATCTTAAGTTTAACTTTAGTTGCATGTGGTGGGAAGAATGATCAAGGGAAAAAATATCATTGGTCAAAGGCACATGGTGTATTAGAAGATTGCAAAGGTATGATGAGTAAATCACAACAATGTCAAAATAATTCAAATAATCAGCAGTTCCTTTTTCAAGTAGATAGGTATTAGTATGAGTGCATGGCTTATTTATGCATTACTCTCAGCTATTACCGCAGCTGGTGTTGCGATTTTAGGTAAAATCGGTTTACAACAGCTTGATGCCAATACAGCCACAGCGATTCGTGCCGTTGTTATGGCAATTTTTTTGGTTGGTGTGGTTGTAGTACAAGGAAAACTTAATCTTGTTAGCACATTTTTAAATGATAAAAAAGCATTGTTAATTATAGCACTAAGCGGTATTGCTGGCGCTCTATCTTGGTTGTTTTATTTTATGGCCATTAAAGAAGGTAAAGTATCGCAAGTTGCGCCAATCGATAAATTAAGTGTGGTTTTTGCAGTCGTATTTGCAGCAATTTTATTTGGTGAAAAAATCTCATTGTTAGCTGGAATTGGTGTGGCAATGATTGCTGCTGGTGCTATTTTAGTTGCACTCTTTTAATGACTAAATAACATTAATCATACACTATTTAAAAAGTGTATGATTTTGTGTTAATAAGTTAAGTTCTATATTAGATTGGTGAAATTACTTAAGTAGAGTATTAAATGGTTCAATCGTCACCAGTTCGCCTTTGTTTACATTACCGCGTTCTTGTTCGAGAATAATAAAACAGTTAGCCTGATTAAACGACTGTGTAATATGTGATCCTTGTTGGCCAGTAGAAACAACTTCTAATTCTCCTTGAGCATCAATTTGCAATCTTCCTCGTTGAAAATCTACCCGACCAATACTCTTTTTAAGGTTGGTGGCTGCTTTTACTTGGAAACAAAAATCAATATCGGTTGTTTTAAGCCCAGAAAGTGTCAAAATCAAAGGCTGAACGAGTTGATAAAAAGTTACCAAGGTTGATACTGGGTTGCCCGGCAAACCACAAAATAATGCATGACCAATTTGTCCAAAAGCAAAAGGTTTACCTGGTTTCATGGCAATTTTCCAGAAATTGATCTGTCCTAAATCTTCTAAGGCTGTTTTCGTATAATCGGCATCGCCCACCGAAACGCCACCACTGGTTATGACAAGATTTGCTTGGTTTGATGCGGTCACTAAAGCTTGTTTAATTTGAGTCGGATCATCAGGAATAATTCCAAGATCAATGATTTCACAGTTGAGTTTTGTTAATAACAATTTTAAAGTAAAGCGATTACTATCATAAATTGCGCCATTGCCTGATAAGGGCATTCCAATTGGTGTTAGTTCATTACCCGTTGAAAAGATAGCTACTTTCAATTTGTTAAAAACGGTGACTTCGCTAATGCCTAATGTTGCAAGGGTTGATAGGGTTGGTAATGTTAATTTAGTACCTGTGGCAACCGTTATCGAATCTTTTTTTACATCTTCACCACACCGACGTATGTTATCACCCGCTTTAACTTCCTTTAAAAAACTAATACCTAAATCGGATTGTTCTGTATGCTCTTGCATTACAACCGCATCTGCGTCAATCGGGACAGGGGCGCCTGTCATAATGCGTAAACAAGTACCTTCAGGCCATTGTAAATTACTAATATCGTCACCTGCAAAAATTGCACTGGCTAGAGGTAATGTTTTTGTTTGTTGAATATCTGAAAGTCTGACTGCGTACCCATCCATTGCTGAATTATCAAATCCAGGAACATTAATTGGCGAAATAATTGGTATGGCAGCAATTCTATCTAAAGCGTCAAATAATGAAACCTTTTGGTTAGTCAGAGGTTTTGCTTTAGTCGCGATTGCTAATATATTTTGCTTAGCTTGATTAAAAGTAAGTAACATTGACGAGTGCTTTCCTTATATGAATAGTCCATTAGTTTTGACAAGAAGTTTCAGGTAAGGTATACGTTTGTGTAAAAATTATTATTATATTAAATCTTAATGAGAACTTAATATAACAGTAAATATAACAACGTCGCCAAAAGGCGACGTAAAATAGATGGTTATACATTAAATAAAAAGTTCATGATATCGCCATCTTGTACGATATAGTCTTTTCCTTCAGAACGCATTTTCCCTGCTTCTTTAGCACCTTGTTCACCGCCATATTTGATAAAATCATCAAAAGCAATGGTCTGTGCTCGAATAAAGCCTTTTTCAAAGTCGGTATGAATTTTACCTGCTGCTTGTGGGGCAGTATCTCCAACCGAAATTGTCCATGCGCGAACTTCTTTAACACCTGCGGTAAAATAGGTTTGTAAATTAAGTAAACTGTAACCAGCACGAATAACGCGATTTAAGCCAGGTTCAGTTAACCCTAGATCTTGCATGAATTCATCACGATCAGCATCATCTAGTTCAGCAAGTTCTGCTTCAATGGCTGCACAAACAGGAACAACAACAGATTTTTCTTGAGCGGCAATGGCTTGTACCTTTTCCAAATAAGGATTATTTTCAAATCCATCTTCATTAACATTAGCAATATACATGGTTGGTTTTAATGTTAAAAAGCTTAAGTATTTAACCGCATCAAGCTCTTCTTTACTTAAATCCAATAGCAATAGCTTTTTACCTTGTTCTAAATGTGGTAAGCATTTTTCAAGAATTTCGAGTTCAAATTTAGCATCTTTATCGCCACCTTTAGCACGTTTTTGTAAACGTGTCATTGCTCTTTCACAAGCTTCTAGATCGGCTAACGCAAGTTCAGTATTAATAATTTCAATATCTTCAGCTGGGTCAATTTTGCCTGCAACATGAATGATATTTTCATTTTCAAAACAACGAACAACATGGCCAATGGCTTCAGTCTCACGAATGTTGGCTAAAAATTGGTTACCTAAACCTTCACCTTTTGAGGCACCTTTTACTAAACCAGCAATATCAACAAATTCCATAGTAGTAGGTAAGGTGCGCTGAGGTTTGACAATTTTAGCCAGCTCATCTAAACGTGGATCGGGCATTGGTACTACACCAGTATTTGGTTCGATAGTACAAAATGGAAAGTTAGCTGCTTCAATGCCTGCTTTGGTTAGTGCGTTAAAAAGAGTTGACTTGCCAACATTTGGTAGTCCGACGATACCACATTTAAATCCCATACTGTTTGTTACCTTTTTATCAATAAATGTCTTAAATATAAGAGGTAATTATATACTAAATCATGCTATTTATGCCAATGTTCTTATTGACGTGTTGTTAATAGATCTATATCAAATGTTGATATCGGTTTTAACTTGTTACTTTGCTTAAATTTATTAAAAGTGACAAGTAGCACATGACTTGTTAGTTTATTCTTCAAAATTTAAACCAATTTGATAGAGTTGATTCTTTTTAAGTCCATAAATTTCAGCAGTAATCGCAGCTGCTTTTTTTAATGGTAGCTCTTTTTGTAATAATTTAAGAGTATTTATGGCTTTTGGATCAATATCCTTATTATTTTCTGTATACCCAGCCACAATCAAGACAAATTCACCTTTTTGACGAGATGCATCTTGATTTAACCAGTCGATGAGTTCATTGACTGGAAAGCTAACAATGGTTTCCCATGTTTTAGTAAGTTCTTTAGCCAAAACAATCTGCTTATCGGCACCAAAAATAGTTTGCATATCCTTAAGTGTCTCTAATAAGCGATGCGTTGATTCATAAAAAATCATGGTGCGAGGCTCAGTAATTAATGAGGCTAAACTATCTTGCCGTGCTTTGCTTTTAGCGGGTAAAAATCCTTCATAAATAAATTTGTCGGACGGTAATCCAGCTACCGACAAGGCTGCAATAGCGGCACAAGCTCCTGGAATCGGGACTACTTTTATATCATTTTCACGGCAAGCTTTTACTAAATGATAGCCAGGATCATTGATTAATGGCGTTCCGGCATCTGAAACCAAGGCAATAGAGAGACCTGATTGGAGTTTTTCAATCAGAACGTGTGCTTTTTCTTGTTCATTATGATCATGTAAGGAAAAAAGCTTAGCTTTAATACCCAAATGCTGTAATAGTAAACCACTATGGCGCGTATCTTCAGCAGCTATCAAATCAACACGTTTAAGTGTGTCAATAGCTCTAAGGGTAATATCATCTAAATTTCCAATGGGTGTTGCAACAATATATAGAGTCATTAATTTGAGTCACATTAAAATTTCACAGAAAATAGAATAAATCTACTGTACGAACAAGCATTTTATTGTATATACTCACCACTTTCAAAAATAAATTCTATTTTCCGCTATTTGTTATAATAGTTATAATAAATAAACGTATTGCTAATTAGATATTGACTATTTGTTGCGCAATCTATTAATAATTGAAAAACAGAGAGTATATTTGTGCGGATTTAGTAGAAATTTGGTGGATTGTAATTGATTTAAATTGTATCCTTACTATTTTATTATAGCTAGCATAATAAGGAACCGATATAATAGCTTTTTATATTAGAAACGATAAAATATGCTCTTAAAACAATATTAACGAATGAAAGGTGTTGCTTTGAAAAAGATTCTTACGCTAACTTGTTTAAGCTTGGTCATTACTGCCTGTACTCAATCAAATCCTGCCCAAATTGAAGATATTTCGGATTTTTCAGGTGGTTCGTCAAAAACAGGTTATTCTAAACCTCCTGTTAATATTTCTACTGGAAGTGGCGTTACTTCACCTTCAGTACCATCAAATACCAATTCAACACAGGTACCTAAACCAATAACGACGTCAAGTTCAAACGATGATAATGCAAATAACACGACAAATAGTAATGTAGACAATAATAATGGCGTTAATATTACTAACGAACGCGTTTCTAATAAGCGCAATTATGATGAAATTCCTAAGGGAGGTTATCAAGGTGATACTTATACGGTAAGTCAAGGCGACACATTATATTATATTGCATGGGTCACAGGTAATGATTATCGCTCTTTAGCGGCTAAAAATAATATCAAGAATCCCTACTCTCTTGTTATTGGACAAGTACTGGATGTTAGTGGGGGTGTCACGCAAAAAGTAACCAGTAATCAAACAACTCAACAAGTGGCGGTTACCAATCAAAAATCTAATGTAGCAGATACTAAAACTACACCTACAACCACAACTACAACTACAACTAAAACTTCTACACCAGTACCGACGCCTGTTTTAACTACTACCACTACAACAACTACTACATCAGGAAAAAACCAGACATCGAGTACTGTTCAGACAACTCAAACGGTAACTGGTTCTGTAACTGATACTACAAATAATGGAAAAACAAATCCATCAAATAAAGGAACTTCTGCTTCTAAGGTTGGGAATATTACATGGCAGTGGCCAGCTAAAGGTAAAATTATTGAAAAATTTTCTAATGCTAGCAAAGGTATTGATATAGCCGGTGGATTAGGTAATAAAGTGATGGCTGCCGCAGATGGTCGCGTGGTTTACTCCGGTAATGCTTTACCTGGTTATGGTAATTTAATTATTATAAAACATGATGATGATTATTTAACCGCATATGCACATAACCAGTCGATTTTGGTAAAAGAGCAACAAGCGGTTCGAGCTGGGGAACAAATTGCGACTATGGGAGCAACGGGTACCTCTTCAGTAAGATTGCATTTTGAAGTGCGCTATCAAGCAAAATCCGTTGATCCATTAAAATATCTACCAAAAAATTAATATTTATTAACTGTAAAACAGTTAATGTATGGAATTTACGAGTATTATAAAGATTATTTAATTTAAACAGTTTTATTCTACGTAACAAAGGAGTTAGACTCATGGCAGTAAAAAAATTAGTTCTTATCCGACATGGAGAAAGTGTTTGGAATCAAGAAAACCGATTTTGTGGTTGGACTGATGTTGATTTATCTGACAAAGGTAATAAGGAAGCAGCCGAAGCAGGTAAATTACTTAAACAAGAAGGTTTTCAGTTTGATTACGCTTATACTTCTGTATTAAAACGTGCAATTCATACTTTATGGCATGTTCTTGACGAAGTTGATCAAGCTTGGTTACCTGTTGAAAAATGTTGGAAACTAAATGAACGTCACTATGGTGCGCTGCAAGGTCTAAATAAAGCCGAAACTGCGGCTAAATATGGTGATGAACAAGTAAAATTATGGCGCCGTGGTTTTGCAATTACGCCTCCTGCACTTGAAAAATCAGATGAACGCTTCCCTGGTCATGATTCACGTTACAGCAATTTACCTGAGTCAGAATTACCATTAACCGAAAGTCTAGCACTAACCATTAAACGTGTACTTCCTTATTGGGAATCAACCATTGCACCTCGTGTTGCTAAAGGTGAACGTGTAATTATCGCTGCTCATGGTAACTCTCTTCGTGCTTTAGTTAAGCATTTAGACAACATCAGTGACGATGATATTATCGAACTAAATATCCCAACAGGTGTACCATTAGTGTACGAATTTGATGACAACATGAAAGTTATCAAACATTATTACTTAGGTAATGCTGATGAAATCGCAGCAAAACAAGCCGCGGTTGCTAATCAAGGTAAAGCGAAATAATTAATCTTTAAGCTTTGTAAAAGGTAAGTTATATAACTTACCTTTTTTACTATCTAAACAATCTCTTTTATCCATTTATTTTATTTCTGAGAGTCTTATTTTGTCGAAAATTTACTATATTTATGCCGTAATGAATGCAGGTAAATCAACCGAGTTATTACAAATTGACCACAATTATTTGAGTAATAATATGCAGACTTTGCTGCTTAAATCTTCGGTCGACACTCGTGATTCGGCGGTTGAAATTGTCTCACGTTTAGGATTGCGAAAAAAAGCATTACAACTTGATGATAATAGTGTTGATGAAATCATTGAATTGATTAAGAAAAATAATTATGCTTGTGTGTTAATTGATGAAAGCCAATTTTTATCGCAAAGCACTATCTGGAAATTATCTGATGTGTGTGATGAATATGGTGTACCGATGATGTTTTTTGGTTTAAAGACGGATTATATGGGACATTTATTTGAAGGTTCAAAAACATTATTAGAAATTGCTGATAACTTTAGAGAACTAAAAACAGTTTGCTGGTGTGGAAAAAAAGCAACCATGAATTTACTTGAAGGAAAAGATGGGCAAATTGTTAAGTTTGGCAATTCAATTCATTTAGGAGATAGCGAGTTCCATTCAGTTTGTCGTAAACATTGGAAAGCGGGACAAATTAGACCTAAACAATAATCTTCTTAATATTTCACACTTATTCAATCAAATCATTTTGCTACATTTATCATTTGGTTTTGTAAAAGTGTGAATAACCTCTCATTTTAATGATTTTTCTTTGTCGATTTTTGGTTATTTATGTCATATTGACTGAAACGATTCAGTGTTGTTTTATTAATTATGAGAGGAATTACCATGAAAGTTCAATTAGTTTCATTAGCTGCAATACTTAGTTTGGCGAGTTATAGTGCCAATGCTAAAGAATTCATATTAACAGATGTAGAGAAGGGTATTGCTAAAGGTGACTGGTCAATTTCAAGCCAAGATTTAGGTGTAAAAGAGCATAAATTTACTATTCAAAACACGGTCCTTAAAGGTGGTAAACAAGATGGTACGGAACTTTTAACTATTGCTAGTGATAATCTTACAATCAAATTAATTCCTACTCGAGGACTAGGTATTTTATCAGTTGATGGCGATGATATCCGCCTAGGATGGGATTCCCCTGTTGATGAAGTTGTCAATCCTAAATACATTAATTTAGAAAGTCGCGGTGGATTAGGTTGGTTAGATGGTTTTAATGAATTGATGGTACGTTGTGGTTTTGAATGGACGGGTCATGCGGTACAAGCCGATGGCATGATATATACGCTTCACGGTCGAGCACAAAACACACCCGTATCAAGATTGATTGTTAATGTATTGGATAAAGCACCTTATACCATAACAGTGAGAGGGTTAATTAAAGAAAATACTTTTAAGAAAAGTAATCTAGAAACTTGGGTATCGCTTAGCTACGTACCAGGTAGTAAGGATTTCATTGTTCATGATGTTGTGACCAATAAGAGCGATTATACGCGTGATTACCAAATTATTTATCACAGCAACTATGGTACGCCGATTCTAGAAGAGGGTGCTCGATTTGTGGCACCAGTTAAAGAAATTTCACCATTTAATGATTATGCTAAAAAAGGCTTAAAAACATGGCAAACGTATTTAGGTCCAACTAAAGATTTTGATGAAATGGTCTTTAATGTTTATCCTTATGCCGATGAACAAGGACAAACTCAAGTAATGGTTACTAACCAAGCAGGCGATAAAGGGGCAGGTATTTCATTTAATACAAACCAATTACCTGTTTTTTCCCTGTGGAAAAATACCGATACGCTTAAACAAGGCTATGTAACAGGTTTAGAACCTGGAACCAGTTTTGCCTACCCAGTTACGGTTGAGCGAGAACAAAAACGTGTACGACAATTAGAACCAGGACAAAGTACCGAATTTACTTTAGTATATAGTTTATTATCGGATAAAAAAGCCGTTGAACAATATGAGGCTCAAATCAAGTCTATACAGGGCAATCAAGAAACCAAAGTTATTGAACGACCAATGGCAAAAGAATAAATCTTGTAATGCAACTAACAGGGAAGTTAGTTGTTATATTCTTGTTGATTATTTCGTAAATCTATTATGGTTGTGTCAAATAGCTCATCATCTTTTACTGACAGATCTTGCTATTTTTTAATAAAAAACGGTATTTAATATTTTTGGATAACATAAATTATCTTATCAATTCTCAAATCTAGTTAGCTACGTTGATACTCACTTGATAGCAACGTTTTATATCGGTATGATTACTGACATTCAATTATACGAAATCAATTTTTTAGATTAATATCCTTTAAATGCAGCTTGTATTATTATAAAAGTTGTCTGATTTAATATTGTTTGGAATGGAAGAGATTATTATGGCAAATCCAACTGGATCTTATGATCTGCGTGATGCAATTAATCAACTTGCACAAATCCCAAATCAACTGGTTACCACTGATACCCCGGTTGATCCTATGGCTGAGTTAGCGGGTGTTTATCGTTTTGTTGGGGCAGGGGGAACGGTTAAAAGACCAACTCGAATTGGTCCTGCAATGATTTTTAATAAAGTAAAAGGATTTGATGATTTTAAAGTCTTAATTGGATTACTTGCTTCGCGTAAACGAGTTGCACATTTATTTGGTTGTGAGCCAGACAAACTCGCTTTTTTACTAAAAGATGCAGTAAATAATCCCATAGCTCCGATAACAATTCCTCGTGAACAAGCAGTTTGTCAAGAAATCGTGCATAAAGCGTCTGATCCTGATTTTGATATTCGTAAACTAGTACCCGCACCCACTAATACCGAAGAAGATGCCGGCCCATACATTACCCTTGGCATGCTCTATGCGAGCGATCCAGAAACAGGTGAAAGCGATGTGACTATTCATCGAATGTGCTATCAAGGTAAAGACGAAATTTCAATTTACTTTGTCCCCGGACGGCATATAGATGTATTTCGTGAAAAAGCCGAAAAGGCAGGAAAACCGTTACCTGTCTCAATTAGTATTGGTGTCGACCCCGTGATTGAAGTGTCAGCTTGTTTTGAACCTCCTACCACACCAATTGGTTTTGATGAACTTTCTATTGCTGGTGGCATACGTGGGCGTGCAGTTGAATTAGTCGATTGCTTAACAGTTAATGCAAAAGCAATTGCTAATGCCGAAGTCGTCATTGAAGGTGAAATATTACCAAATGTGCGAGTCGCTGAAGATCAAAACTCTCACACAGGTAAAGCAATGCCTGAATTCCCGGGTTATACAGGTCCAGCGAATCAATCATTACCAGTTATCAAAGTGAAAGCAGTTACTTATCGAAAAAATCCAATTTATCAAACTTGCATCGGACCAAGTGAAGAACATGTTAATATGGCGGGTATTCCTACCGAAGCCAGTATTTTACAAATGGTCGAAGCTGCCATGCCAGGTAAACTATTAAATGTTTACGCACATCGTTCTGGTGGAGGAAAATATTTAGCCATCTTACAATTTAAAAAATCTGTTCCTTCTGATGAAGGTAAACACAAGCAAGCAGCAATTTTAGCTTTTGCGGCATTTTCCGAATTAAAACATGTAATACTTGTTGATGAAGATGTTGATATTTATGATACTGATGATGTACTGTGGGCGATGAATACTCGTTTTCAAGGTGATATTGATATCTCAACAATATCAGGCGTTAGATGCCATCCGCTCGATCCATCTCAACGTCCAGAATATAGCCCGTTTATTAGGCAATTTGGTAGTTCGGCAAAAGTAATTTTTGATTGCACGGTGCCTTTTGCGTTAAAAGCAGAATTTGAACGAGCCCGTTTTAAAGAAGTTGATATAAAACGCTTTTTGCCAGATTTTGAATAAAATAGGAATGAATATGACTGTAAAGCGACTAGTAATTGGGATTAGTGGTGCAACAGGTTTTGCTTATGGTATTAAAGCCTTAGAGCTTTTAAAACCATTGGATATTGAAACACATTTAGTAATTTCAAAAGCGGCACAACTAACGCGCTCTTACGAAATCTCTAATATGAGTTTGGCCCAGATTGAATCATTGGCAGATAAAGTTTATTCCGTCAATAATGTTGGCGCAGCGATTGCCAGTGGTTCATTCAAGACTATGGGCATGCTGGTCGCACCTTGCTCAATGCGCTCTTTAGCTGCAATTGCCCAGAGTTTATCGGATAATTTATTAACTCGTGCTGCGGATGTCGTACTAAAAGAGCGTCGCCGATTGGTATTAATGATAAGAGAATCCCCCCTGCATTTAAGCCATATAAAAAATATGGAAATGGTCACTCTTATGGGAGGGGTAATTTTTCCACCAGTACCTGCACTTTATCAGCATATTGACAGTATCGATGATATGATTACCCACAGTGTTGCACGAGCGCTTGATCTGTTTGATATAGATATACCGTCACTACCTCGCTGGGGCGAAGATATGCATTTAAATGTTAAGCCAGAATAATGTATGTCAATCGATCCTAAAATTCTTAAGTTTATCAGAAAAAATCATGTATTATCGCTAAGTGTCATTACATCAGATAACTTGCCGTGGGCGTGTAATGTGTTTTATGTATTGGATGAAGAGCAGTTAAATCTTTATTTTTTAACTGAGTTAAAAACGGAGCATGCCAAGGCAATGCTAAATCAACCGCAAGTAGCCGGGACGATTGCCGTTACACCTAAAACCGTTGCTCAGATTCAAGGCATACAATTTCAGGCTCAAGCAAAACAGTTGCAAGGTGAGCAAGCTAAAGATGCTTATGGTCAATACTATCGTGCCTTTCCTTTTGCCAGAGTAATGAAAGCACCCATCTGGTCGTTACAGCTACAACAGATAAAAATGACGAACAATCTTTTAGGTTTTGCCCATAAGACTCATTGGCAAAGAAAGTGAATGCTAATGGATAGTTTTTAATTAATTAAAAGCTCAATTACTCTGACTAAACATGGCTAGACTTTCTTTTTGGCAGGTTTTATGTGAGTTTTTCGGGTTATTTCATTTCTGTTTAAATTAAGAATAAAATATCCAATCAATCATTATCTTTTGCCAAATACTACGTTATAAATAAAAACTATATCGATATATAAATATTTTATTTAACAGAAAAAATAGAGTTTTGTATTATACTTACCAACCTTATTATTCTATTATCTAACAAAAACAATGCATAAACTAGCCAATCGACTCGATCATTTTTCTGATTCAGTTATTCGTAGGATGACGCGAATTGCTAACCAATATCAGGCTATCAATTTATCACAAGGTTTTCCTGATTTTGATCCTCCAAAACAGCTTATTGATGCCCTTAAACAAGCGGCTGATAATGGGCCTCACCAATATGAGATCACTTGGGGATCGCAAGAATTTAGGCAACTGTTAGCCAAAAAACAGCAAAAATTAATGAATATCGATATAAACCCAGATGAAAACGTATTAGTTACGTGTGGCAGTACTGAGGCAATGATGTGTGCGGTGATGACGGTATGTAACCCAAAAGATAAAGTTATCATCTTTTCGCCTTTTTATGAAAACTATGGTGCGGATGCAATACTGTCGGATGCAACGCCCATCTATGTACCACTTATTCCACCGACTTTCGAGTTTGATAAAAAGCAGCTCCGCGAAGCGTTCGAGCAAGGTGCTAAAGCATTAATTTTATGTAATCCGAGTAATCCTTGTGGTAAGGTATTTACTCAAGATGAGCTTGAATATATCAGTCAATTAGCAATTGAATTCGATGCTTATGTTATCACTGACGAAGTGTATGAACACATGGTCTATCCACCGCATAAGCATCTCTATTTAGCGAGTTTTCCTGACATGCAACAGCGCACGATTAGTTGCAGTTCATTATCTAAAACTTATTCTATTACAGGTTGGCGTCTAGGCTATATCATTGCGGACAAACGCATCATTGATGGCTGCAAAATGATTCATGATTTTCTTACCGTTGGTGCTGCTGCGCCATTACAAAAAGCTGCTTGTGCAGGTCTATCATTAAGTGAGGAATATTATCAGCAACTCACCGAGACTTATATGGCTAAACGTCGCTTATTTTTACAAGGTTTAGATCAGATAGGCTTATCTTATTATGAACCGCAAGGTGCTTATTATGTATTGGTTGATATTTCTGGATTGAATCCATTTACCACCGATTTTGAATTTTGTGAATGGTTAATAAAAGAAGTTGGAGTAGCGGCTGTTCCTGGATCGGCTTTTTTTAAACATCCAGAATATCGCTATATTCGTTTTCATTTTGCAAAACAAGAACAAACCTTGATTGCAGCTTTAGATAGATTATCAAAACTTAAGGAAAAATTAACATGTTTAAAAAACTAATCACGGCAACAATAGCCATATTTTCGGCCATGTTGTTATTAACAGGTTGTGGCGAAGCTAAAAAGGAAAATCAACTCACCGTTGGTGTGGCAGCCGGTCCATACGGTGATATGTTTAAACAAGCGATTGCACCAGGATTAGAAAAAAAAGGTTACAAAATTGAAATCCGAGAATTCAGTGATTATGTACAACCTAATCTGGCTTTAGCCAATAAAGATATTGATATTAATTTATTCCAACATTTGAGCTATCTTGAAAATTTCAAACAAGCACGTAATTTAGATATCTTAGCAGTTGGTTTTGTACCAACAGCTGGGGCGGGTATTTTTTCGAACAAGATCACCGATTTTTCGCAATTAAAAAAAGGTGATCAAGTCACCATTTCAAATGATGTTACTAACGAAGCAAGAGCGCTAAGAATCTTACAAGCAGCAGGTTTAATTAAGCTCGATCCTGCGGTTGATAAAAATAATCTAACACCAAAAAACATTATCGAAAATCCATATGAATTGGAAATTGTACCCATCGAAGCACCACAAACGCCTAGATCACTGGATAATGTTGTTTTATCCGTTGTAAATGGAAATTATGCGATCGGTGCAGGTTTAGATCTATCTAAAGCACTTTACACAGAAATCCTTGATAAAGATCATAAAAACGTCATTGCCATTCGTACTGAATCAAAAGATACTTTAGGTAAAGACATTATAGATGTCCTGAAATCAGACGAATATTTACAAGTGATCGAAGACAAAAACGGTATTTTCTATACTTTCCAAAAACCTGATTATCAATTATTTTAACTATGCAAAATACACCACTGAAAAATACACCATTGATTCAAGTAAAAAATGTATCTGTGCGTTTTGAGGCCAAAGATCAGATCATTGATGCAGTAAAAAATGTTTCGTTTGAGGTTAATCATGGCGAGATATTTGGTATTATTGGCTCCAGTGGTGCAGGTAAAAGTACCTTAGTTCGCACTCTTAATCGACTTGCTGATCCTAGCTCTGGACAGATTATTGTTGGTGGCACAGATATTCAGACGTTAAAAGGTCGACAATTAATGGCCTTTCGTTTTCAAGTCGGCATGATCTTCCAAAATTTTAATCTAGCTTCATCAAAAACGGTTTATGAAAACATTGCCTTTGTACTAAAAGCTGCAGGTAAAAAAGGGGAGGCTGTCAAAAATAGAGTAGAGGAGTTACTTGCATTAGTGGGATTAAGCGACAAAGCCAAAGCTTATCCTGCTGAACTCAGTGGTGGACAGAAACAACGAGTCGGCATTGCCCGTGCATTAGCTAATGAAGCTAAAATATTACTGTGTGATGAAGCTACCAGTGCACTTGATCCGACTACAACCAGTGCCATTTTAGAATTACTTAAACAGCTTAACCAAAAATTTTCCTTAACCATCGTACTGATTACCCATGAAATTGATGTCGTAAAAAAAATCTGCGATCGAGTTGCTGTGATGTCTCAAGGTGAAATAGTTGAAATGGATAACACCTTCAATTTGTTCGCTAATCCCAAACAGCAATTCACCCAAAATTTTCTTAACATTGATGAAAATACTCATTTGCCTGAACCTATTAGACAAAATGTCAAAGGTAAATTGGTTCGACTTCGCTATATCAATGAAAACACCACTCAACCCATTTTGTATCAATCTGCTTATGAAACGGGTGTGGCTTTTAATATATTGCATGGTTTTATCGAATATTTTGACCAACAAGCGCTAGGCAATTTAGTTATAGAGTTAATTGGTGAACCCAATAATATCCAACAGCTTATTGCAAAACTGGAATATCAAAGCGTGATTATTGAGGAAATAAAATAATGGTTAAACTGACAATCGCTGAAATAATGGAAATGCTATGGAAAGCCGCTGACGAAACGTTCATTATGGTGAGTTGGTCATTACTAGCTGGGCTTATTTTTGGTACCCTAATTGGATTACTTCTATTTTTATTATCCAATCCATTTTTTCTAAAAAACAGAGTGATAGGGAATGTGGCTAATTTTATTATTAATGCAACGCGCTCCATTCCTTTTTTAATTTTGATGGTAGCCGTTCTACCACTTGGAACGTATATTGTCGGTACTACCGTTGGTCCAAAAGCGGTAATTGTCCCGTTGGCAATAGCTGCAATAGCATTTTATGCTAGATTGGCGGAAAACGCCTTTAGCCAAATTGACAAAGGTGTTATTGAAGCAGCCATTGCCAGTGGTGCCTCACACACTCGTATCATTTTTGGCATATTGTTTCCTGAAGCGTTAGCACAGCTAATCCGCCATGCTACAGTCACGACCATATCACTCATAGGTTTTAGTTCAATGGCGGGTGTCGTTGGTGGCGGAGGAATCGGCGATTTAGCGATTCGGTTTGGTTATCAGCGTTATGTCACCGAAGTTCTTATTATCTGTATTATCATTTTAATTATTGTTGTCATGTTAATACAGTATCTAGGTGATAAATTAGCTAACCACTTTGATAGAAGTCACAAATAATTGGTAAAGCAACATGAAAAAATTAACGGATATAATTGTTGATTCAGATCGAATCATTACTAAAGATCATATACCTCAATCTCACTTAACTGATGGGCTTAAATCACATTATGGGCAAGCTGAAATTTTGGTTTATCCTAAAACTACGGATGAAGTTGTACAACTTGTCAAATATGCCAATCAAAATAATCTAAAAATTACAACACGTGGAGCGGGTACCAATCTAGTTGGCTCAACTATTCCTAATGGTGGTATGATTATCGACTTATCGTTAATGAACGCCATTATCGAACTAGATAAATCTACCTTTACGGTAACGGTACAATCAGGCATCTTATTGCAAGATTTGCAACAGTTTGTTGAAAAGCAGGATCTTTTTTATCCACCGGATCCTGGTGCAAAAAATGCGACCGTTGGTGGCAACATTAGTACTAATGCGGGTGGCATGCGTGCAGTTAAATATGGTGTTACGCGAGATTATGTGCAAGCGCTTGAAGTCGTTATGGCAGATGGCACAGTATTAAATATTGGTAGTAAAAATATCAAAGATAATACGGGGCTGTCATTAAAACATCTTTTTATCGGCAGCGAAGGGACTTTAGGTATTATTACCCAATGTACATTAAAATTGATTGCTAAACCAAGTGTCTTTGAAACATTAATTATTGGATTTAACACCATTGAACAAGCCGTTACCAATATCACGACAATATTACAGACATTAACACCCACTGCACTGGAATTTGTTGAACGTCAAGTGGCGCAGTGGGGAGAACGCTATTCAGGTTTCCAATTTCCATTGCCAGATTCTAAGGCCTATTTAATCATTATGCTTGATGGCGCCAACAAGCAACACATTGTTCAGCAACGCCAACAGTTATTAGCGAATTTAGGCGATTACAACTATTTTATTGCCGAAACGATCGAACAAGCCAATCAAATTTGGGCCGTTCGCGGATCACTGGTTCGTGCTGTTGAGGCTGTTACAGAACAAGATCCGATTGATATTGTCGTTCCGATTAATCGTATCGCCGATTTTATTAATTACACGAAACAGTTACAATCCCAATCAGGTGTTCGTATGCTCGCTTTTGGTCACGCAGGAGACGGCAATATTCACTTATGCATATTGCGTGACGGACGAGACGAAAAGCAATGGTCAGAAGCACTCGAGCAAATCCATAATGCTTTATATCAAAAATGTCATGAGTTAGGTGGACTACCTTCGGCTGAACATGGTATTGGCACTGCAAAAGTAAAATATTTTAACAATGCCATTGCCCAAGAAAACCGTCAATTAATGCAGCGAATAAAACAGCAATTTGATCCTAATAACATTTTGAATCATCAGGTCTATATTACCCAACTTTAAAAGTGCTATTAACATATAAACTATAAACTAACAGATCATAATAATCTGTTAGTTTATTGCTTAATGTCTAGTTGATTAAATTAATGGTCTATTTTACTAAAACTGATTAACAGCTCTCTACAAAATAGTGCATAATGCGATTATCTTGTGTTAATTCAGGATGAAATGAACAGACTAAAATATTATTTTGTTTAGCCATTACGCAATGTTCATCAATGAAAGCGAGTTGTTCTACATGCTCACCTGCTTTGGCGATATAGGGAGCACGAATAAAAACAGCAGGGATTTGCTGACCGATTAACTTAACATCTAACTTTGTTTCAAAGCTGTTAATTTGCCGACCAAAACCATTACGCTCAACATGAATATCGATTAAAGCAAGCTGTTCAACTTCATTATGGGTAGTGGTTTTTCCGCATAAAACTAATCCTGCACAAGTCCCTAAAATACCTTTACCTTGTTGAGCAAATTGTTTAATTGGTTCAAACAGTCCATTTTGTCTTATCAAACGGCTAATGGTTGTTGATTCTCCACCAGGAATAATCAGACCATCTAGTTCAGCTAATTGCTCGGGATGTTTTACTGCGATAGCTTGCACGTTATCTAAACTATTTAGCATAGTGATGTGTTCACTAACTGCTCCTTGTAAATTGAGCACACCAACTTTTTTTAACCGCTTGGAAGTTAACGATTGCGTCATTACCAACCTCGTTCTTGCATGCGTTCGGATTCGGTAAGTTTACTGATTTCTATTCCTTTCATTGCTTCACCTAAGCCTTTCGATAATTCCACTAGACGTGGGTAATCATCATAATAGGTTGTAGCTTGCACAATTGCCTTAGCAAATTTTTCAGGATTTTGTGATTTAAAAATACCAGAACCGACAAATACGCCATCCGCACCAAGTTGCATCATCAAAGCTGCATCGGCAGGAGTAGCTACGCCACCCGCAGCAAAATTGACGACGGGTAATTTACCGAGTTGCTTAATTTGTTTTACCAGTTCAAAAGGTGCACCAATTTCTTTAGCAAAAGTCATCAACTCATCATCAGATTTACTGACAACCATACGAATTTGTTCATTGACTTTACGCATATGGCGCACCGCTTCAACAATATTACCTGTACCAGGCTCTCCTTTGGTTCGTAACATTGATGCACCTTCACCAATACGACGCAATGCTTCGCCTAAATCACGACAACCACACACAAATGGTACGGTAAAATTACTTTTAAGTAGATGATATTGTTCATCGGCAGGGGTTAATACTTCACTTTCATCGATATAATCAACGCCCATTGATTCTAAGATGCGAGCTTCAACAATATGCCCAATACGTGCTTTTGCCATGACAGGAATTGTCACTGCATTCATTACCTGTTCTACTATTGTTGGATCCGCCATTCGGGCAACGCCTCCAGCTGCTCGAATATCCGATGGCACACGCTCTAAAGCCATGACTGCGACAGCCCCCGCTTGCTCGGCAATTTTTGCTTGTTCGGCATTAACGACATCCATAATAACACCACCTTTTTGCATTTGCGCCATGCCACGTTTAACGGTTTGTGTTCCTGTAACTTGATTCATGTTTGCTCCTAGTAAAGTTTTTTTTAACTGAATTTGTGATTGGTTATCTATTATTCAGAAATATCAGAGTGGAATAAACGGCCAATTGGACTATAATCAAACCATCCAATTTTATTTTGTGTTCGGTTATATTAAGATCGCATTAAGTATATCTTTAGACATTGCTTATAATGCCATTATTTCAATAGATCATCTTTGTTTTGCAATACTCAGTGCAATAAAGCAAAGACCATCAATGAGATAAATAGTAACCAAAATAAAATTATAAAGTTTTTTTCTTAGGGCATAATTTTTTTAATGGTAAGAAATGTATATTAAAAAAGTCAAAACCTAATCACACGAAATTGCGATGGCATTAAAAGACTCAACCATTTAATAACGGTTTTAAAAACATTAAACTTATCACTCCGATATAAAAAGAGTAAAACATGTGGCATAAACAAAAGCTTGTTCCCTTTGAAGGGCCAATTTTCAAAAAAGTTATCCAACTGATTGAGTATTATATCGAACATGGGATTTTGATTTCGGGTGAAAGGTTAATTTCAGAGCGAGAATTGGCTAAACAATTGCAAGTAAATCGTTCGACAATCGTACATGCACTAGATTTTTTAACTGAACGCGGTGTATTAATTCGTAAACGAGGTAGTGGTACATATGTAAATAATCAGAAATGGGGGGTGCAAGTTTACTCAACGATTAATTGGCGTTTACCTGGGCATTTCTTTTATCAAAACAAACAAACATTGTATCAACAAAAAATTGATAAACTACGGAACAGTAAAACTCAAATATATGATCTTGCTAATGGAGATTTACCCACTGATTTAATTCCCAAATTACAATTACCTAATATATCGTCCCACGAATTAGTGATGCACGAAAAACAGAGTGATCAGCTACAGTTGGGTTTACCCTCACTTAAAGAACAGATTGTGCACTATATGAAAGTATGTTTTGCTATGCAAGTTGACAGTGATGAGATCTTAATTACTTCAGGTACTCAGCAATCATTGTTCTTAATTACCCAAGGTTTACTCAAACCCGGAGATGCGATTGGCATTGAGTCTCCTTCTTACTTTTATTCGTTACCCTTATTTCAAGCGGCGGGATTACGCTTATATGGCATAGAGTGTGATGCTCAAGGCATCATGCTGGAAAGTTTAAAAAAAGTGGTAGAACAACATCAAGTAAAATGGTTGTTTTTAAATCCTGTTTTTCAAAATCCGATGGGATTTGTTATGAGTGATAAACGAAAAAAAAGGATACTTGATTTTTGCCGATCACAATGTATTGGAATCGTCGAGGATGATGCTTATAGTAATTTAGCCTTTAGCGATAACTTAGCAATCTCACCGATTAAAAAGTTTGATAATAATGATCAGGTTATTTATTTAGGTTCATTATCTAAATATATTGGTCGAAATATTCGAATTGGTTGGATGATTGCACCTCGAGCAGTTATCGAAAACTTAGCTAAAATCCGCCAACATATTGATTCAGGGTTAAGCATTTTACCTCAATTATTAGCAGAACAATATTTAAAGAACCACTATCTGGCACATCAACAACTGCTACGTGAAAAACTAAAATACAGATCAGAGCAATTAATGAATTGGCTAAACACCAAATTTAATGGTGAGATAACTTATCAACCATCATTAGGTGGTTTCCATTTGTATGCAAACTTACCTGTGACAAATACGGCTCAAGAACTAATGTTTTTAAATCACCTATTATCTCAAGGTATTATTGTTGCACAAGGCTCAGATTTTGGGGATAGCTTGGGTAAAGTCAGATTAAGTTATGGACATTTTGTTCAGAATCTGCTTTGATGAACAAACTCAAGTTATTTTATCTATCAGTTATTATGGAAAATTTAAAAGTATCATCATTATCGATTAATAAATTATTACTTGTTGCCGGCACAGGTTGGTTGTTTGATGCAATGGACGTTGGCCTATTATCTTTTATTTTAGCTGCATTAAAGCAAGATTGGGGGCTTTCACCAGCTCAACTGGGATGGATAGGTAGTGTTAACTCTATCGGCATGGCAGTGGGTGCATTTGTATTTGGTATTTATGCTGATCAAAAAGGACGTAAATCGGCCTTTTTATTTACCTTACTCATGTTTAGTATTGCCAGTGGCTTAAGTGCCTTTGCATGGGGACTGGGTAGCTTGCTTGTATTACGTTTTTTCATTGGTATGGGATTAGGTGGCGAATTGCCCGTTGCATCCACATTAGTTAGTGAAAGCGTTGCACCAGAGGTACGTGGTAGAGTCGTGGTATTATTGGAAAGCTTTTGGGCTGTAGGTTGGGTATTTGCGGCATTGATTGCTTATTTTCTTATCCCGCTTCCTGCCATTGGTTGGCGTGGAGCTATGATAATTTGCGCCGCTCCTGCTTTTTATGCGCTCTATTTACGATTTAGCTTACCGGATTCTCCGACCTATATACAGTTAAATTCCAATGCTAAAAAAGATTCCATCCTTCATAAAGTACAGTCATTGTTATCAACAAAGTTTCGTCGTCAAACATTAATGCTGTGGATTGTTTGGTTTTGCGTAGTGTTTTCCTATTATGGCATGTTTTTATGGTTGCCTAGCGTTATGATGATGAAAGGCTTTGGTATGGTTAAAAGCTTTGAGTATATTTTGTTAATGACTCTTGCACAGTTACCTGGTTATTTCACGGTGGCTTGGCTAATTGAACGTGTCGGGCGCAAATGGGTGTTAGTTACCTATTTACTTGGTACATTAATAAGCGCCTATTTGTTTGGTTTGTCTGAATCCGCTAACCAGTTATTATTCTTTGGTGCATTACTTTCGTTCTTTAATTTAGGTGCATGGGGTGCGATGTATGCTTACACGCCTGAACAATACACCACCAATATTCGGGCAACGGGTGCCGGCATGGCGGCATCAATTGGTCGTATTGGCGGTATCTTAGGTCCATTAATGGTTGGGTTATTAATGGCAAATAATGTATCAATCAGTACCATTTTCGGGCTTTTTAGTTTATCGATCTTAGTTGCAATTATCAGTATTATATTTTTAGGTTATGAAACAAAACAGACTGAACTTAAATAATTACAGGTAATTTGTAACAATATCACCAATCTTAGAAATAAATTGCATTGTGTAGTTTTTACCTTATTGGCTAATAGACTACACAGTGCGTTTTATAACCTGATGAATAACTATAATATCGTTTTTTAACACATACATTCCTTATTATTTCATTGATTTGTCTTAACGATAATGAATACTTTGGGGCAAGATCGTGTAATTGCAGGTAATTCCACATCTGATTATAATCATTTAGATATCTTTAGAAATTTAAAAGGGGACAATTTTGAAACTATCAAAAAAAGCTTTCCATTATTTAGGTATTATTGCAACAGTAGCTTCGTTATGTATGTATATTTCTTATATTCCACAAATTATTGATAATCTTCATGGGTTAAAATCTAATCCAACTCAACCATTAGCGGCTGCAATCAACTGTTTGCTTTGGGTGTTTTATGGATTATTACGAGAAAAGAAAGATTGGCCAATTGCAATCGCTAATTCTCCTGGCGTCATATTTGGTTTTATCGCATTTCTAACCGCATTATAAATTCTAATAATGATAATGTGACAATCAATCTTAATATTTGGTTTTGCTGTTTAATTAGAAAAACTTATCCTAACAATTTCAATAATTAACAAAATAACGGAATTATCGCAGTTATCTGTTTACTTTAAACCTACCTATTTTAAAAGGTATAAAGTTTATCTATTGTAAGTATTAACTATTTAGATTTATTATTTGCTATTTGGAATTTTACTGCGTTTTAAATACCAATAATGTTAAAGCAGTTAAAGCAACAATCACAATATTAATATTGGGCTGTTGCTTTTTTGTTGCAGTTTAGACGATAAAAAAGCTTATTTTGTAAAAGAAAAAAGTAAAAAAACACTTGCTTTTTTTAAGGGAATAAAATTAAAAAATTGGCTGGTTAATTTTTAACCTAGTAAAAATAACAATATAAATCAATTTAGTAAAGAGTTATCAACAGGTTTGTTAAATACTTATCAAATAGTATAGTGAATAATTTTGGCGATATAAAATTAAAAAATTTTTATGAATGAGTGATATTTGTCCATTGTAAAGGCTTTAATATAATATTATAGTAAAAAGTACCAGTGATATTTTGATAATGATTTAAATTTTAGAATAGATGGCATTTTTTATCCGATGTAGTTGATGATACTTACCTAAAAAGACCAGCTATTTTAATTTAATAGTTGTGAAGAAGGTAATGATGACACAAAAGGAATGAATATTATGACTGAGATAAATTTTTCAGATGACTTGATAAAAGAATTTATCTACTCCGTATATCGTAAAGAAGTATTGTTAAATTTAAAAGGAGTAGTATTAACAGAAGCTGATCGCAAAAAATTGCATGAAAAAAGAGATTTTGTGAATAGTTTATCTGAAGATGAATTAAACGATATTCGCTCTTGGATTTTGAATCGATTAAAATTATTGGAAAACCAACATCAGTAATCATTATTCCATTTTTTCCTAAATTCGGTTTATCTTCATTCACTATTATGAAGTAATTACGTACAACAGTTGTAGACAGATTCACCAATAGTTTTATAATGTTAGTAGTTTTATACTAAAAGGAAAGGAAATGAAAAAGTTAGTCTTGGTTCTTTTATTAAGTTTACCAATGATGGCTGTAGCATCTAATTGTGAAGACATTAGCTCTAATATAGCTGAAAAAATAAAAAATAATGGTGTTGATCCTTCTAAATTTCAATTGAAACTCATTCCAATCGAACAAGCCGATCAACAAACTGAAGGTAAAATTGTCGGATCTTGTGATCGTGGTCAACAAAAGATTGTTTATGTGCGCTTTAAAGATATACCCGTAGCGACTCAAACAACCGAACAAACACCAACACCCCAAAACCAGAACTCAAAAACTCAATCTGATACATTAGCTCAACAAGAAGCAGCTCCACTCGCTACAGAAAATCAGGAACCCCAAATTGAGTCAGAAAACAGATAACCACTTTTAATAAAATAAATAGAGTAGGCTCAATAAGCTAAATCTACAATGCGATCGAATAAGCCTACTCAATTTCAATAATAAAAATAAAAATTAATTTTTTAGTTGATAATAAGTGAACAAAAAGAAAGTAAAACTTAGTAATAAATTATTACTTATGTAAAAGTTTTGTTTATTATTCTGGATATTTATTTAATTGGGGTGCTATAAGCTGAAATTATACCAGCCGAATCTGATTCGTTTAATAGCGAAGAAAAGGGGTTAAAACAGGCTTTTTCTGCAAGTCTGCTTTACTCGTCAGTAGCTGAGTTGTTAAAAAAAGGAGCTGTTATGTCATCGTTTTACTCACTTATTCAATCATGTCAAACTGATTGGGATCACTATATTCAACATGAATTTATTCAGCGATTAGGCAAGGGAACATTAGATATAGGCTGTTTCCAGCACTATTTAAAGCAAGACTATCTATTTTTAATCAATTTTTCACGAGTTTGGGGACTTGCTGTCTATAAAAGTCATGATATTTCAGAAATTAAGCAATCTTTAAATAGTTTAAAAACGATTGTTGAAATAGAACTTGATTTACATATTGAATATTGTAAAAGATGGCGAATAAATGAAAATGAACTCAATACGCTAACGGAAGCCAAAGCAAATAAGGCATACACGCAGTATGTGCTTGATGTTGGATTGCAAGGTGATATTTTAGACTTACATATTGTATTGTCTCCTTGTTTAATCGGTTATGGTATGATTGCCAAATGGTTGAGAAAACAACTTTGGTATGATGCTAAAAATAACCCATATACCAGTTGGATTAAAATGTATGCCAGTAAGGCGTTTCAACAGACAATGCAAAATGAAATTGCATGGATTGATCAACGTTTAATAAATATCGATACGAGCCGATTTGAACATTTAACGACAATATTTAAGCAGGCTACTCAACTTGAAGCTAATTTTTGGCAAATGGGATTAGATAGAAGTTTTTAATAACAAACATACTTTACCATTTAAGGTAAAGTATGTTGACTGCCAACTAAAGCAATTGTGAATAATTTTGTTTGGTTGAATCGTCCCAAACACTAGCTTGAACTTGACCAATATGCTTTTGTTGTAGAAGTAACATAACTAAACGGGATTGACCAATTCCACCACCTATGGTTTGCAATAGTTCTCCATTGACTAAAGCTTGGTGCCAAGCAAATTGCAAACGATCCTCATCGCCAGTGATTTTCAATTGACGTTTTAATGTTTCTGGGTCGACTCGAATACCCATAGATGAAATTTCAAAAGCACTGTTTAAAATTGGATTCCAAACTAAAATATCACCATTTAACCCTTTTGAACCCATTTCATTATCGCTGCTCCAATCATCATAATCTGGAGCACGCACATCATGTTTTTCGTTATTTGCCAACTTACCGCCAATACCAATTAAAAATACAGCGCCAAGTTCTTTAGTTATCGCATTTTCACGCTCTTTAGGGGATAAATTTGGATAACGTTTTAATAGTTGCTCACTGTCCATAAAGGTAATTGATTCAGGTAAAAAACGGGAAAGATGATATTTTTCGGATGCTGCTTTTTCAGTCGCTTTAATGGCTGAATAAATTTTTTCAACCGTCTGTTTTAAATAAGTTAGATTACGATCTTCTGGTCGAATTACTTTTTCCCAATCCCATTGATCAACATAGACAGAATGAATAGGCGATAAGCGATCTTCATCAGGACGCAGTGCTTTCATGTTAGCATATAAGCCTTCACCAACAGCAAAATGGTGATCACTTAAAATTTTACGTTTCCATTTAGCAAGTGAATGTACCACCTCAAATTGGGCATCATTAATTGTTTTCACTTTAACTTGCACTGCGTTTTCTGTTCCAGATAAATTATCTTGAACACCATCACCAACTTTACTCAGTAGAGGGGCTTGAACTTCGATTAATGATAAATTTTCCGCTAATTTATCGGCAAAAAATTGTTTTACAAAGCTAATTCGCTGCTGTTGTTCTTTAAATGATATCTGCATGTTTCGTCTCTAATTATTTATAATTTGTGCAGGTAAATTAAACTAGAAAATAAAAATTTGCAAGACACAATCAGCCAAATGCAATTAGTGACAATAGTAATCAACAACTTATAGTCTGTTTACTAACAAATGATAGGTATTTCTATTTTGTCAAAAAGTTTCAGGTTAACTATACGTTTCAGTATAAAAACCAATAAATAATTTATTTTAAATTTATGTTTATAAAGAAAACATAATATTAGGTCAACATAAGTATTTACTTTTAAAATTGAGTAATAGATATGAAGTAACAGCCTTACATAATGGTTTTTACTAAAAAAATATAGTTGATTACTTTAAGATTGCTGAAATCATGTTAACTAAAAAAGCGTATATGAATCATAGATTATGAAAATTTTGTAACTAAGATATACAAACAAATCACTCTAAAAATAGAGTAATTTTAATAACAACAAAGCATCAAAAACATCTCAATAAAATTATATAAAAAAACAGCAAAAAAGTTGATGGAAATTTTCAACTAATCATTTTAATTAATAAACAATAAGTTATAATACGTTTCCTTGTATACATAGGGATAAACCGGTTAGCTGTACAATGTATAACGTATACACTATCGTGTTCCCTTTATAAACAGGAATAAACCGGCCTTTTAAAGTCTTTTAAGAGTAAGGAGATACACAGAGATAAACCAAAATAGCAACAACAATCGCTTTAAATATAAGTAATAAGTGCAGAAGAATAGTAAGAGTTAGTGAAATTATCAATTTTATTCTTGTTAGGCATTTAAATAACGAGACGTTAGAACAGATAACACAAGAGTTTATAAAAAAGAAAAGGTAAAGTAATGATGAAAAAGATAATATTTTGTTTTGTTTTATTTTTTATGTTAGCCGCATGCGGTGAAAAAACCAATTTTCAAGGAAAATATGAACCACAAGAAACTGGCGAAAGAGTTATAACACTAGAAAAAATAAATGATGTTGAGTATACATTTACTGTAGAACCTGATCATCTTGATAAAGTCCTTAAAATGGGGAGAGAAAAACATATCGTAAACATAAAAAATAGTAATCAAATTTATGATTTACGCGGAAATTATATAGGTGAATTTAATGAAAACAAAGAATTTGTAACCAAAAGAGGAAAAGTTTATAAAAAAGTTGAATAATTTTAAAGTGTTAAAAATATAAATTGTTTATTTAAAGTTTAAATTAGTAGGATTGATTATATATGTCAGCTTTGTGTTTTCCCTGTATACAGGGATAAACCGCTGGTCGATCTGTTGGTGCTGTTTTTGAGATTATGTTCCCTGTACACACAGGGATAAATCTTTGATGCGTCAATATTACATAGCTTTTTTTGCTATTCAAATAATCGCAATTCTATATTTCATTGTTTACCATTTATTTAATAGCATGAAAAATATGAATTTATCGGTAGAATTCCGTAGAATAGAATTTCAATTTTTATTAATTTTAATTAATCAAATAAAAACATAGTGTTATAAATAATGATTTTGATAAAAAATAGCCAAAAAAATCGGTAGAAATTTGGTGGTCAATATTTTATTTATAAAACAGTATGTTATAATTGGTGTTCCCTGTATACACAGGGATAAACCGCTCTTTTCCCGAATCACTATTATTAGGAGAACGTTCCCTGTATACACAGGGATAAACCGGATTCAGACGGTGTGGAATCAATGATTAATATGTGTTCCCTGTATACACAGGGATAAACCGTCTCACCGAGAGGCTAAAGAGAAGCTTGAAACATGTTCCCTGTACACACAGGGATAAACCGGGTCGCCAAGATAATATTGTGGCAGGGTTGACATGTTCTCTGTAAACACAGGGATAAATCCGGGATGCGTCAATATTACATAGCATTTTTTTGCTATTCAAATAATCGCAATTCTATATTTCATTGTTTTCCAATTTTTAATTATATGAAAAATATAAATTTATTGGTGGAATTCCGTAGAATCTAATTTCAATTCCCATCAATTTTAATTAATTAAATAAAAACATAGTGTTATAAATACAGATTTTGGTAAAAAATAGCCTAAAAAATCGGTAGAAATTTGGTGGTCAATATTTTAATTATAAAACAGTATGTTATAATTGGAGTGTTCCCTGTATACACAGGGATAAACCGACAATTTTCAAGAGCGTCATCAAGGTTTATCAGTGTTCCCTGTATACACAGGGATAAACCGCAAATCAGGCGGCGGGACGCGTTAGGTCAAACAGTGTTCCCTGTATACACAGGGATAAACCGGGGATTAAATCAAACAGAGATCGGTTAAATTTGTGTTCCCTGTATACACAGGGATAAACCGAAGATGATCCAACTGTCGCCGCCGTGCCTTGTGTGTTCCCTGTATACACAGGGATAAACCGCCCACAGAGTAGCTATCGATAAAAAATAATAAGTGTTCCCTGTATACACAGGGATAAACCGGTCTAGATTATTCCCTGTGGCGTAACGTAATAGTGTTCCCTGTATACACAGGGATAAACCGTTATCATGGGAATGTTTATCTCGATGAGTATTGTGTTCCCTGTATACACAGGGATAAACCGGGGGACATTCTCGGTGACACGTTACGGGAGATACGTTCCCTGTACACACAGGGATTAATCAATTGTAGACATGAATTTTAACCCTACTGAGTTACACTTGTTTAGTATTTGTAAATAAACATTAGCCACTTTCATCGACCAGTTGAATAATTTGCGAGAAAAAAACAGAATCGCCAGTGTTAAAACGGTTATGCTTTATTGCCATTACAGAATGACAGAGTGCGCAAATGTGGTTAGTCAAATCTCTAACTTTCTCAGATATCCGTTCATAACCAAATATCTATTTACATTCATTAATATAAAAAATAGGATTTATATAGTTATATTGTATAAAATATTTCCATATTAAAAATGAATATAAAGCACTTGAGAATATAGCATGATTCAACAAATAGCTGTTTTGGGTGATTTAGCATCTTGCCCTAAATGTAGAAGTACAGGAAGAATCATAGAGGGAGCAAACGATTTTGTTATCGACGGAAAACCCGTTGCTTATGATGGTTGTATTATTGCGTGTAAATGCACTCCAGTTGGTGGTCATAGAATCATTGCATTAAAAAGTACGGTGTATATTAATATCTCTAATAATAGTCTATCGAATTCATCTCAATCAAATTCCATTATAAATAAACAAGAAATCAACCAAAAAATAGCTGATAACTGGATTGGATTCCAAATAGATTCAAATAAAGATTATTCAGGTTTGAACTTCATTGTTACTTTAAATAATGGTCAATTATTAAAAGGAACTTTCGATCAAAATAATAAAGCAAGACTAACTATTGATACGCAATGTGATAGTGCAAGAATAGAGATAGAAAGCTTAGAGAATTTAGGGGATGATAATAATATATCAAGCATAACTGAAAATTTATTAAAAACAATAATAGGTTGATAATTATGGTGGTTACACTTATGGTGGGAGGTCAATTTCCTACGGAAACTGACAATTTAATCGAAGATCCAAATCAAATATTAGACAATGCTTTGTTTGCACTAAATGATACTGCAATGAAATTTGCAAAAGATGCAATCAGCGATGCAAAAGTAAGAGAGAGTTATACAAGTAATATAAAAAGAATTAGTGTAGAAATAAAAGGATTAGTTGACGCGAAGAAAGTATCAGTGAAAGAGGCAGCTACATTTTGTCATGAATTGAGAAATCGAATTATGATAGAGCATAGAAAATACACATCAGCTTATGGATTAGCGAGAGCAGAAAAATATAAATCAGGACCTAAGACACATGAATATTATTTAAATAAATATTCACAGCTAAGATTCAAATTAAACTTTAAAGATCTTTCACCTAAACAAAAAAATATCATATATTATGAAACAATTAGCTCTTCTGGTCGTGATAATAAAGACTATACAACAAAAAATAAACGATTAAAAATTATAGGTAAAGTTGGTATTTTAGTGACGGCATCGCTTGCTACCTATGAGATTATTAATGCTGAAAATAAACCGAAAGAAACTATAAAGCAAGGAATGGGAATTGGAGGAGCGATGGCAGGAGGCTGGTTGGCAGGGTTAGGTGCATCAACAATATGTGGTCCAGGTGCTCCATTTTGTGCTATTGCTGTTGTTTTAGCTGGCAGTATTGGAGGATCGATGATTGGTTCAGCAGTTGCAGATAGCCTTGATGATGAAATAGAGGAGTTTACAAAGTGGAACATACGTTAAATGAAGAAGATCTTTATGTAGCTCTTTCAGATCTATTTGTTGATAATGAAGTCGATTATAACCATATTGCTTCAGTAGCAAAATTATTTCCAACATCCTATGTTGAGCATGCTTTATTTAATTATGTCGCACCTTATTGTTACCACAATGCGCTCACACCTGTTCCATCTGTCTGCTACTTTTTTGATGAAGATGAGTTATTGAGTGCAATTGATGATATCAAAAAAAAAGAAAATCGCTCAATAAGTAAAATCAAGATGCGTATTTTGGCTTTTTATCTTAAGTTTAGATTTAAATATGCATGGCAAAAATTAAAAAGCTTATTATGATTATTATCGTTTTTAAATCTTATTTAAATTAAATTTGTAATATGAATTCCCTAAAAAAACAAGTCTAAACTTTGTCAAAAAATTTCAGGTTAACTATACGTTTCAGTATAAAAATCAATAAATAATTTATTTTAACTCTATGGTTATAAACAAAATACCATGTTGAGCTGACATAAACGTTTATTTTTAATATTGAGTAATAGATCACAAATAAAAGCGCTTATAAAATTATTTTCATTAAAAAGATATATTGGATTACGCAAAATTACTGAAATGCACTTACAAAAAACGAGTACTTGAGATTAATTTGTAAAAATTTTATAACCAAGCTACGTAAGCAAACAACTTAAAAAGTAGAGTTATTTGATAACAACAAATCATTAAAAACATTTCAATAAAATCATGCAAAAAACAGTAAAAAAGTTGGTAGAAATTTATACTTAATTATTTTAATCAATAAATAATAAGTTATGATAAGTGTTCCTTGTACACACAAGGATAAACAGGCTATGCATCAAAGTTACATAGTATTTTTTAGCTATTCAAATAATTGCAATTCTATATTTCATTGTTTAAACTTTTTTTAATTACATGAAAAATATAAATTTATCGGTAGAATTCCGTAGAATCGAATTTTAATTTCCATCAATTTTAATTAATTAAATAAAAACATGGTGTTATAAATAATGATTTTGATAAAAAATAGCCAAAAAAATCGGTAGAAATTTGCTGGTCAATATTTTAATTATAAAACAGTATGTTATAATTGGAGTGTTCCCTGTATACACAGGGATAAACCGCTGAAACTGTCAGTAAACAAGCATACCTCTGCAGTGTTCCCTGTATACACAGGGATAAACCGCGGACGCTCAATTACAGTCAGATCGGCGGGAGACGTTCCCTGTACACACAGGGATTAATCAATTGTAGACATGAATTTTAACCTTACTGACTTACAGCTGTTTAGTATTTGTAAACAAACATTAGCCATTACCATAGACCCGTTGAATGATTTGCGAGAAAAAATAGAATCGCCAGTATTAAAACGGTTATGTTATATCACCATTAAAGAATTACAGGCGCACAAATGTGATTCGTCAAATCTTTTACTTTCTCAGATATCCGTTCATAACCAAATATCTATTTACATTCATTAATATAAAAAATAGGATTTATATAGTTATATTGTATAAAATATTTCCATATTAAAAATGAATATAAAGCACTTGAGAATATAGCATGATTCAACAAATAGCTGTTTTGGGTGATGTAACCAATTATGGCGGAAGGATTATTACAGCCTCAGGGAACGGTTATTGTGGTATTGATGGTATCGCCTTATTGGGTGATTTAGCATCTTGCCCTAAATGTAGAAGTACAGGAAGAATCATAGAGGGAGCAAACGATTTTGTTATCGACGGAAAACCCGTTGCTTATGATGGTTGTATTATTGCGTGTAAATGCACTCCAGTTGGTGGTCATAGAATCATTGCATTAAAAAGTACGGTGTATATTAATATCTCTAATAATAGTCTATCGAATTCATCTCAATCAAATTCCATTATAAATAAACAAGAAATCAACCAAAAAATAGCTGATAACTGGATTGGATTCCAAATAGATTCAAATAAAGATTATTCAGGTTTGAACTTCATTGTTACTTTAAATAATGGTCAATTATTAAAAGGAACTTTTGATCAAAATAATAAGGCAAGACTAACTATTGATACACAATGTGATAGTGCAAGAATAGAGATAGAAAGTTTAGAGAATTTAGGGGATGATAATAATATATCAAGCATAACTGAAAATTTATTAAAAACAATAATAGGTTGATAATTATGGTGGTTACACTTATGGTGGGTGGTCAATTTCCTACGGAAACTGACAATTTAATCGAAGATCCAAATCAAATATTATACAATGCTTTGTTTGCACTGAATGATACTGCAATGAAATTCTCAAAAGATGTAATCAACGATGCAAAAGTAAGAGAGAGTTATGCAAGTAATATAAAAAGAATGAGCGTAGAAATTAAAGGATTAGTTGACGCGAAGAAAGTATCAGTGAAAGAGGCTGCTACATTTTGTTACGAAATGAGAAATCAAATTATGGCAGAGCATAGAAAATACACATCAGCCTCTGGATTAGCGATAGCTGAAAAACATAAATTAAAACCTAAATCATTTGAAGATTTATTAGAAAAATATTCACAGGAAAAGTTTAAATCAAACTTTAAAAATCTTTCATCTAAACAACGAAATCTTGTGTACTATGAACTGATTGAATCTTCTGGTCGTGATTATCCAAAGTTTACAACAATAAATAAACGATTAAAAATTATAGGTAAAGTTGGTATTTTAGTGACGGCATCGCTTGCTACCTATGAGATTATTAATGCTGAAAATAAACCGAAAGAAACTATAAAACAAGGAATGGGAATTGGAGGAGCGGTGGCAGGAGGCTGGTTGGCAGGGTTAGGTGCATCAACAATATGTGGTCCAGGCGCTCCAATTTGTGCTATTGCTGTTGTTTTAGCTGGCAGTATTGGAGGATCAATGATTGGTTCAGCAGTCGCAGATAGCCTTGATGATGAAATAGAGGAGTTTACTAGGTGGAACATACATTAGATGAAGAAGATCTTTATGTAGCTCTTTCAGATCTTTTCGCGGCAAGTAATATTAACTATGAAAACATTGCCTCAGTAGCTAGACAATTCCCTATAAAGCATGTTGAGTATGTTTTATTTAATTATATTGCTCCTATTTGTCATTATAATGTTATCACTTCTTATTGTATGGCTTTTGATTCAACTTCTATAATTCATGCGGTTAATAACATCAAAAAACATGAAAATCGTTTTATTAATAAAATCAAAATGCATATTTTTGCTGTCTATTTTAAGTTTGAATTTAAGGATGAATGGCAAAAATTAAAAAGCTTATTATGATTATTACCGTTTTAAAATCTTATTTGAATCAAATTGATAATATGAGTTTTCTATAAACACAGGGACAAAACTTTGTCAAAAAGTTTCAGGTTACCTATACGTTTCAGTATAAAAATCAATAAATAATTTATTTTAAATCTATGATTATAGACAAAATACCATGTTGAGCTGACATAAACGTTTATTTTTAATATTGAGTAATAGATCACAAATAACAGCGCTTATAAAATTATTTTCATTAAAAAAATATATTGGATTACGCAAAATTACTGAAATTATATGAACTAAAAAACACAACTTGAATCTAACCTATGAAAATTTTGTAACCGAGCAAAATAAGAAAACAACTCCAAAAAAAGAGTCATTTTGATAACAACAAAACATTAAAAACATTTCAATAAAATCATGCAAAAAAACAGTAAAAAAGTTGGTAGAAATTTATACTTAATTATTTTAATTAATAAATAATAAGTTATGATAAATGTTCCTTGTACACACAAGGATAAACAGGCTATGCATCAAAGTTACATAGTATTTTTTAGCTATTTAAATAATCGCAATTCTATATTTCATTGTTTATCATTTATTTAATTGCATGAAAAATATAAATTTATTGGTGGAATTCCGTAGAATCTAATTTTAATTTCCATCAATTTTAATTAATTAAATAAAAACATAGTGTTATAAATGCTGATTTTGATAAAAAATAGCCTAAAAAATCGGTAGAAATTTGGTGTTCATTATTTTAATTATAAAACAGTATGTTATAATTGGTGTGTTCCCTGTACACACAGGGATAAACCGCGCCTTGAATAGTCGTGGTTTTATTTTGTTGTGTGTTCCCTGTACACACAGGGATAAACCGGTGTTGAGTCTTATGTCACAATTCATCTTAATGTGTTCCCTGTACACACAGGGATAAACCGTTAAATGAGGTTCGATATAAATGGCAAATAATGTGTTCCCTGTACACACAGGGATAAACCGATTCTGACAAGAGGGCGTAGTCTGGATTTGTCGTGTTCCCTGTACACACAGGGATAAACCGGGCGACATAGAAATAACCAGATCGACAGGCTGGTGTTCCCTGTACACACAGGGATAAACCGTTTTAGCGCAGCATACCCCTCAGACATAAACGCGTGTTCCCTGTACACACAGGGATAAACCGCAATGGTCTACCCAATACATCAATGAAGATGGATGTTCCCTGTATGCACAGGGACAAATCATATTAGATTAGAAGTTGTTAACTTTCTAAGGATAGAATGGTTTCTAAGTATTATTTATATGACACAGATTTGACTGATTAATGAGTTTTTTTAAGGATTGCATGGTAAAAGTATAAAGTAAATGAATTTTCACTTATTAATATGAAGAAGCAATTAACCTCATAAATACCTAGTTATTTCACTGATAATGCTAAATAGCGCTTACAGAATTTGTTTTGTTTATAACTGAATATTACGATCCCTTTCCATAAAATAGTCTAGAAAAAGCTTTCTTTTCAAAAGGAATTAATAAGTTATTCACTTAACTTCTTCGGCGGTTTTTTATTGCCCAAATCATCTAAATAAAATACTATTACCCAAAATGAAATTTAAAGTATTAAAAAATTTAATTATTTTATCATCTGTTATTATTCAATGATAAATGGAAGTAAGGAATGAAAAAATTAATTGCTATTTCAATATTAACTTTGATCGGTTTCAACGTATTTGCTAATGATAATGCAAAAAAATTTACTGCGGTGGTTATAAATGATGATATTGCTGCTTTTAGAACACCCGATGAATCAGTGATTGGTGAAAAAATATTAAGGGTATCTGCATCAATTCTTAATGAAGAATTCAGTAAAGATCAGACTAAATACGAAAAAAAATACGGTAAACAACTGGTTAATATTATAACACAAGCATCAGAAGTTAAAACGGATTTAAATGGCAATCAATATATTGTTGTAAATGGTGATAATCAATCTGAATTAGTTTCCATCGAATTAAAAAATAAAGATGATGCTGCGAATATCAAAAAGGGAAGTGAATTAGACTTGATCTGTTTAGGTACAAAAGATAATGTTAGATTTCCTGTGTTAAAAGATTGTGTGACTACTGACAGTTATTTCCAGAAGTTTTTTGAAATGACAATGAATAATATGAGTCAACTAAAAGTAGGGGACACTCCAAAAGATTTTTTTGAATATGTTTACTTGAGTTTTAAAGAATTTGATATTAGAAATCCTGGTAAGTTAGATGAAAAAAAATTTGATAATGATCTAGATTATATGTATGAGACTTTAGACGCTGTGGCGTATATCTTTGAAGAATACAAAGAAGAATACATAGAATTTACAATGCCTAATCCATAAAAAAGGCCTGAAACGATCCAATTTTAAACAGACTAATTTCTACGTTAGATTAGTCTAGAAAAGTATTTCTTATACATATAGATAAAACAGCTTTATTTGTAAATTAACCTAATTAAGGTTATTGGCATATGCATTAATTTATCACTTATCTATAATAATATACGGTTTTTTGTATTCCCTGTATTCACAGGGATAAACCGCGCCATGTTATTCCCCCATCGTCACATGTCTGATGTTCCCTACACACAGGGATAAATCGGGGGATGCGTCAATATTACATAGCATTTTTTTGCTATTCAAATAATCGCAATTCTATATTTCATTGTTTATCATTTATTTAATTGCATGAAAAATATGAATTTATTGGTAGAATTCCGTAGAATCGAATTTTAATTTCCATCAATTTTAATTAATTAAATAAAAACATAGTGTTATAAATACAGATTTTGATAAAAAATAGCCAAAAAAATCGGTAGAAATTTGGTGGTCAATATTTTAATTATAAAACAGTATGTTATAATTGGAGTGTTCCCTGTATACACAGGGATAAACCGTTATCGACATGCTAAATGGCTCAGTTTTAAATGTGTTCCCTGTATACACAGGGATAAACCGCATTAATAATTCATGAGGTAAAAATTATGGGTGTGTTCCCTGTATACACAGGGATAAACCGATTGCCTCATTTAAACCAATAACGGTCGCCAAGTGTTCCCTGTATACACAGGGATAAACCGTTCAAATCAGGTTATTCATGTGCTGAACGTATGTGTTCCCTGTATACACAGGGATAAACCGCGCCTTAAATAGTCGTGGTTTGATTTTGTTGTGTGTTCCCTGTATACACAGGGATAAACCGACCTGACGTGGTCATTTCTATTTCGGCGGACGGTGTTCCCTGTATACACAGGGATAAACCGCGTTACATTCACCGCGATAGGTGTTAAAACAGATGTTCCCTGTACACACAGGGATAAACCGTGATCGAATTTGGTGCGCTACCTATCCTGCTAATGTTCCCTGTACACACAAGGATAAACCGTAATGGAATTGATTCTGTACTAATCCTATCCTCTGTTCCCTGTTTATACAGGGATTCTTTATTAAGAAAGTTCTGGAAAGTCAATCTTCATACCCCATGCCTACTCAGGGGGAATTTTTATTCTGCAAACTTATTTTTGTGATCATATCGATTGTAATGGATAGCATCACTTATTAAGTAGTTGTAAATTTCATCTACAATTTCTATCCCATTTTTTAAGTAATCCGCTTCACGTTTTTTGCCTCGTTCACCAGGAAAAAAGACTTCACTATTTCCTTTGGCGGGTTTAACGTGTTTTAGTTGATCCAGCATGGCTGACATGTTCTTTTTGAACGTTTCAAGACCGATAAAATAATCAGGATTGATAACAATATGCAAATGTCCAAGATCGCGTCCTTTAGACAAGTCGGCATACATGGATGAGACGTTTTTGCCAAATGGTACACCTAATAAAATGCCTGACAACACATCCACCATCATCATTAGCCCATAACCTTTGGCATCCGCTATTGGTAATAGAGCATTGACTTTGTGTGGATCGGTTGTTGGTTCACCTTGTTCGTCAACTGCCCAAGTCGGTGGAATTGGCACACCTTTGGATTTGGCATACAATATTTTCCCCCAAGCTTGTACTGTGGTAGCCATATCAAACGAAACAAGACGATTATCGGCTGTTGGTGCAGCAAAGGCGATAGGGTTCGTACCAAAAAATTCTTCTGCGCCACCATAAGGTACCGCCATTGGATCGGATTGGCACATCGATACCGCAATTAAATTTTGTTCAGCGGCCATTTCGGTAAAATAACAAAGTGAACCACTGTGTGACATACGACGAATACCTACCACTGCAATACCATTTTTTTTCGCCATAGCAATCGCTTTATCCATGCCTACTTTAGCGGCCACTAAACCACACCCATTGTCGAAATCCAATATGCCACTGGCTGGGCCTGTCTCTTGGTACGTGACATTAGGGTTATGTGTCATTCCACCTTTGGCAATACGTTCAGCATAATATTCAACGCGCACCGCGCCATGCGAATGGATGCCACGAGCATCAGCAAAAGTTAGGGCATCAGCAGCAATATCCGCGTGTTCGCTTGTTAAACCCGCTTTATGTAATTTTTTGGCGATTAAATGATGTAAGGTTTGTCTATCAACTCTCATATTAAAACTCCTATCTTTTCCAGATATGTCTATTCACTCATTACTTTGTTGATTTGATGGGCTGACAATGGTGCCTTTAGTGGTATCTAATAACGCTTCAATATCGGTTAATGTACCGATGTAAGCTCTGTTTCCCGTCTTTTCGACAAATTCAATTACAGATTTTACTTTTGGACCCATTGCACCATCGTCAACCGCTAACGGTTTTAGTCGTTCAGGGGTGACATGGCGTAATGCGGTTTGATCAGGTGTGCCCCAGTTTTCATAAACGGCATCGGCATCTGTTAAGATCATCAGATGATCGGCTTTAAGCTGAATTGCAAGTATTGCAGCTGAGTGATCTTTATCGATCACTGCTTCAATACCTTTGTAACCATTCACATCTTTAATTACTGGTATACCACCACCACCGTTACATATCACAATGGCATCATCGGTCAGCAGTTGTTGTATGGTGTCAATTTCGAGTATTGTTTTTGGTTTTGGTGATGGAACTACTCGGCGAATATATTGACCATCTCTTTTAAATGTCCAACCATATTGTGCTTGTAATTGTTGCTGTTGATCGGATTGATAAATAGGCCCGATAAATTTAGTTGGTTGACTAAACGAGGGATCATGCTCATCCACTTCGACTTGTGTTAATACCGTCACAACTTTATTAATATTGTTGTGTTGTTGCAAACTGCGCCCAATCATATAACCTAGCATGCCTTGGGTTTGGGCAACTAAAATATCTAGGGGATAGGCTGGTACTTGAGAATAAGCTTGATTTTGCAAAGCCAATAATCCTACTTGTGGTCCATTACCATGTACGACAACTAAGCGGTATTTACCCGCAAGTTTGGCAATAATTTTTGTTGTTGTATCAATATTTTCATATTGATTATCGACGGTTAAAGGTTGATTGCGTTTGGCAATGGCATTACCACCTAACGCAATGACAATAAGTTCCATTTTGTTTCCTTGATAATGATTTTTAGTGTCTTGTATTTTGTTTATATTTCTATATCTCGATGGCAATCTTTAGAATAGATATAGCTCAATGGTTCTTTACCAACCGAATAACAAGCTTGCAGTGCATAAGCGCCCATAAAAATATAATCATCTTTTTTGACAGGTATCCACTCATTATCAAGCAAGTACATGCCTTCGCCACTAAGCAAATACGCGCCATGTTCTTGGACATGGGTTTCAATATAACCATGGCTCGCACCAGGTTTGAAAGTTAATATATGAAAGTTCATGTCAAAACCAAGTTCTTTAGGCAGGAGATCTTGCACAAAGACGTTATCCATATCTTCATAACAGATACAATCCAGTTTTTCGACATGATTGCTTACTATACGTGCTTGATAACCAGCGAGCGGTATATAACGACGTTTATACAAAAATAATCGAGATAAAACAGTGTCATTTTGCAAATACAATTTAATTCCTGCTGGACAATAAACATAACCACCCGTTTTTAGACTAAAGACTTGATCGTCAGCTTTCGCCTTTACTTCGCCACTGATCACATAGACAAATACTTCTATCTCTTTACCGCCAAAACCTTGTAAATTTTTACCATCTTGATGCATAGTAATAAGATAATCGACAAATGATGCCCCTAATTTGGGTGTGGATAGAATTGTGATATCACAGTTTTCAAAACCTGGAATGATATTTTTGACTAACCCATCTGGCGGTATCAATGCGTAGTTATGGCGTTTAATAATGGCTCTGGATGCAAGCAGATCTTTTGGATAACCAGTATTATTATTGATATACCCCATTTTTATTCTCCTTGTAACATACTGCTGTTTTTACGTAACTTTTTGGTTATTAAACTATCTGTTTATCGTTATTTAGGTAATAGCAATCCCAACTTGTAAAAAGCAGTCATTGTTTATATTGGTTTAACCGGTCATAGGCATCTCACCGGTAATGGTGTTTATTGGTTGTTAGCCTTTTTTTTCGAGTTAATCAGCGTGAAGATCAGCGTAGCAACGATCAATATAACTATGGCTACGTAAAAACCAGTGATTTTAGTGCCAGTAAGATCGGCTAAATAACCCGTTAGCGGTGGTGCAATCACTGACGAACTCATGCCAAAGAAATTAAAGACACCAAAGGAGGTACCATAATTGGTTTTTGGTGCGGTTTCGGCAACATGTGAAATCAATATTGGTTCGACAGTCAGTTTGCCAAATAACCCATAAAAGATTAATCCCGCAAGTAAAAAAGTGATGGTTGCAGATTGTACGGTAATAAATAAGGTTCCAGCAGCAATCAGTTCTAATACGATAATAAACAATAGACGTTTACTTCTAAATTTATCGGATATTTTACTAATGATTAATGCTCCCGGAATAGCTGCAAAAGCGACCAATGATGATGCTGAGCCAATACTGCCTCCCGTAAAGCCGCGTTCAGTTTCTAAAAAGTTTGGTAACCAACTGACAATCATGTAGTAGCCATAACATGTTGCAAAATACATAATGTAAGAGGCAATCATTTCAATACTAAAGAAACTATGTTTTTGGTCAGATTTAATTGGCGATGTTGTCGTTTGGTTATTCGTTGTGTCATTTTGAACTGCTTGTTTAAGCTTTGGTTGTTCTTTGATGATAATAGCAAAGCCTGCAACTAAACAAAGTAACAGCGCAGCAATAATATAGAGCATGTATTCCCATGGCATACCCCATGATTTAACTAAAAAGCTGGTTGCCAGTAAACTTATACCCATCCCTAAAGCTGAGCCAGTATTGATTATAGCTGAAGCAAAGCCACGATGTTCAGATGGGATATTTTCAGCTGAAAGTGACCAAGCCGAACCATAATAAGAGCCACAACCTAAGCCAGCTAATAAACTACCAACATAAATCATCATAATAGAATGTGCATTACCAATGATTAAAGCGGCGATGGTAAATAATAAGAAACCAGGAATCACCACTGCTTTTTTACCAAACTTATCAACTAACATCCCTGCTGGGATTTGCATAGCGGTATAAGCAAAAAAATAGCAACTAGCAATTAAACCTAACTCAGTATTGGATTGCGGACCTATAGTTTGTTGAACTTCTGGAAAAATAGCGGTTAGAACAGGACGATAGATCCACATCACTGTCCAACCAAGGCATAATAATACCACGATTTTATGCCAGTATTGGATACCACCTGTTTTGGCTGTTGTGTCAACGGTTGTCATGTCAACTCCTCATTACTCTTGGTAAGCTAATTTATAAAGGGCATAGGTTAACGCTTTGATACCTTCGACTAAATCTTCAGTTTTGGTATCTTCGGCGGTATTGTGGCTAATGCCTTTGATACTTGGTACAAACAGCATAGCGGTAGGTACTCGTGGCGCAAAAATTTGTGAATCATGACCTGCACCGCTGTGCATTACACGATAGCTGAGCTTTTCTTCTTTGCAGATGTCTTCTAACATATGGATTAATTTGTCGTTCATTGGAATGGGATCTTCATCCATCCAGCAATTTATTTCAATTTCAAGCCCTAGCTCTTTGGCAATACGCACCATATCGGCTTCGATTTCTTCAGTAAATCCAATTAATTCGGATTTATTGGTATGGCGACAATCCATGGTAAATAGCACTTCACCTGGTAAAACGTTAACCACATTGGGTTTTGGTTCAACATGACCAAAAGTAAGCACGAGTGGATCACCTATTTTTAGTGCTTTATTAATGGATTCATGACATATACGACTAAAGGCATACACCGCATCTTTACGGTATCCCATTGGAGTCGTGCCTGCATGGTTGGCTTCTCCAATCAGTCTGATGTTATAACGGCGCTGACCGACAATACTGGTCACAACTCCAATGCTTTTTTGTTCTTTTTCAAGTACGCCGCCTTGCTCTATATGAATTTCTAGAAAAGCTTTGATATCGCTGCGTGCAGGTTGAGTACTGAATTGAAATCCGCAGGCTTGCATGGCATCAACAAATCTGACGCCTTCCACATCAGTGATATTTTCAACATCTTTTTTGTTTGCAATCGCAAAAACATTTTTACTGCCCCAAAATACATATGGAAAACGGCTGCCTTCTTCTTCAGCCATTGAGATAATCTCAAGTGTACGAAGAGGTTGACCATAGTTTTCTTTTAGGTATTGCATGGCAAGTAAGGCGGCAATAATACCGAGTTGCCCATCTAACTTTCCACCATTGACAACTGTATCAACATGCGAACCTGACATAATGATCTGATCTTTATATTTACTACCTTCAAAGCGACCATATAAATTGCCAATATCATCAAAATAGCTTTGCATACCGATATTGGTCATGCGTTCTTTCAATGCATTTTGTGCTGCCAGCCATTGAGGCGTATAAAGTAAACGCGTGGTTCCACCTTGTTCTAGTCCCCCAAAACTTGATATCCATTCCACTGCGTTTGCCACATCATCATATAAGATTTTCATAAGCATCTACCTGTTTTTAATCTTTCTATTCTTAAGAATTATTCTGGTTATGTTTGCTAAGTAACATACTATTAATAGCAAATAATAATGTGATCAAACACTCTTTTTTAGTTTTATAAAATTTAATTAAATTAATAAGTTACTATTATAAAAAATTTTTTAATAATCAAGTATCATTATGATTTTTATGTAAATTTTTTCTGATAATAAGTTATTGAATTGTGACATTTAACCTATTTATTCGCCGTTTTTTTCGTAATATATAAATAGCGTGTGATTTTAAATTTGATAGATAAAGGTATAACGATTTATCGACTTATAGTAAATACCATTTGTAATCGATATCTATCATTTTAGATTTATTGCATATTTAAAAATAAATAATTACTAAATAATTGAGAGGCAATTCTCATGATTCAATCTTTCATAAAAAAAGGGAGCTTTCAAGATTCAGTCAGTTTAATGTTAATTTCAAAAAAACTGAGTAATCTTGATGAAGTTGATGAGGTTTCTGTCATGATGGGGACTCCAGCCAATAAATCCTTGCTTACAGCAACGGGTTTTTGGAGTGATAAGTTTAATGATGCAACACCCAATGATATTTGCGTTGCTATTAAAACGCATAACGATTCAATTAATGTTGTGGATTTAATCAGTGCACAGCTTGAAGATGCTTTAAAAAATATCGCCCAGCAACAACAAGGTGGCAGTAAATTACTTAAAGCAAGGCGTTATGCTAGCGCGACCCAAAAATTACCTGATGCTAATTTAGTTTTGATATCGATTGCTGGTGAATACGCAGCAGAACTTGCCGAACAAGCCATAGATGATAATAAAAATGTCATGATATTTTCCGATAATGTGCCTGTGAATGATGAAATTCGCCTAAAAACTAAGGCTTCGAGTAAAGATTTGATTGTGATGGGGCCTGATTGTGGTACGGCTATTATTGCTGGTGCACCGCTAGCTTTTGCAAATGTAATTCCCAAGGGGAATATTGGTGTAATTGGTGCATCGGGTACAGGTATTCAAGAAGTCATCTCACAAATTGCTTTATTAAACCAAGGTATTACGCAAGCTATTGGTTTGGGCGGGCGCGATTTATCACAAGAGGTAGGGGGAATAAGTGCTCTGACAGCCTTAAAGATGCTCGCTGCAGATGAGCAAAGTCAAGTCATTACTTTTATTTCAAAACCACCTGCTGAAAGTGTGCGTGAAAAAGTTATTACTGCCATGAAGCTGATTAATAAGCCAATTGTGGCACTGTTTTTAGGATCAGCTATCGACAAAGTACAAGATGAGAATATCTATTTTGTCAAAACATTAGATCAAGCAGCACGTTTAGCTTGTCTACTAGCCAAAGTAGAAGTGGCAGCACGCGCATTACCAAAAGTAACCAAGCAAACGATTTCAGGACTGTATACGGGTGGAACGTTGGCGTCAGAAGCCGCGATGTTACTTGCACAGGAGTTGCATTTATCAATCAATGAAAATCATGATAAAGGCATAATGCTTGATGAAAATGGTCATAAAATTATTGATCTTGGTGATGATTTTTATACTGTTGGGCGTCCTCATCCAATGATCGACCCCTCAATTCGTGAACAAGAAATTAGTAAGTTAGGGGCACAAAAGACAGTTGGCGTAGTATTACTCGATTTGGTGATTGGTTATGGTGCTAATCCTAATCCTGCTGAATCAATTATTGCTGGTTATAAAGCGGCCTGCGCACAGCGTCCAAGCGATAATCCATTAATCGCTATTGCAACAGTAACCGGCTCACAGCAAGATCCACAATGCCGTAGCCAACAAATAACTGCCTTAACTGAAAATAACATTGTGGTAATGGACAATTTGCCAGAAGCGGTATTATTAGCTAAAAAATTAATTACGCCAACAAAATCAACGGGTTCACTTAAATCATATCCATTGCTTAATCATATAAGTGTAATCAATGCTGGACTGCGCAGTTTTGCGGAAGATCTTCAATCATCCAATGTGCCTGTTGTGCATTATCAATGGGCGCCAATAGCTGGCGGAAATCAAAAATTAGCGGCTATTTTAAAAAAATTAAATTAAGAGGTTTTGACGTATGAATAGAGCAATTAATGAAGCAAACCAAGCCATTATTGAGCGAATTAGAGCCGCTAGACCACATTGGATTGGGGTAGTTGCTGCGAAAGAAGCTGTACCGACTTTAGCACAAGGTTTTAAATTATTACATGCAGGTCCTCCCATTACTTGGCAAGATATGACTGGTCCAATGCAGGGGGCTTGCATTGGTGCATGTTTGTTTGAAAATTGGGCGAGCGATGAAAAACACGCTTTAGATTTACTGGCAAATGGTAAGGTTGAATTCATTCCATGTCACAGCGTTAATGCAGTTGGACCAATGGGAGGAATAACTTCGGCAAATATGCCAATGTTGGTTGTTGAAAACATCACTCATGGTAATCAAGCATACTGCAATTTAAACGAAGGTATTGGTAAAGTCATGCGCTTTGGTGCCTATGGTAAGGAAGTGCTTAATCGTCACCATTGGATGAAAGAGTCCTTAGGACCAGCATTAAATGATGCCCTTAAACTATTTGAAAATGGCATTGATCTTACTGCGTTAATGGCGCAAGCCATTACTATGGGGGATGAGTTTCACCAACGTAATATTGCAGCTTCAGCTTTATTGCTTAGAACCTTGTCACCCAAATTAGCTTTACTTGATCGTAATAAAACAGAAATGGCGAAAATTTTCGACTTTTTAAGTGTCACTGATCAATTCTTTTTAAACCTAGCGATGGCGTATTGTAAATCGGTTATGGACAGTGCAGCAAAAATTCAAGAAGGTACTATTGTTACTGTTATGACACGTAATGGTAAAGACTTTGGTATTAAAGTGAGTGGCTTAGGTGATGAATGGTTTACAGCCCCAGTTAACACTCCGCAAGGACTATTTTTCACGGGTTATTCACAAAACGAAGCCAATCCAGATATTGGTGATAGTGCGATTACTGAAACCTTTGGGATCGGTGGTGCTGCCATGGTAGCAGCGCCAGGGGTAACTCGCTTCGTTGGTGCTGGTGGCGCGGATGTTGCATATGAAGTATCTGAAGAGATGAGTGAAATCTATCTTGACCATAACATGCTGTTACAAATTCCATCTTGGAACTTCCAAGGATGTTGTTTGGGGCTTGATGTTCGCCGTGTTGTTGAAACGGGAATCACTCCTTTGATTAATACGGGTATTGCCCACAAACAGGCAGGTGTGGGTCAAATTGGTGCAGGAACGGTACGTGCTCCATTAGCCTGTTTTGAAAAAGCACTTGAGGCATTAGCTAAAAAACTTAAAGTTTAATTTATGAAATGTAGTTATGCAGAAAATGAATTACTAAAAAAAGCGATAAGTACTTCACTTACAGCAACATCATTCACTGCCGATGCGGATCGGCAGTATTGCTTGTCATTACCCCAAAATGGCTTACTGCAAATTAAACCTTTAATTATTAGTGCTCATGCACCAACCGTAAAAAGCAACTTATCGCTATTTAGTTTGCATGAACATACCATTAATTTAATTAATCAGCAGCAACAATTGCTCACTTTACATCGTTATGGCAGTGGCTTATCGCCTATGGGCTGGGTTCTTAAGACTAATGATTTTGATGTAATTAAATCTAGGCTAGCTAATGGTCATTTAACCATAACACAACAGATTAATGGTGATTTAATACTGGGTGATATTCGGTTAAGTTATAACACACATATTTGCCATATGACGGTAAAGCGTAGATTACATACCCAATTAGATAAAACGGCGATTAGGCAACGATTCATGCAGCTAGATTACCCAACGGGTTTCTTTGGTTTTCTTAGAGAAAATATTGTCGATAATCCCGCACCAGAACTGGTGATTTTGTGTGAAAGGTTGAATCAGTTAATGTTGGGGCAACATGCGGATATTACTCAATTTATTGGTTTAGGTCCCGGCTTAACGCCTAGCTTTGATGATATTATTGTTGGGATGATTGCGGTACTGGTCAGTGATCATCGTTTTAAGCCCAAAATACAACAACTAAAAACAGCAATGCAGGCTTTACCATTAGAGACGTTGACAACAACAATTAGTGCTACGTTTTTAAAATATGCGTTACAAGGTCAATTCTCATTATCGGTTTTGGATGTCATTGAACGGCTTAATCAGCATCAGTATGACCATTGTGCTATTCATAATCTTTTAAATTATGGACACACATCGGGCGCCGATCTTTTATTGGGGATTTGGTTGGGTATTGATCGTTTTGTTATAAAGGACTGAATAATGTTAGATACAGAAACTATGCGAACTTTCACAAAAGTTGCTGAGTGTAAAAGTTTTTCCAAAGCAGCCAAATTGTTATTTAAAACACCCGCTGCCATTAGCTATCGCATCAAATCATTGGAAACCGATCTTAATACTCAATTGTTTGAACGCACAACACGTACTGTATCGTTAACACTTGCCGGTCAACATCTTTATGAACATTGTAGCCAATGGCTACTATGGTTAACCACCATGCCAGAAGAACTGCATCAAATCCGCGATGGTGTTGAACGCAAAATCAATCTGACCATCAATAATTTGCTCTATGATGTTGATGCTGTCACGGATCTGTTAAGTTATTTGCAAGAAAAATTTCCATTTACTAATTTTACCTTTAATCGGCAGGTATATATGGGCGTTTGGGATTCGTTATTGCATGGTGAATATCATCTTGCTATTGGCGCAACGGGAACGGAGTCATTAGATAATATGATTAATATTTTCCCATTAGGTGAAATTAATTGGGTTTTTGTCGCCGCAAAAAATCATCCTATCACTCATTTAGAAGGGCCGTTATCAAACGAAACGTTACGCAAATATCCCGCAATCAATATAGAAGATACATCAGTTCATATGAATAAACGCGTAGCATGGTTACTGCCAAGCCAATCCGAAATTATTGTACCTAATATCACAACTAAATTATCGTGTCATTTAAAAGGGCTGGGGATAGGTTTTTTACCGCGTTCGGTTTGTCAAAAGTATTTGGATTCGGGTGATTTAATTGAATGCCAAGTGATTAATGAACGTAAACCATCGCCTCTATCCTTAGCTTGGAAAAAGTCACATATGGGAAAAGTGATGAGTGAAATTGTTAATTTATTTAAATTTCACCATCCATTAGCCAGTAGTTTCTTAAAAAATATTGATATAAAAAGATAAATAATTCATCACAACTAAACGTGATTGTTAACAAATAAACAAGAAATAACTAAAGGAAAATCACATGTTAGATTTAGATAAATATGATCAAATTAATCCGCCAGCTCGATTATTGATGGGACCGGGTCCAATTAATGCTGATCCACGCGTAACGCGAGCAATGGCTGCGCCTTTAATTGGTCAATTCGATCCTGTTATGACTGATTATATGAACCAAACGATGGCGCTATATCGTGACATTTTTAAAACCAAAAATGAACAAACTTTTGTTATTGATGGTACAGCCAGAGCAGGGATTGAAGCCGTTCTTGTGTCTACAATTCGCCCAGGTGATAAAGTGTTGGTGCCAATATTTGGTCGATTTGGTTTATTACTTTGTGAAATCGTTCACCGCTGCCGAGCTGATGTGCATACTATCGAAGTACCATGGGGTGAAATATTCGATCCTAATGTAATTGAAGATGCGATTAAAAAAATTAAGCCACGTTTGCTACTTTGTGTACAAGGTGATACATCAACTACATTACTTCAACCATTAGATAAAATTGGTGAAATTTGTCGTAGACATGGTGTGCTGTCTTACGTAGATGCAACCGCTTCAATTGTCGGTAACGTTTTAGAAGTCGATAAATGGCAACTTGATGGGGTATCTGTTAGTTTGCAAAAATGTTTGAGTGGACCTCCGGGTGTGGCTCCTTTAACGTTAAGTCCAAAAATGGTTGAAATCATCCAAGCACGCAAATGTGTTGAACTTGGTATTCGCGCTGAAGGCGATAGTAGTGGCAGTGATGAAATGATTTATTCCAACTATTTCGATATTGATATGATCATTCGTTATTGGGGATCAGAACGAATTAACCATCATACTGAAGCTACTTCTATGCTTTATGCTGCTAGAGAGTGTGCTCGCATTGTATTACAAGAAGGTTTGGATAATGTTATAGAACGTCATCGCATAAATGGTGCGGCTATGGTGGCTGGTTTACAAGCAATGGGACTTGAATTGTTTGGCGATATTAACCATAAAATGAATAATGTAGTTGGGGTGATACGTCCAGAACATATTAACGATCAAGAAGTGCGTAACTTAATGCTTAATGATTTTGGTATTGAAATAGGTGCGTCTTTTGGTCCTCTTAAAGGTAATGTTTGGCGTATTGGCACCATGGGTTATAACGCTAGAAAACCGTGTGTTTTACAAACATTAACCGCCTTTGAAGCGGTATTAAATCGTGTTGGTTTTAAAACCGTTCAAGGCGCTGGATTACAAGCTGCTTGGGATATTTATCAAAAGTAAAATTGTACTATTGATAATAAACGCTCATCTATTTGAGTTAACCTTACATCCATTGCAACCTAAGCGATGGATGTAACCATGGTGTAACACATTGCGTAACATAAAACGTTATTGATCGCAAAATTACATGGCAAAGCATAGTGTTTTAGAACACTGAAAAGCTTAGCACCCTTGGTGTCAGCTTATTAGGGATAATATTATACTTAAGGAAATTAATTGGCTTTATAGCTGACCAATCTGGAGGAAGTTATAATGAAGCTATAATAATGCGTTTTTGTTTATAGTGATATCACTTATTGCATCCTCGATATTAACCTTTTTTATCCAAACAATGAAGCAATAAAACTCCGAGATAGTAACTTTACAAAGTGCTAAGTAAAGTCCTGATTTTTTATTGTTGAGTTTAAAAAAGATCTCACGCTAAGATTACGTATTACTTTTTAATCATTTAATGCACTTCAAAAAGTAAATAGTATAATAAAATCTGAATATTAATTTGCATTATTTGTCTCAAAAGCTATTATGGTTTTCACATTTATTTAAAGATAGGAATAACCATGATTAAGTCTTGTTTTTCGTTAATTTTATCCGCTTTTTTATTACTCACTAGTCATTTTAGTTATGCTGATAAAGATATAACTTATGTCGTCGGTGCGGGGGGCACATATCGTCCGTTTGAATATGAAAATACTCAACGCCAATTAGAGGGGTTTGATATTGATATCATCCAAGCAATTGCTGATATGGAAAATTTTAATATCAAATTGATTAATACACCTTGGGACAGTATTTTTGCCAGTTTGAACAATGGTGAACGAGACATCATTATTTCAGGTATTACTATTACCGATAAACGTAAAAAATCGGTAGATTTCTCATTACCTTACTTTCCTGCTGAACAAGTTGTTGTAACGCAAGCACACTCCAGTATTACTTCATTGGAAGATTTAAAAACCAAAACAGTAGGCGTTGTAAATGGTAGTACAGCAGATGTGGTTGTTTCAAAAGTTTTAGGAATGAATAGCAAAGCGATAAAGCGTTTTGATAATACGCCTCTTTTATTACAAGATCTTTATGAAGAAGGGATTGATGCTGCGGTTAGTGATGTTGGGGTGGTTAAGTTCTATATTAAAATGCATCCCGGAAAAGATTTCAATCTAATTGCTGATCAAAACTTCGAGCCTCAATATTTTGGTATAGCTGTTGCTAAAGGTAATGATAAATTACTTAATAGTATTAACGAAGGACTTAAAAAAATTATTGCCAATGGTACTTATGCAACCATTTATGCTAAATGGTTTGATGAAAATGTACCAACTCTACCCATTAATTAATCGACAATTACAGGATCATTTTATTTATGCAGTTTAATTGGGAAGTAATTAGTGATTATTTGCCTCTGTTTATTGATGGGGCAATAATGACCATCACCTGTACGATAGTTTGTGTGGTGTTTGGTACACTTTGGGGATTAATGTTAGGTCTTGGTCGAGTTGCTGAAGTGAAGCACGGCATTTATAAATATGTTTTATTATTAGTAGTAAAATGGCCAGTTAAAATTTATGTAAGTGCATTTCGGGGTACACCGTTATTTGTACAAATTATGGTTATGTACTTTGTTATCATGCCATTTCTGTTACATCCTCGAGAGGGTATTTTAGTCTCTGATTATTTGATCTCACCTGAAACCGCGCGTTTTTTACGAGTGCAATATGGCGCATTTATCTCTTGTGTTTTAGCAATAACTTTAAATGCTGGAGCTTACATTTCTGAAATCTTTAGAGCGGGTATTCAATCTATTGATAAAGGACAAATGGAAGCAGCACGATCACTGGGCATGAGTTATGGTAGCACCATGCGTAAGGTAATTTTACCACAAGCTTTTCGACGCATGCTTCCACCTTTAGGTAATAATGCAATTGCAATTTTAAAAGATTCTTCATTAGGTTCCGCTATCGGATTGATCGATTTAGCGTATGCGGCAAGAACGGCTGGTGCAGCCAATGCTGTCTATACCGAACCTTATTTAGTTATCTCTTTAATTTACTGGTCTATGACATTTTTGCTGTCATTACTGGTTCAATATATGGAAAAAAGGTTAGGTAAAAGTGATTCACATTAATAATCTACAAAAGCAATTTGGTGATATTCATGTATTAAGAGGTATAACGTGCGATATCCAAGAAAAAGAGGTTATTTCAATTATTGGTCCGTCAGGATCGGGTAAAAGTACCTTTTTGCGTTGCATAAATGGGTTAGAAGATATCACCTCAGGTGAAATTGAAGTTAATGGCTTTAAAGTTCATGTCCCTAAAATCAATATCAATCGCTTGCGCGAATCTGTGGGAATGGTGTTTCAGCGTTTTAATCTGTTTCCACATATGACTGTGTTAGAAAATTTGATTTTAGCACCTCGTGATGTCAAAAAAATGGCCAAAACCGATGCTATTACCAAGGCAGAAAGTTTACTTATAAAAGTCGGACTAATTGATAAGATTGATGCTTACCCAAGTCAACTTTCAGGTGGTCAACAACAGCGTGTTGCCATTGCCAGAGCTTTGATGATGGATCCTAAAGTGATGTTATTTGATGAACCAACTTCAGCGCTTGATCCTGAATTGGTCGGTGAAGTATTAACCGTTATGAAATCATTAGCGCAAGAGGGTATGACGATGGTGGTTGTCACTCACGAAATGGGTTTTGCTAGAGAGATGTCCAGCCGAGTTATTTTTATTGATCAGGGAATTATTCAAGAGCAAGGATCACCTGAGCAGATCTTCAAAAATCCACAAAACGAACGTACCCAGTTATTTTTAAGTAAAGTACTCTAGGTGTTTATGTAGTCAATGATTGGCACAAAAAAACTGTTCTTCATGAAGTGACCCCCAATAGTTGGACAACCAATTACTGGGGTTTTTTATTGATAAAATTTGAGCAATTAAGCTTTATATTTTTTCATTACAATTGAAGCATTAGTACCACCAAAGCCAAAGCTATTTGACATAACTGTTGTCAATTCACGTTCGGTTGGTTCAGTAATAATATTCATGCCAACTGCTGCTTCGTCTAATTCATCAATATTAATACTTGGTGTAATAAAGCCATGCTCAAGCATTAATAATGAATAGATAAGTTCTTGTGCGCCTGTTGCACTTAATGAGTGACCAGTCATTGACTTAGTTGATGAGATTGCTGGAATATTGTCACCAAACACTTGTTTGATCGCCCATAACTCTTTTACATCACCAACAGGGGTTGATGTACCATGAGTATTGATATAATCAACTGGCACATCTAAATCTTGAATAGCAAGTTGCATACAACGCATTGCCCCTTCGCCAGATGGTGCAACCATATCATAACCATCTGATGTAGCACCATAACCGACTAACTCACCGTAGATATGAGCGCCACGGGCTAATGCATGCTCTAACTCTTCAACGACAACCATACCCGCCCCACCAGCAATAACAAATCCATCACGATTAGCATCATAAGCTCGTGATGCTTTTTCTGGGCAGTCGTTATATTTAGTTGATAGCGCACCCATTGCGTCAAATTCGCAAGACATCTCCCAACAAAGCTCTTCACCACCACCGGCAAAAACAATATCCTGTTTACCTAGTTGAATAAGTTCAGCTGCGTGACCAATACAGTGCACAGACGTTGCACAAGCTGAGGTCATAGAATAGCTCACACCTTTAATTTTAAATGGTGTAGCTAAACAAGCTGAAATTGCCGATGACATTGATTTTGTCACAGCATAAGGACCAACACCACGTAATCCTTTTTCTTTCATACCTGCAACGACGTTATATTGAGTTTTAGTTGAACCGCCATAACCTGCAATTAAACCAGTACGTGGATTAGAGACTTGTTCTGGAGTTAATTTAGCGTCTTCAATAGCTTGTTGTAAAGCAAGATAACCATAAATTGAAGCATCATTCATAAAGCGAACTATTTTACGATCAATAAGGCCTGTCGTATCTAATTTAACATTTCCGCAAACATGGCTACGCATTCCGCTATCTTTCATTTCTTGTGAAAAGGTAATACCACTACGGCCGATTTTTAAAGATTCCAAAACTTCTTTGGTATTATTTCCAATACTTGAAAGAATTCCTAACCCTGTTATAACAACGCGTTTCATACAATATTTAGCTCCTAAATTATCTGCTTCTAACAAAAATTAGTGTGATTATAGCGTACACTTGTAAGCTCAACAATACCTGAGTAATTTTTTTATCTTTCTTTTTTAATTAATTAATTGATTATTAATATATTATTCAGGTAAATTTAGCTTTACATTGATTAAAAATTATTAAATTATTGATAGTTAATGACTCAAGTTTACCAAGTTAATATGATTAAATCGCAACATACTTGCAGAGCCTAACACAGTTAATATATACTGTATATAAATACAGTTTATGGTGGTTCAAAATGAATGAAAAAATGGTTACTAAGCTTGAGATATTAGCTGAATCGGCAAAGTATGATGTCTCGTGTTCATCAAGCGGATCAACCCGTGGCAATAAAAATAAAGGCATTGGTAGTGCAAACAAAAGTGGTCTTTGCCACACATTTACTGCCGATGGGCGATGCGTATCGTTACTTAAAATTATGTTAACTAATTACTGTATGTTTGATTGTGCTTATTGTATTAACCGACAAAGTAACGATATTCCTCGAGCGGGTTTTACTCCGCGCGAACTGGCTGATCTGACCATTGAATTTTATCGCCGTAACTATATCGAAGGATTATTTATAAGTTCGGGTATTGTGCGCAGTCCTGATCACACTATGGAACGCATGATCCGCGTAGTGAAAATTCTACGTACTGAGCATCATTTTAATGGCTATATTCATATGAAAGCGATCCCTGGTGCCAGTGATGAACTCATTAATCAAGCTGGATTATTGGTTGATAGAATGAGTGTTAATTTAGAAATTCCAACCGAAGAAAATCTTAAATTACTTGCGCCAGATAAAGATCATAAAAGTATCTACCAACCTATGCGCCAAATTCATCAAAATTTACTTGAGAACATTGAAGATCGTAAAAAATTTAAATCTACACCAAAATTTGTACCAGCAGGGCAGAGCACACAAATGATTATTGGTGCAACCGATGAATCGGACAAACAGATATTACAACTAACAGCCAAACTTTATAAGCGACCGAGCATGAAACGAGTCTATTATTCAGGATTCGTTCCTGTAAACGGTTATGATAAACGTTTGCCAGTAGTGCAAGATGTACCGCGCGTACGTGAAAATAGGCTGTATCAAGCCGATTGGTTATTACGATTTTATGACTTTAATGTTGATGAAATTGTTAATGATAGGTATCCAGATCTTGATTTAACGGTTGATCCTAAACTTTCTTGGGCGATCCGTAATCCGCAGTTTTTTCCAGTTGATATTAATCGTGATAGTTATCAAAAAATATTACGGGTGCCCGGTATCGGTGTAAAATCTGCCAAATTAATTGTTATGGCAAGGCGTCATCGTCGGTTAACATTTGAAGCACTTAAACGGATCGGAGTGGTATTAAAGCGCGCGCAATTTTTTATTATTTGTCATGATATGAAAAAATTTAAAATACTTGACTCATCAGCCGAATATATCAAGCTATCTTTGCAAGATACACCATTGTTAGAAGATAAAGCAATTTATCAACCACAACAACTCGTAATGGGGTGGTAACGTATGTTAGCGTTTTATTACGAAAAAAGCTTTGAAGGTGTGTTATGCGCGGTATTTGATGCTTTTAAACTCAAAAAAATGCCAGAATGTTTATTAGCTACAGGACAGGTAGAACCACTACTTGTAACAGATAGGCATCATGTAGAATTTTGTGAATTTAAGTATGAACGGGTGCGTGTTGCATTAATCAAAAAATTGAGTAAAACTGCTTTACGACAATTAATGTATGTATGGTTATCTGAATTACCCGATAGCGACTTAATCATCTTTCGATATATTTGCAAAGTATTTAAAGCCACAAAATCTATCGAAACTGATTTTGCCGATCCCGATGTATTAATCGTGCGCGAAATTGCAAAAAAAGTAAGTAATGAACGTCATCGTATATTAGAGTTTATTCGTTTTAATGCTATAAAAAATCCACTAAACAAACCTTATAAACAAGCATCAGATAATGACGAAAACGAAGAATGCGAAAAGATCTACTTTTCTGTAATTGGTCCTATTTATAACGTGCTACCTTTGGTACTAACTTTTTTCAAAGAACGCTTTGCTGACCAAAAATGGGCAATATATGATGAAAAGCGCCAATATGGTTATGTCTATGATTTGAATAGTATAGAACAGGTATCATTGATTGATAAAGATGATTTAATTATTAACAGTCAAGTTAATCAAAATTATCTAACCGAGGACGAGGTACTGTTTCAAACCATGTGGCTAAGGTATTGCAATGCAATAACCATCAAAGAACGTATTAATCCAAAATTGCAACGGCAACATATGCCAAGTCGGTTTTGGCGCTATCTACCCGAAATGAAACTTGCCGTAAAAGACTACAACGGCATTTAAAAAGCTTTTATAAGACACAAAAAACCGCCAATCAAGGCGGCTTCTTAACGAATGTAACTAATTAAACTTATTGAGAATCTATATCATTAATTATGCTATTAATGCTTTCTTGGCGTTGCTGTTGTTTTTGCTCGTCAACTTTACCACCAGATGCATTAAAATCATTACGTTGGAAATAAGCATTACGCATAAAGTTATAAGGGTCATCACTACTTTTGAGTAAATCTTCATACTCAATTGCTACAGCACGTGCTTCAATACCATCAAATACGCCACGAACTAATGCCCATTCCCAATCTAACCAGACAAGTGGTGGATACAAGGTATCAACAATATCACCACCTTCTTGGCGAAGGGTAGCTGAACCATAGAAAGGTAACACTACATAAGGACCATAAGGCATATCATAATGGCCTAATACATCACCAAAACTTTGTTTAGAACCTTTTTGTAATTGTGGGTCAGCCATGCCGGCTACATCAAATAAACCAGCAACACCAAAAATGGTATTTAAAAAGAATCGAGCTAAATGTTTGCCTGCTTCATGCCCCTCACCTTGTAGCACACTATTAACCATTGATGCGGGTTCAGAAAGGTTAGATGAAACATTAACAACCCCTTTACGTATTGGTGTAGGTACATAATCTTTCCAAACAACTGCGGCAGGTCGCAAAATATAAGGATCAAGCGCATAATAGTTAACATTAAACATAGTTTTATTGAACCCAGATAATGGGTCACTGTAGCTATTTGTCTCAGGCTGATAGGTTGCACAACTTGTCAGTGCTAAAACCGAAAACATCATACCTATTATTCTTTTTTTCATAATGTTACCGAATAAAAATGATAAAGTGTTGAATGGGCATGATTGTATCATGTTTGTTCAAAATAGAAAATTTTTCATGAATTAAATGGCAATGTTTGTTTAAATTTATTAAAATGCTTGCCACTATGACCTCATAGTTAAATGGATATAACGAGCCCCTCCTAAGGGCTAATTGCAGGTTCGATTCCTGCTGGGGTCAAAACCAGGAAAAGAAGCTACACGATTGAAAACGACAGTATTTTATTAACCTCATTTAGAAAATACCGTAAATGTGAACTGTAAAATCTCAAAAATCTCAAAAATCTCTAAAAGCCATAAAATCTAAAAACGCCTAGACTGAAAAAGCCTCTATTTATATATTATCCTATTGAAGTCCAAATAATTTATCATTGCTTGTCTCTATTTTAATCATCTTTTTTGATTTTCTGTCAATCATCAAACAGTATATTTAATGAAAAGTGTTTTCATCTCTCTTAGAAAAACGCTATTTATATGACATACCAATTTAATACTTTGTAAGATTATTTAATTTGAAAAAAATTATAAAATAGTAAGCAATATCATAGTGATAAATAGAATCAATAATTCTATAGTTTAAGAAAAGTTGTTAAAAAGAGTAGATAATGTTTATAGGTATTATTTAATGGCTAGCCACCATCGTTTATCAAAGGGAATAAGCAAATTGTTTAATCTTATTTAAAAATAGTGCTAAAGATATTACAAAATAAATATTTTAAGTTTTTGTTTTAATATTTTCTACTGTTAGGAGGATATGAATTTATAAGCAAAATCGTTTATCGTTTTTTTTATCTCTGTAAAGAAATTGAATAATACGTTCTTGCTGTATGGGTAATGTCATAGCAGTAGTTAAAACAGGATATATCGCGTATTAAAAATAATCGTTAAGTAAAAGTACTTCTGCCAAATATGAGAAATTACAAAGCAGGTCAATCATTATTGATAAACGCAAATTTGTGTAATACTCAATTAACAATTATCAATACAAGCTAAATTTAGTTTTGCAAAGCCGATTACTAATTTGCATTAACTTTTGTTGATTTTTTACCCTTAAAGAATGCAGTTAATTGTTGATTAACTATCATAAGGTTAATTTTTAATCTAATTACATGATATTTTAGAGCAGATTATTTTAGTTTTATCACTAGGTTTTGTAATCCTATCATCAAGATTGCTTATAATTTAATTAATAATATTTAGGAATTTGTTAAAAAAAATCAAATAATAGAATAAAAATTATTGTATAGTAACAAGTTGTTAAGTAATAATAAGAAACTTTATTAAATGAGGTGATTAGAAAGAAAAATTCCTCTGATGATAAACACCAGAGGATCATATGCAAGGGATGACGCATATAAGGAGAAAGTGGTTAAATAATAAAATTTTTAAAGATATTTTGTCAAATTTGATCTGATAAGAAATCGTTAAAAAAATTTCAAAATATTGAAATTGATAGCTAATCCATTAATACCTAATGTTCATGTAATTTATAGGGCAGTTATAAGATTTTTTAGTTAAATATTTAGCATTAAATGTAAATTAATCGAAAATTAAAGCTAATATTTGATAAATAAATTAGTTTTCGTACAACAAAATTATAAATTTCTTAAAGAAATCTTATGTTAGCTATAAATACTTAATGTAAATTTATTTGTAAAACAGTCAAAATAAATTTCCAAAATTCAGATTTTGTTACCCTCCCTTTTTTGATAGTGTTTAGGTGAAAAATTGTTATTTATATTCTGATGATTTATTAGTGATATCAGTAAGTTATCTATTAAAATTAAATTTATAAAAACTTTAAAAAAATATTGCAAATTGCGTAAAAAAAGGTATTTTATACCTCTTTTTTAGATTGTTTTTGATCTGAACTTATCAAAAGGTTTGTGTGATAATTGTAAATTATCCTAACAATCAAAAAACAATGCAAAAAATTAGTTATAACAATAACAAAATATTTTCAGTAATCATGAAGTATCAAAAAGAGGATAACATGAATAAAGGATTAACCAATCTGGTGAATCAATTAGGCAATGGTTTAAGTCGTGGTTTAAAGAATGGTTTGGTTAATGGCGCGGGTCACAATCGCTATACATTAAATATGGACGGGTTGCCTGCTGAGATTTCAATCTTACAGGTTGAGGGTAATGAGCAACTTAACCAGCCTTGGCACTATACGATTACTTTCACCAGCTCGGATAAACAACTTTCTGTTGAATCCTTTCTTAACCAAAATGCCCGTTTGAGTTTTAATCCTGCTAATTCTAGTAGTTTAAGTGACTTTGCAACTCAAGGACTTGATGCACTTAATTCCTTAACCTCTTCTAATCCATTAGATGCATTAAAACAATCTAATCCACTTGATTCGCTTAATTCTTTAACCCAATTTAATCCGCTTAATCCGTTAAATTCACTATTATCTCAGGGTGGCTCACGCACTCTTTATGGTGTGATAACCCAGTTCAGCCAATTATCAGTCAGTAACGATGAGGCCCGTTATCAGGTTGTCTTGTCCTCGCAATTAGCCAAACTGGCATTAAGTCATAACTGTGCTATTTTTCAGAATCAAAGCGTTATTAGTGTGGTTGAAGAGGTCTTGCGTGGTCATGGTTATACCGGGATTGATTATAGTTTAGCACTTAAAGAGCAATATCCTGAACGTGAATTTATCACCCAGTGGCAGGAGAGTGACCTTGAGTTTATTCAAAGACTGCTTGCTGATGTGGGGGTCTATTTCCGGTTTGAAACCCATGGTGAACACAACTGTGATGTGATGGTCATCAGTGATTATGAGCAAGGTTATCAGCAGGTGGCTGATATTGTGTATAAACAACCGAGCGGCACACTGGATAACGGCGTTGAAAGTGTCTGGGATATAACCTTACACAGTCAGATGGTGGAATCTTCGGTACAAGTACAAGATTATAACTACCGAGATGCGCAGGCGAATTTACTCGGTGAAGTTAACAGCCAACAGAAAGATAACACCACTTACGGCACCGATTACCGTTATGATGAACACTATAAAGGGTTAAATAGCAATGGTGACAGCAATAATGGAATTGATAGTGACACCAACAATAATAATGATGGCAATGATGATGAAAACAGTGGTGATATTGATACCGACGACAGTAATGGCAATAATAACGATAATAGCAGTGATATTAGCACTCATTCTGGTAATGCGAGTAATGGTGTTGAAAGTGGAGAATGGTATGCCCGCATTCGCCATGAACACGCTATTAGCCGTCAAATTGTTATCCGGGGTAAAAGTAATCAGGCCAATTTAGCCCCGGGTCAACATATCCGCATCAAAGGCAGTACGATTGCCGGAATAGATGAGGGGGTAATGATATTAACGGTGCAAGGACAGGGAAACCGCAGTGAGGCTTATGAACTGAGTTTTACTGCTATACCTTACCAGCCATTAAAACCTTACCGCCCGGAGCCGATTCCTTTTCCGACTATTGACGGTACTTTACCGGCACGGGTAACCAGTCCGAATAATGACACCTATGGTTATATTGATACACAAGGTCGCTATCGGGTTAAATTTAACTTTGATTTAAAAGAGTGGCGAAACGGTGAAGAGAGCTTATGGTTAAGACTGGCTAAACCGTATGCGGGCAGTACCTATGGTTTTCACTTTCCACTGATTGACGGCACAGAAGTTGCGGTAGCGTTTACTAACGGTAATCCGGACCGACCTTATATCGCACATGCGATGCATGACAGTCAACATCCTGACCATGTGACCGCCATAAACAAACACCGTAATGTAATTCGTACTCCTGCTAACAACAAACTGCGGATGGATGATAAGCGCGGACAAGAGCACATCAAGTTAGCGACCGAATACGGTAAAACCCAGCTTAACATCGGGCATTTAGTTGACCAAAATAAAGAGCAGCGCGGTGAGGGATTTGAACTGCGCACCGATGAGTGGGGGGCAATTGCTGCCAATAAAGGCTTATACCTGACCAGTCAGACCGAGCCTAAGGCACAGGGTAAACAGCTTGATATGCAAGGTGCCATTACCCAGCTTGAAAATGCGTTATCAATTGCTAAAGCACTGCAAAATGCAGCAACCTCATCTGAAGCCCATGGTGCGGACACCGACAGTCAAGAGCAACTTAAAGCGACATTAACCCAATTAGCCCAAAGTGGCATTATTGCTTATGCACAAGAGGGCATTGCTTTAACCAGCCCGGAAAACATCCAACTGTCAACGTCGAATAGTGTTTCAGTGACCAGTGAAAACCAGACTGACATCAATGCGTTAAAAAACATTACCGTCTCATCCGGTGAATCCATCGGTCTGTTTGCTCATAAATCAGGAATGAAAGTCTTTGCCAATCAGGGTGATGTTGAGGTGCAGGCACAAAATGCCAACCTGAATATGGCTGCCAAACAAGATATTAAAATAGACAGTGTAGATGGCAGTGTTGATTGGTCAGCAGCAAAAGAAATCACCTTAATATGTGGTGGTTCATACGTAAAAATCAGCGGTGCGGGGATTGAACTGGGTACAAATAATAACGTTTACTTGAAATGCAATGCGATGAACAAGATGGGGCCAGCAACTCAAAACAGAACGATAACATTAAAATCAAGTGAGCTGAATGTTAAACACTGTGCAGAAACGGATTAATAATGCTAACTGAATTAAACAATCAAGATAACTTTAATAAATATCGCTATTTATTAGTAGATAATTTAGTGGTACTTAATTCATTAAGTCCATTATCACGCGATTCATTATTAGATCTATTTGGTGAAGATAAACCCTTTGGCGAAAAAAAATTGACGCAAGTATTACGTACAGATTTGGATTATGATCAAAGTATATGCCCGACACTGATTAAACTTGCTGAACCAAATGAATTTTATGCCGATTCGATGCTTGATGAAATCAGCCAACAAGCCAAAATTGAATGTTTATGGTCTAAACGTTATATTTGTGCTTATATTATCTCTGATCTCAAACCGTCGGTACTGGCAAAACAACTGATCAAGATTGGTAATAACATCGCACAAACATTGCGACAACCTTATTACCCTTTCTTTGAACCTTTTCGAATGCAATTTTTACACGAAGTGGGTTCAAAAGAAGACAATGCATGGCTAAAAGCGCAATTTTCTCAAATTGAAAACTACTATTATCCATCCATTGATAGTGGCAAATTTATGCGTTTCACTGCTGATAACACACTCGAAACGCCAATCAGTTGGAGTTCAAATTACTGTCAACGCTTAAAAAATTTCAGGATGATTCGAACGCTTGTTAATGCATGGTCGAATAACCGGTCACAATTTGATGAACAAAAAAATTTACCGCTTAATGAAAATGTGATTTCGCAATCAACACAACTGGTTGAACAGGCTTATCAATTAGGCTTAACCCATGCTACCGATATCTTATTTTGGGGACTGAACGGATTAAGGTATCATCAAGTTTTTACTGAACATCCGCAAATATTTGAGCAAATTAGGAAAGCGCAACAAGAACCAGGCACATTCTCAAAACATGTTATTAACGCCAATATTAATTTTGAAAGCTAATTACTTTCTGATAAAGAATAGCAAAAACAGATAAAACAAGAATAATAGAGTGTAAGATGAAAAAAACAGAAAACATTGCTAAAGAAAATCAAAACGAAGCAAAAGGAAATTGCCTTGCTTGTGGTCGAGTCGGAATTCCGGTATTTTTACTGCGTCAAGCAGTTATAAAAACCCAATCTTCGTTAACTAAAAGCATTGACCCCATTTATCAAGAATTAGCCGATTACACTAAAACCTTAGATTTTAACAATCGCAAACCAGAAATAGAATTAGAGTATTATAGCTATGTACTTCGTACTTTGCGTGACGGTTATGTCTACGTTATGCATCAACTTGATGATGATATTAATAGCCGAATATTTCATGCCTATGAATGTATTGAAGGGGCACTTAGATTAAAAAAACTTTATGAATTGACCAATACCCAGCCAAGACCGATATCAAAAGCATGCAAAAATGCCTGTCATACCATTCCAGCATCATTTATTAATCTTGAAGAACATTATACTTATGCATGGGTGGCTTACACTTCGCAACCTTGGAGCGAAAAAACAATCAATGATTATTTAAAGCAACAAGATAGCAACATATTATCCCGTTTTACAAAAATTAATATAAAACAATTTAAAAACTCACCGGCCGAAGCAACAGGTCATCGTTCGGTACCATTCAAAGATATTTTTGGAAGTAATTATCAAGAATCTAATAATGACGACAGCAAAGTATTGGAGTTTCGTTTTGGTGAGCAAGGTCTTAATAATTTTGAATCGGTACATCCTTTTATAAGTTTAAAAAGTCAGAAACAAAAATATGCTATACATGCCAGTCAACTATATAGCGGGGATAAACCGATATCTTGTGGTGTTGTATTAGAAGATACATTTGGCATTGCTCAAGAACTCAACTCCCAACGATTATCACAACTGCATATTTTTACCAATCAAGAAGACAATAAGAATAACCAAAAAAGTGATCTGAATGACCAACAATGTGATGTCGTTTCTCTAAAAGATGCAACACAGGTTTATCAAAAACGTGGTGAACAACTGTATAAAAGTGTTAATCCTATTTTAAAAAAACGGTTTAAGTATTATCAGCCGGATATGTTTAAAAAACGTACTATCCTACAGCTTATTGAGAACTACCGTACTTCAGTTGAAAATGCTTACGACACTGAAATTGCCCGGTTACAAGAATGGTATGACTATATAAAAGATATTGACGCTGCACATGATTCAGGTAATGATTTTTTAGATAAAGCTCAAAATGACATTGCAAAAGCCGAATCAGAGAAAGCCGAAAAAATAAAAAAAATAAACGAACAGCTTGATAATAAAAAAATTGATTCTTTCAAAGGTGAATTAGAAACCGCTTTTGCTGATATTGAAAAATATTATCAAGAATGGTCGCAAGACTATTTTACTTATGTGCGTTGGTTATTTGGTAATGCACAATTTGTTTCAAAATACAGTAAAATAAAGCAAACAACGTTCAATCAAGCGCCTTTTTGGCAACAAGAATTTGATTTTTCTACCAGTATCAGAGCTCTAAGCTATATAAAAGAAGTTTTGCAAATCCTGCTTGATTCTCCCCATGCGGAAGTCCGTCTTGATGAAGATAACGCCCTTTGGGACGAATTACTGAGTAACCATAATAGTATTTTTTATGTAATTGAACATCAGAATAATCAGGGGATTAATCTTGATGCGCCAGCATTTGTCAATTTAGATAATAATACATTACTAAAATGGCGTGATGTAATCAGTAGATCAACGGGGTTGGTTTTAGCTTATAACACTTATCAGGCAGAAAAGACTCAAAATACTCAAACCGACAAAGAAAAAGAACTGCAAAAAGCGAAAGAGCGTGTTGAACTTGATATTGAAAAAAAACGGCAAGAGATCAACGCTAAACAAGAAGAGTTAAACAACAATCGAAAATATAATCCACAAGAGCATGCAAAGCTACAAAAAATAAGAGATCAAAAAATTAAAGAACTCAAACAATTAAACGAGCATTTAGCATCCATCAACCACCAACTAGCCGAGATGGTAGAGGGAAACAGTGTAATGACAGATGTAGGAAAAAATCGATACCTGCATCAACAAGCATTAAAAAAATATTCAGTCTTAAGAACACATAAACAATTCCAACCTATTGAGCCTCGTTTAAAACAGCTTGATTCGCTTGCTTACTTAGGTGACATTGGTGCCTATCCAGTTGAGTTTACCAAAAAAGTTAGGCCGGAAAAGATTCGACAAGTTTATGCATTATTGACTCAATTACAAGGGGCGCTTTTCCGCGAAAACAGTTTGACCGGTCCAGAAATTGCTTTTTTAGAAAAATTTGATGTGACAGATGCAAAATATGATGTTGGTGTAAAAAAACCAACAACCCATACGCTTAAATTTACGCTTTGTTTTCCTGATGAAGTAAGTAAAGGCTTAGTTGTAGGTTTTTTGAAAAATAAAGAGATTGTCAATCCAAATGATTTTAAGAATTTTTTAGCAACAAAAATGCCTAAATATGTCACTTTAGTCAATCGGCAAGCTGTTTTAGAAGGCAAAATTGACATCACCAATCGGCAGAAAGCTTCCAATGATGAAGCGATTCACCAATCAAACCAAAATAAAAGAGATGATAAAACTCGTGAATATGAAATAAAAAAAGAAACTGAAGCGATGAATCAAGAAGAAAACAAAGTAGTTGAGATTGAGCGTCGTAAAGCAAAATATAAACAAGTAGAAATCACTAAGCAAAATGCGAGAGCCGGCAAACTTAACTACACTGTTAATGCGGTAATGGGTGTTATCACCATGCTAAATATTTTAGATGACATTAAAGCATTGGAAAAAATTGAAGAGGGTAAAACCCAAAAACAAAAACAACTTCAACTAGCCATCGACTTAAGCTCATTAGCGTTACTTAGTGTGGATACTGTTGCCATATATCAAAACATAAAACTGGAAATGCAATTGTTAAAAGCCATGCGCTCAACCGCTGCCAAAGCATTAGTACCCGAAATTAAAAATATGTTGAAAACAAATAAAATGATCTCCAAATGCATCGCAGGAGCTTTTGCCTTTATAACTGTACTGGAAGCGTTAGGTGAATTAAAAAGTGCTTTCGGCATGTGGAATATGGAAGATAAAAGTTATTTTGTGGCTAGATTGATTGGTTCTTTATCCTTAGGTTTTGGGGCAATATTTTTATTATCTACTTCAAGTTTAGTTATCGGCGGAGGAGTTTTATTATTATTAGCTGGTATATATCTAATTGCTATAAGTAAAAAATATGACAATTTTACCCCTATCGATCACTGGCTAAACCGCTGTTATTTTGGAGTGCAAAAAGAGTTTGACTTTTTAGGGTATGATGCCTATCACGAAGAACAAAACTCCTTTGTTGGTTTTGGTCATTCGGTTAATGATTACTTGGTTGCAATCTCAGGCATTGATACATTTATCATGTTTAAAAAACCAAGTTTATATAATGGAATGAAGCTATATCATAGACATATCTATTTTTATTTGCAATACCTAGATTACACATCTAGTTCCAACAAATCTTTGCGGGCATCAGTTCGTTTATTTGGCAAAAATGACCAAAGCAATGCCGATTTTATTGAATTCAACTTTAATATCAACTCCACCAAGATAAATAAGCACTCTGTACCAAATGACAATATCCTAATTCACTCAAATGAAGATAAAGATAAAGAAACTTTAAAAATTAGAGACTATGTTACTACCCAAAAAAGTTATTTTGTTGAACGTTATGAAAGTAAAAGCTTTAAAACGATTATAAACCGTAAAGCGATATGGCAATCCAATTTTGAAGATATTGAAAAAGTCGAATTGAAAAGTTCAACCCCTAACCAGCCAAAGAGTGACTTAACGGTAATCACATGGGTAGCAGGCACATTCGCTTGTGATCTGGTAAAAAGTTATCAAATCAATATCTACACTGATACCACAGATTGTAACGAAATCCCATTGATAATTAACCGAGACAGTAATAAATTTTACGATGATTAATATTAGAAAGGAGAACAATAATGCCCTCAAAATACCGCCCCCAGATCGTTGGTTGGTTTGGTGACCTAGATAAAGGTCCTTATAGCCTACCACTGCATGATGATCGCTTAATTTATGCTAATGATAACTATTGTGCTTTTATTCGTCAGGATCACAATGACCAAATTTTTTATACTTGTATCTATTTTGTTGGAATTATTTTAGGAATTATACTAATTATAGGTTTTCCTTTTTGTATTTTTGGATTTAATGATTCCGAAATCGGAGATAAATTAACAATTGTTGGAATAATTGGATTTATTACTTGTTGTTTTGTTTTATATCTTGCAATTCCCGAATTTTATTACAATGCATTTTCCCGTCTTGGTAATCCCATCATATTTAATCGCAAGACAGGTAAAGTGTATGTTAACGAAAATTACTTTTTCAACTTTAAAGTATTACGGCACCCAAAAGTATTTTTACAACCGAAAAAGCGCCGTATACAAGAGTATGATTGGAATGATATGCATGGCGTAATTATCCATAATTTTTCACGTAATGCTTTAACTTCAACGGTATTAATGGTATGTCAACCCGGTACACATCAGGTTATTGACCATGTTATGTTAGATCCGGCTCAACCCGGAGCAGGTAGTTTTCATGTTTGGTGTTGGATTAACAGTTTTATGGTGAATTATGAATCAGCCGATATAGATGATGGCGAATACAAAACAGATGAAGAAGCAAAATTTAAAACAGATATGATAGAGGGTGAGGGTTGGCCTGAATGGATGGTGGAAGCCTTTAATGCTACATCACTTGAAGAGTTAGCTGCCATTAAACATAAATATAATATCAAACCATAATAACGAACTTAAATAGAACCCAAAGGAATAAGGAATAAAACAGTAATGCCCTCAAAATACCGCCCCCAGATTTTAGGTTGGTTTGGCGACCTAGATAAAGGTCCTTATAGCCTACCACTGCATGACCGTCGTTTAATTTATGCCAATGATAACTATTGTGCATTTATTCGTAAGGAACATAGTGATCAGATTTTTTATACTTGTATCTTTTTTATTGCCATTATTTTGTTGATTGGAACTATCATAGGATGTCTTTGGCTAGCGGTTCTACATGATAATTCTAAAATAGAGTTTGTTGATCTGGTTGTTATAGCCTGTTTTTTTACTAGCCTTTTTGCTTTAAATTATGCAATTCCTGAATTCTACCAAAATGCATTTTCCTGTCTTGGTAGTCCCATAATATTTAATCGTAAGACGGGTAAAGTGTATGTTAATGAAAGTTACTTTTTTAACTTTAAAATATTACGGCACCCAAAAGTATTTTTGCAACCGAAAAAACGTCGCATACAAGAGTATGATTGGAATGATATGCATGGTGTAATTATCCATAATTTTTCACGTAATGCTTTAATTTCAACGGTATTAATGGTTTGTGAACCCGGCACACATCAGGTTATTGACCATGTTATGTTAGATCCGGCTCAACCCGGAGCAGGTAGTTTTCATGTTTGGTGTTGGATTAACAGTTTTATGGTGAATTATGAATCAGCCGATATAGATGACGGCGAATACAAAACAGATGAAGAAGCAAAATTCAAAGAGGATATGATAGAGGGTGAAGGTTGGCCAGAATGGATGGTGGAAGCCTTTAATGCTACATCACTTGAAGAGTTAGCTGCCATTAAACATAAATATAATATCAAACCATAATAACGAACTTAAATAGAACCCAAAGGAATAAGGAATAAAACTGTAATGCCGTCAAAATACCGTCCCCAGATCTTAGGTTGGTTTGGCGACCTAGATAAAGGTCCTTATAGCCTACCACTACATGATGATCGCTTAATTTTTGCCAATGATAACTATTGTGCATTTATTCGTAAGGAACATAATGAACAAATTTTTTATACATGCCTTTATTTTGCTGGTATTATTGGGATGAATATTCTAATTGTTGGTATGGTTATGTTTATTTTTGGATTTGATCATGAACTGGCACTAATTGGAATAATTGGTTTTATTACTTGTAGTTTTGGTTTATATCTAATTATTCCTGAATTCTACCAAAATGCATTTTCACGCCTTGGAAGTCCCATTATATTTAATCGTAAGACGGGTAAAGTCTATGTTAATGAAAGTTACTTTTTTAACTTTAAAGTACTACGGCACCCAAAAGTATTTTTACAACCGAAAAAACGCCGCATACAAGAGTATGATTGGAATGATATGCATGGTGTAATTATCCATAATTTTTCACGTAATGCTTTAACTTCAACGGTGTTAATGGTATGTCAACCCGGTACACATCAGGTTATTGACCATGTTATGTTAGATCCGGCTCAACCCGGAGCAGGTAGTCTGCATGTTTGGTGTTGGATTAACAGTTTTATGGTGAATTATGAATCAGCCGATATAGATGATGGCGAATACAAGACGGATGAAGAAGCAAAATTTAAAACAGATATAATAGAGGGAGAAGGTTGGCCAGAATGGATGGTGGAAGCTTTTAATGCTACTTCACTTGAAGAGTTAGCTGCAATTAAGCAAAAATATAATATCAAGCCATAATAACGAACTTAAATTGAACGCAAAGGAATAAGGAATCAAACAATAATGCCCTCAAAATACCGTCCCCAGATCTTTGGTTGGTTTGGCGACCTAGATAAAGGCCCTTATAGCCTATCATTGCATGATAGTCGGTTAATTTATGCGAATAATAACTATTGTGCCTTTATTCGTCAGGAGCATAATGATCAGATTTTTTATACATGTCTCTATTTTGTTGCGATTATTTTGTTGAGTATATTAATTGTAGGTATGGTTATATTTATTTTTGGATTTGATCATGAACTGGCACTGATTGGAATAATTGGTTTTATTACTTGTAGTTTTGGTTTATATCTAATTATTCCTGAATTCTACCAAAATGCATTTTCACGCCTTGGAAGTCCCATTATATTTAATCGTAAGACGGGTAAAGTGTATGTTAATGAAAGTTACTTTTTTAATTTTAAAGTATTACGGCACCCAAAAGTATTTTTACAACCGAAAAAACGCCGCATAAAAGAGTATGATTGGAATGATATGCATGGCGTAATTATCCATAATTTTTCACGCAATGCTTTAACCTCAACGGTGTTAATGGTGTGTCAACCCGGTACACATCAAGTTATTGACCATGTTATGTTAGATCCTGCACGCGCTGGTACAGGTAGTACCTTTGTTTGGGAATGGATCAATAGTTTTATGGTGAATTATAAATCAGCCAATATAGATGATGGCGAATACAAGACGGATGAAGAAGCAAAATTTAAAACAGATATGATAGAGGGTGAGGGTTGGCCAGAATGGATGGTGGAAGCCTTTAATGCTACATCACTTGAAGAGTTAGCTGCAATTAAACAAAAATATAATATCAAGCCATAATAACGAACTTAAATAGTACGCAAAGGAATAAGGATAAGGAATAAAATAGTAATGCCCTCAAAATACCGCCCCCAGATCTTTGGTTGGTTTGGCGACCTAGATAAAGGTCCTCATAGCGTACCACTGCATGACCGTCGTTTAATTTTTGCTAATGATAACTATTGTGCGTTTATTCGCCAGGATCATAATGACCAACTTTTTTATACTTGTCTTTATTTTATCTCAATTATTTTGGCAAATGGAATTATCATTGGATGCCTTTGGCTAGCGGTTCTCCATGATAACTCTAAAATAGAGTTTGTTGATCTAGTTGTTATAGTCTGTTTTGTTACTTGCTGTTTTGGTTTATATCTAGCTATTCCTGAATTCTATCAAAATGCATTTTCACGCCTTGGAAGTCCCATTATATTTAATCGTAAGACGGGTAAAGTGTATGTTAATGAAAGTTACTTTTTTAACTTTAAAGTACTACGGCACCCAAAAGTATTTTTACAACCGAAAAAACGCCGCATACAAGAGTATGATTGGAATGATATGCATGGCGTAATTATCCATAATTTTTCACGTAATGCTTTAACTTCAACGGTGTTAATGGTATGTCAACCCGGTACATATCAGGTTATTGACCATGTTATGTTAGATCCTGCACGGGCTGCAACAGGTAGAATGTTTGTCTGGGGTTGGATTAACAGTTTTATGGTGAATTATAAATCAGCCGATATAGATGATGGAGAATACAAAACAGATGAAGAGGCAAAATTCAAAGCCGATATAATAGAGGGTGAAGGGTGGTCAGAATGGATGGTGGAAGCTTTTAATGCTACATCACTTGAAGAGTTAGCTGCAATTAAACAAAAATATAATATCAAGCCATAATAACAAACTTAAATAGAACGCAAAGGAATAAGGAATAAAACAGTAATGCCATCAAAATACCGTCCCCAGATCTTAGGTTGGTTTGGAGATCTAGATAAAGGCCCTTATAGCCTACCACTACATGATGATCGCTTAATTTTTGCCAATGATAACTATTGTGCATTTATTCGTAAGGAACATAATGAACAAATTTTTTATACATGCCTTTATTTTGCTGGTATTATTGGGATGAATATTCTAATTGTTGGTATGGTTATGTTTATTTTTGGATTTGATCATGAACTGGCACTAATTGGAATAATTGGTTTTATTACTTGTAGTTTTGGTTTATATCTAATTATTCCTGAATTCTACCAAAATGCATTTTCACGCCTTGGAAGTCCCATTATATTTAATCGTAAGACGGGTAAAGTGTATGTTAATGAAAGTTACTTTTTTAACTTTAAAGTATTACGGCACCCAAAAGTATTTTTACAACCGAAAAAGCGCCGAATACAAGAGTATGATTGGAATGATATGCATGGCGTAATTATCCATAATTTTTCACGCAATGCTTTAACTTCAACGGTATTAATGGTGTGTCAACCCGGTACACATCAAGTTATTGACCATGTTATGTTAGATCCTGCACGCGCTGGTACAGGTAGTACCTTTGTTTGGGAATGGATCAATAGTTTTATGGTGAATTATAAATCAGCCAATATAGATGATGGTGAATACAAAACAGATGAAGAAGGAAAATTTAAAACAGATATAATAGAGGGTGAAGGTTGGCCAGAATGGATGGTGGAAGCCTTTAATGCCACATCACTTGAAGAGTTAGCTGTAATTAAGCAAAAATATAATATCAAACCATAATAACGAACTTAAATAACTTGAATGGATAATGATGATTGAATATAAAAACAGTAATAAAAAGTCATTTTATTCACATAAATTCTATTATAAATTTAATAATAAAATAGACGAAACGGTATAGACTCCTGAATATTTTTTACAAAAATCACTATTTTTATTTTAAGCATAAGTTTTTTTTATACCTAGATGAGGAGCTACTGGTTACTAATGTTTGATATGATTTAAATTTAACTAAAAATAATGGATTTTCTGATGATTTTTTACCAGAAAATGATACCTTAAAAATAACTTACCACTTTCTTTATTTACAATTTTCCAACTAACTACTAAACTAATATCGTTCTCAACGGGGTGCCTTAAGGGCTGAGAGTGTTAGGTTTACTAATGCAACTCGTCGAACCTGAACTGGGTCATGCCAGCGGAGGGATTTGAGTTATCGTGTCTGCTCAAACCTTTTGTCTTTTATACGCTTTTTTGGAGGCAAAATGTTTTGTAATAAATTCTTACTGTCATTTTTATTTTCTGTATTTTTTGTAGCAACTTCTGCCAATGCTAAAATTCATGAAAAACCTATTTTAACTGTTTATAGTTATAGCTCTTTTATTTCCGGGTGGGGGCCAGGTGAAGCAATTAAACAGGGCTTTGAAGCACAGTGTGATTGCCAACTTGATATTGTAACGCTAGGCGATGGTGTGTCGATTTTAAATCGGCTTCGCCTTGAGGGTAATAAAACCAATGCTGATGTTATTTTAGGTTTAGACAATAATCTTTTAGGACAAGCTAAACAGGCTAATATCATGGCACCTCATCAAATAGCCAAACCTAACAATCTTAACACTGATTGGTGGGATGAAGATTTTATGCCGTATGATTTCGGTTATTTTGCTTTTATCTATAATAAAGAAAAAATAAAGAATCCTCCCCACTCATTACATGAGTTAGTTGACAATAAAGCCAATTGGAAAATTATTTATCAAGATCCTAGAACCAGTACTCCCGGTTTAGGATTGCTATTTTGGGTAAAAAATATTTACGGTAAGGATGCGGTATCTGCATGGCAAAAAATTGCTAAAAATACTGTTACAGTTACTAAAGGGTGGAGTGAAGCATACGGTATGTTCTTAAAAGGTGAAGCTGATTTGGTGCTGAGTTATAGCACATCGCCAGTTGCACATATAATTAATGATCAAGATTATCGTTATAATGCCGCTATTTTTGATGAGGGCCATTATCGTCAAGTTGAAATAGCAGGTATCACCAAATATAGTCAACAACCACAATTAGCACGTCGCTTTTTACAATATCTATTAACACCCGAGGTACAACGGCAATTTGCTGAAAAAAATGTTATGTATCCTATTATAAATACGCCATTACCCCCTGCGTTTGATCAGATTAATAAAGTCAGTAAAGCGCTTGAATTTGATGCAGAGAACGTGGTTGATAATCAAAAAGCTTGGATACGAGAATGGCAATCAGCCATTAGTCAGTAATAAAAAAGATTGTTAATTTTATAATAAAAAGCAATGTTAAATTTTAAAACGTTACTGCCAGGTATCAGCGCTGCTAGTTTGATAATAGCAGTTTTAGGCACTGCATTGTTTGCGCTTTGTCATATAGCCATTAAGTCCGATAATTTAACGGTCTATATTGATAATTATTTATTGCACATTATTTGGATCACTTTCTTGCAAGCGATATTATCGACGTTTTTGTCGGTATTTTTGGCCGTTGTTATGGCTAAAGCGTTATCCATAATCGATTTTTGGGGAAAAAGCTTTCTGATACGGATAATGCCCGTTACCTTTATATTACCAACATTAGTTGTTGTAACCGGGCTATTATCTGTTTATGGTCAACAAGGTTTATTTGCTACGTGTTTTGCTTATTTAGGTTTATCTTTTCCAACTTCAATTTATGGACTGGTTGGGATTTTATTTGCTCATGTTTTTTTGAATTTTCCTTATGCGAGCGGTCTGTTTTATCAAACATTAACGAGTGTTCCTGTTGAACAAAAGCAACTGGCTGCTCAGCTTAATTTTTCTCATTTTACTTATTTTAAATTAGTAGAATGGCCATTATTGCGTCGGCAGCTTTTACCTATGTCAGGACTAATTTTTATGCTTTGCTTTACCAGCTTTGCTGTAGTGTTGGCATTAGGAGGTGGGCCAAAGTATACCACTATTGAAGTTGCTATTTACCAATCGATTCGCGATTTTGATTTGATGCAAGCTGTTATGTTAGCAATCATACAGCTTATTTGTTGTATGAGTTTTGTTTGGATACTGCGAAAAACAAATCATTATCGCGATCTTAGTGCGCAGTATATTCGCTACCAATATCGTTTACCCAACACTGTGACTATAGGTTTGGTTAGTGCTGTTATTGTGATTTTGGGCGCAATGTATATATTTTTGCCAATAATTACGTTATTGATTGAAGGTATTGATTATTTTCAATGGTCTCAGTTAAATTGGGCTTTTCAGCAAGCGGTTATCTATTCGTTAATAATTGCCCTTGGTTCAGCTGTGGTGGCTATGTTACTTGCTTTATTAATACTTTGGACCAATAGCCGTCTATTGATTAGCAATCAGCAACAATGGAGCAATCGTTTAATGTTAGTGGGGTCATTGATATTAACCATTCCAAGCATGGTACTTGCATCAGGATTGTTTATTTTGTTATTTCAGTATGCTGATAATGCCGTGTTTGTCTGTGGTTTAATGATGCTTTGCAATGCTCTAATGGCCTTACCTTTTATCTTAAAAAATCTTGAAGTGCCAATGTATGATGTCACATCACGATATTGGCAATTATGTCAATCATTAAACATTGCAGGTATTAGGCATTTTTATCTAATTGAATATAAATCATTAAAAAAACTTTTTACGTTGAGCTTGGCCTTTTCGGCATTATTGTCAATGGGGGATTTTGGTATTATTGCGTTGTTTGGCGGGCAAGCCGTTACCACATTACCTTATTATTTGTATCAACAAATCGCTCATTATCATTATCAAGAGAGTGCCGTGACGGCCGCATTTTTGTTAATTTTATCTTTTAGTTTATTAATTGTGATGGATTATGATCGAACTTAATCAAATTAATTATCAATATGATGATTTTAAAATGCATTTTAATATGCAAATTGCTGCCCAAGAAAAAGTAGTCATTGTTGGACCGAGTGGTGCGGGTAAAAGTACCTTATTAAGCTTGATTGCAGGATTTATTTTTCCAAGTTCCGGGCAAATCATTCTTAATAATCAAAATATGACGCAAACTTTACCGGGTAAGCGCCCAGTTTCGATGCTGTTTCAAAATAATAACTTATTCGATCATTTAACCGTTGAGCAAAATATTGCTTTAGGCATTAAACCGTCATTAAAACTAACGACTTTTGAGAAGCAAAATATCGCCGATATTTTGGCTAAAGTTGGTTTATCGGGCTTTAATGAACGCTATCCCAATCAACTTTCAGGGGGACAGCGTCAACGAGTTGCTTTGGCACGCTGTTTAATTCAACATCGTCCTATTTTATTATTGGATGAACCATTTTCGGCATTAGATCAAGCTTTACGGTTTGAAATGCTAGCGTTGGTTAATCATATCTGTGATGAATTTGATTTAACGTTACTTATGGTTTCACATTATCTGGATGAGTCTTTAGAAAACTTTTCACGTTGTTTAGTTGTTGATAATGGAAAGATCATATTTAATAATCCTCCTTATCAACTTAATGAACCTGAAAATAAGGTTATTGCTCAATTATTAGGTTTGCCAATAAATAAAAGCTAAAACGATTTTATTTCAATGCCTAAATAAAACGATTGTCTGCTAATTTATTTCTAAATATAAAATTGTTATCACTTAAGGTTTTATTAATGTAGGAGGGGTAATTTATACACTTCCATAACCTATGATATCAAATAAATTTTCATGACGAATATAAAAGAAAACAAAAAGTTTAGCTGGTTAGCGCTTATCTTTACTATTTTATTTTTTACTTTTTTTTCAAGTGGTTTACAACTTTATATCTTCATTTCTGGACACGCCAATGTGATAGGTTTACGTGATTCAATCATCTATAGTTTAATTTGGTTGATTCCAGTTTTAATATTTCCAAATCAGACTCGAAAAATTGCCACTGCCTATGGTTTGATTGTCGGAAGCTTATCACTGATTTCAATAAGTTATTTTATTATTTATCGTCAGGAATTTTCTCAAAGTGTATTTTTTGTCATGGCTGAATCGAATTTGACTGAATCAAATGAGTTTATTCAACAGTATTTCAGTTCGAAATTAATGGCCATAGTGATTATTTATTGTTTGATTGGTATTTATCTTTGGCGAAAAGTAAGACCTGTCTATGTTAAAAACACAACCAAATGGGTTACATCATTATTAATTGCCATTTATGCCATTATGCCACTGGTTATTAGTGTTACAATCAAAAATTCCTCATTGCAAAAAGCAATAACACATCTATTAGGTCGAATGGAAACCACTGTACCTTGGCAACTGATTAATAGTTATATCGCTTATCGCACTCAACTTTTGAATATGGAGGAGATAATGCATCATTTAAATACTTTACCTCCCGTTGAAAATCTAAAAGATGCCAATGGTAATACTCCCAGAACACTGGTGTTAATTATTGGTGAATCAACTACACGTAATCGAATGAGTATTTATGGATATCCACGTAATACAACGCCACAAATCGAGCAATTTAAAAAGGATAATCCTGAATTTTTAGTGTTTAATGATGTTGTGTCATCAAGGCCTTATACCATAGAAGTTTTACAACAAGCCTTAACTTTTGCAGATGAACAACATCCTGACCTTTACCTTACTCAACCTTCGTTAATACATTTAATGAAACAGGCAGGGTATAAAATCTATTGGATAACAAATCAACAAACAATGACGAAACGAAATACTATGTTGACGATGTTTTCTAAACAAGCAGATGAACAGTTTTATATGAATAACGATCGTAATCAAAGTTCAAGGCAATATGATGAATCGGTCTTTGAACCGTTTGTGAAAGTGCTTGCTGAACCAGAAGAAAAGAAATTTATCATTATTCATCTGCTCGGTACACATATGAAATATGAGTTCCGTTATCCGGAAAATGGAGAATATGATCGATTTAAAGACAAAGCGAGTATCCCATTTAAAATTGATGATGAGAACGTGGATGAATATAACTCTTATGATAATGCAATAAGTTATAATGATTTTGTGACAACCACGTTATTCAATCTATTTAAAAACAGTCATGAAAATGGTTTTATGTTGTATTTTTCTGATCATGGTGAAGATGTCTACCAAACGGCTCCTCATGATATTTTAGGGCGTAATGAAAAGGTGCCAACCCGCACCATGTATACTATACCTTTTATGTTATGGCAATCACCGAGTTGGATCAGATCTCACCTTAATCACTATCAAGATTATGTGAATCGAAAATTTAGTACTCAGGATTTGATCCATACTTGGTCTGATTTAGCTGGACTCAATTATAACTTATATGTGCCAGAAAAAAGTTTGGTCAACCCCAATTATTATGAGGGCAAACGCTGGATTGGTGATCCTTATGATAAAAATGGCTTAATTGATTTTGATAAATTAACGAAGTAACTCTTTAGACTGTTTACACCAGCATTTAAGGTATGATATTGTATATTTATACAGTCATATTTTAAATGCAGTGAAACAGTTATTTATGCGAAAAATTATTCATGTTGATATGGATTGTTTTTATGCCGCAGTTGAAATGAGAGATAATCCCCGTTATCGTAATTTGCCGATAGCAGTAGGGGGCGATCCTCGCAAACGCGGTGTTGTTGCTACTGCAAATTATTTAGCTCGTCAATATGGCGTACATAGTGCGATGTCGATGTCACAAGCCCTAAAATTGTGCCCAAATCTTAAAGTCATTCCAAGTCGGCATGCTGTTTATAAAGAAGTTTCTAATCAAATTCATCAAATATTTCAGCGCTATACTAAAGCAATTGAAACCTTGTCATTGGATGAAGCTTATTTAGATGTGACCGATTGTAAGCTTTGTCATGGTTCTGCCACTTTAATTGCTCAAGATATCCGCCAAGCGATATATAAAGAACTTGAATTGACCGCATCCGCAGGCGTAGCCCCACTTAAATTTTTAGCTAAAATTGCTTCAGATATGAATAAACCTAATGGGCAATATGTGATTACACCCGATGCTGTTACAGGTTTTATCGCTCAATTACCACTTAAAAAAATTCCGGGTGTGGGTAAAGTGACCGAGAAAAAATTAGCTGAATTAGGGCTAATCACCTGTCAGGATGTCGTTAATTATGATGTGAGTAAATTACTTAATCAATTTGGTAAATTTGGACGAGTCTTATATGAACGATGTCAAGGCATTGATGAACGTGAAGTTTGTAATGATAGGCAACGTAAATCGGTAGGAGTAGAGCGCACCTTAGTTAACGATATTCATACTTGGGATGAGTGTTTATTACAGTTTGAACCGTTATTTGAAGAGCTGAAAACTCGGTTGAGTAAAGTTCGTTCTGATTTGTCAATCGCTCGACAAGGTGTTAAGTTTAAATTTGATGATTTCCAACTTACTACGCAAGAACATGTTTGGTCTAAACTTGATAAACAGGATTTAATTGAACAAGCCTATAAAGTTTGGCAAGAACGTCGAAATGATCGTGGAGTGCGTTTGATTGGTTTTCATGTCACTTTAATCGATCCACAACTTGATAAACAGTTGCTCTTCAATTTTTAATTATCTAGATTGATAAAAAAAGAGGATGTGTGCATTACCACATCACCCCCAAAACTTACGACTTCATATTAAATCTATTTTAAATTAGTACCATTACTGCTAATGACTTGTTTATACCAATCAAAAGAATCTTTTTTATAGCGTTTCATAGTACCGTTACCTTCATTATCACGATCAACATAAATCACGCCATAACGTTTTTTCATTTCGCCAGTTGTAAATGAGACGACATCAATAATACCCCACGCGGTATATCCCATAACATCAACCCCATCATAATCGATAGCTTTTAACATTGCTTTGATGTGTGCACCAAGATATTCGATGCGTGGTTTATCATGAACTTTATTACCATTTTCTAATTCATCTATCGCGCCAAAACCATTTTCCACAATAAACAGTGGTAACTGATAACGATCATATAAACGATTAAGAGTATAACGTAAGCCTTCTGGGTCAATAGGCCAACCCCAATCGCTGCTTTTAATGTATGGATTCTCAACAGCATTAGGTAAAGCACCGTTGACAATATTGTCACGATGATCATTTTTAGCATCAGCTTTAACAACGGTTGACATGTAATAACTAAAGCCGATGTAATCAACGGTACCTTGTTTTAAAATCGCTAAATCTTCATCGGTGATATCAAGCTTATAGCCTTCTCGTTCAAACTCTTTTAAAGCATAAGATGGATAGTAACCACGAACATGCACATCAGGGAAGAAGAAGCGTTGATGCATAGCAATTTCAGATGCCATCATATCTTCTGGATTACAAGAATACGGATAAATCGGCACGTGAGAAATCATACAACCAATTTCAAAGTTAGGATTGATTTTTTTACCAGCAATTACCGCTTTGGCACTGGCTAATAGTTCGTAATGTGCCACTTGATAAAGTACTTCTTGTGGATTTTCGCCCGGTTGAACCTGCACACCTGAATTAGTCCAGAAAAAGATCGGATTACTGGTATCCATTTGGTTATTAATTTCGTTAAACGTCATCCAATACTTCACTTTGTTTTTATAACGTTCAAAACACGCTGTTGCAAAACGTTCAAAAAATTCAACTGTTTTACGGTTTCTAAAGCCACCGTAATGACGAGCAATGTGTAATGGCATCTCAAAATGGGATAAAGTAATAACCGGTTCGATACCATTAGCAATTAACTCATCAAATACGTTATCATAAAAACGTAAACCTTCTTCATTTGGCTCTAGTTCATCACCTTTTGGAAAAATACGAGTCCAAGCAATGGATGTACGTAAGCATTTCAAACCTAGCTCGGCAAACAGCTTAATATCGTCTTTATAATGATGATAAAAATCGATAGCAGTATGGTTTGGATAAAATTTACCTGCTTCAATTTCTTGGGTAATTTGTCTTGCAACGCCATGTGCGCCTGCTGTCATAACATCAACTACGCTTGGCCCTTTGCCGCCTTCGTTCCAACCGCCTTCGAATTGATGAGCGGCTAATGCACCGCCCCATAAAAATGGTTTTTTAGTCATTTTTTGGTTCCTTGTTATTGCTTTATTTCAAAAAGGTTATCATCAAGATTTACTTCCGTTTTTTCTGTTAATGTGATTACTTGGTATTGATCAGTATTAACAATAATGACCGGAGTAATTAATGGGTAACCTGCTTGTTTAATTGCTTGAGGATCAAAGCTGATCAACCGATCACCTTTTTTCACTTTTTGATTCAACTTCACATGGTATTGAAATTCATTGTTAGTTAAATTAACTGTATCAATACCCACATGAATTAATAATTCAACCCCATTATCTAAGACCAAACCAATAGCGTGTTTTGATGCTTCAAACACAGCGGTTACTTCGCCATCATAAGGTGCATAAACATGATTGTCTGTTGGTTCAATAGCAATACCTTCACCCATAAGTTTTTGAGAAAAAGCAGGGTCTGGTACTTCACTAAGTGGTAATGCTTTACCGATCATTGGGCTAGTCACATCGATTTCATCAATTACAATTTTAGGTGTATCGTTTTCAATGTCAGATGTCTCATTTTCAATGTTTTCATTGCTTTGGTTCTTTTCATTAGTGCCAAAAATTTGGATAAGAATAACTGGTCCAAATAATGCAATTGCTGAACCAATAACAACACCAATAAATGATGCAGGATGGTCTATATTAATAGCATTAACAATAGTCAAAGGACCAGGTAATGCAGCATAAGTATAGTAATAAGGTGTAAAGAATCCTGCTACAACGCCACCAAGCGCACCACCAATACAACCATAAATAAATGGTCTTTTGAAGCGTAAGTTAACACCATATATAGCGGGCTCAGTAATACCAAATAGACCTGTAACAAAAGCTGATAGCGATACCCCTTTCATATCTTTGCTTCGAGTTTTTATATAAAAACCTAATGCAGCACCAACTTGACCAATAACTGCGATGGTTTGATAAGCTTGGAAAGAGTCTCGTCCATGTTCATTTATGTTCTCAATAATGACTGGTGTAATACCCCAATGCACACCAAAAATAACAAACACCTGCCAAACTGCACCGATCAATCCACCTGCTACCGATGGTGCAAGGTTAACAATCCAATTATATCCACTAGCAATATAATGTGCAGCGCCCGCAGTAATTGGTCCAATAGCCACTAAAGTGAGGGGAACCATAATCACTAAGCAGATTAAAGGCATTACTAATGGTTTAATAATGCTATGTAAACGAGGCTCTAAAAAACGCTCTAAATAAGAAAGTAACCAAACTAAAAACAGAGGCGGTAAAACCGTTGATGTGTAGGTGGTTTCAGACAATGCTAATCCAAATAGATTAATCTCTTGACCGTCTTTTATCATCGCCGCAAGCTCCGCCCAAGTTGGAGAAAGTAAGGCGGCACAACAAGCTACTGCAATATAAATGTTGCATCGAAAATGTTGAGATGCGGTAATGGCGATAAAAATAGGTAAAAAAGCAAACGGAGCCCAAGAAATAAAGTTAAAAACTTGATAAGTACCGGTTGCTGCAAATGCAGGAAAGAATAACTTAATTAAAATCAAGATCCCTTGTAAAATACCCGATGCTGCTAATACATAAACAAATGGTGCAAAAACTGCTGACATTGTTGCGATAACGCGATTCAAAATACTGCCTTGGCTTTTAATATCAACTTTATTCTCATTCCCTATCAATTTGGTAAATGCATTATAGACTTTATCAACATTAGTACCAATAACGATTTGAATTTGCCCACCTTTTTCTACCACTGTGATAACTCCAGGAAAGCTGCTAATTTTTTCTTTTACATTTTCTGGAGTGGTTTGCGTAACGACACGCAAGCGAGTTGCACAACGTGCAACAGAAACAATATTATTTTCACCGCCTAATTCATTTAAAATATCAACGGCTAATTTATTATAGTCTCTAATTTTAGATGACATTCATTAAGCTCCTTTCATCAGATGAGAAAGCTTATCTTATCCCTAAATAAAAAATTGTTAATGACCAATTTTATTGTTTGTGATCTAGATCGCATTTTAAAATGATTTCAATTTATTAATTTATTCATAGGGATAAAATGGGGTCTATTTATCGCAATAAAAATAAAGAGTACGAATGTTAAAATACCAAGATGTGGCAAAGAAAATCCAGCAAGCAATTTATCAACAAAATTTGCCTAAAGATACACAGCTGCCTAATATCGAAGGTTTAATTAATCAATATCAAGTTAGTCGTACGACCATCATTAAAGCACTGAACTGTTTAGAAAGGCACGGCGTCATATATCAAGTCCAAGGGAGTGGTATTTTTGTGCGGCAACCGCAAAAACATGGATATTTGAATTTTTTGGAAAGTCATGGTTTTAGTGTTGATTTAAACAATGCACCAAATTCCTCACAAGTGTTTAATGTAGATATCGTTCAACCAAGTTCACAAGTCAAACAAAACCTACAATGTGAAGATGGAGAAGAGGTCTATTTTATCAAACGGTTACGTAAGTTCGAAGATAAAGTTTATGCGCTTGAAAGATCCTACTATCGAAAAAAAATGGTGGGTTATTTAAACAAAGAGATTGCTGAACACTCCATATTCAGTTACATAAAAGATATATTGAAAATTAATATTGGTTTTTCTGACAAATATTTCAAAGCGATTAAATTAGATGAACAGACTGCGGACTATTTAGGATTGAGTGCGGGGGATCCTGCCCTGTGTGTGGAAGAAATTTTTTACACCAATGCTGGTGAACCATTCGATTTTTCAACCATTATATATCATTACGACAATGCTAAATTTTACGTGCAAAGTAATTCTAAATGATTTATTTTTAGTTTATTAACACGATGCGGAGTAACTCATTGGTTATTAAACAAGTTAATAATGTATTTTATTAGTAGTTTATCTAGTTTAGTTCTCCTTAATTAGAAATATATTCAAATATTACTTAATTAAGGACGAACTTTTTATTAATCGATGATTTTTTAGAGTCAATTATTGTGTAACTTTTTTTATTATCTCAAATCTTCCTAATAAAGTGAGTTGTATTTCAAAATCGGAAGGAGCATAGATATTAATTTTATTTGTTGCTTCATCATCTGATCCGGTTGCCATCGCCATATTCATTGCTCCATAGAATCTTTCTCGTTTTTTTGGTGACTGTTGTTCGTAGTCAGCTTTTCTCATATCGAGATATTTTGGATCACCAACTAAATATTGTTTAGTCAATAACCGTTCAACTTTATTACTTAACTTATTTAATAAAAGTCTTTCATGATCATTAATTGCTCGCTCAATCGCATCTGGTGAAACACTATAAAAAATGTCATCATTAACTTTTATTTTTAATTCTTGTGCTTTAGTAATAATTTTACCAACCACATCAAGTTTGTTAATCTTTATTTGTACAGTGTTATATACATGATGCTGTTTTTTATCGATTTTTTTTGGTGAAGTGCGTTCGGTATTTGATTGAATAATCGAAAAATTATCAAGTTGTAGGTTTTTTAATTCGTTAGTTATGGTTGTATATTTTTGATAAACCATGTCTTTTGCTTTGTTTGCAGTAACTGCATTTTCAAAAATACTAAATGAGAATGCATTATTTGCATCACTATTATTTAATTGTTGGACATTATTAATGTTGTATTTATCGAGTAATTTATTTAATTCTAGGAATTTTTCGTTATCATTGATGTTGATAGCAAGAGTGAGGGTGGCTTTATATTGAGCATCGTCTTCACTGACTTCTTCATAAGAATCCTGTATATAGTTGCCATAATCGGTTGTGATTAAATTGTTATCTTTAATAGCGAGTGTCGCTAAATAATCCTTAAATTGTTTCATCGTATTAGCATTGATATTTGATGCTTCACTAGGTGTTGAAGCGTCAGTATCCAATGTAACTGTAAACTCAACCGTATCGGGTTTTAGTTTAATCGAATCTGTAATACTTGCTTCAATTTCTCCAATGGGAATTAAATTTTTGCCATATATTAATTGTTCAACTTTAGGTTCGTTATTATTGATATTCCTAATGTTTGCTGCATGGCAAGCAAAGGTTGTTCCAATATTGAGTAATATAATAAGCATTAATGTTTTTTTCATTCTATATCCCATTATTTTATTAGTTAATTTTTTATTGGTTACTCTTAAGCTAGGTAAAAGAATTCTTTACGGACGAAAATATTATAGACAGTTTAATTTAAGATATGTAAAAAAAATACATCCAGTTGTAAAAAAGTATAAAAAAGCGTCTTAATGAAGTGACCCCCAATAGTTGGACAACCAATTACAGGGGGTCTTTTTATGTCAAAATATAGTCGATATTTAAAAATTATCATAGCTAATGAATTCTTATCAGGAGAATCATCGGAAATTCTTTCAAAAAAATATGCGATATCTTCTAGTCAGATTCGGTATTGGTCGCAAGTGGTTGCGATTCATGGCGATAACTCCTTTCAACCAACACCTCATTTACGTGATGCCGAAGCAAGATTACAAGCACTAAAATTAATGTGGACAAATAATTGGTCTCTCGGGCACACTAGTGCTATGCTTAATTTAAGCTCCCCCGGTCTTCTATTTGTTTGGCTTGATAGATATCATAAAAAAGGTTTCCGAGGGCTTGAATATCGTTCCAGAGGAAAACCCTGTATGAAGCAACCCCGTATTGAACGAACTCACAGTGATGATGAAAAAACAATTGAAGCATTAAAAGAGGAAATAGCTTATCTACGAGCAGAAAATGCTGTTCTAAAAAAGTTAGAAGAGCTGAAGCAAGCAAAACGTCAACAAACAAAGAAAAAACGTTAGTTGTTTTAGCTCTTAAATATCAGTATTCCTTAAGACATTTGCTATCAGCAACAAAACTGGCAAAAAGTGTTTTTTATTATCATGTTAATAGGTTGAAAACCCCGTCTGCTTATGAAAATGAGTTAAAACGTATTGAATCGATTTACCATGAACATAAAGGGCGTTATGGTTATCGTCGAATTCATTTAGCGTTGATAAATGAGGGAATTAAGCTCAATCATAAAACGGTACAACGATTAATGGGTCAGCTTAATCTCAAATCGACAGTAAGACCTAAAAAATATCGTTCTTATCGTGGAGAGACAGGTAAAACAGCCGATAATTATCTTAAAAGAGATTTTGAATCATCGAGACCGAATGAAAAATGGGTAACGGATGTCACAGAATTTAAGGTAAATGAACAGAAAATTTACCTATCGCCCATTATCGATTTATATAATCAAGAAGTAATAGCTTATAAAGTGGCTAAAAATGCACGTTTGACCTTGGTGACAGATATGCTTCAAAAAGGGATATCACGATTAAAACAGTATGAAAAACCGTTACTACATAGTGACCAAGGCTGGCAATATAGAAATCATCATTATCAGAAGCTACTAGCTAATAATGGCATCAAACAAAGTATGTCCAGAAAAGGAAATTGTTTAGATAATGCGGTAGCTGAAAACTTTTTTGGTCTATTAAAATCAGAAATGTATCATGGACAATGCTTTCAAGATGCAGATGAATTGATTGAAAAAATAGAAGAATATATAGAATACTACAACACCAAACGGATTAAAGCCAAATTAAAAGGCCTGACTCCGGTTGAATATCGAAATCAGGCCTTACAAGCCGCTTAATAAAAGTGTCCAACTTTATGGGGTCACTTCATTAAGACGCCTTTTAAATTCCATACTGAGTTCGATAGTCTTCGACCAGTTTAACTTGGTTTTTTCGTGAGGGATCTTGATAAAGATAATGAATCAAATCATCTAATGTGATAATTGAAATAACCTCGCAATGATAGGTTTGCTTTATTTCTTGAATGGCAGATAAATCACCGCGACCTTTTTCTTGACGGTCAAGGCAAATTAATACACCAGCCAGTTTTGATTGATTATCTTCTAGAATTCGCATTGATTCACGAATTGCGGTACCCGCAGTAATTACATCATCAACTAACATAACACGTTGTTGATAAATAGTACTACCAACTAGGTTACCACCTTCACCATGGTCTTTAGCTTCTTTACGGTTAAAGCAATAAGGAACATCAACATTATAGTGCTCAGATAAGGCCACTACTGTTGATGAAACAATCGGAATCCCTTTATAGGCAGGACCGAAGATGACATCATAGTTTAAATTTGCATCCATCAATGCGGCAGCATAAAAGCGACCTAATAAAGCCAAATCTTTACCTGTATTAAACAATCCTGCGTTAAAAAAGTAAGGGCTTTTTCGTCCTGACTTTAAGGTGAATTCACCAAATTTTAGTGCTTGCCTATCTAAAGCAAATTCAATAAACTCACTTTTATATGATTTCATCGATCCTCTCCAATTAATCTTTTAAGGCTTGTCTTTGTGCATCAATAATTGTTGCAATACCATTTTTTGCTAGTTCTAGCAGTTTTAATAATTCTTCATGACTGAATGGTTCACCTTCGGCAGTACCTTGTACTTCGATAATACGTCCGTCATCAGTCATAATGACATTCATATCTGTATCTGCATTGGAATCTTCAATATATTCCAAATCACATACTGCTTGACCCTCGACAATTCCAACAGACACAGCTGCAACCAATGATTTAATTGGGTTCTGTTTTAATTTACCATCAGCAATCATTTTATTAATTGCATCGTTAAGAGCAACACATGCACCAGTGATGGATGCTGTTCGTGTTCCGCCATCGGCTTGAATGACATCACAGTCTAGGGTAATGGTATATTCGCCAAGTAATTTAAGATCAATCATGGCTCTTAATGAACGGGCAATAAGTCGTTGGATTTCCATTGTACGACCTGTTTGTTTCCCTTTTGCCGCTTCACGCTGAGTTCTTGAATTGGTTGCGCGTGGCAACATGCCATATTCTGCTGTAACCCAACCTTGATTTTGACCTTTTAAAAAGCGAGGTACACTTTCCTCAACCGTTGCGTTACACAGTACTTTGGTTTCACCAAATTCAACTAATACAGAACCTTCTGCATGCTTAGTATAATGACGGGTTATTTTGATTGGGCGGACTTGTTCCGCAGCTCGACCAGACGGGCGCATGCAATTCTCCAGCTGTTATATAAAAAAATGTTTGAATTTATCATTTAGGAGGACATCAATTAAAGAAAGGATTGATGTTTAGCCTAAGCTAAGAGCGCATTATACAGAATTTATGGTACAATGCCCAGCAAGTTTTTTATAAATTTAGGATCCAATTATGATTTCAAGTATGACTGCCTATGCCCGAAAAGAAATTAACCAATCATGGGGGACGGCCTCTTGGGAGTTGCGTTCGGTTAATCAACGCTACTTAGAAACCTATATTCGTATGCCTGAACAGTTTCGATCACTTGAACCGATTATTCGAGAACGACTTCGAGGTCGATTAACACGCGGTAAAATTGAATGCAATTTACGCTTTGAACTCGATCCCGCTTCGCAGCATCAAGAATTATCTTTAAATGAGGATCTTGCAAGACAGGTTCTTAGTGCGGTTAATTGGATTAAAACTGAATATAAGTCTGGTGACGTTAATCCTATTGATGTATTACGTTGGCCGGGTGTGCTATCAGCTAAAGAGCAAAATCTTGATAGCATATCACAAGAAATCTTAGCATTATTGGATGAAGCCATTAATGAATTAATTGCTGTGCGTGAACGCGAAGGACAAGTGTTACGTGATCTTATCATCCAACGTTTAGACAGTATTACGACAGAAGTTGAAAAAATTCGTCAATGGATGCCACAAATACTCGAATGGCAAAAAGAGCGCCTCCAAAATAAATTGGCTGAAGCGAATATTGAACTCGACAAGTCAAGATTAGAACAAGAAATCGTATTGATGGCTCAACGTATTGACGTAGCTGAAGAGCTTGATCGTTTAATGACTCATGTTAAAGAAACCTACGCAATTTTAAAGAAAAACGAAGCAGTCGGGCGCAGACTCGATTTTATGATGCAAGAATTTAACCGTGAATCAAATACCATAGCGTCAAAATCAATTAATGCTGATGTAACCGCTAGCGCGATTGAACTTAAAGTCTTAATTGAACAAATCCGAGAACAAGTACAAAACATTGAATAAACTGTTATTTAATGAATAAGTATTTAGGTATTTTAGCCGTTATTTTGGCATCACTATTATGGGGCACGACAGGTACGGCAGCCACGTTTGTCCCAGCTTTATCCCCTTTATTTATCGGCTCGTTTGCTATGGGTATTGGCGGGATTTTGCAATGTGGATTGGCTACCGTTAAGATTGTTCATGATCGTGCTTTATTAGCGGTACATTGCAGATTCTTGATCGTGGGGGCACTTGCTGTAGCTATCTATCCTTTAGCATTTTATTCTTCTATGCGTTTATCTGGTGTAACCATTGGTACCGTTGTGTCTATTGGTTCAGCACCCATTTTATCGGCGATAATTGAATATTTTAGTCGTGATTTTCAACTCAATAAACAGTGGGCTATGGGTGCTTTATTGGGGATTATTGGAATGGTGATGTTAGCTTTTTCTGACAATGCAAGTACAACAATCCAATATACTCATGTTAATTTAGGTATTTTATTAGGATTAGTTGCGGGCTTGACTTACGCGCTCTATTCATGGTCAGCAAGGCAATTAATGTTAAAAGGCGTTAATACTAAAGCGGCAATGGGCGCTACTTTTGGTTGTGGGGGATTACTATTAATTCCTGTTATGTTAATAACGGGCTCTGCTTTTGTTAATTCATGGAATAACATGACAGTTGGATTTTATATGGCATTGATACCGATGTTTTTAGGTTATCGTTGCTACGGTTTTGGATTATCAAAAATCTCGGCCAGTATGGCAACAACCATTACCTTACTTGAACCCGTTATTGCTGCGATTCTTGCTATGTTAATTGTGGGTGAATGCTTATCATTAATTGGTTGGATTGGCATGCTGTTGATCTTTATTTGTCTGATTATGGTAACCTTATCAAGTTTGGCTAACAACTGAATATTTGGTATTTTTTCTTTAGCTATTTTATAAAAAAATTAATTCAATCCGCTACTCATCAATACTGTTTTTTGTCTTTTACAATTTTTTCTTTAATAAGTAAGCCAAGAATATTTTTCTAAAATAAATAACAGACCTCTTATTTTGATGAAATAGCAAAAATATTAATTATTTCTGACAGATTAAAATCAAGAAAAAATCTCTAACTCTTTCTATCTCAATAATAAAATTCATACAGATTAAATAGACCTTTCAACTTTTTACACATGTAATAAGAATTTAAAAAATAATATTTTACGATACTGGATAATTAAATAGATGTTGTTAAAATAAACAGACTATATTTTAATCAAAATATAGTAAATCATAGATAATCACAAATAATAAAAGGGGATGATAAATATGAAAAAATTACTTACTTCTGGTTTGTTATTTCTATTTTTAGCGGGACCTGCTGGTGCACAAGCAGTTAAAGAGTCATTAAAAGATGTACCTTATGATGAAGTACTAAAAATGGCAACGGAAAATAATGACCCAAAAGCGCAATATGATTTAGGTGTTCGCTACTTTCAAGGTGAGGGGGTTGAAAAAGATCCGTTGAAAGCGAGACAATGGTATGAAAAGGCAGCGGCACAAGGCCATTCTGGAGCTGAATCTAATTTAGGATATATGTATGAGAATGGCATAACAGTTGACCAAGACTATGCTAAAGCCAAAGAGTTTTATGAAAAAGGTGCTGCAAAAAATGATGAATATGCTCTATTTAATCTAGCTAGTTTATACAAAGAAGGCCGAGGTGTAGCTAAAGATCCATTAAAAGCAAAAGAATTATTTGAAAAATCAGCCGAGCTAGGTCTTGTAAATGCACAGTATCATTTAGGGGATATGTATTTAACGGGTGACGGCATAGATAAAGATCTCAATAAAGCTCGATATTGGTTTGAAAAAGCAGCCGAACAAGGGCAACCAGAATCTCAGTTTAATCTAGGGGTCATGTATGAAAATGGAGCTGCCGGTCTAACAAGAGATCATAACAAAGCAATGGAATTGATTGAAAAAGGATGTGAAGGCGGTGTAGAACATCCAATTTGTCAATGAGTTTGTTTATCGAATTAAAAATTATAATCAGTAATGTTAATAGCAATAAGTAATACGGCCTTATAAAATTTAAAAGGGGCAAAGTGCCCCTTTTGTTTTTTAATTTTAGTATATTACGGATTAACTTGTTTAGGATAATGCCGACTTTTAATCGATTTAAAATACCAGTAGAGTGCTGCATAAGCGATACCGGTTGATAAAAGGTCAGCAGTAGGTGATGATGCCCAAACTCCATCTAAATCGAAAAATAGCGGTAAAATATAAAGTGTTGGCAATAAAATTAAAATTTGTCTTGAAAGACTGAGTAAAATAGAAACTCTAGCCATACCAATACATTGGAAAAAGCTTGTTGTCACCATTTGGAACCCAACAAACGCAAATGAAAGCGTTGTATACCTTAGTGCAATAGCTGATATAGCAACTAAGTCCGCTTCAGAACTGAATGCTTTAACCAGTACATCAGGCATAAAGCAACCTAATATAAACCCAGCACTCGTGATCACAGTAGCGATTTTCACTGCGTAGAAAAAGGTCTCTTTCACACGTTTATAATTCTTTGAACCATAGTTATAGCCAATGATTGGTTGCATTCCTTGGTTAACGCCAATGACAATCATAATAATCAGCGTTATTAATCGATTTGCATTTGAATAACCGGCAATAGCATCGTCACTTGAAACATGAGAAATCGGCGCATAGTGAGTTAATTGCCAGTTTATAAATACCACTACCACAGACGCAGCAACTTGCATGGCAAATGGCGACATGCCAATCGAAAGAATCGATTTAATATATGTAATATCAAGCCTAAAATTACGACGATATAGCTTGATATTACTGTTTTTGCTAACAAAGTGCTGCATTACAAACAAAAAGCTAATGAACATCGATAAGGTGGTTGCAAAAGCTGCGCCTCGCATGCCCCAACCTAAAGCAATAATAAAAATTGGGGCAAGAATAATATTGGCAATCACGCTAATAAACATAGTTACCATAGCTTTAAAAGGATAACCACTTGCTCGCATCATATTGTTGTAGTTGAAAGTCAATGTGATAAAAATACTACCCGGCAAAAATACCTCTAAAAACTCACGAGCGTAAATATGGTTGGTTGGGCTTGAACCAATAAAATGTAAAACAGGGTCAATAAAATAAAGCAATAACGCTAAAGTTATACCACTAAGTACCGCCGTTAACATGAACGAAGTACCAGCAACTTTTTCGGCTTTATCGATTTCGCCTCGACCTAAAAATATAGAAATACGGCTCGCCGAACCAATACCTACTAACATACCAATACCCGCAGCAAAATTCATAACGGGTAAAATAATGCCTGCACCACTCAATGCTTCGCGCCCAATCCAATGCCCAATAAAAACCCCATCAATAATGTTATACAGGGTATTGACGGTTGTCCCAATAATGGAGGGAAGTGCATATTGCCAAAATAATAAACTGATTTTTTTATTCTTAAAATCATTATAAATATCTTGAGGATTTGCCATATTATTTATTCCAAATATAACAGGTTGTAAAAAAGTTTCAGATTAACATTACGTTTCAGTAAAAAATATTATTGTTAATTACATTATTTATCACTATGCTAATGGCACTTATGAAGTTGTCTTATCAAAAATGAGTTGGTGAGGTTTTTTAGCCGCTAAGACTCAAGTTATCGTTATTAATATTTCTTAAATACCATTAGATTTTGTAAAGAAGTTTCAGGTTAACTATACGTTTTAGTATAAAATCTAACTAATTATCATTTGTTATCTAATCAGACTAATAAATTGTGGATAGCACTTTTTTAGTGCTTTGATAAAATAGTGGTAGTCTTACTTTTGCCATCCAAACAGGAATTCTAAATGAGTGTACAAATAGAAAAAGTTATTTTACATAAATTAATCAGAAAAAATGACACTGAAATTGAACTGCAACTTCGTGATTCAATGCTAAGCAATCAACAAGCGGTTGTCAATTTAATTGAGGATATTAACCGTATTTATAATAATAAAAGCAAAGCTTATGGGCTCTTTAATAGTGAAAGTCTGTTTGAACAATCGCTTAAAGAATTACGTTTAGGCAACCAAGATTTTTTGCATTTTAGTCAAGAATCGACCAAGCAATTACGCAATGAACTCGCTAAATACCCGTTTGCCGAAGGTGGCACGGTGGTCTTTTGTCATTATCGTTATCTTGCTGTTGAATACTTAATTATTGCAGTATTAAATAGCTGTTCAAGTATGTTAGTTAATGAACAGCTTGATATAACCGAAACCCAATATTTGGATATTGATCATGCCGATATTATTGCACGAATTGATATCACTGAATGGGAAACCACACCAGATTCAAAACGCTATTTAACCTTTTTAAAAGGGAGAGTTGGGCGCAAAGTGTCTGACTTTTTTATGGACTATTTAGGCGCCAGTGAAGGATTAGATGCGAAAGCTCAAAATAAAACTTTAGTGAAAGCGGTTGATGACTATTGCCAAGAAATGCAATTTGATAAACAAGACAAAACCAGCGCCCGTGAAAATGTCTATAATTATTGTCAAGCTCAATTACAAGCAGGCGAAGAGATCGAACTCAAAAATCTGGCTAATGAATTGCCGGCTAATGGTGAAAATAATTTTGCTGAATTTGTAAAAAATAGCGATTACGATTTAGAAGAGACCTTTCCAGTTGATCGTAGTGCACTGCGTCAACTCAAAAAATTCTCAGGTAGTGGCGGTGGATTAACCTTAAGTTTTGATTCTGACTTATTAGGTGAACGAATTAAATGGGATCAGCAAACTGATACACTAGTGATTAAAGGTGTTCCACCAAATTTACGCGATCAATTACAACGTAATAGCGGTTCAAAATAATCATCACATCCAATTATCAGGAACATAAAAATATGAAATACATTGGTGCACATGTTAGCGCAGCAGGGGGAGTTGATAATGCTCCAATCAACGCCTATCAAATTGGCGCAACAGCTTTTGCCTTATTTACAAAAAATCAAAGACAATGGCATGCTAAGCCACTTGAATCAGCCATGATTGATAGCTTTAAAAAACGCTGTGAACGGTATGGCTTTACCAGTAAACAGATCTTACCGCATGATAGTTACCTGATAAATCTAGGTAGTCCTGACAATGAGCAACTCGAAAAATCACGAACGGCTTTTTTAGATGAGATGCAACGCTGTGAACAGTTGGGACTCACCTTATTAAACTTTCATCCGGGTAGTCACTTACAAAAAATATCGGTTGATGACTGTTTAGCGCGTATTGCTGAATCGATAAATATCACTTTAGATAAAACCAAAAACGTGGTTGCTGTGATTGAAAATACGGCTGGGCAAGGATCTAACTTAGGTTATAAGTTTGAACATCTAGCACAAATCATTGACAAAGTTGAAGATAAAACTCGTGTGGGTGTTTGTATTGATACCTGTCATGCCTTTGCTGCTGGTTATGATTTACGTACCGAAAAAGCCTGTAAAGAAACGTTTGATGAATTTGAAAAGATTGTTGGCTTTAAATATTTACGGGGCATGCATTTAAACGATGCCAAAAGTGAACTCGCCAGCCATGTTGACCGCCATGACAGTTTAGGTAAAGGTAACATCGGTCAAACAGCATTTAAATTTATCATGCAAGATCCGCGAATTGACGAAATACCGCTCATTCTTGAAACCATTGACCCAGATATTTGGGCTCAGGAGATTGCTTGGTTAAAAGAGCAAGCTAAGTAGTGAGAATGAAAAAAACGATAACAAATTAATCAAAAAATAATGATGATTAGTTTATTGCTCTTATTAAATTGTGGTGTTTATGCTCACAAGCGCCACAAAACCAAGCTCCATCTATCCCTAACATTACATATATCACACTTAATATAATTGAATATCTAGCCAATGAATTAGCTTTCGATTACACGTTACTCTTGATAAATATTACTTTTTATTATTTTTATGGCAAAAGTTGTTGGCAAAAACTATCTTTTTAATTTAAAAATAAAATCAATAATATTAAAAAAATTTAATAGAAATGGATCATTTAGTTATTTGGTTGCAACCGTTTGTTTAATAAAAGGAATAAAGAAATAAAATGTTAAACAAATTAGTATATTTTCTGTTTATGTTTTTGCCTTATCATTTTTCATCTCTATCCATCCATTACATGAATATTTTATACCTAGATGTGATTATCGACATTAATGTGAGAGTGGAGTGTAATTAAAAGTAGTAATACTTTTTTATCATTTTGCATATTAAAAACTTTAAGTTTAGGCTCGATAACAGAAATGGCTCGAGTACAAATAATCTTTAATGTATTACAATCAAGAAAAAAATAACTTAATTAAATACAACTAAAAAATAGTATAAAATATATAGCTTTAACTTGTAGCCATTTTTGGATGATGCCCAATAAACTTATCTAGTCATTATGAAATGATTTGTAATGATTTACATCGTTTTATATTTATTTAAATGGCAAAATTGAATTAGAATAAGTCGCGATTAAAAAGCTACAAATAAGTTGCAAATACAAATGGATACCCAAGATTTGAGCCTTAATAGGAAAATAAAGGAATATGAAAGAAATAAAACAATTATCAACTAAAACTCACACATCCGAAGAATTAATTACCGTTATCTTTAAGCCATTAAGTGAACAAGATAAATCTTTACCAACACGGATAACACAATATATCTTGTATGGTGATGAAATTGATGTATTAGTCGATTTAGAGAAATTATGTCAAATACCTAATAAGGCAAATGATCTTTATGAATTATTGCAAAGCCCCTCAGGTATTTATCGTTCACGTTTTTATTACTTTAGTTATGAGAAACTTCATCCATCATTTAAAGCTCGCATTGACGTGTATAAGTCTTGGACCGATATTTATACACCAGAACAAATAATTCGATTTGCCCGAGTTTTTGCCACTTTAATTGACCATTTACATTTTATTAAACGTATAAACGAGCAAATCCCATCATGGTTTCTCTATTTGTTATATGATGGACTGATTACCACGTTACCATCTTATGATGATTGCGAAAACGAAAATGGAATTATTGAACGTGAAAATTGGTCAGTACAACAATTACATCAATTTCTTGAAATTGAACAAGCAGGATTAGGTGAAAAGTTACTATTTGCCATTTTTGACCGTCAAAATATTCCTGTTATACGTGTTGGTTTATTTAAATATTTTAACCGATTGAATGGATTATTGAGTTATATTCAAGAACGAATTGAATTATTTAAGCAGCTCCCCTCACTCGGTTTAGCACTTTTTGGGCAGATTGATCAACTTAAATATATTCAACGATATCCAAAGCTTCAGTTGCAACTAGTTGATTTTCTTGCAATGCAGGCGTTAAATACATCCAAACAGGTGAATCAATTAGCTATAGAAATACTATTTAACTTACCACATGAGCTGGTTCAACCCCAATTACAACACTTTTTAACTTCAGGCTCGGCTAAGGAGCGCGCTAATGCCGCAATATTACTCTCTCGAATCATTTCTGAACCGACAATTTTACAGCAAGCTTTAGCCAACGAAACTAATAAAACAGTTATTGCTACCATTGAAAGTGCTTTATCGAGATTAGAAAGTGCCAATGAAGCCAAACAGCAAGCTGAGCTAGTTATTCCTGATTTTGAACCAATTAGTGATACACCATTACCAATCACTGCTCGTGATGTTTTACAGCAAAATTTTGACGAGTTCCTTATCGAATGTAAAAGAGCGATGCAAAATGAGCTAGAGGAAAACAAAGAAAATAATACATCATGGAGTTATAATCAGTACCGTTATAAAAGGTTGAAAACAGTGACGTTAAAGTCTCTTGATAAGGTCTTTGAATATTTAAATGGTAAAATCGATCGCTCAGCATTATACAAAGAAATTGACGAGAAAATTGATTTTGATTTTTTACTTATTAAAAATCGATTATCAAACTTACCAGAATTTTCTTTATTTCACTTATTTCGAATGAGACGATTAATTGATGATTCAAGTGTTACTTATTATTTTAATCGATTATACGAAAACTATGACGTTGTTAAAAATGCCGATCTTAGACAAATAGCTGATGTGTTTAAAAAAATTAATATCATTCCAGATGTTGAATATACAATTGCACTACCGTTTTTAAGCAGTGATGTTTTTCACGATATTTATGAAAATGAACCCTATAAATTGTGGGCTTTTTTTGCTGAAAATGAGTTTTTAATTGATGAAGCATTGGGTTTTGCTCCTCCACAATTCGCTCAGTCTCGTTATGATCGTATTGATAGAGTTTGTATCATAAAAATATTACAGCTATTTCCAACTATTCCAGCTAAATATGTCGCTTATCTATTTGAATTAGCTTTAGGTGAAAGTAAGCAGATACGTTATGTAGCGCAAGATGCCTTAAGACAGATCCCCAATATACATAATCAAATTGAACAAGCCTTATCCTCCGCAAAACAAGAGGTACGTATAGTTGCCGCTAATTGGTTGGCCGAGTTAGGAAAAACAAGCTCGATTAAAGCACTAAATGCTGCACTAAAAAAAGAGAAACGCGAAACAGTACAAGCAGCAATATTGATTGCGCTCGAAAAATTTGGTGAAGACATTAGTCAGCACTTAACGCCGAAAAAGTTATTGGCTGATGCCCAGAAAGGTTTAAAAGGTAAAATACCAACCGATTTTGATTGGTTTGATTTTAACTTAATACCGACGTTAACTTGGCAAAATGGTAAGACAGTTGAACCACAAATTATTGAGTGGTGGATCTGCTTAGCGGTCAAATTAAGAGATCCGTCTAATCTACTGTTAACAGTTTATAATCGATTGTTAAGCACCCAAAGTCAGCGACAATTAGGCGAATTTATTTTACAAAGTTTCATTAATCAAGATACCCGAACGCCAACACTGGAAGAGGCAGAGGCCAAAGCCAGCTTAGAGGCCAATAAACGATTGCAAGACTATATTGGATATTATCAGCGCTATCCAAAACAATTTTCTAGATACCAAAATATTACTTATGAGCAGGTTTTTGAAGAAATCAAAAATGAAACATTAGCAATCTATCTTGGCTCAGCCATTAAATCAAAAGGAATATTAGCATTAACCTGTGGTATTGAAGGCTCTATTGCAGTGTCTCTCTTACGCAGTTTTATGAAAAATCATTATCAACGTCGAGCACAAATTGAAGCGATGCTTGAACCACTGGCAAACAGTGATGATCCTATGATTATTCAACTATTATTGTCATTAGCTCGTCGCTATCGTACGGCATCCATTCAAGAAAAGGCCAGATATTTGGTAGAAAGTATTGCTGAACGTTCAGGCTGGAGTACAGAAGAACTGGCAGACCGCACCATATCGACGGCAGGATTAGATGATAATGGCTTGTTAATTCTTGATTATGGTGAGCGTACCTTTACTGTTAGTTTAGATGAACAATTTAAATGGCAATTGAAAAATGCTAATGGAGAAAAGATCAAAGCATTACCTGAAGCACGTAAAAGCGAAAACCCTGAATTAGTTAAAGAAGCCAAAAAACAGTTCAGCAATAGTAAAAAAGAGCTTAATCAATTGCTCACTATGCAAATTGGCCGTTTTTACGAAGCTATGTGTGCCGAGCGTCAATGGCGAGTAGAAGATTGGCAAAAATATCTGCAACCACACCCGATTGTGGGACGATTTATTCAACGTTTAGTTTGGTTACAATTGGATAATAACGGTCAGATTGTCAATAGTTTCAGGCCAACTGAAGATGGTAGCTTAATAACCAATCAAGATGACGAAATCTTACTTGATCAAAATCACTTTATAACTGTTGCCCATTCGGCGTTACTAGCAAGTGATGATATAGCTCAATGGCAAGCGCATCTTAAAGATTACAAAATAACCCCATTGTTTGAGCAGTTTAATCATGCATTTCCAGAGATAAGCAAATTTAACGATGGCGTTATTGATGACCGTTTAGGCTGGTTAACCGACAGTTTTACCATTCGTGGTATTTTAACCAAATTGAGTTATGAGCGTGATACTACTGAAGATAGCGGATGTTTTTATGGTTATCATAAATACTTTGGCAGTTTAGGTATTTATATCAATATTGAATTCAGTGGCAGCATGCTACCTGAGGAAAATATTCCAGTAGTGCTTTATAATCTTTATTTCACCAATAAAGAAGGCTATAAAGATAGAGCAATTGCACTCAATAAACTACCTAAGGTGTTATTAGCCGAAGGTTATGCTAATTATATGGCGGTGGCAAAAGCCTGTAGTGGTTTTGATCCTAATTGGAAAGATAAATTAATATGGTAAAACATGGTCAAAATCTGATGAAACACATCATTCTTGATTTGGTTATGGGTTATATGATTGTCGAGATTAGTGTACAAAAGTATTGCTACTAAAAGTAGTAATACTTATTTACCATTTTCGATGTTAAACATTTTAGTTTTAAGTAGATAATAGAAATGGATCGCATAAAAATATTATGTAATGCATTAAAGTAAAAAATAAATTTATTGAATAAAACTAAAACTAATAAGGAATATAAAATTCCAGCTCGTAGCCATTATTTGATAACGTCCAATAAACTTATCAAACATTAAGAATTGATGTGTATTGACTTAGATAGTTTTATATTTATTTAAATGGCGACATTAGATTGGAATGAATAGCGATTAAAAGTTATAAATATGCTGAAATTATAAATGGATACCTAAGATTTGAATCTTAATGAGAAAACAAAGGAATATGAAAACAACTGAACAATTATCAACAAGTCCACATAAATCTAGACACTTAATTAGCATTATCTTTGGTCTATTAAGTAACTTTGACGAATCTTTCCCAAAAAGGATCACACAATATATCTTGTATGGAGATGAACTTGATGTGTTGACCGATTTTGATAAATTATGCCAAATACCCGATAATGCTAATGAAATTTATCAATTATTGAGAAGCCTTTATGGTTATCATGATTCATGGGATAAATATGAATTAAAGAGTTATGCGTCGACACAAGGCTGTATTGATTTTTATAAGCTTTTGACGGATGTTTATACACCAGAACAAATCATTCGATTTGATCGGTTTTTTGCCATTTTATGTAAGTATTTAGGTTTTATTAAACATATAGATAAGCAAATCCCCTCATGTTTTATCTATCTGTTATATGATGGACTGCTCATCACTATCTTTAACCCATTAAGTGAATTAGACAAGTCTTTACCAGAACGGATAACGCAATATATCTTGCATGGTGATGAACTTGATGTGTTAGACGATTTTGATAAATTATGCCAAATACCCGATAATGCTAATGACATTTATGACTTATTGAGAAGACCTTCTGATTATTATAGTACATGGGATGAATTTGAACCAAAAACTCATCCATCGGTAAAAGCTCGTATTGATTTTTATAAGTTTTGGACGGATGTTTATACACCAGAGCAAATCATTCGATTTGCCCGGGTTTTAGCCATTTTATGTGACCATTTAGATTTTATTAAACATATAAGTAAGCAAACTCCATCATGGTTTATCTATCTGTTATATGATGGACTGATTACTCAGTTACCACCTTATTATGAAGAATATTGTATAAACGGAATTTATTTGCGCAAAAGTTGGTCAGTCTACCAATTACATCAATTACTTGAAATTGAACAAGAAGGATTAGGCGATAAGTTGCTGTTCGCGATTTTTGACCGTAAATATATTACTTTTATTGCTGTTGATCGTTATCAATTTTTTGGATATTTTACGCAGTTGGATGGGTTATTGAGTTATATTCAAGAACGCATTGAATTATTTAAACAACTCCCCTCACTGGGTTTAGCGCCTTTAGGACAGATAGAACAACTTAAATACATTCAAAGATATCCAAAGCTTCAGTTGCAATTGGTTGATTTTATTGCCATGCAGGCGTTAAATTCTTTCAAGCAGGTTAGCCAATTAGCCACAGAAATGCTATTTAATTTACCACATGAACGGATTCAACCCCAATTACAACACTTTTTAACTTCAGGAGTGGCTAAAGAGCGTGCTCATGCCGCAATATTGCTCTCTCGAATCATTCTTGAACCGACAATTTTACTACAGGCTTTAGCTAACGAAAGAGATGAAACAGTTATAGCTACCATTAAAATTGCTTTATTGAAATTAGAAACTAGCAATACAGTTAAACAGCAAGCTAATTTAATTATTCCTGTTTTTGAACCACTTGTTGACACGCCATTGCCAATCACAGCTCGTGATATTTTACAACAGAATTTTGACGAACACCTTATCGAATGTAAAAAATTGATGGAAAATGAGCTAGCGGAAAACAGAGAAAATAATACATCATGGGATTATGAAAAAAACCGTTATAAATTGTTGCAAACAGTGACATCAAAGTCTCTGGATATTATCTTTGATTATTTGAATGGTAAAATCGATCACTCAACATTATTCAAAAAACTTGATAAGAAAATTGATGTTAGTTTTTTAGCAACTAAAGATCGACTATCAAATTTACCTGAATTTTCTTTATACCACTTATTTAGAATGACACTCTTAATTAAAGATAGACATGATTGTCTCTATTTTCAAAATGTATACGCAAAATATGACATTGTTAAAAATTTCGATCTTAGACAAGTAGCTGATGTGTTGTTAAAAATTAATATTATTCCTGATGTTAAGTATAAAATCGCTTGGGTGTTTTTATCTAGTGATTATTTTCATAACATTTATGAGAATGAACCCTATAAATTATGGGCTTTTTTTGCTGAAAATGAATTTTTAATTGATGAAGCATTGGGTTTGGCTCCTCAACAAACATCTTATTTTATTAATAAAGCTTATCCCATAAAAATATTACAGATGTTTCCAACGATTCCAGCGAAATATGTCGCTTATCTGTTTGAATTAGCTTTAAACGAAAGTAAATATACACAACATAAACTGTATGTCTTAAGACCAAACCTCAATATAGATAATCAAGTACGTTATGCAGCGCAAGATACTTTAAGGCAGATCCTCAATATACATATTCAAGTTGAAAAAGCTTTATCTTCTCCGAAACAAAAGGTACGTATTGCCGCAGCTAATTGGTTGGCCGAGTTAGGACAAAAAAGCTCAATTAATGCATTAAATGCTGTGCTAAAAAATGAGAAATGCGAAACAGTACAAGCGGTGATACTGGTTGCATTGGAAAAAATGGGTGAAGATATTAGTCAGCACTTAACTGCAAAAAAATTATTGGCGGATGCCCAACAAGGCTTAAAAGGTAAAATACCCACCGGGCTTGATTGGTTTGATTTTAACTTAATACCAACGTTAACTTGGCAAAATGGTGATAAAGTTGATTCACAGATTATTGAGTGGTGGATCTGTTTAGCGTTCAAATTAAAAGATCCGATTAATCCGCTGTTAACGATCTATAATCGCTTATTAAGCCCCCAAAGTCAGCAGCAATTAGGCGAATTTATTTTACAAATTTTTATTAAGCAAGATACCCGAACGCCAACGCTGGAAGAGGCGGAAGCCAAAGCCAGTTCAGAGGCTGATAAACGCTTGCAACAACGTATTTTAAGTTATCAGCGCTATCCAGAATTTTATTCTGACTATAAAGATATAACTTATGAGCAGGTTGTTGGAGACATTAAAAATGAAACATTAACCACCTATCTTGGCTCAGCCATTAAAGCAAAAGGAATATTAGCGTTAACCTATGGTATTGAAGAAAGTGTAGCGGTGTCACTCTTAATTAACCGTTTTTACCAAGCCATGTGTGCCAAGCGTCGATGGCGAGTGAAGGATTGGCAAAAATATTTACAACATCATCCACTGGTAAGTCGATTAATTCAAGATTTAGTTTGGTTACAATTAGATAAAAATGGTCAGCTCATCAATAGTTTTAGGTCTAATGAAAAAGGCTACTTTACGACGAATGAATATGGTGCAGAAGTTTTACTCTATGAAAATCAATTTATTACCGTTGCTCATTCAGCTTTACTCTCAAGTGATGATACCGCACAATGGCAAGCGTATCTTAAAGAATACAAAGTAAATACATTGTTTGATCAGTTTAGTACTTCATTACCCGATATGAGTAAATTTAAAAATGGTATTATTGATGACCGTTTAGGCTGGTTAACCGATAGTTTTACCTTACGTGATGTTTTAAAGAAATTGGGTTACGAGCGTGATAATGCTGAAGATGGCGGATGTTTTTATAGTTACTATAAATACTTTGACACTCTCAATATCTATATCAATATTGAATTCAGTGGCAGCATGCTACCTGAAGAAAATATTCCAGCAGTACTCTATACCCTTTATTTCAGTAATAAAAAAGGTTTCAAAGATAGCGCAATTGCGCTTGATAAACTACCCAAAGTGTTATTAGCCGAAGGTTATGCTAACTATATAGCAGTAGCCGACGCATCCAATGGTTTTGACCCTAATTGGCAAAATAAAGTGATATGGGATACATGACTAGAAGTTGAGGGATCAGGTTTTTCTTGATTGCAATGCGGGGTTACATGATTTAGAACAGTTAATACCTGAACGGATTCGTCATTAAATTTTATATGACAAAGATGCCATGGTTCTTGATGATCGAAAGGTATTATCAAAAACAAATAAATATGATAAACGGATTTATAGACTGTTTAGTATGCCTGATATTGTTGCACAAAGTAATGATAACAGCAAAAATCGACACTAATGACATTTCGCTTGGGTTATTAGTCGAGCGTTTTGTTGATTATAGGGCGGTTGCCAACGTATCAAGCGAATTTGATTTAGATTGAAAGGATGAAAGAGATGGTAAATCAGAAACAAGTAATACGATTCACTGCAGAAGAGCGTTATAGCCAAGAATTGGCAACGTTAAGCAAAGCCGATAATGACAATAATAAACCCCAAGGTTGGCTATTATCACCAAAATCCGTTCGTCAATTTATTTTAGGTAACGACACACTAGGCATTAGCCGTAAATTTTTTGGTGACGATCCGTTCGTTAGTTGATCGTGCAATTGTATCACTATTAGGAAAACAAGGTTTAATGCTAGTGGGACAACCCGGTACAGCAAAATCCATGTTATCTGAATTACTGGCAGCAGCAATAAGTGGTGATTCGAATTTGACCATTCAAGGGACAGCTGGTACCAGCGAAGATCATATTCGTTATTCATGGAATTATGCTTTACTGCTTGCCGAAGGGCCAACTGAACGGGCATTAATTGGCTCACCTATCTATCAAGGTATGTTGCAAGGAAAAATAGTCCGCTTTGAAGAGATAACCCGATGCCAACCTGAAATTCAAGATATGCTGGTATCGATTATGTCCGAAAAACAAATGATGATTCCCGAAATGGGGTCTAACAGCGTTATCAAAGCTAAACCTGGATTTAATATTATTGGTACAGCAAACTTACAAGATCGTGGCGTGCATGAAATGTCTGCGGCATTGAAGCGTCGTTTTAACTTTGAAACCGTTAATCCTATTGCTGATAAAGGTTTTGAAATTGAATTAATACAACGCCAGCTTAATCAAGAGTTAGGCGAATTAACTTCACAAATCGTTATCCCTATTGATGTCATTGAATTGTTGGTAACTACCTTTCAAGAACTCAGACAAGGTCAAACCACAGAGGGTGCTAAATTAAAAACACCCGATGCAGTTATGTCAACGGCCGAGGCGGTGAATATTGCCTATGCATCTGCGTTAGATGCCCATTATCTTGGTGATGGGACATTGACAGGTGAACAAATTGCCAAACAACTGATTGGCGTTGTTTTGAAAGACAATGCGGATGATATTAAAAGAATCCAGTTTTATATGGATAATGTGGTACGTGAACGTGCTAAAAAATCCGATATTTGGCGTAGTTTTTATCAAGTATCAAAAACTTTTTGGAAATAACAAATCGCTATGACAATCAGCCATTCACTATTACCAGAACGGTTATCAAAAGCGGTAGAAAGCCTAAAAGCGCTACAGCAAGAACAGATCTATTTTGCGCCAGTGCGCCATCATAGTCCCGCATGCAGCTATGCATTAAAACAGTTGATAAAGGAAGTTCAGCCAACACATATATTGATAGAAGCGCCATCTAGCTTTGAGGCTATTATGGCGCAATTATTACATAGTGACACAAAGCCACCTATCGCCGTGCTATGTCAAACAGAAAAAAACATTGATCAACTAATGACAAGTTCCGAGCCAGAAACGGAAGATGATACCGATGATACCGACGATATAACACCTAAATCAATTACCTATTCAGCATTTTATCCATTTTGTCATTACTCACCGGAGTGGTTGGCAATGCAAATGGCAAAAAAGCAACAGGCTGATATACAATTTATTGATTTGCCTTGGAGTTTACAAACGGATCAAAGTATTGATTATGATTCGGATTATAATCGTTCTCTACTTTCTGAAACTTATCTTAAACATAGCCAATATATACAACGTTTAATGCAAAAACTGCACTGCCGAGATCACGACGAAGTTTGGGAGCATCTATTTGAATTAAAAGATTATAATGAAATCGCTGATTGGCAGACGTTTTTTGTTGATACGTTTGTTTGGTGTGCCATGTCAAGGCTTGATTACACACAAGAGTCGCTAATTGCGGAAGGATCAGTCCAGCGCGAACAGTATATGTTAACCGCTATTGGTCAACTAAAAAAATCCAAACCGCAAGCCAAAATTGTCGTAGTAACAGGGGGATTTCATACTTTAGCGTTAATAGAGGGATTATGGCAAAATCAGCTTGTATTACCTAAAAGATCAGATGTTATACAGTTTAACCGCCAACAAAAAAATAGTGCGAACGATCAAACATGGCTAATTCGTTATAGCTTTGATCGTCTTGATGCGTTAAATGGTTATGCTTCGGGTATGCCATCACCCGCTTATTATCAAGCAGCTTGGCAATCGATATTGCATTATGATAAAGCGACAAATAAAGATCAATCAGGGCGAGAATATCGCCAACGGCTAACCTTAGCTTTACTGTCTGAAATTGCTGATAAATTACGCCAACAACCAAATTATAATAGTTCAACTGGATTTGTTCCTTTAAAATCGGCCATTGAACAAGCCACATTACTTGCGGATTTGCGTGGACATGTTGGAGCAGGGCGATATGATTTATTCGATGCTATTCAATCTTGCTTTATTAAAGAGAGCATTGACAATACGCATAGTGAGTTTTGGTTGTCAGTGCAAAGTTGCTTATCAGGCAATCTACTGGGCGAAGTGCCGACTGGTACGTCACAGCCACCACTAGTTAATGACGTCTATTCAACTTTAAAAAAATATCGTTTCAAATTGGATGATACCAACCCAAAACTTACTCATATTGATATTTATCGTAAGCCTAATCATCGACAACGTAGCCGTTTTTTGCACTTGATGACCTTTTTAAATGTTGGTTTTGCTAATCGACTTGATGGTCCTGATTACATTCATGGCCAACGTTTAAATGTGATGTTTGAAGATTGGCGTTATGCTTGGACACCAATGGTTGAAGCAAGATTGATTGAATTATCTCAGCAGGGGACTAAGCTGGAACAAATTGCCATAAATAAATTGCAATTGGACGCCGAGCAGCTTATACACGATAAGACTGGTTCGGTAAGTCTTATCGCCGTTGAGCAGTTAACCCATGCTGCTTTAATGGGATTAGATGATTACTTTAACCATTTAGTTGATAATTTTGCAGATTTTATTGAAAGTGATGGTGAATTGAGTTCACTCATCCATTGTGGACACCGTATGGTTTACTTATGGCAAGGTCAAACTTTTTTACAACTTAAAGCCACATCCACTTTACTTACGTTATTAACTAAAATTGTTAAACAGAGTTTTTTCTTGTTAAATAAACTTAAACAACATGAAAATGAACAGCAACAGCAAAATTTAAAAGTATTACTTTCATTTAGAGATTTATTAAATTATCTGCCCGATGAGCTTGATGTTAACCAACTTAAACAGGATTTTTACCATAATTTGTCCCGTTTACAACCAGAGTTAACTCAGGCACCTTTGATTCGTGGTGCTATCGATAGTATGAGTTATTTAGATTCCTATTTAAGCCAACAACAATTGGAAGATAATATAAAAATTAACTTCAGTTTAGGTACTAAAAATGAACAAGCAATTAGCTATTTTATTGGCATCATGCAATGTACACCTGAATTAGTAATACATTCATCCATTTTATTGGAGAGTTTAGATCAATTACTGATGGATTGGTCACCTGAGCAATTTATCGAAATTTTACCTGATTTACGTTATGCTTTTTCTCAATTAAATCCAAAACAAAATGCTTCGTTAGCCGAAAAAATTGCAAAAAAATATCAGATTGCTGATGCTGATGCTGATTTGCATTTTCAACAGCATCAATTTAGTGAAAATCAGCTACAAAAGGCGCTCTTGCTGGAATTGTTTATTACGGAAAAAATAAAACAGCAACATCTTACCGATTGGTTCAAACAGTAGGCATTGGCATGATCAACGATAAACAAACTAAAAACAGCAAAACAGACGAGCAAGTTAAGCGTTGGCGTTTGATATTAGGTCAATACGCCGATGAACATCTAAACAGCAATAATAATTTAGGCATATACGATAAGCAAATTGATCAAGCTTTAGATTACCTTTATCAACATGAATATCGTTCTCGGGGTTTATTAATGGAAGATAAAAACCAATCAAACTCAAAATATGGTGGAAAAGAGAGTTCTGTCTATAATACAGTAAATTGGTTGCGACAATCCCGCAAATTATTTCCTAAAAGTACTTTTGAACGAATGCAAAACCAAGCTATTGAACGATATCATCTTGAAGGTATTTTAAACGATCCTAATGCCGTTAAAGAGTTACAACCCAACTTCAATTCTGTACGACTTTTAATGAGCTTACGAGGTAAGCTCAGTAACAATGTTCAAGATGAGGTAAAAGCGCTTATCAAAAAAGTGGTGGATGAAATTTTACAAAAAATCCAGACGAATTTTATTAATGCCATGACAGGCAAAAAAAATCGATTTAGACGCTCATTAATTAAAAATAACCAAAATTTTGATTGGCGAGCAACCATTAAAGCTAATTTAAAACATTTTGATCATGATAAACAACGCATCATAATTGAAAAGGCCATTTTTAACTCTCGCGCTACTCGCCAACTTCCTTGGGATATCATTTTATGTGTTGACCAAAGCGGTTCAATGGATAGCTCTATTTTCTACTCGGCTGTGTGCGCTAGTATCATTACACAGTTGCCGGCTGTTCGTTTACATTTATTGGTTTTTGATACTCAAGTGGTGGATTTAACACATTTAGCGAGCGATCCAGTCGAAATACTCATGACAGTACAACTTGGTGGCGGTACTAATATTGGTTATGCACTAAATTATGCGGAACAAAAAATAATAAATCCAAGTCGTACCGTCATGGTTGTGGTCAGTGATTTTTGTGAGGGGGTGAATTTAACTAACCTTTATACAACTGTTGCACGCCTTAATGCTAATCGAGTTAAAATGCTGGGTTTAGCTGCATTAGATTACTTGGCAACCCCCGTTTATGATCTGCAAGTAGCCCAAGAACTCGCCAATCGGGGAATGGAAATTGCGGCTTTAACACCCGAACATTTTGCTACTTGGCTTGCAGAGGTGATGAAATGAGTTGGTCTCAAATCTACTTAAATTACGATCAAGATGCTTTGGCTGTCTATGCTAATGTTGGCGTCATTCGACGTGCACTCAAAGATATTGAAGCTAATAAAGTTAAATTAATCGAACACAATCAATCATATTTGATATTTGAGGTTGATAACCAACAAGTCAAACTGACACCACAAGGTATTCAAGCGGCAAAGTGTAGCTGTCCAGCTAGTGATCATTGTAAACACATAATAGCTTCTGTGTTATGGTTACACGAAAATCCACTTATCGATGAATCCAAAGTTACCCCAAATTGTGACACACTTAATCAACCACTTGAATCCTCTAAATCACATAGTGATCCTTTAGCCGAGCTATTAGCAATTGAGAGTAGCCAGTTATTTAAAACAGTGGGCAAAGCCAATATACGACTGGCTTATCAATTACTGTTTGATTGGTTACAAAGCGATGCGGTAGCTGTGCAAACTCAGGGCGTTCAACTTCGTATTCAAGTTCCACAAAGTACCACCCCAGTTATTTACACAGCGGGTACGGGTTTTGCTGGCATCATTTCAGAATTACCCGATAAGCAAAAACAGGCCGTACATTTAGCCGTTATTGCTTATCTATTCCAACAAAATCAAAAAAGCTGGCAATGGCCTGAACAGATTATTTCAGAACATCAGCAAAATAATCAGCAAGATCAGCTTTGTGATGATGAAATTATCTTGATAAAACAGATACAAAATCAAATCAACACGTTAATAGAGCATGGCTTGTCGCATGTAAGTGCTAGCCAAGCTAACCAATTACAATTACTTAATATGTCAGCCCGAGCACAAGGTTTACCAATGTTGGCTGCCATGCTTAGGCAATTGTGCCAATTAGTTGAGATGCAAGTTAATCGGCATTTCGCTATTGAAGAGCAAGATATCATCTTACTTTTAGCTCGCTTAACCGTTCATTTGCAAACAATATTAAATAGCGAAGGTGAACAACTTGCCAATTTACGAGGAAAACAAAAACGCCAATACCAGAGCAACCAGCAAACGTTAGATTTATTGCCATTAGGTGCTTATTGGTGGGAAAGTAAAACCGGTGCACAAGGTGCCACTTTTTACTTTTGGAACCCTAACGATAATCAGTATTACCAAACAACGCTAGCTAGATCCAATAAGGCTGACATTAATTTTAATCAATATTCTATATGGCATCGTATTTCATTATGGCAATCAATGCCAAATATATTGATGAGAAAACGATTCTCACTGAATAATCCTCTTCTTGCTGAAGGCAATAACTTATCAAGTACTGGAGCGAGTGTGGTGATAAAATCGATAGGATGGACTGATCTGGATTATCAAGAATTTCGAGCCTTTAATGGTTTTCGAAACTGGAAAGAACTGAGTCGTTATCTAGAAAATAGTGATGTCAGTGACGGCTTGTTTGATCAGGTCATCGCTATTCATATTACCAATACCCAAAAACCGGTATTAGATGAAATTAATCAAAGTTTAATCTGGTGTATAAAAGACAATAAAAACAATGATCTTTTATTACAACTTTTTTGGGATGGAAATTATTCACAGCGCATTGATACGCTAAACCTTTTGCTAAGAACGGCTCATCAACCATTGACAGTATTGGTAAAATGCATAAAAAATGACAGTAATTTAGATCTTGAACCTTTTGCAATCATTTATAAAGAGTCGAAAACCGACCAAATCAACATCGCCAATTTGGATTTTGATTATGAATGGTTATATCCAAAAGGAAAAAATTATAAAGCCTTTGAAGCATCCAAAGAACCGGTATTAAAAAAACAGATGACGCAAATCAATTACCAACAAGATCCTATTGCGACATATATCATCAAACCTACACTGGCATTACTTGAAGCAATCACCAGTTCTGGGCGATTGATCTTATCTAACGCAGATAAACAAAAAATAAACCAATTACAATACCAATGCGATACACTTGGCTTAACTACGTTAAGCCACACCCTAAACAAATTAGCACAAAACCAACCGATAGAAATCAAACATATTCTACAAACAGCCTATCTATGCCAGCTAATGAACAATACACACTATCAATTACCAATAGTAATAAGGGAAGATGAAACATAACCAAAAATCAAACAATACCAATGGATAACATGATTCAAACAACAGAAAATAGTTTAGGAAAAAATCGCTTATTGAGATTTTGATTAATGTCATCTGCATTTTATATTGAATATCATTTATCAATGCCATTTGAAATGGCATAGACTCCTGAATAATTTTTACAAGATGATCTGACTTTAGTAAAAAGATGATAAAAAAATCTAAGTGATAATTGAAAATATTGTACCAATACTATGTTTATAGAATTAATATCTTCTTAATTGAGTAAACCTGTATTCAATTGATCCATAGCATTTTTTGCAGAATAAATATCCGATTTTAATAACGTATCCCAAATATCAAGGCAGGTATTAATAGCGGTGCCATTTTCATCTTCTACCGCTTCATCATATAGTCTCTTTAGCAAATCAATTAAACAATTTTCATTAATATTAAAGCTTTCATTAAATATTTTCTTATTGTAAAGAAGTATTATATTCTCAATTAATTTCAATATAGGTTTCACCAATCTTAATAAATTTTTAGGTGTTTTATTTAAATAATAAACTAATTCTTCGAAACAATAGATAGAAGCTTTTGATGTGATAAATAGATCAAATAGCTTTTCACAGTTTGGTTTTTCCCAATAATTTTCATTATTTATGCAATCGCCAACCATTTTTATGATACTTTTATCATCATCATTTAATAATACCTGATATGTATTTTCTATTTTATTAATTTTATCGTTATAGTTTTTTCCTTTTAACAATCCACATACAACAATTGCACATCCTGTTTTTAATGCATAGTCTTGAAATAAAACTTGCTGTTGTTCAACAAATAAATCATTGTAAAACCAGCGAGCATAAATTTCTATTCCAGCTTCTAATCTAATATCCTCGCTGAATGAATCGAGCATTTTTAATACTAAATCAATATATTGTGATTGGTATTTTGTTTCAAAGCCTTGATTAAAAAATTGATATGCATCTTTAGCGCAGACCATACGCAGATCTTTATGACATAATTCAATAAATTTTTGATGAGCATAATCATCATTATAATTGAGGATTGATGCTATGAGAGAAACTGCTGCAATATTAACTGCGGGATGATTGTCATTGATTGCGTTGTCAATTATGGCTAAGTGTTGTAAAGCAAATTCTTGGTTGTACCAAAAAATTTTTGAGATAGCCAGATATGCTATGCCTTGAACAGAATTTAACATAGTATTTGTTAGGGAATTGGCACTAGCTTTATATGCTGAATATTCTTGCTCAGCAGATGTAACAGTCAATTTATCGGCTTCTGGATTGCTAGAATTTTTAGCAAGATTTATTAATAAATCCATTACTGGTTTAGAATAATGCTCAGATCTACTTTTAATTAATTGGACTAAAGAATATTCACATTTTGAGTTATTAAAATGAAGAATCACTTGTTCAATTAAAGATATTGGGCAAGTTTCTTTATCATCACTGTTATTTTGTTGGTTGTTACTCTCAGCTAAACCATCAAATATGGCATTGATAAATTGTGGATCAGTATTCTGAGGTAATGTTAGTGCAAATTGTGCAAAACGATAAGGCTCATTTTTGACATTTTCTGCTAAGTCATGACTAAATTGTTTTATCCTTGCTTCAGTAGATAAATCTTCAGTTCTATTATCTAATGTATTTTTTGAACCAGTAATTTTAGAGGATAAAATTAATTTTCTCCATGTTTTGTTAGAAAGTTTATTACCTTTAGGTAAAGGGGAAGTGAACCTGTCATCGACAACTATATCATTTTTACAAAGAACAGTACTTGTATAAGAACTAAATTTACGATTTAAAACGCCTATTAATTGTTTTGATTTTGCCGAAATTCGATGCTTATCTAATGTTGGTAATAGAAAATATTGTAACTCTCCCCAATAACTGATATCCACTCCCTTTGGAGTTAATTTAAATAATTTTTTTATTTCTTCGATATTTTTAGATGGTGGAAAGTTATAAATTTTTTCTTCTAACTGCCTAAATAATTCATTGGAACAAAATGGCGAAAACTTACTGGTAAGTTCACTAGGGAGTAACCAGATCGGTTCTCTTGAGCCATTACCACACCTTAAACGTTCATTCGGTAAATCTAATAACCAACTTATAACTTGATCTGAATATTCTGAAGATAAATTTAATAGTAGTTTTGCAATTAGATGAGTATTGATCTTATTGCTTTTTTCCATATAAGGTAATATGGTGGATAACAATGTTTCAGGTTGTTTAGAAAGATTTTTACCAGCCATTTCTAGCATGATAATTAGGCTTTCGACAAAATTAATATTATAATCAGGAGTTCCATATTGATTATCAGACAACCAATCATACTTTGATTTAAAAACATATTTAAAATAATCCAAAACTAATTTAATGAGTTGGTCAGGTATTAAAAGAGATAATTTCTTTATTTCCTCAAAATCATCATTAGTCAAAGAATGAAAATCAGAAAAATTATGAATATTTTTTTTATTATGTGAAAAGAATTGCTTATTTATAACATTTGTAAATTGTTTCGACGCCATTTCGATAGAAAAAAATGAGTTAAATGGTTTTATTTTAACCAAAGACATAAGAGCAATATAAAAAGGTTTACAACCTAAATTTAACAATTGTTTTCTAAATTCTAATAATTTATCACTATCTTCTTCTATTTTCAGAGGAAGAGTAGAATATACTCTTTGATTCCATAAATCAGACTGACCAATAAAATCAGTCAAATTATTAATAATTAAGTCCGGTTCAACTGTTGAAATAGATTGAAGCAGTTGGATAGCATGATTGATTAACTTTTCATTATCACTTTTGAGCCAATTTTCTATAATTCTTTGCTCACATAGATAAGAAATAATAGTAATATTCGAAACACAGGTGATATTTAAAAATTTGTCAAATAGTTCAGGTGTTTCAAGAATTTTCTCAATAAGTAATTTTATCGGTTGTTTGATACGTTTAATTTCTTTGATTGTATTTAAAACTAAAAATTTTAAATGGAAGCGAATATTGTTATTAAATAAAATAGCCTCAACATAATTACAAAAAACTTTTTCGCTATGGTTAAGTAACATAGCTAACGCATATTTAAGATGTTCTCTTTTGGTTAACGTTTGTTCTTCATAATTACCAATGTGATTTAATAAAGTTTGAGGTGATTGAATTCCAGCTTGAAAAAGTGCAAGGCCAACGTGGTAATCAAATAATGCTTGATGACGAAAGCTGATTCGATTATTTTGTTTACTAAGTAATCCTACAGAAAGGCAAGCGTCAAGTTGTTTTTTTGTATTTGCATCAAGTATATGTTCTGAGATTGATAATTGTGATGAATCACTCATCAATGAAACTATCTTATTAATAAAATCCGAAGCTGATTGTTCATTGATACCAAGTCTATTGATCTTATCTAATCTATCTTCCAAAAATTTCTTAATTAATTCTAATTTATTACTAAACTGAGGTGCCTTTTGGTTGCGTTGAGCTATTGCTAAATATATTCCCAACCATAAAGGAATTTTTAATATCTCTTGTTTTTGTGTAGAAAGCGAACTAAAAGTTTCATAAGGGGAAATTAATGGTTTAATAGTATCTTCATCTAAAAGTGTTAACTTGATGTCAAAACGATCCTTTTTGACACTTTCTAACCATTTGGATAAAGCAATATCTTCATCTATATCAATATCTCTGGATGCTATAACAATGCAAATATTTTTTCCTTTATTTCTTTCCTCAAGAATCTTACTCACCATTTTACGACAGATTTCTAAAGCATTACTCGAATGAGTGCCGGTCCATCTTATGGCATCAAGTTGGTCGAGGATAAATACAATTTTTTTTTGTGAAGAAAATTTACTGCAACTACCGATTGGACAATAAGGAAAGCCTAGCGACTTACCAAAATCATCAATATTATTTTCGGGACGGCGTCTATCTAATCGAATAGGTACTGAAATAATTTTGTTTGTCGTTAAGTAATTATGTAATTCCAACAGTAGCGCACTTTTTCCACTACCTGCTTCTGCTGAAATTAAAGTAATGGCATGACTTTCAATTGAGTTAATAACTGAGGTTAATTCACTTCTTTTAATTAATGTCTCACCAATAAGAAAAGGTTCTATTGATTGTTGAAATTCATCGGATAAAGAAGAGGTTACCGTTGATATTCTGTCATCATCAGGAATAATTTTGGGCTCAAATCCATTGTCTTTTAAATCAGTTAATAAATCGGTTGCTGTTATTGTTTGCCGTAATTTATTAAAATCTTCAGGATAGTTTTTTAGAAAAGTGATAAGTTTGCCAGAATCATCCATAAATAAATTATCAGCTCTACTCTCAAGTTCTTCTATGGTTTTAATATTTGTATCATAGGCAATAATATGAAATTTTTTCAGAAAATTTATAGCCTGTAGTAAATCTGATTCAACCTCAGCATCTAAATTCAAATATCGGCAAATGCTATTAAAATCTTTCTCCCGCTCTTTACTGGCATTGATTTGGTATTTTAAAAAATCCTCGGGATTATTACTATTAAGAGCACTTATTCTAAGATCGTTGATCTTTTTACATGGTAATGGTGATATTAAGTGGTATTCGCTTTGGTCACGTTGAATTTGGAATAGAGCATTTTTTAAAATATTGTACTCATTGAGTTTAGGTAACGTCCAATACTCACTATTACCTGCACCACTTTTACATTGGTAATATCGTTTTTTACCATCCTTAAGTTCGGTTAAAACATCAACACCTACTTCATCATGTCCAATAGGTTCAACAATCACCGAATTGACTTTTTCTTCAAGTAAAAGAAGTAATTGATAGGCTATCCAATTTGCTTCATATCGATGTCCAATTTTTTCAGAAAATCCACCAGTTTCTAACGCCATTATTTTTATACCTTAAACTATTCCCAATCTTATAAAATATAAGTTCAATTGATTAAATTTCAAGTAATTATCCCATAAGTTTTTTTACATAGTTTATTATGCTCTATCACTTGAGATTTCAATTTATTATCTACTTTTTATCGATAACTCTTTAAAATTAATTGGGTTCAAGGTTGTTATAGAATTATTGCATTTGTATTTAATTGAATTGAATCACAAGTAAATGTTAATAGATAATAATAAATCTAAAAAAGGCTTTTATTTATGGTCATGGTTATACGTGTAGGTGGCTAACTTTTAAGTTTGTATTAGCTCTTTTTATATCTGATTGTTTGTATTAATTATCTAACTATTTATTAGAAAAGGTATTTTATTGAACCTATTTTTTATGATTCTACGTATCAATATTTTCAAATCAATGACTATTTTATGAATTGTTAAAATGGGCAAAAATGGAAAATTAAGAGCCTTTCTATTGATATGTTAAAAATCTAAAAACAGCTTTGTTAAGCTGTCTTATTATCCAACTCACTAACAAGTGTGACGATTTCCGGTAGAATATCGAGTATTAAAGCTAATTGTTGCATTACCAGTAGATCGCTATTGGTCTGATCGTCATTGATTGAGATTGTTTCAACATATTCGGCAACTAACTGTTTAATGGCTTGATATTCACTGTCTAGTTTTTTATCACTGAGAAGATTAATAATATAAACCGTTAAATCGTCAAACAGGTCAAGGGTTTTGGGGGAGATACTTTTATCTCGATGTGCTCCTAACGTTGATAAATAGCTGATAAGTATATGATTCAGGGTGAGCAGGCGAAAGCCTTTATCGATGATTGCCTGATTCATATGAGGTTCTTTAGTCATTAAACTAATTAGTGATGACAAATCGGCACTGCTATCGTGTGCGGCACGGCGTGCGACGCGATATTGAGGATCATTGGTTTTACCCGATAGATATTGCTGTCCAATTAATGCCAAATAGTGACTGTCGTCATGACAAACACGATCCACTAATTTAGGTAGGTTTCTGAACTTCCAGTCAGGCCAGATAAAACTCACCGCAAGCCAAGCAATAAAACATCCAATTAATGTGGCTATAATTCGTGAAATAGCAACCGATATACTACTTTCACCAATTAAACTGAAACTAAAGAATACCAATAACGTAATAAAAGCGGTGGCATAAGCATATTGGGAATTTTTAAATAAGAAAAACAGCCAGCCAGTTATAATAATGAGCACTAACTGTTCAAGCACACTCGGGAACAAAAAGGTCAACGGAATGCCAACTACAATCCCTAAAATAGTCCCAATAACGCGCAATTTTAATCGATGTTTTGTAGTGGAATAGTTAGGTTGACACACAAACAAACTGGTTAAGATTATCCAATATCCGTGCGATAAACCTGAACAGAGAATTGCCATATATCCCACAAAAAAGACTAAACTCATTCGCACTGCATGGCGAAATAGTGGAGACTTAACGGTCAAATTACGCTTAATTTTAGCAAATAGATCGTGAAAGCTAGTTAGCTCTTCGTCAATCAATTGATTATCTTCTTGCTCTTTAGAGAGGTGCTGTTCAGTATCAATGTTTGTTAGTAGCAGATCGATAGAGAGTAGATTCTGATGCAAATTTTTTAAGGATTTAATCAAAAGCATATCAGCTCTATTGCTGAATTGATATTGAGCGATGGCTTCCTCAAGATAAGTAAAATAGCGCGCAAACAGTGAATCATGTTGATAAGTTTGGTTTAACTTGATAGCTATTGCTAACTGCGTGCAGGCTTTCGCTTGCAAATTTAAAATTCGCGCAAAGCGAAATAGAATATCGCTATGTTTAAAATGTTCACTTAATGCTTGATACTGTCCGTGTGCTGAACTTGCACGTTCATGAATATCTTGCGCTACAAAATAGTAACTTAGCAGTTTACGAATGTAAGATTGTCCGCGATAACTTTTTAAACGGTTAAATAGAGAGCGTTTTGTATCATTAAACGCTCCAATTAACTGATTATTACTTTCGGTTAATTGCAAGGTTTGCTTTTTAAATCCGTCAGTTTCATCGGGATCGAACATTGCTGCTTTGGCATCCAAATATTGCGCTAACTTCATAAAGCAGATAGAGAGTGACTGTTGAGTCGTGCGAATAGGTTGAATGATTGATTCAATTAGCGATACTACGTTGTACCAAAGTGCACCGAGTAATAAAAAGCAGGGTAGAGTAAATTTATCATCAAATAAATTATGGCCAAGCATTGTATAAGCAGCAATCAATAACGATCCAAAGGCAATTACTCCATAACGCTGCCCGAGTGAACCCAGCATAATAAAAATAAAGGTAGAAGACACTAGCCCAATCATAAACAGTGCAGGGTAATCAAATAATAACTCGACCGAAAACGTACCCAGTGCAAAACAGAACAACGTCAACACTAGATTAATACAACGGCTGAGTAACCGAGTATCAATCTCAGTTAATCCAGCTGCCACCACACCAAGCGTGAGCGGAATAACCAATGTTGTCTGGCCAAAATACCAAGGCACTAGAGTAGAGCCAGTTAAGCTAATAAGCATGCGGATGCTAAACAGAAGGTTACTGCTGTAAAAGACTTTACGCAAAGTCAAAATAAAAGGATGCACAAATGTTGGTTTTCGTAGAGTTAATAAGATGGAGGGTAGAATACTATATTGTTGACAGTTATTAAAGAGGGTGGAATTTTTTGGTTGAAAATAACAATAACTAATATACATATTATTAATTATTTTAACGTCATCTGAATTGAATGTTTTTCCTTAGATTAATGAATTTGAGTGTTCAAATATGAGTCAATTTTTCTTAGATATTTTTAATAACTTGATAACTCATTACTTATTAAATTTGATAAAGAATCTGAAACGGTATAGACTCCTGAATTATTTTTACAGAAAATCTATTTTAATCTATTATTCATTTTTAATAGAAAATTTTTCATACTTTTGGTCACAAAAAATATTCATGTCTGCGTTGCGCACTCACTGAGAATTATACATTCATCAATTTCAATATAGGGCATTTCTCTGGGTTGTTTAGCTACGTCAAAGTTAATTAAGTTTTTAATTGAGTAAAAAAGAATCTGAAACGGTATAGACTCCTGAATTATTTTTACAAAAAATCTATTTTCATCTATTATTCATTTTTAATAGAAAATTTTTCATACTTTTGGTCACAAAAAATATTCATGTCTACGTTGCCCACTAACTGAGAATTATTTATTTAGCAATTTCAATATAGGGCATTTCTTTTTGCTATTTTGTTACACATGATAGTTAATTAAGTATTTAATTGAGTAAAAAGAATCTGAAACGGTATAGACTCCTGAATTTTTTTTACAAAAAATCTATTTTCATCTATTATTCATTTTTAATAGAAAACTTTTCATACTTTTGGTTGAAAAACATCCATACCCGTGTTGAATAGTGTTTGATAATTATATATATTTATTTAATATCTTGTTATAGGTCAAAAAAATGGCTTGTTATCGGTATCAAGCGTGGATAATCTACGTTAAGATAATAGGCTAGCAATTAATTACCAAGGAAAAACGTTTATGACGACTGAAGAAATGACAACACTTGATAAAATCAAAAAGCAGATTGCTGAAAATCCTATCCTTTTATATATGAAAGGTTCGCCAAAATTGCCAAGTTGTGGCTTTTCGGCTCAAGCAGTGCAGGTTTTATCTCAATGTGGCGTGCCGTTTGCTTATGTAGACATTTTACAAAATCCTGACATTCGTGCAGAACTACCAAAATTTGCTAACTGGCCTACTTTCCCACAATTATGGGTTGAAGGTGAATTAGTAGGAGGATGTGATATTATGATCGAAATGTTCCAAACTGGTGAACTGCAAACGCTAATTAAAGAAACAGCGGAAAAGCATCCAATTTAGGATAGTTTTTCTCAACTTAACTTAGATTCAAAGGTCATTTAAGAGCGCGTATGCGCTCTTTTTATTATTCTGTTTGTTGATCGGACTCTGGGCTTAATTGTTCACCATTCAACTCATTATCTAACTCTGCTTGTAGTGATATATCGGCAAGTGGCCATCCTCCTAATCGTTTATATCGATTAACAATTTCACAAAATAAAATAGCCGTTTTTTGGGTATCATAGAGTGCTGAATGGGCTTGTTTGTGGTCAAATGGGATTTTTGCCGCTTCACAGGCTTTAGCCAAAACCGTTTGTCCAAATATTAAACCACATAGGGATGCGGTATCAAAGGTTGCAAATGGATGAAATGGATTACGTTTTATTCCTGCACGCTCTGCGGCTGTCATTAAAAAACTATGATCAAAGTGAGCATTGTGAGCAATAATTACCGCACGGTTACAATCGTTTGCTTTTATACCCGCTCTTACCATTTTGAAAATTGCTTCAATTGCAATTTTCTCATCCACTGCGCCACGTAAAGGGTTATTGGGATCAATCCCATTAAATGCCAGCGCGGTAGGCTCTAAAATTGCATCAGCAAATGGATTGACATTAAATTGCAAGGTTTGATCAGGCTCAATCCAACCATCTTTATTCATTTTTAACGTAATGGCGGCGATTTCTAAAATGGCATTTTGTTTAGGATCGAAGCCAGATGTTTCGATATCAATCACTACAGGATAAAAACCCCGAAAACGTTCACATAATTTTGCGTTTGGCACAATAGTTATCTTATTTGTTAAAAAATGAAAATTATTATGCCAGTTTTTAATGTATTCGCCTAGTTTTACCTTTACTGAAGTACTTTCCTAAATCAAACAAATGGCACGCATTGGTTAAATCAATTAACATCTTTGCATCATATGAATCAATTTTTGTTTAGATTGTTCAATATCTTTGATCCATTGAGCATTTAAACGTTTGGTATGTTTGGGTAGGTAACTCAAACGATGCTCTATGATTTGTAATACATTATTTGCTTTATCGATTTGGTTCCAGCCAATTAAGGTCTGTAAATAAAATGAAATTGCTTCTAAACTCGGGATGTAGCTAATTAAATTTTCTAATTCTTTTTTAGCTTGTTCTCTTTCGTTGAGTGAAACCAAAACTCTAGCATAGAGTAAATGACTTTCATCAGAATTATAATCGGGATTTTTTTCACTTAAAAAATTTAACGTCTCTTTCGCTTTAGTATACTGATGATCCATAAATAACGCATAAGCATATTGCAGCAAAATATCGGGTGAGGTTGCATAATTACCTGTTAATGCTTGTTGGTAGTATGTCAAAGCTTCATCAGCTCGATTATTGTCAACCAACGCTTTGCCTAAATTGATTTGTGTTTTGATGGTTTGCGAAGCTTCATATTTTTTTTGGGCTTCGAGTAATTCGCGCTCAGGATCCTGTGTTTTACGTAGTTTTGTTCCAATCTGGTAACCAACCGGCGTAGAGCGTAACTTAGGTAAACAAATGGCGGCAAAATAGATCAAACTGCCCAAAAATGGCACCATAAATATTATACAAATCCAATACCTATCCTGTTGAGTACGAATTGCATGGAATATAAAAAATAATGCAATAACGCTACTTAATCCAATTCCTAAAAACGGCACAATAATATCCTTTTAGTGAATGTACATAAAACAGCATAATTTGACACGGCGTTAAGTCTAAATAAACTTTCATAATTTAGCAATATTATCAATAAACAAATGTTTAGGATTTTTGTAAATGTCAGAAGATTAAATAACTTAAGAACACTTAATAAAATATATTGGTGAGATAATTGATAAAAGTGATTATAATTATTAACTATAACTTCTTTTAATAAGATAGATAAAATGCATCGTAATGAACTTGAACAAATAATTAATAATGAATTACAAATAAGTCGATACCGAGACTATGCACCTAATGGATTGCAGGTAGAAGGTCGAAATGAGGTTAAGAAAATTGTTACAGGCGTTACGGCTTGTCAATTATTGTTAGATAAAGCTGTGGAATTGCAAGCTGATGCCGTGCTGGTACATCATGGTTTTTTTTGGAAAAATGAACCGCAAACTATTACGGGCATAAAATATCGACGAATAAAAACGCTTTTGTCACATGATATTAATTTGTACAGTTATCATTTGCCTTTAGATGGTCATCTTGAATTGGGTAATAATGTTGAACTGGCGAATTTGTTGGATATCAAGGTTGATAAACACGATGATATAACCGATTTCATGTTCACAGGTTCCTTAAACAATCCGCTTACAGCCTTACAGTTTAAACAACAGTTAGAGCAAGTATTACATAATGGTAAGCCCCAAGTATTGTTTTGTGGTGATAATGCACCGCAAATCATTGAGCGTATTGGGTGGTGCAGTGGTGGTGGACAAGACTTTATTGAGCAAGCAGCTCAACTGGGTTGTGATGCATTTTTTACAGGTGAAGTATCCGAGCGCACTATTCATATTGCCCGTGAATATGGTATTAATTTTTATGCAGCGGGTCATCATGCAACCGAACGTTATGGCATAAAAAAGCTAGGTGAATGGTTAGCAAGTCGCTATGGCTTGCAATGTATTTTTGTCGATATCGATAATCCAGCATAACAAAAGTTGAATTTAACTTAGAAATAACGCATACTTATTCGTAGTTTTTATAATCTTCAAAGCTGTTTTGAAAACAGATAATATGAGAGGTCATTTTATGTTTACAGGAAGTCTGGTCGCCCTTATTACACCAATGGATTCAAAAGGAAATGTAGACCACGTAAGCTTAAAAAAATTGGTCGAATATCATATTGCTAATGGTACATCAGCTATTGTTTCTGTTGGAACAACTGGTGAATCAGCAACGCTCGATCACAATGAGCATATTGATGTTATTAAGCGCACCATCGATTATGCTGATGGGCGTATTAATATCATTGCAGGAACAGGCGCAAATGCAACCAAAGAAGCAATAGAATTGACTAATAAAGTTGAAAATATTGGTGTAATTGGTTGTTTAACTGTGGCTCCTTATTATAATAAACCAACGCAAGAAGGTATGTATCAGCATTTTAAAGCCATTGCTGAAAGTACCGAATTACCTCAAATCCTATACAATGTACCAGGTCGTACTAGTAGTGACATTAAACCCGAAACAGTCGGACGTTTGTCAAAAATTAAAAATATCGTTGCTTTAAAAGATGCTACTGGTGATCTCTCTCGTGTTTATAAAACCCGAAGATTAGTCGGTGATCAGTTCAAACTTTTAAGTGGTGATGACGCAACTTTCTTAGATTTTATGATTTTAGGTGGAGATGGCGTCATTTCGGTTACTGCAAATGTTGCAGCAAAACAAGTTGCAGCGGTTTGTAAATTAGCTGCAAATAATCAAATTCAAGAAGCACGAGCGGTAAATGACAGTCTATTAGCACTGCACAACAATTTGTTCATTGAGCCAAATCCAACACCCGTAAAATGGGCGTGTACTCGATTAGGTTTAATAGACAATGGTACAATCCGTTTACCAATGATATCGCTGTCTGAATCTTCAATTCCAGCGGTAGAGCAAGCATTAAAAGATGCTAATTTACTGTAATTTATTTTCATACAACTATTAATTTAAAAGCAGATATCTATGTTTGATAAAACTATATTGCGTAATTATGTCGTAAAAAAAACCGCTATTTTGACGGCTATCGTTTCTCTATTCCTTGTAGGGTGTGGTAGCGATCAAAATTATAAGCGCGAAATTGATGGTAATGAAGATTATTTAAACTCACCTGCTCTAAAGCCTTTAATTGTTCCCAAAGGTATGACAATACCAGCAGAAGTAGCTGATTTTTATATTTATAAACTTGATTCTAAGGGTAATTTAGGTAAACAAGTTGATATTCGAGCACCTGTTGTACCTATTCCAACCGTTTCTGATTCCTTTGTTATTTATAATAATGGTGTCCTTACTTTTAATTCACCACTCAGTGCTGATGTATGGAATAAAATTCCAAATACTTTAAACAACAAAAACATTCCTATAAGTAGTAGTGATAACTTAACTATAAAAACAGGCAAAGCTTTTATAGTTCGAGCGGATGAAACTCAAACAGCGGAAGCGTCGTTTACTTTTAAACGTAAAATTGTTGGTGATACCCAAACTATTACTCTTAGCTTGGATTCGTTAGCTCGTGGTGCTGAAGATATCTCTTCACAACCAATTGAAGTTCAGCGTTATGTTGTTGGTTTATTTAATTCGTTAATGGATGATATTGCTCCGCAATCTTTTCGAGAACCACAAGTGAAAGACTCGAACGGGAATGAAGCGAAAAAAGGAGCTGATAAAGATACTGAGTCCATGAAAAGGATTAAAGAGGATCTTAAAGATCAGATCCGTGGAAAGTGATAAAACAGTTTAATTTTGTGAATATGAAAATTTATAACTTTCTAATTCACAATAACTTTAATTCATAGTGTGGCTTGAAATTTGTAGCTTTTATGACTCGATCTTAGCTATAAACTGATACCCAGTTGCTATTTATGCTTAAAAAAGTAATAGCAAAAATAGTAGCAATGAGTTTGAATTTAAGGAGCGCGTAGCTCCTTAATTATTTGTTGGCAAATTGATATAAGGTTATAAACATGAAAAAGTTGGATGAGCTTTATCGTGGTAAAGCAAAAACTGTTTACGCAACAGACAACCCTGAGTTATTAATATTGGAATTTCGTAATGATACTTCTGCTTTTGATGGTTTACGCATTGAGCAGTTAGATCGTAAAGGAATGGTCAATAATAAATTTAACTTTTTTATTATGACTAAACTACGTGACGCAGGTATACCAACTCAAGTTGAAGCCTTGTTGTCGGATAACGAAGTTTTAGTAAAAAAACTCGATATGGTACCTGTTGAATGCGTCGTTCGTAATCGTGCTGCAGGTTCTTTAGTTAAACGCTTAGGTGTTGAAGAAGGTAAAGTACTGAATCCTCCAACGTTTGAATTATTCCTAAAAAACGATGCACTGCATGACCCTATGGTCAACGAATCTCACTGTAAGGCTTTTGGCTGGGCGACAGATGAGCAATTAGCTACGATGAAAGAACTCAGCTTCAAAATTAACACTATTTTGACAGATATATTTGATAAAGCAGGTTTAATTTTAGTTGATTACAAACTTGAATTTGGGTTATTCAAAGGAGAAATCACTTTAGGTGATGAGTTTTCACCTGACGGTTGCCGTCTATGGGAAAAAGAGACATTGAAAAAAATGGATAAAGACCGTTTCCGACAAGGTTTAGGTGGGGTTATTGAAGCTTATGAAGAAGTGGCAACACGAATAGGTGTTCCGTTGTAATGTTTGCGCAGTTTGATATTTCTTTTTTTCTACTTTTAGGTCTCGCAGCACTGTGTTATTTAACTCATAATAACACAGTGACTTTTGCAGTACTCTTACTGCTAATGTTTAAACTTACACCGTTAGCGGCTTACTTTCCATTTTTAAATAAATATGGTTTAACTATTGGTATTGTGATCCTAACTGCTGCTATGATGGTTCCGTTAGCTGATGGTTCATTAAAAGTCGCTGATATTTTAAAATCATTCACGACATGGCAATCTCTCGTTGCTATCGCTGTGGGAATTTTAGTGTCATGGCTAGGTACTCGTGGCATATCGTTAATTGGAGCCCATCCTACCATTGTTAATGGCTTAATCATTGGCACACTTATAGGTGTGGCGTTTTTCAAAGGCGTTCCTGTCGGACCTCTCATTGCTGCTGGCATATTGTCACTGTTGATTGGTAAAAATTAACTCATGTCATGCCTTAAAAGCACACGAACATTATGGGTGTTACAGGGTGAAGCAACACAATTATTTGAGCAACTTAATCACACCATAACGACAAATTTTGGCGATTGGATAACCGTTACCAATCAGTCAAATGTGCCTGATTTTTTGCCAAATACTCTTTTACCTACCAAAACCAAACAGCTATTAGGGCAAGAGTATCTGCATGCAATATTTGATGCGACAATAGGATTTAATCTTGATGCGTTTGCAATGTTAACGGGTACATTGGTTAAAGGCAGTCTGCTGATTTTATTATTACCGAAGCAACTTGAAATTTGGCAAGACCAAGATAGTTTACGCTGGAATGAAGCCTATACCCCCATTACTGTGCCGAATTTTGTAAATCATTTGCTAAAAACATTTGCAGAATTTGATATAGCAATTGAGCACACTGTCTTATCATCTCACAGTAATCTACAATTATCAAAATGGTCGGACATCGACAAGCAAACTTGCGATTTAACTCAGCAGCAAGTAACGTTACAAAAATTATTGAACAGTAAACAAAACATTAATGTCGTTATTGCTAAACGCGGTCGTGGTAAATCAGCTTTGGCAGGGTTATTTAGTGATAACAAGAACTGTATTGTAACCGCACCGAATAAAGCGGCACTCAATAGTTTTTTTGTCTTTGCTAACCCAAACACTCCGTTTTATGCGCCTGATGAGTTAATCGCTTGGCAACATAACGATTTTGCTGATTATTTAATTATTGATGAAGCTGCCATGATACCGCTTCCCATGCTTGAACAATTACTGTATTTAGCTAAGACTAAAAACAGTCGAGTATTACTCACTACTACTGTTGAAGGATACGAAGGTACGGGGCAGGGTTTTTTATTAAAATTGCTCGAAAATAGATCATATCAGTTTTTTTATCTTGATAACCCTATCCGTTGGCAAACGGGTGACAAATTAGAGTTATTTTGCGATCGGTTATTGTTAAATGGAATATTGGAAGAGAAAGAAAACCAAATATCAATTGATTCATCCATAAACTACTGTAAACTCGATCGATATAATATAAACGCATTAACAACAATCTTTTACCTTTTAAAAAGTGCTCATTATCAAACCACATTAGTCGATTTACGGCGCCTTTTTGATGCGCAAAATTTATCGGTTTGGCAAGCCACGGTCAATAATGACTTATCCCAAAATCATCCAATAACAACTCAACAGATCGCTGCGGCAATTACGTTAAATGAAGGCAATTTATCCGATTCACTCATTGAGCAAGTGTGGCAAGGTACGCGTCGTCCTAAGGGTAATTTAGTCGCGCAATCATTAGTCGCTCATGCAGGTGAAAAACTGGCAGCCAAATTACGCTCGGTACGCATCAATCGCATTGCGGTGATTAACTCATATCGTCGACAACATGTTGCTAAAAAACTGGTACAGACGATATACGATGAAGCGAATCACCAAAATATCGATTATTTATCGGTGAGCTTTGCGTACAGTCAGCCTAATTATCAATTTTGGATGGCATGTGGGTTTAATTTGGTGCACATTAGTAGTCATAAAGAGACCCGTAGCGGCAGTTATTCAGTTATGGCGATTAAACCTTTAACCCAGTTAGGACAGCAATTATCTGATCAATTGCAACAGAAACTTGTGCGCAATGCTTATTGGCTTAAAGATATTATCGAATTACCGTTTAACGACATGATTACTTTTGATGATAATCAATCCTTAACTGCACAAGATTGTAGTGAATTAGCTGGTTTTTGTGATTACTATCGTCCATTTGAAGCGACTTATCCTGCACTTTGTCGATTAAATCTTTATGCACATCAACATCAGCAATACTTAACATTACCGATCTTATCAGCCTTAATTGATAGCAAAAATAATCAGATGGATGTTATTAATCGTTATCAATTAGCGGGAAAAAATGCGTTAATGCAAGCCATCAAATACGAAGTTAAAACTTGGTTAGCGAATAATCAACGGACTTTAATACTAAAATAATGCAATAGTAAATAAAATAGCCAGTAAATATAATTAAACGTTATTGAGCTTAGTAGGCGGTATGTTTAAAATATCGCACTGTTTATTTAAAACGATATATTAATGTATTACCAGTTTATACCTACTTGAGGTATTGACTGACTTGTAAATAAAAAGGAACCAAATGTGACGTCTAATCAATTAGATAATAATACCCAGCATCGACATTCCTACACGCAATCACGCCCGAAAAATTATCAAGCTAGAAATGGGTTTGAATATTTTTTTAAAGGTTGGTCGTTAGCTTTTAGTCCAGGTATTAAGAAATTTGTTTTTTTACCTCTACTTGCCAATATTGTATTAATGTCGGCGCTGTTTTATTGGTTTTTTACCGTACTTAGTGGCATGGTCGATTGGGGATTGTCTTATGTACCAAGCTGGTTACAGTGGTTAGGATACATCATTGTATTTATTGTAATCCTAACGCTGGTGATTTTATTTTGTTATTTTTTCAGTACGGTGACTAACTTTATTGCTGCTCCTTTTAATGGAATATTAGCTGAACAAGTTGAAGCGCAATTAACAGGTATGCCTGCACCCGATACAACATGGATGAGCTTAATTAAAGATTTACCGCGAATATTAAATCGTGAGCTGCAAAAATTAGGTCATTATCTATTGTGGGCTATTCCGATTTTACTTACCTATTTTATCCCCGTCATTGGACAAACAGTTACGCCAGTAGTATGGTTTTTATTTACCGCTTGGCAAATCAGCATTCAATATGCGGACTATCCATTTGATAACCACAAAATTAAGTTCCACCGCATGCGCGAACTTTTAAAGCAAAACAAAGTCGACAATTTGATGTTTGGTGGTTTAGTTAGCTTTTTTACTATGGTACCGCTGCTGAATTTGATTGTGATGCCTATTGCTGTCTGTGGTGCAACAGCTATGTGGGTAGATCGTTACCGTCATCAAGCTGTATTTGAAAGTACCAACCAAGATTTTCGGTAACGCTTAGTTTATTTGTTTGATTGATTTGATGATGGCCAATCGTCATCATCATCGCTGTAAGGTATGGGTTTTATCCCGTTCTTTTTTTCCAGATAATTTTTATAACTTAGCCGATTCAGTGCTTTAATGCCGTTGATAAAAATTCCAATTAAGATAATTAAAATAATCCACCAATAATCTTTAAGCCATGCCATATTATCTCCTTTTAGATAAGTGAAACGGGCTTAATTATGCCAGTAATAAAGTCTCTAAAATACGTCTATAGATTGCGGTTAAATTAATAATATCTTGGCAGTGGGCATTTTCGTTGACTTTATGGATAGTTTTGTTAACCACACCAAGCTCAATGACTTGGCAACCCATTTTAGCAATAAAACGCCCATCTGATGTCCCGCCACTGGTCGAGAGGCGGGTATCTGTTCCCGTAATATCCTTAATGGCATTGGCAGCAGCATTGGTTAGCTCGCCTTGTGGGGTTAAAAAAGGATGACCTGAAAGACGCCAATTTAAGGTATATTTTAGATTATGCTTTTGAAGAATTTGTTCAACACGTTCTTTAATTTGTGTGTCGGTAAGTTCACTGCTATAGCGAAAATTGAATTGAACACTCAGATCACCAGGTATTACATTTTCTGCCCCTGTTCCGCCGTTGATATTTGCGACTTGCATGGTGGTTTGTGGAAAATAGTCATTGCCATTATCCCAAATTGTGCTGACCAATTCATTTAAAGCAGGAGCAAAGCGATGCACTGGGTTATCTGCTAGATGAGGATAAGCAACATGACCTTGCACACCATGCACGACTAAATTTGCAGTTAATGATCCACGGCGTCCATTTTTAATTTGATCACCAAGTAAGGTATCGCTTGAAGGTTCGCCAACAATACAATAATCAATGCGTTCATGGCGTTTGATTAATAAATCGACTACTTTAACGGTGCCATCGCTTGCGTCAGCTTCTTCATCAGACGTTAATAAAAAAGCCACACAGCCATGATGATCCGGATTGCTTTTAATAAAATCTTCTGCTGCACATACCATAGCCGCGACGCCACTTTTCATGTCCGCTGCACCTCGACCGTACAGTACACCATTTTCATCAATGGTAGGCGTAAAAGGCGGATAAAGCCATTTAGTTTCATCACCTGCGGGCACTACGTCGGTATGACCTGCAAACATCAGTGTTTTACTTTTACGATCACCATGAAAAGCCCACAAATTTTTGGTTTGTCCAATATTGATTTCTTCAATGGTAAATCCAATTTTTTTTAAACGTTCGATAATTATGTTTTGACAGTTTTTATCGTCAGGACTTATCGATTTTTCAGCAATAAGCGCAGTAGTCAGCGCAATAACAGGTTCATTCATCATAGTTTTGTTCTTATTTTGATTGCGATATAAATTGTGAATAACTTTCGTCAGAAAATCCTAACAAAGCACGCTTACCATCGATCAGTAAAGGACGTTTTAAAATGGATGGATTGTCTAACATAATTTTTTTGGCGGATTGTGCATTATTGATTTGGGCACGAACCTGCTCATCTAATTTGCGCCATGTTGTACCGCGCGTATTAAGTAAACTTTGCCAATCTACTAATTGTAAAAAAATGTCGAGCAGGTCAGCCGATAATCCATCGGTTTTATAATTATGAAACTGATATTGAACTTGATGATCATCAAGCCAAGTAAACGCTTTTTTCATTGTGTTGCAGTTTTTAATACCATAGATGATATACATAATTGGGGGGATCCATTTCTTTAATATATTAAAAGATTATAACAGCTATAAGTTATTATCAGCAATTAGGATGATTAATGAGAGTATCCGTTCTGATTTTGTTTTATTATACTTAATAAGATTAACGGGTGATAATTTCACCAACCTTAAAAAAGAGGTTAAAATAGTTTTTTCTGAAGATAGTCTGCATTTTTGTTCAAAAATAATTGAAAATTTTCTAATTACCCCCATTATTTGACCATTCTTTCCATTTTTTACATGAAAATTTGTTTTTTTCTACATTAATGTGTATTAATATTGCGAATCGTTCGCATTTTAATTTGTGCGATAAAAAATAAATAAGCTAAATAAACGTAGGAAGTATGATGTCATCTTTAACTCTTAACCACTTGCCGATAGGGCGTGAGGCGGTTATTTCTAGATTTTTACCTAAATCGTTACCTTATCGTCGTAAATTACTGGCTATGGGCATTACACCGGGTTGTAAAGTCGAGGTAGTACGGACTGCGCCACTTGGTGACCCCATTGAGATTAATATGCGTGGATTTTTATTATGCTTACGCCGCCAAGAAGCTTCTTTTATCGAAGTGTTAGAGGTCGGAGCATGAAGATCGCACTAATTGGTAATCCAAATTGTGGCAAAACAACATTATTCAATTTGTTGACCGGTGCCAAACAAAGAGTGGGAAATTGGCCTGGCGTTACTGTCGAGCGTAAAACAGGTCTGTTTGCCTATAATCAGAAACAATACGATATTGTCGATTTACCGGGAACCTATTCAATTGAATCCGATCCATTATGCGTGTCGCAAGATGAGTTAATTGCAAGGCAGTTTGTTTTGAGTGAAGATGATTGCATGATAGTCAATATTATTGATGCGACAAATTTGCAACGCAGTTTATATTTGACCTGTCAATTAGTTGATTTGCAATTGCCTATGATCGTTGTGCTTAATATGATGGATGCGGTTAAAGCAATGGGTGAGCAGATTAATGTTGCAAAGTTATCGAAATTGCTGGGTTGTCCAGTGGTGGCGATATCATCAAGTAAAAAAATAGGATTGCAAGCACTGTATCAGCAAATTGAAGCGATGACAGTATCTTCCCAAGTAGCTAATCCTTCAATCAATTTGTTGGGGGATGAACAGCAAGCTATTATTGATAGGTATATTAATGAATTACCTGAAGATAGTGAACTACGTCGATTTAATTCATGGCAGTTGCAAGATGTATTATTAGATGATTCACACTACAATTTGACCCAACTTGAGAGTGAAAAGCTAACAGCTTGTCGTCTGTCACTTTCCGCATGGTGCGATAACGAAATTGACGTAGCGCTAGCATCTGCGCGCTATGATACAATTGATGCGATTTGTAAAACGGTCATTGACAAGCCTCGTGAATTAAATGTTCGCTTTTCAGATATGCTTGACAAAATTACTTTAGGACGCATTACAGGTATTCCATTGTTTTTGTTAACAATGTATATCATGTTCATGTTGTCGATTAATTTTGGATCAGTATTTGTTGATTTTTTTGATGGATTATGTAGCACGTTGTTTGTGGATGGTACAGCACATGTACTGCAAACCATACAGGCTCCTAGCTGGCTTATCGCCATTTTAGCCAATGGTATCGGGCGCGGTATTCAAACTGTTTCAACCTTTATACCTGTAATTGGGGCAATGTTTTTCTGTATGTCATTTTTAGAAGATTCGGGTTATTTGGCAAGGGCTGCGGTGGTTGTCGATCGTGGTATGCGCTGTATCGGTTTGCCGGGTAAGGCATTTGTACCCATGTTAGTCGGTTTTGGTTGTGGCGTACCAGCTATTATGGGAACGCGTACATTAGAAAGTACGCGCGATCGCATTATGTCAATCTGTATGATTCCATTTATGTCGTGCGGAGCAAGATTGCCAGTATATGCGTTGTTTGCGGTTATCTTCGCACCTAGACATGCTTCATTTATCGTTTTCAGTTTGTATATGTTAGGTGTTGCGGTGGCAATTATCACAGGATTTGTGCTTAAATTTACACTATTAAAAGGTTCGATTACGCCGTTTATTATGGAAATGCCTGTATATCGAATTCCTACTTTAAGCAGTATGCTCAGTTTAACTTGGCAACGTTTGAAAAATTTCATTTTCAAAGCAGGAAAAGCCATTATAATCATGGTGACTGTTTTGAGTTTGCTTAACTCATGGGGGCGCGATGGAACGTTTGGACATGAAGATTCACAAGATTCCATGCTATCTGCAGTTAGCCAAAAGATTACACCAGCATTTGCCCCAATGGGTATTAATCAACAGAATTGGCCTGCTACCGTTGGTATTTTTACGGGTATTTTCGCCAAAGAATCGGTTATTGCCACCTTAAATTCGCTTTATTCTATGGATGAAACGGATACCACACAACAGGCTGAATCATTTAATTTGTCGCAAGGGATTTTTGATGCCCTTAAAACGATTCCTAAAAATCTAGTTGATTTGTCTGATGCTGTTTTAGATCCTTTGGGGTTATCTACTGTTAATGATGATATTGACTCATTACAATCCGACTTAGCTGTGGATTCGTCAGCAGTATCTCAAATAAAAAATTCCTTTATGACGCCATCGGTCGCCATAGCTTATTTGATTTTTATATTACTTTATACTCCTTGTGCTGCGACTTTAGGGGCGGTATATCGTGAAGCGGGTATAAGATGGATGATATTTGTTGGCATTTGGACTTTTATCATTGGTTGGTTATCTGCAACAATTTACTATCAAACAACTTTGATTGGACATTCACAATCGGCAGTTTGGTGGCTTTTAGGATGTGGAGCATTTATGCTAATTATGATTATCACTATGCGGATATTAGGGCGATATTCCATTTTTAATCAAACAACCGTCAGTTCATCTAACTCTAAAAATTCATCCTGCTGTTATTAAATAGCAGATCCTTAAAACATCTTATTTAATTAACCATTCAATCATAAATTAAGGAGAAGATGCAGGACATAACCCTGCATCTTTTATTAATATGCTAGTTACTTCAATTCGAGATTATGTGCAATTAAAAGGTCGTGCCGAGTTGCAAGACATTGCCCGACATTTTCGTATACCTAACAGTGCCACAGCACAAATGTTGGATTTTTGGATTAAAAAAGGAAATATTGAGCAAATTACCATAGGGGATAATCGAACCGCATGCACACCTAATCAATGCAAAACGTGTGCAGGTTGTAATGTTAATCAGCAAATAGTATATGTTTGGTTAAATAAATAAATCATATCTTTTTAAAATGATTCTGTTCAAATGTCTTTACAATCAACCTTTGATTAAATAATGTAAAAATTTTTACTATAGATACTGTGTTTAGGTAGTGATTTTTGTAATTAATAGTATAAGTTATTGCTATATTTTCTTAAAAAATATTTTATTTTCGAGACTTTCATCACATAATTGAATTAATTTATATTTAAAAATTATCAAATGATATTAATATGAACCTATGTTCATTTTTTGAATTAAATTGAGGTAAAATAATATGAAACCAATAGCCATTGGTGTTGATGATGCCGCTTTTGAATTTAGAAATAACATAGTTGATTATTTGACTAAATAAAGGATTGAAATTGTTGATTATAGTAGTGACAAATAAATAAAAAACGCTTTTTTGTTCTGATATTGCAAACGACGTAGTCTGTTCTATCAAAGCAAGTATGCAGAACAAGGTATCTTGATTTGTGGGACAGGTATCGGTGTTGCCATTGCTGCCAATAAAATAAGTTACCCAGTATTCGTGCAGCTTAATGTCATGATATATTTTCGGCTGATCGTGCCAGAAAGAGTAATAATGCTCAAATTATGACAATGGGTGCTAGAGTAATTGGCGTTGAGCTAACTAAAAAACTTGTGCAATCATGGTCAAATTCTGAATTTGAAGGTGGTGGATTGACGACTAAAGTTGAGCGTATCAACCATTATGATCAGCTCTATAGTAAATAATCATTATTTGTTAGAATTTTTGGGTTAAGCAGATTAAATTTGCGAACAATGAGAACTTTTCAAACTTTAATTTTACCTCATATTTGTTTGTTTTTTAATCTATTATATATGCGAAATAGCAATAGGGTACTGTCGTTTTATTTTTGAATAAATGCTATTATATTTTTATTAAACTAAAAGCTTTAGAGGATAAAGAAGTATGAGTCAATTAGATGAATTTAAAAAATTAACTGTCGTTGTTGCCGATACTGGAGATATCGATTCAATTAAACAATTTTCTCCTGAAGATGCTACAACTAACCCATCCCTTGTACTAAAAGCTGCTCAACTTCCTCAATATCGATATCTAATTGATTCTGCTGTAGAAACCGCTAAACAATTGGGTGGTAATAAAGAACAACAATTAGTTAATGCATGTGATCAAGTTGCTGTTAATATTGGTGCTGAAATTTTAAAATTTGTTCCTGGTCGTATCTCGACAGAAGTGGATGCCCGTTTATCATTTGATACACAAGGTTGTATAGACAAAGCACGTCGTATCATTGAACTTTACCATGCAAAAGGCATCGATAAATCACGTATCTTAATTAAAATCGCTTCTACGTGGGAAGGGATTAAAGCAGCAGAAATTCTTGAAAAAGAGGGGATTAACTGTAATTTGACATTACTTTTCTCATTTGCACAAGCAAGAGCATGTGCTGAAGTAAATGCTTTTTTAATTTCTCCGTTTGTTGGCCGTATCTACGATTGGTATCAAGCTAAAAAACCAATCGATCCTTATGTTGCAGACGAAGATCCTGGTGTAGTTTCGGTTCGTAATATCTTCAATTATTACAAACAACATGGTTATAAAACGATTGTGATGGGCGCAAGTTTCCGTAAAGTTGACCAAATTTTAGCACTAGCGGGTTGTGACCGTCTAACCATTGCACCGAGTTTGCTTGCTGAAATGAAACAATCAACAGCCCCTGTAACACAAAAACTTAATCCAAATCAACAGGTAGTCGATCGCCCAGCACCGATGACTGAGGCTGAATTTAGATGGCAACACAATAGTGATGCCATGGCAGTTGAAAAACTTGCTGAAGGTATCCGTGCTTTTGCTGTTGACCAAGGCAAATTAGAAGATATGATTAGTGCATTACTTTAAGCATATAGAATACAAAGGGGAGCTAGCTCCCCATTTTTACATTATTTAATTCGATTTGATTAACAAATTTGGCAGGTGACAGCATTTGTTGCTAAGAATAGTAACTTGCTAGATTAGGAATTTTTAATTAAAAATATTTTGGAGATTACAACATGAATGCAACGACTTTATCTCACCGCGAACTAGCGAATGCGATAAGAGCATTAAGTATGGATGGTGTGCAAAAAGCTAAATCTGGTCATCCAGGTGCACCAATGGGTATGGCCGATATGGCGGAAGTACTTTGGCGTGGATTTTTAAAACATAATCCTACTAACCCTAATTGGGCGGATCGCGATCGTTTTGTATTATCAAATGGCCATGCATCTATGTTGATTTATAGCTTGCTGCATTTAACTGGCTATAATGTCACGATTGATGATCTTAAAAATTTTCGTCAATTGCATTCAAAAACTGCAGGTCACCCTGAATATGGTTATGTTCCGGGTGTTGAAACAACAACAGGCCCGTTAGGACAAGGTATTGCTAATGCGGTAGGTATGGCTATTGCTGAAAGAACATTAGCTGCGCAATTTAATAAATCAGGCCATACCATTGTTGACCATCATACTTATGTATTTATGGGTGATGGTTGTATGATGGAAGGTATTTCACACGAAGTATGTTCATTAGCAGGTACGCTTAAATTAGGCAAACTCATTGCATTTTATGATGAAAATGGTATTTCAATTGATGGTGAAATTGATGGTTGGTTTACTGATGATACGGCAAAACGCTTTGAAGCTTATGGTTGGCATGTAATTCGTGGCATTGATGGTCATGATGCTAAAGCTTTAAAAGAAGCCATTGAACAAGCACAAGCAGTAACCGATAAACCGTCATTGTTAATGTGTAAGACAATTATTGGTTTTGGTTCACCAAATAAAGCGGGTAGCCACGAAAGTCATGGTGCACCTTTAGGTGATGCTGAAATCGAAGCAACACGTAAAGAACTTGGTTGGAATTATCCTGCTTTTGAAATTCCAAAAGAATATTATGATGCTTGGGATGCAAAAGCCAAAGGTAAACACGTTGAAGATGAGTGGAATGCACGTTTTGACGCATATGCTAAAGCTTATCCTGATTTAGCTCAGGAATTTAAACGTCGAGTAAGTGGCGATCTACCTGCTAATTGGCAACAAGTAGCAAAAGATTTTGTGAATAAACTACAAGCAAATCCAGCAACAATTGCAACACGTAAAGCATCACAAAATGCGATTGAAGCGTTTGCTCCTACCTTACCTGAATTTTTAGGTGGCTCTGCCGACTTAGCACCAAGTAATTTAACCATGTGGTCAGGTTCAAAAGAGATTTTAGCCAACCCAAATGGTAATTATATCCACTATGGTGTACGTGAATTTGGTATGTCAGCGATCATGAATGGTATCGCATTACATGGTGGCTTTATTCCTTATGGCGCAACTTTCCTAATGTTTATGGAATACGCACGTAATGCTATCCGTATGGCTGCGTTAATGAAGATTCGTTCATTATTCGTTTATACTCATGATTCTATTGGTTTAGGTGAAGATGGACCAACACATCAACCTGTTGAACAAATGGCAAGTTTACGTGTTACACCAAATGTCAGTACTTGGCGTCCTTGTGACCAAGTTGAATCAGCTATCGCTTGGCAATATGCGATAGAACGCAAAAATGGTCCAACAGCGCTAATCTTCTCAAGACAAAATCTTAAACAACAAGAACGTAGTGCTGAGCAATTAGCTAATGTTTATCGTGGTGGTTATATTCTTAATGATTGTACTGGCACACCAGAACTAATTATCATTGCTACTGGATCGGAAGTTGAACTTGCTGTTGAGGCATATCATAAACTTACCGAAGCTGGTAAAAAAGTAAGAGTTGTCTCAATGCCATCGACAGATGCATTTGATAAACAAGATCAAACTTATAAAGAATCAGTATTACCATCTTCAGTAACGGCTCGCTTAGCGATCGAAGCAGGTATCAGTGATTATTGGTATAAATATGTTGGTCTTAACGGTAAAGTTGTTGGTATGACAACATTCGGTGAATCAGGCCCAGCCGATCAACTATTTAAAGAATTCGGTTTTACTATTGATAATGTCTTAAATCAGGCGAAAAGTTTGTTGAAATAAAATATAGTTTGATTAACAGAATAAAACTTCGCTAATAACTTTAGCGAAGTTTTTTTATGCTTATTTTATGTTCTTTAGAAAATTCAATCCTATTCCTGAAAATCCATTTATATATTAACTAGAAGTTGAACCAGATGTTTTTCCAAAATTAAATATTAGAGATAACATTTGTTTTGATTTAGATTGATTGTTTATTTATTGTTTTTTCATGATTTTGTTATTTTCAATTAAATTTAAAAACCATCACTAGTAATTTAGTGATGGTATGATGTTCTTAGTCAAAAAATTAAATCTTTTAATATGGATTAGGATCTTTTTTCAAATCATTAAATGGAACTAACTTATTATTCGAAGCTTTAATTTGAATATCTTTTTGTTCAGATATATCAATTAAATCCATTTTAATGCAATTAATTGATAAAATGCAGAATTATATTAATAATTTTATTTTAATTAACTTATATTTATTTTAAATGAAGATAAATATATTGGATTATTTGTTATGCTATGCATTAGAATTATTGCACTAAGCAGTTAAAAATCATCAATGTGCAAAAAGAGGTTAAGCTGTAAGTAATACCGTTTAAATAACAAACAAACCATATAGCTAGAAACAATGTACCTTAATAATTTATAGTACCAATAAAATGCCTTAAATATTTTTAGGTATGAATTTTGTAACATATATAAAGAATAACTCATATGGACCAACTGTCGTATGGGATTGTGAGCGAGTTAAATAACAGATATTCATGAAGAAAAACAATGAAATTCCAGTTTCGTGTAATTTACTATCATGGGTTAATGTTCCCACTTTTGATGGAATAGTAGGGCGTCGATAACGATTAAAGGATTAACATATTTTGTATAATTGAAACAAAAACTATATTAATCCTTTTCATGTTATATATTATCTTGAAGATTTATTTAAAATTACTTCTTTGGGTTGTTTTTGAATGTAGATCATTCTAGCAATAAGTAAAAATGCAGCAACCGCCAGTCCTAATATAATTCCTATCCAAAAACCTGCAGCACCTATTGGCTGCATAATTAAATCAGTTAATCCTAAAATGTATCCAACTGGTAGACCAACGCCCCAATAAGAGATAAGCGTGATGTAAAAAATACTTTTCGTATCTTTGTAACCACGTAATACGTTACTTGCTACAACTTGAAGATAATCAGAGGCTTGATAGATAGCGAGTAAAATGATCAGTTGCAAGCAAATAGTAATAACATCTACTTCTTCTGTGAATATATGAATAATTGGCGTTCTAAAAATAACCAGAACTAATGCCACTATCACGGCAATCATTAACGATATCGCCAAACTAATATAAGCTGTTTGTTTTGCTAATGATGTTTTTTTATTACCGAGTAAAAAACCTACACGGATACTTGATGCTACACCTAACGATAATGGTATTGCAAACGTTAAACTACTGATAGTAAAGATAATTTGATGTGCAGCAACAGTGACTTGACCAAGTGGAGCAATCAGTAAAGCTATCACAGCAAACAAGCTCATTTCGAAAAAATAGGCTAGTGCCAGAGGCATACCTAGGACAACGATATTTTTGATTACACTAAAATCAACCCATTTGGTCAATTGTGTTTCACGAATATCACGTTGACTTGCAGTAGTTAAGGTATAAAAGCGGATTAATCCAAACATTAGCCAAAAAATGATGGCAGCAGTAATGCCACAACCAACACCACCAAATGCAGGTAATCCTAACTTGCCATAAATTAAAACATAGTTAATTGGAATATTAGCAAGTAACGCTATAAATATGATTACCATAGCTGGTTTAGTATTGGATAACCCCTCACATTGATTGCGATAAACTAAAAACAGCAAGAATGCAGGTACTCCCCACATGATTGCTCGTAAAAATTTTACGGCCACGTCCATCATTTCGGGATCAATAGGGTGATCTACGGAACTTCTTAGACCGATTATTTGGTCTGAATGATATAAAATCAACATTATCAACACAGATAAAAATAGGGCGATCACTACACCTTGACGTGTGTGATTCGCAACTTGGTCTCGTTTAGCTGCACCATTTAAGTTGGCAATGATGGGGGTTAAAACGGTTAATAGTCCTTGACCAAACAAAACTGTTGGTAACCAAATTGATACGGCGATTGCAACACCAGATAATGCCGTTTTACTGTAATGTCCTGCCATAATGGTGTCAACAAAAGTGATGGCTGTTTGTGATACTTGTGCAATAAGTACTGGTACAGCCAATTTACCAAGATTTTTTATTTCATGTTTATAATGTTGTTTCATGATTTATTACCGTTTAACCGTTCCCCATAAGTCATATTCATCAGAATGCTCAATAATGACTTGAACAATGTCCCCGACGTTGACATCTTTTTCTTCATTTAAATATACAACACCATCAATTTCAGGCGCATCAGCCATACTACGACCTATTGCACCTTCTTCATCAACTTCATCAATAATAACCGCTAAGGTTTTACCTATTTTAGCTTGTAATTTTTGCATTGATATCTTTTGCTGCAACTGCATAAACCTATCAAATCGTTGTTGTTTGATTTCGTCTGGAACTTGGTTAGCTAATTCATTCGCTGCTGCACCTTCAACAGGGCTATAAGGAAAGCAACCAACGCGATCTAATTGCGCTTTTTCTAAAAAGTCGAGTAATAATTCAAAATCTTGTTCAGTTTCGCCGGGATAACCAACGATAAACGTTGAACGCAGAGTGATTTCCGGGCAAATTTCACGCCAATGATGAATTCGTTCAAGTGTTTTTTCAATTGTCCCAGGACGTTTCATTGATTTTAAAACCGTTGGGCTGGCATGCTGTAATGGGACATCTAAATAAGGTAAGATTTTTCCTTCCGCCATCAATGGAATTAAATCATCAACACTCGGATATGGGTACATATAATGTAATCTCACCCAAATACCAAGACTAGATAATTGTTCACAGAGTGTTTGGATATTGGTTTTTAAAGGCATACCATTCCAAAAGTTGGTGCGGTTTTTGATGTCAATACCATAAGCTGAAGTATCTTGAGCAATGACTAAAAGTTCTTTGACTCCGCTGTCAACTAATCGTTTTGCTTCATCAAGTACATTACCAATAGGACGACTGACCATCTCACCACGTAAAGAAGGGATGATGCAAAATGTGCAGCTATGATTACAACCTTCTGAAATCTTTAAGTATGCATAATGCTTAGGCGTTAACTTTACCCCTTGCTCGGGTACTAAGCTGGTAAATGGGTTATATGCAGGTTTTGGAGCATATTTATTTACATGACTTAGCACCGCTTCGTAACTATGGGGGCCAGAAATTTCAAGCACTTTTGGGTGTACACTTCGGATTTGATCTTCTTTAGCACCAAGACAACCGGTAACAATCACTTTACCATTTTCATCAAGTGCTTCACCAATGGCTTCAAGCGATTCTTGTACCGCACTGTCAATAAATCCACAAGTGTTAACAATTACCAAATCAGCATTTTCATAAGTAGGTACCACTTGATAACCTTGGGTACGTAGTTCAGTTAATATTCGCTCTGAGTCAACCAAATTTTTAGGACAACCGAGGCTCACAAATCCAATTGTTGGGGATGATATATTCATAGTATTTGTAATAATTTTAAAATTTATAGAGGTATTTATCGAGAATTTAAAAGTTTGTCAATTTAGATTTAGACAATAGTCGAGCATTCTAACATATTTAAATTGATGCTAATAAAAATTTTTAGATTGTTATGATTTATATAAAATAAAATTATAAAAGCCCTATATCTAACATGACTGTTGATTATAGAAGGTAAATTATAATTTATCTTTAATAGGAACTGATGGATCAGTCTCGTTAATTGTTGTTTAGGTATATAATCTACGTCAAATAAATTCGATACACTATTTTATAACGGTTTATAATATTGTAATTAGAGAGCACTATAAACTTGTTCTTTTTGAACCACATTTATTAAATGTGTCATCTTAAGAATTTAAAAGTAGCATATTGGAATCGTATTTTTAAGATTTTAAAAAAGGACTACTTAAAAGTTGAAGTATTGATAAGAGCAAAAGGATTATTCCTAAATAATAAATTTATTCATGTTAAATAGATAGATTATTTTCATACATTAATTATTGGTTCAATAATAAAATCTAAACTTTTGGCATGCTATCATTTAAAAGTATCAAATAATCCATCATTATACAGCAATTTTTGGTACTGTTTTCAGTAAACCCAAAGTTGAGCAGCATTGATAGCTTTACAATGTATTTTAAAACTCTAGAATACTAAGAACAGTGATAAAAACAATTAAGATACCTATATAATAAAAAAACCCTTACTAACAGCATAAGGGCAAATAGGAAGTTAAACAATTAACAATAACAATATTATTTTAGACCATTAATTACTTCATCAATTTGACGATCTAAACTTTCTGCACCACCACCAGATAAGTACCAAAGATCTGGGGTTAGATAAACCACTTGAGTATTGCTTGCAGCTAATATTTTTGCATCAAAAAAGTCTTCTTTCATAGCCGTTTGACCAATTGCTTTACTACGATCAACGACATAAATAATGTCGGGTTTAACATCACTGACGTAATTATTGTCAATAAAAGTTGGTTTTGGTCTTTCACCATTATTTATAGGTTGAATAAAAAATGGAACGGCACGTTTTACTTTTAAAACATCATGGATTAACGCTGCACTTGAACTTGCATTAATTAAAATCATTTTACCATCATTATGGATTGCAACAATTGCTTTTTTAGGACTCGATTGAGCAACAGATTGGGCATTATTTATTTTTACATCAAGGGCTTGAATTAATGTACTTGCGGTTTTTTCAGTGCCAGTGATATCTGCTAATAGATTGATATGCTTCTTAGTTGATTCAAGGTAGTTTTTTGCATCAACGCTTAAATTAATTACAGGTGCAATTTTAGATAGCTCTTGAGTTCTACTGGCTTGACGACCATCAATAATAATCAGTTGTGGTTTAGCTTGTTTGATTGCATCTATACTCGGTTCTTTCATATTACCGGTGTCAGCAATGTTTGCATTTTTATACTGCTCAAGATAAGAAGGTAGAACAGAAAGAGGCGCCCCTATAACAATTGAACCTTTACCTAAAGCATCTAAAGTATCTAGTGCACCATAGTTCATCACGACAACTTTACTTGGTGATTTAGGTACTACAACTGATTGATTATTGTCTGTAGTTACCGTCATTGAAGATTGACAACCTGCTAATCCTAAGACAAGTGCAGCTAATGTGCTTAATAGTAATTTTTTTTTGATTTTCATATAGGTTCCTTTGTTTACAACGCAAATGATAACTATTATTGTTTAAAGTGTATAAATTGTCTAGTAATAAATAATTTTTAGAAAAGATATTGATAACTATTCTCATATAGTATATTGTACGTCCGGATTGAGGTTGAAAATATCAATATAAATAATAGGGTTATACAAATGAATACTAAGTTTAAATTGGCAACACATGTCATTAACACTAGTCTTTTATTATCATTGTCTAGCATAGCTATGGCTGCAAGCGATAAAGACACTGATACCATGGTGGTGACAGCATCAGGATTTTCACAACAAATTAAAGAAGCTCCAGCAACAATTTCAGTGATCACACCAGAAGAAATTAGCAAAAAATCTTATCGTGATGTAACTGACGCACTCAAAGATATACCAGGTGTTACTATAACTGGTGGTGGTGATTCGACCGATATTAGTATTCGTGGTATGGATGCCAAATACACTTTATTATTAATTGATGGTAAAAAAGTCAGCACCCGTGAAACCAGACCTAATAGTGATAATTCAGGTTTTGAGCAAGGGTGGTTACCACCGTTAACGGTTATCGAACGAATTGAGGTTGTCCGTGGACCTATGTCTTCTTTATATGGTTCAGATGCTATGGGTGGGGTCGTTAATATTATCACTAAAAAAGTGTCTAACGAATGGCACGGAGGTTTACGTATTGAGTCAGTTATTCCTTACCGTTCAGATGAAAAAAATACCTATATTGGTAGTTTTTCCACAATGGGACCCATTATTGATGATATTTTAGGAATTCAATTATATGGTCAATATACCAAACGCCATGAAGATGAATTCTTAAATGGTCATTCCGCACAAAAATTACGTAGCCTAAATGGTAAAATATCGCTTAATGCAACTGAAACCCAAACATTTGATCTCGACTTTGGGCGATCTTTACAAAATAGTAATGCTACAGGAGGAAAAACAAGACCAGTTAATCGTGGCGATTTCAACCGAGATAACCGTCGCAACTCTTTTGCTTTGACTCATAATGGTTTGTTTGGTGATGTATCGACGACATCTTTTATTGCTCATGAAAGCAATAATAATCCAGAAAGAAAAATGAAAATTCGCAATACTAATGTTGACTCTCGTGTGACCATTCCTTTCTCAATTAATATGTTAACCGCTGGTGGAGAATATACTTATCAAGAACTTCATGATGGTGGTAATCAGTTAAATACAAACTTAACAAAAATTGATCGTTGGAGTTATGCATTGTTTGCAGATAACGAGATGAGAATCGTTGATAATTGGAGTATTACTGCTGGCGTACGTTATAATAGAGATGAAAATTATGGACATAACTGGAATCCAAAAATTTATAGTGTTTGGAATATTGATGATAACTTTACTTTAAAAGGTGGCTATTCAACTGGATTTGCAACACCACAATTACGCCAAGTTGTCTCTGACTGGGGACAAGTTACAGGTGGATCAGGAACAGGTAATAGAGGGATGATAATGGGAAATCCAAATTTAAAACCTGAAAAAACGAATTCATTTGAAATTGGTGTTGGTTATACCAATGAATATGGTGTTGATGCATCTGTAACAGCTTTTTATACCAAATATAAAGATAAAATCCAATCTTATTATATTTGCCGAGGTGAAGCTGGATCTAGAAATTGCCAGATCAATGGATATCGTGAAAAATTTGATTTTGTTCAGGGGCGTGAGAATGTGGATAAAGCAGATCTTAAAGGCTTAGAGCTATCATTCAAAACGCCATTATTTACTGATTTCTTGTTAAGTTCTAACTACTCTTGGAATAAATCAGAACAAAAAACAGGAAATAATAAGGGGAGACCTTTAAACCGTACACCAAAGCAAAAATTCAATACTCAACTTGATTGGTATGTTGCTCAAGACTGGGATTTATGGACTAAAGTTGCTTATTATGGTGTTGAAAGTACAACAGATCGTAGTGGTAAGAAAATTGAATATCCAGGCTATACTTTCTGGGATGTGGGGGCATCTTTCCAAATAAATAAAAATGCTAAGATTTATGGTGGGGTTTATAACTTATTTGACAAAGATGTTTCAAACGCTGACTTTGGTAAAACTTTAGAAGGTCGACGTTACTTTGTGGGTACCGAGATTAACTTCTAAATAAATTGAACTAATAAATATTTTTCTGTGAAAAAAGATGGCTGTTTTAACAGCCATCTTTTATTTATAGTAATCTAACTATTTACACCCTAAATATAAAAGTCACTTGTTGAACCTGCCATAACGTAACCTAGTGCAATATCACACAGCATTTTTTGCTATTCAAAAAAATCACAATTCTACATTTTATTATTTTCTATTTTTTTAATTGTATGAAAAATATAAACTTATCGGTAGAATCCCGTAGAATCTAATTTTAACTTACATTAATTTTAATTAATCAAATAAAAACATAGTGTTATAGATTGTGATTTTAATAAAAAATAACCTAAAAAATCGGTAGAAATTTGCCAGTCAATATTTTAATTATAAAACAGTATGTTATAATTGGGGAGTTCCCTGTACACACAGGGATAAACCGAGCTTTGTGCAGAAGGTCTTTTGTGTGTAACCGAGTTCCCTGTACACACAGGGATAAACCGTATGCCATAGAGTCCTATCATTTATCGATAAAGAGTTCCCTGTACACACAGGGATAAACCGCCGTTGCCTGTGGGTCCAGGTCGATTATGAGAGAGTTCCCTGTACACACAGGGATAAACCGAACGGACATAAATTCAGGCTCAGTACCTTAATGAGTTCCCTGTACACACAGGGATAAACCGGAATATCTAAAATCCATAGGCACAAAACACCGGAGTTCCCTGTACACACAGGGATAAACCGCTCGTCTACAACTCGACAGGAAATACATGGAGGAGTTCCCTGTACACACAGGGATAAACCGCTGTTAATTTAATGCCTGTCGTTGCAGAAAATGAGTTCCCTGTATGCACAGGGATAAACCGCGCGATTTTTATAACAGTGTCGGGCAATATTTGTGTTCCCTGTATACACAGGGATAAACCGATTATTGGAGGACGCCAAATAATTTAATAAACGTGTTCCCTGTATACACAGGGATAAACCGGCGGAACAGTCTCAGCGCTCAAAATTGGCGGCGTGTTCCCTGTATACACACGGGGATAAAATACAAAACTACTACAAACCGCTCGCGTGGCGGTTTTTCATTGCCAAACTTTATCAAATAACATACCATTGCAAAAAAACATAAAGAATAAGGAAATGGTATGGAAAAGATTATTTATTGTTTGTTGTTATTCCCATTTTTTGTATTTGCTGATGATTTCTATAATTGTAAATATGCAATGGGTATTGAAACAGAAGAAAATCTAAACTATTTGGCGAATGGAACTGTTCGGGTAACCAATGATAGATTTGTTGCTCAAGATTTAACACACAAGGAGCATAAATCGCCTAAATTTACAGAGTTTACAGAATTTGTAGATAATTTATCTATTGCAGAGGACTCAGAGAAAGTATATGTTCTTGCAAATGATAGAACAAAGTATGTGATTACGACTAAAAAAAGTAATCTTGTTTTTAAATGGGGTAATTGTACTCTTGATTTATCTATTGACTTCGAGAATGAAAAATTTGGTAACAAACCAGTAAATTTTTTTCCTAAGATAAAATCGTATTTTCGGGACGTATTGAAAGATCCTGATTCTGCAAAATATTCTAACATTTCTAAACCTCAGAAAGATTTCATAATTGAATATGGGGAGGTTGTCACCGGATATTCGGTCTGCCTATATGTCAATGCTAAAAATTCATTTGGCAGTTACACAGGAAAAAAATTATATTGGGCTTTCTTAAAAGACAATAAATTATTAAGAGTAAATGATGCGCAAGATTCAATAGTAATAACCCGATGGCATAATATTAGTTGTAGCTATTAGAAATATTGTTTTTTAGCATAAAGTATCAAATCAATTCAACCCTCTAATGAGGGTTTTTTATTGCCAAAATCTATTAAATAAAATAATATTGTAAATAAATGTAAAGATTAAGAAAATGGTATGAAGAAAATTTTGTTTTGCTTGTTGTTTGTCCCCTTTTTTGTTTTTTGCGGCTCAGTAAAAACCGGTAACTGGATAGTTGATATCAATGAAGACCCTATTACTGATGAAAAAACAGTCAGAATCTTCACGATTGATAAAACAAAATTGAATAATGAAACTGCTACGTTTTTATTTACTTGTAATTCAGTTAGCCTCTTATCATTTGATATAAATGATTTACCAAAAATAAACGAGAGAGGAAATTCAACAAAAGTCGTATTAAGAGTGGACAAAAAAACTCCATTTGAAATGGATTGGACTAAAAAAGAGATAGGATATGAATTTTCTGATATTAATGAAATTAATAATTTGATAAAAAAAGGGAAAAAGTTAGTGGTTAGAGCTGAATATTCAAAAACTAAAGATTTTGAGTTCTCTCTAGCTGGCTTTGCAAAAGCATTTAAAAAATTGCAAAAAAATTGTTCTACTAACTAATCAATGTTCCCTGTTCGCGCAGGGATAAACTGAATTTGACGTAATACGTAGTGGTTTATCTCCTATGTTTCCTATACACAGGGATAAACCGCGCAAGTTTCAATGGGCATTCCGCCCACTACGATGTTCCCTGTGCACACAGGGATAAATCAGCAGGGCGTCAATATTACATAGCATTTTTTTGCTATTTCAAAAATCACAATCCTACATTTTATTTTTTCTATTTTTTAATTACATGAAAAATATAAAACTTATCGGTAGAATCCCGTAGAATCTAATTTTAACTTACATTAATTTTAATTAATAACATAAAAACATAGTGTTATAGAATGTGATTTTAATGAAAAATAACCTAAAAAATCGGTAGAAATTTAGTGGTCAATATTTTAATTATAAAACAGTATGTTATAATTGGGGTGTTCCCTGTACACACAGGGATAAACCGCAATAGAGCTATTAAAAAACAGTGAATATATAGTGTTCCCTGTACACACAGGGATAAACCGTACACTTGAATATTCGGATAGCCCATTTCTAAGTGTTCCCTGTACACACAGGGATAAACCGGGGAGGGTGAGATCTATGGGTGAAATTCTAGGCGTGTTCCCTGTACACACAGGGATAAACCGAAATTTTTGTCAATGGCATAAAACAAATAAATGTGTTCCCTGTACACACAGGGATAAACCTGATAACGGATTGACAATTTCGGCTGGGTGGGAGTGTTCCCTGTATACACAGGGATAAACCGCGATCATCAAAAACCTCGGATTGAGCGGTCAAGCGTTCCCTGTATACACAGGGATAAACCGGGCGATAGCATGACGCCAACAATAAAATCTGGCGTGTTCCCTGTACACACAGGGATAAACCGCCGATAAAAAACGTTTAGAGTTATTGGAAAATGTGTTCCCTGTACACACAGGGATAAACCGATTTACCAGCATCTAAATTTGATGAAGCCATTGTGTTCCCTGTACACACAGGGATAAACCTGATAACGGATTGACAATTTCGGCTGGGTGGGAGTGTTCCCTGTATACACAGGGATAAACCGATATTGTCGAAATAGCAGATTTAAATGATGACGCGTTCCCTGTATACACAGGGATAAACCGTGCTCATAAACACCGTAACAGATACCCGTTATATGTTCCCTGTACACACAGGGATAAATCGCTAGTTCGCATTGAATCGAAACTCACCGAATATAATGGTGGCTAAATAATATCAATAGAGCATAACGGGGATTTATATGGTTTTAATTGGCATAGTAAATTAGTTTGTATTGGTGGAAAATTTGAAATGGTTTGATATAATGAGCATTTTCAAAACATTAAGGAATTTGAGATGGCCGTAAAGTATTGCACCCTTTGTCAACGAAATGTTACTCCAAAACGAAAAATCGGAGTGGGCACACTAATTGGCGTTTTTTTTACAGGATTTATTTGGGTTTTATTTATTCCTTTTTATAAAAAACGATGTCCTTTATGCTTGGGCGACAAATTAACAATAATCCCAGCAGTGTCACCAAATAAAAAAGATAATAATATTAAATTAAATCATAATTCTAATTTATCTGTTTCTGATGAACTAAAAAAATTACATGATCTAAAAGAAAGTGGTGTTTTAACACAAGAAGAATTTGATTTTCAAAAAAGTAAACTATTAAATCACTAATTTTAAAATAAATGTGTTCCCTGTATATCTTGCCATTACAGAATCACAGGGTGCACAAATGTGGTTAGTCAAATCTCTAACTTTTTCAGATAACCTCTCATAGCCAAATATCTATTTACACTTATTAACACGAAATACCAGATTAATATAACCATATTGTATAAACTACATGCATATTCACAGTGGATATAAAGACAATGTGAGGATGTGTCATGAGTAAGCAAATAGCCGTTTTGGGCGATGAAGTGACCCCATAAAGTTGGACACTTTTATTAAGCGGTTTTTTATGTCTGAAAACCATAAACATTTAAATTAAACTTAAGGTGAAGTTAATTTCACCATAAGAGTAAATTATGATAACCATGGCGATACAATTACCAAAAAAGTTGATATTTGTATTGGTTACCGAGAAAGTCAGGTATTTCCTCTATATAGGGGTAAAATATGTCAAAAAGTTTCAGGTTAACCATACGTTTCAGTATAAATATCAATAAACAATTTAGCTTAACTTTATGTTCCCTGTACACACAAGGATAAATCGGCAGGCATCAATATTACATAGTATTTTTTACTATTCAAAAAATCACAATTATATATTTCATTGTTTACTTTTTTTTAATTATATGAAAAATATAAATTTATCGGTAGAATCTCGTAGAATGTAATTTTAATTTCTATTAATTTTAATTAATTAAATAAAAACATAGTGTTATAGAATGTGATTTTAATGAAAAATATCCCAAAAAATCGGTAGAAATTTGACAGTCAATATTTTAATTATAAAACAGTATGTTATAATTAGAGTGTTCCCTGTATACACAGGGATAAACCGCTCTTCAAGCATTGACGAGAAATAACTATTTTGTGTTCCCTGTATACACAGGGATAAACCGGCCTCGATGCTGGATTTAAAAGCAGGGACAACGTGTTCCCTGTATACACAGGGATAAACCGTTAAGTCGCAGTATGGCGCTGAGGCTGCGTATGTGTTCCCTGTATACACAGGGATAAACCGACCACATAGAAATGCTGACGATTGATCGCTATCGTGTTCCCTGTATACACAGGGATAAACCGCGAATTTACGATATTGATAGAAGAGATTTTAAGTGTTCCCTGTATACACAGGGATAAACCGAGTTGCAAGAGTGTATGCGGATTGAATGTCCTGTGTTCCCTGTATACACAGGGATAAACCGATCAGCTTGGACTTGTTTATACTCTTGTTCCAGTGTTCCCTGTATACACAGGGATAAACCGGACGAACTGGGACAGCTAGTTAATGAATGGGTGTGTTCCCTGTATACACAGGGATAAACCGGCTTATATAGCGATACATTTTTGGGTAACCGTGTGTTCCCTGTATACACAGGGATAAACCTGACGGGCAAAACACGGCGAGGGGTTAGGGTCAGTGTTCCCTGTATACACAGGGATAAACCGTTAACCATAGTAAAATGTTGATTTAGTGATGAGTGTTCCCTGTATACACAGGGATAAACCGTAATAGCGACTTTTTTTGGGGTTGGATTATGGGTGTTCCCTGTATACACAGGGATAAACCGTCCTTACTTATTATTCGTTGATGCGGGTGAGGCGTGTTCCCTGTATACACAGGGATAAACCGGGTCAAGAGGTGCTAAGGTTGAGTTCCACAGTGTGTTCCCTGTATACACAGGGATAAACCAATATATTCTATAGATAAAACTCGTTATTATTAATAAGAACTATATTGCTAATTTAAGGATAATTTTTCAGGTAAACTTTTGAGAATGATAAATTAAAAAAAATTATAAAAAATCTTCGAAAAAAAGGGATTTAATTATCATAAACCAAATGATATGGTTGATTTCTTGAATTTTCGGACTTTTCCCAAATCTTATTGGTCTCACGATAATTTTTTGTGTATCAAACAATTTATTTTGTTAGAAATGGTACTCAAATATGATTTATTGCCAATTTCGAAATTAACCAAGAAAAAAATTATAATGATAAAACATTTATAAGTTACATCAAACTATTTGCTAAATCTAAAACGTCGAAATTGAGATAATGATTTTTAGTTGAATTAGTTAATGAAGTAAACAATTTAATTAGTTCTGTTAACCAAATAATTACTGCAATAATAATTCATGATGATAATAAATTACTTTTAGCAGAGAAAATAAGAGATTTGCTTAATAAAATTAAGGCAAATGGAGTTTATCTTGACAAAGATAATAACTCGGGTTCAATCATAGCCAGTGCTAAATGGTTAAAAAAGATTGGTAATATTCGACCTACAGATCTATTTTGATATCTTTGGGAAGATCTTAATGTGATAAGGTAGTGGTGATTTACCATGATTATTGATAACAAATGTTGATATTGCCCATATTTAACAATTAGTTTTGGTTTGATTTTTCTTGTTTTTATTAAAATAATTTAAACATGATTATATTAATTTTTTATTTATGACGATGCTTTCCTTTCGTTTTTTGGTACATAGTGTTACCAGTCTTTATAACAGGAATATTGTCGATGTAGTTTAATAGAAATCAACGAGAAAAGCCGAATAATAGAACTTACTATCTATAAATTAGGATAGTTTACTGTTATTTTAATTGATTTTATTATATCACTGCTTGCTATTTTAGCTGTATTCGATTAGTGAAAATTTTATAGGAAACAGACTTAAGATCAAAATAGCTATAAATTCTTAAGAAGAATGGTACGCCCGGGTGGACTCGAACCACTGACCCCCACCATGTCAAGATTAGGCTTCAATTGATAAAAAGATAAATAAATACAAGAAATTAAATTAAATACAACTGTATGGAAAAACAGGGATTTTAGGGAAAATAGGGATTATAAATATCAACAACTTAGACGGAGTTTTACCCCGCCTAAATTACGATTTGAGCGTGAGGTACTTCGACCCATTCAATATGGTTTCTGGTGTAAACTTTAGTTGATTTCTCATCGCTGTGAGCCATCCTAGCCTGAGGATTTATGCCTTGTTGCTCAAAAAGATGTGCTGACAATGCCCTTATTTCGTGAAAAGTAGGGCGGTATTCTATTGGTAAATTTTTCATTACTCCTACAGCGTCTCTGACGGCAGTAAAAGCCTTGCTCAGATAGCCAGCGTCAACTTGGGTATAATGATCAACATTTTTACTCTGTTTGTTAGCCTTTTCAGGCATTCGATGCACAATGTAGGGGCTTAGAACTTGATCACGGCTTCCATCAATAATCCTTTTAAGCTCCTCACCGATAGGTATTGATATATGAGCAGCCTCTTTGTCTTTAGTTTTTTGACGATTTATATATAAGTGCCCATATATCCCGTTTATGGGCTCATCAAACCAAATACACCCACTTTCACCGTACGACGGTGATTTTATCGAGTATTTTATTCTAGTGACCTCCAATCTTGCTTGCGAGGTTTGTAGAGAAATCTCCATAGCTGTTTTTAACCATAATGGAGCATGATTTTTAATTCTAATGAAATCTTCCAATGACAGGCGTTTTCTTTTTTTGCTATCTAGTTTTTTAAGCTTTTTCCTAGTAGCTGGATTATCCATCATTATTGACTCATCTACAGCATACGAAAATAGTTTTTTCAAAAACATAACTTTTCTATTTTGAACTTCTGCTGATCCGTTTTCGTGATATTTTTTCAAATATAAATTAACATGCTCTAAATCAATATCAACTGACGGGATATTGCTAAAAAATTCTTTAGCGCGCATTGCATCATTTAATAGTCCTTGTTTAACTCTTTCAGATAGTTTTTCCTCTCTAAAAATTCGTTGTATTAAATGATCAATGTGGTTAGAGAATGGTGCATATTCTCCTTTTTGTCCGCCAGATTCCATTATTAATGTTTCTGCTGAAACAATATTTTTGTATCGCATACGATTGTTATATTCTATTGCAATAGCAATGGCTCTCGACTTGTTATTGCCAATCAGCTTACGCACTCCGTTTATCAATGTTAATCTATATTGTTTTTTTGATTTATCATATACTAAATACGGTGGCAGCTCCTTGTACGGTGATTTTCTAGGTCTTGCGTTCATGCTGATGCCTTAACTAAAATTGCCACTTCAGTTCTAATTGACGGATCAATTCCAAATATCTCATTTTCATAAACCCACAAAGAACCACTATCGTCAACTAATCCCCTAATTTTGCCATCCTCGATCCATTTTTTTAATGTTTTTCGATGTGGTATAGAATTATCTGCAAATTGGGTTTTTGCCCATATTGACGCCTTAACTAGTTTAGTTTGCATGTTGTAAATTCCTCCTGATTATTTCCATATATTTAACCTATAACTGAATATCATTGTTACACGCATAATTACCCTCGCTCATAATTAACTATCACGTTTCCACATTTGAACGGAACGATCAAAATTAGGCAGGTTTCAAAACTGCAACTATTCTGTGAACGTTCACCGTTGGGTAACAGAAATTGATATCTACCGTCAGGAACATAGATAATACAGTCCTGATTGAGGACATTTTCATGCCACGCACGGGTTGCGGGAGTGTAGGGCATAACCATTAAAATTTTGTGTAACGATGATTTAGATTGCTTGATGGCTTTTTGGAAAAACTCCCATTTTTTCGAAAATGGCGGATTACAAAACATCGGTAAATGTTTACAATGGCAACGCTCATTTTTAACAAAGTTATGTTCATCCCATTCAACTGATGGGCTCAATGCGTCAATATTTTCATCAATATACGCGGTTGCTATACTTATCGCTGTGTCAGCATCTTTCGCGCAAACGTCAACACTAAACCGCCACGTATTTAATAGCAATTGAGCATCTCTAATTAGGTTTCCTGGTGTTCGCCAATAATCCTTTTCTGATTTTGGCGTGTTAGATTGATTTAGATTGACCATTAATATTTACTCCTCAACTGACCCTGATCCAAAATGACAAAAAATCGCTTCAAACCCTTATCGTACAAGGGTTTGTCATAGTGATCGTAAATTATTTTTTTAGAGAGCTAGCATACGCTAGTAGCTCTGCTCGATACTGTTGTTGTGGCGGGAATTCTTTACCAACTAAATTAATGTATGTTTCGCTGTCGGCTTTTTTAACAGCTTCTTCTATCCCTTGTGCTTTTATCTCGTCAATCTCTCTATTTAAATAATCTGAACTTGGCATGAAAAAACTCAGCATCACATAATCTGTCTGTAAATACCGGTTATCATCTAAAACGTGTGTAACAATGACCGCGCAATTATTGCCAGTAAAATTACCATTCTCGTCAATTTCATTTAGGATTAGAATATCGCCCACCTGATAATTACGGTCGTTGTATCTAATTTCCGCAGTTTTAGTGCCGTTGATGACATCGACATAATGTTCTGATTTGATTTTTAATTTATGTTCGACCATGATTTTTACTACTCTCATTTACACTGAAAAAATTCTTTATAAACGCAATGGTCACCTTGTACTGCTCTAAATATAAAGTATTGGTATTTTCAGCTAAAAATTTACTCGTAAATTCGTCCAGAGTTCCATGATAGCGCCCTATGTTTAACGCTATACCTCCTCGTTTACTGCGATACGCGGTTAGGATGTCGTTATCTGGTCCTATAGGACTAATGACTAATACATCGTTTGGTACAGAAATAAATGCATCGTCATGTATAAAGGCTTGTGTTTTTAAAAATAATTCGGGCGTAGCTACTGCTATTTCAGCACTGTGAGATACGTACGTATTTCCACCAACGCACGAATGCCTACTGACAATAGCATTTCCACCTATCCACGCGCGCTCGTACACGTTAGCGTGATCTTTTATAATAGCCCGCCCGCATACAAATACCTTACCTTCCACCGATGCAAAATCGGTTAAAATGGCTTTACCACATACATGCGCCCTATGGTAAACCCTTGAATTTTTGCTAACGATAGCCTTTCCATTTACTTCCGCTTTATAGAAAACTTTGCCGTTTTCTATCACACGTGCACTGTTAAAAACTTTAGCATCGCTATATACCCAAGACTCGCCGTGATGGGAAAGATTCGCTTCGCTCTGTACAAATCCGCCCAATTCTCCCTGTTCGACATTTCCAAAATCTCGCAGCGCTCTAATTCGGCGCAGAGTAACTCCCGACCACTCTATTGACTCGTCGGTTAATTCAAATTTTTTATTGTCTTTCATAGTTACTCCTGTGTACGGTATCGAATTGCGTAATTCCAACCATGTATAAAAAATCCATAATCGTTACAAATTTCACCTACGGTAAGGTTCATTTTATGATGCCCACAAGCAATCTGAACATCTTTCCATGCAAGTTCTCTTGCTTTATCCATTTCTGCTTGTTCTTCTTTTTGTTTTTTCTTAAGACGTTCCCTTGCAAGTGCATGTTCTTTTGCAAGTTCTTTCGTTTTCAATTTTGTAACCTCATCAAATTTCTTTATACCCCATACGATCGCGTAACAGAGCCATATATAATGGTATCTATACTGCCTGGACTCTACCCCCCAGAACTCTTCAAAATCAAATCCATTACAACTAAAATTATTCACAGCCTCTCTAATCTCCAATTCATTTTTTGAGCATAAAATTTTACGCCTGAATTCGTCGCGCAATTTTCCCTCATCCTCATTTGACAACTCATTATCTGCCAAAAAATCATCCAACTCTTCTTGAGCGAGATTCTTAACTTCGTCTATATCAAACTCTAAAAAACTAACGTCTTTTGCCTCATATGTGGTTGATTGAATTTTTTCACCCCAATATGATGGGTTAATTAACAATTCATCAGAACGGAAAAACCTGAACATATCCTCACATCTAAAAAAAACTAATGTGCCCATGTCTCCAGTAATCATTAAATATCCGGGAACTGTAGTAATGTTGAAATGCATATCGTAGGTGAATGGCTTCTTAAATGTTAAATGCCGATAAACTCCATTATTTTGATGAATAGTTAATTCGTGGTGTTTTACGTCATCTAAAAATTGTTCTAGTGTTGGTTGGGTCATAATTTCACCGTCTCTGTTTATTAATATGATTCTGTGCCTTGATTTAGATAGGTTAGGGTGGGTTAGTCGTTATCTAGTACGATTTTTGTTTTTATTTTTGGGACTATTTTTTGGATATCCATATTGGCATTGCAATACCCATCCCTCAGCCGTATGGCGTAGCATGAGCTATTTTTGTCTATCGATTTGATATAGATATCATTTTCATATATAAATGTTTCACCTGCCTGCAAGTCATAAAACATGGTGCTTTCTGTGTTAAGCCCTTTATCAATTTTCGTCTATTTTTTCTCCTAATATTAAAAAACCGCTCTAGGAGCGGGTTGTATCTAATAATTAATTTAATGATTTAAATCTAAATCTAAATCTAACTGGCATGAGGATATTTCGCATGATTCGGAGCATGAACCTGAATCAAACCCTCGATTACCTCGTATTGTGTTAGCTATTTCCTCTCTCGAATACCGTTGATACATAGCTATGATTGAAATAAGCGAGTGATTACCACGGTACATTATTTTATTAGCCTGTTGTTCGCGTTCTACAACACGGATGTTAGGGTCGTCAATCAGATTAATAAAATTCTGTGCCATTTTATGTTCATCCCTAGTGGCTAACGCGATTTTGCTAATTGATTTTTTTATACAAAAAACACAATTACCTAAATGTTCGGGTATCTCTAAATCAAACGGTTGGCGTTTCCACCAGTTGATTATGTCCTGTTTATCAAAATCGGAAATCTCGGCTAGAAATTTGTAGCCGTCTTTAGGTTTTAACCGTTTCGGTTCATCAGCACGTATACCCAGCCACGTTTGATAATTATTTTTACCGTATTTCTCATTACAATATCGTGTAAACGGCTCCAGTTTCATTGCTCGAGTGCAAAATGCGCCTCCCAAATAGGGTAATCCATATTTATAACAAATATCGCGAAACGGCTGTAAATCCTGCGTTAGCTCATCTAACGTTATTTCACGGTAGGAATTTGCCTGCCCGAGTTCTGGATTGACCACAACTCGCAAACACGTTAATTTTATACCCCAATGTTCTACTATATTTTTGATAAATTCATAGGTTTTCGGGTGTTCAGCTCCTGTGTCCATGAATATAAAATCTGTATCAGGATGAGTGTGCATTAGCTGATAAACCATATATGCAGACGAACGACCGCCGCTGAAACTAGCAATGTTTTTCATGATTTTTACCAAAAGAAATTGCGCGCCAATAATCAGCGCAGATATTTGTGATAAATTAATAGAATAGGGTGGTTGTTCATATTTACCTACCATGGAATATCGTCGCTAAAATCCATTGGTGGTTCTGGTGCTTTAGGTTGTGGCGTAGGTACGTTTTTATTTTGTTGGCGCGATGCTGTATTTTGGGTACTGTGTTCCCTATCATCCGCACCGTTTTCTCGTGAGCCTAGAATTTGTAAAGTTCCACCGATAGGATTAATGACTACTTCTGTTGTGTAACGATCTTGCCCTGATTGGTCTTGCCATTTTCGAGTTTGTAGCTGCCCTTCAAGATAAACTTGAGTACCTTTTTTGAGGTATTCACCAGCAATTTCGGCTAATTTACCAAAAACGACAACTCGATGCCATTCAGTGCGATCACGGGTTTCACCAGTTTGTTTATCTTTCCATGATTCTGAGGTTGCTACACTAAAATTAGCTACAGCATTTCCATTTGGCATGTAACGGACTTCAGGGTCTTGCCCTAAGTGACCAACTAAAATTACTCGATTAACTCCACGTGCCATTGCTATTCCTCTTTCTTGATTTATTGGATAACTTATCTTCATAGCGATGTAATCGCGCATGAGCTGATCTAGTCATTAATGCTAAATTATTAATATCATTGTTCGTTTTATCACCATCTATATGATGAATACATTCATCATTCAATAATTTTCTTCCCAAGCGTTTTTCAAAAATAATCACATGTAAAGATTTGCCTTTATTTTCTCCTCTTGTTATTTCATAGTATCCACTTGGTTTTAAAGAAACCCCTTTGGCTGTCTCATCCGCTTTCTTTTGCTTTGCTTTCGATATATTGCATTTCCATTCATTTGTAAAAACTCGGCTTATACCTTTATTAGACGATAGCCTGCCGTTTTTTGCAGCTAAACGAACTCCGTCAGCTCTTGACCTGAGAATGTTTAGCTTTTTTAAATGATATCTAACAGTGCTTTGGGATTTACACAGGGTAATTGATATTTGAGGAATGCTTAAACCTTGATTGTATAATAATGCTAAATGTTCTTTATCCATACCGCCTCCATTAAAATCACCTTGTTTATTCCTCGGTTTGCCATCGATTATTCCTTCATATTTAAATTTGATTTTATTTGAGCCTGTATTTTTTCTATTTGAATTTTTAAACGAAAATTTACAGTCTGAATTGCATCAGATAGATTCATAAAAAATATATAATGCTTTTTATCAAAACAACTTTTACCACAATAGAACCTGTGCTCTGTGATTTTTGATATAATCAATCTCATCGGTTCTACATTTTCTTGAGATGCAAGCCACACTACATCACCAACCTTTAGCTTTTGCCATTCTTCTACTGTAATCATGCCGTTACTCCTCAAATTCAATATTTTTTATTCCATGCCCTTTTCCATCATAAGAATTTATGATTTTTCTGTATTTAAAAGGCGCACCCTCAACTTTCTCAAGCGCCTCTTCTTTTGTATCTGCTTCAACTTCAAATTGATATGTAATTTCTACTAACTGCACAAACGTGCCTGTAAATTTAGCCATAATTAATCCTCCAAAATTTCATAACTAGTGGTAACTATTTCAGGCATGAAATTATCATGAATTTGTTGTAAAAATAGTTCCTTGTCGTCTGATTCATCATATTCGCTTTTATCAATCTGAACTATTGTTGAATAAATTTGACCATTCGATAATGTCGCTGTAAGTTTTATTTTCATTTTTTCTGACATAATTAATCCTTAACTTGTTTAGCTATTTTCTAACTCCTGTTTCTTGATGAATTCTTTTAAATACTTGAGAACACAATCATTGCAAATGATGGCATCTGTCACCCACTTGTACGAAAAATTTATTTTCAGGCTCAATTTAATTGATGAATCTAAACTGTGGACGTTCAAAATATTTAAAATGTCTGAGGGAGCTGTGTTTGATTTTTTTTGACACATGTCACATTGATATGTGATGTCGGTATGAGTTTGTATTGTCATTTCCGTACTCCTATTTTTAATTTATATAGGTTGTCACTCTGTCGCCATCGGCGTGACTACCGACGAAATAGGATAACGTGGCCTGTATATTTCAAATCAGCGGGCTATCCTGATAAAGAGCAGGGTCACTGCTAACACTGATTATCACCGCATATACCAGACGAAATTAATTATTTTTGCGCGTCAATTTTTTTCTGAATTTCCTCTCTGTTCACGGACACATTTTTGGGCGCATTAATACCGATTCTGACTTGATGGCCTTTCAAACCAATAATAGTCACAACAATATCATCACCAATTATTATTGATTCGCCTACTCTCCTAGTTAAAATTAGCATTGGATCTCCTTATATAATTTTTTCGAATACGTGTTTGATGTCATTAATTGCATTTGATAGGGTTTTAGACATTAAGAAAAAATCAGCTTCAAGCCGTTTATCAATTTCATCTGAGCTTATATCTTCGTTTTTATCTAGAATAATAGAATCAAATTTAATTTGTTTAAATGTTAGGTCAGAATTGACGATAAAGTTAACGCCTCGCTCATCACTAATTTTCAATTTAGTAATCCATTTACCAGAATCAAAATGAACGCGCATTTCATCGCTTGTAATTTCTTGATTTTTACAGCTAATAATTCCGTTGCCTTCAAGTGGATCTTTAAGTTCAGCTTGGTCACCTAACATAAAGGGTGATAAATTGAGCTTCTCTTTAACCCATGTTGTCATAATCTGTTCAAGCGGTTTATCAATTGATAATGGAGTTAATGCTAATGTTCCAAGTTCTTTACGTAAAATTGCTAGAATATCTTCGGCTTGTTTAAAACTACTACAATCAACAACAATACGTTTGTTTTCAGTATCAATCCAAAGCCAATAATGATTATATTTACTAAAAGCCCTTGGCATTAAGTCAATCATAACTTCATCTTTTAAGTTAGCTTTCTCGTTTTTTGTTAGTTTCCTACTCAAAGCTTGTTCTTGTTTATCAATTTTTTCTAATAAAGTTTGTTTAATGACGGGCGCTGGTAATATTTTGGTTTCTTTTTTTATACGTAATAATAAATGTCCTTGCATATCGACAATAAAATCATTTTGATTATTATCATTATAAGGTGAAACCCAACCCATTTTTATCGTGTCAAAGTCACCACATGGTGTAAACAGGTGAGATTTAATTGCTTTTTCAATAAAATCTTTGTTGAATAAACTGTCATTATTCAACCCATAAACTATTGCATTTTTAAAAAATATATTCATATTATTTACTCCAATAAAAAACCGCCTATTTGGCGGTTACTTTCTTGAACGGGTCGGGTTTGCCCAATTTTTCGGCTAGTTCACTGATGCAGTCTCGGGCTTTTTGTTTGTATTCCGAGGCTATGTGACTACCATATTTTCTATCAACAGCATCTGCAAATTCTGAATATGTCCCAGCAAAACAACCCGCTGCAATTAAGAAATCATCGTTTGCCCAAAATGCAAATATTGTTCGTCCAATTCCACCGCAATTTTCGCTGTATGCGACATTTTTTATTTTATGCGCATCTAAATAAACATAACAATCATCATAAACCGTCAGATTAGACGGTAGGCGGGTTACATTTGTTTTTGTCAAATCCAGAATATATGCGACTTTTAAATTTTCAGGTAGTTGAATTTCAATATCAGAATCATGACAAATAAATCCAAACTCAAAATCTGTATTTTCAGGAATAGAAATTGGTCCTACCCCACCTAATTCATCAATCGCTAATTGTTCCTGAACTACCACAGCTCCGTCCTGAATTTCATAATCAATACGTAGATTATCTAATAACTCTAAAAATTTTTTCATAATCAAATCCTAGTAAAAACCCTCACTAGGAGGGTTATGCTATTTCTTCATTTAATTGTTTAACTGAATTGTTTTGAGTATCCACAACAACAAACCAATCGCTAACTTTTGACATTCCGTCTCTTAAACTCACATATATTTTTTTGAGTTGTAAATATTGAGCTGGTCTCAGCGCCTCTAATTTGCATTGCAATCGCTCTTGGAGTTGCTCTATTGTGACTTGGAACTCATTATTAAAAGCATCGGAAAGATTTTTTATTGTTTCAGGCGTTATTTCAACATTAGCTGCCAGCGTTACCTCACATTGTTTTTGCGCTGCTTCTACAACATCGCCCGGTATGACGCCAAGAATACATGCTCGCAATCGTCTAGCGCCCTGATTGGCAATCATTTCGTAAATATCGCGAGGATCGGTTAACTTGGTTCGACCGCTTTTTTTAGTGAATCGAACGTGAGGCACTGTGAATGTTTTTACTTGTCTTGTATTTCTTTCTATATCCCATGCGAAAGCCTCAACTGTTGATTCGTTATCGTTTTGTTCAAGTTCCCTGATTCCAAATTGAAGATTGCCCCACTCTTGAGCTATCGCTTCGGCTAGTCTAATAGACGGACCTGTAACATCCATACCACCTCGTGGGTAGCTATATAATGCCCCCTCAGCTAACGTTTGTCTTGTACAGGCGTTTAGTATCCGATCCATTGCTTGAATTGGGTCTCGTGGGAATTTTTTAGCTATAATCATAGCCGCTTGAACTTCTTGGATAGCTCTTTGGCTTTCAATTTGCGTTAATGATGTGTTTTTCGTTTCGCTTACTGAATTATTTGTGAAAACGTTGATAACCTCGTTACTCATAGTCCTTTCTCCTCGCCCAATCTGGGCGTTGTATAACTTCGAATCCGTGCCATGTGTTATTTTTGATACACTCAGCATATGTATTTAAATCGCGTCTAAATAATTGATGCCCTACATCTTTGTCATAATCATCTAGAACAAAAACCCTGACGGGATATCTCCCGCAATCAATAGTTTCACTAACAGCTATAAATACAAAATGAGGAACTATCCCAAATTGTTTTTTATAACCCTCACAATACATGGCATCCTGTACGTGATAGCGATAAAGCTCTATGCTCCGCCCAAAATTTTCAATATCATTGGTTTTTTTTATATCAATGATCATTGATGTTTTGTAATTACTGATTAGCTTGTCAGGTCGGATTTTGCAGAGTATTTGCGTTTCATCATCTATCCAGTAAATTGACGACTCATAATGTCCATCCATTTCAAGAAGTTTTTTTGCAGTAGGATGAGCAAACGCGCTGTCACGCATTAGTAATAACTTATTCTTTTCTTCGGATGTAATTAAGATTTGATTATTGATAGTGGCAAGTTCCACCATTTGTTTAAATTCTTCCTTACCAGCGTTTGTGCGTCTATTAATAGGTTCAGGAACAATAAACCGTTTATCAAATTCATCAGGTTCCAACAGTAGACAGTGCAGGGCGGTACCAATATTGAGCGCCGCTTTTTTTTCTTCACATTCGGGAGCTTTTTTCTTCCACTGGTAAATAGCTGGACATTTAGCTATATAATCTAAATTAGATTTGCTGACGCCGTCACCATTGTGATAATCCTCATTAGATATGTCGTAGTAAATTCCTGATTTCATGTAATCACCTCGACGCCACATCTAACATCCAGCTAAACAATATAAATAAACTACCAAACAATAAAATTAGGGCAGAAAAAAAGGCGTACGCCTTGTCGCCCTTAGTTAATTTCTTGTGTCGGTTTGTAACGTTTGTACAACCGACATAATCAGTCGGGAGGTTGTCCATATATATTTTATTCCTCATATTCTGTAAAAAAGCCCCATTACTGGGGCAAGCGGATGTTGAAATGAACAGCGCTTTTTTAGGCAAGCGCCCAGCCTTAATGTTGAAACTTTTTATTAAATTCGAAATTAGCTTGCGAATAACAAATATCGGTCACAAATTGGTTGTAGATATCGGCGTCAATACTTTTGCTTTCCAACTTGATTTTTAGTAATTCAATAATTTGCCAATCATTGCTATTACCGAAGTTTCTGATTAACTCTTCTGCTCGACTTTCAATCCATTCTTTTTTAGCGTCTTGCATCTCTGAATCATCTATCATGTTGCAATATGCTCGTTCGTGATTATTTTCTACATGTTGATCTAAAGTTCTCATAATCAATCCCGTTTTCCTTATTTCAAATTCAAGCCCACTATTCAAATGGGCTTTGATTTGAATGCTGGTTTGATGCCTCACAGCTGGCAATGCGTTCCCTCATTCCGTTTCACTATTCAACAGCTTAGAGGGAGCTAGGCATTTCGTTCTGAGATGAGCTTCGCTTTCACACTGTTTACTTAAGCAACTCTTTCTGAGTTGTCCCGACTTTCCTAATTTTTAAAGAGCTAACAACTTTTGTTAAGTTGTGTTGTTTTGATGTGATTATTAAAACATAAGTTGTTGTTTATGGCAACACCTAAAGTTGTTAAAATACTACTAAAGTTTTCATTTTTTACACCTAAAGTTGTTATTTGTTTGATATAATTGAATTTTATAATTAATTGATTGATTATTTTTTAAGCGATTATTGATGTGGTTTATTTTTAGTTATGGAGGTTTAATAAAAAACCCACTCGAATGGTGGGGGCAAATGTGTAAACTGGGAATTTAGTATTATTGCTGTTTTAATGGTTGTAATTTATCTATTAAATTTGTCAAAGGGACAGCTTTAGCTAAGGAGGATATTATTTTTATTTCTTCCGCTGCTTTTTGATTGAAAAAATCATCTCCTCTATTATCTACTATCACAAGTATTTCTCTTTCACCTAAGGCGTTTCCAGTAACAACATCTCCAACTTTCCTCATTACAGATCCTACCGCATTAGGAGTTGGGTTAATTGCTAATACTAAATTTTTACCAAACTCAAAATCAAACCTATATTCATGGTTAGAAATTCCTTTTACTCTTGGGTTTCTCATTATTTTTTGTTTAGGTTTCCAAGCCTTCAAGTACATTTCAACTTCATCAGCTAAATTATTTATAGAACTGGAGACCCCTGCAATTTCTCTTTCATAATGCATTATAGCGCACATTGCAGAAATATAATCACATAATAATAGTGATAACTTATCTTTGTTGGCCATTCCAATTATTTCACCATTTTTAGATAAACTAATATCGCTATGAGTACAATCTAACTTGTCTCTTATTATGTTCCAGCTTTTATTGCTAGTAAGTATGTTATTAACCTTTAAATTAAAAATAGTTTCGCCATCATCCGTTATCAATATCTGTGAGCCATAATCAATTATATAAAAAGATAAAGGGCTATTATCAACCCACAAGTGATCCGTTTGAATGCTCAATGCTTTCTCTCCTGTTATTGTTTCAACAGGATTACATCTAATAGATCTATTCATCTCTAAAATAGTGCAGTCAAATGTCATTTTTTTACTCTTAATATATTGTGCCAGTGAAGTTTAAATTAACTTTACTGCAAAAATAGCCAAACCAATTAGAAATCTCTTCCACTTCATATATTTTATTGATTTTTATTACATCTTTTCCAATATGCTCATGACAACCGTAGATCGTGTTAAATCCATCGTGGCTACTCTGTTTATTCTCATCGCAAGCTTCTACTTGATAAGCCCTCAGTTTCACACGATCTTTAAGTTTGAAAAGGGTTATAACTGTTTTTTGTGATGATTTAATTCTAATTGGTTTTTTATAATCAACTTGGATTGATACACTAGGTAACGTCCCTTTTAAATAATCATTAGCATCTAACGGTATAAAATTTGCAGATAAATAATTTGCATTATTTGCTGTAGAAAGTTTAATGTCAAATTCATATAATTTAGGTAATGACATTAATTTTTTTGATTCTATTGTATCCAAACAATATAAATGTTCTTTTCTTACCTTTTTCATTCATATTCCCTTATATTTCATTTAAATGATATTTAGATATCGTGCAGGCCCAGATACCGTATTGATTTAACAATAGCTGAAATAAACATGACTTTATCAACCTGATTTTCATCAATAGTAATAGGGGGGTGATCTTGATTTACACTGGTAAATCTATATACATAATCTCTATGGAATTCTAATTTTTTTATCATGTTACGTCCATCTTTAGTTCTCACCAATACCTCATCACCAGAACGGGGTGTTATGTTAGGTTCAATTACCACAAATTCACCAGAGTTAATGCGTGGAAACATTGAATCCCCCTGCACTTTTAACGCAAACGCATTCGGGTCATCGCTATGAAATTTTAATCGCCCATTGAAGTCTTCATCCATTTGAAAGACGTCATTTGTTCCCATTATAGCTGCTCCTTTTACTTTTATTGACCCCTCTTTTATGTTGCCAACATATTCAATTTCATTTTTCTGTTGACTATTTTCCATTTCACCATCGCCACTGACTAGCCAGTTTAAATTAATGTTTAAATAATCAGCAATTTCATATAGTTTTCTATTACTGGAAGTTTTCCCATTCATTAATTTCCAAATTGTTGTCTGAGAAACCCCAATGCCTTCGCCTAAAGTAGCCTGAGATATGTTTTTTATCCTCATAGCTAAAGTTAATCTGTCTGCAAGGCTCATATAAATCTCCGCGGGTTTTGATTGAAACAAAATACAACCTAAGTTTTTAAAAGTAAAACAACATAAGTTGTTGACTAATGTTTTACTAAATGTTAAATTTTTACAACTTATGGTGTTAAAGAGAGGTCGCAATTGGAAAACTTAGCAATAAAAAAAGCTATTTCAATTGTTGGAAGTCAAGCCAAATTAGCTAAGGCTTGTGGAAAAACACAAACAAGCGTTTGGAAATGGGCTAATAACAAATCGGACGTTAGCCCTGAAATTGTTCCATTAATTGTTGCAGCAACAAACGGCATGGTTAAAGCTCATGAAATTAGACCAGATTTACCAATGCTGTTCCCTCACGAATAAATTGTTATGTTTTAAATATACACAACAATTTTTTTTAACGTAACCCAAACCAGAGGGCATTAAATATGGGTAACAAAAAGAAACTAATAAATGACCTATTGAATAGCATAGACGGAGGCGTTGAGGTAGCCGCTAGCTATCTAGGTTTATCAATATCAGCATTTAATGATCGACGTTACGAAAACAAAGGTACTAGATTTTTCAGCGGCGATGAACTGCTGGCACTGCAAAATTTGAGTAAAACTGCATTAGTTGCTGAATTTTATGCCGAACAGGCTGGTTGTCTAGTTGTAACCAAGATGAAAGCGGAGCAGCTCGAAAATTTCGATCTATACATGATGAGTCTGGAGGCTGCCAAAGCTAACGGCGCTGTAGCAACAGCGATTCATGATGCTATAGCAAATGACGGCGTTATAGATGAACAGGAGGCTGAGGATATTAGACATAAAACCGATATTGCTAACAAGCTTAATAGAACGCTCACAGAAAACACAATTAATTTGCATAAGAGTCAATAAATATGACCACTCTAAAAACCAAAAAAACACTGAGCCAATGCGAACGAATATTAACTCATTTGCAGAGTGGTAAAACAATTAATCCGTTACAGGCGTTGAATTTGTACGGCTGTTTTAGATTCGGCGCGCGTATCTACGACCTGAAACAGGCTGGTTTTGATATTGATAGCCGTTTAGTCCATGAGAATGGTGTTCAGTACGCTGAATATTCGATGAGAGGTATTGAGTAATGAGCCAGTTTATAGCTAATTCGTTTCAAGTTCCTAATGCTGTCGTTGATGAGTTAATGGCGAAAATGTCAGCCAATGCATTGCGCTGTTATCTCCTAATAACTCGTAAAACTACTGGCTGGGGTAAAAATAGCGACAAAATCAGCGCGTCACAGTTTATGGATTATTTGGGAATCAAGGACAAGCGAACTATTTACACGGCGCTAACTGAATTAGCTAATTTAGGGTTAATTAATGCTATTAAAAATAATGGTGGAATAACTGAATATTCACTAGTTTTAGAACCGTCCGAACCGGTGACAAAAAATGCAGGTACAAAAAATGCTACCAGTGACAAAAAATGCATTGAACCAGTGACAAAAAATGTACCTGCCACCAGTGACAAAAAATGTCACTCTACAAAAGACACTATAAAAAACAATATTACAAAAAAAATAAACAATGATTTTGACCCTATGACTGTCAAACCAAAAAACGTGAGTATTGACGTTTGGAAAAACTGGATTGATTACAGAAATTCGTTAGGTAAAAAACTACAACCGCAATCATGGTTAAAACAATCTCAAATGCTGGAGGCACAAGCAAATCCTGAATTGATAATTAACCAATCGATCATGAATGGTTGGCAGGGGCTGTTTCCTCTCAAGAATAACGCTGCTGTTAGCAACTCAAACGACACGTCTTGGGTAAATAATCTTGATGGAGAAATGTTCTGATGAAAAATATTGCTGAATTAGTCCCGCAAATCAACATCGTTAACGCCGTTGACAACTCAAAAAAACAACAGCAGAAAGAACAGGTTGCGGAGGTTGTAAATAAATTATTTAGCCAACTTAGAGCTGCATGCCCTGCAATGTTTCACACTCTAAATCATAACGACGAGAACGCAATTAAACGGCAATGGATAGTAGGTTTTATCGAGAACGGAATCAATCCAGCAATGATTAATGCGGGTATGCGTATAGCCAGACAGCAGAATAACCCGTTTATGCCATCGGTAGGGCAATTTATTGGATGGTGTGAACGGGGGCTAGCTGAACAATACGGGCTACCAACCGCAGAAAATTTAACTAGGGCCGTTATTGAATTCGGTAAATACAAGGGGTTTGATGATTTTTGCAATTACGATTACGGGAGTGATGCTAATTACTGGCTAATAAACGATCTTCACCGATTAATGCTGGATGAAAATTTGGGAAAAGAAAAATTGTTAACCAGAGCAGAAAAAATGATTAGCGAAATGGCAAAAAAAATAATGACAGGCTGGATAATTCCAACGCCGAATAAAGCATTGCCTAAAACCGTTCAAGGAAAACCGTTATCTCGTGAGGGACAACTGTCAAAGTTGTACGAAATCAAGCAAAAATTTGGTTTTGGTCATGTTACATCGAGTTAACCACTGCCCACTAGGACAGCATCACATGTTGGACAAAATAGCGTATGACTATGTGACTGAAATAAGAAAACACGGCGCTAACAAATCAAAAATTAAATATGAGTTAGCAGAGAAAGTTAAAAAGTTTTCAGAAGAAGATAAGAACCAGTTAAGGGGATTAATACAAAAATGGCTAGAAAGTTAACAATGTTTGAATGCGAGCACTGTTTAAAAGTTCTCAGGAAGACACAAAATGGAATAGATAATCACGAGGCTAAATGCTTTTCAAACGTAGCAACAAGGTCATGCATAACCTGTAAAAATTACCATGATAATTACTATGGTGCTATTAGGGAGAACATAAACGATAGACGGCAATCACGTAAATGTGAAATTGGAATTAGTTTATCAGAACGGCTGCATACAAATTGCGCTAACTGGCAAGAAATTGATCATGTCAAAAATGATTTTTTTATCGATGATGAAGACATTTAGAAATAAGGGGAACAATGAAAAATGGCTAGAAAATATCAAATAACAGCAGAAATTAAAAAAGGTTGGCAAGCGTGGGGTTCGCTCAAACTAATTACAAAATCAAGAATGACTGAGGCAGAGCTAATAAAAACCTATGGCGTAATTAAAAATGGATTCAATAGAGAAAAAGTTGACGTTCAGGTGCGTAATTTTCAGTGTGTGAGGATTGATAATGCAATATTTTATTAATTTTTTTAGGCGAATATTTCGAGGCCACATTAATGGGAGTTTTACAACAAAAATTAAAACCGTTAGCAAACGAAAACTAACGCCTGCGGAGCTGGATATTGAGTTGGAAAATTTCAAAAAATATTTAATAACCCCCAGACCAATTGGGATTGATGATTATAAAAATAATGAATTTATATCAAAACTGTTGGAGCAAAACTCTGAGTATATAACTCGGGCGCTAACTGCGTGGCTGGTTCGTGCGGAAATTGTAAACGGAGATAGTAATGAATAATCAAACATTAACATTTATAGCGGTATTGGTTTTATGGACGATGCTAGTTTGGACAAATATTAAATGATACGGGAAATAAGATTAACACATGAATCCGCTCGCGAATTTGCTATAAATATTATTGGTCAATTACCTATTGATAATAAACATCCTCTAAGAATTGTGATTGATGAAGATAAACGCTCATTGGCTCAGAATCGCATGATGTGGGCTGTTTTAAATGATATAGCAAAACAGGTCAAATGGAACGGAGAGCAACTAACTGCTGAAGAATGGAAACATTTAATTACTGCTAATTTACATGGACAAAAATGCCTCAATGGGATCGATGGCGGACTAGTGTTTATGGGGCTATCAACTCGGAAAATGAATAAAAAAGAATTCGCTGACGTGGTGACATGTGCCGAACAATTTGGTGCTGAAAATGGCGTTAAATTTAGTAATGATGCATTAGAGGCTATACGACTAGCAGAACAGTACAAAGATCAATTATCAAGGGTGGCGTAATGAACGATTTAGAACAATTAGAAACAATAGATGAACGAATTGCAGAGGCTGAACGTCTATTAATTTATTTAAACGAACAGCGCAGAGAAATAATTAATCGAAATAATTTAAATAAAAATGATTCAAATGTTGTAATGTCGAGTTTTTTATCAACGAGTTATAGGTAAAAAACAGATGCCGAAAAAACACAAACTGGTCGCAACAGGATTTAAATGTCCTGAATGTGGTGGCAAATGTGTCTATAACGTAGATTTAGATTTATTTGTTTGTGCACGACCTATAGTTACAACTGACGGGCGGGTTCAGGGTTCCTGCGGTAAATTCTATCTAGATAACACTAAGTACAAGCAATGAAAAAAGAAGCTCAGAAAACAATAAAACAGAAAAAATGCAGGGTGTGCGGTGAGAAGTTTTTACCGCCCAATTCGCTGGCGTTTGCCTGTTCATTTGGCTGTGCAATTAAATACGGTAAAGAGAATCCCAAGCAAGAACGGGTACAACGGGCGATATTTAGAATTGCAAAAGAAAAAATTAAAACGCGTTCCGAATATTTGAGAGATGCACAAACCGCATTCAATGCATTTATCAGAGAACGAGATAAAAACGAGCCGTGCATCAGTTGTGGACGGCATCACAATGGACAATATCATGCAGGGCATTATCGGAGTGTTGGTGCGTGTCCTGAACTACGGTTCTGTGAGTTAAATGTACACAAACAATGTTCGGCGTGCAATAACCATAAATCAGGCAACATAGTGGAATACAGAATTAATTTAGTGAAAAAAATCGGTGTAGAACAGGTTGAATGGTTAGAGGGGAAACATGAGCTGAAAAAATACACTATTGAGCAAATAAAAGAGATTAAAGCTGAATACCAATTAAAACTGAAAGAATTAAAACGAGGTGCATAGTGTTAGCCGAATATAAATACATTGATGAAGAAGAGCCCAAAGAAGCAACCAAACAAGCGTCAAAAGTTCGTTTTAAAGTCGATTATGATATTACAGAGGTCTGTAAACTATTTGGTAACTGGTCAAGGAAAAATCTTTATTTACGACAAAATACGCCATCATATTATTATTCTCAGCCAAAAAAACTTAAATCCGTGTGTTCTGATAATGACGCTATGTTAATTAACGATGCTATATTGGCTATTTTGTCGCTGAATATTCCTCAATCGAAAAATATCTATGACACGTTAATACTACATTATTTTGGGGAAAAACAAGAAATAACTGACTATATAACTACAGAGGGATATGCTAGAGAGGAGTGGAAAAGGCAAGCGCAAGGTTCTCATGATTTACCAGATTTTAAAAAATTAGCTCATGGCATCAGAACGGACAGCATTTACATAGTTAAACAATTATCAATCGCAGATATAGCACAAAAATTTGAAACAAACTGGAATGCTGTAGATAAACTGAAAAAAACAGGGGAAGATTTTTTAAATGGCTATTTTATGTCAATGAAAATGAATGCAGGTATTGAATTAGAAATGTTAAAAAATAAATTTATATAAAAGGTTGATTTCTTAAGAATACAGTGGTATAAAGTACTCAGAATGGAATAATTGTATATAAAGCCCTTTCTCGGGCTTTTTTGTTTTAGGATATACCCAGATTTACTATGAAGTTCCCATTTTTTCTGCCCCTTTTATTAACCTCTTTTGTTGCTAATTCAGTTCAAAATTTTAACAACGCTAAAACTCAACTAGTTCATATTTACTCATCGCACCCTGAACAAACAACATTTTATTGCGGTTGTGGATTCTCGTTCAATGGTAAAAAAGGTGTTGTTGATTTTAGCCGGTGTGGTTATACACCTCGAAAAAATCAGGTGCGAGCTGCTCGCATAGAATGGGAGCATGTTATGCCAGCCGAGAATTTTGGACGGCATTTAAAATGCTGGCGCAATGGCGGGCGTAAAGAGTGCAAAAAGGATGCGAAGTTTAATGAGATGGAGGGAGACTTGCATAATCTCCAGCCGTCTATCGGTGAGGTAAATGGCGACCGTTCCAATTTCCGTTATTCTCAATTTACTAAAACACCCAACCAATACGGTCAATGCCAATCGTCGGTGGATTTTAAACAGCGCCAATTTCAACCTCGTGAGGAAATTAGAGGTACTATCGCGCGCACCTATTTCTATATGCAGGATAAATACAACATCAATTTATCTGACGCACAGAGCAAACTAATGACAGCGTGGAATAACGCGTATCCACCTAACGAATGGGAATGCGAACGCAACAAACAAATAGAACGAATTCAGGGTAATGACAACAAGTTTATTACCGAAAAATGTAATTAATCAAGCCACCTAAATGGCGGTTTTTTTATGCCCGTTTTCGGCAATCAGCATTTATTTTAACGGCACTGCATATAGTAATTTCGCTGATTGCTATTTTTATTTAAATCCTCAGTCCTGAGGTTTCACAGTATCGACAGCAATGCTAGACACACACACTACACAGACCCAGAGCTAGTACGCTGTCATTTCTATTAACTAACAATCGTAAATTCATATGGACAAATACACGTCACCAGTATCCTATTTTTGGGGAGTCACCTGCTCTATGTTTGGATTTCTGAGCCTAAACGATATCGCTATTATTATCGGTATTATTATATCAATAGCTACATTTATCATTAATTGGATTTACAAACGCAGAGATTTTAATCATAAAAAAAATTTGAGAGAGCAATACTATGCGAAATATGAAAAAAATCACCGCGACTGCGATTTGTAGTGTTTCGGCTATTATCGGTATTGTTCTAACAAATTACTCAGATGAAATTAGAACCAGTAGAGCAGGACTGGAGCTAATCGGCAATGCTGAATCCTGTATTAGAGAGCCATATAATTGTCCAGCGGGTGTGTTAACTGTTGGTATTGGCTCAACTGGTAATGTAGAGCAAAAACGCTATACAGACGAGGAAATCGCTAGGCGCTGGGTAGATGATATCAAAACAGCAGAGCAATGTGTTAATCGACACGCTAATGGATTTCATTTACCACAGCCAGTGTTTGATGCCGCCGTATCTATTACATTCAATTGTGGTTGCGCCAATATGAGGACGTCAACAATGTTCAAATGTCTAAATAACGGAGATTATCGAGCCGCATGTTATGAATTCCCTCGTTGGAATAAATCCAACGGAGTAGTTTTAAATGGGTTAGTTAAACGTCGAGAGCAGGAAAAATTGCTATGTCTCTCATTTCAGGGTATTTAATTATGCGTAAATCGGAATTTACTATTATCGCGTTAGTCATTGTTAGTTTTATTCTGACAGCCTATTTTGGTTACTATAATTATCATGATAAACAGCGTTTGGAACGCGATAAATTAGAATTAACCAATAAAATCGAACAACTACAGCAAACAATAGCTAGAAATAATCAAATCATCGCTGACAACGAGCAATCAAAACGCGAATTAGAAAATCAATCAATCGAGTGGCAGGAGCAAATAAATGAGCAACTCAAAAATAATGATTGCGCTGGTCAGTTCGTGCCTGTTGCTGTGTCTAACAGCCTGTACAACCGAGCGAAAGGTATACGTCAATCAACCAATACCAGCGAATCTATTAAATGATTGCGTGCCTCGTTTACCACCTAAATCAATGACATTCGGTGACAGTCTCAAATACAACGAACACCTATTAAATGTTATTGAAATGTGTAATAGGGACAAACAGGCTCTACGGGAGATTTATAGTGATGTCACAGAGTGAATCTAAAAAAATTAGCAGGTTTATATCATTCAAGTGGCTCAGTGCTTTTATTGTAATCGCATTGATTTCGATATTAACTACATTAGGTGATTATAAAATTTTTATAAATGGTATTGTTCCATCAATTCTATATGTAATATGTTTTGTTTTGTTTTTTAGAGGTCAATTTCTCCTCCAGTCTGTCGATTATAGTAAAATAAAACACCCATTTTATTTAAAAAAATTAACGGAAAACAACTGGTACATGAAGAGATCGTTCTCGTGGCTGTTTGTGTGTACTACTATTTTTTTTGCTACTGACAAAATTTTAGATAATTTAGGATTATCAATCCAGTTCTTTGATTTTAGATTATTTACCGTTCTGACGTTATTAGAGGCAATTTTTTACTATGATTTAAATAGTCGTAATATTATAAAACTAATGGATCAAATTTCAGAATTAACCACAGAATAACATTACATCAGGTAGATTATTACTAATGTTGTAAATACTTTCATTTATGATAAAGAGAATGATCAGCCAGCTTTAGTGGTTCCAGAACCAGAGAAAATCACAAATGTAGGTGAATTAGCGGATAGCTGTCAAATAGTTATAGTTATCACATTTGCTGATGAAGAACCGCCACACTATTATTTGTGTACGCGCCCTAATGGGGAACAATATAAAATTGAATAATATAAAGGATTATCGATGCTAATTATTTTTTATTATTTTTTATCTATAGCAACTTTATTAGCGTGTTATTATTTTCGTCGCGCTCGTTTTACAGAACAGGATTATAAATATAACAAACCGTTAAGATGGAAGCGACGAATTCTGATAATTTGGACATACTTGTTTGCAGCAATTCACGGTAGCATTTGTTTTAGGGAAAATCTTTTCACTAATATAGATAATGATTATATTAGGGCATCAGCAGGATTTTTTATGGTTGTATATATATTTGCAGTGCTGTGGGCAGAAGAAATTACCCACCCTTTCGATAAAAAGAAAAAATAGCAATCGAATTAACAAACAATAACCGCCTAAATGGCGGTTTTTTTGTGCCTAAAATGTTTGAAACACCACAAACCTAATTCACTTTTCAACCAATCATAATGCCATCACACGGCGAATATTAACCAAGAGCTTTACAGAATGGGTCTAAGAGAATGACAGCTAATGTCTGAACTCTTGGGGCTGTTTATTCTGTGTGACTTAGGCTCATTCTATAGAGAGACATAATATGACTATAACTCAATTTAAATTTGAAAACATGGTTACTTTACAAGGTAATCAAGTAATGACGACATCTTTAAAAATTGCCAAATATTTTGGAAGAAAGCATAAAACAATATTAAGGGCAATTAGAAATCTAAATTGCTCGAAGAAGTTTAACGAGCGCAATTTTGTGCCCGTTAATTATATTGATGAAAAAGGCGAGGCTAGGGAAATGTACAATCTTACCAAAGATGGCTGCATATTTTTAATCATGGGGTTTACTGGAGAAAAGGCTGCGCAAATTAAAGAAGCTTACATCGACGCATTTAACTGGATGGCTGAACAGCTTCATAAAATGCAAAACAGCTACATGAAGCAACGTAACGATCTAATGCTGGAATATATGAAAGAAAAAGATATAGCCAGTTTATCGGGTCGTTTACTTAGGAAATGGCAAGATAAGAAGCCCAGATATCAATCAAGAATGAAAGAACTGGAAGAACGAGGGCAGATCAAATTATTGGTTTAATATATCGTTTAATTACCGAGGATTGATAGAGATTGGCTAACATGTTTATTTGCAAGGTAACTAATTAATTAACGTAATAAAAATTTACAAAATAAAGTTATTAGCTTTTATTAAGCACAACGTATAATTTTCCTCCATTTTTTAAAGTTAAAAAAAGGAGTGAATATGCAAGAAGAAAACAATTTTTTATTTAAGTTAGCCAACAATATAATTGAAATATTTAATAAATTATTTAATTTAAGTTTCATGTTAGCTATATTTTTATTTTTATCAGAAATACTTAATAATAAGATATTATATGGATTATCTGTATTATTTTATTGTTTTCTATTATTTCATATAATTTACTGTAGTCATCGTTTCTACATAAAGAAAGATCAGCGGTTCAAAATTAGCAACTGTGTTGGTTTTAGTTTATGTATAATATTTAGCACAATGCTTTTAGGTTTAACATATTCTGCTACATTTTTACTCAATATGTTATCTAGTAATTTATAAAATTTTTATGTTATTCATAAAGTTTATCAAGCCGCGTAATTGCGGTTTTTTAATATCTAAAAAAAAGGTATAAATATGACAAAGCTCACAGACAAACAGGAGCTGTTTTGTCGTGAGTATTTAGTAGATCTCAATGCGACACAAGCAGCAATAAGGGCTGGATATAGTCAAAAGACAGCTGAACAATTATCTTACCAATTGCTTCAGAAAACTTCAGTTCAAAACTATATCCAAGAGCTAAAGCAACAGCGCAATGAACGTAATAAGGTTAATGCTGATTATGTGCTAAAGCGATTAGTTGAGATAGACCAGATGGATATATTAGACATCCTTGCTCCCTCAGGCGACTTCCTCCCAATAAAAGAATGGCCGAAGACGTGGCGAACTACATTATCAGGATTGGATATCGCCATTATCGGAAGTGGTGATTCTGATGCGATTATGAAAAAAATTAAATGGCCAGATAAAGTTAAGAATCTTGAATTATTAGGTAAACATGTGAGTGTTCAGGCATTTAAAGAGAAAACAGAAACTACAGTTAATATGGCTGATGAAATGGCTTCACTAATGAAGGAGATATCCGACGAGGCAAATTAAATGGCAGAATCATCATTAGAGTGGAAAACTTTAAAAAAGAATTTAAAGGATAGATTCTGGCGATTAAACCATCTGTATTACATAACAGATAAAACAGGTAAGAAAATTAAATTTAAAATGACACCTGAGCAACTCGAATATTTTAACGGGATGCATACAAGGAATATCATTTTAAAAGCACGTCAACTCGGCTTTACTACTGAGGTCTGCATTATTCAGTTAGATGCTGCATTATTTCAATCTGATAAATGCGCCTTAATTGCTCACAATCTTGAAGATGCTAAAAGGCTATTTAGAGAAAAGGTTAAATACGCTTACGACAATCTGCCAGAGATAATCAAACAAGCTAACCCTGCAAAAAATGATGCGGCCCGTGAATTAGTTTTTAATAATGGTGGTTCTGTTTATGTAAACACCTCTTTTCGTGGTGGCACTTTGAAATATTTGCATGTTTCTGAGTTCGGTAAAATCTGCGCTAAATTTCCTGATAAAGCAAGAGAGATTGTTACGGGGGCATTTGAGGCTGTAGCAACAGATTGTTTCATAACTATAGAAAGCACAGCTGAAGGTAAATCTGGGTATTTCTATGATTACTGCAACACAGCGGAAAAGGCGTTTATTTTAAGTAAGTCTTTATCTGCGCTTGACTGGAAATTCTTTTTCTTTTCGTGGTGGAAAAATCCTTTATATGCAATCAAGCCTGTTGAAAAACTGCCGCAAAGGTTAATTGATTATTTCGACAAACTTAAATCAAAACACAACATTAATTTAACAGAAGAGCAAAAGGCTTGGTATCACGCTAAAGAGAAAACACTGGGTGATGATATGAAGCGTGAATATCCATCTATACCAAGTGAAGCGTTCGAGCAATCAATTGAGGGCGCATATTATGCTAGTCAATTTAGGCAATTATATAGTCAAAATCGCATCACAAAATTACCTAACAATGGCCATTTGGATGTTTATACATATTGGGATTTAGGTGTTGGTGACTCGACGGCTATTTGGTTTGTGCGTAAGGTTGGCGATGAATTTCATATCATTGACTACTATGAAAATAGTGGTGAAGGACTAAGACATTACATGAAGGTGCTTAAGAGCAAAGCGGAAGAGTTTGGCTATAAGTATGCAGAGCATTGGGCACCTCATGATATTGATAACCGTGAGTTGTCAGGTGATGGTAAAAGCCGAAAACAAATTGCTAAAGAAGGTTACGAAATTGACGGGGAAAAATACAGCATTAACTTTAAAGTCGTTCCTAAAAACAGCGTTGATGATGGTATAGAATCAGTTCGTGAGTTATTACCAATATGTGCATTTGATTCTGACAGATGTGCGCAAGGTATTGCTAGTTTAGAAGCGTATCGTAAAGCATGGGACGATAAAAACGGTTGCTGGAAAGATAAACCACTTCATGACCACGCATCACACGCCGCTGATGCATTCCGTTATTTTGCTGTCGCTAATCGTAATAGGCGAAAACGAACCGCAGGGTTATTTATGAGGTAACAATGAGTTATTCGAATTTAACAGATAAACAGTTATTAAATACTGCTCAAACAGCAATTAATAGCAATCAGGATATAAGTAGACAACGGTTAGCGTACGCATCACAAGGCTTGGTTAATAACACTAAAAGGGCATTTATCGATCGCGAGTTCGGCTATCCAGAAAACCTTACTTTCTCTGATTTTTATAAGCTATACAAAAGAAACAGCGCTGCACGCGGTTTTGTTGAGCGATTGAGTGATATTTGTTGGTTAGATTATCCCAAATTCATTGATGGCGACATTCGAGAGCAAGATTCAAAGCTGACAACTTGGGAGCAAATAGTTACTGATTTATTTAATGATAAATTGTGGCCAGCTATCACCGAAGCGGATAAGCGCGGAATTGTGGGTAGATATGCTGGGATAATTATTCAATTACGAGACTGTAGAAAATGGGAAGAGCCCGTTGATACCGCTGTATTGAACAGGCTTGAACCAAAAGATGCCATTGTTAAGCTAATCCCCAGTTGGGAAACCCAGTTAACTGCTTGCGAATGGAATAATGACGAAGCTGATGAAAACTATGGCCAAGTCACAATGTACCAATTTAATGAAATAGCGGTAGGTGACAAGTCAGGTAAGCCCAATATCTCTCGCAGAATACATCCAGATAGGGTGATCATACTCAATGAAACATCCGTTATTAATTCAATGTATGATGGCGAATCACAGCTTGAAGTTGGCTATAACGATTTAATCGACATGATGAAATACTCTGGTGGTAGCGCCGAGGGCTTTCTCAAGAATGCTAGTAGGCAGGTTCATCTAAATTATGACACTGACACTGATATGGAGGAGCTGGAGCGAGAGTTAAGAAAGCGAGGTTTTGAAAAGCCCGCTGATGCATTGAATAAACAAATCGCATTGTTAAATTCGGGCACTGATAGCGCATTAATCACTGCTGGCGCTACGGCTAATATTCTATCGGTTGCCCCTGCTGATCCAAGTTCAGGATGGTCAGTATCCGCAAATAGTTTTGCTGCCTCTGTCAGAATGCCATTTACCATTATTTTTGGCCAACAAACAGGAAGATTAGCATCAGATGAAGATAAAGCTGATTATGCAAAGCGCGGAATGTCACGTCGTAATGGTTTTTTGAGCGCATTGATAAAAGAGCTTGTTAATAAGCTTATTAAGCTAAAAGTTATCCAGCCATTAGTTAACGGTACACTTACTCTTAAATGGTCCGATTTATTAGCACCTAGTCAATCAGAACGAATAGAAATCATGCTGAAAATGTCTGATGTCAACGTTAAAGCACAGCAATCGATGGGTATTCCTGTGTTTACACCGAACGAAATACGAGAAGCTGGCGGCTATGAGCCCGATCCTGATTTAGAGGATATCGATATTGAAAAGACCGAAACTGATACAACCGATACCAAAGAATCCAATATTACCGAAAAGCAAAAATAATCCCACACTCACCAACAAACAAATCCTCCAAATGCGTAGCGAAATACAAAAACGCTACAAAACAATCAAACAATCAATTATTGAGTATATCGAATTAAGCTTAGGCTACTATGCTAAAGAGCCGATTAAAACAGCGATATTCGTTGATAATACACTCTATGTCGTTAATGCCAGTGTTAATTACACTGTTGACGGCAATCAACTTGCTAGGGTGTTAACTCGCATTCAAGAAATTGTTGATGAAAGCTTAATTGATGGCGGTATTGACAGGTTTTGGGCGGGTAAGTTTGTTGCTGACATGTATAAAACCGGTATTAACCGGACATTTCATAATTTATCGGCTCAATCACCAGTTTATACACAAGCTACCTCATTGGAATCACTACTATTTAGTGATGCCTATATTCGAAGAGTTGGACTTGCCTATACAGCAACATTTAATGACTGGAAAAGCGTGGCAGATGGTTTAAAAGGTGATTTAGGTAACGTTCTAAGTAACGCTGTAGCAAGAGGGATTAACCCAAGAGAAACAGCGGACATTATCAGTAAAAGGATTGATGTTTCATATAGTAAAGCTAAGGCTATTGCTCAAACTGAACAAGTAGGCGCATTACGTCAAGCTACATGCGATGAAACTAAGAGAGTTCAGGAAGAACTAGATCTGAATACAGGCTTGCTTCATCTTTCTGCATTAAAACCCAATTCGAGAGCTACACACGTTGATAGGCATGGTAAAGTCTACACCGTTGAACAGGTTCAAGACTGGTACGAAGACAATGGTAATCGATTTAATTGCTATTGTGCGCAAGTCGCCGTTCTTCTCAATGATAAAGGGGAGCCTTATAACAAGGCATATATTGAGCGTCTTCAAAATGACGTCACCGAATGGAAAGTCCAGAGCCAACATCAACAAGTAAAACAGTCGCCATCTAATATTGAGGAGCTTAATACATGGTCTAAAAATAACATTACTGAAACAGCTAATATACCGAAAGATATTGATACTAAAGAATTAGCACCATGCCTGAAATTGGTATCGGAAATTCAAGAGCGATTTAACTTACCTAAATTTAGGTATGCTGGAACAATAGCTGGTGATATTTATAAATATAGAAAACCGCCAAAAGGGATGCTAGCCGCTTATTCGCACGAAGCTAATGCATTGATTATTACATCTGATAGCGTTGATAAAAAAGCGTTGTTAGACGCTGATTTAATGAGTAAAGCAAATGGGTATAAACAAAGCTCTATGATGATGGTTAGCAAGGGTAATGATAAACAATTAACTAAAATAATTCACGAAATGGATTATATCCCTTGGATAGCGGTTTCCACCCCAAGAGGCGTTTATGCTCATGAGATGGGGCACGCATTACATTACAAACACAAAGAAGAGATTGACAATATCATCAATAAATTGTGGGGGCGAGGCTGGGCACATGCAATTAGTAAGTATGCTCAATATAACAAGCTAGAATTTGTTGCTGAATCATTTTCGTTGTATATTGAAAATATCATTGAAGCCAAAAAAAGGTTGCATCCAGAACTATTGAAATTTTTCCAATCGTTAGATAAGGGCATTAGATGAATAAATTTGATTCATTAGTTGAGCAAGCAACTAAACTGATAAACACTGAGCCACTTCCTGATGATGCAGAGGAGCAATTGCAACGCATCATTGACCAAGCAGAAAGTAAGCCCGAAAGGTTTATGTTAGCCACTTTTGCTGAGGCTTTGTTCGTTATAAGGAATGAGTAATTAATTCACTGAACCGCCAGAAGGCGGTTTTTTTATATCTAAAATCCACATGAGGTAAAGCATGACACTCAAGAGTGTAAATGTTTTATCTGTCGTCAATAGTAAATCCAAAATATCTACACAAATCATCGACGGTAAAGAACACATTGTTATCAATGATGTGGTCCCTATTGTCGATGATATTGTCATGAATGGGATTTACTATCCGTCAGATGAAATCAATAAATCGTACATGACATTGAACGACAATTTAATGCCATTAGACCATCCAAGAATAAATAATGAGAATGTTTCGGCACTAAATCCACAAGCTATCAATAACTATTACATAGGTGCATGGGGACGCAATGTCCGTAAAGTAGGCGATAAGGTCCTAATGGATGCTTATATCGACCGAAAATTTGCAGAAAGCACAGAAAAAGGGCGAATGCTAGTTAATCGGCTTGATGACATGATGAATGGAAAAAACACTACACCTATTCATGTTTCAACAGGACTAACTTATCAAGCGGATCATCAATCAGGCACATCTAAAGGCAAAAGGTATGCATCAATAGCAAGAAATATGAAGTTTGACCATGTTGCAATCCTGACCGACAAACAAGGTGCAGCAACACCAGAGGATGGTGTAGGTATTTTCGTTAATTCAAATGGAGAAAAAACACCACTTGAAACTGTGAGTCTTGCTGATTGCACAGAAGAACCACTAACCAATGTCATTAAACAAACAATTAAAGATGTTTTGAAAACATTTCAATTTAATAAAAAAGAGGAATACGACCCAATGAAAGAAAAAATCTTACTAGCACTTAATGCTGCAGGCGTGAAAACCGATGGTTTATCAGATGAACAATTGCTTGCTGCTTATAACGAACAAACCGCTAAAAAGGCAATTGATGAAAAGAAAGCCGCTGATGAAGAAAAGAATAAAAAGGCAGATGAAGAGCAGAAGAATGCAACTAATGCTCAAGCACCTGACTGGGCTAAATCATTGCTAGCAGACGTTGCCGCATTGAAAACCGCAGTAAACACAAATACTGAAAAAGAATTATCGGCTAAGCGTGATGCTGTTAAGGCTAAATTCAGTATGTCTCAAACTGCTGTAAATGCATTATCTGGTGAACCACTAGATGCACTTTATGCTCAATGTGTTTCTACTGCGCCTATTAACGGTGGCTTTGCTAATAACAGTAACAATTCATTATTAAACATGGAGGCTCCAGAGTAATGATTAGATTTAAAACCGTGATTGGTGGTCCAGCACGTAAAAATGACCCACAAACAATTGACCTTTTAACAGGTGAAGCCGTCACTCCCTGTTCTTTGGTTGCTGTAGTTGACAATAAATTAATGAAACATTCGGCAGCAGGCAAACAAACGCAGGCACTGATTATCACAAATGATTATTTAGGTGGGCATGATATTCGTGTTGATGTACCCGCTGGCACATCAGGTATTGCGTTTGTTTGCGAAGATGATGTCACTTATCACGTTTTGGTTAAAGCTGGCGAAAAGTTGGTGATTGGCGACAAATTAACATCAAACGGTGATGGCACATTGAAAAAAGCGGTTGATGGTGACGCGGTTATTTTCTACGCATTTGAAAATTACACAGTAGGCGCAACCGCTGAACAAGTTCGAGTTCGTAAAGCTTAAGGAGCAATAATGAAGAACGAAAAGATTATTTTTAATAAAAAATTAATTACCAATAGCACACAAGTAGCAATCGCATGGCAACAATTAAATGCTAACCGTCAGATTTTTAATAACGGTCAAAACCAATTAAGTGCAATGCATGGTGGCGCAATACAGGCTAACCAAGCTGCAGTTCTAACACAAGATTATTGGCGCGAGGTTGATAATATCACTACTCGTGTTATTCGTGATGATGAAGGCGCGCCGCTATTAGACGATTTATTATCGTTAGGTTCTCCTATCTCAATCGGTAAAACCGCTGCGTTATATCGTGTATCAAGCGATGCTGGTTATGTTAATCGTTCAATGTCAGGTCAAGAGCCAGAAACACTAGATAAAGTTGTTTATGATCATTATGGCGATCCTATTCCAATCTTTAAAACTGGTTATGCTCGTGAATGGCGTGAATGGTTAGGTTTGCAAACTGAAAATATTGATGCAATGTCAGACGATCAAGAAGCAGCCACCGCCGCTATCCGTCGAAACATGGCGCAATACATTTTAATGGGTGATGATAAAATCAAGGTTCAGAACTATCAAGGTAGAGGTATTACAAACCATGAGAACACTAATCAAATTGATTTGGGCTCATCAGGTTGTAATATCGATTTAACATCAGATTCTACCAGTAACGATGACATCATCAAATTTTTTGTACAAGATTTTGCAAAAATTTTGGATGATAACCTCGTAGCGGAACCAGTAAAACTCTTCATTTCACCAGAAATTGACAGACGTTTAAATGTACCTTATTCAAATTCAAATGGATTTAAAGAGGGTACAGTAAAAGACTATATTCTTAAATATGCAACACATATCGGCTCTTTCACCAAAACATATGAATTAAAACTCAACCACTTTATCGGTTACGTTCGTAATACTCAGTACATTAAAACCCGTATTGCCGCTCCAATCGGTTCATTTATGAAACAACGCATTAATCCGCATGATAATTACCAAACTCTCATTTGGTCAGCATTCGGCTTGCAAATTAAACGAGATTTTAACGGTAAGAGCAAAGTATTTAACGCTAAGGGGTAATTGATAATGAAATTAAGAGTGACGAAACGCGGCTGTTATGGCCGCATAGATGGTGAGATTGCAGAGCTTCCTATTGGTCATGAATTCACAGCTAAAGATATGCCCCCTGCATTTGTTGGTCGGGTTATTGTTTTAGAGCAAGAGAATGGAGAACAATATAATAATACTCCACCAAAAGATAATAAGAAAATTCCCGAACCTCTTATTGTTATAGTAAACGGTGAAGAAATTAACTTAGCGAATAAAAGCAGTAAAGAACTTGCTGATTTCGCAGCACAGCATGAATTAACATCTCAACAATCTAAAGAAACGGTTCCTAATTTTGCCAAACGACTCAAAGAAGAGTTTGAAGCCAAATTAAGCGGCACAGGGAAATAACCTATGACCCAGCTAATCAATAAAAGTGAAGTTAAATTATTTATAGACGAGCTGGGTTTTTCTATTCCTGACTCGATGTTAGAGCTATTAATACAGCAAGTAAGCAAGCATGAAACTTGTTTACTGCAGTATGGTGAAGTCACAGCAAAACTATTGGCGTTATATTCAGTTGCTCGGTTAGCGTCAATGTCGGGAGCTAGAAAGATAGCATCACAAGGCTCTCAGAGCGGTAGCCGTTCATTTAACTACGATAGTAGTGGCACAGATCACCTACTAACTCAAATTCGCATTTGGGATAAAAATAACTGTTTATCTGATTTGCCATTAAGTGGTAAGAAAGCGGGATTTTTTGCGGTTGTAGGAGGTCATTATGAGTAGTGTTGCCCGTTGGACATATACAGCTAAAGCCACCATTTGGCGCGTTGCTAGTGAGAATGAATTTGGTACTAAGACGTTTCGCCCACCTGAATATATCGATTGTAATTATGGGTTAGATTCAGCTATCGCAGAATCAGCAGGAGTGGGAATGGGATTTATTGCTAAAAACACCTTTTGGACTGAGTACGATAAAGCCAATGAGGGTGATTTTATTCTCATTGGCGAATTATCCGAGTTAGACCCAATTAAGGCTGGCGCTTCTGAAATCAAACATATCACACGATATGCAGACACATTCGAACGACTAGCCGATGATTATGCACTCATGACAGGAGTTTAGTATGGCGATTAGGGTACGTGGGGCTAGAGAGTGTATTAATCAATTAAATAGTATTATTGGTGATGTTCAAGGTAGAAAAGCAGTAAGAGCTATACAATCCGCCTTGTTAATCGGTGGAACTCGTGCGGCTCTTTATACGCCTATTGACACATCAATGCTCATCAATAGCCAATATCGAGAAATGTTTGTTAATGGCACTAGATTAACTGGACGCGTTGGTTATTCCGCTAATTATGCCGCATATGTTCATGATCCCAACCATCCAATGAGATTCAGACGTTCCACAGCTAGAAAAGAATTTCTGTATCAGGGTTTCCGAGACGAGCGAGAAACCATTAATCAGGTTATTCGTCAGGAGTTGAGATTATGAAAATGTATCAGCGTGTAGCTGAATATTTAAAAAAAACAGGGCTTACGAATGGGTTTACTGTTCAGTATCTAAAATGGCGTGATACCAAAACTAAAAATAATAAATTTATTGTTTTTAGACCTAATGGTGGATCAATAATTCAAACTAATTTGGGTAATGAATATTACACGCTCATTGATTTTATCGGTGCAGTAAACGACATTGAAACAATCGATAATGATGTGTCAACGATTGTTGATTACATCAAAAACAATCCGTACACCAATGAGACGGGATTAATCCAAATTGTTGGTGCAATTCCTGCCCCTGTTACAACAGAGGGAGATCGGCTAGTTTATCGGCTGCTAGTTTCGTGCAAATTCGGTTAGTTTCAAATTAGTTAAAAACAATTTTACAACCCGCTTCGGCGGGTTTTTTATGGGGAAAAATAAATGTCTAACTGTACACAACAAAATAATAAATTATTTGGAGGAGCTGTAGTGCTGGAGGTCGCAGACGGTTGCGAAAAAACACCACCCAGCGAGGCTGATTGGAAATCATTAATGGCTGGAACGTCAAAGGGCTTGGATTTCAGCCCTAACACCGTTACCAGTGATGCTGATGATCAGGGGGGATTTGTTGAATCTATTGTAACTAACGCTGATATCTCGCTCCCGTTCGAGGGGGAGGTTAGGGTTAATGATGAGCTTGATGAGTATGGCTTCTATAAATTCGAGCGTAATTTTGCTACAGCAATTGCAAATAAAAGTCAACCATCCATCTGGGTTCGTTTAATGCATGGCGAAAATATTTTTATTGGTTATATGAACATTACCTCGTTTAGTTGGAGCGGTGGGACAAGCGAACTCGTAAAAGCATCGTTAGAGTTTAAAACCGCATCATCTAAAACAATCCAAATTATTCAGGCGCCATAATTCCAGCATCAAAACAATAGGAAATAAAATGATTAGAACAGATATAGGCGAAATCGTTGTTTCGGTTAAAAAAAATGGTGCATTACGTTGCAAAATAAATAATTATGTTTTTATTCCCTCATTTGAAAACTTATCTAAATTAGGTGAACCTGCCGAGATAATAAACGCTTATACTGTTCTTCTATCTAATTCTGAGTATGAGGCAATGACTCGTTTTAGGGAGCCATACAGTTATCTAATTAAATACATCAATGAAAAAAGGCGTTTAAAATTACAAACAGCAAAACGAGTATTGAGGTGCTGTTGTGATGCTGACATAACCGATTTAATAGGTGGAACAAACAAAAAACGGGGCTTAATGCCCGAACAAAATATTTTTTTACTAGCTAAAACCCTACTCGATTACGGCGTTGCAGGGCGGGCTAAAGTTAGAATTTCACAACGTAATGAAAACACCTCTTATTCATCAGAATTTAAAATCACCGATTACATTAATAATGCCAGAGTACATCTAGGTCTGTCATTAGATGAGGCAAAAAAATTAACCATGACAGAATATATTTTTCTAATGGCTAATAAATTCCCCGATAACGATGGAATGACCAGAGATGAATACGACAAAGTGGTTTCCGATTATCAGGAACTACGGAAAAAAAGATTAGCAAAAACAAAAACAAAAGCAAAAACAAAAACGGCTCAATAGCCATTTTTACGGGTGAATTATGGCGGAACATACAGACGGAAATATCACATACACAGTTTCACTGGAAGTGCGGCAGTTATTAGACGAATCTAAAAAAGTTATTCAAGAATTAAAAGAGTTGAATCGCAGTGGAATAAATTCATCCAACGGTTTGGATCGACTTGACGCTTCGGCTAAAATCGCGGGTACTTCTCTTGGTAAACTCACAACCATTGCTAAGGCGGTGTCTGCCGCGTTAATATCAAATACTGTGTTTGCGTATGCGCAAAGCTGGAATGAGTTAGAGGACCGAATACAGAACACAGGCGCTACAGCATTACAAACAAAAGATATCCTAGACCAGTTATTAGCAACCTCTGATCGAAATGGTAGAACGATTGAGGAGTCATCAGAGTTATATATTAGGTTATCTAACTCTATGAGTGAGTTAGGATATAGCACGCAAAGTACATTATCTTATATTGATACTCTGTCGAATTTATTAACAATTGATAAAACAAAGGCATTAGGTGCAGAATCGGCGATAAATGCACTAACCAAAGCGCAGACAAAGGGGAAGTTAGCAGGTCTAGAGGCGATATCAGTGTTTGGTGCGATGCCAACTGTTCTGAAAATACTCGGCAAACAGTTAAACAAAACCGAAGTCGAGGTTCGGAAAATGGCAATGGATGGCAAATTGTCAATGTCGCAATTTGCTGAGGCAATGATAGTCGCTCAAAAAGAAACGGCAGCACTTGCTGATAACATGAGAAATAATATACAAGACGGTTTTAATCGTATTGCTAATAACGCGAAACAATATTTAGGTGAGCTAAATAATTCAACTGGAGCAACTAAAACGCTCGTTGATGCACTAATTCTAATGTCTCAGCATATTGATATCCTAATGACTAGTGTAGGTGTATTAGCTGCAATCTATGCGGGTAAATATATTACATCATTAGCTAGTGCTACTAAACAGAGTGTTGAAAAAACGATTGCTGATATGCGTCAAGCTCAAGCTGAGAAAGCTTTATTACAAGTGGAAGTTGAAAGAGCCAACCAAAACGTCAAAGCACTGCAAATCCAGCGACAAAACATTATTATGGCTCAAGCACAATGTAATAATTTAAAAGCGCAAATGGCTTTAAATCAACAGCTTACCGTAGTAGAGAAACAGCTTACCGCAGCTACAAATGAGCAAGCAGCGGCACAAGCAAGACTTAGCGTTGCGGTTAAAGCCACTTCTTTTGCAGCTAAAGGTTTGCAAGCTACGATGGCAATGCTTGGCGGTCCTGCTGGTATAATTCTCCTTGCCGCTGGTGCTTTCATGACGTGGTCAAGTAAAGTTGATGAAGCAAAGCAGAAGACTTTGGGATTAGGTGATCGTATTGATGAATTGCGAGAAAAATACAAATCGTTAAATCAGGAACAAAAGCAGCTTGAGTTATCTAGATTAAATGTTGATATTGACGAGGCAACGCAGAGCATAGAGGATCAGAAATTAATTGTTAGGTTACTAAAAGCGGAGTACGAGCAATACCAACGCCGTGTTGAGGGGGTGTTTAGTAGGGTATTTACCTCACAGGAGGGATTGAATGAAGCTCAGAATAAATATTTAGAGGCTAGCAACAAATTAAAAACATCTCAAGAAAGCCTTGCAAAAGCGGAAAAAATGCGCAATGACATATTGTCTGGACAAATAGAAAAAACCAATGAAATAGCGGTTGCAGGTCAAAATCTAGCAAAAACATGGGGAGACGCATCACAAACCGATATTGATAAAAAAGTTGCAAATTTATCCAAAGAACTTGAAATTTCTAAATTAAAAGCTAACGGCAATAGTGAAGCTGCATTTATTCTTGATGGGCTTTTTTCAGCATTGGGTGATAGGGCTAATGAGTATAAACAGGATTTAGTTAATCTAGCTACAGGTCAAATGAATTTTACTAAATTAACTAACGATCAAGTGATTGCATTACAACCATTGATTGATCAATTGCGAGATTTAGCAAAAGAAAACGCCAAAATCAGCAATAAAAAAGGACGAGGCGCTACAAAATCATATGCTGACGGAGTTAAAGAACTGAAAGATAGATTAGAAGTTGCTAAACTCGAAGCGAAAGGACTTACAGTCGAAGCCGAGCTGTTAGCGATCACCCAAAAAATGGGTTCGAAAGTTACAGCTCAGCAAACAGAAGAACTAAAAAAATTAATCGAGGCATCGCAAGCATACAAAGCGTTAGGTACTTTGAAAAGTCCAATTGAAGCCGAAGAAGATTCATTTAAACAATCTAAAAAATCACTAGATGTATTACGAAAAGAGGGGGAGATAAAAACTCAAGAAGAATACAACGCTAAGCTTGAACAACTTGAGCGACAACATCAGATAAACATGGCTAAGGCTAAGTCTGACGCAGTAGTATCTGATATTGATAATGCTGTGGCTCAGGTTGACCCAGTGCTCGCCCTAGAGAATGAGCACAAACGAAAACTAGCGCTAATTCAAGAGTTCGAAACTCAAAAATGGATGTCCGAACAAAATGCTATTGCACTCCGCGAAGCTGCAAATCATCAATTCGAACAAAATCGCATCAATGCTCAATGGGAAATATGGCGAAATCAAAGTGATGCTAACGAGTTTCTAGCTTCATCACTGGAAGGCTTAGCAAGTAGCGCCACAAGCACCATTTCAGGTCTGATGTCAGGCACTATGACAGCTACTCAGGCCATGCAAAATTTTGCCAACGTTATTCTTAACGAGGCAATAGGTTCACTTGTTCAAATGGGTATGCAGTACGTTAAAAACTCGATTGTCGCTCAATCAGCATCAGCAGCAACTACTGCAACGCAAATCACCGAAGCGGCGGCGCTCTCAGCAGCATATCAGCCTGCCGCTATGTACGCTTCAATTGCAACACAGGGGGCTGCGGCGACAGTAGGCTCGTCTTCTTATATAACAGCTTTAGGCACAATGAAAGCTGCTTCTATTGCTGGTGCTCGTAAAAATGGTGGTTCTGTTTTGGCTAATAACGCGTATCGAGTTGGTGAGGGAGGTAAACCAGAGATACTAATGCAGGGAGGTAAACAGTACCTGATTCCGGGTGAAAACGGAAAGGTATTAAGTAATCGTCAAATAACATCAGGTAAAGGTGACGGTTCAGTAATAAATATGACATTTAATACACCGATTCATCTAGACGGAAATGGCGGCATATCAGAACAAGACGGACAGCAACTAGCTAAAAACATTGAGCAATCTATTCGCGCTCAAATAATAAAGGAACAGCGTCCCGGCGGATTACTAAATCATCGTTGATTTAATTAACTAAATTTCATACCATTACCTAAATTTAATTATTAAGGAGATAGTATGAAAAGAATTGCATTACTGGGATTGGTTTGTTTCGCGTTGTCTGGTTGTGGAGATGATAAGGTTATTTCAGATGAAATGTTTGCAGGTGATTGGAAATGCGAAGTTATTGACTATAAATCTACGTGGGATAAAAGTAGTTTTGGTGAATTTAAACCGACTAATGAGAAACAAATAAAGTTATTGTCGTTCAAGTATGAAAATAACAGCTTATATTTAAAGGCTTCAGAAAAAGAAGACTGGAAAGCAGGTAGTTTAATTGAGGAATATAATAATAAAACAACACAAGAAGAAGATGATTTTTTAATTGATAAAATAACTAAATCACTAAAAAAAATATCTAATAATAAATTTATCACAACCTATGAAAGTGAAATAATTGTTAAAGATGAGAAATACAATTCGCTTAATGAAAAACTCAAAAATGAGGCAACTTGTACAAGAATAAAATAGTCGTCTATCGACTTTAAAATTATTTTAACCCTCTAACGAGGGTTTTTATTAATTTAATCGATATTTATTTTTGCACATGGCTCATAAATTATTTTTAGGATAATTTACGGTAGAAATAAGCAATGATGATAAGAGCAATAAACCCGACAGGCGCTTTCATAAAGATATCCGCAATAGCATTACCGCCAACGCTTAGCGAACCATCTAGTCCATCCTTAGCAAAAGCAAAATTGCTTGATAATAGAGTTAGTGCACCTAGAATTAATTTATTCATTGTTTTCATCTTTAGCTCCTTTATTGGGTTTATTTTTAGTATATTTTGCTTGAAATTGTGCTACTTTAACGATATTTTTAATATTATCTTCATTGAATATTTTGTTAAATTTTAGAGCTATGTTTCGTAATGAACTTTCTAATTCCGATAAATTTAATTCCTGTTCAATTGAATAACTCATTAAAGGGTGGTTATTTTCTGATTCTATATATTTCTCTAAAGCGAGAATAATTTCAGAATTCATTGAACGATTGTTCTTTTTGGCAATTTCCGCAATTTTATCTCTCATTCCATCTGGAAATCTAACAGTAAATTTATCCTGCATTTGGCTTGGAAATTTATCGCTCATAGTTCAACCTCAAAAAATATTTAAAATATATGATAATGGCAACTTGACATTATTGCAAATGGTGGTAAATTAACACTAGTGGCAATTAGCCATTAACAAGGAGGAAAAATGCAAAAAAATACATACATAAAATTCACTTTCAGAATGCATGAAAATGTTCATGCTGAGGTAAAAGAACGAGCTGAAAAAGAGGGACTATCTTTAAATTCAGCATTGCACCAGATTGTTGTAAGAGAATTAGAAAACACCAAGAGGAGAGAATTAAAAAATGCAAACATCTAAAAAACTAAAGGCTCTAACTGCGGCAACAGTTAAAGCCCTAAATCAAGTCAACCACAAACCCTAAATAAGGATCAACTTATGAGTAACAGTAACACAAACAACTTAAATTGTCCAGTAATAGCAGGAATAACTATCACAAAGGATAAAGCTGATCACCAAAGTCAATTGACAATGTCTAGCCGTGAGATTGCTGAATTAACAGGCAAGCAACATAGGCATGTTTTACGGGATATAGAAAATATATTTTCTGAACTACATATTGATTCAGAGGGGTATGCCCAAAATTGGACACACCCCCAAAATAAACAAATTTATAAAGAATATCAATTACCTAAAAAATATATTGAATGTCTTCTAACTGGTTACAGTATACCGTTAAGAATGAGGGTTATTGATCGCATGCATCAGCTAGAAGAAGCAAACAAGCAGCCTCAAGTAAGAATTCCAACCAATAAAGAACTCGCATTAATGGTTATTAAAGCCGAGGAGGAGAATGAGCGGCTTTCAATTGAAAATAAAACATTAGGATCTCAAGTCGAAGAAATGAAGCCAACTGTTGCCGCATTTGATCGCATAGCGACTAAAACGGAGGGCAGTATGTGTGTTACTGACACAGCTAAACATTTGCAAGTTCAGCCTAAAAAGTTCTTTCAAGAATTGCATGCTATGGGGTGGATCTACAAACGAACAGGTAGCCATCATTGGTTAGGCTATCAAGACAAAGTTAAGCAGGGATTGCTTGAACATAAAGTTACTACAGTCTCAAGAAGTGATGGTAGTGAAAAAATAGTAGAACAAGTATTAGTTACACCAAAAGGTCTGGCCAAACTCTCACAAATGCTAACAACACACTAACCAATTACAACAAGCCCCGCGCAGGGGCTATTTGAGGATGTAGAAATGAACAGAAATATAATAATTAAAGAAGATGATTTCGATATTTTATCGTTGAAACTAAATTATATCGCTGCTATTTCAGAGTTGTTAATTAGCGATATGGGTAACTCAAAATATCCTGATGAAACCTTGATAAATAGTATTGGCGCAATATCAACGATGACAAATGAATTGCATGGATTATTGAGCAAAACGAGGATAGCGGCATGAAATTTGTAATTGATGATGATGACTATGAAATGATAGTTAAAAATTTGGGTCAGGCTAGGTCGTTGGCTTATATTCTTGGGAGCAACAAATCTGAAGATGAGGACAAATCTAACGTATTTTGGATAATACAGGACTTGGTTAACCATGCATTGCATCTAGTAGAGGATTCTGAAAGAGCGTAAATAATCCACCACCTTTTTTATGGCAAATATATTTAAAAAGGTGGTGGAAATTTCTAGTCAGGTATTTTAAATAATAAACAATAGGTTATAATAAGAGTGTTCCCTGTACACACAGGGATAAACCATAAATGCACACAAACCGCCCTAGTGGCGGTTTTTTTATGTCTGGAGAAAATATGGAAACATTTAATTGGATACCTCAAAAAAGTTCAACAGCGTCAATATCGCCGAGAGTTAGGGTTATTAAATTTGGTGACGGTTACGAGCAACGAATACAGGACGGTATTAATAATGATCTGCGTAGTTATAATGTCACGTTTATTGGGTTATTTGATGATATTACTCTAATAGATGAGTTTCTAACTCGGCAGGGGGCGGTGCGCGCATTCAAATGGTGCGAACCACATACTCATAAAACTATTACGGTTGTATGTCGCTCGTGGAGTTCAACGTCTAATGGTGCCGCTAAAACAATTACAGCCACATTTGACGAGGTTGTGGCATAAATTCATCAGGAGCAAATCTAATGCACGAAACAACAAAAATTAAAGACGAATCTAATACTACTAGTGACAGATTGATAGCTGATACCAGTAATTTAGTAAACACAATTCAATACAGGGGGGCGACAATAACATTAGGAAATTTTAATAATGACGATCGGGTTAAATTCAATTCATCATATGAATCTGAGATTACGCCAATCATTAAAATTAATATTGCTATTACTGGTGTTATAACGTTGATGCCAGACGCCGAATTTTACCTCCAATATTCCGAGGATTTAAAACCCAACACTGTAATAGGTGATGTTTACAAAAACGCTTTTGATTACGCCAAATCAATTATCGACGGAGGATATGCGGGATAATAAACAAACCGTCTTTTTGAAGTGACCCCCAATAGTTGGACAACCAATTACTGGGGTTTTTTTATGTTTGGAGAAAATATGACCCCAAAAAAAATGCTGTTAGATATTACAAAAATCGAGCAGGGCGCAATCATTAATTTATATGACCTCGATTTGAGTAAAATCGTTGGCAATAAAACAGTAATACGTTTTCACAATGGTGTAAATGAACTACGCCGACCTATCACGTGGCAGGGTAACGTGTATGAGCCATACCCTATTAAAGCGCAGGGATTTGAGCGCAGCGGGCAGGGCGCGAGTAATCGACCGACACTAACAGCCAGTAATACGGGAGGCATTTTAAACGGACTAATCGCGAATTATGAGGGTATGATCGGCGCAATTGTAACTAGGCATGAGGTGCTCGTTAAATACCTAGATGCGGTCAATTTTGAGAACGGCAATAAATATGCTGACCCATATTGCGAGGTCGTCTCAAATTATGTCATTGAACAGGTTAAACAACAAACGTCTCAATTTGTTACTCTGGAATTAGCGCTACCCTGTGAGACTGACGGCGCACGAATACCCGCACGAATAATTATAGCTGATACCTGTAGTTGGATTTATCGCAGCGCTAATTGTGGTTATACAGGCGGTGCGGTTGCTGATGAGTTCGATCAGCCTACTAACGATATTACGCGCGACAAATGTAGCGGATGTGTCACTGGTTGCAAACTCCGACACGGTGAACACGGAATACTACCATTCGGCGGGTTTCCTACCGCTGCGAGAATTAAATAACACGTCTACATAACTACCCTAAAAAATCAGGTTATACAATGAAAACTAAAATACTCAATCACGCTAAAAAATGCGGTGAGGCTGAATGCTGCGGTTTTGTTATTGATAATAAAATGTACATGCCCTGCAAAAACATATCACCCACACCAACAGAGACATTTGAAATCTCGCCTGATGATTGGATTCAGGCTGAAAAAATCGGTGAAATTACAGCTATTGTGCACTCTCACCCTAACGGAACGCCTATCCTCAGCGAGTCAGACCAAATTCACCAACAACAAACTGCCGTCGATTGGTGGCTCGTCTGTGATAACCAAATTCATAAATTCAGATACATAAAACCGCTATTAGGTCGTGAATTTGAACACGGTAAAACCGATTGTCTATCAATAGTTAGAGATGCCTACATGCTGGCTGGCATTAATTTACCAGACTATGAGCGTGAGGACGACTGGTGGCATAACGGGCAAAACCTCTATCTAGATTTGCTGCCTAAAAACGGGTTTGAGCGAGTGGACGCAGAGGACCTGCAGGAGGGAGACGTTATTCTTGTTTGTCTCGGTTCGGAAACACCCAACCATGCCGCAGTCTATATTGGCCATCAATACATTTTACATCACTGTCCAGAACGACTATCTAAACGCGATACGTATGGTGGTTTTTGGCGAAATTACACACATTCAATTTGGAGGCATAACCAATGGCGAAAATCAGACTATACGGCCATCTCAAACAATTTGGCGATAAATTCGATATGAATGTCGAAACCGCATCAGAGGGATTGAACGGTCTATATTGTCAAATAGCTGGATTACGTCAACGGATTATAGACGGTTGGTTTCACGTTCGTATCAATGGCGTTGATATTACTGATGAAAATTTAGCGGTCGGATTGCATAGTAGATTACCCGAAAATGCTGTTATTCATATTGTCCCTCATGTGGCTGGCGCAAAAAGCGGTGGAATATTCGGATTTATTGCTGGTGCAGCACTCGTTGTTGGCGGGCTGATAGTCGGAGTTTCAACAGGGATAGGGTTTGGACTGGTTGCGGCTGGCGTAGGGTTAATGCTCGGCGGTGTCGCTCAAATGCTCACCCAGCTACCGAAAACCGAAAAAAAATCAACCGATAGCAATAGAAATACCTATTTTTCAAATCTGGACAACACAATGGCTCAGGGTGCGCCTGTTCCGCTGATTTTTGGACGAATGAAAGTGGGTTCAAAAGTTCTCTCGCAGGAATTAGAAACGTTGGATGAGGTGGAGTCGAATGTTGGCGACAAGCCAATTCTCTATCCAGTAAAAGGGAGGTCGCATGGGTAAAGGCTCAAAAAAGGCAAAGGCTCCGTATGAGGCTCCTGACAATCTCAAGTCAAATCAATGTCTTAGAATTGTTGATATGTTGGGTGAGGGACAAATTAAAGGACTTGTTGGAGATTTGCGGGGCGTATTTTTAAATGATACTCCCGTTCAAGCGCCTGATGGTTCGTTTAATTTCAAGGGAGTTTATGCCGAATGGGTCACGGGCACACAAACACAATTACCTCTGGAGGGATTCTCATACACTGGCAACGAAATCCCTGTAAATCTACAGGTAAAAACAACCACGCCCATTACTCGAACAATCACTGACCCAAACGTCGATCGGGTTCGAGTTACAGTTGGTGTGCCAGCATTGAAATATATAGATAGCAAGGGTAACACTAAACGAACTAACGTTTCAATGTCTGTGCAGATCGGCAGGGGTGATGCGTGGCAAACAGTTAAACATATCAATTTAATTGATAAAAAAACCAATTCCCAATATCTGACCTCTGTTATTTTAGATGATTTACCAGAAACTCCGTTTAATATCCGTGTTGTCAGAAATACACCTGATAGTAAATCTCAAACACTACTAAACGACACGTTGTGGAGTTCATACACTGAAATCTATGACGCCAAATTCTCACACCCGAATACCGCATTAATTGGTTTAAAATTCGACTCAGAACAATTCAGTGGTGTACCTAGACGCAACTATTTGATAGATGGTTTTATTATTGATGTGCCTGACAATTACAATCCAGAAACTAGGGAGTACAGCGGTTTTTGGTCGGGTAATTTTAAACAGGCTTGGACCGATAATCCTGCGTGGATATTGTACAACCTGATAACAAACGAACGTTATGGATTGGGTGAGCGACTCGGCAAATTCGGTGTTGATAAATTTACATTGTACGCGGTTGCCCAATACTGCGACCAGCTCGTCGATGATGGATTTGGCGGACGTGAGCCTCGTTTTGTCTGTGGTTGTCATATAACAGAGCAGCGACCAGCACGAGACGTTATCGATGATTTGTGTTCAGTATTTCGAGGCATGGGCATTTGGACTGGTACACAATATTCAGTGGTAATTGATCGACCTAGTGATATGGTTGCGGTTTACTCAAATGCGAATGTTGTTGACGGACAATTTGCGTATACCTCAGCGCCGCTAAAACAGCGCCATACAGCTGCATACGTGCGATATATTGACCCCAATAACAATTGGGAAACGGCGACTGAATATGTTGCGGACGATGATTTAATCAAACGGTTTGGTCTAAATGTCGCAAATATTGACGCATTCGGATGTACATCCAGAGGTCAGGCTCATAGGGTCGGGAAATGGCTAATTCAAACTGAAAAACTCGAAACTCAAACGGTCACATTTTCGGTTGGTCGTGAGGGTATCAGGCATTTGCCCGGCGATATTATTGGTATTGCTGATAATGATTATACGGGCACAACTATTGGTGGTCGAGTGATTTCCGTAGACGGTAGCACAATTACGTTAGATAGAGATATTGAAATAAAAAATATCAAAAACGCGTATTTGAGTATTACCGATACCAATAGCGATTTGCGTAAAATCCAGATACAGGCACAACCTAAACCTAATCAAATCGTATTAACTGAATCTGTTGATGCTGATGAGTATTCGGTTTGGAGTCTGTACGACAACAAAATCAAACCACGACTATTTAAAGCTCTTTCTATTCGGGAGAACGACAACGGAACGTACGCAATAACAGCATTACAACATGACCCGAATAAAGAGGCTATTGTTGACAGAGGCGCTAAATTTGATACAGACAGCCCGACAATATTTAATTGGGCAATTCCTCCCGTTGAGCAATTACAGGTGGAGGTAACGCCAGAATCTGACGTGTATCAGGCGCGGTTATCGTGGTCAACTCCTCGTACAATTCAAAATCTCCAATTCGAGGTTAAAATCTATCGCGATGACAAATTGGTTAGTCGTGATGTTGTTACTGAAACGGAGTTTTACATATCGGACCTACAGCAGGGTAAATTTAACGCAACAGTTCGTGGTATTGGCGAGGACGGACGACTAGGCGATGAGACGACTATCTCATTTTCAATATTGCCGCCAGCCATGCCATCGGGATTGGTACTCACGCCGAGCGCGGTTAATATCTCAATTCGCCCTGTAATGACTGCTGTATCCAGTTTGGGTACTCAATTCGAGTTTTACAAAGGTGCGACGAGGGCTGAGGTCGAGGCGCAAACTAATTATCTAGGTCGCGCCATGTCAATGATTGACGTGGACTGTACGCCAGATACCGAATATTGGTACGGTGTTAATGCGGTTAATGTTGTCGGACGTTCTGAGATGTATATCGCTAATACGAGGACATTAGCTGCAGAAAATGGCGCAGGCTGTATATTTAGAATTCAAACGGCTGACGGTAAATTCCCAGACAATGACACAGCCACACAGATGTTTTATCGTGAATTTGGATTTTTTCCAGCTCGCGATACAACACTGATCATCTATTCGTTAGGTGCTGACGGTAGGGTTTCGCATTCTGAGGCTCGGCTATATAACGGGTCATACTGGATAGAGCCTGCAATGTTTCTGGATGGCGATTTAATCGCAACAGGAACAATGCGAGGCGATAGGCTGATTGCCGGCACTGAGATTTGGTCACCACTAGTACGGGGAGGAACAGTCGAGGCGGGGCATATTATTAGCTCAGGCAACCCGCCAGCATTTGAATTGCAACAGGACGGCACACTATACGCTAGACGAGCTAATATATCGGGTAGTATTTATGCTGATTCTGGACGATTAAATAACGTAATTATCGATGAAAATTGTCATATAAACGGGACGCTGAGCGCCACGCAGATAGAGGGCGACATTGTAAAAATGTACCCGTGCTCAAAAAACGGGTTAATCACAATTCATCCAGCGTCATTCGATAGGGAATTCCACATTCAGCCAGTCACATTATCAGCGGTTGCATATTATGGCATAGGTAATTCCTCGGAGATTATCCGCTGGGATTTGGGATTGTTAGAAATTTTTATTCGAAATGAGCGCGGGAATTTTAGTCGTCGGTATACGATTGAAACGTCTAGACAAAATTTAACCGTCACACAGAGTTATTACGGAGATATTCCAGCAGGAGAGAGATTTTATATCAGTACCAGCACCCCTAGAAACAACCTTACACACGGTATACCAGATTTTATAACAATCATGGTAGTAAAAAAATAACAACCAAAAACTAACAACCGCCCTCGTGGCGGTTTTTTTATGTCTAAATTTGGAGAAAAACATGGCTATTATTTCAGGCGTTTTACAGGACGCTCTAGGCAATCCTATTAACGGTACACTAACACTGCGCGCTAAACGCACTACCGCTAATGTGATCGGAGACACGTATATTAAAATTGGTGTCATAGACGGAAATTATTCACTAGATTTACAACCGTGCGAATACGATGTTGTGTTGACAGTAGAGGGTTATCCTAAAAACCATCTAAACAGTATCACTGTATACAATGATTCGCCCGACGGAACGTTAAACGATTATTTAATTAATCCGTCAGGCAGTGATTCAATGCCTGAATTTTTGAAACAGGTTTTTGAGGCTAGGGATGTTGCGCTGAAATCTGCGGCGGAGGCTCGCGAATCTGCAGCAACAGTGGACACATCTAAACTAGACGAGCTATCTAACACTAACGGCAGTGCGCTCATTGGGCATCACGGGAGTAATTTACGGGTCGAACTGGACAACGACGGCAGGCTAAACGATTTAGTGGCAAAAATGGCAGCTGGGGTTGAAGTTCATATTGTTGGTTACGGTGATTCAACCACAGACGGAAACACGACCTCAAGTTGGCAACGTAACGTTGCAGGCACAAATCATAATCTAAACGCCCCTAACGCATGGCCAGCTCAGGCTCAGCGAATATTGCGTGAAATGTTTAACAATGACAAAATCCATGTTCATAATGCTGGATTTTCTGGTCAGCGGATCGATAACGGCTGGGCGGCCAACAACTATAAAACGTGTGTTATAGATAACAAATTCTACGGCGTTCCAGATATTGTATTGATTGGGTTTGGTATTAATGATTCGACCTATAACAAAAACGATATTTTAGGGGACACGTTGCGGGAAACAAATCGATTAATCGATACAATAATCGAGTTTGGTGCGTTGCCTATTCTGCTATCCTGTAACGTGGTTCGAGCAAACGGCACAGAATCAGGTAGGGACAAACTGCAACTTTTGCATCAAATTAATGGAGTCAAACAATATATTGCAAAAACCCGAAACATACAATATCTGGATTTAAATACAGCGGTTAAACAGTGGGTGGCGCAAAATACAAACGGGTATAATTACACTAAATTACAACCAGATTTGACTCACTGGGGCGATTTAGGGCACGCGTTTCAGGCGTGTTGGATAGCCAGCGTATTCTATAACCGTATAGTGAAAATTAACAAAAATAACCCGTATGAAATGGCATTTTTCCAAGACCCGCGAGCTAACTCCATAGTCACAAATAAAGACGTTTCTGTCAGCAGCAATACTCGACCAGGCATTAATATTTATGTTGCGTCCAAAGATCGGGTTGACTGTCGGAATAAACCTATTCTCGATATTTGGGTTTGGTGTGAGCATCTAGACGCGTCAATTGTCTATCGTAGATTATTGAGTGACGCAGGTAACGCGACTATTAAAATCACGGATATGTTGACTGGTGATAACTATACCAAAACAGCAGGGTTTAAAGGCAAAAAATTCAATGATTACAGTGTGTGCGACGCTCCGTTCTATGTTGGACAATTGCAATACGGTCTAAATCGAATTCAATTAATTGGAGATAGTGATCAATCGTCGGCGTTTTTGTGTGGTCATTTTGATTTTGTAGCAAATTATCAGGGCAAAACTGTTTGTAAAAATTTACTACAAAAAACGGGGACATTCCGAGACCACCAAACGGTGACAGCCTCTGCGAAAGACTCTGCCAAATCGGTATCATTAACGTTCTCGCCAGACGTATATGACCCGTACGGTCAAAATGTAGTGCAGTTATTTAATACGGATAAAACCACAAACATTTGTTTGGAGGGTAAATTTTCTGCGGGCACAGGTATTTTTTTGGTTCAGGGAAACGGACGGAAAAAGGACGAGCTGGCGGGGATCATGTTGTACGGTTTTTCAGGTTCATTATCAATCTACAAACACCGTTATAATACAGTAACAGGTGAGGTTAATTTTGAGCAACAGGGAGAGAGCGCAGCAGTTAAATCCGATGATGATGGCGTTTATCGAGTAACGATCAAATCCTATTTTAACAAAAACGGGTCTCCAGTTATCGATATTTACCACGCTGACAAATTGGCAAAATCAATCTCGTGGGACGGTGTGGACCATATTCCACCTCTAGCGGGAGTGGTAGGCAATATACACCGATTCCAGCCAGCGAATAAATCTGCGGATATGATTGTGGAAATTAACAAATTTGAGGTTTTTTATACTGATAACTAAACCTAGTGGTAATAACGTATAGTTAATACACAAATAATTCGCCCGATATTTTCGGGCGTTATTTTGATAATTTGTGCTATTTTTATTTGATTATATTTGAGGTAATAAATGAGTGAATTGTTAGAGTGAGTTTTGGGAAGTAAAAAAATTGGTTATTTCAATATTAAAAAAACAAATTTAAGGTAGAGGTTTTACCCCAGTTTTACCCCAGTTTTACCCCAAGTAAAATTTTAAGATGAATGTCAATTCTTCGGAAAGCTTATAGAATAAGGCTTTGAGTTGGTACGCCCGGGTGGACTCGAACCACTGACCCCCACCATGTCAAGGTGATGCTCTAACCAACTGAGCTACGGGCGTATATTGGAAACACGCAAATATTAACGGGCAATTCGATTTGTATCAAGTAAAAAATTTAAAAATAGCCGTTTTTTTAATCTGTCGAAACATAACGTTGATAAAATAATCAATAAAAGGCATTTAATTGTTAAGTCAAAGATGATTGATAGATGAATGTTTTCTCTTTGTTTCTGTTAACCGAAAAATTTTATGCTTTATATAAACAGCAAATAAATGTCAGTCGGTAGTGGTTTGTTGAAATTATTTTAGCTATACTCCCTGAATTGATAAAGGGGGTTATTTGTTTTGGTTAATATGTCGATAAAAGATCAGATTGAAGATGTTTTACACAATGTATTCGGTTATAAATCATTTAGAAATCAACAAAAAGAAATTATTGAATCAATTATCGATGGACGAGATACATTAACAATTATTCCAACTGGTGGGGGAAAATCGTTATGCTATCAAATTCCAGCGGTACTATTGCCAAGCACTGCGTTAATCATTTCCCCATTAATTTCATTAATGAAAGATCAGGTTGATCAATTGCTTGCTAACGGTATTCCGGCTGCGCTTCTCAATGCTACCCAGTCCTTGGCAGAACAGCAAGAGGTAGTTGAAAAATATTTAAATCATTCGATAAAATTATTATATATCTCTCCTGAAAGGCTTGCCGTAGGTTCATTTATATCAATGATTCAAAGCCATCCCCCTTCACTCATTGCGATTGATGAAGCTCACTGCATATCACAATGGGGGCATGATTTCAGACCTGATTATCGACAATTAGGTCAGTTGTCCTCTCGATTTCCGAACGTTCCGATTGTTGCGTTAACCGCCACCGCCGATAAAATGACACAAACGGATATCATTCATCAACTTCAATTGGTCGATCCTTTGGTTGTTGTTCGTAGTTTTGATCGCCCCAACATCCGATATACCGTTGTTGAAAAATTTAACTTAACAGAACAAGTGGTTTCTTTTATTGAAACGCAAAAAGGAAATAGTGGGATAATTTATTGTTCTAGCCGTTCCAAAGTTGAAGATATGACGACTCGACTTGCCAGTCGGGGATTTTCCGTTATGGCTTATCATGCAGGGCTTACTTACAGTGAGCGTCAAATAGCGCAGGAAGCATTTTTAAAAGATAACGTGCAAATCATTGTTGCTACCGTTGCATTTGGAATGGGGATTAATAAACCTAATGTAAGATTTGTCGTGCACGCTGATTGCCCTAGAACTATCGAAGCCTATTATCAAGAAACCGGCAGAGCGGGGCGAGATGGCGTCCCAGCAGAAGCAATCTTATTGTTTAATAAAAATGATTTGAACTGGTATTATCAACAAATCGCTGAAAAAGCAGATGGGGTACATAAAGAGATTGAACAACATAAAATTGAGGCTATGGAGTCATTTGCACAAAGTTTAACTTGTCGACGAATTGTATTGCTTAACTATTTTGGCGAAAAACGAACGGAGCCTTGTAATAATTGTGATATCTGTCTTTATCCACCTGAACAATACGATGGCTTAGTTGATGCACAAAAAGTTTTATCTTGCATTTATCGAGTAGAACAACGTTATGGTGCACAATACATTGTTAATGTTTTACGAGGTTCTGCTCGTTCTCAAATTAAAGACAATGGTCATGATAAATTGTCCGTTTATGGTATTGGTAAAAATCAATCTAGTAATTATTGGCTAAGTGTGATTCGACAGCTAGTTCACTTAGGTTATTTGATTCAAAATATTTCAACTTCTTCAAGTTTGCCAACCTTACAATTAACTCAAGAAGCTAGAAAAATACTTAGAGGTGAAATTCCATTATCGCTAGCCAAACCTCGCCTTGAAATTGTTAAGAAAAGCCGCCTAAATCGTTATGCTCGATCAATAAATATGACAGCGATGTTATCCTTTGAAGAGCGTATGTTATTCAATAATCTGAAACGATTACGTAAAGATATTGCTGATAGTGAAGATGTACCACCTTATATTATTTTTAGCGATGCAACATTATTAGAAATGGTGCAAACAACGCCAGCAAGTAAAAAAGAGCTAATTAATGTTACGGGAGTTGGAAAAATCAAATTGGAAAAATATGGCAATCTATTTTTAGAGGAAATTAAAGATTTTATAGTAAAAAATATATAATCTGATGAATAATTCCGCCATAATAACGATTATCGAAAAAATATAGTATTTCAAAATAGTAAATAAAAATAGTAAAAATGGAGTTTTTATGTCACCAATGAATGACATGCCACAAATGTTGGCATTAGTGCTGTTACTGGTTATTCTTTATCTTGGCGATATTGTTTCGATCCGCACCAAAGCATGGGTTCCGTCTGTATTTATCTGCGCTGTTCTTTTTTTATTAGGATATTGGACATTCTTTCCGGCCGATATTGTGGCACGTGCTGGAGTACCAACCGTCGTTGCTGTTATGTTTATGTATTTACTCATTGTTAACATGGGTACTCTTTTATCAGTTAAAGAATTATTATTGCAATGGAAAACCATCTTAATTTCTCTTGCAGGAATTGTTGGTATTATTATTATTGCTATCATAGTTGGGTATCTGTTCTTCGATTTTAATACGGTAGTGGTTGCTATACCTCCTTTAGTGGGTGGTATTGTTTCGGCAATTATTATGGCTAATGGGGCAAAAGATGCAGGATTGCCTGATTTGGCTGTTTTTGCCATCATTATTTATGTGATGCAAGGATTTGTTGGTTATCCACTTACTTCTATTATGCTAAAGCGCGAAGGACGAAAAGTTTTAAAGCAATATCATGCAGGCACTTGGCATGTAAATGATAACTCTAAATCCTCCATTGATAAACAACAAGCAATATCGTCTGATGAAAATCCAATGCCAAGTTTGTTTGCAAAAATTCCCTCAAGCTATAATTCATCGTATTTCATTTTTTTACGTATTGCGGTCATCGGTTTTTTAGCTTACTTTGTTTCAGAAGTTTTAAAACCGATAGTTAGTGTAAGTCCATTTGTATTATGTTTGTTATTTGGTGTAATAGCTGCGTCATTTGGTTTTTTAGAACGCCATCCATTAAAAAAAGCAGGTGGATTTGGAATAACTGTGATGGGGTTAATGTTATTTATTTTTGATACATTGAGTCGAGCAACACCCGAAATGCTTATGCGTTTGCTAACGCCTCTAGTCATCTTTATTTTATCTGCAGTTGTCGGTATGTTTATTTTTTCAGTTATTGTAGGCAAAATATTAAAAGTGAGTAAAGAACTGGCTTTTTCAATTGCGCTTACAGCCTTGTATGGTTTTCCTGCCGATTACATAATTACTAATGAAGTCATTAATAATTTAACTAAAGATCCAAAAGAGAAAGAAGTATTAACCAGTCATATGTTACCACCAATGTTGATTGGAGGCTTTATATCTGTGACTATCGTTTCAGTTGTATTAGCAGGAATAATGGTGAATATGATAGTAGGCCCTGCATCAGCAGTGCAATAATTAATTATAAAATCCCAAAAAATGTGATAATCACATTTATTAGCATTATCAATAGCAATTAATGGAAATTAACAGTATTTATTTTATGATAGCTCAACAATGGCTAGTGTTATAAAAGTAGAACAAATTGAAATATTAAAGGTAGTAAAATGACGAATCCAAACATAAAAAAATTAATACAACAAAATATTGATGAGATGGTCGCTTTTCGTCGCGATCTTCATCGTCATCCTGAATTACCGTGGGAAGAGTTTAGAACCACAGATAGAATTGCTCAGGAGCTTGATAAAATAGGAATTGCCTATCGACGTACGGAACCTACAGGGATTATAGCTGAAATTCAAGGAGGTAAACCAGGTAAAAGAATTTTATTAAGAGCAGATATTGATGCGTTACCAGTACAAGAACTGAGTGAAAACATTGATTATAAATCAACGATTGATGGTAAAATGCACGCTTGCGGTCACGATACCCATGCTTCTATGTTACTGACAGCGGCAAAAGCGCTTTATGAGATTCGCGATCAACTAAAAGGTAATGTAAGACTTGTTTTTCAACCCGCTGAAGAGGTTGCTCAAGGTGCCAAAGGCATGATTAAACAAGGTGTGCTTGATGGTGTAGATAGTGCATTTGGTATGCATATTTGGTCACAAATGCCAGTTGGTAAAATATCTTGTGTAGTCGGTTCGAGTTTTGCTTCTGCTGATTTGTTAACTGTGCGTTTTAAAGGAAGAGGTGGTCATGGTTCTATGCCACATGATACCGTTGATGCAGTAATGGTTGCTTCCGCATTTGTTATGAATGTCCAATCCATTGTGTCGCGCGAAGTGTCGCCACTTGATCCCGCTGTTGTGACAATTGGCCGTATGGATGTTGGTACACGCTTTAATGTTATTGCCGAAAATGCGGTATTAGATGGAACAGTGCGTTGTTTTAACGTTGCCGTGCGTGACAAAATTGAATCGGCAATCCGGCGTTATGCTAATCAAGTTGCTGCAATGTACCGCGCAACAGCTGAAGTTGAGTACATCTATGGCACTTTGCCAGTAATCAATGATAAAGAAAGCGCATTACTGGCCCAAAAAGTAATTGTCGAATCATTTGGTGAAGAAGCACTATACTTTGAAGCACCGACAACAGGTGGTGAGGATTTTAGTTACTATACAGAAAATATACCGGGTGCTTTTGCTTTAGTTGGTTCGGGTAATCCTGATAAAGATACCCAATGGCCACATCATCATGGTTGTTTTAATGTGGATGAAGATGGTATGGCATTAGGCGCTGAATTCTATGCGCAATATGCTTGGGCTTATTTAAATCAAAATTAAATTTTGTAAAAAAGTTTCAGGGTAGCTATACATTTATGTAAAAATTCTGTTTTTAGTATAGCTTTCCTTGGGCTATTTGGTGTTGTGAGTTATTGCTTTTTTTAGATTATAGCTAAATTTGAAAATTCAATATATCATCATTCTGTACCTACGACTTCTATTATCAACAACACATATTTTTGGGTCATCTTTTTTGTTTAAATACGTTGCCTAGAACCTACAGATTAGTCATTGTTGTTACTTAACTTCCTAATTAAATTTAATTAATAATAAAGTATTTATTAATTAAATAAAGGTTCATCAATACTTGGAAAAAAAGGTTTAATTGTGTTATATAAGTGATCAGCTTGTTCTGTATTTCCTGCACATTTAGCTGCAAGTCGAGCGTAACAACCACATGGCCAGTTTTTTCTTTTACTTTTTTCAAAGCAATCGTATAACGTATCATATATTTCAATAAGTGTTATGTCTATATCACCAATTTTTACCACATCAACATTTTGTTGCTTAAAATACTCAAGTAAAATAGCTCTGGCTAAGTAGTAAATAATATAATAATCTGATCCAGTAATCTCTTTTCTCTTGCTCCAAAGTAGCATGCCAATTGATATCACTTCATCATGTTTAAATTGCATAGCAAGTGAACAAAACTTACTGAGGGGAAAATCAGGATGAATAAGTTCAGGAGGTGTTTCGTAAGCGTTGCGTGTCCACATTATTCCTGTTTTTATTGTTTTGGCTGGAGAGCCAGCAATCATTGAAAAATCTGAAAATGATCTATTAACAATAGTTCGTGCACCAACAACGCAGCCTTTATTGATTTTTGCACCTTTTAATACAATCGTATCGCGGGCTAACCAGACTTTATCTTCAATGATAACATCTTTAGGAGGATTTATTCTTTTGCGTGTTTGCATATCATAAACACCATGCATGTCTGAGTTATAAATCCTACAGTTGGCAAATAAACAATCATCACCGATATGAATTGCTCCATTTTCAGCCACATGTATAAAAATCATATCATTACAAATTAATCCATTGCCTATAAATAATTTGCAATTTGGTTCAATGATAATTCGACCTCTTAATTCGCATAGATCGCCGATTTCTAACTCTCCACCTTTTCGAACGGTTATCGATGCGGAATTGAGTTTAGTTCCATAACCTATTTTTATTTTTGGGTTGGTATCTAAAAATTCAATATATGATGAATTCATCTCAATTCCTTTTGAAATTTCAAACGGTATATCTGTTTTATTATTTAGAGTTTTTAATATATTCAAAATTTTTCTCCATTAATAAGAAAATGTTTTAAAAATATCATATCATAAAGAGACTGTACATGATTGGATACTCGCTCTTAATTATTAGTTAATATTGATTGCTTATTTTTTATTAAATAAGGATTTTTTAACGAAAGGAATTTACTTTTTCAATTCTATTAAGTCTAATATTAAATTAATTAGTTTATCACTACTTTGAAAAAAAGTTTCAGGTTAAGTATACATTTATGTAAAAAGATGCTGTCTAATATTAGGCCGGTTATTGTCTTGTTGCAGACTAACTTAGGACTTTATGCTATGATAAAAACCAATTTCATTAGTAATAAACAATGGTGATTATGAGTTATCAAGTTCTAGCACGTAAATGGCGACCTAAATCATTTTCTGAAGTGGTTGGTCAACAGCATGTTTTAAAAATTTTATCTAACGCGCTATCTCTAGGACGTGTTCATCATGCTTATCTGTTTTCGGGTACTCGAGGCGTTGGAAAAACATCTATTGCTCGTCTATTAGCAAAAGGTTTAAACTGCGAAACAGGTATAACCGCCACACCTTGCGGTGAATGTGATAATTGCCGTGATATTGAGTTAGGACGCTTTGTTGATCTGCTTGAAATTGATGCTGCTTCTCGAACTAAAGTAGAGGATACTAGGGAGATCTTGGATAACATTCAATATCTTCCTACTAAGGGGCGTTTTAAAGTCTATCTAATTGACGAAGTGCATATGCTATCACGCAGTAGTTTTAACGCACTACTTAAAACATTAGAAGAGCCACCAGAACACGTCAAATTTTTGTTAGCTACGACTGATCCTCAAAAATTACCTATTACTATATTGTCGCGCTGCTTGCATTTACACTTAAATGTTCTTGATACGTCGCTCATTGGTGAGCAACTTACTCATATTTTAAAATTGGAGCAGATTAAAAACGATCCAAAAGCGATATCGTTATTGGCTAAAGCGGCTAATGGCAGTATGCGTGATGCATTAAGTTTAACTGACCAAGCCATCGCACTTGGTAATGGCGAAGTTGATACAGCATCAGTGACGTTGATGTTAGGTACTCTTGATAAATCCATCCCTTTTTCACTGATCGAAGCACTGTACCATAATGAGGGTAATGCCTTAATGCAGCAAATTGATATGGCAGCAGCACAAGGTGCAGATTGGGATAATTTATTAGCAGAAAGTATTGCACTTTTACATCAAATTGCTTTGTTGCAAGTTGTACCAACCGCATTAGGCGATTATACCGATCAAGAAGAACGAATTCGTTTTCTAGCAAAATATATGGCGCCAAATGACGTGCAGTTATATTATCAAATCCTATTGATGGGTAGAAAAGATTTGGCGTATGCTCCAGATAAAAAAATAGGTACTGAAATGAGTTTTTTACGTGCTTTAGCTTTCATGCCTAAAAATAATGATACAACTATAGCACCTAAACCACAGGTTGAGCCATCAATTGTTGCTGAACCTAAGTCACACATACAATCAACTCAGTTTTTATCAAAAAAAAAGAGCAATCCAGAATCGGAATCTAACTTAACTTCAAATCAAAATAGCAACATACCTGTTGACTCTCAACCTGTACCGATTGCTCAATCAAATGTTCAAGATCTATCTATTCCTGATGATGCATCCTCTGTTACAAAAAACATATTAGAAATGAGGATGCAGTTAATCAAAGGAGAACAAAAAGCAAAAAAGTCTGAACCCAAAGTCGAGCCTTTGCAGCCAAAATCAGAGGTAATTCATTCATCATTAACTCATGCTAAAAATATCACTCAACTCGCTGATAATAAACAAGTCGATATTAAAGATAATGATGAAGATGAGCATGACAATGAGACAGAAGAAGTCATTACGGCTGAAAATTATCAGTGGCAAGCTTGTGGTTATGTTGAGACTAAAGATGATTTAATTATTGACACTAAAACTTTTCGGGAATCGCTCAACGGTGATAAAACACCTGAAATGACAAAAAAATTAATTGAGGAAATGGCAGAGAAAGATGCGTGGTGTTTTGAAATAGAACAGTTGGATTTATCGCCACTTATCAAACAGATTGTCAGTAATTCGTTTATTGAACAGACAGATGAAAATAATATCATTTTACATATGAGATCTGCGGTAAAACATCTGATCAACTCATCAAGTAATGTGACTAAAGTTGAAAAAGCGATAGCTAATTATCGCCAACGAGCATTAAATGTTAAGATCATTCTTGATGATAATAAGGATAATAAAACGCCTTTAGAAATGCGTGAAGATCTTTATCAACAAAAGCTTGCACAAGCTAAGGTGACCATAAATGAAGATCCAAAAGTATCGATGATCTGTCAATATTTTGAAGCGAAGATTGATGAGGCGAGCATTCGTCCTGTATAATTATGGGCTAAATTTTTTAATGAGGAATAAATATGTTTTCAGGTGGAAAAGGTGGTTTGGGCAATTTAATGAAGCAAGCTCAACAAATGCAAGCAAAAATGCAACAAGCACAAGAAGAGATTGCCAAATTAGAGGTGACAGGTGAATCAGGTGCTGGTTTAGTTAAAGTAACAATAAATGGTTCACATAACTGTAAACGTGTTGAAATTGATCCCTCTTTAGTTACGGAAGATGATAAAGAGATGTTGGAAGATCTGATTGCTGCTGCCTACAATGATGCGACTCGTCGTTTAGATGACGCACAAAAAGAGCGAATGGCACAAGTAACTGGCGGTATGCAGTTACCACCAGGCTTTAAAATGCCGTTTTAATTGATTTTATTATATTAATTTAATCTTACTTTTTTGCCGATTATTAAACAGTAATCGGCGAATTTCTTTCAGCTATTGCCTGTCTATTTATACAGTTTTTCTTTATTAATTTTTTTCTATCAGGTAAACTAACGACCAATTACTTTCAAATTAATTGCTACTCTTGTTCGTCAAATAAAAATTAATGATTAAATAATGAATATTTTATTTTCAAGAGCCGTCAATTATTTCAACCAACAGTAAATTACTAAGGATAAATTGTGATAGGTCGTCTACGTGGAACCATTATTGAAAAGCAACCACCTAAAGTTCTGATTGAAGTGGGTGGCGTCGGCTATGAGGTTTTTATGCCGATGACCTGTTTTTATGAACTTCCTGACAATGGGCAAGAAGTCATTGTATTAACCCATTTTGTGGTGCGGGAAGATGCGCAAATATTATATGGCTTTAATCAAGAGCAAGAACGAGAATTGTTTCGTGAATTGATTAAGGTCAATGGTGTAGGCCCTAAATTAGCGTTGGCAATTTTGTCTGGAATGTCTGCACAACAATTTATTAGTGCCGTTGAGCAGGGTGAAATTAAAACTTTAGTTAAATTACCAGGTGTTGGCACTAAAACAGCAGAACGTTTGATTGTGGAAATGAAAGATCGCCTTAAACGTTTTGCTGAGCAGCTTTCACCGATAAGTACAGTTATAGAAGCCAGCAGCGTTAAAAAATCATCTAACCAAATAGAAAGTGAAGCTGTATCAGCACTCATCGCATTAGGTTATAAACCACAAGAAGCCAGTCGAATTATCAATAAAGTTATATTACCTGATATGGATTGTGAAACGCTTATTCGCGAAGCATTAAAATCAGCATTATAAATAGGGATTTACTATGATTGAAGCGGATCGCTTGATTGCACCTCAAGCCAAAAAGGAAGAAGAATCACTGGATCGTGCTATTCGTCCTAAAAGCTTGGACGAATATATTGGGCAAGCACAAGTACGTGAACAGATGAAAATTTTTATTCAAGCTGCCAAGCAACGTAGCGATGCACTTGATCACGTGTTAATTTTTGGTCCGCCAGGACTAGGTAAAACAACTTTAGCTAATATTGTTGCTAACGAAATGAACGTTAATTTACGTACTACTTCTGGCCCTGTATTAGAAAAAGCAGGTGATTTAGCTGCAATGTTAACCAATTTAGAGCCCAACGATGTGTTATTTATTGATGAAATCCATCGCCTTTCACCTGTAGTAGAAGAGATTTTATATCCAGCTATGGAAGACTATCAGCTTGATATTATGATAGGGGAAGGTCCCGCAGCACGTTCAATTAAAATCGATTTACCTCCATTTACACTTATTGGTGCAACAACGCGAGCGGGTTCGTTAACCTCGCCATTACGTGATCGTTTTGGTATTGTGCAACGTCTTGAGTTTTATCGGGTTGAGGATTTGGAATATATTGTTAGTCGTAGTGCTAAATTTTTAGGTATGGACTTATCTGATGAAGGTGCACATTTAATTGCCAAACGTTCACGCGGAACGCCTCGAATTGCTAATCGTTTATTGCGTCGCGTGCGTGATTATGCTGATGTAAAATCAAAAGGTGTGATTGATCAAAAAATTGCGTCCCAAGCACTTGATATGTTAGATGTGGATAACGAAGGTTTTGATTATATGGACCGTAAATTATTGCTCACCATTATTGAAAAGTTTATGGGTGGACCTGTAGGACTTGATAACATTGCAGCTGCCATAGGTGAAGAGCGTGAAACAATTGAAGATGTGCTTGAACCGTTTTTGATTCAACAAGGTTATATTCAAAGAACGCCAAGGGGTCGAATTGCGACACCACATGCTTATCGGCATTTTGGTATTATTCAAGATGAGTGATTACTTTTTTAAAAAAGTAAAAAAGATATACAAAAGCGCGACTCAAACTTGGTCGCGCTTTTCGTTTCGAGGTTTGGTTTAACCAAGTTCTTTTTCAGTAAAAATACCACTAAATAAATCCGTACTAAGATAACGCTCACCAGATGACGGTAAAATTACCACAATGGTTTTATTGGCATTTTCAGGTAATTTTGCTAAACGATCAGCTGCATAAACGGCTGCACCGGATGATATACCTGCTAAGATACCTTCTTTTTCCATTAATTCTCGCGCAGTTTCAATGGATTGTTCATTTGTGACCTTTTCAACTATATCAATCAAGCTTAAGTCTAAATTTTCTGGAATAAACCCAGCGCCAATACCTTGAATTTTGTGTGGTCCTGGTTTAATTGGCTCACCCGCTAGGGCTTGGCTAATAACTGGAGATGTAGCCGGTTCGACAGCTACGGCTGTTATGTTTTTGCCTTGAGTCTTTTTAATATACCGAACTGTACCTGTAAAAGTACCTCCAGTACCTACACCAGCAATAAAAATATCTACTTGGCCATCCGTATCGTTCCAAATTTCTGGTCCAGTGGTTTTTTCGTGAATTTCTGGGTTGGCTGGATTACTAAATTGTTGCAGCATGATGTTTTTTTGAGGATTACTAGCAACAATTTCTTCGGCTTTTTCAATTGCGCCTTTCATGCCTTTTGCCGCTTCAGTCAAAATTAGATTAGCACCTAAAGCTTTAAGTAATTTTCGACGTTCTATACTCATGCTTTCTGGCATGGTTAAGGTTAGTTTATAACCTCGTGCTGCAGCGACTGCTGCAAGAGCAATACCCGTATTACCACTAGTAGGTTCGATTAATTCAACATCCGATGTTAATAACCCGCGTTTTTCTGCATCCCAAATCATATTTGATGCAATACGACATTTAACACTAAAACTAGGATTGCGAGATTCCACTTTGGCTAAAATATTACCGTTACCAAAATGTTTTAAACGAACTAGAGGCGTGTGACCGATGGTTTGTGAATTATCATCAAATATTTTACTCATTAAATAATCCTTATAAATAACTTTAAAGGGAATAGCGTTTTAATAATCGCTGACGATAACAATATTATAAAGGTAACTTAAAAAGATGATACTAAATAATAATTATAACAATATTCGTTTTTGATATAAGAAAGATGTAATTTTATTGATAACTAAAAATGTGTTCATAAAATAGTACACAATTGAAGTTAATATAATTTGATATCATCCCAGTATAAAAATTCAGAATTATTTGATAAATTAATGACTTTTAATGAAGCAAAACGATAAAACAAGTACTGTTAGGTTGGTAGTAAATAAGTTTTTATTTATGGATGTTATTTAAGGAAATCGAATGTTTGAATCAAAATATGCTGTGCCAAGAAATATTGATAAGCTTATTTCTAAATTAAAAATTACAACAGATTCTCATAATTCTTATATTAAATTTTTAAAGAAATATAATGTCATTGCTTTTGATGAGGATGTGTTTGATTATTCCATTGACTGTTAAGGTGAATCACTTCCGCTTGAAGTAATGCTCGGATTCTCTAAGAAAAGAGATCGGGAAGATATAATTGCTAATAACTGGATGTATTTAAATAGAATCCCTAAACGGCCCATTGCTATAGCATCTTTAAATTTCGGAGATTTACTTTGTTTGTATCCAAATGGCAAAGTTTATCATTGGGATCATGAAGTTAATGATCTATATTTTGATATGACAGTCAGAAATGGTTATTTAGAGCAGAATTTAGATTTAAAGCTTGTCGCTAATTCCTTTGATGAATTTCTAACAAAAATTATTAAAACCGAAATCGAAGATTATGATCCTAATGTTCCTTATTCTGATGATTATATAGATTTTTTGATAAAAGATTCTAAATATTTTTTTATGTCTTCGAAAAAAATAATTCAGGTGTGTTTAAAAAAATTAGAACTTTCTGAAAAAGGACGTGAGTTGATAGCGAAATTTAAAAGAGAAGGGCTTATAAGATAAAAAAGGATAATTTCATTAAGAAGGATCATCCAAATGATAGATATTAATGCAGATATAATAAGCTACAAATCTTTGGGTAATATTGAGATTGGTCGTGATGTGGAATTTTATGCAGACGAATTATATGAAAATTTTGATGTTGAAGAAAGAACGTGGGAAAAACCAAGTTCTTCAAATAAAGTTGGATACGAACTAAAATATTTGTACTCCTTGAATAATGGAACGATAACTATTTCTACAAATAGTAATGGTCGAATTGAAGAGCTATGGTGTAATCAAAATTATAAAGGAAAATATAGAAATAAATATAAAAATGAATTATATGCTGGCATTACAATGGGAGAACTGCTTAATTTAACAAAAAAACAGCTTATTTTTTGGGGTGAACTTATTCTTGATGACGACTATGGAATGTCTATTACGCTTCCCTCTCCATGGGATGAACTAGATGACTATTTTAAAGATATTCCATCAGATTTAACGCTAAATTAGATTTATTTTGGTAATCGTGATTGTTATCGGACAGTATATAAAAAAAAGAGAAGAAAAAAATCAAAAATGTGGAAAGCAAGACGAGGTAGATAATAAAGCCGATATAATAAGCCCTAAATTTATATGAAATATTTATGTTTTATATAAATTTAAGTTTTATTAAATTTATATAAATATTATTGTAATCAAATAAACTCGTTAAGTACCCAGATTTCCATCAAGACAGATGTTGAAAGCTGTATTATAAAGAGCAGATATAAGCAAATAACTTAATTCAATCTAGGCTATCGTTTTCCATTTCTAATTCAATTTTTTTTATTGCTTGTTCACAGCGATAGATTCGATTATCTAATGTCGCAACTTTAATATGATCAATTGAATCAGATGAAAGTTCAAATTCATATTTCATATCTTGTAATCGCCTAAGATAATCCAAATGTCTTGAGTGTTTTTCTGCAAGTGTTTCCAGAATAACATAGTCTGTTGGCTGCTTACGTAAATGTCCTGTAGCAAGCTCACGGGTAAGGGCGGTGATTTGATCAATAAGCTTTTCCGAAAAAAATTCAATTTGTGTCAATTTTTGAGAGAGTACCGCATCATAAAATGCTTGATAAGTCTGTTTTATTTTATCAAGATAGAACTTGTTATTAGACTCGATTTTGCTTGTGTTAAACAAATGTTCATCAAAATAATGTTCTTGAAAAGATTGTTGATCTGTTAAATTGATCTCTTGTTCAAGTACATTTATTTGATTTTTTAATTTTTCCAAAAAATTTTGCATGAGTTAATCTTCATTATTGGTTAGATGCATCATCATCTTGTCCAAAATAATTACCTAAATGAATTTTAGATAAGTTTATAAGTTGCATTAATGATTCAAACGTTAATTTTTCATTTGGGTTTGCGTTAACATTTAATACTTTTTTCTCGATGAGTTGTAATTTGATTCGGTTATAGCAATCCACTAAATTAAGGGGTAAAGGTGATTGTGAACGTCGACCCAACCAAAATATACCTTGTAATGGTAAGCTTAAAGCAAACAAAATAGTTAAGATTGTTACTGCAAGCTGCGCTGGCATATAATATTGCCAGACAATTAGCCCTACAATGCAGGGTGGCAAATATTTTGTTATGGTTTTTATGTGGTTAATGATTTTTAATTCAGGAAATGAATGCATCAATTGCTGATCAGTCGGACAAAGCTTCATATACCTTTGTCCAGCCTTAAATGTATTAACTAAATTCATCTTGTTGGGATTCCTCGACATTCACTTCTTATTGTCTTAAAATAATGTCATTCAAATTGGAGACTCTCTCTATTTTATCTCAAAAAGCAAGATATCAGAAGTCACCTTAACGTAGTCACATCGATTTTTTAAATCATGTGTTGAGTTACCAATTTTGATTGGTATATATCTTTTTATTCAATTTATAGGAATTACTATGTCATCAAGTAATAACGCTCTTGTTCTTAATTGCGGAAGTTCTTCATTAAAATTTGCCATTATTAACCCTGAAAATGGTGATGAGTTTTTATCGGGGTTAGCTGAATGTTTTAATCTTCCTGATGCACGTATTAAGTGGAAACTTGATGGTGTTAAGAACGAAGCTTCTTTAGGTGCTGGCGCTGCTCATAGTGAAGCAATCAGATTTATTGTTAATAGCATCTTCCCTCAAAAACCAGAATTATTAGATAGTATTAAATCTATTGGACACCGTATCGTTCACGGTGGTGAAAAATATACTCAATCTGTCGTAATCGATGATTCAGTATTAAAAGGTATTGAAGAAGCTGCAGCATTTGCACCTTTACATAATCCTGCGCACTTAATCGGTATTCGTGAAGCTTTTGCAGAGTTCCCTCATCTAAAAACTAAAAATGTTGCTGTATTTGATACTGCATTCCATACAACTATGCCAAAAGAAGCTTATTTGTATGCTATTCCTAACGAACTTTATACTAAACACGGTATTCGTCGTTATGGCGCACACGGCACTAGCCACTATTATGTTAGCCGTGAAGCTGCAAGATTATTGAATAAACCAGTTGAAGAAACAAATGTAATCACTTGTCATTTAGGTAATGGTGCATCAATTACTGCTGTTAAAAACGGTAAATGCGTTGAGACTTCAATGGGCTTAACTCCACTTGAAGGTTTAGTAATGGGTACACGTAGTGGTGATATCGATCCTGCTATCATGTTCTTCTTACACGATAACTTAAATATGTCAGTTGCTGATATTAACAGTCTTTTAAATAAAAAATCTGGTCTATTAGGTTTAACAGGTGTAAGTAGCGATTGCCGTTATGTAACTGACAACTATGGCAAAGATGAAAATGCAACAAATGCTTTAGATGTCTTTGTTCACCGTTTAGTTAAATACATTGGTGGTTATGCAATGCTTTTAGACGGTCGTTTAGATGCAATCGTATTTACTGGTGGTATTGGTGAAAATTCTGAAGAAGTTCGTCGTATGGCATTACAAAAATTAAGTATTCTTGGTTTTGAACTTGATCAAGAACGTAACCTTGCTGCACGTTTTGGTAAAGGTGGTACAATCACTAAAGACGGCTCTGCGGTTGCAATGGTGATTCCAACTAATGAGGAACTTGTTATTGCTCAGGATGCTGCGCGTCTAACTGCTTAATAAACGATTAAAACCGCCGAAATGGCGGTTTGTTTTTACATAAAAGAATTAAGAGGAAAATAATTATGTCTCGTACTATTATGCTAATTCCAACCGGAACCAATGTAGGGTTAACAGGTGTGAGTCTTGGTGTTATTCGAGCTATGGAGCGTCAAGGTATTAACTTAAACGTTTTTAAACCAGTTGCGCAGCCAAGAGCAGGTGGTGATGCCCCTGACAACACCACTACATTAATTAGTAATAACACATCAATTCCTGCTTTAAAACCACTTAAAATGAGTCATGTTGAAAACCTATTAGGTTTAAATCAACAAGATGTGTTAATGGAAGAAATCGTTGCCCTTTATGCTGAAAATACTAAAGGTGCTGATGTCGTATTAGTTGAAGGTATTGTTCCAACTGCTGATTATCCTTTTGCCAATGAATTAAATAATAACATAGCTAAAACGCTTGGTGCTGAAATAATCTTTGTTGTTAATATGGGTAAAGATACACCGGAACAATTAAAAGATCGTATTGAGATTGCCCGTTCTAATTTTGGTGGCGTTAAAAATGAAAAAATCGTGGGTGTTATTGTTAATAAAGTAAATGCACCTGTAGAAGAGCAATCTCTTGCTCGTCCAGATGTTGCAGAAATTTACCATACTCATAAATTTGATGGTGAAAAAATCACAATTGAAGATTTAAATCGTCATAGCCCAATTCCTGTGCTTGGTTGTATTCCTTGGAATATTGATTTGAGTGCTTGCCGTGCAATTGATATCGCTAAACATTTTGATGCCAAAATCATTAATGAAGGTTCAATTCAAAGCCGTCGTATTAAACATATCTCATTCTGCTCGCGCAGTGTGCAAAACATCATCAGCCATTTGCAACCAAATGCATTACTTGTGACTTCGGCTGACCGTTCTGATGTATTAGTAACAATCAGTCTAGCTGCTATGAATGGTGTGGCAATTGGCGGTGTATTGTTAACTGGTGGTTATGAAATTGATGAAAAAATCTATAAATTATGCCAACCAGCTTTTGATACAGGCTTACCTGTATTTACTGTTAAAACAAATACATTTCAAACTTCAATTAATTTACAACAATTCAATTTAGAAATTCCGGTTGATGACAAAGAACGTATGGATAATACACAAAACTTTGTTGCTGACCATATTGATGCAAATTGGATCAAATCATTAAATGAAGTGGTAAGTTCAACTCGTCGTTTATCTCCTCCAGCTTTCCGTTATCAGCTAACTGAGCTTGCACGTAATGCGAAAAAAGTGGTAGTTTTACCAGAAGGTGATGAACCAAGAACAATCAAAGCTGCAGCTATCTGTGCAGAGCGTAATATTGCAAAATGTGTACTTATTGGTAATCCTGATGAAGTTCGTAAAGTAGCAGCGTCTCAAGGCGTTACATTAGGTGCTGGCGTTGAAATTGTTGATCCAGAAAATATCCGTGAAAAATATGTACCGCGCTTAGTTGAATTACGTAAAAATAAAGGTATGACTGAAGTTATTGCGCGTGAGCAATTAGCTGACAATGTTGTGCTTGGTACAATGATGCTTGAAGCTAACGAGGTTGATGGTCTAGTATCAGGTGCGGTTCATACCACTGCCAATACCATTCGCCCACCATTACAATTAATTAAAACTGCCCCAGGTAGTTCACTTGTATCATCTGTCTTCTTTATGTTAATGCCAGACCAAGTTTATATCTATGGTGACTGTGCAATCAATCCAGATCCGAACGCACAAGAACTTGCTGAAATTGCTATTCAATCAGCAGATACTGCAATTGCCTTTGGTATTGAACCACGTGTTGCGATGATCTCATATTCAACAGGTAGTTCTGGTCAAGGTGCTGATGTTGAAAAAGTGAAAGAAGCGACTCGTATTGCTCAAGAAAAACGCCCAGATCTAATGATTGATGGTCCATTACAATATGATGCAGCAGTTATGCCTGATGTGGCTAAATCTAAAGCACCAAATTCACAAGTAGCGGGTAAAGCAACAGTGTTTATCTTCCCTGATTTAAATACTGGTAATACCACATATAAAGCAGTACAACGTTCTGCTGATCTTGTATCAATTGGTCCAATGTTACAAGGTATGCGTAAACCTGTTAATGACTTGTCTCGTGGTGCATTAGTTGACGATATCGTTTATACTATTGCATTAACAGCTATTCAATCAGCGCAAGAGCAAAATGCTGGTAAATAGTTTATATTGATGTTTCAATTTGTGAGAGGTTATTCAATAACCTCTCATTTCAACCAAACTATAACGTTTTGTCCTTTATAAAAACAAAAATAGTTAAAAATAATGTTTGTTATATATTGTTTATAGCTGTTATTGCGTTCAAATTCATTACATTTAAGAATAATTTATTTAGTTTAATTTATTTTTAGTTTTAAGCTAATTCTATTTTTAGTGATCTAATTAAATAGTTATTTTTTGTATTTGCTCATTTCATTCATTTTTAAATGACTAAACAAGTAATGTTTATGTCAGTAATTCTAATTTACTACATAAAAATAACTTCTATCTTTTAATAAATTGGTTTTAAATTAATGTTATTAGAGGTAAAACGAAATGAACAGTTCTAATCAAAACTTAATCCAAATCATTGCACCAAATATTTATCAAGATACTGCGTGGAATGAATCCGAAGTATTAGGCTATACCATGTGGTTATGGAATAGAAACCCTAATTATCGAAATGCGGCGATAAGTTCAGCATTAGAAGCATTACTTCCTATCATCAAGTCTAAAAACTTTATTTTATTGATTAAAAATAATAGACCATTAGGGTACCTCAATTGGGCTTATTTGAATAAGGAAGAAGAATGGCAATATTTAAATAAAATGAAAAGTTATCTCAATTTTGTCCAATGCAACGAAAAGGATGAAACGAAACGGCTATGGCTTTTATCTTTTTTTTGCCCATTTGGATTGAATGAAATTTTACTCATGAAATCAATATGTAAAAAAGTATTAAAAAATAATCTTTGCTTTTTTGGTTATCACAAGTCAAAAGCAAAACCTGTTATTAAAACAGTTCAATGTTAGGGTATATAAGCCAAGAATTTTGAATCAAATATCTATAAAAATTAATATTATTATTGGTGCGGGCTTTGTTTGTTCTGAATTAGTAAGAGGTATTACTCAATAAATCATAACAGTTTTAATTTTATCGATTTAACATTTTACTTATATTGCACAAAAGTGCTTATGGATTCTGTTAAATGTGACAAACTAGTACGGTGATAACAATATCAATACTGCAACAGTAACTCTAAATCTTATGCAAGTTTTTATATTTGTACTTAAAGTAAATTACATGAGTAACTTATCGTAATTAGGATAAATCACGACAAATGGCTATGATTTATACCATCGTCAATGTTTGGCACGATTTTACAAAATCTAGTCACGTAGATATAAATACCAATTTGAAAAATATAATAATACTGGGGGTAGAATTGGTAGGTGCTAAACTACTCATAGTTAAAGATACTTATTTATAGATTAATGCACGTTTTGAACATGATCTTGGCAATACTATACCTAAAATTTCGAAATAATATTGTTGTTGAAAAATGGTAATTGTTGTTCAAATAAAAAGCAAACAATAAACTAACTTCCTAATTAATATATACCTAGTGAAATTATATTTACTGTGTATATTTTTCTGTTTTTCAGATATTTTCCTTTAAATATTGATCAGTGAGTAAGCCTGCAAATACCTCAGCTATGCTTCACCTTAATTGCAAGTTTTATTTCCCTAATATGCTAAATATCTTTTTTATGAATATTTATTACATAAAAAATGCTGATACGCTATTTAAGCATAATGATTAGATGATACAATACCAAGCAATTTTTATATTGGCTTATATTTTAGGAATTAAAATTGATGAATAAAGACATCCACCAACAGCGTATATTGATTTTGGATTTTGGTTCACAAGTAACGCAATTAATTGCTCGAAGAGTTCGTGAAATCGGTGTGTATTGTGAACTTTGGCCATGGGATGTTTCGGAAGAAAAAATTAAACAATTTAATCCTAAAGGCATCATTTTATCAGGTGGCCCTGAAAGTACGACCGAACAAAATAGCCCAAGAGCGCCTGAATATGTATTTAACGCTGGTGTGCCTGTGTTAGGTATCTGCTACGGTATGCAAACTATGGCAATCCAAGTCGGTCAGGGCGGACAAGTTACAGCATCTAATCAACGTGAGTTTGGTTATGCTAAAGTTGATATTGTTGCAAAATCCAAATTAACCGAAGGTATTTTAGATAGCACAAGTGATGCGGGACTTGAGCAACTCGATGTTTGGATGAGTCATGGCGATAAAGTCACTTCATTACCCGACACGTTTACTTTAATCGGGCAAACAGAAACATGCCCATTTGCCATTATGGCTAACGATGAAAAACAGTTTTATGGCGTGCAGTTCCATCCGGAGGTAACGCATACTGTTAAGGGATTAGAGTTACTGCAACGTTTTGTTATTGATATCTGCCAATGTGAAAAATTATGGACACCGTCCTCTATTATCACGGATGCAGTTGCTCGTATTAAAGAAAAAGTTGGCAAAGATAAAGTATTATTAGGTCTTTCTGGTGGCGTTGATTCATCAGTTACCGCATTATTATTACATCAAGCTATTGGGGATCAGTTAACTTGTGTCTTTGTTGATCATGGTTTGCTGCGTTTAAATGAAGCAAAGCAAGTAATGGAGATGTTTGGTGATAAATTTGGTTTAAATATTATTGCTGTTAATGCAGAAGACCGTTTTATGGCTGCATTAAAAGGCGAAACCGATCCAGAAGCTAAACGTAAAATTATTGGTCGTGAATTTATTGCCGTTTTTGATGAAGAAGCAGCAAAATTAAAAGATGTCAAATGGCTTGCTCAAGGAACCATCTATCCTGATGTTATTGAATCCGCTGCTGCTGACACAGGTAAAGCTCATGTCATCAAATCTCACCATAATGTGGGTGGATTACCTGAAGATATGAAAATGGGCTTAGTTGAACCATTACGTGAATTATTCAAAGACGAGGTACGTAAAGTCGGTCTGGAACTTGGTTTACCTTACGATATGCTTTATCGCCACCCATTCCCGGGACCGGGTTTAGGTGTTCGGGTACTGGGTGAGGTGAAAAAAGAATATTGTGATTTATTAAGACAAGCCGATGCGATTTTTATCGAAGAACTCTACAAAGCCGATTTATATCACAAAGTTAGCCAAGCATTTACCGTATTTTTACCAGTACGCTCGGTTGGCGTCATGGGCGATGGACGCAGATATGATTGGGTTGTCTCACTGCGTGCCGTTGAAACCATCGACTTCATGACCGCCCACTGGGCTCATCTTCCATACGACTTTTTAGGAAGAGTATCGAACCGCATTATCAATGAAGTAAATGGCATATCACGAGTTGTATACGACATAAGCGGAAAACCACCTGCTACTATAGAGTGGGAGTAAAGATTTTACAGTTATTAATTTCTGTTAATCTATATAAAAGCCATTCATTTCAGAATGGCTTTTTACTTAGAATAAAATTATTAGAATTTAAAATGATAACAACGAATTATAGCAAAGCATGTGCATTTAAATAATCGTTCGTTCCGTTGCGTACCAGATTAACGATTGTGAATGATCGACAAACTGGTTTTCATCATCCAATAATAGTTGTATAGCTTTTTTTGCTTCAGGCGAAGTTCTGATATTTAGCATCTTTTCTTTACTTTGCCACCAAATTTCTGCCATTCCATCATAATCAAAGAAAGGAGCACCTCTGCTGTTACGCATAGCATTTCCTGGTTTTTTATCTTGTAATGGTACGCTTTGTACATAGCGATAAATTCCTAAAGCTTCTTTTTGTGAATTAACTAAAGTTGCATGATGTTCATGCCAATAATCATCAAATTCTTGATAACTTAATGTCTTTTTGCGTTTAACTAGCGTTATTAATTTAATCATTTAATACCTCCTTTAATAAATGCGAACATATGATAAAGTATGACAGCTCTGTTAGAGTCAATAGGAAGTGATATGAAAATTGGTGAATTATCAAAATTAAGTCAGATCAGTGTTAGAATGCTTAGATATTATGAAGAAGAAGGACTTCTTTCATCAAAACGCACAGTTTCAGGTTATCGTCAGTTTGAAATAGAGGACATTGACCGAGTAAAACTAATTCATAAGTTAAATAAGGCTGGATTAACATTAAAAGTGATTCGTAGGATCCTCCCTTGTTGGCAAAATCAGAAAAAAAAATTTTCTCCCTGTGAAGAATTCAAAATGGGGTTGAGTGACACTTTATTAAAAATAGATGAGCAAATTCAACTTTTACAGCAAAGCCGTAATCGTTTATTAACCTTGTTAGATGAAAATTAAGATTTATTTTCACCACCTGAATAGGTTTTTAATAGCAAAATGCTAAAATAAAGTAGGTAATTACATTATTGATACTTATAACAAAAGAAAATATTACATTTACAAAAAATCTAACTAATTTTTTACTTTCAAATAAGATTATATGGATCAATGATCATTCTCAACGTTAATTTTAAAAGATAAGTAGTATTTTTTGAAAAGTCTTATTCAATAAGGTTTTTGGATGTAATAGCTTCATACATTTGAAGACTTAAAAGTAAAATTAATTAGCTTTTAGATCTATCTTTGATATCATGAATTTTAATAATTAGTTAATTATGAAGGCAATTTAATGTTTAATCTCAAAAAAAATTTAATCGGTTTATTGGTGCTGTTTAGTGCTTCTTGTTTTTCACTTGATCGTGTTGTTGTGTTTGTTTGTACAGGTAATACTGGGCGTAGCCCAATGGCAGAAGCTTTAGCTAAGGATTATGTGGAAAAACATAATTTAAATATCTCAGTCCAATCACGTGGTGTAAATGTTGATCCTAATGAAATCAATCCGGAAGAAGGCACCGTTAAGGTATTAAAAGATAGAAACATTGATATCTCTTCACATAAAGCGACTCAATTAGTCAAAGAAGATGTTGATTCATCAGACTATTTATTGACAATGACCCAAAATCATAAAGATCGAATTTTAAGCAAATACCCAGAAGCTGAAGGTAAAGTATATACGTTAGCTGAATTTGCAACCGGTAAAAATGAAGACCTTTCCGATCCTTATAAAATGCCAATAGCTGCTTATATCAAAGTAGAAAATCAATTAGATAAATTTTTACCATTAGCACTTGATAAAATTGCAAAAGAGGAATAATTCATAAATTTAGTTTAGTCAGTTTATAAATACCCAGAGATTTTTTACTTAATAATTATGGAAATTAAATCTTTGGGTGTTATTAAAACAACTTAATAGAATTAAGGAAAATTAGTTTACGTGACTTTGTTAATTTAAAAAATTATAGATCAATAATACAAAAAATTTGTTTTAATCTAATTTTTGCTATTTATCAAAAAAAAGTAAAAAATATGGCTAATTAAAATAACTAACATGGTAATTATTATACATGACCTTTTAGGATAGATTAAAGTTTCATCAAAGTCACCAATATTTGTCTATCAAAAAATTATTGTAAAGAAATTTTAAGATATGTAAATTTTAATAATGTTTTGTAAATTTTTGATTTTTTTTAAAATATTTTATTTTGTCAAAAATACTCCATTTTTGGGGCCTACTAAAAAAATCCCTCTACATATAACTAAATGAATAAAATGTGATTAATATCATAAAGTTAATTTAAATTTTACTTAAACAGTTTACATGAACAAATAATCTATATAATATTGTCAATTGTAAAGAATGAATAAATTAAAAGCATTATTTACTAAGCTTTTATAAAAAACATGAAAGCTTGTTTTATAGAATAAAAAAAGTAGAAATACATAATGATTATAAATTAATAAAGTTAATACAATTTTACAGGCAAAAAAATGAAAGAAATAAAACTCACTCCTTATCAATCAATATTTTATTATGAATGGCTAGCCAACCCATCAAGAAGCGATTACAACATTGTATCTGATAATATGATCTCTGGAGAGCTTAATAAAGAAAAACTTTTTGACAGTTTCAAGAATATTATTAATGAGCATTTTGTTTTTCGCAGTTTCATTGTAAATCAGGATGATGGTATTTTTTGGAAAAAAAGAGAATCAATTACCGAAGAGAATTTAAAAACGCTCTTAGTCTATCATGATCAACCCTTAAGTAACGAAGATATCAGTAAAATAGTTTCGGAGCCTTTTGATTTAGAGAAAGATATTCCTGCACGATTCCATATTATAAAAGTCGGTCATAAACAATATCGAAGTATTTTAGTATTCCATCATATTTTAGTTGATGGAGTAAGTACTCAGGAGTTTTGGGATAAACTAAGTCAATACTATAATGATATACCTTATGAGCTACCATCTTATGAAGTACAAGCTCAAATGCATGAAAAACTTAATGATTCGTATCATGAAATTCTAACAACGCAAAAACAGCAGATGGAAGATTTCTGGAAAGAAGAGTTACAAGATGTTAAAAATATCGATTTTACTTTCTTAAAGTTATCAACCGAAAAACCAAAGCAATTAAACCAATTTAAGCCTTATATTAGTGAATTTACTTTTAGCTATGACGAAAATATTTATAATCAAGTTAAAGTAATACGACGTAAACATAAGATAACACCTTATTTATTCGGTCAATTGGTAATGGCTTTGTTATTAAACAAAATGACATCTCAAAGCGCCATTCCTCTTGTTTATCCCATTGCTTTTAATGAAGGTAAAGAATTAATCTACGGCGCTCATATTAATACATTACCTGTTGTTTACCATTTTGAAGAAAATTCAACCTTAGAATCTGTTATTCAAAATATTCTGGCTCATTATAAAAAGGTTAAACAAACAGGTGCTAAATACTTACCAGTTTACGATATTATGCAATTTGCTGAAAATCCTAATATTCTGGATGTAGCGTTTGTGCAAACCTTTGTTCGAGACCATAAAATGAATCTCAATGGGATGATTGATGAAGCAGTTAATCATGAATTTCAAATAGATTTATCTAATAAATTGGTGTTTGAACAAGAAGAACATAATAACCGTATTAACTATCGTGTTAAATTTAGTGAACAGCAATTAGATAAACAACTAGTTGAACAACTTGTGATGTTCTATCAAAGACTGTTTATAAAATTACTTAACTATTTAAGCAATGATCAAGCCGATATTTTAGTAAATGATATTGAGTTACTGAATCAAGATGATTTAAAATTTTTAATTCATGATATAAATCAGACTCAACAACCTTATAAGAGTAATAAAATAATTGCTCAGTTATTTGAAGAACAATGTCAAAAAACACCAAACAATACCGCTGTGCTTTTTGAACAAATTGAGATGTCTTACTCTGAATTGAACAACAAAGCTAACCAATTTGCTCATTATCTTCAAGATCATTTTTCTATCAAGCCAAATGATTTAGTTGGTCTTTATTTAGATCGTACCGAGCAAATTATTGTTGCTATTTTAGCTGTACTTAAATCTGGAGCCGCTTATGTTCCGATCGATCCTACAGCACCTGACGAGCGCAATAAATATATTTTAGAGGATGCCAATATTCGTGCAGTTATTACACATTCTCATTATGTCGATAAATTGAATGTGCTAATGCCAGCCGTTGAAAGTATTCCGGTTGATGATCCATCTTTTACTGCAACCTTACAAAATTATTCAACCGATAATACGATTATCGAAACTAAACCTAATGATTTAGCTTATGTTATTTATACTAGTGGAACAACAGGCAATCCGAAAGGAACATTAATTGAACAACACAGTGTTAATCGCTTAATTATTGATGCTAATTATGTCGAGGTTGATGAGTCAGATCGCATAGTATGTATTGCAGGGTATCATTTTGATGCATCGATTTATGAAATATTCAGTGCTTTACTCAATGGTGCTGGAGTTGTTATTACTGCTAAAGAAAATCTTTTAGATTTGGATAAATTTAATCAGTTGATTGAGCAATATCATATTACCAACTTCCTTGCTATATCAACATTTTTCAATACGTTAGTTGATGCTCAGTTGCCTAATTTAGCAAAATTGCGCTATATTCTAGCTGGAGGGGAAGCCTTATCAGCCGTTCACGTAAATAAATTCCTTAAATTATACCCGAATGTTAACCTCGTAAATGCTTATGGTCCGACAGAAACAACAACGCTTGCTACGACTTATTTAACAAATCAAAGTCAAACCTCTTTTGGTAACAATGTTCCTATTGGTGTACCATTACCTAATACATCGGTATATGTATTGAATCCACAACGAAGCCCATTGCCTATTGGCTGTATTGGTGAGCTTTATATCGGTGGTGCTGGGGTAGCTCGTGGTTATCTGAACAATGTTGAGATGACCAATAAAGTGTTCATTAAAAATCCATTCCAAACAGAAGATGAACGAAAGCAAAATTACAATGATCGTATCTATAAAACAGGTGATTTAGTCCGTTTGTTGCCTGATGGTAATATTGAATATATTGGTCGTAATGATTTCCAAGTAAAAATCCGTGGGTTCCGTATAGAGCTTGGTGAGATCGAATCGCAATTAATGATGCACCCACAGATTAAACAAGCCACAGTATTAGCACTCAATAATCAAAGTGGTTATAAATATTTAGCTGCATATTATGTTGCGGATAATGAACTTGATTCAGCAGAATTGGCTGCGTATTTAATCAATCTGTTACCAGATTATATGGTTCCTTCAACATTTGTTCATTTATTCGTTATGCCTGTGACGATTAATGGTAAAATTGATCAAAGAGCACTACCAAAACCAGTCTTACTGACCCAAACTAGCTATGTAGCACCTAGCTCAACTTCTGAGCATAAAATCGTAGAGGCAATAGCCACTTTATTAGGATTTGAAGCGAATGCTATCAGTGTTACTGATGATTTCTTCCGTTTAGGTGGTAATAGTATTTTAGCTATCAAATTATCAAGTAAGCTGACTCGAGAATTTGACCGTTCTATTCGAGTGGCTGATATTTTCACTTTCCGTACTGCACAAAAAATAGCTCAATTTATTGATAAGAATCAGGAAAAAAGACAGTCAATTAGTGTAATGCCTGTTGATCATATTGAACAACAATTATTGTCCTTTGCACAAGAGCGTCTATGGTTTATCGATTCTTATGAAGGTGGTAGTAATGCTTATAATGTTCCATTGGTATTTAAACTAACAAGCACTACAGATATTAATCTACTTGAAAAAGCAATATACGCAATTATTGAACGACATGAAGTTTTACGTTCATTAATTAAAACCAATGCACAAGGAATTGGTTATCAACAAATTATTGATTTACAACAATTCCCATGGAAGGTTAATAAACAAAAATGTTCAAGCAAAGCAGAACTTGAAGCTGCAATTTATGAGGATCTGCATAGAACATTTATTTTATCCGAAGAATTACCGATTTATGTTTGCTGTTATGAATTTGCTGGTGACAGTTACTTAAGCATTGTCATTCATCATATTGCATTTGATGGTTGGTCAACAGATATCTTTTTGGACGAGTTAGTCAATCTTTATCATTATGTTACAGCTCTATCTCAAGGAGATAACCAATATGCTGAAACATTACGTTTACCAGCAGTCGAAGTTCAATATAAAGATTTTGCTTTATGGCAACGTAATCTTTTAAAAGGTGATTTTTTAAATAATCAATTAAATTTCTGGAAAGGGCAGTTAGAAGATTTTGAACAACTTAATTTGCCTACAGATTATCCGCGTCCAAGGGAAATTGATTATACAGGTCATGATATTCCTTTTGAAATTAATGAACAAATAAGTCAACAAATCCGTTCATTAGCTAATGAACTCAATGTGAGTGTCTATTCAGTATTATTGAGTGGTTTCTATTTATTATTAGGTATTTTTAGCAATCAAAAAGATGTGGTTGTTGGTTCTCCAATTGCGGGTAGAAATTATTCAGGTATTGAAAATACTATAGGATTTTTTGTTAATACTATCGCATTACGTAAATGTATTGATCCGAAAGATAGTTTAAAATCATTCATTTTACAAACCAGTGAATTAGTTACTCAAGCTCAACAATATCAAGATTTGCCATTTGAGCGATTAGTTGATGCATTAGCGATTGAGAAAGATTCTTCACGGCACCCAATATTCCAAGTAATGTTTGGCGTACAATCATTTGGGTCAGCAATACATAATGGTAAAACTGAAGAGCTATTATCTTTATATCAAAGTGAAACTGTCAATTATCAATCTGCTAAGTTTGATATGACGGTAATGCTTGATGACTCTAAATCAGCTATTACTGGTTTATTTAATTATGCTTGCAAACTGTACCGACAAGAAACCATTGAGCACTACATCACTATTTATCAAACTATTTTAGAACAGTTTGCTCAAATGTGTGAGTCAGAACAATCGTTAACTGAAATGCGTTTAGTCGATGCGGCTACTTTCAATAAACTGATCTTTGATAAAAATAAACCGTTTCAATCTTATGCAAGAGACAAGTCTATTGCAGAACTGTTTGAAGAAAAAGTCCAGCAAGTACCTGATCATATTGCAGTCATTTTCCAAAATACTGAACTAACTTATCAACAAATTAATGAGCAGGCCAATCAGTTAGCGCGTTACTTGAAAGAACACTTTGATATAAAACCTAACGATTTGATTGGTCTTTATCTTGATCGTTCACAATATATCTTGATCTGCTACTTAGCTATTTTGAAAGCTGGTGGAGCTTATGTTCCAATGGATCCTAATGCTCCAGATACACGTAACGAATTCATAATGCAAGATGCTCAAGTTAAAGCCGTTCTTACAACCGAAAATCATTGTGAGAAGGTAACTAATTTAGCCCCTAATGTATCCATACTCGCTGTTGATCAAGCTGATTTTGTCGATAATCTAAAACATTATGCGAAAGATAATCTTTTAATTAAAGTGAAACCGCATGATTTAGTTTATGTTATCTATACGAGTGGAACAACGGGCAATCCAAAAGGAACGCTGATTGAACATCAAAATCTTAATAACTTTATTGTTAATGCTAATTATGTCAAAATCAACTCTAACGATCGTTTACTAAGCATCTCTGGTTATCAATTTGACGGTTCTGTTTACGATCTCTACACCCCTTTACTTAATGGTGTGACACTGGTTATTGTTGAAAAAGAGACATTTTTAGATTTAGAGCAGTTTAACAAGTTAATTGGTGATAAAAAAATCACTAATTTCTGTTGTACAACCACCTTCTTCAATGCATTAGTCGATAATGAAGTTGCTAATTTAAAATTATTAAATTACATATTCGTTGGTGGTGAAGCTTTATCCGCATATCATGTTAATAAGTGCCATCAACTTTATCCGCATGTCAATGTGGTTAATGCTTATGGCCCAACTGAAACCACTGTATTTACTGTTTCTTATTTAACTAACTTAGCACAAGAACCATTTACTTACAGTGTACCAATCGGTAAAGCATTGACAAATGTATCGCTGTATATTTTAGATGAACAACGTCGTCCTGTACCTGAGGGGGCAATTGGTGAACTTTATGTAGGTGGTGATGGTGTTGGCCGTGGTTATTTACATAAACCTGAACTGACAGATAAAGTATTTATCCAAAATCCATTCCAAACTGTTGTCGAAAAGGCGCAAAATTATAATGCGCGAATCTATAAAACTGGCGATTTAGTGCGTTATTTAGCGGATGGCAATATTGATTATATTGGTCGTAATGATTTCCAAGTTAAAATTCGAGGATTTAGAATTGAACTTGCAGAAATTGAAACTTGTTTAGTCAACCATCCTGATATTCAGCAAGCTGCAGTACTAGCTTTGAAAAATAGTGCTGGTGCTAAATATATTGCTGCTTATTATGTGGCTAAACAATCATTGAGCCAAGAACAACTCGTTGGTTATTTACAACAATCTCTTCCTGAATATATGATTCCGGCTGCCTTTGTTCATCTTGACGCTATGCCAATGAACATGAATGGTAAATTGGATCGTAAAGCGTTGCCAACACCACAACTTCTTGATGAGCAAAACTATGTCGGTCCAACAAATGAAACAGAGGCTATTTTCTGTCAAACCTTTGCAAATATACTTGGTTTACAAGCCAATGAAATCAGTATTCATGATGATTTCTTCAAACTCGGTGGGGACAGTATTAGCAGTATTCAACTTACCAACCGAATTAAACAGGCTCTTAATTATTATCTATCAATTAAAGATATTTTTAATTTAAGAACGGTAGAAGCTTTAAGCAATCATGTGATTAATAATCGTCATGAAGCAAAAATCAGTGTGGAAACCGAACAAGGTATTTTAACAGGAACTCTTGAACTTTCTCCTATTCAACAGTGGTTCTTTAAAGAAGTTGCAGTTGACCGATTCCCAGACTATCACCATTGGAATCAAGCATTCTTGCTTAAAGTTCCAATGCTTGACGTTGATTTACTCAAACTAAGTGTACAAAAATTGCTTGAATATCATGATATGTTACGAGTTAATTATCATGATTCAGTGGCAACTTATCAATCACTGCCTGAGAGATTGCCATTTTCTACTCAAAATATCTCTGGTTGGTCACAAGATAAGATTCACCAATTATTGACTAATTGGCAAAGTCATTTTACCTTTAATCAAGGGGCATTATGTCATTTTGGTTATTTAATTGGTTTTGATGATAATTCTGCTCGTATCCATGTTGCTGCGCATCATTTAAATATTGATGCAGTAAGTTGGCGTATCATTAAAGATGATCTAGAAGCTATTTATCACTATTTAAGCCAACAATCATCTGTTGATGCCAATATCAATGTGAAAGATATTCTAGGTGAAAAAGGTAGTAGTTATCGTCAATGGGTCAATAAACAACAGCAATATCCAACGCTCATTGCTAATGAGCAAGAACCTGCTTATTGGCAAACTATATTGGCTGATATTAATCAGTATCATAATCATCTTGATCAACATCGTGTTGATACGCTATATCAAGCCAAAATGCAGCTGTCTAAGACGCAAACATCTCGTTTACTTAGTCAGGTTAATAAGGTATATGGAACTGAAATTAACGATATTTTATTAACAGCACTCGCACAAGCGTTAAAATTGGTATTCAGTGGTAATGATCATTATATTTTATTAGAAGGTCATGGACGAGAAGATCTTTACACTGAAATGGATATTAATAACACGGTTGGTTGGTTTACCAGTATGTATCCAGTTAAACTAATGGTGAATAACCATAATGTTATTAATAATGTTGCCATGATTAAAGATACCTTAAGACAAATACCTAACCATGGTGTAGGTTATGGCTATTTGGTAGGTTATATTACACAAGCTTTACCAGCGATTAGCTTCAACTATTTAGGTCAATTTGATAGTACTGAAAAAGCTAATAAATGGCGATTTAGTGATGAAGATAGCGGTTTAGCAATGTCTTCTAATAATCGCATGACTGACTTTTTATCCGTTAATGGTGGTATTTTGGATGATCAATTACAATTTGCTATTACAGGATACGTCAATAATGTACACGGTGAAGCTTTAGTTACGTCCTTTACTCAACAGCTTAATGAGCTCATTGATCAATTAGTACTGATTGAACGTAGTTATTTGACACAATCTGATATTAATAACGTGATCTCTCCAATACTGCTTAATTCATTACAGAGTGATAAAGAAATAGAAGCAATTTATCCTGCAAATAGTTTACAGCAAGGGTTTATATATCATGCTGTTTCACAGGGAGATTCAGATAATGCTTATCGAATTCAGATGATTTGGGATTATCACAATTCACTGAATATTGATTTGCTTGAACAAGCATGGCATCTTACGCAACAAAAATTCCCATCATTACGATTACGTTTTTCATGGGTAGAAGAACTGGTACAGATTATTGATAAACAATCTGATTTTGCTTGGCAATTTGTTGATCTTAGCAATCAAACTCAAGATCAACAACAAGTCAGTATGAATAAATTGATTAAACAAGATGAACAAATCGGTTATGATTTAATGAAAGGCCAACTATTTAGAGTGACCTTAATTAAATGTTCTGATGAGAATTACCGATGTTTATTTAATAATCATCATGCTATTTTAGATGGTTGGAGTTTACCTGTCTTACTAAATGATGTGCATCAAAATTATTTAGCTCTATTACATCAAAAAGAGATTACTATCCAAGAAGATAGCAGTTATTTAGCTGCACAATCTTACTTACAAAGTAAAACCAATGAGACAGCATCATTCTGGAAACAATACCTTAATGTTGAACTTGAACCTGAAAATCTAGAGAGCTTACTTAAAGCGGATTTAAGACATATTAACTTAGCTGACCAAAAATACGTTGAAGATCCACAAGAAATTTCGATAGAGATTGGTTCCCAACAATGTGAACAATTAAAATCATTATGTAAAAACAATGAGTTTACATTGAATGCTTTGGTTCAATATTGTTGGCATCAACAATTAAGCATTTTTGGTAATAGCAAAACTACCGTTGTTGGTATGACGGTATCGGGTCGTAATTTACCAATTGACGGTATAGAAAATTCTATCGGGCTTTATATTAACACATTACCTGTAATTTTAGAGCATAGTGATGGTAGCGTCATTGAAACCATCAAAATGTTACAATCACACATTAATAATGTGAATAATAACAGTAATATTAATCTGATTGAATTACAAAAATCGGGTACACGTCTATTTAATTCATTATTTGTATTTGAAAATTACCCATTATCAGAAAGCGAAGAAGATGAATTAAAAATTGTGTTCCAAGGCGGTCATGAAAAACTTGACTATCCTCTCGGAATTGTGGTCTTCGAGGCTGCTGGTAAGCTATCGATTAAAATCAAATATGCTGGAGAACTCTTTAATGACTTAGCTATTAAACGTGTATTGAAAGGAATAGAATTAACCTTAACACATTTAGCTAAAAATCCAGCTATAGAGGCATCTAAGCTTAACTTATTAACTGAGCAAGAGTATGACCAATTAATTGTTAACCAACAAAAGAACATTGTTTCATTTGAACATCATAAACTCGCGAGCCAATTGTTTGAAGAGCAAGTTCAGAAAACACCTGACTCTATTGCAGTTGTTTATGAGGGAATAACTTTAACTTATCAAAGTTTGAATGAACAAGCGAATCAACTGGCAAATTATTTACGATCACAATTATCAATTCAACCTGATGATTTAATTGCATTATATTTAGATAAATCGCAATATATGATAGTAAGTATTTTAGCTGTGCTCAAAGCTGGGGCTGCTTATGTGCCAATTAGTCCAAGCACACCAGCAGAACGAGTAGAGTTAATTCTTAATGATACTAAAGCGAAAGGTGTGATAACTCATGCTCATTATGCTAAAGAATTAACTCAATTAAAAACTCAATTGCAACCAGAAGTTATTGCTGTTGATGATCCATCAATGGGTAACAAACTTTCACAGTTTGATAAACACAATGTGATTACTTCAACACAAGCCCATCATTTGGCGTATGTTATTTATACGAGTGGTACCACTGGACTACCAAAAGGTGTGATGATTGAACACCATGGAATAGCTAATTTAGCAACAGTTCAGCAAGACGTTCTAGATCTACAACCATGTCATCATGAACAAGATCAGAAAAACGTTCTATGGTATTCAAATTATATTTTTGATGCGCATGCTTTTGAAATATATAACGCCTTACTTAATGGTCATCAGTTGCACATTCTGTCAGAAGATAAACGTTTAGACTTTATAGCATTATCAAAATATACCCAAGATCAACACATTGATTTTGCCTTTATCCCACCAGCTTTACTTGATCAAGATGATTTGCTTTCAGTCCCTGTTTTAACAGTGGGTGGAGAAGCTGTTAATGCTAAATTAGTGAATCGTTATTGTCAGCAGGGTATCAAGTTAATTAATGTTTATGGACCAAGTGAAACGACTGTCTGGGCTATGGCTCATCGTTATAGTAAAGATGACCTAAATACAGATTTGGGACAAGCCATTAAAAACGTTACTTTGTATGTTCTTGATGAATATTTGCGTCCTGTGCCTCCTGGTGTTATTGGAGAATTATATATCGGTGGTGCGGGTGTCGGTCGTGGTTATCTAAATAACCCTGAATTGACAAATCAGTCATTTATCGCAAATCCATTCCAAACCAGTGAGGAAAAAGCGCAAAATTATAATGCTCGAATTTATAAAACGGGCGATCTGGTTCGTTATTTACCGAACGGTCATATTGAATATATTGGTCGTAATGATTTTCAGGTTAAAATACGCGGTTTCAGAATTGAATTAGGTGAGATTGAAACAAGATTAATCAGTCATCCTCAAATTAAGCAGGTACTTGTTGTGGCGCTGACTAATAATCAAGGTAATAAATATCTTGCTGCTTATTATATATCTGATACAGCCATTGATCAGAATGAATTAACTGGCTATTTAGAACAAACATTACCTGAGTATATGGTTCCAGCAGCCTTTGTTCATCTAATGGTTATGCCTGTTAATGTGAATGGCAAAATTGATCGTAAAGCATTGCCAATGCCTAATTTTGTTATGCAAGAAAGTTATGTTGCTCCTAGTACAGAGACTGAACAACAGTTAGTTGCAGATATTGCTGAACTATTAGGGATGGATATCGACTCAATTAGTGTGGCCGATGACTTCTTTAGATTAGGTGGTAACAGTATTTTAGCTATTAAATTGTCAAGTAAAATAGCTAAAACTTTCGAACGTGATGTGCGTGTGGGTGATATTTTTACCTATCGTACCATTCAGGATATTGCGAAATTTATTGACAGTAATTACCAAAAACGTCAATCAATTACCAAACAACAGGTGGCTAATGAACAAGAACAGAGATTATCCTTTGCGCAGGAACGTTTATGGTTTATTGATTGTTATGAAGGAGGTAGCAACGCCTACAATATACCATTAGTATTTAAACTTCTGCCAGAGACTAATATCTCGTTTGTTGAGCAAGCGTTACAAGAAATTGTTCAGCGCCATGAAGTATTGCGTTCATTAATTAAAAATACCACAGATGGTGTTGCCTACCAACAAGTGATAAGTTTGCAACAACAACCGTTAGCAATCGAAAATCATTATTGTGATAGTCAAGCTGAATTAGATAAAGCGATTCATAATCATGTATACAAAGTATTCATGTTATCTCATGAGTTACCGATCTCGATTTGTCGCTATCAATTAGCTCAAGAGAATTATATGAGTATTGTGATCCACCATATTGCATTTGATGGTTGGTCAATTGATCTGTTCATTAATGAGTTCAGACAGTTATATCAATACTATGAAGCTTTATCTTTAGGTGATAGTAATCAAGCGGTTGCACTTAACTTACCACCTGTTGAAGTGCAATATAAAGACTTTGCTTTATGGCAACGGCAGTATTTGCAAGGTGATATTTTGAATCAGCAATTGCGGTTCTGGCAAGATCAACTAGCTGATTTTGAACCGCTTAATTTGCCGACTGACTATGTTCGTCCGCAGCAAATTGATTATACGGGTCAAAATGTCATGTTTGAACTTGATTATGATGTCAGCCAACAAATACGGTCATTAGCAAAAGAGCTTAATGTTAGTGTTTATTCTGTGCTACTCAGTGGTTTCTATTTACTACTTAGTTCATTTAGCAATCAAAAAGATATTGTCATTGGTTCACCAATTGCTGGAAGACATTATCAGGGTACAGAAAATACCATTGGCTTCTTTGTTAATACATTAGCATTAAGAAAATGTATTGAACCAAGTGACAGCCTAAAAATGTTCATTTTGCAGACCAGTGAATTAATTACGCAAGCTCAACAATATCAAGATCTACCATTTGAGCGCTTAGTTGATGCGTTATCGATTGAAAAAGATACCTCAAGGCATCCTATTTTCCAAGTAATGTTTGGCGTACAGTCATTTGGTGAAGATGGGAAAGAGGATAATTTATTGCAACGTTATTATAATGACAATGCAAGTTATCAAGCGGCTAAGTTTGATATGACCGTGATGCTTGATGATTCTAAACCAGCGATAACGGGCTTGTTCAATTATGCTACTAAACTCTATAAGTCACAGACGATTGAACACTATATCACTATTTATGAATCAATCTTGCAGCAATTTACTAAGATGTATCAACAGCAACAAACTCTAACAGACTTACGTTTGATTGATAACTTAACTTATCAAAAAGTGATCTTTGATTGGAATAAGACGCGTTGCGATTATCCAACCGATGTGACAATGCATCAATTGTTTGAAAGACAAGTATTAAAAACACCAAATAATCTAGCTTTAGTTTATGAAAATGATCGCTTGACCTATCAAGAGCTTAATGAACAAGCTAATCAGCTAGCACATTATTTGCGTGAAAACTTTAATATTCAGCCTGATGATTTGGTGGCGATCTGTCTTGAACGTTGTAAATATATGTTGGTAAGTATCTTAGCTATCTTGAAGGCAGGAGGGGCTTATGTACCAATGGATCCTAATATGCCTGAAGATCGTCTCAGTTATATGATAGAAGATACCAAAGCTAAGGTTGTATTAACGACTAACTTAAGTTACGAAAAGATCAATTCTTTAGTTTCTAAGGATCAAGTTGCATTGAACTTGCAATCCTCACAAACGATTGATTGCTTAAGTAAATATCCAACAACTAATCCAACGCCATTGGCACAACCTAAAAACTTAGCTTACGTGATTTATACCAGTGGTACGACCGGTAAGCCAAAAGGTGTAATGTTAGAGCACCAAGGTGCGGTAAACCGTATTATTTGGATGAATAACGAATATCCGATTACTGAAAAGGATCATATTTTACAAAAAACAAACTATACCTTTGATGTGTCGGTGTGGGAGCTATTTTGGGCGAATTGGTATGGTGCTTGTATTGTGTTTGCTCATTCAGAACTTTATAAAGATAATGTCTATCTTGCAGAGTTGATTGAAGCTGAACAAATCACTGTATTACATTTTGTACCATCTATGTTAGTTGCATTTGTGGAAACATTAGAAGCGCAACCTAATTTGGTTCCAAAAGTTCAGGGATTAAAATATCTGTTCTGTAGTGGTGAAGCACTTAATCTTTATGAAGTGAAAAAATGTCAAGTGTTGATGCCAAACTGTGAGGTACATAATCTTTATGGACCAACAGAAGCAACCATTGACGTACTTTATTATGATTGTAATAATCCGAATATTTCACAAGTATTAATTGGTAAACCGATTGCTAATACTTCGGCTTATGTTCTTAATGAATTATTACAGCCAGTGCCTATTGGCGGAATAGGTGAGTTGTATGTCGGTGGTGATAATGTCGCTAGAGGTTATCTAAATAACATTCCATTATCAAATGAACGTTTTATTGCTAATCCGTTCCAAACGGAAGCAGAAAAAGCACAAGATTACAACGGTCGAATTTATAAAACTGGCGATCTTGTTCGTTCTTTAGCTGATGGTAATATTGAGTATTTAGGTCGTAATGACTTCCAAGTTAAAATTCGCGGATTCAGAATTGAACTTGGTGAAATTGAAGCTCGATTAACCCAGTATAATGGAATCAAACATAGCATTGTTATCGCTTATGAACAGGCTTCGGGCAGTAAGTATTTGGTTGCTTATTATCTTGCTAATGAGGAGATTGATAGCCAATTATTACAAGCTCATTTAAATGAAACTTTACCGGGATATATGATTCCGTCAGCATTTATATATTTAACTGAATTACCAATTACTTCAAATGGTAAATTAAATCGTCGAGCTCTACCAAAACCAGAGCTTACCGATAAGGTTGAATATGTCGCGCCAGAAAATGATGCTGAAAGAACATTATGTGAAGTCCTTGCTAATATCCTTAAAATTCCTGCTGAAGAAATTAGTATGCAAGATAGTTTCTTCCGATTAGGTGGTAATAGTATCTTGGCTATGATGCTTAATAACCGAATTAATGATGCGTTTAAAGTTAAAATGCGTTTAGTTGATATTTTAGGTGTCAACACAATTCGGGAATTAGCGAAGAAAATCTCAACGGCTAAACAGCAGTTTAATCCTATTGTGGAATTAAGAGTTGATCATGAAAAACCACAAATTTTTATGATTCACCCTGGATTAGGCGGATGTGATGTTTATCAATCATTAGCGAATAAGTTATCCTCAAAATACAGCTGTTTTGGTGTAGATTCTTACAATTTATATCATGACAAACCTATTGAGGATCTCAATGTATTAGCGCAATATTATCTGGATCATATCAGTAAAGTTGCAACCAAAGATCAGCCAATCAAATTACTTGGTTGGTCTTTAGGTGGCAACATTGCGTTACAAATCGCAGTACTACTTGAGCAGCAAGGAATCGAAAAGATTGAAATTTATCTATTGGACACTTGGCTATTAAAAGAGCAGGATTTAGAACAATATAATCATCCAGTAAACATTACTCATGCTATGGATCGATTAAATCTACCTGCACATGTACGCGATCAGATTGAGGTTTATGCAAAAATTGATAACAAGCTCGTTATACAGCCAATATCTGCTCAATTGAAACAGACTCAAGTTGTGTTGTTTAAAGCTGAACAGATTGAACAAGGTGGAGATTTAGCTGAAAAATATGTATTAAATAATATTGATACTTATTTGCAGGATAATTCTCAATTAAAATTAGTTAAGTTAGATTGTGATCACTACACAATTTTATCTCATGAACAAGAGATCTTAGCTCAAATTTTATAACCTTAATATAAACTATCCCCTTAAAATAAACTTTATTTTAAGGGGATACTTTTTAGGTAAAGATAATGAACTTCATTTATTTAGCGAATATCAATAACCTATCATGGTCTGTTCTACAAGATCAAAAAAAAATACTTAGCCACTCCGCGCAGTTAGATATCGAGAAATTCAGATTTGAGCAAGATAAATGCCGCAGTTTAGTTGGTAAAATGTTGTTGCTCTATTCTTTACAATGTCATGAACAATTTCAACAATCCCACTTACCCATCATTGATTATGGTCTTTATCGAAAGCCATTTATTCATTCAATAAAAGGACATTTTAATATTTCACATTCTCATGATTGGGTTGCTTGTGTATACAGTAGTAATGGTGAAGTTGGCATTGATATTGAACATGTTAAACCCATCAATATTATTGATTATAAGGATGTTATGACAGAAAATGAGTACCAAAGAGCACTTAATAATCCAAATTTTGACTTCTTTCAATTATGGACATTAAAAGAAGCAATTATGAAAGCTCAAGGGCAGGGATTCTATCTCTCACCATCTTCGTTTGAGTTACCGTTCCCTTTTTATAATGATGAGATTGTAGAAATTAACCACACACGTTGGTTTGTTTATAGTCAAAGCTTTGCCAATGAATATAAGTTGTCGTTGGCTTCTTTATATCCAATCGTTGAAAATGTACAAGTCATTCCATTGCAACTCGATCAATTTTGGCAGTAATTAATTATTAAAGTGACACTTAATTATAAAATAGATAAAATAGCAAAAATTATACATTTATAAAATAACAATTAGAGTAAATCGGAATGGCAAAGCAAATTAAAGTAATAAAATGTCCAAATTGCGGCAGTATAGAAAAAACGGAAATAAAACCTGAACATTATCGTTGTGAAAATTGTAATACCGAATATTTTTTAGATAGTGATGATATAAATGTAAATGTTAAATATCATAATCAGAATCAGAATAGTACACAAACAAATTATCTTGATGAAGCTAACATTAAATCAATTATTATTATTGTTGCATGTATCGTTGTTGCTATCGTTTTCGGTAGTTTGATTTCAATATTCTTTAAATCAAAATCCTATTCGAATAATTCATATTCAAATCCTCCTGTAACTCATACAACAAAATCAACAAAGAGTGATACAACCTTACCTGCTGAGACAAAAAATAGTGTCAAAGAAGTTAATTATCATTATTGTTCATTAACGGCAGTTGAGAACAAACCTTTCATTATTAGTATTGCTCAACGAAAATACAGCCAATCAAGCCAAAGTAAATACTTTTTTGTTGTTCATGATTTGCTTGCTAATAAAATTATTCAAGAAAGTGAAATTGCAGATTTAAAATTGGATAATTTTGGGAACGTAAAATGGGATTCCTATGATTTTACTCAAGATAAAACTTATCTAACAGCAGGAAAACGATCCGCTTTCCTACTTGATAAAAAGAAACTTACTTTGACGGAAGTAACCTCATCATTATTAGAAAATTACCCTCAATACAATACGGGTATCGCATCGATTAATATTACCACTGCTCAAAGTACAAGAGGTGCTCGTGTTTTCCATATACTTACTGATGATGGGCAAAAAATTTATTATTTTCCAATTCAGGACAAAGCTTATGTCGATAATAACGATTTTTACATGGCACTTAAGAACTTTGATCAAGTAAATGATAGCAGTGAACATACGGCTTTTAGCTTTGCTCAACGATATGATAAAGATTTTAAATTAATTAAATTCACCTATGTCAGCCCTGATGGCAAAAGTTATTATACCTTTACTTCAGCTGATGTAGGCGATGAAAGAACAGATGGTTCTGGTAAATTCACTGATGAGGCAAGTGCTTATAACATTGATAATACTTTTTATCGAAATTCTAAATATCGATTAGTTTCTCATCAAAATTTAACGCCTAACAGATTATATTTTAGCCCTGAAATTGTTTATTTTGACGATACTTCATTAATCATAAAAACTAAAGCGAGTGCGAGCCCTGATTCACATTACAATTACCAAAGACTTGATACAAACACAGGCAAAGTATTGTGGACACTATCGGAAGATAAGATTAGGATTAAAGAGGTCACTCATTTAAATGATAATTTTATTGCTAAACAAAACTGTGATAAATATGCAATTATTAGTTCCGATGGAACGATTTCAAAAGAAATAACATTAACTCAAGAAAAATAAAATATAAGGTAATCTAAATGGCTTTAGGCAATTTTTTTAAAAGACAATTAAAAACAGTCATAGAATGGACAAACCAAGAGCCGGATGTCTTATTCTATGAGTTTCCAACCCCAACAAGCGAAATAAAAAATGCCAGTAAACTCATTATTAATCCTGGGCAAGGTTGTATTTTAGTTTACAAAGGCGAAGTAATTGATGTAATTATCAAATCGGGGATTTACGAACTTTCAACATCAAACCATCCATTTATTACGAACTTGGTGAAAATATTACAGAGTTTTGAAAGTGAAAATAAACTGCATGTTTACTTTTTCCGATTAGCTAGCTTAGTTGATCAGAAATGGGGAACGGCAACACCAATTAAGTATGTTGATAGTGTATATCAATTTCCAATTGAGCTTGGTGCTTATGGTACCTATTCGATCAAAATTGAGCATGCTGGGCTGTTTTTCAAAGAAATTGTTGGAACCAACTCAATTTATACAGCAAAAGATCTTAATAAGTTGATGATGTCACGTATTATACCTACCATCTCATCACAGCTAGCGACTGAAAGTTATTCATATCAAAATATAGATTCTCAGTTAATTATGTTATCTCAACAAATTAAAGATAATCTCCAAGTTCCTTTTACTAAATTAGGTCTTGTTTTGGATGATTTTCAAGTTGAAGCAACATCGTTTAATCAAGAAACATTGGATCGAATCAATAGAATTGCCGATTCAAGAACTGACGCATTAGCAGCTAAAGAAGTTGGCTTGAATTATGTTGAACACGAAAAACTTAAAGCTCTACGTGATGCTGCACAAAATGAAGGTGGACTTGCTGGAGCTGGTTTACAAATCGGTGCGGGTGTGGAGTTAGCTAAATCGTTTGATCTAAACAATACCAATACGGCTTCAACAGCGAATAATACAGCAAATAGTAATGAAGAAATCATCAAGCAATTAAAACAACTGAAAGAGCTAGCGGATGCTGGGATTTTAACCCAAGAGGAGTTTACTGCGAAAAAAGCGCAATTGCTTGAAAAGATTTAAAAAATGATGTAACAGAAATTTATTAGTTTGTTGATAATTGTTTATTTTACCAAAACAGATATAAGTTAAAATTAAGAATAGATGTGATTATTCATTTAAACTTAATCAATATCAAGAAATTGCTCAATTCATCAATATGTTATTGAGCAATTTTTCTAACCAATTAGTTATCTATTTTATCAAATATTCGAATTCATACTTACCGTTGGTTGTCTTGCTAGAGTTGAGGCAAAAATACCAACTTTGGCACCTACCCATTTCCCTCTACCTGCGGCAAAATTACGCGTTATTTTTATCCATTGATTATCTTGTTTGGCATAATAAAATTGGCAAATCCCCTTGAGTCCAACATCAACTTTAAATTGGCAAACAGATATACTGAGTTGAGTAATTTCTTCTTGATATTCATCAACGATACCTGAATCTTTTATCCATCTGTAACGATAGCACAAAATATATTTGTCATGGTTGAAGATAATGGTCAGTGCTGCCGCATAACGTTCACCATAGATAATTAAATACTCACCAATTTAAACCGCATTATTTACGAAAGTTTCTATCCTAATTATGATTTTCAACACTTTTTTGTCTAACTAGTAAATCTTTTGGGATTTTTTCCATCATTTTGTCATTTCATTTATAAAAATTAACCACCGAAGTAACAAGTAAGAAAAATTATCATTAAAAATAGTAATAAATAGGAAATAATCAGTTTGTGGAACAAGAGAGGTGGGTAAAGTTGATCTATGAGCTAATTAGATTACTATCATTTGATACTAATTGTTATTGTTCTTTGCTAATCAAATATTTATGTGATGGTTAAAAGAATAATTTTAAATAATTATAGTAAGATTATAACTATTGGATTCAATAAATCTGATATGCCGACAAAATAGAGATCGTCGTTTCTGAAATATTTGAATTATTCAATAAGTTATTTTTATCAATATGTTATGTGTTGAGCTTAATTGCATTTAATTCATCTTTATACAATGATTTGCTTTGTTTAAATTATTCAACTAGATTCTTTGCTTGTGACGCCATAGCCATTTGCCACTGATTAATCGTTGATAGAAGAATATACTTCTAATAATCCAATCTAAAAACATACCAAACCAAACACCAAAAACACCAAAGCCGAGGTATACACCAAAAATATAGCCCACTACAATTCGGCACATCCACATACTGCCAATGGCTACCCACATGGTGTAGCTGGCATCTTTTGCACCTTTAAAACCATAAGGCAAGACAAAAGAAGATGCCCAAAATGGGGTGAATAAAGCATTTAACCAAAGTAAATGTTTAGATATTTGAATAACCTCTTGATTATCGGTATACATTGAGCTTAATAGACCCGCAAATGGGACGGATAGAAACGCCAAAAAACACAATAATATATTGGTCAAATGGAAGATAAATTTCAGTTGTCTGGTCGGTTGATAGGTTTGTCCCATTCCAAGTCGTTTACCCACTATAATGGTCGATGTCGATCCCAGTGTTCCTCCTGGTAAATTCAGTAATCCAGCAATCGAAAAGGCAATGAAATTAGCTGCTATGGTTGAGGTTCCCATACCGGCTACAAAAGTTTGAGTCAATAATTTGCCAATATTAAACATCACGGATTCAACACTTGCTGGGATACCAATGCTCAGAATATCAATAAGAATTTTCGCATTGAACGAGTGAAAATAGCTTCTAAATGGTATAAATAGTGCTCGACTCGGTTTGATCGTTAATACGATTAATATAAATATCATACCGCAGTAACGTGATGCCGTTAAACCAATGCCTGCACCAATAAAACCTAAACCCTCCCAATTAAATACACCATAAATCAATACGTAACTTATTGATAAATTCAATATATTCATAATGATGTTTAAATACATTGGTAGTTTAGTATTACCTGCACCTCTTAATGCACCACAACCCACTAAGATAAAAGCTAATGCAGGATAACCTAATACAGTTAATTTAAGAAAGGTTAAAGTAAGTTCTTTGACTTTTGGTTCAGCTTTTCCAGCGATGATTTCAACAATCCAATAGCCTGAAAATTCTACAAAAACAAAAAGTAAAAGTGAGATTATTATCAGTAAAGTGATGGATTGTCGTGCCGCTGAAACTGCTTTTTTTCGATTGTGACGCCCTAAACTGAAAGCAACTACAACGGACGTTCCTAGTGCGACAGCCATAAAAAAGGACATAATAATCATATTAAAGCTTTCCGCCATACCGACGGCAGCCATTTCAGCATTACCAATCCAACTTACAAGAAAAGTACTGAAAATTCCCATCAATATGACCGATAGGTTTTCAATAAAAATTGGCATGGCTAAGGGGAAAATCTCACGCCAAAGCAAAACATTGTTTGAATGTCTTTTTTGGTATAATTGTGATTTTTTTAAGCGATCAACTAATTGAACATTCAATTTAAAGCCTAAATTTGTCCATAAAATTTTGCAGATATTATAACTCTTTTATTTAATAAAAATGAACTTATGTTTTAAAAATAAACTTTATTAATATAATACTGTTAACTAAAAAATTAATCATTTAAAGTCATTGCGAAATTTGATGTATTATTAAAAAATGGACAGTAAAAAGGCTATTGATAAAATAAATTGATTCAGCTCTGAAACAATAGTCATTATTATCTTATCGTGGTTAAATTTTAGTATTAATTAAACCATATAAAAAAATTTGTCAAAAAGTTTGAGGAGAAGCATATGTTTCAGTATAAAAATTCACATACTTTTCTTGAATGGTGATTTATATAACTATATTATAGCGAGCTTTAAAGACTTTGATCACCAAAATAATAAATGAGTCCTTATGTTAATTAATGCTAAAGATATTCTCGAAAAATTAAACCCACATAATAAAATCAATTATGACTCGGTACTTAAAGAAGTTATTGCCGATTGGCAATCTGGATCCATTCGTCCTAAATTATTAATTCATAGCTGCTGTGCCCCTTGTAGCACATATGTTTTGGAGTATTTGGCACAGTATGCAGATATTACTATCTATTTTGCTAATTCAAATATTCATCCTCGTGTTGAGTATGAATACCGGAGTGTAGTACAGCAAAAATTTATTGCTGATTTTAATGAAAAGACAGGCAACAATGTTCAGTTTTTAGAAGCACCTTATCAACCCGCTGAATTTATTAAACAAGTTGAACATCTGCGTGATGCTCCGGAAGGCGGTGAACGTTGCCATCTCTGTTATAAAATGCGTTTGGATTTAGCTGCAATCAAAGCTCAAGAATTGGGATTCGATTATTTTGCCAGTGCTTTAACACTCAGTCCTAAAAAGAACAGTCAAAAAATTAATCAACTTGGTTTTGAAATTCAAGAAATTTTTTCAGTTAATTATCTACCTTCCGATTTTAAAAAAAATAATGGTTATAAGCGTTCAATAGAACTTTGCAAAGAATATGATGTATACCGGCAGTGCTATTGTGGTTGTATTTTTGCAGCTAAAGCCCAAGGTGTCGATTTAAAAAATGTGATAGCTATTGCTAAACAAGGATTAGAAAAACAAGCTTAATTTTTCAATAATTGATATAACTATACTGAAACGTAGCCTTAACCTGAAACTTTTTGACAAAACTGACATTTTTACAGAATAAAAATACTAAACTAGCATAGTAAATAGTTAAAGTATTTAGCTATAATATTGTTACTATAAATAAAATTTATAGTGAAGCGCGGCTGTTTGATTTTACAATGTGTGAGTTTATTATGACAAAAAAGTATAGATTAGGATTGGATGTTGGTTCTACAACTGCAAAATGTGTTGTGCTTGATGAGCATGATAATTTTGTTTACACCAATTATGTACGTCATAATACCCATATTGTAACAACAGTGCTTGAATTACTGAATGAAATCAAACAAAAGTTGGGTAATGATATTCATTTATCGGTAAAAGTAACGGGTTCTGCTGGAATGGGTATTTCAGAGAAAGCCGATATTGCTTTTATACAAGAGGTTGTAGCCGCTTCTGAAGTGGTGCAGCGCAAATATCCGGAAGTACGAACTTTAATCGATATTGGCGGTGAAGATAGCAAAATGATTTTCTTCTTCCCTGATCGTTCACCTGATATTCGCATGAATGGCAGTTGTGCAGGGGGAACAGGGGCATTTATTGATCAGATGGCAACTTTGCTTAATATTCCAATTCAACAATTTGATCAACTTGCTCAAAATCATACCCAAATTTTTCCTATTGCTTCCCGCTGTGGCGTATTTGCCAAAACCGATGTTCAAAATCTAATCAGTCGCAACGTTTCCAAAGAAAATATTGCCTATTCTGTTTTACATGCTGTTTGTATTCAGCTCGTTAATACTTTAGCTCGTGGCTATGATATTGTGCCGAAAGTTATGTTAATTGGTGGGCCATTTTCCTTTATTCCAACCTTAGGCAAGGCGACTTTAGAGACATTAAAATTAGCAGAAGATCAAATCGTTAAAACTGACCATCCGACATTATTATCCGCGTGGGGAGCTGCAATTCATCTTATTGAGCGAACCGAACTTTCACTTGATGATTTTATTAATCGATTAAATTCCTCAACTAAAATCATAGCTAATCAATCTTTTCGATTAAAACCATTATTTAATGAATCATTATCTTTTAATGATTGGAAAAAACAGCGTAAATATATTCAAATTCCACGTTTAAATTTAGCCGATTACCAAAAAGAATACGCTTTTTTAGGCATTGATAGTGGTTCAACAACGACTAAAATTACACTCATCAGTGAAGATAACGAGCTTCTTTTTACTCATTATGCTCCTAATAATGGTCACTCTATTAGTGCTTTAATTAAAGGGTTAACCCTATTAAAAGATGAAATTGTTGCATCAGGTAAACAAATTGTCATTGCTCGCACTGGCGTAACAGGATATGGCGAAGAACTTTTAAAAGCTGCTTTTGCATTTGATGATGGATTGGTTGAAACCATGGCGCATTTCGCTGCCGCTAAACATATTGATCCAAACGTAAGTTTTGTTATGGATATTGGCGGACAGGATATGAAAGCGATCTTTATCGCTAATGGAGTTGTCAATCATATTGAGCTTAATGAAGCATGTTCATCAGGTTGTGGATCTTTTATTGAAACTTTTGCTAAATCACTTAATTCCAATACGATCGATTTTGCTGACGCGGCTTGCAATTCGTCCAATCCCTGTGATTTAGGGACACGTTGCACCGTTTTTATGAACTCTAAAGTAAAACAAGCTTTGCGTGAAAATGCGACCATGGGGGACATTTCAGCCGGACTGGCCTTTTCGGTCATTAAAAATGCCATTCATAAAGTGCTTAAACTCCATGATATGCGTAAGTTAGGTAATAATATCGTGGTACAAGGTGGGACTTTTAAAAACCCAGCGGTATTTAGAGCATTAGAACAATTAACAGGAGCACAAATTACCAGTTCTAATATTCCTGAATTAATGGGCGCCTATGGAAGTGCATTAGTTGCAAAAAATCATTACCAACAAAAGCCCGTTTTATCCCAGTTCATAGGGTTAGACCAGCTTCATAAAGCTGAAGATAACAAAGCCAAACCTTCACGTTGTAAAGGGTGTGAAAATAAATGCGATATTATGATTTATCGTTTTGCAAATGGGCAACGTTATTATTCAGGAAATAAATGTGAAAGATTCTTAAGTAATAATCAATACAAAGACAACAGTTCATTTAATATGCTCGATTACAAAAACGAACTGTTATTTGAACGTGCTAACACCCCTAATCCGAATGCTGAAATCAATATTGGTATTCCACGAGTATTAGGTCAGTATGAGAATTTTCCTTTTTGGCACACATTATTAACGCAAAGTGGCATTAATGTCATACTTTCGCCTTATTCCACTCAGGCTATTTACGAAAAGGGTGCGGGTACGGTAATGTCTGATAGTATCTGCTTCCCTGCCAAATTAGTGCATGGGCATATTATGGAACTTATTGAGCAGAAAGTAGATCGTATCTTTATGCCAATGGTTATGTTTGAGTCTGCTCAATTTGATAATTCGGTTAATAATTATAATTGCCCAATTGTAAGTAGTTATGCTGAAGTTGTTCACAGTGCGATTAATCCCGAAAATAAATATAATGTGCCCCTTGATTATCCTGTTATCAACTTTACTGATATCCAATTACTGAAAAAAGGTTGTATTAATTATTTAACATCCCTAGGAATCACGAAAAAAGTGGCGGAACATGCCTTTTCCCATGCGTTGATCGCTCAGTCAGAATATAAAAAATCGCTCTATAATAAAGCGGTTGAAATAGTCAACAATGCTAAGCAAACAGGTCGTTATGTGTTTATTTTAGGGGGACGACCTTATCATAGTGACAGTTTAATTAACCATAAAACTCCTGAAATTTTAAACGCACTAGGTTGTGATGTAATTACTGAAGATTCGGTATTAGGTGCCATTAATCAATTATCTCCAGAATTGCAAATTTGTTCACAGTGGAGTTATCCAAATCGTTTATATGCTGCAGCTTCTTTTGTTGCTGAGCAACCTAATAATGTGCAATTTGTTCAACTTAACTCATTCGGGTGTGGTCCTGATGCAATTGTTACTGACGAATGTAAAGCAATATTAGAATCTAAAGGCAAAACTTGCACGGTAATTCGTGTTGATGAAATCACTGCGACAGGATCGGTCAGATTACGATTACGCTCTATTATTGAATCGATGCGCATGAATCAACAGCAACCATTAATAAAAGTGGAGCGTAAAAAAACGGCTATTTTTAGTAAACAAGATAAGAAACGTCGAACAATTTTAGCGCCGTTCATTTCTGATTTTTATTCACCTTTATTACCGCCTATTTTTGCTTTATCCGGTTATAAACTCGAAACTTTGCCTAAACCAGATAAAAGTTCAGTTGAGTGGGGACTAAAATATTGTAATAACGAAATTTGTTATCCTGCGACCATTATTGTGGGTGATATTGTTAAGGCATTACGTTCTGGAAAATACAATCGTGAAGAGGTCGCAGTAGGCATTACGCAAACAGGTGGGCAGTGCAGGGCAAGTAGCTATTTATCATTAATTAAAAAAGCGATGATCAGTAATGGTTTTGATGATATTCCAATTATTTCACTTAGTACGGGTAATATGAGTCAAGATGAACAACCTGGATTTAAAATTAATTGGCTCAAAACATTACCTATTAGCTTTTTTTCTATATTGTTTGCTGATTCACTATCCAAAATGTACTATGCCATAGCGCCAAGGGCAAAAGTAAAACAACAAGCGAATCAACTTAAAGAACTCTATACTCGAAAATTACAACAACTGATTAATCAAAAGAAAGGGTCACGCTCAATATTTGCGCTATTAGCCGATGCAGTTAAACATTTTAATCAAATTGAAGTTGTAAATAATAAAGATTGTCCTCAAATCGGTATTGTTGGAGAAATCTACGTCAAGTATAACAACTTTGGTAATCAACATAGTGTTGAATGGTTAATAGATCAGGGTATCGAGCCAGTTATTCCACCTATGATTGAATTTTTTGCACAATGTTTTGTCAACCATGATAGTAATGTGGATAATCATTTAGTATCAAAAACCTATCATTCTTATTTAATGTATTTTTTTGAAAAAATAGCACAACGTTATATCGATAAAACTAATAAAATTTTATCGACTTTCAAATATTATCAACCGTTCCATAATATTCGCGATATTTCTAAGAAAGCTAAGCAGATCCTTAATTTATCCAATCAATTTGGTGAGGGATGGTTGATACCAGCTGGCATCATGACTTTTGCTGAATATGGAATTAACAATGTTATTAGCTTGCAACCATTTGGTTGTATTGCCAATCATGTGGTATCAAAAGGTGTTGAAAAGCGTATGCGTGATCTTAATCCTAAACTTAATTTATTGTATTTAGATTTTGACGATGGCGCAGGTGAAGTAAATGTGCTTAACCGTTTGCACTTTATGGTAAGTTCATTAAAGTATTCACAGCTACAACGAATTGTGTAATAAAAACTATAGGGTTAGTTTATTTTACTTTATTAAATTAACTAAACTGTAGGTTAATTTTTTAGGATCGATTGTGATATCAATTTACCAATTAAAACCCAAATTCCAATCACTACTGCGCCCGTATGTGAATAGGCTCTACAATGCCAATATAACGGCTAATCAAGTGACAGTTTCAGCTTGCTTGGGATCAATTTTTGTATCTTTTATTGTCGGTTTGCTTTCATCTTATCAATGGATTTTTTGCGTCATTCCCATTTGGATGTTGATTCGTATGGCTCTTAATGCCATTGATGGTATGTTGGCACGTGAATTTAATCAAAAAACGCATTTAGGAGCTTATTTAAATGAAATTGGAGATGTTATTTCCGATAGTGCGTTAGTATTGGTTTTTACACAACTCGATAATGTTAGTAACTATTTAGTTATATTGGTTATTTTGCTCTCTTTTTTAACGGAATATACGGGTGTTTTAGGTGTGATGATTGGCGCGTCAAGGCGCTATGATGGCCCTATGGGCAAAAGTGATCGTGCTTTTGTCTTTGGGATAATTAGTTTAGGCATTGGAATTTATCAATTACCGTTAGATTGGATTGATCCATTGTTATGGATCGTTAATTTTTTACTAATATACACTGTGATTAATCGGATTCGAAAAGGTCTGCAAGAAACACAAAAATGAAAAAAGGAAATAATATGCGTGATCAACAACAAAAAACTTTTATAAGTCACGATGGCTGTCAATTATTTTATCGTTATTGGCCAGCAGTTGATAGCAGTGATGGACTTTCTTCAAAAGCGATTGTGCTTTTTCATCGCGGTCATGAACATTCAGGTCGTGTTGCTCATCTTGCTGATGAATTGAATCTACCCGATTATCAGATCTTTGCTTGGGATGCGAGAGGTAATGGTCAATCAGAAGGTGAGCGAGGTGATGCGCCTAATTTTGCAACGTTAATTAAAGATGCTAACTGCTTTATTGAACATATTTTGCAAGAATACCATTTAAAACATCAAGATATTGCCGTTATTGCCCAAAGTGTTGGGGCAGTGATTGCTTCTGCATGGGTACACGACTATGTGCCTAATATTCGTGCGTTGGTGTTGGGGTCTCCTGCATTTAATGTCAAGCTTTATGTACCATTCGCTGTACCTGGATTGAAATTACTATACAACTTAAAAGGTAATTTTTTTGTTAATAGTTACGTTAAATCTAATTTATTAACTCATGATGCTGAGCGAGCGAATTCATTTACCCAAGATCCGTTAATTACTAGACCAATATCAGTTAGATTACTTTTAGATCTTTATACCGTATCTGACCGAATTGTTAAAGATGCTAATGCCATTACCGTTCCGACCCAATTACTTGTTTCGGGATCAGATTATGTGGTAAAACGTAAACCACAAAAAAGATTCTATGAAAATTTGGGTACCCAGCAAAAAGAATTTCATATTTTACCAAAATTTTATCATGATACTTTTGGTGAAAAAGATCGCCAAATCGCTATCGACAGGGCAAGACGATTTATTATTGGCTGTTTTGAAAACACTCCTAGTGTGCCATCACTCGTTAATGCTGATCTTGTTGGTTATACAAGGCAAGAGAAAGACACTTTAGTAATGCCGCCAACAGGCTTGATTAAACCTTTATATTGGCGGTTTGTTAAAGCCATTTTAAAATATGCAAGTAGAGTTTCAAATGGTATTAAACTCGGTTTCGATACTGGTTTTGATTCAGGGAGTACCTTAGATTATATCTATCGTAATGAACCGACAGGAAATTCTAAGCTCGGGCAGTTTTTGGATTATATTTATTTACAATCCATTGGTTGGCGGGGCATTCGTCAACGCAAAATCCATCTTGAAGCGATCTTAAAACAAGCGGTTAACCAACTACAACAACAAAATAAAGCTGTTAACATCGTTGATATTGCGGCGGGACATGGTCGTTATATTCTTGAAACCGTTAATCAAATAGCTCATAAACCTGATTCGGTACTATTGCGAGATTATAGTGATATTAATATTCGTGATGGGCAAAAATTAATTGATGAACTTGGTTTAACAAACTTTGTTCGTTTTGAAAAAGGAGATGCATTTAATCGGCAACAATTAGCTGAATTAACACCTCAACCAACATTAGCAGTAGTTTCAGGGTTATATGAATTATTCGATGATAATGCTTTATTACGTGAATCTCTATCTGGTTTAGCGGATGTTATACCTGAAGGGGGGTATTTAATCTATACCAATCAACCTTGGCATCCTCAATTAGAGTTTATAGCCCGTGCTTTGACCTCGCATCGTGATGGGCAACCGTGGGTTATGCGCAGACGCACTCAATTGGAAATGGATCAATTGGTTGCTGCTGCTGGATTCAAAAAAATAGATATGTGTATCGATCAATGGGGTATTTTTACAGTATCACTGGCGCAAAGAATTAAATAGTCGTTGGTCCATATGCAAAAACTAAAATTTGGAGCGTTAATCTATTATAAATTTGCTTTATTAGCTGGATTATCAATATTCTTTTTTACCAGTTATAACTTAACTAACTGGTTTACTGCAAATCGCTCTGATGTGGGGAGTTTGGTATTCAGTTGGGAATCCTCAACTCCATTATGGGCTTGGACAATTGTGCCTTATTGGTCCATTGATTTCATGTATGGTTTAGCCATTTTATTGGCCAGTTCTAAGCAATCACTTAAAATTTTATGTTTAAGGCTTTTTTCGGCGCAAATTATTTGTATTACTTGTTTTTTGATTTTCCCTCTAAAATTTAGTTTCGAACGCCCCCATCTTGATGGTTTTTTAGGTTTATGGTTTGATGTTTTAATGGGTTTTGACAAACCCTTCAATCAGGCTCCTTCCTTACACATTACTTTACTGGTGATCTTGTGGCAGTTTTATAAGAGTTATTTAAAATCAAAATTTACTCAATTGCTTCTACATGGTTGGTGTTTATTAATTGCCTTATCTGTTTTAACAACGTGGCAACATCATTTTTTTGATGTTCCAACAGGATTATGGGCAGGTTGTTTTTGTATTTGGTTATGGCCAGAAAATGGAATAGCTCCTTTAAAAAGTAAATCATACCCTAAGCAATATACTTGGAGCGGCATTTACTTCCTACTATTTTTATTATCATTAAGTTTAGCTATATATATTGGTGGGGTTGGACTTTGGCTATTGTGGGTCGCGGGGGCTTTTGGATTAGTATCAGCCAATTACTTGGTATTTGGAGCAACAGGTTTTCAAAAACAAGCTAATGGACATTTTACGCTCGCGGTAGCAATTTTATATTTACCTTATTTTGCAATTATGTGGCTTAATTCCCGTTTATGGACTTTAAAAAACAAACCAGCAGATTTTATTATGGACAATGTCTATTTAGGGCGGATTGCTTCGCAAAACACTTTGCAAATTAAACCTATTAATTCAGTTGTTGATCTCTGTGCAGAATTACCAATTGGACAATTTAATGGTTATTACAGTTTGATTCCAGTACTTGATATGACACCTTTGTCCATTGAGCAGTGTCAACGAGTAGCCGAAAAAATCGATCAATTTCAAAAGCAAGGTTCTGTCTTGGTCTGTTGTGCATTAGGTTATTCGCGTAGTGCAACAGCCGTAATCGCATGGTTATTATTGACCAAAAGAGCGACTAATGTCGAAGAAGCAATAACCAAAGTGAAAACGGGTCGTAGTTCGGTCGTTATTTCCTCCAAGCAACAAGCCGTGTTAATCAATTGGTTTAATAGGATTCAAAAAGGAAGCCGCAGTGGTAAATTCGAATAAAGCTAAAATAACTGAAAATATCAATCAAACAGTTTTAGTAACATTTAATCATTTTCTTATTATAAGTCATCAATTAGAGGTTTTTTCGCGATTACTGACATTGATAGCCTTGTTTTTTGGGTTAATGGCTAGTTGGGTCTTAAATTCTGTTTTATTGACAAGTTACAGTTTAGTCAGCTTTTTGGTTGGATTAATCAGTCAATATTATGCACTACGTATAGCCTTTGATAAAAAACTATTTGATTATCTAGCCACCAAATACGATCAGTTTCCTGATGTTTTAGATGAATTAGATAATGCCTTATTGCAATTGAATTTAAAAAAATCGAAACAACAACCATTGCGCTCAATCGAAGATCGTCAAAAAGGGACATTGAAATTATTCAAAAAACAGATTTTCCTAATTAGTATGCAGCTAATTTTAGCAATAGTGACAGTTATTTTGGGTATTTCGAATTAACTTTCTGATTAAATTAAAAATTATCACACATATAATAACAAACAATATGGAGGAAAACATGTCTAGTTATCAACGCGATGGTTTATTATTGTTTGTTGGTATAGGTGTATTGTTGATTGTAGCGTCTACGATTGGTTGGTTGTTGAAACGACGTATGAAAAGCCCAAATAGTGTTATTGATAATTTAAACAAACGCATTAATGCTTGGTGGGTGATGGTTGCTATTTTTGCCATCGCAATTTTTTTGGGAAAATTTACCGTAATTATTCTCTTTTTTATTGCATCAGGTATAGCTCTGCGTGAGTTTCTAACATTAACGCCCATAACCCGTTATGATTATTGGCCTTTACTTTTTGCTTATTTCATTGTGTTACCATTGCAATATATCTTAGTTGCCGTGTCGTGGTATGAGTTATTTTGTATCTTTATTCCTATTTATGGGTTTCTATTTTTAGCTATTTTGGCGGCAATTACTGGATCGGCTCATAATTTCTTAGCAAGAATAGCTGAAGTGCAATGGGGATTGATGATTACCGTCTACAGCATATCTTTCATACCTGCATTGATTATTTTACCCATCGATCACTATCAAGACCGCAATTTATTGTTGATTGCTTTTCTTGTATTTGTTGTTGAACTATCAGATGTCTTACAGTATGTATTTGGTAAGCTATTTGGTAAACATTCGATTAGCCCTAATTTATCACCATCCAAGACTGTTGAGGGCTTTATTGGCGGTATTTTTTCGGCTAGTTTGATAGGTGCATGTTTATGGTGGGTAACGCCTTTTAGCTTTATTCAAGCTGGTTTAATTTCACTCATGATTACCTTGCTTGGATTTTTAGGTGGATTGGTTATGTCGGCAATTAAACGCGATAGAGGTGTAAAGGATTGGGGGAAGCTTATTAGCGGTCATGGTGGTGTGCTGGATCGTTTAGATTCTATCTGTTTTGCGGCACCTATATTTTTTCATGTTGTGCGATATTATTGGGTATGATTATAAATCCGATTAAGAAAAGCAGAAAGATAATATAAATTGCAAAAAAATTTGCATATAAAAAAGAGCAAAAAAATTCAATTTATGATATAAATACTGAAATGTATTAACTTAAGATATATAGAAGGACAATAATATGTTAAAAGAACAAATGGTAGTAAAAAATTCGACTGGATTACACGCCCGCCCAGTAACAACACTTGTAAAACTAGCAGGTCGTTATAAATCAACAATCGAACTTGTTTACAATGACAAAGCGATTAAAATGAAAAGTATGATGGGTTTATTAGGCGCTGGCGTTAAAGGTGGCTCTACTGTTGAAATCATTTGTGATGGTGAAGACGAACAAGCTGCAATGGATGAAATCCGTGAATTATTTGCTACAGGTTTTGGTGAGTAATTAATTGATAAATTAATTAAATTAACATCAAAAAATTATTATTCCGTCGACTTAAGTCGACGGAATTGTTTTAAAAGGGCATTAACTAAATACTTTCAAGTAGACCTATTTTAAAAGATTACTTTAATCTTTAATGATTGAATTCAATTCATGATGATCAATCGATGGCAATAACTTAGTAAAACCTTTGGTCAAATAGACTAAATAACAAAATCCAATCGCTAACCAAACTAAGCCAACAATCATCGCAGTCTCATCAAGGCTGGTCCATAGCCATAACGAAAGTAATACACCAATTGCTGGTAATACACCATATTTAAATAACACTTTTGCTGTTTTCGTTTTGATATCCCATAGATAACTTTTAATTACACATAAATTAACAAATGTGAAAGCAACTAAAGCACCAAAGCTAATCATTGAAACAACCAAACTAAGATCTAATACCAATGATAACAATGAAAAACAAGCCACAAATAATATTGATAAATAAGGTGTTCTAAAACGAGGGTGGATTTTAAAGAAAATCTGTTTAGGCAATACACCCTCGCGACCCATCGCATAAAATATTCTTGATACACTGGTTTGTGCTGTCATTGCTGATGCAAAAACACCGGTTAGGTAAGCAGATTGGAAAAAGTTATACATAAAATCATTTCCATACTTACCAAGTATCTCTTTTAAATTACTTATAGAATCTACTTTACGCATTACATCCAAGCTAGCGATATCTTTATTAGAAGCAAAATCTGTCCAGTTAGGATAGGCTAAATGAGCACTATACGAAACAACTAAAAATATACTTCCCGCAATAAGAACCGTCCATATAATGGCTCTTGGTAATGATTTTTGTGCATCATTTGATTCTTCCGCCAGTGTCGCGATAGCATCAAAACCCAAAAAGGCAAGACATAATATTGCTGCGCCAGACATTAATCCGCTAAAATCACCTGCATTAACAGCCAAAGGTTTTATCATTGCTTCTGGTGTTAAACTTACATTGGTTAAAGTTAAGAAAATAAATAATCCAATAAAAAACATTTGAATAATAATCAAAGTAAAGTTCACTGAATTAATTAATTTAATCCCTAAGTAATTTAACAAGCTGACACTACATAATGAACCAAGCACAAATACATAAGCAGGTATGCTTGGGAAAGCTTCATTAAGATAGATGCCCAAAACCAAATAATTTAATATTGGTAAAAATAGATAATCAAGAATTTGCGCCCATCCCACTAAAAAACCAATTCTTCCACCAAATGTATGTTGTACATACGAATAGGCAGAACCAGCAATAGGTAGTTTATTTGCCATACGACAATAACTTAATGCTGTAAAAAAGATCATTGCTAGAGTGATAACATAGGCTATAGGTAAGTGTCCATTACTGGCAACGGTAACTTCCCCATAAGTGGTAAAGATCCCTAAAGGAACCATATAAGCTAAACCAAATGCAATTAATGCAGGTGTGGTTAAAACTCGTTTCATTTTTATTGCGGACATGACTAATTTTGCTCCTCTGTCCCAAAAAACAATAAAAAACTACTAAGTATAGTTTTGCCTTTTTTACCCGCTGAAAGCGGCAGGGAATTCTCCCACATTATTATAATTATGCAAGCTAATTTTTAGCTTATTAACATACAAGTGTGTAATTTTTGAGCTTGCTATTTTATAGGGAATTATTTTTCGTCATATCAACAAAAATCACACTTTGATAAAGTCAATTTAAGAGATACAGATTTTGTGATCTATATCTAATTATTTCTTTGTTTCAGGAGATGTCAGTATAAGGAAAACACGTTATATTTATTATAAATTGCAGATAATTTAATCTGTAAATACTTATCAATAGAAGGATATATTTATGACCTCAATTCCCGTTGTACCTGTTGAATTAACTAATGATGTAATAAAACAAAAATCATCAATCATTCAATTAATGGCTCAAAAAAGTCAAAATTATTTAACTGATGTTGAAAAATTTGTTGAGGATGTTATGGCACATGAACAAGAAATGGAAACGGATGTGTTACCCGATATTGCATTACCTCATGCTAAAAGTGGTGGCGTAAGTACCCCATTTATTGCAGTTGGCAAATATAGTGATGGTATTGTTTGGAACAATAATAATAAAGTTAAATTAATTGTAATGATTGGTGCTCAAGAACATGCCAATAAAGAACATTTAGCTATTATCGCTAAATTAGCAGCTAGTCTTGCTGATGATGATTTTATTGCTGAATTGTTAAATAGTGATATTCAAACCATTGCTTATAGGGTGAGAGGTATTTATGAATAATAAGAAAATTGTAGCCATTTGCGCCTGTACCGCAGGTATGGCGCATACCTATATTGCAAGACAAAAAATAACAAATGAAGCTAAAAAACGCGGTTGGGATTGCAAGGTTGAAACACAAGGTGCAGCAGGTGTTGAAAATGTTTTAACTGAACATGATCTTAAAAGTGCTGATGTCATTATATTGGCAACGGATATATCAATCGAAAATGCTGAGCGACTTGAGCCTTTTAAAAATATTATCAAAGTCAGTACGGGTGAAGCCGTTAAAAATACTGCCAATATTTTCAATAATGCAGAGCAAATGTCGACAAAAATTGTCAAAGATAATATTGGTACAGAAATTTTTAGAGCTTTAAATACGGGAATTAGCAAATTTTTACCAGTCATTATTGCATCAGGGATTCTCTTTTCAATTGTGTTAATGACGGGTGATGTTACTAACAATACCATTTTACCGAGCAATCAATTCTTTGCTGACCTTCAACAAGTTGCTTTCTATGGATTTGCAATGATGGTACCGGTTTTAGCTGCATATATGGCCTATTCAATTGGTGGTAACGCGGCCCTTGCTCCAGCTTTCATTATGGGGTATGTCGTTAATAATCCAATTGGTGTCAATAATGTTAGTACTGGATTTATCGGAGCCATGATTTTTGGGATTTTAATTGGTTATTTCGTTAAATGGTTTAAAACAATCAAAGTGCATCCCGTTATTGCGTCAGTAATGCCTGTTATGATCATTCCAACGGTAACACTATTGGTAATGGCGCCAATCTATATTTATGGCTTATCTTACCCACTGGATTGGTTTGTAAAAGCCATGGTTGCAACCTTAAAAGGGATGTCACAAGTCAATGCGGCATTTTTAGGGATTGGTATTGGGATATTGGCTGCTTTAGATATGGGGGGGCCATGCAGTAAAGCTGCAACAGCGTTTACTTTAGCCGCAATGGCTGAGGGTGTTTATGGGCCTAATGGGGTTTTCCGTATGTGCTGTGCGATCCCACCTTTAGGACTGGCTATTTCTTCATTAATTGTTTCACGATCCAAATACAGTAAAGAAGAAAAAGAGTTTGGTATTACGGCATTTTTCTTATCATTAGCCGGTATTACTGAAGGTGCCATTCCATTTGCAGCCAAAGATCCAAAACGGGTAATCATTGCTATAGTTGTGGGTACTGCTATTGCAGGGATGTTGGGGATGATCAGTGGTATAGACTCATTAGTTGCTTTTGGAGGACTTGTTGCTTTAGGTGGGGTAACAAAAGGCGCAATGTGGTATGTTATTGATATGTTTATTGGCGCATTGATTATCGCTGCGATCTTGCACTTCACTAAGAAAGCTCCAGTAGAAACGGAGCAAGTCATTGAGAGTGAATCATAAAATAAGTTACACCGTCAATTATGGCGGTGTAACAGTTTATCAATCCATTTATAATGATTTATCTTGTTGATAGACTACTTTACCACCGACAATCGTTGTCAAAACTTTTACATTTTGCATATCCGTCGCGGCAATGATAAACGGATTGCGATCTAAAATGATAAGATCTGCAAATTTACCTTTTTCAATCGAACCAATATATTCATCTTGTTTCAATATATAAGCCGCACCAATGGTGGCACAACGTAATACCTCTTTAGCGGTTAAATTACGGTCGCTATTTAATCGTGGATGATCGGCATCGATTTGTCTGGTCATAGCAATTTGAAAATCATACCATTCATTTAATGGATCAATCGGCCAATCACTACCAAAAGCACAATGAACGCCTGCATCGATATACTGTCCATGAGCTTCTAAACCATGATAGCGATCTTCACCAAAAAGAGTTTGATATTGTTCAACCATGGCTGAGCTGCATCCTGCCCATTGGAATGAAAAGACCACACCAGTATTTAACTGTTTGTATCTAGCAAATTGATGTGCAGCGCTTAACTCATTGTGCGCTGTACTTGGACGAATATCGGCATCGGGTAATACTTTTCGCATCTTCTCAATTGCATTAAGCACGACTTCAATTGCGCCTTCCCCAACAGTATGCATATGAGGGTGGAACCCCGCTTTGGACGATTCTAAAATCAAAGCATCTAACATTTCGATGGAATAATAGAGATCGCCGTAACGATCTTTTTCATCGGTTAAATTATAAGGTTTAAGTAAACGAGCGGTCATCAAAGGTTGTTGCATTACCCCATCAACGAATAACTTAACATGTGACACCTTGATACCTGGTTTTGGTTGCCAGTTTTTATCATCATAACGAGCAGCAAATTGTTTTACTTTATTGATTACACTAGGGATATCTTCAATAGATGAAACATCATCAGGTGGAAGCTCATGAGCACCAAATAAACGAATGGTTAATTGGCCTTGTTTTTGTAATTGTAAAAAAGCATCGGCTTGCGTATGAGTGATTCGGGCATCCATAACCGCAGTAACGCCTTGTTTGTTTAATTCGGTTTGTGATAATTTAGCAACATTAACCGCTTGCTCGTCCGTTAATTTAGATATACTATCAAAGGCACGCATGGCAGGGGCATCTTCTAAGATACCATTTAATTCGCCATCAGCAGTACGGCCGATTTTGCCATCGGTAGGTTCTGGCGTATTCCTATCTAAGCCAAATTTTTCTAATGCAGTGCTATTGGCAACCAAGGTATGGCAATCATTTGAAAAAAGAATTACTGGGCGTGAAGTGTTAAGACGATCAAGATCGAAACGAGTGATATCAGTCCCTACGGGAAGAACTTCTTGTCTTAGCCAACCTCGTACTTGCAGCCAATGGTTATTGTGATTTGTAGAATCTTTATCTAAGTATTGTTGAATAATTGCTAAAGTATCATCAATGGTTAAACTTTGATAATTTAAATTACATGAGGATAGTTGCATTCCTCCCCAAAAAGTATGTAAATGTGAATCGATGATCCCAGGCATCATGGTTTTGCCTTTTAGATCATAAATGGTTGTTTGGTTATCAACATAGTTCTGGTTATTTATTTCTTGTGTACTACCGGTTGCAATAATATAGCCATTTTTAATGGCAATAGCTTCACAAACAGTGTCTTGTTTGTCAGCGGTGTAAATATAGCCATTAACATAAATAACATCAGCTTTAGCCATTATAAGTGATTCCTCAAAATAAAGATCGAAATTAAAGCTGAACGATAACAGATTTATAAAAAATTTGTCAAATGCAATAATTTTCTTTATTGTGTGAGCAGATTATGCTAAAACTAAGCCATTTAGTTACAGCGTCACAAGGTGAGCCGATGAAATATCAACAATTAGAAAACCTTGAATGTGGTTGGAAATGGCACTATCTTGTAAAAAGGCATTTAGAGGGTGAGTTAATTACTCGTTACATCGAAAAAAGTGCTGCACAACATGCCGTAAATGAATTATTACTATTAGAACATAATCCAAAAGGAGTTGTGAATTGGATCAATGAGCATTTGAATCCCGATTTAGATAATCGAATGAAGCAAACTATTCGGGCTAGACGAAAACGTCACTTTAATGCTGAACAACAAAATACACGAAAAAAATCCATAGATTTGGAATTTTTAGTTTGGCAACGGCTAGCTAATTTAGCAAAACGTCGAGGCTGTACTTTGTCGCAAACCATTACACAACTTATTGAAGACGCTGAGCAAAAAGAGCAATATGCAACAAAAGTATCGACTATTAAGGATGATTTACAGTCACTTCTTGATGCGAAGCTTGATAATAACTAACTCAACTACAGGATAAATAGGCTTAATTATGGGAAAATCCCTTGTTATTGTGGAATCACCAGCCAAAGCAAAAACGATTAATAAATATCTTGGCAAAGATTTCGTGGTTAAATCAAGTGTGGGACATATTCGTGACCTTCCAGTAAGTGGTAGTAGTCAACGTGCTGAAAAAACCACAAAAGACAAAGCTGAGAAAAAAGTTAAACGTTCAGAGAAACAGGTTTTAGTCGACCGAATGAGTGTCGATCCTTATAATGGCTGGAAAGCGCATTATGAAATTTTACCCGGTAAAGAACGGGTTGTTGCTGAACTAAAAAAACTTGCTAAAGATGCTGACATGATCTATCTGGCAACCGACTTGGATAGAGAGGGGGAAGCAATTGCGTGGCATCTAAAAGATGTAATAGGCGGTGAAGATAGTAAATATCGTCGTGTGGTATTTAACGAAATCACCAAGACCGCGATTAAAAACGCATTCAATGAACCCGCTATGTTAGATATGGATCGCGTCAATGCTCAGCAAGCCCGTCGATTTATGGATCGGGTTGTGGGCTTTATGCTATCACCTTTACTTTGGAAAAAAGTGGCGAGAGGATTATCAGCGGGGCGTGTACAATCCGTTGCTGTTCGATTAGTGGTTGAGCGTGAACGTGAAATTCATGCCTTTATTCCAGAAGAGTACTGGGATCTGTTTGCTGATTTGCATACAGCCAATAGTGAGCTGTTAACGATGCAAGTTGTGCAGTATAAAAATGAAGCCTTTGAGCCAAAAGATAAAGTCGCTATTGATATTGCCTTAGCTGAGTTAAACAAAAATCAATATCAAGTTATCAATATTGAAGAAAAACCAACGAAAAGTAATCCAACTGCACCGTTTATTACTTCAACTTTGCAACAAGCTGCTAGCACGCGTTTAGGCTTTGGGGTTAAAAAAACCATGATGCTTGCCCAGCGTCTGTATGAAGCAGGTTACATTACTTATATGCGTACTGACTCAACCAATTTAAGTCAAGATGCATTAACAATGGTGCGTGATTACATTGGTCAGAATTTTGGTGACAAGTATTTACCTAAATCAGCAAATGTTTACAGCAGTAAAAAGAATTCCCAAGAGGCACACGAAGCCATTCGTCCGTCTGATGTGAACGTTATTGCCGATAATATTAGTGATGTTGAAGCGGATGCATGTAAATTATATCAATTAATTTGGCGACAATTTGTTGCCTGCCAAATGACGTCGGCTGAATACAACTCCACAACGCTCACTGTAAAATCAGGCGATTTTACCTTAAAAGCTAAAGGACGTACGTTGCGTTTTGATGGTTGGACTAAAGTGCAACCTCAACTCTCGAAAAACAATGAGGATAAAATATTACCTAAAGTTGCTGTTAACGACGAATTATCGTTAATCAGCTTAAATCCAAATCAACACTTTACCAAACCACCTGCACGGTATAACGAAGCGTCATTGGTTAAAGAGCTTGAAAAACGAGAAATTGGTCGTCCATCAACCTATGCAACTATCATTTCAACTATTCAAGATCGCGGTTATGTGCGTTTGGATAATCGCCGCTTTTATGCTGAAAAAATTGGTGAAATTGTAACAGATAGATTAAACGAAAACTTCAATGATTTAATGAGTTACGATTTTACTGCACGTATGGAACATGCTTTAGATGAAATCGCCCATAAAAAACAAGAGTGGCGAGAAGTTCTTGACCAATTCTTTAGCGATTTTAGTGCTCATCTTGAAGTGGCGGAACAAGCACCAGATAAAGGCGGTATGCAACTTAATCCACTCGTATTAACACCTGAAATTAAATGTCCAAATTGTGGACGTGAAATGGGCATTAAAACCGCTGGAACAGGGGTGTTTTTAGCTTGTTCGGGTTATGCATTACCACCTAAAGAACGCTGTAAGCAAACCATTAATCTCATTCCAGAACACGAAACATTAAATATTTTGGAAGAGGCCGAAACAGCAGAGACGGATGCTTTAAGAGCGCTTAAACGTTGTCCAAAATGTCATACCGCAATGGACAGTTATTTACTCGATAACGAACGCAAATTACATATTTGCGGTAACAATCCAATTTGTGATGGTTCTATCGTTGAAAAAGGTAACTTTAAGGTTAAAAGCTACGAAGGCCCAATTATTGAATGTGAAAAATGTGGATCAGAAATGCACTTAAAATCAGGGCGTTTTGGTTTATATATGGGATGTACTAATCAAGATTGTAAAAATACACGTAAAATCTTAAAAAATGGTGATGTTGCACCACCAAAAGAAGATCCTGTTGATTTACCAGAATTACCGTGTAGTAAATCTGATGCTCATTTTGTTTTACGTGATGGTGCATCAGGTATCTTCTTGGCTGCGCATAACTTCCCAAAATCAAGAGAAACACGTGCACCATTGATTGAAGAGCTACAACGTTTTAAAGATCGCTTGCCAGAGAAATTTATTTATTTAACTCAAGCACCGAATAAAGATCCAGATGGAAATCCATCCATTGTACGTTTTAGTCGTAAAAGCAAACAACAGTATGTCACTTCCGAAGTTAATGGAAAATCGACTGGCTGGGTAATGCAATACATAGACGGCAAATGGGTAAATAGTAAAAAGTAGGTAAGAACACCTGAAACTTTGTCAAAAAGTTTCAGGTTATGTATACGTTTTAGTATAAAATTTGTTTTTGTTTGTGCTAGAGTGTGAAAGGAATTACCTTACGTTTTCTCGCTTTTGAGTAAAGCTAAAAGCGAGAAAAGTATATAGTTAAAGGAGCCTTGTCATGAAATTGCAACAATTACGCTACATTGTTGAAGTGGTCAACAATGACCTTAATGTGTCGTTAACCTCCGAAAAACTCTATACTTCGCAACCTGGTATCAGTAAACAAATAAAATTGTTAGAAGATGAACTTGGCATTCAAATTTTTACAAGAGTCGGTAAACATCTTTCTGAAGTTACGCCTGTAGGGGAAAAAGTGATATCCCTAGCGCGTGAAATCCTCAACAAATCAAATGATATAAAAATTATAGCTAAAGAGTTTAGTCAGCCAAATCAAGGCTCATTAACGATTACGACAACTTATACTCAAGCACGTTATAGTTTGCCAATAGTCATCCAACAATTTATGAAGCAATACCCAAATATTATTTTGCATATGGAACAGGGCTCATCACCGCAATGTATTATACAGGCACAAGCAGGGCAAGCGGACTTTGCCATTGTTACTGACCTTTCACAACTTAATGATGAAATGATTGCATTGCCATGTTATCACTGGAACCAAGCCGTGATAGTTAAAAAAGATCATCCGTTGGCTAAAAGTAGTTTAATTTCTATTGCAGAGTTATCCCAATATCCCTTAGTCAGTTATGACTTTTCTAATGATGGTTCTGACCTCAATCAAGCTTTTATTCGCGCTGGGCAATCGCCAAATATTGTGTTTAGCACAACCGATGCAGAGTTAATTAAAACTTATGTTAAATTAGGTGTTGGCGTCGGAATTGTTGCTAAAATGGCAGTAAGTGATGCAATTGCTGATGATGATTTTGTTGTGCTTAATGCTGGGCATATTTTTCCTTACAGTACTACTTATATTACTTTTGCACGTTCTTTATTTTTACGTAGTTATATGTATGATTTTATCAGTCAATTTTCACCACATTTAAATCGTCAAACTATCGACAAACTGATGTTATGTGATAATAATACTGAAGTGTTAGCAATGTTCAATGGGGTAAAATTGCCAGTTCGCTAGCTTGAAATTTTATTTTTGAATAATAAAGCTGAATAAAGTGCGAAATTATCGCACTTTTTTATTAGCACTATTTATGTCTGGTTTTCAAAATACCAATGACATCTTGCAATGACAGATTTTGGTCATGCAGTAAAACAAGTAAATGGTAAATTAAATCAGCCGATTCATTTTTCAACTCTTCAGTATCACGTACCGTTGCTGCTAAAGCCGTTTCAACGCCTTCCTCACCCACTTTTTGAGCAATACGTTTAGTTCCATCATGATAGAGTTTAGCGGTGTAAGAAGATTTTGGATCGGCATTTTTGCGGTCAGCAATTAACTGCTCTAACTCAAATAAGAAACCCCATTGAGTTTTCGCAGAAGCAAAACAACTGTTAGTACCTGTGTGACAGGTTGGTCCAATTGGATCAACTAAAATTAATAAAGTATCATTATCGCAATCCGGAGTAATACTTACTACATTTAGAAAATTGCCAGAACTTTCGCCTTTGGTCCATAGACGTTGTTTAGTGCGTGAATAAAATGTAACTTTACCACTGGTTTGAGTCTGAGATAGGGCTTCTTGATTCATATAACCCAGCATTAATACATCACCTGAGACATAATGTTGAATAATGACAGGCATCAAATTATCGACTTTTTGCCAATCAAGTTGCTTTGTATCGAATTGCAATGGATCGAATTTTGTGTTGGAATTTTCTGTTAGCATAATCGAATATTTACTCCATGTTGCACTAAATATTGTTTAAGTTCACCAATGTTAATGATTTGTTTATGAAATACTGACGCGGCTAATGCACCGTCGACATCTGGTTCATTAAAGGCTTGTAAAAAGTGTTCCATTGTACCCGCGCCACCTGATGCAATTAATGGTACATGGCAAACCTCACGCACGGCTTTTAGTTGAGCTAAATCGTAACCATTACGCACACCGTCTTGATTCATCATATTTAAAACAATTTCACCCGCACCCCGTTTTTGTACTTCTTTTACCCAATCAAGGGTATTCCACTTGGTTGCCACTGTACGCTTTTCATCTCCGGTAAATTGATAGACATGATAGTTATTTGATTCTTGGTCATACCAAGTATCAATTCCAACTACAACACACTGCACACCATAACGATCAGCCAATTGAGTAATCAAATCAGGATTAGCCAATGCGGGTGAGTTAATTGAAATTTTATCGGCTCCAAAAGTTAAAATCTGTCCTGCGTCTTCGACTGTTTTAATACCACCAGCTACACAAAAGGGAATATCAATCACTTCAGCAACTTTTGCAACCCAACTTTTATCAACTACACGACCATCGGATGAAGCGGTGATATCATAAAAAACCAGCTCATCAGCTCCTTCTTGGGCGTAACGTTTAGCCAAAGGTACAATATCGCCAATAATTTCGTGATTACGAAATTGTACACCTTTCACTACTTGTCCATTGCGTACATCCAAACAAGGAATTATCCTTTTTGCCAACATGAAATTGCCTCCTCAACCGTAAATTTGCCTTCAAGTAGTGCTCGTCCCACGATCACTCCCGCTACGCCACTATCCTTGAGGGCTTTAACATCATCGAGTTGACCAATTCCGCCCGATGCCTGAAAGGCGATTTGCGGGTATTTTTGGCTAATTTCACGATATAATCTCACATTTGAGCCGCTCAGCGTTCCATCTTTAGAAATATCTGTACAAAGCACATGTTTTAAGCCATGAGGTAAATAATCATCGATGACTTGTTCAAGTGTTTGGTTAGAATCTTCTTGCCAACCATGAATTGCAACATATTTATTACCATCAGTAGCGATGCGGACATCCAGAGCTAAAACTAACGCTTCAGGCCCATATTTGCTAAACCACTGTTTAACTAATTCTGGCTGTTTTATTGCTGTTGAACCTATCACAACTCGTGCTGCGCCAGCTGCAAGAAGCGCTTCTACATCGTCTTGGGTGCGGATACCACCACCAATTTGTACTGGTACTTGGACACCTTTAATTAACGTTTGAATTAAAGTAATTTGCCGAGCTTTAGGATCTTTTGCACCGGTTAAATCCACAAGATGTAGAAGTTTTGCGCCTTGTCGTTGATACTCTTGTAAGCGTAATAGAGGGTCACTTCCATAGTCACGTTTTTGGTCATAATCGCCCTGATGTAATCGAACGACACTACCATCAATTAAATCAAGGGCTGGAATAATAATTTGATAAACTGCCATAGTTACATCTCCAAAAAGTTTTTTAGCAATTGTGCACCGGCTGACCCAGAACGTTCGGGATGAAACTGTACACCGTAAAAGTTGTCTTTTTGCACGGCAGCGGTAAAGCTTTCGCCGTAATTGGTTTCTGCAATAGTTGCTGAGCATAGTGGCATCGCGTATCCATGAACAAAATAAAAATAAGCACCATCTGCAATATCTCTGAATAGATGATGACCTGCTTTGGGGTAAACTTGATTCCAACCCATATGAGGTAAAGGTAAACCAACATCTGGAATTTTATCGACTTTTTCATCAATGATTCCTAATGTATGTACATGCCCCTCACTACTGTATTCGGCTAGTAGTTGCATACCTAGGCAAATGCCTAAAACAGGTTGAGTACAAGCTTTTATAAGTTCAATTAGATTATGTTCCTTTAACTTTTTCATTGCCGCCGAAGCTGATCCCACACCGGGTAGAAACAGCTTATCACACTCAAGTACGACTTCGGGCTCAAGACTAATTATCGGTTTATAACCCAATCTTTCTATGGCATATTTTACCGAAGAAAGGTTTGCACAACCCGTATCTAGAATGACAACATTCATCTACAGTACTCCTTTTGAGCTCGGTAAGCTGTTACCGTCTATCTTAATTGCTTGCTTCAACGTTCGAGCAAAGGCTTTAAATAAACTTTCAATTTTATGGTGATCATTATCGCCTTGTGTCTCAATATGCAAGGTAATTGCCATTGCATAGCTGAGAGAATAGAAGAAATGTTCAACCATTTGCGTGCTCATATCGCCTACTTTTTGATGAGTAAATTGAGCATTAAATATTAAATAAGGCCGACCCGAAATATCCATTGCACATTTTGCTAAACACTCATCCATAGGAATGACTGATGCATAACGAGTAATTCCTCGTTTATCTCCTAAAGCGATTTTTAACGCTTCGCCTAATGCTAATCCAGTATCTTCAATGGTGTGATGATCATCAACATGCAAATCTCCGTCAACCTTAATATTAAGTTTAATGCCACCATGGGTTGCAATTTGATCCAACATATGATCAAAAAAACCAATACCGGTACTGATTTGACTACCACCTTGACGATCAAGCCAAACTTCAACTAAGATCTTTGTCTCTTTAGTATTACGTTCAACTTTTGCGTAGCGGTCTGCTGTGGTTAACCGTTGTGCTATTTCAGCCCAATTTAAAGTTTCTGGATGATAACGTAATCCTTTGATTTGCATATTTTCGGCGAGTTGAACATCAGTAACCCTGTCACCAATAACATAACTGTTTTCTTTATCTAAGTTACCATTGCTAAGATAAGGTAGAACTAATTGAATTTTTGGTTTACGACATTGACAATTATCTTCTGGAAAATGAGGGCAAATTAGCACCTCTTCGAAGTTAACACCCTGTGATTGAAAGATTTGCATCATCAAGTTGTGAGGACCATCAAAATCAGATTGTGGATAACTGCTAGTACCGAGACCATCTTGATTTGTTACCATCACCAGTTTAAAACCAGCAGATTGCAACTTAAGTAGAGCAGGGATGACATTAGGTTCAAACGCCAACTTCTCAAAGCTATCGACCTGAAAATCAATTGGCGGTTCAGTAATTAATGTTCCATCTCGGTCAATAAATAAGTATTTCTGTAACATCATTGCTCCTATATTATCGCTTTGAGTGCCAAAATCACTGCATCACATTCGGCTGCTGTGCCAATGCTAATGCGAATTATACTATCTTGCCCGATTGATTTGCTTTGATCGCGCAAAATAATGCCTTTATTCCATAATGTTTTAAACACATCTTTACCCGCTTGAAATTTAACGCATAAATAGTTAGATGAGCTAGGATAAACTTTTTCGACAATGGGTAAAGCAGACAAATCGCTTGCAAATCTCTCTTTTTGTCTGTTGATCTGTTGCACTTGTTGTCGCATTTTTTCAATACCCGTTTTACTTAGTGCTTGCGTCGCAATATCAGCAACCGGGGTTGCCAACGGATAAGGAGCAATTACTTTTTGTAATGCATCAATCACTGGTTTATTGGCGATAGTAAATCCACAACGTAAACCAGCTAAAGCAAAAGCTTTCGATAAAGTTCTTAAAATAACTAAATGCGGATAATTGGCTAACCAACTAACTACGGAAGATTCAGGTGAAAATTCAATATAAGCCTCATCTATTACCACAAGGGCACGGTTTTTAGCGATATCCAACAGTGTTTTAATATCATCAGGATTAATTAAATTGCCAGTTGGATTGTTTGGCGAGCAAACATAAATTAATTTAACATTATCAAGATGTTGCTCAATGGCTGTTAAATCCAATTGCCAATCCGATTTCGTTAGTACGGTTTTTATATCGATACCTAATGTTTCAGCACTAACCTGATACATACCATAGGTAGGGGGACAATATAAAATGCTATCTTGCTGTGGCTCACAAAATGCTCGCATTAACAGCTCAATCGCTTCATCAGCGCCACGACTAACAATTAATTGTTCTGGTTTGACACCTGTATAATGAGCATAACTATTGATAACTTGTTCTGGTTGCGGTTCTGGATAACGGTTTAATGTCTGTTGCGTTAACTCAAATTGTGGGGCAACAGGGTATTCATTGGCATTTAACCATACATCGCCATTTCCACCAATACGACGAGCAGATTGGTAAGGGGTTAATTTCTGCACGTTCTTTCTGACTAATTGATTGATATCCATATTGTTCACCTATTTTTTAGCGTTTAATGCAGCTAGACGAAGCGTTACGGCTTGTTTATGGGCAGTAAGTTGTTCTGCTTGTGCCATTAATTCAACCGCATTACCAATGGCTTGTAAGCCCTCTGGTGATAATTTTTGAACTGTCATACGTTTTTGAAAATCGGCCAATCCAAGACTTGAATAAGTCGCGGTATAACCATAAGTTGGTAAAACGTGATTAGTTCCTGAAGCATAGTCACCAGCCGATTCGGGTGACCAGTCTCCTAAAAATACTGAGCCGGCACTGGTGATTTGTTCTACAAGATCATCGGCATTTTGTGTTTGAATAATTAAATGTTCAGGACCATAACGATTACTGATAGTAATACATTGATCTAAATCTTTAGTCACAATTAGACGACTTTCTTGTAAAGCTTTTTCGGCAATACCTTGTCGAGATAATTGGGTTAACTGTTTATCAACTTCAATTGAAACCGCTTTCGCAATATCCTCATCTGGAGTAACTAAAACTACTTGTGAATCGGGACCATGCTCCGCTTGTGATAATAAATCGGCAGCAATAAAAGCGGGATTAGCTGAACTGTCGGCGATAACTAACACTTCAGAAGGACCTGCTGGCATATCAATAGCTGCGCCGTCAAGGCGTTGGCTAACTTGGCGTTTAGCTTCAGTAACAAAAGCATTACCCGGACCAAAAATTTTATCGACCTTAGGTACCGATTCACTACCAAATGCCATTGCAGCAATGGCTTGTGCGCCGCCTAGTTGGTATATTTCGGTCACACCGCACAGTTCAGCTGCATATAAGATTTCATCAGCAATAGGTGGAGGAGAACATAAAATGACTTTACGACAACCGGCAATTTTTGCTGGGGTTGCAAGCATTAAAACCGTTGATAATAAAGGTGCAGAACCACCTGGAATATAGAGACCTACTGAATCAATCGTACGAGTAACAAGCTGACATTTCACACCCGGCATTGTTTCAACCGTAATCGCTGATTTAACTTGGGCTTGGTGAAATTTTTCAATATTACTGACGGCTAATTGCATTGCCTGTTTTAATTCAGGTTTAACCCTTGCCGTTGCTGCTTTGATGGCATCTTGCGTTAATTTTATTTGTTGGATTTGTACTTTATCAAACTTATTACTTAATGCGATTAAAGCTTGATCACCATTTTGTTTCACTTGACTTAAAATATCTGCTACCGCTTGGCTAATTGAATCTGAAGCAGTAATAGCAGGGCGAGTTAAAAGTGCTGCACGCTGTGCATCTGAACATTGTTGCCAATAAGAGAGTTTCATAGCATTACTCCATCATTTTTTCAATTGGTAAGACAAGAATTGAACTAGCGCCTAAGGCTTTAAGTTTTTCCATGGTTTCCCAAAATAGCGATTCGGAACTAACCATATGTAACGCCACTCGATTTTGTTCACCAGTAAGTGGTAGTATGGTTGGATTTTCAGCTCCGGGTAATAAAGCTACGATCTGATCTAACACTGCAGTTGGTGCATGTAACATAATATATTTGGATTCACGAGCTTGGATAACACCTTGAATTCGCGTCATCAACTTATCAATCAACGCTTGTTTGTCAGCTGACATTTCGCCTTGGCGTTGAATTAAACAAGCTTTAGATTTATAAATAACTTCGATCTCTTTAAGTCCATTCGCTTCAAGTGTTGCACCACTTGAAACTAGGTCACAAATAACATCAGCAAGACCTGCTCGCGGTGCTACTTCAACTGAACCATTAAGCAAACAGGTTTTAAAAGTTACATTGTACTGAGAAAGATAACGACGGAGTAGGTGAGGATAGGTGGTAGCAATACGTAAATCATTTAAACATTCAGGGCCGGTATAATCAAAATCACGAGGCGCTGCAATGGATAACCGACAACCGCCAAAATCCAAACGGCGCAATGTTTTATATTGAGGATTGAAACCCTCAGCTTGTCGATCTAACACTTCTTCTTCTAAAACATTTTCGCCAACAATTCCCAAATCGACTACGCCATCAATGACTAATCCTGGGATATCGTCATCACGAACGCGTAAAATATCAATCGGCATATTTTCAGCGAAGGCAATTAAACGTTGTTCTTGAAGATTAATTTTAATGCCACATTGTGCAAGTAGCTTTTTTGACTCATCACTCAAGCGACCTGATTTCTGCATTGCTATACGTAAACGCGAATTATCCAACATATTATTCTCCAAATTATCCTAAAAAATTTTTTAACCACAAACAAAAAACCCTCGAAAGTTTGATCTTCCGAGGGTTTTCTATTTGCTTTCGCGATATCACCGGAAGACCAACTGTCTTCCAGCACCAATCGCCCGAAGACTAATCAGGTATGATGGTGATGATGATGTTTAGTAACAAAAACGCAAAAACAATTCATAAAAATAAAAACCAATAATTTAATTAATTATCAAAATTGATATATAAAATATAATAGAAATGAATAACTATCAACTCATTTTTTATGATTGATAAAGAAATATTGCAAATATCAGACTTTTTGCTTTTCAAAAGTTACGGATATTAATTGCTAATGAGTCAAGTTAAACTAACTTAATTATAAAATTTGTTTTAATCGATGACTGACTTTATAACGACCAAAATCGGTAATTTTAGTTAAAAAGAGATTCAATGCGTCGCTGTCGAAATGGCTGATAATCATATAACATCCGTCGCCTGTAATCTTATAAAATTCTATTACTTCATTAAAAGACTTTACTAAGTTTTCAAAAGAAGTAAATTGATTCGTGTTCATATAAATAGTAATGAACTGTAAGTTTTGTTTTTGTTCTTTAATGGTGAATTTTTCTATAATATGATTATTTAGCAAATCTTGAACGCGTTGACCAACGGCTTGGCTAGATAAGAAAACCTTATCGCCAATTTCGCGCCAAGATTGACGGCTATTATTTCTTAATTCACTTAAAATCGCTCTATCTTTTTTATCCATTGTTTCAATTTGAAAGCTAACTGATATTTATCATTTCAATTCGCTATGTTCTTTAAAAATTGATTATTAGAAAATAATAACACGAAACCTTATAAAGGAGAGCAAAATGACTCAAGCATTAATGATTATTGATGTGCAAAATGATTATTTTCCTGACGGAAAATATCCGTTAAATAATACTGAACAAGCATTACAAAATACTTTAAAACTGCAAAATTATTTTCGGCAAAAACTACTGCCTATTATTTATATACAACATATTAACCCAGATCCTAATGCTGTTTTTTTTGTGAATAATAGTTTTGGTAGTCAATTACATGCAAAATTACTTCCTATCAAACCGAATGAAATGATCATTCAAAAAGCCTATCCAAATAGCTTTTACCAAACACAATTGCAAGAGAAGTTAGAGCGATTAGGAATAACACAGTTAGTGATCTGTGGCATGATGAGCCACATGTGCGTAGATTCAACTACTCGCTGTGCATTTGAGCTTAATTATCAACCGATTTTAATTCATGATGCTTGTACTACTCGTGATCTTGACTTCAATGGCAACATCATTTCCTCACAAGACGTTCACAATAGTTTTATGTCTGCATTAATGCGATTTTCTAAGATAATGAGCTGTGAAGCATTTATTCAAACAACATAACATAATAACAGTGAAAGAGGTTTTTATATTTATAATTAGCATTTCATTGATAGGCATTTAGATGGTAAAAAAAAGCCATCTAATTGTTGAAAGTTTATAGAATAATTTACCGTTAAATAAATTATAATCATGTTATTTTAATTCGATTAATATAATAAATAGGAACAATACTTGAACTCAGCATTATGTTATAGACAGTTTGGTATCCCTGAAGATGTATTGAAGCTTGAACTTTCAAATAAAGACTTATTAAAAGAAGATTATATTAGAGTACAAATGTTATATGCGCCAATTAATGCCTCAGACCTTATTCCAATTACAGGTGCTTATCAGCATCGTATCATTCTGCCACAAATTGCTGGTTATGAGGGAGTAGGTGAGGTAATTGAGGCACCTTTAACTTATCGTCATCTGATTGGAAAACGTGTATTACCTTTAAGAGGAGATGGAACTTGGCAGCATTTCGTAGATTCACCTGCAAAATATGCTATTGAAGTTCCAGATTCAATTGATGATACTATCGCTGCTCGAGCTTATATTAATCCTGTCGCAGCTTGGTTAATGCTTAAACATTATTCTCCACAAGGAAAGCATATTTTAGTTACTGCGGGGGGAACTGATTGTGCAAAATTGTTATGCAAATGGGCAGTAAATTTGCAAGCATTATTTGTAACTGTCATTTGTCGCTCAGATAATCATGTTCAATTTTATAATAAATATGGTGTTAAAAAAATAAATCAAAACGATACTGAAGCTATAGAATATTTTGCTGCACATGCTGATATTGTTTTTGATGCGGTTGGTGGCGAGCTTGCTGAAACAATTTTGAATCATATGTCTGATTCAAGTGAATTTGTCTCGTATGGTTTGCTTTCTGGTACTTTTTTTCAACCTAAAAAGCGATTACCTAAAGTTCATTGGTTTCATATCCGTCAATATATAAACAATATGGATCAAATAGAATGGTTGAATATGTTTAATGAAATCTGGACAAAGTTAAACCAAATAGATTTAAATGAACCTTATTTATTTAAATTCAATGATTGGCTAAGTGCTATTAAAGCTTACCAGCAAGTAAGTATGAATGGTAAACCATTATTAGTAATGGCGGAATGATTTGAAAATTTAATTGTTTAATTAATGAAATGTAGGCTTATCACCAATAATAAAGATATTTAATGAAATCATATTTAAAATATAGAGGTCTAGGAAAGGTAATTATTAACTGTTTTTACCTTTCCTAAAAGCTCAGGCATATTATGACTAAATGGTTTGTGTATATTTTTTACCTGATAAAACACTAAACCGACCAGTACCTAATAAAGCAAGACTAAAAGCCGCTAAAGACATAAATGCTGGATACTCCCAACCTCCTCCCGGATTAGTAAAAGACCAACCATTAGTCCAATGTACAATGGTAATTATCGCAAGTTGAAAAAATGCAATTAATGCGACAGCGCGGGTTAAAATACCTAATAATAACAAAGCACCACCACCTATTTCAAAAGCGATAACAATATAAGAAAAAAATCCTGGAAATCCAAGGGTATGGAAATACTCAGCTGTACCTTCTGGAGTGAGAACAAGTAATTTAGTAAAACCATGGGCTAAAAACATCATACCTAAAGCAATTCGTAATACAAATGCTGCTACATCAGTTTGATATTCTTTCATTTTGGGGTTCCTATATTAAGTTAGCAAAATAATAATTAAAATCATTGTGATCTATTACAAAAGCTATTACTTATTTACAAAATAGGATACTACACTTAAGATTGTCTCACAGATAACAATCATTAGTAAAGTTACTTACTAAAATTGAACGATGTTAATGAGATTATGTTTACGCTATTTGGAAGTTTAATTATTTATTTGTAGATAAAAATAACGGCATAACTTAAAAGTTACACCGTTATGTCTTACTTATTGTTGGTGTCAAATAGATTAACTTGTTCTGTTGTTTTTTACGTAATTTTATTGGTTTCCCTTGCATTGTACTTACACTCAAATCCGTTAAAGTCTGGATAATTGTGTAAAATATATTCATCCTTTTTTGTTATAAATTTAGTTTTTCCATTGCTTTATCAAAATATTTACCTAAACCAAAAATCACTCTATATCTTTTTGAACCAACTTTAATAATTCGCCACGGCGAACATAGCTATTTTTCTATTAGAACAAAAAATAGCTTCTTTTCCATTTATATGGTAATTTGCTATAAGTTCAGCAGTTAAATCGACAAAATGATTCTGATGATGAGGTTGAGTTGAATTATCAACGACGTTAACTGTAAGTCTTTTGGAGTTAAGTAGCTTTTTTATATAATCTACTCTTTCTTCCAACTTAATTTTTAGCGTCGTGACTAAGTAAATCATGTTTGGTGATGCCATTTAAAGCTCCTTAAGGGATAAAAAATAGAACTCCATACTTTTACTAAATAACTCATATAATCATACAGTATATAACAGAAATGAGACTAATGTCTCATGTAATTAACTATATCAATTTTAATTATAATAAGCAATAAATTATAAAAAATAATATGGATAAGCAAAGTATCGTAACACCACAAACATATACAGGCGTTAGAAAACGTACGTTCGAACATTTATTACATACAGCAGTGAGTATTTTAGATGAAGGTCACGAATTAACCATTACCGAGTTAGCTGATAAATCTGGAATTTCAAGAGCCACTGCTTATCGCTATTTTCCAACGCAAAGTGATTTGATATCGGCAGTTGTTGATCATTCACTTCAACCAATTTTACATTGGCAATCGGATGAACAGGATGTAGGCCAAAAAATGAATGACTTCTTATCATTTGCTTTTGCTCAAATGATAAAACATGAAGGAGCAATAAGAGCAGCTATGCGATTATCCTTGCAACAATGGGTGACTGATCGTTCAGCTTCATCATCTAATTCAGAAAAATTTGTACGTGGGAATCACAAAGAAGTACTCTCTAATTTACTACAACCATTACAATCACAGTTAAATGAAGAACTAAATAATAAGTTAATTTATACTTTGTCGATTATTTTTGGTTCTCAAATCACAGTATTAAAAGATGTATGGAATTTAGATGATTCTTATATCGTTTCTCTTTCTCAATGGATTATTAAAGCTGTAATTAACCAAGCAAAACAAGATATATCTGAGCTTTAATTATTTTGTCATCTTTAGATTAATCTAATTTTTAGATTGATAAGTAGTGTTTATAGATTCTTACCTTCTAAAAGAAAAAGATTAATTATGATATTTTGGGATTATTAATATTCCTGATCTTTATTCCTGTTATGATGATAGCCAGCTTTATTGGTTCAAGTTAAGGACAAATTTTTACTAGACTAATTATTTAATGTATTAAATTAAGATGATGGCCTGACGCAAAATCCTTAACATAATGATTTATCAATTGTTAATTTGATTCTGTCGTCCTCATGATTCACAATTGAAATCTGATACTTTAATTAAACAGTTTAACTTTTTAAAAATTTTATGTATTTAAACTTAACATGCACCGTTTAACACTGAGGTTAAAACATAAAAATTTCATATAATTGTATATAATTTAAAGAGACAAAAATTTATATCACTATTCTTTTTATTATAAATAATTGGACTCAGTGATATAAAAAAAGACACTATCAGGCCTGGCAGTGTCTATTCATAAACTGAAATTAAAATTAATTGAATAATTAGATTTTATGTAAAACAATATTATCGATTAAAAATTAATGATATTGAACTGTCTGTTGATTCGGCTCATCATGAACTAATAATAAACATGTATCACTGTTTGATACTGCTTGCTTAATACGTAGTTTATCATGCTCATTAAGATCATTAATACAAGCGACGATATAGCTACAGGTTTTGCTTTTTAACGCTTTTTCAATAGTTGATACTAAATTTTCATTTTTAAGATTACTCAAATGCACAATTTTTTGTTTATCAAGTCCTGCAATATTTACCCATGAACGTTTTAACATTGGTCGAGCAGATAACCAGAGTTGCCATTTTTTAGCTTTATTAAGAGACTTCAGCAAAGAGCGTTGTTGTTGTAAAACCTGCTGAAAAGGAGATTCAAAATTAATCACCATAAGTTGTGATGAAGAGTGTTCAATAAGCATAATATCCCCAATACTGTATTAATATACAGTGAATATTAATACAGTATTTTGCGTTTGTAAACTCCTTAAATGATCATTTTTTGTATTATTTTTTCCTGTAATAGAATCAGGAACGCAATAATTGATAGGATAAAATTCCTAAAAAAGTCATTAAAACAGAGCCAATAACATGAATAGCAATAGTAGTTAATCCCCATAAAATACGACCTTCTTGTAAAAAGTTCACGATTTCTGCTGAAAAAGTTGAAAAAGTCGATAATCCACCACAAAATCCGGTGATCACTAATAAACGCCACTCAGTAGATAAGTTTGAATGATTAAAAAAAGCAATTGCAAAGCCAATAATATAACCAGCAACTAGATTTGATAGTAACGTTCCTAATGGAATCGCAAACGCGATAATATTTAATTTAAGTGACAAAAACCACCGCAATAACCCACCAGCAACTGAACCAACTGATATAGCTAAAATAAGTTTAAACATGTTAAATCCTTAATAATTGGGCGCATTCTTATTAAATTTATTTTTTATGGTTAATGGCAAGGATGATAACTATAACCGAGATAATAATAAAATGCATATCTTTCGTTGTAGCATCATTTTTAGGTTTAAAAAAGCGATAGCTTATATTTGATTTTATTGTTAACTTTCAAACGGATAAATAAATTAAAGATATTAGGAACACGTTAAATAAAAAATTATAGCATAACTTTTATGCAAAGATATTTTGTAAGTATGGGTATTTTGTTTATTTACTACTTTTTATTACATGATTTATTACGATTAATAAGGTAACTTATACAGTTGATGAAATAATTGACAAGTTTTGAACCACAATTAAAACATGACGTTAAAACTAAAATAAGATCACTTAATTAAAGTTAGTTTGATTATATAACTCAATAAATTGAATAAGAAAACAATAACAGGATGAATCATAATTATGTTACAAAAAGCTGATATATCTTTTGAGGCGCAATATCTGCAAACGGCGTTAGGACCAATGACTATTTTAAAATCACCTGCAGGTATTAGTATCAAGGAAGCCATCAATTATCAAAATAAACCAATCATTGCCTGCAATTGTTACTATTCTGAAAGTGATCGGCATAGTTATCAAGTTATTTATGTTGTGCTTGAACCTGATTTACAAAATCCTACATACTACCTAGAATCTGATGGTACCTTGCCAGAATTCTTCATCAATCCTGAGGGCAAGCTTTACACTGCTATCGAGGTTTATCATCCAGATAAAGATGGTTTAATTATTATGGTTCCTTGCTTTGACCGCGATAATATTACCTATCCTAAACCTAAAAAAATGACACTTGGTGATTATATTGGTATTTACCATGATTTTGCTATATTTAAGAATGTCGATATTTTTTCAGACAAACAATTAGATAAACTGATTGCGGTTGAATTTAAACATGGTGAGCTTAAAAAAAGTTATACCGCAAAGATTCCTTTCCCAAAATATAATCAATTTTTTATAAATAATGACAATAAACAAATTCATATTATTGCCAAAAGTGAAGAAAATTGTTGGCTACATCGTCAAATTGACGAAAAAGGTGCAGTATTACAATCAAGAAGAATTGATATAGCCTGTAATGATTATCCGACTTGTGTTTTAAATTTGAGTTTTTGCGAATCATCATATGTAGTAACTCATGGCGAGGGTGGAATTTTTTATCTAATCACTCTTACCCCACAAGGTGAGGCGACACGAGATAAGTTATTTGATGTAGGTTCTCCTCTATTTTGGGTCTGAGAACCAGTAAAAATTGCCACTGAAACATTTGTGATTCGTTTTAGTATAGAAACAGGAAACGGCTGGATAACCTTGCGAAACAATAAAGTGATCGAGGCATTTTTACAACAGCAAGCTGGCAAATTTAATAATTTACTTACTAATGAAATTATTATATTAGCTAAAGAAAACTTAATTATTTCGGATTTGATCTCCTGCCAAAATGATAGTTATACATTGGTGTTTTATGATTATCAAAAAGATAAAACTAAACGGAATACAACATTGTTTGTTTTAAACAGAACGCTTAATTAAATCTGTGTTTGTTGATGTCAGGATTAAGCGAATTTGCTTAATGATAGATAATTACCTGCTGATTAAGTACAATAGAGGCTAATATTCGTTTAATTCAAGGATAAAGTATGTATACAGGTATTGTGCAGGGGGTTGGTGAAATTATTGATATCATCGATCAAGATAAATTACGTACTTATAAGGTAAAATTACCAGCAAAATTAACACAACATATCGAAATCGGTGCATCCATTGCTAACGACGGATGTTGTTTAACCGTGACTGATTTTAAAGATGATTGGGTCACCTTTGACATAATGCAAGAAACGTTAGCGCTTACTACATTAGGTGATAAAAATATTAATGATCTGGTCAATATTGAACGCAGTGCTAAATACGGCGATGAAATTGGTGGTCATGTTATGTCTGGGCATATATCTTGTACGGCCACAATTGTTGATATTCAAAAAACTGCAACGAATTGCCAAATGACTTTAGAATTACCATATAAATTTATCAAGTATGTTCTCTATAAAGGTTTTATTGGTATTGACGGTGCTAGCTTAACAGTGGGTGATGTAATGGATAATCGTTTTAAAATTAATTTAATTCCTGAGACCCTTGCGATTACCACTTTAGATAGTAAAAAAGTAGGAGATAGAGTTAACATAGAAATTGATTCACAGACTCAGGCAATTGTTGATACTGTTGAAAGAGTTCTGGCGGAAAGAAAGTAATGTTTATTTTTTAGATTAAATAATTATTATTGTTAGTCTAAAAATTTTGCTTTGCTGACTTTCGAATATTTTAAACGTATTAATTGACTATTACTTATCTGATATTTAGGTTAAGGCTTTATTATTAAAGCCTTAACAGCTATCCAGGTATTACCTAATGTCTAACAGCCGGTTACTTCCTATTTTTCTATTGTTAATTTTTATATAAATCATTTTCTTCATTAAGAATAGTTGATTATTTCTGTCAAAAAGTTTCAGGTTATACATACGTTTCAGTAAAAAACTAATTTTTAAAGATAATGATTGAATATCAATTTATACAAAATTCCTAAAGTGTAAATCTTACTCAACCTTTTTTGCTACTACTCAGAAATCAATTTTTAACTGGTATTGCGTTAATTTATTACTGTCATTACTAAGTTATCTATCTAATTTAAATCAAAAAATTTTTTCAAAAAATGATTGCAAATTATACGAGATAAGGTATTTTTATAAACCATTTTAGATTACTTTTATCACAAATTAATTTAAAAGAGACATAATTTATTGACTATTTTAATTATATTTATGTTTAGTCAAAAAAAATAATACTAAAAATGGCATTTAAGGTATCAAAAAATAATAATCCTAGATTTAAAAATCTCTTTAGTGTCATATATTGTGTTTAAAAACAATTATTATAATATTTTGTAGGTTAAGGAATGAGCAATGTCATTATCAGCAGTAAAAGAATGGAAATTTCCAGTTATTATTAATAGTAAAAAGGATCTTACAGTCAATAATTATTACAGTGCCTTATTGAAAGCGTCAAAAGGATTTTATCCAATTAGTATTAATCAGCTTATACATGTGGGCATTCACTTTGATGAAACAGTACTTAAAGAATTAGGTGATGAAAACGAACGACAGGTTCATTGTATTGCCGATGGTGAAGTAGTTGCTTATCGAATTAATGATAACTATCAAAATATTAGCTACGGAGATACAGTTACTTTCTACTCAACAGGTTTTGTTTTGGTACGTCATCTACTCGAAATGGAGCGAGTTGAAGAAAAAACAGAATCAACAGAGCCTGATACCGAAAATAGTTCAACAAAAGAAAAACCTGCTGAAGATAATTCTCCCGCATCTTCTGCTTCTAAGACAAATGATACTGCAACTTCTACTAATTCAACGGCAGATAAAGCTGATACTGAATCAGAAAACAAACCAGCCGAAGCTGAAAAAGAAAAACTGCCGCCGCATCAACTCTATTTTTATAGCCTATATATGCATCTGGCCGATACTGCTTTTTATGATAAAAATTCTAAAATGCCAACACCTTCATTTTGGGAACAAGATATTTATCGTGTTCTACCTGATCATAAAGAATTAGATAACGTCGAAGGTTTATGTATTCGCGATAAGGCAGATAATTCAAAAAATGACAGTATATTAGCGGTTTTACAAGTCGGCACTAAAGTGAATTTAAATCTCAATTTACATGACGAAAATCATAACTGGTATGCTGTTACAAGCTTAGCGGAAGGTTATTCCTCTATTCCCGAATTAAAATCAATCAAACACACTCAAGGTGAAAGTCAAACAGACATTTTAGGTTGGATTTTTATTGGTAAAGAGATGACCTCGCAAGAATTTGAGATTTTAGAATTAAATGAGCACAAAAAACTTCTTTCAGGTAAATCTACAGAGCTTAGCATACTAACAAAAGAGTTTAAGACTAATTGGGCTAAATCTAAAGGGTTAAGAGTTCGAAATGATAAAAAAATCTTATCAATGCTACCTGGAGGAACCCAAGTTAAAATATCGGGAAATAAAAATGCAAAACGTTATGTTGAGTTAACTGAAGTGATTCGGGATGGTAAACCCACCATTCCTTTACCAAATGAAAAGAAAAAAATTTGGTTTGATTGCCTTGAAAGAATTTCCCGAGGAAAAAAATACAATGAAGTGGTTGTATTAGATACACCATTTCCAATAAAAGCAGGTGATTTGATTGGGCATATTGGGCATGACCATACCCCTAAGATATCACTTTCCCAGAACAGTACTGAAATTAAATGCGAAACCAACTTGCATGTTGAATGTTTTACTTGTGATGACCTGCCTAATTTTATTGCACTAACTCAAGCAGAAGCCAGTAAACTTCCTGAGGAAGAGAAGACCTTATTAGGTATTTCTAAACAAGCAAAACTACTTAAATCACCGAAAGATGCAGACACAGACGTGGGGCAACATACTGAGATTAAAGTAATCAGTAAAGATATCAATGTCAAATGGTTACAAATCGAAATCACTGAATCCAAAACTAAGAAAAAAACGGCATGGATAGAAAATAGTGAAGAGATATCAAAAAACATAAACTCAAAGGGTAATATCTCTTTAGCGACTGATAAAAAAGCCTGGAGTGAATATCCATTACAGGCAAGCGAATTAGCGAATAACAGTTCGATTATTGATACTCCATTATTACTTGATATTAATAATGGAGTCTTTAAAAAGTTGAGTCATCGGGCTGTTGATAAAGATGGAACATTATGGATTTTTATAGAGCATGCTCTTGATAAAAATAATGCTCCTATCCGTGGTTGGTTAGCCATAAATAGTGATGGCGTAAAAAAAGTGAGTTGTTGGGATTGGTTTGATTTTAAGCTGATAGAAGAAAAGGCGACCACAAAAGAATTTTATTTAGATGTGAAAAAGTCTTCATCTAGAGATAATGCATCTCTTGAAGCCTATAAACCGACGTTAAAAGAGACATTAACAATTTTAGATAGGCAATATCATTTAGACCAAAAAAAATATGCCAAGATAGATGCAAAAAGTTTCAACGGAATCACGGATAAACCACAATTATCATCGGCACTTTCACGTTTACTGATTAAGAGCGAAAGTGAATGGTATAGTGAAATGGATGCACAAGGCAAAATACCAAAGTGGGACGCCTTAGATAGTGAATTTAACGAGAAAGCAAAAAAAGTCTTGAGCTATTTAGAAGAGGGTGATTCCGCAAAATGTGATGCTTATATAAGTACATTAGCAGAAAATGAACGAGAATCGGTAAAAAGAGGATTACTATTAAAACGTCAAGAATTGGAAAAAAAGGGAATCAATAATAATAAAACAATTGGAGACTCATTTTATACAGAATTAAAACTACAAGTAGCACGTTGGGATAATGAAAAAGAAAAGATAAAAAAAATGTTATGGTGGGATGATGTTGCAAAAGGTTTAGCGAAACAAAACCAACAGAACAAATCAGAACAATCCAAAACGAACAATGAAAGTAATTCTTCAGATATCACGCTACCAGCTACTTTAAATCTTGATGGTCAGGCAAGTTTTATACACCCGATGATGTTAATTAACTATTTTAAAATTAAAACCAGCCCTTGGCATGAACCTTTAAAAAATCCGCAACGGACTCGTTATAATTCGGGAAGAGTCGATAAATCATCTAATGGCGCATTTGGGCTTGTTAGAAATGGAGGTGAAAAAGCTCATGCTGGGTTAGATATATTTGCCCGTATTGGAACCCCTTGTTATGCTTGTTTGGATGGTGAAATTATTCAAGATATGGCCGAAGGTACTTATGGCAATGTCATTGTGTTAAAAGTAAAAGGTGATGATTTACGTGCATCAAGAAATAATTATACATTAGAGTTTTCAGGTAAAGAAAAAAATGAAATAATTCAAGCAGTTGATTTTGATATAAATAGTGATTATTTTTATATTAGATATTGTCATTTACATGAAACTAAAAAAGTATCAGGAATAAAAGTTGGTTGCAAGGTTAAAGCAGGTGATCATATTGGATATACATCTGACACAGGTAATGCAAAAAACCTTCCAAATACACATTTGCATTTAGAAATTGCTATGAAGCCTCGTAATAATCGATCTTTAGAGAAAAATGAGAAAGATACACGAAAAAGAAGTTTAGGTTATAAAATAAACCCTGCTTTCTTTGTCAACCTAAATCCAATAGATAAAGCAGATCAAGATGACGCTGTAATAAAAGGTAATAAACATTATAAACAAAACTAAAGGCAAAGATATGAATATTGTAAAATTTTTATTAATAATTGTTTTTCTTATTCCGCAAGTAACAGAAGCGGTCTATCGTGTCTACAGCGGAACTATGGGAGATAATAAAGTTGAATTTTATTTGTTGGCCACACCTGATAGTGACTTTGATATTATTTATATTAAAGACAACACATATGAAGTTGGATATATAGGAGGACCTCAAAAAAAAGAAAGCGATTATTATTTTAAAAACTATACAACGATGGATACAGTTAGTGGTAAGGATACTTTAATTATTAAAAATTTTGATTTTAGCTTAAACAAGATACAATCAGAGAGTAATTATTTATTAGGATATTCAGAGACATTTGGTGATTTTAAATTAAAAAAAGAATTTGAATATAATGTTTTTACTGAAAACGGTTATGAGCTAAATCGAGTGGAATCCAAACAGTTATTTGATAATACTGAGTTTGAAAATATCGAATTTTTACAAAGAAGCTCAACTAAAGATTTTTATTTTAAAGTCGTATTATCCAAAAAGAAAAAAGAAGATATTAAAATTACTGGCATCAATGTTTACAGTAAAAAAAATGGCGAGCTATTACAAACTATTAAAAGTTCAAAAGGGTATATTTTTCATACATTTCAATCTATACGAATCGGTGATTTTGATTTTGATGGTAATGAAAATGATTTTTCTCTTAATAACAGTGATGCCAGTGCTGCGAATGTCCAACAAATATATTACATCTATGATGAGTCACAAAATAAATATATTGAAGCGAATTTAGAAGGATATTATATTCAGTTTGATTCAGAAAATAAAATAGCAACCAGTACAAAAACATGTGGTGATGTAATTACTTATTCATCTAATGTTTTATTAAAAAAATTATATTATTTTAATAATAAAGAAAAAAAATATACTTATATAGACAAGTATTGTGAAGCAATTCCAGATGGTGATAATTATTATTTAAGACAATGTACCAAAAAAGAAAGACTGGATTGTGAAAAAGCTGTAGTAGAGGTTGGAGATGAGCCTTAAACAAAATATTTAACTTGTTTAAGGTAGATAACTTATTAAAAAATTAAGACAAATATCATAATGAATACAATGAAATATATACTGATGATAGTTTTTCTTATTCCGCAAGTAACAGAAGCAGTCTATCGTGTCTACAGCGGAAATATGGGGGATGATAAAGTTGAATTTTATTTGTTGGCCACACCTGATAGTGACTTTCATGTTATTTTTATTGAAGATAAAACAAAGAAAATTGAGTATATGGGTGGGCCAAAAAAAATAAAAAACGACTATTATTTTGAAAATTATACAACGATTGATACAGTTAATAATAATGATACCTTAATTATTAAAAACTTCGATTTTGGCTTAAATCAGGTGAATTCAGAAAGCAATGAATTGTTTGGCTATTCACAGAAATTTGGTGATTTTAAATTAAAAAAAGAATTTGAATATAATGTTTTTGCTGAAAACGGTTATGAGCTAACTCGAGTAGAATCTAAACAGTTATTTGATAATACTGAGTTTGAAAATATCGAATTTTTACAAAGAAGCTCAACCAAAGATTTTTATTTTAAAGTTATATTATCCAAAAAGAAAAAAGAAGATATTAAAATTACTGGCATCAATGTTTACAGTAAAAAAAATGGGGAGCTATTACAAACCATAAAGAATTCAAAAGGGTATGTTTTTTATACATTTCATGCTATACAAATTGGTGATTTTGATTTTGATGGTAATGAAAATGATTTTTTTCTTCAGGGTGCCGAGTCCCACGCCGCTAATGTCCCGCAAATATATTACGTCTATGATGAGTCACAAAATAAATATATTGAAGCAAATTTAGAAGGATATTCGATTCAGTTTGATTCAGAAAATAAAATAGCAACCAGTACAAAAACATGTGGTGATGTTTTTGTTGACCCAATGTTTTTTACCAAATTAAATAAACAATATCTTTTTAATAAAAACAAAAAAAAATATGATTACCAAGATCAATACTGCATTTCTTATGAAAATTCTGAGGAAAAATCTATTCATAAAAAATGTACTAAAAAAGAAAGACTGGATTGCGAAAAAGCTGTGGTAGAGGTTGGAGAGGAGCCTTAAACAAAATATTTAACTTGTTTAAGATAATTAAGTTATTAAGAACTCCATTAAAATTATGATTGTTCAGATCATTAGCTAAGTAAATACTTAAGAGATAAAAGAAAGATATGAACGAACTACATAGCAGTGGAGTAATGAAAAATATTCCAAACTTGAATCAGTTAATAAACTTTGTTCCGTCGATAAAAATAATCTTATATGGAATTGTTTAAATGATAAATTTAAAAAAAGTCTTATTTATTATGGTGTTTTTTTCTAATTTTGCATTAGCTAATTACACTATTTATGAGGGTACAATTGGAAAAAATAAAGTGGAGCTTTATTTTGATGCTTTTTATGACAATGATATAAATATTATTTATCTTAATAATGATTCTTTTGAGCCAAAGCAACTTGATAATATTCATAATGCTCAAATTGAAGATGGATTAGTTTTCAACGTTCCTAAAACTAATTTTGGTGAAGATATTATAGATACAATAGTAATAAAAAACATTGATTTTAATAAGGATCGCTCAATAATCTTGAATCAAAATTTAGAAGGTTATTCTAAAAAATATGGTGATTTTAAATTAGTTAGAAAATTTGATTATGAATTTACATATAATGATGATAACAATTTAAAATTAAAGAATAATATTGAATTTGAAAATGAAGAAATTATACAAAGAGAATCAACCAAAGATTATTATTTTAAAACGCTTGTTTCAAAGAAGAAAGGAGAGTTTCTAAAAGTTGTTGGAATAAATGTTTATCGTAAAAAAGACGGTAGCTTACTTCAAACAATCAATGATTTGAAAGATTTTGGTTTTCTTTCGTTTATTAGTATAAATACAAATCGCGATGCCAATTTTGATGGAAGAGATAACGATTTCTATATTTCTAAATCGAAAGAGAGTATCAACGATAGTAATGTAATTGATGCGTATTTTTCCTATGATGAAAAACAAAATAAATTTGTTTATCTAAATTTGACTGGACGATTTATTACCTTTGATTCAGATAAAGAAACCGCAAAAAAAGAGAAAATATGTCCTATAAAAACGGCAATGACAAGGGCTACTATTACAGATTTGTATGAATATTCAGATGATAAAAAATACACTCTTACTAATTCAAAATGTGAATTAATTAAATACTCGGAAAACGGAGAAAAAATTCTACTTTCACGCGCCTGCAATAAAAAAGAGAAACTTTTTTGCCAAAAAGCTAGCGAATTACTGATAGATGAATATGCGGATTAAACACCATATTATAGAAATGCCTATTTTAAAATAGGCATATTAAAAATCAATCAAATTGTTTAAAGGTGTTAATTATAAAAGATGAATAATAACAATTGGTTATCTTTTGTGCTGTTTAAGTAATTTAATAAGTTAAGATGAATTAAATAATGAAAACAATAAAATATATAATGATGATGGTTTTTCTTATTCCGCAAGTAACAGAGGCCATCTATCGTGTCTACAGCGGAAATATGGGAGATAATAAAGTTGAATTTTATTTGTTTGCCACATCTGATAGTAACTTTCATATTATTTATATTGATGATAAAACAAAGAAAATTGAGTATATGGGGGCTCCCAAAAAAATACAAAACGACTACCATTTTAACAATTATACAACGATTGATACAGTTAATAATAATGATACCTTAATTATTAAAAACTTTGATTTTAGCTTTAACAAGGTGAACTCAGATAGCAATGAGTTGTTTGGCTATTCACAGATATTTGGTGATTTCAAATTAGAAAAAAAATTCGAATATAATGTAGAATTGGAAAATGGTGATGATAGAAATTGGAGAAATTCTAAACAGTTATTTGATAATACTGAGTTTGAAAATATCGAATTTTTACAAAGAAGCTCAACCAAAGATTTTTATTTTAAAGTTATATTATCCAAAAAGAAAAAAGAAGATATTAAAATTACTGGCATCAATGTTTACAGTAAAAAAAGTGGGGAGCTATTACAAACCATAAAGAATTCAAAAAGGTATATTTTTTATACATTTCATGCTATACAAATTGGTGATTTTGATTTTGATTTTGATGGTAATGAAAATGATTTTTTTCTTCAGGGTGCTGAGTCCCACGCCGCCAATGTCCCGCAAATATATTACGTCTATGATGAGTCACAAAATAAATATATTGAAGCGAATTTAGAAGGATATTCGATTCAGTTTGATTCAGAAAATAAAATAGCAACCAGTACAAAAACATGTGGCGATGTAGTTATTTATTCATCTAATGTTTTATTAAAAAAATTATATTATTTTAATAATAAAGAAAAAAAATCTACTTATATAGATAAGTATTGTGAAGCTATTCCTGATGGTGATAATTATTATTTAAGACAATGTACCAAAAAAGAAAGACTGGATTGTGAAAAAGCTGTAGTAGAGGTTGGAGATGAGCCTTAAACAAAATATTTAACTTGTTTAAGGTAGATAACTTATTAAAAAACTAAGACAAATATCATAATGAATACAATAAAATATATACTGATGATAGTTTTTCTTATTCCGCAGGTAGCTGAAGCAATCGATCGGGTCTACGCTGGAAATATGGGGGATAGAAAAGTTGAGTTTTATATTAGTGCTATATCCGAAAATGACTTTGATATAATTTATCTTGATTATAAAACAAAAACAATTAGTTATTTAGGTTTAGCTAGAAAAGGAGATGATGGTTATCATTTTAGATACAACATAAATGATAATTTGGAAACAAAAGATGAAATATTTATTAAATATTTTGATTTTGGTGAAAACAAAATAAACTCTAAAAATAATTATTTAGTCGGTTCATCGCAAACATTTGGTGATTTTAAGTTGGAAAAGAAATTTGAATATAATTTATCTTGGCCATTAATTGATAATTCGGATAAAAAAAAGCTTAATGAGGCAAAACAGCTTATTAAAAATACTGAATTCAAAAATGTCGAATTTTTACAAAGAAGTTCAACTAAAGATTTTTATTTCAAAGTATTATCATCTAAAGAAAAAGAAGATTATATTAAAATTATTGGTATCAATATTTACAGTAAAAAGAATGGCGAATTATTGCAAAGTATAAAAAGTTTAAAGGGGTATCCTTTTCAATCTTTTAATGCCCTACAAATCGGTGATTTTGATTTTGATGGTAATGAAAATGATTTTTTTCTTCAAAATGCTGAATCTCATGCCGACAATGTCCAACAAATATATTACATCTATGATGAGTCACAAAATAAATATATTGAAGCGAATTTAGAAGGATATTCGATTCAGTTTGATCCAGAAAAGAAAACAGCAACCAGTACAAAAACATGTGGTGATGTTTATGTTGATCCAATGTTTATCAAATTAAATAAACAATATCTTTTTAATAAAAACAAAAAAAAATATGATTACCAAGATCAATACTGCATTTCTTATGAAAATTCTGAGGAAAAATCTATTCATAAAAAATGTACTAAAAAAGAAAGACTGGATTGCGAAAAAGCTGTGGTAGAGGTTGGAGAGGAGCCTTAAACAAAATATTTAACTTGTTTAAGATAATTAAGTTATTAAGAACTCCATTAAAATTATGATTGTTCAGATCATTAGCTAAGTAAATACTTAAGAGATAAAAGAAAGATATGAACGAACTGCATAGCATTGGAGTAATGAAAATATTCCAAACTTGAATCAGTTAATAAACTTTGTTCCGTCGATAAAAATAATTTTATATGGAATTGTTTGAATGGTAGAAATTGAAAATTATTTGTATAAAGTATTTTAAATTAATATTAACTACCTTTTTGATGATTTTTTTCGGAAATTCATATGCTAAAAAAATGGACATGAACGGGTATCAAATAAAATTAGCTATTTAAAACTAGTAATTTAACACTACCAGATGATAGTTATATCCCAAAATATTAAAATATTTTATAAGTAAGATTATAAGGATATTACATAATGAAAAGAATAATTTTTTTATCACTCATTCCACTATTCTTGTTTAACAATGTTTTTGCCAATAATCAAAAAGAACACATTGATATTAATGCAGTATGGTCAGCCGCTAATTACGGTGGTCCTTTTTGTTACTCTTTACGCATTATTTATTATCCAAATGGGCAAATAAAACAACAAGGTTGCCAAGGTCATTATAATGCGACAGGTATTTCTGTAGGTAATTGGTATGAATATGATTTATTAGGTATGCCTGTTCGCTCGAATTATTATCATCCTGATGAGTTTGGCAAAGATTATAAGATTATTACTACTCATGATAAGAATGGTAAGGTATTAACTAAAAAAATATATAATTATGATGATTTATATGAAACAGAGGAAGAAGAACTTAATGAAATACCTCAATAAAAAATTTATTACAGCAGTCGGATTAACTTGCATTTTGTTGGTAATAAATCTTGCAAAGGCTGATATCGATAACGAAAATAATTTAATCATTAAAGCAGAAAATGGAGATAAGGTTGCTCAGTATCATTTAGCAAATTTGTTGTTATCGAAAAACGTTGATGGAAAATATAATGATAAAATTTTTTATTGGTATCAGCAATCAGCAGAACAAGGATATGCTGAAGCTGAATTTGCTTTATCGGTTATTTATTCAGAGCGCGGTGATTCTAAACAATCGCTTATTTGGTTAGAAAAAGCCGCAAAACAAAATCATACAAAATCTCAATATGAATTAGGCATAGATTATCTATTTGGATTTGGTGTTAAAGTAGACAATTCAAAAGCATTATATTTTTTAGAAAAATCGGCTCAACAAGATTATATACCTGCACAAGTTGAATTAGGTAATTTATATTTAACAACTGGTGGATTGGGTTCAGATTTAGATAACTACAAAAAAGGGGTTTATTGGTATGAAAAAGCAGCGCAAAAAAATAATGCGTTTGCTCAACTTAACTTAGGTATTATTCAAATGGCTCAATCAAATTACCAGCAAGCATTATTGTGGCTTAATCAAGCTTGCAAAAATGATTTAACCGATGCTTGTCAACTGGCTTCTAAGATTAAGACAAAAAAAATACGCTCTAAAAATAGATAATTGTCTATTTGATTTTCGGATAAAGGTGAATATTTCTAGAGATTTATCCAACTTGAGAAAAAAATACTTATAAATAATCATTAGCAATTTAATCATGAACGTTGTTGGTGACAAGGTTAAATCTAACATATTCTATACAAAGGATAATTATCTATATTCCCTTGTTTTAGATGGTAATCCTCATAAAAAATAAGGCAATTCTATGAAATTTCTAGTTTTAATTTTATTGATTTTTCCTAAATTACTATTGGCTCAAGAGGTATTTATTGACTCTTCAAATAAAGAATATTTATATTTAGGAAGTACACAAAATAATGAACAGAGTTTTATGGATTTAAACACAGGAACGATAGATTGGATAAATAAAGCCAAAGCAGAACAAATGCAACAGATAGATATGCTATCACCAACAAAATTTTGGAATAAAGTTACAAATAATTCAATCGGGTTTTATGCAAGTGGCAATGAACCATTTTGGAATGCAAAAATAACTAAAAATAGATTACAGTTTCTTCATTTGAAAGAAGACAATATAGCAATAAAAATCGATATAAAAAACTCTGCTATAACAAATAATTTTGTCGCTTTTTTTCATTCAAAAAATGGTGTTATTGGATTAATTCGAGGTCTTAATAAGGAATCTAAATGTGAAATCAAAATTGATGAACCTGATTCAATATATGAAATTTTTATTAACTATAAAGGTGAAATTTTTGAAGGCTGTGCTTATTTAGATAAATTATGAGAAATATTTTAAATATTATCCTAATGGTAATAGATAACATATTGAGATAAAAAATTTTTTGTAATAACGATCATATCGTTAATCATAAAAAACAATAAATAAAGACAAGTAAGAATTTGTTCAGCAAGGATTTATTAGGAAAGCATATGTTTCGTTATTTTTATTTATTAATTTTTCTATTTTTATCATTTATTTCGTTTTTAACAAAAGCAGATCATACTAAAACTTGGATTGTATCGAAAGTATACATTAGCGATACAATCCATACAAAAAAGTAACTTCAGATGATCCAATGTATCTTTATAGAATATTTGAATTAGATGAGAATAGTATAAAAACTAATGTTTTTTCAGACAGTAATATTGAAAATTGCTTAAATTACAAGGTTAATAAATTTAAGATTAATTTTGATGACTTACTCAATAGTAGAGGTTGGAGATGAGCCTTAAATAAAATATTTAACTTGTTTAAGGTAATTAACTTATTAAGAACTTAATTAAAATTGTGATTGATCACATTATTAACTAAGTAAATATCTAAAAAATAAAAGAAAGGTATGGATGAACTGCATAGCAGTGGAGTAATGAAAAAAATTCTAAACTGAAATCAGTTAATAAACTTTGTTCTGTTGATAAAAATAATCTTATATGGAATTGTTTGAATGGTAGAAATTAAAAATAATTCGTATAAAGTATTTTTTTAAAATAAATAAGCTGGGCAACTATTTAACTAAAAAAGGATTAGTAAATACCTTAATCAAGGCAAAATACAATAATGAAATTTAAATTAATATTAACTATTTTTTTGATGATTTTTTTTGGAAATTCATATGCTGAAAAAGTCACATTTAATATCGATCATAATGTGGTTAACCGCGCAAAATTTGATACTGAAAACGAAAGAGATAGTATTGAACTTTATCAAAATAATAAATTAATCACAAAAATTCCAAGTTTTGATGAGGATGGTGGAAATCGTGTCAAGAATATATTAACCCGCTATGATGAGAATAATATCCTTAGGGTAATTACTCGTTTCCCTGATCGAGGTCATTTTAAAATATATTATGATATAGGATTTAATAAAAATAGAAATTTATTTACGCTAAATAAAGTAAGTTTCGAATCACAAGTGTGGTCATCGGATACAGATGTTACCACTATTTATTGTTACAATCTAATCAATCAAGAGCTAAATGAGTTAATGAATAATGATGATTGGTTTCATAAAATACGGCCTACCTATTATGGATGGGAAGATGGTACAGTAAAAGGGAATTGTATTGTAAGCAAAAAAGTAGTTGGTTACGAAAATTCTTACAATATCACTATGAAATCCCATCTATTTGACAAACCCGATATAAATAATATGACAAATATGTATTTGATTAAGGGAGATATCGTTGATTTAGTACGATCACAAAATAATTTTTATGAGATTAATTATACAACAAAAAAAAATAAGATGATTAAAAAATGGCTTCACTGTTCTGCTATTGATGCTTGTATCAAAGATTAATAAAACAACATACACGGCACGAAAAAACATTTGAAACTAAAATTGACCTTGTTGCCAATCCTGAGTTGATTAAATAGAGTTGATGATTGTTTAAAGGTAAAGATTGAATGAAAATTAATTGTATATTCAAAATATTTGTTATTTTATTGTTTCTGTTTAACTTTAATTATTTACATGCATTACCTAAAGAAGGAAGTTGGACTGAAGAAATCTATACAGACAGTAATGAAATACCCTATAGTATTTTCTCAATAGAGTTAAAATTTGAGGATAATGACAAAGTTAATGGAGAATTATGTTCAATTATCCAATATGGTAATAAAATTGATTGTCCTATTCTTTTTTCTTCTACCTTAATTGACAATAAAATTAAGGTTCATTTTGATAGTACTTTTGGCGGTATAAATGGTTTAGCGGTTATAACAATTCAAGGTAATAATTTAAGCTGGGATTTAATTAATGCTCCTGAAGGTGAACATTATCTTGTTAAAAAAGCATTATTACTTCCAGAAAAAAACTAATATTAGAAAAGTTTTAGAGTAAATCGTTGGTAAGATATTCACCATCATTTAGCAAATTTGCTGTTATCGAAAAACGTTGATGAAAAAAATAATAATAAAATTTTTTATTGGTATCAGCAATCAGCAGAACAAGGATATGCAGAAGCTGAATTTGCTTTATCTGTTATTTATTCAGAGCGCGGTGACTCTGAAAAATCGTTTATTTGGTTAGAAAAAGCCGCAAAACAAAATTATGCAAAAGCTCAATATGAATTAGGCATAAATTATCGATTTGGATTTGATGTTAAATCAGACAGTTCAAAAGCATTATATTTTTTAGAAAAATCGGCTCAACAAGATTATATACCTGCGCAAGTTGAATTAGGTAATTTATATTTAACAACTAGTGGATTGGGTTCAGATTTAGATAACTACAAAAAAGAGCTTTATTGGTATAAAAAATCTGCACAAAAGAATAATGCGTTTGCTCAACTTAACTTAGGTATTATTCAAATGACTTAATCAATTTTAATCAAACATCATTTCAATCTTAATTTAATTCTTAGTTTTGGAATTTTAGTAAATCATGATAACAATCAGAATGATGATATTTTTAGGAAAAAATATTATAATTCTACTAATAATAGATTAAATATTAGTAATAGTATTTAAATTCATTTCAATGAAGTTTATACTGAATTATAAGAATAATTATGGTGACACTTTTACTATTTTTAACATATTTCACTAAGATGCAAATTTAAGAAAAATAATACGACTATATTATTGAAAAGCAAAACAATTTATCTTTATTTTATCCTATTTATTAATGCGATACGAGTTTCAAAATAATGCTTATTTGTCTTTCAATCGCGATGATGTCTTTTAAATCTATCATAATAAAAAAATTATATAACAAACTTCATTATATTGGTTATATGGTTAGTTAAAAATCACGTATTAACATTTGTAAAATTGTAAATGATAAAATCTAAACAACTAAGATTATATCTTTGAAAAAAATAGATTGATGTAAAAGATATGATGCCAAAATGGAAAATATTAAAGAATAAAATGAGTGTTGATAAAAAATGAAACGGTATAGATATCTGAATATTTTTTACAAGTATACAGTTGTAAGTAATATGCTTATCTAAACGCGAATAATTATATAAATATAAATAAATCAAAAATATGATATTTATCTTTCTGTATACAATGTTTATAGTATCCATTAAGTATTAATGTATTAATCTAATTAAATAAAATATATATAAGGATTCATATGAATATGATTAATAAACTAAAACCGATAATGTGTTGTGTCTTAATGTTAGGGTCTGCTAGCTGTTTAGCATCGGAAATGCAGTTAGCTGTTCCAGATCTTGTCAAAGATGGTTTTACTAATAAATTTATTTATAATCAATTCGGTTGCCGAGGAGAAAATATATCACCCAATATTTCGTGGCATAATGTACCTAAAGATGCAAAAAGCTTAGTAATAACTATGTATGATCCTGATGCGCCGACGGGCTCTGGCTGGTGGCATTGGACAGTAGTTAATATTCCTGTTGATGTAACTGCACTTAAGCGTTCTGCTGGTAATAACCCTGATCTATTACCTAAAGGTAGCCAAGTGGTGCGTAATGACTTTGGGGTAGCTAGTTACGGCGGCCCATGTCCTCCTGAAAAATCTGACCATCGTTATCAATTTACATTATATGCACTTGATATTGATCATATAGACGTAAATGAACAAACCACACCTGCGCTAATTGGTTTTATGGTTAATGCTCATCTCATTTCTAAAGCAACGGTAACTTATAATTACTCACGATAAAAAATTTAATTAGCTATTAAATAACAACTACCGAATTAATATAAATTCGGCAGTTGTTATGTTGTTTTACATAGGTAATTATATATGGATAGTTGTGGACAGAATAAGGCTAATTTTTATTTAATAATTGATGAATTTCAACAATATCTTCTGGGGTTGTTTGGCAACAACCGCCGATTAATTTGGCACCTAATTTTATCCATGTATCTAACTGATTGGCAAAAGTACAGTTGTGATGATGATTTTTATGCCATTGTTTAGTGGTAGGGTCATACTCCTCGCCTGAATTAGGATAAACAATCAGCGGTTTACTGGTTAGTTTACTTAGTACTTCTAAAGCAGGTGTGACTTTTTCTAGGGCAATGCAATTAATGCCAACACTGACAATTTGCTCAATGCTATTTAAATATTCAATAACCTCTGTTAATGGTGTACCGTCGCTAATGTGTTGTTGATCTTTTAATGTTAATGAAAACCAGCAATTAACCATTGGAAATTGTTGTATTAATTTAGCCAAAGCTTTAATTTCCAAAAATGATGGCATCGTTTCACAGGCTAAAATATCTACACCTGCATCTATAAGCGCTGTAACCCGATCTTTATGAAATGCAATAAATTCACTCTCGCTAAGCTGGTAATCGCCCGTATATTCCGAACCATTGGCAAGATAAGCACCATATGGCCCAACGGAACCCGCAATTAAGAGAGCTTTATCCTCTTTTATATCGTTTAGATATTGCATTTTTGCTTGTTGGGCTAATTTTACGCTGGTTTTAATTAACTTGATGGATTCTTCCAGCTCAATTTCTTTTTGGGCAAATCCCATTGGCGTTGCTTGATAGCTCGCAGTAATGGCGCAATCGGCACCAGCTTTAAAATAATCATAATGTACTTGTTGAATTAATTCAGGCTGTTCAATTAATACTTTGGCTGACCATAGACTGTCATTAAGATCGCAACCACGACGTTGCAGTTCACTTGCTAACGCACCATCAATGATCATGTGTTTTTTCTGTTCTAAAAGCGGTTTTATAGGATTATTATCTTTCATGATTTCTAACTTGTTTTTTCAATGCTTGGGTTAAATGATGAACAATAAAGCAAACAATCACAAACGGAATGCCACAATATAGCGCAATACGTTGTTCAGGATCAAACGCTAAACCGATACAAGCAACAAGACAAAGAATAAAACCTAAAATTGGCACAAATGGATATAATGGAGCTTTAAATTTAAGGTTTTTTTGCTCGGATGGTGATAATTGTTTTCTATAAAAATAGTGAGAAGCACAAATACTTAACCATACGGCTACAACTGCAAATCCAGAAATTGCCGTTAAAGCAACAAATACGGTATTAGGAGCAATGATACTTGAAAACAGAGCTAATAATCCTCCTAACATGCTGACGGCAATAGCTGTTGTTGGGATTCCTTTATCGGTTAATTGAGCAAAGCATTTTGGTAATGTACCTTGATTTGATAGTGACCACAACATGCGACCTGAAGCATAAAGTCCAGAATTTGCTGCGGATAAAATCGCAGTTAAAATTACAAAGTTAAAGATATCAGCAGCATAAGGAATGCCAATATTTTCAAATACCATCACAAACGGACTAGTCACAACGCTAGCTTGTTCCATTGGTAAAAGTGCAGCTAACACAAAAATGGTGCCAACAAAAAAGATGATTAATCGGAAAATAGTGGTTTTTATGGCTAACGGAATTGATTTTTCAGGATTATGGGTTTCACCCGCAGCAATACCAATAAGCTCTGTTCCTGAAAATGCAAAGTTTACCGATACCATTGTCATGACTATTGGAATTATGCCATTAGGAAACCAACCATGATCAGTAATGTTGTGTAAGAATGGCGCAGGCATATCATTTTTCATTGGAATAAAACCAAATATAGCCGCCGTACCAGCAATAATAAATACGACAATGGTGATGACTTTAATTATTGAGAACCAAAATTCACTTTCAGCAAAAAATTGTGCTGTAATAATGTTTAGTGCAAAAATCACTAAACAAAAAATTAAACACCAAACCCATACTGGAATATTTGGGAACCAGTATTGCATACACATGCCCGCAGCAGTTAAGCTTGAACCCAAGGCAACAGTCCAAGTTAACCAATATAACCAAGCAACTGTATAGCCAGTAGCGGGACTGATAAAGCGCGAAGCATAAGTGTGAAAGGCCCCTGTTTCAGGCATGGCAACAGCCAACTCACCCAGACATAACATGACCAAATACACCACTAACGCACCAATTAAATAGGAGATTATTGCACCAACTGCGCCAGCTGTGGCAATAATGTATCCAGTATTAAAAAATAACCCAGTACCAATTACGCCACCTAAAGAAAGCATAATTAAATGTCGGGTTTTCATGGTGCGTTTAAATTGATTTTCATTTAAGGGTGTAGAATGAGTATTCATAAGTATATTATTTTTAGCATTTAAAGGTTAATATTCCGTCAGTGTAACTGACGGAAAAGGCTAATTGAATTGTTCACTTTTATTTATTAAAAATTATAAAAGAAATCTTTCTTTGACATGATTTCACCATTGACTTGAACTTCATCACTATCTTTGGTGAGACTGACATCTGAAAAAATACCGTCGGTTTGACCATTATTGAAAACAAAAATTGGTATGTTACCCAAAAACATTTCAGTACTTAACTTAATGTTTGATTTGACGCTATTAACTTGTTGTTCAGTAACTTGACTGTTTTGAGAATTTTCGAATTGTGCATAAAATCGAGCCATAACATTAAATGGAGCTTCAATTTTTAATTGTAATGCATCTATTTTGTCATCAATTTCGCTTGAAGTATCATCCTCATCGTCAGTAAAATAATTTAAATCGTTAATATCAAAAAGAAAACTTACATTAATATCACCTGCATCATTATGCCAGTTAAGCTTATTAAGTGTGATGGTTGTGTTAAATGGCATTTCCTCAATAAAGTCTTGTAAATCATCTAAATAGTCCATATAAAATCGATTAAAAATATCTTTCTTGTCGAGACCTTTAAAGTTTAAATCCAATGAACCATTACCTAAGTTTTGTTTGCCATAGATAATTGAATCAACACTTGTGAATAATGATCCATCAACCGCGTGGTTTTTTTTGTTCAATTCCATTTGCTGGTTTAAAACGAATTTATTCAATTCAATGTTATTAGCTGCACTAGATGTACTTCTATTAGTTGATATAATTAATCGATTAATTTCACTTTGGTCACTGATCTTATAGTCTTTATAATTAATATTTCCTTTGGAGGTTAAATCATTAAAATCGATATCGGTATATGAACCATATTCAATACTTTTCATTTTTAAACTACTAATATTTATATCATATTCAACAGTAGATTTATCTTGTTCTGGTTTAAGTGACATATTTAACCCATTGAAAGAAATTACGTTATTTGGGTCTATTACAAGATTAAGTTTATCAAGGGATGCTTCCATCGATAGGTCAGAGCCATTATTCTGCTTTTCAAATACAATATTCCATTTACCTAGTTCAAATACACCGTCATCCTCAATAAGATCAAAGTCGGAATGGGTTAGTTTGATGCCTTCAGTTGTTAATTTGACGGTAAGATAATCGCTGTAACTTAAACCTGCATGACCAGAAATAAAAGGTTTATTGCCAGCTAATTTCCATAGTGTTGGATTGGTTTTTTCGGTTATAGCAAATTCTAACCAAGCTAACTGAGGGGAAAATGAACCATTAGCAAGGGAGGCTAAAGGGAATGGACCATGATGAATGGTTGCATCATCATCATATAATACAATAACAGGATCATCGTCATTAATTATTTGGTTTTTTTGTGTCAAGGTGACTTTAAGATGTGTTTTGGTCGAAAATATCCCTTTTTCATCATTATTATGTGAAATTTGTAGATTAAAAATTTGTTGACTGCTGTTAACTTGCTGGGCAAACTCAGCTAAGTTAGTGTCGAGGTTTTCTTCGATTAAATTTCCGGTATACATTGAAGTCCCAATATATCCGAATGCTAATATTGCAATAACTCCTGTCGCTATTATACTTTTTTTCATCTTAATTCTCTTTTTATATTTTATCCATTATAACTCTTGATGGTTAGAAAAATCAGCCAACAAATTTTTAATATATCCAATACGATCACTTCGTTCTAAATGTGAACTCAGCAATTTTAATCGATTTGCGGCCTCAAGGCGATAATTTTTTGGTGATTTTTGAATCATTTCAATTAAATAATCCACAGAAATTTTATTGTTCTTACCAAATTCAATAAAACCACCTTTTTCACCAAATTCAATTTTAGTGATTCCTAATTTGTTTGCCTGATAACGAATTTTAGTTGTTTCTAATAAAAATAGTACGGCATCGGGTAGCTTGCCAAACCGATCACGCATTTCGATTTGTATATCTGTTAATTCGTCAATTGTTTCAACACTAGCAATCCGTTTATATAATGACAGTCGGGTATTAACATCAGGAATAAAATCGTCAGGAATCAAAGTTGGCAAACGTAATTCAACTTCGGTTTGCTGGTTATTAAGAAGCGATTCAAGGGTTGGCTCTTTACCTTCCTTAAGTGATTTAACCGCATCATTAAGTAATTCAATATATAGATTAAAGCCAATCGTTTCTATTTGACCACTCTGGTCACTGCCCAATAATTCTCCCGCCCCCCGAATTTCAAGATCATGTGTTGCTAAAGCAAAACCTGCACCTAAATCTTCAAGTGATGCAATAGCTTCCAGACGTTTTTTAGCATCTTTACTAAGTAGTTTTGGATGTGGCGTTAATAAGTAAGCATAAGCCTGATGATAGGAACGACCAACACGACCTCGCAACTGATGTAATTGCGCCAAACCAAATTTATCAGCTCGTTCAATGATGATCGTATTTGCATTCGGAATATCAATCCCCGTTTCGACAATTGTGGTACAAACCAGTAAATTAAAGCGTTGATGATGAAAGTCATTCATGACTCGTTCCAAGTCACGTTCGTGCATTTGACCATGACCAATGGCAATACGCGCTTCTGGAACTAATTCAGCAAGTTTTTCACTTACTTTTTCAATGTCTGAAACATCATTATGTAAGTAGTAGATCTGACCGCCACGTAAAATTTCACGTAAAATTGCTTCTCGAATCACCAGATCATCGTATTCGCGTACAAAGGTTTTAACCGCTAAACGACGAGCGGGTGGGGTAGCAATAATCGAAAGATCGCGCATACCGCTCATTGCCATATTAAGCGTACGTGGAATTGGCGTAGCAGTGAGGGTTAATATATCAATATTGGCACGCATCGCTTTAATTCGTTCTTTTTGGCGAACACCAAAGCGATGTTCTTCATCGACGATCAATAAACCAAGATCTTTCCATTTAACATCTTCTTGTAGTAGTTTATGAGTACCAATTACGATATCTACTTTACCTTCACCTAGAGCTTGAATAATCGCTTGTTGTTGTTTAGCTGTTTTAAAACGGGACAAGCTTTCAATTCGGATTGGCCAGTTAGCGAAGCGATCACAAAAGTTTTCGTAATGTTGTTCAGCAAGTAGAGTGGTAGGGACTAAAACTGCGGTTTGTTTATGATTTATTACCGCTAAAAATGCTGCTCGAATAGCAACTTCAGTTTTACCGAAACCAACATCACCACAAACCAATCGATCCATAGCATAAGGCGAACACATATCGCCAATTACTGCACCGATTGCGTTTTGTTGATCCTCCGTTTCTTGATAAGGAAAAGCTTCACAAAACAGTTCATATTGCTCTCGATCTTGCTTAAATTGAAACCCCGGTTTGCTTTCTCGCTCAGCATAAATATCGAGTAATTCGGCTGCGACATCTCGTACTTTTTCGGCCGCTTTTTGTCTAGCTTTACTCCATGCATCCGAGCCAAGTTTATTCAGTGGAGCATTTTCTTCATCCCCACCTGAGTAGCGGCTGATTAAATTTAAAGATGATACGGGCACATATAGCTTAGTCTCATTGGCATAAAGTAAGATCAAATATTCTGCATTAATGCCACCTGTTTCAAGCGTGGTTAGACCCGCATAACGTCCCACACCATGCTCTAAATGGACAACAGGTTTACCGGGTGTTAATTCTGCCAAACTTCGAATGAGTGTATCGGTATTAATTGCTTGTTTATTTTCTTTTTTACGTCGAATAATTCGGCGACCTAATAATTCATTTTCAGTGATAAAGGCAAAATTATCGGATTGATCAATAAAACCTTGCTCACTTGCACCTAGAATTATACAGAAGCGATCATCGACATGATGTATTTCATCTAGTTGGTTAATCGTTGTTGGATGAATACGAATTCGTCCTAAAATTTCTTGTAACGCTTCTTTACGACCTTCTGATTCAACCGAAAAGACAATCTTACCTGTGAAATTTTCGATGAATTGATGGAATTGCAAATAGGGATCTTTTTGTTGAATAGCAATCGCAAGGTCAGGCAAATTTGAATAAGCCAAATTAACATTTTTATTAGATTCACTGATAACTTCGTGCGATAAAACCAGTCTTGGGTATTTTTTAAAATCGGCAAATATTTCGTCGGTTTTTGACCAAATGATTACAGGCTCTAATAATGGTCGCATAGGATCGACTTTACGACTATCATAACGCTGGTTAACATCTTGCCAAAATTTATTGGCATGAGCCTCAATATTGACGGTGTTAATAATGAGTGTGTTAGTTGAGAAATATGAAAACAGGGGCGTTAATGGCTCATTAAAAAAGAGGGCCTGCCAATACTCAATGCCTGTTGGTAAAATATTTTTGCTGACTTGTTGATAAATACTTTCTGGCTCTAATCTGACCGGAAATCTTTCACGCCATTGGCTTCTAAAAAGTTCGATAGCGGTTTTATCAAATGGAAACTCATGGGCTGGCAACAATTGTATTTCAGTTATTTCATCAAGTGTGCGTTGAGATTCAACATTAAATGTGCGAATACTATCTATTTCGTCATCAAAAAAATCGATACGATAAGGCTTATCACTGCCCATAGGGTAAATATCAAATAGAGCACCACGAGTTGCATATTCACCATGTTCCATCACTTGACTGACAGAGCGATAACCTGCATTTTCAAGTTGCAAACGTAAGTTTTCACGGCTAATTTGCAGACCTTTTTTCATGATAAACACATGCCCGCCCAAATAGCTTTGTGGGCAGACCTTTTGCATTAAGGTATTTATCGGTAATATCAAAGCACCCTTAGTCAAATGTCCTAAATGATAAAGGCAAGAGAGACGCTCAGAGACAATGTCTTGATGCGGTGAAAAACTATCATAAGGCAGTGTTTCCCAATCAGGAAAAAAGATAGCAGGATGTGGTGAAAACTGTCTCAGTTCTTCATGAATACGTGTTGTTTGTTGCATATCATCTGTAATAATCACCACTAAACCATCGTGTGCATCAATGGCTTGAGCACAAAATTGGGATAGAGATGATCCGATTAACTGCCCAATTTGTTTGACTTCACCTGATTTTTTAGGAATTAATGTTGAAATATTAAGAGTTTTTGACATGTTGATTTTGCATGGTTTCGCTGAATAATTAATGTTAGATTATAACGTAAGTATGAGGTTGTTTTCTATAACTGTTTAATCCTGTATGATAGGCACTTTGCAATTAACTCGTTAAACTTTGTCAAAAAGTTTCAGGTAATATATACGTTTATGTCAAAAATATTTCGTCCATTAGTATTTTTTATCGGTTTGCGTTATGTCTATGGGCAAAAGACTGATGGTTTTGGTCGCTTTGTATCATGGTTATCAATGCTCGGTATTATGCTTGGCTCCATTGGCTTGATTGTTGTGTTGTCGGTCATGAATGGACTAGAAGATCAAATGCAGGGGAGCATACTAAAATTCTTGCCTCAGGCTCAGATAACCACATCGCTAGGTCGCATTGATCCTAATAAGATTGCGGGCGAGCAATTTAAGAAAATTAACGGTGTTAATCATGTGGCACCTTTAGTTACAGGCGATGTCGTTTTGCAAAGTGAACAAGGTATTATGGTCAGCACGTTAATGGGAATCAACCCAGATGATGGTGATCCAATTAACGATTATGTCTATAGTGGTTCAGTATCGGATCTTGTGCCTGGGCAATATAATGTCATTATTGGATTAACTTTAGCCAATCAACTGGGTGTAACCGTTGGCGATAAAATTCGCTTGATGGTAACTGATGCCAGTCAGATCACCCCAGTTGGTCGTATTCCCTCACAAAGGTTATTTAATATCGTCGGACTGTTTTCAATCAATCATGACATCAATCAAGCCTTAATTTATGTTAACCAGACTGATGCACGTCGTCTGCTTCGCTATCAAGAAGGAATAATAACAAGCTGGCGTTTGTTTTTAGATAAGCCGTTAGAGATTACCTCAGTAACAAATACTCCATTACCAGAAGGACTAATCTTTAATGATTGGCGAGCAAAACGAGGAGAACTATTCCAAGCTATCAAAATGGAAAAAAATGTCATGGGACTATTAATCAGTTTGATTGTTATTGTGGCAGCTTTTAATATTATAACCTCGTTAAGTTTATTAGTGATGGAAAAACAAGGTGAAGTGGCGATTTTAAAAACGCAAGGTCTATCTCGATTTAAAATCATGTTAATTTTTATTATTCAAGGCGCAAGTTCAGGAATCATTGGAACACTATTAGGTAGTGCTATAGGGTTGTTACTGGCTTGTTACTTAAATGAAATCATGCAATTGTTTGGATTATCGTTTGCTGGTATTCAATTGCCGTCGCTGGTTGAACCCACACAAATTATCGTTATTTTTATTGGATTACTTATGTTATCGCTAATTTCAACTATTTACCCTGCCTATCGTGCAGCCAATATTCAACCAGCCGAGGCGTTACGTTATGAATAATTCACAAATCTTGCTTTCAGCAAAAAATCTTTGTAAAACTTATAATGAAGGCAAAATGGTCACCGAAGTTTTAAAAAACGTATCGTTTGATATCCATTCGAAATCTCTATTAGCGATTATTGGGAGTTCTGGATCGGGTAAGAGTACATTGTTACATCTTCTTGGTGGACTGGATAAACCAACTTCGGGTGAAATCATTTTTAAGTCTCAGCAATTAAATCAGCTTTCTGAAAGAGAAAAAGCTCACCTTCGCAATCAAGAAATAGGGTTTGTCTATCAATTTCACCACTTATTACCCGATTTTTCTGCATTAGAAAATGTTGCTATGCCACTCTTAATTAGTGGTGCAAAGCCTAATGATGCAAAAAAGCGAGCAATGGCAATGCTGGAATCGGTTAATTTAGTTAAACGTGCAAATCATAGACCATCTGAACTGTCTGGTGGGGAGCGCCAGCGTGTGGCAATAGGACGAGCTCTTATCAACAATCCAGCACTGGTCATGGCTGATGAACCTACAGGTAATCTGGATAAAACCACGGCTGATTCCATTTTTGATTTATTGATAAGTTTGAATCGTGATCATGGCACGGCATTTTTAGTGGTCACACATGATCTGGAACTCGCCAATAAACTTGATAACCAATTAATTATGCGCGATGGACAATTGTCTAATCGTTCATTAACCGAAAAAATTTAATGGATAATTACAATGAATTTATCATTAATCACCGCCATTAAGTTCCGCAAAGGACGCCGTAAAAGTGGGATGGTGTCGTTGATATCAATTATTTCCACATTCAGTATTGCCATTGGTATTGCGGCTTTAATTATTGGGTTAAGTGCAATGAATGGTTTTGAGCGTGAACTGCATAATCGAGTATTGTCCGTTGTTCCACATGGGCAGTTTTATCCCGAATATGGTTATCTGGATAATTGGCGAGATGTTCGAGATGAATTAAAACGAAATAGTCACATTGTCTCAGCTACACCTTTTGTTAATTTTACGGGTTTAATTGAGAATGCGAGTAAACTTGGCGCAGTTGAAGTAGAAGCGATCGATCCCGATCAAGAAAAATCAATAAGTACACTACCCAATTATGTATTAAATAATCAATGGCAAAAATTTAAAGCTGATAATCAACAAATTATTATTGGTTCTGGTTTAGCCAAAACGCTAGCTGTAAAAGAAAAAGATTGGGTGACTTTATTAATACCAGTATCTAGCGACTCTAATCAACTTAAACCTCCGAAACGAGTGCGTTTGCAAGTTATCGGAATTTTGGATTTAAGCGGAAGCCTTAGTAATAGTGTTGCTTTGCTCCCATTAGCCGATGCACAAAAGTTACTGAATATGGGCGACAGCGTCACAGGCATTATGGTCAATGTAGATAATGTTTATCAGGCTAGATATATTATTAGCCAGGCAGCGTTAGCTCTGGATGAAAACTTATCGTTTAATAGTTGGGAACAAACTTACGGCTTTATGTATCGTGACATTCAAATGATCAGAGAGATTATGTATTTGGCTATGATTGTTGTTATTGGTGTCGCTTGTTTCAACATTGTTTCGACATTAGTAATTGCTGTTAAAGATAAACAACGTGACATTGCCATTTTAAAAACACTCGGTGCAACTAATCGTTTAATTAAACATATCTTTATTTGGTATGGAGTCATTTCAGGATTAATTGGAAGTTTAATCGGGGTGATTTTAGGGGTGATTTTATCATGGCAACTATCAAATCTCATGGAACTCGTGGAATCTTTGATGGGGCATAAAATCCTTAACAGTAACATCTATTTTGTTGACTTTTTACCGTCTGAAATTCATCTTGTTGATGTTGTGATTGTGTTTATTACAGCAATGTTGTTAAGTTTGGTTGCTAGCTATTATCCAGCTCAAAGAGCTTGTAAAATCGATCCTGCACGAGTCTTAAGTAGCTATTAATGAAAAACAATACATAGAACATGAAAAAGGCGCACCTTTGATGAAGTGACCCCCAATAGTTGGACAACCACTAACTGGGGGTCTTTTTATGTCAAAATATAGTCGAGATTTAAAAATTATCATAGCTAATGAATTCTTATCAGGAGAATCATCGGAAATTCTTTCAAAAAAATATGCGATATCTTCTAGTCAGATTCGGTATTGGTCGCAAGTGGTTGCGATTCATGGCGATAACTCCTTTCAACCAACCCCTCATTTACGTCATGCCGAAGCAAGATTACAAGCACTAAAATTAATGTGGACAAATAATTGGTCTCTCGGGCACACTAGTGCTATGCTTAATTTAAGCTCCCCCGGTCTTCTATTTGTTTGGCTTGATAGATATCATAAAAAAGGTTTCCGAGGGCTTGAATATCGTTCCAGAGGAAAACCCTGTATGAAGCAACCCCGTACTCACAGTGATGATGAAAAAACAATTGAAGCATTAAAAGAGGAAATAGCTTATCTACGAGCAGAAAATGCTGTTCTAAAAAAGTTAGAAGAGCTGAAGCAAGCAAAACGTCAACAAACAAAGAAAAAACGTTAGTTGTTTTAGCGCTTAAATATCAGTATTCCTTAAGACATTTGTTATCAGCAACAAAACTGGCAAAAAGTGTTTTTTATTATCATGTTAATAGGTTGAAAACCCCGTCTGCTTATGAAAATGAGTTAAAACGTATTGAATCGATTTACCATGAACATAAAGGGCGTTATGGTTATCGTCGAATTCATTTAGCGTTGATAAATGAAGGAATTAAGCTCAATCATAAAACGGTACAACGATTAATGGGTCAGCTTAATCTCAAATCGACAGTAAGACCTAAAAAATATCGTTCTTATCGTGGAGAGACAGGTAAAACAGCCGATAATTATCTTAAAAGAGATTTTGAATCATCGAGACCGAATGAAAAATGGGTGACAGATGTCACAGAATTTAAGGTAAATGAACAGAAAATTTACCTATCGCCCATTATCGATTTATATAATCAAGAAGTAATAGCTTATAAAGTGGCTAAAAATGCACGTTTGACCTTGGTGACAGATATGCTTCAAAAAGGGATATCACGATTAAAACAGTATGAAAAACCGTTACTACATAGTGACCAAGGCTGGCAATATAGAAATCATCATTATCAGAAGCTACTAGCTAATAATGGCATCAAACAAAGTATGTCCAGAAAAGGAAATTGTTTAGATAATGCGGTAGCTGAAAACTTTTTTGGTCTATTAAAATCAGAAATGTATCATGGACAATGCTTTCAAGATGCAGATGAATTGATTGAAAAAATAGAAGAATATATAGAATACTACAACACCAAACGGATTAAAGCCAAATTAAAAGGCCTGACTCCAGTTGAATATCGAAATCAGGCCTTACAAGCCGCTTAATAAAAGTGTCCAACTTTATGGGGTCACTTCACCTTTGATGCGCCTTTTTTTATTAATACCTATAACCATTTATCAAAAAATCATATTGATAATGCTGATAACCCCAATATAAAATTAGAATTGCACTGGCAAAGATTAGGACTGTTAATATTGTACAGATTTGGCTTTGATATCGAAATTTTTTCAAACAAAGCGTGATTAATCCTCCTAAGATAAACCCGGTTATTGCACCACCAATATGTGCCATATTATCAATAGAAGGTAATAAACCCAATCCAGCAGTGAGTAATAAACTCACCACAATGGATTTGATAGGCATCTCTTGTAAATCAGTACGATTAATCAATGAGTAAGCAAGTAGGGCGGTGATGATACCTAAAATTGCCCCTGAAGCGCCGCAGCTAATGACATTAATATGTATTGTGGCAACATCACTTGCTAAACTTCCAAATAAACCCGATAGCAAATAGATTCCAATAAAGGCTAAAGGAGGTATTAATTTTTCTAAAATAACGCCAATACTCCATAGTGCTAACATATTCATAGCAAGATGTGCTAATCCTACATGCATGAAAATATTAGTAAAAAGTCGCCAATATTCACCAGAAAATGTAAGTTGGGCAACATCAGCTCCCCAGTCAATTAAAAACTTACTTTGACTAAAATCTGATAATCCTCGCATATCAAAAATGCGAGAAATAATAAACCATGCAACATTAATTACTACTAAAATGCTGGTAATTTTGGCTTGATGATATAAAAATTGGAAATATTTTAAAAAGCTCATGTTTTGAGTTTTCCTATAAAAAAACAAAATAGATAAAAACAGATAGGTGATTTAATCCAGATGCTTTCCTAAAATAACTAAATCACGTTTAACGCCATCAAGTTCGGCAATTTTAGGTAATAATGCCCATTGTTGATAATTCATTTTTTTAAATAGATTCATACTAGGAAGATTATGCCCAAAAACATAGCTGAATATGGATTCAATACCAGCTTGTTTGGCAAATAATTCAATGCGTTCGATGGTTGTTTGACCGATTTTTTTTCCTCTAAAATCCTCATGTAGGTACAAACTGATCTCAACTGTTTTTTCAAAAGCTGCACGACCATAAAAAGAGGATAAACTTACCCAACCACATGGTTGATTTGAATATTTGATTAACCAAATAGGTCGATTTTTAGGATTATGCTGATTAAACCAAACTACACGACTTTCAACTGACACCGGCTCCAAATCGGCCGTAATTTGACGGCTAGCAATGGTAGAGTTATAAACATCAACAATAAAGGGCAAATCGTCTAAAGTGGCATCAGTATAGGTAATCATAAAAATAAAAAATAGTGGTTAATTGTGCCTCATTGTAATGGTTTTAATGCTGGCAAGCAATATTTGTTAAAAACGATCTAACTCTTAAAAAATCATAAAGTCATTCAGAATGATGCTCACAATATCTCCTAAAAAATATTACCAGATAAATTTTTTATTCAGGTCATTATTATTGTCAATGAAGTAGTATAAATTTTAAGGAAAGGGTAGAAAATAATTTCTTTAAATTAACCATATTCTATGGTTTAAACTTAAATTAAAAAATCAATAATGCCTTTATTAATCGACGTGATTTTTAGGTTTATGGTGCCAAATAAAGGTAAATAAAAAATTAATATATTTAAAAACTAATGTTTTAGTTATTCCTATAATAACTTTTCAAAATAGTTAGTTTTGTTTATTTTACTTTAGCTAGGAGATCACTTAATAATTTTGCTTTTGATTTTAGTATTTCCTCATCTTTGGATAATACGATGTTGTGTGAGTTTTTTAAAAAAAGTGTACTTTGTAAGGTTTCTTCCAAATTTTTATTTGAGTTGAAAGTAGGGGCTTATACCTAGTTTTTCAGCTGCACCAGAAAAATGAAGTTTTTCGCAGACAGCAAAAAATTATTGTTAAATATTTGATAATTTTTTGCTATCAATATCTATAAATTTACTATTCCTCATAAGTTACTTAACAGATGTTCAAATGACTTTGCTATTTATCTTAGCTCAATCGAATCATTATTATGAATAAGATCTTTCCTTTTTACATTAGTTTATATTGTTTTTTCTACAATACGAATTTCGTATAACAAAATATGTATTTTTCAATTCTTGTTTTGTTAGTTACCCTTTCTTAAGCTTAATCAATCTCTAAATGTTATTTTGTTCATTGAATCAATGTCTAATCTCTTGTTTGACGTGAGGCATTATTGGCACTTATCTATTGGGTATAGTTTATCAAAGCATGGTTTGGAGTGGGATCATTATTCTAATCTTAGCTATTGTTGGTATTCAATACATTAAAAATGTAGCAGTTAATTATTAAGGAAACTCGTTATGAAAAAAAGATTATCACATTTCTTTCTATTTATGTTTTGCTTCTTTTATGCAGGATTTAGTATGGCAAATTCAACAAAGTTAGCTTCGGGTTTTAATGCCCCAACAGGAATCGCTTTTGATAGCTCTGGTGTGATGTATGTGACCAATTGGTCTGGTGATTCAATTGTAAAAGTTAAAGAAAATGGTGAACATGAGACCGTTTATACAGGTATCTCTTCTCCAGCAGGAATAGTCATTGACAAACAAGATAATATCTATGTTTCATCTTATAGTGATGACTATATTTTAAAAATTACGCCGAACGGCCAATCACAAAAAATATCAGAGGGCTATCAAACCCCTACCGGTATCTCTTTTTCTAATGATGGTAGACTATTAGTCACTAATCGTTCAACTGGTGAAATTGTATCACTTGATTTAGACACGAAACAAAAGACTATCGTAGCACGAGGATTGAATACGCCTGTTGGTGTTACTCAACTTGCTGATAATAGCTTAGTTGTATCTCAATATAGCGGTCGTTTGACCATGATCGAACCTAACGGTAATAAAACTGAATTAGGTGATCAATTCGAAGTTCCAGGAGTTGGTATTGCAACAATTTCATCAAATGTTGTGGCGGTCATTGATAATGGTGCTGGAATGCTGCGACAAATTGATGTAAAAACGAAAAAAGTAACAAATTTAGCTTCGTCTTTATCGGGAGCAGTTGCATTAGCATATTATAAAAACAATTACTATGTTGGAACTTGGGGGGATGGTTCAGTATACATGGTAGATGGTAAGTAAGATTTTATAAGCAATCACAATCATTTTAACCAAAGTGTAGCAGCTAATTATTAAGGAAACTCGTTATGAAAAAAAGATTATCACATTTCTTTCTATTTATGTTTTGCTTCTTTTTTGCAGGATTTAGTATGGCAACTTCAACAAAGTTAGCTTCGGGCTTTAATGCCCCAACAGGAATCGCTTTTGATAGTTCAGGCGTGATGTATGTGACCAATTGGTCTGGTAGTTCAATTGTAAAAGTTAAAGAGAATGGTGAACATGAGACCTTTTATAGAGGTATCTCTTCTCCTTCAGGAATAGTCATTGATAAACAAGATAATGTATATGTTTCATCTTATAGTGGTGATTATATTTTAAAAATTACGCCGAACGGTCAATCACAAAAAATATCAGACGGCTATCAAACCCCTACCGGTATCGCTTTTTCTAATGATGGTAGACTATTAGTCACTAATCGTTCAACGGGTGAAATTGTATCACTTGATTTAGACACGAAACAAAAGACTATCGTAGCACGAGGATTGAATACGCCTGTTGGTGTTACTCAACTTGCTGATAATAGCTTAGTTGTATCTCAATATAGCGGTCGTTTAACCATGATCGAACCTAACGGTAATAAAACTGAATTAGGCGATCAATTCACTCGTCCAGGAGTTGGTATTGCAACAATTTCATCAAATGTTGTGGCGGTTATTGATAATGGTGCTGGAATGTTGCGACAAATTGATGTAAAAACGAAAAAGGTAACAAATTTAGCTTCATCTTTATCGGGAGCAGTTGCATTAGCATATTATAAAAACAATTACTATGTTGGAACTTGGGGTGATGGTTCAGTATACATGGTAGATGGTAAGTAAGATTTTATAAACAATCACAATTATTTTAACCAAAGTGTAGCAGCTAATTATTAAGGAAACTCGTTATGAAAAAAAGATTATCACATTTCTTTCTATTTATGTTTTGCTTCTTTTTTGCAGGATTTAGTATGGCAACTTCAACAAAATTAGCTTCGGGCTTTAATGCCCCAACAGGAATCGCTTTTGATAGCTCAGGCGTGATGTATGTGACCAATTGGTCTGGTAGTTCAATTGTAAAAGTTAAAGAGAATGGTGAACATGAGACCTTTTATAGAGGTATCTCTTCTCCTTCAGGAATAGTCATTGATAAACAAGATAATGTATATGTTTCATCTTATAGTGGTGATTATATTTTAAAAATTACGCCGAACGGTCAATCACAAAAAATATCAGACGGCTATCATACGCCTACCGGTATCGCTTTTTCTAATGATGGTCGACTATTAGTCACTAATCGTTCAACTGGTGAAATTGTATCACTTGATTTAGACACGAAACAAAAGACTATCGTAGCACGAGGATTGACTACTCCAGTTGGTGTTACTCAACTTGCTGATAATAGCTTAGTTGTATCTCAATATAGCGGTCGTTTAACCATGATCGAACCTAACGGTAATAAAACTGAATTAGGTGATCAATTCACTCGTCCAGGAGTTGGTATTGCAACAATTTCGTCAAATGTTGTGGCGGTCATTGATAATGGTGCTGGAATGTTGCGACAAATTGATGTAAAAACGAAAAAGGTAACAAATTTAGCTTCATCTTTATCGGGAGCAGTTGCATTAGCATATTATAAAAACAATTACTATGTTGGAACTTGGGGGGATGGTTCAGTATACATGGTAGATAGTAATTAAGATCTGATAAGTAATCATAATTACTTTAGCTAGTTGGTAGAAGTAAAGTTTTATATAAAGATACGAAGATAAAACTTATGAGTATAGGATGTTCAGGTTTAAAATTGTAGATATAATTAGTTCATTTCTATTAAATTTTAAATAAAATAATAAGGTTAGGTTAATTTTCAATTAATCATTGTGTTTTATAATATTGATGCAAGCCATATACAAAACAATATATAGGAATATCAATGAAAAAAAGAATTAATAAACCTTATTATGTTCTTGCTCCTAATGAAGCTCATTTTCTATTTAAACGCAGCTTTATATTTGATTCACAACAGGCGATATTTGTAAAAATTCTAGGTACAATTCATCGCCTGCATTTCCTTAAATATGCTTTTATGGTATTAGTTGGTTAGGTCGTTGCTTTTATATTGGTATGTTTTCTTTTGCACCGTTTTTCACTTTAAATAACCAGTTAACACAGCTTATTAATTTAATCCCATTAGTAGGTATAGTTGTTATAATCTATCTTATTAGGCATTACGTACAAATCTATTTCGAAATATAATCAATTAAAAAACTTTACAAAGAAGTTACATGGGCAGTTGAATGTTATTGTGTTTTTTTGAATAAGGTATTTGTATAAAATCAATAGACATGGACGGTGTATTTTATTAGGATGATTTTATGGCTATAGGATGCAGTAAAGATGCTTTAGTTTTCTATTTTTGTCCTGCAAGTACAAAAAAGTGGAAAATTTTTCAAACAATACTATCCTCGTTTAGACAATGTTTACATTTTTATTGATAGTGATGAGAAAATACTAGAACTCATAAAATTAGTCGATGAACAAGTTGGCGATCTAGTTGCTTGTATATAATGATCTAAAAAAGGTAAATTTTTATTTCTAGGTTCTAATTTTATTATTTAAACTTATTTGTTTAATTATATTGTTTTGGTACAAAAGGGATGATAATTTGCACTATTAATATATCACTTAATTTTAGTAGGAACAGCAATTATTATAAGCTAATGAGCTGTGTGAAATTTAATCAATAACGATGATATTATATAAGAAAAGTTCAAAAAATTATAGAGTTTGGAAATAAAAAAAAGGTCCCTGCAATTAATTGATTTTACATTAGTTAACAAATCTTTCTAAGATAAGTTTGCTAATTTTTTTTAAAATATTATACTTCGCAACATAAGATTGCATTTATAAAAAAGCAATCATTTGTCGGGAGGAAGTAATAAGATGTTAAAGTGCAGTTGGTTTGTAGGAGATCATAATTTAGATTCTTCTTTAAATCCCCAAAAGTGTTTTCAGTCCGTCTCTAATCTTGCATCGGGCTTATCTGAATTAATGTTAGATAAATCTTTCTATTGCAAGATTTTGTTGATCAGTGCAAGTATTTTTGTAGTGCTAAGTATTAATGATGTAACTGCATTAAATGTCAGGACAGCAAATGTAATTCAAGCTAATCCGACGTACTTAATTAATACTGAAGAAGTTGAAACGCAATCAGGTTCAATTCTATCTGATGAAGGCGTAAATGCAGAGAATAATGATGAGTCAAATACAGTTGGTGAACTTGAAGATGAATCTGAATCAGATGAGCAAATGATTGAGGCAACGCCTATATCAGGTAAAAACCACTTAATTAAATCCATACACTAAACAGTTATTGTATTAATATGCTGGTGCTAAGTTCAGTATGTTAGTTGATACTTAAGTAAAAAGGAAAATGATACCATTGAAAGGCGTATAAGGAAACCATGATGAAGATTGAAATACATTTTAAATATTATTTAAATCAATGATAGGTCTATCTTACTGTCAATTCAAAACCTAATATGATCTACTTAATACTAGTGTTTTTTTATATTAGTGGAGCTTACCATATGGCCATTCAATAATGGATTAGTTAATACTAATATAAAATTTTATGGTTTGAAAGAAATACCTGCCTTGTCTAGATAACATATTGTATTTCAATAATTTGTTTTATGATGAAGTCTAATTTTAAGTAGGATAATAGCAGTGATAGTTGGATACCAACAAAATCAATTATGCATCTTGCAACAGTAATCATTTTATATTTGGCTGAATAGTTATTTTAAATTCAATAATGAATCTCATTTCAATGACCAAAATTTATTGTTACACAATTTAAATATCCATGTAACCACATTATTGTTCGAAATTAGTATCGTAAAATCAATTCCAAACAGAGCAATCATCAACCAAATTATCTAAAATAATAAAAAACTGTAATATGCTTGCAACCGCTGTGAAATCAAAGTTGATTATAGCAGGGGTAACGGTCTAATCTCTTTGGGCATCAATTAAATAATACATTTGTTCAATATCCCATTTTTTACTAAAACGTATAGTTAACCTGAAACTTTTTCACAGTATAATCGGGCATAAAATTTATAAGGTTATATTGACTCTGCCACGGGTAATATCACTGATATTTTTTTGTAATATCACTGAATTATCTTTAGTAATAGCTACGCTTACTTTTACTCCTTCAGCATCAAATTCTTGATTTTCAATAATCGCATCAAGTTCTTTAAGGCGATTTTCGATAATAGGCCATTCGTTATAGTAACAATGAAATTGCAAAGTAATGCGTGCTATAAGTTCAATCAATGTCGCTTGTTGAAGGCAGTGACTTGCAGAACCACCATATGCACGAATTAACCCCCCAGTGCCTAATTTTATACCACCAAAGTAACGAGTAACGACAACTACAACTTGATCGCAATCTTGCCCTTCAATCGCTGACAAAATAGGGCGTCCCGCTGTACTGGTCGGTTCGCCATCATCATTAAAACGGTATTGCTGTCCAATCTTCCATGCCCAGCAATTATGAGTGGCATTAGGATCATTGATTGAGTCAATGAATTGAGCAGCTTGTTCGGCCGAGGTTACTGGCGCCGCATTGACAATAAAACGACTTTTTTTGATTTCTTCGGTGAGTTGGGTGGGAATTGCTAATGTATATGGCATTCGTATTCTGGTAAAATTGTTTCATAACTGATAATGATACTGATCATAATTAAAATGTCTATTAATTTACAACAATTAAAACAAACCCAGTTATCGTTGGCTAATCAAGTGAGATTGTCCGATGACTTTAACGAACCAATCAATTTTATTGGTGGTACTGATGTGGGATTTGAAGATGATGGTAATATTACTCGAGCAGCGATAGTCGTGCTAAGTTATCCTGAATTTTCTGTTGTTGAATATCATATAGCTCGTTTAAAAACAGAGTTTCCTTATATTCCTGGCTATTTATCCTTTCGGGAATATCCTGCTTTATTGGCAGCATGGCAACCAATAAAGCAAAAACCAGATTTGCTATTGGTCGATGGTCAAGGTTTTGCCCATCCTAGACGTTTAGGAATTGCCAGTCATCTTGGTTTATTGTTGGACATGCCAACCATTGGAGTGGCTAAAAAACGATTATGTGGGCAATATGAAACATTACCAAAACAAGCAGGCAATGTAACTGCTTTGTTAGATAAACAACAGCAGATAGGTTGGGTATTGCAAAGTAAAAATAATTGTAATCCTTTATTTATTTCAGCAGGACATCGTGTCAGTCAAGAGAGTGCATTAAAGTGGGTGAACCTGTGTTTAAGAGGTTATCGTTTACCTGAGCCAACTCGTTGGGCAGATGCGATTGCGTCGAATAAACCTCTATTTAAGAAGTTATTAAATGAAAAATAGTCATCAAGAGCCTTTAAAAAAAGGCGGTTTTACGTTTAAACGTTTTTTTGTTGCGCATGATAAAAGTCCTATGCAGGTAACAACGGATAGTTGTTTACTTGGAGCTTGGGCTCCAATTGACCATCATCCGCAAAAAATCCTTGATATTGGTACAGGATGTGGAGTGATAGCATTAATGTTGGCTCAACGTTTGGCTCATGACCCTTGCCAAATTGATGCTATTGATATTAATGCGGATGCTATAAAGCAGTGTCAAGAAAATAGTATGCACGCAGGTTTGTCATCGGTCAGGGCTCAACAAGCAGATATTAATAAATTTGGTCTTAATCTGGCAGCATGTTATGACCTAATTGTAACAAATCCGCCTTATTTTGAACCAGCAGTTGACTGTCGCAATAGCCAACGACAACTTGCTCGTTATACTGAAAGTTTGAATTTTGAACAGCTTATAAACTCAGTTAAACGCTTGTTAAAACCAGGTGGTCTGTTTTGTTTGGTTCTCCCTTTTCATATGGCTGATCAGTTTATTTGTCTGTGTAAGGCAAATCAGCTTTTTTTACAGCAAGAGTTGTATGTCAAATATAATGCCAATAAAAACTTTTCATTGTCCTTATTGGCTTTTTCTTTAATTAATAGTGGTCAAGTGCTCAGTGAGCAACTTTGTATGCGTGATGATGATGGACGTTATTCATCAGCATTCAGACAATTATTGAATGATTTTTATCTATTTCGAAAATAATTCTCTATTATGAGTTAATTAGGTAGCACATAAAAATAGATTATGGCAGTAATTGCTAAAATAATTATGGTGATAGCATAGATTTTATCGTGTAGAAAGCTGAAAGCAGGTAGTGCTCTTTGCTTTCTAGCGTATAAATAAAATACCAATCCAATGCCATATAAAATCATGGATAGTAATAGATAAGACACTCCACCTGCATAAATCAGCCATACCCCATAAATTGAACCCGTTGAGCCTAAAAAGATTAAGTAAGCTTTACCACGATTTATCGCCAATTTAAGTACAAAAAGGGCTGATAGCAGATAGGGAATAAGCACCATGGACGTGGATAATTGAATCAGCGTGTTATAGCCAGATTGATAAAAGTGAGCAAGGATGATGAGTATACTGATCAAAGTAGAAGTTAAATATAATGCATTGGCAGGGGTTCCTTTCTTGTTCAGTTTGCCAAAACAGCTCGGTACGGTGTGATCGTCACCTTGTCCACTTAGAAACAGCATTTCTGCAGCAAGTAGTAGCCATGATAATAGTCCGCCACTCACGGATACAATAAGTCCGATGTTAATGAAAGTGGCTCCCCAACTACCTACAACATGCTCAATGACCAGAGCCATTGAAGGATTTTTCATTTCTGCTAATTCCTGTTGAGGAACAATGCCTAAAGATAATACCGATACGCAAATGAGTAATAAACTGGTGATAGCAAAGCCAAAAAAGGTCGCTCGACTAATGCTTAAGATACTCTTGGCGCGTGATGCATAAACTGTCGCACTTTCAATGCCTAAATAGACCCAAACCGTATAAAGCATAGTGTGCTTTATTTGATCCACAATTGAGCCTAATTGTGGGGTTCCCCAAAAGTCTGTTTTAAAGGTATCCACTTTGAACGCTAAAATGATGCAGACAATAAATAATCCAATCGGTACAATTTTAGCTAACGTAACTAAGCAATTTAATAAAAATGCATGATAGATACCTTTTAATACAAACGAATTGACAATCCATAAGAAAATAAGAGCACCGATAACTGCTGGCAACGTGGTACCATTGCCAAAATAGCTGAAACAATCAAACGAGCCAAGAGCACTAAACAAGATAACCAAATAACTTGTGCATGACATCCATGCAGAGATCCAATACCCCCATGCTGCATTAAAGCCAATATAATCACCAAATCCTGCTCGTACATATCCATATAATCCATCATTGATTTTATAAAAACGGATCGATAAATACTGAAAGATTCTTGTTAGCATTAGCATGCCAAATAAGGTGATAACCCATGCAATTAATATTGTTCCTGCACCGGCTCCTTCAGCCATATTTTGTGGTAGGCTAAAAATACCACTCCCTACAATACTTCCCACCACCATTAAAGTGAGAGGAAGTATACCAAGCTTTTTTCTTACTGGTGTATTCATAGTAATTTCTTATTTAATTATTTATATAATAAATTTTTTTTTAATTAAAATCTCAATGACATACAACTTACACCGCCGTCGATTTTACGGTATTCCGATGTATCAACTTCAATCACTTGATAACCCAGCGCTTCGATTTTTGCTTTGGTAATTGGATAGCCTGCAGGCATAATGACTCGTTCATTCACCCAAATGCAGTTAGCGGCATAGCTTTCATGCTCAGGAATTTCAATAATATTAAGGTGTTGAAACTCAGGTTTCGTAATAAATTCACCTGCTGCTAACAAATTGTCATGTTCTAAATAGGCAAGACCCGTTTTTAAATGTAGTACTTTTTCTAAAGTAACCACAGATCCTGATAATCCATATTTTTCTAATATAGCAATCATTTGATCTGCACCCGATTGATTGGTTCGCGCTGATAAACCAATATAATAATGATTACCAACCATCATTATATCTCCCGCTTCAACTGTACCAGGTGCGGTAATTCTTTCAACTTTATTGGGGTAAAATCTTTCAATAGTTTCGCTGATAATTTCGGTTTCGCCACGACGGCTCTCGGCACCAGGTCTAGTAATGATAGCGCAATGAGGGGTACACAAAACTGGATCTTCAACAAATACAGAATCTGGAAAACGTTCATCAGCCGGTAAAATAGTGATATCAACATCACATTGTTGCAAAGCTCGAATATAGTTATTGTGTTGATCTAACGCTTTTTGATAATCGGGTTTACCCAAGTTAGCCGATGTTAAACCATCGATAAGTGATTTGGCTGGTGTTCTTGCAATAATATGATTAAATTTTTTCATTCGTTTTAAATCCTTTTTTAATTAAATAATTATGCTTTATTTTTGAATAATAATTCACAATAATAACTTTATCAAGAGTTAATTTGACTTTTTATGCAATTTCTGTGTTTTTTTATTCAAGTGGGAAATCTGATTGGTGGATAAAACTTAAATGAAAGAAAAATAGAAGCTGATTATTTTTTATAAAAAAGGGTAATAAACATTACCCTTAAAATTTGTTTTTTTAGCTGTTATAAAGGCTTTATAGGTTATTCTCCGTTAAAATCGACCAATGTATAACAGTTAATCCCCATGTTGGTTAACTTAGTTTTACCATGTAAATCTGGTAAGTTAATAACAAATGCTGCATCTTCAGCTATTCCTCCCGCTTTTTGAATTAATTTAGCGGTTGCGGCAACGGTCCCACCTGTCGCAAGTAGATCATCAATGATTAGCACTCGTTCATTAGGTTTTATTGCATCGCAATGCATTTCTAATGTATCGGTACCATATTCAAGTTGATATTCTTCTTTAAACACATTACGGGGTAACTTATTGGGTTTTCTTACCGGTACAAAACCCACACCTAATGCTAAGGCTAAAGGTGCTGCAAAAATAAAACCACGGGCTTCTGTTCCAACAACTTTATCAATATTTTTATCTTTATAATGATCAATTAAAAGATCGACAGAAGTTCTAAAAGCGATAGGGTCTTCAAGTAAACTGGTGATATCTCGAAACAATATCCCTTGTTTTGGATAATCGGGGATAGTAATAATGCTATTTTTAATAAGTTCAAGTTTTTCTTGCAATTGAGTCATATCAAATATTCTCTAACTATTTTCTTTAAGAGCGACTAATTTTTTATTATATACCCATGCTCTTTACAGTGGCAATAAACAAACAGTTAACACACCGTAAAATAGTGAGATAGGCGAGTTTGAATGCGATTACTGATATCCATTTGTGCATCGTTTAATTGGATTTTTACAACTAAATACATTATTTAGACAATAAATTTTGCAAATGATTAATAATTGAATAAACTTTATATGGAAGGAGAATTCAATGTAATCAGGTGCTGATGATTATATGAATAAACCTTTTGGAATTCATGAATTAAGAGTAAGAATTAAAGCCATTGCAAGACGTTATTTGAAAGCAAAAAATCCAAATCTCACTCAAGGTGATTATTTTGAATTTGGTGATTTAAAAATTTATCCTACTGAATTATATGCAAAACGAAATGACCAAATTATCGAGTTAACATTAAGAGAAATTAAAATATTGGAATGTTTATATCAACATAAAAATCAGGTTGTTACTCGTGATATGCTTTTCGATTATGCATGGGGATATGATTTTTTACCGAGCAGTCGGACGCTTGACCAACATATTTCAAAACTGAGAAAACAAATAGAACTTAAGCCAACAATACCTATTTTAATCAAAACTATTCATGGCATTGGTTATAGGCATTAGATCGTTCAAGTGATTGGGTTAAATATTTTCAATTTTTTGTTTTACTCAGTTTGATTTTGTGAGTGTGATTTTTCATGTTCTATTAACCATTTTTTTCTTTCTAATCCTCCTCCATAGCCAATAAGTTCACCACTAGATCCGATTACTCGATGGCATGGAATGATGATTGCTACACGATTATTACCATTGGCGTTGGCTACTGCTCGAATTGCCAATGGATTATTTATTCTTTGTGCTTGCCGTTTGTAAGTTGTCAGTTCACCATAGGGAATTTCTTTTAAACATTCCCAAACGGTTTGTTGGAAAGGCGTTCCAGGTGTATGTAATGCCACAGTGAAATGAGTTCTGATCCCTTGAAAATATTCGGAAATCTCAATTTTGGCTTGTTTTATGTGTTCGTTTTCTCCAAAAATAATCTTCATGTTAAGTTGGGTTTGTAATTGTTTGAATTCGGTTTCAAGCATTCGTCTATCAACAAATTCTAATAAACAAATACCTTGCTTGGTTGCACAAATAAACATTGGGCCTAACGGAGTAGTTAAGCGATCAATTAAAATAACGTCATATTGTCGATTGGTTGAGGGTGATTTTTTCATGATTTTTTTATAGGTATAACCAAAACCGCTTAAAGAATTATAGCCTGTATCAAATGCGGTATTGATGATATTTTTTCCCGATTTAATTTCCTGAAAAGCATTGTTAATTCGAAACATTCGCTGATAGGCATGAAACGTTATTCCATAATGTTTTTTGAACCATCGACGAATAATTTCTGGGCTTAAGTTATTCAATCTCAATTCATAATCCGTTATTTTTGTTTTAGGCTCTTTATTCATTAATTCAATGGCTTTGATTACCTCTTCCGGTGCTTGATTTGAATTTTCAGTGGGTTTACATATTTTGCAAGGTCGATATCCCTCATCAAGGGCTGACTTAAAAGTTGAGAAAAATTCGACATTTTCATATTTTGGTTTTCTTGCTCGGCATGTAGCAATACAAAAAATAGATGTCGTTTTAACACCTACATAGAAAATTCCTACGTAACTTTGATTTCGGTCAAGTAAGGCTCGGTAATAAACTTCTGTTTGTTTAGTATCGGTAATTAGCATCGAATGTTTCTTTTAGATTAATTGATTTTCATTAGGTTGTAAGCTTATTAAAAAAGCTATTTTCTTGGCAACCGAAAAATTGACAACTATTTTCAAACATAATTATTTGATAAAAATTTCAGATATTTGATCAAAAATAATTGCCAAACGAATGAATATCCAATCTAATACTCACGCTTAATAAAAGTAAAATTTTATGAATAATGATCAGTTCAGATAAATGATTTATCTGATTTTTTTATTATAATTTATTAATAATAATTGCAAAATTTCAGAAATGAAAAGGAATAAAAAAATGAAAAAAGCGTCTGCTATTATGGCATTACTATTATTTTCAGGACTTGCACAAGCAAGAACCTATGATGAAATTGTCAATTCAGGATTTTTAAAAGTTGGTGTCCCCGCTGATTATGCACCATTGGCTTTTTATAATACCCAAGAAAAATTGGTCGGTTTTGATATTGATATGGCAAAAGATTTCGCAAAACAATTAAATGTGATGCCGGTATTTTATATCACTAGTTGGCCAACCTTATCACAAGATTTAGCGGATGATAATTACGATATTGCTATGGGTGGTGTAACTTATACAAAGGATCGTGCAGAAAAATTCTTACTTTCTGATGAAATAGTACCGAATGGTAAAGTTGCGTTAGCTGCATGCCATGTCGCATCCAATTTATCAAGTCTAGACAAAATTGATCAACCTGATGTTAAGGTGGTCGTTAATCCTGGTGGCACAAATGAAAGCTTTGTCAATGGTAATATTCATAAGGCCCAAGTGATTCGCGTAGAAAATAATTTTGATAATATTCAAGCTTTACGTGATAAAACAGCCGACACTATGGTAACGGATCTTATTGAAGGTCAGTATTATCAATATAAAGAGCCAAATGTTTTATGTTTAGCAACTGACACCCCATTTAAAGGTACAGAAAGCTATAAAGCTTATATGGTTCAATCAGGCAACCAAAAACTTTTGGATGCAATTAATAGTTGGCTTCCTAATTCAAATAAGCAGCAATTAGCGTTAAAATGGGGCGTAAAAACTCAATTAAATTAGTTCGCTAGTTACCTATTAAATATGGCGGTTAACACTGCCATTATTATCCTAAATAATATCTGTTTTAGTCCTATTTTTGTTGGTTACCAATAGATCCATTAGGTCATTATCTCTCTTCTAAATAATGTATATTAATCTTTTTTGGAGTAATACTAAAATGAATTACTATGATTTTTTAGTCGTTGCATTAAAGTTGTTGGTTGTATTCATCTGTATTATCTTATTTTTAAAAATTACTGGTAAGACCTCACTATCCCAAATGTCGAGTATTGATTTTATTGGTAATATGATTTTAGGTGGAATTGCGGGAGGTATTATCTATAATCCAAAGTTAACCGTTTTTGATTTTTTGGTTGTGTTAATAATGTGGACAGCCATTATGTATACTTCCAACTATTTAAAGAAAAGAAGTCAAAATGCCAAAGCATTCATTGTTGGTAATCCGATTATTTTAATGGAAAAGGGTAAAATTAAACTAGATGCCTTTACCAGTGTTAACTTGGATTTTTCCAGTTTTGCTGTACTACTTAGAATGAAGAATATTTTTACTATTCATACTGTTGATAAAGCCATTTTGGAGCCGAATGGTCAATTAACTGTGGTTAAAAAAGGTGATAAAGACATATCCGTCCTTGTATTAGAAAATGAAAGTCCTAATGAAGATGGGTTAAAATCGATTGGCAAAGATGAAGATTGGCTAAAATCTAAATTAGCTGAGCAGGGTTACGCTAATTATGATGGATTATATTGTGTTGAATACTATGATGATCGTCTTTTTGTCATACCAAGCGAACTTGTTAATTGAGTTTTTTGTTATGGTAAATTTTTAATTAATAAACCTTAACCATTATTTTGGCTAAGGTTTTATAAACAGTTTTACTATTTTAGTTATATAAAGGCGATCGGTTTAATGATTTAACAATAAAGCTTGATACTTGAAAATTATTATTGAGTTTTTGCTGAATTTGTTGCGCTTCTTGTTCCGTTTTACATTGAGTAAAGATACAAGCACCAGTTCCAGTTAATCTGGTTGGGGCAAATTGAGACAGATAAGTAATAACCTTATCAACAATTGGATATCGTTTTCGAACGACATTTTCACAATCATTTTTAAACTGCTCAAAAGGTAAAGCTAATAAATCATCAAGATCTCGGCTTGGTGTATTACGGGTAAGTTCAGGATCATTAAACACTTTAACTGTGGAGATTTCAATGTTAGGGTAGGTGACTAAATACCAATATTGTGGAATATCAACCGTTAATAACTGATCACCAATGCCTTGGGCAAAAGCTGCATGACCATAAATAAAGATAGGCACATCAGCCCCAATTTGCCGTCCTATTTCAATTAATGTTTCCGTTGTTAGATTGAGTTGCCATAATTGATTAAGTGCGACTAATACCGTTGCAGCATTTGATGACGCGCCACCCAGTCCACCGCCCATAGGGATTTTTTTATCAATAGTGATATCTACCCCCAAATCCTGACGATTTGTATAAGATTTTAACCGATTGGCAGCAATAACCATCAAGTTTTTATCTTCAGGTACATTAACAAACTCGGTCAGTAAATGGATCTGGTTATCCTGACGTACTTTAAATGTTACAATGTCACAATAATCAATGAACTGAAATAAGGTTTGTAAATTGTGATAATTGTCAGCACGACGCCCAGTTATATAGAGAAATAAATTTAATTTTGCTGGTGAATACCACTGTTTCATTATGACTTCCTGTTATTGCAAAATCCAGTTACTGATCTTTAAACGAATATTTTCACCATCATGATTTAATTCTATGATTGCAGGTAAATCTATTTTTTGGTTTTTATAGGTATAAGTTGAATAACTAGGAATTTTTAAGTTCCATTTGTTATTGTTTTGCATAAATTCAGTTGATACTAATCTGCCAGAATTGTCTAATTTATCATTAATATTGTTAGAATAACCTTTTAACCAATTATGGAGAGAGTTAAAAGGAATATTAACATTTGATACTTTCTTCATTAAGTTCTCAATATTAGTGTCACTATAACGGTTACCATTTTTATTAATGAGTTCGGCAAAATCAGGCTCCGATTTTAACGTTAATATATTTGTTCCGACCGGAGTAGTTAACTTAACTTCAAAATGGTTAGCGGATTGTTGGGTAATTAAAAATCGCCCGTAGTTACGAGTCTTTTCACTTATTTGAGCAATACTGCCATTAACACGAAAGGTATTTATCTGTTCAAGAGTTTGTTGATGAGTCTTCCATTGTTGTTCAATTGATGCAATATCTTTAGGTTTAGTGATCTGGCAAGCCGTGATAATAAAAGGTAAAACTAGGATAAAAGCATATTTGATTTTAGACATGAATTATCTCTTGTAGTTGAACGTTTGAATTATTTTATTATAACTGATAATACAACAATAAGAAAAAGTAACTGTAAATTAACGTTTGATATTTTTTTATGTATAATGTTATGCCTAGGACGCTTCATAATACAGCTATTGATTAAAATAAAACTCAAGAAGAAACAATGCAATGTCAATTACAATATTAGGTGTTAATCATAAGACGGCTCCATTAGCATTAAGAGAAAAAATTGCTTTCCCTAACGAAACAGTAGATAAAGCACTGTATAGCCTTTACCAACATCCTCTAATTGAGGGATGTGTAATACTATCAACCTGTAATCGAACAGAAATATATCTAAATTATGAACATCAAACAGATTATATTAGATTAAGAGGATTTGTTGAAAATTGGTTAGGTCAGTTTCACAATGTTGATCTTGAGCAATACAAAAACTCCCTTTACTGGTATGAAGGTCAACAAGCTGTTGAACATTTAATGGCTGTAGCAAGTGGTTTGGATTCGATGATTATTGGTGAACCACAGATTTTGGGGCAAGTGAAAGTTGCCTATACAATTGCACAAAAAAATCAGTGTTTGTCAGTGACATTAGAAAAACTCTTTCAAAATATTTTCCATGTAGCAAAACTTGTGCGCAGTCAAACTGATATTGGCTCTAATACGGCTTCAGTTGCTTATGCTGCTTGTCTTGTTGCGCGTAAGTTGTTTACTGACACATCCAAATTAAATGTCATGTTAGTAGGAGCAGGGGAGACAATAGAACTGATTTCTCGTTATTTAAAACCTCATGGGTTTAATCATGTTCTTGTTGCCAATCGTACACGTGATAAAGCATTAAAATTAGCGTCCCTTATTGATGCAGAAATTATTTCACTACCTGATATAGCTCATCGCCTTAAAGAGGTCGATATCGTTATCAGTTCTACTGCAAGCCCATTACCTATTATTGGAAAAGGGATGGTCGAACGCACCTTGCAGGCAAGAAATCATCAACAGATGTTATTTATTGATTTAGCGGTTCCCCGTGATGTAGAACAAGAAATTAACGAACTTGATAATGTACATTTATATACGATTGATGATCTTCAAAAAACGGTTGAAAATAATTTAGAACAACGCGCCATGGCAGCTCAAAAAGCACAATATATTATTCAGGAACAAGCTGAGCAATTTATCGACTGGCTTAAAACCCGTTACGCAATTGACTATGTTAAACAGTATCGCAGTAATGCACAAAGTATTAAACGCGAATTAGAGATCAAAGCGTTAAATGCTATCAAGCAAGGAGCGAATGTTGATGAAGTCTTTGCTGAGTTTTCTCATCGATTAACCAATAAATTAATCCATGCGCCAACCCAAACTTTACTTAATGCAGCAACTCATGATTGTGATGACTGTTTTAAAGTGTTAAGCAAAGGATTAGGTTTGAAAAGTCATTAGTAAGTTTTTGATATGTAAAAAGGAAATAGAACTGCTTGGATCAACTGGAATTTTTTGAAATACCCTCTCCTTGTAAACGCGTTTGTGAAACCGATAAACAAGGTTATTGTATTAAATGCTTTCGTTCTAGGACAGAACGATTTAATTGGTTAAGTTTTTCCGATACTCAAAAGCAAGAAGTGCTTCGCTTATGTAAACAAAGGGCGTTAAGACGTCGTTATCTATTATTGCAACAGCAACAACAAAAGATCCAAGATACAACCTTGCAAAATGAACTCAATTTTTAAATCCTGAGCTTGTTGTTTATTTTACAACTGGATAACTTGTAATCTATAACAACTCGGAGTAGCATTTTTCAAACAAGCAATTATTGCAAATAATGAGTCATCATTGTTAATTAAATCGAGATCTCAGCTATGAAAATGTGTATTGCATGTGGCATGCCAATGACTTCACTTGGTGATTATCCTTTGCATGACATGTCTAAAAATTACTGTAAGCATTGCGCTCATAATGATGGCACAATGAAAACGTTTGATGAGAAATGGCAAGAAGTTGCTCTGCGTTATGCTAATAATCATCATATCGATTATTCAATAGCTAAACATACTGCATATGTAATACTAAAAAAATTACCTGCTTGGAAACGAAAGTGGTAAAAAGTATTTATTTTTACTCTAGAAAATGTTTATTAGATTAAATCTAAGAATATTAGCTAAATAAGCAGAGTTGTCCGCTTATTTAGTAATCTCATATAAAATAAAACTTAAACAAATCTTAATCAATAAATCTAAAATCTTGCAGCCTTTGACTAACAAAGATCAGCATATCATCAAATCCAGAAGTCCAATATGACCAATCATGACCACCATTGCGAGCAATAAAGGTATAGTTAATATTGTTTTTCTTGAAATTCATACTTAATAGTGTATTGCCAATAAGAAAATCATCCTTAGAACCGCAATCAAGATAAAAATAGCCCTCAGACTCCAATTTATTCGATGTAGTATTTAAAATATCATATTTATCATAAAACTTATTATTTACTCTGCTTTCGCCTACAAGGTTTAAACCGAATGCTTTGCCATAGCGTCGATTGTATACATTCATATCCATTGAAATTATATCTTCTTTGGTTCTAAACGCCCCACTTAAGGCTACCGTCGCCTTAAAAAGGCCGGGATATTGTAAACTATAATAAACAGCGCCAAATCCGCCCATTGAAAGTCCACCAATGGCTCTAAATTTGGGTAAATTATTTACCCTGTAGCTTTTTTCAATTTGAGGCATGAATTCTTTGATAAACATATCCTCATAAAGATACTGGCCATCCGCATCATTCATATAATAGGTATTATTTTCAAAAGACCCATTTCTAGTTGCATCAGGCGTAACAACAATCATGGGTGTTATCTTTCCAGAATTGATTAAATTATCCAAATGAGCTTGTAAGTTACCTTGAGTATAAGGATCGGTATGAATACCATCCGCGCCACCATGCAAAAAATAAAAAATAGGGTATGTTCTATTAGAACTATGATAATCTGGAGGCAAATATACCGTATAATGGACATCGTTACCTAATATTTGACTTTTTATCGTTTTACTAGAATCAACAATACCCTGTGATGAAAAACAATTTGTAACATATAAAACGGATAAGACGCTTACTAAAAAGATATTTTTTAAAAAACTACAAAGGTTGTATTTCATAGGATAATTCTCCTTTTTGATTAACAGATTGAGCAATCATATACCGCTGATAATCATTGTTAGGCAATTAAGATTGGATTTTTTGAACTCTGTCACATTATTATCAACCTAGAGCAATTTCTGATGGAATTATAGAATCCGATTGAAGATAATTTATATGGCATAATTAAATATACAAAATCTGTTATTCAAAATATTAATATTGCTATATAGCTATCAGTTATAGCTACATATTTATAATATTAAACCAAAAGGATATAAATGCTGGCAATAGCTGGATTTTTAGGCAAACAAAGCGCTTTATGATAATAATTGTTGCAGATATCACAAAGCTTAGTATAATGCCCACGTTTACTTATTTACACTTCTAATGCCAGTGTGGCGAAATTGGTAGACGCAGCGGATTCAAAATCCGCCGCCCTTAAAAGCGTGTCGGTTCGAGTCCGACCACTGGCACCAAATCAATCAGCACTAACACTCTTTTAAATTCCTTAAAATACATTGAACCTAATAAACATAAAGCATTAACCCTATCTTATTATTCATTAAATATCAGTAAGATAAATTTATAACCCAAATTTTAGTTATATTTTTAGGTATATGAATGCAATATACCCAACAAACATATACCTAAAATTATTATGGCAAGAAAAACTCTACCATTAACTAACACACAAATAAAAGCAGCCAAGCCAACAGATAAGGATAATTCTTCATTTGATGGTGGCGGTATATACCTTTTAATCAGAGCAAATAACTTTGAGATTTGGCGTTTTAAGTGTACGCGCTCGTATACCAAAAAAGAGGCATTACTTAGCTTTGGTCGTTACTTTGAGATTTCACTACAGCAAATTACAGATATTATAGCAATTAATCACTACATCCATTAAATAACAACAATAAATACGAAACAGTTAAGCAAGTTTGCCGACTAATTAATGAAATAATGTATTATGCTGTCAATATGGAAATTATTGATAATGACTTACTGGCTAACATTACCGACCTATTTCATATCTGAAAATCAAAAATCTTTTAGGTTAATTTGTCATTATTTATTTTATTTATAAGTAAATGTTAAATTCAACTGAATGATGATTCCCTCCATGCAGGTTTGATTGTTACTAAAAGGGTAACCAAAAAACCAGACAATTAGGTTAGTGCTGAAATGAATGAGGACGAGTGATTTTTGGAATGTTTCGATATGAACTTTTGCTTTTCCTCTCCTAAACATGAAGATTCCTATTGGTCACTACACAAGAGAAAACCAATATTTATAGGAATTTAAAATCTTTCTACAACAACTATAGACAAAAAGTATTAAAAATCATTTTAATGAAATTTATTTTTAAAAACACACACCGATAAACAACTAACTTTTACTTGGCAAGATTATAGTTTCTTAAGTTCATAAAAGAGCAGTTCAATAAATGATAATAGATGTTAAATTTCTAAAAGCAGTTATTTTCATAATAAAGACAACTAAAATAAATATCATTCAAAGTTTGAAATTTAAAATAAGATAACAATTGATAACTCATGGAATAAATAGTAAATTAAATTTCATTATATTATTTAGATTATCGTTACAGTGTATAAAATAAAAAATTATAGTTATCATGAAATATTATTTATTAATGACCACACGGCAGTGGCAAGAATTACAAAAACAAAAAGAAGATAATTCAATTGTTCGCCCCAGATCTTTTGTATTTAACACTATTATTCAAGATAGTAAGCTAAAACCCGTCCGCTATGATTATAGTAGTAAGATGGATGACATTATTAAATATTGCGTTAAACATCAAGATGAGTGTAAAAACCTATACCCAACCCTTGAAGAGCTTGGTTTATATTATGGTACGAATACCTATAATAAAGATGATAAAAAGTTCTCAGCAGCCCTAAAAGAAGCAATCGAGTCACAGCGGGCTATTTTATTTGAAATACCGATTGAGTATCATTCAGGGATGTTACAACCAGAAAATAATCCTATAAAATCAAATGTTAATAAAGTGCCTCGTAAATTAACCCCAGATGAAGTAAAAGCTTATGAACTTAAAACAAGATATGATAATCAAGATAATTATATTGAATTTACAGTTTATAATTTAGCGAACCAACCTTTTACTATATTCGATAATGCTAGTCAGAAGATGCTGAAGCAAGGGACGTTAGACAGCAGTGGTTACGCTTATGTTAGCTTACCCGTAAACGCCCAATATGTCGATATCGTTTTTGATAAGCAGCAAGACAATCGCCCATGGTATTACGATGTACCATTACAGTTATTAGGAGGGATTCGTGATGCTGCGCAATCTGTATCTGATTTAGCATGGGATTCCTCGACGATTAACCTAACGATGAAATATGGTTTTAACATCGAAACGGAGAATCCTCTTCAATTTGGTAAAGTTCCTGAAGCTGAAACTATATCAGGTGCACTTACTCATGGCATAACCCAGTTTCTAGTCGGTTTTATTCCAGCATCTAAAGCGCTCAAATTTATTAAACCTATATCGAAAATGGGTAAGCTAGGTCAAAGCACGATTGCTGGCGGGGTCGCTGATTTTACGGTTTTTGCACCTCACGAAGAACGGCTATCAAATTTAGTCCAATCGTTCAAAGAACTACAAAATCCGGTTACAGAGTATTTGCAAGCTAATCCTGATGACAGCGCTGCCGAAGGACGTTTAAAAAATGTTTTAGAAGGGTTATTGCTTGGTTCGCTAGTTGAACCTTTTTCCCATTCATTGCGAACATTAAAATACTCAAGAATTAAATGGATGGTGTCGGACGTTAAAACAAAAGCTCACTATAAACTTGAAAGTGTAACTAATGAAACGGTAACTATTAAAACTGAATCAGGTAGCAAAGGCAATTGGAATAAAGAACTTAATAATCCTCAACCTAATAAAATATATATTGTAGATGGTAATAAAAAATATCATACTGACCATTTAGGGAGAGTGGTAAGGGTTGAGGCGACGCTTAAACTTGATAAATTAGACAGAAATACTTACCAACAATTGAAAGCAGGTAAACTAGGTAATGCCGATGATGAAGGTGGTCATTTAATTGCTTCGATATTGAATGGACCTGGCGAAAAGATTAATATGTTGCCAATGAATTCCAACCTTAATCGTAGCTTATGGAAAAAGCTAGAAAATGGATGGGCTAAATCATTGCAAGAAGGTAAAACAGTTAAAGTTAAGATAGAGCCTGTATATCAGGGTACAGATATAAGACCAGAGAGTTTTGACGTATTATATTCTATTGATAATAGGCGTTGGGTAAAGACAGTATTATTAAACCAAGCAGGTGGATAAAATGACAAAAACAGACGATCAATTAAATAATGAAATTGGGCAATTACTTTTTAAATCATCACCTAATGGAGCAAAAAAAGTAATTGCTCAATTAGAATTTACACCAGAGATGGATGCTTGTACCTGTATATTTGATTATTATAATCAAAATGATGAATTAAATTGGTATACATTGAATAGTGATATAACGAGCCCTTTAATCAAAGCGGTAAGAGAGCTTAGGCAATACTATATTGATAATAACCTAACTAATGGCTTACCTGTGTGGAGAGGTTGTATTATAACTGTTGATATTGAAAATGCTAAAATTGATTTTGAATTTAAGTATGAACGATTTATCCCTCTTTTTGAAGATGACGATCTTACAGATTAAATAGTTAGGCTGAATTAGATAATAGCAAATCCAAATATAAGCACATTTTATGTATGTAAACACAGTGCTATTATTTATCTTACTGTATATTAGAGTTTTAGTATTTGCGTCTAGGCTTAACGTCGAACATTCGTGACCATAGCGAGCTGGCGCAAATATTCATTATTGAACAAGTAGGAGGATGCATGGCAAGTTTTACAAGAATTTGGATTAATTGCATCTTAACTAAATGGATCATACGAAAAAATTAACCTCCTGCCAATGAATTCAAATCTTAATCGTGGCGAGTTGAAAAATCTAGAAAATTAAAGAGTTAAAGCTTTGAGAAAAGGTAAGACAGTCAAAGTTTACATTGAACCTTTATATGATGGTGTAGATATAAGACCATATAAATGTGAAATAGAGTATTCTTATTAGTAATAAAGGCACTTTATATATAGAATTTTATAACAAAGTGAGTAAATAAATATGATAGATGATCTTTATAATAAAATAGGGCAAATATTAGTTAGTAGTTACCCAGATGATGCGGTAAAAATAATAACAAAAATCGAAATTGTAGAAGAAAATGATGTTGCTACTTATGTTTTTATTTATTTTGATAATAAAAACAATAGAAAACAATTTGTGCCTGACCCTAAAGTTACAAATGATATATTTCACACCATGCTAGAAATTAAAAAATATTTTATTGATAACAATCTTACTAACGGCGAGCCAATCTGGGCGGGTTGTATCGTTGAGATAGATATAAAAAATTCAAAAATTGATTTTGAATTTAAGTATGAACGATTTATTGGTCTTTTTGAAGATGATGATTAGTCTTAATCATTAAAATAGCTAACCCAACCACATTCCATATATATAAATACAGTTTTATAATCTATCTAACTGTATATTAAAGTATTAATTGTGTCTAGGTTGATCCCCGAACATTCACAACGCTAGCGAACTGAAGCAAATATTCATTATTGAACAAGTAGGGGATGCATGCCAAGTTTTACAAGAATTTGGCTTAATTACATCTTAACTAAATGGATCATAGGAAAAAATTAACCTCCTGCCAACGAATTCAAATCTCAATCGTGGCGAGTGGAAAGCTTTAGAAAATAGATGGACTAAAAACTTGCCAGAAGGTAAAACAGTTGAAGTTAAGATAGAGCCTATATTTCAGGGTACAGATATAAGACCAACTAGGTTTAAAGTATCGTATTCTATAGATAATGAGCGATTTATGCAGATAAATTTATTAAACCAAGCAGGTGGATAAAATGACAAAAACAGACGATCAATTAAATAATGAAATTGGGCAATTACTTTTTAAATCAGCACCTAATGGAGCAAAAAGAGTAATTGCTCGATTAGAATTTACCCCAGAGATGGATGCTTGCACCTATTTATTTGATTATTATAATCAAAATGATGAATTAAATTGGTATCTACTGGATGACGATATAACAATTCCTTTAATTGATACGGTAACAGAGCTTAGACAATATTATATTGATAATAACCTAACTAATGGTTTACCTGCGTGGATAGGTTGTATTATAACTGTTGATATTGAAAATGCTAAAATTGATTTTGAATTTAAGTATGAACGATTTATTGATCTTTATAGTGAGTATGACGGTGATGATCACAAGTAATCTAACTCATTAAATAGTTAGGCTTAATCAGATAATAGCAAATCCAAATATAAGCATATTTTATGTATGTAAACACAGTGCTATTATTTATCTTACTGTATATTAGAGTCTTATTATTTGCGTCTAGGCTGATAGCCGAACATTCACGATTGTAGCGAACTGGCGCAAATATTTATTATTGAACAAGTAGAAAGATGCATGGCAAGTTTTACAAGAATTTGGCTTAATTGCATCTTAACTAAATGGATAATAATAAAAAATTAACCTCCTGCCAATGAATTCCAACCTTAATCGTGGCGCATGGAAGCAAATGGAAAATAATTGGTTTAAGGCACTACAAGAAGGAAAAACTGTTAAGGTTAAAATTGAGCCTTTATATAGAGGAACAGATACCAGACCTACAGGCTTTAGAGTTCTGTATTCTTTTGATAATGGCAAATTTAATAAGATTACTTTTAAAAATTCACCAGGAGGAATTTAATGACTAAAGAAGATCAAATTTTGAATCAATTGGGAAGTATCCTAATTAATTCTGGGCCTGATAAAGCAAAAAAACTTATTATGCATGCAGAACCTAATGCAGAAGGAGATGTATGTAAATATAAATTTTATTATGTAAATAAATGTAATGAACAGCATGACTATGATCCAGATGGCATTGCCGAAATTGATATTTTGGATACATTGGTTGAATTAAGGAAATATTATCTTGATAACAACCTTTCAAATGGTGAACCTATCTGGGTTGGCTGTATCGTTGAGGTGGATGTTGAAAAAAGTAAAATCAATATTGAATTTAAGTATGAGCCATTTATTTTTGATGAATAATATTAATCATTAAATAGTTAGGCTGAATTAGATAATAGCAAATCCAAATATAAGCACATTTTATGTATATAAACACATTACTATAATTTATCTTACTGTATATTAGAGTCTTATTATTTGCGTCTAGGCTAATAGCCGAACATTCACGATTGTAGAGATCTGGCGCAAATATTCATTATTGAACAAGTAGGAGGATGCATGGCAAGTTTTACAAGAATTTGGCTTAATTGCCTCTTAACTAAATGGATCATACGAAAAAATTAACCTCCTGCCAATGAATGCTAATCTTAATCGTGGTGAATGGAAACAGCTAGAAAATAGATGGGTTAAAAACTTGCCAGAAGCTAAAATAGTCTATGTTAAGATAGAGCCTTTATATGAAGGAACGAGTTTAAGGTCTGAAAGCTTTTATATAACCTCTTCAACTGATGGTGAGACTCTATCTGAACACACATTTAAAAATGCACCTAGAGGAAAATAATGTTAAAAAATAATAGTATTTATAATGAAATTGGCCAACTGTTATTCAATATAGCTCCTGATGGAGCAAAAACAGTCATAATGAAAGCTGAGCTGTCTCCTGACGAGGATCATTGTAAGTGTCAATTTGATTATATAAATAAATCAAATGATATTAAACGATTTATTGGAGGCGCTAGAGCTAATCGCGATATGTTAAATTATTTAGTGAAATTAAGACAATATAGTATTGATAATAACTTAACTAATGGTTTACCAGCGTGGGTAGGCTGTATTGTTACTGTCGATATTGAAAATACTAAAATTGATATTGAATTTAAATATGAGCCATTTATTGAAAGGTAATCTTATTCATTAAAGATGATGATAAAACCTTTTTATCTATTTGTAATGAAATTCATAATCTTTCTAAAATATATCCACCAAAAATAGTATCGGATTTTCAGATTCAAAATATATATTCGCTGGATAAGCGGATATATCAGCACTAACTACTTTTGCTTTTAGTATAGAATTTTCTTGTTTTGGAGTATATTTAGAATTCGACTTTTTAGATAGTGACACAGAAGTATTTTTTGTAACGACAAGTTTTAATAGTGAATTCAGTCAAGCTTTTCTTTTTCATATCAGGAAGATGAACTTTTAAGAAAAATTGATATATTTATATGACGTACACTAATTCGTATAATTTTTTTAAGAGATAAGGTAAACTATTTAAAAAAAAGAAAAATAAAATGATGAGAAAGTCGAACCTATTTTAATTATTTTAAACTAAAGATGATAACATTTTATCGACAAAGTAAAACACGCAATGATTTAGTTTTAGAGTATGAGTTAACGCCATCAGCTTTAGATGGATAATATAATAGACTACAAAAAGTTTATTCAAAACCACAGGTAGTAAAAAGCACGGAAGATTATGAATTGTTAGCCCATGAAAAAAATAAATGGTTATTGACGAGAAATTACATGATGATAATTGTTTTATTGACAATGTTGAAATAAATTTTTCATATAAAAACTCTTCAGTTTCCATATTGTGGAAACTAACATTGATATAGTGTTTGTTATTCGTTATGTACTATTGAAATAGTTATAGATTTACAAATGGACTTTTAATATGGCAATAAAACATGACCAAGATAGTAGTTCAGGGCAAAAGTTATTACGTATGTACCAAATATTATTTTCGGAAGATAAGTGCCATTATCAATCTGAATTAGGTAAACTACTAAATTGTTTTGCACAAACAATTATGCGATTAGCTAATGAAATAGAGCAATCAAGTCCTAGTTGTTTTCAAACGGGGCTTGATAAAGGGCGCAGATGGTACCGCTTGCAAGCTAAACACCATAATAAGTTAGGACTTGATTATCAGGAACTGCACTATCTAAGTTTATGCCAGGAACTTTCCAGAGCTTTTGTTCCGCAAAATATTTTTAAGCGTTTAGATCAAACCATTTTGAAATTATCAACACTTTTGTTAGAACTGGATTCTGAAAAACTTCCGTATACAAATAAACCCATCGCTTTTTTTAGCAAAGGAAAGATTGATTATTCTACACATGATTTGATCATTGAGAATTTATTAACCTGCATCAGATCTCAATATTTTTGTCATCTTCATTATTTATCCGATAATAATCCAAATGGAAAAAATCATTATTTTATACCCAAAAAACTTATTGCAATGAATAACGCTTTATATGTTTATGGTGCTTGCACTAACAATGCAGGCAAAGAACTAATCAATACAATGTGTTTAGCTATTCACCGTATAAAAAAATTAGACTTAATTAAACATCAAATTTGTATAGCTATTCCTGATCCTAATCCAAATACTTTTGGCTTACCATGGCATGAACCTCGTACCTTTGCCATACAGTTTAGAAAAGATGTTTCAAACTATATAAAAGAACGAGTATGTGCCGAACAACAAAAAATAGATGAGTTAGATAATGGTGATATTACATTAACGATTACCACATGTAAGTGAACCAGAACTTATGGCATTGGTCAGAAGTTTTGGTGAAAAGGTTTTATTCTTCAGTTTAGTAGAGTAATAACAGTTGATAAAAATAATAGTGAAAGAATCTAGCATTAGTAATTTAAGTGAGGAAACAAACATGGCATTACCGTTAATAATTATTGGAGCAGCAGCTGCGGCAACAGCGTTTGGTGGAAAAAAAGCATATGATGGGTATAAAACTAAGCAAGAAGCCGATAAAATTCAGGAATCTGCAATTCACAAATATAATAACAGAAAAGAACAACTTGATAAAATACAACAGAATACTGATGAAGCATTAAATAACCTTGGTGATCTGGAACTGAGCATCGGTAAATCAATTGGTGAATTTGAAAAATTAGCTAAGGAATTATTAGTAAAATTAGAAAAAAGTGGTTATAAAAACCAAAAATTGACTATCCCATCAAACCAATTAAAGAAAATTAGTGATCTTTCTATTTCTACGACTGAATTTTTAGCAACAGTAGCTGCTGCAGGCGCCACCGGTGTTGCTGCAAGTTTTGCTGTTTATGGTGGAGTGATGGCATTTGCTGCAGCATCAACAGGTACCCCTATTGCAGCATTGTCAGGTGCCGCTGCCTACAATGCAACAATGGCTGCAATTGGCGGCGGATCGCTTGCTGCTGGAGGTTGGGGAATGGCTGGTGGTGCGATGGTATTAGGTGCCGCCGCAGCAGCCCCTATTTTAGCTGTTGCTGGTTTGGCTTATGCATTACATGCAGAAAAAGCATTAGCGAATGCAGAAGAACAAAGCAAAGAAGTTAATAAAGCCTTAGAAAAAATGGACTTGGCCGAAGCACGACTCAACAAAATAACTAATTATATACAGCGAATTAATCTATCACTGACTATCATTAATAATACTTTTATTGAATATTTCGATGCCTTAAAAACAATGCATCAAACTATTATGAAGCGTCATCAAGGGGAAGATATCTCAATTGATGAATCTAAAGAATGTCTTCAGAAAATTGATAACGGGTATGCATTGGCGGCCATTATGACTGAAATTATTACCACTCCGATTTTTAAACCCCAAGTTGATGAAGATGGAAAAGCGGTTATTAAAGATGGACAAATTCAATTCGAAACTGATGAAGATGGTGGAAGTGTAATTAATGAAACAATTTTAGATTCAGTTTTAACTGAACAGCCTAAAAAATATAATGGAATTTTATTAAAATAATTATATATCGCCGGATATTTTCCGGCCCTTTTCTAAGGAACGTCTATGTATAAAGCTGAAATAGACTGGAGTCACGAGCTTCATCAAACTGTTGTTAAATCACTAGCGACTTCTTTTGGATTAGATTTTTTATTATTTAAAGATAAAAATGGCGGTGATGTCGATACTATCTATAATGTGAGAAAGGGGATTTACGCGACTGAAAAGGAAAAAGAGCGATATGATAATCGTGGGAAATATGATTCTCATAAATATCATTCACACCGTAATTATATTGCAAAAAATAAACAAGGTAAAATAGCTCATCAACAAGGGAAGTTATGTGATGAATATACAGGTAAAGTTTTTAGTATTAATGAGAAAAAAAATCTAGATCACGTTATATCTAGAAATGAGATTCATGATGATGCAGGTAGAAATTTAGCAGATATGAGAGGGGAAGATTTAGCAAATGCTGAATCAAATCTTTGTTTTACTAATGAAAATATTAATAAAAAGAAGCAAGATAAGTCGATGGAGCAGTTTATTCTGAAACTACAAAATGAGCATATTGAAAGACAACAAAAAAAAGCTGAACTCAAAAATAAACCTCATTTAACCGAACAAGAGCAAAAAGAGTTAAAAAAATTAGAAAATATAGATAATGCTGATTTAGCAAAGATGAAAAAAATCGATGAAAAAGCGAGAGCAGATTATAATAAAAAGATAAATCGTAAATATTATACCAGTAGTAAATTTTTAAAAAATATCACTAAACAGGCTGCTATTTCAGGTTTTAAAATGGGCACAAGGCAAATGCTGGGGCTGATTTTGGCTGAAGTGTGGTTTGAACTAAAAGAATCAATTCCTGATATATATGAGCGAAATCGTCAATATTTTACCATCAATGGTTTTATAATTGATTTAATGAGTACATTTAACAATATATGGCATAGAATTAAAAAGAAGTTCCATACATTTTTTATGGCTTTTAAAGATTCGGCAATAGGTGGAGTGTTATCAAGCGTTAGTACCACCGTGATTAATATTTTTTTTACAACACAAAAACAGATCGTGAAGATACTTCGAGAGATTTGGGGAAACTTAGTACAAGCAATTAAATTAATATTCTTTAATCCTCAATCATTACCTTTAGGTCAATTAATAAAAGAAGTCGGTAAAATTGTTGGTGCAGGAATAGCTGTCTCATGTGGTGTAATGATTAACTCAATGTTATCTCAAGTTATTACATTCCCTTTTGGCGCAGAAATAGCCACTTTTTGTAGCACCTTAGTTACGGGTATTATTACACTAGGGGTAACTTATTATCTTGAAACTGGCGAAATTTGTCAGAAGATTTGGTCATTTTTAGATAAATTCTCTGATAACAGCACTAAAAGACTTGATTTTTATCGTGAAGTTAATAAAAAATTAGACTGTTACCTATTAGAACTTTACCAATTAGAATTTAACATTGATACCGAACAACTTGAGCTCTTTTCATTACGTTTATCTTCAGTCAATAATGAACTTGAACGAAGTTTTATACTAAAAGAGGAAATTGATAAGCGGAATATTGAATTACCATATGAAATGGGAAATCCTGATTCCGTAAAATCGTGGTTAAATTCATTATGAGTTTTTTAACACCTTTTCCTTGTGATAAATGTGGCATGTGTTGTTGTCATGTAAATTTATCACTAGAAACCCAATTTTTGGATCGAGGAGATGGTATTTGTATTGCTTATAATCAGCATTTAAAATTATGTCGTATTTATGATGTACGCCCAGATATTTGTCGAGTAGATGAACAATATAAAAAAAATTATAAAAATAAATATACTTGGCAGGAATTTATTGAATTAAATCAAATTGCCTGCCGTATTTTATTATCTAAATAAAAATTTTAAAGAAAAACTCTTCAATCTTAGTTATGACATTCTAAATATTTTCTAAATTGAAATGATTTATTGTATATCTATTTTATTGAATTTATTTTGTATTTATTTTAGACAGTCCCGATATTGTTTTAAACAAAAGGTTATTTAAATCGGTAATATATAAATTGTGACGTAGCGTTAGTTGAGCTACGAGTATATTAAACTTCTTGATTACAGGTAGATTGATTTTCGGAACTTGAGTGTTATTATAAAGTTATAACATAAGTAAGAATTAAATCAATATTTGTAATTGAGCTATATTTTAGTTTCTTTATTTCTTTAAAAATACTAAACGTTCTTTATTCTTCATTTTGATTAGTTTTTTAACTTTACTACGCAAATATTTTTATAATGGGTAACGGTTATACTTTATGATTTAAGTATATTAATGTAGCTATATCTGATAAATGTGTTACATGTGTAAATAATGGTAGTTTTTTCCTGTATTATGAAGAAATACAGTTAAAGAGGGCAATAAGTTCCTGTATTAATAGTGTGGTTAAGTATTTTGAATCAATATTTTTATATTAAAATTGACTCTGGATTGATGAAATTATGATTTCTGCTATTTCATATTGTGTATCTAACAATTTCTCATAATTTTTTAAAGTCAATATTCCCGCTTATGAAATAGAACAAGTACCTTTTAGGTTATTAATGTATTCTAACAAATTTCTAGTAATATTATCTAATGTCCCATTAATTTCACTTTTTGTTCGGTCTCTATTAAATCAGTTAAATTTATAGGTAAGTTTTTAGTCTTAGAAACCTTTTTATTTTAGGATTAGAAAACTTGAAAACAGCACTGATAACATCCAAAAAATTGTCTGTTATTGTTTAAACCACCTTGATTGGCGGTTTTTTGGTTTTTATGGACAGTAAAAATATAAACCATACATGGATTAAGCCTTATATAACAATGCTTACAAGAAATAATGTATAGTATGCACAGTTTTTATATCTGCGAAAAATCGACTTTTAATCTAAAAAATAAGTACTAAAAATACCTAATTTAAGGGCCATTTTTTTTAGGTATACGAAATGAATTTTAAATTATTAACTTCCTTTAATTAAAAGTGTTTATAATATTTTTTTTAAGTTAATTTATTTCAATAAAATCAAAGAGTTACTTTGAGTATTGCCTGGCTTTTGCTGTATAATATTTCACCATAGGCGATAAAGTGGCGATTGATTTCCATTTATCGATATTTATTATTCGTTTTTATCTATTTTTTATTAAAAGAAATAACATGGTTACATATATATTTAATTGAAACATATATTTGTAATAGATAAATTAGAAAATTTTCTTGAAAATACTTACCGCACCTAATGAGCTGTATAAAAAAACAGTATTAGAGTGTAAGCATGGATGAAATAACCAAAAACTATATTAAATTAGAGCGCGCAGAGTTTGTTAGCAGATTGATGATTGACTCTGATTTGTCAGAAAAAGATGTCAAAATTGGTTTGTGTTTATTGCATGAGCTTTTGTATAAAATGATAATGAATACCAATACCAATACCAATACCAATACCAACACCAATACCAACGATGGTGGAGCATAGTCTTGTTATGATGCTGCATAATTTTTTGTGATAGGGGAATATTAATAATTGTATAGTTTGGTATATCGCTCGGCTCTAACGTTGTCACAACTGATTACAATGTAACAAATGAGTAACTACAGTCAATATTAGTACATTACAAATATTGTTTGGCTGTTATCCTACTGATTCTTTTACTAATGCGAATTGTGGTTTTTGATTTTAGTGTGGACATTTCATTGATTATTATACCCTTTAACTACTAATTAAATTAACCAGAATTTTAATATAATTCTAAATTAATTCAGAATGTTATTACGGTTATTTCTCCTGATGTATTTTGTCGTCTTGAAGTTTTATTCCTAATTCGATGTTCTTTTACAAATCGGCTCATAACCCTTTAAAACATGATCTTTGATTATTTTAACTTTCATAACTGAATGTTTTGTGTATTTGTCAACAATCATATTAGCGTTATCAAAACTTATTGATAAATTTTGTTTAGGATAAATTATTTCCTTAAATAGTGTTTATTTGGTTTTATTTAAAGCAATTAGATATGTTTTTAATGATATATAATACAGTTTCAATATTTTAATAGGTTGAGTAGACCTTTTTACAATAAGGGAAAATATGCTCAATTTTGATGATTTCGAATCTGTTATTTCTAGAATTTAAAGGTTTTCAATTTAACTACCTTCAAAAGGTTATGTAAGAAATGAGATATAACTACAAGTGTTATTGTAATTAAAATACAATACTTTACCTGCAGATATTGTTTTGAGATGTACTATTGAAACTGAAGTAAACGCTTCTTAGTTATTAAAAGGCGAGGGTGAACTAAGTATAAATGGACAATAATCAATAAAAAAGTTATTTTATCTTGTGATATGTTTGCGGAAATAGAGCGTATTTTAAAATTAAAGAAAGAAAATGCGATAACAGAAAATGAATTCGTACTATTAAAAAATTGTGTATTTAAAAAATAAAATATAGATTTATTCAAGGATAGAATGATGAAAAAAATTATTACATTGACTTTATCACTAGTAGCATGTCTTTTATTTACATCTTCTAGTTTTGCAGATTATGAAAGCAAAGTAGCAAGAGCATTAGCTTCAATGATGAAAAAGGAGTTTAACGAAACCTATGGCAATTTCCCAATAAAAGTTGATGATGAAATATCATTGACAAATATAAGTTCAAAAGGTCGAACAATAATTTACGATTATCGTTATAAAGCTAAAAGCGTTAAATTTAGTCAAAAAGATGTAGATTCATTTTCGGAATTATTGTTTGATGAAGAACTTTGTCAAAATGAGGAGTTGGTTTCATTTTTTAAAGAAAAGGATATTGAGTGGGTTAACCGATTCACATTTAAAGATAAAAAGACAATGTCATCGTTGTACCATATTAAAGATATTTGCGACAAAATCTCTACTAATGATTTTTAAATCAATACACTCTAATGTCATTAAGAAAAAAACGGCAAATGGCTGTTTCAGAAAGCTTTTTAAGGTGGTGGACTTATCCGTAAATCGTTTATTACAAAAGATGAGGGTGAGGGCATAGCCTATAAAACTCTATAAAAGTGTAAACCGCAACTAACCAATGGATGACTAAAAAACAAGATCGGTGAAGAATATCTGATTTTGTTAACACTTGGTATCAAGTGTACAGTTTAACGCTTAAAGATTAAAGATAGAGTAAAAACTTATTGAGTTTATGTGAAAATCAATCAACTACCCAGTCGCCAAAAATAGTATGGCTAAATTATTTACTGATTGCCATAAAATAGAATGAGCGGTATATCGGCGGTTGTGTCCGGCTATACTCGGTAATGGTCAATTATATCCTGATTATCATTAATTTTTTGGTTCTAAATGCATGACATTAGAATTCAAAAATCTCTCTTAAATGCGTGTCAGTTCAAGTCTAACTGCTGCACAAAATCAATCAACAGTAACATTTTTTTAAATTCTTGAAGCATTTTCAAAACTAGTTAACACAACGCTTAAAGCTTGTTTTTTCATCCATTAATACTATCTTTTTAAGCAAAAAATGGGATATATTATTGAAATAACTTAAAGAATCTTTTTGATTTGATATACGCAAATATGAAAATGACTATCAAAATGATCCCATTGACTAAATAAACTATTAAAAGAATTGAAAACCACATGCAAGGATAAAAGTCTTTTTGTTTTTTTATATTCTAACCAAAATTATTAAGAATTTAATCAATTTGATTAATAATAAATATTTACATGATCCTCTCTGTCATTACTCAAATTACCGAAATCTGATTACTTATTTAGTCTATATACTTAAATGATATAACAATATAACTATTTATTATTATTTAAATATTTCTATCTAATTATAATCAAACTCATCCAAATAACATCAATGTAATCTATTTTTGTATTGAAATCAGACAAGGATGGAAAAGTTATGTTCTCTTTCCTATCATCTAATAAAAAAATTCTAAGAATTATTGTTGGCTATATTTTTATCTTACTAAGTCCTTTAGCTATAGCGGCCATCGAAGAAAAATCTGATGTATTAAACGTTGGTATTGATTTGACTTATGCTCCTTTTGCGTATTTAGAAAACAATCAAGCTGAAGGTTTTGATCCTGATTTTATGCGATTGTTGGCAGAAAAATCCCATACAATAGCTAATTTTAACGATACTCGAATAGAAAATATCATTATTGGGCTTGAGTCAGGTCATTATGATGTTGTTGCAAGTGCATTATATGTAAATGCGACGCGTGCTAAACAGGTTGATTTTATTCCCTATTTACAAACTGGTGGCGTTTTGCTTGTTCGACAAGATGATAATTTTAACCCGCAAACTTTAAAAGATTTATGTGGTAAAAGGGTATCTTCAATGAAAGGGGCTGCGTGGATTGAAACCATAAATCAGGTTAGTCAGACATATTGCAAACCTAACAAGTTGAACCCAATTGTTGTGAAAGAGTATCCAAGCGCTCCCGAGGCCTCACAAGCTCTGCTTTCACATGGTGTCGATGTTCAATATGAAGATGCAGCTGTAGCCAATATGGTTATAAATCATCTAAACAATACATTGAAAATTACCAGTAAGAACATGCTTAATCCAGTTTTAATCGGTTTAGCCGTTCGTAAAAATGATCTGGTGTTTAAACAATATCTGCTCGATCTGATTAAAACGGTAAAACAATCTGGACAGTATGATGCTTTGCTTACAAAATATAATCTTGGTTACCCTAGTCATACTTTATTGAATGACAATTTAGACTATATCGCAACGGATCGAGATGGCAATCTAAAAAACAACAATAAGATCGAACAAAAAGGCTTTAATTGGAATTACTTCTTTAACGAATTAATTAGTCCAAATTTTATAAAAGCGAGTTGTACAGTCATCTCTTTAAGTGGTTTGGCGTGGATAAGTGCGCTACTTTTTGGTTTACTATTGGCATTAGGTAATCGTTCAAAACAGTTTATTTTAATCAAAGTTACATCATTGTATATCTGGTTATTTAGAAGTTTGCCATTACTCGTTTTACTAATTTATATTTATAGTTTACCAAGATTTTGGGAAGCAAGTAGTATCATTTTATCTAATCCTTTTTGGGCAGGGCTTATCGCTTTAGTTCTGAGTGAAAGTGCTTATATGGCTGAAATTCATCGAGGTGCGTTACAAGCTGTCTCAAACGACCAGATAGATGCTGGAAGAGCTTTAGGATTAAGATACTGGGCGATTCAAATTAAAATTGTATTTCCCCAAGCATTGAGAGTAGCACTCCCACCGCTGACTAATCAATTAGTCACCATTATAAAATTAACATCATTAGTGTCAGTCATTTCATTAACAGAAATTCTATTAGTTGGCCAACAGCTTTATACTCGTAATTTTCTGGTAATTGAAACATTAACGATCGTAGCTATTTACTACGTTGCAATCGTGACAATCGTGACTTGGTTAATTAAACGCTTTGAGGTTTATTTAGATGTCACTAAAAGGGCTAACAACGAAAAAATCCAATTTATTACCCTTGATTCCGTTTCCAAAAAAGAGAGTGATTCTTTATCAACAAATAAAACGAGTAAGTATGTATTGGAGTTGCAGCATTTAAATAAAAGTTATGAACATACTAAAGTATTAAGCAATATAAATTTAAATGTGAATTGGGGAGATGTTATTTCAATAATTGGACCATCAGGCTCAGGCAAAACAACCCTTATAAGAACCATAAACGGGTTATCGAATTTGGATGAAGGAACCATTCTATTTGAAGGCATTCCTTTTATTGAGGGACGAAAATTACATGATAAACAATTTTACAATCGTATTGTCCACTTGGGTATGGTCTTTCAAAATTATAACTTATTTCCCCATAAAACGGTCTTAGAAAATTTACTTTTAGCACCTCAATATCATGATAAGGATCTCGAAAACAGCAAACAATTGGCATTGGCTTTATTAGATAAAGTTGGAATGCTAGAACATGCCAATAAATACCCGCATCAATTATCGGGAGGACAGCAGCAAAGAGTTGCAATTGCTCGAGCACTTGTTATGGAGCCAAGTATTATGTTATTTGATGAGCCTACTTCAGCTCTGGATCCTGAACTGGTTAATGAAGTCTTGCTAGTAATTGCACAATTAGCAACGGAAGGCATGACTATGTTAATTGTCACCCATGAAATGTCTTTTGCATTCAAAGTGTCTAATCGTATTATCTTTATGGAAAAAGGTCAGATAATCCATGATGATAATCCTGATGTTTTAAAAAATAGTGATGATAAACGTTTACAACAATTTTTAAATCAGAATGAACATTAATTTGATAAACATGAATAGGATCAAATGAGGTATAAGTGATGCAGGAATTTCCCGAAATTGGTATTTTACATCGTCGTAAAATTGAAGCCGAAATAATCAAGCCGATCTATGAAATATTAATAAGAAATTACGGTAAAGAGGCAGCTAAAGCTGTTATTGAAGAAGCTGTTGCAAAAGCAGCTATTGACGCAGGAAAGGAGTTTGCTGCAAAAGAACCCAATGGCACTAGTGTTGAAAGTTTTGTAGCATTACAACATCTTTGGGAACAAGATGATGCATTAACAATCACTGTTGTTGAGAGTAGCCATGAAAAGTATGATTATAATGTACATCGCTGTAAATATGCCGAAATGTATAAAGAAATGGGCTTAGCTGAAATCGGTTTTCTATTATCGTGTAACCGTGATAGTAAATTCATAGAAGGTTATGCACCACAAGTTAATTTAGACCGTCCTCATACAATTATGATGGGTGATGGTATTTGTGATTTTCGTTACTGTCTGCGAGTTAAAAATGATGAATAATATACAGCCCCAAATTAATATAAAACGTCTTGAAAAGTTATTAGATGATTTTGCAAAAATCGGTAGAACGGATAATGGTGGAGTGAGTCGTTTAACATTAACAATGTTAGATAAACAAGCACGTGATTTATTAATTCAAATTAGTCAATCTGCTGGCTTCAAAGTACGCATTGACGCAATCGGAAACATCTTCATTCGCAGAGATGGTCTAAAGGACTTACCCATTGTTATGACAGGCTCTCATGGTGATAGTCAACCAAAAGGGGGGCGTTATGACGGCATTTATGGTGTATTAGCTGGTTTGGAAGTGCTATTAACATTGAATGATTTTAATATTAAGACCAATCATCCCATTGAATTAGTCATGTGGACGAATGAAGAGGGTTCACGTTTTGCACCTGCCATGATGGGTTCTGCTGTTTTTACGGGAAAACTAAAACTTGAAGATGCTTATGCAATTAAAGATCAACAAGGAATTACAGTAAAACAAGCTTTAGAAAAAATAGGCTATTTGGGAAGTGATAATACAGAAAATTATTCAATTAAAGCTATTATCGAGGCTCATATTGAGCAGGGGCCTATATTGGAACTCGAAAATAAAACTATTGGTATTGTTAAAGGTGCATTTGCCCAACGTTGGTACGAAGTAAATTTGACTGGTTTGGCTACTCATGCAGGAACTACACCAGTAAATATGCGCCAAGATGCAGTTGTCGGCTTGTCTGAATGTGTAACCGCTTTGCATCAATTAGCTTTGAATCCAGACAGTAAAGATATTCGCTTAACAGTTGGTATGATAACGGTTAGTCCTAATTCTCGTAATGTTGTTGCTGGACATTGCTTTTTTACTATTGATTTACGACATTATGATTCAGATTTGTTGGAAAGTTTTGAAACACAAATGTACGCTTTATTATCTGAAATAACAAAAAAATTAAATTTAAAACTTGAAATCAAAAAAATACTGAGTATGCCTGCCATACATTTCGATCCCGCCTGTATAAACGCTGTAAAAAATGCAACGGTAAAAAATAATTATTCTGCCATTGAGATGATTTCTGGCGCAGGTCATGATGCATGTCATTTAAGTACAGTCGCTCCGACTTCAATGATATTTATTCCTTGTATTAAAGGGATAAGTCATAATGAAGCGGAATCAATAACAACATTATGGTGTAAAGCTGGAGCGGATGTTTTACTTGATACATTACTATACTTAACGCAATAATTTATTTAATTATTTTAAATATAGCAATGGGAATTTTTAGACAATACTAATTTATCAGTTGCCATAATAAAATATGAAAAAAATTGTTTCATTACTCTTAATCAATAGGTTGTTTATCAATAATGGTTATACAACAAACAGAAAAGCCTATTGCCAAGCAAATTATGGAAAATCTGCCTGTTATATTCTAGCAACTTAATGCTGGTTTGTATTAAAATGGATTTAACTTACTAATTTAAATTAACTATTTATCCAGTAAAAAATTAACTAATGCTGAGTAATTGGGTATTTATATAATATGTAATTAATATATGGATTAGTATAAATTGGATTTGTCTAGGAAAGAAATTGATGAAAAAGATTATAACGATAAAGTTGTTTTTAGTAGTTTCTACATTGGTTTTCATTATCACGAGTTTGATGGGGTATTTTAACAACGCTTTTATACCCGAATCTGTTTCTTATTTGAAACTCATCTCATTGATCATTATTTTGGTTTGTTTGGTTGGTTTCATTAACATACGGCTGTTTCATGATAAATGGTTACTTAAAAAAATGGTCAAACCGAAAGTAATAAAAACGGTTCAACATAATGAGAAAAGTTATGAATTTTTGGATTATAGGATGAATCAAGGTGTTGCTCTTATTTGGGAAAGTGATGCAATATTTGCAAATTTTAATTTACCAGGTAATAGCAAAAATTTTAGTGGTTATATAAAACAATTAATTCTAAAAGAGGATGGTAACTTTTATCTGTCTGTTGCAAATGGTCATAAAATTGAACAAATTGCATTTAATGAACTCACATCGACGATTCAAATTACGATTAATGCAACACATTATAGTTTCAAATCCTTATGTAAGGATGTGTTAAAGTTAGAATTAGATAAAATATTTAAATTTGCTGATCATGTTCGAAAACAAGTATCTCTCAATGAAAAATATATTTTTACATTTGATCCTCCGACAAAAGTCTTCTTACCCATAAATAACAACAACGAACTATTTGAAATCGAAAAATACTATATTTTTCATAATAATGATAAAGCAATCTTGATGAAAAATGTATCAAAACAGAAAAGAACTTTAGCACCAATTGAGAATATTAAATGTAAAATAGAGTTTGAAAACGGCGAAAAAATTGATATTAAAAAATGGTTAGAGTATTTGTGTGATACAACTGATATTAATTAAAAATACTTTGCAGTTATTGAAGTAATCATTAAATATAGGTTAGTCATTAAGAGGTAAGGAATCAGGTTTATTATTCAATAAACTGCTACTTAAATTTTTTTGTTAAATAATCTAGTACAAAAAGGCAATATAAATAGCAAGGTATCTATATTGCCTTTTTTACTAAATTGGTTTTATTTCATTAATGCATTTATCTCTTCTCTGACAAGAGGAACTGTTAATCCTACAATAATTTGTATCGATTTGCCTTTATTTACGATATTTATTGCACCATTACTTTGAAAATATTCGACGTCATACACTAATTCTGGATTGTTAATTTGAACACGAAGCCGAGTTGCACAATTAGTTAAATGTGAAATATTATCTTTTCCTCCTAAACCTTCAAGAAAAGCTATCGCTTTCTGTCTAATTTCATCATTTTGTTTTTCTTCCTCATCTGTTTGGGTATTCGTTGTTGTGTTCTGTTTACTATTTTTATAATCAGCTTTAGTAAACAATTTTATATTGGTATCTGCGCGTCCCGGAGTCATTAAATTAAATTTGATGATTAGAAATTTGAATACAAAATAGTAAATTACGGTAAATGTCAATCCAATCACAATTTGAATAACATAAGTAACCCAATGATTTGCACCTAATGGTAACCAATTTTGGAAGATGAAATCGATCACACCTAAATAGAAATTTCCGGATACACCAAACATAAACATGATTGTTGCCATTGTTGCTGCTAAAAGAGCATGAGCTAAAAATAGCATTGGTGCAATAAATAAAAACGTAAACTCAATGGGTTCAGTAATACCGGTCAAAACTGCAGTGATTGTTGCGCCAATTAATAATCCAAAGACCATTTTTTTATTTTCAGGTTTGGCGGTTGAATAAATCGCCATCGAGATGCCAGTGCAACCAAATACTTTTCCCATACCAATGAGCATAAATCCGCCTTGAGGGAAAAGTTCTGTTAATGATTTAGTGCTATCTGCAAATTCTGAAATGTGTGAAATCCAATAATTTACAGTCCCGCCATCAGTAACAATTGGACCGAAGTAAATTGGACCATAGACAAAATGATGTAAACCCGTTGGTATTAAAATTCGCTCTAAAAAAGTAAATAGCCAAACACCAATAGCTCCAGAATTTAAAATAAAAACTTGAAGGCTTTGTATTCCACTTTGGATCGGTGGCCAAACAATAACGGTTAATATAGCTAGTATTAGCATTAAAGGAAAACTAAGAATGACAATAATTGGGGTTCCAGTAAATACATTTGCCCACTCTGGTAAACGTAAATCATAAAAGCGATTATGGAGCCAAACGGTGAAACTTGCAGTTAAAATTGAGCCAACGATTGACGTATCTAAAGTTAAGACACCACAAATTTGAATTAATCCAGCTTGTCCTATTTGATAATTTATCCCTAATTGTTCACTCCATACATCAATAATCCCGCCAATAAAATAGTTGAATGTTAGATATGAAATAAAAGCTGCAAGTACTGCACGCCCTGATGCTTTTTTGGCTAAAGCAATAGGTAAACCTAGAGCGAAAAGCATTGGCATATTTTGAAATAAAACCATCGATGCCTTTTGTAGTATGCCAAGAATTTTTACATATGTAGAACCCTCTGTAGCGAATGGAAACAAATGGGGATTAAGTAAAACAACGGTTAAACCTAACAAAATACCGGCAGCAGGAAATAATAAAACCGGAACAAACATTGCTGCACCAAAGCGTTGAATTGTATTTCTCATATAGACATTAATCCTTTAACAAATTGATTAATATTTATTTTAATTTATTGATAACTTATGCTAACACTAAGGTTTGATAGCAAACCTAGTGTTATTTGTTTCAATTAAATTAATTATTTAAAAAATTGAGGTAGATATTTTCTGTTTTCGTTTAATATTTCTTCGACGATTGTCTTCGCTTTAGGTACATTAACCACTGTTCTATTTAATGTTAATGCATTAATAAGCTTTTGCTTCGAACCCTCATACCAAGCATCAACGACAAGTTTTTCATAACCTAATTGAATTTCAATCATTGCTTTTTGGAATGTTGGAATATTACCGATAGTAAACGATTTAGGTCCATCAGAGGTGAGCATGCATGGGATTTCAACCATTGCATCATCTTGAATGTTATTAATAGCGCCATTGTTAGGAACAATGACAAGGTAGATATCGCCTTTGTTGTACGCTAAAGATGACGCTACGCGGATCATATACCGACCATGTATATCATCATGAAGATCTTCCCCTTGAATTGAATTTTTTTCAATGATGCGACGGCACATTTCAAATACTTGTTTTTCCCGTCCATTAATAACCTGACGAGCTCGGGTATTATTGATATCCTCTTTACTAACCATTTTTTCCGGATACAAATAATATTGTAAATAAGTGTTTGGTAGGAATTCTGGATTATCCCTTAACATTATTTCCATATTCTTGAAAGTTGCTTGCCAAGAAGGGTCATTAGCAATAATCGAATCAACGGCACTAATACCCTCTTTTAAGATAATGTCTTTAATCTTTTGAGTAAGATCTTCTCCCTGTTTATTTTTTATTTTTGTGAACCAACCATAATGATTAAGACCAAAATATTCAGGTACAAAATCCCAAATTTGACAGCCAAGTAATTTGGCATAACTCACCATTATAGCCGCAGGCATATCACAGATATTTAAAATTCGTTTGTCATCAGGAAATTCTCTATTTAAAGCTTCGGCAACAATAGCGGCAGGGTTAGTATAGTTTAAGATCCAAGCCTCTTTTTGATAACATCGGATTTCACGAATAAGATCTATCATGTCACTAATAGATCGTAGGCCATAAGCCATTCCGCCTGCGCCACAGGTTTCTTGACCTACGCACTGATGCGAAAGAGGAATTTGCTCATCACGTTCCCGCATTTTCAATCCACCCGTTCGGATTTGCATAAAAAAGAAATCGGATTGTTCAAAAGCCACTTTTCTGTCTGTGGTATAGATAAATTCTTCAATTTCTGGATAAAGTTCCTGAAACATTATTTTTGTTGCTTTAGCATTTAATTCTTGACGTGGTGCATCAATATCATAGAAAACAACTCGTTTTAAAGGGAAGTTATCCTTCTCAGTAATCAGACTTCTCATAATACCTAACGTATAAGTGCTTCCCGCCCCAACAACAGTTAAATTTATCTTTTTCATAGTTTTTCCTAATTGTATTGTTGATTAAAAAACAAATAAAGTACAAATATGTTATCAATAAGTATTATTTAAAATAATACTTATTTAATACAAATGTGAAAATGATCACAAAATATTTTTAACCTCTATTTGCTAATTAAATGATAAAATGACATAAATTTAATCTGTTGAGACTTTAAATGGCAAAACCACTATACCGACAAATAGCTGAAACTTTTGAACAAAAAATTTATTCTGGTGAATTGGACTTAGAAGATGTATTACCTACAGAGCAGGCTTTACAAGATCTTTATAAAGTCAGTCGTGTGACTGTTCGCAAAGCGCTTGAGCAATTAGAAAATCTTGGATTAGTAGAGAGAATCAAAGGAAGTGGGACTTATGTAAAATACAATTCAGCCAAGCATGATGCTATTCAATTGAAAGGATTTGATGAAAATATTACTTCGTTAGGTCGAATAGCGGGTACAAAAGTAATACATTTTCAATTAGAACAAGCTTTACCGGCTATTGCTAAACATTTAAAAATAGAAGTTGGAGCGTCAATATTTTCAATAATACGTATAAGAACAATTGATGATGAGCCAGAAATTTTAGAACAAAGCTATATGCCACTCTCATTATTTCCTGATTTAAGCGTTAAAGTCATGCAATCATCAAAGTACTATTATGTTGAGCACCAGAAAGGCTATCAAATATCCCATAGTAAGCAAGATGTAAAACCCGTTTTGGCGACAAATATCGTTGCTAAACATTTAAATATTGATACAAACCATCCAATATTACGGCTTCGCTCAGTAAGTGAATTAAAGACTGGAGAAAGGTTTGAATACAGTATTCAATATTTAAGAGGATTTCAGTATCGATTCGAATACATTGCCCATAGGGGATTAGGTTAGCTTTTAATTATGAAAGATAAAAATCCTAATATTATTGTAAACTGTAAAAATATCGTATATTTTATAGTCTAAAAAAATTTAGAGCGTTGGTGCTCCATTAGTTAATCGCTTTTTTATAATTTCAAGTTCTCCATAGTTAATTCGTTGTTGTTTAATCATAAATTAGGTAATAGGAGTAAATAATGAAAAAAAATGTAAGCGTTAAAAAACTGACAATATTGATTTCTGCACTCTATTGTTCTCTATTTTTTTCATCATCATTCGCTTTTCAAAAAGGCTCAACTGAAGATTTTTTAGGTCATGAAATAGGGATTACTTATCATACTGCTGAGCAAGCTGTAAGTAGTAAAGCCTATTTGCCAATCTATCCAAAAGAAGGTACTCCTGAATTTGAAGCAGACAAAATTGCTTATCTTCATGGGTATAACCTTAAAGAAACAGAACGTTGGAAACAGGCAACCACAGATGCTGACTTACATACCCCAAACGTTGCTAAAATTTTTTCTGCTCCTTTAGGTATCACAATTTCACCTGAAACAACTCCGACTCTATATAAAATGCTAGGCGATCTTCTGGTGGATTCAGCGGATAATGCGACTAAAACAGCGAAAGAAGCATATAATAGAGAGCGTCCATTTGTCTACTTCGGTAATCATACCTGTCAACCTGAAGATGAAGAAGAACGTTTACGTCAGAATGGATCGTTTCCGTCAGGCCATACTTCTTACGGGTGGACTTTAGCATTAGTTCTTGCTCAAATAGCTCCATCACACGCTGAAGCAATTATAAAACGTGGATATGAATTTGGTCAGAGTCGTATGATCTGTGGTGCTCATTGGCAAAGTGATGTGGATGCAGGACGACTTGTGGGTGCGGTTGAATATTCTCGCTTACTTACTATTCCCAAATTTCAAGAAGATCTTAAACAAGCAACAGAAGAAGTTCAAAATCAACTTAATTTAGTTAATAAATAAAGATGAATGATATGAATTTTTATCATTCTATATAATGATTAGGGAAAATAATGAAAAATTATTTTCCCTAATAGGTTAAAAAATAATTACCGAACAAAGAATTAAAAATTAACTAATATGTATTAACTATATGATTTATGGTTATTTTTAATAAGACTATTAATATCCCATTTTTGTATAACTCTTTTTATATAATTCTATATTATTTATTTAAAAATAAGGTTGAGTTATCCATTCCCAAAAAATAAAAGTGCTATCTATGAGGTGATAATACAATTTATAGAAGCGTATCCGCACCATCATTGTATAAATTTCACTCAAAATATTGAGGCTAATTTAAAAAAGTAAAATAATCAGATAAAAATGGTTGCAAATTATTATAAAACAGGTAGTTTATACATTACATTTGGTTATTTTTTGTAAACTTTTGTAAGTTACTAATTGAATCAATATCAGTAGAATTACTCCAGTTATAATGATAATCATGATGTCAAATCAAAATTCTAAAAAAGTCAATATTAAAAAAATATAGAAATATTAATCATTACAAAATAATGTAGGGATTATAAAAGGAGAAAGGTATGAAAAATGAATCATTCGAATTCATTAAACAGTTGCATGAAAATTTTATTTACAATCATTATACTTTAACAGTTGATGAGATATATTTAATTATTTCTTTATTAATTGTTGTTCATAATGAACAATCAAACCATTACAGGTATAATGCCACCATTTTTTTCAGTATATTTAATATGTTATCTAATAATTCTCAATTCCTTTATACAAATAAAACGTTTTATATGTAATATAATAAGATATTGACTAATGCAATGTCACATAAAAAGATAGGATAAACTAATGAACGATAAATTGCAGAAACTCTTAGATGAATATAAACTAAACTATGATAAATTTGGTTTCGGTCATTATTTGGACTTTGATCACACCGAAAGTGCTTTAAAAGTCGGTTTAGTAGGATGCTTTTATTTAGATAAATCTTATAAATCTGAAAAGCGTCAAGCAATTAACCAAGTCCTCGCATTATATGATAAAAATTGGGGTGACCACCTCACTCATGGCTTTGGGGATGGTGATCCCAATACTCTATATCGTTATCAAAATATCAGTTTAGCTCAAAAAATAATACTTAATAACGGATTTTGTTTAGATACTTTAAGTTTTTATTGGAGTAATGTAGATAAACTATATCTAATCCCTGATTATTTAATTAAAGTTTTATCAAGAGCAGAATCTGTTGAAAAAGAATATAACACAGTGAGTTATTTACAATTTTACTTGCCAATTTATGAATTAAAATATTTTGGTGTTGATAAAATGGTAGAATTCATCCGACAAGTCAGCCAAATTTTAAAACCTATGCATGGTTTTTTTGGTTTAGGTATAAGACAACGTTATAAATATTATGATTATCAATATTTAGAAGGTGAGTTAGCGCGCAAATATTTAGGTTTAGATATTTCCACTGATGAAGAAGATATACATTTTAGAGACGGATTTAAAAGTATTAACTGGCTAACTATTCTTAGTGAAGAGCTTTTTACTGAAAAATTAGGTAGTCTCGATGACGTTAAACAAAAAAATAGTGATGAAAGCGTTATTTTTCATCCCTACGATGGGGGAGTCGTTGTTCAGGCTGGTGAAGTACCAGAATTTTGTGATATTGGTCGTAACCCTTATCCTGAACATTATGTTAATGCTAATGCTTTATTAAAACAAGCACGAGCTCCAATGATTGCTTCATTTGGTTTTACATCCAATAACGGTAAAATTCAAGATAGCCAAACTTCTAAAGAATGGCAGTCTCGTTTTGACGATGTAACCCCAACTGATCTTCCTCCAGAGGAATCTGAAGAAGAGGAAAGTGTTGGGATAAATGAAACTTGAGATGTGTCTATTAAAGTATGTTTTATCCCAATAATTAGGCTTTTTTAAACTAAATTATAAACTACCTGATCTTTTACCATTAACATTAGTTTTTTCGACTATTGTTGAAAAGTTTTAGATCGGGTATGTATTTTGATTTAAGTCTATTTTATATAAAAATATTTATTTTAAACTGCAACGTTATTTTATGAAAAAGTTCTAGACTAACAATAGAATTCATTAATAAATCGTTTAGACCTAAATATTTGAGATAGATTGTTGCACAACACAACACAACACAACACAACACAACACAACACAACACAACACAACACAACACAACACAACACTTAAAAAGTTTAAAAAATCTGAATGTTTCCAATCATACATGACTTTTCATTAATACCAGAAAATTTAACTCAATTAAAAAGGCGAAATGGTATAGACTCCTGAATATTTTTTACATAGTAAATTATAACCCAATAATATAATTAGATTATTTAAATTAACTTTAACCCAATTATTTAATCACACTAAAATCCTGTTTATAGCCTAATTGATCGCTTTATAAAGCCACTATTTTTGATATTTGAAAAATCAGTTATTTTGTCAAAAAGTTTCAGGTTATGGCTATGTTTGAGTAAAAATCAATTTTTAGGCCTAATGATTTAAAAAACACTCTACAAAATACTTATGCAGAATACATAAAATCCAAATTCTATCTACAATTCACAATGATCATTCTTTCTTTGAATTTAAAATTGGCGTGATTTTATGATGAAATGGTATAGACTCCTGAATATTTTTTACAAAATTAATCATAACTTATTTATATAATTAAATTTTTAAATATCTTTAACTCAATTATTTAATTACTTAAAAATTTTATTGTTATTTTTAAAGAGAAATTTTTTTGTAATTGGTGGTTAGTTATTTATGCCAAAAGGTTTCAGGTTATAGCTATGTTTGAGTAAAAATGATTTTCTAGTTACAAATCTCAATAAAAATTCGGTGCAAAATATTTAATAAAAAATCAGCAAAATCCAAGTTCTGTTAATCCTTGTTTGATCATGTTTAAGTAACAAATCTTTAATGATTTGTTATAAATATAATTAATAATATCAGTAAGTTATATGTGTAATTAAACTTAAAGAAATATTAAAAAAAGATTGCAAAAAACGTAAAAAAGCGTATTTTATATGCTCTTTAGATTATTTTTTAACGTAACTTCATAAAAATATTTAACTAATAATGGTAAATCATTAAAATAATCAATTTTTTAGTAAAAAATAATATTAAATAAATATTAATAATAAATAGTTCAATAAAACAAAGTTTTATTTGCAGCGCACATGAAATATATCGAGGATAGCATGGATAAAGGATTAACCAATTTGGTGAATCAATTAGGCAATGGTTTAAGTCATGGCTTAAAGCAAGGTTTAGTTAATGGAGCAGGACATAACCGTTATACGTTAAATATTGATGGTTTGTCTGCTGAGGTTTCAATCTTAGAGGTTGAGGGTAATGAGCAACTTAACCAGCCTTGGCACTATACGGTTACTTTCACCAGTTCGGATAAACAACTTTCTGTTGAGTCATTTCTTAACCAAAATGCCTGTTTGAGTTTTAATCCTGCTAATTCTAGCAGTTTAAGCGACTTTGCTACTCAAGGAGTTAATGCACTTAATTCCTTAACTTCGGCTAATCCATTAGATGCATTAAAACAGTCTGAGCCATTAAAACAGTTAGATAAACTTAAACAATCTAATCCACTTAATTCTTTAACCCAATTTAATCCGCTTAATCCGTTAAATTCACTATTATCTCAAGGCGGCTCACGCACTCTTCATGGCGTGATAACCCAGTTCAGTCAATTATCAGTCAGTAATGATGAAGCTCGTTATCAGGTTGTCTTATCCTCGCAATTAGCCAAACTGGCATTAAGTCATAACTGTGCTATTTTTCAGAATCAAAGCGTTATCAGTGTGGTTGAAGAGGTCTTGCGTGGTCATGGTTATACCGGGATTGATTATCGTTTAGCACTTAAAGAGCAGTACCCTGAACGTGAATTTATCACCCAGTGGCAAGAGAGTGACCTTGAGTTTATTCAAAGACTGCTTGCTGATGTGGGGGTCTATTTCCGGTTTGAAACGCATGGTGAACACAATTGTGATGTGATGGTCATCAGTGATTATGAGCAAGGTTATCAGCAGGTAGCTGATATTGTGTACAAACAACCGAGCGGCACTCTGGATAACGGCGTTGAAAGTGTCTGGGATATAACCTTACACAGTCAGATGGTGGAAGCTTCGGTACAAGTACAAGATTATAACTACCGAGATGCGCAGGCGAATTTACTGGGTGAGGTTAACAGCCAACAGAAAGATAACACCACTTATGGCACTGATTACCGTTATGATGAGCACTATAAAGGGTTAAATAGTAATAGCAATGGTAATGGTAGTAATGCCAATAACAATGATATAAATAATCACAACAGTAATGATGATGAAAACAGTGGTGATATTGATACCGATGACAGTCAAGGCAGTAACAGTAATGACAACGGCAATAATAGCGATAACACTAACAATAGTAATAGCAATAACAACAGCAGTGATATTAACAGTAATCAAGCTAACACAGGTAATGGTGTTGAAAGTGGAGAATGGTGTGCCCGCATTCGCCATGAACACGCCATTAGCCGTCAAATTGTTATCCGGGGTAAAAGCAATCAGGCCAATTTAGCTCCGGGTCAACATATCCGCATCAAAGGCAGTGCGATTGCCGGAATTGATGAGGGGGTAATGATATTAACGGTGCAAGGTCAGGGAAACCGCAGTGATGCTTATGAACTGAGTTTTACTGCTATACCTTACCAGCCATTAAAACCTTACCGCCCGGAGCCGATTCCTTTTCCGACTATTGACGGCACTTTACCGGCACGGGTAACCAGTCCGAATAATGACACGTATGGTTATATTGATACACAAGGGCGCTATCGGGTTAAATTTAACTTTGATTTAAAAGAGTGGCGAAACGGTGAAGAGAGTTTATGGTTAAGACTGGCTAAACCGTATGCAGGTAGTACCTATGGTTTTCACTTTCCACTGATTGACGGCACAGAAGTTGCGGTAGCGTTTACTAACGGTAATCCGGACCGACCTTATATCGCACATGCGATGCATGACAGTCAACACCCTGACCATGTGACCACCATAAACAAACACCGAAATGTAATTCGTACCCCTGCTAACAACAAACTGCGGATGGATGATAAGCGCGGACAAGAGCACATTAAGTTAGCGACCGAATACGGAAAAACCCAGCTTAACATCGGGCATTTAGTAGACCAAAACAAAGAGCAGCGAGGTGAGGGATTTGAACTGCGCACCGATGAGTGGGGAGCGATTGCGGCCAATAAAGGCTTATACCTGACCAGTCAGACCGAGCCTAAAGCACAGGGTAAACAACTGGATATGCAAGGTGCCATTACCCAGCTTGAAAATGCGTTATCAATTGCCAAAGCACTGCAAAATGCAGCAACTGCCTCTGAAGCCCATGGCGCAGATACCGACAGTCAGGAGCAACTTAAAGCGACATTAACCCAATTAGCCCAAAGTGGCATTATTGCTTATGCACAAGAGGGCATCGCTTTAACCAGTCCGGAAAATATCCAACTGTCAACGTCAAACAGTGTATCGGTGACCAGTGAAAATCAAACTGACATTAATGCGTTAAAAAACATTACCGTCTCATCCGGTGAATCCATCGGTCTATTTGCTCATAAATCAGGAATGAAAGTCTTTGCCAACCAAGGTGATGTTGAGGTACAAGCGCAAAATGCCAATCTGAATATGGCTGCCAAACAAGATATTAAAATAGACAGTGTCGATGGCAGTGTTGATTTGTCAGCTGCAAAAGAAATCACCTTAATGTGTGGTGGTTCATACGTTAAAATCAGCAGTGCCGGGATTGAACTGGGCACGGCGGATAATGTTTATATAAAAAGTAATGCTATGCAGAAAATGGGACCGGCAAGTGAACAAATAAATCCTAAGTTACCTAGTGGATGTGAAATATCTATTCAAGAAGCAAGTAATTTACAAAAAGGTAACGTAAAATTGGGATAAATAATGAATAGTAATAATCAAGTAATAAAAACAGATGACTCTGAAAGAATTAATGAAATTTTTCAGAATATTATAGATTTATCATCACAAACTGATGGATATTTTTATCTTATCTATCAATCTAATAATAAAAAAACAGACTTTGAAGATAAAATCGCAAAAAAAGAGATAGTTTTATTTCAATATATAAATTACAACATTAAACCTACACCTGGATTAATTAAACTTAATTTAGCTAAAGAAGAAGATCGAATTATATTACGACAAAGCATTGAGCAATTTTATTTAGAAGTAGCTCCTCAAAATACGTTATTTGCGAAACCTCGCTGTGTATATGGTTGGATTTTTTCACCATTAAAGATTGAGATGTTAGTCAGAGATATGGGTAGTGTGGCTATTCAGCAGAATAATGAAAGCACTGAGCTGTTACGTTATTACGATCCGGCAGTACTACCTGTATTATTGAATATTTTTTCTGATAATCAAAAAAACATGCTAGTTAAATTCCTCTATTTTTGGTTATATATAAATAGTGATAGACAATTAATTATCGAAAAAAATCCTAGAAATATTAGTCGACATACAATTTTTAATTGTATTATTAGTGAACAGCAATGGAAGCAAATAGGTTGGATTGAAAGTCGTAATCAAACACTTGCTCGTTACCATTTTTTTCATCCTCAATATACGATATTAGAGAATCAAGCAGATACAATTATATTGAAAGCTTTTGAAAATGCCGAAAGAAAAGGATATAGAAATAAAAATGATCTATCAGAATACGCTTATTACAGTTTAATCATCCATCCTCAATTTATAGACCATGATATTATTTCTCAAGTTATTAAACAAAATGATAATCGGTCATTGGTTGCACAACTAAAAAATGTTACCCCGTCACAATGGAATAAAGTTAAAGATGATTTAAATATGAATAAAAAGGGAAGAAAAAATGAGTCTGTGTGAAAAATGTCGTTCCTGTGGGTTACCTATTTATCCTGTTCGTTATGCTGTATCTCCTGAACAGATGGGTGCTAATTTACCACAATGGGCAGAAAAAGAAGAACTTCTATCCTTAAATAAAGATAGTAAATATGTACTAAGAACAACTAGAAAAGGTTATTTATATCTTTTTTGTCAATATGAAGATAATGGATTAGATTTAGACGTTTCAGTATATAAAGTAGATGAAAAAGGTGGATTTTGGCAGCAAGATATTAGCAAAGAGCTAGATTTATTAAGATTTGGAGATAATGTAAAAAATGCAAACAATGAGCAACAGACCATTCCATTAAATGAAATTGAAACCAGTTGCAGTAACGGCGCTCATCAATCAAGTAATATTGCATTTATTGTGCTTGCCAAACCTGATAAATGTGATAAAGCATGGTTAGCTTATAGTGAACATAAATGGAGTCTAAATACTTTAAGAAAGTATCTTTATGAAGAAGATAAACGTGATATTCGTATGCAAGTTATAAAACCTAAAGAGTGGATACAAAAACAAGAAAGTGCAAATGGTATCACATGCGCAACTAAAGAAGCGATAGCCAGTACAATGGAAGGTCAATATAATGATTATTTATTAGAACAAAATATAACTGGTATATTTCATGGTAAATATCCTGTAATATTTCCTTATCTATATAGTCAACCTGTTAAAGATTCGCCGATTTCAACAAGTCCAATTGGTTCAATCGATGAGAATAGAGTATTTGAATATAATAAATCTTTGTTCAAAATAAGAACAACATTAACGCCTTGGCTAAATTTATCAAACTATCCTAAAGAATCATATCAATTTAGAGAAAATTACTCGTCTTATATATTTCGTAAAATGGAATCAAGCCAACGTAATAGTACCAAATGTCCAGCAATGATGGTAGCCTTAATGGATAGTATTGGAATTGCTGCTGAATTAAGTAATTGGGGTAATAGCGCTCTTGCAGCATTTAAAAAAGTTATCACGGAAAGGCAATGGGAAAACTCCACATGCAGTAGTATTGAACTTTTTGAACAATTTATTAAAAATAATGATTTAGCTAATAATCAGCAAAATTTTAAAAAACACATTCAACAAAAAAATAGAGATTATCTTTCGGATGTTGAATATTATAGACAGCCAATAAATTCTCCAAGCGTACTTGGTTTACCGTCTTCTACAAGACGAATACCTGGATGGTCTAGTACAGATAAAGTAAAAGGGGAAAGAGTAATTAGAATTGTCAATCAGGCAAAAAATTTTACTGCTTATGACCCCGACAGTCCTTACCAAAACCCCTATTTATCTGATTTAGAGAAACATGTAAATTTATGTAAATGGAATGCAAAAGCATTGGTAAATTTTACAGAGAAAAACTACTTATTAAAAGAGTTGGGCGAGGATAGGTATGCAAGTATTATTGAAGATATATTTAAATTAAATAATACTTCACATAGAAATGAAATTGAAAAATTAAGGACTCAATGTAGCATAATTCGAAATGAGCTTGAAGTAAAAGCTAAAGGTTATGAAGCAAGTTGGCATGCAAAAAACAAGACTGAGGAATCAGGTGAAAAGCGTTGGCGTAAGTATAAAAATAGGTTATTACAAAATAAATCGAGCTCTATTGCTTATGATAATTACAGAAAAAAATATAATCAATTTTTACAAGAAAGTGGAAGTTATGTTGAAAGACTAATTGAAGATTTAATAAAATGGATCGATTGCTTTAAACAGAAAGAAAATCATCCAATATCATTAGCTGCTGATGATTTTGCACAAGATAGTGATGATTATCTTGCATTTGCAAACGATATCCTAATGACTTTAGGATCGCATGTTAATAATGATAGAGTTGTTGATCTATTTACACAATTTATTACTGATGAAACCTTAGATGCACATAATATAGTCTGGTCGGCAGTATTTGCCAAACGAAAATTAACTAAAGAGCAACAACAAAAATACATTAATTTAATGCATAGTTTAGATAAAACAACACCAATGCAGCGAGAAGATTATGGGCAATTATTAGATAAATTGGCAACAGTTTTAAACTTTTCTCAAGAAGAATCTGAAGAAACTAAAATCTTTGAAGCTTGTGCGAATGCTATGACTGACTTCGATGTTAGTATTTTAGACGAAGAAAATAAATCTTATCCACTTGATTTTAGTAAAGAATTTGCGACTTTATTTGAAAGTCAACGTAATTTTTTATTAGATGACAATTCAACCGATGCCCAAATTACGGTTGCAAATATAAAACCTATTAAAGAAAATATACTTGCTACATCTGTAATTTTACTAAAATATTTGCAACTCAAAGGCGGTAAAATTTCATCTGCTTTTGCTGAAGCTTTTTTTGTTGCTATTAATCCATCCCCTCAGTTATCTAAATCGGCTTTAGAAAGAAAAATGGAAGCTTATTATGATTGGTCAAAACGCATTAAAAAATCAGTAGCTAATAATTTTAATACAGTAGGCACAAAATTGAGTATTGCTTATCAAAACATCAATCAAAAAATAAACAGTATATTAAGTACCACAACAGCCGGCAAGGGATTAATTGGTTTTATGGCGTTCTATCAACTAAAAACTTTATATGAAATAATTTCAGATGATCGTTATAAAACTCAAGCGCAACAATCTGAAGCGAATTATAAACTCGTAATGGCGGCGACAGGGATAATCTCGTTAAGTTTTAAATTTGTTATTGTTCATGGTGAAAATAATCGGCTAAATGAAAAAACACTTAAGAATTTTGGCTTTTTTGGTAACATTTTTGGCTTGATTTCAGGTATCACCCAAATTGCGATAAGTTGGAATGAGGATACGACAAATAAAACAAAAGTAGAAAAAGCTTTCCATTGGTTGGGACTTATTACAGCTATTGTCAGTGCCGTTGATTTATTTTTGCAATTAGGAAAGAAAAGTTTACTTCAAATTACTAATACCAGTCTTAAATTAATAACTAGAACTGTTCTTCAAAAAATTTTTTTAAGAGGAGTAGTACTTCTTGCTGCTAGAAGTGTAATGCTATTATTTGTATTAGCATTAAATCCATGGATAAGTTTAGGACTATATATCTGCCAAGTGATATATGAATTTAATAAACCTGATGAAATAGAAGAATGGTTAGAGCGTTGCCGTTTTGGCGAATTTCAAGGCGGTTTACATGAAAAAAGATCTTCTCGTTATGAATCTCAGCAACAAGAAGTCGAAGCATTAAAAGCAATTTTCATGAAATATGAAAAAGAGTGGGACAAAATTCAACAAGAGCGACAGCAAATAGAGATTGAAAAAAATAAACCAGTATTCACTTCTGATGATTGGGGAACCATTGTCAATCATACTTTTTGAATTAATCAAATTAGATAAGAGGCCTATTATGCCCTACGCAAAATATGATGGAACAGATATTATTTATAATAATAAAGAAGAGTTATTAAAAAAAACGGGGGTCAGTATTACTGATCCCATTTTACCTCCTAAAAATTTAGTAAAATTAACAGGTAAACTTTCGGAGTTTAAAGGAATATTCTGTTCTGCACCTTTGGCTGATGATGCTTATATGAGTAAAGAAGAGCGGAAAAAACTGAATGCTAAAATACGAAGTAGAGCGGCGCTTGCAACATTAGCTGGAAATAACAGTGCTGGTTTAGCGGCATTAGGGCATAATGAAGATATACATGTAAGTAATTATTTTGAAGCACAATATTTTACAGCTAAACTAAATAATACAATTAAGTTAAAAGGTTGGCTGGGTTATTATAAATTTAATGAAGGTGATTTGGTTGAAGTTGTAGCCGAAAAGCATACTGACCATTATGAAGTGTATGCTATGCTTAAACCGAGTGAGCAAATTATTTCTCTTATACCCCCTTGTTTTGCTGGACGTAAACACGCTTTAAAACGCTATCATATCCCAGTACTTTTATTTTATTTATTATTTACAGCAGGTTTAGTCTATCTATCTAGTGATTTTACTTTGGATAATCTAATTCCAGCTTATGTTGGAATTGGTATACTTTATATACCAACAATTTTAATTTTATATCATAAAATGATAAAAACCCATGTTAAATTGGCGGAACGAATTTTTTCCATATTGGGTTGGAAGGATGTTACTAACATTGATTTAGGTGATATAAGTAAGGAGCAAGTGAAAAAATTAATTGCCCAAGGTAAATATTCATTAGAGTGGAATAATAATGTTGATCGTTTTATAAGACCTTATAAAGCAGGGGATGGCTGGAGTTTTTTCTATTATGATCCAGAAATGTTTTGTAAAAAAAAATAATAAGAATTTATTAGCTGAACCAGATAATATTACAGAGATTGATACCGAAATTGATGATAATCTTGAAGATAAACGCAAAGAATAACTATCCATTTTCCGTGCAAAAAGACATTTTAGAAAGCCGATTAGAGTGGTGCGTTTTGGATGAAAAAACCAGAAAATACGTTGATTACGGTAATAGTGATTAAAAAAAGGATGTAAAGGTTAATGTATATCGGTGAATATTTATTATGGTTTGGCAACTCCATAAAAAAAGAGACACGAAAAAAATTAGAAATGAGTTATAGCAGTAGTGATATGAAACTCAGCGAAGTTGAAAAGGATTGGACTAAGGAGTCAGTCAGTAATAACCCAAGAGCCATTGGCCCATACTATGCCTATAACGATCTCTATCTTGAGATTCGTGGTGGAATGTTTGAAAATTTTCGAGGGATTCTCACTTGGATTAGTCTATTAATTTTTTTTATTCCTTTTAGTTCAGGTTATTACTGTATTAATCATATTATAATGTTATATTGTGGTGAAACAGATAAGATAGCTGGTCATATAATAGCTATCATATTCTATTCTATTGTTTTTTTCCCTTCACTTTATTTATGCATCCGCTATTTTCGTTATGTTTATCGATTGGAACTGTTTACCATACGCCATATACGGGTACGGTTTAATCGGGTAACAAGGCAAGTTTATATTCAGCGCCCTAAATATTGCGGTGGTACTGTCGTATTTAAATGGGATCATATTATGCCGGGTAACTTTGGTGACAGTGGTTCGGATATGAATGGCACCAATATGGTGAATTTAATTGTTTTTCATCCTTATAAAACGGGTTTTCCTATTGCTCACTCAGTCGGGATAGGGAAAAATACCTATAAAGGTCAAGACTATAAAGATGAATGGGAATTTATTCGCCGTTATATGGAAGATGGCCCAGAAAATTTACCCAAACCAAGGCTTAGCACCCATTTACCAATGCCATTTCATGGATTAGGTGGCCATATCAGCCCGATGATCCACGCAGCACAAAATTCAAAAAGCATAGTGATGTATCTGTTATTAATCCCGGTATTTTTAATACTATTACCCGTTTACACGACAGGTTATTTTATATCGGAATGCTTATGCTGGCAGCCACGTTGGCCAAAAGTGATTAGGCAAGCAGGCAAAAAAGGCAAACCCATACCCAAAGAAACAACCTTATCAGACTATCCACCTGATGTGCAAAAAGGCATTTTAGAGAGCCGATTAGAGTGGTGCGTTTTGGATGAAAAAACCGGAAAATACGTTGATTACGGTAATAGTGATTAAAAAAAGGGATGTAAAGGTTAATGTATATCGGTGAATATTTATTATGGTTTGGCAACTCCATAAAAAAAGAGACACGAAAAAAATTAGAAATGAGTTATAGCAGTAGTGATATGAAACTCAGCGAAGTTGAAAAAGATTGGACTAAAGAGTCAGTCAGTAATAACCCAAGAGCCATTGGTCCGTACTATGCCTATAACGATCGCTATCTCGAGATTCGTGGTGGAGTGTTTGAAAATTTTCGAGGGATTGTTACATGGCTCTCTATACTAATATTTATGTTTCCTTTAACAGGCTTTTATTTTGCATTTATAATTGCTTCACAATTATATAATAGTGAGAATGAAAACATTGCTTCTGATATATTTGCAATGATTTGTTTTTTAATTACTTCTTTAGTTTTAATATATTTATGCATCCGCTATTTCCGTTATGTCTATCGATTGGAACTGTTTACGGTACGCCATATACGGGTACGGTTTAATCGGGTAACAAGGCAAGTTTATATTCAGCGCCCTAAATATTGCGGCGGTACTGTCGTATTTAAATGGGATCATATTATGCCGGGTAACTTTGGTGACAGTGGTTCGGATATGAATGGCACCAATATGGTGAATTTAATTGTTTTTCATCCTTATAAAACGGGTTTTCCTATTGCTCACTCAGTCGGGATAGGGAAAAATACCTATAAAGGTCAAGACTATAAAGATGAATGGGAATTTATTCGCCGTTATATGGAAGATGGCCCAGAAAATTTACCCAAACCAAGGCTTAGCACCCATTTACCAATGCCATTTCATGGATTAGGTGGTCATATCAGCCCGATGATCCACGCTGCAAAAAATTCAAAAAGTATAGTGATGTATCTGTTATTAATCCCGGTATTTTTAATACTATTACCTGTTTACACAGCAGGTTATTTTATATCGGAATGTTTATGCTGGCAGCCACGTTGGCCAAAGGTGATTAGGCAAGCAGGCAAAAAAGGCAAACCCATACCCAAAGAAACAACCTTATCAGACTATCCACCTGACGTGCAAAAAGACATTTTAGAAAGCCGATTAGAGTGGTGCGTTTTGGATGAAAAAACCAGAAAATACGTTGATTACAGAAACTGATCCTAGATGAATACTGATTATTGAATATGAAAGCGAAAAAATAATTAATAATAAAAATGAAGAAGGCCAATTATGCCCTACGCAAAATATGATGGAAAAGATATTCTTTATAATAATAAAGAAGAGTTATTAAAAAAAACGGGGGTCAGTATTACTGATCCCATTTTACCACCTAAACATTTAGTAAAAATAACAGGTACACTTTCAGAGTTTAAAGGAATATTCTGTTATGCACCCGTGGGTGATGATGCTTATATGAGTAAAGAAGAGAGGAAAAAACTGAATGCTAAAATACGAAGTAGAGCAGCGCTAGCAACATTAGCTGGGAATAACAGTGCTGGTTTAGCGGCATTAGGGCATAATGACGATATACATGTAAGTAATTATTTCCCATCACAATATTTTACAGCTAAACTAAATAATTCAATTAAGTTAAAAGGTTGGCTGGGTTATTATAAATTTAATGAAGGAGATTTGGTTGAAGTTGTAGCCGAAAAGCATACTGACCATTATGAAGTGTATGCTATGCTTAAACCGAGCGAGCAAATTATTTCTCTTATTACCCCTTGTTTTGCTGGACGTAAACACGCTTTAAAACGTTATCATATCCCAGTACTTTCATTTTATTTATTATTTACAGCAGCATTAGTGTATCTATCTAGTGATTTTACTTTGGATAATCTAATTCCAGCTTATATTGGAATTGGTGTATTTTATATACCAACAATTTTAATTTTATATAAAAAAGAGATAAATACCCATGTTAAATTGGCGGAACGAATTTTTTCCGTATTGGGTTGGCGAGATGTTACTAACATTGATTTAGTTGATATAAGTAAGGAGCAAGTGAAAAAATTAATTGCGCAAGGTAAATATTCATTAGAGTGGAATGATAATGTTGATCGTTTTATAAGACCTTATAAAGGAGGAGATGGCTTTGGGTTTTTCTATTATGATCCAGAAATGTTTTGTAAAAAAAAATAATAAGAATTTATTAGCTAAACCAGATAGTATTACAGAAATTGATACCGAACTGGGTGATAATCTTGATGATAAAGGCAAAGAATAACTATCCATTTTCCGTGCAAAAAGACATTTTATAGATCCGATTAGAGTGGTGCATTTGGGATGAAAAAACCGGAAAATATGTCGATTATGGTAACTGATCCTAAATAAATACTGATTATTTAATCCAAAAAAATATGGATATTTTAAAAATCTTCATAGATAAACTTTCTGATTTTGTTGATTAATGATAGCTTTTCTTTATAGCGTTTTGATTATTATGAAACGGTATAGACTCCTGAATATTTTTTACAAAAATACTTGAAATTTTAGTTTAGTGGGGTTGTTAATATGCTAAATTTTGTCAAAATGTTAGCAAAATTCTACAAACAGAATTTATTGAGTATTTTAATTCAACGAGTATAGATTTTATAAAATATAAGATCTATATAGATTGTTTCTTGTTAACAGTTTGATGACTCTTATCGCACTTAATTTACGAACAAAAATGCAAATTTTGCTGATTACTATTTAATTAAATTGTGTGGCTGCGATAATAGGTCATTTGTGGTGAGTTCAAAGATTTTATAATAAATAAAATTCTTTGATTATTTCATGCTAATCTAACATAAGAAGAAAATGGAAAGTTCTATTATCAATTAACCATTATGTTGATAATCGTTTGATTATTATAAATATTTCAATACAGCCTTATGTAAACAACGATAAAACAGATTTTAAAATCAGATTTATTATTTAATTCATAATAAACATGATCTAATCAATATAAACTCTCTATGAGTGCGAACTTATAAGTTATATATTATAAATTATACAATTTTTTTAATAATCGATTTGAGTTTTAGAATGGACTTTATTATAGGTATTTAAAAGTCTACAAACACCATGATGAAAAAATCTACTATCAATGAAAGCTGGCTAGAGATTGATCTGTGTAATAAAGTTATTTTTTTTAATATGTTACCATTTTTATCCACAAGTTTATTCAAGGGTTTTGGGGATAATAATTGCTGAGTTTTTATAAGTGAGAACAAAAAATTGCAAGTATTGAGCTATTTATAAATACGTTTTATTTAATTGTTAAACTTTTCTATTAAGGCCTATTATGAGTTATTTTAATTATCATGCGAAAGCAAAAAGGTTAATTAAAGAGGGTCATTTGGTTGGGTATGAGTTTGTAGATAATTGGAATGGTATAAAACCAGCATTAGTCCTTTATTTTGATGAGGCAAAGCCTATGCCGATCCGAGAATATCGTTGGCAAGAATATTTGCCATTACTTAATAGGGGTAAAGAAGAGTGATGTTTTTAAAATTGTGCAATGTTAATTAAGTAAACAATACAGTCAAGAATTTCAATTTATCTTGTTTTTATCATAACAATTAAATTCGTTTCTAAATGATTTTTGAGTAATTAGATTATATAAATTGGCAATTAAAAAAATTTTATAATCACGCGTTACTTCAAACCGATAATAATTTAAATATATTATGTGACATTAACTTCTAATTAATGCGATTAAGCTTTGTGTGACTCACCGTTGATACAATAAATTTGCCAATTGCTAGGCTTAAGCGTAAAATGCCAGCCTATTTTTGCTTAACCTATTACAATACTGTAATACTGACTTGAAATCAGAGGCATTTTTTAATGACACTTTTATATGCAAAACCAGAGTTACTTTCTCCTGCTGGTTCCCTTAAAAATATGCGCTATGCGTTTGCTTATGGTGCGGATGCAGTTTATGCTGGACAACCTCGATATAGCTTACGTGTTCGTAATAACGAATTTAATCATGAAAATTTAGCTATTGGCATTAACGAAGCCCATGCGCAAGGTAAAAAGTTTTATGTTGTTGTTAATATTGCGCCACATAATTCTAAATTAAAGACCTTTATTCGAGATTTAGAGCCTATTGTCAACATGAAACCAGACGCCTTTATCATGTCCGATCCTGGTTTAATTATGTTAGTCCGTGAACATTTTCCAGAAATGGAAATTCACTTATCTGTGCAATCGAATGCCGTTAACTGGGCTACTGTAAAATTTTGGCACAAAATCGGATTAACTCGAGTGGTCTTGTCGCGTGAATTGTCATTGGATGAAATTGCTGAAATTCGAGAAAAAGTACCAGAAATGGAGCTAGAAGTCTTTATTCACGGTGCGCTTTGCATGGCATATTCTGGACGTTGTTTACTTTCAGGTTATATCAATAAACGTGATTCAAACCAAGGTACATGTACTAATGCTTGCCGTTGGGAATATAAAATTGCGGAAGGCAAAGAAGACGAAGTAGGGCAAATTGTACACAAGTGTGAACCGATTCCCGTTCAGCAAGTGGAGCCAACTTTAGGTATAGGTTCCACTACGGATAAAGTGTTCATGTTAGAAGAATCAGGACGTCCTGGCGAATATATGCAGGCTTTTGAAGATGAGCATGGCACATATATAATGAACTCCAAAGATTTAAGAGCAGTTGAATTGGTCGGCGATTTAACTAAAATTGGTGTACATTCATTAAAAATAGAAGGTCGCACTAAATCTTTTTATTATTGTGCTCGAACTGCTCAAGTTTATCGTCAAGCAATCGATGCAGCAAGTGAGGGTAAGCCTTTTGATCCTCGTTTGTTAACTGAGCTTGAATCTTTAGCTCACCGTGGTTATACCGAAGGATTTTTACGTCGTCACAAACATGAAGATATGCAAAATTATGTGCATAGCCATTCAGTATCAGACAGACAGCAGTTTGTTGGTGAGTTTAGTGGAAAACGTTTAAATGGTTTGGCTGAAATTATTGTTAAAAACAAGTTTTCAGTAGGTGACAGTGTAGAGATGATGACACCTAAAGGTAATACGACTTTTATTATTGAACGTATGGAAAATAAGAAAGGACAACCTGTGCCAGCTGGACTCGGGGATGGGCATATTGTTTATATTCCAATTCCTGAAGAGATTGATTTGAATTATGCCTTATTGATGAGGAACTTCGATTAGTCTAGAAATTAATTAAAACTGTTCGGCTTCACCGAACAGTTACTTTAATTGTTATTATTGACGAATCAAATCATCACCATAACCAATCCATTTATACGTTGTTAATGCTTCAAGTCCCATCGGTCCACGTGCATGTAGCTTTTGTGTGCTAACAGCGACTTCAGCACCTAAACCAAATTGTCCACCATCGGTAAAGCGAGTAGATGCATTGACATAGACAGCCGCTGCATCGACTAAATTGACAAACTTTTCAGCATTGGTTAAATCACGTGTTAATATTGCTTCTGAATGACCACTGCCGTATTCGCGAATATGTTCAACCGCCAATTCAAGTGAATCAACAATAACTATATTTAAATCTTTGGATAGCCACTCTTGACGTAATTCTTCATCTTCAACAGGAAACACGTTGGCAACACCTGTTTCTAAAATTTTGAATGCCTCTGCATCGGCATGTAATATAACCTGATGATCCGCCATAATTTGACTCAGTTTAGGTAAAAATGTTCTAGCGATTTTTGTATGTACAAGCAATGTTTCTAGAGTATTACATGTACTTGGTCTTTGAGTTTTAGCATTTAAAATTATAGGGTACACTTTATCAAAATCGGCACTTTCATCGACAAAAGTATGGCAAACACCAATTCCACCTGTAATAACTGGTATGGTTGAATGTTCACGACAAAGTTTGTGCAACGAGGCACCCCCGCGAGGAATAATCATATCAACATATTTATCAAGTTTAAGTAGTTCATTGATGTATTTTCGATCGGGATTATCAATAAATTGTATTGCTGTTTTAGGCATACCCACTTGCTCCAGTGCTTGTTGAATAATGGCTACGGTTGCACGATTGGTATGGATGGTTTCTTTACCTCCTCTTAATATAGCTGCATTACCCGTTTTAAGGCAAAGTGTAGCAATATCAATCGTCACATTAGGACGAGCTTCATATATTACGCCTATCACACCTAATGGTACTCTGTGACGCTGTAACTTTAAAGTGTTTTCTAAAGTGGCTCCATCCATAATTTGACCAACAGGATCGATTAGTGAAATTACTTTTCGCACATCATTGGCAATTGATAATAATCGTTCAGGTGTTAATAATAAACGATCTAAAATCGCTTCATTTAATCCTTGTTCTTTGGCTGCTTGGATATCTTTTTCATTAGCAGCAAGAATTGTTGTGCTGTGTTTTTCCAATAAATCAGCGATAACCGCTAAAACTTTATTTTTAGTTGTAGTAGGGCATTGCGCTAATTGATAAGAAGCAAATTTTGCCTCTTTTCCCATTTGAACTATCATTTTAGACCTTTATTAATTTGATTCACGAATATCTTAGAATAAATTGGACTTTCCTAAAAAGATTTCTTAATTGAATATTACAACATGTATTAAAGTAAATATCATTACTTTAATACAACGATATCCTATTTTTAGCTATAGTGATGACTTCATATTAAAAAAATATATCTGTGAAAATACTTTTTAATTATCAGACAAAACTAAAAGATGAATGCTTATGATTTTGCTTTTGCTTTAGTATTAATTGGTTAATGTTTCTTTATCTTTTAGACAAGTATGTAAATTATTTAAAAGTTCAGTTTTAGTATTATCATCCAAACGATTAAAAGGAATTTTCAAATTTTCTTCAGTCTTACTCGTTTCGTTGTAATAAGCAATAGATATATATTTTTTTTCATATTGTATGGATTTTATATTTTTAAAAAATACTTTGTTCTCCTCTTTCATTGGAGTTGGTCGCAAAGTTATAAAATCTTCACCAATAGTAATATAAACCGACATATATTGAAAAACAAACATTAATAGAGAGCATGTAATCATGATAATAGATGACACACTTTTAACGGGTAATGCTAACAGGAGAATGATTCCAATGACTCCTATCACTATTGTTGGTAATAAAAAACGGCGAGCATAATATTCTTTTACTGTTTGATTTTGTGATTCCATTATTTATCCTTATGTTAATAATTCATTATTTTATAATAATATTTTCTAAATTTACGGCGAGATCTGTATTCATAGCCGATAATTTTGCTTCTTTCTTGTGAATGATGTCTCGCAATTTGTACTAGAAAAGCATCACTCTTCTAATGTGGAGTTATCAATTTATTAAAAAGTTAAGAGCAAAGATGCCTTAATCTTTGCTCTAAATCATCATTTTTTATCTTATTGTTCCTTATCTTTTAATACAGTATGTAAAGTAGTTAGAAGTTTTTCTTTTGCCTCATCTTCCATGACTGATAAAGGTATTTTTACAGTTTCCTCTTTATTACTAATTTTGTTTTTGTAATTAATAATTACTTTATTTTTTTGATAATCAATTGATGAGATTTCTTCAAAAAGCATACTCACTGAACCTTTTAAAGGTGCAGTAGGTCTATAAGTAATATAATCATCTCCAATTGAGATATAAATCATATTAAATTGCCAAATAGCACGAAAAAGTAAGATTAAAGGTACTGCTAGACTTACATTTTTACCTATAGGAAGTATTAACAGCATGAAAAATACTATGATACATACTATCATCAAAAAAATTACGTTACGTCGGGCTTGAAATTGTTCTATATTTTGATTTTGAGATTCCATTTATTATCCTTAACAAAGTAATATCCATGATATTTCTATGAATTGCGTCTTTCTTCTAATGTTGCTTCATTAGCAAGACTAATTATTTTTTTAGCACCAAAAACCCCAATTAACCCCAAAGGAACAAATAATATGCTGCCAATAATAATTAAAGTACCTGCTAATTTTTTATTTTTTCCTGCAAATAATATTCCTACCGTACTTGTTAAAGCAAATATGAATGCAATTGGTAACATGATTCCATAAAGTTTATCTTGAAGTGAATTCATGTAAATGATTAATACACCAAACCAGTTGGCTATTACACCACCTATAGCTAGTCCCATTTTTTATTTCCTTATTGTTTGTTATTTAATAATCATATCATTTCGATGTACGGCGACAGAGCCGTACTCATAGCCAATAATTTGGCTAATTTCTTGTGAGTGATGTCCGGCAATTTGTTTTAATGCATCACTATTATAACGGCTTACCCCACGAGCTATACTTTTACCTGTTTTATCACAGATATCTATGACTTCGCCACGAGAAAAGTTTTGTTCAACCTGTAAAATACCTTTGGGTAAAAGTGAACTACCATTATTTAAAATGGCATTTACTGCGCCATCATCTAATAAAACTTTGCCCGCTTTGGGCGCACCGAATAACCAATGTTTACGATGCTCTAAGGGGGTCTTAGGCGGGATAAAGCGTGTGCCAACTGATAGGTTATTTACAGTATCAATAATAACATTTGGTTTATTACCTGCCGCAATAATAACTTCAATTCCGGCACTTCCTGCTACTTCGGCCGCTTGTACTTTAGTACCCATTCCACCAGTACCAAGCCCAGAAACACTGTCTCCAGCTATACTACGTAAATTATCGTCAATATTGTCGATTTCATGAATTAATTTAGCATTTTTATTTGATCTTGGATCGGCGGTATATAAACCCGCAATATCTGTTAATAAAATTAATTTGTCGGCTTCAGCTAAAATAGCTGCTAGGGCGGATAAATTATCATTATCACCAACTTTAATTTCAGCGGTTGCTACTGCGTCGTTTTCGTTAATAATAGGAATAATGTGATTGTCCAACATGGCTTTTAAAGCATCTTGCGCATTTAAAAACCTTTCGCGATCTTCAAGATCGGCACGTGTTAACAACATTTGGCCAATATAAATTTTGTAGATTGAAAAGAGTTGTTCCCAAAGTTGTATTAGTTTACTTTGACCAACCGATGCAAGTAGTTGTTTTGATGCAACAGTATTGGGAAGAGTAGGGTAGTTAAGATATTCTCGACCAGCGGCAATCGCTCCAGATGTAACAATAATAATTTTATGTCCATCTTGATGTAAACTAGCACATTGCCTAATTAGTTCGACCATTTGTGCACGATCTAACTGTTTTGTGCCACCGGTCAATACACTGGTTCCTAATTTAACAACGACAGTTTGTTGTTTTTTAATGGTCATAACATACTCTTATTTTAAATCAGATCTTACAAAACCGACTCCATCCATTTTACGGACTGAGTTAATGCATCATGCAAGCTTTTTTGTAATGGTGTTTTAGGTATGGTTACTAATTTACTTTGTTTAATTGAACGAATCAATTTTGCTTCATTTAAATTACTTAATACATCTTCTTCAAAAATAATATTCATGACTGGTACAGGGCATGCATGAGTTAATAATCCTTGATTCTTAAGTGAAAAATAATTTAATTCTGCTGCTAATTGCAAATTAGATATAGAAGGTAATCCAAGGCGACTAGCCAACATGTCTTTGTAGCTATTTGGTAGGTTTTTTTGCAAATCTTTATCTACAAATATTTGATGAACAAAGGGCGTAAAATTGAATAAACCTTTAACCTTATTAGGCATCAAATAAGCTAACCGTGTTGCAAGATGAGATCCGAATCGAAATCCTGCTAAAATAACGCGACTATCATCAACCCATGGAACGGACGAAAGTTGTTCTAATATTGCTTGATGAATCTGGCTACTATTTTGAGTTAAAGCAAAATTACGGCTGTATCCCACCGTTGGTAGATCAACTGTTAACATAGCGAATCCGCGAGGAGCTAAATATTCTTTAAAATAACGATAATAATCAATTTGTAAATTGCCCAATGCATTACATATTAATACAACAGGGCAAGTGTTGTCCGTTTTTGGTAAGTGCAAAAACGTTTTAACACTACGACTCTCGACTTTAAATTCCAGCTCTTTGACTGTAAAGGGGGAATAATTGAGTGCTTTCATATAAGCTTGATAAGCACAAGTTTGTGCATACATAGCGAGTTCATCATTTTTGAAATGTGGATAACTAGCAATGCTTGAATATTCACTCGCGATAAGAAAATAATTGTGTAAATTAATTTTATCTTCTTCACTCGGGTTTTCTTGATCGATTGAATCAGCTTTAGATTGCCACAATGCAGCTTGATTTAAAAATTCATAAACCCAATTACCTGATTGATAACCAATAACAGTATCTAACCATTTTTCATTTGTATGACGTTTTGTTGAAGCAGCAATTTTGGATAAAAGTTCTTCAACCTCTAATTTAGGTAATCCTCGCCAAATCCATAAAAAAGGGTTAATGATCCGATACCATCTTGAATCAATTTCACCATCCAAAGGACTTATGCTACTACCGTCGCTACTGTCTATACGATTAATAAGCGCTGATGTTTCAGGATATTCGTATTGTGGTTTAAATATCTGAGCAGATAAATTTTCGGTAGTAGTCATAATTGTGTTTAATATCCTTATTGATTATCGCTAATAGGTTTAACAAACATTACCCCTGTATCCCAAGGTTGCTCAATCCAAGTGTCTTGCGCAATGTCAACAATATAATCATCAACAAGTGGTTTACCTGCTGGTTTAGCAAAAATGGTAACAAATCGAGCTTTTGGATACATTTCACGAATAGTATGGGCAGTGTTGCCTGTGTCGACTAAATCATCAACAACAATAAAGCCTTCACCATCACCATTTGCTTGTTTTAAGATTAACTTTTCACGTTGATGATCATGATCATAACTTGAAATACAGACTGTATCTACGTAACGAATACTTAATTCACGAGCTAGGATAGCAGCAGGAACTAGACCGCCACGGCTGACAGCAATGATACCTTTCCATTGGTTTGCAGGTAACAAACGTTTGGATAGTTGGCGCCCGTAAGATTGTAACATTTCCCAAGTGACATTAAATTTTTCTTTTTCAGCGATAAGTTCTGCTTTATGCTGTTTTTGGGCTTTGATTTCTTCTTCTGTTAAAGTTTGTTCTATTGACATGAGTAACCTGCAATTTTAATCGAATATACAAATATAATAAATTAATATTAATGGACTAAAAATAGATGTAAAATTGCACCTTATTATAAAGCGATTACACGAAAAAAACTACTCATTAATTTATTACTGACACAATATTGAGGTTAAATTATGCTTTCTACTTTAAAGCCAAAATCTATTTGGCAGATTTTTAACGATATTTGTAAAATTCCACATCCATCTCATCATGAACAAATGATTACTAAATACATCGTCGATTTTGCAAATACCCATCACATTCATTGTGAACTTGATAAAGTTGGTAATATCTTATTAACGAAACCAGCCAGTAAAGGCATGGAGAATTGTCCATCTATTGCCCTACAAGCACATATGGATATGGTGCCACAAAAAAATGAAGGAACCGTTCACGATTTTACTACCGATCCAATTCAACCTTATGTTGATGGTGAATGGGTAAAAGCTAAAGGTACAACTTTAGGTGCGGATAATGGTATAGGATTAGCTTCAGCACTAGCGGTTTTAATTGATCCCACCATTGAACATGGCCCTATTGAAGTTTTAGTTACTACGTCAGAAGAAACAGGTATGCATGGCGCCTTTGGTCTTCAACCTAATTGGTTAAAAAGTCATTATCTAATCAATACCGATTCAGAGGATGAAGGGGAAATATTTACAGGTTGTGCGGGTGGTGTTGATTTTACTTCCACTTTTGCAGTTGCATACGCAGTCATTCCAGAAAAGCATGATTGTTATATAAGTATTTCGCTTAAAGGCCTAAAAGGGGGACATTCTGGTTGCGATATTCATTTAGGTCGTGGTAATGCAATTAAATTAATGGCCCGTTTTTTAGCTGAATATGCGCAAGATGTTTCGTTTAGATTAGCTGATATAAAAGGTGGTTCGTTGCGTAATGCCATCCCTAGAGAAGCTTTTGTTGAAATGACATTAAGTAAACAAGATTTACCTCAACTGGAATCTATTATTAAGCAATATCAAACAATTTTAAATGATGAATTAGGGCATGTTGAACCTTCTATACAGATAAGTTTAGCTGAAGTAACTTCTGATAAAGTTAAACGTGTATTAACTATTGAACATCAAAATAAAATAATTAACTATTTGCATGCTGCGCCTAATGGGGTTGTTCGTATGAGCGATCAGTTGCATGGTGTTGTCGAAACGTCTCTTAACTTAGGTATTGTTAATATTATAGAGAATCAATTAAATACGCATTATCTAATTCGTTCACAAGTTGATAGCGCAAAAGATGCAGTTGTTTCAACTCTGATATCGCTTAGTCAATTAACCAACGCCAATTACGAAATCAGTGGAGGATATTCAGGTTGGGAGCCAAACTTGAATTCAAGTCTTTTACAATTAGCTAAAGATAAATATTACGAAATATTCTCACAAAAAGCTAAGATTATGGTGATTCATGCAGGACTTGAATGTGGATTGTTTAAGCAAGCTTATCCAAATATGGATATGATATCAATCGGTCCAACAATTGTATCACCTCATTCTCCAGATGAAAGAGTGAATATTCAAAGTGTTATTCGATATTGGGAATTACTTATAGCGATATTAAAATCCGCGACTCAATTGAAATAAACTATTCATTTTATATGCCTGCTAATATTTAAGAGCAGGCATAGTTAACTTAGTTTTTTATTTTAATTTTTTACTTTGTATTTGCATTAGTATAAACAGCGTTTATTGAAAATAAATTCATAAAAAGTGAATAAAAATTCATTTTTTGCTTGTGTTAACTTTATAAATAACCTACTATATATAACATTGTTGCACTTAAATAAATTAGGATAGACATGTTAAAGGCAATTATTATTGGAGCGAGTGGTTATGCAGGTGCAAAATTAGCTTATTATTTAAGTAAGCATCCACATATTGAATTAATCGCTTTAACGGTATCGGAAAACAGTCAAGACGGCGGTAAACTTATTTCTGATAATAATCTACATCCGCAATTAAAAGGAGTAATTGACCTACCACTCATTGCCACATCTGATTATTCTTGTTATATCAATGATGTTGATATTGTCTTTTTAGCTACAGAGCATTCTGTTAGTCATGAAATTGCCCCTTACTTTTTAGAAAAAAGTTGCACAGTTTTTGATTTATCTGGTGCTTATCGTGTTAATTCTCCAGATTTTTATACCGATTATTACGGTTTTACCCATCGGCATCAAAAATGGCTAAATAAAGCTGTTTATGGTTTAGCTGAATGGAATGATGATAAGATAAAACAAGCGCAATTGATTGCTGTTCCCGGTTGTTACCCTACAGCTGCACAATTACCACTTAAACCTCTAATTGAAGAAGATTTATTAGATAATACTCAATGGCCAGTCATTAATGCGGTCAGTGGTGTAAGTGGTGCGGGTCGAAAATCAACGCATAATAATAGTTTTTGTGAGGTAAGTTTGCATGCATATGGGCTGTTTACTCATCGCCATCAACCCGAAATTGCAAAACATTTAGGGCAGCAGGTTATCTTTACACCACATTTAGGTTGTTTTAAACAGGGTATTCATGCAACCATTACTTGTCGCGTTAAAGAAGGGGTAACTTCTCAAGATATCCTTAATGCATTAAATAAATACTACAAAGATAAACCACTAGTTCGAGTTTATGAAAAAGATTGGCCTGCTTTAAAAGCAGTGGTAGGTCTGCCTTATTGTGATATTGGTTTTGCCTTAAAAGATCGTCATCTGATTCTGATTTCGGTTGAGGATAATTTATTAAAAGGTGCTGCCGCTCAGGCTGTGCAATGTATGAATATTCGTTTTGGTTATGAGCAAACCACTTCACTATTATAATAGACAAATGATTTTTAATTATTATTTTGAAGTCTAAGTAAATAAATCTGATTTTGGATAATTAACCAAAATTAAAACTACATAGGAAGCAGAAATGAAACCATTAATTATTAAACTTGGCGGTGTATTACTTGATAACAAAGATGCTTTAAGTAATCTATTTGTTATTATTCATGAATATAAAAAGAATTTCCGTCGACCATTAATTATTGTTCATGGAGGCGGTAGCCTTGTTGATTCATTAATGGATCGTTTATCCATGCCAGTAGTTCGTCGTAATGGTTTACGTGTTACACCAGCAGATCAGATTGATGTAATTGTTGGTAGTCTTGCTGGTAGTGCGAATACCCAATTATTGTCAGAAGCCAAGAAACTACAAATATCGGTTGTTGGACTCTGTTTAGCTGATGGTAATAGTGTTGAAGTGAAACAGATTTCCGAAGACTTAGGTTATGTAGGTGAAGCTAGAGCCGGCGATCCAACTCTAATCAATTTATTGATAAATTCAGGTTATTTGCCTATTGTCAGTTCAATTGGTATCACTGAAGATGGACAAATGATGAATGTTAATGCGGATCATGCTGCAGTAGCTTTAGCCAAAACTATAAATGCGGATTTGGTTTTGCTTTCTGATGTGGTGGGCGTTCTGGATGAAAACAAACAGCTCATTCAATCTTTAACGCGAGCGCAAGCCGATCAGCTTATTGCAAATGGCGTAATTACCGATGGTATGGTTGTCAAAGTTAATTCAGCGTTTGAAGCCGCAAAAGCATTAGGGCGGTCTATTGATATTGCAAGCTGGAAACAAGCAGATAAATTAATTGAATTATTCAATGGAAAATCAGATATAACAGGCACAAGAATTATTGCTTAAATAAAATACAAACAGTATATTAGACAAGTTACCAATATTTAAAATATTGAAAACATATAAATATTAGCTCATTTACTTATCGTAAGTTAATTTAGAAAGGGTATAGCATGAAAAAGAGTAAAACAAAAAAGGTTGTATTGGCTTATTCAGGTGGTTTGGATACGTCAGCGATTATTCCTTGGTTAAAAGAGAATTATGGCGGATGTGAAGTTTATGCTTTTGTGGCTAATGTTGGTCAAGATCCGAAAGAATTAAAAGATGTCGAAAAAAAGGCTAAAGCATCGGGTGCGGTAGCTTGTAAAGTTGTCGATTTACGAGAAGAATTTGTTAAAGATTATGTTTATCCAGTATTAAAAACAGGTGCTTTATATGAAGGTACTTATTATTTAGGGACCTCAATGGCTCGACCAATTATTGCTAAAGCTCAAGTGGAATATGCTTTAGAAGTTGGAGCAGATACACTTTGTCATGGAGCAACAGGTAAAGGTAATGACCAAGTTCGTTTTGAAACAACCTATACGGCGCTTGCTCCACAACTTAAAGTAATCGCTCCTTGGCGTGAATGGGATTTACGTTCGCGCGAAGCTCTAATTGATTATTTAAAAGTTCGTAAAATTCCTACCACAGCAACCGTTGAAAAAATTTACAGCCGTGATGAAAATGCATGGCATATTTCTACAGAAGGTGGCGTTCTTGAAAGCACATGGAATCAATCTAATGCTGATTGCTGGGCTTGGACTGTCTCACCAGAAGATGCACCAAATAAACCAGAACTTGTCACCATTGGTATTGAAAAAGGTGAAGTTGTTTCAGTTAATGGAAAAAAATTATCTCCATATAATTGCGTAGCAACATTAAATAAAATTGGTGCAAAACATGGTGTAGGTCGTGTCGATATCATTGAAAATCGTTTAGTAGGTATCAAGTCTCGAGGTTGTTATGAAACTCCGGGTGGAACCATCATGATGACCGCTTTAAGAGGTTTAGAGCAATTAATTTTAGATCGTGACAGTTTCAAATGGCGTGAACAATTAGGTTTAGAAATGGCTTATGTTGTTTATGATGGTCGCTGGTTTGCTCCATATCGTCGTTCAATCCAAGCGGCTGCAGATGTTCTAGCCGAAGATATGACGGGTGAAGTTGTGGTAAAACTTTATAAAGGCAGTGCAACTGCTGTACAAAAGAAATCTCCAAATAGCTTATACAATGAAGAGTTTGCTACATTTGGTGAAGATGAAGTTTATGATCATAGCCATGCCGGTGGATTTATTCGTCTATTCTCATTATCGTCACGCATTCGTGCTTTAAATGAAGAAAAGCAAAAACAACCAGCCAAAAAGGCTAAAAAAACTGCAACCAAAGCAGAAGATAAGGAAAAAGCGACAGCTAAAGCCAAAACTAAATCCAAAGCGAAAAAGTAATTTCTGATTTGCAGTTAAATTAAATAAAGTAACCAATATATACAGGCAATGTCCTGTATATATTGCTTTTACTGTTGATTAAATTTAAATTTATTATAAAAATATAACCAGTTAACAACGATAAATAAAAATCGTAGTACAAATAATTAAAGAAAGATAGTATTGAGGTAATTATGGCATTATGGGGTGGGCGTTTTAGCCAAGCGGCAGATCAACGATTTAAACAATTTAATGATTCATTGCGTTTTGATTATCGTCTTGCAGAGCAAGACATCATTGGATCAATTGCTTGGTCTAAGGCATTGGTTACTGTTAATGTCTTATCTTATGATGAACAGAAAAAATTAGAAAAAGCTTTAAATGAATTACTTAATTCGGTTCAACAAGACCCGCAGCAAATTTTACAAAGTGATGCGGAAGATATTCATAGTTGGGTGGAGCAAAAATTAATTGAAAAAATTGGTGATTTAGGTAAAAAACTACATACAGGTCGAAGCCGAAATGATCAGTCAACCACCGATCTTAAATTATGGTGCAAGGTTGAAATATCACAATTAATTAATGCGATAAATCGTTTACGCCAAGCGCTAGTTACAACGGCAGAACTACATCAAGATGCTGTGATGCCTGGTTACACTCATTTACAACGCGCTCAACCGATTACTTTTGCACACTGGTGCTTAGCCTATTTTGAAATGTTAACCCGAGATATTAGCCGATTACAAGATACATTAAAACGCTTAGATGTCAGCCCTTTAGGCTCTGGAGCATTAGCAGGCACAGCTTATCCAATGGATCGCGATGAATTGGCTTACTGGCTCGGTTTTGCAAAAGCAACTAATAATAGTTTAGATTCCGTATCCGATCGTGATCATATTCTAGAATTACTTAACAATGCTTCCATTGGTATGGTTCATTTGTCGCGTTTTGCTGAAGACCTTATTATTTTCAATAGTGGCGAAGCAAATTTTGTTGAATTATCCGATAGAGTAACTTCTGGTTCATCACTTATGCCTCAAAAGAAAAATCCTGATGCATTAGAACTCATTCGCGGTAAAGTAGGGCGAGTGGCTGGAGCATTAGCTGGCGCTATGATGACACTTAAAGGTCTGCCTTTGGCTTACAACAAAGATCTTCAAGAAGATAAAGAACATTTATTTGATGCTATCGACACATGGCAAGAATGTTTAGATATGTCAGCTTTAGTTTTAGAAGATATCAAAATCAATTATAAAAATTGCCAAGAAGCAGCAAAACAAGGTTACTCAAATGCAACTGAACTTGCTGATTATTTAGTCTCAAAAGGTATCCCTTTCCGAGAAGCTCATCATATTGTTGGTGAAGCTGTCGTTGGAGCAATCGCAAAACAAAAAGCATTAGAAGAACTCTCATTGGAAGAATTAAAGTTGTTTAGCACAGTTATAGATGAAGATGTTTACGAAGTACTATCGTTAGAATCTTGTTTAGCCAAACGTTCAGCTAAAGGTGGTGTATCGCCACTACAAGTTAAAATTGCTATTGAAAACGCTAAAAAGCAGTTATCCTAATTATCCGAATTATTTTTTTAATTATCTGATACCTTGCCGACAACCAGTCGGCATTTTTATGCAAATCTAGCGATTTAACAAATATTTTTACTAATAATGTGATTGTATATCTTTTAAGAGAGTGTAAAAATAGAGCTCTTTTTTAAATGGATTGAAGTGAACTGTAATGAGTAGAAGTTATAACTTTAGTGCTGGCCCAGCCAAATTACCTGTTGATGTATTAAAACAAGTACAAAATGAACTGTTAAATTGGCATAATACTGATGCTTCTGTTATGGAATTAAGCCATAGAGGCAAAGATTTTGACGCATGTGCTATTGAAGCAACAGACGATCTGCGTGAGATATTAAACGTACCGAAAAATTATAAAATTTTGTTTTGCCAAGGTGGGGCTCGAGCACAATTTGCCGCTGTACCATTAAATATTTTAGGTAATAAAACTACTGCCGATTATATAAATAGCGGATATTGGAGCCAATGTGCTGCTAAAGAAGCCAGCAAATATTGTCAAATAAAGGAACAAAATGTTGTTGTAAAAGAAAACGGTCTAACCTCGATTAAACCTATGTCTGAATGGAAATTAAGCGATGATTCGGCTTATGTTCACTATTGTCCAAATGAAACTATTGACGGTATTGAAATTTTTGAAGAGCCTAGTTTTGGTGATAAAACAGTTGTTGCCGATTTTTCATCTTGTATATTATCGCAACCCATTGATGTAAGTAAATATGGCATAATCTATGCGGGAGCACAAAAAAATATAGGTCCATCAGGTATTACCATTGTTATTGTACGTGATGATCTTATTGGTTATGCTCATAAAATCCTACCGTCGGTATTAGATTATAAAACTTTGCAAGATCATGATTCAATGTTTAACACCCCTCCAACATTTGCTTGGTATATGTCTGGATTAGTTTTTAAATGGATTAAAAGTCTTGGGGGATTGAATGCAATGCAAAAGCGTAATCAAGCTAAAGCGCAATTACTTTATCAATTTATTGATCAATCTGATTTTTACCGCAATACTGTTGCTACAGCTAATAGATCGATAATGAATGTTACTTTCTTATCGCCAAATGAAGAACTCGATAAAAAATTTGTTAGCGAAGCAACTAAGGTAAACATCATTGGTATTAAAGGTCACCGAATTGCTGGTGGTATGCGAGCATCGATCTACAATGCAATGGATATTGAAGGAGTAAATTACTTAATTGATTTTATGAAGCAATTTGAAAAACAAAATGGTTAAACTAAGTTTAAATTTAAATTAAAAAAGGGAGAGAATAAGATCTCCCTTTTTATTAAATAATAATCTTATTTACAACTATAAACTTCACCGATCATGACAGCATCCGTTGGTGCAATATCAGAAATATATTGTTGTGAGGCATCTTGCGCATTGTAAATCATATTTCCACCCATCGCTGCGGCATTATTCCTAAGTTCCGATGCTGCATCACGAATAAGCTCACTGTGAGTTTTCAGACCTGAAAAGAAAGTACTACGACGTCCTTCTGCTTTACCTAAATATTGACAGTTAGCAGCAGGCTTAGTATCAATAAACTGAACTTGACTACCACCAGCCGTAGGTTGATAGTTAGAACCACTACAGGCATTTAGAAACAATGCTGTTGAAATGGCTGTACTAATAAGTAATAATTTTTTTATAGACATAATATTCCCTCAACCAATAAAGCACAAAATAAACCAAATTATTGTATCAGGATAATTCAACAAATAATATTAGATCTTATAATTGGACAAAATCCAATAAAATAAAGCTTAATAAATAAGCAAATCAACCTTTTTTATTAATTTAACTATAGCAAATTCCATTTAACTCTATTATAATCGCAACCCTACTAAGTCAGTAGCGCATCTAAATGGCCCCTTAGCTCAGTTGGTCAGAGCAGTCGACTCATAATCGATTGGTCACTGGTTCAAGTCCAGTAGGGGCCACCATCAAAAACATTTAATTTCAATAAGTTATTTCCTTTTATAATATTTAGTTAATAGTGTAATTTTTGGCTGTGGCGATAAAATGGCGGTTGATATTTTTCGAATTTAATCTTTTTATCTTGCAAAATAGAGATAGTAGATAGTAGATAGTAGATAATAAAAGTAAACCGTTAATAGTTGAGCTAGGAATAGGGAACCAGGTCGGTTGTGATTCAACCTGGTAATGTTTTAGGCTTTTTTGGCGTGTCGGCTGTATGGCGATATTGGTATGTTAACTTTTGGATCTGGGATTGCGCTTGGTACAATAGTTTCAGATATTGATTGCATTGCAGTGAAAGTATGTCCGCAAAATATGTTGGAGCATTGGTAATACTGTTTGCGGGTTAAGTTACTAATTTCTTCACTCGATCTTATAAATGTTTTATTTCGACAATGTGGACATTTCATGTGACAAACCTCTTTTATTAAGTTTAATTTAATTTTACATTAATTTAAACTTAAGTCTAGTGTTTTTTTATTTTACTTTTTATTTAATTTTACATTGCTTTTGATTAAATGGCCGTAAAGTTTAGATGAACTATAGCTTGATTAGCTATCAATTTTAATAAGTTTTTTGATTAAGTTGATGACTCTTTGTGATGAGCCATCATTTACATAGGTTTAAAATTATTCACCCAATCTTGTTAAGGTTATTTTACTGTGCCTTTAGGCTTTTTGGTTGGGAGTATATTTTCGTAACTTTGTTCTTGGGGTTTTATTTCCAATTCAACTTCAGTTGTAAATCCTGATTGTTTACTTAATGAATGTGTACATTTAGCAATGGTCCATTGGGTTGAGTTTATTTCTGGTTTGAAACCAGTAACTTCAACAGGCATTTCAGTAAATAAATCCGGACGACCTAAGGCAAGTTTAAGTTTAAAAAATGCTGTACCACGTTGAATTTTTTTCATTTCACTTTTAGCAGCTTCTATAGCGCTTTCTTTATTTGCAAAGATATTTCTTAAAACTTTGATTTTATCTTTAGAACCTTCATAATAAACAGAACTCTTATCTAATTGTTCTTTATAGATAATTTTTTGTGGTTCTTTAGTTGGGTTTTTGTAATTATACCAGAATGTTTGCACACCAGCATATTGATTACGATTACTAATTGTATAAGAGTGTGAGTTTCCTGACTCTCTTTTAATTTTCGCAGGAGGAATAGTCTTGCCATTTACGGTTATTCCTAGCCCTTTATTGAAGACGATCAAGATATCATTTTTAACGGTGATCCCACCACCATACTCATCAATTAACCGTGTAAGAAAAGAACTGTCTGATTCTCGGGTCTGGTCAATATGTGGAATATATTTTGAACCTATTTCTTTATCATAGCGATAAGTTAAATTATTGCGTTTAGCAATGGTAGCGATTAAATTACCTAAAGTAATACTATCATAAGATTCTTCACGATTAACACTTATTATTTCTCCCGATAGATTGGCACTAGTACCTTGAATAGTGATGATATCAGGTGTTCCAGAATGCGTGACTTGAGTAATGGTAAAAACATTTTTTATATTTGCTTCAAAGATTACCTCTTCTTGGTTGTCCATCGTAGTTCTTTTGTTATCAGCACTCCATCCAAGCGTAATTTCTAATTTAACCCCTTTTTTGGGTAAATTAACTTTTTGATCGGAATCATCAATAACTAAAGTTATTGTATCTGCTTGAAATCCATTATTATCGACAAATGTCATTGATATTAGACGATTATCAAACTTTTTAGTAATGTCTTGTTTATTATTATCATCTAATAATAAAATTTTAAAGAAAGGGCTTACCATGTTGTACCTATATAATAATATCAATAATATCTTTGATGGCGCCTTCACCAAAGAAGTCTGGAATATCAACTTTAGTTAGGTTTATTGTGAAATCGATTTTTCTTGGAGAACCGTGGCGATCTAGTTCGGTGTAAGTTTTTTCTACACTATTTAAAACAAAGAAACCAAGTGGTACACCATCCCCTTCAATTAGTGGCATTGGTACTGATAAATAAGCCATACGTTCTAGAACTTCAAGGCTGACTCTACCATGAGTTATTTCACTATATACTGAACCAGATAGGTTTATTGTTTCGTTATTAGGTCCTGTAAACTGTAATGCTGAGCGTTTATTAACTCTATTATTACTAGCCCAGCTCCAACTTTTGTTTACTTTCATACTTTTGTAGGGTAATGTTTTTAAGCTGAAAACAAAAAATCCGTAACACATCATCATTTTAGTAGATATCCCTTAAGCTGCTTTTAATTTGAAATAGTTGTTGTTGCTCTCGACGATCCAGTTCTTGAGTGATAGCTCTAACTAACTCTTGTTCATTCATGCCAGGAGCTGCATTGATGGTGATATAGTATTGTGATGTTCCTCCTTGAATATTACTAATCCCCGAATTGGCAATAGGATCTGTTCTATTATTCATGGTATTTAATGGCATGTGTGGCGCATTTGTTGTGACTTTGTTAGCAAACTTACTCATTGAGTCTAGCGCAACGTCTTGTGTTCCATCGATCCCAAGTTGATAGCCTTCAATAGTGTTAATACCAAACTCTTTAAAGACTTTTGATGGTGAATTAATTCCTAGTTTTGATTTGAACCAACTACATATATTACTAGCGACATCTGATATGCTATCTTTTAACCCGTTCCATGCATTTTTGATACCATTTGTTAGGCCGTCTATAATATCGCCGCCAATTTTTAAAAACTTATTGAATAATCCATTTTCACCAGTAAAAATTTGTCCTATTTTGTCAGGTAGTTCTTTTATTTTGTCAGGTAATGACATAATAAGATCCCAAACATTACTCACTACTTCAAAGAGTGTTTCAAATAGTTTGATTGGTGCCATAATGATGCTACCAACAATTGAACCAAAAGATACTCCTGCCGATTTACAACTTTCAAACTCTTCATTAGTTAATTTGATTGGCGTTAATAATTGACTAAACCAATTAATCACTCCGCCTATTGCATCACCTATAGCGCTAAATACCGGACCTAAGAATGAAAAAGTATCAATGATTGGCTTTATTTCATTAGTCAATCCTTCCCAAAAACCACTGAAAAAGGCACTAATTGGTTCCCAATATTTTCTTATTACAAGAGCAGCAGCGGCAATTGCCATAACGACAATCCCAATAGGATTGAGTAAAAATGCTCGACCAACTGTCGAGATAACAGTGCCTAAACCTTTAAATGCACTCGTTAAAGTTTTAATCGGAATTTCTCCTAATGCGCCTAATGCTGTACTTGCCATAGAGGTGATTGAAATTATTTCCATAAAGGTCGCGACAAAAGTAGGGTGGTTATTTACCCATTGCTGAGTATTTGCCATGAGATCTGTTAACCATGGCATTGCTCCAACTATTACTCCTTGCATGGAACCGCCCATCGAACTTAAGAGGTTATTAAATGTGGCTTTTAATAATTGAAATTGTGACGCAAAACTTTTACTGTCAATATCTGCTTTTATTTGTAAAGAACCCATTGCATTTGGATCATTAATTACTGATTGTTGTTGAGTAAGTAAAGGCAAATTATTGGTAAGTTTGCCCGTATTTTGGGCTTGTTCACTACCAAATAACTTACTAAGAATTTCTGTTTGTTGGGTAGTATTCTGTTGTTTAATAGTTGTCAGTACTTTTTGTATTGTGTCAATGGCATCAATTGACATGTCTTGTTCTATTTTACTGGCATCGAATCCAATTGACTGTAATGTTTGTTGGAATTGCTCTGATTGCGTTGTGGCTTTTGATAAACTATTGACGATAGCATTGGTGGCAGCAATCGCACCATCTGGTTTTATATTCAGGTTTAAGAACGTTGAATTTAATGCCATAACTTGTTTGAAATCGAGTTTATCAGCAATATCATCCATACCTTTTAACGAACTAATGATATTAGCTGCATTAACATCGGTGTTGTCACTTAGATAATTAATTGTGTCGGCTAAGTTTTCAATATTTTCTATCGGAATATTAAATAGTTTGGCAATTTCACTCATATCTGTTGCTAATTCTTTAGCTGGTAAACCAAACGCGTTGGCTGACATTGCCGTGATTTTGGTAAAGTTTAGCAGTTTTTTTTGTTGTTCACTTATTGGATCGCTTTGTTTGGTTATACCTAATTTGGCATTAGATTCTACTTGTTCAGCAATATCTAATGCTCCTCTAGCTGTCGGTATTTGTTGACTTAGTGATTGAATTTGCTCTTTCATACTGCCAAATAATTCAGTCGGTTTGCCTTCTAGGTCATAAAGCCCTTTAAATTGCCTTGCAATTTTATTCATGGCTTGATCAAGTTCAATAAAGGACTCAACTTGATACAATATTGGTTTGCCAAGATTTGTGCCAATTTCTTTTAGCTTTTTACTTGGCGAGCTTTTTTTTTCTTTGTCATCTGAATTTTTGTCAGTAGTTTCCGTATTAGCCTGTGTATTAACTTTTTTTGACTGACTAGTTTCAGAAGACTTTGTATTTGATCTAGGCTTATTCGTATTGTTAGCTCCAGATATTTTATTTTTTTGATTTGGTTTTTTCTTGGATTTTTTGGACATAATTAATTAACTCTGTTTCTCTGATTTTGATTAATGATGTTTATGTTGAGTGCATTAATTGTGTATTGATTCGTTTTTTTAAATTATTCAAAAAATCAATGCTGTCAAACGGTACCTTTTATTTTTGATAATTTTCTTAATGATTATTCAGAATTATTGGTACCGTTTCTGACGCGGGCATGCTCTCGCCATTCCATAAGTTCAGATAAGTTTAATTCATCCATGGCAGATGGTTGCCAGTGAAAGATTAGCGCAATATCTGCCATTGCCTCCTCTACTCGGTTGGGGATTCCTTGTTGGCATCGTTCGAGTTCTGGGACAAAAAATTAATTACCTCTTTAGTGATCTCTGATAAGTCAATTAAATCTAAATTAAATACTTCATGTTCAGCAATTGATGGAGTGGTAATGCGTGGTAGTACTTTTGCTAAAGAGTCGATATCTAAATCAATAAATTCGATTAATTTAACGCCACGTAAATCACCGGTTAAAGGTTTGCGGACAGTAATTTCATTTATAGTTGTTTTACCTGATTTTAGTCCAGTTTTTAACGTAATTTTTTTGCTGTTAGTCATTTGTTTTCTCTCGTAAGAAGCCCTCGCGGGCTTTTTAATTTAAATGATTAGTTTTAAATTAATGGTTATAGTCCAATGGCACTGCGTGCTTTGGATAGACGATCTTCACCGTTTACTTTGTCGATCATGTTGATAAGGTCGATTTCAGTAATTTCTTCGTTGTTGATGATCTCTTTATAGTATGTACATTGTGTAGTGATTTTAGTCGAGTTGCTTTCACCTTGTTTTAGTTCACCACGATCTTGTTCTTTGTGGCGCCCATTAACGATGATTTCGACTTTAACAAAATCTTCACTATCATCTTTTTGGTAAGCACCAGCAAAACGTAATGTAACACCATTGAGTAAGCCTCCATGCTGTTTAAGCACTTCGTGAGCTAACCCACCGATTGTCCATTCAACATTTAATGCGTCATCTTCATATCCCATGTCGATTGGCACGCTACCAGGCATACCTGCACCACGATAGTTTTCAAATTTTCTGGTTAATTTGGGTGGTGTGAATGATTCGACTTCACCAGCAAAAGATGTCCCGTTGACATAGACATTGAAGTATTTGAGTTTTTTAGGTAGAGCCATTTAATTGTTCTCCTTAGTTAGTGGCGACAGAATTAGCCAGCTCAACCAAATATTTATCGGTAATGCGTTGGCGTAACATAAGATTTTCAAGTGGTGGGACTGGTGTATAATCATAATCAATATATAATTTGCCAGCTTTTAGAATGTCTGCTGTATTAGCTTCAGGATCAAACCATGCTTTACCATCAATAATGTAGCCGTTAGATTTTAGTTCACGGAATTTATTATTAATTGATTCAACTAAGTCTTTAATTAAAGAGGCATGCATTGGTGCGTCAACTAATTGGAATTGTGCTTCAGCAATAGTGTCAGCTAATACTTGTGCTGTACGAGTGTAGTTTTCAAACGCAAATAATGTATCAGCAGAACAAGTACGAGATCCCCAGAAGCGATAGCCTTGATTGCAAATTAGGGTAGTTACATCGTGTTCGTTTAAGTAATTTGAGTCAGAGCTTTCTTCTTGCAAATCCCAAAAGACATCGTTAGAAATACCTGTGACACCATTGACAGGAACATTTGATAATGTTTTATGCCAACCAACTTTTTGGTCAATTTGGGCACGTAGTCCTAAAGCTCTAGCCGTTGCAGCTAAAGTGACATTTTGTTTTTGTGTGGTGTCAAAGCCGACAAAATCTGGCCAAATTACCATAGCTTCACGAGCACCTAATTTATCGCGATAAAGTACGGCTTGCTCTTTAGTTTTAGCACCATAAGCTGAAACATAACAAAAGGCACGTAATTTTTGTGCTAATGAGATTAGTGCGGTAGCAACAGGTAATGAGTCATAACCAGGCACACCTAATATACGTGGTTTTACTTTTAACTGAGTTTGTGCTGAAAGCAGTGCTTTCATACCGGTATATTTGCCATCTTCAGTCGTGGTACCAATGATATTTGCTTCAGTTTCTTCAATAGTTGCACCTTTTTCAACACGAACTGCAACAATAACAGGCGAACATTGATCTGCAATTGCTTCTAGTGTTGATTTAAGTGTTCCCGTCGAGCCAGCTTTACCGATTGCGGTATTGACATTTGTAATTAAGACAGGAGTGTTAAGTGGAAAATGCGTCGCATCGGCATCATCGCCAGTACAAACAATACCAATAACAGCAGTTGATACTGTTCTGATAGAGCGTGAACCTTCATTGATTTCGATGACTCGGACGCCGTGATGATAGTCGTTAGCCATAAGTTCTCCGTTGTGGTTTACATATCATAAAGTTAATGTACTTATCAATATTTACATATTTAATACAAAGGAGTTAGTGATTGGATTTGTAGTGGAAATTACTACAATTTATAGTGAAAATATTTACTTTATAAGATGTATATATCAGACATAAAAACTGCCATTTACTATGCTAAATCGTATTAGTAAATGACAGTGATTGATATCAAAATTAGTTATTTGGATTTTCTGGCCATTCGATATTAGGTGCTTGTTTGATATCAATGCGATTTACTAACACTCGATATTTTTTCCATTCAACGAGTAATTGCGCTTCTTGTTCACTGGCAATTTGTGAATCAACAGCATCTTGTAAATAACTGATTTGCGTAGTTGCTTCAGCGAGAAGTTGATTTTTCTTGGTTGAAGCTTGATTGATTTCATATTGAAGCTGTTTATTTTTATCAAATTGCCATTTTTCCCCATCCCAGCTATCAAATTCACTTGCTGGTTTTAAATCAGTATAACCATCAGGAATTTCACCTAACTCTTGAAGGGTGGTTTCTGCACCTGTTTCAATTGAATAAATCTTAGTGCCACGTAAATCTGTAGGATAGGTCCATTGCTGACCATCGTGAATGATTGCTTGATTGTCTTTAACACTTTTTGGCGATTCTAAATAAGCATTAGCCGGTAAGCCAACACCAATTGGTAAATATTGATAGGTTGCTTGTAAAAATTCACCTTTAGCGTCAACATTATAAATAATTGCCCAGCCTGCTGATTGAGTTAAACCATTATTATCTAATACTGCTGATTCTGGTTTTAATTGATATTTCATTATTTTTCTCCTATTTATTCTGCTTTAACTATATACATAAATGCGATATTGCGTGGTCGGTTTTCATGTGCAACAGGTACAACACTTGAAGCATTAAAAACAATTGTTGCATTGTTAGGATCTAAACTACTTCTTATATGACGAGTATTTGCTGGAATTGTATTAAAAACCCCACTAGCATATTCAGGATTAGCAGCTGTTTTAAACTCTCCATATATATTCCTGATGGCATCGGTTTCCCAACTCAGCAATTCACGTTCTGGATCGACACCTCTAAAGTTATCCCATCCTCTAATAAATTCACCTCGTAAGTCAGGCAAAAAACCTTGAGAGTATGCGGCAGCCAGTTTTGGAAATTGATTTTTATCGAAAGCCGAACCATTGCACTCTAGCCAGCCAGAAGGTAGGTTGTTACTAGGCCATGGTTGAGGGATTCCAACAGGGATTGTTTTATCACCAATAAAGTTTTCTAAATCAAAAATATTACTCACTGATATTTTTGCATTTAAAGCCCCATCTTTTTGAAAGTACCACATTACTTTATTTTCATTGACATTATATCCAGCAGCTAAACCATCATTACGTATAAGTAAGCAAAATCGTTTATCTTCTGAATAGATGCGAGATTCATATAGGTCGCAATGAAATTTATCTGCAATTGGATCAATTCGTTTATGGGCTGCGCTTGCATGATCATATGCAGACTGAGCTTTTATGTCGGAAAATCGTGCATATTCATAAGTATCTCGAACTGCTTTGGGAGTTGCAGCTTGATTTTCAATTGTTGAATCAGTAGCTGAATTTAATTGCACAAAACCTTTTGATGTAGTAGTCGCATTTGGGTGATTAGTTGTTTTTTCATGATTTACTATTTTGCTGGTAATTAAATCGTCCACATATTGACGGGTGGCTAATACCACCGATGGATCAATTTTAAGAGCAACAGCATTAACATTATCAACCACAATAATCATTCGTATGACTTGTGTGCGACCACTGCCTTCAGATAATTTTGGTTTATAGGTGGCAGGGCAATTACCGACAGCAACTAAATTATCATCTTTATCATATAAGCCGATTTCATTAATAAACCAACCGCCTTGATTTTCAGGAATAACTAATTCAGCGATAATTTGATTAGGATTTTTTTCATCAGTGTTTAATGAATTAAGTGGTGCTTGATACACTTCGTGAACTAATTTGGTTTGACTAGCATCTGGTGTTGTCGGATTACCATTTGCATCACCAACAGCCATCTTACTTAATTTGAGTGGAATACCTAAAGCAGTAGCATTTGCTAGTAATGCTGCCCCTTGTTGAGTAAGTAACGTATAAAATTTTTGACCCATATTTTTATCCTATAAATAAAAATTCGAATCGCTAATAAGACGATCGAATGAGCTGATTGTGTTTGTTTTAAATATCTAGTTTATGAATACTTTATAAAGTGCATTGGATTTGCATTTTATAAAATGGCTTGCTAAAGATAGTGACACAGTCTAAAAAAATTAGTTAATGGAAGGATTTGTAAAAAAAATCATTACAAACAGCTAAAACAACCAATCGCTAGAAATATAAGATGTGAATAAAAAACCTTAGTCAAAATTGAAGTGTCCAACTTTATGGGGTCACTTCAAAATTACTAAGGTTTTTTGTTTATCTATCAAAGTTATTTAGGTTGTTTTGGCCATTCGATATTAGGTGCTTGTTCGATATCAATGCGATTTACTAACACTCGATATTTTTTCCATTCAACGAGTAATTGCGCTTCTTGTTCACTGGCAATTTGTGAATCAACGGCATCTTGTAAATAACTGATTTGCGTAGTTGCTTCAGCGAGAAGTTGATTTTTCTTGGTTGAAGCTTGATTGACTTCACATTGATGCTGTTTATTTTTATCAAATTGCCATTTTTCCCCATCCCAGCTATCAAATTCACTTGCTGGTTTTAAATCAGTATAACCATCAGGAATTTCACCTAACTCTTGAAGGGTGGTTTCTGCACCTGTTTCAATTGAATAAATCTTAGTGCCACGTAAATCTGTAGGATAGGTCCATTGTTGTCCATCGTGAATGATTGCTTGATTGTCTTTAACACTTTTTGGCGATTCTAAATAAGCATTAGCCGGTAAGCCAACACCAATTGGTAAATATTGATAGGTTGCTTGTAAAAATTCACCTTTAGCGTCAACATTATAAATAATTGCCCAGCCTGCTGATTGAGTTAAACCATTATTGTCCAATACTGCTGATTCTGGTTTTAATTGATATTTCATTATTTTTCTCCTAATTATTCAGCTTTTACTATATATGTAAATGCGATATTACGCGGTCGGTTTTCATGAGCTACAGGGGAGGATATCGACGGATCAAATATCAGCTCTTCACAACCCCAAGCAGTGACGCCCTCATTTGGTAATCCTTTCTTTTTACCTACTCCATTTAATCTAAATGTCCCATTAGCATTAACTAAATCACCTAGAAAACCATGATCGGGATTATTCGAACCATACACTGAACCCCAAATGTTCCGAATTGCATCGTCCTGATAACTTAAAATATCTCTATCGGGATCTAATCCACGTCCGTTATCTTTACCGCGAATAAATAAACCGCGTAAATCTGGTAGGAAGCCATTAGGATATGCAACTGCTAGTTTTGGAAATTGATTTTTATCGAAAGCCGAACCATTGCACTCCAGCCAGCCAGAAGGTAGATTGTTACTAGGCCACGGTTGAGGAATTCCAACGGGGATATAGTTGTTAATGTTGGATGTTGTGATAGTTTCATACCATTGTTGTTTACCATCTATTGTTGCGCAGCGGTTAAATATTTTAGGTGTTTTTGATGCAACAACGAATAATTGTTCAACGTAAAAGTTTTTATGTGAACTACCGTAAACAGCTAATGTGGCTGAATCATTTCTGGACAAATCTGGAAAATCAGACGTTTGAGTTGCATACCAACCGCTTGGTAACCGATCATTTGGATTACTAGTTGGAGCGCCAGTTAATGAGCCGATTCCGTAATCTCCAGTTTTTAGCACTGACTTACCATTAATTACGACATCATCAATAGATTGAAAACTCCACGAGTTTTTTGTCGAGTTATATACTAATTTGCTCTTCCATTGTTTTTTATTTGCATCATAGAATACATGCGCGTAATCATCGCCGCTCGTTCTCGATACCATCACATTTTCACTGTCACTATATCTATGTTTTATTCCGAGTTCTGACAAAATTAATTGACCGCTCATTGTGTCGCCGGATTTTTTTAACGCCCCGTTTGCTAAATCATAGGCTTTTTTAACAGCTAATGGTGTTGCGGCTTGGTTTTCAATATTAGAATTAATTGCCGAATTTAATTGTACAAAACCTTTAGATTTAGTGGTGGCATTTGGGTGATTGATTGATTTTTCATGAATCGTCATCTTTGCGGTAATTAAATCATCAACGTATTCTCGGGTAGCTAATACCACTGCCGGATCGATTTTTAATTGAATAGATTGGGTATTGTCTACAATAATAACCATTCTAATCACTTGTGTTCGGCCACTGCCTTCAGCTAATTTAGGTTTATAGGTAGCAGGACAGTTACCTACGGCGATTAGATTACCTTTATCATCAAACAAACCAATTTCATGAATAAACCAGCCGCCATCAGACTCGGGTATAACTTGCTCTGCAATAATTTGATTGGGGTTTTCTTTATCGACAAATAGTGTGTTGATAGCTGCACGTCTAACTTCGTGCACTAATTTGGTTTGGCTTTCATTCGGTTTTGGTATTTTACCGTTGCCATCTCCAACTGCCATTTGAGTTATTTTAAGTGGTACGCCCAGTGCGGTAGCATTGGCTAACAATGCCGCCCCTCGTTTAGTTAAGATTGTATAGTAGATTTGATTCATGGTATTATGCTCATTGTATCGATTAAATGAATAGTTGCACCAAAATGGCTTTCAGATTGCGTTATTACTTTTTCAGCGATATAAGGATAGATAGCTAATGTATTACCATCATAACCACTGACACCGATGGTTAGGGAGCCTTTAGAGACTAATTGAATCGCCAAATTTGATAATTGACGAGATACGGGTTTCACATCATCAATTATACGACTAAGTTCGTTATAATATTCTTCGGTTATGCCAGTATCTGATACGCCAATTTCCAGTGTAAAAGAACCTGGAGTTTGATTGTTTTGCCACCATTCACTAATTTTGATTAAAAAACCAAATGGCTCGACAGCACGGCGAATTGCTTCTTTAGTACCTTTGAGTTTATGAATTTCAAATGCTTCAGCAATGACTTTTCGTTTGATCTGCTCAGACCATTCTTCATCCCAACGGTCTACGCTATATTGCCATGCTAAATAAGGCAGTAATTCATATGGACAAGTTTGTGGATCCCAAAGTGAACGTAGTGGAATTGGTGGCTCACAAGCAATCGCTTGTGAAAGATTTTTTTCAAGTTTGGTAGCAGTAGGGGGGAGTAGCGTTTTATTCGCCATAACCTGCTACCTCAATCTGATAGTTTGAACAATAGCTAGCTTGCTCACGGCTGATGATAATATCTTGTGCAGGCTCTTGAAGTTCAACACGCTGTACACCAACAACATGTAATGCTGAAATAATTGCACTGCGACTGATTCTTCGTCCAATTCGATGTTTTTCGCTAATATAAGCTTGTAAATTATTCATGGCCGTTTTTTTAATCGGCTCTGATTCTGGTCCTGGATATAAGTAAAGTTTAGCTTTGATTTGATAGTTAATTAATTCTACCGATTTAACGGTTACCCTATCAGCAATAGGACGGCGATCGTCTTGATTAACTGCTTTTTTAACGATTTCAATCAGTTCATCTGAGGCAACACCATTATTATCGCGTGATAATATTGCTAATGTAACACAAGCTGGTGATGGACTTTCAGCTGCGGCATCTAATACTCGTCCATCAGCACTTCGAGCAAAAAATTCATAAGCAGCTCGAGGACCAGCGACTGATAATCCTTCAAATGCAGATTGAATTCGCACTCTAAAATCACTATCAGCTTCTTTGATCTCTTTAATAGCTGGAACGACACTATTATCTTCAGCTTGAATGGTTAAACGATGAACATTAAAATTTGCTCCTAAATTATCTAAATCCTGATCTTTAGCGTGAGCAATCATAAGAGCTTGTGATGCTTCGTTTATTCGTTGCCGTAAAAGCAGTTCGTAATAGCTGCTTTCTTGTAATAACTTTACAATCGGCTCACTTTCAAATTGTAATGTTTTAGCAACTTCTTCCTGATCTTGAGCGCTATAAAGTGAAAGAAATTTAGCTTTGCGACGATTAAAAATCTCCTCAAAATCTAATGATTCAATCACATTTGGGGAGGGTAATTTTGAAAGATCAGTTAATGTGGCCATGTTGCTACCTCGATTTCGCTAGTAAATGTTTGGTTTGGTTTGTCTATTCGGGAACCAGTTATTTGTAAGGTTAATTTTTCTTTATCAGGAAATACGTCGACAGCATCAAGTTTTATTCTCGGTTCCCATTGAGCAAGTGCCAATACCGTTGCCGAAATCACTCGTAATTTTGTTGCTTCTGTATTTGGATTATCTAAAAGTAAAAACAGTAAAGAACCATAACTACGACGCTCAATTCTGGAACCAATCGGTGTCGTAAGAATGTCTTTAATCGATTGGTTGATATGATCCATATCGTTAATCGTTCGCCCTGTTTTGCTGTTCATACCTATGTAACTCATTGCGGTTTTCCTGTTGAATCACCACCAGCTTTAACGCCAATGTGGATGTGAGAATCTAATACAATACCGTTTGATGATAATTGACCTTGTTGATGAATGACGTTTCCAGTTAATGTGCCTGTATTTCCTTTAGCTCCACCACCACTAGCACTAAATGATTTGAATGTTACATGATCACTGCACTCCACTAATGGAGTATCAAGTTGAATTTTGCTACCTGCTTTAGCGGTTATTTGTTCACTGGCCTCAATCACAGCGGTTTTGATACCTTTGATAGTTAGTTGACTAGTTTCAGGTTCATATTCAAATGATGCACCATCAGGGAATGTCACAATATAACCATCATCAGATTTAGCTGGAGCAGGATTTGTATCACAATAAATGCTAGGTAATACACAACCTAACGAAAGATTACCATTGGGGCTTAAAATAAATACTTGTTCACCTACCGATGGGCGCCACCATGTGCGACTTTTTCCCGCACGATGACTAAACCAAGGTAACCATGTTGTAATTAATTCACCAGTACGGACTTTAACCCGATCGCCATTGGTTTGATAAATAACACCAGGGCGAATCAGGTTTTCAATTTTTCGTAGAATGTCGACTAAGTCGGCGGGATGATAATTTTTCATAACGACTATGATGAAATTTTATCAAGTAAAAATAAAGCAAGCTTGGTTGTAGTGATAGGGGTTACAAATTTTCAGTGAGTTAACTAAGACTTATGGTTTATTTGAAATGATTTAATCAGTAACTTCTTGACTAATCATTTTTTGTTTTAAATAAAATAATAAAACACAATGTTAAATGAATATTAAAAAAGAGCCTTTAACATCAAAAAAGTCGGAGATAGGGGCTTTTTTAAAGCCCCTAAAAGCATCTATTTGTCATCAAATTTGAAATGTCTATACTAATGTCAGCATTTTATTTGCAACAGTTATTAATAGCCATACTTTTCTAATGATTCTTGCAAAATTATTCGATCAGTTAATGAGTTAAATTCCAATTTATCTTGCTTTTGTATTGGTTTAATCCGTTCTGACAATGCTAATTCAATTGTTAAATCACACTGATTGCCAGAGATATTTGTAACATTAAACTTAATTGCTCGTTGACGTGATTGTGTGCTAATCAAGGCATCTGGCTGATTAGCTTGCATCCAGCTGACTATACTGGCGATTAAATCTTCAAAAGGGTAGCAATAGCCAGTTAAATATATAGTTAATGTAAAATGGTATTTAAATCCTGAATTATCCACAGAGAAAGGCTCAACAATACCATCTTTGATGGTAAATTGATTTTTAGTTGTTGAATTATCGTTCAGCAGATTTTTCTCAAACAGATATTTTTTTAAATGATTAATTTTTTTCATACAGATCCTTTTAATATTTATAAATAATTTTGGTTACTGTAAAACCCACTAATTTAGTGAAAGATAGATGAGGAGGAATAAAATAATTGTCAATTCTCCATTCTCAATTTAATAGCATTAGTCCAAATATCTAATATAGCTATTCATTTTCTTAATCGGTTATTTTAAATTATTATTATCATTGTTAATTGGTGTTCTTAACCGATTTTGATGAACGACAAAAGGTGCTTATATTGCCTTTGCTTTTTAATAAACAGAGTAATAATGTTATGTTCATCACTACTTGGGCTAGGTAAGCACGATGGGGTAGATTGAAAAATGAAAATAAGCTGATAGTAGCACTTGATATTATCATCAACCAAGCTAACCAACTGTATCTAACTTTGTAGCGACAATTGTTGCGATCAAAAGTAAATAATCGCACAGCAATCATTAAACAAAAAATAGCATTAAGTGTCGTTATCATGATTTTTTGCCCCTAAAGTTATTGATAATGTCAGTTGGATCATCAAATTTTTTAATTAACCATAGTAATAATTTAACGCTAATAGCTGATGCAACTAATGCACCTAAGCCTGGTGGTATTTTAGTTTGAATATTGATTGGAAAAAACGGAATGAGTAAATACAGTGTCATTTCAGCTAAGAGCAAACCCATAGCAAATGAAATAAAAAATAAGATGATACGACGCAAACGGGAAATGCATTGTTCACTAATTACTAATAAAATCGAACCACAAAGAGCACCTAAAATAATACCATTTTCAATGTTAGGATAAATCATCGATAATGAAAAAGCACTGATAATTGCAGTAAAAGTTAGACTGGTGGGCTCTGTCATTAAATTAGTCCCATAAATTAATAGAATTAGAGTTTTTTTCAGGTACTGATTCCGGTACGTTTACTTCTATACCCATAGGCAATATCGCTGGTAATTCACATAGCTTAGGGTTGTTTTGATAAATTATTTCCACAATCCCCGTTGTTTTACCAAAAACACGATAAGCTAATGCATCAATAGTTTCATTTTGCATGGTATAAACTATCATTCTTCAATTACTCCATAGTTAATTTAGATTTTTTTAACAGCGACATTGATGGTGTTTCAATAAATAGGGCTCGGCGGAAAACAAGGGGGATTGCTCTATTAAAACCATTGCTCCGCCGAGGTGTGAGGGTCACTCGTTATAAATGATTATTTAATAATATGGTCGTTGCTAAATCATTTTTAAGCAATTAATCAAAATTGTAATAAATTGACATACAATACGATAAAGTATTGTTGATCAGTTAATAAAAAATTAGTTGCTGTCAGTTTCATTAATCTCACGAATAGCCTGTTTATCAGCATTACATTTTTCAATAATATGCAATAAATGTTCGTTGTATGTAAGGCTATCACCAAAAGTCATTGGATTAGGAGGCAAATTTGGTTGACAACTAATGAGTAAATTCGCGGGTATTGGTTGATTGACGAAGATTTTTCGCTCGGTTGTACAAGCTACCAGAAATAGGCATAGGCACCAGCTGGTTAGCACAAAAATTCTCTTTGAGTTGACCATTTATTTGTTCCTGATTTTGTAACGATTGTTGTTCTAAATACTGCTTGTTTTTTTCATAGTCAAAGATAATCTGATTATTTTTTATAATTGTTTGTTGCAATTGGACTACTTTTTGAGCCAATTGGCTGGCTTCATTGTTTGCTAATCGTTTAGCATGCAGTAAATCGCTAATAATAAAAAACAATAATATAAAGGCAAAAGCAATAGTGACGTTGGTTTTGTTCATACTAATCCTGGTAAATAAATAGTTTTGCCGTTTTGTTTTACTGCTGTAAGAACACACCTGCGTTGGTTGACGTGACTAAATTCAATATGAACCCATTGATTATATTCTTGGATGATTTTGTCAAATTCGACCCCCGAAGTGATTAAATGTTGGCAAATTTGTTTTGGATTGCCATAGGCACAATTGAAATCAACGGCTAAACCTTTGGTATGAGCACTGGTTTGCGACCCACCCACTTGGTAATTCAAAGCAAGGCTGCGGTATCCAGATGAGATAATGATTGGATAAGCTAAAGCTTTTCTAACTAATTCTAATTTGTTAGCTGTCAGATAAATATTTGCCATTAAGTTATCTGGCACACGATTATCTATTTTTAGTCGAGTTGCTGTTGTTGAGCGAGTAAATTCTTCTAATGTGAAGTGCTCGGTTAATTTCATGACTCTTCATCTCCTTTGATATATTTAACTAATTTTTATTTCGAATTTAAATTAAGTTGACTCCGAACCAATAACCTTGGTCATAGTTATGCCGGAGGTAAGTTCAAATTGCCAATTAAAACAGCTAAACGCTAAAATGACTAATGCTCTAGCAAAAGCCGAAAATATACATTTAAGCAATTAATGTTGTAATGCGAAATTTGTTATCATTTTTTACTATCCTTTTTTAATAAGTATATTCCAATCCTGATATCAGTTATCAAGAATCAAAGGATAATTTAAGTAATTTCTTACACTGTTTAATTATACAGTTTTTCACTCTTTTCTCCTAATTTATAATGAGTATTTAATTAAAAATAAGCTTTTTAAAATTGTTATTAATCAAATAATTGAGAGTTTTTGCGGACTGGGTTTTGTAGTAACTGTTTAAACAATTAAAATCATTTATTTTGACTAAAATAAATTAGTATTTGGCGGTTGCCGATGTTAATTAAAAATCTAAGTATTAAGGTTTAATTCATATAAATAGTCATTGCTAATATGAATTTTATTAATAACAATCGGCAAATATTTAATAAAATTGCGGTATCTGAGTATACAAAATAAAGCTTTCTCAAATTGTAGTTTTTTATTATTGGTTTGTATGGTATAGGAGGATAGTTGATGATTGTTGTTAAGTGGTCTACACTATTTTCAACTATCCTAAAGTGATTATTAATTATTTGGGTTATCAAGATGTTTAGTCGTCATTTGTTTTTTTAATGGCTCAAGTAAATCACGAAACCAAAACATTATTATGTCTTTATCATTTTCCTGTAAATGAATATGTTCAGTAATGATTCGTGAAAGTAATTCGACGCGCTCTATTGTTTTTATTTTTTCCAACTCATTCATTTCTAGTTACCCTTAAATACTGTATCTACATACAGTATATAATAATTATCTTTTCGATCAAGTCATTTTTTAAAAACTTAGAACAAAGTAGTCAATAATATTTAGTATATTGATAATTATCTATTTTATTGTCTAAATGTTACACGATTCACTAAATAAGAAATATTAATAATGTATTTTTTGCTTTAGTTAAAAATGTCATTGATATGGTTTTTAGGTGGCCTTTTTTTTAGCTCAATATAATGATTGTTTACTATTAAATGAAGTCCTTTTAGGTAGTCAGTTAATATTAGACTCTGATGTGCATTTAGCCTGATACTTCGCCTTAAATAGAGATGATTCACATTTAAATCATTATCTGGCAAACCAATAATTTTCAGTTGTTGTTTAATGGCCTGTCGTTGTTGTTCAAAATTAACTGTGTGAGTACAGTTATTGACAGAACTCCAAGGCGTGCGTTCCGCCCGCAATAAAAATGTATCATTAGTTTTTACGCCATTACTGTTATTTTTGGGAACTAGCTTCCATTTAATTAATCGGGTGCAAATAAAAGATGAAAAACCATGAATCGGTGCATAGACCCCTTTAATTTTTTTGATAATTTCTTCATATTGATTAACTTTATCCTCATAAGCAAGCCGGACTTTAATATCCTTGCGTTTGACTAATGGTCCACCTTGATGAGTAGTATAAGCGGCCCAATCACCAATATCGGCCGATGCTAATACTGGATCGATAATATTATTGTCTACTTTTTTATTTTTTAAACGACGCAGTTCTCGCCATACACTGACTGGTGCTCCCCCTAATTGTTGAAATTGGCGAATCTTCCAGCGGCTGGCCCAAGCGGTAATCGCTTTAGATGATAGCTTTAAGTTTTCGCCTGTTTGAGTATCAATTTCGTTTTCTAGTGCATATCCATCAATATTTTTGGCAATATATTTGGCGATGTAGCCAGTTGCAGATCCTTTTTGTTTATCAATATCTTTAAATTCAAAACGATTGATGGCAGCACCTTTTTCATCCCCATCTTCATCCATAGCATATATCCACATACTATAAAAAGCTTTTTGAATATCTTTTGGACGCATAAAGATTAAAATATGCCAGTGAGGTGTACCGTCATGATGAGGTTCGGCAACCCGAAAACCAAAAAATTGAATATTTTCACGATTTAATTTAGCCCGAATTCGTGACCAAATTTTGCATAAGTAGGCTTGTGTTTCTCGTGGAGTGTTGCCTTGCCAGTTTTCAACAAAGCCACCTTTAGCATGCGCACTGTGATATTTAGCTGGTGCAGTCAAGGTTATAAAAGCACCTTGATAACCAAGTTGATCTGCTAAATCTTCAAAGCCCCGCATGCGTGTCATAAGCTCCACACGCCTTATTGCTGGGTTAGCAATTGATTTATAAACTTGTAAATCTAATGATATTTGTTCACCCGTTTCTGGATTTTCTATCGCCATCTTTTCCAGATATTTTTGATTGCGACGTTTTTGCTCTTGCCATTTCATTTGACAGCTACGACTAGCATAAGGTGATGCCTTTTTTTGCACTTGACCTACGGCAATTGCTAAATGTTCATGTTCAAAATCTCGGCGAGTTTTTAATTTACGCTGCCACCACTCATGATTGGTTATTTTAGCTAATGCTTTAATACAATTATCATTGGTTAATTTGTGATTTTTAAAATCATTAAAATAGGGTGGAATAATGTTAATACCAATTAGTTCTTTTAAAACACTACGATAGAGATTTTGCTCCAAACTATTGCTTTCAATATAATTCGCTTTCAAACAAAAGGTCTGATCTGCAAGACGGGTCTGGATGTGTTTATTCAGATAATTGGCTACGTCAACACTTAATTTTGCTAGCTTTTTTGTACATAATGTGGCTAATTGGGCAAATTCCTCAGTAAAATTTATTGATAAGGCACTGGGTTTGTCTACTTGGTAACGAGCTTTGACTTGCGATAATCTTGCCTGAATATTGCCACCTAAAGTTTGTCGTAAAAAACGGTTGGCTTGTTTTCTTCCTTCAGCTTGAAAAAGATTGATATATTTATCAGCAAAATAACCAGCTAAAAAATCAGGTAAATCACTAAAGAATTGAGCTCGGAATGGGTGGTCTTCTTGATCAACTTGCCACAATTTAATTTCATTAAAGCTGATAGATTGTGGCATTTTTTTTCTATAATCAAGCTGGGCTATTGGCGTTCTTGCTAATTTTTTATTAGGTAAATATTGCCCTGTATTTTCATAATAATCACGCATAGCTAATAATAGAGAATGCTTATTTTTAGCTGTAATAAAAGGTAAAGAGAAAGATTGACTGGTCATAAATTCTCGGTAGCTGTTATCGTTTGGTACGCAGTTCTTTTAGACTTTGACAATCAATACAAAGTTGACAACCTTTTATCAATTGTCTACGTTTTTCAGGGATTGGCTCGTCACATTCAATACAATCTATTGCTGATTCGCCGGTAAAGGTTTGGCGATTAGCAATTAGATTATCGAGTTCAAGTTGAGCCAAATCATTTGCTTGGTCTATAATATCTTTCATTAGGCATTAGTCTCATAGCTTTGATGGCGAAGTTTTTCTGCTTCTTGATAAAGCAATTCATTTACTTCGCTAGCGGTTAAATTCTGATCTAAAATATGACCACTTATTTGCATTAAGCGATTTATATAAAGATCACAAAGTCGTTGTTCGGTTTCTTGTTTAATTTTTAACGATATATGCTGTAATTTAGATTGAGTGATATTGCTTGAGTTCATATGTTTTTTCCTTATCTTAATATTCATTATTGTTTGGTAAAATCTTGTGCTTCACAGTGGGTAAAAACATCCACAATGGCTTGTAAACGGCGAAGTCCTATCTCTAAATTATCTACTTCATTATCGTTGAGCAGATCAAAGTTTAGATTATGTTCTGAATACGACAATCTTGTGTTTAATGATGTTATACCTGAGGCTGCTAATAACAGTCTTTTTTGTCCAGGCTTTAACCGATTAAAATTGCTGCGTACTAAACTGCGATGTCCATGAATTAATTGATATAGATGTCTTATATGTTCAAGTTGACGAGATTGTTCAATATTATTCATCGCTCTTCCTTATATAAATGTAGTTTGAATCATCAAAAAAGAGTTATGTCTTTCGAAAAAGGCAAAGGCTTTATCAAATGGTTTGAATTAGTTTTGGAGATGCTTTATTTGCTTTAATTTAATCGTTTTACCATTACTTTTTTCAATCCAACCATTTGGATTATGCTTATTGGTTTGAATAAAAATGACTAACGGTTGGGTAGTCGATTTTTCACTTAAATAGATGGCCTGACTCATATTATTGCTCCATCAAATTTAGTTCAGGATTAAATGCTTTCGCCCCTTCAAGCGTAAGGGCGGTCATATTAATTAATGTTGTTGAGCGGTCATGTTTGCCTGTGATTCTTTTTTTTCGCGTTGGTAGCAATCCTTCATGTACATATTTTTTAACAGTACGCGGGTTCATGCCTGAAACTCGTGCAAATTCATCAACAGTGACGTACGGAGCAGAAATAGTGATTGAAATTGTTGTCATCATAGTGCATTATTCCTAACATAAATATGCTTATGTGTAATTATGTGTATTTATATGTAAAATTAAACTAAATATAATTTATCATTAAGCAAAGCTTAATGTCAATCATATTTTTATTTTTAAATTAACTTAGGCTTAATTCAAGATGAGTATTAATTTTAATTCTGGTGGTGCTAAAGTATTAGATAGAATTATTGAGGCTTATGGGTTTAAATCCAAAGCCGAATATAGCAATTATTTAGGGACATCAGCAGCAAGTTTATCAATTCGTTATCGACGAGATCTCTTTCCTTCTGATCTTGTTGTCAAATGTATGGATGAAACTGGTGCATCATTACAATGGTTAGCGACTGGTGAAGGACAATTTAAACCAGCTGAGCAATCTAAAGAAGCGGTTATTTCCGATGAAACTTTAGTTAAACTTGAGCGGTTGGCAAGCTTAAAAGATAAGGGAGCCATTACTGAACAAGAGTTTAGCGAATTAAAAGGACAATTGATTTAGATTAGCAAAGGACTAATTGTACTTATGTCAGTAAGAAAACAACCTAATGGTAAATGGTTATTTGAAAAATATCTTCCTGGTGGTCGTCGGATCCGTAAAAACTTCGCCACCAAAGGAGAAGCATTAGCATATGAAAATTATCTTGAAGAACAAGCAAATCAAAAACCATGGATTAATGAAAAAATTGATAAGCGTCGTTTATCTGAATTAATTCAAAGTTGGTATTCGTTGCATGGTCAAACCTTAAAAGACGGTCAAACTCGATTAAAAGCAATGCTTTTTGCCAGTGATTGTATGGACAATCCATTAGCAACAAATTTCACTGCAAAACAATTTACTACTTATCGCCAAAAGCGGATTGACGGTGAGATATATCGAACTGATCGCATTAAAACGGTTGCTCCTAGAACGATGAACCTTGAATTAACTTATTTTAAAGCCATGTTTAATGAGTTAATTCGGCTAGGGGAGTGGCAGCATAAAAATCCTTTGGAACTCGTTCGTTCATTTAAAACCGATGAACAAGAGATGGCTTATTTATCCAAAGAACAAATTCAATCATTACTCAATTCTTGTCAGCAAAGTAGTGCAACCGATTTAACCATTATAGTTAAAATTTGTTTGGCAACAGGGGCCAGATGGAGTGAAGCTGAAAGCTTAAAAAGCGCTCAAGTTAAGAACAGAAAGATTACCTACATTAATACTAAAGGTAAACGTAACCGCACAATTCCGATTAGTGATGAGTTATTTCAACAAATTCCCAATAAAAATGGCCAGCTTTTCACTGCTTGTTATTCGGCCTTTCGCTCGGCATTAGATAGAACTGGTATTGAGCTACCTGATCGACAATTAACACATGTATTACGCCACACTTTTGCGAGCCACTTTATGATGAATGGTGGCAATATATTAGTCCTGCAAAAAATCTTAGGCCATACCGATATAAAAATGACCATGCGCTACGCTCATTTTGCCCCAGATCACTTCGAAGATGCCGTGAAATTAAATCCGTTAGACCATGATTAATTAAAGAGAGATTGAGTCATTATTATTTCAATAATAATAAACTAAATTAAATAAAAAATGGCGGTAAATTGGCGATCGAAAATGATTTTATAGTGCTTAATATGTTTTTATATGCATAATTAACTAATTGATTAATAACTAAGTTTTTGATTTAAAACCTCTATCCAAAAAACTCATAATCGATTGGTCACTGGTTCAAGTCCTATTAGTTTTTATTTTGCTTTTTTAATACGATTTTTATCTATATTGTCAGCAATTAAAAATTGGAATGTCCAATATCACAAAAAATAAGAAAAGTATTTTAAAAAAATAGGTGCAATAAATATGAAATTTATTAACTGACATAATTTGCCATTTATGTTAAAGAAACTAATGATCCTATAGAGTTACGTTCGGATGATATTGTGATATTGAGATATTAGATTTAATTGAAAGATGATTGTTGTAACTTTTGAATTAATTGTTAGTATGATTGGTTCGTTAACTTCAGGTAATTATTTTAAAAGGAAGGATTTCTTTTATTTTATTTTGGCTTATTTTTTAGAGGAGTAGTAATTTGAGTGGTCGGTCGATCCAATGAAATTGTCATATTATTACTACTTTAAAAAGGCATATTTTTTTTAATATCAAAATTTTAGTTCTGATATCTCAATTACAGTATTGCCAATTGAAATATTAAAATAATTTTTAAACCTAAATTATGATGTGATTTGCCATATAGTTTTTGAAAAAGTAATCTTGCTTGAATATTATTGTCTTGTTGATAACATAGATTATAATCATTAACATCCTTTCTAACTTATTTTTAAAAAAATATTGTCAGTACTGACAAAAGCATTAGAGATGAGAATATTCTGTTAACATATATTGAATAATAATTTTATTTTTCAGTACACTACATTTAAAAAAAGAAGTATTGTTACTATTAATCGCAAAATGTTCATATAGTATTAAGTAAATTTATTTTTGTAACCTATGTTATTTATAAGAAGATCTAATTTACTATTTTGATTATTCTAATAATGAATATCTCTACTTTTATATTGATAAAGTTCTTTGTTAATATTATTGTATAAGAGTTAAGCATTTTTATTAGGAAATGATCATGATAGAACCACTATCCAATATTATTTTAAAAGCGTTACCTCGCAATAAAAAGGGCGTAATAGGTGCGCAGGTTGAAGTCGATGGTGTTTGTTTTCATGACAAACTGGAAGTTTGTGATTTAAAAGCAGCTTATCTTTATAACAATCGTTATCTCTTATTGTTTGTCATCGATATTGATATGGGACTTTATGACGAAGAGTTGTACATATATTTACTTGATTCTCAGAGTAAAAAAATTGTTGATCATGTTATTATTGGTGGTCAGCATGGTTGGTTAACACCCAGTATTTTCAAAGTTGGCGATATTAAAATTCTAAATGACAATTCCATAAGTTTTAAATTTATGTTCCCAAACGGTAGCGATGGTTGGATAATTAAGCTGTTTAGCAAGCCGATTAAAAGTTTACCATGGGTTTTAAAATATTCCCCTTTGGTGACATGTCCTGTTTCGTTTAAGCGCTATTTTCAAATCTATCCCAATACATTAGTAAAAGAAAATAGAAAACAAGACAAATAGGATTATTCATAAATATTAAGGAGTAAAAATGCCTTTAATATCTATACAAGATGCCTTAATTAATATTGAAAACATGTCAAATAATTGGTTTTATCTGCCTCCTGATTCAAAATCTTGGACACTTGATACAATAGGATTCTTTTGTGAAGATGAGGATATTGACAATGATTACCAGATTAATTTACCTAAGCAAGCTATTGAAGCAAATTGGATACCAACATTAGAAAAAGCCGATATTGAAAGTATTATTGATGTAGCTAACGATCAATTAGATAATCCAACATTAGATGATTTATTTAATTCTTTTGTTTTCTTTTTTGAAAATGATGCTTTTTTACAATATGATGATTAAATTCATCGAATTTTCAATAAATTATTCCTATTGCAAATCGCACTTAAATCCATTACCAAATAAAAATAGATGGCTAACATTTAATGATTTTATAGTCATTTGGCTAATAATATCAACAATCAGAACATATTAGCCTAAGGTTTTTAACTTTAAATAAAATCTCCAATTATTTCAGTTTAATGTTAAATCATAATGTATGATTTGGTGAGCAAGTACACAAGCGAGAGGTGTATTAATATAACTAGAATAATTTTAAGGATATATCACTGTGAGAATATATATCTAAATATGATAAGACTTAAACCAATCAATTATCCAATAATGATAGTTATATCTAACATTAGATATAAAGTTATTTTGATATTTTATACTAAAATACAGGCGTGACCTCAAACTTTTTAGCGAAGTTAGTTGTTGGTTTTACGTTATTATGTAAATAATAATGGAAAATCAAAACAATATTATTTTAAGAATCATCGAATGTTGGAATTGAGATGACTTAAAAAACGACTAACATTTAAAATAATAAATTTTTTGAAATTGTTAACATATTAAATAATATAAAATCATTTAATTGGTAGATACAATGCCATTTTATTGTAAATCAGAACAAGGAAGATAGGCATAGATCCAATTTTTAATTTGGATTGTGATAGCTTTCTTGATTATGGAAACGCCAAAACAAATACTGGAAAATCAGTAATTAATTGTTATAAGCAAAATAATACTTTTTATTTAAATGTTCAATTGTGAACAACATCCCAATTTTTATGTAAATTCTCAAAGTTATAAGACTACTTTGTATTTATCTTCTTAATAAAATCAAAAAGGACAAAATCGACAAAAATTTGTTCAAGTTTTCTGTTACAATCAGTTCAGTTAATCACATAGAACGGCAAAAACATTCTCCATCTGATTATTATTATGAAATAAGATCTAATAGACGCTCGCAATGCTATTTTTATTTTTTAATTATCATCTTTAATTCTAAAAATGGATATGGTTATTTGCATGATTTATAATGATTTTCTAGGTATATAAACGATACATCATTGAACTATTAATATCAGAATTGTATATGTCATGGGGTGATTACTATAGGAAAAAATAGTTAATATTAAAAAGGAAATACAAAATGGCATTGATACTTGAGAATAGTCAACAAAAATTAACCTACGAAGATATTATTGATTTCAACCGATTATTTGATGCGAAAATTCCTTCTTCTTTTCTTGATTTTTTCCATGAATTTAATGGTGGGGATTTTCCTAAAGTAAATGATCTTAATTGTGAATATTTGAGTGGTTTTTATAGCATCAAATATGGCCATTCGACCATAACACGAATATATAATGAACTATTGATTGAAAATCCAGAATTGCAATTCATGTTACCTTTTGCTTACGATCATAACCTTAATAGTTATTTAATTTCATTAAAAGAGGACGACTATGGAACTATTTATCTATGGTCGAATGAAGAACAGGGGATATCTCATATTTCCAATTCATTTGATGATTTTATTCAATCATTCGATCAATTCATCGATGCAGTTGAGATAAAAAAGGTAAGTAATAATATAAAAAATCGTTTAGTTAAAACTTTTATTATGGTCGGAGCAATTTGTATTGTTTGGTATTTTTTTTCGAGAAGATAAACAATTAAAACTTATTTAAATTGCATAAGATTTTTTATAACTTATTAAAGTTTTGCTGATTAATTTTGAGTATTGACGATTTTTATAAAGTTATCACGATAATCATTGTTAATTTTGGGATTCCAAACCATTGCAATTTCCCATTGAACAGTATTTTGTTCAGGAATGAGGAGTTTAACATTTGCCGGTAGGAATTGTTGCATACTTTGAGGAATTAAGGTGACAGCGTTACCACTAGCAACTAATGCTAGCAGTGTTGTCAGATCACCTTTTACAAAAATTTTGTTGGCTCTTAATAGATTACTTTGTAAAAATTGTTCGGTTTGCGCTGCTAGACAAGGGTAGGTAATGTTATCAAGTTGATATAATGAGTAATGGTTTAATATCTCTTGCAAGCTATTGCTCAGATCTTTCGGATAATTTTCAGGTATGGCGAGTGCCAGCATTTCATGACAAATAACTTGAGTAGCCAGCTTGTTGTCTACTGGCAAGCGTACAAAGCCGATTTGTAAGGATCCTTCAAGTAGCATGTCAATTTGAATACTTGATGGTAGATGATTCAGTCGTACTTCACAATTGGGCTCGCACTTAGAGAATTGGTCAATCCATAAGGGTACTTTTACAAATGATGATAGGTTAAATCCAATAGATAAAATCTGTTGTTCACTTTGGTTAAGTTGCTTGATATAATTTAAAAAATTATCATGCGATTGTAAAATGGATTTTGCTTTGACAAACAATTGACTACCAAAAGAGGTTAAAGTTGCACCGTGTCGCCCTCGCAAAAATAGTTGTCCACCTGTTAACGTTTCTAAAGCTTGAATCTGTTTTGTTAAGATTGGTTGAGTAACAAACAACGATTTAGCCGCTACACTATAATTGCCTTTTTCGACCAATTTTACAAAGGCTCGTAATAACTTTAGATCTATTCATTGCATCTATAGAATCCTAAAAAATTGGAATTATACATAACCTAAAATCCTATTTATGATGTTTTTTGTTAAAGATAACAGAAATGATGATTTAAATCTCGTATAAATTAAGGATAAAGGTTATGAATAATATTATAAAAAATTTTAATGCTGTTTTATTTGATATGGATGGTGTATTAATTGATTCTAACTCAGTAATTGAAAGGGTTTGGTGTGAAGTGGCACAGATGTATGACAGGGAAATTTCAAATGATGAAATGATTAAGCATATTCATGGTCAACCTGGACCCCATACCATTTCAGCACTATTTGGCGATTTGTCAGCAGCCGATCAGCAAAAAGTTCAAGATTATATAATATATATCGAAAATACAGCTATCTATAAACCTATCGATGGTGTAGCTGAACTTATTTTAGCATTGCATAAAGTAGGTATTCGTATCGGAATTGTTACAAGTGGGTGGCGTCAAAAAATTGATTCCGTCATAAAATTATTGAAAGTCGATGGCTGTATTTCAGTAATTGTAGAACGTGACGATGTCACTAAAGGTAAACCTTATCCTGATCCTTATCTTTTAGCAATCAAGCGATTAAATATTCCAGCCAATCATACAATTGTATTTGAAGATTCCTCAAGTGGCGTAAAATCTGCTGTAGCAGCAGGTACATATTGTGTTGGCATTGGGGGAGAGAACTTATAAAGTGTTGGTGCACAATTCACAATTACTGATTTTTCGGCTGTAAAAATTGTTACTCATCCTAATGGTCAAATTATGATTAGCTTTGATGACCAGCATCAATTAACTTATATAAATCCATGATAAGCTGCTCAAATTAATTTTTTTGTAAATTAACTATTTTAATAATGCTTAAATAATGAAAATGGTCAAAATTAAACCATTTCTTAGCTTGATTTATTGCTAGATCAGCGTTTATATATAAGAGTGATAAGAATTGTACTTATCATTCATATTAATTTACTGGAGGAGCTTATAATGGTACAAAAATTTGCTGCATACGGTAGTGACGCTTCAGCTGGCACTTTTAAATGTGCTGATTGTGGCTATGTATATTCAAACCAGAGTAAAAAATCGTTACCTCCTTGCCCAGATCATAATAAAAAACCTCATAGTAAAAATGGCTGGTATATTATGTCTGGTCAAGGTGATTCAGTTAAAGATCCTCATCCAAATAAGAAATAATCTTTTTGTTATATCTTAAGGTAACCATTGTGTTACCTTTTTATGTCCTTTATTCAATCAATATAATCACACTTTAATATTTATTATTACACCAATGATCTCTTTGGTATTTAACGCTTTGTTGCTTGATCATTATCTATGCCTACTTTAATAGATAAAATGATTAACAAGTATAGTTAAACGGATCAAAACAGAGATGACCAAGTATTTATAAATGTGACAATGTCACGTGATGGTATAAATAAAAGTTTATCTTTTATCTGATTTCATTCTATTTATGATGTTCAACGCAAAAATAATTGACTAGCAATATTGACTAAAACGACAAATATAAATTTATTAGATACTCTTTTTTTCTAAAATTTTGTGTATGATAATTAACAAATTTCATTTATTTAAATAATAATTAAAAAAGATAAAATATTACTCTTATCATCTATTGATATAGAGGTATACCAGAATAAACTTCATTTTACTAAAAAGAGTGATAAAGCAGGATTAAAGGATAAAATAATGAGAAATTTGGTTAAATTAATGGTATTGCTTTCTGGAATTATGGTGTTTTCTCCCGTTTATAGCGATGATGATATACTTTCGGTTGATAAAGTAAGTTCAGCGATTGTTGAGAGTGCAAAAAGTTCCCTATTAGGTAAAAAGGGCAAATTTCCTTTCAAAACAGCAGATGGCACCGAAATTACTAATATTAGCTATAATAGCAACAATATTTTATTTGAATTTAAAATCCCATCCGATAGCCAAACCATACTTGCGCAATACCTTGCGGAAGATCTGCGGATAAGATTTAATCATGAATTTTGTCATAACGAAAATTTGATTAATGTACTAAATCATTATGATATTCGTTTTCTATTTCGTTTTGAATATACTGATCATCGAATTGTACCCGCAATACTTTCAATGAATGAGATTTGTTCATAAAATGAGCTAGTTTCAAATAATTAACTGTAAATATTGTGTGCAGATTAACTTATATAGATGATAGCGAAAAGTATTGGTTAATGATCAATAAATAGGTTTTATACTGAAACGTATAGTTTTCCTCAAACTTTTTTACAATTTTCATTATTTTTTGAAGTACTCTAGATAAAAATGGTAAATATTATTGATTGTTAACCCTAATTTTTGCATTTTAAATCATTCTATAAAAGTGATTAAAAAAATAAAAATCAGAAAGTTTTAAAGAGTACTTTTACAATTAATTTTAGTTTTTTATCAGGGCTAAAAGTTAATGATATTTGATTTAATCAGTTAACCGCTCATCCTTTGAAAATGGGCTTTTCAACAGAATGAGAGGTTGGTTGCTTAATCTTATTTCTTAGCTATAAATACTGCCCGCATTGGTGCAGGGTAGCCTTCAATGGTTTTACTTGAATCATTTGGATCTAAGAAATCAGCTAATGAATCTGATGTCATCCATTCGGTTTTACGTTGTTCGTCCAAACTCGTTACTGATTTATCAACCATCTTAACATCAGAAAATCCGCATTTATGTAACCAATTAATCATCGTTGGAACCGATGGAATAAAATAGACATTTCGCATTTGCGCATAGCGTTCGCCTGGCATTAGAGCTTGATGTAGATCACCATCAATAACTAAAGTTTCAAGTACTAGTTGCCCACCATCAACCAATTGATCTTTTAATTGAAATAGATGATCCAAAGGAGAACGTCTGTGATATAACACGCCCATAGAAAATACGGTATCAAACGCATTGAGTTTAGGCAGTTCTTCTATGCCAAGTGGTAATAAATGAGCACGTTGATCGTTACCCAACAATTTGCGAATCGCTTCGAATTGACAAAGGTAAAGCGCCATAGGATCAATACCAACCGCTAGCTTAGCGCCTGCTCCAACCATTCGCCATAAATGATAACCACTATTACACCCCACATCCAAAACTGTTTTTCCTGCAAGATTATTAATATGAGGAATCAATCGTTCCCATTTCCAATCTGAACGCCACTCAGTATCGATATTAATACCATAAAGATGAAAAGGGCCTTTACGCCAAGGCATCATATTTTTAAGCAATTGAGTAATACGTTGTTGGTCACCGATTGAAATCGGTTGTTCACTTTCGACTGTTACACTATTTAATAGATCAATTTGATAAGGTTTAATTGTAGGTAGATGTTTAATACTGTTGAGCCATTGATTAAAACGATTATCAATATTGCTTTTTTGCCAATTGGCAAGTTGTGCAGGTAATACCTCAAGCCATTTGCTTAGTTTATTTTTAGCGATAATTTGGTAAAAATTGCCAAAATCAATCATTCTTTTTTCCTATTTAATAGAGTAAATTAATGTGTTATTTAATGGCAATGATTGAGCCAAAATTAAAACATTGAAACCAAGTATCAATATGTTTAAAACCCGCATCCGATAGCCGTTTTTTATGGGTTTCTATGGTATCAGTAAGCATGACATTCTCGAGCATGTTTCGCTTTTGACTAATTTCAAGTTCGCTATAACCATTTGCACGTTTAAAGTCATGATGCATATTAAATAGCAGTTCATCAACGGTTGAATCATTAAAACTAAATTTTTCGGATAGTATTAAGATCCCATTGGGGTTTAATGCCTGATAAATTTTATTTAAAACTTGTTGTCGGTTTTCTGGTGTTAAAAATTGTAAAGTAAAATTCAGTACCACCATTGAGGCGTTTTGCATATCAATATTGCAAATATCGTCACAAATCACATCGACTGGAGTATTGGCTTTATAAGATTCAATATGCCTTTTACAACGTTCGACCATTGGCTGTGAATTATCAACAGCAATAATACGGCAGTTTTTATTACTGACATTTCGACGAATGGATAGAGTAGCTGCTCCTAATGAACAACCTAAATCATAAATTGTTGAATTGGGTTGAACAAATCTTTCTGCGAGCATACCAATTATAGAAATAATATTTGAATAACCTGGTACGGAACGTTGAACCATATCAGGAAATACTTCAGCAACTTTTTCATCGAATGTCCAATCGCCCAATTTATCAATTGGTGTAGAAAATAATTGATCTTTTTTAATACTCATAAAACATATTGGTGCTATTGAAATAAATTCTGTTATTATAACATTTTTTGACTTCTATTGTTTGGATTATTATGACTATTGCAGATCTTATAGCCGTTTCTATAGCTATTATCATTAGTTGCTCAATGGCTGTCTATTTGGGAAAACGATGGCAGTTTTGGTTTAACTTTTCTTTAACTGGTTATTATCAAATTGTTTATTGGACAGTTGTTATTATGACTGGGGTATCAATTGTATTATCAAGGTTATCGGAAAGTCTTTCAACTTATTGGCTACCACTAATCTTAAATACTGTTTGTGCAATAATGATTTGCAGTGTTTTTGTTACATTAATATTTGATATTGGCCGTTGGATCAGTAAAAAAAGGTTAAAACCTCAATTATCAACTAAAGTTGTATATATTCTTGGCATTTGTTCATTATTTTATTACGGCCATGAAATGGCAATGGAACCTAGCGTAGTGAACTATCAAGTTAAAATTGATAAAAGGACAAAAGTTAATAAACTGCGTATTGTGCAATTGAGTGATATTCATATTAATGACATGACTTCTTCTGATAGAATTCAACACATGGTTGATAAAGTAAATCAACTCAATGCAGATTTTATTGTAATTACTGGCGACACGTTGGATAGACGGTTACAACCTTTTACTGAAAAAGGCTTTGATAAACAATTTCAGCAACTTAAGTCAGAATATGGAACCTATATTATTTTTGGTAATCATGAATATTTGAATATTAAAGAAGAAAATAATCATGAAGAAGATATTATCAATGCTTTTAAACACGCAAATATGAGAGTTTTAAAAGATGATGTAGTTCACCTTGATAACGTAGGTATTACTTTTATCGGTCGGGATGATTTTTCTTCATCGCGTTATGATATTAAACGAGCATCATTGCCAGATCTTATGGTGTTTTCTAATACCAACAAACCGATTATATTGTTAGATCATCAGCCACATGATCTTGATGAACCTGCAAATTTAGGTGTCGATTTAATGATTTCTGGACATACCCATGCTGGGCAAGTGTTTCCCATTAATCTTATTGAAAAATTAATCTATAAAAATAATTATGGAATATATAAAAATACAAAACAGCATTTTACCAGTATTGTAAGTAGTGGATTTGGTTTTTGGGGACCTCCAATTCGCTTAATGACACGTTCAGAAATAGTAGTCATTGATGTAACATTTGATAAAAAACTCCCTGAGTTCATTAATTTTTCTTCGTAGGAATTTAAACTTTGTCTTATCAATATATAGTTAATAATAAGCAGTTAATTGATTATTGTTCAAAAATCGGCAACAGCACTGCTTTGGCCTTGGATACTGAATTTGTTCGTACACGAACGTTCTATCCTCATTTAGGGCTTTTACAAGTTTTTAATGGTGAGCACGCAGCGCTCATTGATCCGATTAATATTACTAATTGGCATGCTTTTTTGAGCATTTTAAATGCTCCTAACATCGAAAAGTATTTTCATTCCTGTAGCGAAGATCTTGAAGTTTTTCTTCATCAATTTGGCTCTATTCCAACCCCTATTATTGATAGCCAAATCTTAGCTTCATTTTTGGATAACCCACTAAGTAGTGGTTATGCAAACTTAGTTAATAAATATTTACAAGTGGAACTCGATAAAAGTGAAACGAGAACTGACTGGCTAAAGAGACCATTGACGGATAAGCAATGTGAATATGCGATTAATGATGTGTTGTATTTGTATCCTTTAGTCAATATTTTAAAAGCACAATTAACCTCAAAAGGTTATCTAGAAGCAGCCTATCAAGAGAGCCAAATGGTTGTTGCTCGTAAATGTGAAACAATAAACCCGAATGATGCTTATCTGAATATCAAAAACAGTTGGCAATTAAAAGGGCGAAGTTTAGGACAATTGTATAAATTAGCCAGTTGGCGTTATAACTTGGCGAAAGAGCAAGATTTAGCATTGAATTTCGTTGTACATGAAAAGACATTATGGAACATTGCCCGATACTCGCCAACTTCATTAGCACAATTGGGTAATTTAGGCTTGAAAGGGAAAGAAATTCGTTTATATGGACAGAAAATATTAAATATTTTGTCAGAACCTGTTCCGGAATTATCGCCGATTTGTAGGGTAACGAGTTACCCTAATTACAAAAAAATTAGTGATGAATTAAAACTTATCGCCCAAGATATTTGTTCTCATACTGGATTGAATCAAGATTTATTACTTTCACGGCGATTAATTAATCAATATGTAAAATGGCAAGCAGATAAAAACGGAAGCCAACCAGAACTGTTATCTGGTTGGAGAGAGCCTTTATTTAGACCATATGGCTTATAACTTTTATAAATATTGGTAATGGGCGTTTTAAGCAAGCTCACTTAACATTGATTCAACAATCAATGATGATTGAGCTGCAGCTACTTTCAAAAACGACTGGAAATCAACAGCAGATTCACTATCCCCATTATCTGAAATTGCACGAACTACGACAAATGGCGTCTTATATAACCAACAAACATGACCGATTGCGGCAGCCTCCATTTCAACCGCAATTGCGTCAGGGAAAGTTTGCTTTATTCTTTCTAAATTAGATTTACCATTTATAAAAGCATCACCACTGCCAATTGACCCTTCGATAGCATTAACACCATGTTTTTTAATGCAAGTTTTGGCTAATAATTGATACTTTAAATCGGCTTCAAAAGCAACTGGGCAACCGGACATTTGTCCAGGCTTATAACCAAAAGCGGTTAAATCAACATCATGGTAAAATACCTCTTTTGACACAATAATATCGCCAATATTGAGTTCTGAAGAGAGTCCTCCTGCCGACCCCGTATTGATTACAGCATCAACTTTATAATTATTTAATAATAAAGTAGTACCAGATGCCGCAGCTACTTTACCAATACCAGATTGCAGTAAAACAATTTCACAATTTGCGATTTGGCCAAGATGAAAGTCGTATTCTAGATGGCGTTCTACATGGTAATGGGTTATTTTGCTTTTAAGTATAGCAACTTCTTCTTCCATTGCGGCAATAATGGCAATTTTCATTTGATCCTCTTGGTTTACAATAAGTAACTTGAATTTAGTTGTGCTATCATAATTGCTATAAACAAACTTGACAATATTTGAATATAACGGAGCAAACAAAGTTGCAAACGATTTTTATTACGGGTTGTTCTAGTGGGATTGGCTTAATTTCAGCGATTGCCCTTAAAAAAAGTGGATATCGTGTCATTACCTCATGCCGTAAAGAAGCCGATCAAAAAAAACTCATGGAGCAAGGATTTGAATGTGTTCTGCTTGATTTAGATAATCCTGAGTCAGTTACTCATGCAGCACAAGAAGTATTGGCATTAACAGAGGGTAAGTTATACGCATTATTCAATAACGCTGGATTTGGTGTTTATGGACGATTAAATAGCATAAATCGTGAGCAGTTAGAATCACAATTTTCTACCAATTTTTTTGGTGTGCATCAGTTGACTCAGCTACTATTGCCAGCCATGTTATCACAAAATGCAGGTCGAATTATTCAAACAAGTTCAATTGTTGGTATTATAGCTACACCAGGTCGAGGCGCATACAGTGCAAGTAAATATGCATTAGAAGCTTGGTCTGATGTATTACGATTAGAATTGAGTAACACAGGTATTAAAGTTTGTTTAATTGAGCCGGGTCCATTAAAAACTTATTTCTCTAATAATGTTAATCAAACAGAAAAAGAAAATATTGTGAAAAATCCGCCAATTGCAAAACGTTTTACTCTGCCTCCTGAAGCTGTTTTGCCCTATTTGTTTCATGCGTTAGAACATCCGAAACCCAAAATACGTTACAGGGTAACAAAAGTAACTAAAATTGCAGCCATTGCTAAACGTTTGCTTCCAGATAGATTAATGGATAAAATTTTAAAGAACAAATAATAACTCATCATATTACTAGGACATATTATGCAAAACCAATTCATTTTTGATGTTAATGAGCAAAATATTCAAGAGGTTATAGAAATCTCTTCTAAATATCCAGTGTTGTTTTATTTTTGGTCTCCTAGAAGCCCAAATTATGAAGCAATGACACAAACATTAACTAATTTAGCAAATGAATATCCTGGGCAGTTTGTATTAGCCAGTGTAAATTGTGATGAGCAGCAGATGTTAGCTGCACAATTTGGTTTACGCGCTATCCCAACTGTTTATTTATTTCAAAATGGACAACCTGTTGATGGTTTTCAAGGTCCCCAACCAGAAGAAACGATTAGAGCGTTTTTAGAGAAAGTTCTACCAAATGAAGATGAACTTAAATGGATTGAAGCACAAAATTTGTTTAATGAAGCCAAATATGAACAAGCTTTACCATTATTAAGACAAGCATGGAAAACATTAACCGATCATTTAGGTAAACCAAGAACAGATATCGCCTTAATGTTAGTTAAAGCTCAAATAGAACAAAAACAGCTTAGTGAAGCTAAAGAGGTATTAGCAACAATTCCTCTGCAAGATCAAGACTCTGATTTTCATGGATTGCAAGCTGAAATTGAATTGCTTGAGCAAGCAGCCAATTCGCCTGAACTTCAACAATTACAAGCTGAACTTGCCAAACAACCTGATAATGTAGAACTTATGATTCAATTATCATCACAATTAATGCAAGTAGGGCGACATGAAGAAGCACTAGAATTGTTATTTAAACCATTAACCCATGATCTAAATGCTGGGGATGGACAGGTGAAAAAAACATTACTGGATCTGCTTGCTGCTCTTGGAACAAGTAATCCTTTAGCAAGTGCTTATCGCCGTAAACTTTATACACTTTTATATTAATTTTTATGAAACCAAAGTATAAACGATTTTGGCTACGCATGTTAATGTGGTTACTTTCTATATTGAGCCTTGATTGTTATTCTCATCAACTATGGCAACCTTATATTAAAATTTTGAAAGAAAAAATATATAAAAGTAAAGTTGATGAATTAAACAAGAAATTAGAGGAAAAAAACTCGAATCTAAGAGTATTGGATAAATTTTGAGAAATGAGGAGATTCAACAATAATAAAATTGTTGAATCTTTCTCTATTTAATGTTCAATAATTCGTGGAAAGTCTTCATTGCTACGCAATGTTAAAATTTCAACACCATTATCCGTCACTAAAAGGGTGTGTTCATATTGAGCAGAAAGACCATGATCTTTAGTTTTCACTGTCCAGCCGTCTTTCATTGTGCGTGTTCGCCAATCACCAGTATTCACCATTGGTTCAATGGTAAATGTCATTCCTGATTTCAAAATCACACCACCATCATCAGCATCGTAATGCAGTACTTGCGGTTCGTCGTGATACACTTCGCCGATACCATGACCACAATATTCACGGACTGATGAAAAACCAAATTTATCAACATATTTTTGAATTGTCTTACCAATTTCTTTTAAACGAATACCAGGTTTGATAATTTTTATTGCTTCATATAAGCTTTGTTGGGTAACTTGGCAAAGTTTTTCACCAGCAACAGTGGGTTTACCCGCTATGTACATTCGGGACGTATCACCATGATAACCATCTTTAATAACAGTTACATCAATATTTAAAATATCACCATCTTTTAATTTTTTATCAAAACTTGGGATACCATGACAAACGACATCATTGATTGAAATACAAGTAGTATGTTGATAACCACTATAACCAATATTGGCCGGAATAGCTTTTTGAACGTTAACAATATAATCGTAACAGATTTTATCAAGCTCACCAGTACTAATACCTGGTTTTACATAGGGTTCAATCATTTCTAATACTTCAGCAGCAAGTTTTCCTGCTATACGCATTTTTTCAATTTCAGCGGGGGTTTTTAATTTAATAGACATTAGAGTGTTCCTGTAATTTTCATGGCAATATCCTATCATATACCATTATTTCGTCAAATCATCGCGATTAATAAATTAGTTGTGTGAATTAAATACATAATTTTTTTGTAAAGAAGTTTCATGTTAAGGGTACGTTTTAGTATAAAATTGAAAACTAATATTTATTAGCATAGTTTAAGTATATAATTATTGATTATAAAAAAAGGTTATATAGTGATGCAATGTAGTTATTATCAACAAAATAAATGTTCATCTTGTCAGTGGATTGACTATTCTTATCCAACTCAACTTGAAATTAAACAAAATAAAATTTTAGAACAATTAATTCCTTTTAAACCATTAGACGTTAAATCTCCTTTTGCGAGTCGCGAGGCAGCTTTTCGTAATAAAGCTAAAATGGCTGTGCTTGGGACCGTTGAAAAACCAGTATTAGGTATTCAAAATGGTGATGAAACTGTTGATTTATGTGATTGTCCTCTTTATACCCACAGTATGCAAAGCATCCTTAAAATAGTTCGTAGTTACATTCGGAAACAGGGTTTAGTTCCATATAATATCAATAAGCGAAAAGGTGAATTGAAATTTGTAATTATCAACGAGAGCGTCAGTGCTGGCGAACACAAATATATGTTAAGGTTCGTAGTAAAATCAGATAAATTCGTTCAAAAAATAAGAGATACCTATAAACAGTTGCAAGAGAAGATTCAAAATTTACTTGTTGTTTCAATTAATATTCAACCTAAGCATGCAGCAATTTTAGAAGGTGATCAAGAAATTGTTCTAACTCATAATGCTTTTTTACCTATGACATTAAATCATATTCCACTGTATATTAAGTCCAAAAGTTTTTTTCAAACGAATACTTATATCGCGGAAAACCTTTATAAAACTACAAGCGAGTGGGTTGCAACTCTGCCAATTAACTCTATTTGGGATCTCTTTTGTGGGGTAGGCGGGTTTGGTTTGAGTTGTGTCAATAATGCCGCATCAAATGATATTAAATTAACAGGTATCGAAATTAATTCTGATGCTATTGAGTGCGCATCAAAAACAGCAAATACTTTAGGTTTTAAACATTTGACATTCAAATCACTCGATGCAACACAGTACGCCATTGCTACGCAAGATATACCTGATTTAGTTTTACTTAATCCTCCTCGTCGTGGAGCAGGTAAAGATTTGATGCAATATTTAGAAAATGTTAAACCAAACTATGTTTTATATTCCAGTTGTAATTTGACTTCGTTAACCGAGGATCTAACCTTTTTATCCAATTATCAAATAGTAAAGGTTCAACTATTTGATATGTTCCCTCATACATCACATATGGAAATTTTAGTTTTATTAGCGAAAAAATAATTAATTCTATTTTGATTAGTCGATAATGGCTAATCAATTTTCTATTTGTGATTTGTTATAAATTTTTTAGTAATAACAATCTCATTTTGATAACTCAATTTTACTTAGCTGTCCCTCGATAATAAATCTAAATCTCGTTATCTCATTTAATATTAAAAACGTTCAATATAAATACTAATGATAATCATTATTAAATGTTAGTAATAATTATTATCATTGATCGCTTTAAGTAAATTTGTTAGATTAGCGCAATAAATATGATAAACATCAAATATTGGAGCAATACTTTATAAGTTTTAATATGTTTTATGGTGTATGGATGAGAGTAAATAATATCTTTTTAACTTTTATAATTGCTTCAATCTCTTTGCCGGTATTGGCGGGTAATGATGAATTAGAAACAATAACTGTGACAGCAAGTCGGCAAAAAAAAGCTAAATTAACCATTCCAGAAACTGTCGATATCATAAGTAGAAAGACCATTGATGATCATCAAATGACAACAATGGAAGATTTAGTCCGTTATCTTCCCGGTATTTCGGTAAATAGACAAACATCAGGGACCGATCCTTATGGTAATTTGGGTGGAATCAGAATTAGAGGGATGGCTGGAAATCGGGTGCAATTACAGGTTGATGGTGCAAGAGTAATCGAAGGTTTGCAAGACGGTAATCGTAATTTTATCGATTTATCGACAATTAAAAATGTTGAAATCGTGCGGGGACCGGGTTCAGTTTTATGGGGAGCGGATGCATTAGGTGGAGTTGTTGCATTCAAAACATTAGATCCTAATGATTTACTGAAAGGTAAAGCTTATGCAGTACAAATTAAAGATGCTTATGATAGCTTGAATAAGCAGAATACAAAAACAGGTATGCTGGCATTAGAATTAATGCCAAATTTAGAAGCACTTATCAGTTTTAGTCGACGTGACTATCAAGAAACAAAGCTAAAAAAAGCTAAAGCGAATGGGGGGATATGGGGATGTCCTCGAGGCGAAAACGCAATTAGATGTAATAAACTCAATCCGTTAGATGCAAAAGCTGAAAATATGTTGTCAAAACTGGTTTATCATAATGATAATCGTGAGACAAAATTAACTTTTGAAAATTTCCGCTCTAATTCTTTTGTTAAACAGTTATACGATTATGGTTTACAATCTTCTGGTACTTTTAATGGTGATTATAGAAGAACTCAAATACAGACAAGAAAGCGTTATGCTATAGAAGACTCATGGTCACCCGCTTTGCCTTTTATCGATCAAATCAAAACAATGATCTCTTATTCTCCTCAAGAACGTTATCTAAAATCTCGTCGTGAACAAATCGATAGAAAGCGTAATCCAATCTATACCTATACCACAAATGATTATAAAGAGAAATTTTGGCAAGTTGATTTACAATTCAATTCAAACTTGGATTTTTTGAATGTTGATCATGATTTAGTGTATGGATTTCAAGGTGATATTACCCACAGCGATTACCGTAATAAAAGTACAAAAAATGGTATAACTACCATTGGAGGTGGATTCAATTTTGCTAATTCTAAAACTCAACGAGCAGATATTTATTTGCAAGATGAGTTTCATATATTTACGGAACGTTTAAAAGTTAAACCTGGTTTACGTTATGCTACTTATAAAATTAAACCTGATATTGATAGTTATTATGCTGTTATTCAAGGAAAAGAGCCTCGTAAATTAACTTCTCATCGCTTGATTCCTCAATTAGGAACTTTATTCAACCTTACAGATCAATATTCAATTTATGCCCGTTATGCTGAAGGCTTTAAAATGCCAACAGCTCAGCAGTTATATACTTCTTTGCCATCGGTATCGATGAATTTGATACCTAATCCTAATTTAAAACCAGAAAAAGTTAAATCCTACGAAGCAGGATTAAGGGGCGATTATACCAATGGTTGGTTTAGCTTTGGTGCCTTTAAAGCTGACTATAGTAATTATATTAAAAACTTTATTCGTGTTGGCCCTAAAGATTATACATATAAAAATTTATCAAGAGTAAATCTTTGGGGATTGGAATCATCGGCTGAGTGGCGGTTTTCAAATAACTGGACTTTAAATACTTCCGCATCTTATCAACATGGTAAAAAACAAGAAACACCTGGTGAAAAAAAGTCATATTTTAATGAAGCAATGCCTTTACAAGGTATTATTGGCCTTAAATGGCATCATCCAGAATACAATTTTGATACTGAGTTAGTTGGAACGTTCTCTAAAGCTGTGACACGTGTGTCAAAAGATAGTTCATCTAACGATGAAGTATTCAAACCTAAAGGATATGCTATTTATGATGCGTATCTTAATTGGCATCCTAGTAAAAATATTACTTTTAGGGCATCAGTCTTAAATATTTTCGATCGACGTTACTTTAAGTGGCCAATGTTTAGTACATATTATAAAAATCCACAAGATAATGTAAAAGTAACCAATCCGATTGAGCTACAAACAGCACCAGGAAGAACTTTCACTGTTGATGTGGTGGTAAATTTTTAAAAGATCGTCTGAATATAAACAAGGACACCGTTTCTGATTAAAAAGCAGAGTAGGTGGCTTTTAACAATAGTTATTTATTGAGAGTAAAAGTTTTGCAAACATTAAAAAATATTTTTTTGCTTATAAAACTCTGCACCAAAACTAAGCAAGGTAAATTGGGATTTTGTTACGCTTTCATTGTGATAAGTTTAAAAATTGTTTTAATTAAAATTAGTTTGGAGATGATTGGTTGGAATAAAAATTTCTACAATGCACTAGAAAAATATAATTTACAAGAAGTAGTAAATCAAATTGGCGTTTTTATTTTATTAACAATCCTAGGTGCCATTACTTTTTTAATGTCAGATTATTTAAGAAAAATTACCGTTATTATATGGCGTAAAGTACTTAATGATACGATATTAGATCATTGGATAAATAATAAAACCTATTGGTTTTTGAATAATAAACAAGGTGAAATAGATAATCCTGAACAACGCATTGCTGAAGATTGCCAGTTGTTTGTTGATAAATTAACCAATGAGGGGTTTTCTTTTATCACTCAACTGATAGGTCTAGTTACGTATTTTATATTGCTATGGCAAATTACAGATAACTTCGTTTTATCGTTTAATCTATTGGGTTTTGATATTAGTCTTTCACACTATATGGTTTGGTTAGCGCCAATATATGTCATTATCTGTTCTTACCTGACTCATTGGCTTGGTAATCCTTTGAAAGCTTTATTAATTCAACAACAGCATAAAGAAGCGGATTACCGTTTTGCTTTAACTCGATTTAGAGAATCAAAAGAACCGATAGCCTTATTAAACGGAGAAAAAGTTGAAAGAGAGATACTCGATCAGCATTTTAGTGACATCATGACAAATTGGTATCAGTTAATTAAACGACAGTTATTTCTAGGTTGTTTTACTCGACCTTATAATCTTACTGTTTTACAAATACCCACTTTTTTTGCTTTACCTATTTACCTAATTGGCAAAGTTAGCCTTGGATCATTAATGCAAATTAGTAAGACATTTAGTAATGTGGTGGTTAATTTATCGTGGTTTATTTTCAATTATAATAATTTAGCTGAGCTGACTGCCTGTAGCCACCGTTTATGTCAGTTTATTAATCGTGCTAGATTGATAGCTGATATGCATAACCAACAAAGGCAATTTGAAAAAGATACGGATACTTTATTAATAAATAATCTAATTATAAAAAATCCAAGTGGTAAGGTTTTGCTTAAAGTACCCGAACTGCGATTAAATAAAGGGAAATCTATCATCTTGTCAGGAGTGTCAGGAATAGGTAAATCGACCTTGTTTAAATTATTATCAGGAATTTATCCCTACTATGAAGGTTATATTAAGTTACCAAAAGCTAATAAACTCTTTTTATCACAAAATCCTTATTTTCCTATGGGAGGATTAGCTCATGCAGTGGCTTATCCTAACCCTTTATTAGAAAAGGATCTAGACAGTATTAAACAAATTTTAGCAGAGGTAGGTTTCTTAGCTCAAGATATTGAAAAAAAGTTACTAGATTACGATTTAAATAGACTATCTGGAGGTGAAAAACAGCGTTTAGTGATAGCGCGGATTTTATTGCATAAACCTGATTGGATATTTATGGATGAGACGACAAATGCATTAGATAAACATTCAGAACATCAATTACTAAAATTGTTACAAACTAACTTAACAAATAGTAGTTTTATTATAATTTCTCATTCGGATATATCGTCTTATTTCAAACAATGCAATCAATTAATATTATAAAAAAGAAATAACAGATTAAGTAAAAAAATAAAAGTTAAATTAAATAAGGAGTTTTTATGGCAGAATCCAAAACTAATAATGTTGAAGATACATTAGATAGCTTACATGAATCCGTGTTAACAGTCATACTATCGACTATAAATAAAGATGGAGGGGTTGAAACCAGTTATTCACCTTATTTCTTTGATGGAAGTGATTATTATGTTCTTATTTCTGATTTAGCACCACATAGTCAAAATATGAAAATCAATCCTCAAATTTCTTTTATTATTATTGATGATGAATCTAAGACAAAAAATATTTATGCTCGTAGACGTCTGAGTTCTCAAGCAACAGCTGAAATTGTTGATAAAAATTCTTCAATTTTTGAGAAAGTAATCGATCAGCTTGCTAAACGGGTGAGTAAGATGGTTTATATGCTTTGTGAGATGAATGATTTTAACTTATTTAAAATTACACCAACATCAGGACGCATTGTTATTGGTTTTGGTAAAACCTATCTTATTGATCACAAGAATAAAATCGTCACACCTGTCGATGAAGATTATGTTGCTAACCAAAAAAAGCAAAGTGATAGTTAAACTATAATGAAATTTTAAATCAATAGAGTAGGTGAATTATCAACTCTATTGACTCTTATTATTTTCGAAAAAATTGCCCTCTACAGATTATTATGTTTCTATTTAAATATAAAATATATGTTTATCTGATAATTTTTAATTAACAGCTCTATTATGAATATAATAGTGAAGTTTATCTTTAAAGATGAATAAATATTAATTTATTAATTGCATATTATAAAAATAGCCCATGATAGGCTGTAATTTATGTTAATATGGCAAAAATCAATCTTAATTAAGGAAACGCAAAATTATGATACCTGATGTTTCTAAAGCACTTAGCTGGTTAGAAAAACATTATACAATTTTACAAGGCATTCAACGCGGTGTTGAGCGAGAAACTTTGCGTATTTTACCTGATGGTTCCTTATCAAAAACACCTTTCCCAGCCAATATAGGCTCCGCGCTCACTCACCCTTGGGTCACAACTGATTTTGCTGAATCACTACTTGAATTCATTACGCCAGTTAATACTAATATTGATTATATGTTAACATTTTTACGTGATTTGCATCGTTATGCTAGTGTTAATATTGGTGATGAATTGATGTGGCCTTTAAGTATGCCATGTTTTGTCGCAAACGAAGATGACATTATTTTGGCACAATATGGATCATCAAATGAAGGGCGTTTCAAAACGGTGTATCGTGAAGGTTTAAAAAACCGTTATGGCGCAATGATGCAAACTATTTCAGGAGTTCATTATAATTTTTCATTGCCAATGGCATTTTGGCAAGCTAGAGATGGTGTAAAAAATACTGAAGAAGGTAAAGCCGTTATTTCTGAAGGCTATTTTACTTTAATCCGTAACTATTATCGCTTTGGGTGGGTTATTCCTTATTTATTCGGCGCCTCTCCATCTATATGTTCTTCATTTATTCAAAACCCAGAAAAAGCGAAAGCTTTTATTGAACAAACAAACGGAAATTGTTATTTACCTTATGCAACTTCATTAAGACTAAGTGATATTGGTTACACAAATGATGCACAAAAGCAGTTAGGTATAACATTTAATCACTTAGATACTTATGTTGAAGGCCTTAAACGAGCCACACATACCAAGTCACCACAATTTAGTAAATTGGGTGTCAAAGTAAATGGCCATTATCGTCAATTGAATGATAATGTATTACAAATTGAAAATGAGTTTTATGCACCAATTCGCCCTAAACGGGTACCAAGATCTGGGGAATCGCCATCTGATGCACTTATGCGTGGCGGTATTGAGTATATTGAAGTTCGAGCGTTGGATATAAATCCTTTTTCACCTATTGGTATTACCGAAGAACAAATTCGTTTTATCGATCTTTTCTTAATTTGGTGTGCATTAGCGCCTGCACCAGAAATGAGTAGTGAGGAACTTGAGTGTTCTAAAATAAATTGGAATCGAGTAATCATGGAAGGGCGTAAGCCTGGTTTGGAAATAGGCATGGGCTGTGATAGTTATCGGGAACCATTATCTAAAGTTGGGCATAATTTGTTTAAAGATTTGCTTAGAGTCGCTGATGTTTTGGATCATAATGATGAGCATCGACAATATCGAAAGGTTTGTGAAAAGTTAGATGTGATGTTTGACCAACCTGAATTAACTTTATCTGCTAGAACACTTGAAGCTATTAGTGATTTAGGCACTTCTAAATTTGGTTTAGTCCTTGCATCTCAATATAAAAAACAACTCTCAGCAGAACCTTTAGCAATATTGACTGATAGCGATTTTGTTCAACAGCGTATTTTGTCTATTGAAAAACAAAAGAAAAAAGAGCAAAGTGATACCTTATCCTTTGATGAGTATGTAAAACAAAAAAACAATATTTAAAATGTTCAGAAAACGCAATTATACATTAAGATATAAGAGAAATAGCGATGTAGAATTGATATTACCTAACCATCATATAGTGGTAAAGCAACCACTCATTGATCAAGAATATTTTTCAATTTTAGTTTGGAATATTTTTAAGCAAAAGAGGGCGGAATGTATCAATATTTTAGAGCTTTATGCAGATAAAGCTAAACTAATTTTATTACAAGAAGCCCAAACTACACCTCAATTATTAAATTTTATTTCACGACACAATAAAATTGCAGATCATGTTCCAGCATATTGTTTGAAAGATATTTATGCCGGTGTTATGACTATAACCGATAGTTTACCAACAGATCTTTTGTCTTTTAGAGAAATAGAGCCACTAATTCGGGTTCCCAAATCAGCGTTAATAACTATCTATCCTATTAAAAATTCATTACAACAATTATTGGTAGCAAACATTCATGCTGTTAATTTTAGTATTGGAATTAAGGTTTATCGCCAACAAATCCATATATTATTAAAACGTATTAAAGAACATCATGGTCCGGTAATATTAGCGGGGGATTTTAATGCATGGAGTAAACAGCGCTTAGATTTATTATTTTATTTAGTGAGTTCAATTGGACTTAAACCCGTAAATTTCAGCGTTGATATTAGGAAAACATTTATGGGAAGACCTTTAGACTTTGTTTTTTATCGAGGATTACAGCTTGATGCAGCGCAAATAATTAGTACAACTGCATCAGATCATAATCCTCTTTATGTAAGTTTTAAATTGGATTTGCATTCACAAGGTTAATTGTTAGAACATCACCCTCTTTAATTCTCTGATTTTTTAAGTTATTCCATAACAACAGATCGGTAATTTTTACTCGATAATTTTGTGCAATACTATAGAGATTATCACCCGCTTTCACTTGATAAGTGATTTGGGTATTGTTACTATTATTCTCCACAATTGAACTGATCTTTTGATGATTTAGATCATTATGTTGTACTGCTGATGATTTAACTTCAAATGGCATCGGAGCATGTGGTACATCCTGCAAAAGCTCAGTTATTTCATTTGCTACAAGATTTTCTGCTTGTAATTTTTGGAATAAACTTTTGGCATGAGCATGTGGAATAAGCAAATGGAAAGGACCATTTACGGTTTGCTGTACATACCCCGCATTATAGGTCGTTAACTCATTGAGTGACAATCCTGTATATTGAGCAATTTTAGCCAATGAAATGTTTTTAGTTATATCAATTCTGACCAATGAATTTTCATAATTACAATCAGGCAATTTAATACCATATCGAGTATTATTTTTTACAATATCCACTATTGCCAAAATTTTAGGAACATAATGCATTGTTTCATTAGGTAATTCTAAAGACCAATAGTCAGTGGATAAACCTTTAGCATGGTTTTTCTCCATTGCTCTTCTAACGCGCCCTTCACCAGCATTATAAGCAGCAAGCGTTAATAACCAATCACCATTAAAGCGTTCGTTTAAATTTTGTAATAATGTGATGGCTGAATTTGTTGATGCAATTAAATCACGGCGAGCATCAAAATAATTACTCTGTTTTAATCCATACTCTTTTGCTGTTATAGGTACAAATTGCCATAAACCTGCCGCTTGAGCAGATGATGTTGCTAATGGATCATAAGCACTTTCAATTAAAGGAACTAAAGCTAACTCAACAGGTAAATTATTTTTACGTAATTGATTAACTATATAATAAACATAAGGCTCCGAACGTAATGCGATTGTTTCAAAACCTTGGGGATCACGTAATAATATTTCTCTTTCAGCTTTAATGCGACTATTATCGGGAACATTAGCATTAATCTGATTGTTTATATACTGCCATGGATTTTGCGTGATAGATACATAATTACTATTACTGACAGTTTGTCTATTACTAACTACGGTATTTTTTGAGTACTTTATTCTAACAACTGCATTATGGCGCGGCCCACTATACTGCTGACATGCACCTAAAAAAGAGCATAACACTGTAAATATTAATAATTTTTTCATTAGACAGACTAAGTTCTATATTGTTTAAGATTACTATTATACCTAAAAATTATCTTTTAGGCTCCTAAAAAAAGCAAACAGCTCTAATTCATCGCTAAAATTGAATTTATCTTGTAAAGATTTTTCTTCGCATCGTAAAAATAAATTAATTTGTTTTTCTTCATTTAAAATAGAAGGTAAAGTCACTGATTTATTATGGATACTATCAAAATATTTGTTTATTTCTTTGTCATCTGGAACCATATTTTTAGCAAAATTTAAATTTGCTAAAGTGTATTCGTGTCCAGCACAAACAAGAGTATCATCAGGCAACTGTTTTAATTTGTTAAGCGAACTTAACATTTGTTGATAAGTTCCTTCAAAAATTCTTCCACATCCAGCAGAAAACAATGTATCACCAGAAAACAGATAAGGATGACAATAATAAGCTAAATGTCCCAAAGTATGCCCAGGTAAATGGAACACCTCAAAATTGAAATCACCAATACTCACTTCATGTTGATTAGTTAGATAGGTAATTGGTAAATTAATCTCACTTGGACCATAAATGATTACATCAGGATATTTGGTTTTTAGCCCGCTAACACCTCCAACGTGGTCTATATGGTGATGTGTAAGTAAAATTGCAAGTGGTAATAGTTTATGTTGATTAAGATAATTAATGACCACTTGTGCATCACCAGGATCGACTATGATGACCTGATTATGTGAATTTTCTAATAACCATATATAGTTATCTTTTAATGCGGGAATAACATGTAAGTGAAACATTTATTATTGACTCCGTTAATGTTACTTATTGCAATTTATTAAAAATTTACACTTATTATCGATACTCTATCAAAATAAATTCAGTTCACTATCGTCATTATTTGCATTTTCAGATAATGATTGTTCAAATACAACATCGGATAAGCTTGGTGCTTGAGCCATGGATTTTGCAATTACATCACAACGTTCATTTTCAATATGTCCAGCATGACCTTTTACCCAAATCCATTCAATTTCATGCGTTTGAACTAATTTGTCTAAACGCATCCATAAATCTACATTTTTAACAGGTTTTTTATTGGATGTTTTCCAGCCATTTCTTTTCCATCCATGTATCCAATTGGTAATCCCATTGCGTACATATTGACTATCTGAATAGAGTTTTATCTTGCAAGTTTGTTTTAATTGCTCTAAGGCAACAATAGCGGCTAATAATTCCATGCGATTGTTTGTTGTTTTAAAATAACCTTGAGATAAGATTTTTTCGTTTTGCTTATATTTTAATATTGCGGCATATCCTCCAGGGCCAGGATTACCAAGGCAAGAACCATCTGTGTATATTTCAATTTGTTTTAACATTTTATTAATCTTTTTTAAAAATCAAATAACATTTTGAATGTGAGTTTGATATAAAATAGTAAAATATTTGTACTGATTTGATTAAATTATTTACTTCAATTTTCGCAGATATCAACATCAAAGAGTTTTAGTGCTAGACTATACCATTATTTTGTTTTTCCCAACATTTATTAATACATAAAAAGAGAATACTGTGATAACTAATTGTACTCGCCAAATCGTATTAGATACAGAAACCACTGGTATGAATCAGGAGGGCAATAATCATTATGAAGGTCATAAGATTATTGAAATTGGTGCTGTTGAAGTGGTTAACCGTCGATTAACTGGTAACCATTTTCATGTCTATATTAATCCTGAACGCCTAATTGATGAAGAGGCTTTTAGAGTTCATGGCATAAGTGATGAATTCGTTAAAGATAAACCGATTTTCAAAAATATTGCTCATGATTTTATTAAATTCATTGATGGCGCAGAGCTAGTAATTCATAACGCTTCATTTGACGTCGGATTTATGGATTATGAATTCCGGCTTTGTGGTCTAGATTTTAAAACATCTGAGCATTGTATCGTAACCGATACTTTAGCTATGGCCAGACGAATGTTTCCCGGTAAACGTAATAATTTAGATGTTCTTTGTGAACGCTATCAGATAGATAATTCTCATCGAACTCTTCATGGAGCTTTACTTGATGCCGAGATTTTAGCTGAAGTTTATTTAGCTATGACTGGTGGGCAAACAACTCTAGTTTTCAGTTCAGATGAACATCTTTCAACTTCAACAGAGGGAAGTGTTATAAAAAGAATAGAACGTACAGGTAATCCGTTAAAGATTATAAAGGCAACGGAACACGAGCTTTCCGAACATGAATCAATCCTAAAAAAAATTGAAAAGAAAAGTGGTGAAGCCATGTGGAAATTACATTAATGATGTTTTTATATTCAATTGAACAATGATTTTAAAAATATGATTGACGAACAAGAAAATAATCTTTAATATCACGCCTACTTTAATGTTGTTCGTTAAAGGAATCTAAAAAGCGGAGCGGTAGTTCAGTTGGTTAGAATACCTGCCTGTCACGCAGGGGGTCGCGGGTTCGAGCCCCGTCCGTTCCGCCAATTATTATAGAAATTCATTCAATTAGAGCGCTCCACGAAAGCGCTTTTTTTATTGTAAAATTCTTTGTGTCAAATTGGTGACATTTTCAGATAATCCATTTAGACCATCCCAAATCAAAGCCATGATGACAAATGGTTATGTTTTATAGCGTGAATAAATTTGGTCTATGTCTTAAAATTCATTAATAAGCATATTACTTAATATTGCGGTAATATCTTAGTTCTAAAATAGGAGAAAACGATAATAAAATTGACTTCTCTATATATTAATAAGATATGAGTATATTCGAACTATCCATAGATCATATTAAAATTAATGAACTATAACGTATTTTAATTATGTTTTTATTATCTACTGGACATACATAATTATATTACTGAAGCTTATAGTCAGCAGAATAGGGATGATGTAGCTAACAAAAGCATTTTTCAAAAAAAACATCAGCTGTGTTATATTAAATTGATGTTAATTAAACAGTAAATTTTCTTAGAGCTAAATTTTTTAATGTTAAAAAAAAGTTTATTTATATTATTGGGAAGTGTTTCTTTTATATTAGGAACCGTTGGTATTTTTGTGCCAGTTTTACCTACTATACCTTTCTATTTATTAACAGCTTATCTTTGGCTGAATAGTTCTGATCGCCTTTATTCTTATTTTACTAAAAGTAAATATTATCAAATTTACATTCAAAAAATGTTGATTGAGAAAAAAGCTTCAAAAGCAAGTTTATTGAAAATGCTTTTGATGGTATTTATTGTATTACTCATACCTTTTATTATCTTTAATTCATTACATGTTAGAATTATTCTTGTTACTGTTTTTCTAGCACATCTTATATTCGGTTATATTTATTTCAATAAAAATAAATAAAAATAATATTGTTATGAATAAGATTAAATTAAGTTAAGTTAAGTTAAAAAGTTAAAGGGCATACAAGTTACCCTGTAACTTTTTAGAGTATCCATTTATTATTGTTTTAAACTCTTTTTGATTTCTATTGCAAGCAAAGGATTCCACATAGCGCCCGTAGCACTCATTACTGCGTTAGCGCCAGCTTTTATAAATTCCTGATAATGTTCACTTGAGCTTACGCCGCCAACGCCAATAATTGCAAAGTTTAATTCCATTTGTTGACGATATTTAGCTAGACGAGTCACCATATCCAAACCTGCCCAACGAATAGCATCACCACAGACTCCACCTTCTTTTCTATTTTCTCCTAATGCTGGATGGCCATTTGCATCTACAGGTTTAGCCGAAAGGGTATTAATAGTACTTAAACCATCAATAATTGAGCCAACTCGTTTTAATAACGACACAATTCTTTCATCATCAGGAAAATAAGCTAATTTTAAAATAAGAGGGCGATCAGGCACGGCTGTTTTTATTTCATTAACAATACGCTCCACTTTATCGGTATCAAAACAAAGTAGTTTACTTGCACCTTCGTTAGGACAACTCAGATTGGCTTCTAGAATGGGGGCATCAGTTTCTCTAACTAATTTTGCTGCTAAAGCATAGTCTTTTTCAATTGCGCCATTGCCTTGAGTTCCTTGAAAGCTACCAATTACACATTGACCATGACCCGCTGCTTTAACTGCCTCAGCCATATCTGGTTGCCAAACGTCAGGTGCAAAAGAAGGAACGCCAAAGGAGTTAGTAATTGATAATGGTTGATTATAATTGGTGTCGGCTAAAACTGTATCAAGGTTACTGCTTAGTTTACCTTTAGGATGTACGGACAAAACATTTGGTAAAGGGTGACATTTATGCATTTTTGTTCTAACTGTTTTGTACACACATAAATCAAATCCATATACAAAAGCTGCTTTGATATAATTTGCATTTAATAATGGACCTGCAGGCATTCCAAACGGTAAATTCACATCAACATTTAAAAATTTAGTAGGCAGAGTTGTTACTTGTTCTGCCTTATCTAATTGACTGAAAAGTCCAAAAGGCCCTTGAGCATAATTATCTTCATAACTAATACTTGGATTATAAAAAGGGATCAAAGGTTTCATGCTTGCTCCTGTTTTGGTGTACTTATATTGAATTTGATTGGTAATCTGAGATGAAAATAAAAAAAGATAGGCTTAAAATAAAAAATCCTCCATAATGGAGGATCATTAATTAAAATAGAAAAAGAATGATGTTTTAATGTTTCTTTCAGTTTGTGTGTATGTGCCACAATCATCTACCATTCCTTTTTATATAAATTATTAAGCATTCTAACTGATTAGAATTAAAGTTCAAGAATAAAGTATTAAAAAATTTGCAAGTAAATGAAATAGTTATAGTGTTTTTTTTTAGACTAAAAATCCATTTTTATTAATCAGAAATGGAAAAAATGATACAAAATAAGCAATATTTAAATATTGAAAAAGTAAATTATTTTATAATTTTTTAATAAATTTAAAAAAATTTCTGTCGAAAAAATGATACTAACCTTGCTAATGAAGCTATTGTCGGTAGAGGATGATTATTAGTAATGTTATTATTACCAATTATAAATTAATTTAAGTAATTATCAGGTACCTAAAATGACAAAGAAAAATGCTTTTGAACCATTAACATTACCCAATGGTGTTGAATTAAAGAATCGCATAATTATGGCACCAATGACTACTTGTTCTGGATTTTATGAAGGTTCTGTAACATCCGATCTAATTGAATATTACAATGCCAGATCTGGAGAAATTGGAACTATTATTGTCGAATGTGGTTTTGTCGATCAAAAAGGGTTAGCTTTTCCTGGAGCTATTGGACTAGATAGTGATGACAAAATTGAGGGTTTAGCAAAAATAGCTCATGCAATTAAAGAAAAAGGTTCAAAAGCAATCATTCAGGTTTATCATGGCGGTAGAATGGTGGAGCCCAAGCTTATTGGTGGACTCTCCCCTGTAGGCCCTAGTGCGATTGCTGCCCCTAGACCTGAAGCAGCTACTCCAATAGAACTAACGGCGAATGAAGTAGATCAAATGATCGAAAAATTTGGAGAAGCAGTTAGACGAGCTATCCAAGCAGGTTTTGATGGTGTAGAAATCCACGGTGCTAATACCTATTTAATTCAGCAATTTTATTCACCAAATTCAAATCAACGCAATGACAAATGGGGAGGGAGTCGGGATAATCGAACAAGATTCCCCTTAGCCATTTTGGATATAACTCACAATATTGTTAAGAAGTTTGGGAAATCTGATTTTATTATTGGCTATCGTTTTTCACCAGAAGAGTTAGAAATACCAGGTATTCGTTTTGATGATACTATGTATTTACTTGAGAAATTAGCTGAAAAAGGTTTAGATTATGTTCATTTTTCAATGGGAACGATATTAAGATCCTCAATTGTCAATATTGAAGATCCAATACCATTGATTAAAAAATATGTTGCAATGCGTTCTGACACATTAGCTAAAATTCCAGTTGTCGGTGTTGGTAATGTAATTAATCAAACCGATTTAGAAACTGCCTTAGAAAATGGTTATGATTTAGTTGCTGTTGGTCGTGCCTGCATTGCCTATCCAGATTGGACAAGTCGAATCAAAAATGGTGAAAAGCTTGAATTGTTTATCAATAGCGATAAGCGAGAAGAACTCAAAATCCCAGTGCCATTATGGCATTTTCCATTAGTTGAAAGTTTAATTCGAGATGTAAATTTAAATAACAAAAAATTTAAACCAGGTAATTATCAAGAAAAAGTCAATGATGAATCCTATGAATTTACGATCAATGTTGAATTAGCAAAAGACTATATTAAAGATATGCAATTAGTTAATGCAAATAATTTTGATGATAATGTATTAAGTAATTTTAATGAAATAAAAGATAGAATTATTAGTTCCAATAGTCCTCATGTTGACACTATTTCTGGTGCTACAACTCAATGTGAAGCATTTAAGAAAGCGGTAACTAAAGCCATGGTTAAATCCAATAAAGATGCCATTTTGGCCGAAGGTGGTGATCCCGATGATAAATCTTTTGATATTGTTATTGTTGGAAGCGGAGGAGCGGGATTAGCAGCGGCAATTCGTGCACATGATTTAGGTGCCAATGTAGTCATTATTGAAAAAATGTCAGTGATTGGGGGAAATACCAATAAAGCATCGGCTGGTATGAATGCTGCAGAAACTAAATTTCAAAAACTGAGAGGAATCATCGATAGTAAAGATCTTTTCTATAAAGAAACAATGATTGGAGGAAAAAACAAAAATAATCCTGATTTGTTACGTTATTTTGTTGACAATGCTCCAGATGCTATTGATTGGTTAGATAAAAATGGCATTACGTTAAGTGGTATTACCACAACTGGAGGCATGAGTATCGATCGAACTCATCGACCAGAAAGTGGGGCTGCGGTGGGTGGTTTTTTAATAAGTGGATTGGTAAAAAATATCAATAATCGTGGTATTGAAGTTATGCTTGATACCAACGTCACTAAAATTGTAACTGAAAATCATAAAGTAACAGGGGTGGAAGTTACCCAAGAAGATGGTTCAATTCATACCATTAAAACAAAAGCAGTAATCATTGCCACCGGTGGATTTGGCGCAAATAGAGAAATGGTTGAAAAATACCGCCCTGATCTCAAAGGTTTTGTGACAACTAATCATAAAGGAGCAACAGGATCGGGAATTACCATTCTAGAAAAGCTTGGTGCAGGTACGGTGGATATGAACGAAATTCAAATTCATCCTACTGTAGAACAAACAACCGCTTATCTCATTTCTGAATCAATTCGTGGTGGAGGTGCAATATTAATATCACAAGATGGAAAACGCTTTGTTAATGAATTAGATACGCGTGATAAAGTTTCTAATAGTATCAAAAATTTACCAGAACATTATGCTTATATCTTATTTGATCAACAAGTTCGTGATGAAAATAAATCGGTAGAGGAGTATGTTTCACGTCATTTAGTGACTCAAGCCAATACTATTGATGAATTAGCTAAACAGTTATCCATTGATGCAAATACATTGACTGAAACAATAAAACGTTATGATAATTTTATTTTGAATAAACATGATGAAGATTTTGGTCGAACAACAGGGATGCGTCATCCTATTAATAAAGATCCATTTTATGCGATAAAAATTGCACCAGGAATACATCATACTATGGGAGGAGTAACTATCAATCCGGAAACACAAGTATTAGATACTCAACATCATGTTATTGAAGGCGTCTTTGCCGCAGGGGAGGTGGTTGGAGGCGTACATGGTGCCAATCGTATTGGTGGAAATGCTGTTGCAGATATCATTATCTTTGGTTTACAGGCAGGCAAAAAAGCTACAGATTATATTCATCAATATTAAATTAGTAGTTTGAATATATGCCATTTTATTAGAAGCAACTGTTCTATTGAAGTTTGATTAGACTAGAAAAGTCGTTGTTTAGGTGAAATATTTATAATATCAGAAACTTGATAACCAATTTGTTATTAAGTTTCACCTACTAGAGGTGATCTCCGTGAATTTAGGCAATGATAAACATCTAGTCAAAATTAATCTAATGTTATTATTAAATTATTCCCAAATTTTCTTAAAGGAGTATGTATTGCACAATGAATAAGTGAATACCATAATCTATAAAGTAGCAAATATATAAAGGAAATGTTTTTCGATAGATTCATTGAAAAATAAAATAATAAAATTAATAAACACTTATAGTTTCACTAGCCAAATAATTAACGATTAACAAAATTAAATAATTATCTAAAAAGAAATTTTTTTTAAACTAAATTAAATCTTTTTAAAACAAGAAGGAAAATGCAATGGATACAATAAAAAAGCCACCGGTTAAATGGCTACCATTTATTATTATCGCTGCTATTTCAGCCATTTTATGGCTATTTGTATTACCTCCTGATGGAATCAGTATAGAAGGATGGCGGACAAGTATTATTTTTGTGGCTACTATTGCTTGTATTGTTGCAGAAATTATGCCTATTGGCGCAATTGGTTTACTGGCGATTACCATTTTTGCGGTGTTAAAACCATCTGGAGCTGCTTCTGCAACGGAATCAATTAAAATCGCGCTAAGCGAATTAAATAGTACATTAATATGGCTTATTGTTATCGCTTTTATGATCGCTCGTGGTTTTATTAAAACAGGGTTAAGTAAACGTATCGCTTATTACCTAGTGAAAATTCTCGGACGAAATACATTAGGTTTAGCCTATGGATTATCAGTAACTGATATTGCTTTAGCACCTGCAATTCCAAGTACCACAGCTCGAGCGGGAGGCGTAATTTACCCAATTGCTGAAGCTTTAGCCATTAATTTTAATTCAAATCCTAAAGATGATTCACGAAACCGCATTGGAACTTTTTTGATGCTAACGATCAGTCATATCAATGATATTACATCGGCAATGTTTTTAACGGCATTCACTGGAAATCTACTGGCGGCTAAATTAGTAACATCTTCGCTTGGCATAACATTAGGTTGGGGTCAATGGTTTATTGCTGCTATTGCTCCTTGTTTAGCTTCTTTCATTATCATTCCGTTAGTTATCTATTTTTTGACCAATCCAGAACTTAAAAAAACACCTGAAGCACCAAAATTAGCGACGGAAGAGCTTAAAAAAATGGGTCCCGTTACTGGTAAAGAAATTATAATGGGAAGTACAGTGATACTACTTTTGGTATTTTGGATTTTTGGTAATAAATTGGATATTGACTCAACTACTACAGCTTTTATTGGCTTAACCCTATTAATTTTAACAGGCGTATTGAGTTGGGATGATATTAAAGGAGAAAAAGCTGCTTGGGATACTTTAATTTGGTTTGCAGCCTTACTTATGATGGCAGGACAAGTAAACAAACTTGGTGTAACTAAGTGGTTAGGTAATACTATAGGTAATGCAATAGAGGGGCATTTAGGTGAAAGTAGTTGGGTGCTTGTTATTATTATATTGTGTACCGTTTACGTTTATTTACACTACTTTTTTGCCAGCGGTAATGCTCATATTGCAGCTTTGTTTCCTGTATTTTTATCTGTAGCAATTGCACTCGGTGTACCACAAATGATAGCTATCTTTGCACTAGTCATTTGTACAAATTATTTTGGTTCAATTACACAATTTGCCAACGCTAGGAATCCACTATTATTCGCTGAAGGATTTGTACCAGTAAAAACATGGTGGAAAGTTGGTTTTGTATGTAGTGTTGTGAATTTAATTATTGTTTTCACCATTGGTTTATTATGGTGGAAAATGATAGGGTTAGGTCAATAAAGTAATTTTTTTACTCAAGAAATGTTTTTACTGCTAGTTTAACTAGCGGTAAAAACATATTAATAAAATTTATTCAACTTATTACAATTGATAACTTCCAATCATCGACTGTTTTCCAATATTTTTGCTCTTGTTCTAAATCAAGCAGAATAAGTTTATTATTTTCAATGAATGTCTCATCTATCTCTAAAGTAACATTGGTTAATTTGTCATCAATTAATTTCAAACGAAAAGCATTTAAATTCAGATCATTATTACGCTGATTATTGATTAATATTGATAATCTTAATATCTGTAATAATGATATGATATGCTTATATTCAAAAAGACTAAAATATGGCAAATTATCAATATTTATTGATTTTCTATGATAACGAACAAGAGAAGACAAAAGGAGTTGTTGTTCTTCATTAAATCCTGGAAGATTACTGTTTTGTAAAATATAACTTGAATGTTTATGTACAGAAGAAAAATTGATTTTTAATCCTACTTCGTGTAATTGTGCTGCCCAGTATAATATTGACTCCAAATGCATCGGAATAGTAATAGGAGACTGTCTCTTCCACTGTGAATATAAATATTTGGTTGTTTTAACAACCTGTTTTGCATGTCGTTCGTCTATATTATAATGTTGAGAGAGGGACTCAGCTGTCGTTTCTCTAATATCTCGATAATTGGGACCATCAATGAGCTCATATAATATGCCTTCACGTAGGGCACCAGGGCAATATCGTAGAGCTTGTAAATCTAATGCATCAAAAACACCGCTAAATATAGCAAGACCACTGACAAAAACATCTTTTCTTTCATCGGAAAGGGATGGGTATTGAATATCATAGAAAGAGTCAAATTCTAAAATATAATTGATTAGATCATCTAACCGTTTTTGAGTTATGATTCCATCACTGACGCCCAAATCCAACAGTATTTTGTAAATGGATTTGATCGTACCCGATGTACCAAAAGCAATACTAATATTCTGTTTTTTTATAGTATTAATAATGCTTTCTATCTGTTGTGCCGCGGCAAGTTTGGCTCGTTGGAAAGATATTTTATCGATCTTTTTTTGGGAAAAAAACTGCTTTGTATAAGTGACACATCCCATTGGTCTACTCGCAACGATGTACGGTTTAAGATTATTCCCTTTACCTATTGCTATCTCAGTCGATCCTCCACCTATATCTATAACAAAATTTGTATTAGTTATATTGGTCGATTCGGTAGTCATCGTGCCCAGATAAATTAATCGAGCTTCCTCTTGCCCGGAAATAATTTCAATAGGATAAGGCATTACTTTAGCCGCTTGAGTCAAAAATATCTGTTTGTTTTTGGCAATGCGTAATGTGTGTGTTGCGACAATCCTTACATTTTCAATGGGAAAATCTTTTAATCGCTCAGCAAACAAAGCAAGGCATTCTACGCCACGTTTGATACTTGATTCACTTAACTCATTATTTTCATTTAATCCAGTAGCTAAATGAATATATTTTTTATTTTTATAAATAATTTGTGAAATACCATTTATACAACGAGCAATGACCATATGAAAACTATTTGACCCAAGATCAATCACAGCATATTCATTTAATTTAGTCATTTTCCTAATTCCTCATACAATTGTTTCTAATTGTTTTAAATAATCATAGATAGCATGTTGTGCTCTAATTTTCTTCTTATTACCTCTTAATACATAATTATTAGTATTATCTTTATCAATAATTCTGGCTTTAACATTATCATTACATTGGATATTAAAAATATCATGAATTGTCGATCTTAAAATAGGGTCAAAAATTTTAACGCCAACTTCAATACGATTATCTAGATTTCTAGGCATCCAATCTGCTGAAGAAATATAGGTATCTTTCTTTCCATCGTTTTCAAAAATATAAACACGAGCATGTTCTAAATATTGATCAACAATGCTGGTCACAAAGATATTTTCACTTAAATGAGGTATTTGAGGAACTAATACGCAAGTCCCTCGAACAATCATTCTAATTTTCACTCCCGCACATGATGCCCGATAAAGTGCATCAATCATTTCTTTATCGGTTATCGCATTGAGTTTTAGATAAATACCTGCAGATTTTCCTGCTTTAGCATTTGTTATTTCTCGTTCAATAAACTCATGAAATCGTAATCGTGTGTTTTGAGGAGAAACCAGCAAATAATTGAAAGATACTGGTTTAAATGGATTTTCAATAAAATTGAAAACTTTTTTTACTTCATCAGTTATAGCGGGATCTGCTGTTAATAATGAAAAATCGGTATAAATTCGGGCAGTTCTTTCATTAAAATTACCTGAACCAATATGAGCATAACGGACAATTTCATCATTTTCCTTACGGTCAATTAAAAATAACTTGGCATGGATTTTTAATTTTGGTTGTGAATAGATAACTTTAATACCACTACTGATCAATCTTTTGGCCCATTTTATATTTGCTTCTTCATCAAAACGAGCTTGTAATTCAACTACAACCGTTACTTTTTTTCCATTATTGGCGGCATTTATAGCGGCATGAATAAAGCGAGAATCTTTTGCGACACGATAAATATTCATTCTTATGTGGGTCACGGCAGGATCGAAAGAGGCCTGTCGCATAATTTCTAATACATGCCCAAATGAATAATAAGGATAATATAGTAGGACATCACGATCTTTGATTGCTGCAAAAGAATTTCTGAATTGTTTGAATCTATTATAAACAAGATTAGGCACATGTTTATTCATCAAATTTTTAATACCTAGATCTGGAAATTTCACCAAATCTTTAAAATTAGGATATCTTCCTCCAGGCATGGCATCTTGTTCAGTTAATCTTAACTTATTAATAAGCAATTCAAATAATGCTCTTGGCATATCCTTTTGATAGGTAAATCGAACTGGTTGAGCTGTTAATCGTTGTTTCAATCCTTGAGACATCAGTTCAAGCAAACTATCTAATTCGGTATTTAATTCATATTCAGCATCGCGATTTATATTGATTGAATAAGCATTTAGCTCTAATGCATCAAAAAAAACTTTGAATATCTCAGGGAGACAATAACGTAAAATATTATCTAGAAATATAATTGATTTATTTTTTGTCGACACTTCAGAAGGAAGTAAAACGAATCGTGAAACATTATCAGTAGGTAGTTCAAGCAGGGCATAACTTATGCTAGTTTCACAAATTATTTCAACAGCCAAGTAGGCATGATCGTCTTTTAAAAATTGAATCAATTCCGTATGACTATCAAGTAGGATAGGGGTAATATACTGTCTTAGATTATTTTTGTAATAATTTTTTATCCAATTTTCTTGATAAGAAGATAACTGCCTTTCATTAATCAAAAAAATCTGATTTCTGGCCATTTCAAGTAATAATTCATTATAAAGCTGATCAAACTGAAGTTCTAATTGAATAACTTTTTGATTAACTTGGCGTAAAAGTTGTTTTGAATTTGATGAACCTTGAGATTGTTCTTGTTCAATCAAAACATATTTTTTTAAATTAGCAAATTGTACTTTATAAAATTCATCAAGATTACTGGAGTATATTCCTAAAAATCGAATACGCTCAATAAGCGGATTACTTTTATCAGCGGCTTCTTGTAGAACGCGCTGATTAAAAGACAACCAACTTAGTTCTTTTGGAAAGTATACTTTTTCTGATAGCATTTTTATCTCTTACAATTTATTAATACTGTATATTTACAGGATAACTTAAGTAAAAAAAAAAGCTAGCACATAGCTAGCTTTTTATATTTAATTAACGATATTAGAATTAATTAAATTCTATGAACTGAAGTTGTGTTGGTGGTTCCACTTGGAACTAATGCTCCAGATACCATCACAATTGTATCACCTTGATTTAAACCGCAATGTTTAACTGCCATTTCTTTACCTAAACGGTAAAAATCATCAGTAGAGTTAATTGCATCAATTAAAATAGGCTCAACACCTTTAGATAAAGCTAATTGGTTAACAGTTTTTTGACATGATGATAGTGCTAAAATACGCGCTTTAGGGAAATAATGACGTACTTCACGTGCAGATTTGCCACTGCGAGTTGCAACAACAATCAATGGAACATTAAGTCGTTCTGCAATTTCAACTGCACCACAACAAACTGCTGCTGTAATTCGTAATTTTTCTTCTTTAGCGGTAAGTTCCAATGAAGCAGGAATAGTACTATCTGTACGTTTACAAATAGTTGCCATGACATTCACCGTTTCAAGTGGATATTTACCTTTAGCACTTTCGCCTGATAACATCACTGCATCAGTTCCATCAATGATTGCGTTAGCTACATCACCCGCTTCAGCACGAGTAGGGCGAGGATTTTTTATCATTGAGTCAAGCATTTGTGTTGCAGTAATAACTGGTTTTGATGCTCGATTACATTTTTTAATCATCATTTTTTGAGCAAAGATGACTTCTTCAACCGCAATTTCAACACCTAAATCACCACGAGCAACCATAATACCATCTGATGCTTCTAATATTTCGTCAAAATTATCTAAACCTTCTTGGTTTTCAATTTTAGAAATAATTTTGATATCTTCACCACCATGAGCTTTTAAGTGAGCGCGGATATCTTCAACATCTGAACGTTTACGAATAAATGAAGCCGCAATAAAGTCAACGCCTTGTTCACAACCAAAGATAAGATCATTTTTATCTTTTTCAGCTAAAGCAGGTAATTTAATTGAAACACCCGGTAAGTTAATACCTTTATTTTCCCCCAAATCACCATTATTTAAAACTGTACAGATAACTTCATTACCTTTAATTTCTTTAACATCCATAGCAATTAAGCCATCATCAACTAGCACGCGATTACCTGGTTTTAGATCATGCGCAAAACCATCATAGGTAACAGCAACACGCTCAGAATTACCAACGACATTCTTATCAGTGGTGAAAGTGAAAGTTTGACCAGCTACTAATGAAACGTCATTTCCGCCTTCTAACTTAATAGTACGAATTTCAGGACCTTTGGTATCTAGCATGATTGCAGCTTTTAAGCCAGTTTCTTGCATTACTTCTCGTAAATTCTTTATTCGATTACCATGCTCTTCATAATCACCATGAGAAAAATTTAAACGCATAACGTTCATTCCTGCGTTTAATAATTTGGCTAGCATCTCTTTTGATTCAGATTTAGGACCTATGGTACAAACTATTTTTGTCTTTTTCATAATATTTTCTACTAGTTGTTAAAGTTAATGTTTAAAATTCAAATAATCTTTTTTCGCAAAAAAAATCAATGTCTGATGATTGATTAGATTGGTATATAGAGAGATGAGTAACTACAAAATAGTTACATAACTTAAATAAAATATTTGAAGAATTAGTCATTTTCATTAAAGCTTGGACATCTACAAAACTGGAGCCATTATATTCTTAACTACATTTAAAATAAAGCTTTTTGTAATGAAATTGTCTCACTTAGCCACTAAAAAACATTTTAATAATATAAATATTTGTCAAAATGTTTGAGGAAATGCATACGTTTTAATCACATTAACTCTTTAAGTTTATAAGTAAGTTCGTTATCTTCATTCTTTAGAATTAATTGATCCTTTGTTAATTCAATCTTTGCACCTTTAACAATTAAGTCTTCAATAACTGCATCTAATTCACCCAGTTCTCTATCAGGACAAGCCATTTTGGTCATAGCTAAACCTGCACCTTTAATAACATTATCATTTAATGCAACTTTACCAGAAAATAAATTGCACATTTTTCCTGTTATTGTCATATTTTCACCGAATTCTAATTCAGCATACTTATCAGATGCGATTTCTTGTCCATTAGCCTTTACAAGCACAAAGTGGTGATGCATAAGATCGGTATCTTTGACATTGTTTGATTTATTACAACCAGAAATGGTGAAAGCTGTAGCAATTAAAGGTAAAATAAAAATCGTTTTTTTCATTTAAACTCCTAATAAAAAGTTTAATTTGCTATAATTGAGCACAATTTGGATTATTAACAGAGCATTTTACACTCTATGTTATCTCAACAGCAACTAAAAGATTTAAAATCAACGACTTTCTTAGATAAACATAAAATAATAAAACTGGCTAAAAAAGATCATTTAGAGAATGATATTAATTTGGCTATACAAGCAGCTAACCAGCATTACCAAGCTCGAGTATTGTCGTTACCAAATAAAATTCATTATCCTGACAATTTACCTGTAGCTGAAAAAAAACAGGCGATTTATGATGCTATAAAAAACAATCAAGTTGTCATTATTGCAGGTGAAACGGGTTCAGGTAAAACGACACAAATTCCGAAGATTTGTTTAGAGCTAGGTTTAGGGATTAAAGGATATATTGGTCATACCCAACCAAGACGATTAGCTGCTCGTTCTGTTGCAAATCGTATTGCGGAAGAATTAAAAACAGAAATAGGGCAGTTAGTTGGTTATAAAGTTAGATTCTCAGATCATGTGAGTGAAACAACATTAATAAAATTAATGACTGATGGTATATTACTTGCTGAAATCCAAAAAGATAAATTGTTGCTACAATATGATACTATTATTATTGATGAAGCTCATGAACGTAGTTTAAATATTGACTTTATTTTAGGTTATCTAAAGCAATTATTACCTAAACGTCCAGATTTGAAAGTAATAATTACATCAGCAACCATTGATGTGGAACGATTTTCTAATCACTTTAATCAAGCGCCAATAATTGAAGTTTCTGGACGAACTTATCCTGTTGAAGTGAGATACCGTCCACCCATTTTCAATGAAGAAGATGATACAAATAACGATTTTCAACCTATTCTTGATGCTATTGAGGAACTATCAGCAGAAAGCTTTGGTGACATATTAATATTTTTAACTGGTGAACGGGAAATTCGTGATGTAGCCGATATACTTAATAAATTAGAATTACGCCATACCGATATTTTACCATTATATGCTAGATTATCTGTAACAGAACAAAATCGCATATTCCAATCCCATTCCAAACGTCGAATTATTCTTGCAACTAATGTCGCAGAAACATCATTAACTGTACCAGGAATTAAATATGTAATCGATCCTGGTTTAGCCAGAATTAGTCGTTATAGCTATCGAACAAAAGTCCAGCGATTACCAATTGAACCGATCTCTCAAGCTTCGGCTAATCAACGAAAAGGTCGTTGTGGGCGTACCTCGGATGGTATATGTATTCGTTTATATGATGAAAATGATTTTTTATCACGACCAGAATTTACTGATCCCGAAATATTACGAACTAATTTAGCTTCGGTAATTTTACAAATGACTTCATTAGGATTAGGTAATATCGCTGCTTTTCCTTTTGTCGAAGCTCCTGATTCCCGATATATTCGTGATGGTATTCGATTATTAGAAGAGCTTGGTGCAATATACATTAAGCATCATCAGTATCATTTAACTGCAACAGGTAAAATTTTAGCTCAATTGCCTATTGATCCAAGATTGGCCAGAATGTTAGTAGAAGCAAGGCGATCAGGTTGTACAAAAGAAATAATGATAATTACAGCAGCCTTGTCTATCCAAGACCCAAGAGAAAGGCCATTTGATAAACAACAAGCTTCTGATGAAAAACATCGCCGTTTTGCTGATAAAGAATCAGACTTTTTATCTTTAATTAATTTGTGGAATTACATCCAAGAACAGCAAGATCTTTTATCAGGAAATCAATTTAGACGATTATGTCAAAAAGAATTTTTAAATTATCTTCGTATCAGGGAATGGCAAGATGTCTATACGCAAATCAGACAGACCATCAAACAATTAGCTTTTCCAATAAACAGTAAAGCTGCTGATTATATTTCATTACATACTTCTTTGTTGAGTGGGTTATTATCTCATATTGGCATGAAAGAAATTGAAAAACGTGAATATATCGGAGCTCGAAATATTAAGTTTGCAATTTTTCCAAATTCAGCACTTTTTAAAACTCAGCCGAAATGGTGTATTGTTAGCGAACTGGTCGAAACAAGTCGATTATGGGGGAGAACTGCAGCTAAAATTGAATCAGAATGGATCGAGCCTATAGCCCAACATTTGATTAAATACAGTTATAGTGAGCCAAGATGGTCTAAAAAGCAGGGCACCACAATAGCCAACGAAAAAGTAACATTATTTGGTTTACCAATTGTTGCTAATCGTATAGTTAATTATAGTAAAATTGATCCAGTTTTAAGTCGTTCTTTATTTATCAGGCACGCATTAGTTGAAGGTGATTGGTTAACTAATCACAAATTTTATAAACAAAATCAAAGATTAATCAAGGAAGTTGAAGATCTTGAACATAAATCGCGTCGCCAAGATATTTTAATTGACGACGATGAGCTTTACGAATTCTATGATAAACGTATTGACGATTCAGTTATTTCTACAAAACATTTTGATAGTTGGTGGAAACAAAAGCAAAAATCTCAACCTGATTATCTTAATATTGAAAAGGAGATGCTGATCAAACAATCAGCACAGCTGGTTAATCTAAGTGACTTCCCTGATTTCTGGTATCAAGATAATTTTAAATTAGCATTAGAATATCAATTTGATATTGGACATAATCGTGACGGCGTCACAATTAAAATCCCTATTGATTTGTTAAATCAAATAAAAAATAGAGGATTTGATTGGCAAGTTCCTGGATTCAGGAAAGATTTAATTATTGCCTTAATTAAATCATTACCAAAGTCATTACGTCGTAATCTTGTTCCTGCACCGAATTATGCAGAAGCATTTTTAGAGAGAATAAAAACAACAGACCAACCAATTCTTGAAAGTTTAGAAAATGAATTTCGCAAAATGACTGGAGTAAAAATCACATCTGAAGATTGGCAACTAGATCAGGTTCCCGATTATTTAAAAATGACATTTAGCATTATTAATAGCAATAATGAAGAAATTGCATCAGGCAAAGATTTAGTCTTATTGAAAGAACAGTTAAAAAATGAAGTTCAAAAAGCTTTATCCACTTTAACTACCAAAAAAATAGTATCCATTGAGCAAAGTAATATAACTGATTGGAATTTTGGTACATTACCTACAACTTATGAAGAAAAACAGAAAAATTATACAGTTAAAGCTTATCCTGCACTTATCGATCATCAAGATTCAGTTAGTATCGAATTAGTTGATAATCAAGAGGAACAACAAAAATTAAATAAATTGGGTCTTAGACGTTTGTTAATGCTGAATATTCCTTCACCAATCAAATATTTACATGAAAAATTACCGAATAAATCCAAATTAGGACTTTATTTTAATTCTTTTGGTACCGTATTAATGTTGATTGATGATTGTATTGCTTGTGCTGTTGATGAATTAATAGATAAATATAATCAAAATATTCAAAATCAAGATCAATATCAAAAATTGCTTGATTATACCAAAACAAATATCAATGAAACGGTTATAGATATTGCTAAACAGGTAGAAAGTATTTTGACTTTACACTATAACATTAACAAAAAATTAAAAGGTCGAGTTGATCTATCATTAGCTTTTGCTCTGTCAGACATAAAAAGGCAACTTAGTAATCTAGTTTATAAAGGTTTTGTTGCTGATTCGGGTTATAAACGACTTGCTGATGTTTATCGTTATTTACTAGCAATTGAAAAAAGAATTGAAAAACTTATGGGTAATGTAACAAAAGATAGACAATCGATGAATATTATTGAGGAAGTTGAAAATCAATATGAAAAATGGGTTAATAGCTTGCCACAAATTGTTAGATCTAAAGATAGTGTCATTAATATACGTTGGATGATTGAAGAGTTAAGAGTGAATCTATTTGCTCAGCAATTAGGAACCCCTTATCCAATTTCACCTAAACGAGTTAAACAGCAGATCGAACTTGTAAAATCTGAATTATAAATATTAGGATGATCATTTCAGGTTTGAAAATTAGAACATGAAATAATAAGAAGAAAATAAAAGAGAAAGTAGGGCGTGGAATACGCCCATCTTCAAAAATGCTACTTATAAAGATCTACAAATACAGTGATATTAGGTCCTTTAGTATCATGAGCTACTCGAGCAATATGATAATATTTAGCTCCATTTTCAATCGCTCTTTTACCTGCTTGATAAGAAATTTCATGATCAGTTACATAATATCCTCGGAATTTAATAGTATCAAAAGCAACCATTTTTGCGGCTGTAGCATCATTCAATTCTTGAATTTTTCTTCCGTCAGGAAGCGTTACAGTGTAACGTGTTAAGCGTTGTGGTTCGGTTGCAACTGCAGGAGCAACATCGGTTGAAGCAGTTCCAGTTATTTTCGTTTGTATTGTCTTTGTGGTAGATTGATCTATTACTTTTACTTTATTATTAAATTTGTCTGCATAAAATTTCTCATTAAATGCAGATGGTGAATAATAACCAGGTTTTTCAACTTGCATCGCTGCTTCACCACCTTGTGCAAGTGCAAGTTGGCCAGCTTCAGAATCATAAGGAATGGCGTTTTCAGGTTGAAGTTTACGCTCTGGAGCATCTTTTTTAAACAAGTAAGCTGCGACTTGGATATTGCTGCCTAATTCAGAACGAGAATCAATATAAAAAGCGTAGGCACCTTTTGCTAAAGCTTCTTTTGCAACAGCTTGATTTAAATCAATTTCACTAGGAAAGTATCCACGTATGCGCACAATATTAAAAGGTTCTAAACGAATCGCCTTAGATTTTGGATATTCAAATACACCTTCAAATTTACGAAAGTTCTCAGCTGTTTCAACAGCCTTTGGTGCATCTGACTTATATAATTTAGCGTAAACGATACGCAATGTATCATTCGATGGACTGATATTCGTAGTAGTTATATAGAATGCTGAAGCACCTTCTTTATCAGCTGCTTTTGACATAGCCATGACATAATCATTATCGGTATAAAAAGCACCACGAACAGTAATTTGTTTAAAAGATTGAAGGTCTTTAGCTTGTTCTTCATTTAATTGTTGAGCTGCAAATGAGCTAATTGGACTCGCAGCGATAGTCGCTACAATAAGAGTTTTCTTTAAACTTATCATATTTGATTAACCTTAGAATTAACTTATTTAACATTTTATCATGAAATAAATTACTTTCCCAAAACAATTAAAGCGTTTAAATTTTTGATGAAAATATATTTACCTTTCACGGATAAAATATCAAGTTCTTGAAATTTAGTTAAAATTCTACTAACAGTTTCAATGGTTAATCCTAGATAATTAGCGATATCGGTTCTACTCATAGATAACTTTATATTCAATGAAGTATGACCACGTTTTTCATAACGTTTATAAAGAGAATAAATAAAATAGGCTAGACGTTCATCAGCCTTTTTTTGTGAATAACATAAAACTAACTTTTGAAAATTATAGATATCATTACTTAATAATTTTAAAATCATATCTCTTGTAGTTTTATTTGTATCAACTAATTCCATTAATTCATCATAGCGGAGTTCGCATATAGAAACATTATTTAACGCTTTAACAGTATAGTTATAAACCCTTGTTGAAATGGAGTCTAACCCAACAATATCACCTGGTAGATAAAAACCATTGATTTGTTCATTACCATTTGAAGTAGTAACATAGGTTTTTAATGCGCCTGAATGGATGATGAATAATTTTGTGAAAGAAGTGTTTTCGTGAATTAAGATCTCATCTTTTATATAAGACTTTTTACGATCTAACACTGTATGTAGGGTATTATTGAGTAACATTGGGATACATAGTGATCCAGTACTGCACAATTCACATGGAACAGAATAGCTTTTTGATCGTAATGACTTATATTTAGTTTGCATCTTTCCGAAAATGTTAATCCATTAGTTGACAAGAACAATGTATTCTATAATAAAAAACAGAGAGTAGTTAGACATTATTTTTTTATTTACAAAAATAATCTAATATCTTTATAGAAATACAAAAAAACTTTATATTTCATATAAAACTACACTAAACCGATATAATTTATATCTTATATAATAATTGATAAAAGTCAAGAATAACAATTAAGTTCAAAATAAAAGAAGAGAAGAAAAGAGGACTAAATGATATTGGCCGGTACTTAAATACATTGCAATAAGTTATATTTAACATAATATACATTATGCGAACCGATATAAATTTACAAGCAGAGCGCTAAATCACAATGCTAACTGAAAAATTTGTGACATCTTGTACCTGCTCGGGATTGGACAATCAGACACTTTGACTTATCGAATTTCACGAACAGTCTATGAAGAAAAAAATTAAAAGTTAATGTTATTGATAATTAGTTATAAAAATATATCTCAAAAATAAATAAAGCATCTACTTTCGCTTTTTGTTTTGGCTTCGTAACCAGTAATTTAATTTAATAAAATAGAAGTTACGTTATCATACATTTAGCCACTACAAAAATTATTTACCGATAAAAATAAGATCATTTACTAATTTTTCATTATTGTAAGTTATATCATGAAGCCTTTTTTTGTATATTTCACAAAGATCATAAATAAAAATTTCTTTAACTTTTACATTATCAAAATCACTTAATTCTTTGCTTTCACCTTTAGTTATTATCCATACCTGCTAATTGAATAGTTTTAGGTGTAATTCCACCATCAATTTTTTTTGTATTAAAGGTTAAAAAGGTTAATTGAGCTTTTTGGCATAATTTATTAATATAGTTTTCAATTTGCTCTTCTTTAAATGATTCAAAATTTCCTTGTAAAGTGCAGTCATGCATTACAGCTAAATTTTCTATTGTAAAAAAAACCATCAGCCTTGCCTGCTTGATTAATTCGATCAAATTGAAATGTTTTATTAGCTCCAATGGCTTTTAATAAAATAAAGACTGAATCTTCAAATTCTGAAGGATCATTAATTAATTTTATTTTGTTGATTGAATCAATTAGATAAGATTTATATTCTTCAACGCCTATTTTATTTACAATTGCGTTACTGTCATTAATGCTGTCAGCATCTGATGCATAAAGCTAGATTACGCAAAATAGGAATTGATATAGCACAGCGTTTTAATTTATCTAAATTCAGTCCTATGACTGTTCGTGAAATTCGATAAGTCAAAGTGTCTGATTGTCCAATCCCGAGCAGGTACAAGATGTCACAAATTTTTCAGTTAGCATTGTGATTTAGCGCTCTGCTTGTAAATTTATATCGGTTCGCATAATGTATATTATGTTAAATATAATTTATTGAAATGTATTCAGGTACTGTTTAATATTTTTTAGCCCTCTTTTCTTCTCTTCTTTTATTTTGAACTTAATTGTTATTCTTGACTTTTATAAGTCACTATTAATTATAATCTGTATAATATAAGGCTCATTAAATAATGAGCCTTATATTAAAAATTCTCTTTTTATAATAGAATTTTAACTTTTGACCATTAAAATAATATCACTACCAGGTAATGGCATTTTTAATATATGTTTTTTTATTTTTCCCCAAATTTGCATTTCACAAGCTTTGCAATTAAACTTCAGTAATAATTCTTCATTATTATTTTGCACTAATTTCATGGGTGTTACTTTAGTTTTAACACCTTGTATACCTTTAGCTTGCTTTGGACATAAATTAAAAGCAAATCTTAAGCAATGTTTAGTTATCATTAATGGAGCGTCATCTTTGACTTCGTGGGCTTCATAAGCACTTTCAATTAATTCAACACCGTGTAGACTATAGAATTCTCGAGCTTTTTGGTTATAAACATTAGCTAAAAAACTCAATTGTGTTTCTGGATACATTGGCGTTGGGCTTATTTCTGGTTTTCGTATATTGCGCTTATAATTTGTTAATCTTTCTATAGTGAGTTTATCAATAACTTCTCGTCTTAACTGATTGAGTTGGCTATTACGAATAAAATAAACTTCTGATAAATTTATTTTGAGATCTAAAAGATAATAGATTGTATTTCCTAGTTTAGATATATTTTCTTGAATTTTTTTAAGAATCTTATCTGGCTGAGTAGCAGGTTCAAAATTTCCTTTGAGTGCTAATTCAACACTAATACCCTCTTCACTTATTGCTATTAAGCTAATACCATCAGTACTATTTCGGAGTTCGAATGAAACACCAATGCATCGTTTACTCGAATCTTTTAGTAAATTTTGTTGCCATACATGATCTAAATTTCGATTAACAACATGTGGCAATTTAATAGAATAAAGCTGTTTAGGTATTTCATTAGGGTAAATGCGGTAATGATCTCGTGATATTTTTTCGACTTTGTCCGCTCTAAATCCAAAAATATCACGTTTAATTAATACATTAATTCCATCACCATTATTTAATGTGCTTTTGGATTTAATATCTAAAGTTTTAGATGTAACTTTAGTTATTTCGCCAATTTGTAAACCAATAAATTTTGGGGAATCAAAAGCACCAATATTTGGCTTTCTACCATGAATAAAATAATCTGTACTTCCTCTATGAAATGTTCGATTAGGGTCAGGTGTAAAAAAGTGTTCAACTCGACCGCTAGAAGCAGGAACTAAATCAGATGATTCATCTAAAATTTTATCCAATTTTTGCCGATAAAATGCTGTTATATTTTTGACATAACTCAGATCTTTATATCGCCCTTCTATTTTAAATGATCTTACCCCTGCTTGAACTAACCCAATTAGATTGTCCGATTGATTATTATCTTTCATAGATAATAAATGTTTTTCATAAGCAACAATTCGACCTTTATCATCTTTTAAAGTATAAGGTAATCTACACGCTTGTGAGCAATCTCCTCGATTAGCACTTCGTCCAGTTTGAGCATGAGATATATAACATTGGCCAGAAAAAGCTACGCACAGTGCACCATGTATAAAAAACTCAATGTTTGCATCAGTATTCTGATTAATATTAGCAATTTCAGTTAAATTAAGTTCTCGAGCTAACACAATTTGAGAAAAACCAACATCAGAAAGGAATTTTGCTTTTTCAGGTGTCCGAATATCCATTTGAGTACTAGCGTGTAAATCAATTGGTGGAATATCCATATTCAATATGCCCATGTCTTGGACAATTAAAGCATCGATTCCAGCATCATACAATTGCCAAATCAGATTCCTTGCTGATTCCAATTCATTATCATGAAGTATAGTATTTAATGTAACAAAAATTTTTGCATAATATTGATGAGCAAATTCAACTAATTGTGCAATATCGCCAACCGAATTACCGGCATTATGTCTAGCGCCAAAATTTGGTCCGCCAATATATACAGCATCTGCACCATGTAAAATGGCTTGTTTAGCAATTTCGATATTTTTGGCTGGGCTAAGAAGTTCTAATTTATTATTGGTGCTTTGTTGATGTAGCATTAATGACTCTTTTTAAAAATACAACTTAAAATGATTAGCTCACGAGTAAGAATCGAATGTTATAATTAATTTAGTAATTCTTGTCAAGAATTTTCAGGAAAGCATAGTTTGAGTAAAATTATACCCATACTATTCATTTGTTTTAGTATAACTATCTAGATAACATCCTGTTTATATATATTTATGTTACCTAGCACTTTATTAACGGCAATTATAATGAAAACATTATTAGCAGCAGGATAAATATAATTCTTTTTTACTCGCGATACTCCACATTACTCTGTTAACTAACATCATTAATAAAGCGTTTAAATATTAATATATTTATTAAAAGATAATACTTGTATATAAAATGAAACGAGAATTTAATCTAAAACATATAAGTTATGTAGATTAATTTGACCTAATTATTGCAATAATTAAAATACTAACCTATGGTACTTTAATAGTGAAAATATTTTATATAATTAAATTTATACTATAATATGTAGTTCTATTTTTAGACTTTTCCTTGTTAAGGGATTTTTAAATAATTATTTAGGGAAAAACATGAAAAAACAGGCGGTATTTATTGCGGGCGATGAGAATATTTATTTTCCCGCGCTCGTTGCTTTGGAAAGTATTAATGAACACAATGAAGGTATATTTGATCTGTTTATGTGTTTTGATGGTAGTAAATTGACACCATCTATGCAACAAACATTAAATAAATATTCGATAAATTTTGTTGATACTAAGGAATTAAGCAAATTTGGTATTGAAGAAAAATTTTCGACTATGATTGAAAATCATTGGCCTATTGATATTTTTTATAATTATGCATTACCTATTTATCTTGGTGAATTAGGTTATACTTATTCCTATAAAGTTGATTATGATATTCTTTGTGTTGGTAAATATATATTAGATGAAATAGAACCTTGTGATGTTTTTTTTTCCGGGTGGTCTAATAAAGTAGATTTAGAAAAAGAAAATATTGAAAAAGAAACCATTAAAAAACTCATAGATGAAAATATAATTTCAGGACAAAGTATTGATTACATGAATGTAGGATTTCTTGGTTTTAATAATAAAATTTATACTGAACAAAATTTTTTCGAAAAACTATCTGAAGTTTACCAATTACTTAAAAGAGAGTCTCCTAATGCAAAATTATTAGAACAAATTGCTTTTGCATTAGTCATTGAAAGTACAAAAGGAAAATTCAAGAAAATTCCAGAAACTTATAATCATCGAGTTCTATCCACACGAGAAAGTGATGATAATTTTGAGTTTGATACTAAAAATATCCATTTTATTACAAAATTTAAACCTTGGAAAAAACTTGAAAAAAATATAATCAAATGGTCTATTTTTAATAACGGAAGTCATATATATTTATATAGAAATTTATGGCTTGATTATGCATCCAAAATAGAGGGATTTGAGATTTTCTGCATGGAAAAACCATTAACAGTCAAACAACTTGTAGGAATGGAAATGCATGTTGTTCGATGCTTTAATGAAAAAGTTAACTCATTAAAAAACTTTAATTAACGGATAAGTTATCTTGTTATTTATTGACAACCTCTATATTGATAAAAAGGTTGTCAATTGAATAAAATATCATTTTTTCTCAGAAAATTTAATAATTTTATCTAAATTTGCCATTTCATTACTTACAAACATTGTTAATCCTTTAATGTAACAAGATAAAACTGACGGCGGCATCAACTGGTACTTATTATCAAATATCTTATTTAATAAATTAACTACTTTTTGATAATTTTTCTGAGCAAGGGACACTTTTGCCATTTGTATATGGCATTCTACATTATTAGGAGTGTGTTTTTCGAAATCGTCTAATAACTCATTTGATTTTTCAAATTGCCCTATGTTACGAAAAATATCAGCTAAAATTAATTGTGGTATATATTTTTTCAAAAAATATACAGATGTACTAGAATTTATTAAAGGATTAAGCTGCATAATAGCCCCACCCCAATTTTGTTGTGTCATTTTCATGAGCCCATTTAATATATCTAATTCATTTTGTTCAAATAATCCTTTTTCTAAAAAATCAAAATTAATTTTAGCTGTATGGAGCGAATTGGGGATATAGTAGCAACACGTTAATTGATAAAAAAGATCTATCACTTTTTTATCATTGATTTTTTCCCAATATTGAAACGCTTCTTCCCATTTTTCTTGAGTCATTAAAATAAATGCTTTGGTTTTATTATCTTTAATATCTTCAATCCGGACTTTTACATTATTAAAAAACAGAGATATTTGATATTTTCGATAACCAGCCTCTGCTAACATTTGTTGTGCAAGAATTTTCCAATATCCTTCTTTCTTCAATAAAACTTTAGAGCAAGCTATGATTTCATCCCAATTTGCAGACATATCTAGTGCTTTAATGTAAAGATTCAAAGCTGAAACAGGAATTATCATATAGTTATTATTAAATGTTTTCTTTAAATGAGAGAGCACATTAGAATAATCTTCTTTCATTAGAGATAATTTAATTTTCTGTAATTCGAATTCAAAATTGTCCGTTTTGTGTTTTTCAAAATTAACTAACTGTGTTTGACATTTATCAGGTTCATTATTTTTCCTATATACATCTGCCAGAATTAATTCAGGAAAAAATCTTTTCAAAAAATTATCTTTTACATTACTTTTAAGTAGAATATTTAATTGTTCTATAGCATCATTCCAATTTTCATTAGATGCTGATATTAATGCATTAATTAATAATGACGTTTCTTTATCATATTTTGAGTGTTGCAAAAATTCATTTTGAACTTTAACAACATAATCATTATTAGTTAAATACTGACAACAAATTAACTGATAAAAGAATTTAGAGCTTGAATTTTCCTTTACTTTACTCCAACTAACATAAGCATTCTCCCATTGTTCTAATCCCATAAAAAGAAATGCCTTCACTTTATCATTTTTAATATTATTAATATCAACAGGAAATATTGAAGGTTTTCTCTGATAGTAACATGCTTCTGCTAAAATAAGTTGTGCTATATCTTCTTGAGTTTTATCAAAGGATAATAATCGTTTAGCGCGCTCTATAGCTATTGGCCAATTAAGTTCTTCATACGCCCTTAACAGAAAATCAGCTAGTATTGTAAAATTTACTTCCTCAAGCGCTTCATTAGGTTTATCTAAATCTTCAATAGCTTGAAAAGTCCTTTCACAGCATTTACCATCTCTGTAAGGGTAAACATTTTTAATTCTTGAAAAATACGGTTCTTGAATAGCAAAATCATTTTTAACAATTTCTTTTAAAGCATTAGTCAAATCTTCTTCTGTCGTAACAACAGGACCAAAAGCATGTTTTCTATAATCAAAATAACCTTTAGAAAAAGTATGTTTCCCTGAAAAAAATTCATGTTCATCAAATTGATAGTATATAATCTGTTTTTCAATATATGCCATTTCGAAGGCAATAGATGAATAGTCTGTGATAAGAAGTGTTGATTTCAAAAATAATTCTTGAATGCTACAGTTTTCAGAACGCCATTGTTCTATATATGAGGGTATATTAAATTCGTCCAAGTATGGTTCTATATTTTTATGTAGTGCAAAAATAACTTTTATTCCATCATTCGTTATTTTTTTTAACTCTTCGCTATGTATGAAACTTTTCCAATGTACAGCATAATCAGTTAACATAAAATCAGGATTTTTATCGCGCTCTGAACGATCTGTTTTTGCTTTAGGTAAAATAGAATCACGCCATGTAGGCATTATTAAGATCGTTTTTTTATCTGATGCAAATTTGTCTTTTTGAAAAAATAATGCATCATGCCTTGGTAAACCTGTTAATTTTACTTCTTTATTTGTTAAAAAGTATTTATCGTCAAATGCAATTGAATTGAACTCCGGTTCTGTACTCGTAAGCATTATACTTACATTTTTCTTGGTATTAATCCAATTTGATAAATCGTCTTTAATCACACCGTGTTGTAAAAATACAAATTGTTGATTTAACATTGATCCGTCAGGAAAATAATCATTAACATATTTATCAATATGACTACTCACTACTTTTGATGCCGTTCTTAATAATTTTTTATGTTCAAAGGAGCCAAAGTTTAATAAATTAAAATTATCTTTTTTCAAACGATTCCAATCATGAGATTTGTTAGATAATACATAGTAAATATCTCGCTCTGGATGTGCAGATCTTATATACCGATATAAGTGCTCTGCATTATCGTCAGCTGCAGAATCTCTGTCCATTAAAATCCAATGATCTCTTCTGTTTGTTTGAACGAACTTTGCTAAATTTTCTATCATTTTTTCATAAGAAACCCCAGTATAAAAAAAAGTTCCTTTGATGAAAATTTTTGAATGAACACCATTAAATTTAATTTCAAATTTATTGAAGTTTTCTGGTAACTGAACCCATAGTTTATATGTTGTTACAAAATATCTATCACCAAATGTATGTTTTTTCTTTTTTTGATACTTTGGAATTGTATCATTATTATCAAACAGTATTGCAATATTACTATCATTATAACTATGATACGAGATTAGTATTTCTTTTTTAGCTTGATCATATCTTTCTATATAGGCGATCTGACTTATATCCGTTATACCTTTAAAAAATCCTAGTATTCCTACTTTGAATAAGAACCAAATACCTGCTAAATCAAAACTCAAAATTACTTCTTTATCTATATAAGATAAAACCTTTTTGGCATTTTCATAAAACCTAATTTTTTCATCTTCACTGAGGATATTTAAAGGATTTGGATTATTGATTAAACGTTTACAAATCCAAGCGAAATCATATAAAGCTTGTCGTTGAATAAATTCTGGTATTTGTTCTAATCTTTCCTTATAAAATTCCAAAACAAATATTGGACCGCGTTCTAAAGCATCTAAAAATTTACGTTTATCATTCCAAGATGTATCTAAGGTTGAAGAATTGTCATCTCTTTTTCTATAATAATATTTAGCGGAAGGTAAAAAAGCTACTTTTAGTGCTTTAACATAGTATATGTATTCTGAAGCAAAACGTGCATCTTCAAATGAAGGTTTCAATCTAGTGTCAAAAAATAAATCGTTTTCAAGAATTACTTGTGTAAGAAATACTCCTGAATTAACGGACATCACGATATTTTTTCCAAACTCAAAATTAGAGTTATATTTTACTCCATTTGCAAAACGATATTTTAGTGGATGTGTATCACTGTATTGATCAACATTTTCATTATAAAAAATGAAATTGCAACTAACCATTCCTATATCTTCAGGATTTTTATCCAACACTTTTGCAATTTCTTCAAAATAATCTAAACTGACAAAGTCATCAGGATCCATGAAACTTACCCATTTAGTTTTTACATAATCCATACCGAAATTACGTGCAGATGCTTGTCCACCATTTTCTTTATGAATATAAGTAATATTATTTGGATATTTTTTTATCCATTTTTTAATGAGCTGTGCAGAATTATCTTTAGAATCATCATCGACTAAAATTAAATGAATATGATCCTCAAATCCAATAGTTTGATTGACTAAACTTTCAAAATAATCATTTAAATATCTCTCTACGCCATAAACTGCTGATACTACAGAGAATTCTTGTCCTGTTTTGTATTTTATTGATGGGGCATGCTTTAAAATATAATTTTGCCTTTTTACATACATATCTGAGAAAAAAAGCTTAGGATTCTTTTTTAATTTATTCCATTTTTTTATTATTGACATAATCTTTTAAGACCCTATAATTCATGAAGTTAGCCGATTAAAGAAATAATTTTAATCTGTTATTATTTATTTAAATATAAAATCTACTCAAAAACTTTATTAAATTATCTTTGTAGTTTTTTTCATTAATATTTTTTGCTGAAAAATCATTTGCACAAAAAGAATGAGGCAATGACTCATATCTATTACTAAGGAAAGTATAATTAGTTTTAGCTGTTGATGAACGTACATTGAAATAGTAACAAATATCACGTGACAATTTGGATTTACCTTCTAAATACATCATCCAAGGAACTAGGAATGTCGCTAAATTGAGATCATTTTCATATCTAAATCGATTGGGAAGAAATCCATTAATTTCATTTGTAAACAATGTCCAAGCTAACTCGAAATATGATTTCTTTAATGGAACATAAGTATGAGCTAATGGATTATTTATTTTTTTATTATATTTTTTTAATAGTAAATTACGACAATTTAAACTAGCAGATAAAGTTGGAGTATTAATACCTTTCTGAATCATTTGATCCAAATTTTTTTTATTTAAAAACAAAGATGACAAATTATTGCCACTTAAAAAATGTGTTTTAGGTAGTTTTCTGGCAATAAACACATCATCATTAAAGTAAATAAAATTTTCAGACAATCTAGGAATATTATGTAAATGTGCTTCAATAACATGAGAGTTAAATGTGGGAAGATATTTATGATTTATTATTTGCTTGTGATCAATTATTTTAACTTTATTGGACAAAGGAAATTCTGGAATTTGTTCATCTGTAACTAAATATATTGAGTTTACCCAAGGTATGTGAGATTCAATACTTTTTATTACATAGTATAGTTCACCATGATTTTCAAATCTTGAATTATCAATCGATAAATGATTAATATCACTTTTACTATGAGCTTTATAATAATTTAGCTTTTTAATCCAATTGGGATCATTATTATTAACCCATGTAATAACCACATCAATAGTTTCTGAACATTGATTTTCATAAATGTTATATAACCTAAAATCATCCGTGATTAATATATTTTCATTAATAACATTGTGACCTTGTTCATCAAATGATAAAGGATATTTATTTATAAAATAGTCCCTAAGAAAAATACCTGGATTTCTTACAAATTTATTGAATTTACTCATACTATCAAATTAACATTTACTCATAATACAAAACTTATTTTAATTTTTTACTTACTTTCTCAAAATAAACAGAGTGTTTAACACAATATAACTTTAAAATAATTTCTGAATCTTGAAAAACTGACTCTTTCAAATTTTCAATTTTTAGATCACTGTAATATTCCAATTCTTTAAAGGTTGACTTCACCCCTAATTTATAAATACCATCAGGAATATCATCAATTAATAAACCTTCATTTTTAAATGTAAACATTCCAGCTTTATCATAACTAATATAATCTCCATTAAATAATTTCCGACTAATATTTGGATCTGAAAATTTTGCTAACTGTTTTTGATAACATGAATTCTCTTTACTAAATAATAAGAAGTTTTTTATACAAGGAGTATAATCAGGGCAAGGGATGCCAATAATAGCAGCGATACCTGTTAAATAGAGTTTATTGTTTTTTAATAAAATGTTATACAATTCAACATAATGATGACATTTTTTTTCATCAATAGAGTCTTTTATAGGTGAGAGTTTATAGATATTATGAAATACTCCTTGGCCTACATATATTGGCTTATTTTTAATTGTCTTATTCCAATAATGCTTTTGCGCTTTTATTTGACTAGCATGTGTTCTAATCCAGGGCTCAGTTAACATGATATTTTGCCGTTCCCAAGCAATATCTTTTTTAGTGGTCCTAGCAGGAGATCCAACAATTACACAATTGTTTGGATATTTTCCTTTTACAACGCTGGCAAAACCAATTACAGAACCTTCACCTATTTGACTACCAGATAAAACGACAGAATTAAAAGCAAACCATACATGCTCACCTATAATGATATCTTTTGATTTATTTACTCGATCTCCTGTATTAACATCATAAATTGCATGAGCATCATCCGAACGAATTTGATTACCTGTTGCGAACATGCAGTCATCTCCAACTACAATTTTCGTTTTTTCTGCTGATGTTATATATATTTTATTAGTACAAGTTACATTATCGCCAATGTTAATATTACAACAATAACCAGCTCTTATTTGCCCTGATAAGTTTCCATTTTCACCAATCATAATAACTGCATTATGTGATGGAAAATCAAAATTAATATTACGAATTTTACTTGTATCAGCAATGATTAATTTATTGTTTCCGCCAACAAAATTCACTGTAACATTATGTAAATTTTTAGGCGCGAAAACCAAATTTCCATTATGGTCCGAATAATTACCAATTATATTTATATTTTCCATTCTAGTTTTCTCGCTAATATTTTCGAAAGAAATTAATTAATGTCCAACTCAAAATCAGTATAATAAACTGATCCCTTTATCTGGGATTTACTACATAAATAAGTTCGATAACGTTCAAACAATTCAGCATCAGGTTTTTGCCCTTCTTTCCAGAAATAATGGAGCCCTTTTTGAAAAGTTAGTCCTTTTATATCATAATGAGCATTACCTAATACCTTAACTGGTAATCCATGGATAAGCGCTGAAAGTCCACAAGTACTGTTAACTGTAACTAATCCTTTGGCTTTCCTTAACAAAACAGGCATAGGAATACCATGCATATATATTATTCTTTTACTAACACCATATCGTTCAGCTAATTTTTTAATCAATTTTCTATAGTTATTAAAACCTTCATCCATTGGGTGATGCTTAATAAGTAGATAACTTTTATCATCAGCAAACATAGAGAAGGATCGAATAACCCTAAAAATATATGATCTCATTGAATGGTAGTAACTGTGAACTTGTATTTGAAAATCTTGATCACATTGCAATGGAAAAATATAAAATGGATTATATTCGTCATTAACCACTTTTTTTGTTAATCTTGGCAATATTAGTCTTGACTTAAATTTTCTTATTAATGCTAAGCTCCAATGAAAAGCATAAAAAGTTAGTGAGTTTTTTCTGTGATGTATATAATTTGGGTATTGCCGTCTTTTTAAAAACATTAAAATATAATAAACACAAGTATAGTAAACCATCGTATAAAAATGTGATTTTTCTTTGTTTTTCTTAAAAGAGGTAATTTGAATATTTTGATAAAAATCGTAATTTTTAGGAATTAGAGAAAAGCCATTCACACCATTTTTTTCAAACGTAATATAATGTGGTCTTAAATAGCCTTCTTCAAAAACCCAAAATGATAAACTTGGGTTGGAATTAACTACTAATTTAGCTATTTTGTGGTAAGCTCGACAATCACCAAAAACAACAATTGCATTAATATTATATTTTTCAATATAATCGACTAAAAATTGATGAAATTTGGCAATCGGTTCATAAAAAGACATACTATTCCGCGGAAAGAAAAACTCATCGCCTCCATTTAAATTAATCTTATAAACTTTACATCCTTGATTTTGTAACCATTTTGCAACATTTTTAAAAAATGGACCAACAGGTCCTTGTAACAAAAGAATATTTTCTTTCGTTTGAACTAACTCATATAAATAATGACTCATTCCATAATTCACATAATAAATTATTTCGCATAAAAAAACATATTATTTGTTATAAATACAAGTATATAATTTATTAATCTAGTTCCTTTATAAATCCATTTATGAAACCAAAAACTTGCATATAATTTATTAATTTATGATTATAAATATAACTTTATTCTAAGGTTTAGTTTCAATAATAATTAATGTAATAAAACACAATAATATTTATTATTAATTTACTATTATGATAAGCTAATATTAAATTTTTGTAAAATTTATTAGAATTATTTTTGAGCAAATTGCATGTTTGAGTAAAAGATGTTAGTAAATGGTAATAATTTCTCTATTTTTTAAAATAATTAGATAAAATTTCACATAGTAAATTATATTATAACATTCATAACGTTTTCAGACTTATTTAATCAATTTTTACTAAACTTTATTTTAACAATAAGATGGAGGATGTGCTTTATTTTTTGAAGTTGCTTTTTTAACCAAAATTGGTTAATTAGTCGTGTCTTTTCTAATTTTTCATTATTTAAATATTTAACCAATGTTTCTGGATCTGTGAAATCTAGAGATTTAGGATGAATATATATCGAATATTCATACATCACAATATAAATTAACTCATCTAATGATAAAATTCGACGCCTAAGAGAATTAGGATATAAATCTGTAGTTAATCCCCAACCTGAATAAAATGGTTGACCATAGCAAACAACTTTTTTATGACGGATTAATGCTTCGAAACCTGCTAATGATGTAATTGTATGAATTTCATCAACCTGCTCAATGCAATGAATAATATCAGCAAATTCAATAATATCATTCACATATTTTTTTAATTCCGTTTTATTTATCTCCCCTATTCTATTACCACTTAAAACATCAGGATGAGGTTTATAAATAATATAAGCGTCTTGATTTTTTTTTCTAACCATTTGAACCAGTTCCAAATTGGTTTTGATTATAGGTGATCCAAATATTATCGACGCATCGTCTTCAACTTGACCAGGTATTAATATTATTTTTCTTTTTTCATGATTAGGTTTAATATTCTTTTCATTACCAACATTATATTTGCTTATTTTTGTTTCAATTATCAATTTTTGTAATGATTTAGCTTTTTCTTGCTCTTGTTTTGTCACCACTCTAGTCGCTAATAATGACTCTAATTCGCTAATTTTTTGAGAATTAAAATATATACCTAACCCATCTATCACTAAGGAATATGGCATTACTAAATTAGAGCCTAATCCTATTGATCGAATAAAGCCATCCTCTATACGCATAATACAAAATTTTTCGTTCTGAATAATTGGAATAATACTTTTTTTACCTTGTCCCCAGATTAATATTTTTTGGGATTTGACATCATGATTTAATTTGTTGTCATTTTCAATCTTTCTAAACTTATTAATAGAATAAAAATGAATTTTGACTGAAGGAAGATTTAAATATGGCAGTAATACGTGTTTTTTCCAGAATGAAAATCCAACTAATTTAACTGAACCACGAAGTTTATTATTTAATTTTTTAATTTTAGTGAGATAATTAATAACGTCGAATATTGTTCCTTTTTTACCTGTATATGGATTTATATATTGGCAATATAGGATATAACTTGCTACAAATAATTCGGTAATAGTCGCCTCTGTTCTTCTTTCATTATTTTTTAAACTTTTTATATTTTTATGTCGATCGTCTGTCACTCCCCATCCAGCATACCATGGTAATCCGAAGGTAATAACTTCTTTACCTAATAAAAGAGCTTCAAATCCCATATGAGATGTGACTACATAAACTTTATCAATTTGTTTTAACAATGAAATAGGATTAATATCCTCGCTGAGTAAAACTATTGAATTTTTATTTAAATTACTTGTTAAAAAACCTTCTTTATAACCATTAATAACATCTGTATGTGTTTTAACATATATGGTTGCGGTAGGATTTTCCTGTAATGCTTTATCTAACATTTCAAGAAAAGTTTGTTGATCTGCATCACCATATTTGACAGACATATCACCAACAGTTTGATCAATTACTAAAACTTTCTCATTTTGAAGATGATGTTCATTACTGAAACCTGTAAAGTTTGGCGCGTGATTGTATTTTGTTAATTCATTGTCAGTTATTAATTTTATCGCTTGTATTGCATAATCTAAATGGAGAACTAGACGGCTTTTATCTTTTATCAATTTTTCTAATTCTGAGGGAAAACGAGCATCATAATAAATACCTGTACTATCAGCTATAAGTGATAATGGAGAATACCCCTCTAATCCCAAACCCACAGAACGTAAAAAACCATCTTCAAGCGAAATAAACGGCAGTTTATTTTCTGTTGCATATTTTCTTGCTTTTTTTGTAGTTGGGCGAAGTCCCCATCCAGCAATTGCATTAGCTTGTTTTTTATTTTTCTTATCTGTAAAAATTAAATCAGGAAAAAAATGATTAATGTTTTTAATTTTGATGATTTTTTTCGAAAAAACAGCAACTTTTTGCATAAGAAAGCGAATGACTTTTAAGTTAAACGTTATTGCTTATTGTGATATTGATAAGCTTCGTCTATAGTTTCAAATTGATGTAATAGCCCTTCCTCTAAAACCATTGCTTTATCACAATAACTTTTGATAGCATTCATATTATGTGACACCAATATTAAAGAACGATCTTTTTTATTTTCAAATAATTCGTTTTTGCATTTTTGAGTAAATCTTGAATCACCTACAGCGATAACCTCATCAATTAGATAACAATCAAATTCTATTGACAAAGATAATGCAAAAGCTAAACGAGCCCTCATGCCTGAAGAATATTTTTTAATAGGTTCATATAAATAATCTCCTAATTCGGCAAAATCTTCTACATATTCCTTCGTTTTTTTTATTTCAGTCTGGTAAATTCTACATATAAACCGTAAATTATCCATACCAGTCAAACTACCCTGAAAAGCACCAGTAAAAGCTAATGGCCAAGAAATGGACATACTGCGTTTGATAGTACCTGATGTTGGTTTTTCTATTTCACTTATAAGTCTTATTAATGTTGATTTACCTGCCCCATTGCGACCCAGAATTCCGAGTTTTTCACCTCGATGTAAAGTAAAACTAATATTATTTAAAACAGTTTTATACCCTTTTCGTGTAGCGTATTTTTTGGATACATTGTCGACTATAATCATTATCCTTCCTCAATTATATTGTTTTCGTATATTTTAACCATAGCCAATCCAATGAAAAGTAGAACCACATTACATAAAATTAGATAGCTTATACTTTCATGAGTGATGACAGATGAACCAAAATATCCAAAACGGAACATTTCAGTTCCATGTACAGGAGGTAGAAAAAGTAATAACCCTTGAATTTCGTTAGGAAAAGTGTCAACCCAAAAAAATGCACCAGAAAAAGGGATCATGATAAAACTTAGTGTTCCCCATATTTTATCAAAAGATTCAAATTTGGCTGATAAAACAAAAATGATCAATCCAAGTCCTAGAGAAAACCAACACATTAGCCCCCAAGCACATAGCATATAAAATGGATCGTTCGGTATGGATATTAATCCCAAAAAAATGAAAATTATCATCACAAAGATTTGAGCTGCACTTGCACCAATCATTTCAAGAAAAATACGCGCATACACAACGTCCAAAATACGTATATTATGGTGATATAGTAAAGCTTGATTGGCTTTAACAGCACCCTTAGCTCGAGAAGAGCTATTACGCCACATCATAACTATTGGATAACCTGTCAGCACAAACGCAATGATGTTAAGATTAGAAACAACGTCAACTTTAAAAAAGTACCATATCAGGCTTATTAATAATGTTAATGACATGGGCTCAACAAACAACCATAAAAAACCAATATTATTACGACCATAGCGAGTAATGATCTCACGTAATATTAAAGCTTTTATCACATTAATTTGTATAATAAGTGAGCGTAAAAATTGAGTTCTAGAAATTAATTCATTCATCAATCTTTATGCTCCCTTATCCCCGCTAACATCAAATTAAATATTCCATATATAATCAGGCATATGACAAAAGTTGCGATAATATTATAGATACGTGAAGGTTTAAATGAGACATCAGAAACACTAGGCTGCTCTATACGTTCTAAATAAAGCTGTTTCTTCGTTATCTCCACTTGAGCATTACGTAAAGATAATGTAGCTGCTTCAAATTGCTGTTTTGCAACAGTATTATTTATGAGAATTTGTTGATATTCAGCCAGATTAGCATCTTTATTTTTATTTTTTTGGAAGTCAGCGAGTGCTTGAGCTTCTTTTTTCATTTGTAGTTCAGCATCTTTTAGCTCAGCTAAAGATGCAGTTATAAGATCTTGTTTAGCACGCAAATTTATTTGATTAACAAATCCTTCAGCTTTTTTTAATAAATTTTCATTAATATCAAAAGCATCTTGCATATCAAATGCATTGACTTTAATCGTAGCAATACCGGTAGAAATATCAAAGTTGACATTTATCATGTTACTCATGTAACGATAAAAATATTCATTTTTATCCATAAATTCAAAGTTGAATCCATTAAAACGAGCTATGACATCACCTTTTTGAGTATACCATTGTTTAATGGGTAGCAATTGTTCAATAGAAGACAATGCATCTCTAGACTTTATATATGAGAGAACAACATATGAATCATCATTAGAACGAGAAAGACCAACTTTTGAAAAAATACTCCCCAACCCTCCCAATGATGATTGGGTATCAGATGACCGTATAATATAGGTTGCTTCGGATGTATAAATATTTTCTGCTATCAATCCAAAATATATTATTGACAATAAAGTCGGTAATGTTACAAGTAAATGCAGTAACCATTTTTTTTTAAACTTTATGAATAAAGACATAATAGTATCAAGCCTATCGATTAATAAATTATTCTGTTATTTGGCTAACTTGATTAATCATCCCTACACCTGGTGAAAACACCGCATATAAGAATTTCTGTAGTTCAATAATAGGTGCAGATGCAACATAAACAATATCATTATTTTGAATTTGGAAATTTTTCATAATGAAAAATGAGTTAGGATTAGTCAAGTCAATTTGATAAACTGTTGGAATAGTTTCTTTATTGTTATTGGATAATTGGTTATCTTGATATCTAAATACAAACACGCCTTTTGCATTTGCTTTATTGTCATTTAGACCTCCAATACGACCTAGTGCTTGAGATAAATCAATTCCTATAGCTTCAAATCGTACTTCTCTGGTTGCCCCTGTAGCTCCCATTGAAATAAAAGAACTTGGTTTATTAATTAAAGTAATAACATCATTTTGTTGAAGGTGAACATTAAATTGAGGATTTGATAAAACTAAACTTAGTGGAATTTGGCTATTTTTTTTATTTCGAGTGAGTTGTATTAATGTATCTTTAATATCATACATATTACCACCTAACATGGCAACAGCATCTAATAATTGCTCACCCTTAGCGGTAAGGGTCAATTTTCCACTAAACTTGTCCCCAATAACAGTTACTGTTGACGATCTTTTCTCTAAAACCGTAATTATAATTTGTGGTCTATTGGCAATACCAGATAGTTTTTCCATTATCTCATTTTGTACTTGCGAAGGGGTTTTGTTATCAACTTCTAAAATTCCAACAAATGGTAAAGAAATAAGGCCTTTTGAATTAACTGTCACTATTGGCAAATCAGTTAATCCAGTTCTAGGAGCTCCTGTATCACTTGATCCTGTAAATAATATTGCTGGTGGAGTTTCAATAATTGAGATTTTTAGACTATCCCCTTTCCCAATTTTATCGACTTTTTGAATTTGATTTGTTGTTTCATTGATAAATTTTATAGGACTCTTAGATGAGTTAGCATCTTTAGTAAAATTAATTGAATTATTGAGATCGACTAAATTAACTTTACTATAGATTGCATCTTGGCTGAGATTATTTTTATTTATATCTTTTATTGAAGAAAAACTTGGTCCAGAATGAGGTAAAACCGAACAACCGCTTAAAATCATGACTAGCGTTATGGGAAGAAGGGATGGTAGTTTCAAAATAAATTTCCTTATACATCATTTCTTATTTTTCTTATTTTTATTATAAAACAGATAATCTTAGACTAAAAGTATTTTGTGGTGGAGACTCTATCAGCCACATCTCACACACATATTTTTTACTTTGGCTGCTTCCTTCCGGACCTGACCTGATGAGCAAAAAAATGTTGCAAGAGGACCCATAGTGCCTCCATAGGAAAGGTTATATTATGCTTTAATTATAAAATTATTTCAATTATTATTTTATCCAATACTACCCAATCGACCTTTCTTTAATCTTAATTTTAAAGAAAGGCGATTGTAATAAGAGTATAGAATTTAATCCTACATTATAAATTATAGTGCTAAATTCTTTTCTACTCGTTCTCTGAATTTAATACCTGGTCTGAATGTAACAACTCGACGAGCGGAGATATCCACACTTTCACCAGTTTTTGGATTACGACCTGGGCGTGAATTTTTATCACGTATAGCAAAATTACCAAATCCAGATAATTTTACCGGTTCCCCTTTTTCTAAAGCCACTCGAATCTCTTCAAAAAAAAGTTCAACAAGGACTTTAGCTTCTTGACGATCAATATTAAATTTTTCGGCAAGACGATCTGCAATATCAGCTTTAGTTAATGTCATAGTTATTATTCTCTTAATAGGGCTTTAAAATGATTTTGTAAAGCAGTGACACACTTGCTTACAATGTTTGCTATATCTTCTTCTTCAAGTGTACGTGATTTGTCTTGTAAAATCAAACTGATAGCAAGGCTTTTTTGATCTTCTTTAATGTTATCTCCTTGATAGACATCAAAAAGATTAACTTTAACAAGTTGCTCTCCTCCAGCTTGCTTACACACTGAAATAATTTCTGCTGCTGGAATTGTATTTGAAACAATAATCGCTATATCTCGTTTGTTTGACGGATATTTTGAAAGGTCTTGAGCAACAGGCACCTTTTTAAAGTTAATTTTAGCTAAATTTATTTCAAAAACAAGCGTTTTACTATTTAAAGATAATTTTTTTTCGATTTCTGGATGTAAAACACCAAAATAACCGATAACCTCATCATTTAAATTGATTACTGCACTTTGTCCTGGATGTAAAGCTGATAATTCTGCTCTATTAAACTGGACTTTTCCATCACAACCTAACAGTGAGAAAATGGCTTCAAGATCCCCTTTTAGATCATAAAAATCAATGCTCTTTTTAGGTAATTGCCAATGATCTTCGTATAAATTACCCGTAATAACTCCAGAAAGCATGAATTCTTGACGAACACCAAACTCACATTTTTCATCTGGTATAAAACGTAAACCCGTTTCAAATAATCGTAAACGGGATTGTTGTCGATTTTGATTATAGAGCACCGCATCTAATAATCCTGACCACAATGATAAGCGCATTACAGACATTTCACTGGAAATTGGATTTGGTAAAGTGATTGCAGGTTCATTCGGATGAAGAATATGCTGAATTTTAGGATCAACAAAACTATATGTCACGGCTTCTTGATAACCACGATCAACCAATAAGTCTTTTATTCGGCGTAATGATATAATACTTTCTGGTTTTGGCTGCATTATCGATTCAATTTTCATATTTGCATTCGGAATATTGTTATATCCGTAAATGCGGGCAACTTCTTCAACCAAATCTTCTTCAATTTGTAAGTCAAAACGCCAGCTAGGTGATTTAACGATCCAAATGTCGCCTTTATATTCTACTTCACAACCAAGTCGAACCAATATATCCGTAATTTTTTGTGCTTCAATGAAATAACCTATAATTCGATCAATTTTGTTACGGTGTAACTTTATTGTTGCTTGTGAGGGTAATTCACTTTGATTTATAACTTCAATAACAGGCCCAACCTCCCCGCCACAAATATCAACTAATAATTGTGTCGCTCTTTCCATTGCAACAAACTGTAATTCAGGATCGACACCACGCTCATAGCGGTGAGAAGCCTCTGTATGTAGACCATATTCTCGAGCTTTACCTGTAATTGCTAATGGAGCAAAAAAAGCTGACTCAAGAAAAATATCTGTAGTTGATTGTGTTACACTTGATTTTTCACCGCCCATAATACCGGCAATTGCTAAAACTTTATTATGATCAGCAATAACTAATGTTTTATCATTCAATTTAACTTCATTACCATTAAGTAATGTCATTTCTTCGTCTTGGTGAGCATAACGAACAATAATGCCTTTTTCAATTTGGTTTAAATCGAACGCATGCATTGGATGACCAAGTTCAAGTAATACATAGTTAGTAATATCAACGACAGCATCAACAGAACGAATGCCTCCTCGGCGCAACTTTTCTCTCATCCATAATGGTGTCATCGCATTGATATTGATATTTTTAATCACTCTTCCTAAGTAACGAGGAGCTGCTTTTGGAGCATCTATTTGGATTGATAAGGTATCAGAAATTGTTGCTGGTACATTTGCTATTTTAATTTCTTTCATTGGAATATTATTAACGGCTGATATATCTCTAGCCACACCAACAATACCAAAACAATCAGCACGATTAGGTGTAACACTTATATCAATCATAACATCGTTAAGATTTAAATATTCTCGAATATCTTTTCCCAAAGGCGCATTATCAGGTAATTCAATAATACCATTATGATCATCAGTAATACCTAATTCTGAATAAGAGCATAGCATCCCTTCTGAAGGCTCACCGCGTAGTTTTGCTGATTTAATTTTAAAATCACCAGGTAAAACTGCCCCAACAGTAGCGCAAGCAACCATTAAACCTTGTCGGCAATTTGGTGCACCACACACAATATCAAGTAATTCATCTTTACCTATGTCCACTTTAGTTACACGAAGTTTGTCTGCATTAGGATGTTGTTTACACTCAACAACTTTTCCTATCACAACACCAGTAAAATCCCCTGCAACCTTTTCCACATTATCAACTTCTAAACCAGCCATTGTTAATTGATCGGCTAGCATTTCGCTACTAATTTCTGGATTGATCCATTCACGTAGCCAACTTTCACTAAATTTCATGTTTTCATCTCCAGAATTAATTAAATTGCTTTAAAAAACGTAAGTCGTTTTCAAAGAAAGAACGTAAATCAGTGACACCGTAACGTAACATTGTCAATCTTTCTATTCCCATACCAAAGGCAAAACCGCTATAAATTTCAGGATCAATACCAACATTACGTAATACATTAGGGTGAACCATTCCACATCCCAATACTTCTAGCCATTTACCATTTTTAGCTTTAATGTCAACTTCTGCTGAAGGTTCTGTAAATGGAAAGTAGCCAGGTCTAAATCTTATTTCCATATTATCTTCAAAAAAGCAATGAAGAAAATCATGTAATAAACCTTTCAAATGGCTGAAGCTGATGTCTTTATCAACTAATAATCCTTCCATTTGATGGAACATCGGAGTATGAGTCTGATCATAGTCATTACGGTAAGTTCTTCCTGGAGCGATGATTCTGATTGGCGGTTTTTGATTTTCCATAGTTCGAATTTGAACTGTTGAAGTTTGGGTACGCAATAAACGTTTCGCATCAAACCAGAATGTATCATGATCAGCTCGAGCAGGATGATGAGCAGGAATATTTAGTGCATCAAAGTTATGATAATCATCTTCTATTTCTGGTCCAGTTTCAACCACAAAGCCTAGTTCCCCAAAAAAATCAACTAAGCGATTAATTGTTTTTGTTACTGGATGTAATCCCCCTAACTCAAGAGATTTACCTGGTAAGGTAATATCAATCATCTCATTTGCAAGTTTTGCATCTAGGGCTTGACGCTCTAAAAGATTGCGTTTTTGATTTAATATTTCAACAACTTCTTGTTTTGCATCATTGATTTTTTGGCCGACTGCTGGGCGTTCTTCGGCAGGAACATCACGTAAAGAAGCCATCTGCAATGTAAAGTAGCCTTTCTTACCAAAATATTCCACTCTGATCTGTTCGATCGCATTAATGTCGTTAGCATTTTCAATAGCGGATTTGGCATTACTTACCAGTTCAACTAATTGAGACATAAAATTCTCCTGCTTATTGTTCATTACATAAAAAAAGCCTCTCCTGAGGCTTTTATAATTATTTTTCGTTTTTCCATTGCCTCACGAATGAAAATTTTTAATGAAGCTAAAAAAGAAACGAAAAACAACTAATTTCATAATTACTTTACTCTTAAATAAAATTGTCAATAAAATGATAAAAGCCGAGATAACTCGGCTTTTATAAAGCTATTATAATGCAGCTTTTGCTTTTTCAACTAATGCAGCAAATGCATTTTTGTCAAATACAGCAATATCAGCAAGGATCTTACGATCGATTTCAATTGAAGCTTTCTTTAATCCATTGATAAAACGGCTATAAGAAAGACCGCATTGACGAGCAGCAGCATTAATACGAACAATCCATAATTGACGGAATTGACGTTTACGCTGACGACGGTCACGGTAAGCATATTGTCCAGCTTTGATTACTGCTTGGAAAGCAACACGATAAACACGTGATCGAGCTCCATAATAACCTTTTGCTTGTTTTAAAATTTTCTTGTGACGTGCACGAGCAATAACACCACGTTTAACACGAGCCATAAACTATATCCTCTAATTAATTAACCAATAAATTTAAGCGTATGGAACACACGCAGTAACTAAACCTAAATCGCCTTTTGACACAGTAGTCAAACCACGTAAATGACGTTTACGCTTAGTTGATTTTTTGGTTAGGATATGACTCTTGTTAGCTTGTTTATGCTTAAAGCCACCAGAAGCTGTTTTTTTAAAGCGCTTTGCTGCGCCTCTTACAGTTTTAATTTTAGGCATTTTATTAATTTCCACTTCGCATTGTTAATAAAAATAAAATAATGGTGTAATTTTTAGAAAACTAAAGATTAACTTGCAAAACCATTACTTCTTCTTCGGCGCGAGCACCATTATCATTTGACGACCTTCAATCTTAGTTGGATAAGATTCAATAACCGCCAAATCAGCTAAGTCTTCTTTAATGCGATCAAGCATCTCAGTACCTAACTGTTGGTGAGCCATTTCACGTCCACGAAAACGCAACGTGACTTTAGCTTTATCGCCATCTTCTAGAAAGCGAATCAGGCTGCGGAGTTTTACCTGATAGTCGCCTTCATCTGTACCAGGTCGGAATTTAATTTCCTTAACCTGAACAACCTTTTGCTTCTTCTTCTGTTCTTTTGTTGCTTTACTCTTTTCATAGAGGAACTTGCCATAATCCATAATTCGACAAACAGGTGGCTCTGCATTAGGGCTTATTTCGACTAAATCTAAAGTTGCTTCTTCCGCTTGTTTTAAAGCTTCTTCTAAGCTTACTATACCGAGCTGTTCACCATCGACGCCGGTTAACCTCACCTCACGAGCAGTAATCTCATCATTGATCTTATGCGCGCGTGTTGACTGAATACGTTTACTGACTTTAATATCTCATTCCTCCAAATTAATTTATCGTTAATTCATTTGTTCTAATGAACGACTATGAATTTCGTTAAGCAACAATTCTATAACATGTTTCACTTCAAAGCTACCAAGATCTTTACCTTGACGAGTTCGAACTGAAATTGTTCCTGATTGCATTTCTTTGTCTCCACAAACAAACATATACGGAACACGTTTTAGAGTATGCTCTCGAATTTTAAACCCAATTTTCTCATTTCTCAAGTCTGCTTTTGCTCTAATTCCAACTTTTTGCAATTGCTCGGTTAATTGTTTGGCATATTCAGCTTGATTATCGGTAATATTTATTACTGCAACTTGCAAAGGAGCAAGCCACGTAGGGAAGAATCCAGCACAATCTTCGGTTAAAATTCCCATAAAGCGTTCCATTGAACCTAAAATTGCTCTATGAATCATAACTGGTGTATGGCGTTCGTTATCTTCACCTACATAAGTCGCATCTAAACGTTCTGGCAACATGAAATCAAGTTGTACTGTACCACATTGCCATGCTCGACCTAAGCAATCATGTAAAGTAAATTCAATTTTTGGTCCATAAAATGCGCCTTCGCCTGGTAAATATTCGAATTCAATACCATTTTCAGTTAAACATTCAGCCAAATCTTTTTCAGCTAAATCCCATGTTTCATCTTTACCAATACGTTTTTCTGGGCGAGTTGATAATTTAACGGTAATATCTTTAAAACCAAATGTGCTGTAAGTGTCATAAACCATTTTAATACAGCTGTTTACTTCACCTCGAATTTGCTCTTCAGTGCAGAATATATGCGCATCATCTTGGGTAAAGCCTCTAACACGCATTAAACCATGTAATGAACCTGACGGTTCGTTACGATGACAACTACCAAACTCAGCCATACGTAAAGGTAAATCACGATAAGATTTTAGACCTTGATTAAAAATTTGTACATGACCTGGGCAGTTCATTGGTTTAATACAATATTCACGATTTTCAGACGAAGTAACAAACATTAACTCTTTATAGTTACCCCAATGACCTGTTTTTTCCCACAATACGCGATCCATCATAAATGGACCTTTTACTTCTTGATAATTGTATTCTTTTAGTTTAGTACGAACAAAAACTTCTAGTTCACGAAATATAATCCAACCATCATTATGCCAAAATACCATACCGGGTGCTTCTTCTTGCATATGATAAAGATCTAGTTGTTTACCAATTTTACGGTGATCACGTTTAGCAGCTTCTTCTAAAAATTGTAAATAACTATCAAGTTGTTTTTTATCCGCCCAAGCCGTGCCATAAATACGTTGTAACATTTTATTATCACTATTACCACGCCAATAAGCACCTGCAATTTTTTGTAATTTGAAATGATGACAAAAACGCATATTAGGAACATGTGGTCCTCGGCACATATCAATATATTCTTCATGATGATAGAGTGCCGGTGTTGAATCTTTAGGAATATTTTCGTCTAAAATAGCAATTTTATACGGTTCACGACGATCCCAAAATACTTCTCTTGCACGTTCCCAACTCACAACTTCTTTTTTTACTTCATAATCTTTTTTTGCTAATTCGTGCATGCGTTTTTCTAAAGCATCAAGATCTTCCTGAGTTAAAGAATGTTCTAAATCGATATCATAGTAGAAACCATTGTCAATAGTTGGACCAATTGCCATTTGCGTGTCAGGCCATAATTGTTTAATAGCATGACCTAATAAATGAGCACAAGAATGGCGAATAATTTCTAAACCATCTTCATCTTTGGCAGTAATGATAGCTAATGTTGCATCCTCTTCAATTACATCGCAAGCATCTTTACGTTGACCATTTACACGCCCAGCAATACAAGCCTTAGCAAGCCCTGCTCCAATACTTTGAGCAACTTCTAGAACAGTAACTGGTTTATCAAATTGACGTTGACTTCCGTCAGGAAGAGTAATAATTGGCATAATAAATCCTTATAACAGTGGTGCGCCACACGAAAGCGCACATGCGTACATAAATAAGCGGAATATACTATCACTTATTACAAGGTTTTTAAATAGGATTAAGCTTGATTTAAAATTAGATTTTTATCGATTTAATCATCTATGATGATTTCATGAACTTAAAAAGCTCAAAATCAATTTATTAATGGTATTTATGAATATTAAACAAGAATTATGTAACACTATAATATTGTAAGTTAAATTACCTAGCTTTAATTTTTTACTAATCAGCTAGGCTTATAAAAAATTATAATTCTGCTAAATATGTTTCAGGTATAACTGGTATTGAACCATTTGGGGTACAGACGTAAAAAGCGATACGATTTGCTTTAATATTAATTTCCTGTAATGCTTTACCTTTCAAATCTAACACACTACTAATTGCCATAAATGAATCGCCAGCACTAACAGTATCAATCCCTGTGATTTTTTCTGCTGGACGATAATCTTGCTCACTTTTGGTAATTAAATGACTACCATTGTTACTACAAGTTTAAATTAATAATTCTAATAGTTGATCCTATCATAATAATGGCTATACCATTTGCACAAAACTCATCGATAATTTAATAGATTTCAGCATTAGCGCCAATATCAATTATTCGAGTCAGTAGCTCTAATTTGATGTGGGAATTACTAAAAATTAGATAATTCAAATTCCACAAAATGATGAAAAAGTTATAAATTATTTGTCAAAATTAAATATCAAACACGTTGTTTGTGGTAACACACTTTACGGCAATGCAATTAATTTCGTTAAATCAAAGAATCAATCCAAAACAAAATTATTTACAATCAGTTTTGATGACGCGGATTATGCCTATTATCCTTTAACATTTCTTTTGAGATATAAGCAATCTTTGGCTAGTATCGCCCTAATTGCAGTTAAAACTTTGATTCAATGAGTTTATAACCCAACATTACCAATTCGTACTGTAGAGTTAGTCATTCGAGCTTCAAGTGGAACTTGATTTGGCTTTTGATTATGTTAAACAGAAATGCAAATAAAATAATTACATTTATTTAAATGTGACGTTGTCACTATATTGAGCGAAATAATAATCTTTATTTAACAAAAAATTTGATTAAAATGTCTAAATTTTCAAAAATAACTCCCTACTTTTAAAAGGTTTTGAACCAACATAAGGTTTTAAAGCCATTCGAGTAAAGCGTTTAGCTGCTTTTAGTGTATCAACAGTGCTAAAATCACGATTTCCTAAAGCCAATACTTGTTCACCAGTGAAACTGGTACTATTTCTTAATAAACTACCGATAAATCCCTTTTCGGATTGATATTGATAATACATTGATTCAACAATATTATCTCCTGTCGCGCTACAATGAAAAAAATCAACGTAATAACCCATATTTTCTAATAATGATAGTTCAAAAGTACGTAGTACATTCTCAGCAGGAGCTTGTTGTGCCAATTGTTGTAAACTTTTTAAATAATCATCAAAAAGTGTTGGCATCTCAGTATCTGCAATTAATACCCGATGTAATAATTCATTTAAATAAAAAGCGCTATATAATGAAACTGAAACTAATGGTAAAGTGAGTGACATAGCTTCAACTTGACGTAATATTTTTATATTACCTTTACCAGAATATTGTACTATTAAAGGGGTAAAAGGTTGTAATAACCCTTTCAAAGAAGAATTTTTTCGTCGAGCTCCCTTAGCTAAAACGGTTATTTTACCACCACTTTCAATGAATAGATCAACTAATAAGCTGCTTTCAGTTTGAGTACGTGTGTGCAAAACAAATGCTCTTTGCCAATTTTCCATGCAAAACCTTTAATTAGATTGTTGTTTTTTTGTTTAATAATAGTGTGTGAATAAAAATTAAGTAATTTTATGAAATTTAACCTGAAATTAAGATAAAAATCCGATATAATCAAACGATAACAATAGGATTATAGGATAAATAAAAGACAAGCTATGGAACTTTTTTCAATAATTTTACTTCTCGTATTAATTGTATCACTTTCTGGTGTCGTTGTTAAAATGCTGCCAATTCAAATACCATTACCGCTAATGCAAATATTATTAGGCTGCGTACTGGCCGCTTTTGGTGTTTATGTAAGATTCGATCCAGAACTATTTCTTGTTTTATTTATTCCACCTTTACTATTTGCTGATGGACGAAAAACCTCTGTAAAAGATTTCGTATATAATTTCAGAGAAATTGTTGGATTGGCGCTTGTATTGGTGGTTATCTCAATTATCGCTTTAGGTTACATTCTTCACTGGATGTTACCAAATGTCCAATTGGCAGCAGCTTTAGCTCTTGCAGCAGTCTTATCTCCTACCGATGCTGTTGCCTTGAGTGGAATTGTTGGTAAAGGCCGTATAGAAAAGGAAAAGATGGAAATCATTGAAGGTGAAGCATTGATGAATGATGCTTCGGGTCTTGTTTCGTTAAAGTTTGCAATTGCAATTGCGACAGGACTACTTGAATTTGATTTATTACAAATCAGTATATCTTTCTTTGTTGTTGCTGTCGGTGGTTTAGCGGTTGGCGTTTTATTTACTTGGTTATATGCTAGGGTTTTACGTAAAATAAATCAACTTACTAATAATGACCCAGCAATTCAAATCGTATTATTATTCTTACTACCATTTGCCGCTTATATTATTGCTGAAGAATGCCATTGTTCAGGTATTTTAGCTGCTGTAAGTGCAGGTATGACCGTTAATCATTCAGGTATGATGCGTAATGCACCTTTGACAACACGTTTACAATCAGATAGTGCATGGTCAATGTTAACTTTTGTATTCAACGGATTTGTTTTTGTTCTTTTGGGTATTCAGTTACCTAGTATTTTAAATAATACTTTCGCTGAAAATCAAACAGATGCATCAATTGAGCTATGGCAATTATGCTTGATTGTTTTATTTGTTTTTATCGTATTAATGGGAACAAGATTTGCTTGGCTATGGGCTATGAAACACATGCCAACCATGCCTTTTGGAACAAAACGACCTCTAGCATTTAGAGCATATACAAATCGTGATTTACTAATTTCAACTTTTGCTGGTGTCCGAGGAGCAATAACATTAGCTGGTGTATTATCTATCCCAATGACCATTGCAGGCCGATATCAACTTGTCTTTATTGCTACAGGAATTATCTTAATTTCATTGATTGTTGCAGTAGTTATATTACCTATTTTATTACGAGGTAGTGTAATTTTAGATAATTCAAAACAAGACAATGAAATTTTAACAGTGAAAGGACAAATGGCAGAAGAAGCTATTATTAGCCTAGAAAAAATGCAAAACAACCTACTACAAGAAACTTCTGAAGCAGGTTTGGATCAAGAAATAATTCACGAAGTTGGCTCGCGAGTTATCGGTTCATTAAGACGTAGGACAGGTCTCAAAGATTTAGAACAAAAAGCACTTGAAGCTGAGAACCTAGAAAGACGTATGCGTTTAGTTGCAATTGGTGCAGAACGTACCGCACTATTACAAATGAAAATTCGTAATGAAGTAAGTGAAGAAACTTTTGAGCATCTAAACACTGATTTAGATATTTATGAGAAAATGATCTCTGGAGATGTTTAAATGATAGAAAGCCAGCATAATTTATTAGGAAAAATACATTCAACATTTGTTGATAAAGCGCCTCAAGTATTGGGGATTACTTTACGCTGTATTCCTTTTAATTTAAAAAAACAAGTTATTGAACAATTGTTACAATTACAATTTAAACATTCACTTGAAGATGGTGATCTTGATTTCTTAGAAAATCGCTGGCTTAAAATTGAAGTTACAGATCTACAATTAATATGGTTTGTTAGCCTAATAGAAAATAAATTAGTTGTCAGTCGTGAAGAAATTGCTGATGTAAGCTTCATTGGCAATGCTAATGATTTGATAATGATTGCAACTAGAAGACAAGACCCTGATACACTCTTTTTTCAACGTCGATTAATAGTTGAAGGAGATACTGAGCTCGGTCTATATGTTAAAAACTTAATGGATTCAATTGAATTAGAAACTATGCCCAAACCTCTCAGAATCACTCTTGAAAAGTTGGCTGATTTAATTGAGAGTGCCCCAAAAGAGTAAAAATTGTCTATTATTCATAATTAAATAAAAAGGGAATGATATTAATTCATTCCCTTTTTTATTTTTACTTAAATTAAATATTCGTTTTTAAATTAGATATTTCTATTTGTTTATTCACATCCTGATAATCACTTACATATTTTTATCTGTTTCATTATTAGAATGATCTTTTGAATAATGATTTTTTTTAGAAAATTTGATAATTAATTCTTAATGTTAATTTTAATGAAATATTGAGATATAAATCACAATAAACAAAGTATTTATTTTCGATTTTAACCTAGTAAAGTTAAATTAAAGGGATAAATAGTGAATATAGGTAAAAAAATTATGGTCAACTTTAAGAAAAAACTATGCATTGTTATCTTATTAATAATTCCTTCTTTAGGGTATTGTCTCGATTTTAATAATAAAAATGAAGCCAATTTCATTGTTAATAACTTCAAATTTAATGATGGGAGTACAATGTCAAATCTATCAATACACTATATTACTCTTGGCAATCCGAAAAATAAGCCCGTATTAGTATTACACGGTACTACTGGTAATGGAGCATCAATGTTAAATGATAGTTTTGGTCATGCTTTATTTGACAAAGGAATGCCACTAGATGCAGAAAAATACTTTATTATCCTTCCTGATGCTATTGGTACAGGTCAATCTTCGAAACCGTCAGATGGTATGAAAGGTGACTTTCCACATTATGATTATACCGATATGGTTAATGCTCAATACCAATTAGTGAAAAATGGATTAGGCATCGATCATTTAGAGTTAATTATAGGTAATTCCATGGGAGGGATGAATACTTGGAATTGGGTTACAATGTATCCAGATTTTATGACTGCTGCAGTACCAATGGCTGCAACTCCTGCCCCTATGTCAAGCCGAAATTGGATAATGAGAAAAATGGTTATTAATGCTATTAAAGACGATCCTGATTGGAAAAATGGATTCTATGACAAACAACCAGAAAAATTCCAAACCGTTTATAATTATTATAATATAGCAACCAATGGAGGCGATATTGCTTGGCAAAACAAAGCCTATAATACTGCAAAAACAGAAGAATTATTAGCTAGTACATTAAAAGAGCGCATTACAATGGATACTAATGATTTTTTATTTCAATGGGATGCAGCAAGAAACTTCGATCCAACTAAAGACTTGATTAAAATAAAAGCTCATATATTAGCAATAAATTCAGAAGATGATGAAAGAAACCCTCCTACTACAGGTTTAATGGAAAAAGCGATAAAAAACATTCCTCATGTTAAATATGTATTAATACCAGCTAGTATCAAAACCAGTGGGCATAGTACCACAATGACCGCCAATTTATGGAAAGATCATTTAACTTCATTTTTAAAAGAGGTAGAGGACAACAAATATCTTAATTTTTAAATAAAAATTAATGATTTATAATTAACTACTATTATAGATAATATTATTTATAATAGTATTGTACTTTTAATTTAAAGTTACAACGTCACAAAAAACTTTATTTGATTAATGCCAAGTTACTAATTTAAAAAAAAGTTATAACATTTAATGTATATGAACTAGAAAAACCATGATTTAAAGATTTAGTTAATTAGTAGTGCATTTAAAAGTTAAAATAAATCTCATGTTAACATTATAAAATTTGCTATAACAATATGATATATCCTGTTTATTAATTATATCTAATATCATAAAATTTACCTTTTGATATCATAACGTATTGGACTTTAAATCCGACATAAAGACCATAATTGCTTTTTGCTATCACAAAAATGGAAATAGCCCAACCATAACTAGGTCTATCGCAATATAAAAAGTAAGTTTAAAAATTAGATGTTACCATTTTTGAGAACTTTATTAAACGCAGATATTTGTAGGATTTTTAAATATATTGCATCGTTAGCTATTACAATTAATGATAAATATCATTCATGGATTAAAATTAAATCTCAAGTATTGCTCTATACCGAAATTAAAAGGCAATACTCCCTTTTTATGATATCCTTACACTTGAACCATCAAGTAGTAATTTCTGGAAAACTAGGATAAGATTTATTTGATAGTGCTATTTGCTTTGAATCATTAGACATCATTTTAATTTTCTACATTTTGTACACAATTAAAAGCATAACTATATATTTTGTATGTTCACAATTGCAAATAAATAAATGAACAATAAAACAGTTAAAAATCAAGAAATAAAATAATAATTAAGAGCCCAAAAGAATAATGAAAAACGACTTAAATCAGCCAACTTTTTACTTTCATGATTATGAAACTTTTGGTATAAACCCTGCTTTAGATCGCCCAGCACAGTTTGCAGGAGTTCGAACTGACGGTGATTTTAACATCATTGAAGATCCTTTAGTTATTTATTGTCAAATTGCTCAAGATTATTTGCCAAATCCTGAGGCTGTACTTATTACTGGAATTACTCCTCAGAAAGCCAATCAAAACGGCATTTGTGAAGCTGAATTTACTAAACAAATCTATCAAGCTTTTAGTGAACCTAATACATGTATTTTAGGATATAACAATATCCGATTTGATGATGAGGTCACTCGTAATATTTTATATCGTAATTTTTATGATCCCTATTCCTATAGTTGGCAGTACGGTAATTCTAGGTGGGATCTTCTTGATGTTGTTAGAGCTTGTTATGCATTAAGACCTGATGGTATCAATTGGCCCATCAATGATAACGGTCTTCCTAGCTTTCGTTTGGAGCATCTAACTCAAGCAAATAATATTAAGCATGAACATGCTCACGATGCTATGTCCGATGTTTATGCAACTATTGCTATGGCTAAACTAATAAAAGAAAAACAACCCAAATTATTTAATTATTTTTTCTTATTACGTAATAAAAACAAAGTTGCTGAACTTATAGATGTTGTCAATATGACACCTATCGTTCATGTATCGGGCATGTTAGGTAGTCATCGAGGTAATCTATCAGTGGTTGCTCCAATAATTTGGCATCCAATACAAAATAATGCAGCTGTTATATGTGATTTAGCGGGTGATATTGACCTCCTTATTGATTTGTCGGTTGAACAAATCAAAGAGAAACTGTATACAAAAACAGAAGATCTAGAGTTAGGAGAATCGCGAATTCCTTTAAAATTAATTCATACCAATAAATGCCCTATAGTTGCTCCATTAAAAACCTTGTTACCTGAAAATGCAAAACGATTTGGGCTTGATGTAGAACAATGTTTAATTAAACTACAAAAACTACAAGAAAATCAAAATTTGCTGCAAAATAAGATGCAAGAATTGTTTAATATTGATAATAATTATCCAATTAATTCAGATGTTGATGCTCAAATTTACCAAGGTTTTTTGAATAATCAAGATAAATTGCGGTGTGAAACGATTCGAACAACACCCACTCAACTGTTAGATAGCCTATCTTTAACATTTGATGATCCTCGTTTAACTACTCTTTTTTTTAGATATAAAGCCCGAAACTATCCTCAAGCATTAACTGAACGAGAACAAACCATTTGGTACAACTATTGTCGAGACAAACTTAATACATCCAAAATACAAGATTATTTATTGAATCTAGAACTATTAGCTGAAACGTATATTCAACAACCTGAAAAATTAACAATAATTAAACAACTTTATAACTATTGTCATTATTTAGTTGGATAATTGAATTTGACGGGCGTATGATAAGATCAATTCTATTTATATCATTGAAGCCGCAGATATAAATAATCATCATAAAGTTTAATATATTTAACAATATAATATTATGAAACATTTTTTAGCCAAACATGCAACGATAAAACATCGACTCTATTCTTTATACTATACGCTGTTCAGCTATGGTCGAGGATTGATTATTTTAACTCTCTGTTTATGGGTGGGAAATATAATCTCAAAAATAATACCGATAATGATTCCTGGCAGTATTATTGGTTTGTTACTTCTATTTTTCTTACTTGCTTTCCAGTTTATCCCAACTTGTTGGATCAAAAATAGCTGTAATCTATTTATGCGTTATATGACGGTTCTTTTTATTCCTGCTGCTATGGGCATAATGGATAACTATTCACTTTTATTAGAAAATTGGATCCCTATTATCTTTAGTAGTGTAGGTGGATCGCTCATTGTGTTAATTTTTACAGCTTTTCTAACCGAAAATTTCCAAAAAACAATGCCCCAAAAAAGAACAATTTTATCAAAAAATCAGGAGAAGCAGCCATGATATGGATGCTACCACTCACACTTTGTGTGTTTCTCATTATTCGTAAAATTTCATTTAAATTAAATAGTCCTTTATTTAATCCATTAGTCATATCGGTTATTGTTTTAATTCCAATTTTATTAATAACTAAAACCAGTTATGCACAATATGTAGCAAATGTACAAATTATTAATGATTTATTGCCTTATTCGGTTGTAGCCCTTGCCTATCCTTTATACGAACTTATTCCTCAAATTAAAGCTCGTTGGAAATCAATCATATTTATTACCTTTACTGCTTCGATTGCATCAATGATAACTGGCGTTTGCATAGCTTTTTGGTTGGGTGGCAATAATGCCATTGCAGCATCTGTTTTACCTAAATCAGTTACTACCGCTATTGCGGTAACCATTGCTGCCGATCAAGGTGGTGTGCCTTCTATAGCTGCATTATGTGTAATATTAGTCGGTACATTAGGCGGAATTTTTGGGCATCAAATATTAAATCTTGTTAAAATAAAATCGGCTTCGGCTAGAGGACTTTCTATTGGAGCTGTTTCACATGCGGTTGGAACTGCCCGTTGCATTGAGGTTGATTATAACGAAGGAGCTTACAGTTCCTTGTCGCTTGTTTTATGTGGTATTATGACATCATTGACAGCACCTTTTTTATTTCCAATAATGGTATTTATTTTTGATTGGTTTTAGCATGAATTTAAAAAAGCTTATAGCTTGTTTCATTGGTTTGTGCTTGATTACAATATCGGCGATTCTTATTCTTGACTATTGGATCAGCTATAAAACAGCACCTTATATCTATCACGATGAGAACAATCTTCCATATCGTGCAGTTGGTGTAGTACTTGGCACATCCAAATATGTTCGAGGTGGCGGATTAAATGGTTTTTATCGAAACCGTATTGATGGAGCAATCGATCTTTATTGGCGAGGTAAAGTCGATTATCTTTTACTGAGCGGAGATAATGCTCTATTAAGCTATAATGAACCAATCACTATGCAAAAAGATTTAATCAAGGCTGGCATTCCTAGAAAAGCGATAGTTCTTGACTACGCAGGTTTCAGAACGTTAGATTCAATTGTTCGCGCTAATAAAGTTTTTGATGCGAATGATTTCACAATTATCACTCAAGAGTTTCATTGCGAACGTGCGATTTTTATAGCTATTGCACAAGGAATCCAAGCACAATGCTTTGCTGTGCCATCGCCTAAAAGTATGAAATTAGTGCGTATCCGTGAAATGTTCGCGCGTGTTAGTGCCTTTATTGACCTTTATATCCTTACTAAAGAACCAAAATATCTTGGTCCTGTCATTCCAATCATATCTAATAATGAGTGATTTTTTGTAAAAAAGTTTCAGTTTATGGGTACGTTTCAGTAAAAAAATAGGCAGAAAGCTATTGTCTAATAAATTAGATTGCATTTTTATGCAAAAAAAAGTAATATTTAGTCAATTTAAATTTAAGAAAACGAAGAATGAATATTGAACTAAACCATATTAATTGCTTTTATGGTTCTCATCAGGCATTAAATGATGTTTCATTATGCTATCCACTTGGTGAAACGATTGTTTTACTTGGTCAAAGTGGTGCAGGAAAGAGCTCTTTATTAAAAGTATTTAATTTACTTGAAATTCCAACGTCTGGCGAAATGACTATTGCTGACTCACATTTTGATTTTTCAAAAAAAATCAGTGAATCAACAATTCGACTGCTTCGAAAAAATGTTGGTATGGTTTTTCAAAATTATAATTTATGGCCACATTTAACTGTACTTGAAAATCTAATTGAAGCTCCTTGTCAAGTATTAAAAATGTCTAAAAAAGAAGCCAGTGACAAAGCAATGTCAATTTTAAAACGTTTACGGATAGATGATATGGCACACCGTTACCCTCTTCACCTTTCAGGTGGACAACAACAACGTGTGGCTATAGCAAGAGCATTAATGATGGAACCTCAAATTTTATTATTTGATGAGCCAACAGCGGCTTTAGATCCAGCTATAACATCGCAAATAGCAGAAATCATTAATGAATTATCACAAACAGGGATTACACAAATTATTGTCACACATGAAGTTGATTTTGCTCGTAAAGTTGCTTCGCAAGTGATTTATATGGAACACGGTAAAATTATTGAGCAAGGGCAATTAGAATGCTTTGCTCATCCTAAAACTAAAGAATTTAAAGCTTATTTATCACATTAAATAATATAATTGGGTGAAAATATGAAGAAAACATTATTAGCTGTTTTATTAGCGGGGACAGCATTTGTTGCACAAGCAGCAGAAAACCTTATCATCGGTACCGAAGCAACTTACGCGCCTTTTGAATTTACTAATGATAAAAATGAAATTGTCGGTTTTGATATTGATATGATTAACAAAATTTGTGAAGAAATGAAAGTTTCTTGCAAAATTGTTAATCAATCATTTGATGGTTTAATTCCCAGTTTAAAAACTCGTAGAATCGATGCTGCAATTGCAGGTATAGATGTAACAGCTGAAAGACAAAAACAAGTTGATTTTACAAAAATTTATTATGATGATAGTTCAATTCAATTCATCACATTAAAAGACTCCCTAACAAGTTTAGATCAACTTAAAGGTAAACGCGTCGGTATTCAAAAAGGTACGACTTATTTAAAATATTTGAATGAAAAATTTCCGGATGTGAAACCGGTTAGTTACGATAGTTATCAATTTGCATTTCTTGATTTAAAAGCTAAACGTATTGATGCTATTGTTTCAAGCTCATTCGTAGCCGGTGACTGGTTAGGTAAAGATGCCGAAATCGTACCATTAGGTGATAAAATCACTGATCATGAATTTTTTGGTGAAGGTTTAGGTATTGCTTTACGTAAAGGTAATGATGAGCTTCGTGAAAAATTTAACCAAGCAATCGATAAGCTAAAAGCAAATGGAGAATTAGACGCTATTTATAAAAAATGGTTTAATAACTAGTCGTTAAAATTTAATTCTTAACTTGATTTATGATCTCGCCGCATACATTGCGGCGAGTTTATTTTTTTAATTTAAATACGGTTTTTTTATGTCAGACTTTCTATCCAACGGAACAAACTGGATTCTATCTTCGATGGACGGATATATCTTGCCATTAGCGCAAGCAACGTCAATCACATTATCATTAGCTTTTGTATCATTAATTGTAGGCATGATATTTGCTTTTATTTTTACACTGTTAGAATCTGCGCCTTTCAAACCCGTTGCATGGTTAATGTCCTTATTTAATTTAACTATCCGCGCCCTACCCGAATTATTAATTGTGGTAGCAATTTATACTGGACTACCTTTGTTATTAATGTCATTAGATGATGGAATAGCAATTTCGCTTGGATTTACTTCATTTACATTGCAAATCGACATAGCAAACACAAAACCCGATCCATTTTTATGTGGTGTAACTGCCCTTTCATTACTTTATGCGGTTTATGCATCTCAAACATTACGTGGTGCTTTTAAAGCAATTTCAAACGGTCAAAAGCAAGCTGCACAAGTACTGGGATTAAGCAAATCGCGAACGTTCTTTCGAATTATCATGCCACAAATGTGGCGTCATGCCTTACCTGGATTGAGTAATCAATGGCTAATACTATTAAAAGATACCGCGTTAGTTTCGGCAATCGCTATTGATGATTTGATGATGCAAACAAAAACCATAATTGCTCGAACTAATCAACCTTTTCTATGGTATTTCATTGCGATGATTATTTATTTAATTATCTCTATTTTAAGTCAAAAGGTTATTACACGAATCGAAAAGCGTTCAACCTATTTTGAACAACCAAAATCAGCCAATAGTTTGTAAGGTCACGTTATGTTTGATAATTTTATTTACTATCTTAAAGTCATTTTACAAGGACTTCCTGATACCTTAAGTTTAGGTATTTTAGGCATTATTTCAGCAGGTCTATTGGCTGTTGTTTTATCTTGCTTATTATCGCTAAATTCTAGTGTGATAACTAAAATTATACGCACTTATATTATTATATTTACCGGTTCACCGCTATTAGTTCAGCTATTTTTAATCTACTATGGACCATCACAATTTGGCGATGTTTTAAACAAAGTACCGACATTTTATGAGATTATCTCTTCTCCTTGGTTCTGTGCTTATCTTGCATTAACACTTAATAGTGCAGCCTATACTACGCAAATATTTTATGGCGCTTTAAAATCCGTACCACAAGGTCAATGGCAAGCGTGTGAGGCTTTAGGTATGAATAAAAGACAAACATTAAAAATTGTCATGCCATATGCACTAAAACGAGCACTTTCGACTTATTCTAATGAAGTGGTTTTTGTAGTAAAAGGTACGGCTTTAGCTTCAATGATTCCTGTTATGGATATTATGGGATATAGTAATCAATTAAATGGAGATTATTATGATTTTTCAATTTTTGTGGTTGCTGGGCTAGTCTACCTCTTGATAAATGGGCTTTTAAGCACCATTATGAGGGTAATAGAGAAAAAAGCCCTCACTTTTGAAAACTAATATGAGCCAATTCGATTCAGCATCATTTTTAAAAACAGTCCCACATAAACCTGGTATTTATCAAATGTTCAATGATAAACAGACCATTATTTATGTGGGAAAAGCCAAAGATCTCAATAACCGATTAAAAAGCTATTTTAACAGTAGTAAAAAAACACTTAAAACAGACAGGCTAGTCAGCCATATTCATCATGTTGAATTTACAATTACCAACACCGAAACTGAAGCTTTACTACTAGAACAGACTTACATCAAAAAATATCAGCCTCGTTATAATGTATTATTAAAAGATGATAAAAGCTATCCATTTATAAAGCTTAGTAAAGAACGTCATCCACAATTATCACTTTATCGTGGCGCAATTAATCGAAAAAAAGATGAGTTTTTTGGTCCTTATCCGAGTGGATATGCAGTTAAACAGATTTTAGCCCTACTACAAAAAACCTTTCCGATTAGACAATGTTTGGATAGTACTTATCGCAATCGTACTCGTCCATGTTTGCAATACCAAATTAAACGTTGTTTAGGTCCATGCGTACCAGGATTAGTTAGCGATGAAGATTATAATGAACAAGTTAATTATGTTAGATTATTTTTGTCTGGACGATCAGAACAGATTATCCAAAAAATAACTGAAGATATGCATAAAGCAAGTAGCGAGCTTAACTTTGAAAAAGCCGCAGCATTACGTGATCAGTTACAAGCCATAAAACATATTAATGAAAAACAAGCTATATATAATAATAATGATAATCTTGATGTCATTGGATTCCATTATGAGTCGGGCTTAGCTTGTATTTATGTTTTGTTTATCCGCAATGGGCAAACTTTTGGTCACCGCTCCTACTTTCCTAAAGTGCCATCAAATACTGAGCTCGAAGAAGTTATTGAAACCTTTTTAGGTCAATTTTATCTGCAAGGTAATCAAAATAGAAATATTCCTCAAAAGATTTTATTAAATTTTTCATTATCAGATAAACAAGCAATGGAAGAAACTTTATCTATCATTGCAGAGCATCAAGTTAAATTAGTTGATGAACCTAAAGGCGATAATCTAAAATTACTTAATATTGCTACTGTTAATGCACAAACAGCAGTCAAAAATAAGTTATTAGAAAATTCAACCATAAAACAACGCTATGATGCACTTAAGGCATTTTTAGGGATTGATAAAATTAATCGTATGGAATGCTTTGATATCAGTCACTTTATGGGTAAAAATACAATAGCGTCTTGTGTGGTATTTGATGAAAATGGTCCAGTCAAATCTGAATTTCGTCGCTATAATATAACGGGCATAACTCCAGGTGATGATTATGCTGCGATGGATCAAGTATTGACACGTCGTTACAATAAAAAAGATCTACCTGATGAAAAAGTTCCTGATATTATCTTCATTGATGGTGGTAAAGGGCAACTTAACCAAGCATTACAAGTATTTGAACAATTAGATGTAAATTGGAATAAAAATCATCCAATTTTAATCGGTGTGGCAAAAGGTGCAGAAAGAAAAGAAGGTCTAGAAACACTATTTTTTGAAGCACATGGGACAGGTCATTATCTTGATGATCGCTCCCCTGCTCTATTGCTTATTCAACAAATACGTAATGCGTCTCATGATCATGCTATTGTAGGACAACGTAAAAAAGGGACAAAACAACTTACGGATAGTGCATTAGAACATATTGATGGCGTGGGCGCAAAAAGACGAAAAGCACTTTTAAATCATTTTGGTGGATTAAGAGAGTTAAAAAATGCCAGTATTGATGAAATAGCCCAAGTACAAGGTATTTCTAAACCGTTAGCTGAAAAAATTTATCTAAATTTACAACAATAACGCATTGAAAAAATAACACATTTCAGGCAACATAAGTGTTAAAAGAACACTATTTTTTTATTATCACTAATACTTTGATTAATAAGATAAAAAAAAGAGCTTATTTCACATGAAAATCAACCTACCAACATTTTTAACCCTATTTCGAGTTATTCTAATTCCTTTTTTGGTGTTAGCATTTTATCTTCTACCCCACGAATGGTCTGGTTTTTTTTCAGCGTTAATTTTTTTAATCGCAGCAATAACGGATATTTTTGATGGCTATCTTGCTCGTCGTTTAGGACAAACTACCAAGTTTGGTGCTTTTTTGGATCCAGTTGCTGATAAAATTATGGTAACAATTGCACTAGTATTAATTACTCAATATTACCAAGCATGGTGGATCTCTGTTCCAGCAATAATAATTGTCTCACGTGAAATTATAATCTCCGCTTTACGTGAATGGATGGCTGAAATTGGCAAACGTAGTAATGTTGCCGTGTCGTCCATTGGCAAAATTAAAACCATTGCCCAAATGACAGCATTAACTTGGTTACTTTGGCGTCCTTGTGACATTGTTATTTATGCAGGCTTAGTCACCTTATTACTTGCTACAATTTTAACCATATTATCCATGATCCAATATTTATGGATAGCACATACGGATCTTTTAGAGGAAGAATAATACCTCTTCTTCTAAATTTTAAAAGTGTAATTTTATTGTTTAACTTTGACTCAATAAAATTACACAAATCTACTTTAAGTCAGCAAAAGAATATCTTTAAGCCATTATCAAGTTAAACATTAAGCAATCAATCGATTTATTTAAAATTTCTATTGACTGAAAAACTGAGATAGGTAAAATGCACAGCATCCAAAGCGAATTACTTTTTGATAATTAGTTTTGAGCCCGGGTGGTGAAATCGGTAGACACAAGGGATTTAAAATCCCTCGGCCTTTTTGGCCGTGCGAGTTCAAGTCTCGCCCCGGGCACCATTTAAAACACTTCTTTTGCGGGAATAGCTCAGTTGGTAGAGCGCAACCTTGCCAAGGTTGAGGTCGCGAGTTCGAACCTCGTTTCCCGCTCCAATTCAGGATTCATAGTCTTTTATAATCAAATATTTATCGACTTTTTCTATTTTAAAATCAGTCAGTAAGCTTTGCTTTGTACTCCATTAAAGAGTACTGAGTTGTATTATAATTCACTCGTAAATGGTACATCCAACGATACATTGCATTTTTTACTGTTTTTTAATTCTATCTCCTTATAATTAGAATCTCCTTTTTTCTGTTTTGTTGTTTGAGGAGATTGTTTATGGCTTTATCTGATGCCTTAGTTAAACATGATAAACCTAAATCGAAAGCTTATACTCTGAATGATAATGAGGGTTTGGCGTTGTTTGTGTCGCCTTCGGGCGCTAAAACGTGTCATTTTCGTTTTACGTTGCAAGGTAAATGGCAGCGTATATCGTTGGAAGTTTATTCAGAAGTTGGCCTTGCATAGGCAAAAGTGCAGTGTGAGTCTAATCGTTAGATTTCACATGTTTCTGTAACTGCTGGTGTTCCTTTTACTCATACTATTGCCGGTATGTCTAATGCGTCTAACTTGGGGCGTGTTCAACAAGAAATTCATGCCTTTGTTATCGCGGTGGTATTCGCATTCGTTAGGGATAATTCGGATGATATGACGGCCTCTTGTGTTGTTTCGTCTTCGATGGAATCGTTTGCTGATTTTAATATGCGTTGAGAGTTGTGTAAGTTTCGTAAGCTAGGATTAGATAAAAAGGATAAACGGAAAAGAACGGCGGTACAGATTGAGCGGTATTTGTGTAAGGATATGATGAGCCTAGGTTCGGTACTGGTAAAGCGGATGTGCTTCGGATATTTAGGGCTATTGAGGTTTGAGGTGCATTATCGATTGCGGAGAAGTGTCGCAGTTGATTGTTTGAGCTGTTTCAATATGCATCGTCTAAGGATTTGATTGAGAGTAATCCGTCCATGGAGATGGTACTATTGGCTCTGCCAAAAAAACCAACACAGCATAATTCGTTTTTACGCCAAGAGGAACCAGCTTTTTTGGTGAAGTTGTCAGGTTCTCAAGATTCGCCTCAGACACGGTTGGAAATTCTGCTATTGGTGTTAACGAGGATGCTCAGCGGGGAGTTACACAAATCCTGATCGGTTTGATTTGGAAAATACTCTTCGTTACATTCCTGAGGAGCAGGCCAAGCAGTTGCAACTATGCAGGCATCATGAGGAATTCCGCCTTATTTAGTGTCGTTGTCTAGGTAGACAATTATTGTTGTTAAAGAGTTGTTATCATAGATGTATCCATGGTAGCCTTTTTTGCTCTGCCATCGCTCTCACCCGAAATTATCCACCAGTGTGGTATGTCCACACTTTTTAGTACCAAAAAGATAAGGTCATCGATTTCTTTTGTATTCAATCGGTGACTGATAATTTAATGTTGAATGAAGTCGATTGCAGTTAAACCAATCGACATAATGATTAAATTCCAACCTAAGCTGTTCCAGTGAATCAAAAATAGTATTCGATACAAACTCTGTTTTCACCGCTTTAAATGTTGCTTCCGCAACTGCATTATCATACGGGCAGCCTTTACGGCTTAATGAACGTTTAATGCTAAACTCGGTTAAACACTCATCAATCAGATGATTATCGAACTCTTTTCCTCTATCTGAGTGAAAAAACTCAATAGACTGTAAATTCATTGGAATTTGACTGATTGCTTGCATAACTAACCCTGCTGTTTTATGCCTGCCAGCACTTCGTCCAACTATCTCTCGATTACTGACATCAACAATCACACAAAGGTAGTGCCACCGCTCTTTAACCCTCACATAGGTTAAATCAGTCACCAATATTTTTCGTGGTTGACCTATCTCAAACTCTCGATTAAGTTCATTCCCCACACTCGATTCATTACTTTTTCCAACGTGAATACGATATTTTTTACAAGTGTATTTTGAGACCCAGCCATTTTTTGCCATAATTCGACCAATTCGTCGTCGAGATAAAATCATGCCTTGCTTTCTCAGTTCTGCCTGCAGGCGCCTTGTACCATAAGCGCGGTAATTATCATTAAAGACTCTACCGACTCTTTCACTGAGCACAACATCCTGCGGTTGTTGGGGCAATTGCCGTTGATAATAAAAACGATTTCTTGTTACTTTTAAGCAACGACATAATCCTCGCAAAGTGTATCGGTGCTTATTGTGTAAAATTAGCTCGATTTTCGCCCCATTATCAACGCAGCTTGCTTTAGGATATCGTTCTCCATTAACAAGCGTTTGTTCTCTTTGCGTAGTGCGATAAGCTCGTTCTCCTCCGCACTGCGATTATCTTTAGCGGTAAATGACCCCGTGGTTTGATACTGAGTTATCCAATTATCTAATGCTGATTTGGTGAGGTCATACTGAGCGACGATATCAGCACGTTTTTTACCATTTTGATACAGCATTACCATCTGTTTTTTGAACTCGTTAGTAAAGCTGCGTTTTTCTCTTCGGGTTAAATTGATTGTCATTATTGTTACCTTTTTTTATTGTTGGTTTATCATAACAATGACCTTATAAAATTGGTACTAATTAGTGTAGCCTATCCAAGTGAAAATACACTGAATTATGGGGCGAAACGATTAGGTTTGATGGCGTTTAACGAAGCATGGGATTCGGACGACGTTATCTACAGCCCTTGATGAGTTGGATTATCCTAAAAAGTAGATTGAGGCGAAGTTGTCAACGCAACCTTTATCGGTTCAATAGTTATTTTTCAATGAGAAACAAGCATGCTGTTTGTCGCAAAATATCCTTAATCCTGCGAGGTATTTGTTTGCAATGATTTGGAAAGCACAACAGCTAGGGATGTTTCGGACGACTAGGTTGGATTATTAAGACAAAGCTACGTTATAACACTCACATATTAGCTTTAAAAATACTCGCTTTAGACAAACTAAAGCGAGTGCTGTTATTTCACGGTGACTTGACCATTCATTAGCATGGGGAGGAGCCAGTCTCTTAATTTTTTTAACTCAGAACATTCTTGCTCTAAAATATTTTGTTGCTTTGTTAATGAATCAATTTTATTAGTAAAATCTTTTACTATATGTAAAGGAGGTAAAACTATTGGAACTGTTTTTAATACTGTTGTGGATATCTCTTTAAAGGTTGAGCCTGACGCAAATTGTATAATAATACTAAGAGAATTTTTGATAGTATAGTATACAAAATCAGTTGGATATCCTTTATTTGGAATAAAAGATTTAAACCCCTGATTTGTCGTAAACTCTTTTCTAGCAATAGCCATATAACCAATGGGAGCTCTTGAGGTTAATAAAACTGTTCCTAAAGGATATTTCTTTAAAGATGCAGATTTTATTCCTTTATCAGAAACATTTTTCTCACCTTTTGAAATATATTTATTCCCTTGATTGTTAGAAAGATCATTAGGAGTAATCCATGGGACTCCTTTAATACAAAAATTATCACAATCCTTAGTATCAGGCGTACTTCCTCCTACTATTTGACCCAAATTGTCCAAAACCCCCTCACTAAACATTACGGGTATTTCACGTTTTAGGGTTGTGTTATAAACCATCTTACCGCCTGAGCTTTTATAGGGTTTTCCTTCCTCATTAGGAAAATCAAACTGCACAAACCAATAATCATACAAGGTTTTTGCCATATCTTCTAATTCAGCATTGATGCGGTTGTTTAGTTCGATTTTTTTATCGAATTTAGATAATAAATTAGCTATCTTTATTTGATCATTTTTTTCTGGGATTTTAACTTCTAAAAGATAGGCTAATTCACGTGATAAGCCAGGAACAGCACTATGTGAATTTAATTTTTCGAGCCCAAGTAACTGCAAAAAATAAAACCAAAATTGCATATCATCTTTACTTTTATCTTTAATAGAAAGATAGTATGCAGTATCTGTTGGCGTAAATGGCTTACTAGAGAAAGCAATTTTTCCAACGCTACCTTTTCGCCCAATAATGACACTAGGCTCTTCAACTTTATAGGAGTCTATATAACCAGTTATTCCATTAGAGCCAAAAACTGGATAATTGCCTGATAACTTTTTATCAACTCGTACAGCAAAGCCATACTCAAAAGATACTCTTTTTCCAATAGCTATTTTACTCATACTTCAACCCCGCCAACTGCTTTTTAATTTCCTCTTCTAAAGTATGCGACTCTTTAAACAGCTTTTCTAAATTTTGAGTATAGCTTTGCATTTTGGCAGAAAACTCTTCGGGAGTAATATCCACGTATTCAATTTTTACATCAAAATATTGCCCTGCGCTTAGGGAATAGTTTTTGTTGATAATATCCTCATAACTCACCACGACAGAAAAATCTTCGTGTGCTTGTTTTTGGTTGAAAGCTTCGATAATTTGTTGTTCTTCTGCTGGGGTGAGTACAGTTTTTTGGTTTTTGCCGTCTTTCACTTTTTTACCAAGGTTGGAGGCATCAATTAAAACCACCTTATCTTTATTGGTAGCATCAATAAAGATAATCGAGACATTGGTGCCAGTGGTGGCAAAAATATTACTAGGCATAGAGACTACGCCGGCCAGTATTTTATTATTCACCAAATATTCACGAATTTTTTTATCAATGCCTGATTGAGCAGTAATAAAGCCGGTGGGCACGACTACTGCTGCTTTACCTGTTGGTTTTAAGGAAGTGATAATATGCTGTAAGAACAATTGGTAAATCTCCATCTTGTCCTTATCTTTAGCTTTGATTTTTGGAATACCTGCAAAAAAACGGTCTTTATTAGCTTTGGTATCTAAGTCATCGCGGTAGTCGCTGAAATCCAGCTTAAAGGGTGGATTAGACACAATGTAATCAAAATGTTTTAGTTGATTGCCTTCTTTATGATATGGGTGCAATATAGTATTACCCTGTATCACATTAGGAATAGAATGTACAAGATTATTCAAAATCAAGTTTAAACGTAATAAATTAGACGACTTTTGTGAGATATCTTGGGTATAGATGCTACATCTGGCTTCACCAATAGCATGGGCTACGTTCATTAATAAAGTGCCAGAACCCGCCGAAGGGTCATAACAGCTAACGTTATTCACTTTACCTCGTTGTTCAACAGGTACTAGTACCGCCGCCATAATACGGGCTACAGCATGAGGGGTGTAATATTCGGCATATTTACCACCACTGTTGCTGTTATAGTCTTTGATAAGGTATTCAAAAATAGTAGCGTAAAAATCAAAGCCTTTTGAGAAAACATGTTCAAAGCTAAAGCCTACCAACTTGTTAATGATAGCACGACAAAAGTCATCTTTTTTGCTCTCGTCGGCAATAAAGTTGCTTACGCGATCAAACAAAACCACCTTAGCTCCGCCTTCAGTTTTTATGGAGAATACGTCGGTATTGCTACTGGCGATGTCGATTAGCGTATCATCAAAGGTTTGAGCAAAATCTTTTTGATTTTGGCTATTAAACAAATAGCCAATAAAGTGCACAGGTTTTAAATGCGCAACCCCCGCGGGTAAACTCAACAGGAGCATTTCGTATTGTTCACACTCCATTGAGGTCAATACTTCTTCCCACTTATCGGCTTTAGCTATGTGAGGTTGCGTTTTTTTAACTGCTGAAGCAAATTGGTCGTTTAAAAACTTATAGAGAAAAGCTTGGGTGATGATTTTAAATTCGTTGCCATCGTTACCTAGGCCATAGTTAGCACAAATAGCTTTTAGATCGTCAATTAAGGTTCTAGTTTGTTCTTGAAAGGAAAGTTCAACTACCACTAAGGAGCTCCGTTAGTAAATTCTTTAAGGTATTCTTTAACCACCAGCTCATTAATACAATGAGAGATAGCAGGATTTAATTTAATCTGTTGTTTTGTCATAAAATGGTTAATGACCGTTGGCATAGTAATTTGTTTAAAATACCCTTCATTTTTTAGAAGTTGTAAGTTTTGTAATACTTGCTCGTCGATATCGTGTTTTACACCATTTAATGCTTCGAAAATTTTACGTTCATTCGCGCTCATTTCGTTTTTTTCTGTTAAGCGTTTATGAATGCGGGCGTATTTTACATCACCTGAGTATTTTTGGCGAAGCAAATTATTCTCTCTATTTAATATTTTAACACGCCCATAAATTTTATTGAGTACCTTGGTATTGGCTTTCATTTCTTCTTGGGTGGTTGCACTCAAGTTCTTTTTCTTAAATAGCCGTTCCAGTTCTTCTTTTAAGGTGATAAATTCAGGGTCATCTTGGTCAAAATTAGTGTTCAGCGCCTCACGGGTACGTCTGAGTGTTTGCTGAAAATCATCTGCCAGTTGTAGTTCTTCCTCCCCCACTTTAATAAACTCAAAGATAATATCTTCTAAGGCAATATTTAATAGGTTAGTGTTTTCTGTGCCTTTTTCCAGGTTTTCTTTTAAGTTGAGTAGATTAAGCCGATTAGTCGCTTCACGATAAAGTAGATTAAGCTTATTAAAATCGAGTTGTTCTAAAAAATTAGACTCACCTTTTAGGCGAATAAGGTTGTATAGACTCTTGGCATTAGCTAAGGCTTTTTTAAGCTCTAAAATAGTTTCACGATTGTGGATTTCATTAATTTGCTGTGAAAAAATTTCAGCATTGGTGATATCGTATTTAAATAGTGCATCTTTAATCTGTTCGATTTCTTGCTGAATTTCTTGTTGCGATTTAAATAGCTGTGAGTAGCTCTCTATTTCGTCACCCAGCTCGTCTTGTAGTTCTTCGAAATAAGCTTTATTGGTAGCATCAAACTCTTTGCGAATATCAGCAAAATCGACCACGTAACCATAACGAAAATCTTTATAAGGCCGATTTACCCGCGTTAGAGCTTGCAATAGATTATGAGAACGGATTACACGCCCTAAATAGAGCTTTTTTAATCGTCTGGCATCAAAGCCGGTTAATAGCATGTTAAATACAAAGAGCACATCTATTTTGCCTGCTTTAAAGTCTTCAACCCAGTCTTTACGCTGTTGTTTTGTGCCTACATCGTGTAAAATTAACGCAGCTGTTTTAACTTTGTTCTCTTGCTTACGCTTAACAGTGTAGGTTGTAATTGGTTCTGCTACTTTTAATAAAGTCAGTTCGCTATCGTTAGCCGCTGCTTGGTTAAGTAGCTGGTTATTTTGAGGGTGATGGTCATTAAATAGCTTAAAGAGTTGCTTGGCTTGTTCCGCGCTGTCACAGATGACCATTGCACCAATGGTGGGGTCAGCAAGGGCGACTCTGCTTTTTTCAAAATCATTAACAATATAATCCAGCATAGGTTCAACAAAGCTAGGGTGGGCATAAATAAATTTTTTATCTACATCGCCTTGTTGAATCTCTGCTTCCTCCAAGGCTTTTTGTAAAGCCATTTTGTAGTGAGTGGCGATTTCTTCACGTATTAGCCTTAGGGTGTAGCCATCGGCAATTGAGGCGTTATAGAAGTATTTATGAATGTAATCACCAAATAATTGGCGCGAGTTATAGTCTGTTCCCAATAATGGCGTACCAGTTAAACCAATTTTAATCGCGTTACGGTCTGATTGCTCAAGATTGGCTAAAAAGCTACCTTTGGGGTTATAGCTACGGTGTACCTCATCTAAAAAATATACCCGTTGAATAGTGACATCATAATCGTTCGTTGAAACAACATCGGGGTCATCCTTAAATTTTTGAATGTTGACCACGGTAATTTCGGGCTTACCGGTATTATTATGAATCGCTTTAGTGGCTTTAATATCTTGACTAAATGCCTCACGCGAATCAATGGTATAAACAGTTAAGCCACGACAGGTAAATTCTCGCTGTGCTTGAGTAAGTAGATCGATCCGATCCACAATAAAATAAAACTTAGGAATAGTCTGCTTTTGCTGAAAATGATCGGTTAAGAACCTCACATTATAATAGGCCAAGGCTGTTTTACCGCTACCTTGGGTGTGCCAAATAATGCCTTTTTTAATACCCTCATTAAGTTTTTCCTCAATCGCTTTCGTTGCAAAAATTTGGGGGTAACGCATTATGTGCTTTTCAAGCCCTTGTGTTTCTGCCACATAAGTAAGCGCATAGCGTAAAATAAAAGCTAATCTGTCTTTGCTTAATAATGAAGTACAAATACGATTTGTTGGCCTAAACTCATATTTATTAATCTGAAACTCATTACTGCTTCGAAGCGTCTCTTTGTTATTATCTTTGAGAATTTCTAACTCTTTTTGCTCATCCAACGGCTTAGAAAGCTCAGATAAAATCAATGTTTGTTCTTCTCTAAAGTAGTTAAAAATAGGCTCGCCATAAGAGGCACTAGCATAGAAAGCGCCTTGTAGTGGTTGGACTGCGCCATCTTCATATTCCATGTTATTAGAAAAGATCATAAACTGAGTTATATTTATAAAGCGCTTAAACTTTTTATTTTGAAAGCGTTTATTAATTCGATCACGTTCAGCTAATATTCCTTCAGGATTATTTGGTTTTTTAACTTCAATAAAGACTAACGGCATACCATTAATTAGTAACGTTATATCGGGTCTAAATTCTTCATCACCATTTTTGTAGGTTAGCTCAGTCACCACATGAAAGCTGTTGTTATTAAAACACTCGAAATCGATAAGTTTTGTGCCTGAACTCGCTGTTAATTTTTCATAAAAGGCTTTACCTAAATCCTCATTATCTAACGTTAATTTTACTTCTTCCAGTAATCGCCTGACATCATCTTGCTCTAGATTAGGGTTAATTTTTGCAATCGCTTGAAGGAATAACTCAGGAAAAATATTGGTCTTAATGTCCCACTGCTGTGTTTTGAGTGATAAATACTGATACCCTAAACGAACCAAATGCAGAATGGTTGGAATTTTAACGCGCGTGTCTTCATTGAATGCCATAGCTAATCCCTATTATTCGATGTTTTTCTCCTTAATGGTAAGATTATTATTGTAATAATCTTACCATTCGTCCAGATCTTTTTTGTAATTCTGCTAAGCTAATGTCTCGCATTTTCTTAAAAATAGTCAAATAAAACACCTATATATGCTTTTATTCTATATCAATCTGATTGCCATATTACTATATTGATGTTAGAAAATACTTAAATTCACAAATAATCACTGCATATGTTGGTAAGCAGACTTAGTAACATAAATATTTAACACAAAGACGTAGCTCCTAACACATATCTAATGCACTCAGTATTTTAATAATAAACACTTTATATGTATTTGAAGCTGCTTCTGTAGCGTCGAAATCGATAATACCTTAAAGCATGCTATGTAAGTCCACTTGATGTTTTTAATTGAACAATATAGCATATAGTTTGTGTGACCATAGCGTTCGCTAAAATTCAACATTTTGATGCGTATTTCGATCAGTGAATAAATCCTCCAGCATATAATTCAGCTCGTAGGGAAGTAATAGATGTGTAGTTCATGGCAATGCACAATTCGCGCAGTTAATGTCGCCATCGTAATGGTAATAATGAGAAACATCGGCAGCCTATTTGCTGCTGCAATGTCCACAGGTATTGTAATAAAATATATTTTTTCAATCTAAAGAATATTTACTCACCAATATATTTAATTTAGTAAAATATTATAAATAAATCATCCAGTAGAATGACTTATTTGATATTTAAATGATTAGATAAAATCATTAATTTTATTTTTTATAACACAATACCTATCCTATTTTAATATTTTTTGAATAATTACTCATTTCTTAATCCCCTTCAGCTAGTATTATTTCATCTTGAGAAACTGCTTCTCTAAAATAAACTAATAATTCTTTTATTTCATTGTCGTTATTATTCGATAAATAATTAATTAAGATTTTTTGATGGTCAGGATAAACTTTTGTTGTACCATAGGGATCAATATAAATTCCAGTTTTTTTCTCTAAATGAAAAAAAGCATCAGTTAACAATTCAACATTTTTGTCGTTTAAAACTACTTATGGTTTACTTCCATCAGTATCAGATAAATATGAAAAATTTAGCATTATATTAACTCTTTTTATGGGTTGGATAAGATGTAATCTGTTTATCTTTTTGGGATTATCAACAACAATATGCCTTTTTTCCTTTTACACCTATTACATAATTATATTCCTTTTCACAACCAATTCTGTTGAATAACTCTATCTGGTTTTTTCATAGTTCAATTTTCTAGCTTAGAATATTGATTATATTTACTTTAAGATTGGAAATAATTTTTTCTTAAACTATATTTGATTTTACTGATTTTGTTATACTGTGTAATATTAGGTACATATTTAGTACATTTAACCATACAACGCAGTCCCCAATTATCAATCAATATCTGAGCACTAGGAGATTAAATACACCAACCAATCCAATCCTGTCCGTCTAAGTAAAAACGCCTGTTTGTGGGTTATTGTATTTAAGCCCAATTTCTTCATCTAAACATTGTTCTTGATATCGCTTATTTTACTGGATCGGTATATATTCCTTTTTCCTGTATTTATTTGTTCTTTATTATGTTCAATCTTGTAAAGATAAATTAAATTCATCGCTCAATACGGTTAAAATTAAATTATTTCTTCTTTATAGAGATCATTTATGAATTTAGTAAAAGACTGATTGATATAATAAACATTATCCATATTAGGTGTTTCCCCGTCATCTACTTCAAACTCATGATCCCAAAAATAAATTCTATTACTATTAGATTTTAATTCCATAATAATAAGATTACCGCCAGCATCATGAGCTATGGGAATGAAGCCTGATGGAATTCTATCCTTATAATTCTCATAATAATTTAATAAATTACTATGTTTTTCTCTGCCTAAGCTAAGAAATTGATCAACCGAAGAACCATCATTTCTATCAGAAAAAAATCTAAATGAACTTGGCTGAGGTTGTCCTCCATTATATTTCATTAAGAAATCTTTATAATCAGTTGGTAAATTATCTTTAATAATTTTCTCAAAATTGGAAATATCTTCTAAAGTTGCGGGAGTTTTAGAATAAATAATAGTATCCATAAATTATTTTTTTCCTTTACTTGTTTAAATTCTAAATATGTGTCTCACAGCATCTTGAATATGACAAAGCACGGGTTGCATATATCCAGAACGCTGATAATGCAAAGTATATATCGTGCTGGTCGTAGATTTCCTAGACCATATTCAGCTCATTATTATTGAACAAGAGTTAAATTGAAAAAGCAGGAAAGTTTCATTTTTCTTACACTGTTTTTATTAGTTATAATAAGTAAAACCAAAAAAATTATTTGGGACTAAAAACAATTGCCTTTCATTTTCCCCATCTTTGTAATTAATTTCTAGGGTCGAAAAACGGATCGCTTTGTAGTCAATTTGAGTTACTTTTATTTCCTGTTCAGTTTTAAATAATTGTGAATATATAGACATTAAAGAAAATTGATCATCTTCATCAACATCAAACCATTCATTTATATTTTTCAAATAATTATAACAAATAATTCCATCATCAATGTATAATTCGAAGATATCTTCATTTATGATGAAATAGATCCTATCATACATTGGGTGGAAAACTGGCGGAGTTTCAGTATCTATATAACCTGTAACCATAACGTCACTTATATTTCCTTGTAACATGCAGTTAAATAATTGTTTCATATTCCACTATTCTCTATGCAAAAAGATAACCCAAAATATTCATCTCGTTACTGGATTCAATACCGTTACAAATTGCTTTAGGCAATCAGATAAATTTTTGGGTTTATAAATCATTTTTTCCTCTTTGTATATTTTCATTAATTACTGCCTTTTTTATTGTACACAGACGAACATGGACTCACTTCCGACCGCTTTGCAACATGACAATATCCTTTAAAAGTTCAGTTTCCGCATTATTTACTATTTTGGTCATTTTCGCCTAAGTAATTTTCAAAGAGACCTTTGTATCGAATAAAGTCATCTTCAAATTTTTTACTGGTTTAATATTACAATCAGTTAATCTCAGTTGTTCAATATAGGTCAGCTTGTTTTAACATCTCCATTAAAATATATGATTATAGTTGTTACTGTTTTTTTAATTGAAATCATAAAATTATTTTTAATTAACTAAATAATCAATTTCGCTTTCAATCATATCTCTATTTTGTTCTAACTCTTCAAATGCAAAATTTCTTTTTATTATTGGATTACAAATTTGATTTTATTTATTGGATTTCTAATTTAATTCTATATCTTCATTAATAATAGATTTATGTACAATATACACTCTTTTATATGCTTCAAAATCTTTTGAAATGAGTACTGTATAATCAAATTCCTTAATTGAAAATAGATATTCTCTTATGAGGTTTTCTTCTATAGTTTGAGAATGTTTCAGTTTTAAGAGCGACAATAACCAATTTTTCTTTCTAGATATGTATATATTTGGAGTTAAACAATTTATCTCCTCATAATCTTCCCAATCAGTTAAACTCACACAGATAAAATAGTTATTTATATTTTTATCGTCAATATAATCTTTAACTTTCAATTTACATGTATTGATTAATTCAAGACATTTTTTTATCAAAATCTTATTTTTTTCATTAAATGAAAGAGATGATAAAAATGAAATATGTTTGAACCTTGAAAATAATGGAATTTCCTCAAAAGTTTCGTAATCAGAAAAAAAGACTGAAAAATCGTCTAGACCTTCTTTTTTTATAAGGAATTGCATTTCTTTATCAAATTTATTCATGTTTAATTATTCCGTATACCAGCTTTTTTATTTAAGACATTTTAATGTTTTTTAGAGAATTCAAACCTGTTGTATTTGGCTGAGTAAAGCGATCTATATCAGGTTCATGATACTTAAAAGTATTGTATTGCTGCCCTATTTCTCCGTCTAACTATTGTTTTTTTTATACCTCAGATTTTATTGGATCGAGATAGTTTCAATTTCCTGTATCGGTTTACTCGATAGCAGATATGAGTACACTTAGACAAGTCTACAAGCTTCATCCGTCAATTTTTTCAGCATACCATTAAGAGGTCGTAATAGAAATTATTATGGTAGGGTAAGCCGTCTTTATTTAGATATTTCACCCGAAAAGGTTAATAATACTGTTAAGTGTTAAGCCTCAAATAATACATTGAAATTTATATATTTTAATAAGTAATTTACTCATTATTATATGACGATTTAATATTAACAGGATTTTCTAAATCTAAGATTACTTTATAATTAGCGCTAGATTCTACCTCAAGCAATTGACCTGATAATTCGATCGCATTTATAAAAGGATTGGATTTTTCAAAATATATCACCCAATTTAGCTTTTCATCAGCTGCTATATACTTCTGAACCAAAACTTCCCTCACCCAACAAGCATGTTCCTCCCATCTGTATTTCAACTTTCTTAAAAATATCTATATTTGTTATATCGTCAGGATTTTGATATAAAAAATCAACAAGATTAAATGACTCTCCTTTTTTTATAAAAATATTAGGGTAGAAGTTTGCAAAAAAAGAAAACGATTCTCCATTTGCAAGATAAACACCGTCTTTAGTTGGTAATTGTCCTTTATTCCATAATTCACTTATTTTTGACATTTAAACACCCTAAATTTTATAAATTTTTTTTTATTCTCAATTAAAGTTTAGCGCAATAACTTTTCAACATTATCCTGTTGAAAAAAATTTCTTATTTATTAAATCATCTCATGATTTTTTATTTGTTAAAAAATAAATAGTTAACTGTAAAAATTAGAAAAATTCTAAAAAAATAAATCTGATAGGGTTATTTTTAACCGATAAGGGGAGAAGTTTTTAAATTAAACGTTTAACTTATGAATGATAATCATTCTTATTTATAAATATATTAATTAGCATAATCAAATGGAAGTTTAATTAAATTATGACTTACTAAAAAAGGTTAATGCAATGACAAATTCTGAAACAGCAACTTGGAGTATAGAAGAACAAAAGCTTATTGAGCCCCTTTCTATCGAAAACTATGCTGTAGTACCCGTTAAAGATAGTCGGTTAGAAGAGATTAATTGTGCTTTCATTATTTCCTCTAATAAACAAATAACTTTAAGCGATGTTAGAAATTTTCTTGAACAACAAGGTATAGCTTTTTACAAATTGCCTGATCAATTAGAACACTAGACTAAATGGCCATTAACCTCTGTAGGAAAAATTGACAAACGCTGCTTATCTATTATAGGTGAACAATAAATGAAAAATAACCAACAACAAACTTATTTTGAACAATTAATTAGCATTAATAATCAGCCATTAGATCTTGCTGTTGCTTTGATTAACAATAAACTAAATGAACAATATGCGGTCTATGAGCATAATGGTGAATGGTCAGTTGGTTTAGGTAATATTGCACAACTTACTGTGTCTGCGGACAAAGCGATCATTTGTTATAACCAACAACAACAGTATTGGGACCAAGCTGAGATTATAGACAATATTAATGCGGCATTAGCTTCTTTATCCATTGCCGATTGGCGTGCTTATGGTGCTAGTAAATTTGAATTAGCTCATATCTTCCACGATCCAGATTATATAAGTAATAATGATGAAACATTATTACAGCTATTTATTCCTAGCCAAGAAGTTAGATTTACTCATAACCAAGCATTACTTAGAAGTATAACTGAGGAAGGCTTACAACAACTGCATACTGTTGTAACAAAGTTAGATCAACTTAATCATACCGTTCCAAAAATTAATAATACGTTCAAAGAAAACGAAGCGATCATTCGTTCAACTAATGCTGAACTTTATAAAGAAAAAGTAGCAATCGCAGTTAATGAAATTAAAGCAGGTCAATACCAAAAGATTATTTTATCCCGAAAAGTTCCGATTCCGGCTGATATTGATCTTGTGGCCAGCTATCAACTTGGTCGCAAACATAATACCCCTGCTCGCTCTTTTGTACTTAATTTTAATGATCTAAAACTAATTGGTTTTAGCCCAGAAACAGTATTAGAAGTTAATAAAGAACGCATAGTAAGCACCCAACCTTTAGCTGGCACTAGAGCCTTAAAACAAGATGATCCAGAACAGTCAGCAAAACTTTATGACGAGTTAATTAATGATACTAAAGAAATTGCCGAACATGCCGTATCTGTAAAACTTGCTTTTGAAGAATTAGAACGTGTTTGCGAAAAACACACCGTTGTTATTCCACAATTTATGACAGTTTCCAAACGTGGCACAGTACAACATCTAGCGTCACGTGTTACAGGTAAATTAAAACCTAATTTAACTGCTTGGCATGCTTTTAAATCACTCTTTCCTGCTGTAACTGCATCTGGTATACCCAAACGTGAAGCTTTAGCCGCCATTCGACATCATGAGGCAAACAAACGCGGGGCTTATAGTGGTAGCGTAATGATTGTTGATAGCAATGGTAGTTTAGATGCAGCTCTTGTATTACGAAGTCTTTATCAACAAAACGGACAAGTTTGGTTGCAAGCAGGTGCTGGCATTATTGATCAATCATCACCTGAACGAGAACTAGAAGAAACCATCGAAAAGCTTAGTTGTATATCACGCTATTTAGTGGTTAGAGGATAATAATCAGTGGCAGGGATGGTGCCATAATTATGTCTCTATCAGTAACGGATATTAGTTATGACGAAATTTATGATCAAATAAAGAAATTATTACCACATGTAACAGGTGAAATTAAAGACACGGATAACCTCATTGAAAGTGGACTCGATTCATTACATATTATGCATTTGGTTAGTCAATGGCGTAAATCTGTGGCTATAATATCACCTTTGCTGAACTGATAGAATATTCAACCTTACAGCAATGGTAAACATTATTATTAAAGACTTTTAGTAAGATTATCTTTATTACAAGTTCACTCACTGTGATGGATAGAGTTACAAATGACCATTTTCTTTAACCGATGTTCAATATGTTTATTGGATTGGTCGTGACGGTAATAGAGAACTTTAAAATGATGTTTTTTTTACGTAGGCGGTTCTAGACTATCAGCGATTAATTGACTAAGTATTTTACTGGCTAAAGGTTACCCTGTCACCTTAGAGTTAATTTTTAATAAAAGTATTTTAGTAAAAACTGTAACCGTGTTTGAAAACAGTAATAAATCAAAAAATAGATGGTTAGAAAGTATCTATTTTGTCACTATGGCTGAACAAACAATTGTCGGTTTAACTCGTGCAGAGCATTTGATAACGATCATCACAAAAAAATAAATTACTAACAGGCACTATTGAAATGCAATGTTTATTTAGTCAATAATCGATAAACAAACATCAAATAAAGTCAATAGTAGCTGAACTATTCACATTTATTAATTTTATAAGCATTTTGTCGGCGTACTTCTTTTGGTAATACCCCAAACTGCTTACGAAAAGCGGAGCTAAAATGGCTAATATTGCTATAACCCATTATAATCGCTGTTTCAGTTACGCTATTAGTCACTAATAACTGCTTAGCTTTATTCATACGCTCGGCTAAAAAATAGGCATAAATACTTTTACCAAATACCTTTTTAAAGCCTTTTTTTAACTTATTTTGATTCATTCCTACTTTTTTTGCCAACCAATCAATTGTTGGAGGACTACTTAAATCTTTTAACAAATAATCATGTGCAACATTGATTTGTTTATATTCTCTTTGGGTAAATTCTTGTTTTCCAAGACAACTATTAAAAGAGTGAAAATACCAATTTAAATATTCTAAAACATAAGCATACAACAATAATCTATTAGTAACTTTACAATCGGTGTTTTGTATTAAATGGTACAGTTGCCTTGCTGAAGATAGCACATTGTTATTAGCTTTTAATTTATGATGGTGTAAAAAAAAATTCATATTATGATCTAAACATGAAAATTGAAAATCAATATCGCCTAGCAATACTTCTAATAATTTTGGCATTACCATGACTTCCACATTACAAAAATCATCAGAATGCTGTAAGCAAAAGCTTTCACCACCAGTAAAACCAAAGATCAAGTCACCTTTATGAGTGCGAAAGTGTCGATCTTTAATTTGCATATGTAATTTACCCTGTAATTGGCAATTAAAACATAAATAATTATTACAGCTAGAAAATTTTTTACAAACATCTACTGCATTTAAATGTTCTGCTGTTACCACACTCACAGATAAGCCAGGCTGAAGCTCTATATAGCTAGAACCATTGATATGATTTTCAGATCTATAATTTCTTAATATTTCATCTGAATGCATATATGCTCCTTCATAATCCATAAACGATAACAAATGTCATTTGCATTTACAATAAAATAAAGCTACTATTTCATATAATTTTTTTAGCAGTAAATGCCCTTTTTTATAGATTTATTAAAAAATAAAAGATTTATAGAAATGCTTTATTAATAACCAAAATACTAGCAATAATCGCCGACCTTATTTTCTATTTATAATTTACAAACTCTATATTATTCAAGACATTCCTGTTGTTTTAGCGTTTGATGCTCATCCTATTTTATTGCTTGATGCAGGCATATCACTGGCTGTAATTGCAATAATTCCCCTAGCAAGAATACATTGATGGTTAAGTTTCTATGAGCACCTTTAGTGGAAAATTATTGGCTGGATAAAATAGGTTATCGTTAAAGTTAGCTACTACCTATGCAGTTTTTATTATCGATATTAATTACCGTGGTTAGTATCTATACCTTTACCATGATTTATGCTAAACAAAGCAAACAAACAGCTACTGATTACGCCGTATTTCAAAGTACTTTGCTACTTTCTGAAATTATTGGTTCTTCTCTCTATGACACTAGCAGAATATTTTAACTATCTTGCCGCATTCTTTAGCGCTTTAATGGCTATCATTGCTATTTTTGTTATTAATAAGAAATATTTGAAACTCTTTACATAATATCATTGATAATTATTAATCTATTTATAAGTATTATTATGTTACTCTTTTAAAAATCTGTATAAACTATAGGTGGTTAAAAAATCTTTTATATCAATAAAGCTTTTTAATTTACTGTTAAATGGGTATTTTTATAAACATTGTTACTCACATTAAGACAATTAGTGCTATCTTTTTTATTATAATAATCCCTGTTTTGAAAAATTCCTTTGTCAGAACACTTTTAATTGAATAATTCAAAACGTTTTATATTCTTTAAGTTATAACACTTTCAATTTATCGTTTTACTAGTTTACTAGATATATAATTTTCACTTAAAATCTTGATATAAACTTCTTATAAATTTCATTTAAAATTCTAATTAATATTGGTAGTTACATTTTAGCTTCTACTTTATAAGCTATTTTTAATCATAATGCATAAACTAATTTATAGTTTTAAGTATTCAGCTTTTGTAAATTGAAATACTATTTATTAAGAATACTTAATCTTTAAAAACCTCTATTTATAAATTCCAATAAACCTAAACATTAACTAAATCATCATTGCTCTGTTGCTCTTCGTTTAATTGAAGCTTCAATTTTTTTTGCTAGTTCATATATTTCATCTTTCGTCAGCGGAGTTTTACCTTTGGATTCGCTCTGTTTGCCGATTACTGACATAATTAACCATGGGTAATTTTTTGAACTTTGTTTAATTACTGGATCATATTCGACAATACTATAGTAACCATAATCAGACGGAGCTTTATCTTTATAACGTATTTCCACGAAGCTTGCTAATCCTTTTCGTCCATCCATCTTAATATCTCGATACTTAAACGGGAAGCCTAATAATTTGATATTTTTAATGTTATCATTATTAATATCATAATTCGTATTCCAAAACAGATTGATTTCATCTTTGCTGGTAAAACTCAATGAATTAGTAAATGACCAAGTACTCTCTGAAAATGAAATTACAATATCGGGATGTTCATTTAAACGGAAAGAGACCGTCATATTAATTGGCATCGTTTTATCATTACCAGCAACAAAACCATAGGGTATACATTTCCCGGCTTCTTTAGGCACTTCAAACAGTTCTCGAGTTCTAAAATTATTGATAATCGATTCGGCATTTTGTTTGTAAAATGCGAAATCTTTTTCCTCACCTTGGTAATTATTTGAAGTCCGAAAAGAGTAAATCCGATTTTCTAAAATAAAAATTACGCGAGAAGCTACTGTAGAATAAAATCCAAAATTTTTTTTGCCTTTCCATGATTTAACTAAATGATCTGGATTCTTCCTTTTAATATTTTCGATAGAAACTTCCAATCTTTTTTGAGCATCTAATAACTGTTGATCAGTCCACTTTTCAGTTATAACTAAATTATTATCATTATAGTTGAAAGCTGATAAAATTGCCCATTTACCATCAGAAAAGTAGACTGGAAATCTTGTTTTAGGTTCAAAAAATTTATTGGTAGGATATAATGCTACTTCAATATTATCAGGTAGATCAATAGAATAAGATCCAATGCATTCGGTTTTAAACGACAAATCATCTGCCTGCGTAATACTGCTAATAGTCATACAGGTTGTGAAGAGTATAAATTTTGTTATATCACTTCTAATCAATTTCAAAGAAGACAAATTTCCTAATCCTTTTAAATGATCAATCATTGCTCTGTTGCTCTTCGTTTAATTGAGGCTTCAATTTTTTTTGCTAGTTCATATATCTCATCTTTCGTCAGCGGAGTTTTGCCTTTGGATTCGCTCTGTTTGCCAATTACTGACATAATTAACCATGGGTAATTTTTTGAACTTTGTTTAACTACTGGAACATGTTCGACAATACTATAGTAACCGTAATCAGACGGAGCGTTATCTTTATAACGTATTTCCACGAAGCTTGCTAATCCTTTTCGTCCATCCATCTTAATATCTCGATACTTAAACGGAAAACCTAATAATTTGATATTTTTAATGTTATCATTATTAATATCATAATTCGTATTCCAAAACAGATTGATTTCATCTTTGTTGCTAAAGCTTAATGAATTAGTAAATGACCAAGTACTCTCTGAAAATGAGATTACAATATCGGGATGTTCATTTAAGCGAAAAGAGACCGTCATATTAATTGGCATCGTTTTATCATTACCAGCAACAAAACCATAGGGTATACATTTCCCTGCTTCTTTAGGCACTTCAAACAGTTCTCGAGTTCTAAAATTATTGATAATGGATTCGGCATTTTGTTTGTAAAATGCAAAATCTTTTTCCTCACCTTGGTAACGTTCATTCGAATAGAATGTATAAATTCGTTCATTGGCTATTAAAGCTAGATTACTAGCATAATCACTATAATAACCAATTAATTTATTGTTATTATTTATATTTTTAATTTTATATTGACGTTTAGATTTCAATCGTTCATCATAATCGCTATTTAATTGATTCACAATGTTTTGTAGAATTTTTTTGTTAAATTTACCATCAGCAATATCTATATTATTACTATTATAATTAAACGTAGAAAGAATAGCCCATTTACCGTCTAAAAAATAGTTTGGATAATTTGATCTAGGTTGTAAATAACGCTCAATGGGAAAAAGAGCTATTTCAATATTATCAGGTAGATCAATAGAATAAGATCCAATGCATTCGGTTTTAAATGTTAAATCAGCTGCCTGCGTAATACTGCTGATAGCCATACAGGTTGTGAATAGTATAAATTTTGTTATATCACTTCTAATTAATTTCAAAGAAGCCAAATTTCCTAATCCTTTTAAATGATCAATCATTGCTCTGTTGCTCTTCGTTTAATTGAGGCTTCAATTTTTTTTGCTAGTTCATATATCTCATCTTTCGTCAATGGAGTTTTGCCTTTGGATTCGCTCTGTTTGCCAATTACTGACATAATTAACCATGGGTAATTTTTTGAACTTTGTTTAACTACTGGATCATATTCGACAATACTATAGTAACCGTAATCAGACGGAGCTTTATCTTTATAACGTATTTCCACGAAGCTTGCTAATCCTTTTCGTCCATCCATCTTAATATCTCGATACTTAAAGGGAAAGCCTAATAATTTGATATTTTTAATGTTATCATTATTAATATCATAATTTGTATTCCAAAACAGATTGATTTCATCTTTGCTGGTAAAACTCAATGAATTAGTAAATGACCAAGTACTCTCTGAAAATGAAATTACAATATCGGGATGTTCATTTAAACGGAAAGAGACCGTCATATTAATTGGCACCTTTTTATCATTACCAGCAACAAAACCATAGGGTATACATTTCCCGGCTTCTTTAGGCACTTCAAACAGTTCTCGAGTTCTAAAATTATTGATAATCGATTCGGCATTTTGTTTGTAAAATGCAAAATCTTTTTCCTCTCCTTGATGATTTTCATTTGAATAGAATGTATAAATTCGCTCATGGGCTATAAAAGATAGATTGCTAGCATAATCACTATAATAACCAATTAATTTATCATTATCGTTAATATTATTAATTTTATATTGAAAATTAGTTTTCAATCTACCATCAGCATCATTGATTAATTTGTCAACAGCTTTTTTCATTCCTTTTTTGTTAATATGACCATCGGTAATATATATTCTATTGTTGTTATATTCAAAAATAGAAAGAATAGCCCATTTGCCATCTAAAAAATAATTTGGAAACTTTGAACCTGGCTGTAAATAACGCTCAACTGGATAAAGAGCAACCTCAATATTATCGGGTAGATCAATAGAATAAGATCCAATGCATTCGGTTTTAAATGTTAAATCATCTGCCTGCGTAATACTACTGATAGCCATACAGGTTGTGAATAGTATAAATCTTGTTATATCACTTCTAATCAATTTCAAAGAAGCCAAATTTCCTAATCCTTTTAAATGATCAATCATTGCTCTGTTGCTCTTCGTTTAATTGAGGCTTCAATTTTTTTTGCTAGTTCATATATCTCATCTTTCGTCAACGGAGTTTTGCCTTTGGATTCACTCTGATTACCGATTACTGATAATATTAACCATGGGTGATTTTTCTTACTACTTTCTGTATTTCTTGAATCGTCATCAACCACACTATAATATCCATAATCAGATGGTGACTTATCTTGATATTTTATCTCAACCAATCCTGCTACGCCTTGCCGACCATCCATTCTAATTTTTTTATATTTTGGAAAACCTAATAATTTTATATTTTCTATATTGTAATTATTAATATCATAATTATTGTTCCAAAAGTCATTAAATTCATCTTTGGCATGATTATTCAATGAATTGGTAAATGAACGAGTATTTTCTGTAAAAGAAATTACAATATCGGGATGTTCATTTAAACGAAATGAGACTGTAAGATTAATAGGGGTACTTGAATCATCACCTGCCACAAAACTGTAAGGAAAGCATTTTCCCGCCATTTGCGGTACTTCAAATAAGTTGCGTGTTGAAAAACCATTTATAATTGCTTTAGCGTTTTGTTCATAAAAATCAAAATCTCTTTTTTTACCTTGATAATGTTCATCAGAATAGAAAGAATAAATTTTATTATTTTCAGTAAAAGTTACACGCGAAGCAGCTTTTGCATAAAAGCCAAAATTATTTTTTTTATTCCACAATTCTACTAAATCTTCAGGGTTATCTTTTTTTATTTTTTGATTAGTAGTCTGCATCATTTTTTTTACTTTAACTAATTCAGTATCAGTCCAATTCGCAGTAATTGACAAGTTATTATGATTATAATTAAAAGTTGATAAAATAGCCCACTTACCATCAGAAAAGTAGACTGGAAATCTTGTTTTAGGTTCCAGAAACTTATTGGTAGGGAATAATGCAACCTCGATATTATCGGGTAGATCAATAGAATATGAACCAATGCATTCGGTTTTAAACGACAAATCATCTGCCTGCGTAATACTACTGATAGCCATACAGGTTGTGAATAGTATAAATCTTGTTATATCACTTCTAATTAATTTCAAAGAAGCCAAATTTCCTAATCCTTTTAAATGATCAATCATTGTTCTGTTGCTCTTCGTTTAATTGAGGCTTCAATTTTTTTTGCTAGTTCATATATCTCATCTTTCGTCAGCGGAGTTTTGCCTTTGGATTCGCTCTGTTTGCCGATGACTGACATAATTAACCATGGGTAATTTTTTGAACTTTGTTTAACTACTGGATCATATTCGACAATACTATAGTAACCGTAATCAGACGGAGCGTTATCTTTATAACGTATTTCCACGAAGCTTGCTAATCCTTTTCGTCCATCCATCTTAATATCTCGATACTTAAAGAGAAAACCTAATAATTTGATATTTTTAATGTTATCATTATTAATATCATAATTTGTATTCCAAAACAGATTGATTTCATCTTTGCTGCTAAAGCTTAATGAATTAGTAAATGACCAAGTACTCTCTGAAAATGAGATTACAATATCGGGATGTTCATTTAAGCGAAAAGAGACCGTCATATTAATTGGCACCGTTTTATCATTACCAGCAACAAAACCATAGGGTATACATTTTCCTGCTCCTTTAGGCACTTCAAACAGTTCTCGAGTTCTAAAATTATTGATAATGGATTCGGCATTTTGTTTGTAAAATGTAAAATCTTTTTCCTCACCTTGGTAACGTTCATTCGAATAGAATGTATAAATTCGTTCATTGGCTATTAAAGCTAGATTACTAGCATAATCACTATAATAACCAATTAATTTATTGTTATTATTTATATTTTTAATTTCATACTGACGTTTAGATTTCAATCGTTCATCATAATCGCTATTTAATTGATTAACAATGTTTTGTAGAATTTTTTTGTTAAATTTACCATCAGCAATATCTATATTATTATTATTATAATTAAACGTAGAAAGAATAGCCCATTTACCATCTAAAAAATAGTTTGGATAATCTGATCTAGGTTGTAAATAACGCTCAATGGGAAAAAGAGCGATTTCTATATTATCTGGAAGATCAATAGAATAAGATCCAATACATTCGGTTTTAAATGTTAAATCAGCAGCCTGCGTAATACTGCTGATAGCCATACAGGTTGTGAATAGTATAAATTTTGTTATATCACTTCTAATTAATTTCAAAGAAGCCAAATTTCCTAATCCTTTTAAATGATCAATCATTGCTCTGTTGCTCTTCGTTTAATTGAGGCTTCAATTTTTTTTGCTAGTTCATATATCTCATCTTTCGTTAGCGGAGTTTTACCTTTGGATTCGCTCTGTTTGCCGATTACTGACATAATTAACCATGGGTAATTTTTTGAACTTTGTTTAATTACTGGATCATATTCGACAATACTATAGTAACCGTAATCAGACGGAGCTTTATCTTTATAACGTATTTCCACGAAGCTTGCTAATCCTTTTCGTCCATCCATCTTAATATCTCGATACTTAAACGGAAACCCTAATAATTTGATATTTTTAATGTTATCATTATTAATATCATAATTCGTATTCCAAAACAGATTGATTTCATCTTTGCTGGTAAAACTCAATGAATTAGTAAATGACCAAGTACTCTCTGAAAATGAAATTACAATATCGGGATGTTCATTTAAACGGAAAGAGACCGTCATATTAATTGGCATCGTTTTATCATTACCAGCAACAAAACCATAGGGTATACATTTCCCGGCTTCTTTAGGCACTTCAAACAGTTCTCGAGTTCTAAAATTATTGATAATCGATTCGGCATTTTGTTTGTAAAATGCAAAATCTTTTTCCTCTCCTTGATGATTTTCATTTGAATAGAATGTATAAATTCGCTCATGGGCTATAAAAGATAGATTGCTAACATAATCACTATAATAACCAATTAATTTATCATTATCGTTAATATTATTAATTTTATATTGAAAATTAGTTTTCAATCTACCATCAGCATCATTGATTAATTTGTCAACAGCTTTTTTCATTCCTTTTTTGTTAATATGACCATCGGTAATATATATTCTATTGTTGTTATATTCAAAAATAGAAAGAATAGCCCATTTGCCATCTAAAAAATAATTTGGAAACTTTGAACCTGGCTGTAAATAACGCTCAACCGGATAAAGAGCAACCTCAATATTATCGGGTAGATCAATCGTATAAGATCCCATGCATTCTGTTTTAAATGTTAAATCAGCTGCCTGCGTAATACTGCTGATAACCATACAGGTTGTGAATAGTATAAATCTTGTTATATCACTTCTAATCAATTTCGAAGAAGACAAATTTCCTAATCCTTTTAAATGATCAATCATTGCTCTGTTGCTCTTCGTTTAATTGAGGCTTCAATTTTTTTTGCTAGTTCATATATCTCATCTTTCGTCAGCGGAGTTTTGCCTTTGGATTCGCTCTGATTACCGATTACTGATAATATTAACCATGGGTGATTTTTCTTACTACTTTCTGTATTTCTTGAATCGTCATCAACCACACTATAATATCCATAATCAGATGGTGACTTATCTTGATATTTTATCTCAACCAATCCTGCTACGCCTTGCCGACCATCCATTCTAATTTTTTTATATTTTGGAAAACCTAATAATTTTATATTTTCTATATTGTAATTATTAATATCATAATTATTGTTCCAAAAGTCATTAAATTCATCTTTGGCATGATTATTCAATGAATTGGTAAATGAACGAGTATTTTCTGTAAAAGAAATTACAATATCGGGATGTTCATTTAAACGAAATGAGACTGTAAGATTAATAGGGGTACTTGAATCATCACCTGCCACAAAACTGTAAGGAAAGCATTTTCCCGCCATTTGCGGTACTTCAAATAAGTTGCGTGTTGAAAAACCATTTATAATTGCTTTAGCGTTTTGTTCATAAAAATCAAAATCTCTTTTTTTACCTTGATAATGTTCATCAGAATAGAAAGAATAAATTTTATTATTTTCAGCAAAAATTACACGAGAAGCGACTGTAGCATAAAAGCCAAAATTATCTTTTTTATTCCATAATTCTGCTAAAATTTCAGGGTTTTCTTTCTTAACTTTTTGAATAGAATTCTGCATCTTTTTTTTAACGTTAATAAATTCAGTATCAGTCCAATTCGCAGTAATTGACAAGTTATTATGATTATAATTGAAAGTTGATAAAATAGCCCACTTACCATCTGAAAAATATATTGGATATCTAGTTTTAGGTTTAAAATATTCATTGGTAGGATACAATGCAACCTCGATATTATCGGGTAGATCAATAGAATATGAACCAATGCATTCGGTTTTATAATTTAAACTTACTGCGTGCGTACAAAAACTAAAATTCAGAAAAATAAAAGTAGAAATTATTTTTTTCATAGTTCCCCCCCTAAGTTAACAGCCTAATATGAAAAGGAATAGCATTATTTTCTCCTTTAGTCCAATGTATAGGTACCAATGTAATATACCCTTTAATGTCTTTTAATTTTTGTTCTTCATTAATATTATAATTTTGCCAAAAAATTTCATTAAAAGGCATTAATAATTCTTCGTTAAAATAATCTTTTTCTAATAATTTTTTGATATCTCTATCTTCTGCCTGATCGTTTAAAAAATATTTATTACTTTCATGACGTTCTTTGTTCGTTCTATATAAATTGTGCTTTCCTTTACCACTTTTTTCTTCTTTCAATTTTATATTTTTATACTCTTCCAATTTATCATAATCTAATGCAGGCCAAATCGATGCATAGGTATCTAAATCTTCCTCAGCTTTATAAAACTTTTGTAAATAATTTCTTGGGATAAATGGAAAAACTGACTCATAAATTGCTGTATTTGATTTGGCTCTTGATTGAATGGCTTTTACGCTACTAGCCAGTTCAGGTACTTCAATAGCTTGTTCTAAACCTTCACCATATAAACCCTGCCAAATTTGTTTGCGTAATTGATAGGCAAAGGCTCTAACGGGTATCTTTATGCCTCGCTCAGAACAAGTTACAATTTTTGTATCATTATCAACAATTAATGCGGCCAGTTCTGAATCTCGTCCGCCCAATAAACTACGGTCATTAATATTGGCACTCCCTACTAAAACATAAAGGTCATCAACTATAGTAAGTTTACTATGCACATAGATTTGCTCGGTCACGGTACGATCGCCTAGTTGAGTCCAACTTCGCAAGTTAAGCAAGGTTACATATTTATCGCACTCTTCTAATGGAATAGTTTGATAATTATTACCAATTTTATCGTAATAAGCCGAACGCATTTTACCCCACTCTTTACGTGGTACTTCATCTTTAATTAGCTGCTGATAAACCCATAAATGTTTTCGAATTCGATTAAGCAAACTGTCACTTCCAAATGAAATAGTTTGCATTGTTTGATGAATCATCGCCATCGTAGATCCGTCATTTAATACCCCTTCAGGATGGACTGGTAATGTAATATAAATATGAAATGGTTCTTGTTTTAATGCAAAAATAACATTTGCTATTTTATCACTCAATTCTTTTACTATTTTATTTTCAGGTAAATCTTTACCTGTATTTGAAAAACTTCTTGTCACATTTGGTATTATTCCACTTTCAGTATTTGCTGGTTTAGAAAGTTTACCACTGGGAACTCGTTCAGGATTCCCATAATCTGATACGAAAAATTGGTTTTCAATATAAATAAATCGTTTTGCTTTCTTGATTAATTTAAGCATAATTCGGTAGATATCACTTTGAGGTTCGGATACAGTTTCTAAATTTTCCTTAATATTTTTTTGTAGTTTTTTTCTATCAGACGCAAAAACGTTACTCTTTTCTTTTCCACGCATTTTACTAGATGCACTTCTCAATATTTGAACACTTATATTTCCCTTATCTACTAAAGCATCATACTCTTCTTGTGTTGGTAAAAATAAACGACGACTAATGCATTCAAAGCTAACTACATTATTACTGTCATTTATATAATTGTCCTTATATCTTGGTCGTGTTTCACCATTTGAATAATCAGCTTGATTCCATCGTAAAACAAAATTTGTCACCAGATCAAATACCGCTTTTCCTTCAATTTTAACTTGAATATCTTGCCATGGCATAATCGGTTGATTATCAGCTAATGAGCTTTCTTGGCGTTGCAAACGTTTTTCAACAAAAACTTCATTCTGATATTTTTTATTATTTTTTAATGATTTTCTATTTTTAACTTTAAAAGATAAAGTTATTTCTTTTTTGGGTTTATCCATCGGCTCTATGCAAGGATTATAACGATTTGCCACTTTTCGTTCATCAGCATTAGGATCTAATTTATAACCATGACTGTAACGACCATAAGCCAAATCTATACCTCCAACAAATGCTATTTTTCTATCGATAATGACACATTTTTGATGATGAGAAAAAAATTTTTTAGTTGCCAGACTATAGCCAGGCTCATCATTGCTCGAACTATGTAATCTGACAGCTATAGCTTCACGCCCTATATATTCATTAATATAATTTCTCAATACTATTTTAGCTTCATTATCATATGTTTCTACTGGTGAACAATCGTCCCAAGGTAAAATAAAAATTTTTAAATTTTCGTTACCTTGCGTCACTTCAAGTAATATATCAACAAGTCGTAAATCTGGAGTTAACATTGCATCCCAATTCACTTGCCAACCAGTAATATAGATCTCTTTTTCAGCACTTCTCATGGCAGTGAGTAAATCTTGAAAATAGTCATAAGATTGTACATAACTTTTTACACTGTTGTTATGTATAGGTTCTGCAAAATTGTTTCTATTATTTTGCTCATTAATATCATAAAGCCAAATATCATCTGTTACAGTTGATGTGTATTCTTGCTCTTTATTTTTATCAAGTATTACTTGTGTTTTATTGTGTTCCTTCATTTATGTACCACTATTTTTTTATTGAATCAACCAACTGATTTTTCTTAATGAATGAATCATTTTCTACAGCTTTCAAAAAACGATTTTGTTCTTTTATTGTGTTTAAATGATAACCCATCGCTCGAGCAGCCTGAATCTTGGCTTTTAAACTATTACTTTCCTCTAGATTCGAAAATTGCAATTGATAAGCTATATTGTTATTGACGATCCATAAATATCCCGGGCGTTTATTATATTGGACTAATAATAATTTTGACTCTTCAGCCGTTAACAATAATTCACCTGCTTGAGAGGTTTTTCCTTCACAAAGAATATCATCTGTCATTAGGGCATCATCTGAACTGTTGGCTGAAACAATTCTCCATGAGGTATTAGGATAATTTATTCCCATACTACCAGGAATATCGGCTATTTTAAGATTTAATTGATATGGCAAGTCTTTTGCAATTTCAACAACGCTTAATGGAAGATCTGTATTTGGTAAAAACAGTGATGCTGGTCCCATTTTCTGTAATGCATTACTTTTTATATAAACATTATCAGCGGTACCCAATTCAATCCCAGCACTACTGATTTTGATGTATGAACCACCACACATTAACTTCAGATCTTCACTTGCGGTGACCGTTAATTTTCCATCGACACTGTCTATTTTAATATCTTGCTTGGCGGCCATATTCAGGTTGGCATTTTGCGCCTGAACGTTAACATCACCTTGGTTAGCAAAGACTTTCATTCCTGATTTATGGGCAAATAGACCGATGGATTCACCGGATGAGACGGTTATGTTTTTTAACGCATTAATGTCAGTTTGGTTTTCACTGGTCATTGAAACGCTATTTGAAGTTGACAATTGGATGTTTTCAGGACTGGTTAAAGCGATGCCCTCTTGTGCATAAGCAAGAATACCACTTTGGGCTAATTGGGTTAATGTCGCTTTAAGTTGTTCTTGACTGTCGGTATCCGCACCATGGGCTTCAGAGGCAGTTGCTGCATTTTGTAGTGCTTTAGCAATTGATAACGCATTTTCAAGCTGAGTAATGGCACCTTGCATATCAAGCTGTTTACCCTGTGCCTTAGGCTCGGTCTGACTGGTCAGGTATAAGCCTTTATTGGCAGCAATCGCTCCCCACTCATCGGTGCGCAGTTCAAATCCCTCACCACGCTGCTCTTTGTTTTGGTCAACTAAATGCCCGATGTTAAGCTGGGTTTTACCGTATTCGGTCGCTAACTTGATGTGCTCTTGTCCCCGCTTATCATCCATCCGCAGTTTGTTGTTAGCAGGGGTACGAATTACATTTCGGTGTTTGTTTATGGTGGTCACATGGTCAGGGTGTTGACTGTCATGCATCGCATGCGCGATATAAGGTCGGTCCGGATTACCGTTAGTAAACGCTACCGCAACTTCTGTGCCGTCAATCAGTGGAAAGTGAAAACCATAGGTACTGCCTGCATATGGTTTAGCCAGTCTTAACCATAAGCTCTCTTCACCGTTTCGCCACTCTTTTAAATCAAAGTTAAATTTAACCCGATAGCGACCTTGTGTATCAATATAACCATAGGTGTCATTATTCGGACTGGTTACCCGTGCCGGTAAAGTACCGTCAATAGTCGGAAAAGGAATCGGCTCAGGGCGGTAAGGTTTTAATGGCTGGTAAGGTATGGCGGTAAAACTCAGTTCATAAGCCTCACTGCGTTTTCCCTGTCCTTGCACCGTTAATATCATTACCCCCTCATCTATTCTGGCAATCGTACTGCCTTTGATGCGGATATGTTGACCCGGAGCTAAATTGGCCTGATTACTTTTACCCCGGATAACAATTTGACGGCTAATGGCGTGTTCATGGCGAATGCGGGCATACCATTCACCACTTTCAACACCATTACTCGTATTACCAGAATGAGTGCTAATATCACTGTTGTTATCGCGACCATTATCGTTATTATTGCCCTTATTGCCTTGACTATCATCGGTATCGATATCACCACTGTTTTCATCATCGTCATCATGATTATTTGTGTCACTATCAATATCGTCATCATTATTACTGTTGTAATTATTTATATCATTGTTATTGGCATTACTACCATTACTATTTAATCCTTTATAGTGCTCATCATAACGATAATCGGTACCGTAAGTGGTGTTATCTTTTTGTTGGCTGTTAACCTCACCGAGTAAATTCGCCTGCGCATCGCGATAGTTATAATCTTGTACTTGTACCGAAGATTCCACCATCTGACTGTGTAAGGTTATATCCCAGACACTTTCAACGCCGTTATCCAGTGTGCCGCTCGGTTGTTTGTAGACAATATCAGCCACCTGCTGATAACCTTGCTCATAATCACTGATGACCATCACATCACAGTTGTGTTCACCATGGGTTTCAAACCGGAAATAGACCCCCACATCAGCAAGTAGTCTTTGAATAAACTCAAGGTCACTCTCCTGCCACTGGGTGATAAATTCACGCTCTGGATATTGCTCTTTAAGCGCTAAACGATAATCAATCCCGGTATAACCATGACCGCGCAAGACCTCTTCAACCACACTGATAACGCTTTGATTCTGAAAAATAGCACAGTTATGACTTAATGCCAGTTTGGCTAATTGCGAGGATAAGACAACCAGATAACGGGCTTCATCATTACTGACTGATAATTGACTGAACTGGGTAATCACACCATAAAGAGTGCGTGAACCGCCCTGAGATAATAGTGAATTTAACGGATTAAGCGGATTAAACTGGGTTAAAGAATTAAGTGAATCAAGTGGATTAGATTGTTTAAGCTTATCTAACTGTTTTAATGGCCCAGACTGTTTTAATGCATCTAATGGATTAGCCGAAGTTAAGGAATTAAGTGCATTAAGTCCTTGAGTTGCAAAGTCACTTAAACTGCTAGAATTAGCAGGATTAAAACTCAAACGGGCATTTTGATTAAGAAATGACTTAACAGAAAGTTGTTTATCCGAGCTGGTAAAAGTAATCGTATAGTGCCAAGGCTGATTAAGTTGCTCATTACCCTCAACCTGTAAGATTGAAACCTCAGCAGGTAAACCATCAATATTTAATGTATAACGATTATGACCAACTCCATTAACCAAACCATGCTTTAAACCACGACTTAAACCATTATCCAATTGATTTACCAGATTGGTTAATCCTCTATCCATGCTATCCTCGATATATTTCATGTGCGCTGCAAATAAAACTTTGTTTTATTAAACTATTTATTATTAATATTTATTTAATATTATTTTTTACTAAAAAATTGATTATTTTAATGATTTACCATTATTAGTTAAATATTTTTATGAAGTTACGTTAAAAACAATCCAAAACTGATATAAAATACACTGTTTTGTGTAATTTGCAACATTTTTTAAAAAATTTTATAAATTTAATTTAGATAGATAACTTACTGATATTATTAATAAATAAAATAAAATATCATTAAAAATTTGTCACTTAAACATGATCAACAGAGGATTAAAAGCATTTGGATTTTGCTCATTTTTTATTGGATAATTTTTCACTGAATTTTATTAAGATCTATATCTAAAAAATCATTTTTACTGAAACATAACCATGACCTGAAACTTTTTAAACAAAATAATGGACTGCACAATTACCCAAAAAATATGCTTTTTAGAATTACCGATAAGGCTATAAATAAGATTTTAGTGTGATTAAATAATCGAGTTGAAATTATTCAAAATAATTTAATTATATTAATAAGTTAAAATTAATTTTGTAAAAAATATTCAGGAGTCTATACCATTTAATTAGATAAAATGCCTAAAATTTAATTTATACTCATAAATCATGTTAATAAATAGCTACTGAGTTTAAGAACATTGTGGAAACGAGTCTTTTTTGTTCATTTAGGGTTTAACTATTATTAGCAAAATTAAGAAAAAAACGCATTTTTTGGATAGAAGTAATTCAATGAAAGATATTTATCATTGCTAGTAAAAGTAACGGTATAGTGCCATAATAACAATATTACATAATCCATATTAGGCATTTTTCTTAAATTAACTTACTGTTTAACTTGAGTTATTTTGCTATAAATTTAAATTAACGTATCCAATATAGAAAAATGAAAAAAAAGCATATTCAACAAATATTAGCTGTTTTGCCTAACGATACTACCTTAGTTGGCGAAAAAATAGATTATTTAGATTATCAAACAATAGCCATAGCAAAAAATATTACGGCGCTTGATGCTTATAAAATAATGACATCTTATCAGCCTAAATGGCTAGAGTTTCTATTTAAAATAAGAGATTTTTTAGTTAGATTAGTTGGAATTAAACCTGTTCATGGATTTAATAAGTCTGAGCCACACCATCACAATCTTGAAACTTCAAATACCCTCCATTTTTTTACAATTATTGAACAGACCCCAGATAAACTCACATTACAGGTAAAAGACTCGCATCTTGATGTTTGCCTATGCTTACGGATTGTTAATAATATGGAGAAGATTAATATGTTGTATCTTATTGCTTCAGTTAATAATCATAACTTTTGGGGAAAATTATATATGATGCCAGTTTCTATACTTCATCCATTTATAGTTAGACAGTTATTTCGTAATTTTAAATAATAAAATGATTATATTGATGTTTTGTTATTTAGTGTTGTTCTTTTAGTTTTAATTATAAAAGGATAAAAAATTCTGATCACTTTCAGTGTGGATTTTATTTTTAAAAAAGAAGTTAAAACATAAATAAAAACACAAAGAAAACTAAGGAATGGCAATTTTTATTAATATTGAAAACATGATAATAAAAAATAAAACCAATAAAAAAGCCCCATTTAGACAAACTAAATGAGGCGGTTCGGATCGATTATAAATGCTTATTGCACACCTGGAATGGTATATTCCATGATGAGTAATAATGTTGGTAAAATAAAAATTGATAAAACGGTTGAAGCAAAGAAAATGCTTGATGCATGCTCTTGTTCAACATTCCAGTTATAAGCCAAAATAACCGCTGTTGATGCCGTTGGCATTGCAAGTAAGAAAACTAACTCTTCTGCTTCCATTCCTGTGATACCAAATAGATGTACAGCAATTAACGCAACAACTGGTGTAAAGAAGCTTTTCAAAACTACGTTGATCATAAGTGGTTTTGACATTTTTAATTTAACACCATAGATACCCACACCTACTGCAATTAACGAAATGAAGTTACAAGCATTAGACATGATATCGAAAGTGTTAAATATAAAGTGTGGCATCCAAGTCGTACCATCAGTCACACTCACCACTAAACCAAGAATAACACCTAAGAACATTGGTTTCATCAGTGAACTTTTTACTGCACTAAAAACCATTGCACCCGTTACTTTACCACCTGATATTTTGGTGTCACATAATTCTAATAGAAAAATAGTCATAGGAATTAATGACAATGCCACAACAAAATTAGCGACTGCAACAGAAATGGTAGATGAAGCACCTAACATTAACGTTAAGAACGGAACCCCCATTCCCCCCATATTTGGGAAGCAGCATAACATTGAACTCATGGCTGTTGATTTGAGATCTTTATGTAGAACGTATTTATTCACTAAGAAACAAACGATCCATAAAAATGACATCGTGCAGAAAAAGGCAATCATCCAAATACCATTGAATATTTGCGATGGTTTAGCGTGTGATGTATGCACAAATAGTAATGCTGGGAATACAAAGTTAGATACAAGTCCAGATAATAATTTTTTAGAATCTTTCGTAAATATTCCTTGCTGTACACACAACCAACCAAGAAAAATAAGTAAAAAAACCGGAAGACAAGAACTTACAACTTGTCCAACTGCAGACCAGATTAGATTCATTTTTTTAAAACTCCTAAAATAATATTACTTGAAATACAAATTCGGTAATTGTTCGGTAACTTTTGATTAGATTTTTTTTAGACCGAGCTAAAGCGGATAACAAAGTTGAATGTATTTATTACATGTAAAAGTGCATGTTTGTTTTTTGAAATTCTATATTGCTTAATGTTGTTTTACATGATGTAAGCTTAACTGAATACATTGTTAATATGTCAACCTTTGTTATATCAAATGGAAAATTCTGTAAATTGCGCGGTATTATACTTATTCTTTTTTAACTTGTGTTAAGCAAGGTCTGCAACCTATCTTAAAAAGAATAAAAAATCATTCAATTTTGCTTTGACACCACTAAATAGCGAAGTTTTATTTCATAAAAATCAACAAATAAGATCACATAGAAAACGCGTGTTAAATTATGGTAAAAGTTAATTTGACCATTAACTCTTTTGTTTTGCTGCTTTTTATAACACTTTATTAACAATAAAAAGCTACTAATTTTATAGTTAAAAAACTGATTTAATTTGTTTATATAAAAGAATGACAACAACATGTAATTACTTATCTTTATATTATCAAGATAAATAATTAACATAACAGATAGTGAATTATGTTTTTAAACTATTAATGAATAATTAATACAATGTAAGCTTTCTATGTGGCATGACAAAATCAATAATGTCATTTGGACTATTTTTAAGTTAAAAACTGCTTATTTTTGCCCTATTATTTTTAATCCCATAAAAATTGGAAATCCCAAAAATGTTAGCTGTGGCTTAATATCAATTGCGTTTTTTTGCTCAATTTCTATTTTTTTACAGTCAAAAATTTTTGTATCAGCTATTTTATACTGTATATTTATACATATATTCGTTTTTTAATATGTCTATAACTTTATGTCCATAACATAACGAAATAGATTTATATATTAATTTTAAGGAGAACGTACTTGCGTAATAATTGTATTGTACTTGGCATGGTTAATACTGCCGATAAAAATTACTTAACTTTAATTGATACGCCAGTAAGAGCTGGATTTCCATCCCCTGCAGATGATTATTTGGAAACGAAACTTGATTTGACTGAACATTTAGTAAAGCATCCTAGCGCAACCTATTATATTAAAGCCGTAGGCGATTCTATGATCGATTATGGTATTTTTAGTGGTGATTTGTTAGTTGTTGATCGTTCTTTAGAGCCTAAAATCGGTGATATTGTAGTTGCCGCAGTTGATGGTGAGTTAACATGCAAATGTCTTGGAATATTCGATAACCAACATCATTTATTGTCAGGTAATTCTCTTTATCCACCAATTCCCTTAATGGGGAAAGATGTTCATATTTGGGGAATTGTTATACATACCATCCATTCATTACGAAAAAGAGCACATGTATGATCGGTCTAATTGATTGCAATAATTTCTATGCTTCGTGTGAACGTGTTTTTAATCCTAAATTAGAAGGAAAACCAATTGGGATCTTGTCCAATAATGATGGCTGTGTTATTGCGCGTTCAAATGAATTAAAACCATTAGTACCTATGGGGATGCCGGCTTATCAGATCCCATCTAAAATTCGTAAACAAATAATTTTGCTAAGTTCAAATTATGAACTTTATGGTGATATGAGCCAGCGGGTCTTTGATACTGTACAAAACCATACTCCGAGTATTGAGCTTTATTCTATTGATGAAGCTTTTATTCAACTAGATGGATTTACAGATATAACAGCACATTGTTTAAAAATAAAAAATGTTGTAAAACGAGATACAGGTATTCCTGTTAGTATCGGTATTGCTCCAACGCGAACATTGGCAAAGTTAGCTAATCATATAGCCAAAAAACAAGCCATTTATCAAAATGTTTATTGTTTACCCACAGATGAAAAATTACTAAAAAATATATTAGAAACATTTTCAATTAATAACATTTGGGGCGTAGGTCGACATATCGCAAACAAATTAAATAGAATCAATATTCATACTGCATGGGATCTGCGTCAAGCTAATCTAAAATATATTAGAAAGAACTTTTCGGTAACACTAGAACGAACCGTATTAGAATTACAAGGTATTAACTGTATTGAGTTAGATGACCTATGCACTCCGAAGAAAAACATCATGATATCACGCAGTTTTGGTCGTTTAACGAGTAAACTATTTGATTTACAAGAAGCGATTCGTCTGCATGCAAGCCGTGCCACTGAAAAGCTTAGACAACAACAATCTGTCGCTAGCGCTATTCTAGTCTTTTTAAAAACGAATCGCTTTTGTGACAATTCAAATCAATATCACCCATCAATCGTAGTACCACTCTCTTTTCCAACAGATGACTCACGATTAATTATTCACGCAGCACAAAAAGGTTTGCTGGAAATATATAAGCAAGATCTTTTATTTATGAAATCAGGGGTAATGTTATTGGATCTAAAAATTAAAAACAGCCATTCACAACCAGACTTTTTCACTACACCTTTAACAAATCCATCGCTGCATAAAAACGACAAACTTATGAAAACAATTGATAGCATTAATCAAAAAATGGGTAAAAATACGATCCAATTAGGAGGAATACAAAAGTCTGCACCTTGGCAAATAAAACGTCAATTATTAAGCAAACGTTATACAACTCATTGGAATGAATTACCATTAGTGAAATAAATAACTAAAAATAGTAATCATTATTATATATAATAAGCTCAAGAGTAACATTGATTCTAGCGATGGATATTGAATATCCTCAATAATTGACCATAACATAAAAACGGATTGATTAGGATGAAAGATACAGAATTAGAAATAGAAAGACTCAAAACGTTAAGTACTACATTGAATCATAAAAAGTGTGTTTCAACTTATAAATCAAAGCTACAACAAGATCTCTCTAATATACCTATATTAAAACCACTGCTGGTTGTTGTATTAAATGGATGTAAAATCGTTGGTAATGAAACCAAAGTCGCATGTAATGTAGGTAATTTTGTTTTTTTTACTGATGTACAAACAATGAATATGCGAAATATTCCTGCCAATACCAATTATTTTGCGGTACTCGTTGAATTTGAATTTTCTGATTTTGATAATAATATAATAAATAATAATACTAATAAATCTGAAACATACACATTTGGTAAAGCTAATAACGCTTTATACAAATGCATATCTCAGCTTATTGAATGTTTAGATTGGGCAACAGAAGATATAATAGAAAACCGAAGAAAAGAGATCATCAATTTATTAGTTAGTTCGGGATATCCAAATTTAGCTTACCTCCCTAGCCAAAAAGAAACAACCCTAAAAGTTATCGAAATATTTAAAAGAAACGACAATAAAAAAATTACAATAGATGACGTAAGTAAAGAAATTTGCATGAGTAAAGCGACGTTATATCGCAAATTAAAGTTTGAAGGGGAAAATATCCAAAAAATAAAAGAAAAAGTGTTAATGGGACGTGCGCTTCACTTATTACAAACATCGAGTCTTTCAACAGAACACATTGCCACAATGGTTGGTTATTCATCTACCGCTCGATTTTCTCAACGATTTAGAGCTTATTTTGGATTATCACCAAAAGAGTTAAAAAATACCAAACGAAATTAATCGTTTTTTAATATAAAAATCTCATTTAATTGGGATTTTTTTTAATATCCAATATTTGTTGGATAAAGTTAGTCCAAGTAAAAGTTTTTATCATTTTAAAATATCAGTATTTTTTTAAGATAAATTTTTAAACACAAATAGATTACTGCAAATCAGTTATCAACAAATTACCCTATTTATGTAGAATTATAATTATTTATCTTAAAAACAATTAGTATCAAAGTTAGATAGTATCAGTGGAGTTCGGATTTGCACAAAAAGAATTAATAAACGTTAAAAAACTAGGTTGGAGTTTGCAATAATGCCTTCCATGGCAAAATTGCAAAGGTTTTTAGTGATACCAGTCTTCCATGGGTAATAAGCCAAAATGACCTTTACTTTGATACCAATTAAATCAGATATTTTTTCCTTAGAACTATTTCCCTTTATAACTAATTCCTTTTAGTTCTAATTCCTTTTAGAATTAAAAGGATTAATACTGATTTTTTTACACTATCAAAATATCCATAAAATGACAGTATTTCTATAAATAGCCTATCCCAAACTACAATGTTGGTATGATTTAATACCCAACCTCATTTGCGATATGTGCTAAATTATAACAAGTAATTTTGTAAAAAAAATAACAATTAAATTCATTTTATTAACAAAATCTTTCAATTTGTTTACATAACCTTAAGATTGAGATTTACAAGTCGCATGACATGATGAGATTTGCACGATTTCTTAATGCTTACTAATTGATAATTAATAAGAAAATATACATATCTATCTATTTGAGAGGATACAAATATTGTACCTTTTTATTTCAAATTTATACAGATAAGTAACATTTTTATTCAAAATCATGATTCATTGTTTTTTGAAATAGACTCAAATGATCTATTTATATTGAATACTATTGCCTAGTTCTAAAAAATTATATTTAGATTTTTTATTAAAGATATTGTACGTTTTGTTATGTAAACCACTTGAGTCATTTTGAAATAACTTATTAATTTATTATAATTTTTTTCTAATTATGAAATCAATGACAGATCTTATTATGGTTATAAATTAGATGTACTGATTTAATATTACCGAATATCTTATTCTGTATAGATACCTTTTGTATGCATAAAAAATGTGTCTATTGCAATAATAGTGATGAAAAAGAATAACAAGTCAAAAAGAGACAAAATAAATCATTTTGTCATATTATGAAGATATGGGATCTTATGATCCCATATTGACAATTGAACTACGGAAACGTTTAAGGGCAATGAGAAAGAACACACAACCAATGGCTAGAAGCCAAGCATAGGAAGTCCAAACTACACTTAAACCGGCACCACGATATAAAATGGCTTGCCCTAATTCAACAAAGTGAGTGGTAGGTGCAAACAACATAATATTTTGAACCACTTCAGGCATACTTTCACGTGGCGTACTGCCACCAGAAAGCATCTGTAACGGCAGAAGAATTAAAATGAATAACATCGCAAACTGTGCTGTTGATTTAGCGACGGTAGCCATAAAGATACCAAGTGACGTTGTCACGAACAAGTGTAAAGCGGCACCAATCAAAAATAGAGTAATCGATCCCTCAATTGGTACATTAAGCCAACCTTGAACAACCACTAAAAGAGCTCCCCATGTTGAAACCAGAACGACAAGACCCATAGACCAAACTTTTGAGATCATAATTTGAAATGGTGTAACTGGCATTGAAAGTAAGTGATCGATAGTGCCGTGTTCACGTTCTTTCATTAAAGCAGCACCTGTCAAAATAATCGACAAAGTAGTAACAATGTTAATAATTTCAACAACCGAACCAAACCAAGAGCGGGTTAAATTTGGATTAAATGCTGTATGAACTTCAATGTTAACCGGTAAACTGGTTGGTTTATCTATTTGATTGAAATATTTTGTTATTTCGTTATTCACGATTTGAGTAATATAGCCATTTCCAACAAACGCCTGCCCCATTCGCGTCGCATCAACATTAAGTTGAATTTCAGGGCTTTGATTATTTAAGACATCGCGTTGAAAATTAGGCGGTATATTTAATGCAAAGGTATAAGTGTCTGTATCCATTCCACGGTCGACAACATCCATTGAATGTAATTTAACGGGTTTATTAAACATTGGTGGATAAAATGCCGCAATAATTTGCCTTGATAAAGGCGAGTCATCTTCATCAACCACTGCTATCGAAGCATGATGAAGCGAATCAGAAGTTGCTGTTGCAGCAGAATAAATATCAATTGTAAAACAGTAGGCGATTAAACATAACATGATTGGATCACGAATTAATCCCCATAATTCTTTAATACCTAAGCGATAAATATTAATAAAACCTTGCATAATATCTATCCTTCTTGTTTCTTGAGGAGAAATATACTTGCACCAAGTATAATCGGAATGGTAATAAGTAATACAAATATTGAGTTATGTAAGTCAAAAAGTCCTAATGCTTTATTGAAAACACCTCGCGCAATAACAAGCATATGACTTGTTGGATACACCTCACCAATATATCGCCCAATACCCTCTAAAGATGCTACTGGATTAAGTAATCCTGAGAATTGTATTGCGGGTAACATCGTACCAACCGTGGTTAAAAATATAACTGCAACTTGACTGCGTGTCACTGTCGAGGCAAGCAATCCAAACCCTGTTGCAATAACACAATAAGCTAATCCAGCTAAACATAAAGTCAGGAAGCTTCCTTTTATCGGCACATCAAATATGGTGATAGCCATAATCAGGAGTAATAAGAAGCTAAGCATCGAAATAACAATATAAGGAACTTGCTTACCTAATAAAAACTCTGTTCTTGTAACAGGAGTAACATATAAATTGATGATTGATCCCATCTCTTTTTCACGAACAACGGATAACGCTGCTAACATAGATGGAATCATTAATAATAGAATTGGAATTACAGCCGGAACCATTGCCTGTAAACTTTTAACATCAGGATTATACCGATATCGAGTTTCAATGTTTGCTAATGCGCTAGATTCTGTTCCAGTTGTTGTTTTTATTTTTTCACTTAACCAAGCAAGATGCATACCTTGCACATATCCTTTAACCGTATCTGCTCTAGACGGCATAGCACCATCAATCCAAATTCCGATATTAACTGGATCTCCACGTTGTATATCTCGTCCAAAATTAGGCGGTATCTCGATAGCTAAAGAGATTTCATTACTTTTCATCCTTTGATCCATGTCATCATAATCAAGAATTGGCGATTTTTCGATAAAATAGCGCTTAGATCCTGAAAGATTAAGAATGTAATTTTGACTGGTAATACTTTGGTCACGATCTAACACCGCAAATCTTAAATCCTGTACATCCATGGTGATACCGTATCCCATAACCAACATTAAGATTGCTGAACCTAAAAAGGCTAATAAAGCACGCAAAGGATCACGTGATAACTCTAATGTTTCACGCCACAAACAACCAATCATACGAGTCAAGCTAAATCCTTGTAGATGATGGGTATCTTGGGTTACCTTAATGGGTTCATTCGTTACAGTTTTGGATGTTTCACTCTCCTTTTCATCCATATTTGTATCATCTGCCCCTGCATCAACTAAATAACGGATAAACGCTTCTTCCAGAGTGTTCGCATTTTTAGAATGAATAATATTATCAGGTGTATCACTGGCTAATACTTTACCTGCATGCATTAATGAAATTCTATCGCAGCGAGCAGCTTCATTCATAAAGTGAGTGGTAATAAATACGGTTACTTTATCCTTTCGGGATAGTTCAATAATCAAACGCCAAAAGTCATCACGAGCAATAGGATCGACCCCAGAGGTAGGTTCATCCAGAATAAGAATTTCAGGATTATGAACCACCGCAACCGATAAAGAAAGCCTTTGCTTAACACCTAAAGGTAGACTTTCCGGCAAACTTTTTACGTCATTTTCTAAACCAAAACGTTTAAGTAATTCATTAACTCTTGCTGGTATTTTGCTTTCTTCAATACCAAATAGGCGTGCATGTAAAATGAGATTTTGTTCAACAGTTAATTCACTATAAAGCGAAAATGCCTGAGACATATAACCTAAATGGCGTCTAACATTGATATCACTGGCATCGACAGGTTTACCAAATAACCACGCTTCGCCTGATGATATCGGTAATAATCCAGTTAACATCTTCATGGTTGTTGATTTACCACAACCATTTGATCCTAAAAAGCCAAATATCTCACCTTGTTTAATTGAAAAATTAACATGATCAACTGCAATAAAATCGCCAAATTGTTTGGTTAAGTCTTTAGCTTCGATTGCAACTTGTAAATCTTGATTTATGGCTAATGGGGGGATTTCGACGGCTTCATAACCTTCCCTAGCATCTTCTGGCATTAACTGAATAAAGGCATCATCTAAATTATTTTTACCCGTTTTGGCTAATAATGCTTGTGGAGTGCCTGTTTCAAGAATTTTACCGCCATACATTGCAACCAACCAATCAAAGTTTTGCGCTTCATCCATATAAGCCGTTGCGACAATCACACTCATTTGCGGTCGTTGTTCACGAATTTTATTGATTAATTGCCAAAATTGCGCGCGAGAAAGAGGATCAACTCCCGTAGTCGGTTCATCAAGAATAAGTAAATCAGGGTCATGAATCAGAGCAGAACATAAGCTGACCTTTTGTTTCATACCACCTGAAAGGCGACCCGCTGGTCTGGATAAAAAGGGATATAAACCCGTGCTTTTAGTTAATTCATCAATACGGCGTCGTCTTTCCGCTGCGTCATTACCAAATAGGCGAGCAAAAAATTGTAAATTTTCTTCAACTGAAAGTGTAGGATAGAGATTTTTACCTAATCCTTGTGGCATATAAGCAATGCGTGTACAAACGTTTTTTCGATGTGATTTATCTTTCATATCACCATCGAGAACGTACACTAATCCTTCTTGAATAACATGTGCCCCTGAAATCAATGATAATAGACTGGATTTACCTACCCCATCAGGTCCAATCAATCCCACCATACATCTTGGTGGGATTGCAATACTGATATCATTGAGTGCACAAGTCTTTTTATATTTTAAGGTTACATTACTAACATTTACTACAGCATCATCAAGGGTTTTACCTTCAGCAAGTAAAGCTAAATCCTTTTTATCCGATTCTGACATTTGCTATCTCCAATTATTTTGTTTGGCATTTTGCAACATCAGATAACTCTGAAGGCCACTCCGTATTAGGATCAAGTCTTACCCAAGCAACACCGGGAAGACCTGTTTTAACGTAGGTAATATAACATCTTAAAAGTTCTGGGCTTAATTGCGCTCTTACTCTAAACATCAATTTTTGACGTTCATCTTTTGTTTCTACAGTTTTAGGCGTAAATTGTGCAACACTTGAAACAAATGAAATTTTGGCAGAAATGGCTTTTTCAGGTAAAGCATCAAGAACTAATCGAACTTCATCACCAATAGCGACTTTACCTACAATGGTTTCAGGTAAAAAGAATGTTAAATACACATCTGATAAATTGACCAAGTTCAAAACTTTACCGCCAGAAGGTAAGACTTCACCAAGTTGAGCGATACGATATTGAATACGTCCATCAACAGGTGCAGTCAAAGTACTGTCATCGATATCAGCTTGAATTTGTCTAATATTTGCTAGAGCAACGTTTATTTCTGATTGAGCACTTTCAACTCCCGCTTGCGCAGCTTCAATTGCTGCATCGGCAGCCGCTACTTGGGATTTAGCGGAATCTAAAGCGGCTTTTGCGCTATTGACTTTAGCGGTATCATCATCAAATTGTTGAACTGAAATGGCACCTTTTTGATAAAGTGTAGCCGTTCTTTGTAAATGTTTATTCGCAATATCTAAATCACTTTCTTTTTGAGTAACACCTGCTAACGCAGCTACTTTATCACTCATTTTTAAGGCAACTTGAGCTTTAGATGTAGCTTCATTACTCATTGCTTGTCGATGTTGTGCTTGGGCTTCATTTAATTTAGCTTGCAAAGTATCAGTTTGCATGATAACCAGAGGCTGACCTGCTGTGACAAATTCACCTTCATCAACATTAATTTTTTCAATTCTACCTGCGAGTTTGGTAGATATGTTGATTTCAGTTGCTTCTATACGCCCATTACCACTGATGAAATCGGCTCCATAGCCATCGGTTTTGAATTGTTGCCACAAAACAAAACCAAGCACAACAACGATAAACGCGATAATGATCCATTTCTTGCTAATATTTTTCATGAATAATGCCTTGTTTGAGTATAATTAATTTTTATAAAGACTAAATGAATAATAAATTTTTGTAAACTTTATCCATATGGTTTAAATAATAACAAAAGTTCTTTATAAATAAAATAAACACAATAGTTAACAGCAAGAAATGTTAAAAATTTGAATTTAAATTATTATTTTAAATACCCTGATATGCAAATAATCATCTAAGTGCTATTCTTATCACCTTGTAAAAGGACATATTGACTATTTTTTTAAGGTGATTTCTATGGCTCTTCCTTCTTTTTTAACACTATATAATGAACTTATCTCAACCCCAACAATTAGCAATGTTACTAATGAAAAATTAGATTACTCCAATAAAATTCTCATCGAAAAATTAGCATCGTGGTTTTCGGATTTGGGTTTTACTATCGATATACAACCCGTTCCGAATACTCGCGATAAATACAATATGCTAGCAACGTATACCAATGATGAAAATAGCACACAAGGTGGATTATTACTTAGTGGCCATAGTGACACTGTCCCTTTTGATGAAGGACAATGGACAAAAGATCCTTTCAAATTAACCGAAGAAAATAACAATTTATATGGACTTGGTACTGCTGATATGAAAGGATTTTTTGCTTTTATTTTAGATGCATTACGAGATATAGACCTAAAAAAACTGACTAAACCAATCTATGTACTTGCCACTGCCGATGAAGAAACTTCAATGGCGGGCGCATCGTTTTTTGCCCGACAAACACAATTACAACCCGATTGTACCATCATTGGAGAACCCACCTCATTAATCCCTATCCGTGCTCACAAAGGATTTTTATCTAACTCAATTAAAGTTATTGGTAAATCTGGTCACTCAAGCGATCCAGACAAAGGTATTAACGCTATCGAAATTATGCATTTAGTCATTGAACGTTTATTACTCCTTAAACAAAAATTTAAAGAACAACATCATAATGAAGGCTTTAGTGTGCCCTACCCGACTCTAAATTTAGGTGTAATTCATGGAGGCGATGCAGCAAACCGTATATGCGGCTGTTGTGAATTAATTATTGATATACGGGTATTACCAGATAATGATGTTGATTCGCTCTATAATGCATTATGTGAAGCATTGCAACCTGTGATGGAGAAATACCCTAATCGTATAGCAGTAGAATATGAAGTCTCACCAATTCCAGGCTATGAGTGTAAAAAAGATCATCCAGCATTACAACACATAGAAAAACTAGTCGGTCATCAAGCACAAACCGTTAATTACAGTACTGAAGCCCCCTATTTAAATCAAATTGCTCCAACCATTGTTTTAGGACCAGGATCGATTGAACAAGCTCATCAACCTGACGAATTTATTTCGATGGATTTTATAAAACCAGCAAAATTAACTATTGAAAATTTAATTAAAGATTTCTGTCTTTAGTCATATAAATACGCCGACCATGTCGGCGAATAAAGTTTTTTCAGATTATGATAATGGGTCATCTTTATGATTATTTCCCCATTGGCAAAGCATATCTAAAATAGGAACTAAAGATTTACCTCTTTCTAATAACCCATATTCCACTTTAGGCGGAATTTGCGGATATTCTTTTCTAAAAATTAATTTATCTTTTTCCATCTCTTTTAGGGTATTACTCAGTGTTTTAAAAGAAATATTATTAATGCTTCGTTTAAGTTGATTAAATCGCATTGTTGGCTGATTCTCGTTTAACCAATAAAGAATCACAATCTTATACTTACCTCGAATCATTGAGAGTGTGTAATTAAATCCACTATTCTCAAAATGCTCTTCGGCACAATGATGATTTTCCATGTTGACACTTTCCATAAAGATAGTACATAACGGTAATTACCGTACTTTAAAATTAATCGTATTAATATTAGTATGACTTAATTATTGATAATAATATAGAAGGAATATTTTACAATGAAACGCACTTTAGTGATTGTTGCTCATCCTGACTTAGCCTCTTCAAGTGTTAACCGATGTTGGATTAATAGATTAAATCAGTATCATGAACAAGTAACCATACATGATTTATATTCTTACTATCCCTCTTTTAAAATAGACTCTAGTTTCGAACAAAACTTAATTGAAAATCATCAAAATTTAGTAATTCAATTTCCGATATATTGGTTTAATTGTCCACCATTATTAAAACAATGGTTGGATGAAGTTTTCACCTATGGATGGGCATTTGGTGCCTTGGGCGATAAATTAAGAAGTAAAAAAGTAGGTTTAGCGGTTTCGGCAGGTATAAAGAAAGCGGACTATTCTAAAACCGGACATTATAAATATACACTTGAGCAAATTCTCAGCCCTTTTGAATTAACAATAAATTACGTTCAGGCTGATTATCAGCCCATTTTTGCAATTTATGGCGCAAATAATGAGCCAGACTATCCAGATAAAATTACACAAAAAGATATCGATAAAAGTGCAGATGATTATGTGAATTGGATGAAAAAATTAGGAATGCTAATTTAAAATAGATCATTAAAGTTCATTCATGCTTATTACTAAATAAATCTACTATGGCTAAAAAGTTAATAAATATACGGCATATTTATTAATTTTTTCTAATGTAATTGGTATTTAATGATTTTATTCTGAATAAAAAATAAAACGGTATAGACTCCTGAATATTTTTCACAAAAATCTATAATTTTTAGGCTCAATTAGCTTTTCTTGCAAAATTTTATTGCTGACTGAAATATCAGCAAACTAGCCGATAATGTCGGCATATTTTTTATATTTGGAACGTGGCAAAATCAGTTGCGATTTCAGTATGGTTAAAAATGTTCTTAGCCTCATTAACTAATTTGGCATTGTCATTAAGGGAATATCGAGGGCTTATATGCGTCATAATCAATCTTTTAACATTGGCTTGTTTAGCAATCATCGCCGCATGAACAGTAGTAGAATGACCTCGCTCAATTGCTTTTTGTTCTAATGCATCTTCTTGCGTTGCTTCATGGACAAGTACATCAACATCTTTAGCTAATTCAATTGAAGCATCACAAGGTATTGTATCACCTAAAATAGCCAATTTTTTCCCTTGCTTAAAATCACCAAGATAATTACGACCATCAATGACACGACCATCAGCTAGTGTTACTGTTTTACCTTCTTTTAAATAGGCATAATGTGAACCCGCATTAATATTATCTTGCTGTAATTTGTTGATATCTAAGATAGGTGGCAAATCCCTTTTCACAACACGATAACCAAAACAAGGTACTCGATGCGCTAATAATTTGGCTTCAACCCGAAATTTAGTATCTTCAAATACTAAACTATCTTGCTCAAGTTCAATAATGTTTAAAGGATAAGTTAGCCAAGAATAACTAATATCAATCACAGTTTGAATAAATTGTTTGATACCTTTGGGGCCAACCAAAGTTAGTTCTGATTGATTTTGGATTAATGAACGTGTAGTTAAAACACCCGGTAAACCAAACAGATGATCACCATGTAAATGTGTTATAAAAATTATCTCTAATTTGGCTAAGCTAAATTTTGCTTTCTGCATTTGCATTTGAGTTGCCTCACCACAATCAAAAAGCCATAATCGCCCTCTCTCTTGTCGGAGATCGAGCATAATACTACTTACATTCCGCTCAGCGGTTGGTAAACCTGCGCTTGTTCCTAAAAAAGTTAATTTCATAACTATATCAATCTGTTGTTGGATGTCTTATTACATACTGAGAATAACAATACCTAACTTTATTTAGATACAATAAGTAAAAAAAATTCTATAACAGTTACCATCAATTAGACCGATATAGATCAAGTTGTTTTGCTCGTTGAAAATTTAGTTCGGCTAGACAAGAGAATTTATACATATTTAGAGCATTACCAATTGCTCCGCCCCCTAACGAATAAGCAAAGTCACACTGTAAATCACGATATTTAATAAATTCTTTATTAGCTTTTTTAAGTTTATTTTTTGCAATTACGATATACTCTTTGTCTTCATCCCAATTTGAAAGTGCATTAAAAAAATTCTGCTGCGATTTATCTAACTCAGCTTGACTGGTATGAAAAATTTCTTCTAAACATTCAGTCAGTTCTGCTTCTGAAAGAGTATTATTACTACAATAAAGCCGTAATTCATATTGATTTAAATTAGCGTATTTTGAATCAGCAAAAACAGATAATGGTGTAATAATAATAAATATAATCATTAATTTTATTATTTTCATAAAAATTAAACATCCTGTAGATAACAAAAATTTATTTAAAATCGTGATTTATGTCATAAATCAAACGTTTTTACGTTCGATAGTTTGCTCACCCCAAAAGAGCTTATCTGCTTTGGTTTTAGCAAAAGCGAGTTTTAATACTTCATCGCTTCCTTCTTCCCAAATCTGTTCTGCTAGTTTTTCATCATCATTAGCTAATTCAAAAATAGCTTCGGCAATCTCAATAGAAGTTTCACGAACACTGGCCCAAGAACGAATATCATGTATATCTTTTTTGGTTGGATTCATTTTATCACTCCTCTTTTGGTTGATTAGGTGTAAAATAACCCCAAACTATGCAAATTACAATAGGCAATCGCTTATGCTAACGATTATTTCTCCTTCTAAAACGCTTGATTATCAAAGCCCATTAATAACTAAAAAATATACTTTGCCACAATTTATTTCGTATTCAGAAAAACTCATCACAGATTGTAAAAAATTAACGGTTGATGATTTGGCTAAACTGATGTCCATCAGTCCTAAATTAGCTGAGATAAATCATGAACGTTTCCAAAATTGGCATTCTGATTTTAATTTAAATAATGCAAGACAAGCGATATTAGCTTTTAAAGGGGATGTTTATGAGGGGCTTAATGTAGAAGATTTTAATGATAATGATCTTCAATTTGCTCAATCACATTTACGAATTCTATCTGGACTGTATGGTGTATTAAGACCGCTTGACCTAATACAACCTTACCGTTTAGAAATGGGCATACGTTTAAAAAATGGCAATAACAGTAATCTTTATCAATTTTGGGGCGATCATCTAACCGATCATCTCAATAAAGAACTCAGCAAATCCACTCATCCGACTTTAATCAATTTAGCGTCAAATGAATATTTTAAAGCCATTAAAGCTAAACAGTTGAAAGCGACAATTATTCAGCCCATTTTTTTAGATCAAAGCAAAGGCGAATATAAAGTTATTAGCTTTTACGCCAAAAAAGCGCGTGGGCTTATGAGCCGCTATATTATAAAAAATGGCATTGATAAGAGTAATGATATTAAAGATTTTAATCTTTCTGGTTATCAATTTGACTCGAAACGGTCAACTGAATTAGATTGGTACTTTATTCGTAATCACCAATAAAATAATCTCTATGAATTTTTTGATAACATTATGGGCACAGTTTTTATCTACTCTACCCTTATTTATTTTAATATTGCTTGGATTTTTAGCTGTAAAGTTAGGTCGATGGCAAAAAACGGTAACGGATAGTTTAACTAAATTTACCTTTTATATTGCATTTCCAATAATGCTATTTCAGATAATGAGTCACTTTTCTGAGCAGTCAGAAATTGATATCAAACTGTTATTGGTATTTTTTGGTGGTTCATTTATCGTATTTGCTATTGGTTGCTTAATTGCATCGAAAATATTCAAATTAAATGGTTCTCAAAGCACTTTATTTGCAATGGGAGGCATCTACACGAATACTGTCTTTGTTGGTATCCCAATTATAAAAATGTTGCTCGGCGATCAAGCTATTCCCATTGTTGCCATCATTGTTATATTTAATGCATTAATATTGTGGACGTTAGCAACCGTATCAATTGAGTTTGTACAAATGGGTAAACTCTCGGGGCGTAGCTTTATAAAGGCACTAAAAAATGTATCAAAAAACCCGATTATTATTGGTATTTTCACAGGAATTGCCGTCAATTATATCGGTTTACCAATACCCAATTTTATTAATCAGTCAACAAAAATGGTCAGTGATATGACCGCACCTTTATCTCTTATTGTATTAGGTATGGGACTTGCGGAATATAAAATCCGCGACCAGTTTTTAATTACTGGTTCGATCTGTATTTTAAAATTAGCGATTTTACCGATTGTAACCTATATAGTTGGCAAACTTTTAGGATTACCGACTTTAGAGTTACAAGTTGTCGTATTATTAAGTTCGGTATCTATTGCCATCAATTGTTATATGATGGCAAGACAATTTGAGGTATTGCAAGGCCCTATTGCATCAAGTTTACTAATATCAACGGCATTATCATCTGTAACAACACCATTGATATTATCCATCATGACCCATTTACCTTATTAGTTAGAAGAACGATTTTTAATTTTGTAGTGTAGGATTAATGCTAAAATAATGACTACACTACCTAATATAAAACGCCCCCAATCAAGCGACTGATGCCAAATCACTACATTAACAATAATGCCAGTTGGAATGACCACATTATTCATAATTGCTAATGTTCCTGAATCGACTTTAGTCGCACCATAATTCCATAAAAAATAACATAATCCAGAAGCAATTACGCCAAGCCAAATAATAATGCCCCATTGTACATTAGTAGTTGGCAATTTGGATGCATCACCAAATAATAGCCAACCTATTGTTGCAACAATGACTGCACCTAAATAGACCCATGCAAAAGCTTGATGTTGTGGTAATGGATAAACTTCCATAATTCTTTTATAACCAACCTGCCCTAAAGCAAAAACGATATTGGCTCCCTGAATTAATAAAAATCCAATGATAAAATTTGTACTAATATGGTCATAACGAATAATAGCCGCTCCGATTACGGCTATAATGGCAGTAAAAAGATAACTCAACCGTAACGGATGATGTTGCAATAAATCATAAATAACCGTGACGTAAATCGGTGTAAAAATAGTAAACAGCAACACTTCAGGCACTGAAATATATTGGAAAGAGTTATAATAAAAAAAGTACATGATACCTAATTGACAAGCCCCAACGCCCATTAAAAGTAACATCGTGTTTAGTTGAATGTTTCTAAAACGTAAAAAAGGCAGAAAAGTAATAAAGGCAAGTAAAACACGCATTACAACCGCAAACCAAGTATCAACCTGTCCACTTAAATAGACCGCTATAAAACTAAACGAGAATGACCAGACCAAAGTCACAAAGATAAGATAAAACATAATAAAATGAGTTAAATAGTAATAAATAGGCACGCATCGTAACAATTCATCTATCAGTTGTAAACCTTTTGAAATATAAATTGATTACAATGGTTAAAAGGGTTAATTACTCTATCCATCTATTTATTCATTATTTTTTTAATATAGATATTAATAATTTGTAATATCAATAAATCCTACCTTAAAACATAATCGCCTAACGGATAACTGATACAGTTAAAAAATGAAAGATCCTCAAAAAAGGCATTTTATGGCATAATGTGCGCCAAATTACATTTCAACTATTTTGCTTAAAGAGATAGATATCTTTAAAGCAAAATGTATTTAAAGCGAGAGAAAAGTTTAGTGTTAAGTACAAATAACATCACGATGCAATTTGGCAGTAAACCTTTATTTGAAAACATATCTGTTAAATTTGGCAATGGTAATCGTTATGGATTAATTGGCGCCAATGGAAGTGGCAAATCAACTTTTATGAAGATTCTTGGTGGTGATTTAGTACCAACATCAGGAAATGTTGCATTAGATCCACATGAGAGATTAGGTAAATTACGCCAAGACCAATTTGCTTTTGAAGAATATACTGTTCTTGATACTGTAATTATGGGACATACTGAATTATGGCAAATCAAGCAAGAACGTGATCGCATTTATGGACTTCCAGAAATGAGCGAAGAGGATGGGTTTAAAGTCGCCGATTTAGAAACTCAATACGCCGAAATGGATGGTTACAGTGCTGAAGCGCGTGCGGGTGAATTATTGCTAGGAGTCGGTATTCCAATTGAGCAACATTATGGATTAATGAGTGAAATCGCGCCCGGTTGGAAATTACGAGTACTTTTAGCCCAAGCTCTGTTTTCTAATCCGGATATCTTATTATTAGATGAACCGACCAATAACTTGGATATTGATACCATTCGTTGGTTGGAAGATACCTTAAATGAACGCGAAAGCACCATGATCATCATTTCGCATGACAGACACTTTTTAAATATGGTCTGTACTCATATGGCGGATATGGATTATGGCGAGCTTCGAATCTATCCAGGTAACTACGATGACTATATGACTGCATCTACGCAAGCTAGAGAACGTTTATTAGCCGACAATGCCAAGAAAAAAGCTCAAATTAGTGAGTTGCAATCTTTTGTCAGTCGTTTTAGTGCGAATGCATCAAAATCCAAACAAGCGACTTCTCGGGCAAGACAAATTGAAAAAATTAAACTTGAAGAAGTTAAAGCATCAAGCCGACAAAATCCATTTATTCGTTTTGAGCAGGACAAAAAATTATTCCGTAATGCTCTAGTTGTTGAAAACTTAACTAAAGGATTTGATAACGGACCACTATTTAAAAATCTAAATTTAATGGTCGAAGTCGGCGAAAAAGTGGCTATTTTAGGGACGAATGGTATTGGTAAAACAACTTTATTAAAAACCTTAATGGGCGAACTAACACCAGAACAAGGTGATATTAAATGGTCTGAAAATGCCAATATTGGTTATTATGCCCAAGATCACGAATATGAATTTGAACAAAATCTAACTGTGTTTGATTGGATGAGTCAATGGAAACAGCCAACCGATGATGAGCAAGCCGTACGCAGTATTTTAGGTCGCTTATTATTTTCACAAGATGACATTAAAAAACAAGTTAAAGTCCTCTCTGGTGGTGAAAAAGGACGTATGCTATTTGGTAAATTAATGATGCAACGTCCAAATATTATTGTGATGGATGAACCGACTAACCATTTGGATATGGAGTCGATTGAATCATTGAATATGGCATTAGAGCTTTATCAAGGAACGCTATTTTTTGTATCACATGACCGTGAATTTGTTAGCTCACTTGCTACTCGGATTGTCGAAATCACCCCAGAAAAAGTGATTGATTATACCGGTAATTATGAGGATTACCTGCGTAGCCAAGGAATTGAGTAAAGCAAAGGTATCTTATCTTTCAATAAAAATAGCCACATTGGTGGCTATTTTTATTAAATATTTAGAAATTAGAAATCTAATTCATCCCACCAAATATCAATTAATTCGCTGGTTTTGACATTTTTTAAGCCGTGACTTTCAAGCCATTTAGTGACAACATCACGATTTTCTTCGCTGCAATTGCCCAATTTTTGAGTGCAGATGATGCCTTTCCAGCTTAAATAACCACTTCCTTCATAGGCCAAACCATTTGCTTGTATTGCTTCAACAATAAATTGATCAACGACATTATCAATGGTTTTTTCACTGATCCCTTCGTCAAATGACCAACTTACCGTGAAACCTAACTCTTTAAATTCTTCAATATGTAATTTTTTTCTTAAACGACGACTGCGATTAACCTTAGCCATAATAATATCCTTCTACTGTAGATAATTTAGTTCGTTTTAGAATATGTATGATGACTAGATTGCTTCATACTATTCTGGTTATTTTTAGAAGTTCGCGTTTTATCAACACGTCTTCTTTTTGCTGGAGCACGCTTTGCTGTCGCTTTTTTTACAGGCTCCGCTTTAATTCTAGGATCAACTTCGAATCCCGGAGTAAAAATTTCTGGAATCGATTTTTTAATCAATTTTTCAATTGATTTTAATTGAGCAAGTTCATCAATACAAACTAAAGATATCGCCTGCCCTTGATTTTGTGCTCGCCCTGTTCTACCAATACGATGCACATAATCTTCTGCCACTTGTGGTAGTTCATAATTGACAACGTAAGGCAATAGTTCAATATCTAAACCTCTAGCCGCAATATCGGTTGCCACCAACGCTCTAATTTGACCATTTTTAAAATCCGCTAAAGCTTTAGTTCTAGCGCCTTGGCTTTTATTGCCATGAATCGCTGAAGCTCTAATGCCATCTTTGGTTAGCTGTTCAGCAAGATGGTTAGCTCCGTATTTGGTTCTGGTAAAAATCAATACCTGCTGCCATTGATTTTTACCAATTAAATAAGAGAGCAATTCACGTTTACGACGCTTATCTACCCGATGCACATACTGGGTAATTTGTTCTGATGCAGTATTCGTTTTTGCCACAGCAACAGATTCAGGTGATTTTAAAATGGTTTGTGCTAACGCTTTTATCTCATCTGAAAAAGTCGCCGAAAACATTAAATTTTGACGTTTTTTTGGTAATTTAGCAATCACACGCCGAATATCATGAATAAAACCCATATCTAACATACGATCGGCTTCATCCAATACTAACACTTTAACCGACGACAGATCCACTGCGTTTTGATGCACCAAATCGAGTAAACGACCGGGAGTTGCAATTAAAATATCGACCCCTCCGCGTAGTTTCATCATTTGAGGATTAATGCTTACGCCACCAAACACCACTAAAGACCGAATTGGTAAATATCGGCTATAGTCACGAATATTTTCGCCAATTTGAGCAGCCAATTCACGTGTTGGGGCTAAGATCAAAGCATATAATCGACGTTTACCTTTTTTAGGTTGAGACTGATTGCTTGCCTTTGCTTGCTGTTCAACTAATTTCTGCAAAATGGGTAAGCCAAAGCCAGCTGTCTTGCCTGTACCTGTTTGAGCACTGGCCATCAAATCTTTACCTGATAAAATAACTGGGATAGCTTGTTGTTGAATGGGTGTGGGTTGGGTGTAGTTTTGTTCGTGGATTGCTTTTAAAATCTCGGCATCTAAGCCAAGAGAGTCAAATGACATGTATTGATTCCTAAAATAAACGAAAAATGAATAATCATAGGCATTATAAAGTAATTTGATAATAATTGTTTTATTATTTTCCCTTTTCAACGCGAGTCTTAATGAATGTTAATATTTAGTAAGATTAACCCCATAAAATGTGGTATTATTTGTTAATTGAATATAAATATACGCATTCTGTCTGTTTTTAAATCACCCTACTTAAATGATATTGATTATCATTCTCATTTGTTGTATCATCCGCCTCCCCTGACAATAATTATTTCATGGAATAGGTATGTCTTTTAATTTCCCTCATTTAAAAAAAATACTCATCATTCTAATTTTAAGCAGCTTTAGTCTTAACTGTTTTGCTAAAGATGATATTACTTTCGCCAATTTTCGTGATATTCGTGATTTGAATCCGCATTTATACTCTGGTGAAATGTGGGCGCAAAATATGTTGTATGAATCATTAGTTCACTATAACGAAGACGGTACTTTTTCGCCTTGGCTCGCGGAAAGCTGGACTATCAGTAACGACGGCAAAACTTACACGTTTAAACTTAGAAAAGATGTTACATTTAGTGACGGCGTAAAATTTGATGCGCACAGTGCAAAACTGAATTGGGATGCCGTGTTATCAAATAAAGTCCGTCACACTTGGTTAGAAATGGTGCGCTTAATTACTGAAGTGAAAGCGGTAGATGATTATACGCTACAAGTTAACCTTTCTGAACCTTACTACCCTTTCATGATTGAGATTGCCGTAACTCGTCCAATGCGTTTTATTTCACCTAACTCTATGATCGACGGCGAAACTAAAAATGGGGTTAAGTCTTACATTGGTACTGGCCCGTATGTTTTAGGTGATCATAAGAAAGATCAATATGCAGTATTTAACGCAAATCCAACTTATTGGGGAACAAAACCAATCCTAAAAAGAGTGACGATGAAAGTTATCGCGGATAATCAAAGTCGACTAATGGCATTGGAAAAAGGCGAAATCGATCTGATTTATGGTAAAAATATGGTTGATGCTGATTCGTTTGAACGTTTTTCTACCATGGATAAGTTTCAAACCTTAATGTCTAAACCAGTTTCAAGCCGAATTGTTCTAATGAATACGACCCGAAGCCAACTTAGCGATGTGAATGTGCGCCAAGCAATTGAACATATCATCAGTAAAAAAGATATCTCAGAGGGTATTTTCAATAACAGTGAAGCGCCTGCTGATACATTAATGGCAACCAATATTCCTTATGCTAACCTTGGTTTAAAACCTTATGTATATGACACTAAACTAGCCGAAACCCTACTTGATAAAGCCGGCTGGGTAAAAGTTAAAGGTCAAGATTATCGTCAAAAAGACGGTAAGCCTTTTGAAATTACCTTATATTACGACAGTAATACCGCCTCCCAAAAAACGATTGCCCAATATATGCAAGATGAATTTGAGCAAGTCGGATTAAAGCTTAATATTCATGGTGAAGAAGAACAAGGTTATCGTGATCGCCAAAAAGCCGGTGATTTTGATATGGTGTTTGATATCTCATGGGGTACGCCATATGATCCACAATCATTTTTATCAGGGATGAAACTACCTGTATATGGTGATTACATGGCACAACAAGGTTTAAAAGAAAAATCACAAATTGATGCAAGTATCAGTAAAGCATTAATTTCAACGGATGAAAAAGAGCGACAAGATCTATTCCGTTATGTGTTAGAAACTTTACATAATGAAGCGGTTTATATTCCGCTGACTTATGAGCGTAATCGTGCGATTGCGGTTAAATCTTTAAAAGGAATTGAGTTCGCCCCTTCTCAATTTGATATTCCATTTGAGAAAATGTATTTTTAAAAGACTAATATTATTGACCAATAATGTTAAATTATATTATTAAACGTTTAACGATGATGATACCGATATTATTCGGTATCTCTTTTATCGCTTTTTTGCTTATCAATCTCGCTCCTTCTGATCCTGCTGAAGTTGCATTACGCTTAAACGAAATCATGCCAACCCCTGATGCTATTGAAAGTATGCGCCAAGAACTCGGATTAAATAAGCCTTTTTTGGAACGATATTTTATTTGGCTCTATGACGTTTTACATCTTGATTTTGGTCGTTCGTTTATTCATCGAGACAGGCTCGTTTGGGATGAGATAATTCGCAGCTTAATTCCCACATTAGTTTTAGCAATGTCGTCATTTGCATTTACCCTGATTATCAGTTTAATTTTAGGCGTGTTATGTGCAATTTTTGCTAATTCAGCTTTCGATCATATCGTTCGTATTATTATTTTTCTTGGCACGGCAATGCCGAGTTATTGGTTAGGTTTACTCTTTATTTGGCTGTTTGCCAATTATTTAGATTTACTGCCTACCAATGGTTATGGAACATGGCAAAATCTGATTCTACCAACCTTAACTTTATCGTTTGTTTATATCTCAACATATATCCGTTTTATTCGTAATAATATGTTAGAAAACATGCATAATTATTCGGTCTTTTATGCTCGCTGTCGAGGTTTGAAAGAAAAAACGATTATAGTTAAACATGTTTTAGTTAATTCACTGCATACGACTATCACCGCCTTAGGCATGACCATTCCGCAATTAATCGCTGGCTCTTTTGTTGTTGAATATATATTTTCTTGGCCGGGATTGGGTCGTTTATGTATCGCAGCGATTATGAATCGCGATTATCCGGTCATTCAAGCTTATATATTAATTATGGCTATTTTATTTGTGGTATGTAACTTTATTGTAGATGTTATTCATCAATGGCTAGATCCTCGATTACGTGATAATGGTGGTGCCATATGAATCTAACTAAGAAACTGATTAACAATAAAACGGCGTTAATTTGCCTGATCATCATCACCACAATGATTATTTTAGGCATATTAGCCCCTTATATTGCACCGTTTGATCCCAATAAAGTTCGCATCGTCCGTAAATATGCTGCAATATCGAGTGACCATTGGCTTGGATGTGATCATCTTGGTCGAGATATTTTTTCACGACTCCTGTACGGTATTCGCTCAACCCTATTCTTATCACTGTTAACTATGATCATTACCATAATCGTTGGGAGTGTCATCGGTCTTATTTCTGGTTATCAGCGAGGAAAACTTGACGAATGTATAATGCGCCTTTGTGACATTATGCTCTCATTTCCGAGCCAAGTGATGATTTTGGCGATTGTAGGGGTATTAGGCGTAGGTATTGAAAACGTCATTATTGCTAATATTGTCGTTAAATGGGCTTGGTACAGTCGTATGATTCGCAGTTCAGTGATCAAGTACAGTCGAAAAAATTATATTCTTTTTTCACGAGCCATTGGCGCACCACATTCTTTTATCATTTGTCGTCATTTATTGCCTAATATACTGTCAGAACTGGTTGTATTAGCAACGTTAGATACGGGTTGGGTAATCTTAAATATCTCGGCTTTGTCTTTTATTGGATTAGGCGTCCAAGCGCCTACCGCTGAATGGGGATTAATGTTAAGTGAAGCAAAAAATGTAATGACACAGCACCCGATGCAAATGGTCTTTCCGGGTATAACCATTTTAATCGTTGTGGCAGCATTTAATATGTTGGGTGATTGTTTACGAGATATTTTAGATCCAAAGGAAAAAACTGTATGAGTAGCCCATTGCTATCCGTAAAACAACTGACCGTTTCCCTTAATAAGGGGGATAAGCTACTCGATGATATATCGTTTACGGTCAATCATCATCAATGCTTAGGCATTGTTGGGGAAAGTGGCAGTGGCAAAAGTTTGACATGTAAAGCGATCATCGGCTTATTAGAATCCTACTTTAGCGTGACTGGGCAAATCCTGTTTAAACCCCAAAATGCTAATTTAGCATTCGATCTATTAAAACAGAATAAAAAGACGTTGAATCAAATGCGTGGTAGTGTCATTTCGATAATTTTACAACACCCAATGAGTGCTTTTGATCCACTTTATTGCATTGGTAAGCAAGTGGTCGAAACCCTGCAAGCGCATCTCATTATTAACAAAAACGATGCTATTGCTAAAACGATAGCGATGATTGAAAATATAGGGCTCGAAAAACCCAAAGAGATTTATAAAAAGTACCCGCATCAGTTAAGTGGTGGCATGTTACAGCGCATAATGATCGGTATGGCGTTAATGCTGGAGCCTGAACTTATTATTGCCGATGAACCCACAACGGCATTAGATTCAATTAGTCAGTTTTATATTTTAAAAATGCTTGAAAAGATCAAAACCAAAACGACCATGATCTTTATTTCTCACGATCTAGGTGTCATTCATCATATTGCCGATGAGATTATTGTGATGAATAAAGGAAAGATTGTTGAATCGGGCAGTCGTGATCAGATTTTTTATCATCCTAAACATGAATATACTCGTTATCTAATCGATACTCGCAAGCAATTATTAAATAAATTTAATGCAGTTGCTTATGCAAAGCATTTAAATTCCATCTCGGAGACAGTTTAATGCCACCGTTATTACAAATTACTAATGTTAAAAAGTCTTTTCTACAACCCAACCAAGGTTTGTTTCGCCATAAAAAAACGGCGGTTATTAAAGGAGTATCATTCGATTTAAAACAAGGTGAGTGTCTCGGCATTATTGGTGAGAGTGGTAGTGGTAAAAGTACATTAGGAAAGCTAATTTTAGGCTTAGAAAAACCTGACAGTGGCAAAATCTATTTTAATGGGCAAGATATTAGTACTCGTGCATGGAAAAAATCCGCCATGCGTAAAAATATCAGTGCAGTATTTCAAGATTATAATGCGTCTGTTAACCCCTATTTTACTGCTGCACAGATTATTGCTGAACCGCTTGATATTTATGAAAGGTTAGCTAAAAATGATCGAAAGCAGCGTATCAATGCTTTGTTAGAACAAGTAGGATTAGACAGCTCTTTTTATGAGCGGTTTTCACATGAAATGAGTGGTGGTCAATTACAGCGCGTCTGCATTGCAAGAGCTATAGCCTGCTCTCCTCAATTTATTTTATTTGATGAAGCAGTAAGCTCATTAGATATTTCGGTCCAAACCCAAATTTTAGAACTACTTGCCGATTTGCGAAAACAGCTAAATTTAACCAGTATTTTTATTACGCATGATCTAACCACAATTACTTACCTTTGTGATAAAATTGCCTTTTTTTATAAAGGTGAAATCGTTGAATACATTGATAAAATAGAACAATTAAGTCAAGTTAAAAATCCTTATTCTAAACAGTTACTTGAATCAATTTTAGGTTTTTAAAAATGACCCATTCATCAACATCGAATCATCAATATCAGTTTAAAGATTATCTTAAATTAGTTATTCCGTTTATTCTGTCAACCATCACCACCCCACTACTGGGTGTGGTCGATACGGCTTTAGTTGGTCATTTGCCTAATCCTGCCTTTATTGCTGGTATTGCAATAGGGACAGTAATATTTAATACCATTTATTGGTTATTTGGATTTTTAAGAGTCAGTACTACTGGTTTTGCTGCACAAGCTTTGGATGATTGTTTATTATTAAGATCGTCTCTTATCAGACCTTTATTTATTGCTCTTTTTTTAGGTTTGATATTTATTATTTTTCAAAAGTTGATTTTTTGCGCCTCAATGCACATCATCCAACCTAATCAAGATGTACAGCATTATGCGGATCTCTATTTTTCGATTTTAATTTGGGGGGCTCCTTTTGTTCTGATTAATTATGTCCTAGTTGGCTGGTTAATGGGGATATCCAAAGTAAAAGCCGTGCTGTTTTTACAAGTCTTTATCAATCTACTGAATATTATAATGGCGATGCTTTTTGTTTGGTGGATGCATTGGGACATTCAAGGAGTAGCTTTTGCAACATTGATTGCTCAAATATGTTGTACCTTGGTCGGTATTTGGTTTATCTACCGGTACTTACCCAGAACTAAACAAAAAATCGATATAAAATCTATTTTGTCATGGCAATCGTTAAAAGGGGTCATTTTAGTTAATACTAATTTAATGATCCGCACCATCTGTTTATTAACGGTAACTAACCACTTTATTTCGATTGGTTCAACATTCAATACTGAAGTATTAGCCGCCAATGCTGTTCTATTTCAGATTCATTACATGATGGCTTATCTATTTGACGGTTTTGCTAATGCTTCAAGCGTCTTTAGTGGTCGAGCTAAAGGTAATAAAAATATTCAACTTTATAATCAAACTCTACGATGGTCACTACAAGCCTGCATTATTTGCCCAATAATTTTGATTGCAATTTGGTTAACCTTTGATACTGCAATTATAAAACTATTAACGAATCAAACTGAGATTATCACCCTATCGCTTCAGTATCAATCTTGGTTAATGGTATTCCCTATTGTTGCAGCTGGAGGATTAATCTATTATGGCGTGTTTTCAGGCATCAGTTACACCTCATCTATACGCGACTCAATGTTATTGGCGTTATTAGTTTGGTTTATAGCACAATACTTTGCTGTGCCCGTCTTTGGAAATAATGGATTATGGTTTTCTTATATTTTATTTAGTTTAGGCCGAACCCTGTTTTTGGTTATATGGATTAAACAATCCAAACGCTATGTTTTACTTTAACTCATCAGGAAATCATTAAGATTATTTATTAATCATTATCCTTGTGGATACCATAAAAAATATTTTTATGGAATTTTTATGGCATTTCATTCACATTGACGTGTGATATTAAAATTAATGTGTGCTGTTTTGAATGGTTTATTTCGGTTTTCTTTCTTCAAATGCTTGGTGGGCAATTTTTAATGCACTAGTAACACGAGGAAAGCCTACATAAGGTAAGCAATGAACACAAATATCTAAAATTTGTTCTTCCGTTAATCCAGCATTTAAGCCACCATGAATATGCATTTTTAACTCTTTTGGCACACAACCTTGAGTAATAAGCGAAGATATGGTGACGATCTGTTTTTGTAACAAGGATAAACTTTGACGACTATAAATATCACCATAAGCAAAATCACAAATATATTCTTCGAATTTCGGCGCTAATTTTGCGTTATTTTTTAAACCATTGGCTCCCATTTCACCATATAATGATTCGATATTTTCCAGACCTTTTGTGTGTCTTGATTGAGTCATTTACTTTTTCCTCTTGATATTTTTTAGTTGGCAGATAATTTGACTTGAGTTAAATCGATTTTACGATATAAAAATCCTGTTTTTATAAAATAGTTAATGAATAAACACTTTTATATGGCTTATTTCATGCATTTTATAAAAAAGATTTTTGAAGATAAACTGCATCAATTCATCCCATTGTGACATAAAAAAATAAATTACCCAATTTTATTGCTTAACTTCGTTTTAATTCGATACTTCTTTGATCACATCAAGATAACTAAAAAAATGAGTCATCAGATCCCAGCTTTTTTTAAGTGCAAAAAAAGTCAAACTTCGGCTATCTCAAAGATTAAAATAAATCGTATCCATAATTAAACATTCCTTTTTGAAAGGAGAACAAAATTTTTAAAAGCATAATGTGATATCAATAAAATGAATTGCAATTTTCAAATTCTGCTCATTATTTAGCAGAATTTGAATGTACAAACTAGAATCGATATGAAAAACTGGCTTTAAAGTTACGCGCTAATCCATAGGTATTCTCACCTAAATAGAGTCTATAATCTTTATTAAATAAATTATCAACAGCTAACTTAACTTCCGCTTTCGGTAAAAAGGTTGGTTGCCATGTTGCAAATAAATTATGGATTGAATAGCCTGATGAACGCCCTAAACCGTAAGCGCCCAGATCTTTTATACCATCATGATTTCTATCTTCAAGACCTGTGCGATCTTGTTTTCTCACAAATTGAGCATTCCAACCTGCTTGAACATTCCATTCAGGTATTTTAAAACCAGAGGTTAAGGTTGCTGTGCGCGGAGCAATCGTTGCCACATAAGTTTTGTTATGCATCCATATTGCCTGCGGTGTTGAATCACGTTCCCCTTTTTGGATAGAGTAAGTGGCACTGGCAAACCAATATCGGCTATCATAGAAAGCTTCTAATTCAAAACCTTGTATCACAAGTTTACCCGGAACATTATGATAATTGGATTGACCAAGCGGACATGAGTTACCGGGTCCACAAATTGAACCATCAAAGCCACGCGTAATAAAAATTTCGTTTTTAACTTGCTGTCTGAATAACGTATTTCTGATTTGTAATTTATCATTTTCTAATAATATATTACTGAAATCGAGAATATTACCTGCCCGAATTGACAAGTTACGCTCTTTTTTTAAATTACGACTTGTGGCACTGATTTTACCTGAACCACCATTTTTAGGGGTAAATTGCACTTCATATGTTTCATCAATTGTCGGAGCTTGCCAAGCATAACTAATATCGCTAAAAAATCCGATATTTTGTGTTGTTTGCCAATAGGCTCCAAATCTTGGTGTCCAACCAGAATAATTCACGGGTGAATAGTCATGACCAAAACGAGGATCTGGGTCATTGTAGGCTGAAGCATAATTTTGCTTACCATGATTACGAACATAATCATAACGAAGTGATGGTGTTAGAACAAAAGTATCAATAGAAAGCTCATCTTGGATATAAAAACTATAATTCTGTTGTTTACCTGATGGCATATAAGCAGGTTGAAAATAACCATTATTATAGTTAGGTTTCTTTTCATAACCCTTATAATACATCAGGGTATCACGGTCGTGTAAATGTACTTGCGCACCGATTTTTAAAGCATTATCAATCGGTCCGGTAGAAAAAATACTGATATTTTCAAGTTCAACGGTTTTATCCGTATAGCTAACCCAACTTTCATTACCCATAGTACCCAAAGATGAAACGGGATTATATTTACTCGGACGGGTATCATGCTGTTTGGTTTTAGAATAAGTGGTATGCAAAGTAAAATTAATAAATGGGTTATAAGTTGGTTGATAATTCCATTTAAATTGGGCTGATTCATCGGTTTGATCGCGTTTGACTAACTTTCTTAACCACGCAGCTTTATAACCATATTTTTTAATTTGAGCAGCTGTTGGGGGCGTCATTTTTTCGACATATTTAGCTGCCCATGGTTGCCATGAATCACGCTTAGAACGAATACCCGAAACGGTAAACGTATGTTCTTCATTGGGTCTAAAATTTAACTTAGCCATATAAGTATCCATATCATCTTCTGAAAAGACAAATCTGGAGCCGTCTGGTCGCTTAAAATTACCACTATTGCGATTGGTGTAATAAACCAGCCCATCAAACATATCATCTTGCGTTCGTCCATAAACGGCACTCGTCACCATATTTTGATGATTATTAGAATGGAAACTGTATTTCACCAAAGCACCTACATATTGGTCAGGATCAAGCAAATCTATTGCATCTTTCGTTTCCATTTTGACCACACCACCAAAGCCACCATTACCAAACTTTACATCGTGTGGACCCTTATTAACTTCCACTTGTTTAAGTAATTCAGGTTCAACAAACACTGAACCTTGTTGATACTTTTGAAAGCCTTTTTGCGCACCATCAACAATAATTTTGACATCTTCAACTTTACCAAATCCCCATATATTTAAAGTTTGTCCGCCTGGTCTTACTGATCCCGCAAAACTGACCCCGGGTAATGTATTGAGTAATTCTGCCACATTGTCGGCTTGTTTTTGTTCAATTAGTCTTGAAGATAATGTAGAACGACCAGCAATAACACTGTTAATCTTTTTCAGTTCATCTTGAGAATCCGACCGAGCAATAACGGTTATAACATCATCAATATCATCATTTTGAGCGTTATTTTTCACTAAATTCGGTGAGTTAGATTTATCGGTGACTTTTTGTTGCTTATCATCCTTATCAGACGTGAGGTTCTCACCTATCAATGATTCAGCGTGGAGAGAGCAACTCATAAAGAGTAATAATAGGCCTGCCTTTTTATGTTTCATATCTGATTCCTTCCATAATATTAATCAATATGTTAAGTGATAGATAATTATTGAATATTAACCACGCAATTAATAATGATAATTATTATCAATTAATAGGCTGGCAAGTATATTGGGTTTAGTAAAAAATGAAAAGAAAAATATAGAAGCTTTCACTATTGTTGTTTCAGTCTGATACATATGAAGGGATAATGTTTTTATAAATCCAGCCAATAAATTTTATTTTCTGTATACGCTAAAAATGTTAAATAGTGAAAATTGAGGTAGTTGAAACAATTAAAGATTGAAAGAATAATAAGTAAAAGCACTCATTAAGTGCTTTTATTTAAATTGGACATTTGCTAAGACGCCGTATTAATTAACACATCGTATCTTTTAAAATAATATTGGTTAAAAGCGAATACTCGTTAAAACATGGTATTAGAATATGCAGCAGTTGTTGGCACATTTTGAATGATATCCCAGTGTTCAACAATTTTACCGTCTTTGACTCGAAATATATCCAGTACCGCTTTACCCAGATCTTTTTCATTTTCTTTAGAGTGAACATGAAGCCAAACAAGATCTCCATCTACAGCAGTACGAACAATTTGCGCACTGGATTGAGGATGTTCTTTAAAAAATGCGGAAAAGTAGGTAATAAATGGTGCTCGACCATCTGGTACATATGGATTATGCTGTTTATAATCTTCAGTGAGAATGTTTAACGCTTCGTTGATTTGATGTTTATTAAAGAAATCATTATAAAAATTAACGACCAATGTTTTATTATTTTCTTCTTGGGCAATATCAGAAGTTGGTTTTTCATTGGCAATTGCACCAGTTGTTATAAATAATAATGATATTGCTACCATACTGTTTTTTAATATACTCATAGCCACTCCTAAATAGTCAATTAAACTCAAAAATCCGTGCAATCAATTTTTATTAGTCTATAATGTAGACTTATTAAATGTTAACAATAAAATTGAACTAAAACAATAAGTAACCTGAATGTAACTAGGTCACATCGGTGTGACTTATCTAATTATTACTAGAAAATAGAGTTAAAATGACCAAACTATTTGATGATACGTCGATCCAATTTGATCATCCCTGTCCGATTCGTGATGTGCTTGATAGAATCGGTGACCAATGGAGCTTATTAATTTTAAAAACCCTTGAAAACCGAACAATACGTTTTAGTGTCTTGCATAAAGAAATTAATGATATTTCTCGGCAAATGCTTTCGCGAACATTAAAAAAACTCGAAAAAGATGGTTATATTATTCGAACCATTTATGCCGAAGCCCCTCCCCGTGTTGAATATGCTTTGTCAGATTTAGGACAATCGTTTTTAAAACCAATGAATACGCTTATCAAGTGGGCAAATGAGAATCATAAAGCTATCTACCTTGCCAGAAGAAAAGCCGACGTTAACTTGTCTGATTAAAGATAACTGAATAATCTGCCAATTTAATAGGCAAATTGTGAGTTTTTTATTTTATTCACTTTATTTTCAAGCCAATCTTTTTTTATAGAATATAAATGGCTGTTCACTCTTTATTGAGTGTCATCAAATTGTTGTAGGATTTTTCTAGGTTGTCGATATATATAAATTTGTTATTTACGATTGTTGATAATCTAATGTATCTATTATTATTTAATTACTAATTTTTCAAGCTTAATTAATACTCTATTTACTCGCTTAAAGATAACACCTTACCTTAACAAAGTAAGGTAAGGTGTTTTATGATTACTGAGGCGTTAAAGACATGATCACTGTCTCAAATGGCGCTAATGTTATCATTGCAGTTTTGTCAATTTTGGCTGGTTTATCTGCATGAGATTTACTTATATAATCAATATTGATTTGAAAATTTTGAACGGCATTGGTAGGTAGTTCTAAATCATTTTGTAAATCAAGATAGTAAACTTGCTGTTTATCAGACGGATTACGTAACGTAATAATTGATTTATCACTTGACCAACCTGCCCAACCATAAACAGCTAATTTGGTAGGATCTTGCCCAATCCAATGTGTATCAAATAATACATGTTGATTATCACGCGACCAGATAGCGGCTTTAGCCAAAGTATCCCAATTTGTAGTTGAAAGTAATTCAGGAGTTATATACATTTCTTGCAGTTGAGTACCCGTTGCAAAATAACTCCAAACTTGATCAGCAAAATCAGTGTCGCTCTCTTTTTGTAGATGTTTGGCCTGTTTAGCATAGACAATGCCATGTAACATTAACGAATTTAATGGAAATAAAGGACCTTTCATAATAATTGAACGATAAGTTTCCGCATCACGATAAGTCAACCATTGCTGAACTTTTGTACCTGGGCCATAGTAGTTAACATCATCTCCTCCCCGCCAGATGGAATCAGCATAAAACAACCAAGATGGTGTGGCTTGTGTACCTGTTGTTAGATTGACATACAAATTAGGATTAGCACTGCGCATATCTTTAATGAGATGTATAGCAGCATCAAAATCACTGGTGAATTCACTACCTGCAATAACCTTATCAGCATTACCTGTGCCATCAAGTTTAAACATACTGATATTTTGCTGATTAATTAACTCAATAATACGTTTATGAAAATTAGCATAATATTTAGGCCCTGATAGTGCCAATTTGCCATCCATTGTTTCATAACCAAATTCAGATGCATTTTTAACACGAGTATCTCGTGGTTTGTTATAGCCACCCCATGGTGACAACCATATACCCAATGCAGCATGATATTTTTCTGAAGCACTTTTTAGTTTATTAAATTCGTCAGGAAAATTGCTGCCAAATCCCCAGTTACCTTTTAAGTTATCCCAACCATCATCAAATAGATAACCATCAAGCTTAACATGACGTTTTTCTACCAATTCTTTTCCATACTGATCGATGCGTAGTAATGCTTCTTTTTCGGTATAAGGATTAAAAAAACCAATATCAAGCCAAGAATTATAGTGTAAATAAGGTGCATAAGGGCGTTCACGCACATAATTAATAAATTGGTTAACATGACGCCTTAACTGACCTGTTTCAAAAGTACCGATATAGGTTTTATAACTTAAAGTATGATTTGCTTGTAAAGGAATTTCCTGAGGAATTTTTTGCGAAACGCCCCCTTCATAAGCAACGGTGTTTGTTAGCGGATTTTCGGGAATAATAAAAAAGGTATCACTAATAATGGGTGAACTCACCACAGAGCCATAAACAAAAGGTGCTTGTGAATGAAATGGCATCAAAGAAATAGCCGTCATTGAAAGTGATTTAGTTTTAGGGGTGATTTGCAGTTCAAAACTCGCAAAATGATTATCATCATTCAAATTTAATAACGTTTCAACATTAAGATCATGACCAGTATAGGTTAACGTTAAATTATTATCATTTTGTTTTAATGTTTTTAATTGAAAATCTTTATCCGTCAATTTTTTGCCCGAGCTCAGTGTAATTTCAAACAAGGTGTTCACCTTGATTTGATCACTATTTTTAGCATTAATAAAATCTAAGGAAGTAATACTTTTTTGATTGTCACTATCCGAAATTTTAATAGTCGTATTCTTCCCAGACAATTGATAGTCCTTAGCCCAAACAGAATGGATAGGTAAACACAGAGTGGACAATATCCCCACTGTTATCCAATTTTTCATACATTTTTTCATTACTACCTCACTTTCGATAACAAAACTTATGGAAAAGATTAACAAATTCAATAAGTAGTATAAACGGGTCAGAAAAAATAAATTGTGATCGTGATAGCAGTTTCTACTTTGTTCATATTCCTCAATAAATACTTTTGGTTTTAACAAAATGAAATAGTAAATGTGGCACGATAAATCCCTGATTGAGTAAATTTAATTTAATTAACTTACAGTTAGGAAAGGAAAGAGTAATTAAAAACGGAAGCATTTAATAATTTCAGGGATATGCTTACTTTTATTGTACAATGTGATGAGACTCACAATATTGAGTCTTTTTTAATAAGTTAGTGCTTTTTGTTTAAAATTTTAATTAAGTTAATTTGCTTAACATCATTGATTTTCATAATAATCATTTTGAGTTGAAACTTTTTCACTAACAAATAATCACCAGTAAAAAAGTAAAAAAGTAAAAAAATATCTGTCAACAAAGCTGAAAATAAACAAACTATACTTTGCCAATGAGTACGAAGATAAACATCTACTTTTCTGATATGCTATAAAACAATCTTCTTTAAATAAAAATCTATCATTGATATGCCAATTATCAAAGAATTATTAGAAAAACAGCAAATTACCCTTTACTTTGTGACGATTGTCGTTGCCATTATTTTAGCTTTTTGTATACAAGGCACGAGTGTATTAGTCATAGTGATAAATCCAGTGCTTGCGTTTATGTTATTTGTCACTTTTCTACAAGTTCCCATTACTGAATTCAAAAGATTTCTATTCTATGGGCGATTTATTGCAGCCTTATTAATCACTAATTTTGTGATAATTCCGCTGTTTGTTGGCATATTAGCTTTATTTTTACCTCATGATCCTTTGATAAAACTGGGCGTATTATTTGTTTTGCTTGCACCATGCATTGATTACGTTGTCACTTTTTCGCATCTTGGGAAAGCCGATGCAAAATCGTTGATGATGTCAACGCCAATTCTTTTAGTCATGCAAATGTTACTATTACCAATTTATCTCGGCTTATTTATTGGGGATGAAGTTAAAAGCCTAATTCAACTTGCTCCATTTGTTCATACTTTTATTGAGTTAATACTAGTGCCATTTATTTTGGCTACTATAGTTCAATATTACGCTAAGCGTAATCAAATTGGCTCGACCGTTGCCCAATATCTAAATTTAATGCCAGTTCCTGCAACGGCACTCACATTATTTGTGGTGATCATCGCCATTGTACCGCAACTTGAAAACGCCGCAGCAACCGCTTTGATTGTGATACCCTATTATGTGATTTTTGCCATCATTGCACCATTACTCGGTTGGAGGATAGCCAAGCTATTTCATCTGCCCAGTTGTGCAAGTCGCTCTATAGCGTTTAGTGCAGGCACACGAAATGCACTGGTAATACTTCCTTTAGCTCTTGCTATACCTAACGCAATCCCTTTATTACCAGCGGTAATTGTGACCCAAACGCTTATTGAATTGGTGAGTGAATTATTTTACATTCATTTTATTGCTAAATTGGGTGATTAAATCCGTTATTCTTTTATTTATAAAAAATGGGCATATCGCCCGTTTTTTATTGGTTTAATCATTTCGAAACTGAATTTATTTCAAACTATGGATAAATTATCCCACTATCCTCTCTTTGCTAAACTGGGTGATTAAACCCGTTATTCTTTTATTTATAAAAAATGGGCATATCGCCCGTTTTTTATTGGTCTAATCGTTTCGAAACTGAATTTATTTCAAACTATGGATAAATTATCCGACAATCCTCTCTTTGCTAAATTGGGCAATTAAATTCATTATTCTTTTATTTATAAAAAATAGGCATACCGCCCATTCATTATTGTTCTAATCGTTTTGAAATTGAATTTATTTCAAATTATGGATAAATTATCCGACAATCTTCTCTTTGCTACACTGGGTGATTAAACCCGTTATTCTTTTGTTTATAAAAAATGGGCATATCGCCCATTTTTTATTGTTCTAATAATTTTAGCTTAGCAATAACAGGTATATGATCACTGACTAATGGCCATTTAATACCGTTCCACTCATTACCATCATTAGGTATGGTTAATTGCTCTACACTCCAGACTTGGTTACGACTGGTAAAAATGTGATCAAGATCTAATCCAGGATTGCCTGCTGGCCAAGTACGTGTATCAACGCCATCTTTTTTAACTCGATTCCAATATTTATCAAGTTCTTTAATCACCCTGTCACTTTCAACAGAATTAAAGTTACCTAGCAAAATCATAATTCCCGTTGCTAAATTAGGAAACTCATCAGCTAAATCAAGATCATCATAAACGATACTATTAATAAATCGAGCTTGCTATTGAGAATGTTAACAGCACCATGAAAATGCTTATCAATACAGGTTTTTTGATTTTAAAAACTATTTTCGTATACCAAACATATACCTAAAAAGAAAAGTGACCGCTAAAATTGGGTGTTTTTAGTACTCGCTTATTTTTGATTTAAAGTTAATTTTTAGCGGGTGTAAAAATCTGGTCAATTAGGCAGTACCCAAATTTGAGTGGTAAAGAAATTCCCCCATTAAAATAAAATTTTATAAAAAACTGTACATACTATACATGATTTATTATAAACCATTATTGTATAATGGTTTGCGCTATGTATGGTCTACATTTTAACTATACATAACTCTACATTCGAACTATACATAAAAACAACATACCTCTTTCCTATAACTTAATTATTGTTATACTTTTTGAGCATAAAAAATAGTTGTATATGAGGTTATTTTGGATATTAAAGTATTACGTTATTTTTTAGCTCTTGCTAGAGAGGAAAGTATCACTGCAGCTGCTGAGTATTTACATCTGACTCAGCCAACCTTATCTCGTCAACTGGCTGAATTAGAGCAAGAATTGGGTAAAACCTTATTTAATCGAGGCAGTCGTAAAATTACCTTAACCGATGAAGGTATGCATTTACGCAAACGTGCTGAAGAAATTTTAGAATTAGTGCAAAAAACTGAATTAGAGTTTCAAACCTCAGCTGAGGAAGTCAGTGGCGATATCTATATTGGCTGTGGCGAAACCCATGCCATGGGATTAATTGCTGAGGTTGTTAAGGCATTACAACACGACTATCCGCAAATTCATGTGCATATTTATAGTGGTGATGCTGATGAAGTAACAGAACGTATCGATAAAGGCTTACTCGATTTTGGATTATTAATTGGTGCGGAAAATATCAGCAAATATGAGTCGTTACTATTGCCCGAAAAAGATACTTGGGGAGTGTTAATGCGTAAAGATAGTCCACTTGCGCATCAAGATGTGATTAGACCTAGCGATTTATGGAACTTGCCACTTATTATCTCTAAACAGAAAGAAGTCGATAACCGAATTACGCGCTGGTTAAAACATGATTTAGATAAACTCAATGTGATTGGCTCATATAACCTACTTTACAATGCCTCACTGATGGTTGAAAAAAACATGGGTTATGCATTAAGTATTGATAAGCTGATTAACACAACTGGTAATAGTCATCTTTGCTTTAAACCTTTAGAGCCACAATTAAAGGTAGATATTCACTTAGTTTGGAAACGTTATCAAATTTTTTCAAAAGCAGCTGAAATCTGTTTACAGCGAATGAAACAGGCTTTTTCTCAATAAATCCCTCTGAATATAGAAGTGAGCAAAATGATCCTCCTATTTTGCTGAGCTTATTCTTATGGCTTCTTTTTATTGATATTAATGATATTAAATACAGCTTATACCCATGCTTTTAAGGCATAAATAACCATAAAATATAAGTAATTTACATATCTTTAGCTGCTATTTAGACTATAACCCATTCCACAACCATTCAATTCATCGTCTTTAGTATAATAATGGGATTAACCATGTCAGATAACACATTAAATACCCCAAGTACGGCATATTGGGGAGCAATATTCTCGCTATTTATTGGGGTAACGAGTTTGATTGCCGCGGAATTTATTCCCATTAGCTTATTAACACCTATCGCACAAGATTTAAATATTACTGAAGGTCAAGCAGGCCAAAGCGTCACAATGGTGGGGATTTTTGCGGTAGTCACCAGTTTGGTTCTCGCACCCATGACCCAAAATATTAATCGTCGAGTAGTATTATTCACTTTTTCTATTTTATTAGTATTATCCAATTTGTTCATTGCTGTTGCGCCTAATTATTTCATTATGCTGATTGGTCGAGCGCTATTAGGGATTTGTGTTGGCGGATTTTGGTCAATGGCATCTGCTGTAGTATTACAATTAGCGCCGAGTAAAGATATTCCTCGAGCATTAAGTATTGTCTATGCCGGAGTGTCGGTTGCAACGATTATTTCACTGCCTCTTGCCAGTTATTTAGGTCATTTAGTCGGTTGGCGTAATGTGTTTTTTATTGCTGCGGCGTTAAGTTTTATCGCGCTAGTTTGGCAACGGCTTACCCTACCATCTTTACCGCCGTGTGAAAGCAGTAATTTTAAAAATATGTTTGCCCTATTTAAGCAAAATTGGTGTTTTCTTGGCATTATCGGTACAATTTTTAGTTATGGAGGTTATCACCTCTTTTTTACTTATCTTCGACCGTTTTTAGAGCACAATTTAGCACTACAAGCCGGTCCATTAACCCTTATTTTATTGGTGTTTGGTATCGCTAATTGCATCGGAACCTTTGTTGCAGGTTTACTACTTGGCCGATTTTTTAGACCTGTGATGATCGCCATTCATTTAGTCTTAGCCGCCATAGCCATGCTCTTATTTATTAAATATAGGTTTTTAAGTTCTGATAATGTGACTATGGATACTACATTAGTGATTGCTTGGGGATTTGTGTTTGGATTTATCCCTGTTGGTTGGTCAACGTGGATCACTCGAACGCTTGCGGATAAAGCTGAACTGGTTGGTGGATTATCGGTTGCCGCGATTCAATTTTCCATTGGTTTAGCGGCTGGTGTTGGTGGAATGACCTTTGACCAATTAGGGGTTAGTGGCATTTTTCTCACGGCCACGATTATTTGTATTATGGGTGCCATCATTACCGCTTTGTGTTTTAGTTTATATAGAAAAGCAACAGGCAACCTTGCTTAATCAATCTTATATAGATAAAAAGGATCACAAATGAAAGTCAAGTTTACGGCTTTAGTGTTTATGCTAACTTTTGTACAAACAACACTTGCAAACACGGCAGAAGTGGCTGTGCAACATTTTCCAAATTCATCAACAGTGAGTCAGGCATTACAACCTTTAGTCTCTGGCGCCACCACTTTTTGGAATGATCATCCTAAAATTAATGCCGAATGGCATCAATGGGTCGATACGATTGCTGCCCAAACATTAAAAACACTTCCTACGTTAAAAGAACGAATGCCAGTCAGTGTTACAGCTACGCAGCTTGGTAATGTTAATGCCTTTATGGTCACACCTAAAACGATTGCACCAAATAATCAAAATCGTATCTTATTACATTATAATTCTCACTCTAGGCGATATCATCATGATAAATAGACATCCATTACGACAATTAAACTTGTTTATAACCGCATTTATTACACTTTTGATGAGTTTCTCGGCGTTTAGTCAAAAAACTGAAAGTACAACATTAGCAAAAATAAAACTGACTATTGACGATCAGCAAGTGATTGTCAATTTGCTCGATACTCCTGCTAGTCATCAGCTACTGGCACAACTACCGATAACACTGACTTTTAGTGATTATGTTGGTGCCGAGAAGATCGCTTATCTGACACAACCCTTAATTACTCAAGGTATGGCAAGTGCCGCTCATATTTCTGGGGATTTTACTTATTATGCGCCTTGGGGGAATTTGGTTCTGTTTTATCAAGGTGTAGGAACAAATTCACAATTGTATACATTGGGTCATATTGAGTCTGGCCGAACGGTATTAGCAAATTTAAAACAGGATTTTGTGGCAACACTAAGTCGTGTGGAGTAAATTAAATAAGGCATTAAAATATGAAAAGTGGATTGATAAAATGGTAGTAATATTATTACTTTTATCCGTTGCACTGGCAATCGCTTACCCAAGTTGGCGAGCAGCTATTTCGCACTGTTGAAACAAGTTTTGCTAAAATAGATAACGAACTTCAACTGATTGAACACTATCGAAATTCACCATCTGGCTTAGTGCGTATTAACTGTGGACTACAAGTGATTGAAACGCCACTACTCCCTAAATTAGCCCATTTTAAGGACAAATATCCTAATATTCAGTTTGAGTTTATTAGTGATAATCGTTTTGTTGATATTGTTGCAAAAGGATTTGATGCGGGTATTCGTTTTGGTAGTGATGTTGCGGAAGATATGGTCGCTGTTTGCATTAGTCAACTTATGAAAATGACGGTGGTAGCAACGGCTGATTATTTTCAAAAAAAGGGATTTCCTAGCACGATACAAGAGTTAACACAACATCAATGTATTGGTTATCATTTATCCAACGGACATCTTTTTTTTTAGTGGCAATTTGAGTACTCAGGTCAAATTATTAAAATCACCCCACAAGGACAATGGATTTTAAATGATGATTATCCAACGCTCGTTGCCGCAAAAATGGGATTAGGGATTGCTTATTTACCCTAAGAACTGATTGTAAAGGAACTGGCTAATGGTCAACTCATCTGCATTTTTAATGAATATAGCTATACTTTTCCACCTTTATACATCCACTATCCACATCGCAATATATCATCCGCATTACGGGTTGTGGTGAATACGTTGAGGGTTTAAATTTAAATGCGAAGATTTAGAGGATTGTTCAATTTTTAAGAAATAAAATTATAATCGTTATTAAGGCAAAGTTATGAAATATATTTTCCAGCCCTGTTATAGGACTCGGATAACTTAACTAATATGTTGAATAAAAAATAAAAAATTTAGTTAATGTCTTTTTCTGTATCCTGTTTGGTATCCGATTTAATGCTAGATTTGGAATAATTTCATTGGATCAGCATTATTCTTTCTGGACATTTATCAGATAAAGAAATATTCGATTTACTTACCGAAAGTTATCACTTAATTTCAAAGTAATTTTAGCCTTAGCTTTTATATATTTGTTTATTTCCTTAAGTATCTATTTTGTATAATACAAAAAACCGCCAATCAAGGCGGTTAGAATACTCATAAACAAAAAATTAAGTAGGTTCATCTGCTTTAGATAACCAATTTATACAGCCTATTATGATTTCTAACTTTGTTCACATTCACCAAATTTTTTAATACAAAAATCAATAAAACATCTTAGTTTAGGTAAAACATGGCGATTAGATGCATACAGAATATGCATGGGTCGGGTTGGTACGTGATAGTCAGGTAAAAGATGAACTAACAGTCCTTTTTCTATTGCTGGTGTCACCATTTCGGCTGATTGTAACATAATACCTAATCCAGCAATGGCTGCTGGTAATAGTGCATCACCACTGTCGGTCATGAATCGCCCTGATACAGGTACAGAAAAATGACCTTCAGCTCCCTCAAATTGCCAATGAGTTTGTAATGTTGTGTGAGAAAAACCCAAACATTCGTGATATTTAAGATCTTTTGGTGAATTAATCGGTGGCGAGGATTTTAGATATAAAGGAGCTGCACACAAAATCAACTGGTAAGGTTTTAATTTTCTTGCAATTAATCCACTATCAGGTAATTCACCAACTCTGAAAACTAAATCAAATCCTTCATCAATTAAATCAACAATACGATTAGTAAGTGATAAATCAATGGAAATTTCTGGATAAGTGCTTAAAAACTCGGGTAACTGAGGTGCTAATGCATGAGTGCCAAATGTTGTTGGTGCACTAATCTTAATTCGCCCTCGAGGTATGGCATTAATTTGTGCTGCAATCGCTTCTGACTCTTCAACTTCGGCAAGAATATTTTTGGCTCGTTCATAAAATGCACGTCCTACTTCGGTTAAGCTCTGGTGACGAGTTGTTCTATTTAACAAACGAACATTTAGGTGTTCTTCAAGCATGCGGACATGTTTACCAACTAATTGTGGTGACATATTAAATACGTTTGCTGTAGCCGAAAATGAGCCTAATTCAACGGCTTTCACAAAAACAGACATAGAAGTTAATCTATCCATTAGAAACAATTTGTTTTTAAATATGAAATATAACTGAAATTTATCACTTTTTATTTCTATTGTATAGTTTTATCAATTCATTCATAAACAGGAGATAAAAATGAAAATTGCTATTATTGGAACAGGAAATATGGGGACAGGACTTGCAAATGTACTTGCCACAACAAATCATGATATTGTAATTGCAAGCAGAAACTCAGCAAAAGCTCAGGCTCTCGCAAAAAATATAGGCGCTGAAAGCGGTTGTATTGAAACTGCGGTAAAATCAGCCGAAATGGTGATTTTAGCACTACCTTATCAAGCCGTAAAAGAGGTATTACTCTCTTGTGGTGATTTAACCGATAAAATATTAATTGATATAACTAACCCAGTTACGGAAGACTTTAAAGAGTTACTGATTGGTCATGTCACATCAGGCGCAGAAGAAATTCAAGCATTGGCACCAAAGGCGAAAATCGTAAAAGCATTTAATACTATCTTTGCTCAATTATTACCTACATCAGCACGAACAAGACAAACTTTGCAAGTTTTTATTGCTTCTGATGATGATAACGCTAAAACCGTTGTATCAAACATTGCTAATTCAATTGGATTTGAACCGATTGACGCTGGTCCTTTGTGTAATAGTCGTTTTATTGAACCTATTGGCGCAATGAATATTCATTTTGCCTTTTTCCTTGGGCAAGGACCAACTGTAGCCCCGATTTGGGTCAAAGCATAAATACGAAAATAACAGTCAATTTTGTTATTTAATTTATAATGAACAAAATGATATTAAAATTAAAATTTATATTGCTAAATAATCGCCATGTACGGTCTATACTTTAACTCTACATTCGTACTGTACATAAAAACAAAAAACCGCCAATCTGAAGTGACCACATAAAGTTGGACACTTTTATTAAGCGGTTTGTAAGGCCTGATTTCGATATTCAACCGAAGCCAGGCCTTTTAATTTGGCTTTAATGGCATTAGCGACTAAATCTAGATCCATTTTATGCTTCCTAAGTCCACCAGCAATATTGTAATTAGCCACCGTTATTTGCGGTTGTCTCCCTTCGGCATAGACTTTATTAGGCGAACTTTGATATTGTGTTTTTACCAGATCGTCATCAGCATAAACATTAAAACAGAGTGAAAACAGACCAATCAAACTAACTACCCAAAAATTTTTTTTCATCGTTATTTATCCATTAAAAAGATTTAGCAAGTTAAAAATGCTAAACAGTAATATTACTTTAAATTACATTTTGTTTTTGAGAGTTTTATCACAACCTATCACTTTTAGCATTAAAATTGATAGATATAAAAAAGCCAGACTATTGCAGTATGGCTTACTTATTAAGTAGTTAAGTAGTTAATTAGTTAAGTAGTATTGTAATTATTTATTACGAATGGTCATTTGTACTGGATAGTGATCGGAATAAGTATCAGTAAATTCATCTTTCAAAACTTTAACATCAATGACATCATTTTTAAGTTTTGGAGAAACATAAATATAATCATATCGCAATGGCGTTGATGCCTGATCATAAAATACTTTAGTTGGTGCAGTTGAAATAAATTGTTTGTTTTTCAGTTTTAAAGCATCAATATAACCGGCATCCAGTAAATTTTGTTGTACCGTATAACTTAATTGACCATTAACAAGATTATCTAAGATTGGTCGTTTCTTTTGTTTATCTTTGATATCTTCCAATAAATTGCTGTTGTCATATTCAGTTTTGTCTGCTGGAGAGAATGAATTTAAATCGCCAGCAATGATCCATTTACCTTTTGGATCCGAACTGTATTTGATTGAATCAATAATCAAGTTGATCTCATCTATTCTTTTTGACGTCCAAAATGGATTCATATGGGTTATTACAAAATGATATTTACCCACATCCGCATATAAGGCGCCATGCCATAAATTATCAACGACTTTATTTACATTCACAATTGGGTATTTTGAAGTGATCGCAACAGGGAAAAAAGCAGGATCATCTGGTGACTCTTTTAATAATACCGCATAATTATGTCCATAGCTTGCCGCAAAGTTTTCAAGTTTTTCACGAGTAAAAAAATTCATTTCCTGCCACGCAATAATATCAGCATCTTGCATTTTCGCCCAATCAATAAATTTTTGTTTTCCTTCTGACTCATCCAATTTCATGCCATTATAGACATTATAGCTAATGATTTTTAAATCTTTTGCCTCCTCAAGTGAAGCAAAAGCCGTCGAAGAACTAAGAATTATAGCGCCGATAATAGCAGCTAATTTTAATTTAGTTTTACTCATACAAAATTCCTTTCATTTATTTACACATTTGATAGATATTATCTTGAATGATTTATAAATAAATCTTTTTTTATAATTTGTGTGATATAGCTCAATAATTTTATTTGAATTACGCATGATTGGTTGTCTTACCGGACCTTCACTTAAGGCATTAAATTACAGAATATCTTGTGAAGTAAAAAAATGAATAAACAATTTTATCGTTGTATGAGATTAAATAGGAGTAAAAAATACGGGCATAAAAGTAAACTGATTTTATGCCCACTTAGTAAGTTCTTATGAAGCGTTATTAGGTATTTAATAATCGCTTTGGTTTGTTAGGTAAAGATTCACCTATTCGGTAACAAAGAAATTTATTTGTCTCAAATCATCCATTGCGTCTTCAATTTCTCTGGTCGTGAATTGGTAAGTATTTTGCGGGTCTTGACCAGAACATAGTGAATGTTTTTTCTTGAACGTTTCGTGTGAAGTCAACTGTTTATAAGTATTACCTGATTCACTGCCCTTAGTGGTAAAAAATTTATTCCAATCTTTAAGCTGTGATTCCAGAAACTCGCGTCCTTCTTTACATTCAATTTTGTCTAAATCAAGGGTTGGTAATACATGTTTCTTGATTTCAGAAAATTTTTTAGGCGTGTAAGGAAGACTCACTTTTTCATCGATATCTTCTGAATTTATGGTATCAAGAAAATCATCTTCGCGGTACATTTTACGCTTTTGTGCTTGATATTGGTTTTCACCTCGAACCGTCACGGAATCAGGCAGTTCTTCATCGACTGAATAATCCCAAGAATTACTATTTTTTTCGATAAATACATCATTAAAAATTTGTACTGGTAATTCCATCTCTGCAGGTACGCCGTTTACGGAAACTGGAATAAGTTTAAGGTAAGGCTTGATCAATTGATCATAGACTTCATCACTGTTGGTATAGTAGGTTGTTAACAAAATATAGTTACTTTGTGTTGGATTAATAAATCCAGTATTGTTTGATATTGCAGGTTTTGCCATGAAAGTAAGTGAATCACCATTATATGTTAGAGTGTGTTTGCCATACTCAAAGGCATATTTAATGCCTGATTTTGCAGGAATGGTGAGTTCTTTGTCGTCGATAGTGACTTTTATTTCGTTTGCAGTAGGATTATCAATCCATCGGTCAACAGAACTATTGCTAAAAGTAGAGTCGAAACAGCCAACTAAAGTTAAACTACAAATAAGAGTTAAAGTAGATTTAATTTTTTTCATCACATTCATTTGTTAATTTTGTTAAAAGATGGTGTAAATAATAACATAATCACTTGCAAAATTATAATATTTCTTAATGGTTTTTAAATAAAGATCAGATATTCATCACACTTTTATTTGATTGTTGATTGATTACTTGTCTTAAATTTTTCATCTTTTTATATAACACATTTTTAAAAATTTAATGAGTAATCATTACATATTATAAAAGAAGAAAGGTAAGAAAAATATTCAGGCATAATACTATTACAAATAATATTATGCCTATTTATGACGAGTGGATTAAGAATATCGTTTAGACAATTTCTAAATTATCAGTGCATTATGATTTAATTACAAAAAAGTGCACATCACGAATATCACGAATAGCATTAGTAATTTCAGTCAATGCTTTATCATAGGTACCGTCTGGATCAGTTTCAGGATTACACAATTTTCTTGATTCATAATTTTTATTACTTGTGTCATTAGACGTCAATTTATTATAAGAACTTGCAAAATCTCCACCTTTCAGCGTGAATAAATGATGCCAGTCATTTAATAATTCTTTCATGTACGTTTGACCGGCTTCACATTTTATGGCTGTTAAATCAATATTTGGAAATACATGTTTGGTAATTTCGTTGAACTTTTTGGGTTGATAAGAGAAACTGATCGCTTCTTCCACCCCATCATTTTTCAAATAATCAAGAAAATCCCCTTCTCGAAACAGTTTTCTTTTGTTATCGTAATAATACGAGCCTTTAGGTAAATTTAGCTCTTGAGATAACTCTTCAGGAAAAGGTTCATCAAACGAATAATCCCACTTAGTATCCATTCTATCGATGAATACATCATTAATCTCGACAGTTGGAAGTTCTATTTCTGCTTCTTCTCCATTGACTATTATAGGTATTTTTTTTATCGCTCTTTGTGAAAGTTTGTCATACTCTTCCTGACTTATATTTGAAGTTGAATATACGACAGTATAAATAAAATAGTTACTTTGGGTAGGATTAATAAAGCTTGCCATTCCAAATTTAGCGGGTTTAACAATGAAGTTTAGTGAATCATCGTTATACGTTAAAGTATGTTTGCCATAATCAAATTTATATTGTATGCCTGATTGTGCAGGAATCGTTAATTCATTACCATTAATAGTCAATTTAATTTCATTAGCCGTCGGATTATCTATCCAACGATCGAGTGAACTACTTTCAAAGCAGCCCACCAAGCTCAAACTGCAAGTAACAAGTAAAGTATATTTTATTTTTTTCATCGTATTAAAATTTTGAAATTATTATTAATGTGGATAAATTTTATCATTAATATTAATAAAGACCTACTTCAAATCACTGTTTATCTAATTCGTTACAGAGATAACTAACTGGATATAATCATTATGCTATAAATATATACAATAACTGATTAAGTAAATATTTTGCTATTAATAATAACGTTATCCCTGCAAAAAATTTCAATAATTTAATCTACTGTTGAGGCCAGATGAATCGACCTTTAGCATCAGGATGTTCGTTAATAAATCTTTTTAAAACATCAGACTGATAAAGCGCTTTAACCTCTTTAGCCCATGCCGTATTTAAATTCTCTTTTTTTACCACGACCATTAACTCCAAATTAGGGGATAATTGTTCTTGAAATAAAACATTATCAGCGGGTATCTTACTTAACCATGCTACACCTCCTGGCATAATGGCATAATCCACTTCACCTAACGTTCTGGGTATGATTTCTGATAATAATAATCTAAATTTTAAGTCATACTTATTTTCAGCAATGTCATTGATATTTGCTGTACCCGATTTTGTGTCTGGTTTAAGTGTGATCCAATTTAATTTTTGCAACAATAACAGCGCTCTAGCGGTATTAGAGGGATCATTTGGAATAGCAATTATTTGATTTGGGGCAATCTCATTAACAGACCGATGCGACTGTGAAAACAGCGCAGCCGAAATGGATGGAATATGGACTAATGATACTAAGTCGTTATTCGTTTCTTTATTATAAACATCTAAATACGCTTGATGCTGAGCTGCATTCATATCAATACTACCTTCAACTAACGCAGTATTCGAATCTCTTAAAGAACTAAAATTAACCAGTTTTACCGTATAACCTTTTTGTTCTAATTCTGGTTTTACCACTCGCTCCATCAAAATATTGTGCATACTCGGCGGTAAACCAACAACGATCTCTTTTTTGTCAGTTTTATTGGCTTGTTCTGGATTTGATTTTTGTTCACAACCAAACAAAAATAAACAGCTCAACATTAAAATGGCTAAATTAAAAATCCTTCGCATCATTAATCCTTAAATTTGAGTATATTAAATATATCTAAATAATATTTATTATTCTTACCACTAACATTATAGTGACTAGCGCAGCAATCGTTTAATACAAAAAAATTATATCATTATGCAAATTGGCTATATGCGTACAAAATTTAATAGAAAATAGTTAAGTTTGAAGAAACTCGAAATAGTACTGAGATAAATGATCACTTTTCCAACTCAGTAGGACATAAGATGAGTAATTTTCGTAACAAAATTAAAAATTAGTTATTTCATTTTGTTATAGAATTGCTGGTAAATTTTTCTAAATTGAATTTGATGGCTTGATATCAAGTTAAAATTTAACCGATATTGATTTAATTAAAAGTAAGATAGAGTTAAACCTTAAGGCTATTCTCAAGCTTTTTGATAATTACCCCTAAAATGATATCAAACCTTTTTAAGGGTAATAATTTCAATCACTCAATTCGAGTTATAAAGCGCCCATAATACGATGTGGTATGTAAAGTTCCTCAAGATAAGTAACATCTTCTTGCGTTAATTTAACCTTCAATGCCCCTACTGCATCGTCAAGATATTGCGTTTTAGTTGCACCAATGATAGGTGAAGCAACCCCTTTAGCAAACTGCCATGCTAAAGCCACTTGTGTCATAGTTACATTATATTTTTCGGCAATTTCATGAACTCTTTTTACAATATTGGCATCGGTATTTTGGGTACCGTCGTATTTAGAGATAGCGACCTTATCAGTTTTACTGCGTAATGTGTCAGCTTTCCACTCTAAACGAGACAATCTGCCTGCCGCTAAAGGGCTATATGGCGTTAATGAAACATTAAATTGCTTGCAAACAGGAATGAGCTCACGTTCATCTTCCCGATACAATAAATTATAATGATTTTGCATCGATACAAACTGTGTCCAGTGGTTTTGCTGAGCAGCTAATTGCATATTATGAAATTGATAACCATACATCGCTGACGCACCTAATGCACGGACTTTTCCTGCTTTCACCAGATTATGCAACGCTTCCATTGTTTCGTCTATCGGCGTGCTATAGTCAAAACGGTGAATAATATATAAATCCACATAATCAGTGCCAAGGCGTTTAAGTGATCCATTGATCTCTGTCTCGATCGCTTTTTTGGAAAGATGACCTTCATTAAAATAAACTTTGGTTGCAATCACAACTTTATCGCGGGCAATGTTTCTTTTAATTGCTCGTCCTACATATTCTTCACTGGTACCAGCCGAATAAGTGTTAGCGGTATCAATAAAATTAATGCCTAAATCAAGAGCGTGTTTAATAATCGCTTCACTTTGATCAGGATCAAGTGTCCACGCATGCATTTGACTAGCTGGATCGCCAAAACTCATACATCCTAAACAAAATCGCGACACTTCAATGTTCGACGTGCCAAGTTTAATGTAATCCATAACTTCCTCCTTTCTTGCTGCTAAATTGACTTAGGTAAACGATTGCTTTAAAAACAGATCACAGTGTTTTTATATACTGATTTTAAACAGTAATTTTATTGAGATAAACAGGGTATTGATTTATAGTATGATGAATAAAATTCATTAATCCAACCCGATATGTATAACTTTAATGAACTAAATTACTTTATAACGATAGCCCAAGCTGGCAGTTTTGTAAAAGCGGCCAAGTCTTTACAAATTTCACCCTCGGCACTGAGCCATAGTATGCGTAATTTAGAGAGCCGTCTTGATTTACGATTATTTAATCGTACCACCCGCAGTATGTCATTAACCGAAGCAGGCGAACAGTTATTTAAGCAAGTTGCCCCCTTATTCAAATCGATTAATGACGAAGTTCATGCCTTAGCAAATTTTCTTGAAACGCCGTCGGGAACAATCAGAATTAATTCGACAAGTCTTGCAGTAGAAATGATTCTTTATCCTAAATTGCGCGATTTTTTAACTCAATATCCTCAAATAAAAGTTGAAATTCAAGCCGACAATAATTGGGTCGATATTGTTGAACAAGGTTTTGATATGGGCTGCCGTATCGGTGACGATCTCGCTAAAGATATGGTTGCAGTAAAAATATCAGAGCCGTTAAAAATGGCATTGGTTGCCAGCCCAGATTATTTAAAAAATACCACAAAACCCAAGCATATTAATGATTTAGATCATCATAAATTAATAGGATTAAGAATCTCTTCTCATCATGGTGCAGAATTATCATGGGAATTTAACGATAATGGTAATACTCTAATTTATCATCCTTCATCACAATTAATTTTTAATAATCATCTCCGTAAACAGGCAGCATTAGACGGTTTAGGTATTACTTGGGTGGGTCGGTTAGAAGTAGAAGAAGAATTAGCAAAAGGAACATTAGTTGAATTATTAGCCGATTTTGCCATGACCTATGAACCATTTTATATCTATTACCCAAGCCGAAAAGGTCATTCAAATGTATTTAAATTGATTTTAGAAGCGTTGAAATACTAATTCATTCAAGTTGAACAAAGAATATACTGTTTTACTTAACTCTATTTTTTTCTGAACTCTAAGCAAAAACTGACACTTTTTGACAAATACCCTTTTATCGATTCCGAATAGTTCATTTTATTCAATCCAATAAACAGTCAATAAAGTTTAATTAATCATAAATAGATAAACAAATATTAAATAATAAACTCAATTAAATTTAATAATTAACATCAAACTTGTAAAAATTATTCAGGAGTCTATACCATTTCATTTTTTATAAAATTTCGATAGACAGTCAATAAAGTTTAATTATTCATAAATAGATAAACGAATGTGAAATGATAAATCCAATTATATTAAATAATTAACATTAAACCTGTAAAAATTATTCAGGAGTCTATACCGTTTCATTTTCTTGTCTTGATTTTAGTTTTAGATAAAATCTATTGCTAACACCCTGATATAAGAAAACTTGATGATCATTGCACTTGAATAAACCGCCCTTCCTCATTAATTTTATAGTAAGTTTTACTTAATAATTTGGGTGATTGATTATTTCGGTGTTCGACTTGATTGAGTGTAATAAGATAATTGGCATCAATAGAATAGTCTGTAACTATTCCCCCATCCTCTAATTCATAGATTTCACCAATTTCTAATCGGTCAATTAGATCAAAATCATTTGTCAGGCTTATTAGGGATAGATTACTCGATGAATTTTCATTATATGAAAAAAGTAATAACAATTTTATTTTTTTGTTAGATTTTATCTTTAAAAGCATTAGATCACTTTCTTCAATATTGCCTTTAAAAAAGTAATTAAATTGATTATTTATTGGAGTAAAAACAACAAGTTCATCTTCGCTAGACCAATAACGATTATTTAATGGTAAATTAGTTATATTCAGTTTGCTATCAATATTTGCCAATTCATGTTGCATTTCTTGTTTGATTTTGAATGCCAAAACAATTTCATTATTAGTGAACAAAAATAGGTAATTTGAAATAATAATTACTGACTGATTTAGATCATACAGCGTTGGTAATGTGTTAATTGTATAATGTTGATAATCTTGCAGCTGATAAGTTAAATTTAATTTTTCCAACATGTTGTTTAATAATTGCTGGTTAGCTGGCGATAAGTCATCGGACGTTTGATTTAAATTTACGCTATGAGTTTCATCAATAATCAATTTATCTTTTGCACTTTTAATTACTATGTTTTTTATTTTCTTCAATTGATTATGAAATATTTCAGGTTCAATCGATTCATTAGAGAGATGATCAATTGCAACTAATTGCCATTTTATAGTCTCTTGGCTTAGTAGGATATTAGCATTATTCTTTACTTGGTTTGCATTGACTTGCAATGCAAAAAAACAGCATAAAAATAGAAAAATGGATCTATTAATGATTTTTAGCATTTTTACTTCCTGTAAGAAATTATTGATGAATGTGATGCATCTCTTATCGTTTAACGTTATAGTTAATAAGCTATCGTCCTATTTTCCAAACTCTCTCCTACTCAAGTAAAAACTTATAAGAACAAGTCGGATTAAAAATTAGATCTGACTAAAGTCAAATTTTTGATAATTAGCACGTTTAATAAGCGATCGTTTTCCTCTCAATGGTACTAAGGATTGATTGTTGGTTTACATCACTTAAATCAAATTTTAGATTTTACGACTTTTATTAATTATTTTGTACTCAATTTATATCAATTAATTGTGACCTAAAATCGATTTTTTACTGAAACACATGCATGACCTGAAACTTTTTTACAAGAAAAATGCATCATTTTAAATCAATTTATTATGACTGCTGTAATTATAGTCTATTAAGCCTTGACGATTTATAAAGCCAATGCTACTATTTGCCACCTGTTGAGACAGAGCACTACGGCGCGTTGGCAGAGTGGCCATGCTGCGGATTGCAAATCCGTCTACCTCGGTTCGACTCCGGGACGCGCCTCCATAAACTTTTCAAAATAACACATCGTTAATATCCACTTCCCTTTAAGTTATCGTTTAGTTTACCTATTCAAAATTAATAATAAATCGAATAAATCTTAGATAAGTACTTAATTAATTCTGTTATTTTAACTATCATTAGTTTAAATAATTGTTTAAATAATTGAATTAAGATTAATGATTGCTTTCTTTGTGTGCAATTTAAAATATTTTTCAATTTTTGAACTTATTTACTATACTGACGTTCAGGTATTTCAATTTCGAGGTGAGCTATGATTAATTTGAAACTCAGGGAAGTAAAAAATGACCTGTCGGTAAAAGAATTAGAGGTTGCGCAGTACATTATAAGCCATTCTCAAGCAGTAAAAAATATGAGTATTCAAACATTAGCTAAGCTCAATTGTGTCAGTACCAGTACTATTTTAAGGTTATGCAATAAACTCGGTTACAGTGGATTTAGCGACTTTAAAGTTGATCTTATTTCATCATCACCACAAAAATTAAGTACGGACATCTTACAAGATGACATTAATCTTAATGATACCTTGCAAGATGTGAATAGAAAAGTTCAGGCTATGGAAAAATCCTCTATCGATGATACCCATTCAATTGTCAACCTTAACGCATTGGATAATGCCATTGATTTGATTATAGCGAGTAACAAGATCGTTATTTTTGGAGTGGGCAGTAGCGGTTTAGTTGGAAAAGAGTTGGAGTATCAGCTCATTAAAATTAAAAAAGATGTTAACTGCCATTTTGATTCGCATATCAGTCGAAGTATTGTTAGTACGCTCGGTAAAAATGATTTGATCATTATTATTTCACATTCAGGTGAAACACCAGAATGTGTGGAGCTATTAAAACTTGCCGAAAGTTTAAAAGTGCCCTCTATTGCAATCACAAAAATGGGGCAAAGTCAGATATCTTTATTAGCAAACATTGTGTTACATACTACCTCGATGGAGCATGCTTCACGACTGATTCCAATTCGTTCTAAAATTTCGCAAATATCGGTTATGAATATGTTACTGACCAATTTATTCATCCGAAAATATGATGAACATTTGCTTGAGCAGACTCAAAGTCGCGAAAAACGTAAATATCCCCATCATAAATAATGTCTCAAAGGATATTTTCATAATTTTTATTAAAGATATATTAATGATTTTTACTCATTAGTCTTTAATGTTATCGTATTTTTCTTGTCACTAAATTGTTTAAACCATTCATATTATGAATACAATATTATGTTATTTAATGACTTTTTAAATTAAACATGATCCAGTTCACAAATTCCTAAAAATCTTAAAAAAAAAGATGACTTAATTTGCACTTAGATGTAATTTTATTACTAAATAATTTTTAATTTAAAGTAACATTATTACATTTAGTGATAATCTAGTTTGATAAAGGAAATTGAAAATGGAACGACAATTACCCATTATTTTAGCCAGTCATGGGCCTTTTGCTCAAGGTGCGCTTGAGTGTGCCCAAATGCTTATAGGACAACAACAAGATATCAAAGTAATATCCGTTTTAGTTGATAGTAATATCGATAATCTACGCCAACAGATGTCTGAAAGTTATCAGAGTCTGAATAAAGGTGACGGTGTCATTATTCTCGTTGATATTATGGGCGGTACACCGTGTAATCTTGCCGGTGAATTATTAATACAATATGGTGATGTATTGCTATTTAGTGGGTTTAATATTCCTGTATTGCTTGAAGTTTTAAATAATAGAGAAGGATCACTTAACGACGTTAAAGCTGCCATTGAAGAAGTTTTTCCGCAAAGCTGTGTTGACGTTGCACAAGTACTAAATTCTCAACGTGAACAATCTACTGATTTGTAAGGAGAACAATATGCCAATTAATGTAGCTAGAATTGACGATCGTCTTATTCATGGACAAGTTATCACCACTTGGGTAAAAAATTATAATATTGAGCAAGTCCTAGTAATTAACGATAAAGTTGCCAACGATAAAGTTCAACAATCAGTATTAACCATGTCTGCCCCACCAGAATTAAAAGTCTTAGTATTTGGCGTTCAACAATTTATTGAAATCCTCAAAAAAACACCTATCAAAAAACGCACAATGTTGTTATTTACCAACAGTATTGATGTCGATGCGCTGGTATCAGGAGGACTAGAGATTGAAAAACTCAACGTTGGAGGAATGCGCATGCAAGAAGGACGTCATCAATTATCACGGGCTGTTTCTGTCACGCCTGAAGAAGAACAAGCATTCAAAAATCTGATTGAAAAAAATGTGATTGTTGAGGTTCAAATGGTTCCCAAAGATCCCGTTGTTTTACTCAAAACACTGATTAATTAGTCTTAATTAACTATTTATTAATTATATTTGGAGGTTAACCTATGTTAACACAGGCTATTCTTGTCGCCATTTGGGCGGGAATCTGTTCATTAGATGATGTTGGTCCACAAATGCTACGACGACCATTATTAACAGGAACGATAGCTGGCATTATTATGGGCGATCTGGTTCAAGGACTTGCAATCAGTGCCACTCTTGAACTTATGTGGATGGGTATTGGTAATGTGGGAGCCTATTCCGCACCTGATATTGTTGCAGGTTCAATAATTGGTGTTTCGCTCGGCATTGCTACTCAAGGTGGAATTGCTGCGGGTGTCGCATTAGCACTTCCTGTTTCAATACTTTGCCAGCAGTTATTAATTGTTTGGCGATCTTTTGCTTGTTTTCTAAATCCATTGGCAGAAAAAAGTATTCAAAATGGTAGTTATAAGGGACTGGTCAAAGTTCATTACTTTTCTACACCGGTTTGGTTCCTGATTCGTGCTGTACCTTGTTTCTTAGCAATCTATTTTGGTAGTGATTTAATCAAAACCATTTTAGATGCGATTCCGAAAGATATCATTACAGGTATGGGCGTTGCGTCAAAATTAATTCCTGCTGTGGGTATCTGTATTTTATTACTCATGCTCTTAAAAGGCACCATGTGGTTTTTCTTTCTACTTGGTTTTGTACTAACCAGTTATCTTGATTTGCCAATTATCCCAATTACTTTCATTGCACTAGCGTTTGCGGTTTTATATGACATGGCGTTTATGGCTGGTAAAAAGAATGAAAATTCAAGTAGTAACACAGAGAATAAATCTACAGTAAATAATAGTGTAGTTGAAGAGGAGTATGATCTATGAATAACGAAAAGAAAATTACCAAAAAGGATCTCAATAGTGTCTTTTGGCGTATACAAACCATACCTTTTTCTTTTAATTATGAAAAATTACAAACCATCGGTTTTGCACATTGCATGATCCCCATTTTAGATCGACTTTATAAAGATGCGGATGAAGAGACGCGCATCCGTGCAATGAAACGTCACTTTGAATTTTTTAATACCCAAGTTAACGCTGGTGCATTGATATTAGGTGTTACAGCTGCAATGGAAGAAAAAACCACAGAAGAAGAAAAAGATGCGGTAATTTCGTTAAAAGCGGGGTTGATGGGACCTTTTGCCGGATTGGGCGATAGCTTATTAAAATTCACTTGGATGCCAATTTGTGGCAGTATCGGCGCGGCTTTTGCTTTACAAGGTAATGTGATTGGACCGATATTGATGTTCTTTGTTTATAATTTAGTCAATATACTGAGCAAATATTTCTTTGTTCATTATGGCTACAATAAAGGGGTTGATCTTATTGAACAATCTAAAAATTCAAATATTATTCAGAGAATTAGCAATTTAGCCAATGTGGTGGGGGTTATGGTGCTCGGCTCCCTCATAGCCACGACCGTTAAAGTTTCAACGCCCCTGTTAATAGAAGTTGGTGAACAGTCAATCAAAGTACAAGATATGTTTGATAAAGTCATGCCGAATTTATTAACTATTCTTTTTGCTTTAGGTGTGTTTTATTTAGTCAAAAAATTCCAAGGAAAATACACTGTTTCACTAATTATAGCGGTAATGGTGATTGGAGTAATTCTTTCAATGTTGGGTATACTAAATTAATTAGGTAAATAACGATGGAAAAACAAAATAAAGAAGCTGTATCAGCGGTGCGTAATAATCAAGGACAGATTGTCATATCATTTGATTCATTAGATCAACAATCCGTTGATCTTTATTGGACTCAAGAGGCTAATGCTCATACCCAAACTAAAACATTGATTGGCAAAAATGTACAAAGTCCGGTGATTTTTGATGATCCGTTACAAGCTAAAAAACGTATTTATTTCATTTTAGAAAAGGAAGGCAAATCACCCTTAATATTTGGTGAAAGAACGTTACCAATAACAGGTTTGAATAATTTCCGAGATTTTGGTGGTTATGTTGCTGCTAACGGTAAACGTGTAAAATGGGGACAATTATACCGTTCCAATCACCTTCATGGTTTAAAACCCGATGCACAACAATATATTACTGCATTAAATATTAAAACAATTATTGATTATCGCAGTGCTAACGAAATTAAAACTAGTCCTAATTCATCCATTGGGGAAAAACAGACATTTCATTTAGATGCATCAGCTCAAACGGCGGAACTTGCAGCTCAATTTGCAGCCGACCCAAGCAATGAAGATCAAGCATTGATTGAAAGTGTACTAAGAGATATCCCTCGAGAATTAGTTAATGGCGATGGCATACAAGTGCTTGAACAATATCGTAACTTTGTGTTAAGTGAAAAATCTAAAAATGCCTATCGACAAATGTTAAAAGCCGTTTTAGATGCCGACAACAGCCCAAGTCTTCAACATTGTCGTGGAGGTAAAGATAGAACAGGATATGGTGTATTATTGATTCAAATTATGTTAGGCGTATCTGAATCCGATATTATTTATGATTATATGCTGACTCATGATAATCGTTTAGAGCGAAATAAAATCAAAATGGCTGCCTATCGTAAGATTACCGATGATGAAGATGTACTCGGTTATTTATTGAGTTTAATCGATACCCGCGTCAGTTTTATGATGGAAATTCTTGATACAATGAAAAAAGTGGCCGGCTCACCAGCAAATTACATTAAGCAAGAGTTAGGTTTTACAGATCAAGATTTTAAAACCATGCAAAATCTTTATTTAGAATAATAGGTTATTGCCATCATTCTTTTAAAAGCACAAATAATGAAGTGACCCCATAAAGTTGGACACTTTTATTAAGCGGCTTGTAAGGCCTGATTTCGATATTCAACCGGAGTCAGGCCTTTTAATTTGGCTTTAATCCGTTTGGTGTTGTAGTATTCTATATATTCTTCTATTTTTTCAATCAATTCATCTGCATCATGGTGAGTAATGCTTGGATCGGATGCTTCATAATAAACTTATCAAATCGTTTAACCTGACTACGGCACGAGTACCCTGTTGTCAAACAACGTTCTTTAGGATAGCTGGTCAATGCTTGTTGCCAAGATAATTCATATAACTGTTTTGATGCTGTAAGATTATTAACTTCATGTCCATAAGTGCCCGCCATACCACAACACCCTACTCGGATTGGTCGTAAATCAGTACCAAACTGTTTAAAAATCTGTTGCCACTGTTGATTACTGGCGGGTAATTGTGTCGTTTCGCTACAATGCCCTAGCAAATACCATTTTTCTCTATCGGTTGTTTTTAATTGTGTGCTGTTTGGCAAGTGGTCAGCAATATTAGTTAACCATTCATGTGAAAGCAATACTTTAAAATCACTGACTTTATCTTGAAGTATAAGTCTATATTCATCTCGATAGCAAAGTACCAAAGCAGGATCTACACCAACCATGGGGATACCCAATTGAGCAATTTGTGATAATAGTTGTGCAGCTGTTTGCGCCGTCTTGGCGAATTGTTTTAAAAAACCTTTTATATGTTGAGCTTTACCGTTGGGGACAAATGGTAAAACGACGGGTTTATATCCTAACGTTTCGATCAGGCAGACAAAATCATAGACCACTTTTGCATCATAATAGCTCGTAAATGGATCTTGAACGACAAGTACATACTTAGCGCGCTCCTCTTGTGAAAATTTCTGTAGTTGTTCAAGTTTGATATTTGCAGTGTTATGACCAATCAATTGTTTTTTTAATGTTGGCACAGACAACATAGGTAAACTGGCCATACCCACGGTTTTATTAGTCACATATTCTGTAACGGGCATCTTCATAAAAAAATTAAAAAAGCGTGGTGCTTTTGCCATTAAAGGCAGGTATGACTCAATATTTCCCACCAAGTAATCGCGCACAGGTCTTAAATAACGGGTGTGATATAACTGTAAAAAACGCGCTTTGAAATCAGGTACATCGATCTTAATCGGACATTGTATTGAACACGCTTTACATGACAAACAATGATTCATTGAATCTTTTACATCATGTGAAAAGTCATATTCTCCAAATTTTGCTTTAACGGTGTTGGCTATTTTTTTAGCAAATGCAACTAACGAACTGTGTTTTGTTGTTAATAACGAATTAAGTTCTTGTTCTGTCATACCTAATTTAACCATTAAACGTAGCCATTCGCGCACTAAGGTTGCTCGGCCTTTTGGCGAATAAACTCGATTACCTGATAACTTCATCGATGGACACATGGGACTATTCACATCAAAATTGAAACAGAGACCATTACCATTACATTCTGTTGCTCCGTGAAAAACTTCTTTAACACTTAATGGAATTTGGCGATCATAAAAGCCCCGTGTGGTAGAATCGACGGTTAACATGCCCTCATCAACACCTAAAGGTGGGCAAATTTTTCCTGGATTTAAACGATTATGGGGATCAAAAGCAGTTTTAATTGTTCTTAAACCTTGATATAACTCTTCACCAAAAAAAGCAGGACTGTATTCACTACGAAACCCTTTACCATGTTCACCCCATAGTAATCCGCCATATTTAGCAGTTAAAGCGACAACTTGATCAGAAATAGTTTTCATCAGTTTTTCTTGTTCAGGAACGCACATATCCAGAGCTGGGCGAACATGCAATACTCCTGAATCAACATGGCCAAACATACCATAAGACAAATGATGACTATCAAGCAAAGCACGAAATTCAGCGATATATTCCGCTAAATGCTGCGGAGGCACGCATGTATCTTCAACAAAAGGAATTGGTTTACGCATTCCTTTAGCATTACCAAGTAATCCCACCGCTTTTTTTCGCATTGCATAGATCTTCTCAATTTCATCTAAGTTTTCACATGTTTGATAACCTATGATACCTAAGGAATGATTTATCATGAGTTTGTCAATTTGCTTACTTAAGTTATCGAGTTTACCTTTAGTCAACTCATAATCATTACCTGCAAACTCAACAATATTGATACCTTGCATATCATGCCCGATAACATCGGTAATTAATTCTTTAATTGATTGCCAGATAATATCTTCTTTAGCCAGTCCTAAAACTTTTGAATCCACTGTTTCAACAGACAATGCTTCAGCATTTACTAAAAAGGGGGCATTACTTAATGCGGATTGAAAAGAGTCGTATTTAATATTCATTAAAAAACGATATTTTGGTTTGGGGATGATATTTAATTTAGCTTCGGTAATAAAGGCTAATGAACCCTCACTACCAGTAAGAATGCGTGTTAAGTCAAATTCGGTTAAATTATCATTGAAGACATTTTTCAGATCATAACCAGTTAAAAAGCGATTTAATTTTGGGAATTTATTTAAAATGAGTTGGCGATGATTTTTACAATATTCATATACCGTGCGGTAAATCATTGAATCATTAGCCAGATTCTCAACTTCTGTAATACTTTTTTTGTTTGTTTCAAGGATCTCACCATTAATTAATACGGCTTTAACGCTTAAAACATGATTGGATGTTTTTCCATAAACCATCGAGCCTTGTCCTGAGGCATCGGTATTTATCATTCCACCAATCGTAGCTCGATTACTGGTAGATAATTCGGGTGCAAAAAAGTAATCGTACTGTTTTAAATATTCATTAAGTTGATCTTTAATCACCCCTGCTTGGACTTTTACCCAACCCTCTTCAATATTGACCTCTAAAATTCGATTCATATAACGAGAAAGATCAACTACGATACCCCTATTTAAAGATTGTCCATTTGTTCCGGTACCACCCCCTCGTGGTGTAAACTTTAAAGTTTGAAAGGGGTCTTGATTGGCTAAATGCGTTATTAATTGAACATCCTCAGTTGAACGAGGAAATAATATCGCTTGTGGCATTAATTGATAAATACTGTTATCCGTTGCCATAGTCAAACACGAAGCATAATCGCTTGCTATATCACCGGTAAAGCCAGATTCTTTGAGAGCAATTAAATATGTTTTTGTAACCTCATCAAGTTGAGGCGAGTTTGATAGTCTAGGGATCATAATGAATCTAGTTAATAATAAATCTTATACTTAGTGTAATCCAAGTATCAAGCGCGGTCAAAGTTTATTCAATTAATATTCAATGAGTTGTCATGTTATTTCGCTTTTAAAAAATGCCTCAATTTAAGATTGGATAATGATAGATCCAAGTGATATCAGGATGATTGGCAAAAGCACTCGGGAATAGATAATCACCGCTAAAGAAAGGAAATTGGGTATGCTGCCATTGAACTGTAAAGTCTGGCTGGTACTTTATAATCGCGTCATACAGCAATGTTGTACAATATAAATGAGGTTCCTCGCGAGAAGCTAAAACAAAAGCTTGTCCTTGTTTAGTCAAAAGCTCATTAGCGATTTGCTGGTTTTGAATTTCAGATAAAAAATTGGGTCTTGCTATCGCATATTTTTCAGCGAGTTCTGGTGTGATAAATTCATCAAAACTTGAAATAATGACCTGATTAGGGTAATTCTCATCATCACTAGTAGTGGCATGAATAATTTTGATATCTGGGTTGATTGATACCACCATCCCAATATGGGAAAATTTACCTCCACTAAATTGATGAGCAATTAGACTATCTACTTGTACGCCTTTTCTAAAAATCCAATCTCCGACTTTGATGTTATAAGATAAATTATCATGTTGATGCGTAAATTGCTCCCTTTCATCAGCCCAAACTAAATTGAGTAATAGAATAAAAATAATAGGAATAAAACGATAAACTTTCATTAAAGTAATTTCCAAAATATAAAAGGGCAAAACTATTTTGCCCTTTTATTATCAATTATATCAATCAATATATACTATCTATTTAAATTTTAAATGCTACTAGCCATTTACCATTAACTTTTATAACAGTTGTTGCACCATGTACTTCATCTTTAGTACCATCTTTGAAATAAGTAGTAGCTAGAACTTTTGCTTCTGTTTTTTCTTCATTGGTATAGTTAACAAGAGTACATTCAATTTTATCAACCCCACCATGCTTTTTGCCAAGCTCAGCAGCTTCATCGACAGCCATTTTCATTTTGCTTTTTACCATACCTTCCATTAACATCATATCAGAAGAATTCTTCTCTTCAGGAAAGTAAAGCAAACTAGTAACTTTATCAAGATCGCCTTTATACATAGCAGACATAAATTCTTTGGCAGCGCCTTCCGGTCCATCTTCTTGCGAAGAGCATGCTGTTATCATAAGTGCTAATAAAAAAACACTAAAAAATTTCACAAATAATTTCATTTTTATTTCCAATCGTGTTGTTATAAATTCATGTAATAGCTTACTTTCTCTTCAATAGAGATATCAAAAAGAAAGCGTTAGAATAATACTATGTATAAAAATATTTGCAAGCTAACTTTTATACAAATTCAATTTTATTAAATAAATTTCAATAGGATATCTTGCCATTGCTGTTCTAAATTGGCTTCTATGACAATGGGTTTATGACTGATTGGATGGGTGATTTGTAACTTACTGGCATGCAACATCAGTCGCTTTATCGAGAAAAATTCGGCAAAAGCACGGTTTTGATGTAAATCGCCATGTTTACTGTCGCCCAAAATAGGATGGAAAATGTGTTTCATATGACGGCGTAATTGATGTTTACGGCCCGTTTTAGGTTTTAATTCAACAAAACTGTATCGAGCAGTATCAAATTTGCCCACTTTTATTGGAACTTCAATTTTACTAATTCCTCGATAAGCCGTTACTGCTTCTTGAGCGGGTTTATTGGTGTCTGCAAATTTATCCGCAATTTTGTCGAGTTCTTCCACTAATGGATAATCAATAATAGCTTCACCTTCAACATAACCTCGCACAATGGCATGATATGTTTTTTCAATTTGCTTTGTTGCAAATTGTTCAGACATTAAACGAGCAATTTCACTTGATAGTGCAAAGAGTAATACACCAGAAGTAGGCCTATCAAGCCTATGTACAGGAAACACATGTTGACCAATTTGGTCACGCAATGTTTGCATAACCACTACTGTTTCATGCTTATCTAACCAACTGCGATGCACAAGCCAACCACTTGGCTTGTTTATCGCAATTAAGTCATTATCTTGATATAGAATTTCAAACACGGCGTATTAATTATAAAAACAGTTTTTCTAGTTCTGCTGCTATACTTGGACTATTATTATCACCTATGGCATAGCTGGCTTTGGCTTTGACTTCTTCATCGGCATTACCCATCGCAATTCCTAATCCCGCAAGAGATAACATACTAATATCGTTATAGCTATCACCAAAAGCAACAATTTCGCTTAGATCGATGTTTTCAAGCGCGGCCCAATGGCTTAAACCATTACCTTTTGTATTGCCTTTTATGGCAACATCGGCACGATTAGACCAAGACCATTCACATGAAAAACATCCAAGCGCGTCAACTGCCTTTGAAAACTCTTGTAACACTGGAATGTTGTGACTACTGGTTGCAAATTTGTATACGGCTTTCGCTTCTTCAATAACCTTTTCAAAGCTCTCTACTTTGTCGATTTCAGGCTGTAAGTAATCGGGTAATGAGTGAACCCATTTAAAAAATCCTTCAAGATGATCATCAAGCACTTCATATGTCATTACTCTATCGGTATAAATTAAAGTATGGATACCATATTGATGAACTAGGTTAAGTAGCGTTTTAGCCTGCTCTTTGGTCATTGGTTTGGCTGCTAATGATTGTTGTTTTTCAAAATCATATAAATAGGTGCCGTTACAACAGATCGCTGGTGTTGATAATTGAAGTTGATAATAATAAGGATAAATAACACTATGGTGACGACCAGATACTAATATGACTTTTACCCCTTTCGAACTGATTTTTTTGATCATTTCGGCCGTTTCAGGTAACACAAGTCGGTCAGTTGTTAATAAGGTACCATCCATATCGAACGCAACAGCTTTATACTTCATATATTTCCTCTTCTATCTTTTCTATCGAACCAGCTAAACATTTTATTGATAATTATTTAGGTAATCCATAAGGTAATCTTATGGATCACCAATTTAAAATTCAATTTTTTGGCGGCCAACAAATGAGTGCGATAAAGTTGTACCATCAACCATTTCAAGCTCACCACCAACAGGTACGCCGTGGGCAATTCTTGTTGCCACAACGTTAAATTCACCACACATTTGCGCGATATAATTAGCAGTAGCATCCCCCTCAACCGTTGGATTAGTCGCTAAAATCACTTCATTAATCGCTTCTGATGCTAATTTTTTTTTCAATAAATCCAGACCGATATCGCTTGGACCAATGCCATCTAATGGTGATAGGTGACCTAACAAGACAAAATAACGTCCACTATACTGACCTGTTTGCTCAATAGCAACAATATCAGCGGGTGTTTCAACTACGCAAAGTTGTCCACTGCTTTGGCGTCGAACATTGGCACAAATTGTACAAGTTTCTTGTTCAGTAAAGGTTCGACACTCATTACAGTGACCAATATTAATCATCGCTTCATGAAGTTCATGAGCTAATTTAATACCACCTTGTCGATTGCGTTGTAATAAATGAAAAGCCATTCTTTGTGCGGATTTGGGACCAACCCCAGGTAAACAGCGAAATGCTTCCATGAGAGAGTCTAATAATGGGCTAATTTGCATGAATCTATTTTGTTACCATCTATTTTATTTAGTATTAATGATACCTTGTTTCAAAAATCTATAAAACAAGAAATACGTTATTATTTCAATTTAATTATATTTTGTTATGAAAAACCATTGAGATAAAAATGACGAAAATAAAAAACCGTTACCAATGCTGATTAACAATAATTTCAATGTTTATTTTTGCTTTTGAAAAGCCAACTTTTCGGTTCCTCCCCTTTAAAAAGTCGCATAATATTACTACTGTGGCGAATTATAATAACACAAGAGAGCATTGTAACGGGTAACGTTAATTCTGCTTTAAAAATCCAAACATACAACGGGGCAAAAAGAAATCCAACAATTGATGCAACGGATGAATAACCTGTTACGAATAATGCCAATAACCAAGTCAAAATAAAGCAGCCAGTAAAATCGAGACCTATTGGCATCATCATGCCTAATGCTGTTGCGACCCCTTTACCACCATGAAAGCCAAAAAAACAAGGGAAAATGTGCCCAAGGCATGCTGCAATGCCCACCATACCAAGGAAAAAAGGTGAAATACCGATCCGATAAGCAATATAAACAGGTATTGTACCTTTTAACATATCAAACACTAGTACAAGCATTGCTGGAAGCTTACCATTGATTCGTAACATATTGGTCGCTCCAGGATTATGTGAACCATACTCCAATGGATTGCGCAAATGCATCATTCGACTGACGATCAAAGCGCCAGAAAGTGAACCACAGAAATAAGCGATGATGATCATCAATAATGTTTGTAATATCAAAATGCTCTCCTTGGTTCACTTTTTTGTAATAACAATAACGTTGGTTTACATTATTGCTTATCAAGCAATGGTTTTAAATATTGACCTGTATACGATTTTTTCGATTTTGCGACCTCTTCTGGCGTACCTTCAGCAATGATTTCACCACCACCATTGCCCCCTTCAGGGCCTAAATCGACAATCCAGTCTGCCGTTTTAACCACATCTAAATTATGTTCAATCACTACGATAGTATTACCTTTATCGCGGAGTGAATGAAGTTGTGCAAGTAATTGTTTAACATCAGCGAAATGTAAACCTGTGGTCGGCTCATCTAAGATATACAAAGTGCTACCAGTATCGCGCTTAGATAGCTCTTTGGCAAGTTTTACTCGCTGAGCTTCACCGCCCGATAATGTTGTGGCAGATTGACCAATGGTAATATAAGCTAATCCTACATCAATCAATGTCTGCAATTTACGGGCAATCATTGGTACAGCATCGAAGAATTCACGACCTTCTTCAACCGTCATATTTAAAATTTCATTAATTGATTTGCCTTTATATTTAATTTCAAGCGTTTCACGATTATAGCGTGCACCATGACACTGATCACAAGGTACATAAATATCTGGTAAAAAGTGCATTTCAACTTTTATTAAACCATCACCTTGACAAGCTTCGCAGCGACCACCTTTTACATTAAAACTAAATCTTCCAGGATTGTAACCTCGAGCTCGGGCTTCGGGTACACCAGCATAAAGCTCACGAATAGAAGTAAAAAATCCCGTATAAGTAGCTGGGTTTGAACGAGGTGTGCGCCCAATAGGACTTTGATCAATTGCAATGACTTTATCAAAATAGTCCAACCCTTCAATAGCTTTATAAGGTGCTATGTCACTTTTTTCTGCACCATTGAGTTCATTTTGTGCCAATGGGTATAAAGTGTCATTAATTAATGTCGATTTACCTGATCCTGATACCCCAGTAATACAAGTAAAGAGTCCAACAGGAATATTTAATGTCACATCTTTAAGATTGTTACCAGTTGCACCAATGAGCGATAACATTTTTGTCTTATCGACTTTTGTACGATTTGCAGGGATTTCAATTTTTTGTTTCCCTGACAAATATTGACCCGTTAATGATGTTTTACTGGCCATAATTTGTTTAGGGGTACCTTGTGCAACGACCTCACCACCATGTACACCTGCACCTGGCCCGATATCAATAACATAATCTGCCGCTAAAATGGCTTCTTCATCGTGTTCAACGACAATAACGGTATTACCTAAATCACGTAAATGCGTTAATGTATCAATAAGTCGGGTATTATCTCGTTGATGTAAACCGATAGAAGGTTCATCAAGTACATACATCACTCCAACTAATCCCGCACCGATTTGGCTAGCTAGTCGGATACGTTGTGCTTCACCACCTGATAATGTTTCAGCAGAACGTGAAAGCGTTAAATAATTGAGCCCAACATTGATTAAAAACTGCAAACGGTCGTTGATCTCTTTTAAGATCTTTTCAGCTATTTGTGCTCGCTGTCCTGTTAATGATAACTTGTCAAAAAAGTCTTTTGCTTGTTGAGTACTTAAATCACTAATAGTTGGCAGATTAGTATCATTAATAAATACATGTCTTGCTGTTATACATAACCTTGAGCCATGACAACAAGGACAAGGACGATTACTGATATATTTAGCTAACTCTTCACGAATGGTTTGTGATTCAGTTTCTTTATAACGTCGCGCTAAATTATTAATAATGCCTTCAAATGGATGAACGCGTTTAACAACATCACCACGATCATTTGAATAGGTAAATTGAATTTCGGTTTTACCTGATCCATTTAATAGAATATCTTTCACTTTTTCAGGTAATTTTTCGTATGGTTGATCTATATCGAATTTATAGTGTTCAGCCAAGGATTTTAACATCTGAAAATAGTAAAAATTACGACGATCCCAACCTTTAATCGCACCTGCGGCTAACGAAACTTCAGGCATTTGAACGATGCGTTTGGCGTCAAAATATTGTTGTACACCAAGACCATCACATTCTGGGCAAGCTCCCGCTGGATTATTAAATGAGAATAATCGCGGCTCGAGTTCTGAAATACTGTAACCACAAATTGGACAAGCAAAATTAGCCGAAAACAGATGTTCTTCAGCTTGTGGATCATCCAAATTGGCAACTTTTACAATCCCATTAGTAATAGAAAGTACGGTTTCTATTGATTCCGCTAGGCGCAGTTTTAAATCATCACGAATACGAAAACGGTCAACGACCACTTCAATAGTATGCTTTTTTTGCAGTTCAAGTGTCGGCGGATCAGACAGATCATAGACATCACCATCAACCCTAACTCGAATATAACCACTCGCTGATAATTGTTCAAATAACTTAACAAATTCACCTTTACGCTCAGTCACAACGGGGGCTAGTAGCATATAACGGTTTTCAGCCGGTAATGCCATGATGCTATCAACCATTTGTGATACCGTTTGAGCGGCTAACGGTAAATCATGTTTCGGACAGCGTGGTTCGCCAATTCGAGCGAAAAGCAGGCGCAAATAATCATAAATTTCGGTAATTGTTCCCACTGTTGAACGAGGATTGTGCGAAGTTGATTTTTGCTCGATCGAAATCGCTGGTGATAAACCTTCAATATGATCAACATCGGGTTTTTCCATCAATGATAAAAATTGACGTGCATAAGCCGATAATGACTCAACATAACGTCGTTGCCCTTCAGCATAGAGAGTATCAAATGCTAACGAAGATTTACCTGATCCCGAAAGACCCGTTATTACAACCAGTTTATCTCTTGGAATAGTAACATTAATATTTTTTAGATTGTGCGTTCGCGCACCACGAATATCGATATCTTTGATTGACATAGATCTCTTCTTGTGTGTTTTAAACGAAATGAATTAGAAATAAACTGTATATTATACCAGTAATAATCGATTAAATATACCACATATATAATAGAACACGTTATTGGCTATTATATACTCAAACGTATAGTTAACCTGAAACTTTTTGACAAGATTATTTGCTAAAATAAAAACGGTCTTTAGCGACCGTTTTTAGTCATTTATATTAATCAATTAGTTTTGGAGTTGCATCTAAAGGAATAATCGCACCACGATATTGAATGACCGTACCCGCAACTAAATGGCCTTGTAATGCTGATTGGGAAGGATCTCGCCCACTTAAGCGTGCACCAAGATAACCTGCACTAAATGAATCCCCTGCTGCGGTTGTATCGATAACTTTATCTTTAGCGATTTTATTAGCTGGCACCTCAAAGCGGCCTTCAGCACAATCAACAATGCAGCTATCACTACCTCGTTTGATGATGATTTCAGTTACACCAAAGTTTTTAGTGCGCTCAATTACTTGCTCATAAGGCAATTTACCCCATAGCAAATCTTCATCATCAAGCGTTAAAAATGCAATATCGGTAAAACTCAGAATATCGTTGTAAACACTTCGTGCTAAATCAAGGCTGCTCCATAAACGTGGTCGGAAATTATTATCAAAAATAACCTTACCACCATTAGCTTTAACTCTTTTTAAAAGATCTAATAATTTAAGAATACTTTCCGCATCTAAAATTGCAATACTGATACCACTCAAATAAACATAATCACATCGAGTAATCTGTTCGGCTATCTTGTCTGTTTCGGCAGTTTTTAACCAAAACTTAGCTGCTGCATCATTACGCCAGTAATAAAAAGAACGCTCACCCTGATCATCTGTGACAATTGAGTAAAGTCCTGGCATCTTATCTGACATTCTTTGTACTAAATCAGTTTTAATATGCTCTTTTTGCCAACTATCAACCATCTCTTGGCTAAAAGGATCGGTGCCTAATCCAGTTACATAGTGAATTGCAAAGTCTTTACCTTGTAATAAACGTGATAAATAGACAGAAGTATTAAGTGTATCTCCACCAAAACTGCGTGTTGTCGAATCTTGTTTCATCGACAATTCAATCATACATTCGCCAATAACAGCGATATTTAAAGTCATATTGTACCTATATCCTTGACCTAATTATAAATAATCCAATGCGATTTTAACCACAACTTTACGAACCGTTGTAATCTTATTATTGATAGTACAGAGCGGTTTATGAACTTCGTTGGGTAAAAATACGATGAAATCGTTCGACTGTAATATTAACATGGTTTCTTCTGGGGGTGTTTCGATAAAAGCGATATCATTATCTGCTAATTTGTCGTCTAATACCTTAGTGTGGGGTGGTAAGGTGCTTACTGCCATTCCCTCTTGTCCTTCCAATACAATTTGTACATCAAGGTATTTTTTATGAAACTCAGGATTAGCCTCATGAATATGTCGCAAAGTGCTATCAGACACCATAAAAAACATATTATCGCCATCAATATCATAACGTCCTACTGGCGTATTGCTGTTAACATTATCTTTAACATATTCGATTGATTGCTTAATTTTGGTGGGTAAATATGGGATTAAATCCAAATGATTAATATTACCTAAAATCATACTCAATGATCCTTTACAAATTGATGAAAACAAATAAGGCTAATTGAATTACGCATAACAAAAACTTGCCATGTTAAACTAATTAAATTGATAAAGAGTATATACTTAAGTCGGGCTTTTTTGTAGATCTTAAAACATAAAAACAGTTTATAATCTGCTAACGTTATCAGTTCTCTTTCAATAAAATAAAAAAATCACCGAAAAACGATAAAATGCACATCTTATTTTAGGCTCGATGTGGTTAGTCTACGATAAGATTAACCCTATGATAGATGATAATGAACCTGTTATAAGAATTAAAATAAAAAAACTTTTTATGATTTAGGTAGATAGAGCTAAAATTGTTTTTTTATAATAAAAGAGATGAATTAACAGTATGAAATTCGGATATTAAAACAATCCATTTTTACCTAAATTTAGTATCCATTTATGTGAAAAAATTCAGATAAACCTTTAGGTTGAGTCATAATTATGAATGAATTAGAAAAACTTTGCCAAGATTTAAAAGTCCCCCTCGGTAATGGACAAGATTGGGAATATGAATTAGCGAACGAATATCGAACACCGCAATGGTTAGCTAAATATTTGTCTGTATATCTTGATAATAATTACTCAACATTTCAAAAACACATATTAATGAATTTATGTATCGATATTTGTAATGATTTATTCACCGCTGATCCTAATCAAAATCAACCTATTATTCACCAAGTATTAAATGTCCTTTATAACGATTATGCCAAGCATTGGCAACTTATTGATTATTGGGCATTACCCGATGAACCATTAGAGGATTGCTTTGAGATAACGTCAGAAATAAGGAAACTGAGGCAAAAATATCTTGCAAATGCCCATGAATGGCTTGCTTTAAATCAGGCTCAACAAAATTTATTGATTGCGAAACAGAATTTTCGACAATGTCCTGATTTTTTTGTACAACTACAAATTGCTCTCAATTCTTCATCACAACAAACAAGCGCATTAACATTAATCCATGATGATGGATTGAATGATGATCAATTAAGCCAGTTACTATCCCCCCTTATCAATATTGTTTTAGAAGGCAATGAGGAACCGAGTGTTATTGCACATAAAATATTAGTGAAAAACAAAAATAATCAATCTATTAATCAAAAAATCGCCAATTTAATACTAATTAATTATATTGATGATCTCAATTATTACGATGAGATTATCTATCGTAGAATGACTGAATTGTTGTATGATTTAAATAATTCTTTTTTGATCGAACAGTTTATAAATCGATGTAAAAACATTGATGATCCAGAAGTTGCTCAAAATTATCCTGTGTTTGCTGAGCAGTTAATACCACAAAATAGCACTTTGTCAGAAGATGAATTAAACCAAATCCAAAAAAGAAGTGACAATGTAACCTAACCTACAGGGCAAGCGGATTTGGCGGGTTATATCCATTGTAGTAGTAACAATTTTATTAGGATTGGAACAGAACAACAACGAAACAAAGATATCAAACTGATTGATGCAACAGATGCCGGGCATGATTTTATTACACATGCACACCAAGATATTTCTAAGTTGCTTAATGAAATAAGACGATTAAAAACAGATATTAGTAAAAATAAATTGCCACAAACAAAAAAAGATTTTAGAAATGCTGTAACGCTAAACGTTAAGTACGATAGATAAGTAACAATTTTGCATTCAGACAGCTAGAAAATTAATTCAATTTGAATAATCATCAAAAGTCCTGGTTTAAATTTAATCGATGTAATAATAAATAACATACTGATAATTTCTGTTTATGATGCTGTCCGATTTGAAGAATAGGCTTATTATGAAACTAAAGTGACTTTTCAAGATATAAACCGTTTTTCCAAAAACGATTAAAGCAAATGTTCTATAGTTATTTATCATAGATGAGTCGAAACAGTCATATTACCAATATGAAATAATTGGCTCGGTAATTTTATGAAATAAAGAGATCCAAACTGAGTAATGCACCATTTAATGAATGGTTTTATAATTTAATGTCCTGCTACTTTCGAAAAGAGATTAATGATGACCACACCAAACATAATAAATCCCATACCTATTAAAGCAGCAAGATCTAAAGTCTGTTTCATAAAAATCCAAGCAATTAAACTAATAAGCACAATTCCGATGCCAGACCAGATCGCATAAGCAATTCCGACAGGAATAGTTTTTAATGCTAATGAAAGTACATAAAAAGAAGCGCTGTATCCAATGATAGTAATGATTGAAAAAACCAAATGAGTAAAGCCATTGGATAACTTTAATGAAGAAGTTGCAATCACTTCACAAATAATAGCTAGAAAAAGAAGAAGATATGAATTCATGCTAATACCCATAATTGTTTAAAACGATAGTCTTATTCCTAACTTTCAATAAATCAGGTTTAAAAGCTTGAATTGTTCAATTTGGTAAGCTTATAAGGTATATTATTAAAACCTGCTAGAGTTTTATATCTATATTTTTTATATCTGTATTATTTTTAAATGATAAGTAAACTAGATAGCTACTAACTCTTGAATATCACTGAATAGGATGATTTTTAGTGGTGGGTTGTGAGGGGTTCGAACCCGCGACCAATTGATTAAGAGTGACACACACTCAAAAATCACACAAAATTAATTTATTAAAAATCAACAAATTAAAGAGGTTAGCCGCTCCTATTGATGTATATTTGTTCACTATTTTTTACAGATTTTTACAGATTTTACGGCACAAATACGACACAACAGTTTCAACACATCGCTTCCACATCCAATTAAGTTATTATAACACTCATCAATTTAAAACAGTACCGCCTACCAATTTTTTACAATCCATTTTCTGAAATTTAATTTAATTACATTAATATATCACGAATTATCAAAATAACGCCCGAAAATATCGGGCGAATTATTTGTGTATTAACTATACGTTATTACCACTAGGTTTAGTTATCAGTATAAAAAACCTCAAATTTACTAATTTCCACTAGCATATCTGCAGATTTATTCGCTGGCTGGAATCGGTGTATATTACCTACCACACCTGCTAGAGGTGGAATATGGTCCACACCGTCCCACGAGATTGATTTTGCCAATTTGTCAGCGTGGTAAATATCGATAACTGGAGACCCGTTTTTGTTAAAATAGGATTTGATCGTTACTCGATAAACGCCATCATCATCGGATTTAACTGCTGCGCTCTCTCCCTGTTGCTCAAAATTAACCTCACCTGTTACTGTATTATAACGGTGTTTGTAGATTGATAATGAACCTGAAAAACCGTACAACATGATCCCCGCCAGCTCGTCCTTTTTCCGTCCGTTTCCCTGAACCAAAAAAATACCTGTGCCCGCAGAAAATTTACCCTCCAAACAAATGTTTGTGGTTTTATCCGTATTAAATAACTGCACTACATTTTGACCGTACGGGTCATATACGTCTGGCGAGAACGTTAATGATACCGATTTGGCAGAGTCTTTCGCAGAGGCTGTCACCGTTTGGTGGTCTCGGAATGTCCCCGTTTTTTGTAGTAAATTTTTACAAACAGTTTTGCCCTGATAATTTGCTACAAAATCAAAATGACCACACAAAAACGCCGACGATTGATCACTATCTCCAATTAATTGAATTCGATTTAGACCGTATTGCAATTGTCCAACATAGAACGGAGCGTCGCACACACTGTAATCATTGAATTTTTTGCCTTTAAACCCTGCTGTTTTGGTATAGTTATCACCAGTCAACATATCCGTGATTTTAATAGTCGCGTTACCTGCGTCACTCAATAATCTACGATAGACAATTGACGCGTCTAGATGCTCACACCAAACCCAAATATCGAGAATAGGTTTATTCCGACAGTCAACCCGATCTTTGGACGCAACATAAATATTAATGCCTGGTCGAGTATTGCTGCTGACAGAAACGTCTTTATTTGTGACTATGGAGTTAGCTCGCGGGTCTTGGAAAAATGCCATTTCATACGGGTTATTTTTGTTAATTTTCACTATACGGTTATAGAATACGCTGGCTATCCAACACGCCTGAAACGCGTGCCCTAAATCGCCCCAGTGAGTCAAATCTGGTTGTAATTTAGTGTAATTATACCCGTTTGTATTTTGCGCCACCCACTGTTTAACCGCTGTATTTAAATCCAGATATTGTATGTTTCGGGTTTTTGCAATATATTGTTTGACTCCATTAATTTGATGCAAAAGTTGCAGTTTGTCCCTACCTGATTCTGTGCCGTTTGCTCGAACCACGTTACAGGATAGCAGAATAGGCAACGCACCAAACTCGATTATTGTATCGATTAATCGATTTGTTTCCCGCAACGTGTCCCCTAAAATATCGTTTTTGTTATAGGTCGAATCATTAATACCAAACCCAATCAATACAATATCTGGAACGCCGTAGAATTTGTTATCTATAACACACGTTTTATAGTTGTTGGCCGCCCAGCCGTTATCGATCCGCTGACCAGAAAATCCAGCATTATGAACATGGATTTTGTCATTGTTAAACATTTCACGCAATATTCGCTGAGCCTGAGCTGGCCATGCGTTAGGGGCGTTTAGATTATGATTTGTGCCTGCAACGTTACGTTGCCAACTTGAGGTCGTGTTTCCGTCTGTGGTTGAATCACCGTAACCAACAATATGAACTTCAACCCCAGCTGCCATTTTTGCCACTAAATCGTTTAGCCTGCCGTCGTTGTCCAGTTCGACCCGTAAATTACTCCCGTGATGCCCAATGAGCGCACTGCCGTTAGTGTTAGATAGCTCGTCTAGTTTAGATGTGTCCACTGTTGCTGCAGATTCGCGAGCCTCCGCCGCAGATTTCAGCGCAACATCCCTAGCCTCAAAAACCTGTTTCAAAAATTCAGGCATTGAATCACTGCCTGACGGATTAATTAAATAATCGTTTAACGTTCCGTCGGGCGAATCATTGTATACAGTGATACTGTTTAGATGGTTTTTAGGATAACCCTCTACTGTCAACACAACATCGTATTCGCACGGTTGTAAATCTAGTGAATAATTTCCGTCTATGACACCAATTTTAATATACGTGTCTCCGATCACATTAGCGGTAGTGCGTTTAGCGCGCAGTGTTAGTGTACCGTTAATAGGATTGCCTAGAGCGTCCTGTAAAACGCCTGAAATAATAGCCATGTTTTTCTCCAAATTTAGACATAAAAAAACCGCCACGAGGGCGGTTGTTAGTTTTTGGTTGTTATTTTTTTACTACCATGATTGTTATAAAATCTGGTATACCGTGTGTAAGGTTGTTTCTAGGGGTGCTGGTACTGATATAAAATCTCTCTCCTGCTGGAATATCTCCGTAATAACTCTGTGTGACGGTTAAATTTTGTCTAGACGTTTCAATCGTATACCGACGACTAAAATTCCCGCGCTCATTTCGAATAAAAATTTCTAACAATCCCAAATCCCAGCGGATAATCTCCGAGGAATTACCTATGCCATAATATGCAACCGCTGATAATGTGACTGGCTGAATGTGGAATTCCCTATCGAATGACGCTGGATGAATTGTGATTAACCCGTTTTTTGAGCACGGGTACATTTTTACAATGTCGCCCTCTATCTGCGTGGCGCTCAGCGTCCCGTTTATATGACAATTTTCATCGATAATTACGTTATTTAATCGTCCAGAATCAGCATAAATACTACCCGATATATTAGCTCGTCTAGCGTATAGTGTGCCGTCCTGTTGCAATTCAAATGCTGGCGGGTTGCCTGAGCTAATAATATGCCCCGCCTCGACTGTTCCTCCCCGTACTAGTGGTGACCAAATCTCAGTGCCGGCAATCAGCCTATCGCCTCGCATTGTTCCTGTTGCGATTAAATCGCCATCCAGAAACATTGCAGGCTCTATCCAGTATGACCCGTTATATAGCCGAGCCTCAGAATGCGAAACCCTACCGTCAGCACCTAACGAATAGATGATCAGTGTTGTATCGCGAGCTGGAAAAAATCCAAATTCACGATAAAACATCTGTGTGGCTGTGTCATTGTCTGGGAATTTACCGTCAGCCGTTTGAATTCTAAATATACAGCCTGCGCCATTTTCTGCAGCTAATGTCCTCGTATTAGCGATATACATCTCAGAACGTCCGACAACATTAACCGCATTAACACCGTACCAATATTCGGTATCTGGCGTACAGTCCACGTCAATCATTGACATGGCGCGACCTAGATAATTAGTTTGCGCCTCGACCTCAGCCCTCGTCGCACCTTTGTAAAACTCGAATTGAGTACCCAAACTGGATACAGCAGTCATTACAGGGCGAATTGAGATATTAACCGCGCTCGGCGTGAGTACCAATCCCGATGGCATGGCTGGCGGCAATATTGAAAATGAGATAGTCGTCTCATCGCCTAGTCGTCCGTCCTCGCCAATACCACGAACTGTTGCGTTAAATTTACCCTGCTGTAGGTCCGATATGTAAAACTCCGTTTCAGTAACAACATCACGACTAACCAATTTGTCATCGCGATAGATTTTAACCTCGAATTGGAGATTTTGAATTGTACGAGGAGTTGACCACGATAACCGCGCCTGATACACGTCAGATTCTGGCGTTACCTCCACCTGTAATTGCTCAACGGGAGGAATTGCCCAATTAAATATTGTCGGGCTGTCTGTATCAAATTTAGCGCCTCTGTCAACAATAGCCTCTTTATTCGGGTCATGTTGTAATGCTGTTATTGCGTACGTTCCGTTGTCGTTCTCCCGAATAGAAAGAGCTTTAAATAGTCGTGGTTTGATTTTGTTGTCGTACAGACTCCAAACCGAATACTCATCAGCATCAACAGATTCAGTTAATACGATTTGATTAGGTTTAGGTTGTGCCTGTATCTGGATTTTACGCAAATCGCTATTGGTATCGGTAATACTCAAATACGCGTTTTTGATATTTTTTATTTCAATATCTCTATCTAACGTAATTGTGCTACCGTCTACGGAAATCACTCGACCACCAATAGTTGTGCCCGTATAATCATTATCAGCAATACCAATAATATCGCCGGGCAAATGCCTGATACCCTCACGACCAACCGAAAATGTGACCGTTTGAGTTTCGAGTTTTTCAGTTTGAATTAGCCATTTCCCGACCCTATGAGCCTGACCTCTGGATGTACATCCGAATGCGTCAATATTTGCGACATTTAGACCAAACCGTTTGATTAAATCATCGTCCGCAACATATTCAGTCGCCGTTTCCCAATTGTTATTGGGGTCAATATATCGCACGTATGCAGCTGTATGGCGCTGTTTTAGCGGCGCTGAGGTATACGCAAATTGTCCGTCAACAACATTCGCATTTGAGTAAACCGCAACCATATCACTAGGTCGATCAATTACCACTGAATATTGTGTACCAGTCCAAATGCCCATGCCTCGAAATACTGAACACAAATCATCGATAACGTCTCGTGCTGGTCGCTGCTCTGTTATATGACAACCACAGACAAAACGAGGCTCACGTCCGCCAAATCCATCATCGACGAGCTGGTCGCAGTATTGGGCAACCGCGTACAATGTAAATTTATCAACACCGAATTTGCCGAGTCGCTCACCCAATCCATAACGTTCGTTTGTTATCAGGTTGTACAATATCCACGCAGGATTATCGGTCCAAGCCTGTTTAAAATTACCCGACCAAAAACCGCTGTACTCCCTAGTTTCTGGATTGTAATTGTCAGGCACATCAATAATAAAACCATCTATCAAATAGTTGCGTCTAGGTACACCACTGAATTGTTCTGAGTCGAATTTTAAACCAATTAATGCGGTATTCGGGTGTGAGAATTTGGCGTCATAGATTTCAGTGTATGAACTCCACAACGTGTCGTTTAGTAGTGTTTGAGATTTACTATCAGGTGTATTTCTGACAACACGGATATTAAACGGAGTTTCTGGTAAATCATCTAAAATAACAGAGGTCAGATATTGGGAATTGGTTTTTTTATCAATTAAATTGATATGTTTAACTGTTTGCCACGCATCACCCCTGCCGATCTGCACAGACATTGAAACGTTAGTTCGTTTAGTGTTACCCTTGCTATCTATATATTTCAATGCTGGCACACCAACTGTAACTCGAACCCGATCGACGTTTGGGTCAGTGATTGTTCGAGTAATGGGCGTGGTTGTTTTTACCTGTAGATTTACAGGGATTTCGTTGCCAGTGTATGAGAATCCCTCCAGAGGTAATTGTGTTTGTGTGCCCGTGACCCATTCGGCATAAACTCCCTTGAAATTAAACGAACCATCAGGCGCTTGAACGGGAGTATCATTTAAAAATACGCCCCGCAAATCTCCAACAAGTCCTTTAATTTGTCCCTCACCCAACATATCAACAATTCTAAGACATTGATTTGACTTGAGATTGTCAGGAGCCTCATACGGAGCCTTTGCCTTTTTTGAGCCTTTACCCATGCGACCTCCCTTTTACTGGATAGAGAATTGGCTTGTCGCCAACATTCGACTCCACCTCATCCAACGTTTCTAATTCCTGCGAGAGAACTTTTGAACCCACTTTCATTCGTCCAAAAATCAGCGGAACAGGCGCACCCTGAGCCATTGTGTTGTCCAGATTTGAAAAATAGGTATTTCTATTGCTATCGGTTGATTTTTTTTCGGTTTTCGGTAGCTGGGTGAGCATTTGAGCGACACCGCCGAGCATTAACCCTACGCCAGCCGCAACCAGTCCAAACCCTATCCCTGTTGAAACTCCGACTATCAGCCCGCCAACAACGAGTGCTGCACCAGCAATAAATCCGAATATTCCACCGCTTTTTGCGCCAGCCACATGAGGGACAATATGAATAACAGCATTTTCGGGTAATCTACTATGCAATCCGACCGCTAAATTTTCATCAGTAATATCAACGCCATTGATACGAACGTGAAACCAACCGTCTATAATCCGTTGACGTAATCCAGCTATTTGACAATATAGACCGTTCAATCCCTCTGATGCGGTTTCGACATTCATATCGAATTTATCGCCAAATTGTTTGAGATGGCCGTATAGTCTGATTTTCGCCATTGGTTATGCCTCCAAATTGAATGTGTGTAATTTCGCCAAAAACCACCATACGTATCGCGTTTAGATAGTCGTTCTGGACAGTGATGTAAAATGTATTGATGGCCAATATAGACTGCGGCATGGTTGGGTGTTTCCGAACCGAGACAAACAAGAATAACGTCTCCCTCCTGCAGGTCCTCTGCGTCCACTCGCTCAAACCCGTTTTTAGGCAGCAAATCTAGATAGAGGTTTTGCCCGTTATGCCACCAGTCGTCCTCACGCTCATAGTCTGGTAAATTAATGCCAGCCAGCATGTAGGCATCTCTAACTATTGATAGACAATCGGTTTTACCGTGTTCAAATTCACGACCTAATAGCGGTTTTATGTATCTGAATTTATGAATTTGGTTATCACAGACGAGCCACCAATCGACGGCAGTTTGTTGTTGGTGAATTTGGTCTGACTCGCTGAGGATAGGCGTTCCGTTAGGGTGAGAGTGCACAATAGCTGTAATTTCACCGATTTTTTCAGCCTGAATCCAATCATCAGGCGAGATTTCAAATGTCTCTGTTGGTGTGGGTGATATGTTTTTGCAGGGCATGTACATTTTATTATCAATAACAAAACCGCAGCATTCAGCCTCACCGCATTTTTTAGCGTGATTGAGTATTTTAGTTTTCATTGTATAACCTGATTTTTTAGGGTAGTTATGTAGACGTGTTATTTAATTCTCGCAGCGGTAGGAAACCCGCCGAATGGTAGTATTCCGTGTTCACCGTGTCGGAGTTTGCAACCAGTGACACATCCGCTACATTTGTCGCGCGTAATATCGTTAGTAGGCTGATCGAACTCATCAGCAACCGCACCGCCTGTATAACCACAATCAGCGCTGCGATAAATCCAACTGCAGGTATCAGCTATAATTATTCGTGCTGGTATTCGTGCGCCGTCAGTTTCACAGGGTAGCGCGAGAGTAAATGTTGCCAATGGTGAATGCAGACTAACCTGTTCAATTACATAATTAGACACAAATTCACAGTACGGGTCGGCATATTTGTTGCCGTTCTCAAAATTTACCGCATCCAGATATTTAACGAGCACCTCATGCCGAGTTACAATCGCGCCAATCATGCCCTCATAATTTGCGATTAGTCCGTTTAAAATGCCTCCCGTATTACTGGCTGTCAGTGTCGGTCGATTACTCGCGCCCTGCCCGCTGCGCTCAAATCCCTGCGCTTTAATTGGGTATGGCTCATACACGTTACCCTGCCATGTGATAGGTCGGCGTAGTTCATTGACGCCATTGTGAAAGCGTACTACTGTTTTGTTGCCAACGATTTTACTTAAATCGAGGTCATATAAATTAATGATTGCGCCCTGCTCGATTTTTGTAATATCTAGCAGCATTTTTTTTGGGGCCATATTTTCTCCAGACATAAAAAAACCCTCGTTAGAGGGTTTGATTTATTTTGTTTTGCAATGGTATGTTATTTAAAAGGTTTGGGCAAAAAAAACCGCCAAATCGGGTTGGTGTTTTAAGTGAATTATCTATCTTTTAGAATTGCGCCCTTTTATGAAAGACACGGCTAACGTTGCAATGGTTGCTGTTGCAATAGTTCCAGCTAAAACCTCATGACCATTAATCCCTAAGTATACACTACCAGTAATCCCCGATAGACCAATAACTAACCCAAATATTTGACCTAAAAGCCTTTCGATAAAAATAAAAATGTTAACACACCTATCATTCTTTCTTCTGTATTCGGCTTCTTTTTCTGTTTGCTCAAAAAACCAATCTACTTTATCTGGTTTAAACGCATGGAGTCTTTCCAGAACCTCAATTTGAATAACTGGAGAATCTGTAGAGTGCTCTGACATAGCAATACCGAGATCCCCATCTTTTGTTTTTTGAGCTGCAATCCTTGTTGATCTAGACATACAAATATTTTTTATTCTTTTCTATTGTTTTTTTTAAATCGTTTGAAACAACTCTATAATCGCCTGATAAGCGTTTATAGTCACTTTTAAAATTAGAACTATTTGATTTAATGTAAGGGCGTTTTTCATTAAAAATGTTATTATTTGCTATCGAATAAAAAACATTCTTCATGCTTATCAATTTTATTTTCATTGCTGTCCCCTTTAAACTTGATAACTTAGATTATCAATCTTTGGAGGTAATTATAATTACCATAAGGTAGATAGTAAAGAAAATTTACACAAATTACAAAAATTAATAGATTGTATATATTTGACAATATCTAGATTTTCCAATATTACCATTCATTATTTTATGTAACCTACAAGGAACATAATTTTTACCTAAGGCAGAATTCTGCCTTAGCTTGGTTTATCCCGCATATCCACCATCAATAATTGATTTGGCGTAATCAAGAGCGTTTTTGTAAACATCACCTATTACAGTGTTGACTTTCAAATCTTCGGAATATTGGAGGTAAAATTCGGCGTCTGGCATCAACGTTATAACACCAGTAATAGCAATATTAATTTTAATGATTGGCGTAATCTCAGATTCATATGATGAATTGAATTTAACCCGATCGTCATTATTAAAATTTCCTAATGTTATTGTCACCCCCCTGTACTGAATTGTGTTTACTAGATTACTGGTATCAGCTATCAATCTGTCACTAGTAGTATTAGATTCGTCTTTAATTTTTGTTGTTTCGTGCATTTTATTTACTCCTGATTTATGCCACGACTTCTTCGAATGTGGCTGTAATTGACGCTGTAGTATGTAGTAGGTTTATTGACCAACTAGGGCATTTGACGGTTAATATTTTATTGGAATGAGGATCGCGCCATTGAAACGCGTTTACACCACCGTGTCTATCTAGGAACTCATCGATATTACGGGACGTGCTACGGGCTACGTTTAACGTAACATTGAAACTACGTAATTTATTATTGATTCCGTCAGGCGCTCGCTGTTCGTAACCGTCACCAAATTTGATTGTCTTGACCCTCGGTTCAGATTTTATTCCCATGCTGGGTGCGACGACCCAATTAAATGTCTCCATATTTTCTCCAGATGTAAAAAAACCGCCAGAGAGGCGGTTTGTAATAGTTTTGTATTTTAGAACATGCTTTTTTATCTCATATTGAAATTACTATATACTTTATACTCAATGAATTGATTAGTTGCTTTTATTATTTCTAATTCTGCACCTTTATATCTTATAACTTTTGAATCCGATAGATCATATTCAACATTATTTGAAAATGCAGGGCGAGCAAAATCATTATTAAATTCTTTATACCCTATGTTAATCTTATTCCCTACTTTACCGTTATAGATTAGTATCTGCTGAAACGCATTTTGATAAGTTACATTTTTCTTTTGATAAGAAAATGAAGCATCACCTTTACATAAAGAACCACCAACAATACTAATAACACATAGATCATTATTTTTTTTATTAGTTCTAATCCCTGCAGGTATATCAGCAAAGGTTGATTTTCCCACTGTCACTCCAGAATTTAACTCATTTAACCCAAAAAACAGATAATTTTGATCTTCACCTACTTTAGGGTATTCTCCAGCATGAATAGTAAAATCCGTCACCCTGCCAACAACTGTAGTTTGAGGAAAAGAAATAACATCCCTTGACGCTACTGTACCCTGTCTAACCATATCATCACCAATAAATGTTTTTGTAACAACATTCAAATCGGGATAACTTATTTGTTTTGTTTCCGCTACATAATTATATTTAACGGTGTTACAAGCGGTTAAAACCATACCACATAAACTTAAAAAAATTATTTTTTTCATTCCATCCATCCCTATTTAATAAATTTAATAAATAGTATGAAATTTTGATAATAAAATCAACGACGATTTAAAACTCCTCCAGGTCGTATTGCGTTTGTATAGGCCCTGAGAACGTCCGCCTTAATCGTTTCACCAAAAACGGCTAAATCTTCATGAGTAACACCACCGCCAGCAGTTAGTGGCATATTTAGCGTTAAACCACCTGATGATGATCGTTTAGATGTCCCAAGAAAATCTTTTAAATCAGCATTAGTGCGTGCATCAACAACCCGTTCACCCCGATCTAACAACCATGTCCCCTCGCGAGGTATGTTATCAATACCACTATGAGCCATGCCCGATATGGTTTGTGCTGCGATCATACCAACGTTAGCCATGCCCAACCCCATCACGGTTGACGCTGCAATTTCGCCCATTGGGTACCCTAGCTCCCGCGCTTTATTTGCAGCAACAAGAGTGCTTATAGTTGCCTGCGCTATAGCTGCCGCGCGACTAGCCAAGAACATCACTTTATATGCAGCCGACGATTCACCCGCCGTTTGTTTAAACATATCAGCAATTGAGCCAGTTAGTGATGAGAATGTACCAAGAGTTGCAAGTGTGTATGCGTCCTGAATGTCTTGCTGTTTTTTGTGCATCGTGTCCTCGATATTGACAACAGCGTCTGCATATTCCTGTTGACTAATTAATTTTTGGTCTAATAACTCGGTTTGCATCGCGATTTGCTGTTCTTGCCAGTCATGCAGCTTTTTATCGTCCTCAGCAACATTTAACAAATCGCTACCTAGTCCACTATATGAATTTTGATAGCTGAATGTCGGCGCTGATTCCAGCGATTTTTTATTCATTTTAGCAAGCAATTCCTCGCGTTCCCTCAGTGAGAAATTGCCTTTTTCGATAAATTCCAAATGTTTCTTATACGTGTCAAGTTGCTGCTCTGCTGGAGTGCGCAACGAATCCATGATTGACTTGTATTCTTTTTGAGCGTTAAGCCGGTCCAACTCAATAGCTTTGGTTTCAAGTGTCTTTTTCTGAATTTCTGACAGTTTACTTAATTCGCCCTCCGCTAACTGACGCCGTAATTTTTGCAGTTCTGTAATATCAGTGTATGCATTGATTTGATTATTTAATTTATCAAGCTGGGATTTGTAGAGTTCAGCAGGACTTTTGCCCTTACTACTTTGCTTTAAATTCTCCTCTAATTTATGGTTTTGACGCAGTTTATCAGCTAATTCAGTTAGTTTTTCACCCAACTGGTCGGACATGTTGCCTGATAGTTGTTGCGTAGTTGCTAATTTAATTAAATCCGCTGCATGTTCTAGCGCAGCATCACCTGCAGCTCGTTGCAAACCAGCTAATACATACGCGGCTTCAGCGCCATAATTAGCTTTAACTCTACTAACATCCAGTTGTTGACTCAGTGTGCCTAGCTGATTATCGAGATTTGGGAAATCTACCAAATCCAATTTTTTCACGCCATTAGCCACAGCCACAGCCACGCCCTGAATAGCTCCCAGTTTTACCTGAGTTTCACCCAGTGCACCTGATGCGGTTAATAGTGCGCCCGTCATGTTCCCTAGCGCTGTTTTAAACTCCTGACCACCACCAACAGCAGTAATCAATTTATCATTTAATTGACTGAGTTTAGTTCCAAACTCAAACTCGCTAATAGCTGATTTATCCAGTTCTGATTTTAAGATTTTTACCTGTTCGATGTATTCATTAATCGCGGCTTGGTCTTTTTTTGACACAACTAACCTAGCAGACCAGTTACCAGTAACCCATTCCGTTCGTAAATTTTTCTCTAAATTTTCTTTTAGATTATCAATTTCAGTATCAACTGAAGCGGAATCAGTTTTAACCTGAACTGTTAGCCCTGCCACGATGCTATCTTGCCTACCTTTATTTAGCTCCTTAAATTTTGCCAGTAACTGATCTACTGGCAATTGCAATTCTTCAATGGGTTTTTTAGCCTCTGCCGCTCCGTCTCTCATTGAAAAAAATGCAGAGCCGACGGTTAGAGCCGTTACTGCCAATCCAACTGGACCACCCAATAATCCGAGCAAACCGCTACTCGCGCGAGATAATAAACCCATTTTACTGGTTAATGCATCAACTCGTGATTGTGCTAATGCTAACTGGTTATTTGCCTGAGTTTGACGATTGATTGCAGCAGTTAGATTATTTTGGGCAATCAAATTCGCCTTGAGTCCAACCGCTCGCTGAGCCTCAAACCTAGCCGCATTAGCTTCTGCAACCGCTTTTGCTTGTAGTGTTTTTACTGCTGCTAATTGTGTCTGTGCTAATGATATTTGCGCAGTGCGGTTATTTAATGTTGTTTTCGTAGCATTGATAACAGAATCTGACAGCCTACCAAAATAACGACCTAGTCCAATTGAAACAAATACACCCGCTGCACCAGTTACCAGCCCAATATTATCAGCAATAATTCTTAAACCGCTTGCTAGACCGCGTGTTATTCCTGCGCTGTCATTTAGCTCACCAATTAGTGCACCAAAACTATTTGATATCTGGGTAAACCCGTCTTTAACGGTATTGCCCATGTTGTCAGCCATTTTACCCGTCTCGTCCCTGACTTTAATCATTGCATCAGCCAATTGACGCATAGATATTTGTCCAGACATGCCTAATTGCTTAATGATCGCCTCATCTTTTTTGAGTGAATTCGAAAGAGCTTCAACAACATTGGGAGTAGACGCCATTATGCTTTTCCAGTCGTTTGACGTAACTTTCCCTGTAATCATGGCTTTGTTAATGGCGTTAATGCTAGACTGCACTTTCTCTGCTGATGTTGCATTAATCGTATAGCTATTGGACATCGCCTCGATAAAATCAATAGTATCATTAGTGCTATAGCCTAAATCTCGCATTGATGAGGCTGTGGCAATATATAGCTCCTGTGAATCAGTAATTGATTTGGCGTTCCTGTTACTGATTTCTAATAGCCGATTTTGCACATCCTGATAATCATCAACCGATCCCCCGACTGAAGTTACTGCCATTTTGACACGCGCCGCCATTTGCCCCCAATCATCGGCAGTATTTATAATACTAGTGATAGCAAAACCGCCAACAAATGCCGTTGCTAGGCCCAATGCTGACGATTTTAAACTATGTAACTGAGCGTTCATTGCCTGAATTGACCTGTTATTACTCGCAATATATGCGTCAAAACGGCGCGATCGCTCCTCTATTGTTTTGTAATAATCGGTACCGAGCCGTGTAGCTCGGCTCATTTCACGTTGATATGATGATGAGTCGGCAGTCACTCGGATTGCCAATTCTCGCAATGTTGCCATGTTATTTCCCTAGTAAATTTGATAGTGCGTCGAATAACGAAACTGGTTTTTTAGGCTCGTTTTTCTCCTCTCTAAATTTGATTAGACAGTCGTCAAAAGACGCGTCGCCACCCTGAGAACGATAAATACTGGATGCGATTTGCGCGGCGTGCCAATCGTGGCGCTCATCACCGATTGGATTTAATTTGTCGAATGCGACCCAGTAATAGAACTCACTAGCCGACATTGATTGATCAAGCTCGGCCAATGTTTTACCAAGTCGTAATGCAAGTTTTAGCTTGAAGAAAAGTTCAGGCTCTAATTCGACTTTTTTTCAGCTTCTTTTATCGGGTCGTTTTTTAAACCAATCAACTCAATAGAGTTATTAACGATTCGAGTATGAATCGGACCATAATTTTTTATCAAATCAGCCATATCGGTATCATCACTCGCATTAAAAATGCGATCACCATTTTCATCTATCAAAATTGTAGCGAAAAACTGGGCTTCGGCTTTAATTCTACCCACATCTTTATCGTGCTCCGATAATTTTTTCTGTTTATTGAGTTGCTCAATTGTTTTGAGATAACGGTAAAAATCAGCATGTAGAGGCTCTCGAACAGTAACGGTAACGCCCCATTCTGTTACCTCAAACGATTGAGTACGAAATCCTGCATTTTTTGCAGTTATAATTTTTTTTAAATTCATTATTTACCTCTAAATAATCGCATCATTAAACTCAAAACGACCTTTTACTTTGAATGAAAATGAGCCTGTTTCGATGTTATTTTTTGTACCCTTAAATTCATAACTCGTTACACGCGCGATCCAATCAATTGAACTGCCATCCTCTCTCTGGAGTTTGAATGGATAATTTTCATCATTGTAATATGATTTCCTGAGTATTTTTTGCCCAGCATTACCAGTTACAAAATTAACATTTAATGTAACGGTTGCCTCAGAGGGTAGCCCGCTAATAGTCTCTTTAGTTAGTGAACCCAGTGTTGAAACGTCAATTTCTTCACCCTCTGGTGCGGTAAACGAATAATCCGTTACTGTGCACTCCAGCGGTAATGTAGGGGTATCCGAGGTAATAAATTTGGTGCTAGAGTCCTTACCAACGTAAATTCCTGCACCTCGTGTTCTAGTATATTCGCTCTGTGTTTCTGTCATGTTTTTTCTCCAGACATAAAAAAACCGCCAGATAGGCGGTTTAAAATTGGTTAGGTTGGTTAATGGTTAATTTAGTAGGTAAAACTCTAACGTTGCCCTGTAGAGTCCCGTGTCGGATTCGTAACCGTGACGATCGCTGACATTAAATGGTTTTAATGGTTGCAAGCAGAGATACGCTTGTTCTCGGATGGTTTCAGCTTCAAACAATGTTTTTGCATAGACATCTACTTGAAAACAATATGTAACGTAGGATTGCCCGCACATAACATCGCCATAAACTCCCGATATTTTCGTATAGCAAATATAGGGTGTCTGTGTCCCCTGATCGGCAACTAACGGGCTAATTCGCCCGTCACACAGCATTTTTAATGCATTAGTGATTTGCACTTCAATCATTTTGAAAATATCCTATCAATGTCGTTTAGATACTGATTAAATGCAGCCTCCTCTGCCTGTTTGATGTTTGCATCAAATGCGGGTCTGACGAACGGTTGAGCGGGCATTTTTGAGGTTCCGTGCTCCAGAAAATACCAGTAATAAGGCATTGTTTTGTGTTTGCCTTTCTTACCTTTTTTCTTTGCTGGCACTTTTTTAAATTTAACACCAGCAGTCAGTGAGCCTCTGACCGTGTCAACGGATACACTGCGTTTTAACAACCCAGAATGAACAGGCGCATTTGCACGCACTGCATCACGAAAAACTACCGCACCAGCACGTACAGCCTTACGCGATACTTTCCTTTGCTCAGCATTAGAGAGTAATTTAAAATCAGCATCAAGTTCTTTAAATCCAGCAAGGGTGATAGTGGGTCTAATCATAACGCACGCCCTTTTTACACGGTAGTTCAAGCCTAGTTTTTTTCACGTCCTCCAGAACTGCTGTAATATCGTAATAGATACCGTTGCACAACACCCGCATATCTGGTGTAATATCGTTACGATGTCTAATTAGAATTTTGCAGTCTGTTTGTGATTGTTCGGCTTGTGATGATTGATATTCTCTACCTGACATGTCGCGGATTTCAGCCCGTACAGTGCACACATCGACCCATTGATCAACAGTTTGACCTAATGCGTCTTTACCGTTAACTTTCTGCTGAATTGTAATGCGGTTTCTCAGTAGTCCTGCTTTCATAATGGAATGATCCTGTATGGATTGATCAGCATTTGATATGCTAACGGCAAAACAACCGCTGAACTATTAACAGCGACCGCCTCTCGGTTATCGTACCAATGACCAACAAGCAACAACATTGCAACTTTTATTGCATCATTAATAACCATTCCGTTTGAGCAATCATCAGGTACTGAATCCTCGAACAATTTACGATTAATGTAATTTTCAATTGCCGTTTTAGCTGCTGACGAATATGTTAGTAATAGATTGTTGTCATCATCATGATCCACGTTTACCTGCTGCTTTAGTTCGTCAATTGTGGGTAAATTCATGCCATCACCTTATAAAAGGCCCTTTAATTAATAAAGGGCATCATTAACATATTAAGCTTTTTTCGTAGTGTTTACGGTTAATAACTTAATAGCATTACTATCATGTAACATTGATCCTACACGTTTAGTTGTATAAAAACCAATATGAGGTTTTTTTGTGTACGGGTCACGTAACATACGAATACCTATACGATCAAATATATAGAAACCACGTTTAAAATTACCAAATGCAATCGGTGCTTTACCTGATGCATCGCCAATACTTGGCATTTGTTCATTTTCAGAAACAGCGTATCCAGATAATAACGATGGTTGACCTAATTGCAATCCCGGTTGCCAAATGTAATTGCCTCTTTCGTCTTTCAATAAACGCACAGCTAATAAAGATTCATTATTGAGCATGAATTTAGCGCCAGAACGGTAAGGTTTACGCAAGCTGTGAGAAAGAGTCAGAATATCATCCGCTGAAATAGTTGCATCTTTTCCTACAATTTTCTGTAATTTACCCCAGTCGCGGTCTTTATCTTTTTTGTCATCAGTATCGTAGGATAAAAATCCTTTTGGCTTCTTAATACCATCACCAATAGTGAATGCCTCCTCCTCTCGCTCTGCGAATTCGGTAGTTAATTCCCTGGTAATAAATGATTCAACATTAAAAAATGCATCATCTAACATGGTTTGTGTTGCGTATGGGTTGCCGTAAATTTCACCCCACACAGGAGTAATAATACCAAATTGTGGTGTACCTGTTTCTTTTCGTTCATCGGTTTCACCGACCCAGCCACTAGCAGTACCTCCTTTGTTGGTTAGCGTTTTCCACTCTGGTGTACCCACAGTTATAACGGTACATTCTTGACGCATCACAACCTCATTACGCAATGATGATAGAATGTCAGTGTTCAATTCCTGTGGTAATGCAAAACCACCGTCAGCATCAATACCAATTTGCATTGCCTTTTGTTCCAGTTCTGCTAATCCCGTTTCATCGCCCTTACGAATAAATTTAGCAAATGCGGTTTTATGTTCTGAAGTATTTTTATTACCGCCGGGAGGTCGCTTAATTTCTTTTAGTTCATTTTCTAACGATGTTTTTAAATTATCTAATTCTGATAATTTACCGTTTAATGTGTCTACCTGACTAGCCAATGCGGCTTTTTCTTGGGTGATACCCTCTAAACGTTTGTCGTTTGCAGATTTAAATTGTTCAAATTGTTGTTTGAGTTCTTCCGCGACCTGTGTTACATCTTTTTGATCTACTGCCATAATATATTTAATCTCCTAATTAAAAATTGATTGTAAAATTTTTATCGCGTTTTCTTCGCTATTACTAACATCTCGCTGTTTTAGCGCAGCATACCCCTCAGACATAAACGCTTTTGCCTGAGTTCTAGAGAGTCCAACGTCGCGCAGTACTCGCTCAATTTCTCTTGGTGGCGGTATATCACCACTTTCAAAAATACTTTTTACATTATCGATCCTAGCCTCGTCATTTGCTGGGAATGTGACAACGGATACCTCCCAAAGGTCAATGTCCTTTAAAATGAACGCTGATTTTTCTTTATCATAATCATAGTCATTTAATACATACCCTATTGACAGACCCGACAAGGATTTAGCCCTCATATGAGCGTGTGCTCGTTTAGCTAATGGGTCATCATCAATTAATAATTGCCCCTCAAGGTATAAACCATTATCATCCTCAACCATTTTGGTGTAATAGCCGATAGGTTCATCCATTTTGTGTTGCCAAAGCAGTGCCGGTAGTCGTCCTTTTTCTTTCCATTGATTAAGTGAATTTGTGAAAGCACCTTTAATCACTATGTCTGAATCACTATCTTTCACACCAAAAACCGATCCGTAGCCTGTAAATGCACCAGAATCACTGATTGATTTAATTTCGAATGGTATATCCATTCTCTTTTTATTTAGCATTATTGTTATCCTGTGGTTTAGTAGTCATATTCATTGGCGTTAGATAAACGTCACCACCCTCACGTGGGTTACGTTCCTCTAAATCTCGGCATTCGTTCGGTGACAAAATTCCCCAGTTGATACCAGTTGCATATGATTCGTAGCGTGATTTCATATCGCCACGTAATAAAGCGCCTACATTGAATTTGGCATAAAATTGCCCTCGTTTCTCCTTGCTTACCAGCCCTGTATTTATTCGCTGCTCAATGCGGGTTAAATATGGTACTAGGGAATAATTAACGAATCCCATACCCAGATTTTCAATATTGCTGAACGTTGCGCGGTCGGTGTTTTGCAACATATGGAGTGGTACGCGGAATATTCGGCATATCTCTTCAAGTTGAAATTTCCGAGTTTCGAGAAATTGCGCGTCTTCCGCTGACATGCTGATTTGATTCCACTTTAATCCCATTTCTAGAATCATCGGCTTATGTGCATTTGATAAACCCTGATGTTGCTCTTGAAAATTTTCTTTAAGCCGCTTATAGGCTTCATCCGTTAAAGCTTGGTCCGTTTGTAACACTCCACTTGATACAGCACCATTGCTAAATAAACGTGCTCCGTGCTCCTCTGTTGCTAATCCAAGCCCTATTGTTTGGCGAGCATAACTAATTGGACTTAATCCAACTAACGAATCCATTGTAAATGTGCGAACGTGCCAAATTTCATCCTGAGATAGGACATCACAGGAGCCGTCAGGGAATGTAACCTGATAAACTGGATTCCAATTTTCATCAAGTTTCGGTTGCACATTATCAGGTAAAAGGGGCAACAACTCGACAATTTCACCTAATGCTTTAACTTTATACGCATAAAAATTACCACGTAAACAAAGGCTAGCAATTAAATACTCCCAAAATTCCTGAGGTGTCATATAGTCATTGGGTGCAGTATATAAAAGTGAATATAATTTTTCCTTTGGAGCTTTTACTCGTCCGCTATCAGTTGATTGATATAGAAAACAGGGTAACATTCCTACCGATTCAGATAATACACGAACACAACCAAATACTGCAGTTAACTTCATAGCCATTGCTGGACTCACTCGGCGACCAGTATATGTGTCAAATGAAAAACCTGTATAATCAGCAGGTTCTTGATGACTGATAGAATTTTGTTTACGTTTAAAAAATTTAAATAGATTCATAGTGTCCGTATTCCGACGTTTAAGATATGATCTGATAGGTTGCCGATTTGTTCTTGCATTTCATCAGCGCAACCACGTGCCATTGCAAGTGAAACCACGCCATCAATGCGCCCTGTACTTTTCCTTTTTGCAAAGACCTTATTTTCTTTGTTATCAGATTCGAGTACAGCACTAGCAGCATTCCAACGTAGGCAAGGGTTATATTTGATGATGATATTGTTCTCTGTTATGTCTTTTTCTAATAGCTCGATTGAATGAGGCATCCATAAACCAGAATCTTTTGATTTAAAAAAACCCTGCCCGTGCGGTGTCATTTCAATGCTCACTGATTCATCATCCAATGAACGCTGAAAATATTTAATTCTATACGGGTCAAATGCCATTCGAATAATATTAAATTTAGCTGTTAATTCGCCTAGTCGTTGAGCGACAAAATTATAGTCAACAACCCGACCCTCCGTAGCGAATAAATACCCTTGTTTAACCCATGCATCGTAGGGCACATGATCTGACTTGGTCCTATCTAAAAGTGTTTCTTTTGGTGTCCAAAATTCAGTAAATGCCTTTTTATGTTTTGGAAAATAAAGGGATAGCGCTGTAAGATCGCGCGTACCAGATAGATCCAACCCAGCATAACAATCCTCGCCGATCAATTCGTCTATATCAAAATTTTGCTCGTTAGCCATCCAGATATCAGATGCCAACCATGGATTATCAGCCTCAACCCATTGGCAAAAATTAAGACGCCTAACGATTGATTCTTTAGATGGCATCCCTTTAGCTTGTGTTACTTGTTCACGCAAATATTTATCGGTAAACGTGTGACCTAATGAGGGGTTAGCCTTAGCCCAACATGATTCATCATTAAACGGGTCGTCTTCCTCATCCAGTGAGCAAATAAAAGAAAAAAATGTATCATCAATTAATGATTGTTCTGCAACCTTTCGCCCGTATTCGTGGTACTCATAGCAAACACTGGTTTTGTTGTGTCCAGAGTTGGTTATCATGAAGATGATCGCCTGAGTTCGCCCTTTTGTTCCAGCTCGCATCATTTCAACGACGTTATTAGATTTGTGTTCGTGTATTTCATCAATCAATACGCAGTGAGGGCGAGGTCCTGATTGTCCATCGTCAGATGATATTGGTCGGAAGAACGCGCCTTTTCTTAGGTACGCTAAATTCCACACGTTTTGACCTGTACCTGATTTTTTTATTCGTTCAGATAATGCAGGAGATTGATCAACCATAGCAACGGCATCACGAAACAATATCATCGCCTGATCTTTCTTTGTAGCTGCCGCATAAACTTCTGCGCGAGGTTCATTATCAGCCATTAGACAATACAGACCTATTCCTGCAGCTAAAGGCGATTTACCAGAGCCTTTCCCTGATTCAATATAGACCATACGAAAGCGACGATATCCGTCTAATGTTTTCCAGCCAAATATTGATCCGACTATAAAACATTGCCACGGCAATAATATAAAAGGCTTCCCCTCATGCTCTCCACCATTCAGCTTAAGCACTTCCTCGAAGAACGCCACAGCACGATCAGCGGATTCAGTATCCCAAATTAACCCTTTTTCTTTTGTTCTTTTCAAATCATCTAAATGGCGCTGACACGCGTTTCGGATATCAGGTCCTGCTAATGTTTTCCCCGATGTCACATCAATCGCATATTGAGTCGCGTTATCAATCAAAGAATCTGTCGGTTTCGTTTTCTCCCTCTTTGCCATGTGCGTTCACCTTTGATCTAGATGCTTGGGTTAGTCCATACTCAATCATCCACGCGCGTAATCTGCGATCAGCATCAGCACGTTGAGTTACTGCGGGATTGGATTTAAGGACTAACTCACCTTGAGTATTGACGACCTGTTGCACCTGTCCGTGTTCATCGATGAGTTTGTCACATTCCAGTATTTCTATGTAACATTTTGTTAAACGTTCAATTGCAATTCCATCAACTACGGTCAATAGCCCCATGTCATTGAGCATGTTACACAGCCAAAGATAGATGTTCTTAGCTTGTGTATTAAAGTGCGTCGGTACATCGGGATAGCCCTCTTTTGGTTTAGGCTCATTTTTATTTAGCGCCCGCTTACCAGGATTTCCTGCAACCAATTTAGTGGCTGTTGGTGTTGGTCTGCGACCTGCCATAAGTTCTCCAAAAAAAATATTTCATTTCGCGGTTTTGCGTAAAAATGAGGGCGGGTGGTTTTTACGTGTTTTATCATGAACTTTTTACCTCCCCCTCCCCCTTTTCTGTTATTTCGTATTTAGCGATACCTATTTCGCTACTTCCAATATTAAATCTGACAGTAATATCAGCATGACTATTAGAGCGCGTCTTTAGGTCCAATTCACCTGTTTGACATGGTAATAATTCACCGTTATATAAAAGTCCAAGTCCTCTAAATGAGCCGTTCTTATAAATTCGTGCTATTTGTAATTTCTTTTCATCTTTCATTTCTCTTTACTCCAGTGTCCGCCATATGGCATACCGTTGATATCGCATCCTATCTCTGTTCCTTTGTTCTCTATCTTCTGTTTGGTACTAGAGTGATGTGTGTTACATAATCCCTGCCAATTAGATGAATCCCAGAATAACTGTTGTGCTATCTTAATCTTTACTGGGTCTTTAGCTATTAATGCCTGTTCGAGTTTATGCGGGATTATGTGGTCTACTGCTGTGGCTGGTTCGTATCTGCCCTGTTCTCTACACATAACACAGAATGGGTTACGCTGTAGGTAGGTTAACCTTGCTTTACGCCAGCGGGTGTTGTTGTATACATTCATATGTGTGCTCGGTGCCTTTTGAAAAGGCAGTGAAATGACCCTAACTTTAAGTTATAGTCAAAGTTGCCTAAATGGCATAATTTGGATTTCCTCTATTTCCGTAACTTAAAGTTACGGTATTACGTGTGTTACCTATATAGTTTTTGTGATTAGAATATCGAAATAGGCTGATCGTCCGCTCACTGTATTTTTTGTTGTGAATGTTTCGCAATTATTAAATAAATGGGAATATTTATTTTTGGTTTCCGCAAAATCCATGACTTCACTTTTATTGCTGGTAAAATAGAAAAATGGTGGTTTCATTAATTCAAATAATGTCAACTGAGACAATAATCCAAAATAGTGGCCTTTATCTCTATGGTATCCCTGATTAGTGTTAATGTACGGAGGGTCTAGCAAATATAAAACATTACCGTCGAATTCATCGTTCATTAGCTCGGTAAAACATTTTCCATTGTTTTCTCCCTTAGAAATGAGTTCTAGTCACACAGGGAACCAGTCGGGAGAACACCATGATAACCATCTGATACCCTCTAAAACTCATTTCTAATTGAGATTTTCTAAAATTGAATGTTTATGAATTTTAGGCACAAAAAAACCGCCATTTAGGCGGTTATTGTTTGTTAATTCGATTGCTATTTTTTCTTTTTATCGAAAGGATGTGAAACTCTTTCTACCCAGCGTATAGCAAATAGATACGCCAATACAAAAAATATAGCAGACGCAATAATAAAATCATTATCCACGTCACGAAAATAATTTTCCCTAAAACAAATACTAATTTGTATTCCTAAAAACAAATACGCCCAAATTATCAGAATACGGCGAGTCCATTTTAATGGTTTGTTATATTTATAATCCTTTTCCGTGAAACGAGAACGGCGGAAATAATAGCAGGCGCACAAAGTAGCTATAGATAAAAAATAATAAATAAAAATAAGTAGCATTATTCTGCTTCGCTATCAATTGTATATTGTTCACCATCAGGAGTCGTACAGAGGTAATACTCTCTAAGTCCATCGTTACCATCACGAATTGTCTTTATATCCATTGTGAATATGTCTATAGTTTAAACAATATGGCTGTGTTAGTCTGATTTTTTGTGTTAAATAGTGTAAATCAATATTTAGCTATTGGTTGGCATCTGACTGGTTAATGCCTGAGTCGCCCACATTTGCGCTCCTTGCAATTCTGTAATAGCAATAGAGCATAGCCGCTTTGTCTCAGGCGATTCTGTTTTTTTTCGCAAATCATTCAGCTGGTCGATGGCGGTAGCAATATATTTTTTACAAATACCAACCGACTCTAACTCAGAGGGATTGAAATTTGTGTTTACTAATTTTTGACCATAGGTTAACTGTTTCATTTATTCACCCGTGAATTTTTATAGTTTATGTATTAAAATTGAATAATTATTTAAATGCATCGATACGGTAATTTAAAACATCTAAATATGCTGTCATTATAGATTTTTGTAAAAATAATCTTTCGCATTCGAGCTCATCTGGTACTATTTCCGTTAAACGTTCTGAATTGATAAAATCAGTCAATTTTGCTAATTTACCCGCCAATTCGTCGCGCTCATCAATAACCTGTTGTTGATATGGTTGTAATTGCATATATAAACCTCCATTTATTGTTTGCTGTATTTTTTCCATTATTAATAATCTACCTGATGTAATGTTATTCTGTGGTTAATTCTGAAATTTGATCCATTAGTTTTATAATATTACGACTATTTAAATCATAGTAAAAAATTGCCTCTAATAACGTCAGAACGGTAAATAATCTAAAATCAAAGAACTGGATTGATAATCCTAAATTATCTAAAATTTTGTCAGTAGCAAAAAAAATAGTAGTACACACAAACAGCCTCGAGAACGATCTTTTCATGTACCAGTTGTTTTCCGTCAATTTTCTCAAATAAAATGGATGTTTTATTTTACTATAATCGACAGACTGGAGGAGAAATTGACCTCTAAAAAACAAAACAAAACATATTACATATAGAATTGATGGAACAATACCATTTATAAAAATTTTATAATCACCTAATGTAGTTAATATCGAAATCAATGCGATTACAATAAAAGCACGGAGCCACTTGAATGATATAAACCTGCTAATTTTTTTAGATTCACTCTGTGACATCACTATAAATCTCCCGTAGAGCCTGTTTGTCCCTATTACACATTTCAATAACATTTAATAGGTGTTCGTTGTATTTGAGACTGTCACCGAATGTCATTGATTTAGGTGGTAAACGAGGCACGCAATCATTTAATAGATTCGCTGGTATTGGTTGATTGACGTATACCTTTCGCTCGGTTGTACAGGCTGTTAGACACAGAAACAGGCACGAGCTGACCAGCGCAATCATTATTTTTGAGTTGCTCATTGATTTGCTCCTGCCGTTCTATAGATTGATTTTCTAATTCGCGTTTTGATTGCTCGTTATCTGCGATAATCTGATTATTTCTAGCGATTGTTTGCTGTAGTTGTTCGATTTTATTGGTTAATTCTAATTTATCGCGTTCCAAACGCTGTTTATCATGATAATTATAGTAACCAAAATAGGCTGTCAGAATAAAACTAACAATGACTAACGCGATAATAGTAAATTCCGATTTACGCATAATTAAATACCCTGAAATGAGAGACATAGCAATTTTTCCTGCTCTCGACGTTTAACTAACCCATTTAAAACTACTCCGTTGGATTTATTCCAACGAGGGAATTCATAACATGCGGCTCGATAATCTCCGTTATTTAGACATTTGAACATTGTTGACGTCCTCATATTGGCGCAACCACAATTGAATGTAATAGATACGGCGGCATCAAACACTGGCTGTGGTAAATGAAATCCATTAGCGTGTCGATTAACACATTGCTCTGCTGTTTTGATATCATCTACCCAGCGCCTAGCGATTTCCTCGTCTGTATAGCGTTTTTGCTCTACATTACCAGTTGAGCCAATACCAACAGTTAACACACCCGCTGGACAATTATATGGCTCTCTAATACAGGATTCAGCATTGCCGATTAGCTCCAGTCCTGCTCTACTGGTTCTAATTTCATCTGAGTAATTTGTTAGAACAATACCGATAATAGCCGAAACACTACAAATCGCAGTCGCGGTGATTTTTTTCATATTTCGCATAGTATTGCTCTCTCAAATTTTTTTTATGATTAAAATCTCTGCGTTTGTAAATCCAATTAATGATAAATGTAGCTATTGATATAATAATACCGATAATAATAGCGATATCGTTTAGGCTCAGAAATCCAAACATAGAGCAGGTGACTCCCCAAAAATAGGATACTGGTGACGTGTATTTGTCCATATGAATTTACGATTGTTAGTTAATAGAAATGACAGCGTACTAGCTCTGGGTCTGTGTAGTGTGTGTGTCTAGCATTGCTGTCGATACTGTGAAACCTCCAAACGTATCTATACTCATTTGAGATGTTAGAAAGTGGCATAGGAGGACTGTTATTTAAAAGTGGCGGATGGTGTGAGATTCGAACTCACGGAGGGTCGCCCCTCGCTGGTTTTCAAGACCAGTGCATTAAACCAACTCTGCCAACCATCCAAAATAGGCAATAAAAAACCGCCACAAGGGCGGCTTTGATTTACAGGGAAATAAAATGAAAAATTGGTAATAAAAAAGCCCTGTTATCTCTAACAAGGCTTAATTTAAATATTCGCGTCGAATATATCATATTTATATCATGCGCCATATAGTAAATCAAGTTTTTTTTAAAAATTAATTTTCATTGGCAGAATAAACCATGTAAAAATGTGATTTTAAATAATCTAAACACCATTTTACGCGGTTTAACGCCTGATAATGGGTTAACCTATAATTTGTCAATTTTTCAATATAATGAGCGATCTCTCGTGAATGATGCCCATAAACATAATAATTTACTGCTATTTTAATTATAGGGCTGTTTTTCCCAAATGTTTCAATGAGTAAACGATCGACCCGCATGGCCTCATCATCGGTCAGATTCTCCGCCTGTCGATGTTTCATTGACGCGATAATGTCGCTAGCTCGTTGAAAGAGGCTTTCTCCTCTATATCCCTGATTGTACAAATTCTCAATAATATCAACTAATGCTGTATCACTGATTTGATGGGAGGTGAACATCATTTTAGCTATAACATTTTCGTCACGCTCGCGAATATCTTCATATGACCACGCGCCCCAACCAGTCAAAATATTTTCAACAACCAATTGCTGGTAATTAGTTAACTGAGCTGTAATGCCTAATTGTCGTTTGTTTTTCAATTGTACTAATGGTCTATAACTATTTTGGTTTTTGACCTCATCATTCATTTTTCGCGTAAACCGCGCGACCGCTTTCAATGCTAATTTCTCACTAGTGTAACGTCCTAAATGATAATGTTGTCTGTCGCGATAAACTATAGCTACCCATTTACGATCTGATGCCGAATAGTGAACACCCTCTGATAATTGAGGTTTTGGAATGCTGCGTTCAACCGCCCTGATTTCCTCTAAATTGGCAAATCGATTATCGGCAATATTTCCATTTTTGTGTTGTATTTTACGTTTAGTCCATTCACCAGTTACCAGAAACCACGCCAAACGTTCTGCAGCATATTTGCGACTATTTACAGTAATGAATAGATATCCGCGATCATCGTGTACGCCTTTGATGCGTATGCCGTCTTTATAGGCAGACGTAAATATGCCCGTTTTTGGATCGTAGTTCACCGCTTCTTTTAATTGCTCATGCCGTTTATTCGCGCCTACCCGTTTATTCGCCTGTCTACCTAAATGACGAAATGAATTAGCGGAATTTAGTGTATATTGCTTTATTGTTTTTAATGGACGATAGGTTTGCTCGGTTTTAATCATCTCTTGCCCTTATTTGTGCTGCTCTACCCATTCAGCTATTGATATTACTGCTGATTTTGCCATTTTTATACCTCTGTATTCCCCCAATGGGGGTGTGTCCAATTTTGGGCATACCTATCCTAATAATGATTCTCTTCTTTTGTAGGCTTTCGCTTTTCGTCTCGCCTCATGTAAACAATCATCGTAGATATGACCACGTCTTGTAGGTTGAGAACGGCGTTTATATTCATCAACTCCATGCCTAGCTGATAAACTAGCAATAGCTGTCGTGTAACCCTCTGTAATCAACGTTTTTTGAATATTGGAAAAAATAAAATCAACAGGATTCATTGCTAACCACCTTTACTTAAAAACACCTAACAACGCCGCTACTAATGTCACTAACAGCAAGAATTTAATGACTATATAGAATTCCTGTGCGTATTTTTTCTGTTTTATTAATGCTCTATATTGATACATATCATCCACCTCTAATTACCTCGTTCCTGACCATTCATAAACTGTTAGTCCGTGTATTAACGCATCATTGAAATCACCGCGTTCTGTCCATCTAATCGTTACCCGTTTTACATCATTGTGAATAGACAATAGATTTTTATTAGCACACTCAAAAGCTGCTGCATGACCAGTTAAATTACTGTCTGTATCTGCAAATATAATCAGATGATCTACTCCTGCAGGTGCTATAAATTTTTTAAAAAATGCAGCGCTGATAGTAGGCCATGTATTACACCCGTATATTTGATAACACGATAGCGCGGTTTCGATGCCCTCCGCGATACCGAGCGTTGACGATACGGGAAATAAACGGATAGCTACCGATTTAGCGTAATTAAGATAATTTTCAGCTTGCAAACCATTTAATTTTTTGGGAGCTGATACGCTGGCTTTTCTTTCTCCATCCAATAATGTTCTATGCAGATAACACACGTTACCGTTGCAATCTGTTGCGAGTGAATAAATCGCGCCATAAATATGTCCGCCTATTTTTTCGGACGCCGAATATTTTATATTTTCAATTTTTGGCGGTAACGTAATGTGCCTACTGTTTAGGTATTTTTCAGCATTGGAGCCTGTTAATGTGTCGATAGAGTTAAATTTATTAATAACTCGTTCCCGTAATTCGTCAACATTACTGTTCACTGGTTTTGGTTGATCATTATTTGTGTATGAATTACCTATCAAATCATCAATTTCACGCGCTAATGTCTTGAAGTCTTTGTGTTGCGTTTCTTGTAGTAATTTCCAGATATCGCCCGACCCACAACTACAAATCCATGTACCTCGATTTTCCCTATTATCTATTCTGAATTTATTTTTTTTACCACATAATGGACACTCACCACGATAATGATGCCCTCCTGTTATTGGTGGGAGTTTGTAATGTTCCAGCACTTTCGGGATATGATATTTAATTGCGTCTACAGTTTTCATGCAGTAGCCCTTTCTGCTGCACGTTTAGCTTCAAGTATCCTTGCGGTTAAACTGGATATCTTGTTGGTGTTTTGACCTAGCAATTCATCAGTAGCTAATGATAGTTTTTGCTGTGCCGATGTAGTGGAAGATTGACTTTTAGCATAGGCGATCTGTTTGCTTAAAATGAAATTTCGAACTTCTGGACTGATTTCTTGTAGACAACGGTTTAAGTTTCTTGGCCACACTCCAAATTTGCTCTTATACACATGAGCACACCATCCGTCACTTAGGAATTTACCTTTTGTCTGCGCAACTTGATGTTGGTAGTACAAAATCTGAGACCACCAAGATTGTTTTTCCATTTGTGAATAAACACGTTTGCCGCCCTTACTGATTTTTTGGATGCACCGCGTTTCGTCGGTTTCGACATCCTCGTTTGCTAACGGTTCATAACCACATTTAGGACATGTATAAACGCCGATTGGTTTCATGAATTTACATGAGGGGCACTCTTTTGGTTTTTTCTCTACCTGTTTGCGCTCGTGGATTTGAACGGTATTCATTCCGTCTGTTTTTGAGGGTAGCGTGTCATATTCGATTTGATCAGGAAAACCTAGTCTATGCACAGTACCACTATGATCGAATATAATGCATTTGTTCTTACCCTGAGCCGTTCGTAAACCTCTACCAATGCACTGAACCCATCTGATTTCAGATTTAGTTGGGCGCGCATAAATAATACAGCGCACATCGCTATCGAAACCTGCAACCAGAACACCTACATTTACAATAATTTTAGTAATACCTAGCTCAAATCGTCCAATGATCAATTTGCGGTCATCAGTAGGTGTATTTGCGGTCATAACCTCCGCGTTAATACCGTGTTTCTGAAATTCTAGTGTTACAAAATTTGCATGTTTAACATTAACGCAAAAGCAAATGGTCGGCAAATTTTGACCATTTTCAAGCCAGTTTTGCACTAAATTTCCGACAAGATCTGCATTGCCCATAATCTCGCCAAGTTCATCCTCGTTATAATCTCGTCCCATAATCGTGTTGCTGGACTTGACCTTATCAAGGTTTGGTTTTGTAGGCGCGTAGAATTCATAAGGGCTGAGTTCTCCCAATCTAATTAATTCTTTCATACTGGTTGGCTTGATCAATTTCTCATAGTAATGACCTAAAAATGTTGCGAATGGAGTGCCTGACAATCCGATCACTTTTGCTTCAGTCTCCTTGATGTACACTAGGATTTTTTTACGTTTTAAATGCGCCTCATCAACGATAATCAAGTCAACATCTGTCGGTAGTTCACGGCGGATCAATGTGTCAGCAGATGCGATTTGAATTGGTTTGTTAGGGTTGTATAATCTATGTTTCTGCCAAATGATTGATATTAAATTTTCATCAATCCCATATTGCACAAATCGATCCATAGTTTGCTCAATCAGTACGGTGTAGGGAGCTATGAACAGAACGCGCTTGTTGTGTTTGATAAACCCGTCAGTAATGAACGCGGCTAATCCAGTTTTACCGCTTCCTGTCGGAGCGCTAACCAAAAACGTTCTGGTTGTTAGCCAATTATTACGTAATTCAGCTAGCCCAATACTTTGTGCATGGTTTGGCGTGATATTTAACATGATTATCGTCTCGCTGATACTATGTCTATTCCTAGTGTTTTATACTGAGATAAAAAACTATTTCGTAGCAAAATGAACCCGTTACCGCCGTGTTCGTTGATTGATTGGATGCTCTCCAGCGATCGAATTCTAGGTGTTTTGTTATCCAACTCGATCCAACATGTTTGACCGTGTTTAGTGACGCGGAGATTAATTTTTGCACTTGCCAAATGCGGATGCCTGACCTCGTTCTCAACGGTGTAGCCATTCAGATTTAATTTAGCTATCAATGACCGAATAAAACAAACCCTATTGCTAGTTGTAGGTTTATCGAACTGTTTTGATAGTAATGTCATTAGCTCAAATTTCATACAGTGCCCTATATATATATTAATGATTAAGATCTATATAAATAATTCTCTATTTGGAATAGTAAATAATATAAATACAGATATAGATATAACGTACCAAGCACACCCCGCCCTTACCCATCAAAAGCTGCTTCTTTCCCTTGATGAGTACCTCAAAACACAACCTTGAGGATTTTTTACAGTGTACATTTTGGAGGTTCAGAAACCGCCTGATTCATTACACTGGTATATCGTTTTACATATTCGCGAAGTCGCGTATTGGCTTCTCTCCGCGCTCTGTTTTCTTTTTTGTGATTAATGGGCTCGTTGTTATACGCAGTGACATAAACATCCGAATACAACGCAGATATTTTTGATCTCACCCTCTTTGGTAGTTTCGACATCTGCTCAATGAGCCATTTCTCATCATCCCTGCAGTGATGATCTGGCAGGGTTAAGCCGTATGGGTTCATTTAGAACCTATCAGGGAATAAATCCCTTTCGCTTAATCCTGTGGCTTTTAGCCATTTTTCCCGCGTTTCCTGTTTTTTACTGGGTATTTTTCCTCCTCTCGCCTTAATATTAGTAATGTTTTGAGGAGAACAACCAACTAATCTTGCTAGCGTGGTCTGCGTATCACCTACAGCACGTATTGCTCGATCAAGCGGCGTTAATTTTTGTTTGCTCATAAGCTCTCCAGCTAATTTTAAACACAAAATAAACATACACTAAATATAAAATACACAAAAATATTTAATTTTGCAACATTTAAATTTATTTTTGTTTATTGATGATTTACACAAAATGTGTAAAATTAAACATAACAAATTAGGAGACCATATATGAGTACAGTCGAGCAACGCATAAATAAAATAATGAGAGACCAATCAATTAATAAAACTGAATTAGCTGACCTTTTATGTACATCACCACAAAATGTAACCAATTGGATAAACAGGAATGCAATTAGTCGCAAAAAAGCTAAATTGATTTCTGAAAAATTGGGGTACGATCTCACGTGGCTGCTATACGGAGGCGGCGAAAATATTAGTGATAGTAAGTTGAGTCCTATTGAATGGGAATCATTATCAGAAGAAGAGCAGAATAATGGGAGATTTGTAACAATACCTGTTTTAGATGTTGAATTATCAGCAGGTTTTGGAGCATGTCCCACAATGGAGCAGGAAATGTATACACTACCGTTTAGAAGCATTACTCTTAAACAACGAAATATTCCAATAGATATGGCTAAAGTGGTTAAAGTTGCGGGGGATAGCATGGAACCCAGATTATTTGATAGGGACATTATTTCTATAAATACAGCAGATACTCGAATTAGAGACGGTAAAATATATGCTGTACGTGTTTATGATCTGCAAAAAGTTAAGATTCTAATTCGAAATACCGACGGAACCATAACGCTAAGATCGTACAATCCAACATATGCAGATGAAATAATTAGTAAGGAACAAATTGAAAGCGGTGATTTTCAAGTGCTTGGTCGTATGTGGTGGCACTCATCACTAGATGATTAAGATTAAACAATTAAAACAGCTAAAGCCCATTCAGGGCTTTTTTATACTCCCCATTAAAACACAGTTCAAAAAACAGCCAATCAAACAAATATTAAATTTATATTTTTCATAATATTAAACAAAAACACCTTTTTTTTAAACAATTTAATAAACAGAAATTAAACATTAGCTATTGACTAATTTGTTTAAAAAAGTTTAATATTGGTTACACAATTAAACAAAATTTAAACATTAATTGATTTGCAATTAGTTTTGGGGGGTTAGGATGTTATTTATAAAAAATCGCTTGCGTAAATTTAATAATTCAGGCTATATTAATGTTGCACTAGCAAAATCTAGTGTCGGGTGTGGTAGCCTGAATCAAGTAGCGGATAGTTACCGCTGTTCTTTGCGGTTTTTTTATGTCCGTATTATGCCTATTCTTTCTATGATGGGGCGTAGTGATGGAGCCGAAAGGCTCGCTGGATTCTACTTGACCAGTCTACCAACTTCGCTACGTCTCATCGCCCAGTTTGGTAGCTGCTCGATGAGGTTTAATAAACTTCAAGTAGAGGCTGTCATTATGACTACTACCCCTAACCCTATTGTATCCACACAAAAACTATCCAAGTCTTATGATCTCACAACTGAACTAGAGGATCAACAATCCATTATGAGTTCAGTGATTAACCTTTTTTGTAAAAATCAGTTTGTATCTAACACACATGTAAATATCAGAGGCTAAAAATGGAATATTTTCTTTTGGATTGCGAATTACAAGAAAAAATTTGGGAAAAATTGATTCAATTGAGAGCATGCGCACTACTAATCAATGAGGTGACTAGTCCTGATTCTGATAACAGGAATGATAATGTTAACACCTGTTCTTGGATGATAGCGGATGAATTAAACATCATATTGGAGCATCTAGAAAATTTACCAACTGATAAAAAAACGCTAGGAGGGACAGATGTTAACAAGCGATCAAATTGAGTCAATAAACGCATCATTAACACAAATTACTGGGGTTTTAGGATTAATTATTAATGTGACTGCACAAGGGTCAAATTATGAAAACAAACAAATTAATAATGCGACTTGGATGGTTGCGTCCGTTGTCGCAGATATCCTCAACCAGCTGGAGTCTCCACTAGATGCATCATGGGAACAGGAGTAACAAAAAATGAAACGATACACAGCAGCATTCGATTATTTAAATAGGTCACCAAAAAGTTATGATCCAACCGAATTGATGAAAGCGTCTAGTGCATTTGAAGATATCGGTAGCTCTATTGACCACGCGTTGGATACATTAGGGGTATTGATGTTTTGGGCAGCATCAGGCTCAGAAAATGGGGACGATAAAATCGCATCGAATGAAGCTACAGACTCGATCGCATCAATAGGAGAACTGCTTCAATTACTAATGGAATTAAAGGAATTTGCCTTAAAAAATGAAGTTACAATTGATGGTTTTAGAAACGAATCACAAGCCCTAAAGACTGCCATCATAAGGGTTGCTTAAACTAACCAACATAGGAAAACATTTAAATGAACAGTAACACAATTACTCTAAATTGTCTAGTAATAAAAACTGATGTGCATTTTTGCACATCATCAAAATCTGGATTTGATAGCACTAGCGAGGTGTAATCATGTATGACCCAATCAATCTTTTGATAAAAGAAAATGCAACAACGGAAGATGTTTTTTCTGTTTTAAGCGAAACTGTACACGGAATTGGTGGAATAGCCGATGTTTTGTATAGCGGTGACCTAACTGCTACTGACGAATCTACAATAAATGATCTGGGTTCCGCCCTGCTTCTACTAAACGGTATTGTTAATTCAACTATCAGTAAACTATGTGAGCAACAGGATGAAAACCATAAATTAGGGGTAAAAAAATGAAAAGTGACCTTAAACAAAATCTATTAACCGAAGCTAATGCTTTTGTTCACTCGCAATTTGAAGATTTTATTATCGACAATAAGCTGAATTTTTCATTAGTCAGAAACCCTGAGCTTAAAACCGCAATAAATGATTATAAAGAAAACGACACAGCGCAAATATTTGACGTGTTCTTACGGGGTTTTAGGGCTGCTGTTGAATTTCAATTAGTGAATAAGGAGTAACTATGAAAAACAAAACTTTACTAGCGTATGCTAGCTCTCTAAAAAAATAATTTACGATCACTATGACAAACCCTTGTACGATAAGGGTTTGAAGCGATTTTTTGTCATTTTGGATCAGGGTCAGTTGAGGAGTAAATATTAATGGTCAATCTAAATCAATCTAACACGCCAAAATCAGAAAAGGATTATTGGCGAACACCAGGAAACCTAATTAGAGATGCTCAATTGCTATTAAATACGTGGCGGTTTAGTGTTGACGTTTGCGCGAAAGATGCTGACACAGCGATAAGTATAGCAACCGCGTATATTGATGAAAATATTGCTATTAAATACGTGGCGGTTTAGTGTTGACGTTTGCGCGAAAGATGCTGACACAGCGATAAGTATAGCAACCGCGTATATTGATGAAAATATTGACGCATTGAGCCCATCAGTTGAATGGGATGAACATAACTTTGTTAAAAATGAGCGTTGCCACTGTAAACATTTACCAATGTTTTGCAACCCGCCATTTTCGAAAAAATGGGAGTTTTTCCAAAAAGCTATCGAGCAATCTAAATCATCAGGACACGAGATTTTAATGGTTCTGCCCTACACTCCTGCTACTCGCGCGTGGCATGAAAATGTCCTCAATCAGGACTGCATTATCTATGTCCCTGACGGTAGGTATCAATTTCTGTTACCTAACGGCAAACGTTCGCCGAATAGTTGCAGTTTTGAAACATGTTTAATTCTAATTGTTCCGTTCAAATGTGGGAATGTGATAGTTAATTATCAGCGAGGGTAATTATGCGTGTAACAATGATATTCAGTTATAGGTTAAATATATGGAAATCATCACATTAAAAGACGCCGCAAGAATAACCAAATTATCATATACATATATGTTTGAAAATAAAAGTAAATACGGTTTTGCTCGTCAAGGCGGTAAAGGCCGATGGTTGGTCGATAAAAAAATATTTGAAGAAAAATTCAATTCAAATAATAATAACGATCGGCTAACCTCTGATCAAGGAGGTAAAAAATGTCGATTAAAAAGCGTGGCGACATCTGGCATATTGATATCCAAGCACCAGATGGATCAAGAGTTAGGCGCTCTACTGGCACGACAGACAAAAGAAAGGCGTTAGAGTATCACGATAAATTAAAAGCTGAATTGTGGGAAATAACAAAATTGAATAAAAAACCGCAACGTCTATTTGAAGAGGCGGTTATTTTATTTTTAAAAGATGGAAAGGAACAGAAGAATTTCCGAGTAAAACAGGAACGCGCAAAATATTTTTTAAGCAAATTTTCTGGTCGTGAGTTAGCATCAATTACAGGTGAGGAAATACTGAATTCATTGCCTGAATATGTTAAACGAACTGGTCAACCAGTTAGTAATGCTACGTTAAACAGATATCGTGCTGATATTATACGTATGTTTTCATTAGCGTATAAATTAGATTGGATCGATTCTGTGCCATTTGTGCCGAGAGCAAAAGAACCTGTTGTTCGGGTTAGATGGATCACAAAGGAACAGGCCACATTACTCATTTCAAATTTGCGATTGGAATGGATGAAGGATGTTTGTTTATTTGCCCTATCAACAGGAGCCAGAATGAGTGAGATATTTACACTCACATGGCACAATGTAAATTTGGTTAATCGTATTGCGTCTGTGACTAATGATAATGCTAAATCTAAACGAGCTAGACCATTATTGTTAAATCATGACGCAATCGAATTAATCAGGAAACGACGGTTCAGGAATAATTGCGAATATGTTTTTACTCGAAATACATTAAAACGAGTTTATGATATTGATCGCCGTGATTTTAGTGATGCATGTAAATTATCGGGAATTGAGAATTTTACGTTTCATGATTTAAGGCACACGTGGGCAAGTTGGCACGTACAGGCAGGCACACCATTATTTACGTTAAAAGAGCTGGGCGGCTGGGAAACGTTAGAAATGGTAAAAAAATATGCTCACCTGAATGCCAATCATATGCTGGAGTTTGCCAACAATGTCACATTTACGGCACACAACACATTCGACACGTTAAACAAGGTTGCGCAAAACTCATAAAAACATTTTAAAACAATATGTTAATGGTGGGTTGTGAGGGGTTCGAACCCGCGACCAATTGATTAAGAGTCAACTGCTCTACCGACTGAGCTAACAACCCACTAAATTATTCTTTCTATTATATCTAACCTTTAAGATTAATGCAAGCCATAGATTTTACATAAATTTTGAGCTAAATCTCAGATTTATCAAATTAAATGTGATATTATCATAAAATTAAAGAATTTATTATTATCCAACCGATTCTTTAATTAACTTAATATGACATAAATAACAGTATGAATTGACAATTAGTTAATAAAATTAATTAAACGCCTAATTCAATAATCCTTAAATTATAGCTTATAAGATAGTATTAGGAGACAAGAAATGAAAATATCATCTGTTGCAATGCTCATTTCAATGGGATTAGCAAGTTCAATGGCTTATGCACATCAAGCGAATGAAATCATAGTCCGTGGTGGACCTGTTTATGTTCATCCAAAAGATAAAAGTGATCATGTGAAAGTGGGTGGGGCAAAAAGTGATTTAAAAGCTAAAGCCGATAATGACACTCAACTTGGTTTAAATTTTCAATATATGATTACGGATAATATCGGTATTGAACTGTTAGGAGCAACACCATTTAGCCATCAAGTTAAACTTGGCGGTGGTAATTCAACGGGATTGGCTGGCGCTCACCTTGGTAAAATTAAACATTTACCACCTACATTAAGTGCTGTTTGGTACCCTCTTGATTCGCAATTTGAATTTCAACCGTATGTGGGTGTTGGGGTAAACTATACTTTCTTCTTTGATGAAAAACTCAGCGGAGAAGCTAAAAAAGCAGGATTCCATGGTTTAGACCTTGATAGTTCTTGGGGCTTAGCGGCACAAATTGGGGCAGACTATTCTATTAATGAAAATTGGCTCATTAATGCACAAGTACGTTATATTGATATTGAAACGAAAGCAACAACGCATTTAGGAAATACTAAAGTAACGGCTAAATATAAATTGGACCCATGGGTTGCAATGATTGGTGTAGGTTATAAATTTTAGGCTTTTGCTGCATAAAAAATCTCTCGTTAATAATATTAACGAGAGATTTTATATATCGAGATTATAGATTCTTGATTGCTACATACTGCTCTTGCAGTTTGGCTTTATCATCAATGTAACCTTGCTGTTTTTCTTTTTCTTTAGCAACCACCGCAGCAGGTGCTTTGTCAACAAAACTAGCATTTGATAATTTATTTGCAATGCGGGCTATTTCTCCCTCAATGCGAGCAATCTCTTTTTCAAGACGAGCTAATTCATCTTCTTTATTAATTAATCCCGCCATTGGTATAAGTAGCTCTGCCCCATCAACCAATTTAGTTACAGACAACGGACCATTTTCACCTTCATCAAGCAAGACAATTTCAGAAAGTCTAGCCAACGTTTTAATAAAAGTAATATTATCACTTACAACACGATGAACTGTCGGTGAAGCTTGGCGAATCAATAATTGTAATGGTTTACTCGGTGCAATGTTCATTTCTGCACGGATGTTACGTACAGCAATAACAGCATCTTTAATCCAATTAATATCAGCAACCGCTTCTTCATTAATATATTTCTCATCAAATGCTGGCATTGGCTGTAGCATAATTGTGTCAGCTTTAATATGCATTAGCCCTTTCACATTTTGCCAAATTGCTTCAGTGATAAACGGAATAATTGGGTGTGCAAGGCGCAATAACGCTTCCAGAACGGTCACCAACGTATGACGAGCAGCACGTTGTGCAGATTGTTCGCCATTAGCTAATACTGACTTAGTAAGTTCTAAGTACCAGTCACAGAATTGATTCCAAGTAAACTCATATAAAATATTAGCAGCTAAATCGAAGCGATAAGTGTCAAATGCTTCACGATAGGCTTTAACGGTTTGGTTAAATTCCGCTAAGATCCATTTGTCTGATAGTGAATAATCTAAATCTCCGCCTTTAAAGCCACAATCATGTTCTTCAGTATTCATTAATACGTAACGGCTTGCATTCCATAATTTGTTACAGAAGTTACGATAACCTTCTAAGCGTTTTAAATCCCAGTTAATATCACGCCCAGTTGAAGCCAGTGCTGCTAAAGTAAAGCGTAGTGCATCCGTACCGTGGGCTTCAATACCATTAGGAAATTGCTTTTCAGTCCGTTTAGCAATTTTTTCAGCCAACTGTGGTTGCATCATATTGCCAGTACGTTTTTTTAACAAATCAGCTAATGATATACCATCAATCATATCCAAAGGATCAATTACGTTACCTTTAGATTTAGACATTTTTTGCCCTTCTTCATCACGAATTAACCCTGTAACATATACAGTTTTAAATGGGACTTGTGGTTTACCATGCTCATCTTTGATGAAGTGCATCGTCATCATAATCATTCTGGCTACCCAGAAGAAAATAATATCAAACCCAGTTACTAATACATTAGTTGGATGAAAGGTCGCTAAATCATCGGTATTTTCTGGCCATCCTAAGGTTGAAAATGTCCATAGCGCAGATGAGAACCAAGTATCAAGTACATCTTCATCTTGTGATAATTCAATGTCGTCAGATAGGTTATTTTCGCGCCGTACTTCTGCTTCATTACGACCTACATAAACATTACCTTGGTTGTCATACCAAGCAGGAATTCGATGCCCCCACCATAATTGACGAGAAATACACCAATCTTGAATATCATTCATCCAAGAAAAATACATATTTTCGTACTGTTTTGGTACAAATTGAATGTCACCATTTTTTACTGCATCAATAGCGGGTTCAGCAAGTACTTTTGCACGAACATACCATTGGTCAGTCAACATAGGTTCAATAACCACTCCGCCACGATCGCCATAAGGAATAGTAAGATCATGTGGCTCAATTTTTTCGAGTATATCTAATGCTTCACATTGAGCAACAATGGCTTTACGGGCAGCAAAGCGTTCTAAATTTTGGAATTCTGCTGGAATTTCTGTTGCATAAAGAGTGCATGCTTCGCCATTGGTATCAAATACTTCAGCTTGTGTACGAATATCACCATCAAAAGTGAAAATATTGATCATCGGTAATTGATGACGACGCCCTACTTCGTAGTCATTAAAATCATGGGCAGGAGTGATTTTTACGCAACCAGTCCCTTTAGTCATATCGGCATGTTCATCACCAACAATCGGAATACGACGATTTACAAATGGTAATATGACATATTTACCAACTAAATCTTTATAACGTGGATCCTCTGGATTAACTGCAACACCTGTATCGCCTAATAGTGTTTCTGGTCGAGTTGTGGCAACAACTAAATAATCTTTGCCTTCTGCTGTTTTAGCTCCATCAGCAAGTGGATAGCGTAAATACCACATTGAGCCTTTGACTTCTCGGTTTTCGACCTCAAGATCTGATATGGCGGTACGAAGTTTAGGATCCCAGTTTACTAGACGTTTACCACGATAAATCAAATCTTCTTGATATAATCTTACAAACACTTCCTTTACGGCATTGGATAGGCCTTCGTCCATAGTAAATCGTTCACGATCCCAATCAACAGAATCACCTAGTCGACGCATTTGTTTAGTAATACTACCGCCTGACTCTGCTTTCCATTGCCAAATTTTATCAATAAATGCTTCACGACCGTAATCATGACGAGTTTTGTTTTCCTCAGCGGCAATTTTACGTTCAACAACCATTTGAGTAGCAATACCAGCATGATCCGTACCTGATTGCCAAAGGGTATTGTTACCCTGCATACGATGATAACGAATCAATGCATCCATGATGGTTTGTTGAAATGCATGCCCCATATGTAAACTACCTGTTACATTCGGAGGTGGAATGGCAATGCAGTAACTTGGTTGAGATTTGTCGCCATTGGGTTTGAAATAACCGCTTTCTTCCCAATGTTTATAGATAGGTTGTTCAATTTCTTGTGGATTATAAGTCGTATTTTTCATAATTGATGAATAAATCCTAATTCAAGGCATAAAAATGCCTTATATTCTACAGGAAAATAGCCAAACAATAAATTAGCAGAGTAATAAACTCGTTGATTTAATATATGATTAAAACTTTATCAGATTGATAATTGATACAAAAAACCGCTTATTTGAAGTGAGCCCATAAAGTTGGACACTTTTATTAAGCGGCTTGTAAGACCTGATTTCGATATTCAACTGGAGTCAGGCCTTTTAATTTGGCTTTAATCCGTTTGAATTTACAGTTATATTAATCCTGTTGATAAATAAAATTATCAATTAACCGTGTTTTACCAATATAAACCGCTAAAGCACATAAACTGTCTTGTGCAAGTAAATCAATCGATTTTAATGTAGCTAAATCGACAAACTCAATATAATCAACCTTTGCTAAAGGTTGTTTACCGATCAACTCTTGCATGGTTTGGGTAATCACACTAACTGATTTTTCACCTTTATTGATCATAGCTTTTGCACATTCAATTGCTTGGTAAAGACAGACCGCAGCGGCTCGTTCACTTTCAGACAAATAACTATTACGGGAACTTTTAGCCAGTCCATCTGATTCACGTACAATAGGACAACCGATGATTTCAATATTAAAATTCAGATCCGTTACCATACGTTTAATTACCGCTAATTGTTGGGCATCTTTTTGTCCAAAGTAGGCTCGATCCGGTTGAGCAATATTGAATAATTTGGTCACAACCGTACAAACGCCTTTAAAATGGCCTGGGCGTCTTTTGCCACATAAAGCTTCTGTCAATCCATTTACATCAACATAACTATTAAAATTAGGGGAATACATTTCACTGGCGTCTGGGCAGAAAATCAGATCGACGCCCATCTGTTCACAAGCAATTTTATCTCGTTCTAAATCTCGTGGATAACTGGCAAGATCTTCTGAAGGGCCAAATTGAATAGGATTGACAAAAATAGTCACAATAACTTTTTGATTATCTTGTTTAGCAGCTTGCATCAAGCTTTGATGACCTTCATGTAAAAACCCCATCGTCGGCACTAAACCTATACTATTACCCGCCTGTCGCCAAGCGTTAACATGCTCACGCACCTCTTTAATCGTTGTTATTACTTTCATTATTTTATCCTTTTTTGCTATTCAAAAATTCACTTTTCAGATTTTGTATAATTTCATCATCCATTGCAAATTCATGAATCGATGCAGGGTATTGTTGTTGTTTGACTTCTTGGCAATAATCACCAAACGCCTTTTTCATTTGTTCCCCGATTGGTGCAAAGGATTTAACAAATTTTGAAGATACGCCATCATACATTGACAGCATGTCTTGATAAACCAACACTTGTCCATCACATCCAGCACCCGCTCCAATACCTATAGTTGGAATATTGACAAGCTCAGTAATAAATTTAGCCAGTTTGGCAGGTACGCATTCTAATAAAATGGCTGCCGCGCCAGCTTGTTCAACGGCTAAAGCGTCGAGCACAATATTTTTAGCGTTTTGATAATCTTTACCTTGAACTTTATAACCACCTAAAGCTAAAACAGATTGTGGCATTAAACCGATATGAGCAATAACGGGAATCGAAGCTTGGGCAATCATTTTAATGTGTTCGCAAAACGCTTGCCCTCCTTCAAGTTTTACAGCTTGCGCCTGACCCTCTTGAATTAATCGACCTGCATTATAGACAGCATCATAGACGGAGGTATGATAAGACATAAAGGGTAAATCCGTAATCACAAAAGCTGTTTTAGCCGCTTTTGCCACAGCTTTCGAATGATGAATCATATCTTCCATAGTGACCGATACTGTACTTTCGTAGCCCAGCATGACCATTCCTAAAGAGTCACCAACAAGTAAACAATCGACCCCACTTTCATCCATAAGTTTGGCAGTTGTATAATCATACGCCGTTAGCATAGTGATTTTTTGTTGATTTTCTTTGCGTTGTTGTAAGTTTAAAATAGTTTTTTTCACGAAAACAGCTCCAATTCCAGTTGTCGATAATCGTTATTCGGATGTTTTTGTCGACTAATATTAAGTAAAATAGTTGATAATTGTTTATATATCGGTCTTAATTCGTCTGGCATAGCCATTATATGTTGTTTGATAGTATCAATATCACCACGCTCAATCGGCCCGGTTAAAGCATTAATCACCCCTAGTTTACAGGTATTATTGGCATTACCTAAAAATAACGGATGCCATGCTTGCTCACTAAATTCACTGTTTAAATCACATTGATTCAGCAATTCTATTCCTATTTGTACTAAGGCAATGACTTGGTTACTGAGCATGACACAGGCTGCATGATAAAGAGGCTTTTTACTGGCAGAAAGAATTGCCAAAGGATTTTTTAAAGGTGTAAACAAAGCTTGCAATTGGCAAATAACATTAGGATTGGCTTCAAGCGTAAAAGAGACAGCAGGCATGGCGGAATAACAACCAAACCGATCATAAATGGCATATAAAGGATGTAATGAAAAAGCGAAAGGATGAACAATCTTATTTTGGCTAAAGATATGGGATGTTAATAAACCACTACAGTGACCTATCCATTTGTTTGCAATAGGTAATTGACAAAGTTCTTGCCAAACAACTAATATTTGACTATCAGATACAGTAACAAAGATGCAATCACAATCGTTAACTAAATCCCCAAGTGATGAATAAGCTTTGCTTTGCGTAAAATCACTCGCTTCTTGTGCATGTTCATAAGTTCGACTAAAAAAACCAGCAATACTAAAGCCACACAATGAAAAGTACTTTGCTAACGTACAACCAACTTTACCTGCACCTATAAAACCGATAATCATTACAATTATATCTTTTTTAAAAAAGATCGCATTATAGCTTAATTCGCCTGATATTCAATCAGATTTATTCTAATAAAATTAATAATATTTATAATTTATCGGCGATTATTACTCTGTTGAGCAAAAATAAAATTTATCTCTATTAAATAATGTTAGAGCTTTTCCATAGACTCCAATAGCGAATAAACTTGCTTTGCTTATAACCAATAAAATATTTTTTTAGCTTGCCATCACCGCATTAACCCTGCGTAATATCGATCCATCACCAAATCTAAAAAGTTTATACCATTGCCTTTATATTATTTCGCAATGGTATAAAATCACTCGCAAGTCACGGGTATGGTTTTTAAATTGAATCCAGCCTCTTTATATAATTTATACCTTGTTCTTGCCAACTCTTTTAATCTTTCGTCTACTGGCACAAAATCGACAATGTCAGAATAGACTGCGGCAAATTCAGGAAACTGCTCTTGCAGATTAACTAATATATGCCGATTGCCATTACTGCGTTTTTGTGGCCAACAAATTTCGACAGGCGAACCACCTTTCATACCTTCACCAGCTAAATTATGTGGTACAAAATGGTCGGTATCGAGCTGCCAAAGGTATTCATCTATACGTTCAGCTTGTTGTTGATCTTGACAAGCAACTAAGATTCTTTTATTCGCTTGCCAGATTTCAGCAATTTTTTCACAAGCGAGCTTTTCATGGTATAAAACACCTAATTCACTCGCCGGTTTTTGGTTTTCTAAAAGATAAAAAATCACTTTTTTCATATAAATGAATGATCAACCTATTGTGTTAATAAGTATTCAATCAACATCGCAACAGGTCGACCTGTCGCACCTTTTTTGGCACCTGATTGCCAAGCTGTACCCGCAATGTCTAAATGTGCCCAGTGATATTTTTCGGTAAACTGTGATAAGAAACACGCTGCGGTAATTGTTCCACCATCACGACCGCCAGCATTGACAATGTCTGCACAAGTTGACTTAATCTGCTCTTGGAAATCATTATCAATCGGTAATTCCCATGCTTTATCACCCGCTTTATTAGATGCTAACACTAATTCATTGACTAAATTTTTGTTGTTACCCATCACCCCTGTATAGTGGTGACCTAATGCAACAATGCATGCACCGGTTAAGGTTGCAATATCGATAACAGTTTTTGGTTTATAACGTTCAACATAGGTTAAAGCATCACATAATACTAAGCGCCCTTCCGCATCGGTATTAATAACTTCGACCGTAGTTCCCGACATAGTCGTTAAGATATCACCTGGTCGATAGCTATTGCCATCAGGCATGTTTTCACAACCTGCCATTACCCCAACGACATTAATAGGTAGTTTAAGCTCAGCGACTGCCTGCATAACACCATAAACGGTTGCGGCTCCGCACATATCATATTTCATTTCATCCATACCCGCAGAAGGTTTAATTGAAATACCACCAGAATCGAATGTTAATCCTTTACCCACAAACACATAAGGCTGGGCTTTTTTATCTTTTGCTCCATAATATTCAATAATCGTCATTATTGATTCATTTGCAGAACCACGACCCACCGCTAAATAGGCATTCATATTTAGTTTAGCTAACTCTTTTTCACCTAAGCATGAAACTTTTAAAGATGAATGCTTTTTACCTAATTGCTTAGCCTGATCAGCTAAATATTGCGCGTTGCAAACATTTGAAGGCATATTAGCAATTGTCTTTGTGGTACTAATTGCATCAGCAATAATTTGACCTTGTAATAAACCGTTTGTTAAAGATTCACTTTGCTTTTTATCATTGAGAATTAAGGTAACTTTATTCAAATCGGGAATTGGAGACTTTTTGGATTTGAATTGATCAAAACAATAGGTCATATTATTGATAATTTGTGGAAGTTGCTTAACAATTTCACTATTGACAGATGATTTAACCGTTAACAAATCCCAATTCACACTTTTGACTTTTTTTGCCAATAATTCTTTGACTACTGCTTGAATAACTTGTTTCGATTGGTTGATGTCAAATTCTTTCACTTTTCCACAACCAACAAATAAAAGTTCTTGCTTTAATTCTGATGAACAGGAATATAAAAAAGTGGTTTTACCAAGTTCGCCACTAATATCACCAGATTTGATCAGTTGACTGACTAACCCACTCGTCGCTCGATCAATTTCTTTTAATGTATCTGATTGATTTTTATCTGAATTTACAACAACAACTAAACATTCTGATTTTGGTTTTGTAATTGAAGTACTGTTTTTGATTAAAATTTCCATAGATATTCTCTTTTTATGAAATTTATGATGATGTGTAACATTCTATCCGTTCATTTAGCGATAGCAACAAAAAGATAACTAAACAAAGCAAATCCTATTATAATAGTCTAATTCATGAAACTTGAAGATAGGTAAAATGTGATAATTCGTCGATATTTAGTGAAAGAAACATTAAAAACACAAGGTGCAATATTATTTATATTATTGCTAATTTTCTTTTCTCAAAAGTTAATTAGAATTTTATCTAGTGCCATAGAGGGAAATATTCCACGTGATTTAATCATGCCTTTGCTAGTGTTAGGCGTATCAAATATGGCGGATTTAATTTTACCATTAAGCTTGTTTTTGGGTGTTTTAGTGACTTTTGGTCGTTTATATTCTGATAGTGAGATGGTAGCCATGCATGCCTGTGGCGTAAAAAAGAATCTAAACTATCAAGTAGTCTGTTTTCTTTGTATTCTCACTTGCGCATTAACCACTATCAATTGTCTTTGGTTTGGACCTTGGTCAAACCTAAAACAAGACCAGTTAATTGAAAATGCCAAAATCAATCCGAGTTTAGCGGGTCTGTTAGCGGGTCAATTTCAGCAAACTTCAGATGGAAACTCAGTGATCTATATTGGTAATGTCGATAAAAATAATTTAGAAAGTGTATTTATTGCAAAAATTAATCCTAGGAACAATCAACGACCTTCAATCATTATCGCTAATAAGGGAAAGACTGGAAATGATGCAGAAGGTAATCAAATCATCACACTTGATGATGCTAATCGCTACGAAGGGACTGCGCAACTGAAAGACTTTCGTATATCAAACTTTCATAATTATATGGGTATTATTAAACCTAAAGAACTCGACTCAAATAGTGATGAAACAAACGATGTTCAACAACTCGGCCTAACGGATTTATACAAAACAAAAACACAAAAAGCAGAAGCTGAGTTTTATTGGCGGTTAACTCTTATTATTTCTGTTCCTCTCATGGCATTTTTAGTTATTCCTCTCAGCGTATCGAATCCTAGACAAGGTCGATTAGCCCAAATTCTTCCAGCATTATTGCTCTATTTGGTCTATTTTTTATTAGCGAGTTCAATTAAAGCTAATGCAGGTAAGGGCCGTTTAGATCCAGTCTTGTGGTTTTATATTATCAATCTAGGATATTTTGTTCTTGCCATAATTTTAAATTGTTGGGATAACTTATTTATGCGTAAACTTCGTTTGAAATATATTGCATCATAAAGGAGAAAGGGATGTTTTCGATTTTAGATCGCTATATTGGTAAAACTATTATAAGCACTATTGGGATTAGTCTGTTTTTATTAATCAGCTTATCAGGCATAATCCGTTTCATTGATCAACTTAGAAGGATAAAAGTTGACTACGATGCTTTTGCTGTGGGTATCTATTCTTTATTAATGGCACCAAAAGATTTAGAAGTATTTTTTCCTATGGCAGCATTGCTTGGTGCTTTAATTGGATTAGGTTTGTTAGCATCTCGTAGTGAGCTAATAGTAATGGAAACAGCAGGATTCAGCCGTTTCAAAATTGCCTTAGCGGTAATGAAAACAGCATTACCGCTCGTGCTTATCACTATGGCTATTGGCGAATGGGTTGCACCTGTTAGTGAGCAAACTGCACGAAATATGCGCTCAGAAAAGCTCTACGGCAGTTCATTAATGGCACAACAAGGTAGTCTATGGGCGAAAGATGGCAATGATTATATCTATATCGGTCATGTTAATGGTGATAGCTCAATATCTAACATTGATATCTATTCAGTAGATAACAATAAATTATTGTCAATAACCCATGCTGATAAGGGTATATTCAATGATAATGTTTGGACATTATCGCAAATTGAAAAAAGCGATTTAACTCAATTTGATAAGATTCAGACTAGCAATATTCTTACGATGGAGTGGAAAACCAATATTACTCCTGATAAGTTAAGCGTTGTGGCATTTGATCCCGACTCTCTTTCAGCTTCAGGACTATACAAATATTCACAATATTTAAAAAGCTCTGGTCAAGATACTAGAAATTATGATTTACTTTTTTGGAAGAAATTAATCAAACCGCTTTCGGTGGCTGTTATGATGCTACTTGCGTTATCCTTTATTTTTGGACCACTGCGTAGCGTATCTATGGGAGTGAGAGTGATTATTGGTATTAGCTTTGGATTTATCTTCTATATCGCTGATAACCTATTTGCTCAAGCCAGCATTGTAATAGGAATATATCCTATAATCGGCTCTATGCTAACTAGCATAGTATTTCTTTTGATCAGCTATATTTTGTTTAAAAGAAAAAATTAAGCATACTTATGCATACTGATGTGTTTTAAATAAACAGAAATTAAAAAGTTAAAATCATATAAAGGCATTCCTTATTAAATAATTAAGAATGGTTAATTGATGATAACAATAGCATTAGAATTTACTAAAAATAGCTTATAATCAGTTTATGTAAACAGTCAAAATTTAAATAATAGATACTTAATGCATCCTAAACAATTTTAGTATTGAATGGACGCATTAAGTATTTTTAAAAAGATTCAAATATTGTCCATAACCGGCAGACTCTAGATCATCTTTAGGTATAAAACGTAAAGCTGCTGAGTTAATACAATAACGTAAACCACCCAACGCTTTCGGTCCATCATTAAATACATGACCAAGATGAGAATCAGCTTTTGCTGAACGTACTTCGACACGATTCATACCATGACTATGGTCAGCTTTTTCAATTATGTTGTCGTTGTTTATCGATTTAGAAAAACTTGGCCAACCACATCCTGAATCAAATTTATCAAATGAAGAAAATAAGGGTTCGCCTGATACAATATCTACATACAACCCTTCTTGATGATTATCATTGAATTCATTTTCATATGGTGGTTCGGTTCCATTTTGTTGCGTGACATAGTATTGCATGGGTGTTAATCGTGATATCGCTTTTTCTTTTAATGTATTATTCATAAATCACCTAACCTATTTAATTAAGAGTTATCAATAACAACTAATTTCCTTTTAACATCGATTGTAGAACTTTATCTTTAATCCAAAAATAATGATATGAAACACCTACTATATGTAAAATAAATAAAACAGCTAATAAGTATGAGCCTACTTTGTGTATAACATGAAACAATTGATACACTTTATTTGACATATCAATCGCTGGAAGCGAAATGATGCCAAATACACAGAGTGAACGGCTACTCATTAAGTAGCCAGATAAAGGTACAATTATCAATAAAATATAGATCAATCCTTGTGTTGATTTTGAAAAAATGCGCTGGAATCTCCGATCTTTCGGTAAAACATCGGGCAGACCTTCTTCCGTGATAACAATGAAGCGCAAAATTGTTAACATAACGATAACTACCCCAAATGATTTATGAAATAAATAAACCATAAACATCCCGCCCAAGTATTGTGACAGAGTCACTTTAAATGTCAGCAAGATAAATTCCAAAAACACTAGTATAAAAATTAACCAGTGGAGCCATTTTTGTTTGCTATTATACTCTGGGTAGTTTTCCATAAACTATGTATCCTATCTATTTTTGGGCCAATGCTGAGCAATAAACTGGCTTCGCCCTGATCGTTGATAATACTCATTATAATGTAAAGGTTGTTTTGTGTAATAATTTTGGTGATAATCTTCTGCTGGATAAAATGTTACCGCAGGTTCAATTGCCACTTTTATTGGTTTGCTAAAACGCCTACTTTCTTGCAAAGCTTGCTTTGATGCTAAAGCTTGCTTATATTGAAATTCGTTATGATAAAATATAGCTGGTCGATAAGAATCCCCCCTATCAGCAAACTGACCTTGGGCATCAGTAGGATCGATTTGCTGCCAAAAGATGTCGAGTAATTTTTTATAGCTGATGACTTTAGGGTCAAACGTTATTTGTACGGCTTCGGTATGCCCTGTCGTGCCCGAACAAACTTCTCGATAAGTTGGATTTTCAACATGTCCGCCTGTATAACCTGATACCACGTTTATCACTCCTTCATACTGATCAAAGGGTTTTACCATACACCAAAAACAACCACCGGCAAATGTTGCTTGTTCATATTGTTGCATAATAATCTCCTGATTAAATGATTTTTGACAAATTCATTCACTCTTACCCTGTATCAACACGTTTTAGTCATGCATTTTTAATTATACATTAATCATATTACTTGAAATAGATTAAAAAAACACCATATTTTCACTATAGCGTTACAGTTTTTAGGAGGTCTATTTTATGGCAAGTGGATGGGCATCTGATGATGCTGTTAATCAACAAATCGAAGGCACTATTGCAGATGCCATCGAAATGGCAAGACGGCAATTAAAACATGGCACTATAAGTGCTCATTTTTGTGTTGAGTGTGGCGATGCTATTGCGCAAGCAAGACGAGAGGCGCTACCAGGCGTAAAATATTGTCTGTCTTGCCAACAAGAAATTGATAAACAATTAGCCAAATCAACGAGTCTATATAACCGTCGTGGTAGCAAAGATAGTCAACTTCGATAATCTTAATCAGAGGGAAATGTCTGTTCCCTCTTTTTCTCTTTTATAAAATAATTTTTTATGATTTGTGAGCCTTACTTTTTTTCTGAACATCGTCATAAGGATAAACCAGTAATTTATTATCAAACCATTCAGCACAAAAAATATCCTTGATATCATCATATCCTTGTTTTTTGATTTCATGCTTAAGCCACGTCTCACTTTTATGTAACTGTTCAAGATTATCTTCACTAATGGCACCATTTTCAATCACCAGCACAGCAATATCTTTATCCCCTTTTTTGATAATTGTTAATGAACCATTTAATTCATACCAAACCTGTTTCAATTCATTAAAAGCACAAATACCTTGAATATTGATGAGCGTCTCAAAATCCCTGACGGGTAAATTGGCTTTAATAAAATTGTCACTAATTAAGTGCCCATTTTTAACAAGTTGAATCGGTTCTCCATCAATGGCATCTCTTAATCGTGAATTTTTTGATTTAATGAATCGAACTAATATAAGCAGCCCTGCCCAAATAGCGACTAAACCCGCGGATTGCCATGCTGAAACATTAGAATTAAGAAGTGCTCCCCCAACTAATGCACCAATAACCATACTACCAACTTGATCCAATTGTGACATAGGTGCTATTTGGCTTTTGCCCGATAATTTGACGTAAATAAGTAAAATAATAAGAGCAACTAAAAATTTTGGTGCCATTTCAATTAAATACATTTCTAACCTCCAAGAATATATCCGTTTAAAATCTATTAAAAGTTTTGCAACAAGGTATAAGCAGATAAATGACAGTTAAAAAATAAGTATCAGGAGCAAACTAAATTTTTATCTATATGAAATCAATGATCATTAATTTTTGGATAGTGACTTGAACTTTAATGAAAGCAGTATTAGTTTACTCTAAATCCGATTCGAAAAAAATGTGAATAGTAAAAGCTATCGATTTCTTAAACGATAAAGAAAAATTTTAAGACCATATTTAATAATTTTAATATTAATAATCAATATAATAATATCTATTTCTTATGATTATTACTTGAAAATGATACCCTATCGGTTCAAGAAAATATTTATCAAAACCCTTTTTTTACGTTGGATTTAATATCAAATGGTTTTAATATCAAAGTTATTTTGCCGTCTATTGATGAAATGGTTGATGATAATGATTGTTTACGACAATCTTGATATCCCACATTAAAACTTATTATTGTACATTCTAAAGCTGTTTACTTAGATAAACAAAATGTTATTAAAATAGCAAATCGCAAAAATTAACCTCTTTTAAGCATAGTACTCGTGTGATCAATAGACCAATTATTTGTAAACATTAATGTTAAAACTTGCAATATTTCAATAATATGATGCAAATAAAGTGTTGGTTGAAAGGCATTATCACCATGAATTGCAATTATTTGAGACAATATCGAATTTGACGGGAAGATATCAAATATTTTTGTGCAAGAATTTCTGATGTTTATTCAGATAACAATTCATTAGCAATGATAATTTTTAAAGCTCTACTATATTTTGACATAAAAAGTCAATTAGTAATTGGTCGCCTAACTATTAGAGAGACAATTCATTCACATGCTCTGTTTTTTTGTATACTAAATCTTTATATTCACTCGACCAAAGAAAATATATACAATAACCGCTAGAAGACCAAAAGTAAGAGACACAAAAAACATTGTCTGATAAGCGCAGTTTACTGATATTATCTGATCTTGAGTGAAGTGGATTAATATTCCTGATAATATACCTCCAAATGCACCACCAATTTGCTGTATAACTCGTGTGATTGCACTCGTGTCCTTAATTTGATTTTTATCACAAAACTCGAATGGTGAAGAGAGAACAGCAATCGTGGCGACGCCTAGTCCGGAACCTCGAACAATAAAACCGATGATTTCAGAGGGGATCCCACCAACTTGAATTATTAATATACTTATTGCTGATATTATTAATCCTACACCAATAATTAGAAACGAATTTATCTCACTTAGAGATTTATAAATAAATTTTCTAGCCAACCAAGCACCTACACCTTGTAGAGCAAGCAGCATACCAATATAGGTAATAGATATATTATCATTTATTGCTTGTATTAAAGGGAAAAAAATCATAAAACCAAAAAAGATAAGTGACGTCAGAAATCCCATAATTATTGCAAACGAATATTGAATACAACTAAACGCACTTAAATCAATCAATTTACTGTCTGACTTATTATTAGTAATAAGCGAAACCAACATTAAACCAATACCTAAAACTAGCATAATAATATTAAAAATATCAAAAAAGCCCCCAGAAGTGATATTTTTAATAGAGATAAAAAAGAGTATTAAAGCAATTAAAAATGTCATAAATACATAAATATTCATATTGTATTTAAACGTTTTATTATCAGGTATTGTCGTCCTACCACAGAAAAAAGCCACAAGCACCAAAGGCATGTTGATAAAAAAAGCTATTCTCCAATTTAACTGTTCTGATATGACTGCTCCAAAAATTGGTCCTAACGCAGGGGCAAAGACTGACGGAATAGCAATCAATGCCATAATCGGCTTTAGTCTTTCCTTACCAAAATAAATCGCTATTGTGGATTGAGTAATGGGAATTAATATTCCTGCACCAAAACCTTGTAGACATCTAAATAAGATTAAAGTAACCAGATTATAGGAAAATCCAACTAATATAGAACCAACAAGAAAAACAAAAATTGAGCATATCCATGCTTTCTTGAGCCCAAAGTTTTCATGTATATAAGGTGATAGTAATATGCCGGCTGCGCAAGCAAGCATATATACTGTAACAGCCCATTGTATATAGGCATAAGAGGTATTAATGTCATTCGAAATTGAGGATAAAATAACATTAACAATACTGCTATCTAGTAATGGTAATATACTAGATAGCGTCATAGCAAACACTAACTTCCTTTCGGCGGTTGTCAGGTCAATCGATTGTTTCATATTAAACCCTTTCCAGATTATATTTAGTTGCGCCCCGTGTATATATTCCATCGAATGTTGGTGGCGTAATTTCTTTATATTTTTTAAGTATTAATACTAATTTTTGCAGAGCGATATTTAATTGCATATTTGCAAATTGAGCGCCAATACAAGCATGAATCCCCACTCCAACATATTTTTAATATAATTCTCATCAAATTTAGAATTAAAAGGGCTAATGCCAAATAAAACATGCTTTCCTTTCATATATCTGTTCCTTATCAAAACCGGATTATTAATCAATTAATAAATTTGAAAATTACCAATTGATTTGTATAAAAAACTATTATTTTGCTCATTTACAACTTATCTATTTATTGCTAACTTGTTATCTTCAATTTAATTCAGAGGACTTTAGGATAGCCAGTAGAATAGCGTTTTACTAGCCAATTTAAGCCACAAAATATCCCATCGGGGCCATATAAATGAATACGCCACTTATTTCTCCACAACTAGCTTCTTCTGATAGCGAACCGATGATCGTATCGACAGTCAGTCACTCTTCACAAAGAGTGACACAACGTCATGGTCATTCGAGAGGACAATTACTCGGTACTTTACAGGGTTTAATTTCAATTGAAGCAGAAAGTTGTCAATGGGTAGTGCCTGCAACTCACTGTGTCTGGGTACCTCCAAATGTACAACATAGTCTTCTTAGATCGCATGGGCCATTCGAGGGATGGAGCATCTATATACAAAAAAATGCATGTACTAAACTACCTGTCAAACCATACATTTTAGAATTATCTGACTTATTGCGCGAAGCAATTACACGAACCATGTCATGGCATAATTCAGAATTGGAGCCGGAACAGAAGCGTTTAATTGCCGTGATCCTTGACGAGATTAGAACAATGCCTAAAGTTGAGTTAGCACTTCCAATGCCAAAAGATATACGTTTGTTAAAAATCGCTTTAGCTTTATCTGATAATCCTGGTGATAATAAAAAAATCAATGACTGGGGCGTTTGGGCGGGCATTTCCCGACGCTCATTAACACGTCGATTTACAAATGAAACTGGGTTTAATTTCACACAATGGCGTCAGAAACTACGCATGTTAAAAGCGTTAGAATTGCTTGCCGCTGGAAAACCAATCACAGAAATATCTTTATATTTAGGTTATGACAATATTAGTGGGTTTATTTCTATATTTCGACAAAATTTCGGAGTAACGCCGGGAAACTACCAAAAATCCATGATAAACCGTCTCGCATGGCGAAACTTTACTAAAACTGCTATCCAAAATGATAAATTAATAAAGTAAACCTTTTCTAGGTCTCATAACCTCAGTATATGAACATCGATATTACAATTCGAGTCGGAAATTTAGATGATAGTAATTGGGTAGCAAAAATTACAAGGTATGATTATAGGTGAAATTAAATTGCCATGGACTGAGCGTTCACGTTATGTGAAACAATTTATCACTAAAATTGATAACTGGTCAGTCTGTTAAACTCACTGAAGCAATTGCTGCTCTTGATCACTATGAGTCAATTATGCAAATATTCAAATGGCACGTTGATTGGTTTAATCAAGTCGATTTTAATGGCTGCTTATTTGTAAGAGCAAAAGAAGAAATTCATGACGATCAGGCCGTACAACAAATGGTGATTGAACATAAAGAATTTATCCGAAAACTGATTTATAACCAGCTGCCTCAAAGCCCACAACAGACAATTTTAACCAACCAATTAATGGTGATATTAGAGGGATTAATCAATATCAGCGTTGTTTATAAAGAAAATAAATCACTTTATAATGAACTGATTAATAATAATCTTGATTTAGTTTTAAAAATATTATCACAGCAGGACTGAATTTTATTGATAAATAATCACTATTACATTTAGTTTGTTAATGCATATTTAATGCTAAAATATAAGCCATTAGTTAAACTGCTTAGTTCCATCATATAAAGTAATTATTCTAATCATCTATTTAATACTCCAAGGAGTCATTATGAAAAGAGAAACGTTATTAAACTATGCCAAAAAGCAATTTCATGCAGAACCTAATTATCTTTGGAACAATTTTCCTAGGTATGCTGTATTACGGCATCACGATGATGGTGATAAGTGGTTTGCTATTGTGATGAATGTGCCTGGTACAAAATTAGGTCTCAAAGATGATAAAGAAGTGGATATATTAAATGTCAAACTCAGACCAGAATATATTGGATCGTTAAGAAAAAAAGAAGGTATTTTGCCAGCTTATCATATGAATAAAGAACATTGGATTAGTATTGTTCTTTCTGGACCACTAACCGATAAAGAAATATTTGATTTTCTTACTGAAAGTTATAATTTAACTTCTCGTTAACCACTGCATCATTAACCTAATATAGAGATATAATACTAATTTTTATTAATAAAATAGTATGTTTTTATGACGAATAAAGAGCTAATTAAACAATTTTATCAGCACGTATTTATTAAACGGTGAAATTGATAAAATCCCTGAATATGTTATCGAAGATTATATCCAACACAACCCTAAAGTTGAAACAGGTCGTGAAGCTGTTATTAACTTTTTTAAAAATTTTCTTCAATTAAAACCTAAATTTGAAATTATTAATCTGTGCAGTGAAGGTGATATGGTTTACATATTCCATAAATGTACTCTCGCTAATGGTAGTATTAATAAAGTATGTGATATTTTTCGCGTTAAAATCATAAAATAGTAGAACATTGGGATGTAATTGAAAGAGGTGTAGAAAAGATACAATCGTTCAATAATAATGGGATTTTTTAGTAATTTTAATTAGGTTTTATAAAGATAGTAATTTACAGTTATTAACATCAATCATATAAATTTATAAAAAATTATTTTTAGCATATTTTTTATAGATTTTGAATTTTCTTCTAGTTATTTCATTAAAGATGAGGTTGAAAACTATCATTTAAAAATTTATGTAACTAACAAGATAAATTTTGAGTGATGTGATTACATTTAGATTAAATATAAAAGAGAACTCGTTTTGAGTTCTCTTTTAATTATTTATTGTGAAATAAACAAGTTGAAAAACTAAATAGCATAGTTAACATCTACACCACGAATATTATGAGCTCGGCTTCTTTCAATTGATTGAATAGCAGCAATGACATCACGGCCTTCTCGCATTCCATCAATTAATTTTCTTGCTTGTTTGCAATCACCAATTTGTTGAAACTGATAGTGGTTTTTATCTGCATGTAGTCGGAATTGTTCAGTAAATTCTGATACGGGAGTTAAACCTAAGCAGACAAAACCATAGTCGAAATCGAGTTCTTCAAGTTGACCATTTCGAGAAACAATAAAGCGATCTTCTTTAACTTCTTGTAATGTGGTTTCTAACATTACATTGACGTGATTATCATCAATCATTTTCATCATTGATAAACGACCTATCATATCTAAGTCTTTTGCTAATGCTGACTGCATTTCAACAAGTGTGGTACTTTTAGCTTTGTTTTCAGAGAAATATTCAACCACATCTAAACCGACCGCTCCCCCACCGATTACAACAATTTTCTTATCAGGAATATCAGTAAAGTATTCGAAATTATCCATTAGATCAAAAATTGAGAAGACGTTGCGATTCTCTTTTGCTAACTGTTCATGTAATCCTTTAATAGGAGGTAATAGAGCCTTAGCTCCTGTGGCTGCAACAACCAAATCAGGGTGATGACTTGCTACCATTTCTGGCGTTGCTTTTGTATTTAAATGGATTGTGACATTGTCTAATTTGTTGATACGGTTGATCAAAAATTTTGGTAGATCCGCTATACGTCGTTTATAAGGAAAACGTGAAATAATGGATGATAATCCACCAAGAAATGGTTTTTCTTCATATAGGGTTACGTTACAACCGACTTCGGCTGCGGTAGCTGCAGCTTCAAGCCCAGCAGTCCCTCCCCCTATTACAACAACATTAAGTGGTTCGGTTATTTGATAGCGTTTATAATCTTCATAACTGATGATATCAGGATTTACTGTACAGCGTATTGGTTTAGATTTGGCAATTCGATGATCTGCACACCCGATATTACATGATATACAACGTCTTAATGTATCAATTTCGTTATTTTTAACTTTTTCAACCCAATAAGGTTCTGCAATTAATCCTCGACCCATTACAACAAAATCGGAAACACCGTTTGCTATCGTATCAGCAATAATTTTTGGATCACGGAAATTTCCTGAGGCAATGGTTGGTTTGTTGAATTTGTCTTTTACTGCTTTCGCCATATATGATCGCCACCCATCGGGTAAGTTCATTTGATCAATTTGCATAAATAAAGTGTCATTTTGTGCCGCTGATACATCAAAAATATCAACGCCTTCGTTTAAGTATTCTAGAATTTCTAGCGTATCTTCTAAACTATTTCCTCCTTCAATAAAGTCATCAGCACTAAAACGCAACATTATTAGAAAATTTGGGCCAACATGTTTGCGAATTTCGTCAATGACCATGCGAACTATTCGCGCACGGTTTTCAACGCTCCCACCAAATTCATCAGTACGTTTGTTAAATATTGGGGATAAGAATTGACTAAGTAAGTAGGAGTGCCCAGCATGAATTTCGACAGCATCAAATCCTGCTCGGTGTACTCTTGATGCTGCTAATCCATATTGTTTCACAACATAATATATTTCATCAACTGACATAGGTCTTGGAGCATTGCCACCCGTTTTTGATGGAATATTTGATGCAGAAATAGGCTGTAAGCCATTCAGTCGTCCAAAATAGGCAGAGGCACCTGCATGATTAATTTGTACAGCGACAGTGGCGCCATGTTTATGCATACGTTCCGTAAATCTAAATAATCCTGGTATATACTGGTCATTATCAATCCGTAGTTGTGTTGTCCCATTAGTTCCATATGGGTAATCAATACAGACGTTTTCAAGAATAATTAATCCAGTTCCACCTTTAGCTCGTTGTTCATAATACTGTATGTGGTCATCAACAAATTCACCACTTAAGGTTGCAAAGTTAGTGCCAATCGGTGGCATTACAATTCGATTTTTAATTGTGGTGCGTTTAATCGTGATAGGTTGAAATATTGAAGAGAAATCGCTCATGTCACTCCCTCATACCATCACACAACTCTGAAGTTGTGCTACTTTTAATTTTAAATTGATATTCGATTAACTCTATTATACACAATTTATCAATAAATATATTCTTTATTTTTGCATTTATTTATTAATTTTTTCTATAAATAATTATTGTTTCAAATTGAATATTTAATGTTATAAATTAACATATTAAATATATTTAATAATAGAATCACATTATTAAATTAACTTTATTTATTAATAAATTATAAATAATTAAATTTTAGAATAAAAAAATATTAATTATTAATAAATTAGATATTTTATTGATTTTTAATTAAATTATTAATTAGCTTTCATTTAAATTATAAATGTTTATTATATTTTTAATTCATTTTTTAAATAAAAAAATACCACTTGCTAGTGGTATTTTGGTTGAAAGGCGATCTAATTTCAATCTATAAACATGCTTTTTGATCGATTTTAGCTTTTATTTGCTGTGCGTGAATTAATTGCAAACTGACGGCGTCCACCTGGTCTTGGTACTAAGTCACCCAACATAATCTCATAACCACCGTCGACAACTAATTCAGTACCATTAGAATAATCTGAACGTTTACTGGCCAAATATAAAACAGCATTAGCGATATCAATTGTTTCACCAATACGATGGCTTGCAATCATTCGCGTACGACCTTCTTCTACTTCTTTATCTTCATAGAATTTTTTCGATAATGGTGTTTTAACAAAACAAGGGCAAACAGCATTACTACGTATACCAAATTGTCCCCATTCAGCGGCAATTTGCTTTGATAGCATTGAAATAGCAGCTTTTGTAGGGCTATATGCGCCACTATAGGTTTCAGGTGTATGCGAAGCAACCGTTGAGATATGTACCATGCGACCTGATTTCTGTTCGATCATCATACGACCAAAACGTTGAGACATTAGGAAATAACCTGTCATGTTGACATTAATGGTTAGTTGCCATTCATCAAGTGGTAAATCTTCTAATGGACAGAATTTTAAAATTGCCGCAGTATTGACTAAAACATCACAGCGACCAAATTGTTTTTTGACTAAAGCAACGGCATCGTCAACACTTTTTTCATCAGTTGTGTTACAAGCCAAACCTATCGCTTTAATACCATACTCTTTGGCTAATTCAGTGGCATAATCTTGGCATTTGGTTTCATCAAGATCGATGAGTACTAAATTTGCTTTTTGTTTGGCAAATTCTCGGCAAATTTCTGCACCCATGCCACCAACAGCACCTGTGATAACACAGACATCACCTTCTAAACCTAACCAATTGTTATTCATACAGACTCCTAATATTATTTTTATATTAATCGCTAATTATTTACGATTAATCTTTGCAACTTAATAGTTTATATTTTTGACTTTCAATAATTTAACTTGTACTCAATTTGAGTTTTTATAAGAAAATTATAATTTTCAAGCTAAACTTTTATGTAATATATTTAAAATGTATCTCAGGTCTTTTACATCAAGTTGACCAGGTGCAGATGCATTTTTTGCTGCGCCAAATGTGAGGTCAGAACCAAAAGTTTCGCCTGCAACACGACTAATCGCACCTTTTCCTGCCATTGACATAGTAATTAGTGGTGTATGCGCATATTTGTCTTTCATTACCGCTGTTGCAGCAAGTAAGTTAATTACATCTTCACGTGAACGCGGCATTACAGCGATTTTTGGAATATCTACGCCAAGATCCTGCATTTTGCGTAATCTTGCTATAATTTCCTCTTTTGGTGGTGTTTTATCAAAATCATGGTTTGAGGCAATAACTAAAACCTTATTTTGATGAGCTAGCTCGACAATTTCTTCTACATATTTGTCGCCAGTGAAAACTTCAATATCAACAAGATTGATCAATCCACTTTTAATCATTTGTTTATTTAAATTAATATAAAATTCCACTGAAGCAGGATAAACGCCTCCTTCATTAGCGGTACGAAATGTGAATAAAATTGGTTTGTGACCAATGATTGAGTTTAATTTGTTTGCTGTTTGTTTTACTTTTTCAATATCATAAACATGTTGAAAATGATCAACTCGCCATTCGACCATATCAAAGTCGATTTGAGTCAAAAATTCAGCTTCATTTACTAATTCTTGTTCTGTTTTACCCACAATTGGAACGATAATTTTAGGCGCTCCAACACCAATATCTAAATTTTTCACGGTAATTTTTGTCATCTGGTCACCAATTAATTTATTTTTATCCTCTCGATCAAAATTGTGAAAAGGATAATTGATACAGATATAAATATTTATATTAATTACAATAGGTTAAATAAATATTAGTCATTAAAACCCATTTTTTCTTTAACATAATCAATAGGGGCATCTTGTCCAGTCCAAATTTTAATTTGTGCATGACCTTGCCATAACATCATTCCGATACCGTTTAATATTTTACAGCCTTGTGCTTCGGCTATTTCTAGTAATTTAGTTTTACGCGGACTATAAATACAATCGGTTACCACAAGATCTTTTCTTAGCATACTAGGATCGGTTATTAAACTTTGCCCTTCTAAAGGCTTCATACCCACACCTGTTGCATTACATAATACTGCACTTTCAGCGATTTCTTGACGCAATTTGGCTTTATCTGCTAGATCATAGACGGTTGCTTTACAATTTGTTTTATCATTGATTCTTTTAGCTATTTCTACAATTTTCTCAAAGCATTCGTCTTGTTGATTGAAAATAGAAATCTCTTTAACACCATCTAGAGCGGCTTGTACGGCAATAGCACTTGCAGCGCCACCACCTCCAAGTAATGTCATTTTTTTTCCAATAATATCAACGTTGGCCTCTTTTAATGAGCGCATGTATCCCATACCATCAGTGTTATAGCCTGTTAGTACACCATCATCATTAGAGATGGTATTACATGCTCCAATAAGCTCAACTGCTGGAGTTAATTTATCTAAATATTGGCATACAAGTTGTTTATTCGGCATTGATACTGCACTACCGCGTAAACCTAATGCTCGTAAACCTTTTATAGCATCAGGTAATTTTTCTTGTGTCACTTCAAAAGCTAAATAGACGTAAGGAACGTCTAGTTTAGAATAGATAATATTTTGCATTTTCGGTGATAAGCTGTGTCGAATTGGATATGCCATTAGTCCAATTAATAAAAAATGACCATCAATATTTGCTCTCATACGTCTCTCCAATTTTTAATCATTAAGTTCAGCTACTTGTTTAAGTAATTTTTTTGTATCTTCTAAATACATTTTTGCACGTTCAATTGGAGAATGACTCAATGCAAACTCATCATTACAACATTCAATTGAAATTGGCATTTCTGGTAAAGCTTTTAATAATGAAACTAAATCAATTCCACCACGTCCCGGTGATAAGCGATAATTTCTCGCTTGGTAAAGTAATCCTTCAGTATCTTTAGGTTTTTCTTTAGTTCCATCGCATAATTGCATATAACGCCAGCAATCCTTAGGTACATTTTTCAAGTCATCCAGAGTATTAGCGCCTCGATCAAAATGTAATGGATCAATAATCATACCTTGGTTATTTTGGTTTGCTGCTTTAAGTAGTTCTACACCTGAATTGACCGTTGGAATATCAGTCCAAGGCATTGGTTCAATATTGATTGCGATACCTAATGGTGCGGCAATTTCACATAATTGTGCAAAATTATCAGCTAAACGATTTCTATCGGGATCATTACCTGCTAATAATACTTGACTAGCACCTAAACGAGCCCCGGTTTCTAATACAGGTAAAAAATTGATGACACGTGTATCTGGTTTAAGTCGGAAAATTTCAATATCTAACACTTTGATACCAGTCTCTTTTAAACGCCTCTCTACTTCTCTGATTAGTGGTGTATCGCCGACTGTCGCATAAACAGGCTCAGTAGGTGTGGCTGGAATAAGTCTTAAACCAACATGGGTATATCCAGCTTCAGCTGCCACAATGACTTGATTTGCTGGAGATACATCTAATACTGTCAAGGCAGCAAGCCCAATAGGACGTTCAATTGCCATACAATCCTCCTGAAATTTTAAAAAATTTATCTGAAATTAAAAAAATAAGTTGCTAATAATGTAAAACAATAAAATAATTTTATCTATAGATTTTGTTATTTTAATTTATTTTTTTAATAAATTTATTCATAATAAGCCAAATAATCATAAAAATTATTTAAGAATAATTATTAATTTAAATAGCAAAAATGAACATATTGTTATGATTTATAAATAAAAATAATGAATATGAATTTGATGCTAATAGATTTGATATAAATTAAATGACCTGTAAATAAAAAAATATGATCAAAAAAATTTAGCCGATTTTAATAATTGGAATGAAATACAAAATTAAATTATTTAACAAAGGATGCATTATGAAAAATAAATATATTCCTACCTCGATATGCTTATATATAAACTATTTTGTTCATGGTATGGGAGCAATCATTCTCGCCCAAAATATGGATTATTTGGCTAATCAATTAAATACCGACAGTGCGGGAATTGCTTATGTGATCTCTGGTTTGGGGATTGGACGATTAATTGTTTTGTTTGTTATGGGCGCATTATCAGATAAATTTGGTCGTAAACCTTTCGTTTTTTTAGGCGGTTTATTTTATATAGGATTTTTGCTTGGCATTCTGATTAGTCCTAATCTAGAAGTTGCATTTTTATTTGCTATTTTAGGTGGTATTGCTAACTCAACACTGGATGCGGGTACTTATCCTGCATTGATGGAATCATTTCCTAAGGCAACAGGTACAGCATCAATTTTAACTAAAGCAGCCATTGCTGGTGGGCAATTTGTATTACCGATTGTGATGACCATGATTATCGCTTTTAAAGCTTATTATGGTTGGTCATTCTTATTCTGTGTTGCTATATTAGCCCTTAATGCTTTAGCTGTATTAAAAATGCCATTTCCAAATCATAAACAACCAGCAGCAGAAGAAATTGCAGATGAATCAATTGAGAAAGAGACAAAACCATTACCAAAATTAAAACAAAAAGCAAACTTTTGGATCGAAGGTATTTGCTTTATTATTATTGGTTATACATCAACCGCAACATTTTATTTAGTGTCAATTTGGTTACCTAAATTTTCTGAATCAGTTGCAATGATGAGTCCTTCTGCATCGGCTCAAACTATAAGTTATTATGCAATGGGTACATTAACAAGTGTGATTCTAACTTCAATATTAGTTAAAAGCTTGATTCGCCCTGTATATATTGTGTTTGTTTATCCTTGTTTATCAGCAATTATGCTGTTTGTTTTATTCTTATTCCCTTCACCAATGTTATGTATGGCGGGTGGTTTTATCTTAGGATTTACAGCCGCAGGTGGCGTTCTTCAATTAGCTTTAACAACAATGTCAGAATTTTATCCGGAAGGTAAAGGTAAAGTTCTTGGTATTTTCTTCACCTCGTCTAGTTTAGCAACGTTCTCTATACCGGTTATTACTGGGATTATTTCAAAATCCAGTATCGCTAATATCATTTTATTAGATGCATTTATTGCTGTATTAGGAACAGTTTTAGCATCGGTAATTATTGCTAGATATCATAAGATTTTTGAACTACCGAATCATAAACTAAATTAAGTAATTATTATCAAAAATAATTCACAAATAATAAGCCACAAGAGTGATAAATTTCTTTTGTGGCTAATCATTTTGAACTGTCCAAACATAATCTATTAAATAACATTATATAAATATACAATTTAATAGAGGATTCATATCGATAACATAACAAAACCAAATGTTAAAATAATAATGCAATGTATTGATGTACAATTGAGAAGAAAGTATCTTTTATGTCTTTAACTGTGATGTAATTGTTGCTCTAAGAAATTATACCAAGAGCCATAAGCTTTTTTTTAAATCGAGTGTTAATTCAAGAAAAGTATGAATATTCCATAAATTATCTAATAAGATTGACATAAAAAATAGGAACCTATTTTGGCATGTGAGCTATCAATAGCCCTGAAATCGGGATGGATACGATTAGAAAGTATCCTTAGCATTATTGTCGATACTAGATAGCTACCTAAAAAAGCATTATTTATAATAATTAAAAAGTGAGTAACGATTATATTAATTATTTCGCAATGAATTGATTATGAATGTTAAAGCATCTTATTACAATAAGACGCTTTTTTTAATTCCCATGTGGATAGTTATCAAATTTTCTTCATATCAATGACTTTCTTGAAACGTGAATAAACAATTGTGCCTAATATTACACTTGATAGTGCAACGACAAGATCGACTAGAATTGCATAGCTAACATTTGTCATAGCTAATTTCGGTACTATTAATGGGATGACAATAAATGATAAGCCACTTAAAGTATACATTGTTCCGACTGCAAAGCCTTTACGATCAGGAAATAGCTGTTGCATAACAACTAAGGTAAGTTGTAATACACCACCTGCGGCAGTTAATCCCATACCAATTGCCGCAATTAAACTCATAGTTGGATTCAGATTAAAAAGAAAAATTAATAAAGTTAACACTGAAAGTAAAGGCAATATAATTATACAAAAAATAGGTTTTATGAATTTTTTAACAATATAGGCTGTTGTAAAAACGGAAATTATTGAAGCCGTGCTGTAATAACTGATTAACTGTTTGGCTGCCATTTGATCCATCCCTATCCCCTTTTCTGCAATTGCCGGTAACCATTGTAAAATGATCACGAAAGTTGCTGTAGTGGTAAAGCCCATAATGATTAATAAAATACCTTCAAAGAAAATATTAGGTTTACCAATAAAATAGTCATTATGACCTTCATTACCACAAATAACCGTATTTTTAGAAGGAAATTTTCTTGGCGCAAGTAGTATCAAATTAAGAATGATACAAGCAATAAAGAATAGGAAAGCATAACCGTACCACAAATGATAAGTATGAAATATAGTAACAATAAATGGTAAAACTAAGGTTCCCATTGAGATAAATGCTTTAATTAAAACGCTTGCTGTACCGGCTGATCTAGGAAAGCATTCGGTCAATGCTGGCATTGAGCCAGTATCTAAAAAAGAGTTTCCTGCACCAATAAACATTGCTAAATAAAAGGCAAAGGTTATATTGTGACAAAAAAGAATCCCACTAAAAAAGATAATATAACAAAACATTCCCATTAAAATAAATGGTTTACGACCAAACTTATCGGATAATATGCCACCGACAAACATCAACAATATTTTGCCAAATCCTATTCCAGAAGCCACAAAACCGACACCAACTAGGTCAGTGTTAAGTTGAGCCGATATTTCTTCAGAAAATTGCATAATTACTATTAAAGCAATACTTTCAATTATGTAATTAGCATAAATAGATCCTGCTATCGAATAAGGGCTGTTAATATTATTGTTCATCAGTTAATATTCCATTATAAATTTAAAACACTACAAAACTAACTGATTTAATATTAGCGGTAAACGTGCCGGAATAAAAGAAAAATAACCTAACAAATAGTATTATTAATTAATTGTAGTTAATAAAGAATAAGTTATTTATATAATTATGTTAGATTAGAATAAATGGAGGATCATCATTTTGAATGATGATAAAAACTTCATAATGTAAAAAAGTACAAATTCATTAATCAATATTGAGTACTTCTAGAAACTGTCCTAATATTTGCATCTCCTGACAATCTACATTTATAACATGACTTGCAGAATCCATATAGAGATGATGACGTTCTTCAAGTATTTTTTCCATCTCATCAACAATTGATAATCCTGTTAATGAAGGACGTTGTGCCATATTAGGATCTTTCATTAATCTTTCCGCAAGAATCTTTGCAGGAGCAGATAAGAAGAATACAATACCCATTTTTTGCATATGTAGACGATTTTGGTCAGCTAAAATCATTCCACCACCTGTTGCAATAACTCGACACGGCTGTGTGACGTCTTTTAAAACTTGGCTTTCTTGCTTTCTAAAACCTTCCCAACCCTCTTTTTCAACTATTTCAGCAACGGTCCTTTGGGTACTTTCATATAGGTAAACATCTGTATCAACAAATGAGTAATTTAACTTTTCAGCAAGTAAGCGCCCCATTGTTGTTTTTCCTGACGCTCGAGCTCCAACGAGAAAGATTGTTTTATTCATTTTTATAATCTCACATCAATAACATAATACACTTATATGTTATTCTTAATATACATAAATGCAACAAATATTTACACAAAGTTAAATTATTTTATAAATTGCAAATATATCAAAACATTAAATAAAAGATATATGTAAATATTTTTTTACAGATAAAATTATTTTATGAAGAATTGTTTGCGATACATTTGAAATAAGAAATAATCTTAGCTTTCAATATCCAAAAAAAGAAATTAATTAAATTAAGGGGGTAATTTAGTTATGAGAATTGATTTATAGAATAGGATTTTTTAGCAATAAGAGAGAAAACAATATGTAATCTATTATTATTAAATAGAATATCACTATTAATGTTATTCTAAAAAATAATGTGTTATAGATTACACATCTAAAATTTTAAAAACCATTTTTCTGATAAACATCATCAGGATTTGGACCTGTTCTAAAGTCTTCATTTAAACTATCAATTTGCTGCATTTCGGTGTCAGTTAATTCAAAATCAAAAATTTGCATATTTTCAGCTATACGCAGAGGGTTAACCGATTTAGGAATGACAATAAGATCTTTTTGAACATGCCAACGTAACGTTACTTGTGAAGATGATTTTTGATATTTTTGACCGATATTTATCAATAATGGTTCTTCAACAACACGACCACGAGCCAAAGGACTCCATGCTTCAATCGCAATTTGTTCTTTGTTTAAATATTCTATTAATTCTTTTTGTACTAAATAAGGGTGAATCTCAATTTGATTAATCATAGGTTTAATATTTGCACGAGTTTTCAACAATTCAAAATGGGATTGATGAAAGTTACAAACGCCAATTGCGCGAACCATTTTAGTTTCATATAGTTGTTCAATGGCTTTCCAAGTATCAAAGAAATGATTTTTCAATGGCCAATGGACTAGGAAAAGATCTAAATAATCCGTTTGTAAATCTTTTAAGGATTGTTCGAAAGATTTTAACGTCTGCTCATAACCTTGATTAAGATTACTTACTTTAGTCGTTAGAAATAATTCTTGCCTTGCAACACCTGAATTAACAAAAGCTTCACCAAGTATTTTTTCGTTATTATAAAGCTGGGCAGTATCAAATGAACGATAACCATTATTTAAGGCTGTCATGATAGCGTTATTAGCTTCCTGTTGTTCAACAATTTTAAAAGTACCGAAACCTAACTGTTCGATTGATACACTATTGCTTAAGCTAATTTTTTTAATTAAAGATGTCATTTTTTTCTCATCAAATTATTCTAGCTATAAAAATTAATCAATTTTTAAAACAAAATATGTTGTTTTAAGTTTTTTATTTAACAAATATATTTAAATTATCTATGTAAAGAACAACATTTATTAAATAATTAAATGAATAGTAGCACAAAATTAATTATTAAAAAAACTATCTCCACAGTATTGGGTTAAAAATCGATAAAATTTTTGAGCGACAGGCATTAGGGGTCTATTTTTAACCGTCGCCACATAGATGTCTCGTTTTTGGCGATTTTTATTCATCGGTATTAATGAAACATTAGCATCTTCAGGAACAGATACATTAATCATCATACCAATACCATAATTAATAGATACTAAACCAATCATTGCATTTTCACTTTCAACCCGACTAACAACATTAGTTAATTTGACACCTGATTCACTAATGATATTATCCAAATAACCTTTCATTCCACTACGTTCGGTATATAAAATTACCGGTTCATTAGCTATATCTTTTAAGTCCAGTTTTTTTCGCTTAGATAATGGGTGCTCATTAGAAATAATAAATACAATTTCTTGCTTAGCTAAACGAGTGAATTCTATTTCTGGGTCATCATGCAAATAGGAACATAACCCGATATCATAACGTTTGCTTTTAAGTTCTTGAACAATATTTGCACTCAAATCTTCATAAAAAGAAAATGAAATATTTTTATATTCAGGTAAGCTAGTAAATGCTTTTATAATTTTTGGTATATATCCCATACTTAATGAATAAACAAAAGCTAATCGAATATGCCCATGCGATATGCTAGTTAATTCTTTAATAAATTGTTCACCTTCATTTAGTGATTGTAATGCTTGATTAACGTAGATGAGATACTGTTCGCCTTCTTTAGTTAGTTCTACATTACGTCCTTTCTTTTGAAATAACTTGATACCAACCTCTTTCTCTAATTCTGCAATCGCATGACTAAGACTTGGTTGACTAATGGAAAAATATTCTGAAGTATAAGTGTAGTGTTGATTTTTAGCGAGTATCTGAAAGTATTTAAGTTGTTTGATATTCATGAGTGAATTACTCTCTAATCAATGATTTATTTGTATTATAAAATATTTATTACTAAAATGGAAAAAATAGGATTTCTAAAATTAAACTACTTACTCTATGATTATTAATAGTTTTACCCACAATTTAAATTATAAACAGTAAAACATTGTAATATAATAGAAAGAGGCGTAGAAAAAATCCAACCCCTCAATAATAACAGATTTTTTTGATAACCCGCTTTATTCTAAGAAAGTATTTAACTTTATAAAAATGAATCAAACCAACTGATACCTAACTATCACGCGGCTTTTTATTTAAATGTAAAAAAGTTAGTTAAGTTAGATAAAAAATCTCTTAAAATTAGAATCATCAACGAACTTTGTTTCGATTAATCTTCTTAAAAGTAAAAACAATTCTTTATAATCTAAATAAACTGTCTTCATATATAAAACATTTCAGTTTTAATAATAAAATGGATTTAGAATTAACATTGAAACGGTATAGACTCCTGAATAATTTTTACAAAAAAACATATAATGCTTTAATCTCTAAATTATATTTTTTCTTTTTAATCATTTATGTACTCTCGTTGATTTTCTTTCGGTATCCCCCCTTAAACAACGTGACAAAACTATATCGATAGAGAGTACTTATACAACAAAAAAAAGAAAGGCATAGTTTAGATATTGAACCATTAAATGTATTTTTGCACAAAGCTAGCCGATGGTTAAATTTAGAATATGATGCTAACCAATCGCTTATCGTCACTCATCATTATGCCAAACATAATCCAGAACAGGTTTTAGCTCCTTTGGCTGAGGCTACAGCAAAGCTAATTGCGCAAGAAGATTTTAGTTTAGTAAAACACTGCGAGCACAAAGACTGTGTGCTGTGGTTCTACGATAAGACAAAAGCCCATAAAAGACGTTGGTGTAGCATGAAAAATTGATTTTAGAAGATTATAGAAAGTGTTATCGGCGTGATAAACGCACTTGAATTTTATAAAAATTTGAATGTATCATATTAATTATTTTTGATTTATGGCGTTGCTAACCAATTGGACTAGTTTTTAGTAGTTCTTAAAGAATCTTGTAGACAACTATGCCACGAGTGGCATTCTGACAATCTTTTTAATAATCCTCAATCAGTTATTTTATGAGACATAAACTATTTGTTGGTAAGTTGTTTATTAGTATTTTAAGTAAAAAAATCAAGTTTTTAAATACAATTTAGATAAATCGAATTCCTCCACCCAAATAGTAAATAATAAGATGGTTGTAAGATAAATGCTTTTAATAGTACTTAAAAAGAATATCGAATAATTTTCAGATAATTCTTTTAATCACTCATTTTCAAAATAATCAATAATAGCTTGATTTATAGCATTTTTCTTCAAATTCTTCTGCCAAACAAGATATATATTAATGCTTAATTTCATACTTTGACTATTAATTAATTTTTTATATACCACGCCATCAACTTTTGCTTGAGTCATTGATTGAGGCAAAAGCATCATAGCTTTACCTAACGATACCTCAAGTAGCATTGATAGATTATCCGGAAGCTCCGGACGACGAATAAGAGGTAAATTTAGTGTTTTAAACACTAGCTCACATTGCTTATGAAATATAGGATTTAAATATGGTTTAAACCAGAAGAGAGGTAAATCAGTTACATCATTAAGATCGACTTTTTCTTGTTCACTACATTTATGGCTGTTAGGTAAAACTAATATCATCGGTTCTTTGTATACTAATAAATTGTTTTCAATTTGCTCTCCCGTTTGGTAATCAGAAACTAAGGCAAAATCGATGTTTTCTTTTTTTAGTTCAAATAGAAGTTCTTTGGATGTATAATTATGTTTATAAATTTCTATTTCATCACAAAAATTAGAGAAAAACATATCAAAATATGGAATGAAGTCAAAACAAAGGGTTTTAGTTGTACCGAAAATAACCTTCTCAATATTGCTTGATTTAATTGATCTAACGGTTGAGCAAAGTTCATTTAATAAAAATGTAGCTTTTATTTTAAAATCTTCTCCTTCTTTTGTTAAAACAACTTTATGTGAATTTCGTAAAAATAATGTTTGTTCCAATTTTTCTTCTAAATCTCTAATTTGAATTGAAAGTGGTGGCTGGCTTACTCCCAACTTTTCAGCCGCTCCTCTAAAACTTTTCGCCTCACAAACAGCCACAAAATACTGTAACTGTTTAATTGTAGGCAATCCTTTGCTATAAATGTTCACGATATATAAAACTCCTAAAAATTTGCTTCAATATAACCTTCAATATACTCTTTAAATACTATAACCCAATTCGGTATATAATTTTTACCTTAAAATTGTAAATATGGGGCTGAAACTACCTACCCTGTCTGATAAAACTTGCTTCAATTCATTACTAGATATGCTTTCTTCAATAAACTTTGATGGAACGAAGCACATCGCCTCCTATTGTCAGCAATTTCAATAATAAGATCTGTATCATCGATAATCAAATATGGATTTACATAAACTTCATTAGGTTGTAACGTACTTATATTCGTTGATATTCAATTTATATTATCATTTGCATTGATTAAATTTTTATTCAATATCGATAAAGTTAGAATTGCATCCGATTTTTTGAAGAATTCTTCAGATGGACATAATATATTTTTTGACACCAGCAATTTTTTTGCTACCCAATCACTTTCAATTAGATTTCCAACACAAATAGCTATATCAATATTCTAATAGATAAGTCAACTATTCGATTTGTTCCCATTAAATCTATTTTTATTCTAGGTATTCTTTAATAAACGAAAAAATATATTTACCAACACTCTGATGATTTTAACTTATTTATAAAGTTACTTTTATGATTAGTGATAATTTATGATGATAATCCTCTAAATCTTAATTAGTTAGAAAACTCTTCAACTAAATTAGTTAACCTATCATTTTTTCTTAACATTATTAGGAAGATCTGTTTGATAATTCTATCCCTTAAGCATCCACCAATTATTTTTTTAAATTGAGTTAAATTTCTGCTTATTGCTGAGGATCGTATTAATAGTCTGTTGGATGCTTTAACAAAATTATCGTCTTTAATTATGATAATAAAAATTTTTTAGTCATCAATTTATTGTGTCATTTTTGAAATTTCATTTTTTTTATCATCATACCATAAATACATTATAAACAAACTTAACAAAATTTATTTATTTTTTTGATAATTATTAAATTTATTAAAAACTGTTTTACCTTTGATATTAATTTCATATCGCAAAATAAGTATTTCTGTATTCCTATTTTTTTGTTTACAGTTTTCAACTATTACATAAATAACTAACAATTAAAGGAGAAAGTTATGACATCACAATACTTATTAGTAAATCATTATCCAGTAATGGAAGGAAAAGAGAAGGAGATTCAGGATCTAGCCGAGAAAAATTCAAAGGCTCTTCCTGAAGTAAGTAGTTTCTATATTTCTCAAGATGAAGGCGAGTTAATTGAATTCATTAGTTTAAGTTCACTAAATGAACTGGCTAAATATGAAAACAATTTAGCTTCAGCCTTCACCGATTACGCTAATTATCTCTGTGGAGATATTAAACGAGAACTACTTACTTATGTCGAAAGCCCTATTAGTTCAAGTACGGCAGTTCCACAAACTAAATATGTTCAACTTCGCCATGTTGAAGTCTTACCTACTGCATATCAGCGTTATCTGAAATGGCGAAATGAAACAATTTTTGAGGTAGTTCGTAATAATTCAACCACAATTGAATCATTTGACGCCTACCATTCACTTATTAGCCAGATTCCAGGTGTAATGTTTATTTCATGTTTTAACGGCTCAGTTGAAACTTATCTTAAACCATTTACCGATGATAATTATAAAAACATTGTTACTCAAGCTGGAGATAGTTATATCACTGGAGGTAATGAAGGTCTTTACACTAAAATCTACAAAAAATTAGGGATGTAATATATATTTTAATTATAAATTATAAGAAGTTATAAGAAGTTAAAATAAATTATTATAAAGATGTTATAAGGAGAAATGTTGTGAAAAAATTAGTAGTTGTTGGTGATAAATTCGGTGAGTTTGCAAAATTAAATGGGACAATCACTCAAACCCAGCTTTCCATGTTGACTCAAATACCAGCAAAAATATTCACTAAGAAAAATTATTTAGTTCCAGGACAGGGATGTAAAAGAGATGAGGTCAGTCGTTTTGTTAAAGATATCGAGAATTCTGAACATTTAGATATGTCTTCACTCATTTCATTTTATGGATGTGAAGTTTTACCAAATAAGTATACTCATCAAATCAATATTCATAATGTTTTGATTGGTCAAGCTAAACAACTAAATGATACTCTATTTGAATTACCATTCATTCTTGACGAAAGAAATATGCTGATGGGGGATCATCAGACAGGTAGACACGTTCAAGGCATGATTATAACAGAAGCTTTTAGACAAACTTTTATTGCAATAACAGAAGAATTTTACCTTAATGATGACAATAACCAAGATAAATATTTTGTCATTAACGGAATGAATATTCAGTTTGAAAACTTTTTATTTCCTTTACCTGCACAAATTTATTTTGAGCTTATCAACATTGATAAGAATAATTATCGAACCAAAGTAAAAGCGAAAATAACTATAAATCAGGCTAACAAAGTTTGTGCCACTATGAATACTGATTTCGCAGTATATCCTGTTAATGATCTTTCAAAAAAAGAAGCAGTGTTAGCAAATGAAGCACTGAACTCATACTTGACAGATTCTCTCAACAATGTTGCATAGGGAAGGAAATATCAATGTCTAAGTTTCAATTAACACCAACAACGCAAGGACCTTTATATCCACCATCAGAGATCGTGGATAAAAATGGTGACTTTGTTGTTGTTGGAAACATTATTAGGGAGGACAAAGCCATTTCATGGGGAATGGCTATTGTCTCAAAGAATAGCACTGTCCCTAAATTTGGAGAAATATCCGCTTATTCAGTTAAGGAAGAGTTGAATGACATTAGTGAAGAAAAACTGTCAGAAATAGAATTATTTACATTACCATTACCACTTCCTTTAAATAATTACCCGATGGTATTTGCACCTGAGCAATGTGCCAATGCTGCACAGATACATCGTCCAAGCCTCCCATTAAATAAGGGTTACATTTATGACTATCGAGAAAGTGATGGGCGTAGAAAATTACCAAAGATTGTACTAAGCGATTGGCTTAAAGCAGAAGGCAGTGTTGAAATTAATACTGATGGTTTCTCGGCCAGATTTGATTTTAGTTTTAAAAATTTAGTTCCAAATAGTCTTTACACCGTGATGAGTTTAAGAGAAAAAGATCTTGATCCAAATGAGTTAACTCGACCTGGTCCATTAGGGATACCCAACGTTTTTATAACAGATGAAAAAGGAAATGGTAACTATTTTGCTATTTTAGATAATCCATTTCCGAAACATGATGAAAACAGCAATCGAATCATTAACATTATTGTTTTATTCATGAGTTCTCAACAGTCATATGGTGGTGCAATTGGGTATTTTGGTTTAGGGGGAGATGTACACGCACAACTCAAATTAAGTCAAAATGATTTATTAAATTCTTTACTAACGAAACCACTACAGGAGAAATAAATGCCACATTTACACATTTTAACTTGGCCAATAAATAGTGATGAAAAAGCCAAAAAACTATTAGAAGGAATAACTAGTGTCGTACATAACACATTAGGTTGCCCACTCGATAAAATTTCTATTAGCATTCAGGAAATTTCACCGTCACGATGGTCTGATGCAGGTGTCGTAGGCACTGATCCTGATTTCGCAAATAAAAGTAGACTGAAGGAAATTAAGGATAATCATCATGAAGCAAATAAAAAGTGATTCAATAAAATTACCCGCAGCCTTTTTTGATGTTGATGACACACTAATAACAATCAAGAGTATGTTTGATTTTTTTGAATATTTCTGTGAAAAGAAAAAGTTAAACAGTTTGAAAATTAAATTTGATGAAGCTTTTAAACAAGCTAGGGCCAGTAATGTACCTAGAGAAAAGCTAAATTCGATGTATTACCAATTCTTATCAGGTATATACATGGATGAACTAGTCGCAATCGGTAAAAATTGGTTTAGTAACAATGTTCTTGCAAAAGATGTATTTATAGAGAAGACAAACAGATGTTTATGTCAACATCAAGAAAAAGGAGAAAGAATAATTTTTGTCTCAGGTTCGATGCTACCCCTTTTGCAGCCTATTGCTGAACATTTCAAAATTAAAGACATTCTTTGTGTTCATCCTGTTGTTGACGAAAAAGGTGTCTTGACCGGTGAAATTAGTGGAATACAGACTATTGGAGCTGGAAAGGCTGAGGCAATGAAAGAATTTGCTTCCAAGGAAAAAATTAATTTAAACACCAGTTACAGTTATGGCGACGATATTTCAGATCTAGATATGTTGTCTTGTGTAGGTAATCCTGTATATGTTGGTAATAATCCTATCATGCTGGATCACGCTAAACGCCATAACTGGATAATTTTATAATCTTTTTAATGAAATAATAAATAAAAATACTTATGACTATGTTGGAGAAAGAATGAATATGAAAGATGTTGTTATTGTTGCAGCAAAAAGAACTGCTATTGGAGCGTTTCTCGGTGGATTTGCTAATATACCAGCTACCGAATTGGGTGCTATGTTAATTAAAAATATGTTAGAAGAGTCAAATATCCCAGTCAATGAAGTAGATCAAGTTATTATGGGACAGGTTTTAACTGCTGGATGCGGACAAAATCCAGCTAGACAGACTGCTATTAAAGCTGGTTTACCAGAAAAAGTAACTGGATTAACTGTTAATAAGGTTTGTGGTTCAGGACTTGTAGCTATCAACTTAGCTGTGCAAGCGATTAAAAATGGAGATGCCCACATGATTATTGCTGGCGGGCAAGAAAGCATGTCAATGGCTGGACATATTCTTAAGGGAGGGCGACAAGGTAAACGTTTAGGTAATTTAGAATTAGTTGACACACTTATACATGATGGATTAACTGATGCTTTCAATCAATATCATATGGGTATAACAGCCGAAAATGTTGCTGAAGAATATAATATTTCTCGTGAAGAGCAAGATAATTATGCACTATCTTCTCAAAATAAGGCGCTTAAGGCCATACAAAATAATTCTTTTTTAAACGAAATAATACCAATAAAATTAACCACCAAGAAAGGCGAATTAATTATTGATAAAGATGAAGGCCCAAGAGAAACTTCTTTAAATAAGTTATCGACACTACAACCTGTTTTTAAAAAAAATGGAGTAGTTACTGCTGGAAACGCATCATCCATAAACGATGGAGCTGCTGCAGTGATTGTATGCAGTAGAGAAAAAGCTTTATCTTTAGGATTAATTCCATTGGTTTCTATTTCTGCATTTGCCAATACAGGTATCAACCCAGCCTTTATGGGATTAGGTCCTATTAGTGCGATTCAAGCTTGTTTAAAAAAAGCATCTCTGTCAATTGATGAAATTGATCTATTCGAATGTAATGAAGCATTTGCATCACAAACCATAGCTGTACAAAAAATATTAAATTTGCCAGAAGGCAAAGTAAATGTTAATGGCGGAGCGATTGCATTAGGTCATCCAATTGGTGCCTCTGGTTGTCGCATATTGGTTTCTCTTATCCATCAATTAATATCTCGTAAACTTAATACTGGTATTGCAGCACTATGTGTCGGTGGTGGTGAAGGTGTTGCGATGAGTATTACTCGAGAGTAAAGAGGAATTTACATTATGGAATCAGCGATAATGCCAACAAAAGAGCAAAAACAGACAAAATCAAAAACAAGTGTTATGGTTTCTGCTGTACTAATTGTTCTTTTAGTTGGTTCGGTTTATATCAGCCAGCTCATTTTTCAGGAAATTTCAAAAAGCTTCAATATAGATATTCTTGAAGCACGAAATGTTTTTAGCCTATCTTGTTTTTTCTATGCAATTTCATTTTTTATTTATGGTCCATTATCAGATAGAGTCTCAACAAGATTATTAGTTCTTTTTGGTTGTATCGGAACCGTTTTTTGTCTGTGTATATCTGGGATAATCCAATCATTCAATATATATTTGTTCATTATGTCATTGATTGGTTTTTTTGCTGCATCAGTCCCCGCAGCATTATTTGCTTATACGGCTAAAAACACACCTAATGAAAAATTGCCTCAAGCAATGGGAATTATGATTTCTGCTTCTATTATAGGTATTATCTTTAGTAGAAGCGTTGTAGCCATGATGACAGATCACCAGTCTTGGCAATTTGCCTTCATTATTTATGCGTGTTTAATTATTTGTGCTTGCTTTTTTATTCCATCCGGAATAAAAAAAGCAAACAATATTACATCTAGTATTAATATTATTAACACTTATCTCTCTGCAGCTAAATTACTACTCAATAAAACGGTTATTATTTTTTTATTAGTCGGTTTTTTACTCTTTTTTGTTTATCTAGGATTATCCTCTTTTTTAACATTTTATTTAAAAGGTGAACCATTTAATCTTTCATCTACTGTTTTGGGATGGTTAAATTTTGCAGGAATGAGCGCAGTGATTGGAGCAATGATTACTGGTAAATTATCTCAATTCATGAGTAAAGAAAAACTGTTAATCATATGCTTATTATGTGTAACCATTTCAGTTGTCATGATTGGATACAGTTCAGAACTATTCTGCATAGCATTCGGTATTTTTTGTTTGTTTCTTTTTGTTTTTGGTATTCAGCCAATTGTAATTTCTATGCTTAATCAGATTGTACCAATTAATTCTAAAGGAGCTATATCTTCTTTGTACTTATTATCTTGTCTAGCTGGAGGTAGTGTTGGTACATATATGTTAGGTATTCTTTATGAAAACTTTAATTGGAATGGAGTAATTTTAACCTGCATAATTTTAAGCTTAATTAATGCAGTTTTCGCTTTGTTGGGTATTCAATTAATAAAAAAATAAAAGGAAGTTAAAATGCAAACAATTATGATCACAGGTGGTTCAGGTTCAATAGGAAAAGGTATTGCGAAGGTTCTTTTAAATGATAATTATAGAGTTATTCTAATTGGAAGGAATCCTCATAAATTATTTGCTACCCAGCAGGAATTAGAGTTGGAAACAAATAATAAAAACATTATTACTTACACAATAGATATCAGAAATGAAGTCCAAGTAGCCTCAAAATTACTTTCAATTTGGGAAAGTACTCCTATTGATGGTCTAGTTAATGCTGCAGGTTTTGGTGAGCCTATTGATTATTTTTCATCTTTGAAAAATGATTGGGATGAGTCATTTCAAAGCAAACTTTGGGGCACAATTAATATGACAAAAAATGTAGCTAAATTAATGATGGAGCATGAGATTAATGGCAAGATCATCATTATAAACGGTACATTCTGTTATGATCCAAATCCAGATTTCATCATCAATAGTACTGTAAACGCCGCACTTTCTGGTTTTGCAAAAGCTGCTTCAAAATATTTGGGTACACGTGGCATTTGCCTAAATGTTTTAAATCCATGGATTACAGAATCTGAATCTTGGCAAAAAACAGCTACTAACTTGGCTAAATTCTTTGATACAACACCAGAATCCTTAAATGAAAATTTCAAAAAAATGAATCCATTAAAAAGATTTACTGATGTTAACGATATTGGTCACGCAGTCTCTTTTTTATTAAATAAAAAAGCTAATTATATTAATGGTGCGTCGATCAATCTCGATGGAGGAGCATCAATTGGATTTTGATACATTTATGAGGAAAATACTTATTAAGAAAAAAATTCTTTTAAGCACAATTGCGTTTATATTTTTAACGTTATATGCAGGATGAGTATGGCTGAATCAACGGCGGTTTCAACATTATTTAAAGCACCTACAGGAATTGCTTTTGATAGCACTGGAACTATGTATATTAATAATTTATCAGGAAATCCTATCACTATGATAAAAGCGAATGGTGATAGAGAGGCTGTTTATTCGGGTATTTCATCACCAGTAGAGATTATGATAGCTGGGGAGGATAACATCTATGTGTCTTCATACAGTGACAATTATATTCTGAAAATAGTTGCCAATGGAAAATCTCAAAAAATATCTGATGGCTATCGTACTCCAACTGGAATCACATTTTCCAATTTAGGGCAACTACTGATAACCAATCGTTCAACAGGAGAAATCGTTTCTCTTGATTTAAAAAACGATAAGAAAACGGTAATTGAACGCGGATTATCTACACCAGTTGGTATTAGTCAACTTCCTGATAATAGTTTAATTGTTTCACAATAGAGTGGTCGCCTTACATTAATTCAACCTAATGGAGATAAAATTGAATTAGATGAAAGATTTAATTGATTAGGTGTTGGTGTTGCGGTTATTTCACCTGACATAGTTACCGTTATCGATAACGGTTCGGGGGTATGTGCGTAAAATTAATGTGAAAACAAAAGAAGTAAGAACTCTTGTTTCATCTTTACTTGGGGCAATTGCATTAACATATCATAATAATCGTTATTACATAGGAATATGGAATAACGGAATTGTATATATGTTTAATGACAATTAATTTCTTAATATATCATAATAAATTGGAATTAACTAAATGAATAAATTACCTGAACGAACATTAGGTTCAAATATTAAAGTCGGCGCCATGGGGTATGGCGCTATGGGGTTAAGTGAATTTTATGGGCCTACAAATGATCAACAGTCATTAAAACTGCTGCACTCAATTATAGATAATGGCGTGACCTTGATTGATACCGCTGATATGTATGGTCGTGGTCACAATGAATCACTCATTGCTTCATTTCTAAAACAATTAACTTCTGCCCAACGAGAAAAGTTAGTCATTGCGACTAAATGTGGTATCGATAGAAGCAATACAGTCGGATATGGACGAAATATAAATAACTCACCTGAATACATAAAATCTTGCTGTGAGGCATCACTAAAACGCCTAGACGTTGATCAAATAGATCTATTTTATATTCATAGAATTAGCGCTGAAAATCCAATTGAGGAAACGATGGAAACATTGGCAAACTTGGTCAAAGAAGGGAAAATTAAACATACAGGACTTTGTGAAGTTACTACTGACCAGTTAATTCGCGCACATTCAACATTTCCAGTCGATGTTGTCCAAACTGAATATTCACTTTGGACGAGAGATATTGAAGATAATATTTTACCATTATTAAAAGAGTTAAATATCGGTTTGGTACCTTACTCTCCACTTGGTCGAGGATTTTTGACAGGAAAATATCAATCTGAAAAAGATTTTTCAGATGGCGATTTTCGAAAAACTAATCCAAGATTTGTGGGTGATAATATTGAACAAAACAAAAGACTATTAGAAGCAATACAACCAATGACTATTAAATATAATTGTACTAGTGGACAGATTGCTTTAGCTTGGTTGATGGCTCAATGGGATAGCATTGTTCCAATTCCAGGAACAAAGCAAGAAAAATATTTGATAGAAAATGTAAATGCTTGCTTTATTAAACTTGAAGAAGAAGATATCTCGCTACTTAATGATTTGAAAAATTATATAAGCATACATGGAGATCGTTATACACCTGAAGGCATGAAAGGTATATTTTAATCAACGGTTATTTAAAAAATGAGGGCGTAAAAACCGCCCCATTACTAAAATGCTCCCCCCAAAAAATCAATATACATCAGTGGTTCGTAACGGTTTTATATGAACCTGTAACAAGGATTACACCACAAATGACAATTAATGCTCCACAGATTTGTAACAGATTAGGCACTGATTCAGTAAATAATGCTAACATCATAGTAAATACAGGTACTAAGTTGAAAAATACAGCTGTATTGGCTGCCCCGATTTCTTTAATGCCAAAATTCCAAAATAAATACGCCAGTACCGTACCACAAACGGCCATATATACTAATATTAAATGATTTTTTATTGTTATATTACTGAGTGATATAAGTAAATTGTTGTTATAAACTGTAAATAATAAGATCCCTATGGTACCAAATAACATAGTATAAGTTGTAGTTTGTAAAGGTGTCGAGTTAGATATATATTTTCTTGAACCAACAGTGTACGTCGCCCATGCGAGATTACCCAACATAATAATTAGATCGCCTGAACTGAAATTAAGCGAAATTAAATTCATTATTGAACCATTACTTACGACAATAACCACGCCAAATAAGCTAATCAGCATACCGACAGTTTGGATTAGAGTAATTTTATGTTTATCAATCATTGCCGCCAACAATGCTGTTGTTATCGGAGATGTAGCCATTATCAATGCCCCATTGATAGCTGACGTAGTTTTTAAACCAATAAAAAACGCTAAATTAAAGCCGGTTATACCTAATAAACCTAGGGCTATAAATGCAATCCAGTTCTTTTGTAGTGCCATAAGATTGCTTCGATCTTTTAATAACATGAAAATCATTATAATTATCGTTGCAATAAAAAATCTTTCGGTTGCAACAGCAAAAGGAGATGCATCCGCAACGACTGATGCGCCAGCATTAAAATTAGATCCCCAAAAAAAAGTAGAAAGAGTAACTGCTAGTAACACTAAATATCTATTGTTAGGCATGAACTCTATCTCCATAAAATGCATTAAGGATTGTCGAAAATAGATGATCTCTTTCTTGTAATAATCTAAAAGCCATTTTATTACCAATCTCACTTTCAGTACCTGCTATAAATACATTCATAATTAATATCCTTATGTTGATAGTATGATTGGGGTAAAATAATATTATTATCTCATTTATAGTACAATAAACGTATTTTGAATATAGAATTCCAAAAATGAAAAAATCAATTTCTTTAAATGACCTAAATCTTTTTATAAATGTTGTTCAGGCAGGTAGCCTTACTAAAGCTTCAGATTGACCAATAACTCTAACTAACAATGACCTATGGACATTAAGCTCAGTAAAAACAATAAACTCTACATACATAACACGGATGATGTCTATGACATCATGCAACGTATTTTACGCCGTGAAATGGTATGTCCACATATACATAGACTTTGCCGGTTTTACGGTTAAAACGTACCGGATATTCGGTAGGCCAAATAATGACTTTTGCCAATTGCATTAAACATAGAAATAATGCAAGCAAAGAAAATAGAATAAATCCTAATGAAAATGCTAATCCACTATATATATAATAAGGATTAATATCGAGAAAAAACTGTATTCCAACATAAAGGGCTAAAATAAACACTCCACATCCACTTAGTTTTACAATCATCTCTAAGGTACGACCAAATTGGTCATCAGTACGCCCTATTTCGATAAGGGTATCATTACCAAAACGAAGATTGGTTAAGTCATCGTCTTTATCTACTGGTTTAAATTTTGCTAAGTCTTTCGGATAATATTTATACCCCAATTTAAATTCTGCCATTATCTGTCCACTTTGATATCAATATTATTTTTCCTAGGGTTGTTCGTAAGGGAAAGATTTGCCGACTAAATCATACTCCTGCTCTATTTTGGCAAGCTCTTCAAGGGATTCTGCCCGTGAGGCTTTATCAATACCCTCTGGCCAGTTAAACTCAGGCGTAAAGCAATTAAATAATCGACCCAGCCAAAAGCGCCCCCTGATTTTGCCTTTATAATTCATACTTTCCATACCATTCATATAACACAGTAACCAGCGCCATTCGCTTTTATGAACGTAATTGGCATTAAACCATAAACTAAAGTAATCTATCAGGGTATCGGTTTGTCGGTCGATCACTGCCGCAAAAATCTCCTGCTGAAAGAAGCCGTGACGTGAAACCATTCCGTCAATTGATTGCCAGTCATAGACTTTTATAACCGGTTTATAAAGCTTTTTTATTTCCCTTAAGGGAAAATAATAAAGTCGTTTACTTAACATTGGTTCATATACATAAACTTTGCCGGTTTTACGGTTAAAACGTACCGGGTAGTCGGTAGGCCAAATAATGACTTTTGCTAATTGCATTAAACATAAAAATAATGCAAGCAAAGAAAATAGAATAAATCCTAATGAAAATGCTAATCCACTATATATATGATAAGGATTAATATCGAGAAAAAACAGTATTCCAAGATAAATGAAAAATATAAACACTCCACATCCACTTAGTTTTACAATCATCTCTAAAGTACGACCAAATTGGTCATCAGTGCGTCCTATTTCGATAAGGGTATCATTACCAAAACGAAGATTGGTTAAGTCATCGTCTTTATCTACTGGTTTAAATTTTGCTAAGTCTTTAGGATAATGTTTATACCCCAATTTAAATTCTGCCATTATCTGCCCACTTTGATATCAATATTATTTTTCCTAGGGTTGTTCGTAAGGGAAAGATTTGCCGACTAAATCATACTCCTGCTCTATTTTGGCAAGCTCTTCAAGGGATTCAGCCCGTGAGGCTTTATCAATACCCTCTGGCCAGTTAAATTCAGGCGCAAAGCAGTTAAATAATCGACCCAGCCAAAAGCGCCCCCTAATTTTGCCTTTGTAATTCATCCCTTCCATACCATTCATATAACACAATAACCAGCGCCATTCGCTTTTATGGACATAGTTGGCGTTATCCCATAAACTAAAGTAATCTATTAGGGTATCGGTTTGTCGGTCGATCACTGCCGCAAAAATCTCCTGCTGAAAGAAGCCGTGACGTGAAACCATTCCGTCAATTGATTGCCAGTCATAGACTTTTATAACAGGTTTATAAAGCTTTCTTATTTCCCTTAAAGGAAAATAATAAAGTCGTTTACTTAACATTGGCTCGTACACATAGACTTTGCCGGTTTTACGGTTAAAACGTACCGGGTAGTCGGCTGGCCAAATAATAACTTTTGCTAATTGCATTAGACATAAAAATAATGCAAGTAAAGAAACAATAATTACACCCAAGGAAAAGGCTCCATCACTATATATATAATAAGGATTAATATCGAGAAAAAGCTGTATTCCAGCATAAAGGGCGAAAATAAACACCCCACATCCACTTAGTTTTACAATCATCTCTAAAGTACGACCAAATTGGTCATCAGTGCGCCCTATTTCAATAAAAGTATTATTGCCAAAACGAAGATTGGTTAAGTCATCGTCTTTATCTACTGGTTTAAATTTTGCTAAGTCTTTCGGATAATGTTTATACCCTAATTTAAATTCTGCCATTATCTGTCCACTTTGATATCAATATCATTTTTCCTAGGGTTGTTCGTAAGGGAAAGATTTGCCGACTAAATCATACTCCTGCTCTATTTTGGCAAGCTCTTCAAGTGATTCTGCCCGTGAGGCTTTATCAATACCCTCTGGCCAGTTAAATTCAGGTGCAAAGCAGTTAAATAATCGACCCAGCCAAAAGCGCCCCCTGATTTTACCTTTATAATTCATCCCCTCCATACCATTCATATAACACAATAACCAGCGCCATTCGCTTTTATGGACGTAATTGGCATTAAACCATAAACTAAAGTAATCTATCAGGGTATCGGTTTGTCGGTCGATCACTGCCGCAAAAATCTCCTGCTGAAAGAAGCCGTGACGTGAAACCATTCCGTCAATTGATTGCCAGTCATAGACTTTTATAACGGGTTTATAAAGCTTTTTTATTTCCCTTAAGGGAAAATAATAAAGTCGTTTACTTAACATTGGTTCATACACATAGACTTTGCCGGTTTTACGGTTAAAACGTACCGGGTAGTCGGTAGGCCAAATAATGACTTTTGCTAATTGCATTAGAAATAAAAATAATGCAAACAACGAAACAATAATTAATCCTAAAGAAAAGGCTCCATCACTATATATATGATAAGGTCTAATATTGAGAAAAAGCTGTATTCCAATATAAAGGGCGAAAAGAAATGCCCCACATCCAGTTAGTTTTGCAATCATCTCTAAAGTACGACCAAATTGGTCATCAGTGCGTCCTATTTCAATAAAAGTATTATTGCCAAAACGAAGATTGGTTAAGTCATCGTCTTTATCTACTGGTTTAAATTTTGCTAAGTCTTTAGGATAATGTTTATACCCCAATTTAAATTCTGCCATTATCTGTTCCTACTCAAATATCAATATAATCTTCTAATTCAATGGTAAATGGTTCTTCGCTACCATTTTGCTCTTCAATAAAACCTAGCACACTTATTTTTGTATCAATATTGTCATCAGCCACATAGACCACCGGACAAATGATTAATGAACCTTGTTCATCAAGCTTATAGGTTTCCAGCTGATTTTTTGCTGATAATTGACTTGCTTGGTTTGTAAAATCAACTTTCATCTCTAACGTTGAGAGCGAGCCAGCAGAGCTATCACGAGAGGTCGTTGATTTAAAAGTCGTTCCTGTCAAGTTATGACCAATTAGCTCATTTTGATTGCTCTCTTTTTTCTCAACAATCAATGATCCATAATAGCGGATGCAGTCCGGTTTATAATTAGGTAAAATTACATTCAGATAAATATCATGCTTATCGCCATAATCAATAATTAATTTTTTTTGCGATTTTTTGGTTAGAAAAAGTTCGTAACCACGAGAAGCACCATAAAAGCCATGAATGAGCTTTTTAACGCCGTCTTCGGTTAAAGGATAAGGAGATAAATTACCGGTTAGCTCATTTAAACCAAAGTAGCAACGGTCAAACCAACGCTCCATAGACGTTAATGAGGTCAGTTCGCTCATAAATGCACAAAATACCGATAATACAATACAGACAACCGATAATGCGATACCGATACCAGAGCTACCGAAACCCATTGATATAGCTAAAAGAACACCAGATGCAATTTGCCATCCCCCAGAAGAATAAAATCCTGCTTGAGTTTTATTGTAACCAAACCACATTTCTTTTACTCCTTCAAATACTCCCAAAACTCTTGCCGTGTTTGCCAGTTTTTCGACATGGTTAATTAATACTTTCATTACGGTTTTTTCGGATAGTGCCACAGCTTTATTAGTAACGCTTATCATTATTTTACTTTTAAAGTTACCCGCCATCTTTGCAAGCTTATCGACCGAGTTAGTAATAAAAGTTATAGTATTAATCGAGATAGATACGCTAGCAAATATAAGTCCTGCCATTGCTTCACTCCGCTGTTCTTGTGTTAAATTAGTTTTTTGCAGAGTTTTATTATTATCTAGCAATAATTTTGCTTGCCATGCTAATAAAAGGAATTCAAATAGAATTGAGGTGCTACTTGCTGCATAGGCCACTCGTAATTTAGGATTGGAAGGATGATTAACCGGTGCATTACTTAGATGGGGTGAAGGTTCGTTAGCGGTAATAGAGGGTACGCTTTCTTTAATCACATTTCCCATCTCTTGGGCGCCTTCGGTCATAGTATTAGCATGAATTGTAATATCAATATGGTTATTGGTGATTTTATTTATTAGTGTTTTTACGGATGCAAATTGATTTTTTGTGGTATCTGAGGCATATCTTTGCAGGTAGGCTTTCAATTCATTAATACTCTCTTGTGTTCCTCGACCTTTAAATGTTGCGGTTATCAGTCCATCTTTACTGTCAATAATCTCAAAACCACTAAAATTGGAACCATGTTTGGTTTTGAGCTGAGCCTCAAGTTGCTTATATCGCTCTTCCGGTAAGGTTAGACGAAACTCATCGGTAATTAAATCAGGATTCACTGTTTTTGAGTCAGTATTATTTATGACAACATTATTATCAATTACCGTTGCCAGCTTATTCACATCATTGACAGCACGATTGCCTCTATTAGTCCGTTTCACATAATCTTCAATATTTTTAAAACCATCATCATCACAAAATATTGTTAAGGTGATAGTGGTTTTTTTGGTGTCTTCAATGGTGGTTTGCGAAGTAATTGAAACATTTTTATTACTCTCCAAAGCACTTATTTTGCCAGTGTTGATATTAAATGTAATAGTTCTACTTTTAGCATTCGTGTGCCCTGCTTCTGATAACGCTTTTTTTACACCTTGTGCATTAGTGATTTTTTCCAATTGTTTACCAGAACTCTCAGGTTGAATTGCCTGTGATTGTGCTAAAGCCATAATCGGATTAATAAGACAATGTTCAATTAAAAAATTGTTGAGCTCGTTGCCTTTATCCACTAGTGATTTGATATCACCCTCTTTCCAAAAAGAAGGATTTTTTCCTGCAATGACTTTATGAAAATAAGTCTCATCACTGGATAAGAGTTCGTCCCATAATCCCATATCATAATAACTGTTACCTTGTGATATAAATATCTGAATTGAATCATTTAATATATCATTATGGATATCTTGGTTATCATAATTGAACTCCTGCTCCCAAAATTTAACAGTATTAAAACTGGATATTTTTTGCTCAGGAAAAGTAATCTCTTCCTTATTTTCAAATTGATGTTTTCTACCCGAAAAAAAATCAGAGGCAGACAACTTATCACAAAATAACCAGCGACAATAAAGGGCGTAATCTCGACCATTATTCTTTTTAATTTTCTCATACTGTTTTACTTTATCAGCAAAGCGATTGTACTCTTCAAGTTTTAATTGATTATTAAACTTTGCCCAATATTGGTCGAAATCATAATGTGCTTTTTCTGCTTGGGATAAGTCGTAGCGCAGATTACCTGTTTCATCGACAATTTCCAGCGAGCCACCATATTGCCATTTATCACTACTAAAAAGATTTTCTAAACTAGAGACAAAAACGGTACCAGCAGTACTATTTTCATCAAAATATTTTCTCATAGCAATTTTATATTGCTCAATTAAATCATAATTTAATTTTTTATATTGTCCCTCTGGGGTGTGAAGCTCATGATATTCATAAGGAATATCGCTTTTATTATCAATTTTATTATGTAATTTAGCATCCCCTGTATAATTGACTTCGGCTAAGCGTTGAAAATTTAAGTCCTCAACCATACCTAGGGGATCTTCTAAAATAACCGCCCCAACTGGTTTTTTATATTGAGACTTTCGGGCATTGATAAAATTAATAAACGGATCACGTTGTTCACTTTTATCTTGATAATTCGGTAAATAACTCAATTTATCAGTTATATAGGGTATAAATTCTAAAATTTTACCAAAAATATGTTGGCTTGCTAAATCTATGCCTCTTGGGTGGTTATCTGGCGCTTGAATAAATGAAGTTAAATCAATTTTAGTAAACCGAGCTAAATCTTGGCTATTTTTGTAATAATCACGAGTTTGTTTATTCCAAGGGTAACGGCTATAGGCAATCCATAAAAAAGGTTTGTCGCTTAATTCGTCATTGCTAATATCAACCGAGATAAATGAAGCTGGGACATAATGATTGTCAGCTAGACATCGTGTTGGAAAGGTATCCTTGTTATCGATTTCAAGATCTTCTGGGGCTTTTTCCCTTAATATACCGCCCTCTAAAACTTCATAATACCGAATATAGTCTTTTTTATTATCGGTTCCTGCAAGGACATAAACATAGCCTTCTCGTAACACTCTTAATACTTCATTATGATCTTGTAACGGTTCTTGTGGCTCTCGGTCATCAAGAGAGTATTGTGATGAATCGAAGAATGAAAAGAGCTGCGAATATGGTGAAGACCAAACCTTATTTACCGCAGACTTTCTTAAGAGTAAAATCGGATATCCTTCCCTTACACATGCATGCCCATTGTCTGTTAATGATACAATTGCCGATAAGCTAGAAGTATCAACGTTTTGTGTATTTTCACTAACCATAGTTTTTCCTATCCAAATCTATCTATCGAGTAATATTAATTATTATTTTGATTTATACTTGCTTTAATATCATTTTCCAATTGTTCTAAGCGTTTCTTTAGTGAACCTGGTGCTAAAATCGCTGATAAAATATGCGGTGAAATCGTTTCGATAGTAATTAAATCAACCTGATAAATCAGGCAATACAGTGCGTAAACTAATCTATCTTCAAGGTTAGTAAACCCAATATTTTTTGCATCAAGCAATTTTTTAGCGGATAAAAATAGCGCATTAGGTGGTAATGTTTGAATATTATCTTGCCACATTTTGACCAACCCAAAAGTGGCTTTAGGTTCATTTTGATACTGTAATGCATTTTGTAAAAATATCTGACTGGATAAGAGAAAGTCTTTCGTCAGTAAATTATCGGCTGCTTTAATTTGAATTAATTGGCCATAATAATTCATATAAGTATAGCGATGAATAAAATTGAATAATCCTGATAATAAACGTTCAACCGAGAGGCTTTCTTTTAATAATTGCAATCGAATATGTTCATAGAAAGGTAAGAAAGTAGGCTGTTTAGGCGAGAGTAAACGACCTAGCTGTAGACCTAAATCAATCATCTTTTCGGCTAAATTCTGTATATCAAGTTCACTACTTATCCACGCACAAATGTAATGTTTGTAATGGGAGCGCTCTTTTTCGATTCGAGTTATCGTTAAATCCAATAATTCAGGCTCTAATACTTCTCCCGGTTTCGCCAGCAATATAAGATGGGGACAAATAGTAGGTTCATAGGATAAATCAGGGCGTAAGATAACTTTAAGCTCATCGCTAGAAAAGACATCTTTAATATTTTCCAGCGCGAGTGGCTCAACAATTTTAACTGGTTTTAATGGATCTACAAGTAAATAACGGTAACAGTTAGCTTGATCTTCGTTTAAAGCATTTGATAATTGATGTACTAACAAAACTAAAACCTCAACAAACAAATCAATAACAATTATTTATGTGGTTTAGTTTATCTGTTTGACTATTATAATGCAAAGAACATTATCAACTTTTCTGATAATAAAGATGTCTTCAAAAACGTGTTGTTGTCTTTCTAATTTAAGCATGAAACACCTGACATACGCATTGTAAATGAATAAATAATAAACTCATATATAACCAAAATCACATTATAAATCATTGCGTCATAGCTTAGACACTTTTATCCTAATATGGATTGATTTCAGTTGAAGCCAGTTGATAAAAAATAGGAAAAGTAATTCTAATAATTGCTTTGGACATAAAAAACCAGCTTTGGGCTGGTGTATTTTTTGGAATTGGTGTGGATGCCGAATCGAAAAGATCTTTCAATTTTAGTTAGCTTTAGATTTTTAGGTAACATCATATAACATATACTGTTATAGTCAAAACCACTATTTATCAACTCAGACATTCTGTGCCACTAAATATTGCATTAGAACAGGGTGATGCCTTAGTTCTTGTGGTTATATTTATGATACTGGTAAGAGTTTTTTGAAAATTATGTTGGAAGATCTATACTTAATCAATACAGTATGTTAAGTACTTTATAAACCTTGAATAATTGTTAATAACCCTACAAAGTTTTAATATAAGCTTTGTAGGGGAGAATTTATTGATAAGTTTATTTTATTACTATTTTACAATAGTGATTAACTTAAGTTAACAGTTAATACACTTACCTATATTTGAAAAAGGATTTCATAATGTGCAAATACTTCCTTATTATTTTCCTAAAACTGACTATTCCAAATACGCTCACAAGTGGTTATCTTTGGCTGGTAGCCGAGCTATCTCGTTATCTCTACCATTGCGAGAACAAACTTATGAAGGTGATATCGTTTACAATTTTTTCGATAATTTATTACCTGATAATCAAAGTATCCGAGATAGCATTCAGCAACAATTTCAAACTGTAACCAATCAACCATTTGATCTACTATCAAGTATTGGTATGGAATCTAACAGTAAAACCCGCTTTGCTTATGTTCCTAATAAAATATCGACTCTTTTGCTATAGTTTTCGTCTTCATCAAACGTATATTTATTTTTTAATAATACATTTAATTCTTCTTTATCTTTTGTATATTCTAATATCTCATTATTGTTTAGCTCTGTATTAATTTTTAAATCAGATAATCTATTTAACAGGTAATCAGGAATAAAATTATGTTTCAAGCTTATTATTGATAAATTTTGAATAACAGCGACTAAAATCTTATTATTTTTTTTCATGCTAATGGATAGGCTACACTAATTAGTACCAATTTTATAAGGTCATTGTTATGATAAACCAACAATAAAAAAAGGTAACAATAATGACAATCAATTTAACCCGAAGAGAAAAACGCAGCTTTACTAACGAGTTCAAAAAACAGATGGTAATGCTGTATCAAAATGGTAAAAAACGTGCTGATATCGTCGCTCAGTATGACCTCACCAAATCAGCATTAGATAATTGGATAACTCAGTATCAAACCACGGGGTCATTTACCGCTAAAGATAATCGCAGTGCGGAGGAGAACGAGCTTATCGCACTACGCAAAGAGAACAAACGCTTGTTAATGGAGAACATATCCTAAAGCAAGCTGCGTTGATAATGGGGCGAAAATCGAGCTAATTTTACACAATAAGCACCGATACACTTTGCGAGGATTATGTCGTTGCTTAAAAGTAACAAGAAATCGTTTTTATTATCAACGGCAATTGCCCCAACAACCGCAAGATGTTGTGCTCAGTGAAAGAGTCGGTAGAGTCTTTAATGATAATTACCGCGCTTATGGTACAAGGCGCCTGCAGGCAGAACTGAGAAAGCAAGGCATGATTTTATCTCGACGACGAATTGGTCGAATTATGGCAAAAAATGGCTGGGTCTCAAAATACACTTGTAAAAAATATCGTATTCACGTTGGAAAAAGTAATGAATCGAGTGTGGGGAATGAACTTAATCGAGAGTTTGAGATAGGTCAACCACGAAAAATATTGGTGACTGATTTAACCTATGTGAGGGTTAAAGAGCGGTGGCACTACCTTTGTGTGATTGTTGATGTCAGTAATCGAGAGATAGTTGGACGAAGTGCTGGCAGGCATAAAACAGCAGGGTTAGTTATGCAAGCAATCAGTCAAATTCCAATGAATTTACAGTCTATTGAGTTTTTTCACTCAGATAGAGGAAAAGAGTTCGATAATCATCTGATTGATGAGTGTTTAACCGAGTTTAGCATTAAACGTTCATTAAGCCGTAAAGGCTGCCCGTATGATAATGCAGTTGCGGAAGCAACATTTAAAGCGGTGAAAACAGAGTTTGTATCGAATACTATTTTTGATTCACTGGAGCAGCTTAGGTTGGAATTTAATCATCATGTCGATTGGTTTAACTGCAATCGACTTCATTCAACATTAAATTATCAGTCACCGATTGAATACAAAAGAAATCGATGACCTTATCTTTTTGGTACTAAAAAGTGTGGACATACCATAGTTCAGTCTTAAAGCGTATTAATCTTGAAGGTCGAGGCGTTCGCCTAACATCCTCTACTGTTTTAAATCAGCCATCACAGCTTGAACATCAAATACTGTCATAATCATAACCGCTTCTTAATCTGAGCATACTCAGCAAAGGTTAATCTGTTTTGCAAGACTTTGCTGGCAGATTTTAATACACTCTTTCTGCCAGTACGCAAGTCAATGCTAGAAGCAATTAAATCCTGCACCTGTTGACGTAAAGAACGCGCTTTCTTAAAATCTACATCAGGGTACACCCCAAAAGAGATTCGTTTTTGTGTGCCTTCCCAGTAAAAGCGAAACACCCATTGTTTAGTGCCGTTAAACTTAATGTTAAGGTACAAACCTGCGCAGTCTTCTAGGTTATAGGCTTTAGCGGCAGGCTTGGCTCGTCGAATTGATAAATCGGTTAGCAGTGTCATGGTGCTATATCCTCTTGTTCGTTGTTCAAAGTTTTTTTTTCATGTCAAAAACTGTCTAGGAACAAAGAGACTGCACGGTGTAATCACCAAATACTTACTCGACCTAAAACAACGACGAAATAGGAAAAAAGGTAAAATATCCAGTTATACTGCTATCTAAGATAAATATAGCGGTGGACTTAAATATACTTACTTTAAGCGCACAATAATAATCTTTAACGAAGATAAGTTTACAGTAAACACTGCAATTTCAAGAAGTTATGAACTTTAATGGAAGTCTTTATAAGAAGATTTGGAGCGGGAAACGAGGTTCGAACTCGCGACCTCAACCTTGGCAAGGTTGCGCTCTACCAACTGAGCTATTCCCGCAAGAGAAGTGTTTTAAATGGTGCCCGGGGCGAGACTTGAACTCGCACGGCCAAAAAGGCCGAGGGATTTTAAATCCCTTGTGTCTACCGATTTCACCACCCGGGCTTAAAACTTATTACAAAATGTAATTGCGTTTTGATGCTGTGCATTTTACTCATCTAAAAAATATCGTCAACTAAAAATTAAAAATAATTGTTCGATTGCTCAATGTTTGTCATATTTTGCCAAATTATTAATCTTTTCAGGTTTTAATGACGTTTTTTATATCCAAAATAAAGTAAAAATTAAATGGGCATATATTTTTTTAAGTTAAATTGTAATGAGATTATTTACGTCAAATTCGATTATGCTTGGAGATCAGAACATAAAATTATTTAGGATTGCTATATAAAATTATGCTCTAAATGGTTACATTAGCAAAATGCCATTTAATAATAAGGCAATTTTGCTATGAAAAATGGATGATATAAATGAAGAACAGTAGTTTAATTAGACACTAAAAGATGAGCCACAACCACATGTTGTTGTCGCATTCGGATTATCTACCACAAAACGTGATCCTTGTAAGCCTTCAACATAATCAATAGTACCACCGACTAGATATTGCAAACTCATTGGATCAACAACAAGTGAAACGCCATTTTTTTCGATAGCAAGATCATCTTCATTTACTTTTTCATCAAAAGTGAAACCATATTGAAAACCACTACAACCACCGCCAGTGATGTAAACTCGTAATTTGAGGTTTGGATTTTCTTCTTCTGTTACTAATAATTTAACTTTATTAGCGGCAGCATCTGTAAAGTTAATCGGAAAAGCATTACTCATTTTTTTCTCCCAATATTTGATTGAGATATTATATACCTTTGCAGATTGAAAATACAAAATGAAAACTTCTATTAAATAAATTTTTAATAGCTAACTTGAATTTATTTTGATTTTATGAATAAATACAACAAAATTTTTCATAGAGGTCACCTTAATGAAGCTAGATAAATTTAAATCAGAAAAGTTGTATCATCAAGCATTATCTGTAATGCCTGGCGGTGTTAATTCTCCTGTGCGAGCTTTTAATGGTGTTGGTGGTACGCCATTATTTATTGAGCGCGCCAATGGCGCTTATATTTATGATGTTGATGGAAAAGCTTATATTGATTATGTAGGTTCTTGGGGACCCATGATTTTAGGGCATAACGATCCAGATGTAGCCAATGCAGTTATTCATGCGGTTCATAATGGCTTAAGTTATGGTGCTCCAACAGAGATAGAAACCAAAGTTGCTAATCTTGTTACACAGTTAATGCCTTCAATTGAAATGCTACGCATGGTAAATTCGGGTACTGAAGCAACCATGAGTGCAATTCGAGTTGCTCGTGGATTTACCGGACGCGATAAGATTATTAAGTTTGAAGGTTGTTATCATGGGCATGCAGATTATTTATTGGTTAAAGCAGGGTCTGGCGCTCTTACCTTTGGCCATCCCACTTCACCGGGAGTGCCTAATGATTTTGTTAAGCATACGTTAGTGTGTGATTATAATAATTTGGCATCAGTCAAACAACAATTTGAGCAATATCCTAACGATATTGCAGCTATCATTATTGAGCCAGTAGCGGGTAATATGAATTGTGTACCAGCGAAAAAAGAGTTTTTACATGGATTACGAGCATTATGCGATGAATATGAGGCGCTACTAATTATAGATGAAGTAATGACAGGATTTAGAGTCGCGCTGGGCGGAGCTCAAGATTATTATGACATAGTGCCTGATTTAACCTGCTTAGGAAAAATTATTGGTGGTGGCATGCCTGTAGGTGCTTTTGGTGGACGTGCTGACATTATGCAACAATTGGCCCCAACTGGACCAATCTATCAAGCCGGTACATTATCTGGCAACCCGGTTGCGATGGCTGCTGGATACACCACTTTGAATAAGCTGATGGATGTCGGAGTCTATCAAGAATTAACAGATAAAACAGCAGCGCTAGCTGATGGTCTAAAAATAGCGGCCAAAACACATAATGTACCATTAGTAGTCAATTATGCTGGTGCCATGTTTGGACTATTTTTTACAACTGCTGGTGAAGTAAGCAGTTATCAGGACGTTATGCAGTGTAATATTGAATTATTCAAAAAATTCTATCATCATATGCTCGCTGAAGGTGTTTATCTTGCACCATCTGCATTTGAAGCAGGTTTCATGTCGATTAAACACACCGACAGGGAGATCAATCACACAATTGATGCAGCAAATCGTTTTTTTAGTAACTTAAATTTTTAGTTTTTAAATTCTTTATTTTATAACTGAAAAAATGACACTATTTTTTAATACATTACAGAGATAAAAAATTAAACTATTAAAATAGGTAAATATTATATGGTTAATCCACTAAAAGAAGGTGAAAAAGCACCTGAGTTTTCATTACCTGACCAAGATGGAGAGTACATCAGCTTAAAAGATTTCAAAGGTCAACGTGTTTTAATTTATTTTTATCCCAAAGCCATGACACCCGGTTGTACAGTGCAAGCTTGTAATTTACGAGATAGCTCTGACGATTTTGAAAAATATGACGTGGTGATCCTTGGTATTAGTACCGATAAGCCTGAAAAGTTATCCCGATTTGTTGAAAAAGAACTGTTAAATTTTACTTTGCTTTCTGATGAAAATCATGAAGTTGCCCAAGCATTTGGAACTTGGGGCGAAAAGGAATTCATGGGTAAAACCTATGAAGGTATTCATCGAATAAGTTTTTTAATTAACAAAGACGGTATTATTGAAAAAGTCTTTGATAATTTTAAAACAAGTGATCATCATGAAGTTGTTTTAGACTATCTCAAAAATTAATCTAAATAATTTTTAAAGCAGATTAAATTGCTTAATCTGCTTTAATTTCTTTTAAACTATTATTATTTATATCTTCAGGTGTTGGCCAAGCGTTAATAATAGCTTTTACTAATGTTGCCAATGGTATAGCAAAAAATATTCCCCAAAATCCCCATAATCCACCAAATACGATCACAGCGACAATAATAACTAAAGGATGAAGATTCAATTTCTCTGAGAATAAACAAGGTACTAATAAATTCCCATCCAAAGCTTGGATTAAAACATAACAGAAAATTAAATAACTAAATTCAGGACTTATTCCCCACTGAAAGATAGCGATTAAAACCACAGGGATGCTTGAAATAATAATACCAATATATGGAATCAATACCGATAAGCCCACCAAAACAGCAAGTAATAAACCATAATCTAATCCAAAATACCAGAACGGAATATATACGCATACAGCTAATATGATAATGTGTAACACATTACCAACGATATAGTTTGAGATTTGCATATCCATTTCAACGGCAACTTTATCTAAAATTGTACGATTCTTAGGTAATATTTTAGAACAATAGGCCCAGATCTTAGTTTTATCTTTTAATAAAAAGAACATCATTATTGGTACCAAGACAGCGTTAATTGCCACAGATACAAATCCTAATAAAGAAACAATCGAAAATTGCAATAATGAGTTTCCTGTTTGCACAACTCTACTGGTGATACCCTGAATTATGGAATCAAATAACCCAACATCAATTAATTCAGGATAATGTTGAGGTAATGTAGTTAAGAAATTATTAGCAAAATTGAGCATGTTAGGGATATTGGTTATCAAGCTAATACTTTGTTGCCAAATTAGCGGTAGTAAAATCATAAACCCAACAAAAACCACCATAATAAACAGTAATAAAACAATCACAACGGCGAGTGTTCTTGGTAAACCTCGTTTATGTAAAAAATTAACCGGACTATCGAGTAAATAGGACAGTACGATGGCAATTAAGATAGGTAGCAGAATTTTATTGAAAAAATAGATGATAATAAATAAGCCTAAAATAACCGCCATCAATGACACTACATGCGGATCGCTAAAACGCTTTTTATACCATTCCATAAACATTTTTAACATCAAAATTCTCCTATCATGCTGGTTTTTTTTAAATTATACACACTTTGATTGATTATTTTTTAAAACCACCTAATATGCCACGGGTGATTTTTCTACTAATTTGATTAACTACTTGTCTGGTAGCACTTTTAGCTAGTTGTTGGGCAATACCATCATGCTGTCCCCCTTTTGGGCCTTTCGAACCAAAAAATATTGAACTGAAAAAATCAAGCAATCCACCACTATTTTTATTTTGTTGGTTTTCAGCGTCATTATTGAGGTTTTGATTATTTTTATCGGTTTGAGAGTTAGATAAGTTATCTAATGAAAATCCATTTTTTAATATCTCATAAGCAGATTGACGATCTATGGTTGATCGATATTTATTATAATACTGGGAATGTTGAATAATTGCCGATTGATTTTCTGGAGACATCGCACCCATTTTCGATTCTGGCGCAATCACAAAACCACGTTCGACCATATTTGGTCGGCCTTTTTCATCTAAAAATGAAATTAAAGCTTCACCAACACCTAATTCCATTATCGCTTTTTCAGTATCAAAACTTGGATTAGCACGCATTGTTTGCGCAGCCGTTTTAACCGCTTTTTGATCTTTCGGTGTAAAAGCTCGCAAGGCATGCTGAACACGATTACCTAATTGCCCGAGAACAGTATCCGGTATATCTGTCGGATTTTGCGAAGCAAAATAAATACCCACGCCTTTGGAACGAATTAAGCGTACTACTTGTTCAATTTTTTCTAATAATGCTGGCGAAATATCATTAAACAATAAATGAGCCTCATCAAAAAAGAACACCAATTTTGGTTTATCTGGATCGCCTATTTCTGGTAAATGCTCAAAAAGTTCGGATAACAACCATAAAAGGAAGACAGAATATAATTTAGGTGAATTGTATAATCTCTGTGCAGATAAAATATTGATAATTCCACGTCCTTCTGCATTTACCTGCATTAAATCTTGAATATCAAGCATTGGTTCGCCAAGAAAAAACTCCGCACCTTGTTGTTCAAGTGTTAACAATCCACGTTGAATCGCCCCTATTGACGATAAAGAAATATTACCGTATTGAGTGGTAAACTGTTTGGCGTTATCGCCTACAAATTGAATTAATGATCGCAGATCTTTGAAATCGAGTAATAATAAACCATTATCATCAGCAATTTTAAAAACTAATTGTAATACACCAGACTGTATATCATTTAGATTGAGTAACCGAGCAAGTAAAATTGGCCCTATATCTGATACAGTACTACGAACAGGGACCCCTTTTTCAGCAAATACATCCCATAATTCAATGGGTGATGCATCAGGCTGCCAATTAAAAACTTCTATATTGTCTAAACGTGTTTTTAATTTTTCTGTTAAAACAGCCTTTTCGCCAAGACCTGTTAGATCGCCTTTAACATCAGCAAGAAAAACCGGCACGCCTATTTGCGAAAATCCTTCAGCCATTTTTTGTAATGTGACTGTTTTACCAGTACCTGTTGCGCCAGTAATTAAACCATGACGATTAGCTAATGCTGCAACGATGGATAAATCTTTGCCATGGCTTTTGGCGATGATGATCGATTCACTCATGGATTAACCTCTTGTAAAATTGTTATTTAATATTTGATGTTATAAAAACAATTGGCCAATTTTGTCAATTAAATGCTTTTTACTGTTAAAGTTTTAAATAATATTGTATTCTGAATTAGCAGTAACCGCTATTTTTATTATCCATCTAGCCAATATAAGGAGCCGTTATGTTTCCAGAATATCGAGAATTAATCTCTAAATTAAAAAATAACGATTTACGTTTTCAAAAACTGTTCGATTTACACAATGAACTTGATCAAAAAATTAAAAATATTGAGTCTGGAATTACTGTTGATACTAGCGAAACGATAGATGCATTGAAAAAGCAAAAATTAAAGCTGAAAGATGAAATTTATGATATTTTAAGAAAAACCAATGATAACCATTTAAAATTATAATTAATTAGATAGTGATTATAAATTGATAAATAGATGTGAAAATTAGTGTGTAATAAAAAACCCCAATTAATGGGGTTTTTTATTTTATATCAACTTAAATAGTTACACCAACGATTTTATTACAATGTTGGTGATTAAGCTTTTTATTTTTTAGCTAATTGTTGTTGAGCCTTTTTTTGTTTACGGCTTTTAATTAGTACAATTAAGTTTTTATGTGGTGTCTTCATGTGTTATTTCCTTTTTGTTGTAATTGTATGATTCACAAGATATTTTTAATAAATATAATTTCAAGATACAGTTTTACTATATAAGTGAAATTGACATCACCTATATAGTCATCAATGAAGCTAGAACCATTGCCCAAAACGTTTGATATAGATGCGTTTCATTAATTGAGCAACACAGCAATAGCTAAATAGAGTTACTAATAGCCATGGGAAATATGACCAAGGTAATGGTTGCAATCCAATTAATCCACCTAATGGTGAAAACGGAATATAAATACCCACTGCCATAATTAGCATGGTCATTACAATAACTGGGAATGCAGCTGTACTTTGCACAAATGGAATTTTTTGTGTTCTAAGCATGTGCACAACCAGCGTTTGTGATAACAATCCTTCAATGAACCAACCAGAATGGAACAGTGATTGCGCTTCAATACTATTAGCACCAAATATAAACCACATTAGTGCATACGTTGTGATATCAAAAATGGACGATGTTGGCCCGATCCAAATCATAAAACGTCCAATATTTCGTGCATCCCATTTACGTGGTTTTTGTAAAAACTCTTCATCCATCTTATCCCACGGTAAGGAGAGTTGTGAAATATCATACAGCAAGTTTTGAATAAGTAAATGTATTGCTAGCATAGGTAAAAACGGTAAAAAAGCACTAGCAACTAATACTGAGAATATATTACCAAAGTTAGAACTTGCCGTCATATTGAGATATTTCATGATATTACCGAAAGTTTCACGGCCACAAATAACACCTTCTTCTAATACCATTAGGCTTTTTTCCAAAAGGATAATATCTGCCGATTCTTTAGCAATATCTGTCGCGGTATCAACTGAGATCCCCACATCAGCATCACGTAATGCAGGTGCATCATTAATACCATCACCTAGAAAACCAACGGTATGACCATTTTCTTGCAATAAACGAATTATTCGTGATTTTTGCAATGGTGTTAATTTAGCAAAAATAGTACGTTGTTCAATCTGTACTTTTAGCGCTGCATCATCCATTGTTTCAATTTCAGTTCCAAGTAAAGGAATACCGGGTTCTAAACCTACTTCACGGCAGACTTTAATGGTGATTATTTCATTATCACCTGTTAACACTTTAACGCCAACCCCATGTTCGTTTAATGCTGAAATAGCCTCATAAGCGCTCTCTTTGGGCGGATCTAAGAAAGTTAAAAATCCACGAATCGCTAAAGCTTTTTCGTCTTGAACATTGTATTGAGTTTTAGTCTGGGCAACAGGAATGTCTTTTATACCAACGGCTAATACTCTAAAACCATCTTTGTTATAGTTATGCGCCAATTCAATCAATGCTTTCTTACGGTTTTCGTCTAATGGCAAATATTCTCCGTTTTCATAGACAAAATCCGAAATTGATAGCATTTCTTCAACGGCACCTTTACAGATCATTAAATGATTATCATCATTGCCTTGAACAACAACTGATAAGCGACGACGAACAAAATCAAAAGGTAATTCATCAATTTTTTTATAAAAACCAATACCTACTTTTTTAACACTGGTCTTTTCTTCTGCAAAACGGATGATGGCTTTATCCATCAAGTTTTTCATTCCACTTTGATAGTAACTGTTAAGCCATGCTAGTTGTAATACAGATGCATCAATTTGCCCATTAATATCTAAATGATGTTCTAAAATGATTTTATCTTGAGTCAATGTACCCGTTTTATCAGTACATAAAATATCCATTGCACCAAAGTTTTGAATAGCGTTCAAACGTTTCACAACAACTTTGCGCTTTGCCATTCCTACAGCACCTTTGGCAAGATTTGCACTCACGATCATTGGTAACATTTCAGGTGTTAAACCAACCGCAACCGCTAAAGCAAATAATGCTGCTTCTCCCCAATCGCCTTTAGTGAATCCATTTATTAATAAAACAATAGGAACCATGACTAACATAAAGCGAATCAATAACCAACTTACGCTGTTTACGCCACGATCGAATGAAGTTTCGGCTCTTGATCCTACTATCGATTTTGCTAACGAACCAAAATGGGTATCTGCACCTGTCGCAACCACAATAGCAGTTGCAGTTCCACTCACTACATTGGTACCCATAAAACAGACATTATTCACATCCAGCACATTATCTTTATCGATATCGGCAGCATCAACATTATCACTGTTTTTTTGAGTTACAGCACCTAATGTGTCATATTTTTCAACCGGAATTGATTCCCCTGTTAATACTGCTTGGCTAACAAATAAGTCTCGTGATTCAATCAAACGAATATCGGCCGGGATCATATCGCCTGCTGACAAATAAACAATATCGCCTGGTACAATTTCACTTAATGGTATTTCAATGCGTTCTGGGCTCATATCTTTATGTGCTCGACGCAATACCGTTGCAGTGGTTCGGATCATAGATTTTAAGGCTTCGGCAGCCTTGTTTGATCTAAATTCCTGCCAAAAACGTAATATCCCACTCAGTGTCACCATAGTGAGGATAATGATAACACCAGTCAAATCGGTCTCGTCACCATCTTGTAGTGGTAACCAGTAATCAGTAACAAAACTAACTATCGCTAATGTCAACAATACAAATATAAATGGATTTTTAAAAGCTAATAGTAATTGGACAAAAGCAGAAGGTACTTTTTCACGAGCGACTTCATTTTTTCCATATTGTTCCAATCTTGATTTTGCGCTTTCTTGAGTTAATCCAGAAAGACTTGATTGGAAATTAGATAAAATGTTATCAAGACTGTTTTGAGCCTCTTTAAGGGCTTTTATGTTTGAAGTATTTTCTGTCTTTACTTTAGATGTTTTTTTAGTCATAGTCTGTACCTATCCATACTTTTTAGACAAAAGGAACCTATTCCTAAGTTAAATCATAACTAGGCATATATCAGTTCTTATTGGCTAAAATCTAAACGCAAAGCAATAACTAGCCATTCAAGCTAATGCTTGGCATAAAATAAAATTTTAGAGAATTAAAATTAGTTAAGAGTTAGATACAACTTGGTGGCTCTAAATGCTTGTCTGTAAGATATAATACCCTTAGAAGCACTTTAAGAGCGCAATGATGTTTTGAATTTGAGTGATAGCATGTAGAAAACTGCATATCGTTCACCGTTACCGTTTTTATCAATTTCGGCTCGTGAACTGAAAAAATAACTATTTAGACAGGTTCATTAACCGACAATGATGTGTTTGAATTTATCTCCCCACTGTTTGGGGTGACCCGATTGAGTGTCCATATTTCTCCTGTAAATTGAACTCTACCCTTTGGATTTCAACTTTTCTTCACCCTCATTTTTAAACCGCTTTGATAGTTAAAAAAGAAAGAAAAGCTCCAAGGTGGGCAAGTTATACGCTTTTCACAAAAGTAAGTCAACCCGTTATCAAAAAAATATTTCGAGTTCGCTTAAAAACAGCACGTAAAACGGCTTGAAAATTAAAATTAGCATAGAATTAATACACGTTTTACCCGATATCAGATATAATTGTACAATGATTAATTAATGCGGATTATTGAAATGGAAATCTCAGAATTACTCCATGACAATTGGTTCAATTTGGTTATTATATTCACACTTTCTTGTGTTGCTTTTATATGCAAAAGGCCAAGATCCAGTAAATACTTCGACAACCTCATCAAATATGCCGATATTTTAGAAAAAACATCTCAACCAAAGTATCAACGTGACTACTTAAGTAATATCAAAAAAAAATTACTTTGGGATAAAATCTGTTTTTATAAATCAGGTGATATTGAAAAAGAGAATATTGCTATGTCACTTGTTAATGCCGACGTAAATAATATTATTGATCTGACACAATTAAATTTATTAACCCAATATTTTACTATTCAAAAAAATCGCTTAATACCACTAGCATTTTACTCAATTAAAGAAGTTGTACTTAGCGGTATCATATTAATTTTTGCACTTATCTTATTACTATTTAATATTAATAGAATCTTTAGTTCACCTTGGATTGTCAATATTATCATTTCGATTTTGACTATTTTTATCATTTTGTTTATTACATATCGTTTTGCACTCGATCCAATCAAACGATTGAAAACCTATTTGGTCATTTTAAAAAATGAAACTTTTTTACAAAGAGCAAACAATGAACTGGCTAAAATTATTGAAGAAAGAGACGCAAACAGCCGTACGTTGGAATAATCGATAAAATAAAAATTGATCAATAAATCGATTGATAACCAAGTGATATAAATAAACAGGATAAACGCTATTTTCAATGATGCGATTCATCCTGTTTTTTTAATATGAGGGTTAAGAATGAATATTCAACCGTGCATTTTTCATTTGATCAATTAAATTTGATAATGATGAATTAAGTTGATACATGAATTGTTGGTATGAAAAGGATTTCTTACTAATTTCATCTAACTGTAATTCCCAATGTGCTGTCATATCTGGCATAGACATAATATCTGGCAATGATAAAATTAGATTTTGTCCGATTTGTGTAGAGCGTATTGATTTTCCTTGTCGAATTAAAAATTGCCTTTTAAATAACAACTCAATAATACCTGCACGCGTTGCTTCCGTACCTAAGCCATCTGTTTCACGTAGGATTTTTTTAATTTCAGGATCTTTTACAAAGCGAGCTATCCCCGTCAAAGCTGCTAATAACGTAGCGTCAGTAAATGGTCTTGGCGGCTGAGTTTCTTTACTAAGCAATTCAGTATCAATGCATTGGACAGATTCCCCTTTTTTAATGAGCTTAGTCAATAAACCATTGTTGTTATCATCAGCATCGCTATCGATTTGAGTGTTTTTATTTCTGAATAAAACTTTCCAACCTTCATCAAGCATTTGATTGGTTTTTGATATAAATTTCCCTCCTTGAATTTCAACATCAATTTGTAATTCAGAATATTTATAGGCGGGATAAAATTGGGCTAGATATTGGGTTGCTACAACTTGATAAACAGCCCGCTCATTATTGGACAAACTGTCCATTTTGGCTTTACGTAAGGTAGGAATAATGGCATGATGCGCTTCCACCTTTTTATCATTCCATGCTTTGGAACGCAATGAAAAATCAGCATTATCAATTGCTGTTTGCAAAGCTGAACAATTGTTTTCAATGGCTGATTTTATGCCATTAATTTGCTTTAAATGCTCTTCAGGCAGAAAACGACAATCTGAACGGGGGTAAGTAATTAACTTATGTTTTTCGTATAATGACTGACAAATATCAAGCACTTCTTGCGCACTTAACCCATTTTTTTTCGCCATTTCAATTTGTAAAGAAGACAGGTTAAATGGCATTGGTGGAGCAAGCTCTTTCTTTTTATTGCTTACTTTATCAATTATACCGGATTTATCTTTAATCCGTTGGCAAACATTTTCAGCTAATGCTTTAACGAGTACTCGACCTTCTTCATCTTGATAAGGTTCGCAAGCTTCACTCGGTTGCCATTTAGCTTTAAATGTTTCATTATTTTTGGTTTGCAAAATAGCAAACACTTCATAGAACGGTTTAGGTACAAATTGAGCTATCTCTAAATCGCGTCTTACCACTAATCCTAAAATAGGCGTTTGCACTCGACCAATAGACAGCACGCCACGATAACCGTTTCTTTGCCCTACCAATGTACAAACTCGGCTCATATTCATGCCGTAAAGCCAGTCAGCCCGAGCTCTAGCTAATGCAGAAGTCGATAAAGGGACATAATCTTGATTACTTCGCAACTGTTCAAGAGATTTTTGAACTGCACTAGCATTTAAATCACTAATTAAGCAACGTTGGATGGTTTTGCGTTTTTCGGGTGTAAGCTGGCAATAATTTAACACTTCATCTACTAATAATTGTCCTTCTCTATCGGGGTCACCCGCATGCACAATCAGATCGGCAGATTTAATCAAATCGACCAAAATATTTAATTGCTTTTCGGTATTTCCTTTAGGGATTAATATCCACTTTTCAGGCACGATAGGCAAATCATCTAAAGACCATTTTTTAAATCGTTCATCATAGACTTCAGGGGTCGCTTGTTCTAATAAATGCCCAATACACCAGCTAACCACATCACCATTACTGGCTCGGATAAAACCATTCCCTTTTTGGTGAGGTTTGGGCAATACATCCGCGATAGCCCTAGCTAAGCTGGGCTTTTCGGCAATAAATAAACGAAAAGACTGATTAGTTTGCATAATAATAAGTATTAATCATAAATTCCAAACGACATAAGCATTATTGAGTTTATTTTAAGATATAACCTAAATTAGTGAATTTCTTTAAAGATTCCCGATTATGTCTATCCCAATTTGGTGATACTTGACATTCCAAACAGGCTAAAAGTAAATTTGCAGAACAAGTCAATGTAAGTCCCTTTTCTCTTTCTTTTGCTAAAGTATAAAGTATCTACTTCAATACTATCATTATATACTAAATAAGATAATGCTTTAGAAAAAATAACATTATATTTTAAAACAATAAATCCTAAACCTATTTCTACAAATTCAAAATATGAATTAAAATTGTTACATAAGTTTTTAGCCCATTCAAGTTTGAAAATTTCCTGATAACCATTTTAATCAATAGATTGTAATTGATAATCTTTGGGTAATTTTGAAACAATTAATGTCAGCTTGTAATGTCCAAATAATGGATTTGAATCGAAACTATAATGCATTATTTTATCATAATTTTTTAGTATGGATTCTCTATTAAAATTTGCCATTCTTTATAAATAAGAACAGAATGGCACAATCATTACTATATTTTTGAAATATTGCAAAGGAAATTCTGATTAAGTTGGTCTACTAGAAAAAGAAACAAATAATATTAATCATAACTGAACTTGGTTACAATAGATTATCTGTATAAGCAGATCCAATATATTTTTTACAATAACCATGAATGAATGTTTGAGTCGCACTTTCAAATAACGACTTAACACCATTGTTATTAAAAAATTTATAAAAATTGATTAAAACTTCAGAGATTTAAAAAATCACTTCAGCTACCACCATTTTTTGAGCTTAAGCCATATTACTGAAACAATACTAATAGCAATAAGCACTAAAATTAAACCCACAAATGACCATTCATTTTCATTAAAAGGGATACCTGCCAAATTAACACCCAGTAAGCTGGTTATGAAAGTAATTGGCGTAAATATAATGGTGAACAGTGACATTAAATAAATACGTTTATTCGTCGATTCAGCCAGAATGCTATTAATTTGCTCCATAACTGAACCAATTCTTATTAAACAACTATCAATTTCAGAAACATAGTGATTTTGTTGATTTGAAATATCATGCAATCGTTGGCGATCATTATCATCAATCCAAGATATTCGTTCTGTTGAAATTTTTACAAAGATATCACGTTGTGGTGAAAGTAGACGACGTAATATGAAAAGTTGTTTACGAACTCTTCCTATTTCTTTATGCGAAAAAATTCGCTGATTTAAGAGTAAATCTTCTAATTTAATAATTTTATTGTGGACACCATCAAATGATAAATTAACTTGATCACAGATTAATTCAGAAAGCTGAATTAACCAGTCAGCAACATCAACAGGACCAATTCCTTTTTCTAAATTTTGTTTTAATTTAATAATAGCATCTATTTTTTGATGTCTGGTTGAGATTATTAAATTATCGGTAATATAAAAACGAAAAGTGACGATAGGATCGGGCAGTTCATTTGGGGTAAAATTAACACCCTTTAGTACGACTAAAATCCCTGCATCACAACGTATTTCTTTTGGAAATTGATTAGGTTTTATCAACTCATTTTTGACAAGATCAGGAATCAAATTTGTTTGATTAATCCAATTGATTGTTTCACTTTTAGCAAAATCAAGATGTATCCAATAAGGTTGGGGCTTTGAAGCTTCTGTTTTGTCATTCAAAGAATTGGCTTTGCCCTTTCCATCCAATTGGCAACTAAAAACAGGTTGTGCTGCAAGTAGATCTGAAACCAGAATAGAACTATTACTATTTTCGTTAATCATCATCAGCCCCATTTATTAAGTTTGCTTAATTATATACTGATTTTGATTAAAAATGCAGCGAATGATTGATTATCGAGATTTACCCGTTAAGGGTTTAAATAAATTTGTGGTATTGACGAATGATTGGGATGATTAAAAATCCCTGCTTCAACACCATACCATCGATGAATTTTTTCAACCGTTAGCACATCCGCTGGCGCACCTTGCTCAACAATTCGGCCTTGATGAATTAATAAAATTTTATCAGCATACAAAGCAGCCAAATTAAGATCATGCAAAATACAACAAACTGCTAATTTTTGTGTGGTAACTAATTGTTTCAACAATCTTAACGTATGTTGTTGATGATATAGATCAAGGGCAGAAGTCGGCTCATCTAAAAATAACAATTTTTCTGTAGGTTCAGGCTGCCATAATTGCGCTAATACTCGCGCCAGCTGTACTCGTTGCTGTTCACCTCCTGACAAGCTACGATAATCGCGGTCTGCCAATTTTAAACAATCAGTTTGTTGCATACTTTCTTGCACCGCTTGCTCAAAATGGGGCTTACCATAAGGAGCGCGCCCCATTGCCACCACTTCTTTCACTTTGAATGGAAACGTTAATTGACTTTGTTGCAACATAACGGTTCTAATTTTAGATAATTGCGTTTCGGACCATTGTGATAATGGTTTATTAAGTAAATAACATTCGCCTGAAGCTGGTTTTTGATAACCTGTCAATAAACGTAAAAGTGTCGATTTACCTGCACCATTGGGACCAATGATAATTACAATTTCACTGGCCTGTATGTTCAAAGACACATCGTTAATTAAAGTGCGATTAGCATAACCAAAAGTTAAATGTTCAGCAGTTAACATCATTAAATACCATCTATTACTTATGTTTTAAAATCAGCCAAATAAAATAAGGACCACCAATCAAACTTGTGAAAAGCCCGACAGGAATTTCAGTAGGTGCAATTAAAGTGCGTGCAAAGGTATCGGCTAGTAGCAATAAACAAGCACCACCTAGTGCTGAACCCGGCAATAACCAGCTATGGTTAGCACCGACTCTCAATCGAATCATATGGGGGACAACCAGACCGACAAAAGCAATCATGCCACTCACCGCGACAGATGTACCAATAAGCACAGCAGATAGTAATAATAAATACTGCTTAATTCGTCTGACTTTAATACCTAAATAATGAGCGTCTTCATCACCTAACTGAAGAATATTAAGTTGATGAGAAAGCTTAAATAAACACACTAAAGCAGGGACAATAAGTGATAACGCAACCAGAACTAAATCCCAAGAGCCCTTACCTAAATGTCCCATAGACCATAAAGAAAGTTGTCGCAGTTGCGCTTCATCACTAATATAACTTAAGCAACCCATAACCGCCCCAATAACAGCATTAATAGCAACACCTAGTAATACCATTTTGGCCAAATTACATTGCGAATTTATGCTATAAAGATAAATTAATAAACAGATAAAAAAGCTTCCTGCAAATGCTGCGACCATTTTGCCATACATGACCATAATAGGTGGAAAAATGGCAGGAAACAAAATAGATAACCCAACCATTAAAGCAGCACCACTACTAATACCAAGTAAACCCGGATCAGCTAAAGGATTACGAAATAACCCTTGCATCACCGCGCCTGAAGTGGCTAATGCCATTCCTACTATAATTGCTAATATTATTCGTGGTATTCGTATATTTAACCAAATGTTCCATAAAGGATCATCCATCGACATATCCACTAGTTTATCAAAAGTTAGTTTTAATGCGCCTGAATTTGCAGAAAATAGAATTAGCACCAATAGAATGGCAAATAATCCCCATAACAAAGAGCGATGACTATATTTGCCCACCCATTATCCTCTTATCTGTATTAATTTATTCATTCAACTTGAGCCAATTAATAGGTTATTTTCAAGCTAGGATCGACGACACTGTAAGCATGATCGTCAATTTGTTGATTGACAATTTTATCAATAACTATTTTTGCCAAATCAGTACGATAAATAAAACCATGCACCTCTTGTTGATAATAACATTCAGCTTTTTGTGTCATTTCACCATCACGTAATCCACCCGGTCTTAAAATCAAGAAATTTAATTTGCTTGTTTGCAACCAAACCTCAGCTAATGATTTTTCACGAACAGCACGACCAAACGCCTGTTTAGCACGTTCAGACAACGTAGCCCATGAATCACCACAACCTAAAGAGGTCACCAGAATCATTTGTTTAATTCCAGTTTGTTCAGCACAGTCGATAATCACGCGTTGAGCTGAATAATTACCTGTTTCACCGCCTAAGGTTGATATAATAGTTGCTTCACAACCGGCTAATTCGCATAGTTTTTTAACTAATTCACAATCAGTTGCATCACCAACGTGAGCCTCAATACCTTGATTAACTAATTGTTTAGCAAAATTAGCATCACGAACTAATACAATACAACGCCATTGGGGGTGATATTGCTTGGCTAGATGTGCAATTTGATAACCTGTACCTTGTTTAGGGCTTACACCAAAAATTAATAATGTCTGCATTTTGTTAATAACTTATAATTAATTAATTTTTTTTGCTAATGTACGGAATTTTTCTAATTGATCGGCTTTTAATTGATGCTTTTCGTCACGACCTACAAAAATTTTGAACATTGCTTGTCCTGTGTGATTTAGGAATATTATTGAAGCAGTTGCCATTTTCATAAATTTACGTTCAATAAATGCAATATATTGACAATGTTCAGCTTTAATATGTCCACTTAACCCTTTTTGATGACGAAGATTAAAGTATCTTTGGCTGTGAGATCCTGTTGGTAATTCGCCAGAAATTTCAGCGATTACATCACCGGTATGAACTAAAAATAGTACATCTCCCCATGTTGTAACTTCTTCCCAGATCGCATCAAAATTACTGCCATCAACAATTTTCGCATCAGGTAAAGCTTGAATAACTTGTGTTAATGTAACATGATGATCTTGAGCAATTTTTTCTAATAACTCTTCTGGTTCTGTTTTCATATAAGCATTTAAATTATCTAAAAGTGTTGGTTTTTCTGTCATAATAGTATCCTTTAATTATGAAATTTGATGTGGATGTTTAGATTTTTCTGTATTTGATTTAGCCACTCTAGGATGACTATTCATAGCTTGTCTAGCTTGAGCCATTTTTTTCTGTATTTCAATATATTCGGGATTATTAAGTTGTAACAATAACTGCTGGAGTGCTTGAACTATATTGCTTGACCAAAAACGTCCCGATAAAGTTAGTCGTATACAATAATCTTCGTTTTCTAAAAGCCCAACTTGATGCCATTGTTTAATTAGAGGTGCGAAGAGATGATATTGTTCAGTCAGTTTAGTTAAATCAACACGCCCTTTTTCTATCCCTGCTTGTAATCGATAAAGCCATTCTCCTATCACTGGTTTACCAGTCAACATCATAATTGGTTTTTTACCCTCATCAAGCTGGGTATAATATTGATTTAAATCACGATGAATCATAAATGACTGACCACCTAATCGGCCCCCGGCACAAGATCCAAATGCAAAAAAATGAGAACCTTGTTTGATCAGAAAATTATATAAATTTCGTTCACGACTATTTTTGGCCCAGTGTGCATTGGTCAAATGAACCCAACCTTGTTTAGCTAAAAATTCTGCACCTTGATGATAAAAATTACTTTTATCTGTAATGGAGGGTATTTCAATACGCTTATTTTCGACCCCTTTGGCCAAAGGTGTGGTTGGTAAAAGATTAAGTGAATACAAATCTACACCATCTAACGGCAATTCATTGACAATATCTAAATCACGTTGCCAAGTTTCTCTGGTTTGATTTGGTAAACCGAACATTAAATCACAAACTAACGCAACACTATCACGAGCGGCAATACGTTCAAAGCTACTAATAATTTGTTGCTCACTTGATTCACGACCTAATCGTTGGCGAATTTCAGTATTAAAGGTTTGGACACCGATTGAAAACCGATTTGCTCCCGCTTCAATATAACTATCAACACGATCATCATCAAAATCAGAAATACGCCCTTCAACTGTAATTTCGCAATCTGGCGCTAATGGTGCATGATCTTTAAGATAGCGAATGACGCGTGCTATTTGACCTGCCGCCAAAGCGGAAGGCGTCCCTCCTCCAAAATAAACAGCATGAATAGGTGCTGATTGGATTGCTGTATTATTAATTTCTAGCGATATCTCTTTTAATAAATAATTGATATAAGTTTCAGTATCAAATTTTCTTAATGGATTTTGATAAAAACCACAAAATTGGCAATGTATATCACAAAAAGGAATATGAATATAAATCAACCTTTTTTTACTCATTAGAGAAGTTGATTGAATTGTGTCCCATTGAGAGGTAACTTCATGAGGTGGTAGTGGAATACTCGCCTGCAAAGGCATAACAGCCCAACGATCTTTAAAAGGTAAAGTCGCATTTTGAGCAAAAAAAGCGCTGACATCTAATGATTTCATAACAACCGATCTTAATTAAATAAACTGCAAAATTAAATAATAATTATTTTCATTTATCAATATCTTTTATTAACCATTTTTATAATGTATTGATATATTTATTATTATTTTTTTACAAAAAAATGTTTTTGAATTCATTTTCTTTATAATTTGTCTATTTTTTAATCCATTCCTCAAATCTTTACAACTTGTTTTAACTGATTATTTATATTGAAATTGTTAAAAATCTCGTTAAACAAAAATTTTTTTTGCTTGAAAAAATGAGGAATAAAGGACAATTATGTTGATAATAGTTCTCATTTTCACTATATTATCGCGGATATTAAAATTTACAAACAGGAAGTAAATAATGAAAAATTTCATAACAAAATTAAATATGTTTTTGTTAATTTTCACTTTCAACGCGCTTATAAATATCAGCTCAGCTCAAGATAGAATTGTTATTGCGGGTGGTTCATTAACCGAAATTGTTTTTGCTCTGGGTGAAGGAGATAAAGTAGTCGGCGTTGATAAAACAAGCACTTATCCACAATCTGTCACCACTCTACCCCAAATTGGTTATTGGAAATTATTAAATATAGAAGGAATTTTATCTTTAAACCCAACGTTATTTATTACTTTAAGTGATGCAGAGCCCGATAATATTATTAGTCAAGTTACTCAAGCTAAAGTTGATGTTTTATCTTTACAACGTGTGCCTGGAACTGTTGAATTACTTTATGAAAATATTGAAAAAATAGCTAACAAACTACAAAAACCAGATCAAGGACAACAGCTAATAAAGCATATCAAGAATAATCTTTCACAGATCCAACAAAAAATAGATATGCAACCCACTAAAGCCAAAGTTCTATTTTTAATGAGCATGGGTGGAACCAATTCAGTAGCAGGTAAAAACACCACAGCGGATGCTTTAATTACTATTGCTGGAGGTGAAAATCTAGCTAAACATAAAAGTTATAAAAGCTACACAGCCGAATCAATCATTGCAATGAATCCTGATGTTATTATTTTAAATAGCCACTCAATTCAGCAACTTGGTGGAGTAGATAAAATCGACACTATACCAGGTATCACAGAAACAGCAGCGTTCAAAAATCACCGAATTATTACCATTGATGACGGATACCTATTTGGTATTGGCCCCCGAGTGGATGAAGTTGCAAAGATTCTTTGTGACAGCTTTTATCCTCAATAACTGTTGAGGATAAAACTGAAATAAAAAATTGTTTAGCAGATTGATTAAATTAAAAAGATGATCAACTTAATTGTTAATTAATCTGAATAATTTTATTTAGTTTATTATATTTGAAAGGATTAAAATGATTAATTTCACTACATTAAAAAAAACCAGCACGTTAGCTTTGGGCTTGACAGTTGTCATGCCAGCAATGGCTACGGTCAAACTCGATGATGAAAACTATGACGTCATCACTGTGACCGCTCACGAAGCGACTAAAAAACCAGGTACAAATACTGAAATATCCGAACATGATATCCGCCGTGACGGTGGTACTAATTTTGGTACGCTCATGCGTTATCAACCACTCATTTCAGCTTCAGGTAATATTTCCGGCTCAGGTACCGGTAAAAGTAGTTGGGATCGAGGAGGTTTCAGTGGCTATAATATTCGTGGTCTAGATGCTAACCGCGTATCAATTGATGTTGATGGTATGCCATTACCTATAGCACAGGGTCGAGTTAATTCAGTGGGTCGAGCAGGTTTTGGTTCTTATGGTATTGGTCGTGATTACATCGATACTTACATGTACAATAAAGTTGATATTCAATCAGGCGCCACATCTGTAAGTAATGCGAACAATGCTCTAGGCGGTTCGGTATCTTTCCAAACTAAAACGGCTAGCTATTATCTCTATCCAGGTAAAACCAGTTATTTTGGATTTGAAAACAATTATGACAGTTCTGATAGAAGCTATCATCAAGGTATTACTATGGCTGGTGGTGATGATCACCTCAATGGCATTATTGTACTAAGTCGTCGAGATGGACAACAAACAAGAAATCATGGTGATTCAATAAGCAGTTATCCAGAAAATTGGCACTCTAACTCAATTTTAGCTGGCTTTGGTTGGCAAATGACAGAAGAACATTTACTCAATACGACTGTCGATTACAATAATAAAACGAAAAATTCCCATTATGATACTTGGAACCAAAAAGGTAAATACATTGAATCACTCGACCATCAACGCAGTAAAAATAACCGCTTTAACTTAGCAATTAAAGATACATGGCAACCTACCAATATTAGTTGGATTGACACATTAACGACACAGTTAAATTACCAACGGACTAATGTCTTTGATGACACAAAATTGCAGCACAAATCCAAAGGTAATTTTTATACTCAAACCAACTATAATACTAAAACATATAATTTTATTACTACTTTAATAAAACAAATTGATAACCAAAAAATCAGCGCTGGTTTAAATGGTAAATGGAGTGAAGATGAATCGCCATTCTTTACATCAGCTAAATCACAATACGTCGATACTTTCCCGGACGGTGATTATTCCAAACCACAAGCCGACAGTAAAAGTTATCAGTTAGGTGGATTTTTTGAAGATCGCATTAGCTTTAATACTAACAATAGTAATAACTTTTATTTTGTTCCTGGTGTCAGAGCAATCTATCAAAATACCAAGCCACGCAATCTTGAAAACATGTCAGTATCAAATGTTAATTCACATCAATTAGGTACACAATATAGTAGTAACAGTGATTTCAAAATTTTACCATCAATGGCATTAATGTATGATATTAATCCTAATTTCACTGCTTATCTACAATATAAACGTAGCGCTCAAATGCCAAATCAGAACCAATTATATGGCTCTTATTTAGCGCACAGCACTATGTATGTACTTGTTGGCAACTCTAATTTAAAAACTGAAACGGGCGACAATTTTGAACTCGGTGTAAAAGGTCAACCAATATCAGGCATTACGTTATCGTCATCTGCTTTTTATAACAAGTACAAAAACTTTATTGCCTTTACGCGTTATAGGAAAAATTTTGTTGGTATAGGCAATCGTTTAGTTTATCAATCTGAGAACCGTGACAAAGCTTATACCTATGGTGCAGAATTAAATAGTGAATTTAATATTGGTACTTGGGTAGAATCACTCAATGGTTTAAGCGCACGTTTCGCAATTGGCTATAACAAAGGTAAATCAAAATCAAGTTATTTAGGTGATAAATACATTGAGATGGATACTATTGCACCATTAAAAAGTACTATTGGTTTATCATGGGATGATCCGAATAAATTCTACGGTGTTTCCTTAACAACAACATTCCAAAAAGGCAAGAAAACTGATGCCACCTCCCGCGAAACATATCGCAACGAAGGCAAACCAATCGAAGACTCATCTGATGATTATTTTAGAATCGCTGGTCACGGTATTGTTGATTTAACAGGTTATATAAATATTACCAATAATATTAGACTAAGCGGAGGAATCTACAACCTTACTGATCAAAAATATTGGGATTACCTCAGTAATAATAAATTATACAGTACATCAGATCATAAATATCTAGAGATGTTTACCGCACCAGGTAGAACATTCCAGTTAGGTTTAAATATTGATTTCTAGAAATATCTAAAATATATTTATCATTTTCTAACCCGCTAATGCGGGTTATTTTTTTCCAAAAAGTATTACATGTAATATTTTTGTGGTAATATGGTTTACATAAATCTAACAAATTATCTAACAGATAGGTTTACCACACCAATTAAAACATTTAGTTCAGATTTAACTATCTATTTCTAAAAAACATTTTAAAATATACTCATCATCTTCTAATGCGCTATTACGGATTAATTTTCATAAAAAAATATTACATGTGATATTTACATGTAATATTTTTGTGGTAATATTGTTTACATAAATTTAACAAAACACCAAACGGGCGTTATGAAAAAAACCAAAGAGACCAAAAATTCAGCTTTTTACCAGCAACAATACCGACAACGGTTGCGTGAACAAGGTTTGGTCAAAAAAGAAGTTTGGATTTTACCTGAAAATACAACTAAATTATTGGAAATCGAAAAACAATTTCGCCAGTCTTTAGTTAAAAACAATAATATTAATCGTAAACAGGAATTTAATGAAATGGAAAGAAATGAAATTTGGTCAATAGAAACTCTTTATAATAAATTAATGCAATCAGAATTAGTTAAGCAAAACCATGCAAGTATTGAAATTATTGATGGTGTGGATGCTTGCTTACATATCATTATGCATGAATATGGTGATTTGCCTTTATTTTTAAGTATATCAAATCAACAAATTGTTGTTGAATGTTTACTTTGGCCTGTTGATATTGTTAAAAATAAAACTCAATTTAATGAAGAAATTTTATGCACTCGTAAACTATTTCCATTATCGACAATAGCAATTGAAAAAGCTGGAGACGGCTCGGTCAACTACATTATGTATGGTGCGTTAAGTTCATCTTCACTTTTAAGTAATATTGTCTATGAATTAGAAACTTTATCGGACAATGTTATTAAAGCTACAGAAGCTTATGAACATCACATCAATCTTAACTAATTAAATTTATATAAATAATAAGGAGATTAAACATGGCTATCTTCAAAAAACTTGTTACAGCTCTTCGTGGTGGCATCAATGAAGCAGGAGAAGCGATCGTTGACACTCAAGCTCTAAGAATTCTCGATCAAGAAATCCGCGATGCTGACAGTGAATTAAAACAAGCTAAAGAATCATTAGCAAATATACTTGCACAACAAAAACTAGCAGACAAAGTTGTTAAAGAAACACAATCTAAAATTGATGAATATGAAAGTTATGCAATCAAAGCTCTTGAAAGTGACAATGAAGAATTAGCACTTGAAGTGTCTGAAAAAATTGGATTTCTTGAAAATGAACTTGAAAACAATAAGCAACAAGCCACTTACTTTGCTGAAACTGTAAAAAGCTTACGTCAATCAATTTCACAAACAGAAATCAATATTCGAAATTTAAAACAGCAAGTTGATATTGTGAAAGCAACTGAAAGCGTTCAAAAAGCACAATCAGCAGTTGCACAACGATATGGCGGTTCAACTGCAAAATTACAAACAGCTCTAGATTCTTTAGATAGAATAAAAAAACGTCAAGAGAAAAACAGTGCAGTCATTGAAGCTAAAAATGAATTAGCTAAGCTTGAAAATCAAAGTACGCTTGATAGTAAGCTTGAAGCAGCAGGAATCAAATCAGGCAACCAAAATGCTGCTGCAATATTAGCCAGATTAAAAGAAAAGCAAGAAAATCAAACTATTTAATAAAATAAAATTTTAGGTTAATATAGTTAACGTAATAAATTATTTAATTAATTTAGACTAGTTAATTTGGAAAATTAATATAAGGGAAAATAATGGAGCTTTTCTGGGGTATATTTTTTTCTTTTCCAGTAATCATATTTAGTGGGTTGTTAACACTTTGTGTATTATATTGGTTGGTTGCTGCTTTTGGTATTTTAAGCATTGATTGTTTAGATATAGAACTAAATGTCGATGTTGATGATATACCATTAGACATTCCAAATACTCCATCAGGATTTACAGGCCTATTGATGAAATTAGGTTTTAATAAAGTCCCAATGACACTTATTGTCACTTTGATTTCATTAATAGGTTGGTCAATCTCTTATTTCGCCTTTCGTTTCTTTATGTTACCTCTGTGTGAATTATTGCTAATTTATTACATAGCTGGTTTTTTTATTTTCGTAACTGCCTTTATTGCTGCAGTATATCTTACCGCATTTATTATAAAACCTCTTCGACCACTGTTCAGTAAATTAGAAAGCACCAATAATCATAAATCATTATTAGGGCAAACTGTTGAGATTCGTTCAAGCTATGTGAATGAAACAAAAGGAGAAGCTATTTACGAAGATGGTGGCGCTGGTTTAATTTTACAAGTTAGATGCACGAGCTCATATCAATTCAAACGTGGGGATAAAGCTGTTCTACTACGTTATGACACAACCAATAACAGCTATGAAATTATTAGCGTTAAAGAATTTAATGGATAGAAAAGTAAATATTTTTTTGGAGAATAATAAATTATGTCAATCAATACTGATACCATCATGTTTTTTCTAGTGATTGTTGGAATAGTCTTTCTAGTAATCGTTGGATTTTTCTTATTGTTTAAAGCGTTCTATATCAAAGTTCCGCAAGGTACAGCACTTATCGTTAATGACATGACGTCAAAACCTAAAGTGCATTTTACAGGTGCGTTAGTTTACCCTGTCATCTACAAAAAAGAATTCATGAAAATATCATTAATTACTTTTGATGTAGAACGTCGTGGTAAAGATGGTTTAATTTGTAAAGATAACTTACGTGCTGATATATGTGTCGCTTTTTATCTTCGTGTTAATGAAACAACTGAAGATGTTTTAAAGGTTGCTAAGTCGATTGGTGTAGATAGAGCGTCTGATCAAAAAGCGGTAAGCTCATTATTTAGCGCGAAATTTTCAGAAGCGTTAAAAACAGTAGGTAAGCAATTTGAATTATCTAAACTATTTGAAGATCGTATGAATTTCCGTGAACGTATTATTGATGTAATTGGTAAAGATCTTAATGGTTATGCACTTGAAGATGTGGCTATCGACTATTTAGAACAAACCCCAATCAAATCACTCGATCCTGATAATATTTTTGATGCCGAAGGTATTAACAAAATTACCTCGATCACAGCTGTTCATAAGGATGAAACGAATAAACGCGAAAGAGATCTTGAATTAGCGTTAAAGAAAAAAGATACCGAAACAATTGAAGCCAAATTAGAACTTGAACGTCAACAAGCGGATGCCGAAGCTCGTCAAAAACGCGAAATTGAAACCATTCGAGCTCGCGAACAAGCTGAAACGTTAAAAGTTCAAGAAGAAGAACGTCTAAAATCGGAACAAGCAAGAATCCAAGCACAACAAGAAATTGAAGTGCGTGAAGAAAACCGTTTGCGTGAAGTTGAAGTTGCTCAGCAAAATCGTCTTAGAGCAATTGCTATCGAAGAAGAACGCGTCGAACGTGCCCGTTCATTGGAAATTGTTGCTCGTGAACGTGAAGTAGAATTGCAACGCATTGAAAAAGATAAAGTTCTTGAAGAAGAAAAGAAACATATTGCCAATGTAATTCGTGAGCGAGTTGCAGTTGAAAAAACGGTAGCGGTTGAAGAAGAAAATATCAAAGAAGTACGAGAAATTTCTAAAGCTGATCGAGAAAAACAAACAACCATCATTGAAGCAGAAGCTAGAGCTGAACAAGAGTTAGTTAAACAAGTTAAGCAAGCTGAAGCAGACGAACAATCATCTAAACACCGTGCAATTGAAATTAGTACAATAGCACAAGCTGAACTTGAGGTTGCGGCTAAACAAGCTGAAGCGAAGAAACAACTTGCTCAAGGTATTGAAGCAGAAGAAGCCGCTATCGGTTTAGCAGAAGCCAAAGTTCGCAAAGCTCGTGCTGAAGCAGAAGAAAAAGAAGGTTTAGTAAAAGCAAATATTACTGCTGAACTTTTACTTGCTGAAGCAAAAGGTAATCAAGAAAAAGGCTTATCAGAAGCAAAAGTTATTGAAGCAAAAGCATTAGCAACAGAAAAACAAGGTCTAACCGAAGCTAAAGTTCTTGAAGAAAAACTTTCAGCTCAAGCTCGCGGTGATGAACGCATTGGATTTGCTAAAGCTGCGGCAACTAAAGAACAAGGTTTAGCTGAAGCACTGGTTATTCGTGAACGCTTAACAGCTGAAGCTAATGGTCTAGTTGAGAAATTCCAAGCTATGGGTACGATGAATGAACAATCTAAAAATCATGAAGAGTTCCGCTTGGCGCTTGAAAAAGGCTTCGAACAAGCTATGGCTGCTATTGCTGCTAATAAAGAGATTGCTAGAGAACAAGCAGATGTTCTTGCTGCAGCATTTAGCAAAGCGAACATTGAAATTGTTGGAGGTAATGATAACTTCTTTAACAGCTTCTCTAAAGCTATCAGTGTCGGTAAAGCAATTGAAGGAACTGTAAGCCAAAGCCCAGTATTACAATCTGCTTTACAATCAGTACTATCACGTTTATCTGGTAATAAAAATATCGATTTAAACGAAACACTAAAAAACACTGATTTAAAAGCACTGGCTAAACAATTTTTACCATCAAATAGTGATGAAAAAAGCGAATAATGAAAGGAATGATGATTTATAGCATCAAATAATTCAATTATCGTTAAATCGTTATTAAATTAACATTATCACTATTATCTTCCTTCGGTGAAATATTAAATTTTACCGAAGGTAATAGATTTTCTGTAACAAAATCAAGAGTAAAAAATGGCAGAAATAGAACAAGAAAACGAGCAACAAAATACACTCGATAAAGCAGTCGCAGAAGGCGGAGCCTACGAAATTCTTCGTAAACGTTTGACATCATTGGGCCAAGAACTCAATCAAAAAACTGAAGCGTTAAATCAACAACGACTTTCTGAATTTGGTAAAAGCGATATGTCGATCATCGGTCGCATTCGCATAAGAACCGAAAACAATTGTATCGCTCGAGATATCGTTAGATTTGGTGATTGGTTATTATTTGGTTATAACGTCTTTTTAGGGTTAAAAAAAGAAACCAAAATTGAAGATGTATTTTCACTTTATCAACTTGTTGAACGTGATGAAAATTATGAAGCAGATCCCGTTGATCTATCAAATACCTTTTTAAATATTGACCGTTTTGTTCAAGACTTCAATGAACTTTATACTTACTACAAAAATGCTCAACTATTGCAACTTGTTGAACGAGATGGCAAGCTCCTTGCCAGTTTCCAGATTGGTGAAAGAGTAAGTGATATTCGGGTATTTCGCTGGTCAATATCCAGTGATAAAAAAACGATTGATTATATTGATAATCGAGGTGAACGTGATATTGCTTTACCTCCTGCTTATGATTTTGAATGGACTGAAACCACCCGTGAAAACATCGTTAATGGTCGATTCTCTCATGTAAATATTCTTGATACCGTTTTTGTTGAAACCATTGGTGGTGACCTTACCATAAAATGTGAAAACAATACTAACGATGGATTAGGTATTTATCGTGAAGAAGTATTAGATAAAAATCAATCAATAAACGACGCAAAAATCGAATATGCAAAAGTAGGTGCACTAATTCTTTTAAAAGTCCTACCCTACCGAGAAGACAATTGGCGATATCTAATCTATAACACACTTACTCAAAAAGTACAACGAATTGACTTTATTGGTCAAGCTTGTATTCAACTTCCAGAAGATCATGGGGTGATATTCCCAGGTGGTTACTATCTACAAAATGGGGAATATAAAACATTCGATCAATCTATGGGGGGAATGCGTTTTAGACGAATTCGTCGTTCACCAAATGGGGAAGATGTTTTATATATTTTTTACGATCCAAATTCTGGTCGCTTAGCTTTATTCAATTACAACATGATAGAGCGAAAATTGGATAACCCAATTCTAGGTCATGGTTATGCTGTATTTGAAGATGGCCGAATGGTTGTATTTGAAGGCGAAAACGATGAACCAACTCGTGTTCATCCTATGCAAATCTGGCAAACCCCTTTTTATAGTGATGAATTTGCGGCAACACAGCCAACCCACAATACCTTTTTAGGCAAAATCGGCAACGCAGAATTAGTACGTGGTATTTCTGATCTCTATTTTATTTCTCGCGAAATTGATAATCAGTCCGTCTCTTCGCAACTATACGGCAAACTAAGTGAAGATACTAAAAGATTATTTGATAGTTATTTTTGGCTTGCTGATGAAAAAAACTTATCATTTTCACCAATACTTCGTAATATTACCCAAACCAGTGAATTAGTACTTGATGAATATGAAAAAGTAGAAAGCATACGCCGTCAATCCGAAAGTGCGATGCGTGAAGCCATTACCAATCAACAAGATTTGTTAACTAAATTATATCCTGATAGCTGGCAGGAAACTCAAGAATTTGTCGATGCGCTTAATGCAATAAAAATGCAATTAGGCCGCCTTGTAACATTAAGAACCTATCGTTATATCAATTTAGAACAAATTGATAAAATGGAAAATGAGCTGAAAGAACGTCAATCTTTAGTTTCATTGGCAACCGCCGAATTTTTAGGTAGTGACAAAGCACTTGAACCATTTATTTCAAAAATAGATAATATTGAAAAATATCTTGAGCAAGCTGACACTGTCGCCAAGCTTATTGAGCCAATAAAAAACACTGACGAAATGTCCAATGATTTGGATATGCTTTCGCAATTAATGGCATCATTAAAATTTGAAGACGTTACACTACAAACTAGAATTATTGAATCAATTGCTGAAGTTTATGCCAAACTAAATCAAACCAAAGCAAGGATCAATCAAAAACGAAAAAATCTATCTAGTGTCGAAATGATTGCGCAATTTGGCGCCCAATTCAAACTATTTAGTCAAAGCATCGCAAGTGCTTTAAGCATCGCAACCACACCAGAAAAATGTGACGATGAACTCTCAAGGCTACTTGTTCAACTTGAAGAACTTGAAAACCAATTTAGCGAAAGTGAAGAGTTCCTTAATGACATTCTGACGAAACGCGAAGAAATATTAGAATCTTTCGAAACACACAAACAAGCATTACTTGAAGATCGTACAAGGCGCACCGAAGCCCTACTTACCGCAGCTGTTCGCATTTTAGATAGCATTCCGAGACGTACGGCTAAATTTTCGGATCAAAATGAACTTAATGCTTTCTTTGTGGCAGATCCTCTAGCATTAAAAATTCGAGAAATTGTTGAAAAATTGAGAGATCTGTTTGATAACGTCAAAGCCGATGATATTGAATCACGTTTTAAAGGTGCACGTGATCAGGCCATACGCGCATTACGAGATAAATCAGAAATATTCGAATCTGGTGGCAACGTTATAAAATTAGGTCCAAAACACAAATTCAGCGTAAACACACAAGAGCTTGACTTAACGATTGTTCCGAAAGAAACTCATTTATGTTTGCAATTAACAGGTACGGATTATCAAGAAAAAATAGAGAATAGTAAATTAGAAAGTTATAAACCGTTCTGGACTATATCACTTGAATCAGAGTCACCAACAGTCTATCGTGGTGAATATCTAGCCTACTCTATTATCAACGCCATATTAAAAAAAGATCTTGATATCAGTTATGAAGAATTAGTTACTCAATTAAGTCAACCTGAAAGTTTGGTTAAAACCGTTCGTGATTATGCAGCCATGCGATATCGTGAAGGTTATGAAAAAGGTATTCACGATCACGACGCGGTAAAAATCTTATCAAAACTTATTCCACTAGGTGAAGCAGCCGGCTTATTGCGTTACAATCCATTAGCTCGTAGTTTAGCTATATTATTTTGGCAACATAATCAAAAAAATGATGTCGCAAAATTATGGCCGGAACGAGCCAAGACTTGCAAAGATATTCAAGCTCTATTTGGTCATGATGAAGGATTAATTAATCTACAAACAGAAATGGCTACAGAGCTAAATCAATTCTTGCAAACGTATCCAATAAAACATGATTATTTTCATATCAAACAAGCGACTGAATATTTAAGTTATGCGCTGTCTGAAATACCGCAAGAGTTTAACTTAAGCAAATACAGCATTTACATGTATGAAGGACTAAAAGCCAAGTTGGAAGAGCTTCATATGTGGGGCGATTTTAATCAATCGCAACTTAATTTGAAAACTCGCTTAGCTGATCGTTGGAATCTTATTGAAAGTTGGTATAAGGGACTTTGCACACTTCCTCAATATCAGAAATTAGTCGACTACATACCTGAAGCAATTTTGCTATGCATGCTAGACAAAGAAAATAGTATAAGCATGCAAATTAGTGAACTTGAACTGGATATAACGGTTAGCGACTTGTTAGGCGAACATCCAACAATCAAACAAGGGGTTTTAAATATCAACCTTGATGATTTCTTCAGTCGTATGCGCAAACATGCACGAGTCATCATTCCAGAATTTCGTCATTATCAGACTTTACGTCAAGAAGTTCTTGATGAACAGCGATACTTTTTGCACATTGATGAATTCAAAGCTAAACCGTTAAGTTCATTTGTTCGCAATAAACTTATCAATCAAGTTTATCTTCCTATCATTGGTGATAACCTAGCCAAACAAATGGGTACCGTTGGGGAAAGCCGACGAACCGATTTAATGGGATTATTATTACTTATCTCACCTCCTGGTTATGGTAAAACAACATTAATGGAATATATCGCAAATCGTTTAGGCCTGATATTTATGAAAATTAATGGGCCAGCATTAGGACATAGTGTTTTATCTTTCGATCCCGAACAAGCCCCAAATGCAACAGCACGCCAAGAACTTGAAAAGTTAAATTTAGCCTTGGAAATGGGTAATAATGTCATGCTTTATGTGGATGATATTCAACATACCAATCCTGAATTTTTACAGAAATTTATCTCACTATGTGATGGTTCACGTCGTATCGAAGGTGTTTGGAAAGGTAAAACAAAAACTTATGATTTAAGAGGTAAAAAATTCTGTGTGATAATGGCCGGTAATCCATATACCGAGTCAGGTGAAGTATTCAAAATACCCGATATGTTAGCTAACCGTGCTGACATATATAACTTGGGGGAAGTTCTTGGTGGAATGGATGAAGTTTTTGCATCAAGTTATATTGAAAACTGTCTCACCTCTAATTCAATTTTGTCTCCTTTGGCATTACGTGAACTTAATGATCTGTATCATCTAATTGATCATGCCCAAGGCAAACCACTTAATACCAATGAATTGAGTTATGACTATAGCCAAGCTGAAATAAGTGAAATTGTTGCAGTTCTACGCCACTTATTAAAAATTCGTGAAGTAGTATTTAAAGTTAATCAACAATATATCATTAGTGCAGCACAATCGGATAAATACCGTACTGAACCTCCGTTCAAATTACAAGGTAGTTATCGAAATATGAATAAACTCGCCGAAAAAATTTCATCAGTAATGAATGATGAAGAACTTAATCAAGTTATTGAAGATCATTACTTGGGTGAAGCACAATTGCTAACCAACGGCGCAGAAGAAAATCTACTCAAATTAGCCGAAATTCGAGGAGTATTAACAAAAGAACAAACAGAGCGATGGCAACAAATCAAAAATGACTTTATGCGAAATAAAACGCTGGGTGGTGACGAATCCAATACCGGAAATCAAATTGTCACTCAACTCGCTGATCTTGTACAAAGCGTACAAGCGTTAAAGTTATAAAATATGCAGACTAAACTATCGCTAATCACAAAGTTTAGTCTGCTCATAAATCACATCTATACTAATAAAAATAAAAGCGGGACCACTCTTCCCGCTTTATAAAAAAACCACTCCATAAAACAGATAAATACTATCGTTATTCAAGCATTTTAGTGCATCACTTAATAACTCTAAATTAACTTATATTAAATTTGTAAAAAACGTATTAAACATTATGATTTTATAATAGAAAAATTGGCACACTTTGATATAAATTTCCAATGATTTATTTGTATTGTCTAATTTGCTAAAAAACTAAGATATCAAATCCTATTTCAGAAAACTTTATCAAAAAAATCTAATAAGTAGATTATTTGTTATTAGAACAATGCATCACGAGTAACATCCATCCATTCTATTACCGATTGAATTAACAGAAAAAATGAAAGAAGAGATTGAGAGAGCAGGACTTGAAATAGGTGCAGGAGAACAAATTATCATTGATAAGCCTGAAAATGTTTTAAGAATTGCAGGATTAATTAATGATGCATATGAATACACTAAAAATGATGAAAATTTTAAACGAAAATAATTAACTTCCTTGCATTCAAAGCCGCTTATAGCGGCTTTTCAATAATAATCATTTACAAAATTTAATTGCCTAATTCACTTATTTATTTGTTTTTATATATTAACATGTAAAAATAAGTCTAAATTTTTAAATTAACAAAAGGAATTCAATCATGATAACAGGCAATTGTTTATGTGGAGAAGTTGTTTACCAGTTAAGTAGTGATATTAAAACTATTGTGTTTTGTCATTGCTCAAGATGTCGTAAGCAAACTGGAACAGCATTTAATGCATCTGCAATAATAAAAAAAACAGATTTAACATTCATTAGAGGTGAATCAAATATAAAAATTTATGCCAGTAATGGCGTTAATCGCCATTTTTGTTCAAATTGTGGATCGCATATTTTTTCAGTTCGAGAAAATGATAGTAATACTTACCGTTTACGTATCGGACTTATTAATGAACCAATTATGACTGAAGATCGTATACACGTTTATACCGATTCAAAAGCAAACTGGGATAATATATGTGATGGATATACTCAATACCCTGACGCTATAAACTCGTCTGATTTTATCCCTAATAACAATTAGGTATGGTTCAATTTTAACTTAGCATTTTGGTGAAATTAAAAAGTTAATTGGTTAAATTGATGATATTTTGTCAATCCAGTCGAAAAACAGTTAAAAATCATTGACGGATCAAAATAGATTTATATAATACACTGCGTTTACTCAAAAAAACGCATCAAAGTCTCCTTAGCTCAGCTGGATAGAGCAACGGCCTTCTAAGCCGTAGGTCACAGGTTCGAATCCTGTAGGGGACGCCATTACTAGGTTCAAATACATTCTAAAAACCCTTAATTCCAAGCTTTCCACTTAAATTAACATGCATTTATATTTTATAAAATCCTATAAATTCAAAAGGTTGTGACTACATTTAGGACTACACTATAGAAAGATTTAAAGCACATTAATCATACTTTAATGTTTACAATACCACTTAATTAAAAATATCTGCTTTGATGTCGAGCCATCCCTACAGTCCTATGCACGCTATAGCCCAACGTCGAAAACTGCTGAGGTATTTATTAGTCGTAAACGGATTAAACATAATGGCGATCCTGTTTTGGCTTGGGCTATAGGTAATGTAGTAATGGAAACAGATGCAAATGCCAACATCAAGCCCAATAAAAAGAAAGCAGCCAACAAGATAGACCCTGCAGTTGCTTTCCTCATGTCATTCGGTACCTACTTACTTGAATATGGCGAGATAGATATCAACCTATCAGATGAACAAAAACAAGTATTAGACGAGTTTAAAGGGATTGAGTTGTAAGATAGATTGAAGTGAGAAAACAAACATTAAGATTACCATCATCACAACAAGTAAATAATAAACGAAATGAACTTTATGTCTTTTTAATAATAGGAAACTAGGTACAGCCCAAATATACCATGTAACAAATAACCATAAAGTAAAATAAATAATAAAAGAAATAATACCAATTATATTTCTATTATGCAGATCTTTAGCAAAAAAAATCCAAGTACAACTAATTAATATAGATGGCATCGCATTATTTAGAATCTTTTGTATTACCTTACAAGAACCTTCACTTTTAATAATAGCATCCTTCAAACTCTCACGTTGTTTTTTTACCATAATTATTTTCCTTTTTTAATCAACTTTAAGAATATCAGATATTAAATCAACTAGTTATTGATTCAATAATTCTACCAATATAATATTTAGCAATAACATAAATTATTTGGCATTAGCTATTTGAGCCTTTAGCATGGCTAGCCGACTTTGACCTTGTTGCATTTTCTTTTCTGGTGATAGTTGGTTTGGTACATCTTGCCAATCTAAATCATCTTGAGGTAATTCTAATAAAAATCGACTTGGTTCGACATATACTGTTTCACCAAACTGTTTACGTTGACGACTGAATGAGAAAGTAAGTTCATGCTGTGCTCTTGTGATACCTACATATGCAAGACGACGCTCTTCTTCAATATTATCTTCATCGATACTGGTCTGATGAGGTAATAGCCCTTCTGACATGCCTATCAGATAAACATAAGGAAATTCCAACCCTTTTGAAGCATGTAATGTCATAAGCTGAACTTGATCGAGATCTTCTTCGTTTTCATTACGCTCTAACATATCACGAAGAGTAAATCTTGCTACAGCTTGTTCTAAGGTCATACTTTCATCAATATCATCGCCTTGTAACATGTCATTTAACCAACTAATTAGCTGTTCAACGTTACGCATTCGCATCTGACCAGCTGTTGGTGATGCTGACGTTTCATAGATCCAACTTTCGTAATGAATACCATGTAATAGTTCATGAATAGCGTCCATTGGCTCAGTGTGTGATTTTTCAATTAATGAATCAAACCAATGAATGAAAGTATGCAACGTTTCCATACGTTTGCTTGAAAGTAGTTCCGTTAGGCCCATATCATGGCTTGCTTGATATAAACTCACGCCACGATGATTTGCCCACTCACCCAGTTTTTGAATGGTTACTGGACCAATTTCCCGCTTTGGAGTATTGATAATACGGATAAAGGCATTATCGTCATCAGGATTAGTCAATAAACGCAAATATGCCATAAGATCTTTAATTTCAATACGCGCAAAAAATGAAGTCCCCCCTGATATTCGATATGGGATGCGGTATTGCATGAGCATTTTCTCAATTAAGCGTGATTGATGATTACCTCGATATAATATGGCATATTGACCATATTGGCTGTTGTTAGCAAAACGATGGCCAATTAAGTCGTTTACCACCTTTTCAGCTTCAGAATCTTCGTTATCTGCGGATATTATTCTTAATGTTTCACCATAACCCAGTTCTGAAAAGAGTTTCTTTTCAAAAATGTGTGGATTATTTTCGATTAAAATATTAGCTACTTTTAATATACGACCAGATGATCGGTAATTTTGTTCAAGTTTGATGACTTCTAAATTAGGAAAATCTTGATTAAGTAATACTAAATTTTGTGGGCGGGCTCCACGCCAAGAGTAGATAGATTGATCGTCATCTCCAACTACCGTAAATTTAGCTCTATCGCCAACCAGTAATTTAATAAATTCATATTGGCTTGTGTTAGTATCTTGGTATTCATCTACCAACAAATAACGGATTCGATTTTGCCATTTTTCGCGGACTTCTTCATTATTTTTTAACAACAATGTTGGCAATAAAATAAGATCATCAAAATCTAAAATGCTACACGCTTTCAACTGTTTTTCGTATAGTTGGTAGCAATGCGCAAAAAGCTTTTCTTTATTGGTTTGCGCGCGCGCCATAGCTAAGGTTGAATCAACAATATCATTTTTCCAGTTTGATATCATAGCGCGAAGTTGATTAATTAGATCTTTATCCCCTTCCAGCCATTGCTGGGTTAATTCTTTCAATAATGCTGTTTGATCATGGTCATCAAATAATGAAAAATTGGATTTGATCCCCAAATGTTTATATTCTTTCCTAACAATATCAAGTCCCAAAGTATGGAACGTTGAAATTTTAAGTCCCCTAGCCTCTTGTTTAGTAATTGAATGAGCTATACGTTCTTTCATTTCACGTGCAGCTTTATTGGTAAAAGTAACTGCAACAATATGTCTTGGCAAATATTCTTTAACCCGAATTAAATAGGCAATTTTATTAATAATAACCCGAGTTTTGCCAGAGCCAGCCCCCGCTAAAACAAGGCATGGACCTGAGACATATTCGACGGCTTGTTGTTGACTTGAATTTAAACGCACAGAGTATAAACCATTAAGAAAATTGGCGGCTAGTATATAACGATATGCTAGCCACGTGCAATTGTAACAAATTTGAAATAAATTTTATTGAATAAAGGCTAAAGCTTGTTCTACAACCTCAATGCCTGCACCTTTTTTATGAGCATTTTCGCTAAGATATCGACGCCACTGCCTTGCTCCTTTACAACCGTTAAAAATTCCCAGTGTATGGCGCATGATATGGTTTAGCTGTGCACCTTGGGTTAATTGTTGTTCAATATAAGGATAGAGTGCGCGGATAGCTGCTTTAGGTTTGATGATTGGTGAATCTGATCCAAAAATCTGTGAATCAATATGGGTTAGCAATAATGGATTTTGATATGCTTCTCGACCAACCATTACACCATCTACATGACACAGATGTTGTTTGATTTCGTCTATTGTTTTTATGCCACCATTAATGGCAATAGTTAAATCTGGGTAATCTTGTTTAAGCTGATAAACACGCTCATAATTAAGTGGAGGTACTTCACGATTTTCTTTAGGACTCAAACCAGATAACCAAGCTTTGCGCGCATGAACAATGAAAGTATTAGTATAAGGCATCACTTTATCGATAAATCCACGTAAAAAATCATAACTATCGAAATCATCAATTCCAATTCGTGTTTTGACTGTGACAGGTATATCAACCTGATCTTGCATCTGCTCAATGCAATCTGCGACTAAATCAGCTTTCCCCATTAAACAAGCACCAAACATGCCATTTTGTACACGATCGGATGGACAGCCTACATTTAAATTAATTTCGTTATATCCACGTTGTTGAGCCAACTTTGCACATTGTGCAAGTGCTTTAGGATCACTACCTCCTAATTGTAAACTAATTGGCTGTTCTTCTTGGTTGAAAGCTAAATAATCACCTTTGCCAAATAGTATTGCACCAGTTGTTACCATTTCGGTATACAAAAGCGTTTTTTTGGTTAGAATTCGATGGAAATAACGACAATGTTTATCAGTTAGATCCAGCATTGGCGCAACAGAGAAATGATTTAAATCAATTTTTTTTTGCAAACTTACCTCGACATTATAAGAAAAAGTGTTATTCTATCCGTCTTTTTTTTAAAACAAAGATTCATAGTATAAGGGAATTAACATGGATATCAATGAAACAAACATTATTTCAATTAACTCTACGGAATTATTAAGAAAACAAATGCGATTTATTGCGATTATGCAACAAATTTTTGGAGTCATAGCTATTATAGGTGGTGCGATTAGTTGTTTAGGTATTATCACCGCAATTATCGGTGTTCCCGTTATTTTGGGGGGGATAAAACTGTTTAAATCAGGAAATTCATTTAGTCTGGCTGCGAATCTGCAAAAAGCGGATGACTTTGTTGAAGCCATAAGCAATTTACATGGTTATTGGAAATTTCAATTAATCACTTTCATTTGTTCAATTATATTTTTTATTCTATATTTAATACTTATAGTTGTATTTGTAGCTTCTTTCGCTCAAGGCTATCGTTAAGTTCAGCTTGTCTGCACTATAGTTTATCTTTCTATGTTTTACTGAACTCAATAAAAAAGAAAAACCTCGCAACATTACGAGGTTTTTTATTTTACTGAAAAGATGGACGAAATTGCGACTAAAATAAAGTGTTAGATGATTATTGATTAGTCTCATCATCCGATTGTACGTTAATAGGATCTGATATTTCTTGTTTATTCATTTCTTCTAAAGATTTTGAATTTTCCAATGCTGAAACTTTAATATCTGTCACTCTACCCATTTTATCAAAATAAATGGAATACGTTCTTTGACTAATGCTTTCATGTTGTGGTTGTTGACGAAAAACATAATACCAAACGTTATCACCAAAAATAGAAGTTAACATCGGTGCACCCATGATAAAGACAACTTGATCTTTTGTTTGACCAACTTTTAATAAATCAATTGCTTCTGGTGTCACATAATTACCTTGATTGATGTCAGGTCGATACACCCAACTATCAACGACTGAACAACCAGTTAATAAAATACTAGTTAAAATTACAAGCGAGGTAAATTTACGAAACGGCATCTACACTTAACCTATTTTGAGAATATAATGGCGCCTATTATCGCTGATATTTTAGCTGAGTGCTAGCCAAATTAATAAATTCTTTCCCAATTGTGTAATAAAACAGTAATAACGCATTGATAATGTAAATTACTGCTTGACATTTATTTGCTTATCTACAAACTAATTAACTTCTTTATAAATTCTATCCATTAACCATTAAAGGTAAAAAATGAAATTAGATACAATTGATCAAAAAGCAAGTTATGCTATAGGATTACAAATTGGGCAACAACTAAAAGACTCAGGTCTAAATAATTTAGATCTAAATGCATTAAAATTTGCAATGGAAGATGTATTATCAGGTAATCAACCTGCACTCCCTTTGCAAGAATTACATGATGCATTACGCCACGTACATGAACAAGCAACCAAAGAAAAGGCTAAACAGGCCGAAAAAATTGCGCAAGAAGGAAAAGATTTTCTTGCAGAAAATCTTAAAAAAGATGGCATTAAATCGACCGAATCTGGTTTACAGTATGAGATCATTACTGTTGGTGAAGGAGCACTACCAAAAGCAACTGATCGCGTACAAGTTCACTATACCGGTCAATTAATTGATGGTACTGTATTTGACAGTTCTGTTGAACGTGGTCAACCAGCTGAGTTTCCTGTTAATGGTGTGATACCTGGTTGGGTTGAAGCTTTACAACTTATGCCTGAAGGTTCTAAATGGCGTTTATATATTCCTCAAGAATTGGCTTATGGAGCACAAGGTGCTGGCGCATCAATCCCACCTTATAGTGCATTAATTTTTGATGTTGAATTATTGAAAGTTTTATAAGTAAAAATGGACGCGAAAGCGTCCATTTACATTTTAATTATGATTTGTTTTTGGTAAAAAATAAGAGCTAAATGCAGCGATAAACAATAAAATACTTGCTATACCAAAAGCAACAAGATGGGTATGTAGGTTATCATAAGCCCAACCGCCTAACCATGAACCAATCATAGCTCCGATTTGATGACCTAAATAAGTTAATCCAGAAAGTAATCCTACAATTTTTACACCATAAATATCTGCGGTAATCGCCCCTGAAGTGGACAAAGCACCAGCCCAAACTAATCCTCCTAACACTGCAATAGTAAATAGTTGCCATTCATTTGATGCTAAAACCAAAGCAATAAAACCGATGCCTCTAACTAAATAAACCATCACTAAAATATTTTTTCTTTGGACAATATCAGAAAGATACCCAAGTGCTAATGTACTAAAAATGGCGACAAAACCAATCATTCCAATTGCATTAGAACTCACCATTTCATTAAATCCATGGTCAATGAGCATTGGAACACCATGTGTTCCTAATAAATTCATACTAAAACCACAAGTAAAAAGACCAAAACTAAGTTGCCAAAATGGTATAGTTTTTAATACTTCGCTAAGTTTTATACTTGATTGAGGTTCTCGTGCAGTATCTTGATTAAACTCAATGATATCTTTGTGATGATCTTTCATTATCATAAGTGCAACTGGCACGGCTATAATCATAAAAAGAATAGAAAAACCAACTAAAGTAGTTTGCCAACCATATATAGGAATGAAAAAAGCAAACACTGGTAGCATTACCGCTATTCCAGCCATACTTCCTGATGATAAGATAAATAAGGCTAATCCTCTATGTTTGTAAAACCACTTTGTCACAATAGGTGTAAAACTGACTGAGCCAACAAACGATGTACCAAATGACAATGCAATGCCAAATGAAAAAAGAAAATTCCAATAATCACGAGACATCGCCGACCAAATCGTTGAAAGTATAATTATCAGGGTACCAAGCAATAGCACAAAGCGAGTACCATATTTACCAACCAAATAACCAGCTATTGGCATAGCAATACCAGAAAATAGCATACCAATAGCGATAACACTAGAAAGAACACTGCGGCTAAAACCAAGATCGTTAGCTATAGGAAGGAAAAATACGCCCATGCTCATTCTAAGTCCGCTCGAAAGCAATGTTAAAATTGATGCAGCAACGACAATATTCCAACCAAAATACCATGAAAAACGCATACCCATTCCCAAAGATTTTTTATAGATAATTTACCAACTGTAATCTCATTTTAGTTTAACAATATGTATAAGTCATTTAATTTCCGTTATAATGCCACCAATTAACGACAATAGACAAAAGTGTAAGGAAAGTTATATGTCTACAAACATTATTCGTATCGCTATCGCTGGTGCCGGTGGCAAAATGGGACGACAACTTATTCAGTCTGTTGCGCAAATCGATGGCGTAACATTAGGAGCAGCATTTGAACGTGAAGGTTCCTCTCTTATTGGCTCTGATGCAGGCGAACTTGCTGGTATTGGTGTTTGTGGCATTAAAGTATCGGACAAACTCGACCAAGCTAAAGATAAATTTGACATACTCATTGATTTTACTCGACCCGAAGGCACATTGAATCACTTAGCTTTTTGTGTCGAAAATAAAAAAATGATGATAATTGGCACCACTGGTTTTGATGATGCAGGCAAACAAGCAATTGCTGATGCTGCAAAAAAAATCAGCATTGTTTTTGCGGCTAATTTTAGCGTTGGTGTAAACTTAGTGCTTAAGTTGCTTGAAAAAGCGACTAAAATTATGGGCGATTATAGTGATATCGAAATCATCGAAGCACATCATCGACACAAAGTCGATGCCCCATCAGGCACCGCTTTAGCTATGGGTGAAGCAATCGCTGATGCACTGAATTGTGATTTGAAAGATCGGGCGGTTTATTGTCGTGAAGGACATACTGGTGAACGTCCTAAAGGAGCTATCGGCTTTGCTACCGTTCGCGCTGGAGATATTGTTGGCGAACACACGGCCATCTTTGCAGATATTGGTGAACGAGTTGAAATTAGTCATAAAGCTTCTAGCAGGATGACCTTTGCTAATGGTGCAGTGCGTGCTGCATTGTGGCTTGCAAAACAACCTATTGGTTTGTATGACATGCGCGATGTCCTTAATTTAAATAGCTTATAAATTCCTAAGATGTTAGATGAAGTTTGGATGCAGCATGCACTCATGTTAGCTAAAAAAGCTGAAGAAATTGGGGAAATTCCTGTTGGCGCGGTTATTGTTGACGAAAATAATAACATTATTGGTGAAGGTTTTAATCAATCAATTTTGACACATAACCCCACTGCTCATGCTGAAATGATAGCATTAGCAAACGCAGGTGAATATTTAAAAAATTATCGATTAATTAATACTACCCTTTATGTCACATTGGAGCCTTGCATCATGTGTGCTGGCGCCATTATTCACAGTCGTGTTAAACGTGTTGTCTATGGTGCAAGTGATTATAAAACAGGAGCTGCAGGTTCGTTAATTGATATTCTTGCACATCAGGGAATCAATCACTATGCAGAAGTAACTGGAGGCGTGTTAGCAAATGAATGTGGTAATATTTTAAGTGAATTTTTCAAAAAAAGGCGCTTACAAAAAAAAGCACTTAAAAAGTGCTGCCAAGAAGTTTGAGGTTAACTATACGTTTAAGTAAAAAAGCAAGTATTTTTTTATAGTTTAATAAAAAATTGCCTGCTTATTTTTTTTAGTCAGGAAAATTGCTAAAATCTAGTTCGATTTATTTAAAAAGTTATTTTGAGCACAATTAATGAAAAAACACACATTAGAAATGATGATATCCGAAGAAGATATCAAAAAACGCGTAATTGATTTAGGTCTACAAATTAGTCAAGATTATAAAGATAGTCAAAACGAACTAGTTTTAGTTGGACTTTTACGAGGTTCATTTATATTTATGGCTGATTTAAGTCGAGCAATCACTGTTGGTCATGAAGTCGATTTTATGACGGCATCAAGTTATGGCAATGCGGTTGTTAGTAATCGTGATGTCAAAATTCTAAAGGATTTGGATGAAGATATCCGCGATAAAGATGTATTAATTGTTGAAGATATTATTGATACAGGTAATACACTAAGTAAAGTGATGGCAATCTTAAAATTACGTCACCCACGTAGCATTGAAATTTGTACTTTACTTGACAAACCGTCACGTCGAGAAGTAAACGTACCAGTAAAATATATCGGCTTTTCTATTCCAGATGAGTTTGTGGTTGGTTATGGTATTGACTATGCTCAGCACTATCGTCATTTACCTTATATTGGTCATGTAACATTACTTGACTCTTAATTAAGGATTAGTTTTAAAATTTAAAAAACAAGCAAGGACGAATAAATGATCGAGTTAACAGATATTACAAAGACGGTAAATTTACAATTTGATATCATCGGTTATGAGTTCCCTGACAGCAAAGATGATTGGTGTTTGCTAAAAGTCATCGTCCAACAAAGTGGTAATCGGTTTGAAAAAACCGATCCTGCTTTAGAAATCGCTGATCTACACACACTATACAATTGGTTTAATGATCTATCAAAAAGCAAATTACCAAGTGATGCTAAGTTATGGTTTACTGAGCCTTGCTTTTCACTTGCATTTATTTCTTATAAAAATCAAATAGTAACAATTTCAATTACACTTAGTTGTGAACTTGAACCAGATTTTTGTCTTGATGCTCACTATGAGTTACAAGATAATTGGACAATCGTTTTTGAATTATCTAAAGATAACTTAGCAACGATACTAAAACATCTAAAACAATGGATTGTAAAATTCCCTTATCGAACATAATATTCCATGAGAATTAACTTTATTTTACAAAGCGTATCATAGACGATGAAACAACAAATATGTTAAATTTACAGACAATAACAAACCCATAATAGCTTCCAAAACAATTTCTAAAAAATCATCGAGGTGTTTGTGTCACGATTTTCCCGTTCATTATGTTTAGTTTTAATGATAACTACAGCATATTGTCATGCTGATATGAAGTTATCAATTAAAGGTTTATCTGGGGAACTTGCTGATAATGTGGATGCCCGCGTTTCATTAATTGAACCAAATAAAATCAATAATTCACCTAATTTTAAGCGTTATTTTGAAAGCGAAGCACAAAAAGCCCTTCGAGCGTTAGGATATTACTCCCCTAGTTTTGAATATTTTGAACAAGATCCTAAAGTATTAACTGTTAAAATTTCACCTGGCATACCAATACTAATTGAACAACTTAACATAAATATTACGGGTGAAGGTAAACAAGATAAAGATTTTAATGAGTTACTTGAACATGACTTGCCTAAAAAAGGTGATATTTTGAATCATGGTAGTTACGAATCATTTAAAAAATCATTACTTAATCTATCGTTAGAAAAAGGATATTTCGATGCTAATCTGTCTAAGCATCAGTTAGCTGTATCAAATTATGAACACCAAGCTTATTGGAATATTGATTTGAATACGGGTCAACGTTACAAATTTGGTAAAGTTAGTTTTCCAAATGTGAAAATCCGTAAAGACTATTTAGCTAATCTAGTACCATTTAAAGAAGGTGAAAAATATACGGCTGAACAGCTATCTGTATTAAATAGACGTCTTAATTCAACCAATTGGTTTAATTCTGTTCTTGTTACACCAGACTTTCCTCATCTAAGTGAGGATAAAACTCTCCCTATTGAAGTGACAACTTCGCCGCGTAAAAAAAATAGTATGGACTTAGGGTTAGGATACTCTACGGATAATGGCGTACATGGTAGAATTGGCTGGAGTAAACCTTGGATTAATAGTCGAGGACAAAGTTTTCAAAGTAATTTATCTCTATCATCACCTGAACAAATGATAACCATGAGTTATAAAATACCCCTTAAACAATCACCTTTAGAGCAGTATTACACTATCCAAGGTGGTTATAAAAAAATTGACAATAATGATACTTATTCGCGTTCCTATACTTTTGGAGTGTTGCGCAATTGGGATCGCTTTGAAGGATGGCAAACAGCATTAGGTCTAAGTATGCTAAGGGATGATTTTACCCAAGGGGATTCAAGTTATAAAACATTCTTATACTATCCCTCGCTTAGTCTTTCACGCATCCGTAGTGACGATAATATATTACCTATGTGGGGTGATTCCCAACGTTATTCAGTTGAAGCCGCAGCAGAAACATTAGGTTCTGATATCAATTTAGTTCGTTTCCAAGCACAACAAACTTGGATCCGTTCATTAAAAGAATCTCATCGATTTATTGTTAGAGGGAATTTTGGGATAATTCAAGCGAGTAATTTTAACAGAGTACCGCCTTCTTTTCGATTTTTTGCTGGTGGTGATCGAAGTATTCGTGGTTACAGCTACCAATCTATTTCGCCAGAGGATAAAAAAGGGAAACTTAAAGGTGCATCTAAACTCATCACTGGTTCGGCAGAATATCAATATAATTTATCTGGTCCATGGTGGGGAGCAGTATTTATTGATAGTGGTGAAGCAATAGATAAAGTTGATAAAGCTAAATTTTATACCGGTAGCGGATTTGGTATTAGATGGTCATCACCTGTTGGCCCTATAAAATTGGATCTGGCAACCCCATTAAACAGAAAAGATAAAGGCTCTGTTCACCTATATATTGGTTTAGGAAGCGAATTATAATATGTCTGAAAATGCTAATCATGATGCTGTTGCTGAAAACTCAAAATCCAAAGGAAAATGGAAAAAACGCAGTATTATCATACTGTCTATTTTCATCTTTCTAATTACATTTATCATTATGGTGATTTACACAAGTTTAGGTGTAAAACTTACCATGTTTGCATTAAATAAATATCTGCCAGAACTGAAAATTCAACAAGTTGAAGGATCGTTTCATAATTTACATATACAAGGACTTTCATTAGATTTAACTGGAGTCCATGTAAGCGTTCAAGATGCTTCTCTTGAATTATCAGGTTCATGTTTAATACAGACCAAGATCTGCCTGAAAAACTTTGATGCAGATGGAGTAAACGTTCAGATTGATACCAAACAATTCGAACCTTCAGAAAAAGATACAACAGATACAACAGTAGACGAAGAACGATTTATTATCAAAACACCATTACCGATTGAATTAAATGCTACACAGCTTAACAAGGTCAAAGTGAACGTTGATGATATGCAATTCGGTATGTCAAGTTTTACTGGTAAAGCGATATGGGTTAATGAAAAAATTTACGTATATCCTGCGGTTGCTATGGATTTGAGTGCAATTTTTCCTGATAACACATCACCTCAAAGAAAAAAAACAGAAAATAATTTACCTATTAATGAACAGATTAATCAATTATTTAATGAACCACTGATTAATTCTTTACCTCAAGTAAGTATTCCATTAGATATCAATGTGAGTAATCTAAGCGGAGATAATTGGTTATTACATATCGGAGGGGAAGACTTTCGATTTAATCAAGTGAACATTGAAACAGATATGGTAAACAATCATATTATGGTAAAACAAGTTGATACCAATGTACAGACTCCTTATATAAATGGACATGCATCGGTTAATGGTGAGATCACACTTGGTGATGATTGGCCACTCGTTACGTTTATTAAAGTGGACACAAAAGAAAATCATTTGGATGGACAATTTTCTGGAAAATTATTAGGTAAATTAGAGACTCATACCTCACTTAAAGGATTAAATCAACTTAATATCGATGGTCATATTAATTTTATCGAGAAATATTTACCTGTTATGGCCAAATTGAATGGTAAACATATTCAATGGCCTCTTGAGGGAGTGGCTCAATATCAACTTGATGATTTTGATCTCTCTATTGATGGCAATGTAGAACAATATAATTTATCAACCAAAGGGTCTGTAGCAGGTGAAAATTTACCAGCAACAATATTTGACATTGCTGGCAACGGTACCAACCAAGGAGCTATCTTTAAGCGTGGAATCATCAAGTTAACCCAAGGTGAGATTGCTGCATCAGGAAATGTGAATTGGCAAAATTCTCTGCAATGGAATACCAATGTGAAACTTAATCAAGTTGATCTAACAAAAGAGATACCTGATTACCCTGTAAAATTAAATGGTCAATTTAATACAACGGGTAAATTAGCAGGTGAAACTTGGCAATTCAATGTTACCGATTTAGATTTAATAGGTAAAATTAAACATGCTGATTTTTCGGCTAACGGTAATTTACAAGTTGATTCTAAACGTAATTTATCCGCTAATGATCTAGCAATAATCTGGGATAAAAACCGAATAAATGTAGATGGCTCAACGGAAAAAGGAAATTTGAATGCAAAACTTAATCTAGCATCTTTAGCATTATTGGTCGATGAAATGCAAGGATCTATTTTTGGTAACATCAAAATGGTAGGAACGAAATCAAATCCTATCATTGATACAAATTTAACCGTAGACGCTTTAAAAATACCAAATATCTCAATATCTAAAGCAAATTTATCCGGTAAAGTGCACTATCAAGACCAATTAAACTTACAACTTAGACTCATTGGACAGAATATTGAGATTTCCAACCAAGTAATTAAAAAAGCAGACATTGATCTTGTTGGTAATGAAAGTAAGCATACTTTAAGTATTGATCTTGATGGTAATCCTGCATCATTAAAAACATCATTAACGGGGAAAATTGATAAAGACCATACTAAATGGAGCGGCAATATATCTAATGCACTATTAAATTTAGGTAATAATAACCATTGGTCATTAACTCAACCTTTAACTTTAACTTATGATTTAAATCAACAAATCCCCACTATTGGAGCCCATTGTTGGCACAATAGCTTTTCAAGCATCTGCTTAGATAAGCCATTATCACCTATACCTAATACTCAATCAACAATAACCCTGAAAGATATTGATTTAGCCAGACTACCTATACCAAATGATGGCGAGACAAAACTTGCAGGTAGCATAAACAGTAAAGTAGAAATTAAATTTGGCAATAACAGCAAAACGCCTGCTATTAAAGCCAATATAACCAGTAATAAAGTTTTTGTTCAGCAAATGATAGTAAATCAAGCCTTACCTATTCCATTTGATTTATTTAATATTAATGTAGAATTTAATGAACAACAGGCTAAATTAGATTGGCATTTTAGTCTAAAAGAATTAGGAAAAATTAATGGAGATCTACTTATTACTGATCCAAACAATCAGAAAAAATTAAGTGGTCAATTAATAATTGATAATTTGGCTTTGGCAATCCTTAACCCACTGTTAGATAAAAATGAATACACTAAAGGTGCCATTAATGGAGCGGTTAAATTTTCTGGTTCATTAATGGATCCTTATCTAACGGGCAATATCAATCTTAAACAAAGTGAAATAAAATCTAATCAATTACCTATCGACATTAAATCAGCAACGCTTGATATAAAATTGAATGGTAAATCTTCAACCTTACAGGGAATTCTGACAACTCAATCAGGTAATGTTGATATTAACGGTAATGCAAGCTGGCAAAATTTAGATAAATGGCAGGCTAATTTAACAGTCAATGGTGCAGCAATGCAGGTATCGGTTCCACCAATGATTGTAATGAGTATTGTTCCTGATATCAAAATTAACGCAACTCAAGATGAATTAACTCTATTAGGAAAAATTAACATACCTAAAGGTAAGATTACCGTTGATTCACTGCCAGCCTCAAGTATCGATGTTTCACCAGATGAAGTGATGCTTGATAGAAATGGAAATCAAATAGAACCACAGAAGTTTGGTATGAAAATCAATAGTCATCTTGAAATTAATATTGGGAATGATGTTTCTGTTGATGCATTTGGTTTAAACGCTAAACTAAAGGGACATTTAGTTGCCACACAGACTAATAAAGGTTTAGATCTACATGGTGAAGTATTAATTCCTAGCGGACGGTTTCATGCGTATGGTCAAGACTTAATTATTCGCAAAGGGGTTATTACGTTTTCAGGACCAAGTGATCGCGCTATACTTGATGTTGAAGCAATACGTAATCCAGACTCAATAGATAAAAGTAATATTACAGCAGGAATTCGGGTAACGGGCTCATCAGAAGATCCAAAAATTGACATCTTCTCCGACCCTGCAATGTCGCAACAAGAAGCATTATCTTACCTAATCCGTGGACAAGGTCTTGATAACTCTGATCAAAGTGAAAACGACATGATGACAGCATTATTAGTCGGAATTGGTACATCTAGAACAGGGAAATACATTGGTGATATCGGTAATATGTTTGGGATTAAAAATCTTACTTTAGATACTCAAGGCGCAGGTGATAGTTCAAAAGTGGTCGTGAGTGGCTATATTTTACCGCATCTACAACTTAAATATGGAGTCGGTATTTTTGATTCTTTGGCAACTTTTACATTACGCTATAGACTTATGCCAAGTCTCTATTTAGAAGCGACTTCTGGTTTAGCTCAAGCACTAGATGTAATTTATCAAATTGAGTTTTAAATTTACTAATCAAAGTTAATGTAAATGATAAAATTTATGGATATAGGTTATAGGTGGGTTTGAAAATAATGCATCTAAGTGTTAAAAAATAAGACAAAGGTTAGATTGATTAGTTTTTTATCTTAATTAAAATAGCGTTGAAAAGCTAATTTTAACATTCATAATTAGTTAAACCCCATTTTAGAATGGGATTTAACTTTATAATTATTCATAAATTTTTTCTTAAAACAAATATATTCCATTCTCCTATTACGAAGAGCATCTCTAGCTTGACTACAAGGATCCGATTCAAGAATCGTACTTTCTAATTGAGATTTTTCACTTCATTTTATGTTTTGTGGAAGAAACAATATTATTCAGTCTTATTGCCGATTAACATTTCACGCTTTATACCAAAGCCTTTATGTTTAAATACATTAAACCCAGCATTAAGTAGGTTACGACGTACAAATCCTGCAGATGTAAAAGTCGCAAAAGTGCCCTTATTTGCCGTTAATGTATAACATTTTTTAAATAATGATTCTGACCACATATCAGGGTTTTTAGCTGGCGAAAATCCGTCAAAAAACCAAGCATTAATCAATATATTTTGTTTTCTTAGAAAATCGGGGAAATAACTAACATCATCATAAAAAATGGACAACGAGACATTATCAAAATGGTAAATGCTTTGAATTTCACTGAAATTGGTCTGCAGTTGCGATGCTAAGTTTTGTAAATTTTTATCTTTGGTTAATACATTATGATGAATTTGCTTTAATTCATCTGATGATAATGGAAATTTTTCAACACTAAAGAATTTAATTTTTTTAAGAACATGATTTGGATGTTGATCTCTAAAATGTAAAAATGTTTGCCATAAAATTAAAAAACTGAGACCTGAACCAAAACCGGTTTCGCCAACTATAAATGTCTCTTGCTCATGCTGTAAAAAACGTTGATATAAATCATTACCTTCAATAAACACGTAACGGGTTTCGTCAATTGCTCCTTCCGTATTAAAATACACATCATTAAAATAAGTTGAAATTGGGGTTTGATTTTCGTCCCAAATAATCGTTGATTTAAGCATAAACATCCTATAGACGCGTGATTTTTACAAACTGTATATTAACGTTGATTACGTATATAATACGCCAAGTTAACTTATGAGGTAAATTATGGTTTTTATTTTTCGCTTAATTTTTGTCGTCATCACAGGAATTATTCTTTGTGTTTTTGGCGTGATTTTTTGTTTATTTAATCCAAGAAACCCCAAAAATGTAGCAAGATTCGCCCATTTATTTAGTTTGTTGTTCCAACCGGTATTTGGCGTTAAAGTCACTACACGCCCCTATTCTAAAATTAGTAATATGGGAAGCTGTGTTTATATTGCTAATCACCAGAATAATTTCGATTTGGTGGTTGCTGCTGATATTGTACAACCGAAAACTGTCACCGTTGGTAAAAAAAGTTTGGCTTGGATCCCATTTTTTGGGCAACTTTATTACCTTACAGGTAATATACTCATTGACCGCAACAATAAATCAAAAGCACGCGATACCATTGAACAAGTGGTTAGAGAAATTCAAAATCGTGGTATTTCTATTTGGATGTTTCCTGAAGGTACACGTAGCCGCGGTCGAGGACTGTTACCTTTTAAAATGGGTGCATTTAAAGCAGCAATAGCAGCCGGTGTACCCATTGTACCAATTTGTGTATCAGAGACGACTAAAATTAAGTTAAATCGTATCAATAATGGGCATATGATTGTTGAAATGCTCGATCCAATTGAAACTAAAAACCTTCGCAAAGAAGATGCCAAAGCATTAATGGAACAGTGCTATGCACAAATGTCTAACAAAATAGCGGAAATCAATGCTGAAGTACAACAACTTAACAATCAAAAGTAATTTATGAGTAAACAAGATCGCAATTTTGATGATATCAGTGGCAAATTTGCACAAAATATTTATGGTACAACTAAAGGTCGAATTCGTGAAGCGGTAGTTTGGCAAGAACTTGAGAATATTTTAGCTAACTATCCTGCAAATAAACCCCTAAATATCCTTGATGCTGGTGGTGGACAAGGTCAAATCGCCTGTAGACTAGCTAAACTCGGCCACCATGTTACCATTTGTGATATTTCGCAACAAATGCTTGAACTAGCAAAACAAAAAGCGAGCGAGGGAAATATCGAAATCAATTGTCTTTGCTGCTCAATACAGCAACTTCATACTTTACTTGATGAACAGTTTGATATCGTTATTTGTCATGCCGTTTTAGAATGGGTTGCAGAGCCGATTGAATTAATTCAATCATTAAAAAAACATTTAAAGGTAAATGGCTATTTATCTTTGATGTTTTATAACTACCATGGACTGCTATTTAAAACAGTCACCTTGGGTAATTTTGGTTATACACAAGCAGGCCTTGCAAAACGTAAAAAAAAGACACTCTCCCCTGATTTTCCAAGAGAGCCTAAAGATGTCTATTATTGGCTGACCCAGTTAGATTTTAATATTTTACAAAAAATAGGAATTCGTATTTTCCACGACTATCTAGCGAATAAATCCAAGGCTGAAACTCAATTTGAACAGCTGTTAGAGCTTGAAAAACAATACTGTCGTACTGAACCTTATCTTAATTTAGCAAGATATATTTTAGTCACAGCGAAAAAGAATTAATTGATAAACGATTAACAATATCAAAAGAGTTATAATCTATTTCATAGGTTATAACTTGTTTATTCTAAATATTGTATCTATCTAACGATGTTAATTTAAGTAATATACCTGACATGACAGAATCATTGTCAGATCAAATAACAATTAATTAACTGATCTTATTCGTATTTTGTCAACTATCAACCCAATGGATATGCAAGTAATGATGATATGATATTATGAATTTTCAATGCGCACCAGCCTTGAAAATAAATCATCACTCGAAAAATTTGTCATAAATCGGTATTATAAGTGGATTCATTTTATTGGTTAAGGAATTTGATATGATCGTAGTAACTGGCGGTGCTGGATTTATTGGTAGTAATATTGTTAAGGGGTTAAATGACCAAGGACACAAAAATATTTTAGTGGTGGATGATTTAACCGACGGTACTAAATTTAGTAATTTAGTTGATTTAGATATCGCTGACTATATGGATAAAGACGAATTTATCTCATTAGTTGTAGCAGGTGAAGATATGGATATTGATGTTATTTTTCATCAAGGAGCTTGCTCATCGACCACCGAATGGGATGGCAAATTTATGATGGAAAACAACTATCAATATTCAAAAGACTTGTTAGATTGCTGTTTAGATCTTGATATTCCATTTTTATATGCATCTTCGGCTGCTACTTATGGTGGCCGCAGTGATAATTTCATCGAAGATCGCGCTTATGAAAAACCGCTGAATGTTTATGGTTATTCTAAATTTCTGTTTGACCAATATGTAAGACAAGTATTACCTAAAGCTAAGTCACAGGTTTGTGGATTCCGTTATTTTAACGTCTATGGACCACGTGAATCACATAAAGGTAGTATGGCAAGCGTTGCATTTCATTTAAATGAACAAATTAACAAAGGTGAAAAACCGAAACTATTTACTGGTAGTGATAACTTCAAACGCGATTTTATTTATGTAAGTGACGTTGTTGATGTAAATTTATGGTTTTGGAAAAATAAAATTTCAGGTATTTTCAATTGTGGCACAGGTCGAGCAGAATCATTCCAAACCGTAGCTGATGCTGTGGTCAATTATCATAGAAAAGGGGAAATAGATTATATTCCGTTCCCTGATAACCTTAAAGGACGATACCAAAGCTTTACTCAAGCTGATCTCACTAAATTTAGAGAAACTGGATGCCCAATTGAATTTAAAACTGTAACTGAAGGTACAACTGAATATATGAAATGGCTTAACGAACAATAGAAAGGAATTGATAAGATGAAAACACTCATTATTGGTCCTTCATGGGTTGGTGATATGATGATGTCACAAAGCCTATATCGTACTTTAAAGCAGCTTGATCCTCATAATGAAATTGATGTTATGGCCCCGGCTTGGAGTCGGGCTTTATTAAATAAAATGCCAGAAGTCAATCAGGCGCTTGAAATGCCAATCGGTCATGGTGAGTTTGCTTTCGCTAAACGTCGTCAAATAGGTAAATCATTACGAGCTAATCATTACGATCAAGCTATTGTTTTACCGAATTCATTTAAGTCTGCACTCATTCCATTTTTTGCCAAAATTCCTAAACGAACAGGCTGGAAAGGAGAACTGCGTTACGGATTATTAAATGATATTCGCACACTTGATAAAGCTGCGTTTCCTTTAATGGTTGAGCGCTATGTTGCGCTGGCTTATCCCAAAGATCAAATTCATTCAGCAAAAGATTTACCACAACCACTATTGTGGCCAAAACTGAGTGTTGAGCAGAAAGAAATTGATGAGGCATTAGTCACTTTTGCGATTCCACAAGATGAACCATTAATTGGCTTTTGTCCTGGTGCAGAATTTGGACCCGCTAAACGTTGGCCAGATTATCATTATGCTACACTTGCCGATATGCTGGTTAAACAAAATGCCAGAATTATAATCTTTGGTTCAGCCAAAGATCGAGAAGTTGGCGATCAGATTATTGCTAAAATGGTGCAAAGTGATAAATGTATCAATTTAGCAGGTCAAACCAAGCTAGAACAAGCTATTGCCTTAATCGCAGCTTGTAAAGCCATTGTGACCAATGATTCAGGATTAATGCATGTTGCTGCTGCATTAGATAGACCATTAGTTGCATTATATGGTCCAAGTAGCCCAGAGTTTACCCCTCCATTATCGGATAAAGCAGAAGTTATCCGTTTAATCACTGGTTATCATCGTGTTCGTAAAGGGGATGCTGAACAAGGTTATCATCAAAGCTTGATTGATATTAAACCAGATAATGTATTTGAAACTTTGATGAATCTTATCATGCGTAGTAAAAAGAGTAATGGATAATGCGTGTCTTAGTCGTTAAAACTTCATCAATGGGTGATGTGCTGCATACCCTACCAGCATTAACCGATGCAGCAAATAACATATCTGATATTACTTTTGATTGGGTAGTTGAAGAAAATTTTGCTCAAATACCTAGTTGGCACTATTCTGTAAATAATGTAATACCTGTTGCTATAAGACGTTGGCGCAAAAGTTGGTTTTCAAAAAATTCTCGCCAAGAACGTCATGCGTTTATCCAAACCCTTAGGCAACAAGAATATGATTGTATTATTGACGCGCAAGGACTTATTAAAAGCGCATTTCTTATAACTCGTAAAGCGCGAGGTATAAAGCATGGTTTGGATCGTCAAAGTATTAAAGAGCCCATTGCCAGTTGGTTTTATGATGTAAAACATGCTATTCCCAAGCAAATGCATGCCATTGAACGAGTTAGAATGTTGTTTGCTCAAAGCTTACAATACCCACTACCAGATTCAATGGGGGATTATGCTATTGCCCGCCATTTTCTATCGTCTCTACCTAGTGATAATCAACAGTATCTTGTTTTTTTACATGCTACAACTCGAGATGAAAAACACTGGACGGAAGAAGCATGGAGAAAATTAATTAAATTAACCCAAGCAACTGGATTAAAAATAAAATTACCTTGGGGAGCCGAACACGAACATCAAAGAGCGATTCGTCTTGCACAAGGTTTTAAGCATGTCGAAGTATTACCTAAACTATCACTGTCTGATGTTGCAACCATTATTGCTGGAGCAAAAGCAGTAGTTTCAGTTGATACAGGATTAAGCCATTTAACCGCTGCATTAGATCGCCCAAATATTACTCTATTTGGTGAAACCGACCCAAAATTAATTGGTGGTTATGGCAAAAATCAATTTAGTATAATTTCGCCTGAAAAAAGCATGCGCACTATTCAAGCCGAGCAAGTATACCAACAATTGGCTCAATTTTTATAACAACAAATCATAATTACGAAAAATAACAGGAAGCCGTTTAATGAATAAATATTGTGAACTCATTCGTGAAAAGTATGCCCAAATTGGAAGTAATGAACTAGGTTACATTGAAGATGCCCTAGGAGCCGTAATGCTGGTTCTAAATGAAGTAGTCGATTGCGAGCAAGTTCCTCAAAAACTAAAAGATAAAGCTGCCTATGCAGCAGCTAATTTGTTGATTAGTGATTATGAGGTGAAATAGCGGTTGGTAGATTGATAATAAAACGGGTAGATCTATCATCAGACTCAACAAAAATCGTTCCTTTATGGGTTTGGATAATTGATTTTACGATTGCCAACCCTATTCCTGCACCCGAAGTACCATTACGATGACGTGATTCATCTACTCGATAGAAACGGTCAAAAAGGTGAGGTAAATGCCGGCTATCAATTTTTTCACCTGGATTGGCAATAATAATTTTGACTCTTTTTACTGAAGTTTGACTTAAAGTAATGGTAATTACTTCATTTTGAGGAGTATAACGAATGGCATTGGATAAAATATTACTTATCGCTCGGCCTAACATCAATTTATCGCCTTGAATGTGTGAACAGTTACCCTCTAAATTAAATGTGATATTTTTCTCATCGGTGAGCGGTTCAAAATAGTCACACATCATGGTAAGCATACTAACCAAATCAATATCAATAAGATTTGGTACTAATTGATGATTATCGGCTTGAGCTAAAAAAAGCATATCTGAGATCATTTGTGACATTTTTTCATACTCTTCTAAATTGGAGTATAAAATCTCTCGATACTCTTCGGTGGAACGAGCATTATTCAAAACAATTTGCGTTTGGGTTGTTAGATTAGTAATGGGGGTTCTCATTTCATGAGCAATATCAGCCGTAAAGTTACGTTGCCGCTGAAAAACATCTTCCATACGATTAAGCATTTTATTGAACGCTCTCACTAAACTAATATATTTGGTTGGTACTGAGGATGTTGGTATTCGATAATTTAAACTTTTAAGATTGATTTTTTCTATCTTCTTAATAAGCCGATTAATCGGTTTTTGAGTATAATAAATTGAAATAAATGAACCAATCAATGCTAAAACACAAGAAATGGCAATCAGCAATCCTAAACCGTTTCTTAATCGACTGATAAATTCAAGCTGTAAATCGCGACCAACTGCCACAATAGTGGTGTATTGTTTGTTATTTTCAACTATAACTCTTGATGCAGCAATTCGATAAGATGATTTATTCAGATTGGATATGGTCGTACCGTGTTCAGTTATAATTTTTTCTAAATTTGAGGGTTTTAATGCAACAGCCAGATTAGGTCCACGTGTCCGATAAAGTACCTTACCTGATTCATCAATGATATAAACAAACAAGTGATGATGGCCAGTTAATATCAATAATAGATTTTGAAAAAGCTCATCACGATTGTCATTAGGTGAAAAATAAATAAGTTCACGTTCTATTGATGAGATAACTGAATTTAATTCGGATACATTTTGCTGGATGGAAAATTTTTCAAAAGAACTTTCAATAAGATAACTAAAACAATAAAGAAGCCCACAAGTTAGTAGGCAAACAATTAGTGGTAAACGAAAAGAAATAATGTTATTCCGCTTCATCCATTACATCCAATTTATATCCCATTCCACGTACGGTATGAATTAATTTAGGTTCAAAACCTGCATCAATTTTATTTCGCAATCGTCTAATCGCCACATCAATAACATTAGTATCACTATCAAAATTCATATCCCAAACTTGGGATGCAATCAGTGATCTTGGTAGAACTTCACCTGGATAACGTAAAAAATATTCTAATAACAGAAATTCTTTATTGGTTAAATCAATTCTTTTATCTGCTCGCGTTACTGTTCTTTTAGGTAAATCCATTACCAGATCAGCAATACTTAATTGATAATTATTGACTTGTGGAACATTGCGTCTGAGTAAGGATTTGACTCTTGCCAGTAATTCAGCAAAAGAAAACGGCTTAACTAAATAATCATCCGCACCTAAATTCAGTCCTTTAACTTTATCTTCGACACTGCCCATCGCAGTGAGTAACATAATTTGCGTGTCTTTTCCTGCTTCACGCAAAGATTGGACTATTTTCCAGCCAACGATATCTGGCAACATTACATCCAGAATAATTAAATCATAATCTTCTGTCATGGCTCTATGATAGCCATCTAAACCATTATCGGTTAAATCAACAATAAAACCTGATTCAACTAAACCCTGACGAAGATACTCACCTGTTTTATGTTCATCTTCAACAACTAACAATTTCATTTTGAGTATTTCCTTTGTTATTTTATATGATTATCGAAAATGTTTACTGCCGTAGTAGGATATATGAAAAAACCAAATGGTATCATGACATTTTAATGACTATATTGTAATAATTTGGTCATTAATTCGTTTGTTTAGCTTTGTTATAGTACTCACACAATGATTCATGAGGCTAGACATTATTGTTTCATTGTTTTATTTCCTTTCATCCATTCCTTGCAATTTAATGCAGCCCTAGTTTACCTAGGGTTTTTTTTTATCAAAAGCAATGTTGACAGTAGTCATTAGCCAAACAAGTACTAATTATTTTAGTATTTAGCCTAATTATTCTAACAAAATTAACCATCCTTGGATATGAATATATCTATTTTTTATGCAACACAACACCACTTTCAATATGATCGGTATAAGGAAACTGGTCAAACATAGCAAAATGCTTGATATTATGAGTTTCTATCAATTGCTGTAAATTATCCCATAAAGAAAGAGGATTGCAGGATATATAAATAATAGTATTGTAACTTTTAAGAATATTAATTGTATCACTATCTATTCCAGCACGAGGAGGATCAACCAGTACAGTTTGGCACTGATAATCATCAAGATTAATATCCTTTAATCGATTAAATTCACGTTCTTTTTTAATAGCACTGGTAAACTCAGCTGCGGATAGACGGGCAATAATTAAATTATCAATCTCATTTACTGCAATATTATATTGCGCTGAATATACAGACGCTTTCGCTATTTCTGTCGCTAACACCTTACGAAAGTTTTGAGCCAAAGCGATAGAAAAATTACCGTTGCCACAATAAAATTCAAGTAGATCACCTGGCAAACCTTTGGTAACTTCAATAGCCCACTCAAGCATTTTGATATTGACTGAGGCATTGGGTTGAGTAAAGCTATTTTCAACTTGACGATAAATAAAGGTTTTATCCAATATTGGTAAGGCCTCATCAACATAATCGACATCAATAGCAATTTTTTGATTACTCGCCCGACCAACGATATTAGCATCGATCCCCTGCTCGGCAAGTTGTAGCTTAAGTCTATTTGCCTCAGCAATCCAATCATCACTTAACTTTTTATGATACAAAAGGGTGATAAGTAATTGACCACTCAGTGTGGAAAAATAATCTATCTGAAACAATAAATGACGTAATAATTGATTATGCTTAAGCAATGGTAAAATAGCTTTCATTGCTTGATTAATCAATTTCGTTGCAATCGGAAAATCATCAATTCGTGTGCGCTTTTTCGTTTTTTTATCATACATAATATGGTAGATATCTTCACCATCATGCCATATTCTAAACTCAGCTCGCATACGGTAATGACTGATAGGAGAACTATAAACTTGCAATTCTGGAAGTGAGAAATCACTAAAAATCGTTTTTAAATGGGTTATTTTATTTTCAAGTTGAAGATCATATTTATCGTTCGAAAAAATTTCAGTCATATTCTGTAATGGGTGATTTTGTTAATTGTTAAAAGAAATATTGTCTATTATAAAAATAACAACAAGATTATATTAAGTTATTAAGTAAATATTGAGTTTTAATCCCTTATTTTAACTAATGTCATAAAATTTATTTTGATATCTTAACACAAAGGCAAAGTGTATTATAAATAAAGATTCCGTTACAAGCATTGATAAGAGTTGATGAATCAATTATTCTTTAATTTTTATACTTAAACGTATGCTTAACCTCAAACTTTTTTACAAAGTATTTAATTAGCGTAATTGATATACTATAAAATGAACAAAATGAATATTGATGTTAGTTACTCACTACGTTTTATTGATTGTAGTTATAACGATTGCCGTTATAATGTGTCTCAAAATTTAAGATAGAATGATCAATATGACTGCAAAAACTTTTTCAGATTTAGAATTAGATGAGATTTTAATTCAAAATCTACAAACACAAAACATCCACACTCCAACAGTAATCCAAACTCAAACGATACCTGTCGCATTAGATGGCAAAGATATTTTAGGGTCGGCGCCAACGGGTACGGGTAAGACACTTGCTTTCTTAATTCCTGCTGTGCAACATTTATTGGATTTTCCACGTCGCAAACCGGGACCACCTCGTATTTTGGTTTTAACACCTACTCGAGAGTTAGCGATGCAAATAGCTGAGCAAGCTAAACGATTAACGCAATCCACTCATTTAAGCATAGCCACAATAACCGGAGGCGTTGCTTATATGAACCATGCTGAAGTATTCAGTAAAAATCAAGATATTGTGATTGCGACAACTGGACGGTTATTGCAATACATTAAAGAAGAAAATTTTGACTGTCGAGCTGTTGAAATGCTTATTTTAGATGAAGCAGACCGTATGTTAGATATGGGATTCTCTCAAGATGTTGAAACCATATCAGCAGAAACTCGCTGGCGCAAACAAACACTACTCTTTTCTGCAACGCTAGAGGGTGAAGGATTACATAATTTTGCTAATCGCATATTAAATGAACCCATTGAAATTAATGCCGATCCTTCACGAAAAGAACGTAAAAAGATTTTACAATTCTATTATCGTGCCGACAATTTAGAGCATAAAGTAGCCTTACTCATTCATTTATTAAAGCAAGAAGAATTGAAAAAGACGATCGTTTTTGTACGTAAGCGTGAACGGGTACATGAATTGGTTAGCTTGTTACATCAGGCCGGAATCCATAGCTGTTATTTAGAAGGTGAAATGGTTCAAGCTAAACGTAACGAAGCAATTAAAAGAATGAACAACCATACTGTTAATGTACTGGTTGCAACCGATGTTGCGGCTCGTGGCATTGATATTGATGATATTACCCATGTTATTAATTTTGATGCACCTAAAACAGCCGACGTCTATTTGCATCGTATCGGTCGTACTGCGCGTGCGGGGAAAAAAGGGACCGCGATTATGTTGGTCGAAGCTCATGACAACGAATTGTTACAAAAAATTGAGCGTTACATCAAAGAACCAATAAAGTTACGAACCATTGATGAGTTACGCCCAAAAACGAAAGCTCCAAAACCGGCAACTAAGAAAAAACCTTCACAAAAAGCGAAATTGAAAAATGCTTCCAAAAAAGAAGATAACAAAAAGAAAAAAGTCAAAATACGCCATCGCGATACTAAAAATAAAGGTAAACCGAAGAAATTAATAAATACTACCGAATGATAATTTATCAGTTAATAGTTTAAACTTATGTTATCAATTGTTTATAACAACTTGGAGTGTAAGTTTAAATTGTTATAATGTCCCACATATTAAAAAGCATTAAATAGTTAGGAGAACCATAATGACTTTAGTCACTCGTAAAGCCCCAGATTTTACATCAGCAGCAGTGTTAGGCTCAGGTGAAATCGTTGAAGATTTCAATTTAGCTAAACACATTAATGGCAAATATGCTGTTGTATTCTTTTGGCCAATGGATTTTACATTTGTATGTCCATCAGAAATCATCGCTTTCGATCATCGTTTAGAAGAATTCAAAAAACGTGGCGTTGAGATTATTGGGGTTTCTATGGATTCACAATATGTACATAATGCATGGCGTAATACTCCACAAGATAAAGGCGGTATTGGTGAAGTAAAATTCCCAATTGTTGCAGATATAAAACACTCTATTATGCAAGCCTACGGCGTTGAACATCCTGAAGCTGGTGTTGCTCTTCGCGCATCATTCTTTATTGATAAGTCAGGTGTTGTACGTCATGAAACGATCAATGATTTACCAATCGGTCGTAATATTGACGAGATGATTCGTATTGTTGATGCTTTCCAATTCCATGAAGAACACGGTGAAGTTTGCCCTGCTCAATGGACCAAAGGTAAACAAGGTATGCAGGCTAACCCAAATGGTGTTGCTAGCTACCTAAAACAACATGGTAACGAAATTTAGTAAACTGTTTTTCCCTTTTATTCATACATCCTTTTAGCTTACACTTTGCTTAACCGGAGTTCATCTCCGGTCTTTTTTTATTTAAAGAATTGAATAAGTAAAACGAATAACTATTTTTTAACTCTATATCTAATAATTTTTTTGAGTATATCTTTGACTACATTGTAGCGTGTAATCCTACAATACCAATAATAATAAAAGTAAGTCCAAATAAGCGAGGAAGATTTTTCGGCTCATTAAAAATAAACATATTAGCCAATACCGCACCTGACGTACCAAGCCCAACCCATACAGGATAGACTATACTTAAATCCAGATATTGAAGTGAAAAATAAAATAATGTAAACGAAACAAAAAAACCACCCCAATACAGTGTTAATCGAAACACACTTTTTTGTTGCGAATAGAGCTTAAGGCCAATAGCGCCAATAACTTCAAAAATTGCAGCCGTTAAAATAAATAACCATCCCATATTGTAATCCAAATTTCAGTTAATCAACTATCTGCTCGTTTAAGTTGCACAACGCCAATAATTATTAATGCAACAAACAATATTTCAATAAGTTTGATTTCTTTACCAAACACGACCATATCAATAGCAAGTGAGCCTATCGCTCCGACACCAGAAAATATTGCATACACAGTACCTGTAGGAATTGTCTTGCATGCATTTGTTAAAAACGTAAAATCAACAATAATTATGAGTATAACAATAACCCAATGCCACCACTGACTGGCAGTAGTAAAACCAAATACCCAACACAATTCAAAAAAGCAGGTCAGTATCACAAATGCCCACTCTTTATTCGCGCTAAACATAGTTACCCCGTTTTTATTACTATCTATTTTGTTACAATCTATTTTTTTAATGCAATCTATATGTTAAATATGCTGATTCTGCTATTTTGCCAATAAGCATCGACAAAACTATAGATGGTTCGCAAACAAAGTATTTGCCACCAAAAGAACTTAAATATTATTTACAAAGAAACAACTTAATTGAATGCTAATTAGATTTTTAAAATTAGTATGATATTAAAATATCTATCGTTTCTAAAAACTTAAAAAATTTTATCCTTATTTATCAAATGTATAAGATATTTTATAATGAAGAAAGACAAAAAGCAAGAATAAAACTGTTATTATTCAATGTTTGACACTTTTACAGATAAAATTATAGTGAATAATGAGAACAATAAATAACTTAAAGCAGCTAAATAATCGCCAAGTTTAATCAATTTAATCGTTAGTTTGGCGATTTTATTTAATTGATTGAGCTAGAATGAAAGTTTAGTACTTACAAAAAATGTCCGCCCTGATTCATTATACGTTGCAGCTCCTGCACCCTTAACGGTTACGATACCATTTACTGGATTTTTTAAGGTTGTGGAATTACCCTCTCGGAATAAGCGCTTATTAAACACATTATCTATTCCAGCCGTTAACGTAACGTTTTTATTAAATTGATATTGCCCACTAAAATTTAAAATAGCATAAGGACTAAGTTGGTGAGTTGCACTATCCGTAGCTTTATTCCCAAGATAATCATATTTTTTCGGCTTTTGTTTACCAAACCAAGTGACCGTAGTTAACAACGACAATTTATCGGTTGTTTGCCAGTCTATTGATGAATTCAACGTATATTTTGATATTATTGATAAATAATCGCCAGTCTTTTTATTTTTTGACTGCAACATCCAAGTTAGGTTATTTCGAAACTTGATTGTTGAAGTAACGGGAATCGTTAAGCTGCCTTCCAATCCCTCTACAACAGATTTGGGCACATTTTGCCATTGAAAAATATTTGAATTGCCAAATTTATTTTTTCCACCTTGCGCATGACCCACCACTTTTGTGCCAGAATCAATTTTATCATGATAATCATTACGGAAATAAGTTATGCCAGCAATTAATCCTTCATTATTATGAAACTCAAGCCCAATTTCTTTATTGACGCTTGTTTCCGCTTTTAAATTTTTGTTACCAATTAAATAACAACTGCCACCCGCACTATGACAACCTTGCCCACGACTATAAAGAAGATAGTTTGGGTTAGTTTGATATAAGTTAGGTGCTTTATAAGCTCTAGCAATACCAAGTTTTAGACTGAAATAGTCGCCTAATTCTTGGGATAAGTTCAAACTTGGACTCCAGTTACCACCTGATTTACTTTGATGATTATATCGTAATGTAGGTGTAAGCATGGTAGTTTGTGTCAGTTCAATGTTATCTTCGATAAACACCCCCCAAAGATTAGCTGATGAGTTTTCACTGCGCATTTTATCTTTGATCCAAGATATGCTTCCTCCTTCTTCAACGGATTGATTATTTGAGGTTGGATCTTTCATTTTTTGATGATTATATTCACCACCAACAGTCATAGTTTGGGGTGCCGCCATAGTTAATGGGAAGCTGGTCTCATTATGTAAAGTAACATTATTATATTTAATGGTAGAAAAACTATCCTTATCAAATCGACCTTCAGTTCCACCAGCTAAACCTTCATTTAAACGGGTATTATGTGTTTTTTCAAATTGAATATAAGATATTGTATTTAAGCCGTTGTCCCAATATGCTCGATGAGTTATTGAATAATTTTGACGAATCATTTTGTTAGTTTCATCATTATAAAAACGACTCACCAATTGATTAGGATTATTATTCTGTGTATCTCCGGCATAAATATTTCCTTGTCGGCTAATGCTCGTTTCAAATTCAATTGATTGTTTATCAGTGATATCCCACCGCAATAGACCATTGAGATCTTTATTGCGCACCCCTTCCTGTCCTGCACTGACCGAATTCGGATTAATTTGATGTTTTTTGTTGATATCCCACTCATCAGCATCGGTTTTATTGATATTGCCGTATAGACGCACACTTAGATTATCGGTTAATCCACCTGTTAATAAAAAGTTAGTCCTTTTTGTTGAACCTTCCTCACTGTGAGATGGTACATTAATATAACTATTTAAAGATCCATGCCACTCTTTAGCGGGTTGTTTCGTTATAATATTTACTACGCCTCCTGCTGCACCATCACCATAACGAGCTGCTGCTGGACCACGAAGCACGTCAATTCTTTCAATAATATCTACGGGGATCCAATTCGTATCGCCTCTTGTGTCTCGCTCACCGCGCCAACCATATCGAACAGACATACGGCTTTTTACTGGTCTTCCATCAACTAAAATAAGCGTATTTTCAGGTCCCATTCCTCGAATATCAATTTGTCGATTATTACCACGTTGACCACTTGTTGAATTACCCGTCAAACTGACACCTGGCATAGTACGAATAATTTCGGAAATATCGTTTTTGGGCGGCATTTTGCTCAGATCTTTTTGGCTGATAACCGAAACACCCAATGCTTGTTTAGCTTGCTCTGCTGCTGTCACAACCATCACATCATCTGAATCACTTGCCTTATGAGTTAATGAATTTTTGATATCAGCATTAGCATTATGACATGCAAGACTAACAAGTGTGGCAATAAAACAAGTCGATTTATATTTTGAACACATATATTATCCCTAATATTATTCTTCAATAATGATTATCATTATCAAGTGGCAGTAATATAAATCAAACTATCATATATTCAAGTTGATTAATAACTATTTGCTCAAATACTGGTTAATGAATGTTAAAATTTATTTGAATGCCATCTTGTAAAGCTATAATCGCAGCTGTTTTATGGGATTGTTGTGGGTAAACTTTGTAACTTAAATTTAAGTTATGAATCTTAGCTTGTTTTAATTGATCAAATAGATGTTTCGAATTATCCACCATTTTACGATTTTGCCGATGCTTTAATAAGAGATTCTGCTTTTCCTTGGGTAACTTGCGATCAAAAGGAAGTAAAGATTGTTCAGATCCCCCTACAGAGATAAGTAAATTGACGGGATTGATGAGTGGTGGCTGATTATCTAATAAGTATTTCGATAATACTTTAAACATATATCCATCGCTAAACCACATAGATGGACTCGATACCACATAGGTATTAAAAATCACTGGTTTTGTTAAAAAAATATATAAATTAAATAATCCACCGTATGAATGTCCAAAAATAGCTTGCTGTTTTAAATTAATCTTATAGCGTTTTTCCATTTCAGGTTTAAGTTCTTTTGTTAAAAAATCATAAAACGCATCTGCTCCACCATATTTACCAGATAAATTAATTTGATTATTCGGTAAGGTCTCATAAACAAAATGATCTGGTTTAGGTAAAAAATCAAAATCACGACGTGTTTGATTGAGATAGTCAATTGCGACAATTATACCTTCTTGAAGAATGCAACGCTCACAAGCTTGGCTTTTAATAATGTCACTTGCTGTTAAAAAATAACTGTCACCATCAAGAAGATAAATAATTGGCCAACCACCTTTCGGTGTAGGTTTATTAGGAGTATAAATAGTAACTTTATAATCACCATTTGCCGTTGAATGAAATTTTTCAGTCTGAGCATTAGGAATAACCACGTTGTTTGTAGAAATGGATTTTGATTGGCAACCTGTTATGATCAAGAGCATTATTATATATAACAGAGTGAAACGTGGCATAGCTTATCCTAAACAATCAGAGCTTGCTGGAACAAATTAATGAATACATCTAACTTATTCAATAATAAACTTAATAAAATGATGCCACTGCCGAATGGTTAATTCGACAGTTTACATCCATATGTTTAGACTGAAAAAGTGTTACGATAAGCAACGATATCTTCAATTGTGACAACGGGTAAATGATGTTGTTTGGCAAATTCGACAACTTGTGGTGCCCTTGCCATCGATCCATCATCATTAGTTAACTCACAAATTACAGCGGCTGGTTTAAAACCTGCTAATGAAACCAAATCAACTGATGCTTCAGTATGCCCTCGGCGATTCAAAACACCTCCCTCTTTAGCCACTAATGGAAATACATGTCCAGGATGGTTTAAATCACTGGGTTTCGCATTATCAGCAACGGCGGCTTTTACAGTCGTCACTCTGTCTGCGGCAGATACTCCAGTAGTAACGCCTTTTGCGGCTTCAATTGTAATGGTAAAAGCAGTATGATTTTTACTGGTGTTATTGGTGACCATCATAGGCAATTCTAATTTGTCACAAAAAGATTGTGGCATACATAAACAAACGATACCACTTCCATATCGAATAGTTAGAGCCATTTGTTGAGTTGTAATTGTTTCTGCTGCCCAAATGATATCGCCTTCATTTTCGCGATCTTCATCATCTAAAACTAATACCCCAGATCCTGCCTTAATTGAAGCAATAGCTTTTTTTACTCGCTCAATTGGTGTTCCAAATTCATTTAAATTAAACTGATTCATGGTAGATACCTATCCTGTTTTATTAAGTTAATTATATTTATTCTTAATTAAAATAAACCTAATCCAAACTAATATTTCATGTAACTAATTGAGATAAGTTTACATATAAAATAATTGCCAAAAGCAAAGTTAAATTAGTTAAGTTATAAATATATTAAATACCAGAATCAGGGCAAGTGCTTGACCATAGTGATTTTGCTATAAAGCAAATATAGAAAAGATAAGCCACTCTCTTTCATCCAGACTTTAACTGTCGGCTTTGGAATCTCACCAAATCTGCTTGTCCTCAATAAAATTGAAATTTATTAAGCGCTCGTGGGCTATAACCACCGGTGGGGAATTACGCCCCGCCCTGAGAATTTTGTCAGCGAACTGACCGCCAACACTATAATATAAAATAGGAAAAAACACACGGATATTTTATAAAGTTAAAAAAATTGCCGCATCATGCGGCAATCTTTGATATAAATAAGGTAATTAGCTCATACGAATTTCACGTAAATGTCGTTTTTCAGCACGTCGCATCCAAAGCCATGAAATGAAACCAATAATACCCACAATTAACAATATAATCGTTGCTAACGCATTAACTTGTGGATCGACACCTAAACGTACTTTCGAGAATATAAGTTTCGGTAACGTCATTGCACCTGGTCCAGTCACAAAATTCGCGATAACCACATCATCAAGCGATAAGGTAAATGCCAACAACCAACCAGAAACAAGAGCTGGAGCAATCATAGGCAAAGTGATAATGAAAAATACCTTTAATGGATTTGCACCCAAATCTAATGCGGCTTCTTCAATTGACTTATCCAACTCTCGTAATCTAGCACTAATAACAACGGTCACATATGCAGTACAAAACGTTGCATGAGCCATCCAAATGGTCATTGCTCCTCGTTCCTTAGGCCAACCAAGCACTTGTCCCATTCCAACAAACAGTAATAATAATGCTAGACCCGTTATCACATCAGGCATAACAAGCGGTGCGGTTGTCATAAAAGAGAATAAATTAGAGCCACGGAATCGTTTAAATCGAATAATGGCAAAAGCAGCTAAAGTACCAAGTACGATTGCCAACGAAGCAGCCCCAGCAGCAATACTCAAGCTTAATCCTACCGCTTTAAGTAAAGCTTGATTATGAACCAATTCAAAATACCATTTGGTCGAAAATTCAGCCCAAACTGTAACAAGTCTTGAACTATTGAACGAATAAATGATTAAAATAATCATAGGGATATATAAAAAGGATAAACACAATAAAATAATTAATCCTTTTAAACATCGAACTAATAGCGATATTGTTACAAGACCAGTCAAAATAAGGCTAAATACCAAACATCCCACATATAAGTTAATACTGCCCAATAAAGCAAAGCCTGATGCCGAAATTAAAATCGACAGCACTAATGAACCTAAAAATGAGGAGATAAAAACAATCAATGCAGATCGCATAATTAATGGTAAATTGTTCATTTATTTACCTCCCATTTGTCGGTTCTGAAATTTATTAAAGTAGTAAATAGGCACGATTAATATCAATAACATCACGGTTGCAACAGCAGAAGCAGCTGGCCAATCATGATTATTAAAGAATTCAGCCCACAGTTGTGTACCAATCATTAAACTATCTGATGGGCCTAACAGTTCAGGTATTACATATTCCCCTACCGCAGGAATAAAGACCAACATTCCCCCAGCAATAACCCCGTTTTTGGTTAAAGGCACAATAATGTTAAAGAAAGTTTTAATTGGCTTACAACCTAAATCTAAAGCTGCTTCAATAAGCGTGTTATCGACTTTGCTTAACGAGGTATAAATTGGCAATACAACAAATGGTAGATAAGAATAGACAATACCAATATAAACCGCTAAATAGGTTTTCATAATTATTAAAGGTTGATCAATAACCCCCAACCACATTAAGAAATTATTTAAAAGTCCATTAGGATTTAAAATACCAATCCAAGCATAAACACGAATTAAAAATGAAGTCCAAGAAGGCAAAATAATCAACAATAATAAAATATTTCGACTCGATGGTTTACACTGTGATATAGCCCAAGCTAACGGATAACCAATTAAAATGCATAACAGTGTTGAGATAGCTGCGACTTTTAATGATTGTAAATAAGAATCGATGTAGATAGTATCTTCAAATAAATTGAAATAATTACCAAAATTTAAAACAATATTAAGTAAACCATCTTCATAACTCAACAGATCAGTATAAGGAGGTACCGCGATAGCAGCTTCCGAAAAACTGATACGAAAAACAATCAAAAACGGCAATAAAAATAACAATAGCATCCATAAATAAGGAATCGCTATCACTAATAGACGCCCATACAATGTCATTAAGTCAGAATCATCTCGTTGTTGACGCATTTTTTTGAATGCAAAATAAATCGCAACTAAACCCAACCCAGCAGGTATATATAAAATACTGCCTGCTATAATTAAACGGTAAGCGAATTTAGAGGGTTTATAATGCACCAAATATGCACCTAAACAAGATAATAGTAGACTTAATACCATAGAGGTAAATAACGCATCTAAAAACAAATTGTCAAATGCATTTGTTGTTACAAAACGTAAATAAACATTGAGTAACACCAATGCATTTAGAAACAAACCACAATAAATGGATCGCATCAATATATCCTCTTGTGTTTATTCAGTAAGTACAACGCAACTATCAATTTCCCAACTGAGGTTAATGACATCGCCCCAAGTTGGCATACCTTTACGATAGCGATGTTCGTTTTGTAGTTGAGCAATAATAATTTGTCCACTTTCCAATTTAACGTGATAAATAGAGAGATCACCTAAATAGGCTATTTCAACCACTTCACCGGTTGCAAAATTGTAGCCTTCTTTTGGTATTTCATCACAAAGTTTAATTTTTTCTGGTCGTAAGGCAACCTGAATTGGAACACCTTCAACAGCAGGTGAATCATAATCCACTTTTAAAGGATGTTTAATCATAGGACAACTGATGATTAAGCCATCTTCTAATGTTTCTTGCAAAATACCGTCAAAGACATTGACTGAGCCAATAAATTCAGCACTATAACGACTATTTGGATGTTCATAGATTTCTTCAGGCTCACCAATTTGAACAAATTGTCCTTTATTCATAATTGCAATACGCCCTGCCATTGTCATGGCTTCTTCTTGATCATGAGTAACCATTACACATGTAGCGCCAACTTGCTCTAAAATACTCACGACTTCAAGCTGCATTCGATCACGCAGTTGTTTATCTAATGCCCCCATTGGTTCGTCCAACAATAGTAATTTAGGTCTTTTTGCTAAACTTCTTGCCAAAGCAACACGTTGTCTTTGACCACCTGATAATTGGTGTGGCTTGCGCTTACCAAATTGTTCCATATGCACAAGTGCTAACATTTCTTCAACACGATGCTTAATTTCACTCTTGTCTAATCTGTCTTGTTTTAGACCAAAAGCTATATTTTGCTCAACCGTCATGTGAGGAAAAAGAGCATACGATTGAAACATCATGTTAATAGGACGATTATAAGGAGGGACTTGTGATAAATCCTTACCATCGAGAATAATTTGTCCAGACGTTGGTTGTTCAAAACCAGCAAGCATCCGCAATAATGTTGATTTACCACTACCCGAAGCACCTAATAAAGCAAAAATTTCTCCGGTATAAATGGTTAAATTTACATCATCGACAGCATAATAATCATCATTGAAAACTTTCGTTAAATTTTTGATCTCCAATAGTGGAGTTATCATCTTTTTTTTAGGCTGTACCTGATTTGTTGTTTTATCGTTCACGCTTTTTTCCTCATAACAACAAGCCATAAAAAACGAGACGGAAAGATTATTGAATCTCCCCGTCTAGAATAAATAAGTCAATTATTTGACATTTTCAAACGGCTATTTGCCCGTTTTAAGTTTTGTCCATGTGCGAGTGATCACACGTTCAAGTTTTGGTTCTTTCACTGTTAAAGTGAATAGTTTTTCCATTACTTCCGGTCTTGGATAAACCGCAGGATCGTTCTTCACTTCTGGTTTAACAAACTGATCGTTAGCAACTTTATTCGCACTTGCAAAGTTAACATCATTAGTCACTTGTGCAGCGATTTCTGGTTTTAAAATGAAGTTTAAAAACTCATGAGCTTCATCAGGATTTGCTGAATCTTTTGGAATAGCAAATGTATCAAAGAAAACTAACGCGCCTTCTTTCGGAATTTGATAACCAATGTGCACACCATTTTTTGCTTCATTAGCTCTATCACGAGCTTGTAAAATGTCTCCAGACCAACCTAAAATCACACAAATATCACCATTCGCTAAATCAGTAATATATTGAGATGAATGGAAATAACGGATATATGGTCTGACTTTCGACAACAACTCGTAAGTTGCACCCGTGTAATCTTTTGCATCTGTACTGTTTGGATTTTTGCCTAAATATTGAAGAGCACTTGAAAAGATTTCAGTTGGAGCATCTAAAAATGCCACACCACAATCTTTAAGTTTTTCCATATTTTCAGGGTTAAAAACTAAATCCCAACTATCAACAGGAGCATTATCTCCTAGGCGTTCTTTAACTTTATCAATGTTATAACCGATACCTGTAGTCATCCATACATAAGGGATCGCATACTTGTTATCTGGATCATGGTTAGCCATTAATTTCATTAAATTTGGATCAAGATTTTTCCAATTTGGCAATTTATTTTTATCTAATGGCAGATAAATATCAGCTTTAATCTGTCTTTCTAAAAAACTGTCCGATGGTGAAACGACATCGAAACCAGAATGGCCAGCCATTAGCTTACCTTCAAGAGCCTCGTTAGAGTCATACACATCATAAACAAGTTTGATTCCTGTCGATTTTTCAAAATCACTGATAGTACTATTACCAATCTGACCTGCCCAATTATAAAAATGCACAACGCGATCTTTAGCTATAGCAGATTGAGATAATGCTAGTGAAACACCAGCTATGATTGAAAGAATTGTTTTACGTTGAGTAAACATGCTCACCACTTCTCCTCTAGTTAGGGATATTACATGTTAGACACAAGCCCATTGTGAAAAACAACGGACCCCCAAATTTTGCCATTATTCGTTATTGAATGATATGGCGAAACCGAGATAATCAGGCAATCACAAGTCATTAATAAGGCTAATGAACATGTAGAGCTAACCTTGCATTACGAGGGATAAAATACATTTTTTTTTTGAGATGTCTACTTAAAAAATCAAATATCTTAAGTTTCAGGATTGAGTGACTATATTTTAATCAAACAACCCTTATTTCACCGATAATTAACAGTTAATTTTCTTTTTCTATTCAGCACTCGCTTGGAGGACTTTAGAGCCTGTTTGCCAAATACGATATTTAACTGTTAAATCATTTGGTACGTAAAACACAATTGGTAAGCGACTATTATAATCTAATAATCCTAAATTATGATTCATAGTAACAAATTGATTTTTATTAGTGCCTTCAGGACAAGCCATAAGCGTTGAAATATCGTTATTCGCTTTATCAACAACATAGTAGTTGTAACCCCAACCTTTCAATTCTTCTTGCTTAACGATGCCACCTAAACTGCGCGTATTACAATCAGTATTTATCTCTTTACCTATTAAAACTTCAACTCGCGCTTTATTTTCATTGGCTAAAGAAGGAAGGTGGATTGCATAGCGAGTGTAGCCATCCATAGCATCTGGATAAGGTGCTATATTGTTCGCATTTTGAACTGGATTGTTAATTTTAGGTGTTGTTGAACATGCAGGTAACAATATACTAACTAACAGCAATAACAGTAATTTTCTCATTTTAATATCTCCATCAAAGATTTATCATTTACACTAACATATGTTTTTTTAATGATAGTGCGTATAATAACATTATTTAGATTAATAAAAATGGTACAAAAATGCCAGCAGAAAAAAATACCTATGATTTATTGAAGTTAATTTTAAACTTATTACTGATTGGGTTACTAATCATTATTACTTATCGTGTTGTTGAAGCTTTCTTATTTGGTTTTTTTTGGGCTGTCATGGTAGTTATTGCTACATGGCCATTAATGATAAAAATCCAGAAAAAAATGTTTAATAAACGCTGGTTATCGTTAACTATCATGGCATTAATTTTAGCGCTTGTCTGTATTATTCCATTTCTTTTGATCATCAGTAGTGTCGCACAAAATGGTCACCATCTCATTGAATGGGCTAAATCTTTATCACATCATGAATTACCTACATTTGATTGGCTGGAGAGTATCCCGACTTTCGGACCAGAACTTCATCAAAGTTGGCTAAATATCATTAAAACGGATGGTTCTGATCTGGTCTCCAGTATTCAACCTTACATTGGAACGCTAATAGGTTGGTTGTTATCACAGGTAACCAACATCAGTATATTCATCTTTCATGCTGGTGTCATGATCATTTTCAGTTTATTACTTTTTCTTAAAGGTGAAATGATTACCAAATACGTTTATTTATTTGCTAATCGCTTATCTAAACAATATGGCGCCATTACCGTGACACTAGCAGGACAATCCATTCGTGCAGTAGCTCTTGGCGTGGTAGTAACGGCAATCACTCTAGCTCTAATTGGTGGGATCAGTTTTATTATCACGAAAATGCCATTAGCGGGCGTTTTAACACTGGTGTTATTTATCTGCTGTGTTGCACAAATCGGCCCTGTCATTGTCATGCTCGGTTGTATCATTTGGCAATTTTGGAATGGTCATACTCTCTCTGGCATTATATTAATTGTTGTCGCAATTATTTTAACAACGCTTGATAGTGTAATGCGTGCATATTTAATAAAGAAAGGGGCTGATTTACCATTTTTACTGATTTTATTTGGGGTAATCGGTGGCCTACTCAGTTTTGGTTTGATGGGATTATTTATTGGTCCAGTGGTATTGGCATTGACATATAAAATCATTCAAACCTGGATTGATGAACAATCTTAAAAAGATAATATTGACGAACTAAATTGAATAACAAAAATTATATAAACAACATTGACTCAGGACTATGAAATAAGGAGTGTTATTTTCTGGCTTAAAGTGTGTTATTCTACATTTTGAACCAGTTACAATAATATATGAATCATGAGAATACCTTTTATTAAATATAATCATCAAAAGCATCTTAATGAATTAGCAAAAATCCAGCAAAATGCAGATCAATATAGTATTTTGTACGATCCTAAAGCATATAGACAAGCTTTACTTGAAAAAATCAAAAATGCCCAATTTCGAATTTATATTGTAGCACTCTATTTAGAACAAGACGAAGCTGGGCAAGAAATACTAAATGCTCTTTACCAAGCAAAAAAAATCAATCCTAATTTAGATATTAAAATCTTTGTAGATTGGCATCGGGCACAACGCGGTCGAATCGGAGAAGACAAAACGCACACCAATGCACGTTTTTATCACCAAATGAAATTACAGCATCCTGGTGTTGATGTTCCAGTATATGGTGTTCCAATTAATCGTCGTGAAGTGCTTGGGGTTTTACATCTTAAAGGATTTATTATTGATGATACAGTTATATACAGTGGTGCTAGCCTGAATAATGTATACCTGCATAAACTCGATCATTATCGTTATGACAGATATCATCTTATTACCAATAGATTACTTGCACAAAGCATGATTGATTATATCGATAACAACTTTTTACCTTTTGACGCTTTGCAACGTTTAGATGTTGCTGAACATAAATCACGCAAGCAAATTAAAAATGAAATTAAAGTTTTACGTCAACATCTTTCTGAAACCAATTATCAATATACCAATAATGCAAATAATAATGAGTTATCCGTATCACCGATTGCAGGCTTAGGTCGAAATAATTCATTAAATAAAACCATTCACCATTTAATTAATTCAGCGCAACAAAAAGTGACTTTATGCACGCCCTACTTTAATCTGCCAAATATCTTAGTTCGTGACATCATTCGTTTGCTTAGAAAAGGCAAACAAGTTGAAATTATTATTGGTGATAAAGAAGCGAATGACTTTTATATTCCTGAAGATAAGCCGTTTAATATTTCCGGTGGCTTACCTTATTTGTATGAAATTTATTTAAGAAACTTTATTGAACGATTGCAGTCATATGTTGATAAAGAACAATTAATTATTAGATTATGGAAAGATAATGACCAAACCTATCATTTAAAAGGAGTTTGGGTTGACAATGAATGGATGCTAGTTACTGGAAACAATCTTAATCCAAGAGCATGGCGTTTAGACCTTGAAAATGGTATTTTGATTCATGATCCTAAACAAGAATTACAGACACAAATCACCCATGAGCTTGATACAATACGCCAAAAAACGACATTAATTACACACTTTCAACAGATTCAAGCGAGTCAATTTTATCCGAAACGTGTTCATAAATTAATAAAGAGATTGAGCAGAATCCGCGTTGATAAAGTAATTAAGCGTTTGTTATAACCCTTTAAAATGAGTAAATTAGATATAATAGATTTATATAAGTTAAACTTGAAATCATTATATTAATGTTAAAATAAAATGCTCTAATACCTTTATCTGTGTATTAGAGCAATGTTTTAATCAACCATCCATTAAAATAAATACACCAATCAAACTCTCTTAACTTAGACATCAGATTTATAAAATTTTTATTTGCTAATAACCAGTTGTTAATGACTACATGAATTTTTATTAACTTATTTTTCTTTGTTAATTTAACAAACGTAAATCGTTTTAGTAACCTATTTATTATTGAATGACTAGGATGTTTCGCTTTTTTATACTAAAACGTATAGTTAACCTCAAATTTTTTTACAACCTATTATTTAATCTGATTTTGTTGTAAATTGAGTACCGTTCGAGCATTTGATGCACTGGTTGCAATTATGTCTATAACCCCAGAACGAAGCGCACCTAAAATCGCTGTTGCTTTAGTATTTTCAGAAGCTATAGCAATAACACACGGGATATTACGGAGTTCATCAATACTAAGACCAATTACCCGATCATTCATAGCCGTATCAACGGGATCCCCATTGATATCAAAAAAACCATAACCCGCAATATCGCCTACCACGCCTTGCTTCAAAGTTGCATGAGTTATCTCTTGGGGAGTAAACCACCCCAATTGCACCATGTAACTATTTTCGTTCATATCACCAATACCGACTAACGCAATATCTGCTTTGGCCGCTCGTTCTAATGTATCTTTGATGACTCTATTTTGAATAAAAGCTTCTTTAAGCTCTCGATTTTCAACATAGGCTGGCGCATAAAGCGTTTCGCTGCTAGCATTAAATTTTCTAGCTAAACTTCGGCTGATATGGTCAGCATCAATAATTTCTCCAACCCTTTGGGTACCACCAATTCCGCAAATAAATTTACACTGTTTTTCAGGAAAAACACCCACATGACTTGCAATCGCGGCAACATTACGACCTTGTCCAACCGCCACTGTCACACCTTTTTTTAAAACACTTGATAAATAGTTAGTTACAAGTGCGGCTACTTGTCTGCGTTGTTCACCCTCATCTTGATGATCTAAAGCGATTAGCGCTCGTTTTATACCAAAACTACTAATAAATTGCTGTTCGATTCTTGAACTAAATATTGGATGATATTTAACATTAATTTCTACAACTCCTTCCAATCTCGCTTTTTTGAGTAAGCGACCGACTTTAATGCGAGAGATACCAAATCGCTTAGCAATTTCTTCTTGAGTCTGCTCATACTCATAGTAAGCAACAGCAATTTCAGTAAGTAGCTCTGTTTCTTGCTTATCTTCAAATATATCCATTATTTTAGCCTTTTGTCATAACATTAATTTTGCTGATTAATTGCTGATAATATATTACAAAAACCTGTCGCTTGCCATGCACTACGACCAATAAATAAACCATCAATATCTAGTTGATCAATTAGTGGAGTTGAATTTTCAAGATTTACGCTGCCTCCATATAAAAGTATCATTTGATCGGCGATCTGTTGACCATAGAGTTCAACTAAAGCTGATCGCAGCTGATGATGAATATATTGTGCCTCTTCTGGAGTTGCTGCGATACCATTTTTATTAATAGCCCATATTGGCCCATAAGCTATAACCACTTGTGCTGGGTGCTGCTTATCAATCTCAAATAAGTTTATTTTCATTTGTTTGATCACTGTTTCAGCTGATACACCTAAAGACTTCTCCTCATGACTATTACCAATACAAACTAAAGGTGTTAATCCATGTTTCAAAGCAGTTTTCACTTTTTTATTGACCGTTATATAATTTTCAATGTAAACCGCTGTGATACCTCCTAAAGTTGTACCACATAACTAACAGTATAGTGGTTAAAGAAGCAACAAAAGCACCTTCGAATAAAGATGCATTAACTAAAGTCACTTTATTTTTTAATGATTCGTCTTCTATAAGTCCAATGGCTGTTTCAGCACTTAAAATGGCACTACTAATATCAGCTAAGATTAGAATATTACGATAATCAGAAGATTGTTTGATGATGTTATAAATTGTGAGGGGATCTGTTCCCATTCGGCCATCTCCCGTTACTCACGCTGAAAAAATTTTTACGTCACCCGTAGAATCCACCATATCTTCTATAATTTCTTTAAGCCCATCAGTGATTTTTTTACTGTGTGACACTAATACGATACTAATTATGAAACCTTCGAATAAATGATTAATAATTAATCTTTTGTTCGATTTTATAGAGTAAAACGATAGAGAAAATTACTTTTTAAAAAATTTGTGACTAAGATCTAAATATTAAAATGATGAGAATTTATAGCTAAATGAATGACTATGATTAGTAATTATTGAATTAAAGATAAGATAAATGACTTAAATCTCTTAATAATTGATACTAAGAGCATAACCATGAATTTTTAAATGCATGATCATAAATTTAAGATTAAAACAAAATTTAAATTTTAATAATGAGTTGTTACTCATTATTAAAAAAAGAAGCCATAATTAAATAATGTCATAAATATTGGCATAATTAAGGTTAATAAAAATCCTTGCACAATTGCAGAAGGAACAATCATTATACCTGCACCTTTTTGTAGCATCGGTAAGGTAAAATCCATAGAGGTAGCACCACATAAACCCAGTGCAGTAAGTTTATAACGTTTAATTAAACTCGGAATTAAAATGATGGCGCATAATTCGCGCAAAATGTCGTTTAAAAATGTGGCACTACCAATAATTGCACCATGCGCTTCTGTCATTAAGAGTCCAGAAAGTGAATACCAACCAAATCCAGATGACATGGCTAATCCAACACGAATTGGTTGATTGAATATCAATGCCGCTATGATACCGCCTAAAAAAGTACTTATTATTACAATTATTGTTGTAGCAATACCGACTTTACTAAGTAAGATTTGCTTTAATGAGATATTATTACTCCGTAACTGAATCCCAACCAATAAAAGTAAAAAAACCAAAACAATTTTAGTAATATCTTCATTGTATTGCCAGATAAAGAGAGGAATTAAGCCAGCAAGAAAACCTAGAATCAAAGCAATACAAACCCGTAATGATTCTAAAATCATTTTAAAGCGTGAGCCAATATCATGTTTAGTATGAGTGGTTTGCCAAGGCAGGAAGATATCAAATAACATTAAAAAGATAAAATTACCACCAAAAGTACATATAAATAAGACGCCCGCATAAAATAGGATAGTTTGTAAATTATCTTTGAGATTATCAAGGTGCGCTAATTCGGATCCCATTAGAAATAGAATAAAATAAACCATCCAGCTAAGGATTTTGTTAATTTTGGTTATCCATTGTTGGTTTTTAAAGGTAATTAAATATCCCAAACACAATGGTACAAATGCAATAAGAAGACCAAAATACATTTTCTATTTCCTGACTATTTAATTTTAGTTATTATCTTACTAATATGAAACTATCGATAAAATCGACAATCGGGTTAAGTAGACTAGCATAATTATTTAGAATAAGTCGATTTGCATGTCGCTTGTAAACACCTTAAACAAGCGACAATTTTGTCTATTTTAATATGGCGATATTGTGATTAACAATAAAGCTAGCTTATTATTTTAATGAAGCCAAATTCTCTGTAATACTATTTTCGAGTTGATCCAATAAAGCATAACGATTACGATATTCTGATCGTTTTTTACTAGCGATTTCATCCAGTGATTTTCGATAGATTTGATTAGGTAATATAAATAAACCATTGCTGTCTTGTTTGCCATCAATGGTTAACCAGAAATCATCGTAATCCGATAAAATACGTTCTTGTCGGCTATTGTAACGCCAATTATTGTAAATATGCGTTTTATTACCCACCGCCACTATTTGTTCTAAATTAAAATAGCGCGCAATGACTAAGGCCGCCTCTAACGCAACACGTTTAGGAAACAGTCCATAACACTGTTTTGTTGCTTGTTGTACTCGAATGCGAGCATCATGATGACCTGTGCCTTGTAATCCAGCAATAAAAAGTGTTGTTTTTTGTTGATATTGCATTATTGTAAAAGTTATCGTAGCCAAATCAATGCTATCATTATCATAAAAATATAGACTAATTTCACCTTCACGAGCAAACTTATTGCGTGCTTGAATGGCGATTTTGATATTAGCATCGTTTTTTACTTTAACATCAGCCAGTACAAAAGCGATATTCGGATTATAAAAAGCTTTACTCATGCTGTCAGGATGTTTAGCTAAAAAGTCATAATGGTAGGCTAGTGCCTCAAAACGTTCTTGTTGACTTAAACAAGAGGCTAAATAAGGTCGTTGTAATTTACATGGTAAATTGGTTTGGCATGATAAATAATATCCCAGTAATGGATATAGTCTCAATTTATCCAATAATTTAAATGTGATCGGACTTAAAAATAAGGTTCGAAAAAAAAATTTGAAACGATAAGTCGATTTTATCCACAGTTCATTAAGCGGAAGTTTACCGGTACAAAGCCAGTTAAACAGTTGCCACTTACTTTTAGGCTGGGACATATTCGTAATATTATTCATAAGCAGAAAAATCAAATTAGTTATTCTATTAAATATTTATATAGCGACTAAATTAATAAATAATAATGAAATATTAATAAAAAGCCATAAAATTTGAACGATAAGGTTACAACACAAAACTAGTTGGTGCAACTGTTGCTAAATAAAAGGCTAAATTATATGAAAATAAAAAACGGTGAACTGGTCACCGTTTTTCTATTAAAGTAAATAATCAGTTTAATAACAATAATTATTGTCCTTTAACTTCTTTCAAACCGTTGAAAGGTGCTTTAGAACCTAATGCTTCTTCAATACGAATTAATTGATTATATTTAGCAACACGGTCAGAACGGCTCATAGAACCAGTTTTGATTTGACCAGCAGCTAAACCAACAGCTAAATCAGCAATAGTTGAATCTTCAGTTTCACCAGAACGATGAGAAATAACAGCTGTATAACCAGCATCTTTCGCCATTTTAACTGCAGCGATAGATTCAGTTAATGTACCAATTTGGTTAACTTTAACTAATATAGAGTTTGCGATGCCTTTTTCAATACCTTGTTTGAAGATTTTAGTATTAGTAACAAATAGATCATCACCAACTAATTGGATTTTGTTACCAAGAGCTTTTGTTTGGTATGCCCAACCTTCCCAATCACTTTCATCTAAACCGTCTTCGATAGATACGATTGGATACTCATTAGTTAAACCTTCTAAATAGTGAGTAAATTCTTCTGCAGTGAATTCTTTGTTACCTTCACCTTTTAATACATATTTACCTGTTTCTTTGTTATAGAATTCAGAAGCGGCACAGTCCATCGCTAAAGTAATGTCTTTACCTAGTACATAACCTGCTTTTTCTACAGCTTCTTTAATGCATGCTAATGCTTCTGCATTTGAACCTAAGTTAGGCGCAAAACCACCTTCATCACCAACAGCAGTATTCATACCTTTAGCATGTAAAACTTTTGCTAAGTTATGGAAAACTTCAGAACCCATACGGATTGCTTCACGAACTGTTTTAGCACCAACTGGTTGAATCATGAATTCTTGTAAGTCGATGTTGTTATCAGCGTGTTCACCACCATTGATGATATTCATCATTGGTAATGGCATTGAGTATTGACCTGGTGTGCCGTTAAGATCTGCGATGTGTTGAAAAAGTGGAACACCTTTAGCTGCCGCAGCAGCTTTAGCAGTTGCTAAAGAAACAGCAAGAATTGAGTTAGCACCTAAGTTAGATTTGAAGTCAGTTCCATCTAAGTCAAGCATAATTTGGTCGATAGCTGCTTGATCTAGCGCATCCTTACCAACAACAGCTTTAGCGATTGGGCCATTTACATTTTCAACAGCTTTTAATACGCCTTTACCTAAAAAGCGAGATTTATCACCATCACGAAGTTCTAATGCCTCACGTGAGCCTGTTGATGCTCCTGATGGAACGATTGCTAAACCAACAAATCCACCTTCCAAATGAACTTCTGCTTCAACAGTTGGGTTACCACGAGAGTCGATTACTTCACGACCATGTACTTTAACGATTTTTGCCATGTTATTTTCCTCTATATGACAGATATATTACTAATGTTAATCCAAAAACTATTTTTGTTGCTGCTCTTGATAAGTTTTGGCAGCTTTCACAAAACTCCCAAATAGTGGGTGTCCATCTCGTGGTGTCGAGGTAAATTCCGGGTGGAATTGACAAGCAACAAACCAAGGATGATCTGGGATTTCAATGATCTCAACAAGTTTTCTATCTGTTGAAAGACCTGTTACTTTTAACCCAGCCTCAACTACTTTTGGTAATAAATTATTATTTACTTCGTAACGATGACGATGACGCTCCGTGATCGACTCATTTTTATACATGCTATATACTAATGAATTCGGTTCTAAATGGCAAATTTGAGATCCTAAACGCATAGTACCACCTAAATCACTGTTTTCATTACGTTGTACTACATTACCTGATTCATCGCTCCACTCAGTAATTAAAGCGATAATAGGGTTAGCACAGTCTTTAACGAACTCAGTAGAATTGGCATCTTTAATCCCAGCTACATTACGTGCATATTCAATCATTGCAACTTGTAAACCAAGACAAATACCTAAATAAGGGATTTTATTTTCACGGGCATAACGAGCTGCCATGATTTTACCTTCAACACCACGATAACCAAATCCACCAGGAATGAGAATCGCATCTAAACCTTTTAACAGATCCGTACCGCGTGATTCAAGATCTTCTGAATCAATATAACGGATATGCACCGTTAAACGATTTTTTAATCCACCATGTTTTAATGCTTCATTCACTGATTTATAAGCATCAGGTAAAGCAATATATTTACCCACCATACCAATTGTAACTTCACCAACTGGATTGGCTTCTTCATAAATTACTTGTTCCCACTCAGAAAGATCCGCTTCTTTGCATTCAAGATGGAAACGATTGCAAACAAAGGTATCTAAATTTTGTGATTTTAATAATGCAGGAATTTTATAAATAGAATCGACATCTTTAAGTGAAATAACTGCACGCTCAGGCACATTACAAAATAGTGCAATTTTAGATCTTTCATTTGCAGGAATAATGCGATCTGAACGACAAATAAGAACATCTGGTTGAATACCAATTGAAAGAAGTTCTTTCACTGAATGTTGCGTTGGTTTGGTTTTAACTTCACCAGATGATGCTAAATAAGGCACCAATGTTAGATGCATAAATAAAGTGTGCTCACGACCAACATCAACGGCTAATTGACGGATCGCTTCTAAAAATGGTAACGATTCAATATCCCCTACCGTGCCGCCAATTTCAACAATCGCGACATCAAAACCTTTTGCACCTTCAATTACACGTGATTTAATCTCGTTAGTAATATGAGGAATAACTTGAATAGTTGCCCCTAAATAGTCTCCACGACGCTCTTTACGCAATACGTCAGAGTAGATACGTCCAGTTGTGAAGTTATTTTTACGTGTCATTTTGGTACGTATAAAACGCTCATAATGACCTAAGTCCAGATCTGTTTCAGCACCGTCCTCAGTCACAAAAACTTCACCATGTTGAATAGGGCTCATTGTACCCGGATCAACATTAATGTAGGGATCAAGTTTTAGCATGGTGACTTTTAAATTGCGGGCTTCTAAAATTGCAGCAAGAGACGCTGCGGCAATGCCTTTACCTAAAGAAGAAACGACACCGCCTGTAACAAAAATATAATTCGTGACCATTAATACCAGACCATTATTTATTTAATTGAATAATATTGCATCGATTTTAAACTATAAAAATCACTGCAATATACGATGAATCAGACGGGAAATTAGTATAACAGAATCTGCCTTAGCTCACAATTGAATAATTAAGCACAGCAAATAACTTGCTCACTTTGCTCAATTAAATAACATCAATTATTCAGCTAATCCGTCTAAACATTAATCCAACCCATTAATTTGTATCTTGAATAAATTTATCCTTATAGTTACTGATTATTTTTTCTAGTCTCAAATGATTCGAACCTTTTTTCCAGATAATCAAAATACTATTGATTAAGCTGATTAAGATAACCAATAGAAATACGCAATTGTTGATCAAAATAGGCGATGAAAAAGAGAATAACTGGTTTTTATCAAAATTATAGATTATTTGCGTAGTTACTAATAATTTCGAATTCTTCTCATTGTGATAATTTACACTTTTTACTATATCTGCTTTTTTAAGGTTGCTACTATTACCTGAAAAAATTGCATTATAATCAGTTTGTGGTTTGATTGACGATTTATTTATGCTGTTTTTATCATCAATGTTTCTAATGTTGATCAAATCATTTAATATCTGATAGGTAAAATCTAATTTTTCACCGGCATTGGTAAGAAAGAACATTAACACGGCAAGTATCAACCCCGTAATAGCTAATAAAACATTATGGTAGATAAATTTTGGTGCGCCATAACTTTTCACTTCTTCACTTATTGATAAATAGTCACCGTAACTGAGTAATTGTGCAGTTTCAAGCTCTGCCTGCATATCAATCGATACATCACTGTTATTAGGAAGAAACATTTTCCAGTGTTCGGGATAAAAAACATTAAAATTTGATTCAATACTTAATTGATGATTAACAGGACAGTTATCCCTAATTTGTGCTTTAATATGATTAACATACTCGCTAGGTATTTCTCGCTTTATATACGATGCTATCATAGATAATATGAAACAGATGATTGAAAAGGCAACCAGTACGAGCGATTGAAAATGCTCTAAAGCCAATAATCCCATCACGCCAAATACAAACAATCCAATCATTAATTTGCCAGAGTTGCTCCGATCTTCGATTGCGGTTTCAAATTGATTTTTTTCTCTTTTGTTAAGAATCTCAAAAGTAGGTACTTTTTCTGATTCTTCTGTTATTAGTTGAGTAAAGGTTTCATTTGCGCTTTCAGCTCTACTCAAAGGAATAGGTTTTAATTTTCCTGTCTGCCAATATTCTTTAATTTGATTCTCTTTACGACAAGATAGATTTAAACCAGCTTGCAATAAATCATAATTGTTTATTTTAACAACAATTGCATAGCTTTTAGTAAAAACTACTTCAGCAGTATTGATAGGTTCAATATTTGTGTGAGTATTTTTTCGGACTAGACCATCAAACCCAGCAATATGGTGATCCATACTATAAGGAAAAAATAGTGATATATCATCCATCTTGTAATAGAAAGCGTCTTTAATCTTCGCATTATTTGCATGCTCTCTTTTAATATAACCTTTAATTGTCGTGACATCAGAACTGATTAATGAACTTTCCCATTGATAAGGACAAGTAATAAGGTCTTTATTATCAAGATAAGGCTGAAGCAAAATATCCTCTTCTTCAGTTAACTGTCGTATTGATTCTAGGCGGGTAAAGGTGACATTTTGGATTCGCTTTTTTTTAGGCTTATCTAAACTATCCATAATTCGTTGAGACAAAATAAAACCTCTCACCAACGCTGACGAGAGAACAACAAAAACTATAATCGCTAAAATATATAACATACTATTGATTTCTTATAAAAATAAATAACGATATTGCCTAACTTAACTTCATAATATTAAATGATTTCGTCTGCATTAGATTAATTAACTCTGAAACCAGAAATACTATGGCTATAGTAATAACAACTATCACTCACCTATCAGACAATATAGATTGTCAGACAAAAACCATGCCAGCTAAAATAGCATAATGATTGATAAATTCTTTTGACTGTTCATCTAATATTAAAATTCCTTATTTTAAAAATTATTTATTTTTTTATTTAAATACGGATCATTTATAAAATAATAAAAAATTATTTAACTGATTGCTGTAATGTGTTAACTGTCTTTTAACTATTTAGCGAGTTTCTCCTGACATTCAATAAAAGCTTTAAGCTTATCGATATCTTTAATTACCAATTTTCCAGCAACTTTATGTACAATATCTAAATTTATTAATTCATTAACAGCACGGCGATAAACACGATCTGTTGTGCCAAAACGTTCAGCTTCTAAATAGCTTTTTTGAAAATTATTGACGGGATGCACATTTAGATGATGCTGATAAATATCAAAAGCGATATTAAAACAAATTGAATATAACGTTCTTTTTAATAAAATATCTAATGTTTCTTGATAATCAAAAGCGATAGCACTGGCAAAAAACAGTGCTAATTTAGGGTGTTCAAGTAATGATAGATATAATTTATCAATACTAACTACAGCAATGGTTAACACATCTTCGGCGATAATATCAAACTGACATAAATAATCGGTAAAAAACTCCATTTCACCAAAAATATGCGCATCACAATCTATGGTACCAAGATGAAAACAGCGCCCATTATTTGCCTGATAACGTATCGAAATCGTACCATTATAAACAACAATTAACTTATCGACTTTACATCCCTGCCGGAAAAGAATCGTCTTTTCATCAACAATTTTTTTATCAACAATACACTGCTCTATAATTGTTTCAAATAATTGATTATTATCTTGCCAATATTGGCTAAAACGACCTTTATTTAATGATCTCAACTGCATAAAATTATCACTACTAACGAACTTTTAATCACAATATTACTTTATATTTGTAAAATCTAGATATTCAATTATCCATATCATTATCTTATTTTAATATGGCATAATTATAATCAACTGTGATAATAATAGCGATATACTATTTTATTTTAACTTTTTGTAATTCATTATTTTTTGTTAAATTTTATCGATACTACTTATCCTCTTCTTCTCGATCATTGAAATAGCTAACATTATAATAATAATTACATAAAAAACTGGGATTGCATTCATAATAATTTGAATACTGAAATACTTACTCAATACAGAACTAATTGCCGGACTAAACATGGCTCCAGCACTGCCACTGATTAAAATATATGACACATTTTTACTTGAGGCATTTTTTACAAATGTCACGCCGTAAGCGACAAAGGCATTATATAATGCAGCACAAACAAAACCATATCCATAGGTAAAGTAACCAATATAATCAATATGTTGAATATTAACAATCAACAACGTCATAATAAAGGCTAATATAATAATAGTTACGAAAAAATACTCAATTTTAATGCGTGTAACAATTGCTGTCGAAACGAGAGCACCTATCAAGGCTGCACCCCAATATTGAGTAATAATATTGCCTGCATTTTCAAATGAAATAGAAAATTTATGACTTACAAATAATGGCGCCCAAGTTAAAAAAGTGTATAAGGCAAGCATTGCCAAAAATAATCCAAAACCAGCAGATAAAATGCCAAAGTTCCATTCAGATTTTTGATGACTTTGCTGTTTTTGATCAGCATGAGGCTTACTAATTAAATTAAAATTGGTAAATAGAATGATAACTAACATCAATACAGTGACAATGCCAACCGTTAAATAGCTAGTAGCCCAAGACAGGTCATGAGTTAAAGCGTGGGTTGTAATAAGTGGAAAGATCACGCCAGCAATATTGAAAGTAGCATCTTGTACAACTAATATTGTACTTTGTATTTTATCTTGCCAAATAGATACCACAATTGTACCAGCAATACACAAACCTATTCCGCCACATAAACCAACCAAAATCATACAAAATTTAAGTATTATTAGAGATTTAGTGAGGTATAAAATAAATGAACATATTATGATAATACTATAATTTAGTAAGGTAATTCGTTTAATACCAATAATATCAATTAAAAAAAATGCTAAAATTGTTCCCAATAATGCCCCTCCATTTAATAAAGAAAAAATGAATGCAACATTATCGACATCAGCACTGAAACTTTGTGCAATTGGTTCAATTAGCATACCAAATTGACTGGCAAAACCAGCCATAATGAAATTAGCTAAAAAACTGATAAGAGTAAGAGATAATTTATTTCTCATATTATTATCCAAAGATATACATTACATAACTAATTAGGATTATGTGGCAACATTTAAAGCCAGCTTTATCATATTATTGAATGTTAATTGCCTCTCCTCTGCAGTCGTTTCTTCGCCAGTTAAACAATGATCTGAAACTGTTAAAATGGCTAATGACTCAATATTAAACTGCTGTGCGATACCATATAGACCTGCGACCTCCATATCTATACCTAAAACACCCGATCTTTCGAGCGTACCAATTAACTTTTCATCTGGGTCATAATAAAGATCACCACTAAAAACATTACCAACTTTTACAGGTAAACCCATCTCATTAGCTATTTCATATGCACGATGTAATAATGAAAACGTCGCGGATGTTGCAATGTTATAACCATCCGCTCTTTTTTGATTCGTCATAGAATCTGTTCCAGCAGCCATCGCTAAAATAACATCTCGCATTTTAATGCCTAGTTGGGTAGCACCTATACTACCAACTCGAATAATGCGTTTAACGTTATAGTCATTAATTAATTCATGTGCATAAAGTGTCATGGATGGGATACCCATTCCATGTCCCATCACAGAAACAGCAACACCATCATAAAGGCCTGTATATCCAAGCATATTACGTACATTACAAACTTGTTTTGCGTCAGTTAAATAATTTTCTGCAATAAATTTGGCTCGTAAAGGATCGCCAGGCATGATAACGGTTTGTGCAAAATCGTTAGGATTAGCATTGATATGTGCGGTCATAATATTTCCTGATTAATTAGTAATTTATTTCCAAATTATAATCAGGATATATTTCATTCAACTAGGACATAAGTCCGAAATCGTTGTTCTATGCCACATTTTTGGAATTTTTTGGGTAATTTGATAATTAAATTATCATTGATTTTTAGAAAGTCGCTTGATGCGCCTTTCGTTTTATTTTGAAGATAACTTATTTAACCGTTTTTTCGCTGCGGGATAAGCCGATAATACCAGATCGAACCATTTCAACTATATTGCAGGTGTTACGAATTGAAGATAGACATAACTCAAGTTTGTCACTCGTTCCTGTTATAAAAAAGACGATTAAAGCGTCTTTAATTTGATCTAGAATATAATTTATTTCACTGTTTTTTCACTGAGGGATAATCCAATGAATACCAGATCTAACTAGTTCAACTATATTGCAAGTCTCTCGAATTGAAGAGAGACATAACTCAAGTTTGTCACTTGTTCCTGTTATAAAAAAGGCGCTTCAATGATGCGCCTTTCGTTTTATTTTGAAGATAACTTATTTAACCGTTTTTTCACTGCGGGATAAGCCGATAATACCAGATCGAACCATTTCAACTATATTGCAGGTCTCACGAATTGAAGAGAGAAATGACTCAAGTTTGTCACTCGTACCTGATAATTGCACAATATAGTGAGTTGCTGTCACATCGACAATCGAACCTCTAAAGATATCGGCACAACGTTTAACTTCATCACGCGCATCTGATGTTTTAGCGGCTATTTTTACTAACATAATTTCACGTTCTACATGTGGGCCTTCGGTTAAATCATTAACACGATACACATTAACTAGTTTATGAAGTTGTTTTTGGACTTGTTCAAGCACATGTTCATCACCTGAGGTTTGAATCGTCATTCGACTCATTGTCGGATCTTCAGTTTGTGCGGTCGTAATGGATTCAATATTAAACCCACGTTGTGAAAACAAACCAATGATACGCGACAATGCGCCCGGCTCGTTTTCTGTTAAAATTGATAAAATATAACGCATTAGGTTCTCTCCGTTTTACTTAACCACATTTCATTCATTGCCCCACCGCGAACTTGCATTGGATAAACATGTTCTGTGGCGTCTGTCATAACATCAATAAAAACCAAACGATCTTTTATCGAAAGCGCTTTTTTAAGCATAGGTTCAAGATCTTCCCGTTTGTTAATCATCATACCCACATGACCATAAGCCTCAGCAATTTTTGCAAAATCAGGTAACGACTCCATATAAGATGAAGAGTGACGACCAGCATAAATCATATCTTGCCACTGTTTAACCATTCCTAAAAAGCGGTTATTAAGATTTAAGACAATAACAGGCAAGCCATATTGCAATGCCGTTGAAAGTTCTTGTATATTCATTTGAATACTGCCATCACCTGTAACGCAAACAACCGTTTTATCAGGAAACGCTAATTTAACGCCAAGTGAAGCAGGCAAACCAAATCCCATGGTTCCTAACCCACCCGATGTAATAAAATGACGCGGTTTATCAAATGGGTAATAAAGTGCTGTGAACATTTGATGTTGTCCCACATCCGTTGCCACATATGCATTACCTTTAGTTAATTTGTATAACACTTCAATGGCTTCTTGAGGTTTGATACTTTGACCTTCATGACTATAGGCCAAGCAGTGTCGTGCACGCCAATGTTCAATTTGTTTCCACCAATCAACTAATGCATCAAAATCACGTTCGATGTTTAACTCATCCAACATGGATAACATGATTTCAAGAACGACTTTGGCATCACCAACAACAGGAATTGTTGCATGAATTGTTTTGGATATTGAGGTAGGATCGATATCAATATGGATAATTTTGGCTTTTGGACAATATTTTTCAACGTTATTGGTCGTTCGATCATCAAAACGTGCACCGATAGCAAGAATCACATCGGCATTATGCATCGCCATATTGGCTTCATAAACACCGTGCATACCAATCATCCCTAAAGAATGTTTGTCCGATCCAGGAAAAGCACTGATACCCATTAGTGTTGAAGCAACAGGTAAATTCAACGTTTCCGTAAGCGTTTTAACTTCACTACTTGCATCAGCACTAATTACACCACCACCAACAAATAACACTGGCTTTTTAGCAGACAATAAAGTAGTTAACGCTTTTTTGATCTGTTTTTTATGACCTTGAATAGTTGGATTATAAGAGCGCATTAATACTGTTTCTGGATAATGATAAGTGTATTTATTAGCTGGATTAACAATATCTTTCGGTAAATCAATTACGACCGGCCCGGGTCTACCTGTTGAGGCGATGTAAAACGCTTTTTTTATCGTTTCAGGAATATCTTTACTATTTTTAATTAGGAAGCTATGTTTAACAATTGGACGCGAAATACCAACCATATCACATTCTTGGAAAGCATCATTGCCGATAAGATTACTGGCAACTTGACCAGACAAAATAACCAGTGGCACTGAGTCCATGTAGGCAGTGGCAATACCTGTTATCGTATTGGTTGCACCTGGCCCTGATGTGACCAAAACCACGCCGACATCACCCGTTGCTCTGGCATAACCATCCGCCATATGGACAGCGGCTTGTTCATGACGAACTAAAATGTGCTCAATACCACCGAGTGTGTGAATTGCATCATAGATATCAAGAACACTACCACCAGGATAACCAAATATCTGTTTTACTCCTTGATCAATCAAAGATTGAATGACCATCTCCGCACCTGACAATTTTGCCATGCTTATTGCCTCCAATATAACTTATTTGTCATTTAATACTTCATTTTGCATTAACTTATACATAAAATCAATAAACTCAATGATATAAGTGATACAAATTTTGTTAATTAAAAAATATATTAAATTATGAGAAATAAAACTAATTAAAACAATGTTTAATAATTTTCTTTAAAATATTATTTATTGATTTTATTGTTATTTTTATCGTATTTATATAAACTCTTAATAAGTTAATCTCTGGCAATACTGATTCTAGATTCCATTACTATAATATAGGCGTTATTATGAGCATTCTCTCAATTAAACCCATCTCACTTGCCGATTGGCAATTAGTCAAAGTTTCTGGTACTGATAATCATAAATACTTGCAAGGACAAGTAACAATAGATATTGACAATCTCACAGAACAAACAGCATTATTTGCTGCTCATTGTGATTCTCAGGGAAAAATGTGGAGCAATTTATTATTATTCCAACGAGGTCAAGATATTTACTATATTGTTCGAAAAAGTGTAGTAGAAAAACAAATGGCTGCCTTAAAAAAATATGCAGTCTTTTCAAAAGTCAGTATTGAACCTGTTACCGACTTAAATATTGTTGGATTAGATTCTCAAGCAATACCGAGCGAAATACTTGCAAAATTTACGGATAATAATTGTTTTACTGAAAATAATGTTACCTATATAAAATTAACCTCTCCTCATGTTCGAGTAATTAAGATAACACCAGAGGCAATCGATGATGATTTAGAGCCTTGTAGTCGTTGGTTACAACTTGAGTTAGAAGCAGGTTATGCCATTATTGATGCCGAAAATACCGAAAGCTTGTTACCTCAAGCCTGTAATTTGCAATATCTTGATGCTATCAGTTTTGATAAAGGATGTTATTGTGGGCAAGAAATGGTCGCTCGCGCACAATATCGGGGAGCCAATAAACGCGGACTTTATTTATTAGCCGGCAAAAGTGCTGTTTTACCAGTTATTGGAGGCACCATAGAATACCAAATTGATGGTAATTGGCGAGAAAGCGGTCAAGTTTTAGCAGCTTTGAAACTTAATCAAGATAATAATATTTATGTGCAAGTTGTGCTAGCTAATGGCATTGATTTTAATACCCCATTTAGAGTAAAAGGGGAAATTGATAGTGTACTTAGTTTCAATTAGTTAAATATTATTTTAAAGATATTTGTCAAACAGTTAACCAAAAAATATTATTAATTGGTTAACTGTTTAGTCATTTAAGTATTTTTACAAATTATAGATTAATTAATATCGACTTTTGTTTGACCAATTCTTGTTGTCTCAATTAGCCAAACATTCTTTCAATGATATTCGTCAAACATTTAACCAAAAAATATTATTAATTGGTTAACTGTTTAATCATTTAAGTATTTTTACAAATTATAGATTAATTAATATCGATTTTTGTTTGACCAATTCTTGTTGTCTCAATTAGCCAAACATTCTTTCATTGATATTCGTCAAACAGTTAACCAAAAAATATTGTTAATTGATTAACTGTTTAATCATTTAAGTATTTTTACAAATTATAGATTAATTAATTAATATTAACTTTTATTTGCCCAATTCTTGATTGACTATTTCAATAAAATACTCAACACCGGTTGTTAAAACTTCATCATTGAAGTTATAAGCTGGATTATGTAAATTCGCTCCTTGCCCCGCACCTAACCACACATAAGCACCGGGTATTTTTTTTAGCATAAAAGCGAAATCCTCAGCACCCATTGATGGATTTGGATCAATAATAACACTGGCTTCCCCGACCACATTTTTAGCTGCTTTAATGGCAATGTCTGCTTGCTTTGCATAATTGATAGTAGCAGGATAACGTCTTTGATAGTCTACCTCGGCTTTAGCTTCAAATGTAGATGCAATACCTGTAGCAATTTGTTTAATACGACTTTCAGCCATATCTTGAATTTTTGCATCGAATGTCCTGACTGTTCCTCGAATAACGGCTTGTTGCGGTATTACATTCCAAGTATCGCCACTGTGTATTTGAGTTACACTGACCACTAATGAACTGAGTGGATCTGCATTACGACTTACAATACTCTGTAAACCATTAACAATTTGAGTTGCGGTTAAAATAGTATCTTTACTTAAATGAGGTGCTGCTGCATGGGCACCGACACCCGTAATTTTAATTTCAAAAACATCATAGGATGCCATCATTGGTCCATGGGTTATATAGAAATGGTTAAGTTGCATATTAGGTTGATTATGGATACCATACACAGCTTCAATTGGAAAACGTTCAAATAATCCATTTTCCACCATAACGCGCGCGCCACCTTCGTTTTCTTCTGCAGGTTGGAAAATGACAACTACTGTTCCAGCAAAATCTCGATGTTCACTTAAATATTTGGCTGTTCCTAATAATGTAGCAGTATGACCATCATGACCACAAGCATGCATTTTACCCGGTATTGTTGAGCAATAAGCAATTTTATTTTCTTCAATAATATCTAATGCATCAATATCAGCTCGTAAAGCAATCCATCGACCCTCTTTATTACCTTTAATAATACCAACTACACCCGTTGGTGCAAACTCTGTATAGAGTTCGTTAATACCAAAAGATTTCAGTTTTTCGATTATAAATTTTGTCGTGTTTAACTCTTCAAAAGCGGTTTCTGGATGGGCGTGGATATGATGACGCCAAGTGATCATGTCTGATTTCAATTCATTGATAGTACTCATTATAAATTCCTTATTGATTCTCGTTTTTAACTGAGTCAGTATAAATGTGCATTACTATACTGCTATTTCATCTTTTATGAAAATAACTATTTTTACTAAGATTATTGGTTTTAGTTATATCGTGAAACGGAAACAGTTATAAGCCTACAAATTGTTGACTAAAACGTATAGTTGACCTGAAACTTCTTGACTAAAATAACATAGACAATAACCCGAAATTAATAAAAAGGGACCAAATGGAATAATTGTCAAAGACTGTTTTTTCAAAAGATTCTTCTGAAAAAAATAATAGAACATACCTAATAGCGAGGCAATTATCAATAATAGCGCAAGTAATTGATATGGAATCCAAGTACCTAGAGCTGCAAGTAGTTTTATATCACCTCCGCCTAATCCCTGCTTGTTAGAAATCAGATAAAACAAAATAGCAGGTAATTTAAGTAAAAGATATCCACATAAAATACCAATTAATGCGTCATCTAACCTAATGTTTGTTACATTGAAATAGGCTGCAATTAATCCTGCCCACATCAAAGGTTGAGTAAAAAAATCAGGCAGTAAAAAGTATTTAAAATCAATGGATGCCAACAATAAAAAATAACAACTTAGAAACATTAAAATAAAACTCTGATAACTGAGGCCTTTATGCAAATAAATCACTAAAAATAAAGTAGCGACCAGCAATTCCCAAGCAACATATTTGAATAAAATGATGCTTTGACAGTAATAACAACGCCTTTTTAAAATGAGCCAAGAAACAATTGGAATTAATTGCCAAACGTTTAATCTCGTTTGACAACAAGGACATTTTGAACGTTGCAAGCTTATTTCTTTCAGATAAACTGATAATGTTTGTGATGGAGCAAAACGACAATATGCAACATTAATAAAACTACCCACACAAAGACCTAGACATATGACTATAAGCATTATCATTAGTGAATTACTTCTCCGAGTTGAAATATCGGTAAATACATAGCAATTATTAAACCACCAATGATCACAGCCAAGACTAACATCAATAAAGGTTCAAAAGCTTGGGATAGATTTTCTATCAATGTTTGATTCTGTACTTCATAATAAAGGGCTAAACGACTTAACATCAGATCTAAAGTACCAGATTGCTCACCGACATGAATTAACTGACGGCACAAGTTAGGAAAACAGGGTTGTAGATGTAAAACATGACTGAATGAGTGCCCTTGCTCAATGCCTGAAATGATTTGTAAAATACTATTACGATAAATACAATGGTAAGAAGCATTAGCCGCAGCGGTTAAACCCGCCAATAACGGAATTCCGGCTTTTTGAGTGATCGCAATTGTTTGGAAAATTTGAGTTAAACAGCTTGTTTGAATGATCTTATTAACAAAAGGGATTTTCATTAAGGCGATTTCAATTTTGTTACGGTATTGCTTGTTAACGTAACGTTGAAAAACAAAAAAACTCCCTACTAAAATCATACACCCTATTTGCCAGCTTTGTTGCAGATAGTCAGCAATATCAATAATGCACTGAGTAAAAAAAGGAAGCTCTGCATCAAAATCATGATAGATATCAGCAAATTTTGGTAAAACAAATAATAACATGACTAAGCTTACAATTATGGCTACCGATAATAAAAACACAGGGTACCGCATTGCTTTTTTAAGGTTTTTTTGTAATTTAATGGATTTTTCGAGCAATGATGCTAATTGCTCAAAACTCTCATCAAGTTTACCCGTCAGTTCACCTGTGGCAATAATTTCACAATACAGTGAAGAAAACACATAATTATATTTGGCTAATGCACTGGATAAGGGCTCACCTTTTACAATTTGCGCCTCAATTTCATTTATTAAATATTGCCAATGAGGTTTAGATTCTTCTTCCGCCAATAAATTTAGACTTTCAATTATCGATAATCCAGCCTTTAACATCGTTGCCAATTGTGTCGTTATATTCAGTAATTCCGATCGGTTAAAGCTACGCGCCGTTATAAAATTGCCCGCTTTTACTTTTATGGCTAATTTACCTTGTAATAATAGCTGTTTTTTGGCATCACTTTGTGAAGTTGCGATTATTTGATATTGATGAAAATCCAAGTCATACCAAAAATAGAGCCTCTTCATACAAAATCACCTAAAACACGATACAATTCGGCAACGGAGGTAATACCCTCTTTGACCATTTTCTGACCTGCTTTTTTTAAGGTGATCATATTGGATGGCGCACGAAGCTGATGAGTCAATATTTGATGTTGAATTTCTGGAGTGATTACCAGAAATTCGTATAATCCAATTCGTCCTTTATAACCGCCAACACAATGTGAACATCCCGATGCAACATAATGCGGGATAGTTTCATCAGCTAAAAAAATTAATTGGTTGGCCACAACTTTACAGCTATTGCAAAGCTTACGCACTAATCGCTGTGCAATAATCAACTTCAAACTGGATGAGAGCAGATAATTTTCAATGCCCATTTGATTTAAACGTGTCAACGCTTCAATACTTGAATTAGTATGTAATGTTGATAAAACCAAATGTCCTGTTTGTGCTGCTTGAATAGCAATTTCTGCGGTTTCTTGATCGCGAATTTCACCGATCATCATCACATCGGGATCTTGCCTTAATAGTGCACGTAGTATGATAGAAAAAGTCAAACCGGCTTTAACATTCACAGAAGTTTGATTGATACCTTCAATTGGCACTTCAATCGGATCTTCAACACTGCAAATATTTCGATCACTGCGATTTAACTTTTTCAGTCCACTATACAGTGTCACGGTTTTACCACTTCCAGTTGGCCCCGTTACTAAAATTAACCCTTGCGGATAATCAAGTATTTGCTGAAAATGGTTTAAATCATCAATACTCAGACCTAAATCATTAATAGTCAACTCAGAGTCATGATTATCCATAACACGTAATACAATCTTTTCACCGTTTATGACGGGTAAAGTTGCTATTCGCATGGCATAACGATCAATCACCAATTGTCCATCTTGGGGTAACCGCTGCTCAGCAATATTAAGATTGGCCATAATTTTCAATCTAGCCGTTATTTGTTTGGCTAATGATAATGGTGGTGTAAGCATATCTTGCAGCACACCATCAATACGCATTCGAATACGATAGTAATTTTGATAAGGTTCAAAATGAATATCCGAAGCGCGTTTATCCAACGCCGATAGGAGTAATTTATCAAGGCTGGCAACTAACTGTTCTTCTTGCATTATAAATTTTCCTTATTCTGAATTTTTACGAGATTAGAATTTGAAAATATCTTCACATGCAGCTGTCAAACTGTCATCTAGTGGTGAAGTTAAGCAAGTTCGTGTCCAATCTAATCCGCCATGAGCACTATTTTCAGTGGGTGTTAAAGTTGTCGTTAACCCGGTCAAAGCACTGGCACCCACTAATGTAATCGCGCCATTTGTAACGGTAACGGATGTAACATAATTCGTACTTTTAGTCAGTGGCACGCCATTGCTACCACTTTTACAATGAGTTAAATTTCCTTGTTCAATTGCACAAATTTCAACGGCTGTCTTATAAGCCGTCATCGTTTGCAACATATCAGTTAAAGCCGCTTTTTTTACATATCCTTGATAAGCAGGCAAACCAATGGCAGTTAAAATAGCGATTACAACAATTGCAATCATTAGTTCGAATAAAGTAAATCCTGATTGATTGGACATAAATTCCTCGGGAAACAAAGCAAATGATTTAAGTTCTGCCTTTATAGCAAAACAAAAAAATGAAATAATACGAAAATCGATATTCTGGAAAAAAGAATGCATTATGTTTGCAACGATCCGAATTTAGTAAGCCTTGTTTGTGAAATATGTCGCAAAGATAAGCTGATGAATGAAAGATCTTTTAAAATGAGTTGGAGTTTACTATGTCACTAAAAATTGTTAATGGTTGGTTACAAGGGGTCAAACAGATCATTTCGCCTTTTTATGATGAACGCCCAACCGATAAATCCATATCTTTACTGGTGATCCATAATATCAGCTTACCACCTAATCAATACGGTGGACCTTATGTAGAACAGTTATTTACCGGTAAACTTGATCCGAATGAACATCCCTACTTTGCAACAATTTATCAATTAAAAGTATCAACTCATCTGTTCATTCGTCGAGACGGAGAAATCATTCAATTTGTACCGTTCGATAAACGAGCTTGGCATGCAGGTAAGTCAATCTTTGAGGGGCAAGAAAACTGTAATGACTTTTCAATTGGTATTGAAATGGAGGGATGTGATACTGATAATTTTACAGATATACAGTATCAACAACTTGCAGCGGTAACCTTATTACTACAACAAACTTATGCTATAAAAAATATTATCGGTCATAGTGATATTGCGCCCGACCGTAAAACGGATCCTGGTCCATGTTTTGATTGGCAATTTTATCGAGGATTGCTTACTCAAAAATCACAAGTCAAACGATTTGAAAAACAACTTGAGTTAATTATCGCAGAGCTACAAAAAATTGCATTGTGGCAAACATCGCCACCGAACCCTGATGCCTTTTTAAGTGAGCAACCCTTTGCGCTTGATACTATGCAAGCCCATGAATGGTTACAATGGATTTTTATTCCACGCATGCGAGCACTTATTGAAGCTAATGCCAATTTACCTCAATTTGCTTTACATCCGTACTTTGAAGAAGCACTAAAAGATGAAGAAGCAAACTTTCATAATTTATTAAATCTGATTAAACAGCTTGATGAATTATCCTCCTCACAAAAATAAAGATAAAAAAATTACCGCATTCAATTTGCGGTAATTTTCAAGTTAACATCAATATGGAGTCAATCAAAACAGTTGAGAATACCTCTAATCTCATTTAGGTGACTTTAAAATTAATCACCCTATTTTGACAATTTACGATACTCATTGACTGCCTGTAGATGATTTCCATAATTATCAGAAAACGTGTGTCCACCTGTGCCATTGGCTACGAAGAATAGATAATTTGTTTTAGCTGGGTGCGCCGCAGCTTCTAATGAGGCTAAGCTTGGCATAGCAATGGGGGTTGGCGGTAATCCATCAATAACATAGGTATTATATGGATTTTGGGTATCTGTTAAGTCTATACGCCTAATCACTCCAGTATAATTATCGCCTAAACCATAAATAATAGTAGGATCGGTTTGCAACTTCATTTTGGCTTTTAAGCGATTAACAAACACTGAAGCAACATTGGCGCGCTCAGAACTAAGAGCCGTTTCTTTCTCAATGATTGAAGCAATAATCAACATTTCATAAGGTGATTGATAAGGTAAATCATTATCGCGGTTACCCCATATTTTTTGTAAATTGCTTTTCATAGTCATATGCGCACGTTTTAATATATTAATATCTAACGTATCTGCCGTATAAAGATAGGTATCAGGGGTTAACCAACCTTCAATTGAACCTTCAATCCCTAATAATTTTGCGATCTCTTCGTCTGTTTTGCCAGCCAAAGTTTGCTGTATATAAGGCGTGTTTTGAATCACTTTTAGCCAATCTTTAGCACGTTTACCCTCAACAAATTGAATAGAGAAATTACTCTCTTTACCTGATACTAATAAGCGCAAAAATTCTTCGACGGTCATATGAGGGTGTAGTTGATACGTTCCAGCTTTGATGGAGCTTAAGGAGGGATCTAACTTAGATAAATAAGGCAGCAGGAAAGCTCTATCCATCAATTTCGTCTCTTTGAGTTGAGTAATTAATTGATGCATTGATGTGCCTTTTTTCAAAACAAACATTTGATTATCAGGTGTCACATTAATTTGCTGCTTGGAAAATTGCTGTAAAGAATAGTAACAGATACTGAAAGAACCAACGACAATTGCAACAAAGGTAAATAACGTATATAAAAATATTTTCTTAATCATAACTTATCTATCTACATAATGGATTTTTGCTCGTGCAGTTAAGCGTGTAACTAATTCATAAGGGCTAATGCCCATGTATTTAGCGATCTCTTCAACGGGTAAATCTTGTCCCCAAAAGATCACTTCATCACCTGGTTTTTCCTGACTATCGATACCTAAATCGACTACAATCATGTCCATTGATACATGACCAACAATCGGCACTCTACGACCATTCACTAAAACGGGCGTATTTTCGGGAATATTTCTTGGATAACCATCTCCATATCCCATGGCTACGACGCCAAGTTTTGTATCGCGCGGGCTACACCAGATCTGACCATAACCGACGGATTCGCCTTTTTTATGGCTGCGTACCGCAATAAGTTCCGATTTGAATGTCATGGCTGGTCTCAATTCAGCAATGGGATCATTAAAGGGTGAAATGCCGTATAAACTAATACCAGGGCGCACTATTTCACGTTGTGATTGCGTCCAAGCAAGCGTACCACTTGATGCTGCTATTGAACATTTTCCAATTAATGATTTATCTTCGATTGAGGCAATGAATTGATCGAACAATTTGATCTGTTTTGCGGTTTGTTCTGAGGTTAATTCATCTGCAGAACTGAAATGACTTATAATATTAATTGGTTTACGTACCACCGAACAACTGGCTAAGCGATAAAATTCTGCCTTTGCTTCCTCAAGATTAAATCCTAAACGATGCATCCCTGTATCAAGTTTAAACCATGCAGTAATTTCGTTTTCTAGAGGAGATGATTGTAATGCATCAATTTGCCACTGACTGTGAACAGCTGATTGGATATTAAAATCGACTAAATCAACTATATCATCATGTGGAAAAAAACCTTCTAAACATATGATAGGAGTATTGATCCCTTTTTGACGCAACAGCATTGCTTCACAAATCCGTGCTACACCAAAACAATCCACCATGTTTTGTAACAGTTCAGCCACACCTACAATTCCATGCGAATACGCGTTTGCTTTAATGGTTGCCACCAATTGACTATTTGGTGCAATTTTTCGAATATACTCGACATTATGAACAATTGCTTGACGATTAACTTCTATTACTGCGATAGACATTTTTATCAACCTAAATTTTTCTTAAGTCATCATTGTAAATATTGTTATCAATAATGACAAATTTTTCTTTTCATAAAAAAAACTATTTTTACCATTAAAATTTTCACAATTCTAATTAATTTAATTATTTACACATATAATAATAATGATTATCATTTGCATTAAATTTACATAAATAGTTTAAAGCTGTACAGGATAAAATAGATAATGAGAACAATTAGTACCAAAAATTTCATTAAACCAAGCTGTTATATAGCAATATTGAATATCTGCTTTTGTATGGATACTTTTGCAGAAGAGCGAAAAAACAATCCACAAGATACCATTATTGTGACAGCCGATCGTAATGAAAAAACTGTTTGGGACAGCTCAGTATCAGTCAATGCAGTCAATCGAGATGATATTGATAAGCAAAATGGTGATTCTGTTGTTGAAGCATTACGTGACATCCCTGGAGTTGAAATTACCGATAATGCTCTTGCTGGACGCAAACAGATCATGCTCCGTGGTGAAGCGCCTTCACGCATTTTAATGTTAATTGATGGGCAAGAAGTAACTTATCATCGTTCCGGACACGGATCGAGTGCCGGTGTGTTAATTGATATGGAATCGGTTGAACGCATTGAGGTGATTAAAGGACCTCACTCTGTATTATACGGTTCACAAGCTATTGGTGGTGTGGTTAATTTTATTACACGTAAAGGTAGCAAAAATGGTTCTTCCATCAATGGTGATATGAAATTTATTTATAATCAATCGACAGATGGTTTTACTGAGATGGGTACCGTAAACGGTTCAATTGACGGTATTTTTGATTACCGTATTAGTGGAACTTATGCTGAAAATAATGATCGCAAAGCCTATCAAGGCAAACTACACAATACCGATTTTGGTAATAACAGTTTAAGTTCATGGTTTGGGCTTAATCTGGATAAACATAAATTGGGTATCTCACTAGATCGTTATAAACTTGATACGAAAACCTATACTGATAAAGATGACAACTCTCCACAGGTTAAAGAATTCTGGGTAAAACTACCCAAATTACAACGAGAAAAAGTTGGATTGTTTTATGATTATGAAGCTAATGGTGATTTCTTAAAAAAACTTCATTATGATGCTTATGCACAAAAACTAAATCGTCAATTTAGAAATCATGTTGTGGTATCACCTGCACCTATTATGAATGTTACAACTAATACCGCAACTGATGATGAACAAAAAACGTATGGTATGACATTGCAATCAGATTTTGAGCTACGCAAGGATATGAATCTTATTACGGGTATGCAATATCAACAAGATAATGTCGATCAAGATTCACATAATGTCGTCGTATCAAAAATGCCTTCACCAAAAGCAAGTTATACACAACACAAATATCTAACCAATAAATGGCAACAATCAAGTATCTCACTCTTTGGCCAAAATGATTGGGCAATTACCGATGATATTTCTTGGAATATTGGCGCTCGCCAATATTGGGTTCAATCAAAACTAAAAAAAGGTCACACGACAATCAATAAAGTTCCAGTTATAGGTGCGACGTCTTCCAATCATAAAATTGATGGCAAAAAGAAAGATCATGACAATAACTTTGTTGTATCGTCAGGTTTAACCTATTCTGGAATTGAACATACGCAATTAAGAGCCTCTTTTGCCCAAGGATATGTTTATCCAACACTTTCACATCTTTATGCAGTCACTTCAGCGGCTTCGCAAACAATCTATGGTAACGCTAATTTAAAAGCTGAAAAATCCAATAACTACGAAATTGGGTTACGTTATAATAATAACCAATGGTTAATTGATGGGGCGATTTATTTTTCAGATGCAAAAGATTATATTACGCAAATGAATTGTAATGGTTCGGCGATTTGTGATGGCACATCTGGGCGAAATTACACTTATTACGGTAATGCCAATAAAGCCAAAACTCATGGTCTTGAATTGAGTATTGAATATTTAGAACTACCCGTTACCCCTTATCTAAAAGGCAATTATTTACGTCGTAAAATTGAAACAGAAACCTATACAACTTATGATACTGGCAACCCACGCTTTACAGGGAATGCAGGCATAAAACATACTGCTTACTTTGATAAATTTGATATCGATTCCGATCTGTTTATGCGATTTGCGACTAAAGCCACACAACGTAGTGATTCATCGGTGTATCATTACAGTGGTTGGTCAACGCTCAACTTATCGGCAACCACCTCGTTCGGTTTAGATCGTCAGTACCATATTGGGATAGATCTCAATAATATATTAAATAAGAACTATAGGACTGCTTATGAATCGATTCCTGCGGCTAAATTCCACGCTATAATTAGTGCAAGTATGAAATTTTAGATTGAAAGATTAACCTTGCTCACTCATGAGTGATTATGATCAACATCGAATCGTTTTGAGTGAGTAAAATAGATTAGTCACGCTATTTTCGGGTCAAATTTTTATACAAATGCTTAAACGCCATAATAGGATGATGGATAATCATTCGAGGGCCTGAAAAGCGCATAACTTGTTTAATTTTCTGTTTATAATCCTTACGATAACAATGCTTTGGGCAACGCTCGCAGGTCGTTTTCTGCTCTCCAAAACGGCACATGGTTAAGCGTTGCATGGCATATTGCAATAAGTCGTTACATTCTTCACATAACTGATTAGCTTTAGAGTGATGATGTTTGTTGCAATATAGATAAATCATTGCACTAACGGTTTTCTTTTCTTCTTGTATTTTGGGTCCGGTATTATTAGCAACCATAATCTTACATGTCAGATGAATAAAGTGTTAAAATAAATATGAATTTAATTATGATCACAAGGATTCGTTGTAATGGCAAGAATTATTAACAAAGATACCACCGTTTGCATGTCCCTTTCAGCAAGACCTAGCAATTTTGGCACCCGTTTTCATAACTATTTATATGAACAACTTAATTTAAATTATCTCTATAAAGCCTTTACCACTAATAACTTAAAAGATGCGATTTATGGTATCAAAGCATTAGCCATTCGTGGCTGCGCTATTTCAATGCCTTATAAAGAAGCGTGTATTGAGTTTATTGATGAATTGGATGATTCTGTAAAATCGATCCAATCGGTCAACACAATTGTTAATACTGATCACCATTTAAAGGCTTATAATACCGATTATATTGCTGTTGCTAAACTGATTGAAGAAAATCACATTGATAATAATACTCCTTTTGTATTAAAAGGAAGTGGCGGAATGGCCAATGCGGTGATTGGAGCCTTTTATGATGCAGGTTTTAAAAATGGCATAATTGCGGCACGCAACCAAACTAAAGGTGAAGCTTTAGCCAAGCGTTATGGTTATGCTTGGGTTAAAAATGAGCAAGACATCGCACCCAAACAGGCAAAACTCATTATTAATGTAACGCCGATTGGAATGCTGGGCGGTGCTGAAGCCAACGATTTGGCCTTTCCACAATCAATGATTGAAAATGCCGATATTGTATTTGATGTAGTTGCTCTGCCCGTAGAAACACCTATGATCAAATTGGCCAAATCACTTAATAAAACCATTATTTCGGGTGCAGATGTCGCTGTAATACAAGCTCTCGAACAATTTGTGTTATACACAGGCGTTACGCCAAGTAAAGAGTTAGTGAAGCAAGCTGGGGATTTTGCTAGACAAGGCTAAATAACAGGCTATTCCACCCACTCTATGGGTGGAATAGTATCAAAAGTGGATGATCTACTCTTTAATAACAGAGCGTTTATAACATAGCTTGGTGTAATTTCTGGTACACGGACAATAACTTTTGATGCATTGCAAATTGTTGCAAATTGTTGTTGGATGATTTATCCGCCGAGATTAAATCAGCTAATCCGAAAAACGTTTTTTCGCCATTGGCATATTGCCACATCTCATCAACACACTCTTTACCATACATTTTATAAAATGCATCTTGATAATGGTTGAACTGTTTTTTATCTCGCTCAAGAATAAAATTAACCAATGTTTGTAAGCAACGATAAGCATGATTGCGTTGAGGGGTAAAAATTGACTCGTTCATTTCAACCGTCCAATCAATCCAAGCTTGGGCTTGCTCTAAATCCTTTGCAGCCAATGCCAGCATCGCTTTGAGTTCACCAATACGTAACGTTAGCCAAGCATTATCCGGTCCAGTTGCAATACCGAGCAATTCTCGAACTCGGGCAAAATCATCTAAGCCTTCTTCATCCAATTGTTCAATAATATTAAGATACTGTTTAGCAGTCAGCTTTTCATAAGGCAACGATAAAATCAGATCTCGCAGATGAATCGCCATATTATTATTGGCAAACAACAAATCTTCTGGTGGATAGATTTCTGACATTCCAACCGCTAAAATTCGACAAGCATAGACGCCTAAATGCTCATAATCCATAATTAATACTTCGGTTTCATAGCGGTTAAAAATCGCCATTAAGTTTGCAAATTCCTGTTCGGTGGTTCCAGAAAAATCCCAATCCACAAATTCATAATCAGATTGTTGATTAAATAGATCCCAAGAAATTAAACCACTTGAATCGATAAAATGTGTTTCTAAATTACTCAAATCTGCGACATCATCGTTATCAAAGCTTGGTGGCGAAAATACATCAAGATCTTTCAAGCTACGACCTTGTAATAGTTCAGTAACGGTTCTTTCAAGGGCAACGCCAAAATTAGGATGCGCTCCAAACGACGCATAACTCGTACCATTTTGAGGATTAAATAACACGACACAAATTACTGGAAATTCCCCACCAAGAGACGCATCAAAGCAGTAAAGCGGAAATCCTTCTTTTTCTAGCGCCTCAATTGCTGCTAACACCTCAGGATAGCGATTAATCACATCAGTTGGTATAAGCGGTAAACTAATCGCCTCAGCAATAATTTTATTTTTGGCAAAACGTTCAAAAATTTCGGATAGCCCCTGTACTCGAGCTTCATTACGGGTGTTACCAGCAGACATACCATTAGAAGCGTATAAATTAGCAATCAAATTGACAGGCACATAAACTGTTTTTTGATCTGACTGTTGAACAAAAGGTAAAGCACATATGCCTCGTTGCGGATGACTTGATTGCAAATCAATTAAATCCATAGCCGTCAATTCGTCATTGGGATTGTAAAACTCAAGCAATTTTTCAGATAATAATCCTTCAGGTAAAAACCCATCTTCAGGGATTGGGAACCATTTTTCTGTTGGATAGTGTACAAAATCTGCATTGGCTGCACTTTCACCCAAATAAAAATCTGAAAAGAAATAGTTAGTCGATAATCGTTCAAAATACTCGCCAAGCGCTGACGCTAACGCAGCTTTTTTACTTGCTCCTTTACCATTGGCAAAACAAAGCGGGCATTCGGTGTTTTGAATATGAACAGACCAAACATTTGGCACAGGGTTAAGCCAAGAAGCTTCTTTCACTTCTAAATTATAGTTAGCTAATTGTTGATGAAAATAGTTAATAGAATCTTCAAGGGCAGCGTCTTTGCCGGGGATAAAAGTTTTCATGTAGTTTCTCAAAAGTTTTTTATATGATAAAAATATTGCTTTATTGGTAGATTTATTCTTAAATGTATACGCTATTGATCTAAATTAAAAGTATTAATCATCAATAATTTTTAATTAAGGAAATAAAATGAAAAAAATAGTAAATTCTGAGAATTTTTCACTAGCTGACTTTTTCTTTTTCAAAAAAATGATCACTCCAGTATTCATTACTGTTATTTATTGGATAACATTAGTTTTTATCGCATTGGGCGGACTGGGTGTGATTTTTGCTAGTTTTGCAAGTTTTCAATACAGCTTTTTTGGTGGAATGTTTACGCTTATTAGCGGTATTGTTACTCTTGTAGTTGGAATTATTTCAGCCAGAATTGGTTTTGAATTAATATGTGTTTTATTTAATATTAACCGAAACATCGAAAAGTTAGCATTAAATAAAGATGATCTTAATAATCGTTCAGATGATCAAACGACAATTAGCCAAAATTAATTTTAGTTTTCTAGTCACATAAAAAGTGGGAAAAATTCCCACTTTAATAAAATCATTCCCTAAAAAAATTTAAATCGAATAACAGACCAACCATTAATAAATAACATTATGACACATTTAGCTCGCTTAACGGCCATCTTGGTCGGACATTAATTGCTAAATCGCTATACTGTTGTTGTTTTAGATGGATCATACCTGCATAGGCAATCATAGCGCCATTATCTGTACAAAATTCTATGCGAGGGTAGTAAACCTGACCTTTACGTTGTGCCATCAGCTCAGCTAATTTATTACGTAATGTTTTGTTGGCACTTACCCCACCAGCAATCACCAAGCGGTTAAAACCCGTTTGCTCAAGTGATCGGCGAGATTTTATTAATAATGTATCAACTAACGCATCTTCAAACGCCCGTGCAATATCGGCTTTCGTTTGTTCATCAAGATCAACACTTTGATTATACTGATGGATAGTATTGGCCGCAGCAGTTTTTAATCCCGAAAAACTAAAATCCAGTCCGGGACGATCCGTCATGGGTCTTGGAAAATGGAATCGAGAAGAATCACCTTGCTCAGCTAATTTCGAAAGTTTAGCACCACCTGGGTAGTCTAAACCAAGTAATTTAGCTGTTTTATCAAATGCTTCACCAGCGGCATCATCAATAGATTCGCCCATTAAGCGATATTGACCAATACCGGTCACACTAATAAGCTGTGTATGCCCACCAGAAACAAGTAACGCCACAAACGGATACTGCGGAGGATTATCTTCCAACATTGGCGCAAGTAAATGCCCTTCCATATGATGCACTGCAACAGCCGGGACATTCCAAGCATAGGCAAGAGAACGACCTATTGACGCTCCAACCATTAAAGCTCCCACTAAACCAGGCCCAGCTGTATAAGCAACACCATCAATATCCGCTGAGGTTAAGTTAGCCTCTTTTAATGCAGCTTGAATTAAAGGGACTGTTTTGCGAATATGATCACGCGAGGCCAGTTCAGGGACAACGCCACCATAATCAGCATGTAATTTAATTTGTGAATAAAGTTGGTTTGCGATCAAGCCTTGCTCATCATCGTAAATAGCAATACCGGTTTCATCACATGAAGTTTCAATTCCAAGTACTTTCATTAATGTTTACCTACATAATCGGAAAGGTCATCTTCACTCCAACGATCTTGTTCAGATATCTCTTTATCTGCAATGCGGTGTTCTTCATTAGCCCACTCACCGAGATCGATAAGTTGACAGCGTTTACTGCAAAACGGTCGATATATACTTTTGTCTGACCACTCAACATCCTTTTGACAAGTTGGACATTTGACAAATTGGATAGTTTCTTTATTCATTTAAACTCTTTTAAAATATTTAATAATGTTAACAACAAGCTAATTCAAATTCGATTGCTTCGGTATGGGCGTTTTCACTCGCTTCAAGTGGTATAAATCGAATACTATAACGAGACATATGCCCAGAAACTTGCGGATAAACATTTTTATCCAATGAAACACGTATTCGAATTAAATTAAACTCGCCATTGGTTTCTTGAAAAAAATTATTGTTACAAACAAATGGTTTAAATTCACCCATTTGCCGAATCATTTGCATACAACATGACAAGGCCTCATCAAGAATTGCCAAATGTTGTAACCAGTTTTGCACTTGCCTATCACGTTTTTCTTGTAACTGCTCTAACCATAAATAAAAGGATGGCAGATCAAAACTACAGCATCCTCCTGGGATCATTAAACGTTGACGAATCGCAGTAATCAAACGGTCATCTTTTAAGGCCTGCCCTAATCGCATAACCGAGTTGAATTTAACCAAGTAGGCATCAAATTGATTAATTAAATTATTCAATAACTCTTGATCGACACCGTCGATATTTACCCATGATAAAAGTCTATTTTTTTGGGTCTCAATTTCCTTGATTAATTCACTTTTTACATCATTGCGTTCAATGATTTCTAATAGTTCAGATAGAGCATGAAAAAATAAAAGTGCATTATTTTGATCAAAATGACAGTGCAAATTTAATTGCTTTAATAAAAATTCAATACGTAACCATGTTCGCATCTTTTCATTTAGTGGATGTTCAAAAATAATTTTATCCATACTTAACCATTCTTAATATTAAAGTTATTCAGATATTGTTGATGCAATTTATTTACTTGTGCGGTTAATGAAGTCAAATCACCATTATTAACAATGATATCATCAGCATACGTTAATCGTTTTTGGGAAGAAATTTGTGACGATATCATTTTCTTTGCTAGCGATTCATCGATATTATCCCTTTGGATAAGTCGCTCTAATTGTAATTGTTCTGGCGTATCAACCATTAAGACTCTATCCGCCAAATTATATAAATTATTCTCAACTAACAGGGGGACAACCCAAATGACATAAGCAGCAGTTTGCTGGGCAATTTGGATTTGTGTTTGTTCTTGAATGATTGGATGTAACAAATTATTTAGCCAAAGTCTTTCATGATCATTATTGAAGATAATGTCTCTTAATTGACTACGGTCTATCTCATTATTGGGTAATAAAATTTCTTGGCTAAAATGTTTAACAATCAATTTATAGGCATCGGTTCCTATTTCAACAACTTGCCGAGCAATGACATCAGCATCGATAATAGGCACACCTAACTGAGCAAAAAGGTTAGCGATGGTACTTTTACCACTAGCGATTCCACCACTCAGAGCTACAATATAAGGCATGAAATAGATTCCAAATCCAATCAAATAAAATTCTTCTAATAGTATAACATACAAGTGATTTTCATTACATACGCCGAATTATCTAAAACGTAAAGAAAACAGCGAATTTTGTTTAGATATCATAAGCAACATTTTTTCAAAAAAGTATCAGAGTTGATCAACAAATTGATTTTTAAAAAATAATAAAACTAGGTTATTTTTTATTACGCAATTGATTAAAATAAATAGCTGTTTTAAACGAATAGTCTTTCAAATAGTCGAAAAAATAGTGTTTATTTTTCAGAAAAATCCCACTATTACTTAGATTTATCATCATACCGAAAATAAATTTAATAAAATTGTTGGTTTTATATTTTTAGCTGTATATAATTACATACATCTGTATAAAAAAACAGGAATTAATAATGAGACCATTAACGGAACGCCAAAGACAGATTTATGACTTAATCAAAGATAATATTCAAACAACCGGTATGCCACCTACTCGAGCTGAAATTGCCCAAAAATTAGGATTTCGCTCAGCAAATGCAGCAGAAGAACACCTAAAAGCACTCGCCAAAAAAGGGGCAATTGAAATGATTGCCGGATCATCTCGAGGAATTCGTTTATTACTGGAAAGGCAAGAAGAGCAAAATGATTTTCAGGGAATTCCTTTAATTGGACAAGTTGCAGCAGGCTCGCCAATTTTGGCACAAGAACATATTGAAAGTCACTACCAAGTCGATCCATCCCTTTTTAAACCTCATGCCGATTTTCTACTTAGAGTTCATGGTATGTCAATGAAAGACATCGGGATTATTGATGGTGATCTGCTTGCCGTACACAAAACGCAAGACGTAAAAAATGGGCAAGTCGTCGTTGCTCGCATTGATGATGAAGTAACAGTTAAAAGACTTTCACGTAAAGGTAAACATGTACAATTAATTGCCGAAAACGAAGAGTTCTCACCTATCGAAGTTGATCTTGAACAGCAAAGTTTTGCAATTGAGGGAATTGCTGTTGGTATAATTCGTAATGGATCATGGATGTAAGAACAAAGTTAGTATAAAATGGCGAATAATTGTTAATTAGGAGATAACAATATGTGGCTATTTTGGTTATATGAATTTTTAGGATTTGTTGCAGTTATTTTACTTATCGTTGCTTACTGTCGTATTCGTAATCAAAGATTTTGGTCGTTTACTTGGAAATATTTAAAGTGGATATTATTGTCAATTGTTGGCGTTTGGTTGGTAATAGCCGTACTTTGTCGAAATGATCTCTACAATGCCACTCATTGTTATTTTCGCGGAGTAAGTATGCATGCCCAAACAAAATATTCCATCTATTTGGGCGAATGTCAGATAGAAACGCCAAGTGGCAGTTATGTACCGATCGATCGAACTCGAGCATTACCTGGCTCAAGTGACCATGGTAATCATGATGACGTAAATGATTTCTATCCAACTAATTAAATAATTAAATCTTAAAAATCAGGCTATCACAACTATGATAACCTGATTTTTTTATTACGATAAAATCTTAATCCACTGATTCAAAACACTGTTTTGTATATTTATGTTTAAAATAATGATACTAATAATGCTGATATGCTAAACAATACTTCTCTAACTTTTTAAAACCAAAGATTAATACAAAACTCACACAAAGATAGATAACTGCCGCGATACCAAACGCATGAAAAGGTTGATAGGTTTCAGCATAAATATCCCGAGCAATTTTCATTACATCTTGAACCGTTACCGTAAATGCCAGTGCCGTCGAATGTAACATAAAAATCACTTCATTACTGTAAGCGGGTAAAGCAATATGAAAGGCTCTTGGAAAGATAATGTATTGATATAATTGCCAACGATTAAAGCCTAATGCCGTTGCAGCTTCAATTTCACCGCTTGGCACATTGCGTATAGCCCCCGCAAAAACCTCAGTTGTATAAGCACAAGTGTTAAGCGTGAAAGCCAAAATAGTACAATTCAAACCGCTTTGAAAAAAATCGTCTAGCCACTGGTGATCTTTAACAATGCTTAACGTATAAATTCCTGTATAAATCACAAGTAATTGTATATACAGCGGTGTGCCTCTAAAAACATAGGTGAATAACCAAATTGGCAGTTTGATAAATTTATTTGAGCAATTACGCCCAATGGCTAAAAAAATAGACAAAATACCGCCAAACAAAACAGATAAAATTAAGATCCAAAGCGTCATAGCTAGGCCAGTAATATTATAGCCATCAGTCCATAACAAAGCTTGCCAATAATCTTGAAGAATTTCTATCATTCTATGATGCTCTTTTTTATGATTTTGCTTTTGTTAGGCCGACTGAATAACGCCTATCTAGCCAATTTAATACAAGAATCGAAATAGTGGTAAAAAGCAGATAAAAAGCCGCTGCGATTAATGCAAAAAATAACGGTTGATAAGTTGCTTCCCCTACTGTCTTAGTCGCTTTAACTAAATCAAATAGTCCTAATAGTGAAACCAATGCCGTTGCTTTCAATATAATGAGCCAATTATTAGCCATACCAGGAAGGGCAAAACGCATCATTAAAGGAAACATCACATAACGAAATACCTGCATCTGACTAAATCCAAGTGCTACCGCTGCATTTAGGGTATTTTTTGATACGGCTTGATAAGCGCCACGAAAGGTTTCCGTAAAGTACGCACCATAAATAAATCCAAGCGTTAAAATACCCGCAACAAAGGGATTTATTTCTATAATATCGGCATTAAAAAAATCAGTTATATTATTGATTGCAAATTGCAAACCAAAAAAGATTAACATCATTAACACTAAATCAGGCACACCTCGAATGACCGAAGTATAAATCTGACATATTAATCGCAATGATTTTAAATGTGACAATTTACCAAGTGCACAAACCACGCCCAGTAAAACGGCAACCACTAAAGAAGCAATTGCCAGTCCTATGGTAATTAATGCACCTTGAAAGATGAGTAAACTATAGCCCTGCATTACTTATTTCTTATTATAAACATCAAAATCAAAGTATTTATCGTTGATTTTTTTATAGGTGCCATCGGCTAAAATCTCGACAAGTGCTTTGTTAAAAGCTTCCTTAAGTTCATTATCTTTTTTACGGAATCCTAAACCTACCCCAACATCAAAATATTTTTTATCCGTAAGTGCCTCACCTGCAAAAATAAAACCTTTTCCTTGAGGTTGTTTTAAAAATGCATAGCTTCCTGTTACTTCATCTTGCAGCGCTGCATCTAAACGCCCTGCTACTAAATCAGAAAAAACTTGTAACTGATTTTGATAAGGAACAATGGTCACACCATTTGGACGCCATACTTCATTAGCAAAATGTTCTTGTGAAGTGCCTTGTTCAATGCCGACTCGTTTCCCTTTTAGTGACTCAATTGTCGGCAGGATATTGGCGCCCTCTTTTGTTATCAGACGTGATTTAGTAGCAAAAATTTCATCTGAAAACGCTATCTGCTTTTTACGTTTTTCAGTCATCATCAATGATGATGAAATCATATCAATCTTTCTTGATAAAAGGGATGGAATTAACGCATCAAAGTCAGTGGTTTGAAAAACACACTTTACATTTGCTTTTTCACAAAGTGCTTTGGTTATTTCAATGTTAAACCCCGTAATTTCACCATTTTCATCAATGTAATCAAATGGAGCATAAGAAGTATCAGAACCTATTTTAATTGATTCAGGTAATGCCGCCTGACTGTTTAGGGATATGCTTAAAAAGACAATGCTAGATAATACTTTTATAAATTTTTTCATCCTAGTACTCATATAATTTATTAAATAAGTAATATAACTGGTTATCGAAATTTTTAATAATAAAAAAATATTATTAACCTACTGCAAAATATAAGGATTTTCTTATAAAAAAGTATTCAATAAGCTTATCTTTTGTAGTTCTAAACCAAAAACAAATAAAAAGTCTAATACAATAAAAATATTAAAAACCCAATCACATTAAAAACGACAGTGATAACTTTGTAAAAATTATTCAGGAGTCTATACCGTTTCATCTTCTTAGCTTGAAATAATTGTTTAAAAGACGACTTATCATTGTTATTAAATGTAATCAGATAATTGGCTACAGATTCTTTTAACTTACATGCACTAATCATCGAATACCAATAAATTTTTCTGGAATATCTTTACCTCAATAAACTGCCAATATGTGAATAATAAACTTGATTGCATAAAAACAGTTTACATAAACGTTCTAAAAAACATGATTAACTTACTTCACTAAACCGATCTTCTTTAGGTTTAAACAAAAAACAAATGATCAATCTAATATAATAAAAATATTAAAAATCGAATCACATTAAAAACGACAATTATAACTTTGTAAAAATTATTCAGGAGTCTATACCGTTTCATTTTCTTAATTTGAAATAAGTGTTTAAAAGACTACTTATCATTGTTATTAAATATAATGAGATAATGGATTACAGATTCTTTTAACCTACATGCATTAATCATCGAATACTAATAAATTTTCAGGAATATCTTTACCTCAATAAACTGCCAATGTGTGGATAATAAACTTGATTACATAAAAATGGTTTACATAAATGTTCTAAAAAACATGATTAACTCACTTCACTAAACCGATCTTCTATAGGTTTAACTCCAAAATAAATAATCAATTTAATATAATAAAAATATTAAAAAACCAATCACATTAAAAACGACAATTATAACTTTGTAAAAATTATTCAGGAGTCTATACCGTTTCGTTTTCTTAGTTTGAAATAAGTGTTTAAAAGACTACTTACTAACATCGTTATTAAATGTAATGAGATAATGGATCACAGATTCTTTTAACCTACATGCACTAATCATCGAATACCAATAAATTTTTCTGGAATATCTTTACCTCAATAAACTGCCAATGTGTGGATAATAAACTTGATTGCATAAAAACAGTTTACATAAATGTTTTAAAGAACATGATTAACTCACTTCACTAAACCAATCTTCTATAGGTTTAAATCCAAAATAAATAATCAATCTAATATAATAAAAATATTAAAAACCCAATCACATTAAAAACGACAATTATAACTTTGTAAAAATTATTCAGGAGTCTATACCGTTTCGCTTTCTTAGGTTGAAATAATTGTTTAAAAGACTACTTATCATTGTTATTAAATGTAATGAGATAATTGGCTACAGATTCTTTTAACCTACATGCACTAATCATCGAATATGAATAAATTTTACTGGAATATCTTTACCTCAATAAACTGCCAATGTGTGGATAATAAACTTGATTGCATAAAAACAGTTTACATAAATGTTTTAAAGAACATGATTAACTCACTTCACTAAACCAATCTTCTATAGGTTTAAATCCAAAATAAATAATCAATCTAATATAATAAAAATATTAAAAACCGAATCACATCAAAACGACAGTTATAACTTTGTAAAAATTATTCAGGAGTCTATACCGTTTCGTTTTCTTTTATTTGAAGTGATAATTTATTTGATTAGTAAAAAACAGATGACGTAATTAATGGATTAGTAGTTTGAATAACTTTTTGAAATCATACATAAGTTTTGTTATAAAAATAGCCATCAAGTCATTTAAATTAATCCCACTATTCGAAAAAAAAGCCCTCTAAAACTAATCCTACAGTGACAATTTATCACTTTGTCGGTATCATATTGGACATTTTATTATAATCGATTAGGTTTAGTGTGAATATTCAACAATTATTAACGCAACGCGTTTCGCAAGCAATGATTCTGGCTGGCGCCGATAACAACTGTGATGCTTTGATTAAGCAGTCGGCTAAAGTGCAATTTGGTGATTATCAAGCTAATGGTATTATGGCAACCGCCAAAAAACTAGGTATGCCACCAAGAGCATTGGCAGAAAAAGTTTTACAGCATTTAGATATTGATGATATTGCCGATAAAGTTGAAATTGCTGGTCCGGGTTTTATTAATATTTTTCTAAAAAATAGTTGGATTGCCGAGCAGAACGAAATCGCATTAAACAGTGATAAACTCAATATTACTTTACCTGCTAAGCCACAAACGATTGTGGTTGACTATTCAGCGCCAAACGTCGCCAAAGAGATGCATGTTGGCCATTTGCGTTCAACCATCATTGGCGACGCCAGTGTGCGGGTATTATCTTTCTTAGGTCATAATGTCATTCGCGCTAACCATGTCGGCGACTGGGGCACACAGTTTGGTATGTTGATTGCTTATCTTGAAAAGATGCAAAACGAACATGCTAATGATATGGAACTTTCGGATTTAGAATCTTTCTATCGTGCAGCAAAAAAACATTATGATGAAGATGAAGCCTTTGCTGAAAAAGCTCGTAATTATGTGGTTAAATTACAAGGCGGTGATGAGTATTGTCGTGATATGTGGCGTAAGCTTGTTGATATTACCATGACACAAAACATCGCAACTTATAAACGATTAAATGTGACATTAACAGTTGAAGATACCATGGGCGAAAGCATTTATAACAGTATGCTACCGGGTATTGTTGCCGATCTTAAACAGAAAAAATTAGCGGTTGAGAGTGAAGGTGCTATTGTTGTATTTTTAGATGAGTATAAAAATAAAGAAGGCGAACCAATGGGCGTTATTATCCAAAAACGTGATGGTGGCTATCTATATGCAACAACCGATATTGCTTGTGCAAAATACCGTTATGAAACGTTACACGCTGATCGTATTCTTTATTATACTGATTCTCGTCAACATCAACATTTAGAGCAAGTATGGGCGATTGTACATAAGGCTAAATATGTTCCAGAATCATTGAAATTAGAACATCATATGTTTGGTATGATGCTTGGTAAAGATGGCAAACCATTTAAAACACGTTCGGGTGATACCGTAAAATTAAATGACTTGCTTGATGAAGCTTGTGAACGCGCAAGCTCGCTCATTCGTAGCAAAAATCCTGATCTGTCAGAAGCTGAACTTGCCCAAATCGTTGATGCCGTTGCTATCGGTGCCGTTAAATATGCGGATCTTTCCAAAAACCGTACTACCGATTATGTATTTGATTGGGATAATATGTTGTCGTTTGAAGGGAATACTGCGCCTTATTTACAGTATGCTTATACTCGAGTGCTGTCCGTGTTTAGAAAGTCTGATATTTCTGAAGATAGCTTAACAGGCGATATAAGTTTGGACAGCGATAAAGAGCGCGCCTTAGCAACTCGTTTAATCCAATTTGATGAAACGATCATTTCTGTAGCAAACGAAGGTACACCACATGTGCTTTGTGCTTACCTTTATGAAATTGCAACACTGTTTTCAAGTTTCTATGAAAACTGCCCTATCTTGACGGCTGAAAATGAAAACTTAAAACAAAGCCGCTTAAAATTGGCTTCGTTAACGGCTAAAACACTTAAAGTTGGTCTTGATATGTTAGGTATTAAAACCGTCGATAAGATGTAATTAAAAAGGTAGTTAGTAGTAATTAAGTAAATAAAATTATCTTGCAAAAAATCCATTTAAAAGCCACCGATAAAATTGTATCGGTGGCTTTTTTATCTTTAAATATATTGTTAACCTGAAAAGATTTTAGAAATTAACAGGTTTTGCTACACAAATATCTAACCCGTCTACGTGATCTTTGGCAAACGTAGCAAACTCAACAAAATGTGGCATTGCGTTATGACTGTCTATAGCCGCTTGAGAAGCCCATGTTTCAATTACTACATAAACATTAGGATTACTAATACTCTGATTAAGTTCATAATGGAGGCAACCAGCTTCTTTTTGGCTCTCTTCAACAAGTTTTTTTAAAATAGGTTGAAAGGCTTCATAGTATTCTGGTTTAACTGTAATTGTCGCGATAATACTTAAATGGCTCATATAAACCTCTTGATGTTTAATCTAAATAATCAAGTTAAGAGTATAGCTAAAATTACCGATTTATAAAAAGAGATTACGAACATGATGTCTATTTTTAATTATTCTACTCATCATTGATTACACATAGAGATTGGATATACACGAGTAAATGATGGCAGACATTCAATAAATTTTTCTATATTTATCTGAAAGTTGAAATATAGACTCAGTATAAAAATATCTCGTTTTTTGGACTAGTAAATCTTTATATAAAATATAGAGTTATATGTTAAAAATTGCCATAGACCCAAAACCATTCTATAAAAATCCTGAGTTTAGGCTTGAAAAAATCTAAAAAATAATACTTTAACCATTTCATTTATTTAGATATTTTCTAAAATTTTAAGCTTGCTATTAACTCCGAGTTAGTTAGAATTTCAATAGTTTTATAAACCAATATAGGTTAGCTTGATATGTTAAATTTTAATCAACAATATTTTCGTCCAACATTGTTGATGTCTTTAGTCCTCCTTCGTGGAGGATTTTTTTTATCCACCATTTTTATTAAATACCAAAAGTAATTGATTTATAGAGGCGTATTATGACCGATAATAAAAAAATGTTATTAACCAGTCGAGATCAAAGTTTAAAAGCATATTTGATGAATAAAATAAAGCAAAATGGCGGTTGGGTTAACTCACATATGCATGCCGATCGTGCTTTTACCATAACGGTAGATAGTTTTGATGTGTACCAAAAACAGACCTTAATTGAAAAATGGGATACTTTAGATAAAGTTAAGGCATCAATGAGTGAAGATGATTACTATCGCCATTTTAGTATGGCGGTTGAGCGTATGATTGAACAAGGGGTAACGGCAATGGGTTCATTTGTGGATATTGATCCAATTGCTGAAGAACGCGCTATTAGAGGTGCACTTCGAGCTCGTGAGACCTATAAAAATGATATTATTATTAAATTAGTCAACCAAACACTTAAAGGTGTCATCGATAAAGAAGCTCGCTACTGGTTTGATAAAGGTGCTGATTTGGTTGATATCATTGGTGGCTTACCTCGCCGAGATGAACGTGATCATGGTAAAGGAATGGGATTAAAACATCTTGATGTGTTAATGCAAACGGGTAAATCATTGGGTAAAATGGTTCATGTTCATGTTGACCAATTTAACTCATCAGACGAAATCGAAACCGAACAACTCACCGATAAAACTTTAGAGCATGGTATGCATGGTCGTGTCGTTGCTATTCACAGTATTTCAATCACAGCACACAGCTTGGAATATCGTCAAAAACTTTATCAAAAAATGAAAGAAGCAAAAATGATGGTCATTGCTTGCCCATTTGCTTGGATTGACAGCCCACGCCGTGAAGAACAAGGCCCTACTCGTAACTCACTCACCCCCGTTGACGAACTTGCCTCAGCCGGGATTCCCGTTGCTATTGGTACCGATAATATTAGTGATTATATGCTGCCATTTTCAACCGGCAATATGTGGGAAGAACTTAAACTACTTGTTACCGGCTGCCGCTATACCGATTTGGATAATGTGGTAAATGTAGCAACCAAAAATGGACGAATGGTATTAGGACTGGAAAAATAAATCGTCTTTTATAAATAAAAATCTCACCAAAAATAATAAAATTATGGTGAGTTTTTTTTGGATATTATCTTATTTCAGAAAGCTTATTTTTCAACTTTGCATCAACATATTATGTTTATTATCAAACGATTTTATTTTTTACAATTAATCGTTTGGTAAAACATACGTGATTATGTCCATTTTTTTGATAGATTAATGAGTATAAATCTCAGCATACTTTATAAAATCCATGTTAATTTGACCGATTTTTTGTTTTGGTTAAATATTGGGCATTACCACAATAATTAATCTCATTTAAAATTAGTTTAATATTTCAATAAATTATAAAGAGATATACTAAACTATTTGAATTTTTTCATTAAAGCGATCTGTTGCTTTTTCCTTTAAAGTTATGGTTTAGAACTTGGATAATAAAAAAACTAAGTCGTATCACTTATTAATCGTATTAATTGTAAAAAATAATCAAATCTATTAAACTAACTCATTGACAACAATCTATTTTAACGTATCTTATTTACAAAAATTCACATAGTTTGATGTAAAAAAGTAAAGATAAGTATAAAAGGCAAAAATGGATGGGATAAACTCCTTAATAAATGGAATTGCTTCATTAGCAACTGATAGTCAACTCAATCACTATAGCCTGTCAATTGATCAACTTGATGAACTCACAATTCTCTCAATTTACTCCATTAACGGGCAAGAGTCATTGAATGAACCTTGGCATTACGAAATAACATTTACCAGTACCAATAAACAAATCGACATTAACTCAATACTTAATCAACCTGCCTCGCTTACCTTTCATGCACCAAATTCTATAAAACAACTTGTTCAACTCAGTTCGCTAACCTCTCAAGCACAAAATAGGACAATATATGGTGTTATTACTGAATTTAGCTTGATATCAGTAAGTAAAGATGAAGCTCGTTATCAAGTCATATTAAATTCACGCTTAGCCCTACTAGCCAATGAACATCGATGTGCTATCTATCAAAATAAAAGCGCGGTTGATGTTGTAGAAGATGTTTTACGCTCCCATGGATTTACTGGTATTGAATATCGCCTAGAACTGAAAAACGCCTATCCTGCTCGTGAATTTATTACTCAATGGCAAGAAAGTGACCTTGTTTTTATTCAGCGTATTTTAGCCGATATTGGGATTTGGTTTCGTTTTGAAACACATGTACAGCACCCTTGTGATGTCATGGTTATCAGTGATTACGAACAAGGATTTGATAATACAGGACACTTGCCTTTTAAACCGCCTAGCGGTATGAATGATGTTCAACAAAACAGTATTTGGAATTTACAATTTAGAAGTAAAACCAAACAACAACAAGTATCGGTTAATGATTATAATTATCGCGCCGCCGAGAGTAATCTAAAATCTAACGTTAATACCCAAATTAAGGACACCACTACTTATGGCAATGATTACCGCTATGGTGAACACTATAAGCAAAAAGGTAGCCCAAACACAGTAGAAAGTGGCCATTGGTATGCGCAAATCCGTCATGAATATTACATCAGTGATAAAATCATTATCCGTGGTGAGTGTAATGATTATCAATTAATGCCAGGGCAAATAATTACCGTTGATGAAAGTCCAATTAACCATATTCAAAAAGGGATTATAATCCTATCAACGCAATGTTATGCAGACCGAAGCACATCTTACAAAACCCATTTTACAGCTATTCCATTCGAAGAATTAAAACCTTATCGCCCTGCTCCAATTGCTTGGCCAAAGGTGAGTGGAACCTTACCAGCCAGAGTCACCAGCCCAGATAATGATATCTACGGTTACATTGATACTCAAGGTCGTTATCGTGTTAAATTCGATTTTGATTTAACCGAATGGAAGAAAGGTGAAGAAAGCTTATGGGTTAGACTCGCTAAACCTTATGCAGGTGATACTTATGGGTTCCACTTCCCGCTTATAGACGGCACAGAAGTGGCGATCGGTTTTACTTCGGGCAATCCAGATAGGCCTTATATTGCTCATGCAATGCATGACAGTAGCAATCCGGATCACGTTTCGACCAGTAACAAACACCGTAATGTAATTCGAACACCTGCCAATAATAAACTGCGCATGGATGATAAGCGTGAGCAAGAACATATCAAATTAGCCACCGAATACGGTAAAACTCAGCTTAACCTTGGGCATTTAGTAAATAATAAAAAGCAACAGCGTGGCGAAGGGTTTGAACTTAGGACCGATGAATTTGGAGCAATAAGAGCCAGTAAAGGTGTTTATCTTACAACCATAAGCCAAGAAAAAGCGACTGGTGAACAGCTTGATATGAAAGGTACCATTAAACAGATTGAAAAATCTCTTGATATATCTCAGGCGTTGATCGGTTGCGGCAAAGTGAGTGGCGCTGAACTAGCCGAAATAACCGAACAGCAAGCATTATTCGATGCCAGTAATCAATTACAGGAATCAACTGTTGTTATTCATGGTGAACAAGGGATCACACAAATTTCGCCCAGAAGCATTCAACATGCTGCCAATGAAAATATTATTGCTACTGCAGGTAACAATGCCAGCATCAATATTTTTAAAAAGCTCTCTATGGCAGCAGGTGAAATGATATCTATTTTTGCCCATAAGTTAGGAATAAAACTTATTGCTGCTTCAGGACGAGTTCAAATTCAAGCCCAATCCGATGAAATGGAGTTAACTGCCCAAAAAAATATGTTTATCACTAGCTGTGCAGGTAAAATTACCATTAATGCCCAAAATGAACTGCTACTGCTTAGTGGTGGTGGCGGAATTCGTATCAAAAATGGCACTATCGAAATGATAGCCCCAACCAGCATATTACAAAAAACAGCAGTATTATCTTACAGTGGTCCTGAAAGTATAAAAGAAGCGGTACCTTCATTTGAAAAAGGCAGTCTGGCTCGAAAATTCAAATTGCACTTTAATGATTCACCCTCACAGGTGCTAAAAAATCAACCGTACCGTATCCACTTCAATGACGGAAGTACACAAGATGGTATAACCGATGAAAATGGAGAAACAGAAATCATTCCAATGACAGAATTAGAACAAATAAAAATAGAAATATTAAAAAAGGAATAGGTTATGCCTGATTTTGATAACTTAAAAGGAAACAATATCTCGGATAGTACTACAGGACTTCCCCCTGAATCGGGAGCCATGTTAACAAGTAATATAGAAGCATCACGCCCTTTACCCTGTGTTGTAATATTAATTCATGGTGTAAATGATGTTGGAGAAGCGTTTGAAAATCAAGATAAAATGATTTGCGAAGGTTTAAATCGTCGCTTAGGTCGTAAAGATTTAAAACCTAACAAATGGCGATGGGCGCAAACAAGTGCTGATGATTTTTCGCCACGAATCCAGATGTTGCCAGAATGGCAAGAAAATGTTGATCAAATAAAACCACCGTTAAAACCGAAAACGGTAAAACATAAAAGTTATTCACCTATTATTCCCTTTACCTGGGGATACAGACCAGTAGATGAAGAGACCTATAAACAAGAACAGATCGCCTATTACAAAAGATTACAGGATAGCAATGTTAAAGATCCTGAATTACCCTACGATAGCTATTGGATTGATCGCAACTACCATCTCAAAACCGAAAATATAGAGGTCAATAAACTTAATTGCGACAAATTTGGTAACTGGATCGATTACCTTTATCGACGTAATGGTGGACCTTTTGCCAATGCCACCACCTGCATACCCGATATGTATGGTCCGGGAATGGCTGGCTTTTTAGGATCTGCTGGCGAGCTAGCTACACCAAAGGGTGCAAGAAGCTATCTAAACCCACATCGTATCTATTATGCCTTTGCAGCCCATCGTTTAGCCAATTTAATCAAAAAGATTAGAAAGGATACCGAAGAGCAAGATATTCCAATTAATATAGTTGCCCACAGTCAAGGCACCATTATTACCATGTTAGCTAACCTGATTTTAGCCAATGATAAAAGCGAGCCACTACCTGCTGATTGCGTGATTTTAGCGCATTCACCCTATGCTTTTGAGCCAACTTTAGCTGAAATAGTTTCCAAAGATCTATGTATGGGGGTTCAATCACAATACGGACGAGAGCAGACATTTATTAATTTTGTTGATCAAATTTATAAATTTCAGGGAGATCGGAGAGATAAATTTTTTGAATTTAACGATTTAATTGAAACAGGGGTAATTAATACTGCAATTGATGATAATGAAGTTTATACCCAAGCGGATGGAACTAAAAAACAGTATGATAGACTTGGTAATGATAAAGAACTGTTTTATCGGGATAACTTTGGTAAAGTGTATCAATACTTTAGTCCCAATGATCATGTGGTATCGTTATGGAATGTTCAAGGCATGGGTTGGCAAGGTATTCCCGATAATATTTTTAAACAGTGTAAACATCAAAACCTTAAACAACGAATTTTTAGTCATGGTCATATCGTTGGTAATGATCCTAAAAATAAAGAAGTAAACATTCCTCTTATTCTTATTGAGGTACAAGAAAAAGATTACCCAAGTTATATTAGTGTGAAGGATTATCAACAACGTCGTGGGGCTAAAACCTATTACGGAATAAACATACCGGTTGTGTTACTTCCAGAACAGTTAACTAAATTAATTCAGGAACCCTTATTCAAAGGGCATGATGGATTTTTTAGTCATGGCTGTTATGCAAATGAAGGTCAATCAATTCATGTGCATTATATACCTTCTAACGAAGAAATAAAACGAGATTATCCGGAACTTGTTTATCAAAAGACTAGTTCTGGTCAATTAGATTCAGATTGTATAGATTATGAAACAGATAAAAATTCAAAGGAAAATCCAAAGCTATCAGCATCTGATCTTTATGGTAAATCAGTGTATGAATGTAATACAGTAACAACAGGTGGCTTAACAACTGCACCTTATATATTAACCACCCGATTGATTAATGGTGAACCCGTTCCAGAAACCATGATCTACACAGTAGACAAACCAAGTGGCAAAACAAAGTTAAGCCGAGCCATCCACTATAATGATATTTATAATAGTAATAACCAATTTGTTGAAGATTTAGAAAAAAAATTAAATTATGAAATCATTGACCGACCTGATTATATACCTGAAAAAAAAATAGATGAAAAAGATATTTCATCGCCTTTTATCACTGATGAACTCCAATTAAAAAAATTGCTCGACGATCATTCTGAATGGGATAGAGGAATAGAGTCCGCAAGTTATATGGTCAAGCAGGAAAATAAAATATTAGTGATTTACCGTAACTCACAAAAACATATTGAGTCCGAAATAGGTAAAGAAGTAGACGACAAAAAAGATACCAGTTCTCACCATTCGGGCATAACCAACAGTTTGGAAGCGCCAGCTAAAATCATGGCTTATGATTTAGCAATTGGGGTTGTTGAAAATATCAGTGAATCACATCAAACATTACTAAACAATTGGCGGGTACTGGCTGATTGGCGCCACCCTGAAAATACCGATCCCGAAACCTTTCAATATGTTCACAAAGGTATACTGCCTGATGAGTTAAAAAAAGCCATGAACTATCCAAATCGACATATGCCAGAAGATGAAAAATTAGTTGTCAACCATTTTTACCACAGCATGCCAAATAGGATACTTAAACCAATAAAAGAAGAATTGAAAAAACCAAAATACCAAAAATTAACCGAACCACCACAATGGGTGTTCCCCGATCCTGACTTAAAAGGAGTTTCTGATGTTGATTAGTTATTTACTACTGAGTTTAGCATTATTTCTATTTTGTTTTTTTAAACGTTGGCATCTTTTTTGTTGGTTAAGTTACAGCGTTCTTTTGGTCTGTTTTTTGGCAATTATTCCTTTACCGGGTGAAGATAAAGTTAAATATACAGCCCCTACCCAAGTTGTGTTCCGCTTTGATGAACATCGATTTATCCAATTAACTGGCTATGGTTGCCAAGGGCGAATGTACTATGTTGATGATCAAAAGCAGATCTATTACGAATTAGCTCGGCACTCGGCAAAGGTTTTAACCGAGCCTTTTGCCCATATGCCTGAAGATTATATCTTTGTACCTTTAAGTGATTATTCTGCTATAGATTTTTCCCAGGATGGTGGGCGTTCTTTCGGTACCATTGATATTGAAACGTATGAGGGTATGGGAAGTTATCAACCTACTTATCATACCGTAGAAAACATTGTGGTTATGAATAATCAATTTTTCTTAAAAGATAAAAATAGAGGTATTTACCGTTCACCCAAACCTATCGGTTCGGCATTTACGGTATTGTCGGCGACTAACGAAAAATATTTAGCTGGTCACAGACAATATAAGGGGTATCGTTGGACAGATCAACCTCAAACTATGCCAATCATGCCTGCTAATTATCCTGGTTGGCAGCGATGGCAGTGTGATCCTAGCTTAAAACAATCGATAACCGTCTATAACCGTTATGCGCCACTTATTAAATTACAAGCCCAATTACGCCATCTATTAGGCGTCGCAGAGGAGGTAACGCATGAAAAAGAAACTAATTAAATTGTTGATCTGTTGCATTGTCATTCCTGGCAGTTTATGGGCTTTTATCATTAACTTTGGTTCAAATTTACCGGAAAGATATGAAGAAACGACGGGACTGGATATTCCAATGCCTGAGCCAAGAGAAGGTTATGAAATTATTTATCCAGAAGTTATTAAAACAAGTAATCCCAACTATACAGCTTCGTTTTATTATATAAGTGAAAAACGTCAGGTTATTTACCGTTATGATGCAGATCGTTATTTAGAGTTGCAAGGTGAAAACTGTGAAGGATTAATTTGGTACCACGATCAGACCAAAAATATTCATACACGTATTGACAAAGTCTTTTTTACTCGCGATAGGTTACCAAAATTTAACTATTACAACCCGGGTAAGGACTATATTGGCATTCCAACTGATGATATGTCAGCAATACCGTTTTCAATTGATGGCGGTAAAACTTTTTATGTTGGCAACGTGACTAGCTTTGCTGCTAAACCTAGTGAGCAAGTGGAGCATTTTATTGGGGTAGATGATAGCCCATTAACCCTGCAATTTAAGGATGTTAAAAAATCGACAATGGAAGGCTTTATTAATACCATTACCGTTTCTGGTAATACAGGCTATTTTATTCTAGAAAATGATGTACTGTTTGGGGATACTGTGTTTTTGCAAATGTTTAAATACCCTCAACAAACTTTTCATTCATTAAATGGTATAAACACCAAAGCAGATATTAATTTATATCATAAAGGTAAAAACAGAGAAGAGATTCAAAGATTTGGACGATATTGGGAAATTTATTATAAACCCGCTTATATAGAGCGGATAACTGACGCGCGTAATATTAAACTTGAACCCTATCGAGGTTGGGACAAAATTCGGTGTGAAATTGGTGCAGAAAAATAATTTTAATATTGACACACAAGCCGATAAAAGTGTCAAGCTAACTATTATTGATGTAATAGCTAGATTAGCTGTATTGAAATGCAACAAAATGACAATATTGCGTCATTTGCTATAGAAGGAATATTAGTTGTTGATTATAAGTTATTTACTACTGAGTTTAGCATTATTTCTATTTTGTTTTTTTAAACGTTGGCATCTTTTTTGTTGGCTAAGTTACAGTGTTTTTTTGGTCTGTTTTTTGGCAATTATTCCTTTACCGGGTGAAGATAAAGTTAAATATACAGCCCCTACCCAAGTTGTGTTCCGCTTTGATGAACATCGATTTATCCAATTAACTGGCTATGGTTGCCAAGGGCGAATGTACTATGTTGATGATCAAAAGCAGATCTATTACGAATTAGCTCGGCACTCGGCAAAGGTTTTAACCGAGCCTTTTGCCCATATGCCTGAAGATTATATCTTTGTACCTTTAAGTGATTATTCTGCTATAGATTTTTCCCAGGATGGTGGACACTCTTTCGAAACCATTCATATTGAAACGTATGAGGGTATGGGAAGTTATCAACCTACTTATCATACCGTAGAAAACATTGTGGTTATGAATAATCAATTTTTCTTAAAAGATAAAAATCGAGGTATTTACCGTTCACCCAAACCTATCGGTTCGGCATTTACGGTATTGTCGGCGACTAACGAGAAATATTTAGAAGGTCACAGACAATATAAGGGGTATCGTTGGACAGATCAACCTCAAACTATGCCAATCATGCCTGCCAATTATCCTGGTTGGCAGCGATGGCAGTGTGATCCTAGCTTAAAACAATCGATAACCGTCTATAACCGTTATGCGCCACTTATTAAATTACAAGCCCAATTACGCCATCTATTAGGCGCTGCAGATGAGGTAACGCATGAAAAAGAAACTAATTAAACTGTTGATCTGTTGCATTGTCATTCCTGGCGGTTTATGGGCTTTTATCATTAACTTTGGTTCAAATTTACCGGAAAGATATGAAGAAACAACGGGACTGGATATTCCAATGCCTGAGCCAAGAGAAGGTTATGAAATTATTTATCCAGAAGTTATTAAAACAAGTAATCCCAACTATACAGCTTCATTTTATTATATAAGTAAAAAACGTCAGGTTATTTACCGTTATGATGCAGATCGTTATTTAGAGCTGCAAGGTGAAAACTGTGAAGGATTAATTTGGTACCACGATCAGGCCAAAAATATTCATACACGTATTGACAAAGTCTTTTTTACTCGCGATAGGTTACCAAAATTTAACTATTACAACCCGGGTAAGGACTATATTGGCATTCCAACCGACGATATGTCAGCAATACCGTTTTCAATTGATAGCGGTAAAACTTTTTATGTTGGCAACGTGACCAGTTTTGCTGCTAAACCTAGTGAGCAAGTCGAGCGTTTTATTGGGGTAGATGATAGCCCATTAACCCTGCAATTTAGGGATGTTGATGAATATATGAGAGGGTTTATTAATACTATTACCGTTTCTGGTAATACAGGCTATTTTATTCTAAAAAATGATGTACTGTTTGGGGAAACAGTATTTTATGAACGGATGGGGTTAAACCCTAGACAATTTTATCATTCATTAAATGGTATCGACACTAAAGCAGATATTAATTTATATCTTAAAGGTAAAAACATGAAAGAAGTCCAGCAATTTGGTTCATATTGGGAAATTTATTATAAACCCGCTTATATAGAGCGCATAACTGGCGCACGTAATATTAAACTTGAACCCTATCAAGGTTGGGACAAAATTCGCTGTGAAATTGGGGCAGAAAAATAATTCTAATATCAACAAATCCAATAAAAGTGTCCAGTTGACTATTGTCGATGTATTGGCAAGATAAACCGTATTGGAATGCAACAAAATGACAATATTACGTCATTTACTATAGAAGGAATATTGATTGTTGATTATAAGTTATTTACTACTGAGTTTAGCATTATTTCTATTTTGTTTTTTTAAACGTTGGCATCTTTTTTGTTGGTTAAGTTACAGCGTTTTTTTGGTCTGTTTTTTGGCGATCATCCCTTTACCGGGTGAAGATAAAGTTAAATATACAGCCCCTACCCAAGTTGTGTTCCGTTTTGATAAACATCGATTTATCCAATTAACTGGCTATGGTTGCCAAGGGCGAATGTACTATGTTGATGATCAAAAGCAGATCTATTACGAATTAGCTCGGCACTCTGCAAAAGTTTTAACCGAGCCCTTTGCCCATATGCCAGAAGATTATATTTTTATACCTTCAAGTGATTATTCTGCTATAGATTTCTCCCAGGATGGCGGGCGTTCTTTCAGTACCATTGATATTGAAACGTATGAGGGTATGGGAAGTTATCAACCTACTTATCATACCGTAGAAAACATTGTGGTTATGAATAATCAATTTTTCTTAAAAGATAAAAATCGAGGTATTTACCGTTCTCCCAAGCCTATCGGTTCGGCATTTACGGTATTGTCGGCTACTAACGAGAAATATTTAGCTGGTCACAGACAATATAAGGGGTACCGTTGGACGGATCAACCTCAAACTATGCCAATCATGCCTGCCGAGTATCCTGGTTGGCAGCGATGGCAGTGTGATCCTAGCTTAAAACAACCGATAACCGTCTATAACCGTTATACGCCGCTTATTAAATTACAAACCCAATTACGCCACCTATTAGGCGTGCAGACGAGGTAACGCATGAAAAAGAGACTGATTAAACTGTTAATCTGTTGCATTATCATTCCTGGCGGTTTATGGGGGGTCATCATTAACTTTGGTTCAAATTTACCGGAAAGATATGAAGAAACAACGGGACTGGATATTCCAATGCCTGAGCCAAGAGAAGGTTACGAAATTATTTATCCTGATGCGATTCGGACTAATGACCGCCACGATACAGCTTCGTTTTATTATCTAAGTGAAAAACGTCAGGTTATCTATCGTTATGATGCAGATCGTTATTTAGAGCTGCAAGGCGAAAACTGTGAAGGATTAATTTGGTATCACGATCAGGCCAAAAATATTCACACACGTATTGATAAAGTCTTTTTTACTTACGATAGGTTACCAAAATTTGACTATTACAATCCTGGCAAAGACTATATCGGCATTCCAACCGATGATATGTCTGCAGTGCCATTTTCAATTGATGGCGGTAAAACTTTTTATGTTGGCAAGGTGACCAGCTTTGCAGCTAAACCCAGTGAGCAAGTGGAGCGTTTTATGGGTGTAGATGATAGCCCATTAACCCTGCAATTTAATGATGTTAAAAAATCGACAATGGAAGGCTTTATTAATACCATTACCGTTTCTGGCAATACGGGGTATTTTATTCTAAAAAATGATGTACTGTTTGGCGATACTGTCTTTTGGCAAATGTTCAAATACCCTCAACAGACTTTTCATTCATTAAGTGGTGTTATAAACACTAAAAAAAATATTGATTTATACCTTAATGGTGAAAACATGATAGAAGTCCAAAGATTTGGGCAATATTGGGAAATTTATTATAAACCCGCTTATATAGAACGCATAACCGACGCACGTACTATTAAACTTGAACCCTATCAAGGTTGGGACAAAATTCGTTGTGAAATTGGTGCAGAAAAATAATTTTAATATTGACACACAAGCCGATAAAAGCGTCAGGTTAACCATTGTTGATGTATTGGCAAGAATGGAGCGGATAACTGACGCGCGTAATATTAAACTTGAACCCTATCAAGGTTGGGACAAAATTCGTTGTGAAATCGGGGCAGAAAAATAATTCTAATATTGACACACAAGCCGATAAAAGCGTCAGGTTAACCATTGTTGATGTATTGGCAAAAATAGAGCGATTAACTGGCGCACGTAATATTAAACTTGAACCCTATCAAGGTTGGGACAAAATTCGTCATGAAGTTAGATCTGAAAAAAGGTAAATAAAATATAAGTAAGGAATTTATTTATGAAAGGTGTAATACGGTTAGGTGATCCACATTCGCATGGTGGAAATGTTATTAGTGCTTCTGGGGCTGATTTTGATGGTAAACCTGTTGCTTTAGTGGGAGACAGTGTATCTTGCCCGAAAAAAGGACATGGTATAAATCCGATTATTGAAGGACATCCTACTTGGTTAATGCATGAACGCCAAGTTGCTGTTGAAGGATGTCATGCCGCATGTGGCTGTGTATTAATATCAACATTAACACAAGTGGGATGCAACTAATGAAATGGCAATTACCAAATATTGAAGAAAAAACAATACCTAAGAATTTTTCAAAATGGGTTTATTTATTGATTTTTGTGATTAGTTTTTTATTTTATATCATTTTTATTTTTATTGTTCAGAATGATAACGATGCGGTGTTCTCACAATTTAATCTTATCTTCATTTTTTTTATTATTGCGCCAATATTATTTGGTTTGTCTGTGATGGGATTTTTATACAGCTTCTTTTTTTATGAAAAAGTTGATACGTTAATATTTAATCATTATCTAAAAAACATGCGTTTAAATTGGCAAAGTTGGTGCCAAAGTTCAATAAATCTGATCGATTACCATTATATTACAGGTATTGATAATGTCTCTTTAAAAATAATGAAAATTGAGGGGCATTCTCCAACAAATCCCGATAAAGTAATACCCATTTCAATTATAAGAGAAAATGACAGTTCTCCATTATTCTATTTGTTTGATAAGATTTTATTACCAATGAAATCTAAATTAAACATGCTTCCTAGTGTAATAATTCTTTTAAACACTAATCAAGACCAAGAAGTTATAAACAATGCGTTAATGAGTTACAGCCAACTCAATGAACTAAACATTCATCAATCTAATATTACCTTTTCCAACATAATACCCTCCATAGATAAGATTAATGATTGGATTGATGATAATTCAATACAAAATATACTATTAATTAATCTATTGTTTGATACCGAAACTCAATTACAGGTAACAGAATATTGTTGTGCACTATTGTTTTCAAATGATGAAGAGGTATTAAATCAATCTACTTTGAAATTAAATTTATTCCGCTCCCTTAATACAAATTTAACTAATTTCAATAAAGATCTAGAGTACTTTTTGGATTCAGAACAAGTACAAAGAGAAAAGATTAACCAAGCATGGACACTCTATTTACCATCTCCTGCTTTACACAGTTTTAAAGCTACATTATTTGATCCAAACAGCGGAATAAAACTTGAACCAAATAAATTTTATCAATTGGAGATAAATTTAGGTAAGTTAGATTATAGTCATGCATGGCTTGCATTGTCACTCGCTGCAGATGGTATAGTTAAAGAGCAAAAAGGGCAAATCATTGCTACGCAAAATAAAGATTCAATTAATATTATGCAATTATCCGATAAAACGGCATATACACCGACAAAAGAAGATAATATAAAAGGTTACTATCCAACCATAACTTGTTTAAGTTGCTTATTACTCTTGTTCTGCATCTGTTTAACAATAATATTTTCACTTGAAGAAACAGATTCTGAATTTTTGATGCAAATAGGCGTTTTTTCTTTTATTGCGGGACTTTTTATTATCGGGGCAATTATTGTAGGTACCCTTTATCAAAGGTCTTCAAAAGAAGATGATTTCATTGAAATGTGGTTTGAAGAACAAGATAAAATATCAAATAGTATTTAATTTAGAATATCCTATTTATATAGGAGCGCGTTCCACCGCTCCTATTCTTCCTATCACCTAAATTAGTTTAAATGTAAATCTTTCATGAAAAAAAGATAATCATTGTTTTTATAATTTTATTTCATCACTTTTATTCAAACTTTGAGGTGTCAGTGGCGCAAATTCTAAGGCGATGCCCGTCTGGATCATTGCCAACACAAGTATAGCCAAAATCAAGCATTTGAGGTTCAAGTTCTATTTTTACGTTTAGCTTTTTCCATATTAAATAGATTTCGTCTACCTTATCTTTTGTTATATCACTAAAAGAGAGTTCAAAACCACCAAAATGATTCGGTGCTTTAGGTGTGATTTGATCGGCTTGTTGTAATCCTAAAATAAAATCGCCTTTCAATAAAAAAACTGCAAATCCTGGATAGGTTTCAATAGGATTTTGTTCAAGTATTTTTGTGTAAAAGTCGGTACTGATATCGATGTTTTTAACATAAATAATAACGCTATTTGGTTTAAACATTTTGGTTACCTTTTTGTAATAGATATTAAAAAAATTAATATATTTAAATTATGTTATCTATATTATGATGAGGTAACCCTGACAACTGTATGTCATATTAAAAATTTAAGATCAATTATTTCAACACTTAAAATATGAAAATTAACCGTATAATTACTATCATTATGATACTACTTCAGAAAGATAGAATAAGCGCTAAAGTATTATCGGAAAAATTAGATGTATCATTGCGCACCATTTATCGAGATATACAAGTTATTGAACGTGCTGGAATTCCGATCATCACATATGCAGGAAGTCAGGGCGGGTTCAGTATTTTAAAAGATTATAAAATCAGTAAAGGTCTATTTACTAAAGACGATGTGACTGTTCTTTTAAAAGGTCTGAATTTATTATCTTCTCCAATTTTAAGTGACAATGAAAAATTCCATACTCACGAAAAAATTAAAAGCTTTTTGTCTCAGGAAGAACTTAATGATTTAAGTAATGACCTAAACCGACTTACTGTAGATTTATCCCCTTGGTTTTTAAAACAAAACATTAATAATAAAATAGCGATTATTAAAGGGGCATTGAGTCAGCAGTTACTGTTATCATTTGATTATCGCAAAATTAAAAATGACGCGATTTCTCGATTAATTGAGCCTTATCAACTGCTATTTAAAGAAAAAGAGTGGTACTTACAAGGTTATTGTTTAAATAGAAATGATTTTCGCATATTTAAATTATCGAAAATGTCTAACATCCATAAAACAGACATAAATTTTACTAAAAGATCGAATCCCGACATGGTTTCTTTATTTAAACGAGACATGAAAAAAAAGGTCTTTAAAATAAAATTATTAATTGATAGCTCTATCTTAGAACGCATATTAGATTATTGTGATAAGAAAGATATAAATCCATTCGATGATAATAAATATCTAGTCGATTTTGATTTTATCGAAGATGATTATAGTTACGGTATATTAATGAGTTTTGGGCATCAATGCCTCTGCTTAGAGCCTGAACACGTCCGTCACAAACTAATCCAACGAACCGAAAAACTTAGGCAATTATATAACGAAGAGGAAATTTGAATTAATTCCAACTTCGTTTAACCGATCTGACAATTAATTTAGAGCCTTTTGTGTTGACATATCAACTTTATTAAAATTAATGTTATTCGCCATATTAACATTACTTAATATTGGTCAGATATATTAGTCCAATCAATATGATTTGAATCAAAAATATCTACACCCTTTTGACGAATTCGTTCAATCCACTCTTCTGCTTGGCATTGACCTATATCGAAATGTTTGATTGCCGTTTTCATCATCACATCGTGTTCATTAGCAATGGTTGTAGGCATTAATGCACAATCATCAGTATTGATACATACCGAAATAGGGCCCGTTCTGATACCGAAAAGGTTAAACCTTTCACCATTTTGCAGCCATTTACCATTTGGTGGGTGCCAACGAAATAAAGGATGTTCATGATAGTGACTGATTCTACCAATATAAAGATTGGATGTCGGACAGGCTTCGAGGATAATTCCTTGCTTACTATACTGTTCAATCAATAAATCTTGAATTGCTGTATAGAGTTTTAGCTCTTCTTTTGATATTGAATCTATTAGTGGTTCATTAATAAATTGAGGAATTATATTGCTGTCTATTTGTAAATCAACTGAAATAGTTTTAAACCGTCTTTTATTATCGGATGGATAGTTTGAATAAAGGTAATTTAACCATAATTTTTTTGCTTTACTTTCAGGATGATTCATTAAAAATTCATAATCAGGTAAACGTACTTTTCGCTTAACTTCACTTATGCCTTGATTGTTATTTAATCGACGTGGGCAATTTCGCCGAAGTAGCCAAGCTTGATATAAATCATTAATTGAATAGTGTTCATCACTATATAAGTAATTAGACCAATGCTTAATTTTGTATTCTAAAATCGGTAAAGTAGATTGAATTTCAGGTAAGATTCCACAAAGTTTTAGCGCTTGATAGTAACACCATACTAAATTGTCTAGATGCTCACCAACCGTCAGATAGGCTCGTTTTTGTTGTTTTGCCCATTGCTCAATATCTATTCCTAAGGCTAAAGCATGTCCAAGGCGATCCCCTTCATCAAACTGACAAAAATTAACCGCCTCATCAATAGCTCTTAAACCCGAAAGAACATGACTAAAGTCTTCGCCGGCATGAACCGTTAAAAATGGCTTTTTGAAAGGTAAATATAAAGGACTATTTACTTGATAACATGCTGACCGAAGAACTCGAAGGGTTGGCGCGAATATCTCAATTGGTAATTGATTTTCATTTCCTGCAATATCATATCCACGTATTAACTTTCTAAGATCAACTTTGGCTTTTTTGGGAGGAAATCCAGTTCCAATATTAATTTCTGCTTTTTGATATTCAACTGAATTCATTAGGTCATGTAGTTTATTTACCTGTAAATTCAATTTATCACGAAAATCTTTTAATAACCTATCGTTAATATTTTTTTTGTTAGGAAAACCTCGAGTAAAATGAATCACAAAATGATGGTTTTCAGGTTTACCCCATCGGAAGAAATAATTTGAAAATTTTTTTAATTTTCCAAGTGATAAACTGAGATTACCATCGCTTTCTTTTATTAAAACATTAGGCGATATTCTAAACTCTCTTTTAATATTACTTGCAGCGTCATGATTTGCCACGAAATCATAAAATTTATGTCCATTTTTATAAATTTTTTCAGGTTTTCTTAATGAAAATCCAAAAAAACTTACAAACTGACTAAGTCCAATTCCTGATACAGTCATATAATTTCTTAAAATATGACTACTTTTAATAAATATTGATAAGTTTTTTCTATAACCACTATTTTGGTTGTTATCAGCATGAATTAAAAAGCCCAGACATAATAATAACCAGCCATTTTTCTGACATTGTTTTGGATCATTTGCTATCCTTATAATTTTTTGCGCAGAGGTACGCGTATTATTGTAAAATTTTATCATTGAAACTTTTTTAAATATAATAGTCTTTAAATTTATTATATTAAAATTGACGAATTCATTTTCACTCTCGGAATTTTTTCTCTCAGGATCAAAAAATATCTGTTGTAACAATAATATACTGCATGCTCTCACTAACAATGGTAAATATTGTTTATCTAATGTATTACTTTCATATAGAGTAAACTCAGGGCGATTAGGCCACTCAATATTTTCAGGCTCTTTTTCTAAATAAAGAGCAAAACTTTGCATTGAAAGTGATGAGGATCCATGCCCATTTAAATGGACATGATTATCTGCATAAACTTTATTGCCAAGTGGTTTGACCAATGCAATCGGACATTGATCTGTTAAAATATTAGCAATGGCATTGTTTGGTTGCAATATCCTATTTTCGATACGATTTTTATAAGCTGAAGCAATTATCCAATTAGGATCAATTAATGATACTAATGCTAACCACAAATCCAATAGCGGTTTTTTTACTTCAAAACTCACACCAGTCCACTCTAAAAAATAGTCTGCCAATTTATCCAAACAACTAATCGGATCGACATCTTTATCATGGTTAAGCCACTCTTCAATAGCATAGTCAATATCATCAGAACGTAAGCGATGACGATAATAAGGTTGATAATCATGTATTGCCTGCTTTAATATCGTATGCAGTTTTTCGTTTAATTTTTTACCTTGCTGTAAATTCATTTCTGAATTTAATAACCGATCCGACGTTAAAATTACAGCAGGAACAATCCATTTTAAATCAAATGTGAACATTGTTTATTTCCTGCTGGCTAATTGATTATAAATTGTAATGAATAGTCGAGGAAATTCTTCTCGTTTATTCATATTTAACAACTCTTCTTCATTTTCATAATTTGAAAACAGGTCATCCTCTCTTAACCCATCAAGCATTTTTGTTAATGTTGGACGTTTTTGTCCTTTAACCCAATCACTTAAAGTGTCAGCATTAAAATTTTTATATTTTTTCATGACATTTAATTTAATGCTGTTAAATGTATAAAATTCGTGGCGAGAACCTATTTTAAACATTGGAGAAGAAGCATCATTGTTCTTAAAAAGGGGATGATTCCATATAGCTGATAATAGTAGTGATTCAATACCGCCGTTTACTTCAGGTTTTTTAGTATCGAAATCAACTATTCCTTCTATATTTTTTGTTAATATTCGATCAGAACTTTTAAATTTTGATTTCTCTCTAATCGTATTTACTGCAGCGTTTAATGCAGGGTTAGCATGAATGATTATTCCATCTTTCATAAAACTAGCGAAAGCGTTAATTACTAAGTATTCGAAACGTTTTGCAATATCAGAAAGATGTTCATCTTCATTCAATTTAAAGCTTTTTTTACGCATGATATGTAACTGAGTAAAAACCTTATTAAATACTGCATGCAATAAGGGAATCAAATTCTTTGTTTGTAACCCTTTCAAACTTTCTTCATGCATTTCACGCCAGTCATCTATTTGCTTTGCGAAATCCTTAATGCTGTCGTTACTGTCGTTACTGTCGTTACTATTCTCATCATTGGTTCTAAAGTCTTCTCCATCTGACATATCCTCATCATCAACAAATTTAGTTGGATTCATAGCATGAATTGAATAAAATGGTGGAGAATTTAGGGTAAATTGCAGTTGCTTTTCCCAATCGATGTTATTATCTTTGGAAGAAATAGCATCCAATATAGATAAAATCAATATTTCATAAGCACGACTAAAAAAGATATTATGAATTTGCTGACTCAATTTTCCATAATAATCACAATGCGTATAAATTAATTTTAAAATATTATTTTCGTCAGTTTCTATAGTTCTTTTGCTCAAAAAAAGATTTTCAACCAAAAACTCTAAAGGTGGCATACTTCGCATAACTAAACTATAATTGTTAAATACACTGGTTAAAACTTTCTTATTGTCTTCTCCTTTGCTAGATAGCTCTTTAATCGCTTCTAATTGCTCATCGAAAAAATTCTTTTTACTGCCAGAAAATTTTATGTATATTTGTTGTTTAGGGCTAAATGCCAATAGTTGTTCAATTTTAAATAGATCTTCTTTATTATAATTTATTACCCGTTGATAACTAATAGCATTACTATAAGCAACACCATCTTGTTTTTGTTCTGCCCAAGATTGAAAAGTAGACCATAAGTACTCTTCTAATTTCTCTTGACAAAATATGGATGGTGGTAATGATCTTATAAGTTGAGTGACTTCTCGAGCATTTTTCGGCTTGGGCCATTTAGTACTACTAGCTTCCCCATTACATAAATAGTAGAAATAGTTTTGAAGATCTTTCTCGTATTTAAAAAATGTTATGCCATCATCCTTTTCTTTTTCAATAATTTTTAATTTAGGTAAAAGATCATCAATAGGTAATAAAGGTAACCGTTGGTGATTCGGAAATACTTTGGTGAGATAAGCTTCAGCTAATGATTGAGCTGTTTCACGTCCATCTTTTGATGTATCATTAGCAATAAATTCTTTGGGTGCTGCTAGTTTTTGAAAATGGACATTTATCATATGGGAATATAAGTGAAGAGAACCACTGATAATGGTGATAATATAAGGGCAGCTAAGTAATCGACGTACATCATCCAACACTTCAAAGGCTTTGTCCAAAGCCATATCGACATCATCAATTGGAATAGCAATCGCTTTACAATGTAAAATTTCAATACATTTTTCTACAAAATCATGAAAGCGATGTTGAATTTGTACACCAGAACTATATTTGAGTATTTTATCTATACCTGTGTAATCATTAAATTCTTTTGTTTTTCCTAGAGCATTGGCAAGTTCTTGTAGAGAAGAATAAAAATCATTACGTTGACATTGATTAGTAGAAGATGATTGTAATCTTTTTTCAACTGCATTATATAATTGAGCAACAATAACATTGGCAAACTCATCATGATTGCAAAGTAAAGTGGGATCGATAATTTCTAGAAAGAAAATATCGTCTATCTGCCTTTTATCATAACTTTTTTGCCAAAAATTTTCTATATTACGTAAAAATACGGTTTTACCTGCCCCTCGTTCACCGCTGATGCAAATTGCATTATGTGCAGCATAAATTGCGTTTTTATTTTTATTTTCTTTACGATTTCGTTTATAAGCTTCAGCTTCATCACAGGTATTTTTTAACATTTCTACCAGTTTTTCTTTGGCTGCTTGTTGCCAAAGTTCTTCGTTTGAAAAAGAATCTAGATATTCATTGATTGTTAGATTTAAAATTATATTATTTGCCATAAGTCGCTCTATCCATATTTTTATTTCACTTAACGTACTGTAAGTAGATTATTTTACCTTAATTAGGTAATTTTTTAATCAACTATTTAGTTAATCTATAAAAATATGATATTTTTGCTTTCACTAATGACATTTTGAATCTAAAAAACCATTTTTAGATAAAATATGGATAAAATATAACCTAATTCCATTCTATTTCAAATAACGTCATGATTTGCATTAAAATCTGGATATTTTTTTAATGAGGTCGTTTATAATTATTTACGATAATCTTTGCTGGTCAGAAATTCATTTGGCATTTTTGCTTTAAACTGTCAGTAGATTATTTATAATAAATATTATTAAATCAAAAGCGTTAAATCAGTAAATTAAACGAGCTTTATCTTTAATCATTTATTCTATATTTTGATATGGTTTTATAATCGATTTTAAGAGTATTGGCTAATCCATTTTCACAACTCATCACATCTGCAACCAAATAACAATTCACTTATGGACAAATTAAATTAAATCTTTATTTTCATTGCTGGATCATATTTATTTTAGGATAGTTACTTGTTGGGTTAATATCTTGAGGTTTCGTGTAGTAGTATAATTTATTAATAAAAGTAGGTATAAATTGTCTATTACATACCTCAAGATACTTTTCATCTATTTTTAAATCTTTCTATTAAAGGTAAGAAAGATCATTAGCAATATCCTTTAATCTAGACCTTAATTCGGTTAGTTGTTCTTGTTGGGCTTGTTTATAAAGTTCATCTTGAGATTTTAAACTTCCTTCACTATAGTTACGATATTTTGATGGTACATCACCACTATAAACATATTTGTATTTAGCGGAAGTTTCTTTAACTTTAAATGATTTAATATAGCTATACATACCGTTAACCATGATGTTTGTCGTTAATGTTAGTTGATTGCTATGAGTTTCTGTTTCTATAGTGTAGCGCTGATCTTTATAGCTTTTGAGTTTGGTAATTCTCCCTTTTTTATCTGGCACTTCGACATATTTATCAAATACCTGTTCAGTTTTTGTTTCATAATTAACTGATTTGCCAAGATCATTAAAATCAATATCGTAGTCAATTCGTATATCAATATCTGCTTCACTCAAGTAATTGGTAAACTCAATATAATATGAGCCTATATATTCTCTAATTTCATTCGTAAATTGAGATGGGGATGAATTATAGTAAACTTTAACAATTCCCTTTTTTTGGTAGGTGTCAGCTAATGCTTTTGCATCGCGATATTTTCCATATGGCTGGTAAACTTTTACTGCTTTGTTAAAGTAATCTGCCACCTCTCGAAACTCGTGACGCTTTCTGGCATTTTGAGAGAGTTGTTGGGCTTGTTGATAAGCAGCCTCGGCTTGTTGCGTACAATATTTTTTGTCATTTTCAATTGCTCGTTTATCACTATCTCTATATTTACCGAGTGGTTGATAAACTTGTGAAGCATTACTAAAAGCCGTTGCAGCCTCTTTGTAGTTTTTTTCTTGTGCAAATTTTTTACCTAAATCATAGTATTCTTTGGCAGCAACCTGCATATATTTCGTATTGGCGTTTTGATACCGTTTTTCAATATCTTTATAATTATATCGTTCTAAACCACGTTGGTATAAATTGGCTTTGTTCTTATAGCTTATACTGTCTGTGCCCGTTATTGAATTTGCATAATCGTAATATTGTTTAGCAATGGTTTGCTCCAATTGTTCCGAATCGTATTTATTATTAAAAAAATCGACAGTTGAACTATAAAAACGATCCCTAAGCATCATTTTCATCTTAAGTAAGTTTTGGTAGATATCAATACGTTTTTTGTAATCGGTGTCTGAAGTATTGGCTAGATTGGTTTCATAATGTTCCATAACATTAGTGACTAAAGTGCGTAACTTTTCGGCTTTATCTTTGTCATACTTTTTAAGGCCTTTTTCTTCAATATTGTTAGTTAATAAACTGATACTTTCTAGATATTTTCCCTCTTTATATGCTTCCTCACTTGTACGTGTATGGCAAGCGGTAAGAAAAAAAATGACAAAAATGGTTATTACTATTCGCATAATATTTCCTTTCAATAATTATTCATCCTTTATCAAACTATTTAGAATATAACAAGTTTGATGGGTTACACGTTAATTAAAATAGCCTTTAATTATTTTTGCAGATTTTATGAAAAAAAAATACTTAGCATTTTTCATTTAATGCTATATTTCTATACCACAACGATGATAACAAAGCGTAAAAAATAATATTTTTAACATTAATCAATTTTTTGATGGGCGCACACCTCAATACAAATTATGTATTGAGGTGATGAATAACTCTATTTTCGAGTAGGTTTTTTAGCCGTAGCACGGCGAGGTGATTTAGACGGATTATTCAATTTGATACGTTTTGGTCTAACCGTTTTTTTGTCCGATGATGAAGTTGTTTTAGTAAAACTTTTAACTTCTGCTGGTAAACCAACAAGTTCACGTAAATAGTTGACAGAATCAATACCTAGTTCCATCCATGTACCGCGTGATAAGCCTTTTGGTAAGTTGATGTTGCCATAACGAATACGCAATAAGCGGCTTACTTGTACATCGATGGCTTCCCACATTCTACGCACTTCGCGATTACGACCTTCGGTTATAACGACATTAAACCATTGGTTAAGGCCATCACCACCTTGTGCTTTAATTGAATTAAATGAAGCAGGACCGTCTTCCAATTGTACACCTTTGCGCAATTGATTAATTTGCTGATCGGTAATATTACCAAACACTCGCACAGCATATTCACGTTCGATTTCATGTCTTGGATGCATTAAACGGTTAGCCAATTCACCATCAGTAGTAAATAACAAAAGTCCTGACGTATTGATGTCTAAACGACCAATATTGATCCAACGTGCATTTTTTAAACGTGGTAATCGTTCAAATACCGTCGCTCGACCTTGAGGATCATTACGTGAACAAATTTCACCCTCTGGTTTATAATAAGCCAGAACTCGGCAGATCTCTTTTTCTTTACTTCTTAGTTGAATTAAATGCCCATTGATGCGAATTTTAGGGTTAGCACTGACATCGACACGATCGCCTAAATTGGCAATTTTACCGTTAACGCTGATCTTCCCTGCCGCTATCATGGCTTCAATCTCACGCCGTGAACCATTGCCTAAATTGGCTAGTACCTTTTGTAATTTTTCAGTATTATCTTTTATGTTTTTCATAAGCAGTTCTCGCTACCTTCACAGGTATCATATTTGTTTAACTTTAAGTGAAAACTTATATCAAAATCGATTTTACTATTTTGATACAGTTAGTAAATTTTATTTGTTGAATATTGAGTTACTCAATTTGCAACAAAAAATAGGTATAAATTTTTAATGTTACTAAATAGTTATTTTATTTACGTTTATTCTTTCGAAGTATTTTATATTTGTGTTTGCGTTTATGTCGTTTGTTGTTTAAGAGATTCATTCTATAATTTTCAGAATGTTTTGCCAAAAAATAAGGCAGATAAAATCCAATTGCACTAAATATCGTTCCCATAAAAGCGATAAAAATTATACCAGACCAAAGTGTCCTAAAATCCGATATTTTAGCTGTGCTATCATTATAAAGAACTTTCACCTGTTGACCTATATCATAAGGACTGGGACTAGACCCAAGTGATGAAGTGAAGATTCTCTTTTGATCCTTTTTATCAGTAAAAGTAACAATAGGATAATACATTAAACGATGACGATGATAATGATAATAACCTTGGTTTATAGAACGACTATATTTATATTTAAAATTTGTAACATAACCTATTGTTGAGTCTGATTCATTAATAAAACCAATTTGTAGGTAAGCCCACAAAGCACTTAACAAATAGAAAAATATACCTCCCAAAGCAAAAGGTTTAATTATTTTATATTTCATTAATCTATACAGAAAGTTACATTAAATAAACGGACTTATATCACCACTGCCTTGACGAATAATATCTGGATAGTCATTAGTTAAGTCGATTACTGTTGTAGGTTGCGGACCAATGTATCCGCCATGCACAATAGCATCAAGTTGATGACCAATTTTATCTTCAATCTCTTCAGGATCGGATTGGGCTTCATCTTCATTAGGTAAAATTAATGTGGTTGTCATTAATGGTTGCCCTAACAATTCAAGTAATGCTAAATCAATTTTATTATCAGGAATACGTAAACCAATGGTTTTACGTTTTTCATTCATTAATCGACGAGGTACTTCTTTGCTGGCTTGCAAAATAAAGACATATTTACCGGGGGTATTATTCTTCAAGAGCCGGAAAGTCGTGTTATCAACAAAAGCGTAAGATGATAGTTCCGAAAGATCGCGACACATTAAAGTAAAGTTGTGATATTTATCAAGCTGGCGAATTTGGCAAATGCGATCAACACCATACTTATTATCGAGCAAGCAGCCTAGTGAATAACCTGAATCTGTCGGAAAAGCGATAACGCCACCATCATTTAAAATTTTGACAACTTGATCTAATAATCTTGTTTGTGGATTATCAGGATGAATATAAAAAGTTTGGCTCATAGTTTTCTTCTATATTAGTGTTATGGTTAAGTTTCGTTTTTTTATTTAGTCATTCCAATTATGCCAGATTGGTGTCACACTGGCTGGTAAAGGCGTGGTTTTACCTAAATCAAGATAATTAACCAAATCATGAAAATCGGAACCTTGAGATGCCAATAATCCGAATTCATTAGCTAATTTTGCCAATCGTTGTAAATCATCTTGTGTTTGCCGGCTTTGTGATACTTCCATTGCATCACCACCATATTCTTTAAATTCACCAATTAAGGTTTTTAATTTAGTTAACGTTAAATCATAACGACTAGGATGAGCAAGTACTGCTTGCCCACCTGCTGCATGAATAGCATTAACCGCATCACCAATAGAGCAACATTTTGCAGGCACATAAGCATAACCACTTTTGCCTAAATATTTTTTAAATGCTTGTTTAACATCTTTAACATGACCATTGGCCACTAAAAAACGGGCAAAATGGGCACGTGATACAATATCACCTTTCGAAAATTGTTGTGCTTGTTGATATGCATTATCAATGCTGACTTTCGCCAATTTTTGATCAATGCTTATTGCTCTATCAATTCGACCTTGTTCTTGGGCTGATAACAATTCAAGCAACGGTGAATTTTCAACATCGATATTTAATCCAACAATATGAATTTCATTATTCTTCCAAATTGTTGACACTTCAACGCCATAAATTAATTTAACGGGTAAATTGTCACGTTCTATCGTGTTTTTTGCCTCTAACAGACCTTTGATAGTATCATGATCGGTAATTGCTAACATACTGATTTGATTATCAGCTGCTCTTTTGACCAGTTCACTAGGTGTCAATATGCCATCTGACGCAGTTGTATGCGAATGTAAATCAACGATCACTTTTTTTCTCGAAAATTATTTTTAAACGTGTAATATACCACACAAATTGCATGACCACTAAAAGGTAAATTATGAAAGATCAAATTATGCTTGCTCAACAAGATACTAACGCTATTATTGAAGAACTATTAGAAGATGGCAGCGATCCTCATGCGCTTTATATTATTGAACATCATATCTCATCACAAAATTTTGATCTACTTGAAAAAGTCGCCGTAGAAGCTTATAAATTAGGTTATGAAGCTACCGACCCTGATGAAGATGTAGATGATACTGGCAATGTTGTTATCGGGTTTGATATTGTGGCTGAAAGTCCACTTAATGCAGAATTAATTAATGCCCAAATAGCGGAAATCATCACATTAACTAACCAATTTGGTGTCAATTATGATGGTTGGGGAACCTATTTTGAAGATGGCAGTGATGATTTTAATGAAGTTGATGATAATATGGAAACGCTTCATTAATAGGGGTGATATTTTTAATCTATTTGTTTTATCGATTATTTATTCTTATCCGTTAAATAACGGATAAGAATAATGATTAATATTAATTTATTTCACAATTTCAATGCGACTGGTCCTTTGTTTATTTGGCGAGACGCTACGAATAATGACACTTTCACCTTTCTTAATGGCAGTAGGACCTTGATAGCGTTGCCACTGATTACCTTTATCAATTGAATATTCAATACTTAAACCAGGGAAGACGATGTTCGCGATCAATTTACCATTTTCAATCTTCGCACCCGGGACAGGTAGACGATAATTAATTGAAGCTGCATCTAATTTAGCTAATTCTCGTTGACCGATTAAATTGGCAAATTGATTCCAATCATTGAAAAGCTTTTGCTGATCAACATAATGGGTTTCGCCTTGTTGGAATTGGCGATCTTTTTGATAATTTGTCTCCCAATCGGCTTTATGCCATGCACGCTCTGCAACACTGAGCAATCGAGGATAAGCCATGTAAGCCATTTTATCATCTGTGCGAATATTTTCAGTCCAAATTTGAGCGGATAATCCGTATGCGCCCGGCCAATTCATGGTGCCTTTTGCAGCAAATGCATCACCATTACGATCAAACGATGTTTCTGCATTCTGTGGTAAGTTATCGGGCGCAAAACTGAATATTTTGCGTTCATCATTGAAACGAGAAGCCCAATAGTAACCACTTTCTTTTGGATTAACTTCGTAAGGCATATCTAAATAGACATAATCAGGGTTAGATACAATAACTTTATAGCCTTTATTGGCGAATTCATTTACTGAATCATATCCCCCCCAATACAAACTATCCCAGAAATTGACAATCACTTCATCGGTGGCAAAAGATTTGGCATCGGTTGCGAATTTTACGCCATCTTGCCATACTTGCATGCGATTAATTCCGTTGTTTTTAATGATTTTACTCACTTCGACAGCAAAATGACTTGGTAGATGTTCAATGTTTTTAACAACCCCTTTGTTAACAAAGGTTTGGCAAGCTTGTGATTTTGCCCATGGATGATCTTCAATACTTTGATCAATTAAACCTTTACCCGCCTCTTTTTGAGCGGCATTAATATCTTGGTAGCCATTACCAAAATGAATATTTTTCGCCTCATCACCACCAAAATGCCAAGTTGAAATTGGTTGTTTAGCTTCAGCATGCATTTTGGCTATTTCACTAATGACTTTATTTACAAATTTTTTCGAAGAATCTAAACACGGATTAAGATAACTTTGTCGATTGTAAAATTGTACTGTGGTCGTATTTGATGTATCGGTTGGATCGACTAATCGATATTCATTAGCTTGTTGTTCTTTACCTTTATTCATTAGGCGTTGATATCTCACTTCCATCGACATAATCGCCGCTCTAGCATGTGCAGGCATATCTATTTCTGGGATGACTTCAATAAATCGAGCATTTGCATACTTCACTATTTCAATATAATCATTTCGTGTAAAGTATCCACTGCCACTATTGTTGCTATTTGGACCCGATCCGAGTTGTGGTAATAAGCATTTTGTCTCACTCAGATCATGACAGCGTTTGCTCCCAAATTCGGTCAATTCAGGTAAACCCGGAATTTCAATTCGCCAACCTTCATCATCACTTAAATGGAAATGAAATTTATTCATTTTATATTTTGACATCGTATCAAGTAACTGTAATACCGCTTCTTTACTTTTAAAGTTTCGACCAGTATCTAACATCATTCCTCGATATTCAAATCGAGGAGCGTCCTCGGCTGAAAGTGTAGGTATAACTTGAGGGTTTTTAGCATGTATTACTGATAATATCGATTCTACACCATAAAAAATTCCGCTTTCATCAAAGGCTAAAATGGTTGCTCCTTGAGGCGTTATCTCTAATTTATAACTCCCTTTTACACCTTTTTTAAATGCATTTTTATCAATTGAAGCATTAATGTTAAAACCTTTACTGCTAACAGCAATCTCTAATTTTCTAAAATGTTCCTCTAATACTGATTTACTCTCTTTTGATAAGTGATTAAGCACTAAATTAACGCCATTTTCATTTAGGGTAATCGTCTCTTTACCAACAGTAAGTTTGGATGGAGTCGGTAAAATTTGCCCTTTTAACAACTCTTCGTTAATTTCTTGTATATCTTTGTTGCGTTGATAACGATTTTCAGGCGTCATTAAAACATTATGATCATTTGGCGAGATTTTCCATTGTTCGCCTAATGGTTTTACAAATGCAGAGAGATTATCAGAATCGGTATCGGTATTGGCAATCACTTTTGGTTCAGCTTTTGATGAGGTCACATACCATCTAGGCATAACATCACTTTCACTGATTTGCCAATATTCACCAATGATCGGAATAGTCACAACAGCATTTGCGGGAATATTTTCGAATTTCTCCGTTGGTTCAAGCTTGTGTAGGTCACCGGTGACATGGGTAATTTTAAATTGATCATTGTTTACCGCTAAGATCATTCGAATATTATGAAAATAGATTGCCCAATCTTTGTCAGTAATCGCAGACCCTGTATTTTTAAGGGTTAAGGTCACTTTGTTACATGATGCCCAATCTGCACCCAATGCCGCACAATCTATTCCATGATTTACAGCATCATTATCCACGATTTGATAATTTAGGCGTAATTGTGAACTCATGGTATCTACAATTTTTTGTGAAGCACTAGCAGATTGTGTTGCTCCCATACTTAATAATGTTGCTATGGATGTAGCAATAATAGCTGATTTAAACTTTTTCATGACGATTACCTATTTTTGTTTAGCATTGAAAACGGTGAAAGGTACAGTAACAATAAATTTGATATCGCGTTCATCTTGGAAGATATTGCCATATCCACCTCCCCAACTTGGGATATTGGTGTGATTGTTATATTTGGTAAAATGAAGTTGCAAAGAGGTATCTTTTATCCAACCATTTTGTACGGTATAACCTAAATCAAAGTTATATGCTGATTCAATTAAACGTTTTTTCTGATTAAATTGTTTGTTTGTGCTTGGTTTTGCATCCCAACCATAAGCATAAGAAGCACCTGTTCTCCACCCTGTTAAGTAATTTGATAAATCCCCTAAATCATAAGTGATTTCTGCAAATAGCGCTTTTTCACCATTGGCATTGAAGTCAGAGCGAGAATTCCACCAGATATCTAATCGACCATTTGAAGAAGCATAATCAGGCGTCATACGTTGCAAAAAGAATCCTTGCTCCCCTTCTGCTTTAACAACAACACCTTCGAGGCGTAAACCAACAGGCCCCATTTGATAACCTAAGGTAGCGGCCTGCAACCATGCTAAGCCATCATAAACATTTTTACCTTTGTGAGACTGATCTTTAGCGCCATAAAATTGGTAGCTCATAGTCAGTGGGTTATTAAATACATCTGTTTTATATGAGGCTTTACCAAAAAATTGGTTCATATAATTTTGTGCCTGACCGAAAGCACTTTCTATCACAAAATCGTTTTTAAAGTCATATTTCAAACCAGCAGAATGGAGGTAATCAATTTTTTTCCCTTTGCCCCATTGTTTAAATTCATAAAGTCGCTTATACCAAGGTGCTTTATATTTATCTGTCCACATATAAGACATGGATAACGCGCCCGCATCATCGAAATCAAGCAAAGTACCAAACTCTACGCCTCGATAAGTGCCCGGTAATAAACTCCAATGTGGAGCAAGTAAAGTTTGACCTGATGGTTGGATATACCCTGCTCTGAGCCAAAATTTATCGTCGAGTTTAAAATTAACTAATGCTTTATAAAAACTTAGTCCACTGACATCTTTTTTCCAATCTTCACCCCATCGAGTATTGGCGCCACTAAAACCGATTTCATTAGGATGTCCATTACCACCGTTACTCACTTCCCAAGCGCCATAACCGCCTAATTCAATCGCAAATCGATCAGCAATATAACCAGACTTGAAATCTAAATTTGTGTTAAATGATGAGTGCCTAAGGTTTTTTTCATATTTATGTTCATCGATATTTTTTCTTTCACGATCACGGTTCCAGAAAAATACATTGCCAGTGAGTGATGAATCATCAACAAAATTACTTTCATAAGCAGCATAAACGGGTGTAACACTGGTTAACACGGTCAAAGATAGGATGAGTTTAGTCAAACAACTCAAAGAACGAGGAATGTTTAATTTATTATAGTGGTTCATAATTTATTTCCTTAAAACGATTCCGTTTAATTTAAATAGCAATTCTTCGTTAGAAGATCTCGTTATTTAACTCAAAATTGAATCCATTTTTATTTTATACGTTTTCATTAACACTTTTAAAAAGCTTTGCTAAACCAAAAAAGAAGCTAAATGTCTATTTTTATAATGCATAAACATATTTTAGTTAGCAAATTAAATAATTTAAATTCGTGATCCTAATCACTAAAAAGATCTAATTTTGAATGATTTTAGTTGAAAAAAAGTTCACTTTTTTTATTTTAAAAAATAATGATGTATTGAGATAAAACAGGTTAAATAAATAATTTATACTATTATGATAGATTAAATTATCAACATGATTTTTGTTAAGGCGGGTTTGGAATGTAAGGCAAAAAAAAAGAGAAATGCTCAGCATTTCCCTTATCTTTAAAATTGAAATTTAATATAGAATTAGATTAACTTTCAGTATCAATTTCTTCGAAACTTTTTACGAGTTCATCAATCGCTTTCATCTGTTTTAAGAAAGGTTCCAGTTTCGCTAATGGTAATGCTGACGGGCCATCACATTTTGCGTGATTTGGATCAGGATGTGATTCTAAAAATAGTCCAGCTATACCTACCGCCATACCTGAACGGGCAAGTTCAGTCACTTGACCTCGTCGTCCGCCAGAGGCTGCACCCATAGGGTCACGACATTGGAGAGCATGAGTAACATCAAAAATCACCGGTGAGCCTTTGCTGGCTTTTTTCATGATATTAAAACCAAGCATATCAACGACTAAATTGTCATAACCAAAACAGCTACCGCGATCACAAAGAATCACTTTGTTGTTACCCGCTTCTTCGAATTTTTCCACAATATTCCCCATTTGACCCGGGCTGACAAATTGTGGTTTTTTAACATTAATCACTGCACCTGTTTTTGCCATTGCAACCACTAGATCCGTTTGTCTGGCTAAAAAGGCTGGTAATTGAATGACATCAACCACATCAGCGACGGGTTGACATTGCTCTTCAGTGTGAACATCAGTAATGATTTTTATGCCAAACTGCTGTTTAAGTTCTTGGAAGATTTTTAACCCTTCTTCTAAACCGGGTCCACGATACGAGTGAATTGATGATCGATTGGCTTTGTCAAAAGATGCTTTGAAAATATAAGGGATATTTAATTTATCCGTTACAGTGACATAATGTTCACAAATTTTCATAGCCAAATCACGTGATTCAAGTACGTTCATACCACCAAATAACACAAATGGTAGATCATTGGCTACGGTAATATCACCGACGTTTACTCTTTTTTGTTTCATCATAAAATTATCCTTGTTAAGGTTTAAACCAGCGACCGAGCGTAACCCTATCATTGCCACTATAGTCGGTGAAAGTTTCAACTAATTGAAATCCGTGTTGTTTAAAAATGGTCTGTACGGCTTCGCCTTGTTTCCAGCCATGTTCGATGAGTAGCCAGCCATATTGATTTAGATGTTTCGTTGCACCTTGAACAATCAATTTAATATCAGCTAAACCCTCATCTTCAGATACTAAGGCGCTTTTCGGTTCGAATCGAACATCGCCTTGCGATAAATGAATATCTGTGGGTTCGATATAAGGCGGATTACTGGTTATCATTGAGAATTTACGGTTTTTTATTGGTTTATACCAATCACCTTTTAAAAAATAGACGTTATTAACCCCAATCTGATTGGCATTTTTCTGAGCTAAATTTAAAGCGTCATTATTTTTTTCAACGCCAGTAAATAAACAATCTGGACGTTCAGTTGCCATAGCAATAGCTATGGCACCAGTACCAGTACCAAGATCTAACACTTCACACGGTACTTTAGGTAAATATTCTAAACTAAGCTCAACCAATTTTTCAGTATCGGGTCTTGGAATTAACGTCGCGTTTGACACATTAAACTTCAAAGACCAAAATTCTTTTTCACCCGTAATATAAGCGATAGGCTCACCGGCTTGGCGACGTTTCAAATTTCTATCTAAGGCAATTAGCTCATCATCGGTTAATTTGGTTTCGCTAAATGCCATTAAAAATGTGCGTGTTTTATGTGTGACAAAACTTAATAAAATTTCGGCATCACGCTTAGGACTTTCACTATCAATTAATGTTTGTGAAGCGCCCTTAAGCCATTCTAAATATGTCATTCATCCTGTTCCGATAAAGCTGCAAGTTGGTCTGCTTGATATTCTTGTACAATTGGATCGATTAACATTTCTAGTTTACCTTCCATTACTTCGTCTAAGCGATAGATAGTCAGGTTGATTCGATGATCGGTCACTCGCCCTTGTGGATAGTTATAGGTTCTAATTCTATCTGAGCGATCGCCAGAACCTAAAAGATTACGCCGAGTTGACGCTTCTTCTTGCTGACGTTTACGTATTTCAGCATCCTGAATACGAGCAGCCAATACAGACATGGCTTTGGCTTTATTTTTATGTTGTGAACGTTCATCTTGACACTCAACAACAATTCCCGTTGGCAAGTGGGTAATACGAATAGCTGAATCGGTAGTATTAACGTGTTGACCACCCGCACCCGATGAACGATAAGTATCGATTTTTAAATCGGCTGGATTGATTTCAGGCATTTCCGCTTCAGGGATTTCTGGTAAAACAGCAACAGTACACGCAGAAGTATGAATACGTCCTTGAGACTCTGTTTCGGGCACACGTTGAACGCGATGACCACCCGATTCAAATTTTAAGTTACCGTAGACGCCATCGCCACTAATTAGCATAATCACTTCTTTATAGCCACCATGCTCACCCTCATTCGAGCTCATTATTTCAACTCGCCAACGACGTGATTCAGCATAACGGGTATACATTCTAGCTAAATCACCCGCAAAAATCGCCGCTTCATCCCCGCCGGTTCCTGCGCGAACTTCGACAAAACAGTTATAATCATCATTCGGATCTTTTGGTAATAATAATACCTGTAACTGTCTTTCTTGTTCTTCCACTTGTCCTAATGCTTCATTCAGCTCTTCTTGAGCCATTTCACTCATTTCTGGATCAGAAAGCATCATTTTAGCGGTTTCAATATTTTCTTGAGTTTGCTTCCAGCTAGCAAAACACTTCACTACACCACCTAATTGTGCATATTCTTTAGAAAGTGTACGAAAGCGATTTTGATCGGCGATTACCGAAGGGTCAGATAATAATGCTTGAACTTCTTCATAGCGTTCTTGCAAAGTTTCTAACTTACTGATAATTGAAGATTTCATAGATATATAACTTTAACTTAAATTAATAGGATATGCTTATCATTATATACTTAATCACTCGTAAAATATAGCTTAGGCTCATCTTCATATTGCTTGAACATTTTTGTTAACCTCAACATTAAGAATCTGCGATAAATTAAAATTAAAAATGTTACACCTGTCACATAAATAGATTTTTGAAGTTTAAAAAATACCCGTCAACCTATAACATCTTAAATGTAAAAGATATCATTTATTATTTTTTAAGTAGTTACATAAAAAATAATTGACACTATTTTTCAAAATATAATGTTATCGCATACATTCAACAAAATAATGAAATAATATAAAACGGTTGAGGATTAGTTTTATGAAAAAAATAGTTATATTCAGTTTAATAGGGTTGAGTTCAATGGCTAATGCTGCAATTGAGTGGGATACCCCACAAGGCAAACTTAAACTCTATGGCGATGTTGAAATAAATGTTGATGCTGCAAGTAGCAAGCAACAACTTAGTTCACTAAAAGAAAGCGCCGAGAAAAAAAATAAACCTGCTGATAAAGATCGCTGGGATATTAATGGTCGAATTTTGATAGGTTTAGATGGGTATCGCGAAATAAATGGTCAAAATTTTGCGGGTTTTGTGGTACAACCACTGGCTGATCTGGGTGGAGATATGAATTTGGATGATGCGGCTTTTTATTTTGGACAAAAACAAGAATGGAGCATCAAAGTAGGACGTTACGAAGCCTATGATATGTTTCCTCTTGGTCAAGATACTTTTATTGAATATTCAGGCAATACGGCTAATGATATCTATGAAGATGGTTTTGGCTATATTTATATGATGAAAGAAGGTCGCGGACGCAGTAAAAACGGTGGTAGCATCCAATTAAATAAGCCTTTTTTGAATAATTTCAATTTTGAAGTCAATGCATTAGTCAATAATGGCGAAAAAATGTTTAATAAATCGACCTATCACGGTTATGACATTGAGAAAAAGAAAAATGTAGTTTATGTTCGCCCCGTTTTATCATGGAAAAATAATAGTTTTTCAACCGCCATCGCAGCTGAAACCAATGTGGTAAAAAACGCGTATGGGTATTACGACAAAAATGGTAAATTCCGCGATCAATCACAGCGTACTGGTTATGGCGCAACTTTTTCTTGGAACAGTGAAGGTGATTGGGGTGCGGTAAACAAAGGACTCAAAATCAATACCAGTTTTGCTTATATGAGTGCCAAAGATGAAAATGACATGACCATCGGTGCCGATATCATCTGGGAAAAAGTCGGGCTAGGTTACTACTATGCCAACAATAATATTAAAAAATTTAATCCAGAAAATAAAATCAAAGATGGGCATATTAATAGCAAAGGCAAATATAAAATTCACACCGTTAATGCCTCTTATTTGATTGATAATGTATTGGATATGGATAATTTTAATATTTATTTAGGTGCTTATTGGTCATTATTAGATAGAAATAAATCACATGGTGATAATACTGATGATCGATACGGTGCTCGTATAAGATTTAAATATTTTTATTAATTAATCGCCAGTAATACAAAGCGAACAGTAATATGACTTCTAAAACAAACCAATTTATTGCAATATATTGGTTTGTTTTTAGGTTATGCATTGATGATTACTAAGAGTATAGTAGCCTATAACAAGTATTAAATAGTATGGATATAACTGAAAAACTAGAGGATCAAATTTATGCACCAAACCATATGGAAACTTGAAAATAGTGTTAAAAATTACGATTGGGGAAGTATTGATGATATTCCAAGATTGTTTGCTATCAAAAATCCAACGAAAAAACCTATTGCTGAAATCTGGATGGGCGCTCACCCAATGGGATGTTCATTGGCTATCGATAATCATCATAAAAAAATCAGACTTGATGATCTTATTAAAAAACATCCTTTAGAAACGTTAGGTGCTAAAACTCATCAACAATATTCTGCTCTTCCCTACTTATTTAAAGTACTATCAGCAAATAAAGCATTATCGATACAAGTACACCCAACTAAGTTAAATGCCGAACAAGGTTTTGCAAAAGAGAATCAATTAGGTATCGCTTTAGATGATCCTAAGCGCAATTATAAAGATCCTAACCACAAACCAGAGCTGATTTATGCTCTAACACCTTTTAAAGCCCTGCGCTCTTTTCGCCCTATAGCGGAAATTTTGCAGTTGTTTAAGGAAATTAATGTTACGGCATTAAGCAAAGAATTTGAACAATTGCAAAATGATGCAAATGAACAACAATTAAAACTATTTTTTCAGGCATTGCTAACACTATCTCCAGAAAGAAAAGAGCAAGCAATTAACCAATTGTTAACTAATATTGAACCGTTTTCAAACGAGCCTTATTTGACCATTAAAACACTTGCTAAGGATTATCCAAATGATATTGGGGTATTTATGCCATTAATCTTAAATGTTATTGAACTGCAACCAACGCAAGCCATGTTTTTATCCGCCCAAACACCACATGCTTATTTAAGTGGTACTGGACTTGAAGTGATGGCAAGCTCGGATAATGTATTACGGGCAGGTTTGACCAATAAGCATTTAGATGTCGATGAATTATTGAAAAATACTCAGTTTAATAGTCTTAGTTTAGATAAGTTATTAACTCCGCCTGTTATTCATCAAAATAAAATTGATTTTCCTGTTCCCGTTGATGATTTTAAATTTGAAATTATTGAAAGTGATAATCAACCAAGAGATGAAAAGGTAACCAGTCCGCAGATACTATTTTGCATTGAGGGCAATATCACTTTAACATCAAAATCGGTAACACTAACACTGATTAAAGGTGAATCAGCTTTTGTCGCCTATAATACAAGAATTTATCGTTATCAAGGTCAAGGCGTATTAGCAAAAGTTTCAAATTAAAAGATATGTCTCTTTTTATACTCAAACGTATAGTTAACCTGAAACTTTTTGACAAATTTGGCGACTTAATTATCATTAAATCGTGTCATAAATTATCATGATTCGAAAGGTTTCAGATTTTGTCGCTTATGACATTTAATGCATTAGCCATCAAATCTTAAGTGTGTTAACTAACGTTTCGAATCAATAAATCGCTTCTCTTTTTTATACTCAAACGTATGGTTAACCTGAAACTTTTTGACAGATTTAGCGAATTTATTATCGTTAAATCGTGTCACGGACTTTTCGTGTTAGCCAAGAATAATGAACCATTAGCATCATCAAACAATCTTTTATTACTCTTTTTCAACAATAAACCGAAGATAATTATGATAATAATTTTACATAATAAAATCTTTCGACTAATATGTAGCAACATAACAAATAAACTACTATCATTATGAATCATATTAATAAAATGCCACGTCATTTGACTATTCAACAAGATCTATTAAAAAAAATACAGTCAGGCGTCTATCCACAAGGGCAGTTAATACCGAAAGAATGTGAACTGACTGAAATCTATCAAGTCAGTAGACCAACAGTGCGTCAAGCAATTCAGCAGTTAGTTAATGATGGTTACCTTGAACGTCGAAAACGCCGAGGCACGATTGTTAAACAACAGAAGATCAGTCAAGAATTCACCCACATTATTGAAAGTTATGATTCCGAGATGAATCGGAAAGGACTTCATCCTAAAACTAAAGTACTTACATTTAAGCTGGATAAAGCTAATGCTGATATTGCCAATAATTTGCAGATAAATGAGTATGAAGATGTCTACAAGCTCGTTCGCCTGCGCTATGCAGAAAGTAAACCTGTGGTATTAGTTACCACTTATTTGCCCGCCAAACTTTTACCTAATTTCATCAATAATGATTTTACTCAGGAAAAACTGTATTCAGTATTACAAAAGATGGACTTTCCTATTTTACAGATTCGCCGTAAACTTGAAGTATTAAAAGCCGACGAAACCACAGGTGATCTATTGGATATAGAAGCAGGCGATCCGATTTTTTATTTCCATTCCATTGCTTTCACTCACGATCGGATCCCCATTGAGTACTCAATTTCCAAATACCGTGGTGATATTAACTCTTTTGTATTTGAACTAAATCATGCAAGTTAACTCACATTTAACAAATTAATGCAAAAAAATTATCCTCGCAATTTAGTTATTTGCGAGGATAATCATCATCAAGACAGATAGTATTTAAATAAATTGATGATTAAAGCTCCATCGTTTCTTTATTACTTGCTACTAACTCCTGTTTTAGCTCATCAATAATAGCTATGCCTGAACTGGTACCAATTCGTTGTGCACCTGCTGCAATCATTTTTTTGAAAGTATCGGCACTGCGTATTCCACCAGCCGCTTTAACTTTAACTGCATCACCTACCTGATTTTTCATTAATTTAACATCCTCGACAGTAGCGCCTGAAGTGCCAAATCCAGTAGAAGTTTTTATAAAATCAGGTTTAACTTTAACCGCAATTTTACAAAGTGCGATCTTTTCTTCATCGGTTAAATAACAGTTTTCAAAAATAACTTTCGATACCACATTATGTTGTCGACAAATTTTAACTATTTGCGTCATTTCATCTTCAATATATTGTAAATTTCCAGCTTTTAACTCGGAGATATTAATTACATAATCAATTTCGGTTGCACCATTTTCAATAGCATTTTGAGTTTCAAAACATTTCGAAGCAATAGTCGTTTGTCCTAAAGGAAAAGCGATGGCTGCACCGATATCAACCCCCGTTCCTTTCAATAGCTGCGCACAAAGCTGTGACTGAACCTGATTGATTGCCACCATTTTAAAATGATAGTTTTTTGCTTCCTGACATAATTTTTCCATCATGACTTTGGTCGCATCAGGTTTTAAGTTAGTGTGATCAATAAGTTGGCTTAATTGTATCAAAGAATATTTATTCATAATTCCACCTTTTAATTTATATATGTAAAAACATATATTAAAAACATTAATAGTATTGTCAATAATAATAGCCTTGAAAATGTGATAGATATCTCACATTTCAAAAAATAAAACATAATTTATTTGTTATAAAAAAATCAATATGTAAATATATATTTAATAAAAGTGGTTTTAAGGGAGGGTGAAAAATAATGAAAATAGTGATCACTTCACATGGAGATTTATGTGAAGGCATTTTAATAAGCTATGCAATGATTGCTGGGGATACATCACATTTTACGGTAGTGAAACTTGATGAGAAAGGGATTAGTGACTTTTCAGTAAGACTAAATAACGTTCTAGATAGTTTACTAACATCAAATGAATTTGTCATTGTGTTAAGTGACATTATGGGGGGAACGCCCTATAACGAAACATTTCGTTATCTGCTCGCTAACCCTGATAAAAAAGTATTTTTAATCTCAGGATTAAATTTACCAATGTTGATTCAAGCAGGTACCGCATCTGAAGATGTATCAGATATTCACGCATTACTTGATTCAATTTTGCAAGCAGGTCAAGACGCTATTTCACTTGCACCAACAGCAATAACGAACAATAACGATTTGGATTTTTAAAAGTTAAATGATAGGAGTAAATAGTTATGGCAATCACATTAACCAGAGTGGATGATAGGGTGATTCATGGTCAAATAATGACCCGTTGGACAAAAGTAAGACCTGTCGATGGCATCTTAGTTGTTGGCGATAATATTGCCGCAGATGACTTACGAAAACGTGTACTAAAAGCGGCGGCTGGCAACTTAAAAATAGGCATTTATACCGTTGCTCAAGGAGTAGAAAAAATCCAGCAAGGCATGGAATCGGCTAAGAATTTTTTTTTAATAAGTGATTCACCTCAAACATTTGAAAAACTCCTTAAAGCTGGAGCAAAACTCAATCCAGTACTTAATATCGGTTGTATGAATACCAGACCAGATACCAAAGTGTTAGGACGAACGGTTGCCATAGATGATAAAGACTATCAAGCTTTTGATTATATCGAAAGTCAAGGTATCACCATTGAATTTCAGTTGCTACCCGATGATGAACCAAAAAGCTGGTCAGTTATGAAGAAAAAATATGACACCTTATAGTTTTCAATAATTGAGGAAAACATCATGGAAACACTATTTATCCCAGCTTTGCTTACAGGTATATTCTGTTACTTAGGAGCGATTGAATCACCTTGGTTATTTGGTATGTCAGGAGGATTTTATGTTGTTGGACGTCCTTTAGTCGCAGGTCTTTTAGTTGGTTTAGCCTTTAACGACGTTCAAGCGGGAGTTGCTTGTGGTTTAGCCGTTCAAGCTGTTTTTATTGCCAACTTATCAACAGGTGGCGCAACCAACAGTGAAATTACTTATGCGGCTTATGGCGGTATTGGTCTAGCATTAGCAACGACTAAAGAGCCTGCGGTAGCTGTGACCTTGTCAGTATTTTTAGGGCAAACATTTGGTTTAATCTTCTATAATACGCGAATGGCAGTCTATTCGTTTTGGAATAATAGAGCACAGCAAGCTGCTGAACACAATGATACACGGGGTATCGTTCTTAATCATCTATTCTTTCCACAAATTACTACATTTTTATTAAGAGCAGTGCCAATATTTTTGGCGATCTTTTACGGTTCAGGTTTAGTGGATTGGTTATTAAATCATGTACCAGAAGTAATAACAAAAATCATCTCAGTATTAGGCGGTGTATTACCTGCATTAGGTATTGCAATGCTAATGAATATTGTCATTAAATCAAAAATTCAGCTTATCTTTTTCTTTGCAGGTTTTGTTCTGTTAGCGTTCGCTGGATTAAGTATGGTTGCGTTAGTGTTTATTTCCGCTTTAGTTGCTTATTTATACTATATGGCAATCAATAAACCCGCTACATTAGCAATCAAAGAATCAAATAATTCGACCTCAAATTCTGATGTATTTGAAGATGATGATCTATTTTGATAGGAGAATTAACAATGGATAAAGCAATTAGTAACCAATCAAAATTGACTAAAAAAGAGTTACGTCAAATTTGGTATCGATGGGGTTTTACACATCTATCTTCAATGAGCTATGAAAAATTACAAGCTCACGCTTGGGCGTTTTCTTATATTCCGTTTGCCGAAAAATATTACAAACATGATCCCGAAGCAAAACGCCGTTTATTAACCCGGCATTCAATGTTTTACAATACCGAACCGCAAACGGGACAAATCATCAATGGTATTGTCGCCTCAATGGAAGAAGAGATAGCTTTAGGTCACAACGTTCCTGAAGAGTTACCGGTTAATATCAAAGCAACATTGATGGGACCATTAGCGGGAATTGGTGATTCATTAATTCAAGGCATCATTGTTCCTATTTTGTTATCCATCGCAATGGGTATGGCAGCAGGAGGAAATGCTATAGGTCCAATCTTCTATATTTTATCGTATGGTATTTTAGGACCATTGATTTCTTACATCAGCTTCCATTACGGTTATAAACTTGGTGTAAATGCCATTGATAATATTATTGGTGATAATGTAAAACGCATTACAGATGCCTTTAATGTTCTTGGTATTATGGTGGTGGGAGGACTTGCCGCAGGGAATATTGTGCTTAATTCAGAGCTTGAAATTCCGATGGGTGAAAGCATGCGTTCATTACAAAGTGTACTGGATGGTATATTCCCTAAAATTCTACCATTAACTATGGTATTACTGGCTTGGTGGCTCGTGTCAGCCAAACAGATGAGCGCGACCAAAGTCATTTTGATCCTAACGGCCATTACTTCAGTGGGTGTCGTGATTGGTATATTTTAGTTCAATTAATTCTAAATTGAGTGATGAATAATCGCTTTCATTACAATCATCTCATATAAATTAAGGGAATTACGACTGATTCCCTTAGCTACTTCTGATTATATAAAAAATGTGTGAAAAACGTCCTAAATAATTATTTTGAGCGTTCATAATTGAATCGCTCAAAGTATTATAGGAATATTTAAGAAAGAATGAACTATTAGATAACTGTTTACCAACCTTAGGGATATACTAAGGAAAGAAATTAACGCTTTAAACAACAAGGGTTAGTTAATGACACCAAGATCTATCTTCAATTTCTTTCTGGATTTTATAAAAGTCTTTATGCTCATAATTCCATTCACAATAATTATTATTTTTAGTAATAAAATAGATAATTATCATTCGTCCATGTTAATAAAATAATTTTAGGTTTGAGAGAATTCGATTGATATGTTCCTTGTCGTTTTAATCTTCGTACTTTTCTGTTAGTTTTTTTTCTTAAATCAATCCTTGTTAGTTTTTCTAGGTTCAGTGCTTTAAATATCTGTTCAGCAATTTTGACTTTAGTTGTCAAACTGTCTTTTATTGCCATATATAAAGCTAAAGTTGTAAGACTACCGAAAAAAAATGTGAGTACTGAAATATATTCTGTATATTCTTCATCTAATGTCAATACGCTATCCAAGTCATTATAATGTATATAGAAACCAGTCATTACTAATAATATTATCAATAAAGTAATAATAGCTCGGGGAAAAGTATAAAAGAAATAGGCCCAGCGCCCTCTAAAACAGTTTGGACAGACACTGATTATTCGTTCGTCTGGCTTTGCAATGGCATACAATTCGTAGTGGTCGTTTTGCCATTCAACTACAACTTCAACTTCATCACCTACTTGAAACGGACAATCACCTACCCAACCTCGATAAATCTCATTATTAATCTGTACATTGACAAAATTAGCTTTAATACGGGCTGGTTCAACATATGCACCGCCCGTCAAACCATATTGACCACGTAATGTACCAAGAATTGCGCCTACTTTTGCTCCTTCGCGCATTTTTTGTATACTCTTTTTTACATGCTCATAAGACTCAATTTCAAATCCATGCTCTTCTACTTCTTTATCAATTCGCTCTATCTTGCCTCGAATTGCAATAAATTCATTTCCCAAACAAGGTAAGACAGGTTTCGTTGGCTGATGACGCCAAGATCTATCTTCTATTTCTTTTTGAATTTTATAAAAGGTTTTTATGCTCATAATTCCATTCACAATAATTATTATTTTTAGTAATAAAATAGATAATTGTCATTCATCCATGTTAATAAAATAATTTTAGGTTTGAGAGAATTCGATTGATATGTTCCTTGTCGTTTTAATCTTCGTACTTTTCTGTTAGTTTTTTTCCTTAAATCAATCCTTGTTAGTTTTTCTAGGTTTAGTGCTTTAAATATCTGTTCAGCAATTTTGACTTTTGTTGTTAAACTGTCTTTTATTGCCATATATAAACCTAAAATAGCAATGAAACCCATATTATATGCTATAACCAATACCCTATTCAGAAAAGATTTGTTCAATGATAATAATTCATCAATACTATTAGACATGAAAAAGGTTATCACAAGAAGAGATATAAACCATATAATTATTGTACGAGGAAAAGTGTAAAAGAAATAGGCCCATCGCCCTCTAAAACAGTTTGGACAGACACTGATTATTCGTTCGTCTGGTTTTGCAATGGCATACAATTCGTAGTGGTCGTTTTGCCATTCAACTACTACTTCAACTTCATCACCAGCTTCAAACGGGCAATCACCCACCCAACCTCGATAAATCTCATTATTAATCTGTATATTGACAAAATTAGCTTTAATACGAGCTGGTTCAACATATGCACCGCCCGTCAAACCATATTGACCACGTAATGTACCAAGAATTGCGCCTATTTTTGCCCCTTCGTGCATTTTTTGAATACTCTTTTTTACATGCTCATAAGACTCAATTTCAAATCCTGCTTTTTCTACTTCTTTATCAATTCGCTCTATCTTGCCTCGAATTGCAATAAATTCATTTCCCAAACAAGGTAAGACAGGTTTCGTTGGCTGATGACGCCAAGATCTATTTTCAACTTCTTTCTGGATTTTATAAAAGTCTTTTATGCTCATGGGTTGTATCTCTTTTAATTTAGTATCTCCTTAACAGCTCTGTTTTGGGTTAATCACGATAGACATTGCCACCATCTTCCCGACGTAATAGTTGCCAAGTTACATCGTTATAGATTTGTTGCGTTTCACTATCAATAAATGGCTCAACTTTATGACCTTGAGTTAACTCCCGATATTCAACCTTGCCATTGATCTGGGCAGAATAAACGCCCGTATGTGGGCATAATTGACCGGTTTGTATGCTAATTCGAACCTTTGAATCCATATTAATAATCTGCGCTGATTGTGGCTCATGACTTATGGTTATATCCGTTGCTTCGACATCATCAAACCGACATTGCCACTCTTTTGAGGTTCGTTTGTTAAAACGAACTTCACCGTTTATTGAACCCAAACCTAGTGAAAGAATTTCTGGTGCTCGTGCGGGTTTTAATAAAGCATTAACATTAACATAGTGCTTAGGATAGGGATTTCTTGCTACATCACCCAATTCAGGTACTTCACCTGCTCGAACAACCACGCCTCCGGCGTAAGGATAAAAACGGATCTCGTTATCACTATTACGCTCTTTTAGCGCCTCAAGGCTGCCTAATTTATCGGCTATAAGTTGGTCACTGAGTATGGTTAACCAGTTAATACATTTAAAACCACTACGAAAACGCAAATCACTTTCAACATTAGAAATATCTAATCCCAAAAACTGATGTGCCAGTTCATACTCTAAATATTGATAATCGTAATACTGATGACTATGCTGGATGCCTAATCCAAAAAATCCATGCATTGGCTGTAATATTTCGCTGATCTGTTGATTTAACGCTATTAATTGCTCGACACCAAACTCTTTAAGTTCAGATATGGGTAAATAGAATTGAACATAACTTATTTCTTGATGTACCTTCTCATACCATTCTGCTCTTGAATAGGCATTGCATAAATATCCTGGAACGAACTCTAAATCATCAACATTACTCCAATAAAAACAAATATTATCTGTTCCTGCTAGATTAATTTGATTAATTTTTTCATGTAATGTTGTTTGTGTATAAGAAATTAGATTATTTGGTTCACCGTCAATATATCCAAACTTTAGCTTATCGCCCCAATATTTGTCATATAGCGCCAAAACCTGACCGATTGCTTGACGCTTTTCAGGTAGATAACCTTGGTCTAAATAATAACATCCTACCAAGCCGGTTTTTATCGCATCTTCAATATTACTGGGATCTAAATAATGACCATAGGTAAATCTGTTATAGTTTTCCTTATATTCATCTAATAACTTTTGTAATTTATTGTTCATTCACTGCTCAGCCTTGGGTTAATCACGATAGACATTGCCACCATCTTCCCGACGTAACAGTTGCCAAGTTACATCGTTATAGACTTGTTGCGTTTCACTATCAATAAATGGCTCAACTTTATGACCTTGGATTAACTCCCGATACTCAATCTTGCCATTGATTTTGGCAGAATAAACGCCCGTATGTGGGCATAATTGACCGGTTTGAATGCTAATTCGAACCTTTGAATCCATATTAATAATCTGCGCTGATTGTGGTTCATGACTTACTGTAGTATCCGTTGCTTCTACATCATCAAACCGACATTGCCACTCTTTTGAGGTTCGATTATTAAAACGAATTTCACCGTTTATTGAGCCAAAACCTAATGAGGCAATTTCTGGTGCTCGGGCGGGTTTTAATAGAGCATTAACATTGACATAGTGCTTAGGATAGGGATTTCTTGCTACATCACCCAACTCAGGCACTTCACCTGCCCGAACAACCACCCCTCCTGAGTAAGGATAAAAACGGATCTCGTTATCACTATTACGCTCTTTTAGCGCCTCAAGACTGCCTAATTTATCGGTTATAAGTTGGTCACTGAGTATGGTTAACCAGTTGATACATTTAAAACCCTCTCTAAAGTGTTCATCGGCTTCATCGTTAGAAATGTCTAAACCCAAAAACTGATGTGCCAGTTCATACTCTAAATATTGATAATCGTAATACTCATGACTATGCTGGATACCCAATCCAAAAAATCCATGCATTGGCTGTAATATTTTACTGATTTGTTGATTTAACGCTATTAACTGCTCTACGCCAAACTCTTTAAGTTCCGATATGGGTAAATAGAATTGAACAAAACTTATGTCCTGATGTAATTTCTCATACCATTCTGCTCTTGAATAGGCATTGCATAAATATCCTGGAACAAATTCTAAATTATCAACATTACTCCAATAAAAACAAATATTATCTGTTCCTGCTAGATTAATTTGATTAATTTTTTCATTTAATGTTGTTTGTGTATAAGAAATCAGATTATTTGGTTCACCGTCAATATATCCAAACTTTAGCTTATCGCCCCAATATTTATCATATAGTGCCAAAACCTGACCGATTGCTTGGCGCTTTTCAGGCAGATAACCTTGGTCTAAATAATAACACCCTACCAAGCCGGTTTTTATTGCATCTTCAATATTATTGGGATCCAAATAATGACCATAGGTAAATCTGTTATAGTTTTCCTGATATTCATCTAATAATTTTTGTAATTTATTTTTCATTCACTGCTATGTATTGGGTTAATTATGATAGACATTTCCACCATCTTCCCGACGTAACAGTTGCCAAGTTACATCGTTATAGACTTGTTGCGTTTCACTATCAATAAATGGCTCAACTTTATGACCTTGGATTAACTCCCGATACTCAATCTTGCCATTGATTTTGGCAGAATAAACGCCCGTATGTGGGCATAATTGACCGGTTTGTATGCTAATTCGAACCTTTGAATCCATATTAATAACTTCCGCTGATTGTGGCTCATGACTTACTGCAATATCCGTTGCTTCGACATCATCAAACCGACTTTGCCACTCTTTTGAGGTTCGATTATTAAAACGAATTTCACCGTTTATTGAACCAAAACCTAATGAGGCAATTTCTGGTGCTCGTGCGGGTTTTAATAAAGCATTAACATTAACATAGTGCTTAGGATAGGGGTTGCTTGCTACATCACCCAGCTCAGGCACTTCACCTGCCCGAACAACTACGCCTCCTGCGTAAGGATAAAAACGGATCTCGTTATCATTATTATGCTCTTTTAACGTCTCAAGACTGCCTAATTTATCGGTTATAAGTCGGTCACTGAGTATGGTTAACCAGTTGATACATTTAAAACCTTCTCTAAGGTGTTCATCGTCTTCATCGTTAGAAATATCTAGACCCAAAAACTGATGAGCCAGTTCATACTCTAAATATTGATAATCGTAATACTCATGACTATGCTGGATGCCTAAACCAAAAAATCCATGCATTGGCTGTAATATTTTGCTGATCTGTTGATTTAACGCTATTAATTGCTCTACGCCAAACTCTTTAAGTTCCGATATGGGTAAATAGAGTTGAACATAAGTTATGTTCTGATGTAATTTCACATACCATTCTGGTTTTGAGAAAGTTTTAATTAGATATTCTGGAACAAACTCTAAATTATTAACGTTACTCCAATAAAAATTTAATGTTTCAAAAGCATAGTTATTAATAAGATCTTGCTTTTTATCTATACTGAATTTTTGATAAGGATGCAGTTGGTTGGGGTTTCCATCAAAAAAACCAAACTTTAGCTTATCGCCCCAATATTTATCATATAGTGCCAAAACCTGACCGATTGCTTGGCGCTTTTCGGGTAGATAACCTTGATCTAAATAATAACACCCTACCAAGCCTGTTTTTATTGCATCTTCAATATTATTGGGATCTAAATAATGACCATATGTAAATCTGTTATAGTTTTCCTGATATTCATCTAATAACTTTTGTAATTTATCTTGCATGGTATATCCTATAATTAAGTGTGCCTAGTGGTTATCAATTGCTTTCAAAATCTGTCGGTTCATCGCCGGGAGTAAAATAGTAATAAAACTGTTGTCGATATGGATAGTAATGAATTTTATAATTGTTTTTATCCAATCGAAATCTGTCCTTATTTTGCTTAGCTTCGGCAGAATCATCAATATATCCTATCGTTGTGTCTATTTTATCAAAGTCTAAATTCTGCTGATAACGATAATCAATTTCAATAAGGCGATCATCTTCATATTTAAGTTTTTCTTGCTCATTAAATTCTGGATAATAGGTAAGCTGCCCATTGCGTTCTAATACATAATTATTAGTCATTCCCTGCTCGGCTGCTAATGGCAAAGATGCAGCTCCGACAGTTGCTACTGTGGCTTTTGTTATTGGGGTAAATTCTATGACTTTAACGCCACTACGAACTACTGTTGTTGTAGTTGCTATTTCGGTAACCGAGGTTCCAGTAACGAAAGCACCAGCCATTGCGGACATACTTGCAATGCCGACTGCAGCTAATGGATAGTTAGCAATCATCTCATGCCTTTGTTCATAACGTTGCCAAGCTTCGGCATATCTTTTTTGGTTGGAATCATCAATTGCCACTAATTGTGGGCGGCTGTACTCAATCTCTTGTTGTTTAACCCATTTAATAATATGTTTGTATATAGCATCATATTCATGCTGCATGCGCTGTTCAATGCTAAGTGTTGACTTGGGATTAGTCATAGCAGTTTCGCCAATAGTTTGATAAAGTGGATCGTCTTTAGCCTTGGCAAGCATCTTTTCTTCTTTATCTTTGCGATTACGAAATTCACATTGTTTTAAAGTCATTAAACGCAATTTCTTACGATTGTTTCCAACAATTCTAAAATAATCTTTTTTTTGATATGGTGACAATGTATCCCCAGGAAATTTTATTTCAATAACAGTATTAATATTATCAGGATGATAACCTTTTTCACCGGTTAAAGTATGATCCTTTTTTCTAATTACGTCAGGAATACGAATCATACCTCGTCCATTTGGAAACCGCTCATTTGCTTTCTCAGGATCGAGTGTTCGATATCCATTTTCAATGTCATTATCACTACTTCTTTTTAGCGATAACTCGTTTTCAAGTGTTGTTTTATTAACCATAGAATCAACCACGTTAACGCCACCAAAATCAAATTGATAACCTCCTGTTGGGTCACCATATATATTTGCTTCGCGGTATTCACGATAGATCATTTGATATTTAGATACGGGCCAATAACTTGGTCGAGACGGTTCATTTTTACTCATTAATGGCGTTGGAGGGTTAGTGGTCATGTTGTATCCTACCTCACCACAATATGGGAATTGATACCCAAAACTTGCAGCATCTTGCCTAATCCACATGGTTACTTGTCGTTGATATCGAGGTGTATTATTTGTTTTACAAATATAGGGGGAATTTTTTGCTGCTTGCATTTTATTACATAAATAAAAAATATCGACAGCATTATCTACTAATAAAACTGTACCCAATTCGGATGCATCATCACGAGTTGTGGCAGTACTACGCCCTGCAGTTGTTGGTTTTGCGGTTTTTTTATCACTCATTCCATTCATTGTTTTTTATCCTAACTATCATTAAAATTGAGCTTTACTCGTTTACCTGTTGCTATATGTCTTGCTTCAAACGTATTTTGTGATTTTTTCTCAAGAGCCTTACCGACAATTGTTTCTGGATTCTCAGTAAATATTCGTCGGGTATGTCCTTTTGCATCTGTGATACCACTAACAATTTGTCCATTAATTTCAATTTGATAAGGATGAAAAGGTAAAGGCTTGCCGGTTTCATGATCCGTTAGAATAAAAAATTCGCTACATCCATTGACATAAGGTAAGCTAAGATATGGAGTCGGTATTGAAGCCGGTCCCATTTTTTGCATGGCATTACTTTTTATATAAACATTATCCGCCGTACCCAGTTCAATTCCTGCGCTACTGAGTTTGATGTATGAACCACCACACATTAACGTCAGTTCTTTACTTGCGGTAATCGTCAGCTTTCCATCGACACTGTCTATTTTAATATCTTGCTTAGCAGCCATATTCAGGTTGGCATTTTGTGCTTGCACCTCAACATCACCTTGGTTGGCAAAGACTTTCATTCCTGATTTATGAGCAAACAGACCGATTGATTCACCGGATGAGACGGTAATATTTTTTAACGCATTGATGTCAGTTTGATTTTCACTGGTCACCGATACACTGTTTGACGTTGACAGTTGAATATTTTCCGGACTGGTTAAAGCGATGCCCTCTTGTGCATAAGCAATAATGCCACTTTGGGCTAACTGGGTTAATGTTGTTTTAAGTTGCTCCTGACTGTCGGTATCCGCACCATGTGCTTCAGATGAGGTTGCTGCATTTTGCAGTGCTTTAGCAATTGATAACGCATTTTCAAGCTGGGTAATGGCACCTTGCATATCAAGTTGTTTACCCTGTGCCTTAGGCTCGGTCTGACTGGTCAGGTATAAACCTTTATTGGCAGCAATCGCTCCCCACTCATCGGTGCGCAGTTCAAATCCCTCACCACGCTGCTCTTTGTTTTGGTCTACTAAATGCCCGATGTTAAGCTGGGTTTTTCCGTATTCGGTCGCTAACTTAATGTGCTCTTGTCCGCGCTTATCATCCATCCGCAGTTTGTTGTTAGCAGGAGTACGAATTACATTACGGTGTTTGTTTATGGCGGTCACATGGTCAGGATGTTGACTGTCATGCATCGCATGTGCGATATAAGGTCGGTCCGGATTACCGTTAGTAAACGCTACCGCAACTTCTGTGCCGTCAATCAGTGGAAAGTGAAAACCATAGGTACTGCCCGCATACGGTTTAGCCAGTCTTAACCATAAGCTCTCTTCACCGTTTCGCCACTCTTTTAAATCAAAGTTAAATTTAACCCGATAGCGACCTTGTGTATCAATATAACCATAGGTGTCATTATTCGGACTGGTTACCCGTGCCGGTAAAGTACCGTCAATAGTCGGAAAAGGAATCGGCTCCGGGCGGTAAGGTTTTAATGGCTGGTAAGGTATAGCAGTAAAACTCAGTTCATAAGCCTCACTGCGGTTTCCCTGTCCTTGCACCGTTAATATCATTACCCCCTCATCTATTCCGGCAATCGTACTGCCTTTGATGCGGATATGTTGACCCGGGGCTAAATTGGCCTGATTACTTTTACCCCGGATAACAATTTGACGGCTAATAGCGTGTTCATGGCGAATGCGGGCATACCATTCTCCACTTTCAACACCATTACTCGCATTACCAGAATGAGTGCTAATATCACTGCTATTATCGTTATTATTGCCATTACTGTCGTCGGTATCAATATCACCACTGTTTTCATCATCATTGCCATCATTATTATTGTTGGTGTCACTATCAATTCCATTATTGCTGTCACCATTGCTATTTAACCCTTTATAGTGTTCATCATAACGGTAATCGGTGCCGTAAGTGGTGTTATCTTTCTGTTGGCTGTTAACTTCACCGAGTAAATTCGCCTGCGCATCTCGGTAGTTATAATCTTGTACTTGTACCGAAGATTCCACCATCTGACTGTGTAAGGTTATATCCCAGACACTTTCAACGCCGTTATCCAGTGTGCCGCTCGGTTGTTTGTACACAATATCAGCCACCTGCTGATAACCTTGCTCATAATCACTGATGACCATCACATCACAATTGTGTTCACCATGCGTTTCAAACCGGAAATAGACCCCCACATCAGCAAGCAGTCTTTGAATAAACTCAAGGTCACTCTCCTGCCACTGGGTGATAAATTCACGTTCAGGATATTGCTCTTTAAGTGCTAAACGATAATCAATCCCTGTATAACCATGACCACGCAAGACCTCTTCAACCACACTGATAACGCTTTGATTCTGAAAAATAGCACAGTTATGACTTAATGCCAGTTTGGCTAATTGCGAGGATAAGACAACCTGATAACGGGCTTCATCGTTACTGACTGATAATTGACTGAACTGGGTTATCACACCATAAAGGGTGCGTGAGCCGCCTTGAGATAATAGTGAGTTTAACGGATTAAGTGGATTAAATTGGGTTAAAGAATTAAGTGAATCAAGTGGATTGGATTGTTTAAGTTTATCTAACTGTTTTAATGGCTCAGAGTGTTTTAATGCATCTAATGGATTCGCCGAAGTTAAGGAATTAAGTGCATTAAGTCCTTGAGTTGCAAAGTCGCTTAAACGGCTAGAATTAGCAGGATTAAAACTCAAACGGGCATTTTGATTAAGAAATGACTCAACAGATAGTTGTTTATCCGAGCAGGTGAAAGTAATCGTATAGTGCCAAGGCTGGTTAAGTTGCTCATTACCCTCAACCTGTAAGATTGAAACCTCAGTAGGTAAACCATCAATATTTAACGTATAACGATTATGACCAACTCCATTAACTAAACCTTGCTTTAAACCCCGACTTAAACCATTGCCCAACTGATCCACTAGATTGGGTGATCCTTTATCCATGCTATCCTCAATATATTTCATGTACACTGCAAATGTGTTTTATTGAATTATTTATTATTAATAAGTATTTAGTATTATTTTTCACTAACAATTTGATTATTTGAAAATTCGTTAGAAGTAAAACACTTGAATAAAGCTATGATAAAAAATAATCTAAGAGGTCTATAAAATACCTTTTTTTGCGATTTTTGCAATCTTTTTTTAGTATTTTTTTAAATTGAATTGCATGAATAACTTACTGATATTATTAATTATATTAATAAAATATCATTAAAAATTTGTTACTTAAACATGATCAAACAAGGATTAACAAAATTTGGATTTTGCAGATTTTTTATTGAGTATTTTGCATCGAATTTTTATTAAAAGTTATATCTAAAAAATCACTTCTATTCAAACATAACCTGAAAGCTTTTGGCATAAATAACTAACCAACAATTACCAAAAAAATTTTCTCTTTAAAAATACCAATAAAATTATGAATAAAATTTTAGAGTAGTTAAATAATAGAGTTAAAGACATTCAAAAACTTAATTATATCATTTGGTTATAATCAGTTATGTAAAAATTATTCAGGAGTCTATACCATTTCATTATAAAATCACGCCAATTTTAAATTCAAAGAAAGAATGATCATTGTGAATTGTAGGTATAATTTGGATTTTATGTATTCTGCATAAGTATTTTGTAGAGTGTTTTTAAATCATTAGGCCTAAAAATTGACTTTTACTCAAATATAGCCATAACCTGAAGCTTTTGGCATAAATAACTAATCAACAATTATCGAAAAAATTTTCTCTTTAAAAATACCAATAAAATTATGGATAAAATTCTAGAGTAGTTAAATAATAGAGTTAAAGACATTCAAAAATTTAATTATATCATTTAGTTATAATCAGTTATGTAAAAATTATTCAGGAGTCTATACCATTTCATTATAAAATCACGCCAATTTTAAATTCAAAGAAAAAATGATCATTGTGAATTGTAGATAGAATTTGGATTTTATGTATTCTGCATAAGTATTTTGTAGAGTGTTTTTTAAATCATTAGGCCTAAAAATTGATTTTTACTCAAAAATAGCCATAACCTGAAGCTTTTGACATAAATAACTAACCAACAATTACCGAAAAAATTTTCTCTTTAAAAATACCAATAAAATTATGGATAAAATTCTAGAGTAGTTAAATAATAGAGTTAAAGACATTCAAAAATTTAATTATATCATTTGTTTATAATCAGTTATGTAAAAATTATTCAGGAATCTATACCATTTCATTATAAAATCACGCCAATTTTAAATTCTAAGCAAAGAATGATCATTGTGAATTGTAGATAGAATTTGGATTTTATGTATTCTGCATAAGTATTTTGTAGAGTGTTTTTTTAATCATTAGGCGTAAAAATTGATTTTTACACAAATATAGCCATAACCTGAAACTTTTTGACAAAATAACTGATTGCACAGCGATAAAAAATAGTTTTTAAACTATCGATAGGATTGTGAATAGGATTTTAGTTTGAATAAATAATTGGGTTGAGATTTATCTAAAATAATTAATTATATTAATAGTTTATAATTTATTTTGTAAAAAATATTCAGGAGTCTATACCGTTTCATTTTCTTTTCACGAAATAGATTCTATTAAGTAAATGTGTCGTTAATTTGAAAGTAACTTAATAATTAACTTTGGGCTTTTTTATAAGAATGAAATTTAATTAAAATAACGAACAAAATAAAAAAAACCGTCAGAGTAAACTGACGGCAAATTATTGAAGGAAACTTAAAATTAAAATTTTATTTTTTTACTGCTTTTGCATTAGGTAAATCGGTAATAGAACCTTCATAAATTTCAGAAGCTAAACCGATTGATTCATGCAGTGTTGGGTGAGCATGGATGGTTAAAGCAATATCTTCTGCATCACAGCCCATTTCAACGGCTAAGGTGATTTCACCAAGTAATTCACCACCATTCGCACCTACTACGGCACCACCGAGTAAACGATTATCCGCTTTATTAAAAATCAACTTAGTCATACCTTCTGAACAATCAGATGCAATAGCTCGTCCTGACGCTGACCAAGGGAAAATCGCAACTTCGTAATCAATGCCCTTTTGTTTTGCCTCTTTTTCGGTTAAACCAACCCAAGCAACTTCAGGTTCAGTATAGGCAATGGAAGGAATCGTTTTAGGATCGAAGAAGTGTTTTTTACCCGCAATGACTTCGGCTGCAATATGTCCTTCATGTACACCTTTGTGAGCCAACATTGGTTGACCTACAATATCACCTATAGCATAGATATGAGGAACATTGGTACGCATTTGCTTATCCACTTCGATGAAACCCCGATCGGTAACATTTACGCCAGCTTTTTCAGCGCCGATGAGTTTACCGTTAGGAGAGCGACCAATTGCCACTAATACTGCATCATAAGTGTGAGTTTCAGTGGTGCCGTCTTTCTTCTCCATAGTGACATAAATTGCATCGTGTTTTGCTTCAACTGTCGCCACTTTAGTTTCAAGTCTTAACGTGAATTTATTTTGAATCTGCTTAGTAAAGACTTTGATCACATCTTTATCCGCAGCAGGGATCACTTGATCGAGCATTTCAACCACATCAACTTCTGAACCTAAGGCATGGTATACGGTTCCCATCTCAAGACCGATAATTCCACCGCCCATTAATAATAATTTTTTAGGAATGGTGGTTAATGCTAACGCATCCGTTGAATCCCAAATTCGTGGATCATCATGAGGAATAAAAGGTAATTGAATTGGGCGTGAGCCTGCGGCAATAATGGCATTATCAAAAGTAATTTTAGTAATACCTTTGGCAGAAGTCACATCCATAGTATGGCTACCAGTAAACTGAGCGTCACCTTGAATGACATTCACTTTACGCATTTTAGCCATGCCTGCAAGACCGTTAGTCAATTGATTAATGACCTTTTCTTTCCAAGCTCGCACTTTATCCAGTTCTAGCTTTGGTGTACCAAAATGTATACCGTGCGCGGTCAATGATTTGGCTTCATCCATAACTTTAGCAACATGTAGTAATGCTTTAGATGGAATACAACCCACATTTAGACACACACCACCTAAAGTTGAATAGCGTTCAACTAAGGTAACCTCTAACCCAAGATCGGCAGCGCGAAAGGCAGCGGAGTAACCCGCTGGACCTGCACCCAAGACGACAAGTTGTGTTTTAACTTCTTGACTCATAATCTATATTCCCCCACTACATCACTAAACGACGTAAGTCGGATAAAACGTTAACAATATGACTTAGGAAGCGTGCACCATCTGCTCCGTCGATCACTCGGTGATCGAAAGATAAAGATAATGGCAACATTAAGCGAGGTGTAAATTCTTTACCGTTCCAAATAGGTTTCATGCTAGAACGAGAAACACCTAAAATACCCACTTCCGGAGCGTTCACAATTGGCGTGAATGAAGTTGTACCAATTCCCCCTAAGCTGGAAATAGTGAAGCAACCACCTTGCATATCGCTACCCGTTAATTTACCATCCCGTGCTTTTTTAGAGATTTCTGCCAGTTCACGAGAAAGATCAACAATACCCTTTTTATCAACATCTTTAAATACAGGTACTACAAGTCCGTTTGGTGTATCAACCGCTACACCAATATTAATGTATTTTTTGATAATTAGCGTTTGCGTATCTTCAGACAGTGAGCTGTTAAAACGTGGATAAGCTTTTAATGCGCTGGCTACTGCTTTCATAATAAAGACCAGTGGTGTGATCTTAAGGTCGAGTTTTTTCTTCTCAGCTTCGGCATTTTGTTGTTTGCGGAATGCTTCAAGATCAGTAATATCTGATTCATCAAACTCAGTAACATGAGGGATCATTACCCAGTTACGATGTAAATTAGCGCCTGATACTTTTTGAATTTTAGTTAATGGTAAGCTTTCTATTTCACCAAACTTACTAAAATCAACTTTTGGCCAAGGTAATAAGCCAGGTAGAGCACCACCCGCAGCGCCACTCTCAACTTGTTTAACCGCATTTTTAACATACGCTTGAATATCTTCACGTAAAATACGATGTTTTGGTCCTGTTGGTGTGACTTTAGCCAAATTAACACCAAATTCACGCGCTAAGCGACGTACTGACGGTGTAGCATGTGCATAAGCATCGTTTTCAACAAAATCATTACCTGAAGTGGCTGGTACCGTTGCAGATGCAGTAGGCGTTGCAGCAACCGCAGAGACTGGTGCGGATGCAGTTGGTGTTGAAGCTGGAGCAGGATCTGTCGCAGCACTATTAGCCGTAGGTGCCGCTGCTGTAGTCGTTTCAAATTCCATAATTTTGGAACCGGTTTTAACTTTATCACCAACTTTAATGATAATATTTTTAACTACACCGGCAACTGGTGCAGGAATTTCCATTGAGGCTTTATCACCCTCAACCGTTATAATGTTGTCATCAATCGCAACAGTATCACCTACCTTGACTGAAATTTCAGTAACTTCAACCTCGTCGCCACCAATATCAGGAACATTGACATCAACGGTTTGACTCACAGATGAAGTAGTCGGTGTGACTTCAACTTTTGGTGTAGCGGGTTGTGATGCTGATTGTGGCGCTGGAGCAGCAGCGCTGCCCTCTTCATCAAATACCATAATGTCTACACCGGTTTTAACTTTATCACCAACTTTAACAATGATTGATTTTACAATCCCTGCTTGTGGAGCAGGAATTTCCATTGAAGCTTTATCACCTTCTACCGTCATGATGTTATCATCAACAGCAACCTTATCACCCACTTTTACTAAAATTTCGGTAACTTCAACTTCATCATTACCAATATCAGGCAATTTAATTTCAATACTCATTCTTTTTACCTCTTATGCAATACGTGGGTTGAGTTTATCAGCATTGATCTCGAACTTTTTGATCGCTTCTTCAACGACACTTGCTTCAATGTCACCGCGTTTAGCAAGCTCACCTAATGCTGCAATGACAACATAAGAAGCATCGACTTCAAAGTGATGACGTAAATTTTCACGGCTATCACTGCGTCCGAAACCATCGGTTCCTAATACACGATAATTTTCCGCTGGTACAAAGCCACGTATTTGTTCGGCAAATAGTTTCATATAGTCAGTTGAAACAACAGCTGGATTATTATTCATTACTTGCGCCACGTAAGGCACTTTCGGTGTTTCGCTTGGATGTAACATGTTGTAACGTTCACAATCTTGACCATCACGAGCAAGTTCAGTAAATGAAGTGACACTATAGATATCAGAACCAACACCATACTCTTTGGCTAAAATATCCGCCGCATCACGCACATGACGTAAAATCGAACCAGAACCTAATAGCTGAACGGTTGGTTTACCGTTTTGACCTTGAACAGTGTCAAGTTTATAGATACCACGACGGATCCCCTCTTCCACACCTTCAGGCATTGCAGGTTGAGCATAGTTTTCATTTAGTGTCGTAATATAGTAGTAGACGTTTTCTTGATCGCCATACATACGACGTAAACCATCTTGCATAATAACAGCAACTTCATAAGCATAAGCAGGATCGTAAGATACGCAGTTTGGAATCGTTAAAGCTTGAATATGACTGTGACCATCTTGATGTTGTAACCCTTCACCATTTAAGGTTGTTCGGCCTGAAGTACCACCAATCATAAAGCCTCGCGCTTGTTGATCACCAGCTGCCCACATCAAATCACCAATACGTTGGAAACCAAACATTGAGTAATAGATGTAAAATGGAATCATTGGGTAATCATTAGTGCTGTACGATGTTGCCGCAGCAATCCATGATGCTGTTGCACCACATTCATTGATCCCCTCTTGTAGGATTTGCCCTTTTTCATCTTCACGATAATAAGCGACTTGTTCTCTATCTTGCGGCGTATATTGTTGACCATGCGGATTATAAATACCGATTTGACGGAATAGACCTTCCATACCAAAAGTACGAGCTTCATCAGCTAGAATTGGTACTAGACGTGGCGCAAGATCTTTGTCTTTCAACATGATATTAAGCGCTCGTACAAAAGCAATAGTTGTTGAAATTTCTTTAGTTTGTGCTTCAAGTAGTGGAGCAAATTCACTTAAAGGAGGAATTGAGACCGTTCCTGAAAAATGAGTTAATCTTGATGGTACATAACCATTTAAAGCGTTACGGCGTTCATGAATGTATTTATATTCAGGTGTGTGCTCTTCAAATTTAATATATGGTAATTTTTCTAAAGCATCATCTGTAACAGGAATATTGAAGAAGTCACGCACATGACGGACACCATCCATATTCATTTTTTTCACTTGGTGAGCAATATTTTTCGCTTCCGCTGCTTCACCCATACCATAACCTTTGATAGTATGCGCTAAAATAACCGTTGGTCGATCTTTGGTCTCTTTAGCACGCATAAAGGCAGCAAACATTTTAGATGGGTCTTGACCACCACGATTAAGTCTGAAAATTTCTTCATCAGACATATCTTTTACTAATTCTGCTGTTTCAGGATATTTACCAAAGAAATGCTCACGTACATAAGCACCATCTTTTGATTTAAAGGTTTGATAATCACCATCAAGCGTTTCATTCATTAATCTTACTAATTTGCCAGATTTATCTTTTTGTAGGAGTTTATCCCAACGGTCACCCCAAATAACTTTGATAACATTCCAACCTGCACCAGCAAAAACACCTTCTAGTTCATTGATGATTTTACCATTACCGGTAACTGGACCATCTAAACGTTGTAAGTTACAATTGATGACGAATACTAAGTTATCCAGTTTTTCACGAGTAGCTACCGTAATTGCACCTTTAGATTCTGGCTCATCCATTTCACCATCACCTAAGAAAGCATAAACAGTTTGTTCTGTGGTGTCTTTTAGACCACGATGATTTAAATATTTTAAGAATCGAGCTTGATAAATAGCACTTACCGGTCCCAATCCCATTGAAACGGTTGGGAATTGCCAAAATTCAGGGAGTAATTTAGGGTGCGGATATGATGGAAGTCCTTTACCGTGAACTTCTTGGCGGAAATTATCGAGTTGTTCTTCAGTGAGTCGGCCTTCAATAAATGCTCTTGAATAGATACCTGGGGAAATATGACCTTGGAAATAAACTAAATCACCACCGTCTTTGTCATTTCTAGCTCTGAAAAAGTGGTTAAAACAGACTTCGTAAAAAGTTGCTGCTGATTGGAATGATGCCATATGTCCACCAAGCTCTAAATCCTTTTTAGATGCTCTTAACACCATCATAATTGCATTCCAACGCACAATTGAACGAATCCGTCTTTCTATTTCCCAATCACCTGGATACGCTGGCTGTTCTTCTACCGGAATGGTATTAATATAATTACTGGTTGAAGAACCAAAAAGTAAAGGAACTCCTCCTTCTTTTGCCTTATTGACTAATTGTTCAATAATATACTGCGCACGTTCAATTCCTTCTTCACGAATGATTGAATCAAGACTTTTGAGCCAATCTTGCGTTTCAACAGGATCGATATCATTCATTTGCATGTCCGACATATAAAAACCTCTTTTTTGTTTATAAAAATGCAGTATTTGCCATCCTTAGCTACAGCTAAAACTATAACTAACTTTGTAAGCTTCAACTCTGCATTATGGAGCTTTATGGATATAAGTCTGCCATTTTCCAAAAAAAAGTAAAGCAGACAACTGGTTAGAAAAGAATGTTAATTCCTATTAAATTAATCAACTATTTCAATTGTTATGTAAAGAAAAAGATAATTATTTGATATAAATCAAATTTAAGATACATTGAATTGCTAGAACTACTAACATCGGTTATACCTTGTTTACCTATGTGTTGTCAAGCTATAGTAAAATCTGATATATAGAAGTAAATTTACTAAAAATTAAATTTGCATAGAGCAAAAAATAATATGATCACAAACAATATTATAATTAGAGAGTTACATACTCAACCTTACATGCAAACCTATCAAGCTATGCATGATTTTACGCTCAATCGCAATGAACAAACGCCTGATGAAATATGGCTAGTTGAGCACTATCCTGTTTTTACGCAAGGCAGAGTTGGCAAACCAGAACATTTATTACATCAAACAGACATTCCAATTGTCGCAACCGATCGTGGTGGACAAATTACCTATCATGCACCCGGCCAGCAAATTATGTATATCTTATTTGATTTAAAACGTCGTAAAATAGGTATTCGTGATATTGTTAGCTGTTTAGAAAAATGCGTCATTCAAACTTTGGCACATTATGATATTATGTCTTATGCTAAAGCAGAAGCTCCTGGTGTGTATATTGATCACAAAAAGATTTGCTCTTTAGGATTACATATCAAACGAGGATGTACACTGCATGGGCTTGCATTAAATATCGATATGGATCTGGCACCATTTAAAAACATTAATCCTTGTGGTTACGCTGGATTGCAGATGACTCAATTAAAAGAATTTGTCCCACAAATTAACCGTTCTGAATTAAAACAATTGTTGACCAACAATTTTATTAATCTGTTAACAAACTAATCTAATAAGATATCTATTATGCAAAATAATGAAACCATAGTCAGAAGTTCAAAATATCGAGATGCGGATAAAACACGACTCATACCAACCGTTACGTTAGAAGATGCTGCGCCTTTAAAAAAACCCGATTGGATGAAAATCAAAATACCAGTTCATTCCACCAATATTGCGCATATTAAAAGTACGATGCGTAAACATGGATTGCATTCCGTATGTGAAGAAGCGTCTTGCCCTAACTTAGCCGAATGTTTTAATCATGGTACCGCCACTTTTATGATCTTAGGAGATATCTGTACACGACGATGTCCATTTTGTGATGTTGCGCACGGACGACCATTACCTCCAGACCGCGAAGAACCGGTTAAACTCGCTCAAACCATTCAAGAGATGAAATTACGTTATGTGGTAATAACTTCGGTCGATCGTGATGATTTAAAAGATGGTGGAGCTAGCCATTTTGCAGACTGTACTCGCGAAATTCGCGCATTAAGTCCAAATATTAAAGTTGAAACGCTTACACCTGATTTTCGTGGTTGTATCGATAAGGCTGTCGAAGTATTAAGTGATAATCCACCTGATGTATTTAACCACAATTTAGAGAATATTCCGCGGTTATATAAAAAGATACGCCCTGGAGCCAATTATGTAGGTTCACTTAAATTATTATCGGCATTTAAAGAAAAACACCCAGATATTCCGACAAAATCAGGTTTAATGGTTGGACTTGGTGAAACCAATGAAGAGTTAATACAGGTTCTAAAAGATTTACGAACTCACGGCGTAACCATGTTAACACTGGGTCAATATTTACAACCAAGTAAGTATCACTTACCCGTCGAACGTTATGTTTCACCCGAAGAATTTGACGAACTCAAGCAAATTGCCTTAGGTATGGGATTTACTCATGCGGCCTGCGGACCATTTGTTCGATCCTCTTATCATGCTGATTTACAAGCGATGGGAAAAGAGGTGAAGTAAATAAAAACAGTTACCTTATAAAGGTTGCTAATGAACAATGATAAGATAAGCGTTGATACCATTTCATAAATATCATCACTTATCCTTTAAAATTATATCTGATTTGGAAAAGCAACAACAAAAGCAGTCACATTGGGTTTACCGATTAAAACAAGCTGCTTTTTTTTGTTTTCTTGACTATATTCAACCGCTAATGCTAAAGATAACCAATAGGCACAGTTTCTAACTGAACCTATAGAAAAATCGACATCAAAAAAATTATTTAATTTAAATTGAATATCAGTCAGATGCGTCATAATCGATTTATTCTGTTCTTCTGATACTTGGCTTGTCCAAATACCATCATAATCACTTTGATTATCTTCTCCCCACAATAGTGCTTTATCAAGAGTTTCAGTTAATGTTGAAGTTTGTTCACTGCGATGAACTTTTACGGTTCGAGCTTTAAAATCGGATAATAATGGATCTTCTATTGCTTCTTCTCCTGCAAAAAGAATAACTGAAGCAAATTCACCTTCATTTTCGGTTGGTGATTGAAAAAGGTGGGCATTTATCACCAACAATAAATCACTATCATAATCGCTATTATCTAACCATGATTCGATAAATGTGGTGCTTGTTGCCGAATCGTTAATTTCAAAACTGGTTGGTTTAACAAATTTACCAAATGTTTTAAGCCATATCCTTTCTAACTCGTCAGTTGTTATTTGCGTATCAATAAATATACGCACATGTAATTTAAGTTGTGATGATAATTGATTAAGAATCGGTTGGTAATCAGGTAACCAGTTATTAAATAACAATTCAATCCTTTTGGGCATATCACTTGGATAGATATTTTCAGGAACGGTTAAGGAACCATATTTAAAAAATAGACCATTATTACCAACTGGTTTTGTACTTAAGGAGAGTTTACTTTCGGCAACGCCTACACCATTTCCATATTTACCATGACTGGTTTCAAGAGAATGGCTAATAACATATAATCCTCTTTTTGCAAACTCAATCAGGTGTTGATGCTCCCTTTCACAATTATAATTCCATTCTTCAATATAAATATTATTATAAAATCGTATATATATTTTATATACAAAACAAAAAGACCATAATAAAAATGGTGTTATACCTGAGCAACAGATAAACCAAAAATCAGATATACCAAAAAAGTAACCATAACTGAGTGTAGCGATAAACCCGATAAGGAAAAATATTATAAGCAGTGCAAGCCAACGCCATAGTTTGATTTTTCCTTTTTTGGGCAATGGTTTGGGTAAGGATTCAAAATCAATAGCCATCAGCTTTTTCCTACTTCTGGCAGTGAAGAGATTAAGGCACAACCACAGGCAGCATGATGTCCATCTAAGGCGATTTTTTTGCCCTGATCTTTCATTGTTGCTTCACCTTCAACAATTGGGTTTACTCCATGTTTATGTATTGGACAACTGACAAGATCGCCAACACGTGCAATTGGTTTTCCACATACTTTTATCGTTGTTGATCCAGTAATGACTTTACCACCATGATCTGTATCATCCCCTAATCGAATGACGCCTCGATACTTACTCATTTCAAATCCTTGTTTATACTTTCTTTCATCAAAATTTTATAATAGTACATTATTTAACATCGTATTATTTATCTTCAATTATAACCTAACAAATCACCACTATAATATGTTTCGTTACATTTAATTTTATGAACATCATTGAAGTTAGATAAATATTTCAGGTAATTTTACTTATATTTGTATATAAAATCCATTTAACTTCTACTATTTATTTATCACCATTTTGGTTCTATCAACTCACTGATTTTAATTATTATATTTTAATACTAACTTATCAATATAAAGAAATGTTAATTTGGTGCTTTTTGGTTATAGTTATTGCAACTAAAAAGGAGATTTAGCTAAATATTACGGTTATTAATTGGATAATTTTTTATTGTTTATCCGTTAATTATTTTCCAGAGGGTTGCAAAACTCGATAAGATGACGATTCTTGATATATATCACCATTTTTTCCTTTTATATAAGGTAGCTTTTGAGTGTATATAATATCTGGTAAGCGTACGGAAGTAGAACCATATAACGCTTTAAGTTTATCTTGATTGTTAATTACCCATTCCGGAGTGTTAATTACTTGATAATTGATTGTTACTTCAAATTGTGTCTCGTTATTACTATTCTTTCCGAGTTTATTCATTTTTTCGTTCACATCTGTGACTTCAATGACTTTTATCGGTCCATAACAAAAGGCATTATTGTAAATTGTGTCTCCATTTAGTGTTTTGTTAAAAAAAGAATATAGATATTTTTGTCCCAACTCGGTTAAATCATAGTGAAAAAGGCTTTGTTTAGTTTTAACGGGTTGTCGAGTTAATAAGCCTATTTCTGCAAATAAAGGTAAAGTATTTGCTAAATCTTCTTTATTCCAACCCATCCATTTAGTATCTTCCTTTGAGGGAGAAATGTCTGTATAAGGGAATTTTACAGATCCCAAATAAAAGCAAAAATCCCCTTTAACATTGGCTTTTTTGCGAGCACTGTCAAAACCATCTTGTATAACGCGTTTAAATTCCTTTTTATTGTAACAACCTGACAAAGTGTTAATAACTAGAGTTAGGATTATTAATTGGTGAACATTAATTAAGTTAACTTTCATTAGTACTCATTACTCCTTCAAGAAAAAGGTATTTATATAATTTTTGCATTCATACATGACTAGTGGCTGATAATTGAGATTAATTTTTCATAATTTAATCGCTATTAGTGATCAGACTTAATCAATTTATAATGTATACTATCTTCATATAATTTATCTCCTTTACCTACATAAAATGTTACGACATCTCGGTAAGTTTCTTCTGGTAAACTTACTGTTATTGGTTCATATATAGCATTGAGTTTATTTTCCGAATTTAATACCCAATCCGGTACATTAATTACATGATAATTATAAGTAACATAAAAATTGGTTTATTGTAACTATAACCCTTTGCACGCGTATATTCATTTTTTTCGACATCTGTTACACTCTCTACTACTATCTGACCATAACAAAAAGAATTTTCATATATCGGGTCACTTCCGCTTCTATCAATATTTTGATAACGGTACTTTTCCCCTAATTCGGTCACTTCATAATGATAAAGCTCGGGGAGTCCTTCTACCGGCTCACGAGTTAATAAACCAGTCTCTGCGAATAATGGTAACGTTTTTATTAATCTTCCCTTATTCCAAATATCCCACTGAATATCATCTTCTAATACTGGCTCGTCGGTATAAGGGAATTTTACGTCCCCTACATAGTAGCAAAAGTCGCCTTTTAGTTTAGTGCTAGCATGCACTTCGTCCCAACCATCTTTAATTCTTTGCTTAAACTCTTCTTTGTTATAGCAACCCAATAAAGTACTAATAGTTAAAACCATAATTATTAATTGGCTTATTTTAATTAAATTTAATTTCATTAATTTTTGTTGCCTTCCTAAAAAAAACTCAGCCATATAGTTTTTGCATTCATACATGACCAATTGCTGATAATTGAGATTAATTTTCCATAATTTAATCGCTATCAGTAACAGGATTAATCAATTTATAACCTAAAGTATTTTGATATAATTTATCTCCCTTACCTACATAGAATTTTACGACATCTCGGTAAGTTTTTTCAGGTAATCTTACTTTTATTTGTTTATAGAGAGCATTGAGTTTATTTTCTGAATTTAATACCCAATCCGGTATATTAATTACATGATAATTATAATAAACCTCAAAATTGGTTTCATTGTAACTATAACCTTGCGCGCGTGTATATTCGTTTTTATTAACATCTGTTACACTTTCTACCACTATCTGACCATAACAAAAAGAATTTTCATATCTCGTTCGGCTTCCACTTCTATCAATATCTTGATATCGGTATTTTTCCCCTAATTCGGTCACTTCATAATGATAAAGTTCGGGGTGTCCTTCTACCGGCTCACGAGTTAATAAACCAATCTCGGCAAATAAAGGTAATGTTTTAGCAAGATCTTCTTTATTCCACTTACGCTGTTTACTATCATCTTCTAATATGGGTTCGTCAGTATAAGGGAATTTAACATCACCTAAAAAGTAGCAAAAATCACCTCTTAGTTTAGTATTAGCGTGTACATTTTCATAAACATCTTGAATTCTTTGCTTAAACTCTTCTTTGTTATAACAACCTAATAAAGTACTAATAGTTAAAACCATAATTATTAATTGGCTTATTTTAATTAAATTTAATTTCATGAGAATATCTCGCTTTTTACAGTATCGTGTATCACTATTGGATGAGTTTCAACACTTTTATTTTGGTTATTTTTGATCGTTTTTCCTTTAGGCCAATATAGGACTTGCATATAGATTTCACTATCAAAAGAGAAATAACATTCACCTGTTTTATAATAAATTTGGAAAAAATTTAGTTTATTACTTTTCTCATCTTTCGCAAATTGATAGGATTCAACTTTTCCAACTTTATTTATTTTCAAATTTTCTTCTGCCATCACTGGTTCTAGAGGCTCGGGTCGTTTGACCAAAATATCCGTTGGCGAATTATCAACAAATTCCAGTATTGGGTATTTTTTACCATTACTAATTTTAACTGTAGCGACTTCGTTGCTTTTAGCATCATAAAAACGAAGCATACCTTCATAATCACTTATATCTGAATCATAATTCGGTAAACCAAGCGACATATAAACCTCTTTACTCGATAAGTCAACTGCCGTAGAAATTGGGAATGTGGTCACAATTCCGGAAGTGGCCTCCATTGCATCTTTTCTTGCTCGTGTTTTATTTGAATAAAAGGTTGAATTTTCTAATTGTATTACGGCATAAACTCCACTTCTTGCCACCATGTAGTCATTAATTGCCATTGCCATACTATCAAAACTTGATGAATAGGCCTTACCTTTATCGGTTGGCTTTTTTAATCCGAATAAACAGTAATTAAACCAGATTTGCATGCTGTTCCAATCATCGGATTCATCTTTAAATATGCTTAAGATAACCATTGATACAAAAGCGGCAACTAGCCCTAAAACAAATAATCCACCAGCAATTGGTCCACCTAATAAACTTAACAATCCCACAGATTGCATCAAGGTAATAAAACCGGAAAACATTTGTAAACCGCCAGCTATCATATATGCTGTCCCTACTTTACCACCTTTTGACCACCCTTTCATCATTAGCATACCACCTTCGATAACTGTGATCACTGAGGTTACTATGCCAAAAACACCTGAAACGGCTACTGATGTTTTAAGTACGCCATTACTAAACATTCTTAGAGTTCTACTAGCATCTAAAATCCCTCTAAATATCGGTGCTAGAGTGTTATTGAGAAAGAGCATAACTTCATTAATTAAGGATGAATAATTTGATAGCATTTTACAATATCCAAACTTAGCGTCACGTTCAAGTTGAAAACGTAAAGTTTGACTGATGGAAAGGTCTTGTAATGCTTCCATATTTTGGTAATAAAGATGTCGAGAAGCCTCGGCTTGTATACCCGCTAAGACAATTTTACCGACACTAAACATAACTTCTTTTTTAGAAGGGGTATTAGTATTTAATCTAGTATTTGTTATCGAACCAGATAGACTTCCACAAAACTGTACTTTTACTTCATTGAATACATCCAACAAATTATTCTTTACAAAATTTAGTCTTATCGTAAAGTCACTCCAGTTTCGCATCATTGGCATGGTTAAACATGCTCTAATTGCCCGAAATAAATTCTGACCTCTGAGTACCATGTCACCATTACTGACAATTTCGGCAATTTTGATAATCTGGCTTACATAATCAGCTCCCTCTGAAAAAAAACTCCAATTAATGGTATCGTTTTGATTTGAGTTTGTTATTGGATGTTTATCATAAGATAACTCTTTACCAGTAGTTGCTAATGATTCCATATAATTCAGTATAGAGCTTAATTCAACGCCTGGTATATTTTGTAACTGAAAATTGAACATTAAATTACCTTGCATCACCATCGCACTTTGGAACATTAACGGCATAATTTGATGTTTAATTTCTTCGGCTTGTTTAGTTACTAATGACTTTTCTTGTTCTGGCGATAGTTGTTCATTTTGTGGACATTCAAGTGGTCTGTTGGCTAATCCCGACATAACCCGCGATATTAGCATTGTATAAAGAGTTAACATTAATTCGCCTTTTTCACAGAAAAAGTCATCAGCAAGTTTTCCATCACCTTGGCTTTCTTCAAATTCTTGTAAAATTTGTTTTGTTTGTTGTTGGCGCTTTTCTTTAGCAGTTTTTTCTTTTTCTGCACACTCTGCAATATATTTTTTTAATTCCTCTTTATTTTTATTAGCCAATTGCGGTTGAAAGCTTGGGTATGTGGCTAACTCTTGCTGCAAAATTCCAAGACGTTTATTTAAAAGTAATTCCCAAAAACTACCCTTTTGACCATCAATCAGATGAAAAAATAGACTATTTAAATTAGTAAGCAATGCATCCCATACTGCGGATTGTACTTCTGTTTTTATCCCACCTAAACAAGTAAAATCGATCAGTTTTAAAAAATCTGTTAAATAACCAACATGATTGTTCGAGCAATTTGTATCACATTCTAACAACCAAAATTCACAATCATTAAACTTGGTGATCGCTGTTGGTGCATATTTCGAATAGTCTTTGAATCCAAATAACCAACTAAGGTAATAAAAATAATCTTGCGAATGTGTAGCTATTGTCTTAAGGAATTTATCATAATCGTTTTTTTCTTGATGTATAAAATCTAATTCTTCTTTTTGATTTAACAATTCATTATATTTCGCTAACTCCTTGGCAATATTGTTCTTAGCATTCTGCTCAGCAGTGTTATTTTCTCTAAACTTTTTGACATCTATATATTCATATAACGGACGAAATTGATCATTCAGTTCTTTCAACTTCTTTTGTTTTTCTTCTAAAGTCATCTCGACTTCTTCATAACCTTTTTCTAGATATCTCTTCGTTAAAGGAAAATCACTAATCTCGCCTGGGGGTTCAGAAACGTTATTAATCAAAGCAAAATCATAATATATTTTATCTTCTGCTTTTGCTGTTTCAGATGATACGATTTGGTTGCGATATTCATTTATTAAAGATAATGTTTTACGTTTATGCAGTCTTTCTTCACTAAAATAATTATTTTTTTCCAAGCCCAATCTATTGAAAATTTCCTGATATTGGTATTTGTCAACTTGGCTAGAAGACAAACTTTCTGGCTTTGGCTCTTGTTGATTTATATGTGCATTTATTTGTTTATCCAATCGCTTATTGGATTTAATTATTTGATTATAGTGTTCATTTATTTTTTTTGAATAAATCTCTTCCGATTTAATAATAATTTGTGTTATCGGTTCAATTTTTAACTGACGCTGTAGACTTAATTCTTCAGCAATACCAAATGGATCTTCAACAATAACTACCGGTACAACATATTTGCCTGATTGTTGAAATTTTTCAATCTGGTCTCTCAATTTACTAGATTCAGCCTCATATTCATATTCTACGCCGTTTCCTTTTTCTGCGCCTTTTCCTTTACGGTCGCGTAGTGAATTGAATTTATGGGCGGTTATAAAGGTGTTTTCGTCTTGGATTAACTCTTTTTTATTGTCCTCATCATTATTTTCATTATCATTATGCACTATCATTTTTGGATCAACGGCTAATTCTAATAATGAATTTGCAGATTCTAATGAACTAAATCTAAAACTGCGTTTACCCCCTTCAGTAAGCTTATCAGGATCTTTGTAAGACTCTTCATTCAAATTTATTTTGGTAAAGCGTTTTAATGCAGTATCTAACTCAATCGTTTTTGTGTTGCGTTCAACGACTTGAGCTGCTTCATCTTGCGATTCAGATGAATCTTGCTCTTTCTTAGAGGGTAAATCGATGGTAATTGAAGATTCGTTCATCAATTTAAGGTATTTTTCAATTGTGCTGTTTTTCCCTTGTGACCAAGCTCGGCGAGTATAGGCTATATAGGCCTCTCCCTCATACACACTGGTATCTATATTAATAAAAGAACCGGGTATATGGTGATTATTGCCGTCTTTAGTACAATCTGTAGGAATTTCTTTAACATTGCGTTCTTTAACATCGGTAATGGTTTTATGACGAAATACACCTGATGGAGTGACTTCATATCCCATAAATTCCCAACCTTTTTGCTTATGTTTGACTAGAATATAAACATAACCTACCCGTAAGGTTCGATACACATATTTATGAGTAATTAAATCCACTTCCGGTTCACGATTGTCGTCAGAGAGTTTTTTCTCAGCGAGACCAATATTATGAGCTGATATAAAAGTTGCACTAATCGGTGCTTTTCGGACTAAAAAAATCGGAAAACCTTTACGTTCACATACACCACAGTTGCCATTGGCTAAAGGTGAATGAGAATCCTTTCCTTTATCCAGTTCACCATAAATTATTCTATCTTCTAAATCTTCTGCTTTTTTTTGTTTTTCTTTACTTATTGTTTCTGTTTGTTCTGTATTTTCTAAATTACCGGTCATTGTTTCTTCCATTATTCATTCTTATTTATAGAAGACTCGTTACAAATATTGCGGTTATTAATTGGATAATTTTTTTCATCATTTATTCTTTATCTGTTAATAACTTTCCAGAAGGTTGCATAAGAAGATAAGACCATGATTCTAAATATAATTTGCCATCTTTACCTTTAATATACAGTTGCGTTTCAGGGTAAGTAACATTTGGCAAGAATACGTAATGTGAACCATATAATGCTTTGAGTTTATCTTGATTGTTAATTACCCATTCAGGCGTATTAACTACTTGATAATCAATATTAACAGACACTAATGTTTCATTATTACTATACCTACCATGTTCATACGTTTTTTCGCTCACATCTCTGACTTTAATCACTTTTATTGGACCATAGCAAAAAGCATTATTATAAATTGTGTCTCCACTTGGTGTTTTGTTAAAAAAAGAATATAAATATTCTTGCCCCAACTCGGTCAAATCATAATGGTAGAGTTTTTCCTCACTTTCAACGGGCTGCCGAGTTAATAAGCCTATTTCTGCAAATAAGGGTAAGGTATTTGCTAAATCCTCTTTATTCCAACCATCCCATTGAGTATCTTCCTTTAAAGGGGGAATATCTGTATAAGGAAATTTCACAGATCCCAAATAATAACAGAAATTTCCTTTGATTTTAGTTTTGGCTTGTACTCTATCATAAACGTTTTGAGTTAATTTTTTGAACTCCTCTTTATTATAAGTATCGCAACCAAAAAGAAGACTGGACACAAGTATTAGGATTGTTAATTGGACATTATTTTTCATTATATATTTTCCTATATTTTAAAAACCCATCACAAGGGAGTGATGATTTTTATAAGTGTAATAAATCATCAATGGCGGGTTGTCAATAATTTTATTTTGACTATTTTGCGACGTTTGACCTTTCGGCCAATAATTTAATTGTAAATAAATCTCTTCAATACTTAGATAACAAAATTCGCCCACCTTATAAAAAACTTGAAAATAATTCAATTCATTATTTTCTGAATCAGTTGCTTTTTTATATAATTCAATTCTTCCTACTTTGCTTGGAACTAACGTTGTAGGCAAATCAGCCGGTTTCAAAGGTTCTTGACGTTTTATCAATAAATCTTCTGGTGAACCGTTGGCAAACTCCAAAATTGGAAATTCCTTACCTTTTGTAATTTTTAAAGCAACGGTTTCTTGATTATTTCTATCAAAAAACCTTAACATACCTTTATATTCACTTTGTTTTTCATCATAATTTGGTAAAATAAATGAAATATAAATTTCCCGACACAAGTGTGCAATACTTGTAGGTCCTGTGGGTCGACCCGATTTAGTTTGCTTGTCATTATGAAGTTTAGTTTGCTTGTACAAACGCATCTGTTCTTGGTAATAAATCGGTTTTTCTTGTAATTGTATTACTGCATGTAGATTAATTAAAGCAGCCATAAAGTCATTAATTTCCAGTGCCATACTATCAAATGTCTCAGCATAAGCGATGCCTTTATCTGATGATTTTGTGCCAAACAAGCAGTTATTAAACCAGATTTGCATTTTATTCCAATCGTCTGATTCATCTTTATATATTGATTGGATAATCGCTATGGCAAGTTGTGCCACCAATGCAAAAACAAAAATCGCTACGCCAATAGGTCCGCTGAATATAGATATGGATAACATTAAGCCTATCGATTGTGCTAAGCTAGCAATCCCCGATATAACCTGTAAACCACCTGCGATACATAAAGCTGTACCAACCGCACCACTTTTTTGCATCCCTTTTGCAAAAAGGAAGCATCCTTCAGCAATGGAAATCACACTGCTAATTATGCCCATAACACCTACAGCACCAGCTGAGATTTTAAATACACCATTAACTAACGTGCTTAAACTTGCCCGGTTGGTAATAAATGTTCTGACAGCTTGACTCAGCGTTAAATCAGCAAATTTAAGCAATTCATTTATGGTATTTGTGAATCCCGCCACAACTTTATAAAAACCAAACTGTACATCACGCTTAATTTCATAGCGTATTGTTTCGCCAATCGAATTATCCTCTAATTTTTTTAAATTTTCCTGATATTGGATATAAGTAACACCTGCTTGTAATCCAGCTGTTAACAACTGACTGCTAGCAAGACTAACACTTATGGCATTCACTCTGGTGGTAGGATTTAATCCTGCGTTTTTAACTGAATTTAAAATAGATTCTCCATTCATTTTTTTAATATTATTATAGCTTTGAATAAATATCTTTTTTAAATCTTTAAATGGGAACCTCATTACCGATGAATCGCGTAAAATATAGTGGTACACTGCACGGAAAAATGTCCTACCACTGGCCAGGATTCTTGGTGAATTCGCCACTTCAACTATTTTATTGGCCATATCTATATAATTCAATGTACTATCAACAACATCCCAGTCAATTTCGGCTTGTTGACTACTGTCCGATACCGTATAATCAAACGTTGGTAATGGAGTGGCACTGTGAGATAACGGCTCAAAATAAGTCTGTATTGAATTTAATTTAAGAGCCGGGATGTTTTGTAACTGTAAATATAATATTAATTCCCCATTAACAATTAGGCCACTTTCAATCATGAGTTTTTTGACATTTTGTTTAATCAAACTGTCTTTTTGTGTTTCAGCTTTCTCAGTAGGGCGATTAGTTATTCCTGAAGATACCCGTGTTAATAACATGGAGTAAAGCGTTAGCATTAATTGACCTTTTTCACTGAAAAAACTCTCATCCAATTGGTTTTGGGGCTGTTCAGCTTCAAGTTCTTGTAAAATGATTTTAGTTTGTTGTTGTCGCTCCTGCCCTGCTTTCAGTTGGTTTTCTTCCTGCTGTTGCAGATGTTTTTTAATTTCTTCATTATTGGTTTTATGCATTAATTGTGGTTGGAATTCAGAAATTGTCGACAGTTCATCTTCCATAATTTTAAGACGTTTATGTAAAACAAGTTCCCAAAAACTGCCTTTTTTACCGTCAATAATATGATAAAGCAGACTATTTTTGTTATTTAGTAATGTATCCCATACGGCTGTTTGTTCTTCGGTCTTAATGCCGCCTAAATAAGCAAAATCAATTAAGGCTAAAAAATCGGTTAGATACCCAACATGGTTATTGGATGCATTGGTATCACACTCAATCAGCCAAAATTCACAATCATTAAACTTATTGATTGATTTTGGTGCATATTCTGAACAACCCTCATACCCAAATAGCCATGTTAAATAATAAAAATAATCTTGTGAAAAATTTGATATTGACTCCAAAATAGCATTGTAATCCTCTTTATCTTCCTCAAGAAACTGTCTCTCTTTTTCCAAATCAAGTAAATTATCATATTTAGCTCGTTCTTTCGCAATTTTTTCTTTAGTAGCTTGTCCAACTGTATTATCTAATCGAAATTTTCGAACATCTAAATAACGAACTTGAGATCCTGGTGGTCGCTTAGCTTTTACATCTTCCAGATGCTTTTGCTTTTCTTCCGCACTCATAGGAATTTCAATATAACCTTGAGCTAAATAAGCGTTGACTCCTTTCCAACTTGTTCGTTCAGGTTCGCCACGAAAAATCACCTCTGTAAGATATTCGTAATGAATAATATCTTTGGCTTGGGATATCTCTATCGATTCAATTTGGTTTCGATAATCATTAATAAGTGATAATGTTTTACGTAGGTGAAGACGCTCTTCACTAAAATACTTGCTTTTAGCAACTGAAGTTTTCTCTATCGCATGGTAAGCTGGCTTATAGTCTTCTATGTCAGAAGTCTTTTCCTCTGATTTTTCTATATTTTCATCAAGACTTTCCTTGAGTTTTTCATCTAACCGTTTATTGGATTCAAATAATTTTCTAAAGTGCTCATCTATTTTTTTATTATATATTTCTTCCGCTCTTACAACCGATTGTGCTATCGGTTCAATTTTTAACTGACGCTGTAGACTTAATTCTTCAGCAATACCAAATGGATCTTCAACAATAACTACCGGTACAACATATTTGCCTGATTGTTGAAATTTTTCAATCTGGTCTCTCAATTTACTAGATTCAGCCTCATATTCATATTCTACGCCGTTTCCTTTTTCTGCGCCTTTTCCTTTACGGTCGCGTAGTGAATTGAATTTATGGGCGGTTATAAAGGTGTTTTCGTCTTGGATTAACTCTTTTTTATTGTCCTCATCATTATTTTCATTATCATTATGCACTATCATTTTTGGATCAACGGCTAATTCTAATAATGAATTTGCAGATTCTAATGAACTAAATCTAAAACTGCGTTTACCCCCTTCAGTAAGCTTATCAGGATCTTTGTAAGACTCTTCATTCAAATTTATTTTGGTAAAGCGTTTTAATGCAGTATCTAACTCAATCGTTTTTGTGTTGCGTTCAACGACTTGAGCTGCTTCATCTTGCGATTCAGATGAATCTTGCTCTTTCTTAGAGGGTAAATCGATGGTAATTGAAGATTCGTTCATCAATTTAAGGTATTTTTCAATTGTGCTGTTTTTCCCTTGTGACCAAGCTCGGCGAGTATAGGCTATATAGGCCTCTCCCTCATACACACTGGTATCTATATTAATAAAAGAACCGGGTATATGGTGATTATTGCCGTCTTTAGTACAATCTGTAGGAATTTCTTTAACATTGCGTTCTTTAACATCGGTAATGGTTTTATGACGAAATACACCTGATGGAGTGACTTCATATCCCATAAATTCCCAACCTTTTTGCTTATGTTTGACTAGAATATAAACATAACCTACCCGTAAGGTTCGATACACATATTTATGAGTAATTAAATCCACTTCCGGTTCACGATTGTCGTCAGAGAGTTTTTTCTCAGCGAGACCAATATTATGAGCTGATATAAAAGTTGCACTAATCGGTGCTTTTCGGACTAAAAAAATCGGAAAACCTTTACGTTCACATACACCACAGTTGCCATTGGCTAAAGGTGAATGAGAATCCTTTCCTTTATCCAGTTCACCATAAATTATTCTATCTTCTAAATCTTCTGCTTTTTTTTGTTTTTCTTTACTTATTGTTTCTGTTTGTTCTGTATTTTCTAAATTACCGGTCATTGTTTCTTCCATTATTCATTCTTATTTATTTTAGTTTTTGCATTCATGCTTGACCAATGACTGATAATTGAGATTAATTTTCCATAATTTAATCGCTATTAGTGAGCAGACTTAATCAATTTATAATGTATACTATCTTCATATAATTTATCTCCCTTGCCTACATAAAATGTTACGACATCTTCATAAGTTTTTTTCGGTAGCCTTACTTTTATTTGTTTATAGAGAGCATTGAGTTTATTTTCTGAATTTAATACCCAATCCGGTACATTAATTACATGATAATTATAAGAAACATCAAAATTGGTTTGATTGTAACTATAACCCTTTGCACGTGTATATTCATTTTTTTCGACATCTGTTACGTCCCCTACCACTATCTGACCATAGCAAAAAGAATTTTCATATATCGGGTCTCTTCCGCTTCTATCAATATTTTGATAACGATACTTTTCCCCTAATTCGGTCACCTCATAATGATAAAGCTCGGGGTGTCCTTCTACCGGCTCACGAGTCAATAAACCAATCTCAGCAAATAAAGGCAACGTTTTTATTAATCTTCCCTTATTCCAAATATCCCACTGAATATCATCTTCTAATACTGGCTCGTCGGTATAAGGGAATTTTACGTCCCCTACATAGTAGCAAAAGTCGCCTTTTAGTTTAGTGCTAGCATGCACTTCGTCCCAACCATCTCTAATTCTTTGCTTAAACTCTTCTTTGTTATAGCAACCTAATAAGGTACTAATAGTTAAAACCATAATTATTAATTGGCTTATTTTAATTAAATTTAATTTCATTGATTCTTGTTACATTCCTAAAAAAACTCAGCCATATAGTTTTTGCATTCATACTTGACCAATGGCTGATAATTGAGATTAATTTTCCATAATTTAATTGATATCAGTAACAGGATTAATTAATTTATAATGTATACTATCTTCATATAATTTATCTCCCTTACCTACATAAAATGTTACGACATCTCGGTAAGTTTCTTCTGGTAAACTTACTGTTATTGGTTCATATATAGCATTGAGTTTATTTTCCGAATTTAATACCCAATTCGGTACATTAATTACATGATAATTATAAGTAACATAAAAATTGGTTTGATTGTAACTATAACCCTTTGCACGCGTATATTCATTTTTTTCGACATCTGTTACGTCTTCTACCACTATCTGACCATAACAAAAAGAATTTTCATATATCGGGTCACTTCCGCTTCTATCAATATTTTGATAACGGTATTTTTCCCCTAATTCGGTCACCTCATAATGATAAAGCTCGGGGTGTCCTTCTACCGGCTCACGAGTTAATAAACCAATCTCTGCGAACAATGGTAACGTTTTTATTAATTTTTCTTTATTCCATTTTTGCCATTTACTATCATCTTCTAATACTGGCTCGTCGGTATAAGGAAATTTTACGTCACCTAAAAAGTAGCAAAAGTCGCCTTTTAGTTTAGTGCTAGCATGCACTTCGTCCCAACCATTTTTAATTCTTTGCTTAAACTCTTCTTTGTTATAGCAACCCAATAAAGTACTAATAGTTAAAATCAGAATTATTAATTGGTTTATTTTAATTAAATTTAATTTCATGAGAATATCTCGCTTTTTACAGTATCGTGTATCACGATTGGATAAGTTTCAACACTTTTATTTTGGTCATTTTTAGTCATTTTTCCTTTAGGCCAATATAGGATTTGCATATAGATTTCACTATCAACAGGGAAATAACATTCACCCGTTTTATAATAAATTTTAAAATATCCTAAATTTTTACCGTCTTTATCGGTCGCATCTTTATAGAATTCAACTCTGCCAACTTTACTTTTTCTCAAATCTTTTTCTCGGGTCACTGGTTTTAAAGGCTCGGGGCGTTTAACCAAAATATCTGTTGGCGAATTATCAACAAAATTTAATTGAGGGTATTGTAATCCTTTACTGATTTTAACCGTTGCCACTTCATTACTTTCAGCATTATAAAAACGAAGCATACCTTCATAATCGCTTTCCTTTTTATTGTAATTCGGTAAACCAAGCGACATATAAACCTCTTTACTCGCTGAGTCAACTGCCGTAAAAATTGGGAATGTCGTCACTATTCCAGAAGTGGCCTCCATTACATCTTTATTTGCTCGTGTTTTATGTGAATAAAAGGTTGAATTACCTAAGTGTATAACGGCATAAACTCCACTTCTTGCCACCATGTAGTCATTAATTGCCATTGCCATACTATCAAAACTTGATAAATAGGCCTTACCTTTATCGGTTGGCTTTTTTAATCCAAATAAACAGTAATTAAACCAGATTTGCATGCTGTTCCAATCATCGGATTCATCTTTAAATATGCTTAAGATAATCATTGATACAAAAGTGGCAACTACTCCTAAAACAAATAATACACCAGCAATTGGTCCACCTAATAAACTTAACAATCCCACAGATTGCATCAAGGTAATAAAACCGGAAAACATTTGTAAACCGCCAGCTATCATATATGCTGTCCCTACTTTACCGCCTTTTGACCACCCTTTCATCATTAGCATACCACCTTCGATAACTGTGATCACTGAGGTTACTATGCCAAAAACGCCTGAAACGGCTACTGATGTTTTAAGTACGCCATTACTAAACATTCTTAGAGTTCTACTGGCATCTAAAATCCCTCTAAATATCGGTGCCAGAGTGTTATTGAGAAAGACCATAACTTCATTAATTAAGGAGGAATAATTTGCCAGCATTTTACAATATCCAAACTTAGCGTCACGTTCAAGTTGAAAACGTAAAGTTTGACTGATGGAAAGGTCTTGTAATGCTTCCATATTTTGGTAATAAAGATGTCGAGATGCCTCGGCTTGTATACCCGCTAAGACAATTTTAACGACACTAAACATAACTTCTTTTTTAGAATGGGTATTAGTATTTAATCTAGTATTTGTTATCGAACCAGATAGACTTTCACAAAACTGTACTTTTACTTCATTGAATACATCCAACAAATTATTCTTTACAAAATTTAGTCTTATCGTAAAGTCACTCCAGTTTCGCATCATTGGCATGGTTAAACATGCTCTAATTGCCCGAAATAAATTCTGACCACTGAGTACCATGTTCTCATTTTTGACAATTTCGGCAATTTTGATAATCTGGCTTACATAATCAGCTCCCTCTGAAAAAAAACTCCAATTAATGGTATCGTTTTGATTTGAGTTTGTTATTGGATGTTTATCATAAGATAACTCTTTACCAGTAGTTGCTAATGATTCCATATAATTCAGTATAGAGCTTAATTCAACTCCTGGTATATTTTGTAACTGAAAATTGAACATTAAATTACCTTGCATCACCATCGCACTTTGGAAAAGTAACGGCATAATTTGATGTTTAATTTCTTCGGCTTGTTTAGTTACTAATGACTTTTCTTGTTCTGGCGATAGTTGATCATTTTGTGGACATTCAAGTGGTCTGTTGGCTAATCCCGACATAACCCGCGATATTAGCATTGTATAAAGAGTTAACATTAATTCGCCTTTTTCACAGAAAAAGTCATCAGCAAGTTTTCCATCACCTTGGCTTTCTTCAAATTCTTGTAAAATTTGTTTTGTTTGTTGCTGGCGCTTTTCTTTAGCAGTTTTTTCTTTTTCTGCACACTCTGCAATATATTTTTTTAATTCTTCTTTATTTTTATTAGCCAATTGCGGTTGAAAGCTTGGGTATGTGGCTAACTCTTGCTGCAAAATTCCAAGACGTTTATTTAAAAGTAATTCCCAAAAACTACCCTTTTGACCATCAATTAGATGAAAAAATAGACTATTTAAATTAGTAAGCAATGCATCCCATACTGCGGATTGTACTTCTGTTTTTATCCCACCTAAACAAGTAAAATCGATCAGTTTTAAAAAATCTGTTAAATAACCAACATGATTGTTCGAGCAATTTGTATCACATTCTAACAACCAAAATTCACAATCATTAAACTTGGTGATCGCTGTTGGTGCATATTTCGAATAGCCTTTGAATCCAAATAACCAACTAAGGTAATAAAAATAATCTTGCGAATGTGTAGCTATTGTCTTAAGAAATTTATCATAATCGTTTTTTTCTTGATGTATAAAATCTAATTCTTCTTTTTGATTTAACAATTCATTATATTTCGCTAACTCCTTGGCAATATTGTTCTTAGCATTCTGCTCAGCAGTGTTGTTTTCTCTAAACTTTTTGACATCTATATAGTCACAGAACGGACGAAATTGATCATTCATTTCTTTCAACTTCTTTTGTTTTTCTTCTGAAGTCATCTCGACTTCCTCATAACCTTTTTCTAGATATCTCTTCATTAAAGGAAAATCACTAATCTCGCCTGGGGATTCAGAAACGTTATTAATCAAAGCAAAATCATAATATATTTTATCTTCTGCTTTTGCTGTTTCAGATGATACGATTTGGTTGCGATATTCATTTATTAAAGATAATGTTTTACGTTTATGCAGTCTTTCTTCACTAAAATAATTATTTTTTTCCAAGCCCAATCTATTGAAAATTTCCTGATATTGGTATTTGTCAACTTGACTAGAAGACGAACTTTCTGGCTTTGGCTCTTGTTGATTTATATGTGCATTTATTTGTTTATCCAATCGCTTATTGGATTTAATTATTTGATTATAGTGTTCATTTATTTTTTTTGAATAAATCTCTTCCGATTTAATAATAATTTGTGTTATCGGTTCAATTTTTAACTGACGCTGTAGACTTAATTCTTCAGCAATACCAAATGGATCTTCAACAATAACTACCGGTACAACATATTTGCCTGATTGTTGGAATTTTTCAATCTGGTCTCTCAATTTAGTAGATTCAGCCTCATATTCATATTCTACGCCGTTTCCTTTTTCTGCGCCTTTTCCTTTACGGTCGCGTAGTGAATTGAATTTATGGGCGGTTATAAAGGTGTTTTCGTCTTGGATTAACTCTTTTTGTTTGTCCTCATCATTATTTTCATTATCATTATGCACTATCATTTTTGGATCAACGGCTAATTCTAATAATGAATTTGAATTTAATAATGATTTTTCAGATTCTAACGATTTTAATCTAAAACTGCGTTTCCCCCCTTCAGTAAGCTTATCAGGATCTTTGTAAGACTCTTCATTCAAATTTATTTTGGTAAAGCGTTTTAATGCAGTATCTAACTCAATCGTTTTTGTGTTGCGTTCAACCACTTGAGCTGCTTCATCTTGCGATTCAGATGAATCTTGCTCTTTCTTTGAGGGTAAATCGATGGTAATTGAAGATTCGTTCATCAATTTAAGGTATTTTTCAATTGTGCTGTTTTTCCCTTGTGACCAAGCTCTGCGAGTATAGGCTATATAGGCCTCTCCCTCATACACACTGGTATCTATATTAATAAAAGAACCGGGTATATGGTGATTATTGCTGCCTTCAGTACAGCCTGTAGGAATTTCTTTAACATTGCGTTCTTTAACATCGGTAATGGTTTTATGACGAAATACTCCTGATGGAGTGACTTCATATCCCATAAATTCCCAACCTTTTTGTTTATGTTTGACTAGAATATAAACATAACCTACCCGTAAGGTTCGATACACATATTTATGAGTAATTAAATCTACTTCCGGTTCACGATTGTCGTCAGAGAGTTTTTTCTCAGCGATACCAATATTATGTTTTGATATAAAAGTTGCACTAACCGGTGCTTTTCGGACTAAAAAAATCGGAAAACCTTTACGTTCACATACACCACAGTTGCCATTGGCTAAAGGTGAATGAGAATCCTTTCCTTTATCCAGTTCACCATAAATTATTCTATCTTCTAAATCTTCTGCTTTTTTTTGTTTTTCTTTACTTATTGTTTCTGTTTGTTCTGTATTTTCTAAATTACCGGTCATTGTTTCTTCCATTATTCATTCTTATTTATTTTAGTTTTTTATCGATAAAAACTCTTGTCTATCTATCGCTTGAAATCTTTCTGATAAGCTTCCTTCATTTAACTTAGCTTGATCTATAGCCATTTTTATTGTGCTATTACTCAGTAGATTACCATAACGAAGTGTCATTATTGTGAAAGTTCGTTGATCATTTAAATTGGTTAAACCGTAAGAGCAAGCTCTGTGATAAGCTCTGGCCAAATCGAGTAAATTAATTTGGGTAGTTTCTTTATCAAGCTTTATATAAATATTTGCTTGTGATAAATAGATATCAAAAATCTTTTTGATATGTTGATTATAAAATTTTGCATCTTCACTCAAAAAGATAGTTGATGGATTCGGTTTGTAACCTAAATTTTTGATAGTTTCGATAGTTTTATTAACGGTTAAATAACTGTAACTCACAAAACTGCTCAATAAATCAGCCAAAAATTCCGGGCAGATTAGATTACCTTGATGCAACAATTGCATCCGAAACGGCTCATAAAAAGGGACAAATATTGATCCTAAAAACTGGGTTAAATGCATACCAATTTCAGATAAAATTTTAGCCACAATTTTAGGCTCATATTGACTCACTAGCCAGCAACATACATAACGTTTGCTTTGCAATATCTCACCTTTTGCCTCAATCAAACTAAAATGTAGTAATCGGTTTTCAAGCTCTTGGTTTGGTTTACCAAGCGTTACTAATTGCGGGCAAGCGTCTAAGTCATAAGCTAAATCTTTTCTGACAACTGGTGTAACGGCTTGTTCCCCATATAAATCTTTTATATTATTTAACCCAACAAAATCAAGTTCACTTACCGATGTGAGTGGATCAAGCAATAAGTAACGATAATATTTTTGGTTATTTTCATTATCTAGCAGAGCAATTAATTGTTGCTTCATTACCCTTTCTCCTTACATGTACTACCTGCTGGTAATTCAGGTAAACTGCCATTGTAACTTAATGGACTTATCACACCAAAGCTAGCAACATGCGCTTCAATATCACCAGGAGCCATAAATTTTATAGTGCCGTTTTCCAATACAATACCAACACCGTCACACGCAAGAGTAAGTTTTTTGTTTGCTGAGATAATGACTTCACTGTCAGTACTTGTAATTTTCATATTTTGTTTAGAAGTTAATAGCATTTCTTCATTTTGTGCTTGGATATCTACATTACCTTTTGATGCAAATATTTTTATACCCATAGCATTGGCAAAAAGGCTAATCATATTGCCAGCGGTTACCATAAAACGTTTAAAGGCGTTAACATCAATACTGCTTTGCGCTGTTTGAATAATGTTTTCCCCCGCAGTTTGCTGGATAGAACTTGGAGTCACATCAGCTATCCCAGAAGGTGAGTAAGTTAATATTCCTGGTTGTTTTAATTCTTGTAAGCTTTGTTCAAATAGCTGTTTTTGTGTTTGTAAATCAGAAAGTTCGGCTTGAGCCGCTTGTGCCAATTCATTGAGCCTTTTCACCATTTCACTGGCTTGTGCAAGCTCACTAATGGCACTATCCATTTGTAACTGTTTATTACCCGCTTTTACTTGTTCTTCACTGGTTATGTATAACCCTTTACCTGCTCTTATCGCCCCCCATTCATCGGTACGTAGCTCTAACCCACTACCTCGCTGTTCTTTTTTGTCATTAACCAGATGACCAAGGTTAAGTTGAGTTTTGCCGAATTCTGTTGCCAGCTTTATATGCTCTTGTCCGCGTTTGTCATCCATTCGCAGTTTATTGTTAGCTGGAGTGCGTATCACATTGCGGTGTTTGTTGATAGTGGTAACATGGTCTGGATGGCTACTGTCATGCATAGCATGAGCAATATAAGGACGATCTGGATTACCATTAGTGAACGCTACAGCGACTTCAGTAGAATCGATAAGGGGAAAATGAAAGCCATATGTATCACCAGCATAAGGTTTTGCCAGTCTAACCCATAAACTTTCCTCACCTTTTTTCCAATTTTTTAAATCAAAATTGAATTTAATACGATAGCGGCCTTGGGTATCAATATAACCATAAGTATCATCATTAGGACTTGTTACCCTTGCAGGTAAGGTGCCACTTACTTGTGGCCATGGCAATGGTGCAGGACGATACGGTTTAAGGCCATCATAAGGTATAGCCGTGAATTGTGTTTGATAAGAATCAGTTCGATTACCCGTACAATTGGTCGAAACAATAATAATACCGTCTTTTATATCTGCAATTGGACAATCTTCAATAGTGATATGTTGACCAGGAATGAGTTTATAGTCATTACATTTGCCCGAAATAATGAGTTGTTCGCTCATGTAATGTTGATGTCTTATGTGTGCATACCAACTACCACTTTCAACTGTCTGTGCATCACCGAGCGATTTATGATGCTCTTCGTAACGATAATCTTCACCACGGGTAGTAGTATCATTTGGTTGACTGTTATCACTGCCATAAAGTGAACTGTCAGCCATACGATAATTGTAATCATTAACACTAACTTGGTTAGGTTTTGTTTTACTACTGAATTGTAAATCCCATACACTATAACGCTGACTGTCATTTAAACCATTTGGTTGCTTAATAATAGTACTTCCAGCATCTTGGTATCCTTGTTCATAATCACTGATGACGATAGTATCGCAATTATGTTCTAAATGAGTACTAATATAAAAATAAGCACCTATGTCTGCCAGTAGTCGTTGAATGAAAGCTAAATCACTTTCTTGCCACTGAGTAATAAATTCTCGAATAGGATAGGTTTGGTTTAATTCGAAGCGAAAATCAACACCTGTAAAATTATGATTACGCAAAACCTCTTCCACAACATCGATCACACTTTTATTTTGGAATATTGCGCTTTGATGGTTGTTAGCCAGTAATGCTATTCGTGGTTCAAGTATGACTTGATAATGTGCTTCATCATTGCTAATTGAAATTAAACTAAACTCAGTGATAACACCATAGATGGTTTTGGGTTTGTCACTTGCTATTGATGAACCGATGTTAATCAATTCACTAGGTAAGTTGGCAGGGTGAAAAGTCAATGAGGCAAATTGACTAAGCACAGATGCAATAGCGATTTGTTTATTTTGGCTAGTAAAATGTATGGTATACTGCCAAGGTTGATTTAGATGTTCATGACCTTCTATCGATAATATTGAAATTTGAGAAGTTTCAATATTTTCAATTGATAGAGAATAGTTATTATGTGAAAAATTACTAACTAAAGAAGAAAAGCTATCGGCAACTACTCCTTTTATCTCCTTTATATCCATGTTGGGATCCTTGGTTAATTCAAAAAACGGTTGATATAGTCCAATTAAATATTATTTAATCAAAAAACAAACAGATGATATAAATAATACACAACCTCAAATTGGACGGTCAATAATTTTGTAAATTTTTTTTACATTTTGTTAATAAGTTGATAGCTAATATTAAAAATAATTCTTGTGATCATGACGTTATTTGAGTAAATGAATTGAGCTTTTAATTTATAAAATTAATAAAGTTAAAGTTCTCATGAACATCAAAAGCTCTAATTTCAGCCACTTATATCTGATTCATTAATTTTATCAATTAAAAATTCAACAATTTGCTTTAATAAATAATTTTTCTATCTATCAATGCGCATTATTGAGGCTTTAATTGTCAATTTTATCGGTTTTTGAATGAAATTCTTATTCAGAATTTTTGATTGGCTTATTGTTTATTTGTGAAAAAGAACCATAATTAAACGGTTCTTTGTTAATGATTTATATGGATGGATATTAAATATTTTATTTGTGATCTCGTTTTTGACAAAATTAAATCTGAAATTTGAGGAACAATTTTTTTAATAAAGAAGTGATTAATTATTTTTTTACTTAAATAAATCCGTTCTCTTTAATCTAAACTGTTAATTGTCCACTACCATAAAACGTCGATTCTCGGTAACAATTTGTAAAAAGATAGGTAAGCTGATTTTTTCATTTTTCAATTGTTTACCCGTTAAATCATAAACTTTAGAACGACCATATTCATCGATGACAATAGTTTTATCTTTATAAAGTGCGGCAATTTTATTTTCATTACCTGCAATAATCCATTGTTTCGAGATTTGATTAAATAAATTATTACCCTGACTATATTTTTGTGGAGATGTTGTTACATTAAATGCATCTTGCATCAATGTCGGCAATATATCTATTTGTGAGGTAATATGATTAACTTTAAGACTTTCTTTACCTGGCCAAGAAATAATTAATGGTACTTTTAGATATTCTCGATTAAAGTTATTAACATCATTACGTAAAGCTGTTTTTTTAACTTTATCAACTTTTATGTCGTTAGTTCCTGCAATAATAATAATAGTATTATCAAATAGGTTTGACTGTTTTAAATGATCAATTATCGATTTTAAATATTGATCGAGCTTCATCGCATTGGATTCTAATTCAGCTATTGGCATTTTTTTATTTTTGTTACCCAGAGAGTATTGGATAACAGAAAACAATGGCGCATGGTTATTTAACTCATTTTGTTTAGCATACCATGTGATCCAATTATCTGTTGTCTGTTTGTTATTCTTTTTTATAGGATCAGGCAAGGTAAAATTAGACAATAATGCATAACGATAAAGAGGTTCCGAAAATCCTTCTGTTGAAAATAAGCCTAAGTTATAGTGCTGCTGGTTGACTACTTCAAATAAAGTAGATGTTTTATGACTGGTTAAAATACTGTTGTAATAATTTGGATCTAAACCATAAAATAGTGAAAAATCGTTTAAATAAGCTTGATTGCTTGAAGCATAATTATTACCAAAGTAAATATTACTTTTTGCAAAGTCATTTAACCACGGCATATTTTCCGTCAGTAAACTATAGTTCCAACCATCAATAACTATCATAAGCACATTTTTTTTCGATACTTGTGTATCGTCAAAAGTAATGCGATCTAATGGATATTCAATTGCAAGTGCAAACGGATTGCCTTCTTGAGTAATACGATTGCGATAGTCATTTTCTTCTATAAAACCGTAACGTTCAAGAAAATGCCGAGCCGTCAACGGGTAAGAAAGAGGCAAACTTGACCGTTGCATGGTTATTGGCCTATAAAAGTTGGCATCAGCCCAAATATGAATTAAGTGGGAAGAGACAAAACTTAGCATAAAAAGAATGACTATAGGTCTAGCAAAACATTTTCGCTTACTTAAACTGCGTAATTTTTTCCAACTCCATGTTGCAAACAATATTTCTAAAAGTAGAATGAATGGAATAATAATCAGGTTAGTACTTAAAAATGAGGCTTTTTGCGTTGTTAACAGTTGCCAAATCGATAAATTAAGATGCATCCTAAATTGCGTAAACACTTCAATATCAATTAGAAGTAGTGCAATACCCAATGTTGCAATGATTATGGCAATCATTCGTTGCCAACAAGCCGAACGAATAAAAAAGCTTAACGGAAAAAGTAAGATCAGATAAACAATAAATGTTAAAAAACTGAAGTGACCAATTGCGCTAATAATTGCATAAAATCGTCCCATAAAAGTACGAGGCCAATCAGCAATAAATAAATATTGACTTCCCAAAGCAATCACGACAAATACATTAAACAATGTAAACCAATGACCCCAACTGACAATTTGTGTGGTCTGTTCATCTTTGAAGTGGTTACTTTTAAGTTTGAGCATATTTAATCGTTGGTAATGATGAGATGGTAAGTACAAATTAATTTGTGGCATAGTTTACCTGATTTTAAAAAATCTTTCTGTAATTTTTTTATTCGTTAGCATAAAGATTTAGGTAATTTGTTGGCGTTATAATCGATACTTGTTATAATTCTCGGATCTATTTAGCTAACAATAAAGACTATAACTTTGGCAATTACACAACTCAAATCACAACACATCCAACCTGATTTAACAAAAATTTCTGCATTTAATACTCAAGTAGATACAGCCAGATTGGTGTCAGATAAATCAGCCCATTTACTTAAATGGCAACCACGCATTGCTTCGGCTTTATCTTTGTTATGCCCGCATACAAGAGCAAATTATAGTCCGCGATTTATGCTACTAAAAGCGCCTGAAAGTGAGCTTTTATTCTCTTTACTTGAGCAAGCGGTTAAATCCGATTTCTCATCATCAGAATTAGGCTACAGCTATTTTTTCAATGAAAATAAAATCACACTGAATAAAGCAAAAAGTAAACAAGATAATTTTGCCACTCAAAATAGTTGTTTAGCTGTTTCCGCTGTCGATTCTGAAAAGCTTTTTGGATGCGTCAGACAACCTGAAAATGGTCAGATTAAGCTACAAGCAGGTTTAGTTCATCAAATTAATGGTGGCATTTTAATTTTAGGGCTACGCTCATTACTAAGCCAACCAGAGCTTTGGATAAAGTTAAAACAGATGGTCATTAAACAAGAATTTGAATGGTTTTCGTCTGATGAATCACACCCGTTACCCTTGTCAATTCCTAAAATGCCTCTAGATTTACGTGTTATTTTTGTTGGTGATAGATTAAGTTTAGCTGAGTTGCAAGATTTTGAACCAGAGTTTTATGCAACCTCAATCTATACTGAGTTTGAAAATGAATTACCAGTAAAATCAATAGAAGATATTGAACAATGGGTTGATTACTTAAAATTTATTACTGATAAGCAACAGTTGCCTAATATTGATAATTCAGCGATTGGTAAACTTTATAAAGAAGCGACCCGCTATACAGGCGATCAATATTATTTACCCCTTTCAGTAGATTGGATTAATTCTGTTTTGGTGAATGCGACACATTTTTCACAAAATAATGCTATAAATGAATTTGCTGTTACCCAAGCAATAAAACAAAAATCTTGGCATGAAGCTTATTTGCAAGAAAGACTACATGATGAAATCTTTACTAATCAAATTATGATTAACACAAAAGATCAAGTTGTGGGTCAAGTTAATGGATTATCGGTGATTGAATATCCTGGATACCCAAAAGCAATTGGCGAGCCAACACGCTTAAGCTGCCTTATTCATTTTGGGGATGGAGAATTTATTGATATTGAGCGGAAAACTGATTTAGCGGGCAGTATCCATTCTAAAGGCATGATGATTATGCAGGCTTTTATAATGTCTGAATTTGCTATTAATCACCAGCTCCCTTTTTCCACATCATTAGTGTTTGAGCAGTCTTATAATGAAATTGATGGAGATAGTGCATCTCTTGCTGGACTTTGCGCAATAATAAGCGCATTATCAGAGCAAGCCATCGATCAGCAACTTGCAGTCACTGGTTCAGTTGATCAGTTTGGCCATGTGCAATCTATTGGCGGTGTAAATGAAAAAATTGAAGGTTTTTTTGCTGTTTGCAAACATCAAGGCTTAACTGGAAAACAAGGTGTGATTATCCCTGCGACCAATCAACGTCATTTAAGTTTAAATGATGAAGTTATTGAGGCCATTGAAAAAGAGCAGTTTTCAATTTGGACTGTCGAGCATATCGCTGATGCACTTTATCTGCTTACAGGAGTACCTTATAAAGATAATAGTAGCATCAACTTGTACAAACTGATACATGCTCGTATGCAATCAGTATTAATACAAGACAAAAAGCATGATAGCTGGCTTAGTAAATGGCAAAAATATTGCAAAAAACAGTAATACCCAATAAACTTTATCTTAGCATTTGATTGATTGATTGATTAATAAATTAAAATGAAGTGCGTTACTCGCTTTTAGGGTTTTAAAGCATGGCTCTTAATAATTTAATTATATTTGCCATGCATGTAATTACATTAGATAAAAGGTTTTCCTATGACATTTGAACGTAAATCTTCGTATGATAAAGCAGATCTGATTAAATCAGGCAATAGTGAACTATTTGGTCATGATGGTCCTCCATTACCGTCTGATTTAATGTTGATGATGGATCGCGTTATCGAAATGAATGAGGATGGTGGTAATTTTGGTAAAGGTTATGTTGAGGCAGAACTTGATATTAATCCCGATTTATGGTTTTTTAAATGTCATTTCAAAAATGATCCGGTAATGCCTGGTTGTCTTGGACTTGACGCTATGTGGCAATTAGTTGGGTTTTATTTAGGCTGGATTGGCGGTAAAGGTAAAGGTCGCGCTTTAGGTGTAGGCGAAGTTAAATTTAAAGGTCAAATACTTCCAATCAATAAAAAAGTTACTTACAAAATTCATTTCAAACGTGTTATTAACCGTAAATTAATTATGGGTATTGGTGATGGTGAAGTTTTTGTCGATGGTAAATTAATTTACGAAGCAACTGATTTAAAAGTGGGTCTTTTTAAAGATACAAGTGAATTTTAAATTTTTTTGACTTTCTATTCTTATATTTGCTTAAAATATAAGAATAGAATACCGAATTTATTCAGTTAGCTTTATAAGCGATTGTCATACTGGTTATGCTTTACTTATGTAATTTAATAATATTTTTTATTATGTTAGTGTTTTTTTATAAAAAAAAATTTAAAGATAGATTCACAATAATGCAAAACGCCTTGCAGTTTTCAATAAATCATATCGCTAACTCATCACTCTACCCGTCTATTCTTAATAATTAACATTTTTAATTTAGTATAATTTATGATTTTCTTAAAACGTTTTTTTATTTTTATTCTTTTATCTTTTTTTTTAAATAGTTTCGTTTACGCTGATTTCAGTGGCAAAGTAGTGAAAGTTATCGATGGCGATACAGTTGATATATTAACCATCAAGAAGCAAAAAATTCGTGTTCGTCTACTTGATATCGATGCACCAGAAAGCAATCAAGCTTATGGCAATAAGTCGAAGCAATATTTAGCCTCACTTATCGCAGGTAAAAAAGTTTTTGTAAAGTCGAGCAAAAAAGATATTTATAAAAGAACATTAGGCACTATTTTCTTAAATAAGGTAAATATAAATGCCAAAATGGTTGAAAGTGGCTATGCTTGGGCTTATCGTTATAAGGGCGTGGCTAATAATAAATTGATGGTTAAAATTGAAGCAAAGGCTAAGCAAAGCAAAAAAGGACTATGGAAAGATAAAAAACCTATAGCCCCTTGGGATTTTCGACGTAATAATAAACGTTAACTTTTTCTATCGGTATTCTATTTATCGATTTGTTTAAGTAACTCTAAACCTTGAGCACAAGCAGCAACTTGTTTATCTTCCGGCAAAGCAATAATTTCTTGTTTTGCTTGTTCAAGGTTTTGTTTTATTATGTCGAGTATTTCTTGATTAAAGGTATTTTCAGGCATATTTTTATAAATATTTTCTACTTTATCAAAATATACTTTACATGATTCTGGTATATCTGCTGTTGCAACAGAACAGAAACCCAACATTACCACAGTTAATATTAACTTTTTCATTGTTTACCTTTGTGATCTTCTAATAGTTATTAAAATTTTTGTTGAAAATGATACTTTATGATTTCTAGCGGAAAACAAGGTAAGATTTGGAATATAACGTTGATGGGTGATATCTATCTTACCAGTAATAATTTACTGATAAGATAAGCAGATGAAGATTAGATCACAGTAACGTCTGCAGCAGCAGGACCGCGTGGGCTATCTTGAATAGTGAATTCTACTTGTTGACCTTCACCTAGTGTTTTAAATCCGTCACCAGAGATTGCAGAGAAATGTACAAACACATCTTTGCTACCGTCAGCAGGGGAAATAAAACCAAAACCTTTACTTTCGTTGAACCATTTTACTTGACCAGTAATCTTAGACATAATAATCTTCCTATAAATAAATTAATCTCAGCCACTTAAGGCTATACTCATAAAACATAAAACTTAGACTACTTATTAACACTGATAAGAAGAGACTGAAGAAAACCAATACCTGAGTTAAAGTAAACTACAACTACATATATCTAAATGTTACAAAATAAATCCGCATGTCATATGCTGGCAACTATTTACTCATAATTAGTAAACTAATGCAAGCAATCTTTTTATAATAATTGTTAATAATAGTAAAACAAACTAAATCATAATATTACATTAATAACATAACAATATAATTTATTGTGATAAATTAGTTTTCAGCCATTGACTGAGATTTTTTTATTGTTGCTTCTACTGCATCAATAACTGCCGCTCTAAAACCTTTTTCTTCTAGTGCATGGACACCTTCAATAGTTGTACCAGCAGGAGAACAAACCATGTCCTTAAGCTCGCCAGGATGTTTACCTGTTTCAAGCAACAATTTTGCAGATCCCATAACCGCTTGAGCAGCAAATTTATAAGCTTGTTTTCTTGATAATCCGCCTTTAACTGCGCCATCAGCTAAAGCTTCAATGAACATAAAAACAAATGCAGGTGAAGAACCACTTGCACCAATAACCGCATCAATTAAATATTCTGGCACAACTTCAGTTTCACCAATACAATTTAAAAGTTCTTGTACTGTTGTTAACTCCTCATCGGTAACTTCGGTATTGGGTGTGATAGAGCACATAGCGGCGTTAACTAATGCTGGTGTATTTGGCATTACTCGGATAATTTTTTGCTCATAACCAATGCTTTTCGCAATTGTTTTAATTGTCACTCCTGCAGCGATTGAGACAACTATCGTATTCTTTTTTAATTCTTTTTGAATATCACTAAGAACATCAACAATAACATTAGGTTTTACAGCAACAAAAACGATATCTGACTCTCGAGCTACATCTTTTGCTGATGTTAAATTATTCACTCCGTGAGATTTATTTAAATCTTCACCTTTTTCTGGATGAGTATCATAAACATAAATTTGTGTGCCTGGTACAATATTACTCCCTAAAATACCTTGTAATATAGCATTACCCATATTACCTAAACCAATCAAACCGATACGCTGTTCCATTTGTATACTCCTATGAATGTAAGTTAAATTGATTATAGATTATTTTTTTAATAAAACCCAAAATTTATCTTTCTATTAATTCTGACTCTTAAATAAAATCTTTCACAATATAACTTTTAAACTTTATTAAAAACTTTTTGGCATTACTTGCATACCATATTGTTGCCCAGTTTGCATAAGCGATAAAATTTGTTTGACCTTACCTTCATTAATTAAATTACTGATTGCTGGTGTATTAATCAATATTTCAAATAGCGCTTTACGTTCATTATTATGACGTATTAGCTTTTGACTTATGATAGCTTTCAAGCAGTTAGAGAGTTGACTACGAATAAAATCACGACAATTATCTTCAAAGACATCGATAATGCGATTGATACTTTGCACAGCAGAGTTAGTATGCAAAGTTGCAAAAACCAAATGACCTGTTTCTGCGGCAGTCAATGCAGCTTGAATTGATGATTTATTGCGTAACTCACCCAATAAAATTATATCTGGATCTTGCCTTAATAAACTATCAATAGCTTGACCAAAATCGGCTATTTCACGTTGTTGGATTAACGATTTATCATTTTTATAAATATATTCTATAGGATCTTCAAGCGTAATAATATGTTTGGCAATTGTCGTATTAATGTATTGAATCAATGCGGCTAAAGTAGTGGATTTACCACTACCGGTTGCTCCTGTCACAAGGATGATGCCTGATTCATTTTTTACAAGTTCGTTAAAAATAGCGGGAGCACCAATATCAGACAATGTAGGAATACGATGATTAATCACTCGAAACACGGCTGAAATACCACGGTGTTGATAAAAAATATTAACTCTAAATCGCCCTATTTTAGCCAAATCATAAGCAAAATCTATTTGCCTATGTTGCTGTAGAATTTTTTTTTGGGATTCATTCAATAAACCAAATAACGCTATTTCAAGGGTGTTTGGTATTAGTTTATCAGCATTTAAAAACTGTAATTGCCCATTAATACGAACATAAGGCGCTTCACCACTTGAAAGGTGCAAATCCGAAGCATTTTGCGTTACACTAAGAGTCAACAATGAGTTTAACATTAAATTCTACCTATTAATTATCCTTTGGGAATTAACATGAATACAGTACAAGACAATTTACTTAATATTAAAAATGAAATTAAAAAAATTGCTAAAGAATGCGGAAGAGATCCCAATACAATACAACTTATTGCAGTTAGTAAAACCAAACCTGTTGAGCAAATTATGGAAGCAATTAATGCTGGTCAATTAGCTTTTGGTGAAAATTATGTGCAAGAAGGAATTGAAAAGATTCAATATTTCGAAAAGCACATGCCAAATAATGACTTAATATGGCATTTCATAGGTCCATTACAATCAAATAAAAGTAAATTAGTTGCTGAACACTTTGATTGGATGCACACCATTGATCGATTCAAAATAGCACAAAGATTAAGTGATCAACGTCCAAACCATATGGCTAAATTGAATGTATTGATTCAAGTTAATATTAGTCAAGAAGCCAGTAAATCTGGAGTAAAACCTGAAGAGGTTACGGATTTGGTCAAGCAGATTGTTGCCTTACCTAATCTGAATCTACGAGGATTAATGGCAATCCCTGAAATTGAAAATGATTATGATAAACAACTTAATGTATTTACTAAGATGCAACAACTCTTGCATTCATTACAAAAAGATTATCCATTTATGGATACATTATCTATGGGCATGAGTGGTGATATGTCGGCTGCCATTAGTGCAGGTAGTACTATGGTTCGCATTGGTACGGCTATCTTTGGTGCACGGCAGTATTTGTGATATATTGGTTAAATATCTTTATTTTGAGGAATTTTAAATGACATCGATTCTCTTTTTAGGGAAAACTGTATTAACCTTTTGTTTGTATGTTTTGATTTTAAGGTTATGGATGCAACGTGTGCGGGTAAATTTTTATAATCCTTTTACCCAATTTATCGTCAAAATAACGCAACCTATCATAGGTCCATTACGTAAAGTTATTCCGTCAATTGGCCGAATTGATACTGCTACATGGATCCTTTTATATCTATTTGCAGTTATTAAAATTATTTTTGTTTTGTACTTTAACTTAACTAACACTCCAATATTTTCTATTGAATATCTGTTATATGCTGTCGCCGCAATAGTTCATGATGCCGGGAATCTTTTATTTTGGTTATTGCTATTTCGCGCGATTTTAAGTTGGGTAAGTAGAGGGCAATCTGGAGCCGATGAATTACTAGCTCAATTAACTGAACCGTTTATAGCTCCTATCCGTCGTATTGTACCGCCTCTTGGTATAATTGATATCTCGTTCATGATTTTTGTGTTTATTTTAATGTTTTTAAATATGCTCGCTTTTGATATTGTGGGCTATCTATGGATTTTACTTTAAGTTTTTAAAACTAAGAAAGGGAGTAAATGCTCCCTTTTTTAAAGAATATGATCTTCCCAACAAATCACATCTTTTTCATACACAATGCGATTTTTAACTGAAATTTTTAGCTTGTGCATAAGCTTTTTATTTCCCATTATAAGAGGATGCCATTCAGGTAACTGCCCTGTTTCTGAAAAATAACGATAAGTACAGGTTAACGGTAACCATTCAATGGTTAAAAGATTTTCTCGCGTCAATTTAATGCAATCAGGCTCATAGGCAAAACGATTATGATAATGCCTGCATTGGCAAGTTTTAGAATCAAGCAAATTGCATGCAACATTGGTATATAATATTTCGCCAGTATCTTCGTCCTGTAATTTGTTTAAGCAACACTGACCACAACCGTCACAAAGTTGCTCCCACTCATCATCACTCATTTGTTCTAAGGTTTTGTGTTCCCAAAATGGCTCAATCATACTTTGAAATCGTCTTCTTTTAACATTTGTAAGAAAAAACCATCCGTTTTAATTCTTTCTTCTATTTCTTGTGCAGTACCCACCACAAATTGACGTTTACCATCAAGAAGTACTTTCATTACAAACACTGGAGCACCAAAAATAGACATTATTTTTTCCGGAATCACAGAAAAATCATTTTCATTTTCCATGTACAAATAACAATTTTCTTTTTTAGTACTTCGGTAAATATAACACCACATCATAGAATAGAACCTTACTCAATTATTTAAGACTATTTTGTAAATAAACACCTGCGCCAAATAGACCTGGATCTTCATGTGTTATCACATAAACAGGAACTTTTTTGACTAAAAATGACATACGGCCTTTATGTTCAAAAGCCGTTCTAAATGGGGATGCTTTAAAAAATTCAATAAATCGCGGTACGATACCACCAGCAATATAAACACCACCTTGCGTATTAAGCGTTAAAGCTAAATTACCACCAAAACGCCCCATAAAAGTACAAAAATAGGTAAGCGTCTGTAAACAAATTGGGCAACTATTATCTAATGCTTTTTTAACAACAACATCAGGTGTAATATCTTGTTGTGGTTGATTATTAATTTGTAATAAAGCTTGATAAATATTGACAATGCCATTACCGGATAAAAAGCGTTCTGTTGAAACACGACCAAATTTTTTACGTAATTGGGCTAAAATCCGATCTTCATCTTCGCTGGTCATCGGTAATTCAGTATGCCCCCCCTCTCCTGGCAGACTAATCCACCGCTCATTAACTTTGATTAAATGCGATACACCAAGTCCAGTGCCCGCTCCATAAATCGCAATTGGATAATTTAAATCAGGTTCATCACCACCAATTTTTACTAAATCTTGTTTCGTTAATTTAGGAATTGAAGTCGATACAGCCGTAAAATCATTAATTACTTCAAGTTTAGTCAGATTTAATTCTTTAATAAGTTCTGAACGTGAAAATGACAAATGATTATTTGTCATATTGATGATATCTTCATTATCAATTGGACAAGCAATTGCGATGCAAGCCATACTAATTTTGACTGCTTGTGTTTGCAAGTAATCCTTGATTAAATTTAATAAAATATCATTTTTGGAAAGAACAACCTTAGTAACCCCTGACAGTTCGTTAGTTGCTAAATTATAAAGTGCAAATCTGGCATTGGTTCCACCAATATCCGTAACTAGTGCATGTTGATTCATGTTATTCCCTTCTGTAAAAATTAATTCTTTTCTTTAAATAGCAAGCATTACATTTATTTGTTAAAGAAAGTAAAACGGTCAATGTGATTAACTAGTTACATTAAGTTAATTCCCTTAACTGATTATTACTCCAATAAACACTTGTGCTAACTCAGTCAGCAGATAAATATTTTAAATATTGTAAGTAAATAACAATTATAGCCACTTCTTAAGTTTAAAATAAATATAAGGTGCAACCCCTGCAAGTAACATCAATAACAACGAAAATGGATAACCATATTCCCATTTCAATTCTGGCATATTTTCAAAGTTCATACCATAAGCTGATGCCACCACTGTCGGAGGTAAAAATACAACAGACACAACCGAAAATATTTTAATAATTCGGCTTTGCTCAATATTGATGAAGCTAGTTGCTGCTTGCATTAAAAAATTTACTTTCTGAAATAATGATTCATTATGTGGAACAAGTGACTCAATATCGCGAATAACCTCTCGAGCTTGTTCTAATTGATCGGCTGGCATCTTAGCACGGCGTACTACATAATTAACAGCACGTTGACTATCCATTAAACAGAGTCTTACTTTCCATGCAGTGTCTTCAAGTTCGGCTAATGATGTAATTGCTTCATCATAATGTTCTTGAGATGAACGATCCATGATAATTAAGCTTAATTCTTCCAGTTCACTATAAATATTCTCGATTTGGTCAGCTAATTGTTCAACTTTAACTTCAAATAGGTCAAGTAATACTTCATACGGGTTTCCATCGTTCATCCCCTGATAACGTGAGCGCATTCGATACAAACGGAATGCAGGTAAATCACGCTCACGTAAGGTAAACAGTCGACCATTATGTACAGTAAATGCAACCGTCGAGTTACCTGCACGATCTTCTGCATCTTCATAAAAGAAGAATGAGTGCACATGTAAGCCTTCGTTGTCTTCAAAAAAACGGGCTGACGCTTCGATATCATCCAATTCAATACTCGTTGCTAAGTTTTGTCCTAAATGTGTTAAAACAAAATCGCGATCGGCTTCTTCTGGTTCAATTAAATCAATCCATGTCGCATTATTTATATCGTTTTCATTAATTTTTACTAATTGTTTGTTTTTTAATCCAAACGCATTAATCATAAGGACTCCTGTAGTGGGGGAACGTTTTATTACAATACGTTAACAAATGGTAGGCATTATACTCGTTATAGCTACAAATTCCTATGTCTAAGCTAATCTTTCTACACATTTACAAAATGGGATAAAAATTCCATTATTAAATTAAATTCGCTGATATTACTACTGTCTCATGCTACAATACGCCACTTAAATACTTATGCAATTTTTAGGAGTTTATAATGGCAAACCGAGGAATAAATAAAGTCATTTTAGTTGGTAATTTAGGACAAGATCCTGAAGTCCGTTACATGCCAAATGGAAATGCTGTAGCTAATTTTAGTGTAGCAACCTCAGAATCATGGAAAGATAAACAAACTGGTGAAACCCGTGATCGCACTGAATGGCATCGAGTTGTCGTTTTTGGTAAATTAGCCGAAATTGCTGGTGAATACATCAAAAAAGGGACTCAAGTTTATCTTGAAGGGCAGCTACAAACTCGAAAATGGCAAGACCAATCAGGGCAAGATCGTTACACGACAGAAGTAGTCATTAATCCTATCGGTGGAACTTTACAAATTCTAGGCTCACGTGCAAACAATAATGATAGTTATGATGATGGCTCTCAAAATTGGGGGCAAAGTGCCAATAATATTTCATCGGCACCGGCTGCACCATCTCGTCAACCAAATAAAAATGCGCCTGCACCACAACCTAAAGCACCAGAACCACCAATGGATTTTGATGACGACATTCCATTCTAAAACTATCACCTCTGTTATATTTGGGCGTTAATCTGCGCCCTTATATCTTTTTTTGTTTATTTCTATTATACTTAGTTATAATTTTAATGGATTCAAGATATAACTATGTTGGAACTCATACAGACTGTTGGCTTTGGCTTAATTCTCTTTCTCCCATTAACGAACCCATTAACCACCGTTGTTCTTTTATTGGGTCTATCTGGCGATATGACCAATGAAGAACGTAATTACCAATCAAAGTTAACTTGTATTTATGTGTTTTTGATTATGGTTGTTTCATTTTATTGTGGGCAACTAGTGATGAACACTTTTGGAATATCTATTCCCGGATTACGTATTGCCGGAGGAATGATTGTTGGTGTAATAGGTTTTAGAATGCTATTTCCTCAACAACCATCGCATAAAACCGTTGAAGCAGATGCTAAAAAGAAAGAAGTTTCCAATAATATTGCCTTTGTGCCACTGGCTATGCCAAGTACTGCAGGTCCAGGTACCATAGCGATGATCATCAGTATGTCTTCAACAGTTAAAAGTGGTGGCTATGATATTTCAACGTGGGTTGTTTATACCGCGTCGATTTTGGTTCCTTTATCATTATGCATTATTCTTTGGTTTTGTATGCGTAGTGCTGGCAGCATCATGCGATTTATGGGAAAAAGTGGCATCGAAGCCACCTCAAGAATAATGGGATTTTTGTTGGTTTGTGTAGGTACACAATTTATTATTAATGGTATTAAAGAATTAGTGATAAATTTCCCAAATATATAGTTTATCGACAATTAGAATTTATAGTTTTGGGATATTTTTAATCATTTCTACACGCATTAGAAAATCATAAAGTGGAACTAGCTGTTTAAATCCTTTTGCCAATTTTTTAGGTAGTTCACCATTCAGCACATCTTCAATATGGTTGCTTGTTACCATCACAGCTAAATTTCTTCGGTTATACCATGTCGCTATCTTTTCGTCTTGCTCTTTAATTAAAGGGCGTTTATAGCTTTCACCAACCAATTCAAATGGCTTTTTAACGCAGCATGTCATTTCGAGAAATTTATTCGTATCATTAAGAATTTCTTCTCGGAAGATATCCATTGTCTGTTTGGAAGGACAGTAATAACCAAGTCCATATTGATAACTACTTGGACTTATTTCAAAAAAGTAAGCAGGTGCTTCTTTCCAATCACGATTGGGGCGTTTAAAGGTTAGCCACAAACGGCTTCGATAAAGCGATTTGTCATTGGAAAACCGCGTATCACGATGAATACGTGATATTGTTTTACCAATCGCTGGGCGCGTTTCAAACCATTCATCAATTTTAAGCATATCTGGCGTTAGTTGTTCGACCAATAAGCGAAAAGGGTTAACTAAATCGTTATCATAAATTGCTCGGTGCTCTTCAAACCAAGGTTTGCTATTATTGATCCAAGCATCTTGTAGAAAATTAAGCCCTGCTTGCGTAAAACCAGTAAAGTTTGCCATAGCTTACTCCTTAAATAATGCTCTTACTTTTTCTAAATCTTCTTGTGTATCTACACCAATTGCTGGAGATTGTTTTGCAACTGCCACATGAATTTTTTCACCATACCAAAGTACCCGCAATTGTTCTAACATTTCAATCTGCTCAAGTGATGATGGCGCCCAGTTGATATATTGGCGGATAAAACCAGCACGATAAGCATAAATACCGATATGTCGAAGATAAAAATCACCAATGCTTGATTGTTTCAGTAAATCGGTTGATTTAGCAAATCGATCTCGCTCCCAAGGTATCGTTGCACGAGAAAAATACAACGCATAACCATCTTTATCAGTCACAACTTTTACTGCTCCAGGATTAAAGGCCTCTTCAGCTGAATCAATAGGTACAGCTAATGTTGCCATGCCTGTTTTATATTGCACTAGGTTTTTAGCCACCTGATCGATAATAACGGGTGGAATTAATGGTTCATCGCCCTGCACATTAACAATTATTTCATCGTCTGCGAATTGATAACGATTAATCACCTCCGCTAAACGTTCAGTGCCAGAATTATGTTTATCACTAGTAAGAATCACTTCACCCTTATAGGCTTTGACAGCATCAAATACTTGCTGATGATCAGTCGCAATAATTACACGATGGGCTGAGGATTTTTGTGCTTGCTCCATTACGCGCACAATCATTGGTTTACCATGGATATCTGCCAGCGGCTTAGCGGGTAAACGACTTGAAGCATACCTAGCAGGAATAATAACTGAAAATTTCATAACTAAAGCCTTATATCTTTTTTATTCTTCAATAGATTGTGTTTGTTTGATTGGTTGAGCTTCTGATTCAAGCAACACAGGAATCTTATCTTTAATTGCAAAAACAAGATTATCGGCTTGGCAGATTAATTGTTGATGTTCTGCATCATACTGCAATTGTCCATGACATTTAGGGCAAGCAAGCGCACTTAATAGAATTTGTTTCATTTTTTATTCTCTTTGAGATTTGGTTTTATCTAATAATACACAGATCTGATCAATGGCTGGTTTGGGTATCACAGCATCTATAGGCAAATACCACCAATTGGGTTGAGCAAACTGCTGACATTTAACAGCATCTTTTTCAGTCATTAAAAGTGTCTGCTCACCACTAACAACATTATTTAATAATGGTAAGGTAAATTTTTGATGATCAGCAAATGCGACGGTTTTGTTTAAATCAGCCTTCATATTAATCAGCATATCAAAAAATCTTTTCGGATTACTAATACCCGCAACGGCACAAATATTTGATAACGAAGATAACTCTTTTTTTTCTTTGGTGAGTAAATTTATCACATATTTCGGTACTAATTGCATAGTGTAAGTTTTATCAGGATATTGCTGGGTCAAATTATTGATACTATCACCATTTACAATGATTAAATCGACTGATTTTAACCGATTTTGTCTCTCTCTCATTGGGCCGGCTGGCATCCACCAACCATTACCAAATAATCGTTTACCATCCACGACAACAACTTCAATATCTCTTGCTAATGCGTAATGTTGCAAACCATCATCCGTTAAAATTACATCTAATTGATTTTGTTCCAATAATGATTTAACAGCTTGGCATCGATTAGGCGAGACTGCTACAGGGGCATGGGTTCGTTGGTAAATAAGTACGGGTTCATCGCCTGCTTGGTCGGTTGTTGTTGTGTCATCTAAAATAAGCGGATAGTTTTCAGCCTTACCTCCATATCCACGTGAGACAAGACCAACTTTCAATCCTTTTGCCTGTAAAGCTTTAATCAAACTAATAGCCAATGGTGTTTTACCATTACCGCCTACAGATAAATTACCAATAATAATGATTGGTACCGGTGACTGCCAAGATTTGAAAATACCAATTTTATATAAAAAACGACGAACAAACGCAATTAAACCATATAATAGAGAAAATGGTATTAGTAACCAAAATAACCGATTTTTACCATACCAAAGTTTTTCAATCATCACGTTAATATCACTCAATTATGTTTAGTTTTGTTTTTATACCTGTTAGATATAGCATTTACAAGATTAATTGCTTACAGCAAAAGATAAGCTATTTTACTCATAAATCGGTAAACTACCAAACCAATCATGATACCATCTTGGTTTAATTTCACTGCGCATAGTTTTTAATCTCCACTTTTGATTATCAAAAATCAGACTAATTTGCCCGGTTTTCGCGGTAATATAGTAATCTATGTGTAAATCTTGATATCGTGCTATGACTTTATGTGATGGTAACTTCCAAGGATTATATCGAGAAGTTGAAATTAATGCTTTTACTGGTTTAACATGATTTAAAAAAGCATAACTAGATGAAGTACTACTACCATGATGAGGAATTTGCAATATGGTTGATGCTAACTGATTTCGATATTTAGTGACTAATTGATATTCTTGATTGCGCTCTAAATCACCTGTCAAAAGTACAGAAAAATGTCCATCGGTCACCTGAACCACACACGAATCTGCATTTTGAGCATATTTAACTAATTGAGTTGGCCATAGCACATTAACAGACAAACTATTCCATAGAATAGTGTTACCCGCTAAACATTGATAATGGTTATCTAATGCTAAAGATGAACTCATTAGCCAAGCATTAGGATAACGACTTTGCAGTAAATCTAAACCACCTATATGGTCATTATGCTGGTGGCTGATGATAATTCCTTCCAAATTCAAATTATGCCATCGTAAAAAAGGGAGAATAATCCGCTCTGCTGCGGAGTTTTTTTCCCATTTAGCCCCTGTATCAAACAAAATTGCTGATTTACCATTATGAATCACAATTGCTAACCCATGCCCAACATCAAGCATATCTAAACGCCAATAATCCTCCTGCTGTTTAAAAAGGGGTGTGCAAAGTATCATTAAAATGATTAATAAGGTTAACCCAAAACGTCGCCATAATTCGGTACGTACAATAACAAATGCTAGCCAACCGGAAATACTTAAAAGATAAAAATCTGCGGAAATATCAAGCCATACCAGATTTAATTTATCTAAACAAACAAATAACCATTCAAGCGATTTATTAGCGATAAACCAACACCATGAAGCAAGATGAATACAATGACTAACACTAAAGAACAGGGCAAAAATAATCAAGGGCAAAGTCAATAATGTAATAACAGGAATAGCAATTAAGTTTGTTAACAAAGATACCAAACTGATACCTTGAAAGATAATCAATTGAATCGGTAACATTAATAAGATTAAACCAAATTGTAAATGTAACAATCTTATCCAATACCAGCGTTTCTTATTATTTATAACTTTAGGTAGAGGTAGCCAGTCAGATAAAAAAATTAAGCTCGTTACTGCATAACAAGATAGCCAAAAACTTTCTGATAAAATCATTAGCGGATCAAAAAGTAATAATAACGCAACGATACGGTTTAATTTTTGCCAAGCACTGATTTGACTGTTTTTAAAACGTAAATATATCCAAATAGATAATGCTAACATGGCTCGTAATGCAGGAGGATTAAGTCCTGTTAACCATGCATAAAATAGTGCAGCTAGCCATGCTATTATTATTGGGATAAAAAAGTAGATAAAACGCTGAGGAATAAAAAACATCAAAATTTTTAATAAAGTACAACAAAGTCCAAAAACCAATAAAATGTGCATACCTGATATAGCCATTAGATGGGCAACACCTGTTTGCATCATAATAATTCGATGCTCATCAACCATTTGACTACGATCACCAAAAGCTAATGCGAGTAAAATACCTCGATAAGTAAATCGATCAATGTAAGGTAACGAATGATCAGCGATTAGCTGCCGAATACTTAAATTATCTTCAAGTAACTCAGCCTGAATTAATTTTGCTGATAGAAGGCTACGATTAGCTATTGCATAACGTTGGCTATCAAATCCTCCTTCATTTAAATAACTATGTACTACTTTTGTTTTTAAGGTTAATTGCCAAATTTGTCCTGCTTTTGGTTTAATTTGTTGATCCCAATATACCGATATTGTTACCTTAGGATATAAAAAAGATTGAGAATCATCATTGATTGCAATTTTTACATAATAAGGATCGGTTGGTGAAGTGGAAACACGAGTATTTATACTTTCAACTCTTGCTTTTACCACAATCGTTTTATCAATATATGGCTCAATTTTTATTAAATATTGTTTAGAATACGCTACGGACCATAAAAAACTAATAGAAAATACTGTAATAACAGTAATATATTTTTGAAATTTAGATGGAGCAATTAAAATCACAATAATCAATATCAACGTTATCATATACCATTGATCGTCACAGAGCAGTGAAGGTAAAAACATCAATGGCAAACAGCCTAACGAAAATATGATTGCCAATAAATCAAGTGATAATCGTCGCATAAACCTAACAAGATTCATTTTATAGAGCAGTCAACTTATCATATGATTAATTGATCAGAATAATCTATCTTGAAATTTTGAAGTTAGCTTCCAATTTATTAATGAGGTGAGAATAATTTTAGGATAATAAGTTTATTTGATAGTTTATTGTGGAATATTGTTATTTATCAGAGCAACAGTGACGTTGACTTGATAAACCAGCGAATTGCAATCTTAAGAAAAGATTTTTAGTAGTAAGGTAAGTAAATTATTGATGCCAAGATTAAATCGCAGTGAAATAAAAAGCCTTTGATCGAAATCAAAGGCTTTATGAATGATAATATTTAAATATTATGCTTTAGCAGCATTATTTACTCTTTCACGTAACTCTTTACCTGGTTTAAAGTGTGGAATATATTTGTGTTTAACTTCAACATTACCACCAGTTCTAGGATTTCTTGCTTTACGTGGGGCTCGGTAATTCAAACTGAAACTACCAAAACCTCGAATTTCAACACGATCATTACTTTCCATAGCCAACGCGATCTGTTCGATAATATCTCTCACAGCATCATCAACTAGCTGCACAGGAAGGTGCGCCCGCCAGTTGGCTATTTTTTCTGCTAAATCTGATCTGTTCATGGTCACTCCTAATTAATTTTTGCGCGGCATAAAATCAATTCATTTTATACTACAAAAGAAAAAGAGGGCAAGCCCTCTTTACTCTTTACATAAACATTTTTTACTCAGTTTTTGATGCTGCTTTAAATGCTTCCGCCATTGCGTTAGTAAATGATGCATCTTCTTGAGTAGTTGTGTTATTTACCGCTGCAAGTGCTTCTTTTTCGTCAGCTTCATCTTTAGCACGAATTGATAAAGAAATAGCACGAGTTTTACGATCGATATTAACAATCTTAGCTTCAACTTCATCACCAGCTTTTAATGCAGTCGTTGCATCTTCGATACGTTCACGAGAGATATCTTGTGCTTTTAAGTAGCCTTCAATACCTTCTGCGATTTCGATAGTTGCACCTTTAGCATCAACTGCAGTCACAGTACCTTTAACGATTGTGCCTTTTTTGTAGTTAGCTGCAAAGCTACTGAATGGATCGTCTTCAAGTTGTTTAATACCTAAAGAGATACGTTCACGTTCTGCGTCAACTTGTAACACAACCGCTTCGATATCATCACCTTTCTTGTAAGATTTAACTGCTTCTTCGCCAGGCATATTCCAAGAAATATCTGAAAGATGAACTAAACCATCAATACCACCATCTAAACCGATGAAGATACCGAAATCAGTGATTGATTTGATCTTACCGCTAACTTTATCACCTTTATTGTGTGACTCAGCAAATTGTAACCATGGATTTGGTTTACATTGTTTAAGACCTAGAGAGATACGACGACGTTCTTCATCAATTTCAAGAACAACAACTTCAACCACGTCACCTAAGCTAACAACTTTAGATGGGTGAATGTTTTTGTTTGTCCAATCCATTTCAGAAACGTGTACTAAACCTTCAACACCCGTTTCGATTTCAACAAAACAACCGTAATCAGTTAAGTTAGTTACTTTACCAGTTACTTTAGTACCTTCTGGATAACGTTTAGCAATTGATACCCATGGATCTTCGCCTAATTGTTTTAAACCTAGAGATACACGTGAACGATCTTTGTCAAATTTAAGTACTTTAACAAGTAATTCTTGACCCACTTCAACCACTTCGCTTGGATGTTTAACACGTTTCCAAGCCATATCAGTGATATGAAGTAAACCATCAACACCGCCAAGATCAACGAATGCACCATAGTCAGTAAGGTTTTTGATAATACCTTTAACTTCTGAACCTTCTTGTAGATTTTCAAGAAGTTGTTCTCTTTCTGCACTGTTTTCAGATTCAATAACAGCACGACGTGAAACAACTACGTTGTTACGTTTTTGGTCTAATTTGATAACTTTTAATTCGATTTCTCTGTTTTCAATATGAGAAGTATCGCGTAATGGACGAACATCAACAAGCGAACCTGGTAGGAACGCGCGAACGCCATTAAGATCAACCGTAAAGCCACCTTTAACTTTACCATTGATAACACCTAAAACTGTTGCAGCATCTTCAACTGCTTTTTCTAGTGTTAGCCACGCTTCGTGACGTTTAGCTTTTTCACGAGATAAAATTGTTTCGCCAAAGCCATCTTCAATTGAGTCAAGAACGACATCAACTACGTCGCCAACTTGAACTTCTAATTCGCCTTGGGCATTTTTAAACTGCTCTACTGGAATGGCTGATTCAGATTTTAAACCAGCATCAACTAAAACAACATCTTTGTCGATTGCAACGACAGTACCACGGATCATATTACCAGAACGAGTGTCTAGTTGATTTAAAGACTCTTCAAAGAGTTGAGCAAAAGATTCAGTCATATTTATATACTTTAAGTTAAAATTAACGTCCACATTACATCATGTCTTGTGGGGTTGTTGGTGATACTCCATACATCCTTATATTGGAGCGAGTTCCACGCTGTAAGCAAACTTACAACGCAAGTTCTTTATTTATATACTTAATAGATTGATTGAAAACATCTTGAATAGATAGGGATGTGGTATCAATTATTAAAGCATCATCCGCAGGCTTAAGTGGCGCAACAGTTCGATTTCGATCGCGCTCATCACGCGCAGTTATCTCCTGCAAAATTTCGGCGAATTTAACATGATTTTGCCTATCTTGCAACTGTTTCATTCTTCTTTCTGCGCGGGACTCTGCACTGGCATCCAGAAATATCTTAACTGGCGCATCTTTAAACACTACAGTACCCATATCTCGACCGTCAGCAATCAGTCCCGGTGCTTGTCTAAAGTCTCGTTGGCGTTGTAATAAAGCAGTTCGAACACTATTTATTGCAGCAACTTTTGAGGCAGCGCCCCCTGTAAGTTCTGTGCGAATATCTTTTGACACATCAACATTATTTAACAAAATTTTTACTTCAATGCCTGTCGTATCAAATGTCAATGGTAAATTAAGCGCTAATTGGGCAAGCTTTTGTTCGTCATCAAGAGCAATATTTTGGTTAAGCGCCGAAAGTGCAAGCACACGATAAATTGCTCCAGAATCCAAAAGATGCCATTTAAAATGATTTGCCAATGCTTGACATAATGTGCCCTTACCAACACCACTTGGCCCATCAACTGCAATAACAGGAACAGATTTATTCATTTTATTCTACACTTAATCGTTTAAATTGTTCAAAATAATCAGGAAAAGTTTTCATTGTACATTTAGGATCTAATATGGTTACTGGCGTATCAGATAATGCAACTAATGAAAAACACATTGCAATGCGGTGATCGTTATAAGTTTTTATCTCAGCATGAGTTAATTTAGCAGGTGGTTCGATAGTAATATAGTCTTTACCCTCTTCAACCGTAGCACCAACTTTTCTTAATTCAGTTGCCATCGCATATAAACGATCGGTTTCTTTAACTCGCCAATTATAAATATTGCGAATTGTTGTTGGTCCTTTCGCAAACAGTGCCGTTGTTGCAATAGTCATTGCTGCATCAGGAATATGATTCATATCCATATCAATGCCATTTAACTCACAACGAGTGCATTCAATATAGTCATCAGCCCAAGTAATTTTAGCGCCCATTTTTTCAAGTACATGGGCAAATTGAGTATCGCCTTGTAAACTCTTTTTACCAATACCTGTAACACGCACCGTACCGCCTTTAATTGCAGCAGCGGCTAAAAAATAAGAGGCTGACGAAGCATCGCCTTCGACTAAATAGCTAACCGGAGATTGATAACTTTGGTTAGCTTTAATTGTAAATTTTTGATAATGATGATTGGTCACTGTGACACCAAAAATTGCCATCATCTTAATGGTAATATCAATATAAGGCTTAGAAACTAAATCCCCGACTATCGTGATTTCAGTATCATTTGGCGCCAATGGTGAAGCCATTAATAAAGCGGTTAAAAATTGGCTAGAAACCGAACCATCAACCTGAATATTACCACCAGTAAAACCGCCTTGAATATGAAGTGGTGGATAACCTTCATTTTCAAGATAATCAATTTTAGCACCACCTTGACGGAGCGAATCAACTAAATGACCAATTGGACGCTCTTTCATGCGTGGCTCACCCGTTAGTACAATATTATTATTGCCTAAAGATAGAGCCGCAGCGAGTGGTCGCATTGCTGTACCTGCATTTCCAAGAAAAAGTTCTAAGGCATGCGTCGAATGTAACATACCGCCTACACCTTCAACATCACAAATGGTTCGATCATGCGATAACTGATATTTCACCCCCAAAGCCGCCAAAGCATCAAGCATGTAGCGAACATCGTCACTATCAAGTAAGTTGGTTAAACGTGTATTCCCCTTACTTAGAGCGGATAATAGTAATGCACGATTAGACACACTTTTAGAACCGGGTAAATTAATGGTGCCGTTAAATTTTTTTATTGGTTGTAATGTTAGGGATAACATAATGGCTCTCTTAAATATTTTTTTATTCTTTAGAATTTATCTAATGTTGTTTTTAGCAAATCAATTGCATGCTCATCTTTGGCACTATTTTGCCATAATTTATCAAATAAGGAACGATGATGTTTAATGGCATCATGCGAAGAAGTAATTGAAGCAATACCCGTCGTTACATTTGGCAATTCACCCAAACGAAAAGGACTCATTGCAAGTGAAATTGGCTCACCATTTTGATAAAAAATTTGAAAAGCAATTGATGGAATAGCTTCTTGTGTGATAGCAATGGTTGGCGCATAAGATTGTTGCTCAATGAGTTCAATCAAATGATAAACTTCTTTACGAGCAAGCAGCATTCTTTCAGACTTTTTACCTGGCGAAATAGTTAAGTTGCCTACTAAACCGATATGTAAAAAACGCTCAACATTACGTAAGCTAATTAAATTAATAACCTTAGGAATTGATTGGTGAAACTGTGTTTTACGGTGTCTTAAAATTGACAAAATCATTGCATATTTTTGCGGATCGATTGACTCGCTAGACTCTGCTAGCATCATAGCTAAATGGTTAAGATAGTTTGGTGAAGTTAATAAAAATGAGAAAGGATCGAAATGAGAATAAATATGAGTTGATTGCTCTTCAAGTTGTCGCATTCTTTCAAAAAATCCTTCACCACTTGAATAATATTCAGTATCGATTCCAAGTAAACTCGCAAAAGAAGTATTGAGTAAAGAGGCCAACCGCTCTAAAGTTTCTATTTTAACAATTTCACCTTTCTCTAATCGATAGACAGCTGCTCGTGAAATTTTAAGATTTTTTGCAACATCTTCCGCTTTTAGCGAAGCCGCAATTCGATATGCGCGCAATCGCTGACCTATAGCACAATAATCAATCGTTCCAGTAATCATAATACACTCAAAACATTGGGATTTTGGCAGTGTATCACATGGTGATAACAATGCCAATTTTTGTGAATATCTTTCAGGCTTAACCCGTTTTTATGTTTATTTTTAAAACATAAATTAGTTTAAAAGAACTTTTTGTAAAGATGTTACATTTTTATATTCAGTAAATTCTGAAATGGCTTCGGGTTGTGTTGCATCAGCTTCGCGTTTACCTAAAACTTGTGACGCTAACACCAAGCCTTTTGGTTCCATAACTGAACGATGATAAAAATCAATAAGATCTTGCTTGGTGATTTTCTTCACTTGCTCAATTTTTTTTCTTAATGAATCAAACGTTAAACGGTTATTGCGATAATCAGGTAAATACCGGTTTAATTCTTCATCTAAAGTTTGCGGTGGCATAGTTAATTCATCAAGTACCGCTTTTTTATATTGATCAATATCATCTTTAGATAATGCATGCAATTTACTTGATATTACAGGATAAAATTCTTTATAACGTTTAAATAAATAAGCTGGATCATACTGGTTACTTTGCACAATAAAGCTCATTCCTATGGAATCACCTATTGTCATAGGAGCCGCAAATACCGCATAACCTAATTGTTCATTAGTACGTATTTGATCATAAAACCATGGGGATATGATTTTAGTCAAGGTATAACTCAACATCCCACTACTAATCCTATCATAGCCTGTTGGAATATAACCCATTATTAAAGCATTATCAGTACTCTTAGCTTGTTGAGTAATTTTGGCATCCAGTGAATTTTTGATATTAATATTTTCATTCGGTGTATATTCAACATCCTTTACTAACGTTTTTTGGATGGAGTTATAAAGATCTAAAGAGTTCTCGTTAGATAAATTACCCAAACTAATCATGTATGGCACAGAGCGAGAGAGTAAATTATCACGATAATCGACAATATCTGCAATAGTAATATTGGCAGTAATTTGACGTCGTTCATCTCGTTCATAATAACGTGGTAACACCGATAACGCATTAATCGGTTGTACAGCTAGCCAATAACTTCTAGCATGATCGGCATTATCAAGTCTTTGCAGATACCAAGATTTTGCTAAAGCTAAAGTTTGTTCATCAATAGTTACATTGCGATAACTATTAAGAACGGATGTAACCATTTTTGGTAAATGTTGGCTAAAACCACTTGCTGAGATCATCAGACCATTATCGCTTTGAGTGGATAATGAAATTCCGGCTACCGCAGCTTGAAATTGCAAATTACTTAAATTTCGGTTTGCAATATAGTCAAGTAACTCAAATTCGACATCTGCTTTAGCTGAGTCGAAAGCTTGATTGTTACGCAATGAAACCACAATTGCAGCTTTAGGCTCATTTTTAAAATATTGACTAACAAAATGGATATGATTACCACGTTTGCTAAGCTCGGTGGGTTGAGCTTGATCATAATTTTGTTTTGCTATCGAAAAATCATCGGGGATATAAGGATTCAATTCAGGTAAAGTAAAAGTAAAACTTTTACCCAATGTTGACCAGCTGGCTTTTTGTTCGCTGGTGATATTTTCAATTTTGTAAGGAGCCTCGACAAAATAAGCAGTTTTATCAGTAGTTTGATCTGGTGAAATCACCCAAACTCGAATATTATCCGGCGTTAAACTTTTTAAACGAGCAATTATTGCCGCTTTATCAAAATTAGTGGCAACATAATCGGAATTTAAAACGTTTTGCACTGGATATAACAACATTTGATCAGATAGCCATTCTACATAAGACATATCTCGTTCTACATCTTCATACTTAAATTGTAATGCTAAAACTTTTCTAAGCTCATCATAATAGGCATCTGAAACACCTTGCTCTTGAATTAATTGTAAATAATTGAAAATAGCACCAATCACTTTGTCTTTCTGAGCAAGTCCTTCATCAGTTAAACTCACATTTATACTAAACGTTCCACTATTACCGTAACGAATAGAATCATAAGTTGAACTTATGCCTTCAATTAAACCTTGTTTTTTCAATTGGTCTGATAAGGTATTTTGACTGCTATTGCTGATCAAATAATTGATATATTCATCCGTTTTATCGGCAAATTTAGCCAAATTACTTTCCATTGGAAATTGTAAAAACAGTAATTTTTTCGGTTGAGCCGGTACCATAGATATTTGTTTGCTTAGCACATTTGGAGTTAATGCGGGTTTATCCACTTTAGGAGCAATAATATTTTTGTTCGGGATTCTGCCAAAGGTTGTTTCTGCTAATTTAGTCAATTTATTGATAGATTGATTACTATAAATCACCCCTACCATAATATTGGATGAATAATAATCTTTATGAAAAGCCACTAAAGCATCTTGAAGTTTACTAGTTGGTTTATCACTTAATGTTTCTAAGTTACCACCTGCAAATTGCGCTGCTGGATGATCAGGATTAATGGTTTCCGCATTAACTTGCCGGATTCTAAAACCATCATTTGATCTGGCCATAGTCATTTCAGCATTAACCGCATTGCGTTCTTTATCTGCAAAATTAGAATCTAATTTAGGCTCCGCTATAGCATCGGCTAAATAATCTATCGCACTATCTAACGCGCTGTTTTCAACTTCAAAATAAAAAGCGGTCCGATGAGCAGCTGTACTGGCATTATAGCTACCTGCATGGCGGTTTAAAAATTCGGAGAAACTGGAGGGTTCAGGATACTTTTTCGATCCCATCAGTACCATATGTTCTGTATAGTGAGCTAATCCTTGCTGATCTTTGGGATCTTGCAGTGAACCTACTGGTAATGCTAAAGATCCTAACGATTTTGCTGCTTTAGGATCGGAAACCAACAGTACGCGCATCTGATTTGCTAATTCAATTACCTCGTATTGGCGTTTATCGCGATCACTTTGTTGTATTTTTTCTAAAAGAACAGGGAAAGAAATTTTGTTTTCAATTGCAAAAGATGAATTAAAAATTAAAAACACTGATACTATAAAAAAAATAATTTTTATCTTATCCATATAATCTTCGCCTAATAAAAAAATAACATTATAGTCTTTTTTTAATAAATTAGGGAGAAAAACAAACATTGTTTGAATGCTAAAACTTCTTTACAAAAAATAACCAGTGATAAATATCTTTTGTTGAAAAATCATACTATAATTCAATCACTACCGTTGGATAAGTAATCTTAACAATTATACGGTCAGTTCAGTAGTTTTATAAATTGTTTACAATTTAATTGTCATAAAAATGATATTTTCTTATCAGTTTCACAATCAATACCAGTACAAATGAACACAATAATGTAGTAGCTCCAATTGATTTAAAGTAGTTTGGATTTTAATCGAAAATGCATTGATTCAAAAAGGAAGGGAGTACATCGTTCGACTCTATTTTCAGCACTCCCTATATTGATTCCGCCAGCTTTATGATCGGAATAGCAGCTTTGTGATTGGTAAATTAAATACATAAAAAATACCAAACAAAAATATAATGGATTAAGGATTTATATGTTCTATAGAATCGTCTTAATTATTAGTATTTTAACTTATAGCTCCACAGCTATAGCCGACAACAACGATTTTGATAACGCTATTAAAGCCGATCAACTACTGAAAGAAAGTATAGAGGCTAAAAAGTTTCAGAATTTTGAACTCGCATTATCAAAACTGCAAATTGCAAATCATTTATCACCAACTAATTCTGATGTTTTGGTTCAGTTAGGTTTCAATTATTATGCGTTAGGCAAATTAGACCAAGCCAAACACTCATTTCAAAACGCCTTATCCATTTCTCCTAACTATGTTGATGCACAATATGGTTTGGTGAGCGTTATTTTAGCGCAAAATCCTGATGCCCCCGATAAAGCGGAAAAATTGTTAAATCAATATATAGAACAATCACCAAATGATGTTCAATTATTAACAATTAGCAAAACCATCGAAGCCATAAAAAATTCTATTCATAATTGGGATTTTAATTTAGGAGGTACCCATAGCCATTTATCAAAATCTTATGCTGATTGGAACGAAATAGAAATGGCTCTATCTTATAAATTATCGAAAACAGATACGGTTACGGGTTATTTTGCACAGTCACATCGTTTTCATATGAACGATCAAAAATATGGCGGGACACTTTGGCATACTTTCAACGACAAGGCGTATGGTTACTTAACAGTATTTGTCTCTTCCTCAAATAAATTATTTGCCAAATACACACTAATTAATGGAATCGATTACACTTTATTTAATTCAATAAATAATGATGTTAACTCCTTTCATGTCACTTTGGATATGAAGTTCGATCATTACAATGATGGAAATATTAAAAGTATCGATCTAGGTATACTCCAATATCTTTTTGGTGAACGACTTTCATTATCGGGAAAATGGAATAACACCTTTGATCAAGATAACAAACATATGAGTGGTTTTTTAGTTAAAATAGCGGGTTCACCTACCGAAAAACTACACTTATTTGCAGGCTATTCCAATTCACAAGAGACATCGGATCGATCAAGCAATTTAACTCGTTCATTAATTAAAGCGTCTGCTCGTTTTATTGGCTTTTCTTATGATATTTCTGAAATCGTTACCATAAATATCAACTATACAAACGAAGATCGTAAAGAAACAACCCATAACCGTAAATTATATAACAAAAAAACTATAGGGTGCGGAATAAAATGGACATTCTAATACGTTATATCAATATCTATAATGGTAGTTTGGTGCTGTTCGGTTTCATTGTGATAATCATAACATCGATCATTTACTGTAAAAGAAGGAATCAACGGCGACACTTCAATAAATTAAAATTAACCTTAATTACCGCTTACAACAAAAGTATTAAACAAAATAATAAAATTATTTTTAAAAATACCGTTAATAAAACATTATCTTCGGGTTCACTTGTACTGATTGTCTCTTTTTTTGCCAAAAGACAGCGCTATGAAGTGCAAGAATTACTACCTTTTTTTGCAGAAGAAACGTTTCAAAAAAAATTACGTTTACTCTTACATAAAGGAACCGTTCAACAACGTGTTGACGCGGCCAATATGTTGTCTTATTACCCATGTGAAAAATCATTTAATGCTTTAGAAAAAGCTTGTTTAGACCATCGGCAAGAAGTCGCTATCGCTGCAGCACTAAGCTTAGTAGTCAGTGATCCAAATGTATCATTAATTGAACTCATAACTAAGCTGTTTAATTCAATACCACAAAAAGGTTTATTTTGTTTTTTACGTCTTATTCCATCGTATAACTTATTACAATTTGAATCACAAATAATGGATGAAGAATCAAGTAATTTCGATAGTAGATTACTTGCCATGTTAAGAGAAATTTCCAATAACTACATAACCCCTTATGTTATGTTTGCCAGAGAAGATCAACGAGATTACATGCAAAAATTATTTGAAACTTTACTTGGCTTGCAATGTAAAGCATCAGGAATCATTCATAGTTGTTATATTTTAAATTTCATTAATGAACTTTGTTATCAAGAAAAAGTATGTAGCATTCAGGATCTTATAACAAAGAATTTTAATTTTGATACTAAATTATTTGTTTATTGGGCTGATATCAATAACGGTTTTTATAGAAATCAGGTATGGGCAACACTATGAATAGTTATGTATACAACTCTTTAATTGCTTCAATGCAAGCAACTGTTTTTTTTATTATGTTTATTGGACTGTTACAAATTTTCATTTATTTTATACAACTTATCATAGCACTATACGTATTTTTTGATAATCCGCATAAAGAAAGAAAAATACAAAGCATACAAAAAAATGACGGTATGCTACATCCAATTACGATTATTATGCCGGCTTACAATGAAAGTGTAACCATAATTGAAAGTATTAAATCTATACTTGCTACAGAATATCCGAATGCAGATGTGATAGTTGTTAATGATGGATCAACCGACGATACTTTTGAGTTAATTAATCAATTTTTTAATTTAGAAAAAACTTTACACAATCTCAATTCTAATAATCCAAATTATCTTTCACACGCTAAAATAAAAGGAGTTTATATTTCGCGTAAAGATAGCCGGTTACGTGTTATCGATAAAGTAAATGGTGGCAAAGCTGATGCACATAACGCTGCGATTAATTTAAGTCGTTCACCAATTATTTGTCTTTTAGATGCAGATTCAATTTTAGCGCCCGATGCCCTTACAAATGCGATGGTTCCTTTCATTGACGATCCGAAAACGATTGCAGTTGGTGGAACAGTACGCGTTGCTAATAGTTGTTTGATCAAAAATGGTATAGTGAAAAAAATTAAGTTATCCAAAAAATACATTGTTCAATTGCAAATTATTGAGTATATGCGATCTTTTTTAATGGCAAAAGTTGCTTGGAATCATATTAGTGCATTACCAATTATATCAGGGGCTTTTGGCTTGTTTCGTCGTGATTTCGCTATTCGCATTGGTGGCTTTTCTATCGGTTCGGTAGGTGAAGATTATGATTTTACAGTAAAATTACATAAGTATATTTATGATTCAAAAGTTGATTATAAAATTAAATATGTCCCAACAGCCATTTGCTGGACACAGGTTCCTGAAAAATTGAAGGTTTTACAAAATCAACGTATCCGCTGGCATATCGGTGCATTGCAAACATTTTTTCATTTCCAAAATTTAACTTTTGATATAAAATACAGAAGAATTGGTTTTTTAATCATGCCCTTTTCAATATTAACCGATATTATAGGGCCATTGTCTGAATTTTTAGGTTACGTATTACTACCTCTCTTTTGGTATCTTCAGATTGTTAATGGCAATATAATTCTGTCCTACTTCTTGCTAGTCATTTGTTACAATATATTTATTACTTCGGTAGCCATTGCCATAGATGGATTATTATTCAAAGGGCTTGATAAAGTAAAATTTTTATTATCACTTTTTTTTATATCTTTATTGGAAAATTTCGGTTATCGGCAAATTTGCTTGTTTTGGAAACTCAGGGGGTTTCTGCGATTAAAAAAAGGTAAAATATCTTGGGGAAAAATGGAGAGGGTCAAATTTGACAAATAATACGATTAAAATACGATATATCCTATTGTTTATAGTAGCTTTTACTATTACTCCTTCTTTTGCGGTTGATCTTTTTTTATGTAAAACTCCAAACGTTACTCATAATGTGTTAGGGGAGCAATCGAATGAAGATTCATATCAATATAAAAAAAAAGCAGTTTTAAGTGAAACAAAAAACGGGATGTTTACCTCAATTTCCATCAAAAAAGAACAAAATAACAATATTGTTTTATTTAGCTACGATGACAACGATGAAGTTAAATCCACCACTGCGAATGAAATGGTTGATTCGATACAAAATGATAATACCCTATCTAATAATCAAACAATAACTACCCCATCTACTGTCACCAATAATCAACAAGTTACCAAAAAATTAGTTAATTTTGGAATGTGGAACTGGGAAACTCGCACTTGGAATACTTCACCAGAACAATTTATAACTAAAATAAAGTCGAAAGGGATAAATCAAGTCTATCTACAATTAGCGATTGAAAATGAAACAATAAAATTTAAAGAACAGTTAAGTCAACTACTCGATATAGCCTATGAAAATCAGATAAAGATCTTTGCGGTAGAAGGTTCACCCGATATGGTCATAGGCTCAGGTTTAAAAAATGCCATTAGGCGCAATAAAATAATTAAACAGTTCTGTTCTATGCGTGAAGACAAACCTTGTCTTGCTGGTATTCAATATGATATCGAACCTTATGTGTTAAAAGAATACAATCAAGATGCTAATCATTTTTGGCAACTTTGGAATAATGCCATAGAAATGCTTAGTCAGTCATGGGGCGATAAAATTGATGTCGTTATCCCTTTTTGGTTACTCAATAAAGATATTGACGAACAAATTATAAAAAACATTGAATCCTTCTATATCTCAAAATATATTATTATGGCTTACCGTACTAATTACGAAGACATTTATAATATTAGCAAGGATTGGTTAACTTGGGGTGATCAAAACGAAAAAAAAATTATTATTGCGCTTGAAAATGGTCTACTTGATGAAGAAGTTCAGAGTTTTTACATTCCGATTATGACTAATGACGAGGTAGAAAAATTCGGCTCCAATGATAACAATGTTATTTTACACCATAAAAATAACCCACGTGGCGATAATGATGTTTACAGTAACTCTTCACACTTATCAGCAAGAATAGGAAATAATGAAATTAGTTTTATGGGGGATGAAGAAAAGTTATTTGAAACGGTAAGTTTGCTGGAAAATGACTTAACTCAATGGCGTTTTTTTGATGGTATTGCCCTACATGGTCTTACTTTATAACTATAAATCCCTTTCAAACAAAGCAAAAGAGCTGGCAAACCAGCTCTTTAATTATCAGCACAAAACACGTACTCATAAAAAATGATTAATGTTCACGTGTCTTTCTAAATTCAACGTCAGGATATCGCTCTTGGGTTAAATTCAAATTCACCATACTTGGCGCAATATAAGATAGGTTATCACCGCCATCTAATGCTAAATTTTGCTCGCATTTGCGTTTGAACTCTTCAAGTTTTTTCACATCATTGCACTCAACCCAACGCGCTGTAGTGACATTAACTGGCTCATAAATTGCCTCGACGTTATATTCCGATTTCAATCGAGCCACCACCACATCAAACTGAAGTACCCCAACCGCTCCGACAATTAAATCGTTGTTGGTGATTGGGCGAAATACTTGTACAGCCCCCTCTTCTGACAACTGAACTAACCCTTTTAATAGCTGTTTTTGCTTAAGAGGATCTTTTAAACGAATGCGACGGAACAGTTCTGGTGCAAAGTTAGGAATACCTGTAAATTTAAAATCTTCACCTTGGGTAAAAGTATCACCAATTTGAATTGTGCCATGATTGTGTAAACCAATAATATCGCCAGCGTAAGCTTCTTCAACTTGCTCCCGATCGCCAGCCATAAAGGTTAATGCATCAGAAATATTTACATCTTTTGCCAAACGAACATGACGCAACTTCATCCCTTTTTCGTATTTACCCGAAACAATGCGCATAAATGCCACACGGTCACGATGTTTTGGATCCATATTGGCTTGGATTTTAAATACAAAGCCACTGAATTTCTCTTCTGATGATTCAACTTGACGTTTATCAGTTTGACGAGGTTGCGGGGTCGGTGCCCAAGCAGTTAAACCATCCAGCATATGATCGACACCAAAATTGCCTAATGCAGTACCAAAAAACACTGGGGTTAAATCACCTGATAAGAACGCTTCCAAATCAAATTCATTTGATGCACCTTGCACTAATTCTAATTCTTCACGCAGTTGTTGTGCTAAATCATCTCCCACAGCAGCATCTAAATCAGGATTTGTTAGACCTTTAATTATTCGCACTTCTTGAATGGTATGACCTTTGCCTGATTGGTATAAGTACGTTTCGTCTTTAGCTAAATGATAAACACCTTTAAACAGCTTACCGCAACCAATTGGCCATGTGATAGGCGCACACATGATATTAAGCTCATTTTCAACTTCATCGAGCAACTCCATTGGATCACGAATATCACGGTCAAGTTTATTCATAAAAGTTAAGATTGGCGTGGTACGCAAACGGGTAACTTCCATCAATTTGCGAGTACGATCTTCGACCCCTTTTGCCGCGTCAATAACCATCAAGCAACTATCTACTGCGGTTAAAGTACGGTAAGTATCTTCTGAGAAGTCTTCATGCCCAGGAGTATCGAGTAAGTTAACTAAACAATTGTTATAAGGAAACTGCATAACCGAAGTAGTGATCGAAATACCACGCTGTTTTTCCATCTCCATCCAGTCAGATTTTGCATGTTGGGCATTCGCGCCACGACCTTTAACGGTACCCGCTGTTTGAATCGCCTGTCCAAATAATAGTACTTTTTCAGTAATGGTTGTTTTACCAGCATCGGGATGCGAGATGATAGCAAAAGTGCGACGTGCATTCACTTCATCTAAATAAGCTTGTTCTGTCATAAAATTAACTGTTTTAATCTATACAAAATAATCGCGTATTTTAACAGGTATCTAACTGTTTTGCCATTGAAGTTATAAACGATGCTATTTGCCTTATTTGTGTATCTATGCATAATGTTTACATTAAATATTGTTAGCTGTTATTTGTCTTTTTGACAAGAAGTTTCAGATTACACTAACGTTTCAGTATAAAAATGGAACTTGTTATGAATATCCGTGATCTAAAGTTGTATTTACATTTATGTGAAACTTGTCATTTTGGAATGACAGCCGATGCTATGCACGTAAGTCCATCAACGTTATCCAGACAGATCCAACGAATGGAAGAGCATTTTGGTCACACTCTATTTATTCGAGATAATCGCCAAGTACAAATTACATCGGAAGGTGAAAAAGTAAAGCGCTTTGCTCAACAAGTTGTGAATCTACATCAACAAGTAAGACAAGATTTAGATCAATCAGATCAGCAATTAGTCGGTGAACTTACCCTTTTTTGCTCGGTTACCGCTGCTTATAGCCATCTACCTGAAATACTTGATAGATTCCGTATAAATTATCCTCAGATTGAAATTAAGCTCTCCACAGGCGATGCGGCCGATGCCGTTGAGAAAGTACAATCAAACCTTGCTGATTTAGCCATTGCCGGTAAACCTAAACAATTACCAGCCGGCGTTGAATTCTTAAAATTTGGTGAAATTGAAATGGTACTATTAATACCAAAACTTAACAGTTCATTTAGTGATAAACTTCATCAAAAACAGCCTGATTGGCATAATATCCCTTTTATTTTACCTGAACATGGACCAAGTCGACACCGAATTGATCTTTGGTTTAAACAACAAAAAATAACCAGTCCAAAAATTTATGCCACTGTAGCTGGGCACGAAGCAATCGTATCTATGGTCGCATTAGGATGTGGCGTAGCATTGTTACCTAAAGTTGTAATGGAAAACAGTCCTGAAAGAATCAGAGAGCGAATAACCGAATGGTCAACCAATTTAATGGAACCCTTTGATGTAGGCATTTGCGTGCAAAAAAGACGATTGTCCGAAAGGATCATTGCGGCATTTTGGACACTTTGTGTTCTTAATCTACCCAATAATCAAAAAAATAAAATATAATATTTATTCACCAAGTTAAAAATTTAGATTATTTTGTTTAAAATAACCAAAATAATATCTTAATCGTTCTATCTAAAATAATTTGGTTGTTAAGAAAGGAAATACGTACAATGAGAATTAAAAATATAAAAATAAAAGCATTGGTATCGTTAATATGTTTTACCACCGCTATCATTCCTTTTGCCGTTCAAGCTAAAAGTGATTCAAGATTAAGTATATCTCGCGAAGAGATGAATCTCATCCAGTATCCAGCCGGAATAACAATAGAAAGTTCGATTTACTATAACGGTGATACCGATGACCTAGTAACAGCAGGTTTGGGATTCTCACCTTTATCAACACTCATGATTAAACCAACCATTGCTGACCCTGCCAAACCAACCCCACAAGAACTTAGACAACTAAAATTGAATCGTTTTATTGATATCAAGACAGGAGAAGGATCACTTTTTGGTTTTCAAAGAAAAAATCTTACACCGCTGTTTGATGGCAAAATAGCAGGTACTGAAATATTAGCAACCTTTAAAAATAACGATGAAAGTGTGGGGTTATTAGTACAAATTCCATTGGATTTTGATAAAAATAAACCATGTATTGTTGCAGTGCCATCAACTGATTCTGATGGGTTATTTAATGCATATGATGTACAAATTCGAGGACTATGGGGACTTCGTCATAACTGTGCAGTCGTTTATAATGATAAGGGTTTAGGGAATGGTATTTATGATATAACCAATCAACGTGGTTATGCGATCAATGGCAAGGTACAAACAGACAATTTACTGTTTAAACCAAAAATAGAAAATAGAAAACGCTATGTAAATAACTACCCTAATCGCTATGCAATAAAACAACTGCACTCAAAACAGAATTCTGAAGAGCGTTGGGGCGAATTTGTTTTAAAATCCATTGAGTTTGCTTTTTACCAAATCAACACTCAATTTTCTCCTACTAAAGAGGTTATATTTGATAAAGATAATACGTTAGTATTGGTTTATGGTGCAACTGATGGTGGAGGAGCCGCTCTAAAAGCTGGAGAGTTAGATAAAAATAATATAATAAAAGGGATTGTTGCAGTTAACCCACAAATCGCACCTTACTCTGAAACAATACCTGTAACTGTAAAAGTCGGTGAAAAACCACCAGCAAAAATTGAATATCTTTCAATAGCGGAATATAGTACTTATGCATCACTATATATACCTTGCGCCGTTCCAGCGATTATTAGAAATAATAAAGATATCAATATACCTTTTGCTGATAATTATACTTATGCACAAAATCGTTGTAATGCATTAAAAAAGGCAAAATTATTAATTTATGGAACTCCAAAAGAAGCACTTGAAAAATTACGACAATATGGCTGGACTCAAGAAATGGAAAGGCAGCTCCCTTATTTTTATTTTAAAGAAACAATAGGTTTACCTTATCAATATATTAGTGCCTATGGCCATTATGACGTTACGGAAAAAATGTGTAATTATTCGGTCGCGAGCACTCAAAAAAATCCTGTACTTTATATGGGTAAAGTTGAACCTTTATCAGAGACAGATTTCCAGAAACTATGGGGATTGGCAAATGGACAACTACCGATATGGCTAGGAGATGAATCAACCATGTTGGCTCTCGTAAATGATAAAGACATCTATTCGCCAAGAAGAGATTTCTATTCAAGTTCCGATAATAAAGATCAAATTGACTATAACAGCAAAGGAGCAATTTGTTTATATAACAAATTAAAAGATCCTCGAGTTGAGTTAGGTATGAAACAAGTTATCTCTTCAGCCAATTTAAATGGAATTAAGACATTTATCATCCATGGTCGCAACAATGTAAAACAACTACCAGATTATACTTCCCGCGCTTATGTGGCCTTAAACAGTCAAGTAGAAGGTAACAATTCACAATTACGTTACATTGAGGTAAAAAATAGTAGTTATTTAGAAGGAAAACCTCCATTTGATAATTCGCTCGTCTCAATTGATTATTATGGTGAAGATGCGATGGAATGGTTATGGGCTAATTTGACCAATAATGCAACATTACCAGAAAGCCAAGTCATTGATGCTAAGCCCCGTGCAGGAAAAATTGCATTTACACCCGATGCTACTGCCCAAAATTTAGTACCTATATTACAATCGCCTAACAGTAACAATATCATCAAGAAAGAAAATGGCGAACTGATTATTCCTAATTAATCATTAAGAAATCATCTTTAACTATCGGGTTAAGTTTCTAAACTGACTTAATACCGGTAGTTAAAATCTTTATAAAGTAAATTTGGACAAGAGCACTGCTGTGCGTATCTTAGGATATAAAACAGCAAATAATGCTTTTAACTCAGAATAATTTTGCCGAATATCGATGATGTTTTCTTTTAATAAAAAGAGTTTGGGTCTCCTTTTTGCCATACCATTTAATACCTTTTCAACAAAATCAATTGAGGCATAGTTTTCTAGCCACTCACCTTGCCACATAGCTTGCATAAAATTTTGATAATCAATAGGATATTGAGTAATAAAAGGTTGAATTTGCTGTTTGGTATATTGATTAAATTCGCTAACCGTTCCCATAACGCCAAAGGTCAACCACTGTTTTGATAAAAAGTGATCCCACACGATATCCAATGCAATTGACGCCACACGCCGATGTGTTTGGCGAAACAATAATTTCGCTTGTTTCACTTCTGGCAGATTATCGGTCATGCTATCGATTTTGCGATGTAGCATAATTCCATCAGCAATATCGTTAGGATAAGTTAAATAAGGATCACCTTTAACAAAATCCGCTACCGTATTGCCAATTAATGAACTACTAACTAGCGAAGCTAAATGTAGATGCGCTAAAATATTCATAAAATCAAGTATAACTGATTAGTCACGATGTTTAAACTCACCTTCAGCAAACCCCTCACGCCAATAGCTCGTAATATGAATCGCTTCTGGTGCGAGCTGAGTATATTTATCTTTCAGTGCTCGTCGTAATTGTTGAGCTAATGAACTTTCCATTCCGCCCCAAAACATAAGTTTATCTTGTTCGGCAAATTCAGTATTTATTACTACATCGACCAATTGATTAGGTTTTGTATTATCTTGAATTAACCAACTAACTTGCACATTTTCATTATCTGGTAGTGGCACAATATCTTTAGGATGATTAACCAGAATAAACGCATAAACTTTTTGTTTTTCAGGTAAATGTTCAAGCGTATAACAGATTGCTGGTGCAGCTGAAATATCCCCCATCAACACCAAACAATTATCGGTGAACGACAGTTTACCGGCAGAACCGACTAAACCAATCTGATCACCAACTTTAGCGTGTCTTGACCAAACTGTAGCCAACCCATTTTCATGAATCGCAAAATCAATAAACAACTGATTAGTCACACTATCAAATTCACGTACACTATAACTGCGTGCCAATTGACGAACTTTATCACTTACCACAATCTTATTATCTTCGTCTAGTTTAGGAAATAAAATTTCACCAGTAATAGGCTCAGGAAAAAGCAATTTAACATGAGGACAAACCCACGCAGAATCAACATTAAACGGTTTATTACTACTAAACTGCACACGTATAAAGCTCGGTGAAATCTTCTCAACTTTTAATACTGTCAATAGCGCATTAACAATAAGTTTTTTTGATTTTTGGGGTTTATCTATCATTAGTTAACTCCTTAAATTTTTTATGGATATTATTGCCTTTGGATGTTGGATTATCATACAGCAAAACATCAAAAAAAAACGCTATTTTTTAGTCCAAAAATAAAACTCACTTGTTCCATTTAAATTTAATGGAACAGATTTCACCGATGTAAATAAAAATATTACTTAACCTAAAAAATAGCCTAGAAGATAAAATTAATATTTTAATGAACCAAATGCGCTACACCAATCTTGATCAAACTTAGCTACTGCCGCATCGACTGCGGGGTCAGAGATAAATAATTCTGCCACATCGACTGGCAAGGTAATGGCTTTACAACCCGCTAACATACAATCTAATGCTTGTCTTGGCGTTCTAAAACTTGCTGCTAACACCACTGATTCAGGGCAATGCAAATCAAGCAATTTTTGTAATTCTAAAACCGTTTCTTTGCTGTTGCCACCTTGTGCATCAATACGATTCACATAGGGAGCTATATATTTTGCTCCAGCAAGTGCTGCCAAAAATCCCTGCCCAGCGCCATAGACTGCTGTTCCTAACGTTGTAATTCCCTGTTGAGTTAACTCTTTAATAGCCATTAAACCTTGTGCATTAACGGGAATTTTAGTCACAATTGACGGTACGACCTCTCTAAGTTGTTCGGCTTCTTTAATCATCCCTTTTGCATCACTTGCCAGCACTTGTGCAAAGAGCAACTTATCGGGACCTAACACATTTTGCAGTTCATCTAACAACTCAAAAATGTTTTTACCTGACTTTGCCACAATACTTGGGTTGGTTGTTACCCCATTAATTGGCAACACGGGCGCTAAACGCTTAATTGCCGCAATATCGGCTGTATCTAAATATAGTTCCATATTGAACCCCCTAACTTGGATAATTAATTTTTATATAAAAAAAGTAGTACATAAATAATAGTTTGATAATAAAGAATATTTAAGCAAAAACCTAGAAGACGAATCTGTCATTTACTGGATTTTTGTATGCTGTAAATAAAAATGAGAGTCTGATCACATAATCAGAAAATAAGAGAGTTAATTACTATAGATATCAAAACAATGCTAAGTTTATATTTTTAAATGTCATTAATTGTAATGTTGTGTATATTTTCGATTAAATAGTGAAAACATTAACACTATAAAATAGAAATAAAACATGATAAATTGTGGTTTTATTTCATCTATAAAACTAATGGTAAAACAGCGATTGAATCAGGATAATTTTTCCATTATTAATCTAATAAATTGTTACTTTCCCCTACTATACACTTACTTTTTATTGCGCATCATGTGCTCAATCCAAATTATGCAGTTTAATCACTGGTTATATAAAAAATTTTGGCAAGTATAAATTAATTTAGTTGGAGCGTTTTTATGGATTTATCTATTGAACAAATACTGAGACAATTTACAAGCAAGATTAACAGTATCAATAAAATATATTTTGCCAATAATGCTCTACTCGCCCCTGTTCTTGCTTACCAAGTTAATTTTCCTCGTATAGAGATCATTATCAATGGTCAACAAGAAATATTATGGGCAAATGATAGAGGTGAACAAATCAGTAATACTCTGTATGCCAATGATATTCTCTATGTGACCTCTAATAGTTGGAATAAACCTTTGTGGCATAAACCTGTTACCATTTTGAGTATTTTATTTGGCAAACAACAAATTGGTCTAAGTTTATTACATTGGGATGGCACGCAGATAATTCCTAAAGGTCAACTCAATATTGCAAGACGTGGGCCTCGTATTGGTGCCTTTATTATTCAAGCAATTGCAGAACTTACTTGGCATAATCAACCGTCAGAACAAAATCAAACCGCTTATTTTCTTATTCATAGCTTGCTGAGTAGTACGCTTGATTTGCTCAACGCCGATATCGAAACCGCCTCAAAAACCACCAGTTTATTTGAAGCGATTCGCCAGTATATTGATACGCATTTTCGGGAAGATGTGACCCGCGACTTTTTAGCGAAAATGTTCTACATCTCTCCTAATTACTTATCACATCTTTTCCAACGTGAAGGAAAGATTGGACTGAATGAATATTTGAATCAAATCCGTTTAGAATATGCCAAATCATTACTTAAAAACTATGATTTAAATGTAAAAGAGATCGCCCATGCTTCAGGCTTTAAAGACAGTAACTATTTTTGTCGAATTTTTAGAAAAAAAACCGAACGTTCACCTAGCGAATACCGCCGACAATATCACAGTAAGTTATCTCAAAAATAATGCGATTTTAGTAAAAATTAAACGCCATTATGTTGATAACCATAATATTTAACAAAGTCGCAATGATTATTAATGGTTTTGAATTTATCTTTCATTAAAAAAATTGGCAACAATGCTATACCTTGTCCTTTCTCGACAAGATTTAATATTTGGCTTAAAGAATCAACCGTAATAAGATTTTCGGATGGATAATTTAAAGCAAGTGTTTTGGCTCTTAATGGGCAATGTTCATCATTATTGATAAATATTGGCAAAAGATCGGACACCACAACTGATTGACTTTGTAAAAAAGCAATCGGTAAATTTTCGGTTTTTGTTAAAAGATAATCAGGATGTTTAAATTTTTCAAAAGTAATTACTTCATCATAATAATGATGATGAATTGCATTAGATATATCACTGGTTCGTTTAATAATAATTTCTGTGGATTCAAGGCAATATTTTTTCGTTTCAATAACCAGAAACTGAAATAAAAGTTCCGAAATTAATAATGTAGAATGTTTACCTTTAAAAGATTGTTTGAGTTGTGAAAACTGCGCTAACGTCTGCAAAGTAAATTGATAAAATTGTTCCCCCTTTTCGGTAGGTCTAACGCCATCAAAACCACGAATAAATAACGTTGCTCGCAATTCATGTTCAATCTTTTTTAAATGAGCTGTTATATTTGATTGTGTATAGCTCAACGCTTTAGCCGCTTTATTAAGACTTTTAAGATCATAAATCGTTTTAAAAATATGTAATCCTTTAAAATCCATTTTTGCTCAGTAACCTATCATTTTTTTTGATAACTCAATCATAAATTAGAATTATTCAAACCTCAATTAAGTTATTAAACTAACGATAAAATTAAAAGGAGGAAAAACAATGCAAGCTATGCAATATAAAATTCTTTTACCTGCCGATTATGATATGCAGATCATAAAAAATCGCGTCAACCAAAATGGTTATAAAATGGATGGCTTTGAAGATTTACTTTTTAAAGCTTATTTAATCTCAGAACAAGGCAATGACAATCTAACCAATAGTTATTGCCCGCTGTATGTTTGGCATCACACTAACGGCATGACTAAATTTATTTTTGATGGCTATTTTGACAATATAATTGACTCATTTGGCTGGCAAAATATTAATATTGGCATTACGACAAAAATTGAATTAGAAGATAACTTTTTTCTCAGTAAATATGTATTAGAAGAACATCACGCTATACCTGTACAAGCTAAACTGAAAAATTTTAGTTTCAAAACAACTAAACACCAAGATCAGATTGGCAATGTCGTCATCTATAATCCCGACAAATGGCAATATACTTCGTATACTTTTTTCAAGAAAAAACCAGTTAGCGAACAAAAAAATATTTATCAAATTTTGTATCTAGCAAAAGGGACAGTACCAGCGATTTATTGATAATTTTTTAGAGCTAATTTTATAGATTGATTTTGCCTTAAAGTACTTCAAAAATTTATAGATTATATGCGTTTTTAAATATATAACAGTTATATCATGTAAAAAATATTCAGGAGTCTATACCATTTCATTATAAACTCAAGGTTTATAATGAAAGAGAGAAAAAACAAAAGTTCTTACTTGCGCACACATAAAAGACCAACTTCAACAAAAAAGAAAATTCTGAGCGCTTTAAGCATAAAAAAGCTAGCTAACCCAATATTTAGGTTAGCTAGTGACTGAATTATTTACATACAAAATTTTCAGGGTTATTGGTATCACCGTTACCTGTATATATTGTTTGTTGAGGATATTGACATAAAGGTCGTTGCATGGTGACCTGACCATTTTCTATTTTTTTAGCTATTAGAGTTGTTGGCGTTTGTTTTTTCTCAACCCAATTAACTAATGTTTCAAAACCATTAATTTTATCTGGGCCATCACCACCATTACAATGATCAACTCCAGGTGCTAAATAAAGTTTCGCAAAATTATCTACATACTCTTTGCCGCCCATAGTTTTCAATACATCGTTATAGTATTGAATTGATCCTTTTGGAGCTATAAGACGATCATCCAACCCATGCCAAATAATCATTTTTCCACCTAATTTTTTGAACTGACTTAAATCTGTATCATCAGTTCCCATTATTGGAGCAAACATTTTGACTGATTGATTGAAATACTTTTCATAACCTTTATATCCTAAACTTTTCCAATCAAAATCAGGATCTTGTTTAATCCAATACTTCAAATAATCAACTGGTATAGGAAAAGGTCCTTCATTACCAGCTAATACATCAAGTGGAGCGGATGGTTCAATACTAAACCATAAAGACTTTCCATTTTGATCTGTTGGACCTTGCCAGATTTTTCTTAATGTTCGAATCTCATCTTTATTTAGACCTGCTTGATTGAGTAGATCATCACTGATTTCTAATGTTGTTGGGTCATTAATTATTCCATCTTTAATGCCATCTTTTTCATCCGCAAATTCAATGATCGCTTTTCTAACTTTATCTAGCTTATCACTTCCAATAGGTCTACCTAACTCTTCTTGCATTACAACTTGTGGCCATATTTCTGCAGGTACAAATTTATCCCAATAGATTGCTGGTGCTGCAATATATAAACCATCATAATCAGTTGGGTACCATTGCGCTTCCATTAGTCCTTGACGCCCACCTGTAGAACAACCATTCCAATATGAATAATCTGCAGCTTGACCGTAATATGATTCAATAACTTGTTTAGTTTTTATCGTCATTTCATGTACACTACGATGTGCAAAATCTCTTACCGCATCAGTTTGTAATTTGCCATCTTTAAAGACAAATTTACCATCAACCAGATTCCCTACATGTCCAGTATCGGTCGCCGCTGTGACATAACCATTTTTAGCCGCTACAGCTAACTTATCAAATGGTATAAACCCTGCATATCCACCACCACCAATTGATTGTAAACGATGATTCCATTGGCTTGGCAACCATACTTCAACATTAATAGCAGGTTCAATAGTTAATTCAACTCGACAAATCTGTGGTAAACCAATGATTTCTTTTGCTTTAGCGCCCCGTAGAGTATCAGCTAAATTGGAAAGTGGCGTAAAATTTCCTTCAATTAACTCAGTATTTACTACTTTTGCATTATCTAACGTCAAATCACTTAATCTTTTGCAGCTTTCGGCTGAATCCCACATTGAAGGTGGTTTTGCATAAGCAGAAGCGCTCAGACAACTTAAAACCGATAAAAACAATAAACTATATTTCATCATATCTCTATTCCTATCATCAAAAAATATCTTTTCTAAAACTATTTAGATTAATATTATGCATTACTTACATAAATAACAACATAAATAATAATTAATTTCTACCAGCAAATGTCACACTATCGTATTTTTTGCTTCGAAATCTTAAGAAATAAAAAATGACAATGTCTATAAACGATAATTACCATCAAAACATGACATTGAATATCTAAATTATTGTAAAAATTTATAAATATTTCCGATGGTTGTAAATTGTAATGTGCTTTAATAGAATTGTAATAAAAATTTATTTGATAAGATGACTTGGAAAGAAAAAGTAAACTATTTAATCTGACCATCATTTAAAGAAATAGATGACAGCCAGATCGGGCTTACATTAGTACGTATTATAATGTTCCATAAAAAATTTCAAAAAATTAAGGTTTAGGATGAAAATCATCAATTTGCTTTTGCCAACGATTATAATTCCAATCAATAATTTTGGTTTTTAACTCTGCTAACTCATTTTGTGCGGCTTGTTTTTGTTCTGGAGTAAGAATTTGTTCTAAACGAGTTTGAATTTGCTTATTATATTCCCAAACTGGGGGAAGCTGATAATAATCCCATGCTAAATTATTATCGATTTCAATAATTTTTTGTTTTGCATAATCACTTAATAGTGACCATGCATAGGCTTTTACTGGATCTTGCTCACGTCCTAAACCATATAAATAGGCTTCAGTCACCCTTAATATACCAATAATTGAGCTGTGCTCAGCCATTATTTCGGCATAATCAATTGCCAGTTCTAATCTTTCTGGTATTAATGATTTACGATATTCGGTTAATTTATTAATTTTTAGATATTTTTTATCTTTATAATGAGATCCTTGTTGAAACAGCATTCGTGCTGTTAAATCCTCATAACAGTGATAACCACCTTCCAAAGCATAATTGTAATATTTAATACTCTCTTCTAATTGTTCATCAGAGCATGGAAGATATTTCTCATTATTATCACTTTCACAAGGACTAAAATTCCTACCCTTTCGGTAAGCAAATTTTGGATATTTTAAATCAGCAAACTCATTCCATAAATAAATATCCATATCCGGATTTTTAAATACCACCGGTTCAATTAACGGTTTTCCGGTATTATCAACCAACTGATCGCGATATTTTTTCATAAATTCTTTAAAAGACATCATACCTTCTTCTTTCGCATATTCATTATAAAATTCATGCCAATAAAGAAGGTCATAATAATAAGGCATTGCATTTTTATCCCACTGCCAAGCATGTTTAATAAATTTAACTAAGTCTTCAGGATCTACAACAGCATAAAATACTTGATCGTTAAATGCACCACGATATAGTTTTTCAGCTTCTTCTATGCGTAATAATTGGTTTTCAGGAATGGTTGAAGGGTAAATAGTATAGTCCATAGTTATATTTTCTGTATCAACAAAACCAAAATCTCTGTCTTGCTTAGATAAATGATGAAAATATAAAAAATAACCACCAATAGCCATAATAATGCTGATTACCAATAATCTTTTGAACTTTGATTGTTTCACTTTATTATTCACGTTCAATTCCATTCACTTAAATTTGCAATATCCTAATAGGTTATAATTAGCTAGCTTTAAGTTTATTACCTAGCATATTTCAAAAAATTAAGGTTTAGGATGAAAATCATCAATTTGCCTTTTCCAACGATTATAATTCCAATCAATAATTTTGGTTTTTAACTCAGCTAACTCATTTTGAGCGGCTTGTTTTTGTTCTGGGGTAAGAATTTGTTCTAAACGAATTTGAATTTGCTTATTATATTCCCAAACTGGAGAAAGCTGATAATAATCCCATGCTAAATTATTATCGATTTCAATAATTTTTTGTTTTGCATAATCACTTAATAGTGACCATGCATAGGCTTTTACTGGATCTTGCTCACGCCCTAAACCATATAAATAGGCTTCAGTCACCCTTAATATACCAATAATTGAGCTGTGCTCAGCCATTATTTCGGCATAATCAATTGCCAGTTTTAAATCTTCTGGTGTTAATGATTTACGATATTCGGTTAATTTATTAATTTTTTTGAATTCTTTATCTTTATAATGATCGCCTTGTTGAAACAGCATTCGTGCAGTCAAATGCTCATAACAGTGATAACCTCCTTCTAAAGCATAATTGAAATATTTAATACTCTCTTCTAATTGTTCATCAGAGCATGAAATATATTCCTCATTATTACCACCTTTACACGGACTAAATTCCCACCCCTTTTGGAAAGCAAATTTTGGGTATTTTAAATCAGCAAACTCATTCCATAAATAAATATCCATATCCGGATTTTTGAATACCACCGGTTCAACTAACGGTTTGCCGGTATTATCAACTAATTGATCGCGATATTTTTTCATAAATTCAGTAAATGACATCTTACCTTCTTTTTTGCCATTTTCATCATATAAGTCTTGCCAATTAAGAAGATCATAATAATAGGGCATTGCATTTTTATCCCACTGCCAAGCATGTTTAATAAGTTTTACTAACTCATCAGGATCTCTGACAGCATAATATAGTTGATTGTCGAATGCTCGACGATATAGCTCTTTAGCCTCTTCTATACGTAATAATTGGTTTTCAGGAATGGTTGAAGGATAAATAGTATAGTCCATAGTTATATTTTCTGTATCAACAAAACCAAAATCTCTGTCTTGCTTAGATAAATGATGAAAATATAAAAAATAACCATCAATAGCCATAATAATGCTGATTACCAATAATATTTTGAACTTTGATTGTTTCACTTTATTATTCACTCTCAATTCCATTCACTTAAATTTGCAATATCTTAATAGGCTATAATTAGCTAGCTTTAAGTTTATAACGAGCATATTTCAAAAAATTAAGGTTTAGGATGAAAATCATCAATTTGCTCTTGCCAACGATTATAATTCCAATCAATAATTTTAGTTTTTAACTCTGCTAACTCATTTTGAGCGGCTTGTTTTTGTACTGGGGTAAGAATTTGTTCTAAACGAGTTTGAATTTGCTTATTATATTCCCAAACTGGAGAAAGCTGATAATAATCCCATGCTAAATTATTATCGATTTCAATAATTTTTTGTTTTGCATAATCACTTAATAGTGACCATGCATAGGCTTTTACTGGATCTTGCTCACGCCCTAAACCATATAAATAGGCTTCAGTCACTCTCAATATACCAATAATTGAGCTGTGCTCAGCCATTATTTCGGCATAATCAATTGCCAGTTTTAATCTTTCTGGCTTTGATGATTTACGATATTCAGTTAATTTATTAATTTTTTTAAATTCTTTATCTTTATAATGAGCACCTTGTTGAAACAGCATTCGTGCTGTTAAATCCTCATAACAGTGATAACCTCCTTCCAAAGCATAATTAAGATATTTAATACTTTCTTCAAGATACTCATCAGAACATGGCAAACGTTTCCCATTGTTATCGTATCCACAAGGACTAAATTTCCAACCCTTTTGGTAAGCGAATTTTGGATATTTTAAATCAGCAAATTTATTCGACAAATAACTAAGCATTTTACGATCTTTAAATACCACCGGTTCAACTAACGGTTTGCCAGTATTATCAACTAACTGATCGCGATATTTTTTCATAAACTCAGAAAATGAAATCATACCTTTTTCTTTTTTGTTATCATCATAATACTTTTGCCAAACAATAAGATCATAATAATAGGGCATCGCATTTTTATCCCATTGCCAAGCATGTCTGATAAACTTCACTAATGCTTCTGGATTAACGACAGCATAAAATACTTGATCGTCAAATGCACGACTATATAGCCTCTCAGCTTCTTCTATACGTAATAATTGGTTTTCAGGAATGGTTGAAGGGTAAATAGTGTAGTCCATAATTATATTGTCCTGTTGAATTGAATCATTATCTGAATTTATTAAATTATAAAAATAACAGATCAAAATGCAGATAATCAAACAAATACTAAAAACTATTAATTTTTTTTGTATTGTCTTTTTTGTTTTAGTTGACTTATTCATTAGATATACTCCAAATCATTTTGATTAAAAACGTCAACTTCTACAATGCGTTCTTCTAATACCCCGTTATTGAATACTCGACAGGGAAGAATCTGATTTTTAGGACCTAATTTTTTTATTTCTTCATAAATAGGATAAGTAGCATTTTTAATACCTTCTTCTAACATTAACTCTTCATATTTAGTTTTCATGTCCAAAGATTTTTTCTTAGTATCACCTGTCAACAAAGCATACCCCCACAAAACTCGGTCAATTGGATAATAAGAAAAAAAACTATTAATTAAACGATTGGGTCGGTATTTAAATCTTTCCGCATCTTCTTCTGCGGTTGTTTCTGGCTCAAATGCAAAAGAATAAAGATTTGCATCTGGTGAATAATTATCGATTTTTATCGCATCAATAGCGTTATTGGCATAGATAGTTTGCCCTAAGCAGCGGGTTTTTTGTTGCTTAGAGATAATTCGAGCTAAACAAATTTGTTTATCAATCTTATATTTATTACCTGTATCTTCATAAGCACCACCTCGACAAGAGTGCAAGACAAAAATACCCTCATGCGGATGCCAAGGTAAACGCTCCATATTATCATTTTCATTGAAATTTATTTTATTTTCTCCTTCCTCTCCCCTAAAATTAAGTTTTTCAGGTCCTCCATGACCAAAATAGTGAATTTGCCATAGTGAATATTTATTAGCTGTTTCTGGTTTTGTAAGTTCATTATATAGTCTAGTCCATTCTGCCTTAAATTGAGGTGAATACTCAAACCCTTCAATAACTCGAATTTCGGCTTCTGGATATTTTTTTTGTAATCGTCTTTTTTTATAATAAGCAGCCAATTTAAATGCTAAAGCTCCACTACCACCATATGCAAATAATACAAATAAAGGTTTGGGCGGTATTTTTATTATGGCTTCTTGAAGTGCAACCTGACCTTTTTCAATTAAAGTTGTTAGTCCTGAAAAGGTTGTGCTTATTTTAGTTTTATCCAGCATAATTTTATCTTACCTTTAAATAAACTCTAATGTTACTGTTTCATTTTCATTTTGTGTATAAAATGCTTTTGTATATCCATTTTTATCGGTTTGACCTTGTACCTTTCTGCCATCTGGCAATGTTGCAATATAAAGTCCATTAGCATAAATTTTTCCTGTTTCATCTTTACATATGAACTTAATTGCATAATCGCCTATAAGATAAGGTAATGCTAATGTAGCAACTTGCATCGCTTTCGGTCCCATTTTCTGCAATGCATTACTTTTTATATAAACATTATCAGCGGTGCCCAGTTCAATCCCTGCGCTACTGAGTTTGATGTATGAACCACCACACATTAACTTCAGCTCTTCACTTGCGGTGACCGTTAATTTTCCATCCACACTGTCTATTTTAATATCTTGCTTGGCAGCCATATTCAGGTTGGCATTTTGTGCCTGCACCTCAACATCACCCTGATTGGCAAAGACTTTCATTCCTGATTTATGAGCAAACAGACCGATGGATTCACCGGATGAGACGGTAATGTTTTTTAACGCATTAATGTCAGTCTGGTTTTCACTGGTCACTGAAACACTGTTTGACGTTGACAGTTGAATATTTTCCGGACTGGTTAAAGCAATACCTTCTTGCGCATAAGCAATAATGCCACTTTGGGCTAACTGGGTTAATGTCGCTTTAAGTTGCTCTTGACTGTCAGTGTCCGCACCATGGGCTTCAGATGAGGTTGCTGCATTTTGCAGTGCTTTGGCAATTGATAACGCATTTTCAAGCTGGGTAATGGCACCTTGCATATCAAGTTGTTTACCCTGTGCCTTAGGCTCGGTCTGACTGGTCAGGTATAAACCTTTATTGGCAGCAATCGCTCCCCACTCATCGGTGCGCAGTTCAAATCCCTCACCACGCTGCTCTTTGTTTTGGTCTACTAAATGCCCGATGTTAAGCTGGGTTTTTCCGTATTCGGTCGCTAACTTAATGTGCTCTTGTCCGCGCTTATCATCCATCCGCAGTTTGTTGTTAGCAGGAGTACGAATTACATTACGGTGTTTGTTTATGGCGGTCACATGGTCAGGGTGTTGACTGTCATGCATTGCATGCGCGATATAAGGTCGGTCAGGATTACCGTTAGTAAACGCTACCGCAACTTCTGTGCCGTCAATCAGTGGAAAGTGAAAACCATAGGTACTGCCCGCATACGGTTTAGCCAGTCTTAACCATAAGCTCTCTTCACCGTTTCGCCACTCTTTTAAATCAAAGTTAAATTTAACCCGATAGCGCCCTTGTGTATCAATATAACCATAGGTGTCATTATTCGGACTGGTTACCCGTGCCGGTAAAGTGCCGTCAATAGTCGGAAAAGGAATCGGCTCAGGGCGGTAAGGTTTTAATGGCTGGTAAGGTATAGCAGTAAAACTCAGTTCATAAGCCTCACTGCGGTTTCCCTGTCCTTGCACCGTTAATATCATTACCCCCTCATCTATTCCGGCAATCGTACTGCCTTTGATGCGGATATGTTGACCCGGAGCTAAATTGGCCTGATTACTTTTACCCCGGATAACAATTTGACGGCTAATGGCGTGTTCATGGCGAATGCGGGCATACCATTCTCCACTTTCAACACCATTACTCGTATTACCAGAGTTAGTACTAATATCACTGCTATTGTTATTGCTATTACTACCGTTTGTGTTATCGCTATTATTGTCGCTACCATCACTATTGCCGTTACTGCCTTGACTATCATCGGTATCGATATCACCACTGTTTTCATCATTATCGTCATCATTATTATTGTTGGTGTCACTATCAATTCCATTATTGCTGTCACCATTGCTATTTAAGCCTTTATAGTGCTCATCATAACGGTAATCGGTGCCATAAGTGGTGTTATCTTTTTGTTGGCTGTTAACTTCACCCAGTAAATTCGCCTGCGCATCTCGGTAGTTATAATCTTGTACTGTTACCGAAGATTCCACCATTTGACTGTGCAAGGTCATATCCCAGACACTTTCAACGCCGTTATCCAGTGTACCACTTGGTTGTTTGTAGACAATATCAGCCACCTGCTGATAACCTTGTTCATAATCACTGATGACCATCACATCACAGTTGTGTTCACCATGCGTTTCAAACCGAAAATAGACCCCCACATCCGCAAGCAGTCTTTGAATAAACTCAAGGTCACTCTCCTGCCACTGGGTAATAAATTCACGTTCAGGGTATTGCTCTTTAAGTGCTAAACGATAATCAATCCCGGTATAACCATGACCACGCAAGACCTCTTCAACCACACTGATAACGCTTTGATTCTGAAAAATAGCACAGTTATGACTTAATGCCAGTTTGGCTAATTGCGAGGATAAGACAACCTGATAACGGGCTTCATCGTTACTGACTGATAATTGACTGAACTGGGTTATCACACCATAAAGAGTGCGTGAGCCACTTTGAGATAATAGTGAGTTTAACGGATTAAGTGGATTAAACTGGGTTAAAGAGTTAAGTGAATCGAGTGGATTGGATTGTTTAAGTTTATCTAACTGTTTTAATGGCTCAGACTGTTTTAATGCATTTAATGGATTAGCCGAAGTTAAGGAATTAAGTGCATTAACTCCTTGAGTTGCAAAGTCGCTTAAACGGCTAGAATTAGCAGGATTAAAACTCAAACGGGCATTTTGGTTAAGAAATGACTCAACAGAAAGTTGTTTATCCGAGCTGGTGAAAGTAATCGTATAGTGCCAAGGCTGATTAAGTTGCTCATTACCCTCAACCTGTAAAACTGAAACCTCAGCAGGTAAACCATCAATATTTAACGTATAACGGTTATGTCCTGCTCCATTAACTAAACCATGGTTTAAGCCACGATTTAAACCATTACCCAATTGATTTACCAGATCGGTTAATCCTTTATCCATGTTATCCTCGATATATTTCATGTGCACTGCAAATTCTACAGTGCTTTATTTAACTATTTATTATTAATATAAACTAAAAATTATAATTATTATAAAAAAAGTGTATAAAATACCTTCTTTTAGATCAGATATCAATCAAACTGTTACAAATTATAACCCTAACACTTATGAATAAGACTGACTGACTCACTGACTGATTATTTGATAAAACTAGACTTTTTGTTTACCTAATTTTACATAATTAGGGAATTTTGCTATAATTAATACCTAATTTTCATGAAAAGAATGATTTTGTCGATATTCAGTTATATTAGAATGCATGAACAAAACATCATTTTTTGCTTTTTTATTGTCCTCTTTTATCTTTGCTTAAATTTTCATCAATAAAATTAACTGAATAACACATTGTAAATGTGTCATTTGAATTGTATTCATCTTGCATTACTAAGTAACCGATTTACCTTGTTGCATTATTTATTTTCATTTATGACATGAAAACAGGCGGTATTCTATGAAGAAAACGATAAAACCGAAAAATCACCCATTAAATATAAATGACATAACAATTATTGATGATAGCAAATTAAAAAAAGCCATTATTGCAGCAGCACTTGGTAACGCAATGGAATGGTTTGATTTTGGCGTATATGGCTTTTTAGCTTATGTATTAGGGCAAGTATTCTTCCCTAATGCTTCACCCAATGTACAAGTAGTTGCTGCATTGGCAACTTTCTCGGTGCCTTTTTTAGTTCGACCATTAGGTGGATTAGTGTTTGGTATATTAGGCGATAAATTTGGTCGGCAAAAAGTACTTTCTGTTACCATAATTATCATGTCATTAAGTACATTTTGTATTGGTATGATTCCTTCCTATGCATCAATTGGCATTACCGCCCCTGTACTATTATTATTGGCTAAATTAGCGCAAGGCTTTTCAATTGGCGGTGAATATTCCGGCGCAGCAATTTTTGTGGCCGAATACTCGCCAGACCGTAAACGAGGTTTCATGGGCAGTTGGTTAGACTTTGGCTCCATAGCGGGTTTTCTAGTAGGTGCGGGCTTAGTCGTGCTATTATCAACTATCCTTGGTGATGCTAAATTCCAACAGTGGGGATGGCGAATTCCATTCTTATTTGCTTTACCATTAGGACTTGTTGGTCTTTATTTACGTCATGCATTAGAAGAGACCCCTGCATTTATGCAACATACTGATTCAATGGATAAAAATGAACAAGCCAATATCGCAAATCCACCTAAAATGACTTTCAAAGAAATTATAACCAAGTATTGGAAAAGTTTATTTGTTTGTGTTGGATTGGTCATTGTCACTAATGTCACTTATTACATGCTACTGACCTATATGCCGAGTTACTTATCACACAATTTAAATTATCATACTGATCATGGTGTATTAATTATTATTGCTATCATGATTGGCATGTTATTTGTGCAACCTATGATAGGGTTGATTAGTGATAAAATAGGACGTAGACCCTTTATAATAGGAGGAAGTTTAGGATTATTTATTCTTTCCTATCCTGCCTTTGTAATGATTAATAGTGATGTGATTGGTCTTATTTTTCTAGGATTATTGATATTAGCAGTTTTGCTAAACTGTTTTACAGGAGTAATGGCATCAATATTACCGGCTATTTTTCCAACCCACATCCGTTACAGCGCATTGGCTATCTCGTTTAATATTTCAGTGTTAATTGCTGGTGCAACACCAACCGTTGCCGCTTGGTTAGTAGAGGAAACTAATAACTTATACATGCCAGCTTACTACTTGATGATTGTTGCATTAGTAGGATTATTTACCGGTATAAAAATGAGAGAAACCGCCAATCAGCCACTAAGAGGTGCAACACCTGCTGCATCAGATCGTTCAGAAGCAAAGGAGATCTTATCGGATCACTTTGATTCCATCGAGCAAAAAGTGGAAGATATCGACGAACAGATAGAAAATCTACAAGAACAACGTCAAGATTTAGTTGATCAACATCCGAAATTAGATTGAGTTTTAGCTTAATTTTGTTTTAATCCTTTTTTTATTATATAGATATTTCTCATAATTAAGGCTTTTATTACAAAAGCCTTAATAAGCTAAAACAAACAATCTGTAAAAAATATTCAGGAGTCTATACCGTTTCATTTTATTTTTAGTCACAATTCATATTAGAAACAAGAATTATGTTATTACACAAGCTTTGTCTTTATAAATCAAATCGTTCGAATTGTGTTAAATTTGATGAATAAACGTTATGGAGCTTCGATAAACTATCTATACTCGAAAATAAATCAAAATTCACATAATTAAATACTCAAGACATAACAAAAATAGAATACTCAGTATTAAATAGGTAAATATTTTTATTTATTTAATTCAAAATTAAATGGTTAAAAAATAAACAATACACAGCTATTTTTATTCCAACTTAATACGTTGCGGTTTAATCAAACCAAATCATTGATGCCATCCGACCAGTCTTATTTTCACGACGATATGAGAAGAATTTATCTTGTTCGGTATAAGTACAATAGTCGCCACCAAACACATGAACAACACCCATAGCTTGCAAACGTTGTTTGGCAATTAAATACAAGTCAGCCAGATATTTTTGCTCGGATGGGTTAATTAAAGTAAAAGCCAATTTAGCGTTAGAATCGACTTTTTCAAATTGATGTTTAACTTCAATACCTACCTCAAATTTTTTTGCACTGATGGCAGGACCCATCCAAGCTAAGATTTCACTCGTTGGACAGACAAATTTTTTAACTGTTTCTTCTAAAATACCATGACATAACCCTCGCCAACCCGCATGGGCAGCGGCGACTTCATCGCCTTTCATTGAACAAAATAACACAGGCAGACAGTCTGCTGTTAGCACAACACTAACTTGCTTGGGTTGATTAGTATAAGAAGCATCGGCTTCAAATGATTGATGAGTATTTATCTTTCCTGTTGGTGCTTGTAAAGCAATTTGTGAAATATCGAGCGCGATAGTGCTATGAGTTTGATTGAGCCAATAAGGTTCACTGGGTATCTGCTGTGCGTTAATGATACGTTTACGATTTTCGGCAACATGATCTAAATTATCATCAGTTCGATTACCCAAATTTAAACTGGCAAATGGCGTTGAACTAACCCCTCCCGTTCTGGTGGTAGTAAACGCATGAATATTTTTAGGTGCAGTCCAATAAGGGTAAATCGATTTAATCATATTTGTTACCAATCCAGTTCATCTTTATGAAGTTCGGTATCTTCCTGTAATGCTTGAATTAATTTTTGCATATCATCAGGAATCGGCGCATGCCACTCCATCTGTTCACCCGTAACAGGATGGAATAGACGTAACATAGTAGCATGCAGTGCTTGCCTGTCAAAATCTCGTAAGGTTTGAATAAATGATTCACTAGCACCTTTTGGTGGTCTTGGACGTCCTCCATATAATGGATCACCAACCAATGGATGCGCTATATGCGACATATGCACACGGATTTGGTGAGTTCGTCCTGTTTCTAAACGTAAGCGTAATCGAGTATGTAACCGATATTTTTCCATTACGCGATAATGGGTAACTGCAGGTTTACCTGTCGGGAATACCGCCATATGCGTTCGTTTAGTCGGATGACGTGTGATAGGTTGATCAATAGTGCCCCCCGCGGTAATAATTCCCATTGCGACAGCTTCGTATTCACGGGTGATTTCACGCAATTGTAATGATTCAACTAAATGGGTTTGGGCGACGATTGTTTTAGCCACAACCATTAAACCTGTAGTATCTTTGTCTAATCGATGCACAATACCCGCACGTGGTACACGCGATATTTCTGGATAATAGTGCAATAAAGCATTTAATACCGTGCCATTAGGATTACCCGCGCCCGGATGTACAACTAAATCGCGCGGTTTATTAATCACTAAAATATCATCATCTTCATAGACAATATTAAGTTTAATATCTTCTGGCTGATGATAAGTTTCTTCCTCAATTTCAGCGCATATACTTATTTTTTCACCGCCAAGAACACGTTCTTTCGGTTTATTGACAATAATATTGTTAACAGTAACTTTATTATTAACGATCCAATCTTTAATTCTAGATCTTGAGTAATCAGGGAAAAGTTCTGATAATGCTTGATCTAAGCGCATTCCTAGCTGGGTTTGTTCAATTTCGGTCGATAATTTTAACTCGTGCATGTGTAATTTATCTATTTTAAGCTGTTAGGTTTTAGAGTATTATATACCAATCATTGCCTTTAATGTTTAATTAAATTTGGACTGAAAAACGAATGAAACTACGTTTACACACTTTATTAGCAATCACTTTAGCTGGCATGCTAATTGGCTGTACTTCTTCCAAACCAGATGTTGAAAATGTATCAGAATTAGATCTTCATAACAAAGCTCGAAGTGAACTCGAAAGTGGCAACATAAAATCCAGTATTACCATATTAGAGACAATCGATAAGAATTATCCATTTGGTCCTTATTCACAACAAGTACAGTTTGATTTGATTTATGCTTACTACAAATCAGGTGATTATCCATTGACTATTGCGTCAATTGACCGTTTTTTAAAATTGAATCCAACGCATCCTAATATAGATTGGATTATCTATATGCGTGGTATTACTAACATGGCACAAGATGATAATACCATTCAAGGTTGGTTTAACGTCGATCGTTCCGATAGAGATCCTGATTTTGCCATGGCCGCATTCAGAGACTTTACCTATCTGGTTTCAAGCTTTCCTGACAGTCCTTATGCAGCTGATGCACAGAAACGTTTGATCTACCTAAAAAACAGATTAGCTCGATACCAATTAAAAATTGCAGAATATTATACCAAACGTGGAGCTTATATTGCAGTGATTAATCGGGTAAGCCGAATGATATCGTTATTTCCTGACACAGATTCAACAAAAACAGCACTTTTATTGATGCGTAATGCTTACAATGAATTAGGTTTAGATAACGAAACCCAAAAAGTTGATGAGTTAATTCAAGCGAATCTCGAAAATATTCCTAAAGAAGAGGAAAAATCATTTTTATCGCGATTTACCAGCATATTTAATGGTGGTTAAAACTTAACGAGCGGAGTTCAACTCCGCTTATTATTTTCGCCATAGCCAGAATTAACGATTATCTTTGGATTGTTTATTTCAATAAGTTAATATTTTTAATCCCCCCTCCCTTTCTTTTTGCTTAACAATTCAGGCTAACCATGCATATAACGTTTGTAAAACACTACAATAACCAATACAATTAGCAAAATATTTTTATTAGCAATAATAGATAGGACATTAATTCGTCATGCAAGAACAATATCGCCCCGATGAAATAGAAGCCACAGTACAAAAACATTGGCTAGAAAATAAAACTTTCCACGTTACAGAAGATCCATCAAAAGAAAAATATTACTGTTTATCGATGCTACCTTACCCTTCTGGGCGTTTACATCTTGGTCATGTTCGTAACTACACAATCGGCGATACCATTTCTCGTTATCAACGTTTAAATGGCAAAAATGTGTTGCAACCTATTGGCTGGGATGCATTTGGTTTACCAGCTGAAGGTGCTGCGGTTAAAAACAATACGGCTCCAGCAAAATGGACCTATGAAAATATTGCTTATATGAAAAAGCAGTTACAATTATTAGGTTTTGGTTATGATTGGGATCGCGAAGTGACTACTTGCCGTCCTGAATATTACAAATGGGAACAATGGTTTTTTACTAAGCTTTATGAAAAAGGTTTAGTCTATAAAAAAACTTCTGCCGTTAACTGGTGTCCAAATGACCAGACTGTACTTGCCAACGAACAAGTAGTGGAAGGTTGCTGCTGGCGTTGTAGTACCCCAGTTGAACGTAAAGAGATCCCACAATGGTTTATTAAAATTACGGAATACGCAGAAGAGTTACTCAATGATTTAGATACATTAGAAAGCTGGCCTGAACAAGTTAAAACTATGCAACGTAACTGGATTGGACGTTCAGAAGGGGTTGAGTTTGATTTTTCTGTTGAAAACTATGCTGATAAATTACGTGTTTATACAACTCGTCCTGATACTTTAATGGGTGTAAGTTTTGTATCGGTTGCAGCCGAACACCCTCTTGCCCAATTAGCCGCACAAAACGATCCTAAAATTGCCGAATTTATTGCCGAATGCAAAAACACTAAAACGGCTGAAGCTGATATGGCGACGATGGAAAAGAAAGGCGTGCCAACAGGCTATTATGCCATTCATCCATTGACTGGCGATAAAGTGCCTGTTTGGATAGCTAATTTTGTGCTAATTGAATATGGTACGGGTGCTGTTATGGCAGTACCTGGTCACGATGAGCGTGATTATGAATTTGCCTCTAAATATAACTTACCAATTAAACCGGTTATCTTAAACCAAGACGGTAATGCACCCGATCTTTCCGAGCAAGCTTATACCGAACATGGCAAATTATTTAATTCGGGCGAATTCGATGGACTTGATTTTGAACAAGCATTCAATGCAATTGCTGATAAGTTAACTTCGCTTGGTATTGGTACTCGTAAAGTCAATTATCGCTTACGTGATTGGGGCGTTTCACGCCAGCGTTATTGGGGTGCACCAATTCCAATGGTTACGCTTGAAGATGGTACCACAATTCCAACACCAGAAGATCAGTTACCGGTGATCTTACCCGAAGATGTCGAAATGAATGGTATCACAAGCCCAATCAAAGCAGATCCTAACTGGGCTAAAACTACGGTTAATGGCCAACCTGCATTACGCGAAACCGACACTTTCGATACATTTATGGAATCTTCTTGGTATTACGCACGTTATACTTGCCCTCATTATGACAAAGGCATGTTAGATGAAAATGCGGCTAACTATTGGTTGCCAGTTGACCAATATGTGGGCGGTATTGAGCATGCAATTATGCATCTTCTCTATTTCAGATTCTTCCATAAATTAATGCGTGATTTTGGTTTAGTTACCTCTGACGAACCAGCCAAACGCTTGCTTTGTCAAGGCATGGTATTAGCTGATGCATTTTATTACACCAGCCCAACTAACGAACGTATTTGGGTTTCACCAACTGAGGTGACCATTGAACGTGATGAAAAAGGTCGCATTGCCAAAGCGGTTGATAGTAAAGGCAATGAACTGGTGCATGCTGGTATGACAAAGATGTCAAAATCCAAAAATAATGGCATTGACCCACAAGAGATGGTCGAAAAATACGGTGCAGATACAGTACGCTTATTTATGATGTTTGCCTCACCGGCTGATATGACACTGGAATGGCAAGAATCTGGCGTTGAAGGAGCCAATCGCTTTATTAAACGTGTATGGCGTTTAGTGTATGAGCACGCACAAAAAGGTCAAACAGTGGAGCTTGATGTTTCAGCTTTAGACAACGATCAAAAATCATTACGTCGTGAATTACATAAAACGATTGCAAAAGTAACTGATGATATTGGTCGTCGTCAAACGTTTAATACAGCAATTGCGGCTGTAATGGAATTAATGAATCGCTTACAAAAAGCGCCGCAAGAATCTGAACAAGACCGAGCATTAATGGACGAAGCGTTAAATGCCATTGTTCGTTTACTTTATCCTATGATGCCTCATGCTTGTTTTGTGATGTGGCAGGCATTAGGTCATAGTGAATCGATTGATGATAGCTTATGGCCAGTTGCTGATGAATCAGCAATGGTTGAAGATGAAAAACTTATTGTGGTACAAATCAATGGTAAAGTACGTGGCAAATTTACCGTGCCAGCAAATGTTGATCAAGATTCGGTCATAGCTCAAGCTAAACAAGAACCAAATATTCAAAAATATTTAGTCGATGTTGCAATTCGAAAAGTGATTTATGTACCTGGTAAATTATTAAATCTTGTTGTTGGTTAATATTGTTTATAACTAAATATAGGCGGTAGTAGATATGAAAAAATATTTAGCTTCTCTCATGTTATTAACGATATCCTTGTCTGGATGCGGATTTCATTTACAACATGAGACAGAAGTACCAACGCGATTTAAAACGATGTCTTATATGAGTTATGATCCTTATGGACGTCTTTCACGAGACATTAAAGAATTATTACACGACAATCATGTTACGTTAACCAACAATGAGGTTTCACAAAGTTATCCTGTATTAAAGGTTGTGAGAGATTCAATGGATCGTAGCACAATATCAATTTATAAAGATGGTAAAGCAGCTGAATATCAATTAGTTTTAACTGTTGAGACACAAGTCATTATCAAAAATGAAAAAATCTATCCTATCAATGTCCGTGTTTTCCGGACATTTTTCGATAATCCTTCAGCCGCGCTTGCCAAAACGACTGAACAAGATTTAATTGAAGATGAAATGTATATGGAAGCAGCAAAACAAATTATTCGTAAATTAAAATCTGTTGATGTCGTAAATTAAAAATTGATATGATTAAAATCAGTGCCGATCAAATCACCACTAAATTAGGATCGCCTTATTACCTGATAATAGGGAATGATCCTTATTTACAACATTATGCGAAAACTCAATTAAAAACTTCATTTAAACAATTAGGTTTTAATGAGCAGCTCCCGTTTAATATAGATAATCAAACCGATTGGTCAACTATCTTCGATAGTTGCCAAGAAATGAATTTATTCTCTGATAATACACTCATTTTTTTGGATTTTGGTGAAAACTCGATAAATGCCAATGTAACCACAAAACTCAATACGTTAAGTGAAATGTTAACTGCTGAGATTGTCTTAATCATCAGTTTAAATAAAATCACTAAAACCAATGAAAATGCACAATGGTATAAAACATTATCTGATAAATTAGTTGTGGTGAGTTGTAATACTCCCGATGAAGTTCAATTACCTAAGTGGCTTTCTAATCATTTGCAACAAAAACAGATGCAAATTGAACCAGAGGCAATTGAGTTACTCTGTTACTATTATGAGGGTAATTTACTCGCTTTAACCCAAATCGTTGAACAATTAAAATTACTTTTTCCAAATCAGACTATCACATATGATCAAGTCGAAAGTAATATTAATGATTCAGCTATATTTACGCCTTATCATTGGATTGATGCAATGGTGTCGCACAAAACTAAGCGCGCAACACACATAATGCAACAACTAAAGATGAATGAGTTTGAACCACTAATTCTATTGCGTGTTATACAACGAGAACTTATCTTACTCATCAATTTGAAAAAAGGATTATCAAACAAATCTTTTAAACAAATTTTTGACGAATATAAAATTTGGCAAAATAAAAGATCCATGTATACCTCTTATTTGAATCGCTTTGATATTAAAGATTTATTTAATACCCTTAAACGACTAACCGAGATTGAAATAAGTTTTAAACATGATAATCAATTACAAATTTGGGATGCTTTATCTGCTTTAACCATGCAATTTATGGGGTTAAATAGATGTTAACAGCGTTGTTTGGTGGTACATTTGATCCCGTACATTATGGACATATACATCCTGCTATCGCCTTAGCCAAAGAAATTGGCTTAACACAAATCAGCTTGTTGCCTAACCAAATCCCTCCACATAAACCACAGCCAGAAGCAACAACAGAACAACGTTTGGCAATGTTAAATTTGGCAGTAGAAGATTTACCTCTATTTTCGATTGATACTCGAGAAATATCATCTGAAAAATTGATGAGACCTTCCTATACAATCGAAACGTTAGAAAAGTGGCGTCAGGAAAATGGTTATCAAAAAGGACTAGCCTTTATTATGGGGCAAGATTCATTATTAAGCTTGCCTACTTGGCATAAATGGCAAACACTGCTTGATTACTGCCATTTGTTAATCTGTCGTAGGCCTGGTTATGCAGAAAAAACCGATAATATCGAGTTACAAAATTGGATAACCACACATCAAACAAAAAATATTAAAGATTTACACGATAATCCATGTGGATACATTTTTTTTGCTCATACGCCACTTGAAAATATTTCGGCGACAGAAATCAGACAAAATATCAACAATAAACAAAACTATGAAAATTTGTTACCAGCCAAAGTTTGGCATTATATTCATCAAAATGCACTTTATAACGCAAAGAAAAAGTAGAAAGGACTTTACATCTGACAGTTTTTTCGGCATTATTTTGCCGCTAAGTTTATATATTCTAAATTCAGTTTTTTTATGTTTATACGTTAATTTGCTAAATCCTATTATAAACAACCGATATGGTTACGAAAAAGTTTAGAGCTTTTTCATGCACACGTTAACAGTGTGAAATAAGACTAGCACTTTAAGTATATTTAATTTGTATTTATTATTTAAGAGGCCCCAATGGCAAAAGAAGATAACATTGAAATGCAAGGTACAATACTTGATACACTCCCAAACACGATGTTTCGTGTTGAACTTGAAAATGGTCATGTTGTTACTGCACATATTTCTGGTAAGATGCGAAAAAATTATATTCGTATTTTAACTGGTGATAAAGTGACTGTTGAAATGACGCCTTACGATCTATCCAAAGCACGTATCATATTCCGTAGTCGCTAATATCGTTATCAAAATAAATAACACAACAGATTATTTATCTCTTTCTTAATAAAAAGGCCGTCGACAGATGTCGACGGAAATTAGGAAGTTTTGGAAAATCTGGGATATTAATCAGCTTTAGAAAAATCCATCTCATCGTATTTTACCCATTTAGTCTTTTTAACTATTTTGTAGGTAAAATAAATTGCAAAGAATAATGGGATACCAATGTAAGTTGCAATCACACCATTCCAATCTATAGTATCTTGTAAGAACGCTTCATAATTTTGTCCTAACGTAATAATTAAGCATAATACAAATGCAAAAATAGGACCAAATGGGAAACAACTTGAACGATAAGGTAATTTACTGACATCGTTACCTTGAATGGTGTAACCCTTTCTAAAGCGATAATGGCTAATTGCAATACCAAGCCAAGCAATAAATCCTGTCATACCTGACATATTAAGTAACCACAAATAAACGGCCTGATCTTTATACATTGAAGTTAAAAAACAGAGCATCGCGACAAATGTGGTTGCTAACAATGCTGCTCGTGGTACACCTGATGAGGATAATTTAGCAAAGATTTTCGGCGCTTTGCCTTCTCGAGCAAGTGCATAAAGCATACGCGTTGATGCATAAAGACCCGAATTACCAGCTGATAAAACCGAAGTTAAAATAACGGCATTCATTAGTGCTGCCGCAGACAGTAGTCCTGCATGTTGAAATACCAACGTAAACGGACTAACACTTATATCCGTTTCATCATTGCGTAGTAAATTAGGATCGGTATAAGGAATAATTAAACTAATAACTAAAATTGCAAAGATATAAAATAGTAATATACGCCAAAATACTTGTCGCATAGCTCTTGGTATATTTTTTTCAGGATCCTTTGATTCACCCGCAGCAATACCGATTAATTCGGTACCTTGGAATGAAAACCCAACCACCATTGCGACTCCAATCATTGAAGAAAATCCACCAACAAAAGGTGCATCACCTACTTGCCAGTTTTGCCAACCTGCACTTTCTGCACCGCGTAAAATGCCAATTATCATCAACAAACCAACTACGATAAAGACAATAACAGTGACAACTTTAATTAATGAAAACCAAAACTCAGCTTCACCAAAACCTTTAACAGAAATATAATTTAAACAAAATATAATGCTTAAAAATAGTAAGCTCCATAACCAACTGTAAGCCCCTGCATCAATCCAATATGAGATAACGAGCTGTGCGGCAACTAAATCAACCGCAACGGTAATGGCCCAGTTATACCAGTAGTTCCAACCGATTGCGAAACCAAAAGCTTCATCAACATAACGTGCGCCATAAGTTGCGAATGTTCCTGAAACAGGTAAATAGGCGGCAAGTTCGCCAAGACTGGTCATTAAAAAGTATACCATCACACCAATAATGGCATATGACAGTAGCGCACCACCTGGACCTGCTTGGGCAACGGTTGCACCCGATGCAACAAATAGCCCTGTTCCGATTGAACCGCCGATAGCAATCATCGTTAAATGACGAGCTTTTAAATCTCGTTTTAATTTATTTTTCATAACAATGTTCTTCTGTTTATTGATATTAAATTTAATAGAAAAAACGGCTATCAATTAAGATATTTCCTAATCTGAAGATAGCGAAAATTAATTCTATAATTACTGATATTTATTACTAGATATTGAAGTGCGGTGAAGTTTATCAAAAAAACAACTTTGCGAGATAAATAATTCTAATAATCGATCTGGTTTATTAAATTTATGCAATACTCAATTGCTAGTCAACTGTTCTAATTGAGTTAAATAATGCATAGCTTGTTCTCGATTATTGCCACACATTTCAAAACAGGGTTTTAATCGACCACAAACTATCGGTCTTGATGATTTTTGAAAAAGACCACACTGATAATTATTATCCAAATGAATGCATGCAATGCCCGCAGGTTTGCCATTAGGCATACCGGGAATTGCAGATGAAATTGAGGGAGCAATACAGCAAGCGCCACAATTTTTTCGACATTCATATGAATCTGCCATAGTATTTCCTTTATTTTAAAGTTCTGCGATAAATTTTGATGGTGACAATAGCAAGTTAGCGGTAAAATAGCGAGCTAATTTTTTACCTTATCTAACCTTTATTATCATTAATTGTGAAGAATAAATATTATGGCTAAAGCAAATGAAATAAAACGTGGCGATGCGGTCACGTACAATGGAAAACTTCTTCTTGTAAAAGATATCGATGTTCAAAGCCCGAGTGCTCGTGGTGCCAGTACGCTGTATAAAATGCGTTTTACCGATGTAAAAAATGGTGGTAAAGTGGAAGAACGCTTCAAAGGTGACGATATTATCGAAACCATTGAGCTTTCTCGTCGTCCAGTTAGTTTTTCTTATATCGATGGTGATGAATATGTGTTTATGGACAATGAAGACTACACACCATTTATCTTCAAAAAAGAACAAATTGAAGAAGAGTTACTATTCATTCCAGAAGGCGGTATGAGTGGCATTCAGGTATTGATGGCTGATGGTGACGTGATTGCCTTAGAATTACCGCAAACGGTAGATTTAGAAATTATCGAAACTTCACCAAGTATTAAAGGTGCTTCAGCAAGTGCTCGCACTAAACCCGCAACATTATCAACAGGTCTTGTTATTCAAGTACCTGAATATATTGACAACAATGAAAAAATTAAAATTCATATCGCTGAACGTCGTTACATGAGCCGTGCTGAGTAATCTATAAAATTGTGATGAATACATATAATCAAAATAAACTACATAAACGATTGCGTCGCCTAACCGGCGAGGCAATTGCCGATTTTAATATGATCGAAGATGGCGATCGTATTATGGTTTGTTTATCAGGTGGTAAAGATAGTTATACCTTGCTTGATATCCTTATTAATTTGAAAATAAGCGCGCCAGTCAATTTTGAATTAGTGGCGGTAAATTTAGATCAAAAGCAACCAGGATTTCCTGAACATATCCTACCTCAATATTTAGAATCATTAGGTATCGAGTATAAGATTGTACAGGAGAATACTTATGGCATTGTGAAAGAAAAGATCCCAGAAGGTAAAACTACTTGTTCGCTTTGCTCACGCTTACGACGTGGAATTTTATACCGTACAGCAACCGAACTGGGTGCGACCAAAATAGCATTAGGGCATCATCGTGATGATATTTTAGAAACTCTGTTTTTAAATATGTTCTATGGTGGCAAGCTTAAAGCCATGCCACCCAAATTGATGAATGATTCTGGTGAACATATTATCATCCGTCCACTTGCTTATTGCAAAGAAAAGGATATTGCCAAATATGCTGAAATTAAGCAATTTCCAATTATTCCTTGTAATCTTTGTGGTTCACAACCTAACTTACAACGTCAAGTCATTAAAGAGATGCTTAATGAGTGGGATAAAAAATTCCCAGGGCGCATTGAAACCATGTTCCGTGCTACCCAAAATATCACTCTGTCTCACCTGTGTGACACAAACCTTTTTGATTTTAAAGGAATCAAAAAAGGGGATGATGCCATTAATGGTGGTGATATCGCTTTTGACCGAGAAGACATTGCTCCTGCAATAGGTTTTGATGCATCAGAACTTGAAGAGCAAGATATGATTTTGTGGAAAGAAGCAAAATAACCTGTTAGTGAATTTTTGACATCCATTATCGGCTAAATAAACACTATTAACCGATAATGGTTCACCTAAACAATTACATTAACCACTTTTGCCAACTTTGTTTAACAATCTGTTTTTCTCGATAAAATTGTGAACTGTTGACCGTACTTGGTAATAGTTGCAATGCAAGTTGATGAATTTGATTACGCATATCAATATAAGCTTGAGTCAATTGTTCTGCTTCATCACTGTCCATAATTTGGTAATGAGTGGCTAGCTCTAAAATTCGTACATTATCACTCCAATTTGTCATTTTAGGGTGTGAATTAGCATAATTGAGTACCAAATATTGTGATAAAAATTCGATGTCACCAATACCTCCCTCATCAATTTTCAGGTTAAATAGTTCAGCTTGCGTCGTTCCTAAGTGATTTCGCATTTTTTCACGCATTTGCCTAACTTCGGTTTTTAATTGATTTTCATCTCGTGGTTTGCAAAGCACATCATGACGGATTTGGTTAAAACGTTTTATGAGATCATTTTCACCATATACCGCTCGAGCTCGTACCAGCGCTTGGTGTTCCCATGTCCATGCTTCATTCATTTGATAATCCGCAAAGGAATCTAAACTACACGCAAGTAAACCTGCATCACCTTGTGGACGTAATCTGACATCTACTTCATAAAGAATACCGAAACTAGTGCGCACATTAAATAAATGGATAATGCGTTGCACTAAGCGTAAATAAAATTGACGACTATCAATCTGTTTGTCACCATTGGTAACACTATTTGCAGGGCAATCATGCAAAAAAACTAAATCCAGATCCGAACCGTAACCCAGCTCCCAGCCCCCCAATTTACCATAAGCAACCACAACTAATCCTTTATGATTATCAGCTAAGTGAGCGGGTTTACCATAACGTTCGACCATCTGACTCCAAGCCATTTGTACAACAAAATCAAGTAATGCTTCCGCCACATAAGTAAGGTGATCACTTACTTTCATAGTGGTTAATATATGTTCCACATCTGCCGCAGCAATGTGCAGTAATTGCATCTGCTTAAATTGGCGTAAGGCTTCTAATTGCTGTTCTTCATCGTCAACGTGAATACGTAATAAGTATTGATAAAGTTGACTTTTATACTCATTAGGTTCAATCGTTTGATAAAGTGAATTAATATCAATTAATTCATCTAATAAAATCGGATAGTGAGCCAGTTGATCACTAATCATAGGAGAGGCACTACATAGACGGATCAACTGCTTTAATGCACTCGGATATTCAAGCAATAGCTCTAAATAGGTCGTACGACTAACAATATTAACCAACAAAGGCAATATGCGTGAAAATACCATAATTGCCTGTTGTCCATTACAAATAGCATCTAATAAACGAGGCATGAGTTGATCGAGTATTTCACGCCCACGCACACCTATTGTCCGTTTGCCAATATCATTACGAAATTGGATGAGCATCTGATAAAGTTGCTCTGCATCACTATCAGAATAGTTTGGCAATACAGTTTTTATATCGCTTAATTGCAAATCAGGTACCCATAATTCATCAAACAGATCATTGTATTGTTTTGTGTTTGGAACAGACTCTGAATCATCATTACCAATAAGAGCATTGAATATCAAGCGATTTTGTTGCATACGCACAGTTAATTGTTCAATAAACTCAGACCAATTGGTAAATCCCATATTGGTAGCTAAACGAATTTGATCGAGCTCTTCTTCTGGTAATGTTTGGGTTTGTTCATCATTAATGGCTTGCAGTAAATTTTCGCAGCGACGTAAAAATAAGTAGTTATTACGCAATTGAGCCACTTCATTAGTATCAAGCAATGATTCTTGTTCAATTACTTGTAAGGCGGTAAGCAGAGAACGTGTCTGTAGCCCAATGACACGGCCACCGCGAATCAGTTGAAAAACCTGTACAATGAACTCGATTTCACGAATGCCTCCAGCACCTAATTTAATATTATTTTTTAAACCACGTCGGCGTACTTCACGTTCAATCATGCTTTTCATATTACGTAAAGATTGCAAAACACTAAAATCAATGTAACGACGATAGACAAAAGGTTTAAGCATTTGGTAAAGTTCTTTGGTGTAAGGATCTTGCTGATCACCTAACACTTTGGCTTTTACCATAGCATAACGTTCCCAATCTCGCCCTTGTTCTTGATAATAATCTTCCATAGATGAAAAACTTAAGACTAATGGCCCACCCTCACCAAGTGGACGTAATCGCATATCAACACGATAGACAAAACCGTCTTCGGTAATACTATCAAGCGCTTTTATTAAACGTTGTCCTAAACGGGTAAAAAATACAGCATTATCCAGTTCTCGCCTGCCACCTTGCGTTTGCCCATGTTCAGGATAAGTAAAAATTAAATCAATGTCAGAGGAAAAATTCAGTTCTCCTCCCCCTAGTTTTCCCATACCCAATACGAGCAAAGGTTGAGGTTCACCTTGATGACTACACGGTGTCCCCCACTCTTTACAACTTAATTCATACAACCAATCACGTGCCGTTACAATAATGACTTCAGCGAGTTCACTTAATTGACTTAATATTTGTTCATCGCTACTAGTATAAGTTAATTGTGACCATTCAAGTCTGACTAAGATATAACGTCTAAATAATCTCAATGCTTTCATTAATGCCGTTTCATCCAATACCGATGTTAAGTGTTCATTAAGCCATTGTTGATAATAACGTCTTTCATCAGCTTGTGGCGGATGATTAATAATATTTGTAAGCCACTGTGGATATCGATAAAAAGCATCTACTATAAAATCACTTTGTACCAAAATATTAAGATTATCCTGTACGAAAACAGAATTACATTGTGATAGCTGTGATGTTATTTTCTGTTTTTGTTGATTCAAAATTTCAGATTGTGACATATCCCTCTCTCGCATTGATGACGTTATCGACTCGTCCTATTTATCATAAAATCATAACATTACTCTTTATTTAACCGTGCAACTAGCAGTAGTTTTAATACTGTATTTATTGGGCTATAAGCAAAATCATAAACGGAGTGAATATTAGTGATTGCTTGTTGCCACTGTTTAAATTCAGATTCTTGTGCAATATCGTGATTAGCTAGTATTTCGTTTATTTGAATTAAGAGTTGTTGATAAAACGCTAGATCATTATTTTCGAGTGCATACTCTTCGTTTTGTTGCCAAAAATTTAATAAGCTTGATAAATCATGTTTAATTTGCAGGCTAAAAGGAGCGCGATTAACAGGCGCGTTTTTTAATAATCGATAACCGCGAGAGGCCTTACTTTGAGAAAAGAGATGTAGGTTAAATCTACTTAATTCAATAGCAAAATTGATTAAATCATGTTTATTACCTTGTTTTATTTCTAACTCAACTTCTTGTATCGATTTTGATTCTCCATTAGCAATGATTTCACCTTGATCTAAAGCGACTTCTATTTCGCTATTGGCAAATGAAATTAACCATGTTTGCCGATCAAAATGTGTTGTAAATAGTGGACGCAGCATTTTTTGTAAATTTTCGATATTACAATCTTTAGGAAAAGCATCGCTTGGGAGCAAAGTTAAATCAAGATAGTTGTCTGGTAAGCTAGCATTATATTCAGATCGTTCATGTAAACCTGCAACGGCTTTGTTACCATGCTTTACGGTAATCTCAAATTGTTTACTGAGCTTGTCTTGTGTTCCCCTAATCCGTAAACCACACCCATTAGAACGTAAATAGTAATCTTGAGTATCATAATAGGTATTAAAAAGTTTAAGTTCGTGAATATTGTTTTGAATTTTTGAAGAGGATTCAAATTCAGCTTGATCACAACTTACCCATTGATTTAAAAAATTTTTTAAATCATGAATATCTTTAGTTGCAATTTCAAATTTTAATTCGATTTCTTTCATTATGTTCAGGTAAATCAGTTAATTTTTTATATCATATACCGATTTACCCAAGAAATACACTTAATCAATTACTGACAGAAAACTCTTGTTTTTGCAGAGAATAAAGTCTGGCAAATAAACCATTGTTATCGATTAATTGTTGGTAGCTACCCTGTTCAACAATACGGCCTTTATCTAATACAATAATTTGATCGGCCGTGATAATTGTTTTTAAACGATGGGCAATTACAATCACAGTTCGATCTTTAACTAATTCTGAAATGGCTTGTTGTATATAAACTTCATTTTCAGGATCAAGTGATGCAGTTGCTTCATCCAGCAGTACAATTGGAGCATTCTTTAATAATGCTCTTGCTATTGATATTCGCTGTCTTTCGCCACCCGATAGCTTACTGCCATTTTCACCAACTAAAGTATCCCAGCCATGAGGTAAACGAGCAATCAACTCATCACATCGAGCTTTTTTGGCTGCAAGTTTAACCTCTTCATCGCTCGCATCATGTCGACCGATACGAATATTATTTAAAATGGTATCATCGAATAAAATAACATTTTGAAATACAAACGACACACTGCGCATCAACGTCTCCGGATCGATGGTTTTAATATCATTACCGTCAATACTAATCACGCCTTTATTGACATCCCAAAAACGAGCAATTAATTGTAATAACGTGCTTTTACCGCTTCCTGAAGGCCCTACTAACGCAGTCATTTTGTTTGACGGAATAACACAACTCAGATCATTAATAACAGTTTTTTGCTTATATGAAAAATTAATGTGATCTATGGTAACACTAAAATTTTTCAACAAAACATCATCTCGACCTTCCATTATTGGTTCTGTTTGTAAACTTTTCATCCGTTCAATAGATGTCAGCATATAAAAAAGCTCAGGTAATAGCGTTAATACAGAAATTAAAGGGCTGTATATGCGTGAACCAATAACGATAAAGGCTAAAAATGTTATCGGATCTAAACTACCAATAACGATCAACTTCACACCGACTAAAACAACTATGCCCAAACCTACCTGCAAAATCAAAGTAGATAACGCGACAAAAATTCCACTTACACCTTCAAATTTGATCGATGCCCACATCATATTTTTAAGCGCTCTATCCAGTGTTTTAAATTTTTCACCACTAATACCAAAGCCTTTGATGATTTTAATTCCATCAAGATATTCTTGAACCTCATTTGAGACAGCTAATTTACTTTGTACTTGTTTTTCGCCTAATTTTTTTTCAAAACCTTTACCGATAAGCATAATTAAAAATGCAATAGGTAAAGTACAAAAGATAGCACTTGCCATTCTCCAATCGTAAAAAGCTAATAAAGCACAAGTAATAACACTACTGCATGAATAACCAATTAATTGGGGAATGACATGACTCAACATGTTCTCAATTGTTGCACAATCACCCATAATATTAGTTGTTAGTTCAGATAAATCTTTACGATTAAAAAAACTAAGTGGAAGTTTTCTAATTTTCTCTGCCACTTCTATGCGAGTATTTGCTGCCTGTCCAAACGCATTTGCATAAGTTTTTTTATATTCTCTTTGATAACAAAATAAAAAAAGTAAACTAGATAATATGCCTAACCCTATCATTAACCATAAATAACTCTTATTTACTGCTAAATGACTTGTTAACGGGGTAATTAACGAGACAATGACTTGCAATAGAATAATAAACGGTAACATCAATGTAAGATTTGAGATCGTACATGCAATGATAGCTTGTCTTAAATTTTCACTTCCTGTATCGGATAACATCAATAATCGCTTAAACATTTTCTGACCCCTGCTGATAACTTATTTGCTCATCATTATTTGACTTACTCATATCAGAATGATGCATTTGCCAATCTAATGTTTGCTGATAATATTGCCACATCTTGTAGTAGGTTCCCTTATTTGAAAATAGTTGTTCATGTGTTCCTGACTCAGCAATATTTCCTTTGTCTAATACGATGATCTTATTAGCATCTCGTATTGTTGATAGACGGTGAGCTATCATAATGACCGTTTTATTTTTCATTAATGCTTTCATTGCTAATTGAATTTTGCTCTCATTTTCAGGATCGGCAAATGAAGTGGCTTCATCAAGGATTAAAATTGGAGAATTTTTTAATAGTGCTCGAGCGATAGCCAGTCGTTGCATTTCACCCCCAGAAAGATGTATACCATCAGATCCAATAATTGAATCATAACCATTTGGTAATTTTTCAATGAATTCATGGCATTGAGCAGTTTTAGCAACCGCAATAACTTCATTAATTGTTGCGTCAGGTTTACCGATCCGAATGTTGTTTATTACACTTTGCTTGAATAAAAACACATCTTGAAAAACAAAACTTACTAAAGATAATAAATAATCACTATTCATCTGTTTTAAATCAACATGACCAATTGTAATAAGGCCCTCATCTGGGTCATAAAATCGTGGAATGAGTAAGGATATGGTACTTTTGCCACTGCCTGATAAACCGACTAAAGCCGTTATTTCACCTTGTTTAGCAGTAAATGAAATATGGTTAAGCGCGTTATTACTTTCGGTTGGATTTGATACCTGTTCATCATGATAAGAAAAACACACATTATCAAATTGAATATCGTAGCTTGCAACTTTCAGCTCCTCTTTGGGTTCGCTAAGAGGAGGAACATTTAATACCTCATCCATATTTTGTACGCTTTTAACTGTTTTTTGAAATCCTTGAGTTACATATATCAATTTGAAAAATGGTGCAGGTAATCCTAAAGAAAAAATCAAATAAAAAATGGCTGACAAAATGAAATTAGCGTAATTATCCGTATCACTGATCAAAAAGATAACAACTGGAACAATAAAGAGATAAATACTATTTAATAACAATATAAAAAATGCCATGTGGTATTTAAAACAATATATAAATTTTAAACAATAAAATTGATAAGCTTTAATCGCGTCATTAAATCGTTTAAATGAAAAAAATGTCTGATTGAAAGCCTTTATAACGGTAATACCTCTTATATATTCAACTGAAGCATGACTCATTTCAATCAATTTTTTTTGCAACTCTTGTTGATTGGTTTTGATATCCTTACGTCGATAGCCACTAATTAATACGATATAGGCAAGGATAATTGGTACTAACGTTGCTAAACCTAATCGCCAATCGAAAACGGCTAGAATCACCAAAATAACCACAGGAGAAGCAAAGGATCCAATCATATCGGGCAATTGATGAGCAATAAATTGTTCAATTTTTTCGATATCGTCATCCACGATTTTTCTAAGCTCGCCACTAGAATGGTTTGTATGAAAGCCTAAAGGTAAACAGGATAAATAACGAATAAAGTTGTATTTAAGATTATAAAGTGTTTTAAATGCAACAATATGTGATAAGCATAACGCTAGGAAATTAAAAACAATCGCTAATGCAGCAGCCATAAATGCCAGCCAGCCATAACTAATAATTAATTCGCTATTTAATTCTGTTTGATGACTGATGCTCACTATAATTTCACAAACAATGAAATAGATGGCAATGAATGGTACAAATGAAGTGATGACACTAAAAATAGAGAATAAACAGGAAAAAATCATTAAAGTTTTATAAGTAAATGCTAATTTCCACAAGCGAGAACTTGGATTGATATCAGTTGAATTCATGACATAACACGCACGCATTTTGATGTTAATAATAATCATTATCAATTATAAGAAATTAAAATGATAATAAGTTTTATCTCTTCATTTGATAAATGATAACTATTAATATTTCAAATTGCATTGATTTATTATGTTACTTATTGCCCGTTAGTTAAGCGGGCGTTAATAGACATTGAGATTTAAATCTGGAAAATAATTTTGTTATTAAAAATTATTTTACCACTCTAAATGGATTGGCCTTTTTTGCAGGAGGTGTTTCGGATTGATTATTTTGTTTTTCTTGTAACGCTCGATATTGAGGTTCATCCTCAAATCCCATCCCTACTCCATTTTCACGAGCATAGATAGCTTCAACCGCAGCCATAGGAACAACAATATGTTGTGGCACACCAGAAAAACGGGCATTAAACTCAATTTGCTCATTATTTGATACATATTGACCTACAGATTGTGGTGCAATATTTAGCACTATCTGATTATTCTGTACAAACTCTTGTGGAACCAATACTCCATAGACAGAAGTATTCACCACAATATAGGGCGTTAAATCATTATCCAGAATCCAATCATAAAAAGCCCTAAATAAATAAGGCCGACGTGGAGTCATTTGCTCAAGTTCCATAAAAATACCTTGTATAAAAAATAGTGCAAATCAGATAAAATTATTTATTATGCTCTCATCTTTCTTTCATCGTCAGTAAGAGACTGAATAAAAGCAGGACGTTCAAAAATGCGTGCCATATAATTTAAATAATTTTTCTCAGCAACTTTTGGTAATTCAATATTAAGCATTGGTAAACGCCATAATAATGGAGCAAAATAACAATCACATAAAGTGAAATCATCACTCATAAAATAATCTTTTTCTTTAAAAATAACTGAGATTGAAACAAGATCATCCAATAAATTTTTTCGGGCTGTTTTAGCTGCATTGCTATTAGGATCGGCAATAATTGTTTCGTAAGCGGCATACCACTCTTTTTTGATACGATACATCGTTAAACGTGCATTTGCTCGAAGAATAGGATAAACAGGCATTAAAGGAGGATGTGGGAATCGTTCATCTAGATATTCTAATGCGATATGAGGCTCGTATAAAGTAAGATCGCGATCAATTAAAGTTGGGATATTAGCGTATGGATTAAGATCCAATAATTCTTGAGGTAAATCATCTGCGGTTACAAACTCGATTTCAGCAGTCACACCTTTTTCTGCCAATACAAAACGAATCTGATGGCCGTAAATATCTGTTGTATCACAAAATAGTGTCATAACAGAACGTTTATTAACAGCAACAACCATGTTCACTCCCAATAAGCAAAGTTAAAATAAGTTAGTTAAGTCACTATTCTAACAAATTGGATAACAAATTTGTTAAAAAAATGCATTTTATTACTATCTTTCTTGTATTGAAAAATTTTTTGACAAGAAGTTTAAGGTTAGCTATACGTTTTAGTAAAAATAATCGTTCTTATGAGTAGCAATAATTAAATTAAAAATCTGAATGTTATATTACAAAAAAGCTAAGTTACACTTAGTCAATCATCTTAATGACTATTTTAGATAAACAATAATTTGACATAAAAAAACCCAGCTTTTGGCTGGGTTTTGAAAACAATTTTGTAACGTATGCAATTAACGTTTGCTGAATTGTGGACGACGACGTGCTTTGCGTAGACCCACTTTTTTACGTTCAACTTGACGAGCATCACGAGTAACAAAGCCTGCTTGACGTAATGCAGAACGTAATGTTTCATCATATCCCATTAATGCACGAGTAATACCGTGACGAATTGCACCAGCTTGACCTGAAATACCGCCACCTTTAACAGTGATGTATAGATCAAGTTTGTCAGTCATTTCAACTAACTCTAAAGGTTGCATAACAACCATACGAGCAGTATCACGACCAAAGTATTGCTCTAATGAACGTTTATTAATAACGATATTTCCACTACCTGGTTTAATAAACACGCGAGCAGCAGAACTTTTGCGGCGACCTGTGCCGTAATATTGATTATCAGCCATCTTCTATCCCCTTAAATATCTAATACTTGCGGTTGTTGTGCCGCATGATTGTGCTCACTACCAGCATAAACTTTTAGTTTACGGTACATTGCACGACCAAGAGGACCTTTCGGTAACATGCCTTTTACAGCAATTTCGATGACTTGTTCAGGATGACGTTCAATCATTTCTTTAAAAGTCGCTTCTTTAAGTCCACCGATGTAGCCAGTATGACGATAATAAATCTTATCAGTGCGTTTTTTGCCTGTTACAGCAACTTTTTCTGCATTGATAACAATGATATAGTCACCTGTATCAACATGTGGTGTGTATTCTGCTTTGTGTTTACCACGCAAACGGCTTGCGATTTCAGTAGCTAAACGACCTAACGTTTTACCTGCTGCATCAACAACATACCAGTCGCGTTTAACTGTTTCTGGTTTAGCTGAAAAAGTACTCATTCGTAATTATCCAATTTTTAATTAATCTCACGTTAATAAATCATTTGATTTATTTACACTTTTTGATTGTTGCTATTAACTAACTAACCCCTTCGAGTTGTTACATTAACTTTGACAACCGAAAACAACGTTGGGAAAAACGTTGTTGTAACGTGGGTGCCGATATTATACAGAAATAATATAAAAGCGCTAGTTTAAAAATAAAAAATCATGGCGATAATAAAGTCTTGCTGTTACACTTAAAGTCAAGCCCACATAATAGAAAATTTATATCATGAATACTACCATCACACTTTCCGAAAAAGATTATATAAGTCGCGGATTACACCGCAAATGTTATCATCACCCAGAGGATGCGAATAAATGCATTAAAGTCAACTATAATGATGGGGCAGAAGAAGAAACCAACCGCGAGATTGCCTATTATAAACATCTTATTAAACGTAATGTATCATTTGATGCATTAGCTAAATATTATGGATCAGTTTCAACTAATTATGGTAATGGTCATATCTTTGAACTGATTCGAGATTATAATGGTGAAACCGCAATTCCACTGGAAAAATACCTTGCTAATAAATCGTTAACCGAAAAATATTTTGATCAATTAGTCACGGGGCTCAAAGAGTTAAAATCAGCATTATTAAAAGATCGTATCATTACCATGACTATCAAAAGTAAAAATATCTTATTTCAACATTTAAGCGATACTAACAGTCGTTTAGTGATTATCGACAACATTGGTAATTCAACTTTTATTCCGATTGCGAATTACATTCCTTGTTTTGCAAAATCTAAAATTGAACGAACTTGGCAGCGCTTTTTAAAGTCTATTGTTAAAGAAAATAGTCATAATCCTTTGCTTACTCGTTTAGTTGACGTGTTGAATCAGTAAGTTGCAATTGTGCAATTGCACCTTTCGCATCGCCAGATCGATTTTTTAACATAAATAAACCCTGATGTAACTTTGCAATACGATTAACAATACTTAAACCAAGCCCAATGCCGTCATGTTTGCGATCCATCCGGAAAAAGGCTTGAGTGAGTTTTTCGCTTTTTGATTCGTCAATGCCTGCACCCTCATCCTCCACACTTATAAAGATATCTTTTTTATCCTTATAACAACTTACTACTATTTTGGTCTGTTTTGGGCTATAGCGATGACTATTTTCGACTAAATTACGCAACAGTAATCTTATTAAAGTGACATCACCATTAAACGAAAGTTTTGTATCAGGTATATTCCATTCAATAGATTGAAATTTTTGTTTAGTTAATTCCGTTAATTCATCAGATAAAGGGATCATAATATCATCATAGAAATTAATCTTTTGATATTGCCCAACTGTAAATTTTTGGCTTGCACGCGCTAACATCAATAATTGCTCAACCGTGTTAACTAAACGATCAATTCTGTCAATTAATTCAGTACAATCAATATTGTTTTTAGTTTCTAATAATTCTAAATGTAAACGTATACCAGCAAGCGGCGTTCGCATTTCATGCGCAACATCGGCAGTAAAAAGCCGTTCTTGTGCCAAAGTTGTACTAAGACGAATAAACAGATTATTCAATACTGAAGTAATGGATTTAATTTCGCGCATATTACTAATCGGTGCAATAGGTTTTAAATTCTCTTCAGTACGTTGATTAAGATCTTTTTCCAAAATTTCTAGCGGTTTAGTAATCCATTTGATGGCTTTATAGGCTAAAAATAATGTCACCAGCATCATGGTAAAAGCAGAACAAAACAGTGCAAAAATAGCTTCAAGTTCTTCATGCTCAACCACTTCATCAATTTTATTTTGACTCAGTGTTAAATTAACCAATACATCAATTTGTTCTTTACTTTCATGCCATAACCAAAAAACGGTAATAGTTTGGCAAATGAGCATAATTGCGCCTAAAGTAAAAAAAAGATTCCAGCGAATACTGTGACGAATATCACTAAGAGATTTTGCGATCATAATAAATTTATATAGTTAGTAGTATTAATTAACAATCAATGTTAAGTTGATAGCCATAGCCACGAACAGTTCGAATACAATTTTTTCCGAGTTTATTGCGTAATCCATGAATGTAAACTTCTAGGACGTTTGAGCTTGGATCACTTTGCCAATCGTAGAGATCGTTTTGCAGTAAATCACGATGCACTTTTTCACCTGCTTTTAACATCAATCGGGATAAAACGATAAACTCTTTTGGCGTTAATACTATTTCTTGATTATTGACAGTTACTTTTTGCTGTTTGATATCAATAGTAATAGGTCCATAGCTAATCAGATTATCAGCGGTACCTTGATTACGACGAATTAATGCCCGCACTCTGGCTAACAATTCTGTTAAAGCAAAAGGTTTTATTAAATAGTCATCAGCACCTAAATCTAAACCCTCTACTCTATCCTCAACGGTATCACGTGCGGTAAGAATAAGAACAGGCGCATCAATTTGCTTTTTTCGCCAGCGTGTCAGTAATTCTAAGCCATCACAATCAGGCAAACCTAAATCAAGAATAATCAGACTAAATTGCCCAAATTGGATATACTGTTCGGCCTGCTTACCTGTTGATGCTAGCTCACACACATAACCATTGGAGGTAATACCATCATACAGACCTTTTTGTAGTAAGCTATCATCTTCAACAATAAGTATTTTCATTATCATTTACTCTAATCGGTATTTTATAATAAAGTCGATAGGTGATGACTTATTATATGTTTGTCTTTGCTACACAGCGCAGTTAATTACAATCCATAAGATAACTATCGATTAATCAATTTACTTATACTCATCCAACATTTTTTAACTATCAATGAGGATATAATGCTTACGATAAATCCAATAAAAATATCTAATGGCCAATGAACTCCCAGATAGATACGGCTCCAACTAACTAATAATGCAACTATCAACAATACGTATAAGATTGTTTTAGTTCTCTGTGCTTTATTAAAAAAGGCAGTAAAAAATAAAGTCCATACAAAAACCGCATGTTGGCTTGGTAACGAGCTTGTTTTATCATGAAACAAATAATTTGTTCCAACATCTATTGTAAATGGCCGTGGAGAATAAAATAGATGACGAATAATAAAAGTAATCAATAATGCGATACATAAACCTATCACCATTTTTAACATGAGTTGCCGATAAATAGGATAAATAAACCAACAAATACTCATAACAATAATTGGGACATAAACCAAATATTTTGCACAAAAAATAGCAAAGCTAATAAATGATTTCGATGCTTGCTCTGACGCATTAATTAATAGAAAAATTTGAGTATTTAAATCATGCCACATTGAACAATTACCAGATTAATTAAAATTATTAACAATTTAACGCTTAAACCTTAAAAGAACCTTAATAATATAATCAATTAATAAACAAATTTATCAAACAAAATCATAGATGCTCGATTATTTTGTACTAAACCAACATTTTTTTGCAAAAAACGATACAACAATATCCAGAGATAAACAAATGATAAAATAAACAACGATAACAAATAAAAATATTTCGGTCGGATAAACCATACTACGATTATTAATTTGCGTGGCAATAAAGGTAAATTCAGCGACACCAACAACATAAGCCAAGGAGGTATCTTTAATCAACGATACCCATTGATTAACAAACGATGGCATCATCATTTTTAGAGCTTGCGGTAAAATAATGTAGATAATGACTTGAGTTTTAGATAATCCTAGTGAAAATGCAGCTTGCCATTGATCTTTCGATATAGCAATCATCCCTGCATGTACTGAGTGCCCAATATAGGCAGCACCAATAACAGATAATGCAAAAACTACCGTTGTAATTGCAGGCACGTCTACATTTAGTAACACAGGCAATAAAAAGTAAGTCCAAAATATGAGCATGATCACTGGAATAGCTCTTAAAAAGCCTAGCACACCAATAAATAAGGAACGAACAAGCCCTTTACTAACCGTTAAGCCAACACCAGCTAAGATCCCCATAAAAGATGAAAATACAATTGCTGCTAAACTCATTAATAATGTTAAAAATATCCCACCCGGAAAGTTACCCCACATCATATAACTTAGGTTATTATAGATAACTTCTAGACCTTTAAATTCCATAATAAGTAATTACATCCTACCCGTAGGGAATCGTTTGGTTTGATAAATATTGCCTAACGTACCAATAATTACAATAGCCAAAATATATAAAAACGTTGCAACAGCAAAATCTTGAAAAGTTTTTAATGATTCGGTTTCAACTTGCCTTGAAACATAAGATAGCTCTAACACACCTATGGCCATCGTTAACGATGAATTTTTAACGATATTCATATATTGACCAATAAGAGGCGTAAAGGCAATACAAAAGCTCTGAGGTAAAATAATAAAACGCATACTTTGCCACCAAGTTAATCCTAATGCCAATGATGCTTGTTGTTGCCCTACACTCACACCAGTAATCCCTGCTCTAAATTCTTCGGCAATAAAAGCACTGGAATAACAAGTCAATCCAATAAAACCAATGATAAATTCGAATGATGGCATTTTCAGTGTCAAAAACCATAATTGAATTTGTGGCTCGTCAAATAGCCAAATTTTAAATTCATCGGGTAATAAGTTACCAATACCAAAATACCAAAAAAACAGTTGTGGCAATAATGGAGAATAACGAAAAATTGCGTTATACCCTACCACCATACTTTTAATCAATTTGATCCCACTTTGCTGAGCAATAACCAATAAAAAACCTAAAATCGTAGAAAAAATGATAGTAAGTAGTGAGATAGCTAAGGTTACTAAAAAACCATCCCATAACCACCATAAATAGCGGACTTCAAGTAATTGCTCTAACATAATTTATTGAGCCGACCCTATTTTAAAAACACCGCGGGGCATTGCAGATTTAGTGTTAGGACCGAACCAACGATTATAAATCGTCAATGCTTCACCATTGGTTTCGAGTTTTAATAATATTTGGTTCACTTTGTCTATTAAGCGTGTTTCTCCTTTAGGGATACCAACCGCTTGATATTCTTGTGTGATACTAAAGGGTGAAATTTCGAAGTTTTCACGCTGTTCTTCTGGTACATTGGCGAGTAAGCCAATTAATTTAGCATCATCTTGAGTAATCGCTTGCACCACACCATTACGTAATGCAGCAAACGCAAATGGCGTATCATCATAAGAGATCACTTTTGCAGTTGGATACTTTTCACGAAGCGTAATTTCCATCACGGTGCCTTTATCAGCGCCGATCCGCAAATTTTTCAGATCATCGGCTGTTTTAAGTACGCCCTTTTTAGCAATAAATTTTTGACCGGTAGCAAAATACGGCAAACTGAAATCGACTGTTTTTGCTCTTTCATCGGTAACCGTAAAGTTTGCCACAATTAAATCCGCTTTTTTTGAGGTTAATAATGGAATACGATTCGCAGGATTAGTTGGTACTAATTCAACTCTGACATTTAATTCTTTGGCAATTGCATTGGCATAATCTACATCAAGACCTACAATTTTATTGGTTGCTTCGTCAATAAAACCAAAAGGTGGGTTGCTATCAAATACAGCTATTTTAATTTCGCCCCGTTTTTCGATATCATCTAAACGATCGGCAAAAGCAGAATTGGTGCTTAATAATGTGCCGAGAAAAGCAATCGTTATTAGCGATTTAGTAAGAAATTTCATTCAAAACCTCATTAAAAATTATATTAGGTACCGCTAAAGTCTATCAACAAAAAAATGAAATAAATAAATAACAAATCATCACATGGTTATAACTAAAAGTTATATTAAGAGAATTGAACTTGCTTTATAAGATTGTTACGGCCTAGAGAATACACTCTTTTCAGTAACACATTAAAAATGATAATAATCAGACCTTGCATTAAAAAAATCTGGTCTTTAAAAAATTAACGATTAAAAAAATATATTGTTGAAATCAACAGATGTATTGGTAAGAGCGAATCCCCACCCATTTCAATAATATTGCTGGAATATGGTTAGAGATTGAGATTCAAATTGATAAGGTTGTACGCGATCAAAAGGAACGAATTTACGCATGACTACACTATATTATTTCACACTAACCATGTATCCATAATATAGTATAAAATGTGGATTAATATAGCGAGTTAGGCTCAGTGAACAAACACATTAATGATGTTTAAATTCAAGATATTTTCTTAATCCTGGCGGCACAGATTGCAATAAGTAAATGTTTATTGCTTTTTCGTGACGTTGCCAAAAAATACCCGCCACAATAATAGATAAACCTATTATTGTTAAGGCAAAAGGAAACAGTAGGCTGTCTTCAAACACGTGATAGGATAAATAACTTAAATATCCCGTTATTCCTAAACCGCCAAAAATAACAAAAACTCTTCTAACGATTATTACCCCTATTAGTATCATGAGTAAATTAACACAGAAATAGAAAAATTTATTTAACTCACTGTCTGATTCCATTGAACTTAATGCGCCCCAAAAAGTGAGAACGCCAAATAAATAGAGCCAAAATGACAAATCTTTATCACTTTTATTCTTTATATCAATAAGAAAGGCCACCACAACAACCAATAATCCAAACCATAGCGATACTTGTTGACGCATATTGAAATAATCCGAATAATTAATATCGTTTTTTGCATAACCCAATAAATGAACTAAATAAGGTGTAAGATCCATACTCATATACCAGAGTGTAAATGCTAGTGGCATAAATAAAAAAGAAGATCGATATCGAAGAATTAGACAAACAGCAACCAATACGGTCGCTAACTCCATAAATAACCACCGAAAGTCAATATATCGATGATAATCTCTGTAATCATAATGGTTATCCCAAACGCCTATAGCATTTTCAAGTCCATAAACCCCTAAAGGTGTTAATACAATCACTAACGTTGTTAATATATTCGCTGGAATGATCAGATGATAACGTTTTAATAAAAATTGTGCAGTGCAAAGTGCAGTGATGGCATAAATCGCACTAATACACAATAAACCAATACCGCCTAAATGCTCCCAACCTAAAGTCATAAATAGTGACATCGCACCTATCGCAATCAAACCTCCTAGATAATACAATATATGCGTAAATTGAAAGCTAGGCAGATGTTTATTCTGTTCTTGGAAAAACAGCCATAATTGTTCTGCCTGCTGATGAGTCAATAATTTTTGTTCCACTGCACTCGTTAATTGTTTATAGGTAATTTTCATAAGTTTTATAACTCTTTGTTAAATAATAATCACCTAACGAAATATCTCACTATCAACAAAAAAATAAGCAATTTCACGTTCTGCTGATGCTAAAGAATCGGAACCATGCACGGCGTTTTCTCTCACACTATTCGCAAAATCGGCTCTTAAAGTCCCTGCAGCAGCTTTAGATAGATCAGTGGGTCCCATCAGTTGTCGGTAGCGTTCAATGGCATTTTCACCTTGTAAAACTTGAACAACAATTGGTCCAGACATCATAAATTTTACCAAATTAGCAAAAAAGGACTTGTCTTGATGCTCAGCATAAAAACCTTCAGCTTGTTCTTTTGTTAACCTCACCATTTTCATAGCAATAATATCAAGTTTAGCTTGGTGAATTCTTGTTTGAATTTCGCCAATAATCTGTTTTTTTACCGCATCAGGTTTAATAATGCTGAGAGTTTGTTCAATCGCCATGTTAATGTTCCTTTATTAATCTGACATAAAATTTATTCGGACAATTTGTCCACTTTCATCTAATACCAGTAAACGATGTTTTCCATTTTTAGTCACAGTTAAAGCGACTTTTTCATTATCCTTTGAGTTAGCCACTAAAGTACCATCTAAAAACCACCATTTTTCACCAAATCCACCTTCAGGAATTAAATCAATCGTGACTTGATTATTGCCTGGTAATGCTCTAACGAGTTGTTTATCCCGTAAACCAACAATATTAAGTGAGGCAAAAATATCTTTACCCATTACAGGACATTTTTTATCAATTGGGGGCAGTAAAGATTGTCGTCTTTCTTTAGTTAACAACCAATTTTCTAATGAAATTGGCCACAAAGCTATCTGTTTTTTTTGTGCTCCTATACAATCAGCGGCTACACGCTCACCGCGATCATTTACCCAAATATTTATCCAACCTGAACGATAAATATTGTTTTTTAATTCACTATAGGTGCTTAATGTTGGTGGCAACATATTATTTAATACCCATGCTGTTTTTTGACGATGACAATTAGGATCAGATTCAGGAAGTGGCTGCCCTGATGGCCAACAAATTTGGGCGCTTGAGACTGATTCAGGTTTCTCATAAGTGAGGAGAGGGTGATTTAAACGATTTTCTCTATTTAACAAAATCGAATTTACTTGTTGTAAAATTGGAGTTGCAGACATTGAACCATACTGCCCAACAACAGGCGTACCATCAGGGCGTCCTACCCAAATGCCTATTAAATATCGAGGATTTATACCAACGGCCCAAGCATCGCGATAACCATAACTGGTTCCTGTTTTATATGCTAATAAATTGCTATTAATTAACATTTGCCGTGTTATCCATGCACTACCATCAGAGATAAAGGGTTTATTAATTAAAGGATCAGATTGAGTATATCGCAAGGGGCTCACATCCCCGTGCTTTGCAAATGCACTGTATGCACTAACAAGGTTATCCATTCTAAGTGAAGCACCACCTAATATATAGGAAATATTCGGATCATTTGCGATAGAGGATAAAGGTAAACCAATACCCGCGAGTTTTCCTGCGAACCTTTTTGGACCATATAACTCAATTAATTGAACTGCCGGTAAATTTAATGATTTACTCAATGCATCAGAAGCACTAACAGGCCCATGAAAACCCTCATCAAAATTAGTTGGTCGATAATCGGTAGTAATACGCGGAATATCTTGTAGTAACGATTCAGAATGAATCATACCTTCATCAATAGCAAAGGCATAAATGAAAGGTTTGAGTGTAGAACCAGGAGAGCGTAACGCTCTAATCATATCGACTTGACCAAAACGCTCTTTATCATTAAAGTCAGCAGAACCAACATATCCTTTAACCGTCATATCGTCATGATCTACCACTAAAATTGCCAATGATGTTTTAGGCGGGAGCTGTTTTTTTCGATTAATAGCAAGATCTTCTAAAATATATTGAATAGAAACATCAATAGTGGAATGAATAATATTATCATTAGGATATTGCTGTTTTAAACGATAAGCCAATAATGGTGCTAACTGTGGTGCTTTTCGTGGATAAACCCAAACTTCATCACGTCGAACTTGTTCAATCAACTCTTTTGGCCAAACATCATATTGAGCAAGTCTATCTAATACTTTGTCACGAGCTTGCTTAGCTCTTTCAGGAAATCGATCGGGTCTTAATCGACTCGGTGCTTGAGGCAATACCGCCAATAATACTGCTTCACTTCGAGTTAATGCTTTAGGTTGTTTACCAAAATAAGACCAGCTAGCGGCTCCGATACCCTCAATTGTGCCTCCGTAAGGCGCATGATTAATATATAAAGTTAAAATCTCTTCTTTACTATAATGTAGTTCAAGTTGAAAAGTCCGAAAGATTTGTTTTAATTTACCGATAATTGTTCGATCATGAGGAGAGAGTAACCTAGCCACCTGCATTGAAATGGTACTACCTCCTGAAATAATTTTATTATTGGATAAGTTTTGCCAAGCAGCTCGAAATAACGACATCGGGTTAATACCAATATGATTATAAAAATAACGATCCTCATAATTTAATAACACATCAAGATAATAATCAGGAACTTCATCAAGGCTTACCGAATAACGCCAAATACCCTTTTCATCAGCAAATCGCCATAAAGGAGTTTCATCTTGAGCAACAACGGTTTGTGTTGTTTTATTTCGCGAAATACATAATGGAAAAAAATAATCCAAGACAAAAAAACTGCCGACTAACAAAACTGATAATAATAATAAAAAAAGAAATAATTTATAAAAGAACTTTTTCATTATTGATATTCGATTATCCAACACAATTTTAAAAAAATAAAAATTCCGCCAACGCTATTGGCGGAATAGTCAATGAAGTTAATCTTAGTGATAGTATTGAAATTTTTACTATCCCTTGATTAATTACTTTCTTTATTAGGAACAGATATCGTCATCAAATCTGGTGATTGTCCGATTGCAAAACGATCAGGACGGTACATAGATTCAACATAAGGATAAGGAATCATGTAATTACCAGTTGTTACCGCTCTAACTAAATAAGCAACACGTTTATGATATTTTTGGCGTTCCTTATAATTTTGGATATTAACAGCAGCAACATATCTATCATCTCTAAATTCCTGATATTTAAGTTGACTTACATCATCATCTTTCAATAAATCAGATACACCAGGAATTGATGATAAATTCACGCTACTATTTGAAAGATTCTGATTTTCAAGTTCTAACCCAGCTGGTAAGTAATCAACAATCAATGCATCATGAACAGGTTCTTTTGATGTTACATCTAAAATCACAACCATCATGGAACCCACTTCTAATTGGGATGGATTTATTTCGTTGCCATGTAGATCGTAATAGGTTCGAGTAATATTGAAAAAACCATCTTTCGATGTTGGTGCCGGTGGCGTTGTTCCATACCCAGAAAGCGAGAATTTAGCATAAAGTGGTCTATCATGTTCTGAATTATTGATAGATAACCCTTGACTTAAGGCTTCATAATTATAGGAATGAGAATAGACAGAATTAACCTCAACAATACTATCATTTATTGCCAGTTTAAATTTATCATCTTTTTTATGTTGCTCTAATGACCAACCAGCAATAAATAATGAATTTAACTCCTGAGTTGAGTAATAACGTTTATTTTTTAATAATTCTGATAAATTAACTAAATAACTGGCTTGATTTTTTGTGGCCATATCGTTTTCTATCAATAACGATAGAATTAATGCTTGATCACGAACCTCGCTACCATAATTACCCCGCCATGTAGTGTAGTTATACGGAGTAGTGAAGATTAATGGTAATAATTTATCATAAACAGATGTCAAACCATTTAACTTCGCGCTTACGGCTAATTGAGCCAAAGGTAACGGACTATAGATAAATGATTTATCTTTGCTGATCTTATCTGATAAATAATTAATCTCATTACGCATCGCTGAGGTAATCTTATTTTGTTTAGACAGTATCATCAACGCATAAGCTTTAATAGAGAGTTTTTCAAACTCAAGTGAATTTTCATCCCCATAATAAAGATTATTAAATGCAGAAGTATCATAAATATATTGACCAAGACGCGACATTGCTGCATCAAGAGCTTTATCATTTACCTGATAACCTCGCTCTTTAGCTTGCAATGAAAAGTCCGTAGCATAAACAGTAAGCCAATGTTCTTCTTCGCTATGATTACTCCATAAACCAAAACTACCATTACTACGTTGCATTGATAAAATTCGTGAAATGCCTTTTTGAATTTTTTCTCGGCGCTTATCATCAGAATCCGTTTTAATACCTAACTGTGCAAGCTGTTCACTGTTAGCATATAAAGATGGGAATAAGCCACTGGTTGTCTGTTCTAAACAGCCATAAGGATAGGCAAATAAACTTTTAATATATTGAGCGATATTCAGTGGTGGTTGATTAGAGATAACCAATTGCCCTTCAATGGTATTTTCAATCAGTCCCATTAACGCTTCGTCAGGTAATTTCCAACTTTTCTTTTCATCTAACACTACTTCAAAATATCTTGTAGTTGCAGCATAGGCTGGTCTTACGCCGATAGCCCATGAACGGTGAATATCAAAATCTGAATTATCATCAATAACAATCCCTTTCACATTTATATTTACAGTACCTTTACCATAACCATAATCTGCGACAACAGGAATTTGAATAATATTTTTTTGTTTGCTATCAAGTCTGACAGGGATAGATTTTACATCATTTTGATGAATTAACCCCGTCGTTGATACTTCAACTTGCATATTTTGAGTCGTATCAGTCAAATTATGAAGATCTAATGCTAATACTGCTTGATCTCCCCCAGATAAAAAGCGCGGAGTTGTTAATTCGGCAATAACAGGAGCGGCAACTTTCATCGTTTTTTCTGCTTTACCAAAACGATTGTCATCCCATGCTTGCGCCATGATGCGCAATTCACCATTAAAATTAGGTAATGGTAAATCAATAACACCCTCACCTTGGTCATTTAACTGAATGGTTTTCAATTGTTGAGCAACAATAAGAACTTCATTAGACGTTTTTTTTCCGCCAGCGCCCATCGCATCACCACCAAAACTCATGTTAACATTACGCCCTGAAGCCTCAATTAACTTACCATAAACATCAAAAATATCGACATCATAACGTTTACGCCCTAAAAATCCAGCATAAGGATCTGGCGTAACATAATCAGTAATATTTAATACACCAGAATCAACAGCTGAAACTAACACTGTGACTTTTTTATCTTTTTGGATAAATTTTTCATCCATTTTGATTTTAATTGGCACAGTACTTTCTGGTTTCACTTGTTTTGGTGCATTTATTGAAATATTTAAATGGCGATTTGTTGTATCAGTAGGTAAATAAAGCAAACCAATTGCTCGTTTTACTGTTTGTACGGCCGCATTAGTTGATGGACGGATTATCATGGCATTAATATAAATATCATGTCTTCCCCAATCTTTAATTGGTATATCGACATCTAAACCTTTTTCGCCAACAGTAATTGCTTTTTTCCAAATGATACCATCATTCGTTTCAAGAGAGATATAACCAGAGCCTGCTACTGGGGCTTGAACGTTGACTTTAGCCACATCACCGACATTATAAAATGGTTTATCAATACTTAACTTAACTTGATCGGGACGTACTGATTTCGTACCACGTGTATTATCCTCCCAATCATAACCTGACCAAAAGCGAAAGCTTGTCACTACTTTAGACTCGTCATCGATCACTTCAACACGATAAGATCCATAATCACTGGTTAAATAGCTTATTTTAGTCGTACTATCCTTTTCAATTGATAGCTGATCTTCCGAAATAACAATCTCACTGGAATTATGATTAAGTTGCCAGCCATCTTCACTTGACCAAGTCCAATAATATTCACGACGTTCACGAATCAATCTTGTTTTTAAGGAGTTTGTCGCCAGTTTGTTACCGTCTAGATCAACATAAGCAATTTCAAATTCCGCATTAGTCCCTATATCAACGGTAGGACGCTCATAATAATTATCAGTATTCCAATCATAATAAGGTGAATCGCCAATCAATGCTCGGATAGCTGGTACTTGATTAGCAGGCCAAATGGTTTGAGTTGCATAACGTGTAACCGGTCTACCTCCTGAATCGAGTAAACTCGCTTGTAAAACTACTTTCACTGGAGAACGTAAATTTGCCCAATTACTCCTTTTAATATGAAGCTGGGTTAAGCCATCATTATCTAATGTTTCTTCAAAAGAACCAAGTTCACTATAAAGACTACCATCTGTCACTGAACCGATTTTGAAATCGGCTAATCCGGTAATGGAGTCAACTTTCTTTAAATAAACATTAGCGTTTAGGCGATTATCTGATGCTGGTGCACCATACAAATACCAACCTTTGATATCAAAGTTAACATCTTCATCGTTTAATATTGGACCGTCTGACGAACTGGTTATTTCCATCGCCATACGTTCTGGCAAAAATTCTTCCACGTTGAAATACCAATAACGATAAATATCATCACCTAAATTAAAACGAATTGACCATTTACCTGTTGCCGCATCAGATGGAATGACAAAATTTGCCTGATATAAACCATTGGTATTAGCACTGCTTTTTAATTGAAAATTTTTAACTACACGCCCATCAGTTGAAATCGCATCGGCAATAATTGGTTGATCAGTCAATGGTTGCCCATCCGCATCACGCAATAATGCATTAAAATAGACGGTTTCATCTGGACGATAAAGATCTCGTGGACCAAAAACAAATAATTGTGCATGAGAATAAGGTGTACCTGATAAATCGAATTCAGTCAAATTAAGGGCATTTCGATCTACATATATAAATGAAGTTTGTTTTCCATCATTGGCTAGCAATATCCAATTGTCATCATGGGTATTCATAGAAAATTCAGCATAACCATCTTTATCTGTTTTTTCCGAAACACTACAATCGTCGTCTTTTATTGTTACATAACGACAAGATATTTCGATATTTGCAAGAGGTTTACCATTATCTAAACCATGAGCCATAACCGAAAATCTATGGTTGTTGTAGTTATGAACTGAAACACCAATATTACTTATTGAAAATAGGGTTGCTGGATTTGATTCATTGTAAGTTCCGGCTTCATTCATCACCGCAACATAAACACCTTCTTGTTTAAGTTCACTAATTTTAGAAAGATTGACTAAAACAGTTTCTTGGGCATTAGGTTTAGGATTAAGATCAAAACGTGACGAGTAAACTAAATCAGCATAACTATTGAGTTCTTCAGAGCGCCAAGCATATAGCATATTAATAAAGCCAAATTTATCAAAGAAATCACTTAGTTTTTCTGGCTTAATTTTAAAAAAGTTTATGTCGACCTTATTAATGTTCAATGTCGTCACAGGTAATCCACTCATGGACTTACTCGGTAATAATAATCCAGTACTTGCAAAATTTACTAATGGCTGACGATCCCGAGTGGTTAATTCTTTTTCATAAACTGATTGTAAACTCTTGTTATTAATCGCCGTTAACATTTTATCAATGGTTAAATCTAATTTACGATTTGGTGCAAGATAACGATGTCTTAATTCCAAACCATTATCAGACAACTCCCAGTCACCATCGACAACACCCGTTTCCTTGTCAACTAATCTCAGTAAATTTGAAAAATTTAATTTAGGAAGAAGTGGAACAGAAAAAGTCACGACTAAAGTACTTGATCCATCAATAATCATCTCCGAACAATCAAGAATTTCAAGTTTTTTATCTTTATATTTTTCGATTAATTCTGGTGTTGGATTAAATACATTATGCAATTGCGAATTAACACTCGAGTTTTGAGTTGTGCTATTTTTTTGATTAGCGGTTATATTTGTCGTTAGCTCGTTGTTTTTTGCTTGTGCACATAGCGTTAAAAACAAACCCAACATAGCTAAGTGTTTAGTTAATCTCATTATTTCACCCAATTCCTTTTATTTCACTAAATGTTGTGACTATTATGGTCAATATTATGCACTGTCACCAAACGTTTAGCAAAATATCTTTACAAACAAATTGAATTTTTAGGTAAGCAATCAAATTTTTGAAAGAATCGTTGATCTGGGTTTATTGGAAAGTAGTATTACTGACATTTAGAACATATTGTGTTATCAATAAGTTCTAAATGTTAGATGATTTCAGAATTATTAAGCAAAAGCTGGCTGATTTATTACTTTTTTACAGTTAATTTTTTTAAGATAAAATTCAAAATAATTCCATATAATGGTAAAAAGAATAAACCACAAATTAAAATTTTAAAACTATAATCCATTAACGAAATTTCACCCCAATGATTAGCCATAAATTCATCACTACTTTTGTAAAAGGCAATAGCAAAAAAGACAATAGTATCAATACCATTACCAAAGATTGCTGAAGCTGAGGGTGCCACCCACCAAAATTGATTTTTTCTTAAATAGTTAAAAACAGTAATATCCATTAATTGCCCAACTAAATAAGCTGCAAAACTGGCTAATGCTATGCGAAAAACAAAACTATTAAATTGGGTCAATGCTGACCAACCTACCCAGTGGGTTTCGAAAAATAGAACCGAAATCAGATATGAAAACAGTAAAGCGGGAATCATAACCACAAAGATAATTTTTCTTGCCAAACTGGCACCAAAAATACGGATAGTTAAATCAGTGGTTAAAAAAATAAATGGAAATGTAAAGGCTCCCCAAGTAGTATGAAATCCAAAAATATCAAATGGAATTTGCACCAAATAGTTACTGGAAGCAATAACAATAATATGAAAAAAAGCTAACCAGCCTAGTGCTTTATGCTTTTGCTGTCGAGTAAATTGTTTTTCAATCAATTGTGAATGAACGTTCAAATACATATTTGTTTCCTTTTTTAATGGGGTGAGAGAACCCAGATAAATATTTTTTAAGTTTTGGCCAGATATTCTTGTAGACCTTTATCACGCAGCATACAACTTGGACATTTACCACATCCCCCTTCTACACCGTAATAACAGGTATGAGTATTTTGACGAACATAATCAAGATAACCCAATTTATCAGCCATTTCCCATGTTTGAGCTTTAGTAAGATACATCAACGGGGTTTTAATATTAAACGCATAATCCATCGCTAAATTCATAGATACATTCATGGATTTAATAAAAATATCACGACAATCTGGATAACCACTAAAATCGGTTTCACATACGCCGATAATAATATCTTGAATATCTTGCTGTTTGGCATAACAACCGGCTAACAATAAAAACAGCATATTACGACCATCGACAAACGTATTTGGATAATCGCCATCTTGTGCAGCTTTAATTTCTTGTGAATCGTCAATCAAAGCGTTATTGGTCGTCTGTTTAATAACCGATGTATCAATTACGGTTTGCTTGACACCTAAATCTTCAGCAATCCATTTAGCTTTATCTAATTCAATACTATGACGTTGACCATATTGGAAGCTGATAGTTTCAACATTTTCAAGTCCATAATCGGCAATGGCTTGTAATAAACACGTAGTCGAATCTTGCCCGCCAGAAAATATCACGAGTGCTTTACGATTTTTCATTAAAAAATTCCTGTCAGATTGAACAAATTAGCGATTATCGACTTTTTCAGGATAAAGATCATGATTCGCTAAACGATTGAGCGCAATTTGCTCCCACCGAGTATCAGCTTTACCATAATTGGCATAAGGATCAATTGAAATACCTCCACGTGGTGTGAATTTACCCCACACTTCAATGTATTTAGGATCCATTAATTTGATCAGATCTTTCATAATGATATTGATGCAATCTTCATGGTAATCACCATGATTACGAAAGCTAAACAAGTACAGCTTAAGAGATTTGCTTTCAACCATTTTGATGTTAGGCACATAAGAAATATAAATTGTGGCAAAATCAGGTTGCCCAGTAATAGGACAAAGACTGGTAAATTCCGGACAATTAAATTTAACAAAATAATCATTACCGGGATGTTTATTATCAAAAGTTTCCAGAATTTCTGGACTATAGGTTGTTGGATAGCGAACAGACTGATCGCCTAATAATGTAACGTTACTCATAATTTTCCTTAGTTTTTTAGCGTGGGAGGTTCACGAACCACGAGACAAACCGCACACATTACTCTTTTTTACAAAAAAAGTCTAGAATATCGTTCTTAACCCTTGTGATTAAACATATGACTTGTGAACTAATGTAATAGTTAACTGTAAAAACTAGCCAATATTTCTTTAAAAAATTAACTGTCTAATCAAATTTTATAAAGAAAAAGAAGTTACTTTATTTTCAGTAATGTTTATGTGCATCACTCTACCTTGTTTATCAAAAAAATAATATTCATTACCGATAGAAGAACACGACACAATTGTTGATGATTGCCAATCAATCGTTATATGTTTGCGATTAGTATAGGGATGATAAAGATTAATTTCATAACCTGTTTCATCTATTCGTTGAATGACTAAAGCTATAAGTTCACCTGTACATAATATAATTAGATTATCAAATTGTTTTTTCTCGATCTGTAATTGAAATTCGAAATCATTGTAATGGTGATATTTAAATTGCACGCGTTTAGACGATTCAATATATTCAACTTTTAAGATCTTGTGATTATGACCCATTATTAACCGGTCATAATACCCATCAATTTCCAATCGCTTTGTTAAACTATAGTCAGGTAAACAATAATACAAAATTTCATCTTTTTTCTCAGCGTTGTGGGTTAAAACCATTATTTCATGATTTTTAATCACCAACTTATTTATTACATTAGGATAAAGATTGATTCGCCGTACCACAGATAATTTATGACTAATATCAATCAGTTCAAGGCAATTATTTTTAATGATAGCCCAATTTATACCATCAAACTCAAAGCAGCATAATTGGAAGTTAACAACGCCTAAATCGATTGTTTTCTTGGTACTCAAATCTAGTTTATGAATGCGGTAGTAATTATCTTGTTTAGCCAACGCTAAAATTTGCAATCTATTCGAAGATACGACAAACTTATCGGCAACAATCATAAAATGATCAAGTTGCTTGCCTTTATTATCCACTCTTATAATCCCTGCTTCACCTAATGCGAGCAAATATTGATTATTGATTAGCGGGATCATGTCATAAATCGCTCTATGGCCTTTTTGCGGACTCTGATAATGATCCAAATGATATTGCATTAATAAAGATTTATGCCTAACCAGTTTTAACGAGGAGATAGGCAGATCTATCTGTAATGTTCTATCTTCAGTAAGAGTAATTAATTTTGCAATTTTAGCTTTAGTTAACTTATTAGGATAAGTAATGGCATCAACAATTATCTCGTTGATCATCATTCGTAATAAACCTTGCAATTTTTGAATATTTTGCTGATTTTTTAAAATTTCATTAGCCAGATCTAATCTTACTCGATAATGAGCTTGTTCAGTTTTTATCTCGATCAAAGTTCTTTCAAGTTTTATTATCGAATTAGGTATTAAAATAAGACGCTTTACGATCGCTTTAGCATCGTATATATCCATGTTATTAAACCACTGTTCAGCAAGATAACGATATTCCGAGAGTGACCAAATGACATCAATTGCAGCTAACCAATCTGCTTTTTCTGCTAAAGTCTTAGCCCAATAAAGTTTTAATTTATTGGCTATCTCAAAGTGTTGTTTTTCAAGCATCAAAATTACAGCTTCAAAGGCATTATCGCGTCTGGCCAACATAACCGCTATATCCCATTCATTTGCCAAACAACAAAGTTTTATACATAATTGAGTTTTAGCATTCCTTGCAATTGCTAACTCCATGGCTTGTTTATATCGGTTGTGTTGTTCTAAAAATTCTATTCCTTCTTCTAAATGATTGAGCAGTTCTACTAAAACAAAAACCGCTTCTTCTATTTTGTTTTGTTTGGCTAACGTATCAAAGCTTTGTCGATATAGTTTTTTCAAGTATTTAAGTTTTTCAGAATCAAGATAAATTGAGGATGAATCACCATAAACGCAATCACTTATCGACAGTTTATTTCGTGGTTTGGGTGTACCATAGGTTTTTTCGATTGAATTTTTCTCATCATTGATCGGAAGAGCGTAACGCAAGGCATTTAACAAATCACCTTTCTCAAACTTTTTAATCATTGTTTCAATGTAGTTACTCTGTCGAAAAGAAAATAAATGACTTAATTTTGAAAATAATGATAAAAAAGAATGGCTGTTAAGTCGTGATTTTTTTTTATCATGAGAGGGAGATGACAAAGATGAGTGATTAACTTGTGGTAACTCATTAGCATTAATACTGTAAGAAAATGTTTTTTTTAACATGCCATCAAGTAAATCTTCTTTTTTTTCTTCCGAGAATATACGATTTAGCATTTTTATAGTTTTAATAAAAATAATCAAAATACTCACATGAAAAAAGCTTACGATTATAAAAATAAATATTTTATAGAGATTTTTACCAAGTGAAGTATTAAATGAAGATATTTTTAGAGAATAAATAACATACAATGCTATCAGCAATATTGAAGGGATAACTACCGCTAAAATAATATGACTTTTTTTAATGAGTTTTTCTTGAGACAAATGATTATTTTGTTCATCAATTTCTTTATCTTGATTAGTTATCTCATTACTATCAATAAATTGTAATTTTCGGGGACTTGGCACAGGTATTTTGCCATCAAATATTTGTTCAAAGGATCGACTCTCTAAACTGAATTCTGGTAGTTCATTATGGACAATATTTATTAAATAACGATTGGTTTCATACAATTGATATTCACTAAGATCAACCCAATTAGCGGGATCGATATTGATGGCATCTTCACAACGATAACATTGAATATCATTACCCATAACAATGACCAAATCATAGTTAATTATTTTGCAACTCAGTTTTTTGGGGAGTTGCATAGAACTGAGGATCCCGTTATCTAAAATTAATGGCCAACCAAGTACAGTATCACAATTCACCGTTTTTGCCGATGGAAACTTAAGTAAATCACCATGTTCAAATTGATAAATTGAGCATCCTAAAAACCATGATTTTATTAAAAGACGTTGACGCTGCTCGCGATCATACCACTGCGTTGGAAACCATATTCCCTCTACGTTTTGAACGCCTTTTAAGGTTGGTTCTGGGATAAAAAAAGCCTTTTCTTTCATATCATTAATCAGCTTTATGCAATTTCAATCTTATTGATTGTGTTTTCAAAGAATATAAAATCAATTCCCCGTTATCCATAATAACTGAAAACGATTGAGCCAATGAGTTATAATGATAGAGAACAATTTTATATGATGATTTGAAACAAACATCAATTTTATGATTGAGATAATCAAACAATGCTACTTGTTTTTTATCTTTATCAATTATTAAAAAATTAATTTTATCTTCATGATTATCATAGAAAAAACCAAAAACCTGCCATTCTAAGGGGGTTGTTACTTCAACATAGCTGTTTTCATCAACAAATACTTGCCATTGATGCTCAAAACCAACAGCTAAATGACCAAATCCTGTCAACCATAAATTTTCGGATGAAATAAAATATTGCAAATTTTCATTAATTTTTTTAATGCTTAAATAATAGGACAAATGATTTAATGCATAACTGGTAATGCAAAACTGTTCTTGATCATCTTGGTAAATATAACAGGCCTGTTTTTCACTCAGTTTGAACAATGCTATTACATTTTTGGCAATTTCATGTTGAGAATTAAAGATATCCCCATAATAATTTATCCAATACACAGAATAAAGCGATTGATGATCGTCTATGTATAGCAGTTTTGGATTATGATCGCCATATAGATATAGAAAATAAGATAATTGATTGATAGCGTTAATGTTGATCTCTTCCGATAGATCTCTTTTTGGGATATCTGATCCCCATAAATAATATTTTTGATTTTCTTGATACAAGGCTACGATATGTTTTCCTTGAATATCTAAACCCAGTACATGAGATTTTAAAGAATAATTTTTGACACGACATACCTGTCTTTGAGACAAGATATCATTAATCGTAATAAAACAAATTTTGTTATTTTCACTATTAAATACTAAAACGTGGTTACTATTAGGTGAAATATCAAGATGTAAGTTGGCATTTAAAGGAAGATACGATTGTTCATTAATAACAGCGTAATTACTACCAGACTCAAATAGTCCAGATAACATCTTTGCGCAAATAACTTCATTGGGTAATTTTAACTCAAAATGGTTTGATATTTTGTTATTAGTCATATCAACGGATAAGTTTGTAAATTTACCTATTAATCTATTTATCGATATTTTATGCGTAGCAAAATTAACTTTTGAAAAATTATTCCCAATTATCCAGCACTCATCATAAAGTAATTCTGACTGTTTTAAATAATCTTTCCAATAATCAAGATGTTTAGTATCGAGGCAATTCATAGTACGATTTTTTAATAATAGCTTTAGGTCTTCAATACCTGAAAATAAAATCAATTCTGAGTTAGATTGTAAGATGCCCCAATAAAATTGGCTATTAAGGTTATGAGCACGGATATCAAATAATATCATCAAAATTAGATGTGCCACACGAGGCATACCCAATTGTAGTAATCCACAATCAAACAAAGCGATAATCACTCCATTCGCTTTTGGTTTTTCATATGCTGGCGTTAAAAAAAGATGCTCATTATTGGCTGCTCGGCGAATAAATTCATCAGGTTCTTCTTGAGCAATTAACCATTCAGTTGTTAACAAATGTTCATATTTTCCTCGCTTTTGCAAATCGCTTGAATCTGATGATAGTTGTTTACTGCATCGACTTTCGCTGATTGAACCTATAAAAAGATTAAATTGCAAAAGTAAATCAGCAATAATCGGTTGTAAGTTCTCATCAAACCTTGATAACCAATGTTGCCAAGCTTGAAATGGTTTGGGTAGTGGTTTATAAGGCATATTGAATAAACTCTTTAGTTAAAGGCCAGCTAAAACTTAATGGAATGATAGCCTGCGGACGATCCCATAACAGGACATGCTTATGCTCAAATTTATTCGCTATAGCATCGGCTAGAAGTAAAGAAGGAACGGAGGGTTTGGCATGACATGGTAGCCAAAGTAAAGGTGTCTGGTTGTCAACCATAGCATATTGCACACCATCAACCCAAGGTAATTGAGAGGACGGACCGATGATAATAATAAAATGGTTACCTTTGATAAATTGAAATTTAGTTAAATCGAATTTATCTAAATTTTTTGAAAGATGAGTAAGTAAGTGTTTAACCGTTTCATGCCAAGCAACAACCGCGATAGGGGTTATTGCTTCATCATCATTGGGTTGCCAATGCCAGTTAATAACAATCTTATTGTTCATATTAGACAATCAATTTAATTAATTGTGTTCTTAACTGCTTTAATGGCTCAGGTAGAGTATCGATGGTGTAATTAGCATCGATTTCACGTAACACATGTTCAATTCGAACACCACCATTATTTAGGCAGTTATTAGCCTGTTCAATTAGGCGTTGCAGACGTGCATTCGGTTGTTGTGTGGCAAATTCAGTTGCATAAAACAATTGAGAATTATTTGAGAGTGTAAAAAAATCATTTAAGATTTCTTGTCCGCGTTGTTGCATATCTAAAGTAGGTAATACGTAATATAAAGGCCAGATATCTTGTTTTTGAGCTTCAAATCGACCATTTATTAACGCAGCAGCAGCAATAAGTTTTAATGTTTTTACTACTCGCCTGTCGGATAAAATGATTCCATTTTGTCTAAGTAACCGAATAGCATCTGCGTAAAAAGAAATAATGTTATCTAAATTAACATTTTTAAGATTGTCACTTATTGCTGAAAGTTCAGTTAATGAACTCAATGAATCAACATCAGTAAATTCAGCTTGCCATCCACCCACTAACATATCTTCAATAAAATTATCCGTTACGGGATCAATAAAAAGGTGAATTAAAAAACGATCAGCAAAAGCAACCAGATCTTCATCTTGAGGAAGTGAATTTGATGCCCCTATGCAGATTTTTAATGGGCAACTTATTTGAGTATGTCCACGTCTAAATTTACGTTCATTTAATATGCCAAGTAAAGTATTTAAAATGGCAGTTGATCCTAAAAATACTTCATCTAAAAAAGCAATTTCTGCTTCAGGTAACATTCCTTGAGTATCGGTTTCAACCGTCCCTTCACGAAGTTTTTTTAGATTTACGGTTCCAAACAGTTCGGACGGTTCTGTAAAACGGCCTAATAGATATTCAAAATAGTTACCATTCATGATTTTAGCCATTCTCCTTACTACAGCACTTTTTGCTGTACCTGGCGGTCCGATGACTAATAAATGTTCTTGGGCAATAGCTGCGAGTATGATCAGTTCCGCTAGTTGTTCACGTCCAATAAAACCTTGAGTAGCAACTTTTATACATTGACGAATTTTAGAAACATGTTCCATTATATTTCTTTCTAAATGATTATACTTAATATATTAATTAATATTTAAGGATTATAAATCATTTTTACAAAAATAATCTAACTGAAATGAAAATATATTTGCCAGAATTTTAGTTAAATTGCATAAAAAAGATGACCTCAAATAGTTAAATAACTACTTGAGGTCAATGTTGATTAAATAAATTTCAATATTATTTAGCGTGTGAATCTATCTTTTTAATTAGGACAAAATTAATAAATTCAAATTATTTAGTTTTAGCTTTTTCATAATAATCCGCTAGGTTATTTTTTGCTTCAGAAAGTTCTTTTTCTGCATCTTGTAATTTAGATTTTAATGCATCAATTTTATCTTGATTTGCATCAACACCATCTTTTTCATACTCTTTCGTTTTTTCGGCTAATTCTTTGGTTTTGTCAGAAACATTTTTGCTTTTTTCATCCACCAATCTTTTATATTTCTGCTCCAATGTTTCATCGGAACAATTGGTATTAACTTGTTGAAGTGCTTTTTCAAGCCCTGTTACTTCAAAAGTATTATTGGCTTTTTTAGCTTGTTCTATTTTTGTTTCGATTGCTTGCTTTTTAGCATTGCAAGTTAATTCTTCACGTGTATCATTACTTGATGCATAACTATTTACTGAAAACGCTGTAACTAAAGTGATAATGCTTAATTTACTTAATAACCCTATTGCTGATTTCATATTGAACCCCCTAAGTTTATTTTCTTAATTGAACATAATCTACTTTATGATCTTCCCCTTTTGTCAAAATTAAACTGGCTCTTTCTCGAGTTGGCAAAATGTTTTCAACTAAATTTAATTCGTTTATATCGCGCCATAAGCGATTGGCAATACTGATAGCCTCTTGTTCTGGCAATTTAGAATAGTGATTGAAGTATGAATTAGGATCACTAAAAGCCCCAGCTCTAAATTTTAAAAAACGGTTCACATACCACTGATGTAATAAAGATAAATCAGCATCAACGTATATTGAAAAATCGACATAATCCGAAACAAAGACTCGATTATGTGCTTGAGTATAATTGACCGCACCTTGTAATACGTTTAATCCTTCCAAAATTAAAATGTCTGGACTGTCAATCACGATCTCTTCATTTTCTACAATATCATAAACTAAATGTGAATAAACCGGCGCTTTAACTTCTGCTTGTCCTGATTTAATATCGGCAACAAAGTTAATTAGCTTTTTAAGATTGTAAGATTGTGGAAAACCTTTTTTATTCATAATGCCTCGCTCTTCAAGGCATTTATTCGGATATAAAAAACCGTCCGTTGTAACTAAAGCTACTTTTCTATGTTCAGGCCAGCGAGTTAACAATGCCTGTAATACACGTGCTGTAGTACTTTTACCAACTGCAACACTGCCAGCGATACCAATTATATAAGGGATTTTTTGGCTTTTACCTAAAAATTTGGATAATACTACCTGCCGACTAAAACTGTTACTAATGTAGAAATTAAGCAATCTTGATAAAGGTAAGTAAATTTCACTCACTTCATCCATAGATAAATCTTCATTGATTCCCTGTAAAGAAATGAGTTCTTCTGGTGTTAAAGTCATTGGTTCCGAATTACGCAAGCTTGCCCATTCTTTACGGCTGAATTGCATATAAGGACTCAAAGGATTATTCATGTTTATTTCTCTATTACTTGATTCTAGAATATTCGGTTCAGATTATACATAAAACTGTAATTTTACAATCACAAATTCACAATGTGTCTTCCTCATAGCTATATTTTAGACTTACTGATAAAATACGTTGAATAAATGATTAACCAAAGTGTAAAACAGAGATAGTATGTTAAAAACTAAATCGAAACAAAAACCCAAAAAAAGCCGTCAAGAAATTAATGAAGAGTCTCGTGAACTCAAACGTAAACGCAAACATAAAGGTTTGCCTAGTGGTTCACGCTTTAATAATACAGATAATAACAAAAATAACAATACTCAAAAAGCAGTAAAAGATCCACGTATAGGCAGTAAAACACCAATTGCTTTAGTTGTTGATACAAATATCAATACTACTAAAGTAGTTAAACAACCTAAATCTAAAAAAACGATTCTTTCACCACAACAAGAATTAGAGCAACTTGAAAACGATCCTAAATTAGATATGTTACTCGATTTAGTTGAACAAAATGGCAAGTTGACTAAAGAGCAACAAACTTATTTGGACAGCAAATTAAATCGAATTGATGAACTGATGCAAGAATTGGGTTATACCGACGATGATTTTGAAGATCTCGATGATCAGAAAGAAGATATTGTGAGTTTATTAAAACGTAATTAATAGTAGGCAATGATTTTAGCTTGCCTAATATTAATTTTTCAGTAACGTCAGGGATTGAGTCATAAAAAATCCCTGAAACACGTTGATAATAATGGATGTCTTATTCAAATCATAATTTATAACAAATAGCGAGCAAATAGTAATGCCAATATTGATAATGTTAAGTTTATATTTTGGATTATTAATTTGCACATTATTGTATTTGCATAAAACAAACCAGATTAAACTGAAAACAAAAACCAAAGCAAAACGTATAACTAAGCGAAAACCAACTTTAATAAGTCATGGATATAATAACGCTAAACACAGACTTAAACGGAAACAGAAGCATGACTGAAACACAATTATGGGATCAGGCCTTAATTGAAAAATATAACTATTCTGGTCCAAGATATACTTCGTATCCCACTGCACTTGAATTTAATGAAAGTTATAATGAACAGGATTTTTTGAACGCGACTTCTCGTTACCCCACTCAACCATTATCCTTATACGTACACATTCCGTTTTGTCATAAACTTTGTTATTTTTGTGGTTGTAACAAACTTATTACACGTCAAACACACAAAGTCACTAAATACCTTGATATTTTAGATATTGAAATAGCAAAACGCGCCAAACTTTTTGAAAACAGAGTGGTAACACAAATGCATTGGGGAGGAGGAACCCCCACCTTTTTAACGGATCAAGAAATTAGCCGATTAATTACCTCTCTAAAATCCCATTTTAGCTTTGCTGATAATGCCGAGCTGTCAATTGAAATCGATCCTCGTGAAATTACGCCACAAACTATCGATCATTTAGCCAATGTTGGGTTTAATCGCTTAAGTATGGGGATTCAGGATTTTAATCATGAGATCCAAAATCTGATTAATCGCGAACAAGACGAAAATTTAATTCGGTCATTGATCGATCAAGCTCGCAAAAATCGTTTTCATTCAATTAGCCTAGATCTAATTTATGGTTTACCCAAACAAACGGTTGCCAGCTTTACCGAAACACTCAATAAAGTGATTGATATCTCGCCGGATCGTTTAAGTGTGTTCAATTATGCACATTTACCAAGTCGCTTTGCAGCTCAACGCAAAATCAAAGATAACGATTTGCCCAATGCGGCGCAAAAATTATTGATTTTACAAACCAGTATTGAAAAGCTAACCCAAGCAGGCTATCAATATATTGGTATGGATCATTTTGCTAAGCCAACCGATGAACTTGCTCTTGCTCAACAGAACAATAAATTACATCGAAACTTTCAGGGTTATACCACACAAGGCGATGCAGATTTGCTCGGATTAGGCGTATCTTCAATTAGCATGTTAGGCGATAGTTATGCGCAAAATCAAAAAGATCTTAAAACCTATCAACAGCAAGTCGAACAGATCGGTAATGGTTTATGGAAAGGCTTCACATTAGATCGTGATGATCTTATCCGTCGTGATGTGATAAAACAATTAATTTGTCATTTTTATCTTGATAAGAAAATGATTGAACAGCAATACAATATTAATTTCGACGATTATTTTGCCGAAGATTTAGCACTTTTACAGCCATTGCAGAAAGATGGATTGGTCATCATTCATGGTGATAAAATTGAAGTTCCCCTTAAAGGTCACTTACTGATCCGTAATATCTGCATGTGTTTTGATACTTATATGCGTAAAATGGCAAGACAACAGCAGTTTTCGCGAGTAATTTAATTTTAGTAAAACCCAAAAAAGTTACGGCTAACACCGTAACTTATTTAAATAAATTGAAACAAATGCTTTTAGCTATTTAATGACTCGCTAAATAAACTTTAAATTTAGTTGTTTGTGCAATGACTTCCACACTTTTGAATGTTTCGTCTAAAATCGATTGATAAGGCAAAAATGAATTTGCCACAATGCACAAATAACCATTTAATTTTAGATGTTTTTTGGCTTCTTTAATTAGCGTATTGACGGCTGTGTAATTTGTCTCTTTACCATCATGAAAAGGCGGGTTAGAGATGATAAGATGATATTTATCATTTAAATTAGAAAATACATCACTTGCAACAACACTTCCTTTGACATGGTTACAATTTAGCGTAGCTTTACTTGACTCAATTGCTGCACTACTCACATCTGACAGGGTGAGCTCAATATCTGGATATAGTTTACCGACAACCGTAGATAATATGCCCGAACCACAGCCAACATCTAACACATTGCCTTTGATGATTTCAGCATGGTCAACTAATGCATTGAGTAATAATTCGGTTCCAGAATCCAACCCTTTTTGGCTAAACACACCTGGCAAACTTTTAATTTCAATATTTTGATTTTCAATGGTTAGATGATAACTCAACCACCATTCATTTAAATCAAACGCTAAACGATTTTCAGCCTGAAAATGATACAATCCACAGCGTCTTGCGCTATCAATTTTTTGAATGGTACCAAAATCATTTAATAACGCTTCAACACTTTTTACACCGGTACGATTTTCGCCGACGATGAAGATATCGCTCCCTTTGGGCATATTATTAAGTAAATAAGAGAGCTGAAATTGTGCTTCACTTTTCGTTTTTGGCCAGTAATAAATTAGCGTATTCATTCCAGCATAAAATTCAGCATCCGGGAGTAACGAAAAATTAGTTTGCGCACCACGCACACTATTTTTTAGACGCAAATAAGTATGAAATTGAGTACAGTGAATTTTAACTTGATTTGCGACCATTATTGCAGGATAACTATCTTGTATATCACCTGCAATAATCACATTTTTATCATTAAAAAATGTTTGATGACGTTCAATTACCTGACTTGCTGGAGTAAAAACAGATGTTGCCATAGTACCTCAATGAAAAAACCTTTATAATTTTAGTCGTTGATTATACAATTAACCCTTATTATTCACTAATAAAAAATAGTAATTCCATAATGACTGAACAAGATTGGTATTTGCAACAATGCAATATTACTCAATACATTTTGCGTAATTCAGCAGTATTTAAAGGTGAAATGGCAACCCATATTAGTGATGAAATTCGTTTAATTGTTGTTGCCGACCAAAAACCAATGCAAAAAATATACAAAGATATTCTTAATGCTATTCGACTTAAAGAAGATCAAGTATTAATACTTACACCATCACAATTGATTATTCCAGCTAGCGATATAAAAACGGTAGTTTGGTTTATCGATATTACGCCTGATGAAAACTGGCAAAATCAATTAACCATACAAACAGCAAGTTTAGATGTTTTAGCTAATGCACCACAACAAAAACGCCAACTTTGGCGACAATTATGCCAATATGAAAACTATTTCCATCCTCAACCACAATGATTTAACCGAGGCTTTTGCTTTAGAGCAGCTTTGTCATACGATCCCATGGTCTAAAACGACGTTTTTTTCAAATCAAGGTGATCGTTATTTTAATTTAAAGCTGACCATAGATAATAAGATAATTGGTTTTTGCATCTGCCAACTGGTTGCCGATGAAGCCAATTTATTTAACATAGCTATTCATCCTGAATTTAGACAGAAAGGATTAGCTAAAGAGCTTTTAAATAAATTAATTGAAGAATTGATGTCACTCAATTCTAATAAATCTATTGCCTCTTTATGGTTAGAAGTGAGAAAATCCAATGATGCAGCGATTCGCTTATATCATTCACTTGGATTTAACCAAATAACAATCAGAAGAAATTATTATCCAACTGTTGATGGAAAACAGGAAGATGCCATTATAATGGCTTATACCTTAACTTTATAAAACAGCAAAGTATATGACAATGCAAAGCAATAGAGCCCTACTTTTTGTAAATGGGGAACCGCCCAAGCGCTATCCCAACAATATAGATAAATATGCTTTTATTGCCGCAACAGATGGGGCTTATCATAACTATCTTTATACTTCATCAATAATCCCTAATTATATTATTGGTGATTTAGATAGTTTAGATAAGAGCTGTTCTTTACCAAGAGGAACTGAAATTATTCATACCCCTGATCAGAATAAAACGGATTTTGAGAAAGCAATCTTATTTTTAGCAAATAAAGGGGTGAAAAAATTTGATATTTATGGTGCTTCTGGTCATGCCAGTGACCATTTCTTAGGAAATTTATCGGTTGCAATGCATTATTATCATCGATTGGATTTTACTTTTTATGATAACTATTGTCAGTTCTTTTTTTCCAAAAAACAGCAAACTATTTATGATGTAAAAAACCATATCATTTCTTTTATCCCATTGTCTAAAGTCACAAATGTCACAGTTACAGGCGTTAAATATCCATTAAGTAATGCAACATTAACGTTAAGAGGATTAACAAGCTTAAGAAATAAAGCTATCATGGATTTTGTCAAAATATCCTTTAAAAACGGTGATTTACTTGTTTTTATAGAAAATAAATGTACACAAGATTGACAATAACATTTACGTTACTTTACAATAATATACACAACTATACATAACCATACACATTAGCAGAAGAATTACTTAAAAAGGGCCTCCTCCATGTTCATTAAAAAACTGTTTGTGCTTATTTGCTCTTCACTAATTTCTTTTGTGGTTTATGCACAAGACCAAACTATATTAAATGAAACAAATAAAGTAGTTGATTCTTTTTTTCAGTGTGATAATCAATTTTTCAAGCAATTAGCAATAAGTAAAGACACTTTCGGTCAGTATGCGGATTTAGCCACTATTGATAACTTTGCTTATATTGTTGTCGATTCGGTTGAATATAATAACAAAAATAAGGTGATATTTAAAAAAACAATTGAATACAAAGGGTTAAATATTGTAGGCTATCAAAATATCTTTATCCCTACCCCATTATCTGGTCAATTTTATTATTGGGGATTTATTTTAGACAATAAATCACAAGACGTTAAACAGTCGCTTACTAATATTAATTGGTTAAATTTTAACGAAAAAATTTATTTTGCTAATCCTAAAATTTATGATCGCAAAAGTAAAAATCAAACTTGGTTAGATAACCCTTATTCAATTGACATGGTGATACCAAAACCGGGTACTGTTGAAAAGTCCTTATATTTAGAACCGATTACAGATAATCAAAGTCGTATAATTTGCTCAATACAAGGAGACATTGATAAAAAAATTCTCTATTCAGTACGCCCAGATATGAAACCCATCGACAAGGAATATGAAGCAAAGCGTAAAAAACGAATTGAAGATTATAACCGATTAAAACAAAAAGAGAATCAAGAAAAACTGAAATCCCAGCAAGAAAAAGATATTAATCAAAAGTTAATTATAACTAATTCAAAAAATGGGGATAAAATCTAAATGAAAAAATTATATTTGTTATTTATTCTCTTTTCTTTTTCAGCTTTAGGTAATGATTTTAACACTTCAGCTTCAACCAGTAATAATAAAAGTAATACAAGTAACTCTCATGAAACAAATGAAAATTTAAAAGATTCGCGCATTGGGGAACAATTTATCCCAATGACTAAATTTAATGAAGATAAATCGATAGGTTATTCATTTATTGATAGAAGTTCCATTGTTCTTCATCCCTATAATAAAAAAATTCGAGTATTTAATGAGGTAGTGAATTTTATTCCTCCACTCACGCAAGAAAATAGTGAAGGTGAAAAAATCACATACCGATCAATTGTGATTCAACATTTCGCAAACTGTGACAAGAAAGAAATCGCGAAAGGGATTATCCAATTATTCGAAAATTACTTTGGCGATGGTCGTTTGGTGAGTACCAATGACACTCCTAACCGATGGGCAAATGCAATTGACAATAATGAACAACGTCGATTGTTAATTGTTGCTTGTTCATTATCTATTGCTCATTAAATATTACTGATTTTTTGTTGATATCTGACTGCCACTTCTTGTGGCAGATAGTTATCGATTATGCTAATATCATTTCACTACATCAATATTGATTAATTTTCTATGAACATCACTGAATTTCATGCTATTACCGATCAACTATTTAATAAGATCGAATTATTTTTAGATCACTTTGCCGAAGAACAAGACATTGACATTGATTATGAAATAAATGGTAATGTGATTACCATAACTTTTCCCAATTACAGTAAAATTATCGTCAATACTCAAGAACCTCTTTTCCAAGTTTGGCTAGCGACAGAAAAACAAGGCTATCACTTTGATTATTCGGAAAATGAGTGGGTATGCACTCGCACTAAGCAATCATTTGATAAAATCTTCTCACAATCAGTAACGGATCAAGCGACAATATAACGACAAAGTTCTAAAAATAGGTAAGGCAAATTAAATTTTTGCCTTTATTATTACTCAAGATTTCAATATTAAAGTAAAGTAAGATTAGCTAATTTAATCACCAACCATTTAACCCCTTCATCAACAAAGGCAATTTGAACGCGTTTATGATCACCTTCGCCATCAAGATTGATAATGGTGCCTTCTCCAAAGCGATGGTGTTTAACTTTTCGACCTAAAATATAACCATCACTTTCGCGTTGTTTTTCAAGATAGGATTTTTTACGATCAAGAATAAACTGCTCATTTTTACTGAGGTCTTTTTTGTTTAGATCATTCGATTTAAACTCAGATGAGGTGATCATACCTCGGTAACTAACTTCGTTTAATCTATCAACCGGTAATTCCGCTAAAAAACGAGAAGGTAAATTACGTTCTTCGCGGCCGTAAAGTCGTCTTAATTCACATAAAGTTAATGTCAAATGTTTTCGAGCGCGAGTGATACCAACATAGGCTAAGCGTCGCTCTTCTTCCATGCGGTCATTATCTTTCACTGAACGTTGTGCAGGAAAGAGGCCTTCTTCTAATCCGACAATGAAAACATTATCAAATTCTAATCCTTTAGCCGAATGCAACGTCATTAACTGCACTGAATCTTGAGCTTTGACAACATCGCGGCTTTCTAGTGAGGTAAAAGCTAAAAAGGACTCAAGTACTGTGAGTGTTTTACCCGTTACATTATCCTGAATAACCGTGTTTTCATTGTTATGGAAAAATTGTTCCGCAGCCGACACCAGTTCTTCAAGATTTTCTAATCGTGATTGTCCTTTAATTCCTGGCTCTTGCTCATACATTTGCTGTACACCAGATAATTTAATCATTACATCAAGCTGCTGATAAAATGGCAACTGTCTCACTTCTTCATGAATTGATGCCATCAATTCAAGAAAACGACTCAAACCTGAACGCTGTCTTTCAGTTAACGCATTGGTTTGGATTAACATTAAACAAGCATCCCATAATGAAAGATTATGTTGTTTAGCAGTAAGCCTCACTTTATCAAGTGTAACATTACCAATACCGCGGGTTGGAGTATTGACGGTCGCTTCAAAAGCCATATCATTGCTGTGATCATGCAGTAAACGCAAATATGCCAGTGCTAGTTTAACCTCTTGCCGTTCATAAAAGCGTATTGAACCATAAATTTGGTACGGTAATCCTGCTTGTAATAAAGTATCTTCAAAAATACGCGATTGAACATTATTACGGTATAAAATGGCACAGCTTGAATATTTATCACCTTCTTCATGACGTTTTTTGATTTGACCAATTACAAATCTTGCTTCATCAATATCATTAAAACCGACATAGAGTGAAATCTTTTCACCTTCGCCACTATCAGTCCATAGGTTTTTACCTAAGCGATTTTGATTTTTGGCGATTAAAATGTTAGCCGCATCTAAAATATTACTGGTTGAACGATAATTTTGTTCTAGACGGATGATTTCGGTATCTGGATAATCATTAATAAACAATTGTAAGTTATCGGCATTAGCACCACGCCAGCTATAGATAGATTGATCATCATCACCAACAATCATGACGTTAGCGGTATCACCAGCCAATTTTTTTACTAATCGATATTGAATTAAGTTCGTATCTTGGAACTCATCAATTAAAATATTAGAAAAACGCTGATGACAATAATTTAGTACGTCATGATTTTGGTTAAGCAGTTCATAAGCTCGTAAAATTAATTCCGAAAAATCAACATATCCAACTCTGTCACAAATTGCTTGATAATCTCGATAGATGGTTTGCCACATTGCTTGCTTAGGATCTTCAGGTGCGATGTCATTAGCTCGTAATCCCATCTCTTTTTGATTAGAGATAAAAGCGGCACACTCTTTCGCTGACCACTGTTTTTCATCAACTTTAAGCTCTCGAAAAATTCGTTTAATAAGGCGAATCTGATCTTCCGAGTCAATAAGCTGAAAGTTGGAAGGTAAGTTGGCTTGCTGTGAAAACATCCGTAACAAACGATGAGTTAATCCGTGAAAAGTACCAATCCACATCCCACTAAAATACCCTTCGCCAACTAATGCTTGGATACGCTCTTGCATTTCAACCGCCGCTTTATTCGTAAAAGTTACGGCAAAGATGGATTGGGAAGAGTAATGTTTTTCCATGCACAGCCATGCAATTCGGTGAACTAAAACACGTGTTTTACCACTTCCAGCACCTGCAAGTACAACAGTATATTGGTTATCGGTAGTCACTGCATTTTGTTGTTCGGTATTGAGGTCTTCTAATAATGATTTTTTAATTTCCATTATATTTAAACCTATTTTGGTTATAACAAATACGAGTTGGTTTCAATTTCATAAGCATTACAAATATATTCATTGTGTATCTAAATATTGTTTATTGACTGTAAATAAATAGGATACAAAGAAAGGTTTTTAATTAAATGTAAATCCTACTTAGTCTCACTGTCTATTTATACAGATATTTACAAAATTATAACAGATTATCCAATTCAGGCAATTGGCTTATCTCAATATGGGGTAAACATCGAGCATCGGCAAGATGAAAAATATCTTGATTAAAGATATTTATCCAACAGGCTAATAAACCATTATTGATGGCACCATTCACATCGGTTAACAAGTTATCACCTACATGTAATATGTTACCTGCTGGTACACCCAATTTGGAAATCGCTAAATTAAAAATTTCAGGAAAAGGTTTTGAGCGTCCATCAGCACCTCCACGTAAAGAAAATTGAAAGTAATCACTTAATCCAATTTTATTAACCTCAACATTACCATTAGTGATCACTGCTAAAGGAACTTTGGATGCTAATTTAGTTAATAAGGCGTGAGTCGACGGTGGAACATGCATTTTATGACGCCAAAAATTAAATGTATCCATTGTTTCGTCAATAATGTTTGACCATTTTTCTGATGGAATTTTTGCCTTATTTAAAAGAGATTTGATGGTTTCAATTCGCCAAACTACAACATCATGATAAATTTCTGGATTCGCAGCAAGCACCGATTTTTTCTCTAAATGCAGTGCTGATACGGTCAAATGCTGTAAACCCTCATAACGCTGTAAATATTTGACAATTTCCTCTTCGGATTTTTCAACAATGTCACTATTATCATACAAAGTATCATCCAGATCGAAAGTGATTGCCTTAATTGTGTTCATGGAACGATAAATATGCATTACTTGTTTCCTCTTTTCGCTCTTGGATGGGTAGAATCATAAACTTCAGACAGATGTGAAAAATCTAAATGAGTATAAACTTGTGTGGTCGATAAATCTGCATGACCTAACAACTCTTGTACGGCTCGCAAATCACCACTCGATTCTAACATATGAGTGGCAAATGAGTGCCGTAATTTATGCGGATGAACATGCACTGATAATCCGCGTTTAACACCCCATTGTGCAAATCTTTTTTCGACATTACGAGGTGAAATGCGTTTACCTAATTTGGAGATAAATAAGGCATCATCCTTAGGATCCAATAAATTACGCATTGATAACCAATTATTAATCCATTTAATAGACTCATAACCTAATGGTAATTTTCGCTCTTTGTTCCCCTTACCCATCACTCGGACTTCGCCCTCATTCAAGTTCAATTCACGGCAATTAAGATTGACTAATTCTGACAATCGTAGCCCTGAACCATACATAAGTTCAAGCATTGCTCTATCGCGTACTGAAAGGGGATCATTATAATTAATATCGAGCAATTGATTAATTTCATCAATATCAATATTTTTAGGAAGATGTTGCCCTAATTTAGGATTTAAAACACCACGAGCGGGATTGGCACTAATAGATTCATTTTTTATCATCCAATCACAAAAACTGCGTAGCGCCGATAACCTTAAAGATAAACTTCTTGCCTGTAAACCGGTTCGTTTGCTATGACTAATTAATAATCTTACTGCCGATGAATCTACATCCTGCCATTTAGTGATGCCCACTTCTTTTGCGATGGCGATAAGCGCATAAAGCTGACGTCGATAATTGACTTGGGTATTTAGGCTAAGCTGTTTTTCCGATTTTAGATAATTTAAAAAACGCTCAACCGGTTCGGTTAGTAAACAAAGATTATTTTGAGAGGATTGAATCATAACTTACCTTATTTTTTTCGCATAACCCATTTTTCAATTAATATAGGTAATAGTTGACTCACTTTTTCCAATAATAGTGTACCTTGTTTTTCTTGATAATGATGCGGATCAGAACTGGTAAACATTAAGATCCCCAAATCACCAAATTGTCCTAATAAGGATAAAGCAACAGAACCGATATAATTACGTTCAGATAATAAAAAATCCAGTTCAGTAGTATTTAATGGACCTAGATATTGGTTGCTGTATTGTAGATGCCTAACTCGAATAAAATCAAAACCTGAACGATTTAAAGCATAGTGTTGATATTTTGAAGGGGCGTTAATTAACCATTTATCATCAAAAAGATATAAATAAGCACCATTAAGACCCAACGATTTTGCCCAATTTTTTAATATTTGTACCAATTCATCAAGATCATCAGCTTTAAATATTTGAATTTGCAGATCCATAAATTGATTAAACAACAATTCATTAGAACGCGCATATTCCATTAACAAGGTTATTTCAGCCTCAAGATGACTAATTTTATTGCGCTGCCTTGCCATTTGCCATTCAGGGAGTGAAACGCCTCCTCTAATTGGGTGAGGAATGCGCATATTTTCAAAAAGACTTGCGTTTCTAATAAAAAAATCTGGATTGTCATTCAAATATTGACTAACCATCTCATCATTCAATTTCATTTTACGAGTTGTTGGTTTTGTATTTTTTGTTTTATAAGATTGTGTTGTTTTAGCAACCATGCTGAATCTCTGTTATAACCGATATGACACACTAGGCTAAAAAATTACTTAAACTCATAATAGTTAGTTTTTTTAAATAACTTATTAACCAAGAATGAAATTTTACTAATCGACTTTACTATCAAACCAAATTTAAATCGCAATAAATCCATCGTAAACATGCGTAGCGGGACCTGTCATATAAAGCGGTTTATTTGCTCCTTGCCATTCTATGACTAACTTACCCCCAGGCAGGTTCACTTTAACTTTGCTGTTAAGCAATCCTTGATTAATACCAACTGCGACAGCAGCACATGCTCCAGTACCACAAGCTTGAGTTTCACCAACACCACGTTCAAATACGCGTAGATTGATATTATTACGATCGATAATATGCATAAAACCAATATTGGCTCGTTCAGGAAAACGTTCGTGCGACTCCAATAATGGACCTAATTTTTCTACTTCTGCGGTAATGACATTATCCACTTGAAGAACACAATGCGGATTACCCATTGAAGCAACGCCACATAATATTGTGCGTTCTTGGGCACGAATGATGTATGTTTTTTCTTCTTTGATTGCTTTAAATGGTACTTTGCTCGGCTCAAAAGTAGGCTGCCCCATATTGACTCTTACCGTTTCATCATCGTTAACAGTTAACACAATATTACCTTTCATCGTGCTAACTTTTAAAGTACGTTTTTTAGTCAAACCTTTTAAGCGAACAAAACGCGCAAAACAACGAGCTCCATTTCCACACTGCTGAACCTCACTACCATCAGCATTAAAAATTCGATAATGAAAATCGGTATCTGGAGCATAAGGAGGCTCAACAATCAAAAGTTGATCAAAACCAACTCCAGTATATCTATCGGCAAGACGTTTAATCATTTCAGTCGAAAGATGAACATTTTGGGTTACCGCATCAATGACCATAAAATCATTTCCGAGTCCATGCATTTTTGAAAAGTTCATCTATTTCTACCTTCTATTGAAAAAAACATAATTATCTATTGAGTTATATAACCTAATAAGGTCATCACAATGACTGATGAATGAAACCCTATCACTGAATTTCTAAATCATCAGAAATTTTATTTATTATAGAGATTCACCTCGCCATAAATCGTCAAATGACTCTCGCTGGCGAATAATTTTATGTTGTTGCTCGCCAATTAGCATCACCTCTGCAGGTCTTGGGTGACTGTTATAATTCGATGCCATACTAAATCCATAAGCACCAGCACTACAAACCACTAACAAATCATCTTGTTGAACCGAAAGCTCACGTTGATAAGCCAACACATCACTTGATTCACAAATTGGGCCGACGACATTATATATCAAGGTCTCATCTGATGATTTTGGTTCTTTTGCTGGTAAAACTCGCATCCAAGCGTCATATAGGGCTGGTCTAATTAAATCGTTCATACCCGCATCGACAATGGCAAAATGATTACCATCTTGATGCTTAGTATATTCTACTTTTGTAATTAATAGTCCCGCATTGGCCACAATACAACGACCCGGCTCAAAGAGAAGCTCAACATTAGCGTATTTGGCAAATTTCTTTTTCAACTCAGTAACAAGTTGTAAAGGGGATATGGTTTTTTCATCATTATAACAAACACCAAGTCCACCACCTAAATCAATATGTTCAATATTAATGTTATTAGCGTTTAATTCGTCAACTAATGCCACAATACGATCAGCCGCATCTAAAAATGGCGATAATTCAGTTAACTGAGAACCGATATGACAGTCAATGCCTGCTATTTTGATATTCGATAATGATTGGGCTTTACGATACACATCCAATGCTAACTGATAGCTAATACCAAATTTATTTTCACGTAATCCGGTTGAAATATAAGGATGAGTTTTGGCATCAACATCGGGGTTAATTCTTAACGAAATTGCTGCAATCTTATTTAATCTTTTAGCAATATCATTGATTCGGTAAAGCTCAGGTTCGGACTCAACATTAAAACATTTGATACCCACTGTCAGTGCACGTTCAATTTCAACAATTGATTTTGCCACACCAGAAAAGACAACTTTGTTAGCATCTGCCCCCGCTTTTAGCACGCGTTCCAACTCACCCTGAGATACAATATCAAATCCTGCGCCTAAATTTGCCAATTGTTTTAATACGGATAAATTACTGTTAGCCTTAACTGCATAACAGATTAAGTGGTTCGTATCGGTTAAAGCTTGTTGATAAGCTAAAAACTGTTTAGTGATATAATCTGATGAATAGACATATAATGGTGTACCATACTGCTCAGCTAAATCAGATATAGCAACTTGATTAGCAAATAATTGACCGTTTTGATAATGTAGAAAATCCATAAGCTATTCCATTATGATGTTTGGTTAATTGAATCCGAATCCATTGATGCTGTTGAGTTTTCAGCAGGCATATAAAGAGGTCCTTTCAGTCCACATCCCAATAATGTCAATGTAATTAAAAGTATAGAAAGTAATTTTATAGATGATTTCATAGAACATTCACAATTATTTCATTTGTACGATGCCGACTATATTACACGATAGCCATATCCGTGCAAAGCATAAATAATCAAATCGTTATATATTACTTTGATATCAAAAATATTCATTTGTTTACTTATGTTGAGTTAGGTTGCAACATTCAATCTAATTTTTAATTTTTTTGGATCAAATGAGTTTTTATGAACCGATCTACAACGACATCAATTAAAAAATGGGCGTATTCAATTATTTTATATTGATCACTTTTTTGAACGCTATTTAACAATCCATACACTGGTCTTTTTTACTGATAGATGTGACATATAGTATTAGATCATAACAACTCATACTATTATCCTAGCCATTTTTTACTGAAACGTAGGTATTACCTGAAACTTTTTTACAAACCTACTTTTGTTTAGTCAAAAAAAAAGATCTTTTAATATGTCTGATTTTACTGATAAATACGAGCATTTAACGTTCGATCATAACAACTTATACTATTATCCCCGCCATTTTTACTGAAACGTAGGTATTACCTGAAACTTTTTTACAAACCTACTTTTATTCAGTCAAAAAAGAAGATCTTTTACTATGTCTGATTTTACTGATAAATACGAGCATTTAACGTTAGATCATTACAACTCATACCATTATCCCAGCCATTTTTTACTGAAACGTAGGTGTTACCTGAAACTTTTTTACAAAGCCACTTTTATTCAGTCAAATAAAGAAGATCTTTTACTATGTCTGATTTTACTGATAAATGCGGATATTTAACGTTAAATCATTACAACTCATACCATTATTCCAGCCATTTTTTACTGAAACGTAGGTGTTACCTGAAACTTTTTTACAAAGTCACTTTTATTCAGTCAAAAAAGAAGATCTTTTACTATGTCTGATTTTACTGATAAATGCGGATATTTAACGTTAAATCATTACAACTCATACCATTATTCCAGCCATTTTTTACTGAAACGTAGGTGTAACCTGTAACTTTTTTACAAAGAAATTCCCAAAAAGAAATCATTTATAAAAAAGATCAGCCATATTAGAGTTATATTTAATCTGATTGATTAGGCTTAAAAAATAAATAATCGTTTAGCACTAAGCATTAATGTATTTTTGACGATCTGGAAGCCAACAAGCTATTAATTGCTGAGCGACTTGTGGGTAGTTTTGTTGTAGATAGTTAGATGTTTTTTGTACTTCACTAATCAGATGTTGATCACGAATTAAATCAACGATTTTAAAGTTTGCCACACCCATTTGACGAGTCCCTAAAATTTCACCACTGCCACGAATTTCAAGATCTTTTTGGGCAATAACAAAACCATCATTGCTTTCACGCATGACTCTCATTCGGGATTGAGCGACCTTACTAAGTGGAGCTTGGTACATTAAAACACAATGAGAAACGGCACTACCCCGGCCAACTCGCCCACGTAATTGGTGTAATTGAGCTAACCCGAGTCGTTCAGCATTTTCAATAATCATCAAACTTGCATTGGGTACATCAACACCAACTTCAATTACCGTTGTTGCAACTAAGAGTTGAGTGTTACCTGCTTTAAAGTTTTGCATGACCAACTGCTTTTCATCTGATTTCATTTTGCCATGTATTAACGCTATGGATAAATTAGGTAATCGCTCACGCAATTCTTCAACTAATATTTCGGCAGCTTGGGCATCAAGTGTTTCTGACTCTTCAACTAAGGTACAAACCCAATAAACTTGCCGTGCACTTAAACAAGCTTGATTGACTTTTTCAATAATCTCATCTCGTCGAGAATTAGGAATAACGACCGTTGTAACAGGCGTGCGGCCAGGCGGTAACTCATCAATCACCGAGACATCTAAATCAGCATAGACAGTCATTGCCAACGTTCTTGGGATCGGTGTTGCCGTCATAATTAATTGATGAGGATGCATACTTTCTTTTATACCTTTTTCCCACAATGTTAATCGCTGATTAACACCAAAGCGATGCTGTTCATCAATAATCACCAAGCCTAAAGCTGCAAATTCCACTTTATCAACAAAAACAGCATGCGTACCAATTAACATAGTGATATTGCCACTTTGTACGCCTTCATAACGCTGCTTTTTATTTTTTGCCGTTAAACGCCCAGATAACCAATCCACAGTGATGCCAAGGGGTTCAAACCATTGTTTAAAATTGTTATAGTGCTGCTCCGCTAATATCTCGGTCGGTGCCATTAAGACGACTTGTTGATTATTTTCTATGGCATTTAATGCCGCCAATGCAGCAACTAAAGTTTTACCTGAACCCACATCCCCTTGAATTAAACGCATCATTGGAATAGGTTTAGCCATATCTTTATAAATATCCCCAACGACACGTTGCTGAGCATTCGTAGGACTAAAAGGTAATGATGCTAAAAAAGGTTTTATAAACTTCTGACTTGTATGCATGGCATAAGCTTGTTGCTTTTGATTATCGACTTTCAATAGCAACATACTTAAATGATAAGCTAGTAACTCTTCAAAAATAAATCGTTTAATCGCACAATGCTCACCAGTGACTAATTGATTAATATCGGTATCAATTGGTGGGTTATGAATGATATTTAATGAATCTAACGCGGGTAAAAAATGGCTCGCTAATTGAGGAGGTAAAATCTCAGCGGGAGGATTACGTTTTAACAGTAATAAAGCAGATTGAATCAACTTACGAATCACATTTTGAGTTAACCCATAGGTTGTCGGATATATAGGGGTATATCTTTCCTGACTTGCATCAGCTAAGGCATTATCTTCACGACTCGCTTTAACTTTATATTGTGGATGAATAATTTCTGGATAATTTTTTCCACTTTTTATTTCACCGTAAGCACTTACCCATTTTCCTTGAGCCAAACTTGCTTTAATGCCAGCATTGAAATTCATAAATCTCAATATCGCTATGCCTGATTCATCCTGAATATGACAAACTAACATTTGTTTGCGTTTTAAAATCACTTCGGTTTTTATAATACAACCTTCAATCGTGGTATGTTCGCCAATAGCTACATCACCAATGGCACATGATGAAGAGCGATCTTCATAACGTAAGGGAAAATGGAATAATAAGTCTTGAATGGTATCAATACCAAGAGTATGGAATTTTTTTTCTAAACTACTACCAATTCCACTTAAGTTAATTAATGGAATGTGATTGAAAAAACGGTTTACCATAATAATTAATTGATATTACGAGTCACACTCACAACATCTTGTTGTAAAGACAGTTTACGCATTAACTCATTAAGTTGTTGAGAGTTTTTCACTTCAATTTGTAAGATGATAGTATAAATTTGTCGATCTTTTTCTTCCGTATTTAACCATTGTAGATGAGCTTTTTCATCGTTTATGATGGAAAGAACATGACCTAATGATCCTTGATTATTTAAAATATCTACCCAAATTTCAGCAACAAAGAACTGGTCAATATTTGTCGCCCATTTAAGAGGAATATACTTATCAGGATTATTTTGATAACCTGTTATATTACGACAAGATTCATGATGTACGGTTAAACCTTTTTCTGCACTCACATGACCAATGATAGGGTCATTAGGTATTGGATGACAACATTTTGAAAAAATAACTAAAACACCTTCACTTCCCGTTATCACTAAAGTTGAACTTGGATCAGATTGATCTTGCAATAATTCATTATGCTTTAAGCCTTTGGCAATAAAGTGACTCATAATATTACCTAAGCCAATTTCAGCCAACACATCATCAAAGGATTGTAATTTGGTAATTTGTAAAATTTTCTTGATCTGTTGATCAGTAAGAGCTTCAATTCCACCTGTGTTAACTAGTGCCAAATTGAGTAATCGACGTCCTAGCTCCATGGCATCTTCACGTTTTAACGATTTCAACGCTTGACGAATACGCGATCTTGCTTTGGCGCTTACCACGAAACTGAGCCAGCGAGCATTAGGTCGAGCCTCAGGTGAAGTAATAATTTCAACCGTTTGACCATTACTTAATGGTTGGGATAGTGGATAAGGTTTGCGATCAACAATTGCACCAATACATTGATGACCAATATCTGTATGGACTGCGTAAGCGAGATCAACGGCCGTTGCCCCTTCAGGTAATTGAACAATGCGGCCTTTAGGCGTAAAGACATAGATCTCTTTAGGAAACAGATCCGATTTCACATTTTCAATAAATTCATATGAATTACCAACACTTTGTTGCAGCTCTAATAAGCTTTGCATCCAGCGTTGAGCCTTAATTTGGGCAGTAGTATGCGTAATCTCATCTTTTTCATTATATACCCAATGAGCAGCTACACCCATTTCAGCCATTTGATCCATATCTTCAGTGCGTATTTGCACTTCTACTGGAGTACCATGAGGACCAATTAACGATGAATGTAACGATTGGTAACCATTGGCTTTAGGAATGGCAATATAATCTTTAAATCGATTAAGACGTGGTTTATATAGATTATGTACTAAACCCAAAGCTCGGTAGCAGGCATCAACATCTTTAACGACAACACGAAAAATATAGATATCCATGATTGAGTGAAAATGCTGTTCACGCATTTGCATTTTCTGATAAATCACATAGATATTTTTTTCTAAACCTTTTACGACTGCATCAATATGAGCATCGGTTAAACGCCCTCTAATTTCTGACAAAATTTGCTCAATAAGTTCCTTTCTGGTGCCGCGAGCGACATCAACGACTTTTTCTAAAACTTTTGCGCGATTAGGATGCATCGCTGTAAAGCCCAATATTTCAAGCTCAGTTTTAATATGATGAATACCTAAACGATGTGCTAAAGGAGCATAAATCTCTAATGTCTCTTTTGCTATGCGACGGCGTTTATCGGGTCTTAATGAGCCCAGTGTTCGCATATTATGGGTACGGTCAGCAAGTTTAATTAAAATAACGCGCACATCTTCGGTCATGGCGAGAACCATTTTGCGAAAATTTTCAGCTTGTGCCTCTTGTCTGTTGCGAAATTTTAATTTATCTAATTTAGAAACACCTTCAACTAAGATAGCAACGTGTTTACCAAATTTTTCCGTTATATCTTGAAAGGTGACAGGTGTGTCTTCAATAGTATCATGTAAGAGTGCAGCGATGATTGTTTCATAATCCAGTCGCATATCGGCTAAAATTGTCGCAACCGCAACTGGATGAGTGATATAAGGTTCACCGCTACATCGGAATTGCCCGTCATGCGCCTTTTGAGCAAAGAGATAAGCATCTTGAATAATTTCAACTTGTTTAGCTGGAAGATAAGATGTGACAACCTCTTTTAAACCATCAAAATATTGCATAAGCAATTCTCATCAGAATTTATTCGTACGAGGGAGTATTATCAAGAAGAATCGATTCATGAAGTGCAGAACGAACTTCCGCTTCTTCATCTTGACGAGCTTGGAAATCAGCAGTATCAAGAATTTGTTTGTTGACAAGGCCATCTTCAATTTCACGTAACGCAACAACGGTTTCCTTGTCGTTTTCTTCTGGAATTAATGGCGATTTATTTTCAATTTGTAATTGACGAGCACGTCTTGCTGCAACTAAAACGAGATCAAAGCGATTACCAATTTTTTCTACTGCATCTTGGACAGTTACACGAGCCATTTTTACCTCTAATTTGTTTTACTAAATTGCTTTATTTGAAAGATCTATTATTGTACTTAATTTTGTAGCAAAATGTCCATATTAATATTATTTTTAAACCCAAGCTAGCTGGATTTTTTACAAAAAACTATCAATCGTTATTCAATCAAATCTAACCAAACATTCGTACCAATAATTGGCATGTTTTCAAAATAGCGGCGTAAAGCATCTAAAGCGATTGCACAAAGAATTTTTTGAGTGATGTGACGATTCTGTTGTCGACCTGTGTATCTCAAATTAAATTTCAAAAACTGCTGTGACGTAGCTATGATCAAGGTAAATTCCGTATTCCTTTCTCTAAAATTAACTAGCCCAAGTACGATATCAGCCCTATTTTTAGTTAATATGTCTAAAAAATAGTCTTTAGAATCCTCAAGAAACAATGGAACGATTTCCGACTTAACCAGCGGCGCTTCACACTCAAATAATTGCTGAGCAATAACGCCTGCTGATTGTTGTTCAATAACAGCGATGGTTTGATTTTTTTCGAGTAAAATTCTGGAAACAAGCATTGCTAAGCCTAGATCGCCATGTTGAGTTAAAACACCTTCATACAAGAAGTTGTTAGCCACAATTGATTTAATTTGTTGCCATAACTCATCCATCTTATTTCTTTGTTGTTCTGGCCCCGTTAATTTCAGTTCAATCATTGGCATTGCTGCTCGATATCCAACTACAATATCAGTTGGTATATTTAGTTTATTATCAATTTTCGTTGCTAAATCACTTTCTGTTTGTCCCATGGTCATCAGTCGATAACATAATTTCTTTTCTAATGTTGGAAAGCTTAATTTAATTTCAGGCAAAATTGAGGTTTTAACCATTTCTTTAAATTCGCTCGGGACACCAGGAGTAAAATATAAAAGGCACTGATTGATCCGCATTTTAAAGCCACATGCTGTTCCCATAGGATTATCAATTAAAGTAGCACTTTGGGGTAACATCGCCTGCTTTATATTACTTGGCGACATCGTTTTACCACGGCTTGAAAAATATTGCTCAATTTTATCCACCCACTCTTGATGCAATATAAGGGATTCGTGATTGGCTAATGCTGCTGCCTGTGCACTTAAATCATCACTTGTTGGCCCTAAACCACCGTTTACAATAATAATATCATTATCTAAACTATGTTGTTTAAGTGTGTAAATAAGTTGCGTTAAATCATCGCCAACCGTGTGTCTGGAAGTCATTAAGATGCCTTCCTGAAAAAGCAATTCAGACAACCACGCCGCGTTGGTATCAATTATTTGCCCATATAAAACCTCATCACCAGTACTGAGCATTTCGATCTTAATTATTTTTTTATTCATAAAATACCCCATAAACCACGCAATGATTAATTATCAATGTCTTTGCTATTTACATCTTCTTCATCATTATTGTCTATATGTTCTATGCTATTCACATCGTCATCGTCACTGTTTATATGCTCTTTACTTTGCACTAACCTGACTGAAAAATAGAGATCATAAGCAAATTCAATATACTCTTCATCAAGCTGTATATTCATCTGTTTAAACCAATTTTTGAGTGTTTTTCGCCGACCAGATAGGATCAAAATAACATTTCGAACTTTTAAAGATTTAACTAATTCTTCAACACCGAGTAAAACGCTGACATCTTTGTAAGTAAAACAAGGAATCGCATCGACAATAACGTAATTTATTGGCTCTTCTGATTCGTCAATATAACTTATAATTTTTCGCTTGAAATATGCAATATTGAAATAAGTCAGTGGAGAATTAAATCGATAAATAATTGTACTTTTTAGTGGTTTAACCTCTTTACCTAAAGAGTGAATACGACCACTATCATCCATCCCTAAAAGTTGATCTTTCGGTCGGAAAACACGGCGTAAAAACAGAAAGAGTCCTAGCAAAACCGCAAGCGCCATACCCGGAATAATGCCAATCAATAACACCGAGATAAACGTGATTAAACTTAAGTAAAACGCATCACGATCAAACTTGAAAAAACGAAATATAGTTTGGAAATTAATAAGAGAAAGTGAAGAGTAAATTAAAATCACCCCCAATACACAAGTGGGAATGTATTGTAAAGGCGATAGGAAAAGCAGAACCACTAAACCAATTAATATCGCAGCAATAATTGAAACGAGCTGAGTTTTACCACCATTGGCATCATTGACAGCTGTACGCGATGAAGTGCCACTGACCACAAATCCTTGTGATAATCCTGCTACAATATTAGCCATACCTAAGGCTCTAAATTCTACATCGGCGTTTGTTTCATAATTATTTTTAGAGGCAAAGCTACGAACCGTTATCATCATACTAACGAAACAGATAACCGCTATATTCAATGATGGAACCACTAATTCTCGCATTTTTGCTTTATCAAAACCAATCCATGATTCAGCAGATATAAATTCACCACTAACTTGACCGATGATACGTATACTGTACGATTCAAAATTAAATAACCATGAAAAAAAGGTCATTATCACTACGGCAAAAAGCGGAGCTGGATAGCGAGGTCTTAATCTTTTCAAAGCAACTAATATGAGTAAAGTAAAAAACGAGACCAATGCGGTTAAAATATGGATTTCAGATATTTTGAAAGGTAAATATACGACTCGTTCAATTAAATATGAAAAGTCATAAGAAAAACCTAACGTCCTAGCAAACTGATCAATGATAATTGTGATTGAAATCCCGTTAAGTAGACCAATTAAAATCGGTTGACTGAGCAAATCAGCTAGCGCCCCTAAATGCAACTTACCGGCAATAATACACCATATTCCAATCATAATGGTTAACAATATAACCAATTGCCAACGTAAAATAGGATCATCCTCAGCTAAAGGAAAAACAACGGCTGCAACTACCGCACAGGTAGCAGTATCTGGGCCAACAATAAGTTGTTTAGAAGAGCCAAAAAGTGCATAAACAATAAGGGGTAAAATAGTTGAATATAATCCAGCTATTGCACCTACGCCCGTTAATTCAGCGTATGCAATTGATACAGGTAACGAAACAGCCGCGACCGATAAGCCTGCTTTTATATCAGAATTAAAATATTCCCGTCTATAATGCAATAAACTGATTAATCCTGGCATCCACAATGCTATTTTTTGTAATATCCCTTTGTTTTCCACTTTTTGCATGTTTTATTATCTTCCAGCTATACTTATGTTTTCCATTAAAATTGATCCGCATTGAATATTACTTCTTGTTTCAAGATCATTCCCTATCGCCACGATATTTTGATACATATCTTTGAGATTACCAGCAACAGTAAATTCATTGATTGGATACTGGATTTGACCATTTTCCACCCAAAATCCAGTTGCTCCACGTGAATAATCTCCCGTGACATTATTAACACCATCCCCCATTAAAGAGGTCACAACCACACCTTTATCTAATTTGGCTAACATTGCATTAAAGTCTGTATCTGTTTGACTTGATGAGACTAACCAATTATGTATACCGCCAGCATGTCCTGTTGATTTTAGACCTAATTTTCTGGCTGAGTAATTACTCAATAAATAAGTTTGTAAAATACCCTGCTCAATAATATTACGTTTAACGGTTTTTGTTCCTTCACTATCAAATGGTGAAGAACCAATTCCTTTTAAAATGAAAGGATCTTCCAAAATAGTTAACCAAGATGGGAATATTGTTTTACCCACACTATCTAACAAAAACGAAGATTTACGATAAATTGCACCACCACTTATCGCACTCACTAAGTGTCTAATTAATCCGACCGCTACATCCGCACAAAACAGAACAGGTACTTGCATGGTCTCAATTTGTCTCGCCCCTAAATGGGCAATCGTTTTTTCGGCAGCTTGTTGGCCGACCCATAGGGGTGATTTTAGATCGCCAATGTCCCGTGATGAAGTGAAAGCATAATTGCGCTCCATTTGCTCATCTTGTTTTGCGATAACTGAACAAGATAGAGAATGAGAACTTGCACAGTAACCATTCAACATACCTAAGCTATTCCCATACATATAAATACCATAACGGCTTCCAAAATAACTGCCATCACTATTAATAATCTCGGGATAAGCTAAAGCAGCTTCTTCTGCTTGTTTGGCTTGCTCAATGGCTTTATCGACATTCAAATCACTTGGATAGAACAGATCTAAATCTGGAGCATCAAATGCCATCAAATCTACATCACCTAAACCAGAATAAGGATCGGGTGAAGTATATTGCATAATGTTGATGGCCATATCAATGGTTTGGGCAATCGCCTGCGGGGATAAATCATTTGTTGATGCACTCCCCTTACGTTGGTTTTGATAAACCGTAATGCCTAATGCACCATCGCTATTAAATTCTACGTTTTCAGTTTCCCCCATACGAGTGCTGATACTTATACCCGTGGATTGATTAATTGAAACTTCAACCGAATCAACTCTTGGTTTAGCTTGCTCAATAGCATGAGCAACAATAGCGGATAATTTTTCTTTTTGGGTTAAAGCGTCTTTCTTGATTTGTTCTATACTCATTTTATTATTTTCTACAATTCTGCTAGTGATACGTTATAATAAGCCAGAATTGCATTTTAGTTAACAAAAGAAATCATATGAATCAAAATCAAGAGACAATCAAAGAACCAAACTTAGCTGTCGACGAGATCGAAGATGAGATCATTTACGTCAGTAAGAGCGAAATCAAAAGAGATGCAGAAGAACTTAAAAAACTCGGAATTGAGCTAGTTAATCTAAGCAAAAATGAAATTGTTAAAATTCCTCTTGATGAAGATTTACTTTACGCTATCGAATTAGCGCAAAAAATCAAAAAAGAAGGTTATAGAAGACAAATTCAATATATTGGCAAGTTGCTTCGCAATCGTGATATCGAACCGATAACCCTTGCTCTAAACAAACTTAAAAATCGCCATAATCAACAAGTAGCAATATTTCATAAATTAGAAAAATTGCGCGATGAACTTATTGAAACGGGTGATGCAGAAACTATTATTGGTTTATACCCAAATGCTGACAGGCAACAACTGCGTACTTTAGCTCGTTTAGCCAAAAAAGAGTTACAATCCAATAAGCCGCCTAAAACAGCAAGACAAATTTTTCAATATTTAAAAGAATTGAGCGATACAGAATAAGTTTTATAATGTACGCTCATTACTGATGAACTAAACTATTATTAATCTAGATAGAGGATACAAAAAATGGGACTTTTAAATGTACCAGCTGGTAAAGAATTACCCGATGATATTTATGTTGTGATTGAAATTCCTGCCAATGCAGATCCAATCAAATATGAAGTAGATAAAGATACTGGCGCAGTATTTGTTGACCGCTTTATGGCAACAGCTATGTTTTATCCTTGTAACTATGGCTATATCAATAACACATTATCTCTTGATGGTGATCCTGTTGATGTATTAGTCCCAACTCCGTACCCATTACAACCAGGTTCAGTTATTCGTTGTCGCCCAGTTGGCGTATTAAAAATGACCGACGAAGCGGGCGAAGATGCTAAATTAGTTGCGGTACCACATACTAAACTTTCAAAAGAATATGACCATATTAAAGATGTTGAAGATTTACCAGAATTACTTAAATCTCAAATCAAACACTTTTTCGAACAATACAAAGCACTCGAAAAAGGTAAATGGGTTAAAGTTGATGGATGGGAAAACGCAGATGCGGCTCGTAAAGAAATTATCGAATCTTTCGAAAGAGCTAACAAAAAATAGACTTAACCAAAAAATTTACAAAATTTATATTAAGTAAACGTTAAAAAAAGAGTCGCTAAAAAATAGTTAGTGACTCTTTTTTTTAGTGTAAACTTTGACTTTCGAAATAAATATAATTTTTTGTCATGTTTAAATTGTTTTATATCAAATTAAGTTGATTTTAAACAAAAATTTATATAAAACGGCACTCTAAGATTAAAAAATTGTCATTAAAACCTTGCTTTCGATTATAATTTATGCGGTAATAGTAGCAGACTTATAACGCAGTATTTTATTATGAAAACGATTAACTTTTTTTATGTAATGTTAATCATATTTTTAGTTTTGAGTTGAATTAATAATACTAAGTGAAGGTCTATTCGTGCCTTAAAGGCAAATTATTAATTATTGTTAGGATGTCTAGTAAATGAATAAGAAAACTGGCCAAGTAAAATGGTTTAACGAGAGTAAAGGTTTCGGTTTTATAACCCCTACCGATGGTAGTAAAGACGTATTTGTTCACTTCTCAGCTATTTCCGGCGACGGATTTAAAACTTTAGCTGAAGGTCAACAAGTCGAATTTGCTATTCAAGATAGCCCTCGTGGACCAGCAGCAGCTGAAGTTGTTGTTATCTAACCAACTAATTTCTTTATTAGTTTGAATGCAAAAGCCCATTTAACCAAATGGGCTTTTTATTGCATTTATAAATTGTACATTTATAAATTGATGACAATCTTGTAATAAAAAAGCGACCCAAAGGCCGCTTATTGAAATAATTATGAATTGCTTCTATTATTTAGAAACTACAGCGATTAAATCTAATACTTTGTTAGAATAACCTACTTCGTTGTCATACCAAGCAACAAGTTTCACGAAAGTATCGCTGATTTGGATACCTGCTTTCGCATCAAATACAGAAGTACAAACTTCACCTAAGAAGTCAGTTGAAACAACTGCATCTTCAGTATAACCAAGAACGCCTTTCATTGGGCCTTCAGATGCTGCTTTGATAGCTTTACAGATATCTTCGTATTTAGCTGGTTTAGCTAAACGCGCAGTTAAATCCACTACAGAAACGTCTGGAGTAGGAACACGGAAAGCCATACCAGTTAATTTACCGTTTAATTCAGGGATAACTTTACCTACAGCTTTAGCTGCACCAGTTGAAGATGGGATGATGTTTTGAGCAGCACCACGACCACCACGCCAATCTTTGTGAGATGGACCATCAACAGTTTTTTGAGTAGCTGTTGTAGCGTGAACAGTAGTCATTAAACCTTCAACGATACCAAAGTTATCATTGATAACTTTAGCTAAAGGCGCTAAACAGTTAGTAGTACATGAAGCATTAGAAACGATATCTTGACCAGCGTAGTCTTTATCATTAACACCCATTACAAACATAGGAGTGCTATCTTTAGAAGGACCAGTTAAAACAACTTTCTTAGCACCAGCTTGAATGTGTTTACGAGCAGTTGCATCATCTAAGAAAAGACCAGTTGCTTCAGCAACAACATCAACACCGACTTCATTCCATTTTAAGTTTGCAGGATCTCTTTCAGCAGTAACGCGGATAGTTTTACCGTTAACGACTAATTTGCCATCTTTAACTTCAACAGTACCGTCGAAACGACCGTGAGTTGAGTCATATTTAAGCATATAAGCCATATATTCAACATCTAATAAATCATTGATAGCAACGATTTCGATGTCTGAACGTTTTTGAGCAGCACGGAAAACAATACGACCAATACGGCCGAAACCATTAATACCTACTTTGATTGTCATAACAATTACCTTCTTTTTTGTGTTTTTAAATGTAAAAAATCTTTGCTGTAAGCTATCAAATTTTAACGGTTTATTCAAGATCATTCGATCAAATTAGACACGAATTCATTAAATAGTTTTAACTAAAAATTACTGGAATAAGATGATTAGCAATAAAATCATTTACTTATTCAAAACATTCAACCTAACAAAATAAATAAGTAAAAAATAGTACTTAAAATTAAAACCATAGTAACGGCAGACTTAACTACATGACCATCGTTCACTTTATACTGCATAAATTATGTATTTTATTAGTCTATATGCTTATTATTGCTTAAAATTATGTTTAAATGCTCAATTTTTCACTTTCAATGGTAAAGATAAATTTGAAATAAATAAGGTAAGATTATGTGTAAGGATTTTCAAAATACTTTCAAAGCTTAGATCTCACAATACGCAATTCATATTGACGTTTATACAACATAGCGACCTACATTGACGCTTAGCTTTTTATATCAGCAGATAAACCCTTATGTGAATTTGATTATGCAACTTAAAAAGTTCAAATTAAGATTGTTGAGTACAATTGCTAAAACAGAAGTTTTAAACTGATAAAAAATCACCTAGTGATTATAACTTTTGGTAATATAACTGACTATTGCAAGCACAGATTTCAACCAAGAATATCAACTTATTACCACCTATTTTGAATTTATACAAACCATTTAAATAATAGGTTATAATAACCGCTTATTATCTATGATTTAATACACAATTAAATTGCATAAACTTTATTGATTATACCTTTTGGTATATCACAAATTGAACGTTATTGCCGTTACCGACCATAAAAATAGCAAAATCTTAGATTTTGTAGAAAGTTAGATAGTGTAATACAGTAATCGCCTGAACTTTAAATAAAAAAGAAATACCGCCATGATAAACGAAGACAATTTTGACAACCACACTCCAATGATGCGACAGTATCTAAAGTTAAAAGCTGAAAATCCCGATATCTTGTTGTTTTATCGTATGGGGGATTTTTATGAGATGTTTTATGATGATGCCAAGCGTGCCTCACAGCTTTTAGATATTTCGTTAACTAAACGTGGTGCTTCTAATGGTGAACCGATTCCTATGGCTGGCGTGCCATATCATGCGGTTGAAAGCTATTTAGCTAAATTAATTTCCCTTGGTGAATCGGTCGCGATTTGTGAACAAATCGGCGATCCTGCGACAACTAAAGGCCCCGTCGAGCGAAAAATTGTCCGTATTGTCACACCGGGTACCGTCAGTGATGAATTATTATTAGAAGATCGGAAAGATAATTTATTAGCATCAATATGGCAATCAAAAAACCATTATGGTTATGCCACACTCGATATTAGTTCTGGGCGATTTTTCATTTTTGAAACGGAAAGTTACGAGTCAATGCAGGCTGAATTGCAGCGCACCAATCCGGTCGAACTACTTTATCCAGAAGATTTTCAATCAATGGCTTTGATTGAACAACGTAATGGGTTAAGACGTCGCCCAATTTGGGATTTTGACCTTGAAACCGCCAAACAGCAGCTTAATTTACAATTTGGTACTAATGATTTAGTCGGATTTGGGGTGGAAGATTGCAGTTATGCACTTAGCGCAGCTGGCTGTTTACTGCAATATGTCAAAGATACACAGCGCACTGCCCTACCGCATATTCGTTCAATCATCAAACAATCAGCTTTCGACTTTGTGGTACTTGATGCGGCAACGCGGCGCAACCTTGAAATCACCGAAAATTTATCTGGAGGTACGCAAAATACGGTTGCTGAAATTTTAGACAAAACCCAAACCCCAATGGGTAGCCGTATGCTGAAACGCTGGTTACATGCTCCTATTCGTAACATAACCTTATTACAAAACCGTCAGCAGGCAATCAGTGAGTTACAAAACCATATTGATGATATTCAACCGTTATTAAAACTGATTGGCGATCTTGAACGAATTTTAGCTAGGCTTGCATTGCGTACCGCTCGCCCACGTGATTTTGCCCGTTTGCGTGATGCATATAACTTATTGCCTCAAATGCAGCAATTACTAAACCAACTCAATGCGCCAGCTTTAGTTGGCTTGCGAGCTAAAATCAACCAATTTGATCACATTGCAGATATTTTAACGCGAGCAATTGTTGAAGCGCCTCCGGTAATAATTCGTGATGGTGGTGTTATTGCCACTGGTTACAATGCCGAACTTGACGAACTGCGCAATCTTGCAGATGGCGCCACGAATTATCTAGAACAATTAGAAATAAGAGAACGTGAAACCTTAGGTATAGACACTCTCAAAGTAGGGTTTAATGCTGTACATGGTTATTATATTCAAATTAGTCGAGGACAAAGCCATTTAGCACCTATTCACTACACACGACGCCAAACGCTTAAAAATGTTGAGCGCTACATCATTCCAGAGCTTAAAGAGTATGAAGATAAAGTCCTCACCTCAAAAGGTCGTGCTTTAGCACTTGAAAAACAGTTGTATGATGAATTATTTGATTTACTTATGCCACAGCTTGCCGATATGCAACTGAGTGCCGATGCTATCGCTGAACTTGATGTACTCACTAACCTTGCTGAACGGGCATTAACATTAAACTATCAGCAACCAACGCTTGCAAATAAAGCGGGAATTAATATAAAAGATGGTCGACACGTGGTGATTGAACAAGTATTACAAACCCCATTCATCGCCAATTCCCTGCAATTATCGCCTGACAGACGGTTGTTAATTATTACTGGGCCGAATATGGGTGGGAAAAGTACTTATATGCGCCAAGCGGCCTTAATTGTTTTACTTACCTATATTGGTAGTTTTGTACCTGCATCACAAGCAATCATTGGACCGGTTGATCGCATATTTACTCGAATTGGTGCGTCTGATGATTTAGCATCAGGCCGTTCAACTTTCATGGTCGAAATGACTGAAACGGCTAATATTATGCATAATGCCACTGAACAAAGTCTAGTACTAATGGACGAAATTGGACGCGGTACTTCAACTTATGACGGGCTATCCTTAGCTTGGGCATGTGCTGAAAACTTAGCAAACCAAATCAAAGCGATGACGCTCTTTGCTACCCATTATTTTGAATTAACGCAATTACCTGAGCATATGCAAGGTGTTTATAACATTCATTTTGATGCCATAGAACATGACAACACGGTGGCCTTTATCCACGAAGTATCTGAAGGTGCTGCCAGTAAAAGTTTTGGTATTGCGGTGGCAGGATTAGCAGGCGTACCCAAACAGGTATTAAAACGCGCCAAACAAAAGCTAAAAGAGCTTGAAATCATTTCAAAACAAGCAGCAAATAGTCACGTTGACCAATCGCAACTGAGTTTTGAAGCAGTAAGCGAACCTTCAGAAGTTGAAGAGGCTCTCAAACAGATTGATCCTGATGCTTTATCACCAAAACAAGCGCTTGAAGTGTTATATCAATTAAAGAAAATGCTTTAAAACCATATTGAATCAATAAATGATATATACCCAATGCTAAACATTGGGTAACATTTTTATTAGACTCGTTATTACTATAGCATTTCCCAATAATGACAATTTTAAGGCAGATAAAATCTGCCCGATTATCACTGCCAATATTTCTTCTTAGATGTTTTACCTATTCCTGGATTAAAGCTATTAGTTGGATCTAGCGCATGATAGAATTTTTTCAAATCCTCATTAGCATGATACAAATGCCCAACATTATGCTCTGCTGGATATTGAGCTCCACGCTGATCGAGTATTGCTAACATCTCTTCTTCCACTTTACTACAATCAGTACCTTTTTTAGCAATATAATCTTGATGAAATACAGAACAGAAAAAATGGCCATAATACAATTTATAGATGAAATGCTGGCTAATACTTTCAGGTAACGTTTCGAACCAATCTTTATCATTGCGTCGTAAAGCAATATCCAACGCCACTAAATCCTCAACCGTTTTGGTATGTACATTACGATACACTGTAGCTGCACCAGCAACGGCAAAACGGTGCAACATTGCAGCCTCTGCTTCTTTATTATTACAACGGAAATAACTGCCATCACGTTTTTCAGCTGTAGAACTATTATCAAAGTAAGATTTCAAAAATGCTTCAGCTTCGGCAATACCTTCATCTGACATTTTTAAAATCAAGTGATGCGCATAACGATCACGATAATCACGCAGAGATTTTGGCAAATGATTTGGCCATAATTTACATACCGTTACTGCGAATTTATCGGAAAAGCTACCAGAAAAACAAGGAATTTTACTCATTATTCGATCGACAAAATTCTTTAATGCATACATCTTTGGTATGGTATCAGTGCCCAGCTTTTGAATCGCCAAAAACAGATGTTTACCATATACTGCCGCTATATCAAAGGCATCTCGATGAATATACTCTCCCGATACGGGCAAATTTTTAAATTGTCCTAAAATATGACGGCGAATATCATCCAATTCATTGGTATTATTCGTTCCTATATAAAATACCGCCGTATTTTCTTCTAAAGGAAACGTATCTAACCGAACAGCAAATACCATCAACCGCCCAGCACTACCTGATGCTTCATAGTGACGAGCTGGATCTGCGTTATACCTTGCTGGTGTATCAGCATCGATTTGACGCACATGATCACAATAATCATGATCATGCCCCAAACCAGCATCTCGCTGAATATCTTTATCGGAATAATTATGATTTTGAAGATTTTGCAAAATGGTATCGGGATCATTACCTAATTCAATTCCTAAATGATTTACCAATTGCAACTTACCTTGTGCATCAAGCTGAGCAAATACCGCCATTTGTGTATAAGCAGGACCGTGCTGAATCAGGGCGCCTCCTGAGTTATTACATACTCCCCCCATCACCGACGCCCCAATACAAGAAGAACCAATGACCGAATGCGGACCACGCTTATATTTTTTCAACTCTTTTTCTAAACGAAACAACGTACTACCAGGTAAACAGACCACCTGTTCGCCATTTTCGATAACATTAATGCCATCCAAACGACGAGTACTAACAATTACAATTGGGCGATCATAATCATTACCGTCTGGTGTTGATCCCCCTGTTAATCCGGTATTTGCAGATTGAGTGATCACTATGACATCAGCTTCCACACACGCTTTTAATACATGCCACTGCTCAACAAGCGTACCGGGCAAAACCACCGCCAACGCATCGCCTTTACCAAAACGAGCACCTTGACGGTAAAATAAGGTACGTGCAGGATCGGTTAATGTATGTTTCTTGCCCACAATGGATTGTAGTTTTTCAATAAACGCCGTTGTTTCGTTGCTGTTCATAGTCTTTTTTCCTATATAAAAAATTAAAAGATCACCCAAAATTGCAATTGATTATTTTATAACCGCTAAAATAAATAAAATAGATACATATTGTGCTATTAAAGAAAAAGGAGAAAATAAAAAACAAAATGAACAAATAAATCCAAAAATGTTGATAAAAAATATTATCGTTATCGATAAACAAGACAATCGTAATGATGATCAGGTTAGCTCAAAAAATTTTGCCTAATAAAAAGTGTATTTAAGCTTATACGTTGTAATCACATAACAAAAAATATCAAAAATTTTACCCTAATTTTTAAGATGACTAAATTTATAAAACAATTCTCTTAGCAAATAAACCATTATTTATAAAACATGCTTATTCCCTATTATCTTTTTTCATAAATAGCTGTTACCAAGTTATCTTTAGATAGATTTGCTAACTTTCACTGCAATAAATCGCGTAACTTTGTGATTTTGAGTTAACTCCCGATATTCAATTTTGCCAACAAAATATAGTTAAAATTTGTGGTCTAAATATAATCAAAAAAGGATTAATAAATCTTGGATTTTATGGATTTTGTATTGAGGATTATTTAAGACTTTATATCAAAAAATTTCATCTTACTGAAACATACCCATAACCTGAAACTTTTTGACAAAATAACTGACAGCACAACGGCAAAAAATACTTTTTAAAACTATTACTAAGATATTGAATAGAATTTAGGAAATATCTAATAATTACATTTAGATTAATATAAAAAAATAATTATATTAATAAGTTAAAATTATTTTTGTAAAAAATATTCAGGAGTCTATACCATTACATTATTAAAAAAGTACTTTTTATGAATAATTACTTTCTTTCTATAGTGCCTGCATTCAAGTTTTACACAGTTTAATCTACATTTTATAAATAGACTCAATAAATTTTTTTATCATATCCTCATAGTCCCTCTTAATATCACTCTTATACTTTCACTCTTGAACAATGCCTAAACCACATAACATTTTATTACCATCAAAATTTATCAAAATGACAAATCTATTATCATTACATTTGTCGTCATTCAACCAATGGCTGGATATGTCGCAGTAATATGAAAAACCGACTACCTAAACAATATTATAGAGGTGAATACAGTCTAATATTTTGGCAAGGATCAATTCAGTATAATCTTTTCTATTTACTCATTTGCAAATTATTTCTTTCTTTTCAATAAGATCAGCAATCATCATATCATCATCACCATTACTAATGCTTACTTCCATATAACTATATGCAGCCTCATATTGTTGACCATTATAGCGGTAATAAACAATTTGATGTTCTGCCGAACTATACCTACCACTTGTAAAAAAATCTGGCATACCATTACAAATAGAGTTTAATGGGTAAAAAGGAGCTTCATAAGAATTAAATAGTAGTTTGGGTTCAATATCGGGTTTTAATAAATAAATCCATGCTTGTGTATTAGCCTGATTACCAAAAACTTTACATTCCGCAATAAACAGGTCACCTACATTCGCTTTGCATATATCATAAAACACATTAGTATAAGGTTTAGATTTATCCTCATCGTAAGAATAACTTCCATAAGCTGAAAGATCTTCACTACCACAGTTATCATCAGTACTTAAACTTGCTACTAATTTTTTAATAATTAAATCCATTTTTTTATCACTAGCCAAATCAACTTTACCATTGCATAATTGGCCACTTGTTGGTGGGCGATCAATGGGAATACTGATATACAGAGGATATAATTGACTAATAATGGCATCCAATGCTTTATCTAAACAAGCAGTATCCTTACACTGTGATATCAACTTATTTTGCTCAACAATTTTTCCATCTAAATTCCACGGATCATCAACTAAGGTAATCGTCGAATATTGAAGAAAGCGCGCCTTAAATAACTTATTTGCTAATGCAGGGTTATTGCACGTATTAGCCGGATATGCCGCTTTTGCCTCATCGACCATCTTAATTGTATCATCATCACTATCATCAAAGCCTGATAAGCTAATATCCAAACATGGATTAATTAACAAAGTTGTTGATAAGTAAGGAGGGGCAATTTGATCAATACTAGGAATAGTTCTCTCTTGTTTAATTTGTTGAGCGTAAGCAGGAAAAATAGTTATCAATAAACTTAATAAATAAAAAGTTTTTTTTATCATTTAAACATTTCTCCTTAATTATTTCCTACCAAATGTACTCTCTTTTTTTTATTTACAAATTATTTCTTTTTTTTCAATAAGATCAGCAATGGCCATATCATTATCATCACTACTAATGCCTACTTGCATATAACTATATGCGGCTTCATATTGTTGACCATTATAACGGTAATAAACAATTTTATGCTCTGCCGAGCTATACCTACCACTCGTCATAAGATCTGGCATACCATTACAAGTCGAGTCTAATGGATAATAAGGACCATTATAAGAATTAAATAGTAGTTTGGGTTCAATATTAGGTTTTAACAAATAAAACCATGTTTGTGTATTAACCTGATTACCAAACATTTTACATTCCGCAATAAACAGGTCACCAATGTTCGCTTTGCATATATCAAAAAGCACATTAGTATAAGGTTTAGATTTATCCTCATCGATAGGATTATCTCCATAATCTGAAAAATCTTTACTACCACAGTTATCATCAGTACTTAAACTCGCCACTAATTTTTTAATAACTAAGTCCATTTTTTTATCACTAGCCAAATCAACTTTACTATTGCATAATTGGCCACTGGTTGGTGGGCGATCAATGGGAATACTGATATACAGAGGATATAATTCACTAATAATGCTATCCAATACTTTATCTAAACAAGCAGTATCCTTACACTGTGATATCAATTTATTTTGCTCAACAATTTCTACATCTAAATTCCACGGATCATCGACTAAGGTAATCGTCGAATATTGAAGAAAGCGTGCCTTAAATAACTTATTTGCTAATGCAGGGTTATTGCACGTATTAGCTGGATATGCCGCTTTTGCCTCATCAACTATCCTAATTGTATCATCATCTTTATCATCAAAGCCTAATAAACTAATATCCGCACATGGACTAAGTAATAAAATTGTTGATAAGTAAGGAGGGACAAGTTGATCGATGCGAGGAATGGCTCTCTCTTGCTTAATTTGTTGAGCGTAAGTAGGAAAAACAGTTATCAATAAACTTAATAAATAAAAAGTTTTTTTAATCATTTACATTTCTCTCCTTGGATAATCTTCTGGAAACTCTAAAGTCAGATTATTTGTTGCATCAGGAAACTTCATCTCTGTTAATACCGCTAAACAATTTCCATAAGCAGAGCATCGTTGATCGAAACCATTTAAAGTAGAGCTATAAAAATTATTAATTACAGCTGGTAAGTTAACCTTAGCAGAGGCATGCCAAAATGCAGAACTTCGATAATAGACCTTTGTTCCCTGATTTCTTACTGCATTAATGGTTACTCGTTCTAAAGTGTGTGTTTCATCGGCATATTTTGCCATACTGTTCTTAATCCAATAAAAACCTGCCGAATCGGTTGGGTCAATATTGGCTTGGTTAGTCACTTCCTCACGCCATATAAAATACTGATTTAAGTTTGGAAACTCTGCATCTTGAAATCTATCTCGATTCGCTTTTCTTTGACTACGGTCCATGATTTCTACCTCATGATGCCTAGCTATCAAGGTTTCAAATTCTTGCGAAATCTCTCGACCTCTAAATTGCCAATAATACTTGTAATTGTAAGGTTGAGTGAGTTGCAATAAACCTCTACCATACCAAGGACAATACCAATTTGAACTACCGTTCTTTTCTGGTAGGTCTCCAAACCAACCACTCTCTTGAAGCGCATTACCAAAAAAACAAGCCATCCTTAATGGCGTATTGATGCAATATTTTCTTAACATCTTATTAATATTCAATCTAAGATCTTTTCTTGCCTTATTATGCACAGGAACTCTTTCCCAATTATTCCCTCTAATGGCATATGTAGGAACTAACTGTTTAAGCTCACTTTCACTTAGCCACCCACATTTCCTAAAATGCTTAATAAACTCAATGGGCGGGCAGTGCCAATGATTTGCATCTATACCTATATTGGCTTGTTCCCAAAATGTCATCGCTTGTACATGGTTTTTAAACCATGTGAATTGTTCATCTGTCTGGTTTCTACCGCCTTGATTTGTAGGATTTTTAATCCATCCAAATCGTTCTTCGAAATTAGCATTTTGCCATTCGGTTGGAAATTTATAGAATATTTTTTGTAATTTTTGTTGAATAGAGGATTCAGTTAAACGTGTTTGCTTTTGTGCATCTGTTAAACGAGCAAAAGAGCCAGCGGTACCATTATCTAAAATTGTTCTGACAATTTCAGAGTCACAACGACTGTCGTTATTAGTATCATCATCTGCAACACCCCAACCTTTCCAGAAAGGAAAATCCGCATCACTGTATTTTTTGATTGCCTCAGTATTAAGATTGACCCAAGTATTGCCACTGGCAGTAGGTATTTGTCGATAATGTGTTGGGGTATCTTGAGCTGTTTCTGTGCCTAATATTCTGCCAAAACGTAATAGTTCATAACCTGCCGTTGGCATAGAGGAACAAATTTTTGATGATTGGTCAAAAAGATTGTACTCATGAACACTTCCTCTAGGACTATCGCCATTTGTAGTAACAGGTTGGCCTATTTGTGTACCATTTTCATCATAAGCGGTAAAAGTACAATTACCACTATGGTATTTCATCTCTAAATAGAGCGCTTGTCCTAATGTATCACCTGTAGCGGTATGTGTATAATGGTTTGTATTATGAACTCCATTGTAAGTTGGAGTATCGGCTGGTAAATAAAAATACATATTTCCGAAACAGCTGCTTGTTCTACCATGTCGGTTAATGTAATGAGTAATATGTCCTTGTCGGTTGGTATAGTAGTTAGCGCCATTTCTATTTAAGGTTATTGAACCAATAATATTTTCTATTTGATCATCAGCAGCGATGATTTCAAAATGAATAAGGTTATCTTGTCCATAAATTTGACCGGCACCACCAAGCTTTGCTTTACGATATATATTATTACCTTGTTTTAAATCGTTTTCTATACGATTTAGGTGCATATAGATCGAGTAATAGGTCACTGTAATATTTTCGCCAATTTCCGTTTGATGCTTTATAACGATGCAACCATTATCTGTCCATCCTTTATTAGGGTCATAAAGAGGATGCTCTCCCAGCTCGGTTGGGTTAGTTGGCCTAGCGGTGGGTTGTCTTAAATAGACAATATTTCCATCCGCGATGGCTCTGACTGGACTATCCGAATCAGGTGCTTGTAAATGTATTCCTCCATGCCATTGCATCTCAAAACTTACAGGAAATTTGCCGGTTAAGGCCGGTGTCATTGCACGACTAACAAAAGTTTCATCTGACTCATTTGCTCTCGCATCTGGTAAAAAAGGAGGACTTATAATCATTCTACTATTCCTTTATAAATTATACTGAAAAACTAAAATAATGATGTTTTTTTACATGCACTAGAGACAGTTCAAGTTCATTTTTTGTAAAGTTAGGTTTCTCGCATTCAAGTGTGTTAGGCCCCATTTTTTGCAATGCATTACTTTTTATATAAACATTATCTGCCGTGCCCAGTTCAATCCCTGCACTACTAAGTTTGATGTATGAACCTCCACACATTAACGTCAAATCTTCACATGCGCTTACTCTAAGTTCACCATCCACACTGTCTATTTTAATATCTTGCTTGGCAGCCATATTCAGGTTGGCATTTTGTGCCTGCACGTTAACATCACCTTGGTTAGCAAAGACTTTCATTCCCGATTTATGGGCAAATAGACCGATGGATTCACCGGATGAGACGGTTATGTTTTTTAACGCATTGATGTCAGTTTGATTTTCACTGGTCACCGATACACTGTTTGACGTTGACAGTTGAATGTTTTCCGGACTGGTTAAAGCGATGCCCTCTTGTGCATAAGCAATAATGCCACTTTGGGCTAATTGGGTTAATGTCGCTTTAAGTTGCTCCTGACTGTCAGTGTCCGCACCATGGGCTTCAGATGAGTTTGCTGCATTTTGCAGTGCTTTGGCAATTGATAACGCATTTTCAAGCTGGGTAATGGCAGCTTGCATATCAAGTTGTTTACCCTGTGCTTTAGGCTCGGTCTGACTGGTCAGGTATAAACCTTTATTGGCAGCAATCGCCCCCCACTCATCGGTACGCAGTTCAAATCCCTCACCTCGCTGCTCTTTGTTTTGGTCAACTAAATGCCCAATGTTAAGCTGGGTTTTTCCGTATTCGGTCGCTAACTTAATGTGCTCTTGTCCGCGCTTATCATCCATCCGCAATTTGTTGTTAGCAGGAGTACGAATTACATTTCGGTGTTTGTTTATGACGGTCACATGGTCAGGGTGTTGACTGTCATGCATCGCATGTGCGATATAAGGTCGGTCCGGGTTACCGTTAGTAAACGCTACCGCAACTTCTGTGCCGTCAATCAGTGGAAAGTGAAAACCATAGGTACTGCCTGCATACGGTTTAGCCAGTCTTAACCATAAGCTCTCTTCACCGTTTCGCCACTCTTTTAAATCAAAGTTAAATTTAACCCGATAGCGCCCTTGTGTATCAATATAACCATAGGTGTCATTATTCGGACTGGTTACCCGTGCCGGTAAAGTACCGTCAATAGTCGGAAAAGGAATCGGCTTCGGGCGGTAAGGTTTTAATGGCTGGTAAGGTATAGCAGTAAAAATCAGCTCATAAGCCTCACTGCGGTTTCCCTGTCCTTGCACCGTTAATATCATTACCCCCTCATCTATTCCGGCAATCGCACTGCCTTTGATGCGGATATGTTGACCCGGGGCTAAATTGGCCTGATTGCTTTTACCCCGGATAACAATTTGACGGCTAATGGCGTGTTCATGGCGAATGCGGGCATACCATTCTCCACTTTCAACACTATTACCCGTGTTAGCTTGATTACGGTCAATATCACTGCTGTTGTTATTGCCAGTGTTATCGCTACTATTGTCGTTGTCATTACTATTGCCGTTACTGCCTTGACCGTCGTCGGTATCGATATCACCACTGTTTTCATTATCATCGTCACCATTGCTATTTAACTCTTTGTAGTGTTCATCATAACGGTAATCAGTACCGTAAGTGGTATTATCTTTCTGTTGGCTGTTAACTTCACCCAATAAATTCGCCTGTGCATCGCGGTAGTTATAATCTTGTACTTGTACCGATGATTCCACCATCTGACTGTGTAAGGTCATATCCCAGACACTTTCAACGCCATTATCCAGTGTGCCACTCGGTTGTTTGTACACAATATCAGCCACCTGCTGATAACCTTGTTCATAATCACTGATGACCATCACATCACAGTTGTGTTCACCATGGGTTTCAAACCGAAAATAGACCCCCACATCAGCAAGCAGTCTTTGAATAAATTCAAGGTCACTCTCCTGCCACTGGGTGATAAATTCACGTTCAGGGTATTGCTCTTTAAGGGCTAAACGATAATCAATCCCTGTATAACCATGACCACGCAAGACCTCTTCAACCACACTGATAACGCTTTGATTCTGAAAAATAGCACAGTTATGACTTAATGATAGTTTGGCTAATTGAGAGGACAAGACAACTTGATAACGAGCTTCATCGTTACTGACTGATAATTGACTGAATTGAGTAACCACACCATAAAGAGTACGGGAGCCACCTTGAGATAATAGTGAGTTTAACGGATTAAGCGGATTAAACTGGGTTAAAGAGTTAAGTGAATCGAGTGGATTGGATTGTTTAAGTTTATCTAACTGTTTTAATGGCTCAGACTGTTTTAATGCATCTAATGGATTAGCCGAAGTTAAGGAATTAAGTGCATTAAGTCCTTGAGTTGCAAAGTCACTTAAACTACTAGAATTAGCAGGATTAAAACTCAAACGGGCATTTTGGTTAAGAAATGACTCAACAGAAAGTTGTTTATCCGAGCTGGTGAAAGTAATCGTATAGTGCCAAGGCTGGTTAAGTTGTTCATTACCTTCAACCTGTAAGATTGAAACCTCAGCAGACAAACCATCAATATTTAACGTATAGCGATTGTGACCTGCTCCATTAACTAAACCTTGCTTTAAACCCCGACTTAAACCATTACCCAATTGATTCACCAAATTGGTTAGTCCTTTATCCATGTTATCCTCGATATATTTCATGTGCACTGCAAATGTGTTTTATTGAATTATTTATTATTAATAAGTATTTAGGATTATTTTTCACTAACAATTTGATTATTTGAAAATTCGTTAGAAATAAAACGCTTGAATAAAGCTGTGATAAAAAATAATCTAAGAAGTCTATAAAATACCTTTTTTTGCGTTTTTTGCAATCTTTTTTTAGTATTTTTTTAAATCAAATTACATGCATAACTTACTGATATTATTAATTATATTAATAAAATATCATTAAAAATTTGTTACTTAAGCATGATCAAAAAAGGATTAATAGAATTTGGATTTTGCAGATTTTTTATTAAGTTCTTTGTAGGATATTTTTTAAGATTTTGTATAAAAAATTTCATTTGACTCAAACATACCCATAACCTGAAACTTTTTGACAAAATAACTGACACCACAATGGTTAAAAATATTTTAAAATATCAATAGAATAATAAATAGGATTTTATTGCGTTTTAATAAATCACAACTATTACTTTGTAATCATCTAACTTTTTTATGTTATTCTTCCAAATCCAACTTTCTGGCTAGTGAGCGAGTTGTTTTTCAATACGTGATAACTCTTCTTTAAAGCCTTTTATTTCGCATGAGTATAGATTATTAAGATAGTGATGCAGCTCATCATCATCAAACGGGAGCGGATTAACTAAACATTTTTTATCTAATTTCTGTTTGAATAGTGAAAAATGATTTTTTTTATCTTTTTGTTTTTTAGTCAATAAATCCATTTTTGATTTTAATTGATCTAAATAATAACGATAGACTTGGGAGCCAAAACACCCCTCACTTGTTTCATCTTTTAAACATTTTTTAAACTCTTTATCTTTATAGTTGTCCGTATTATTAGGTTGGCTTAGTTTAAAAAAACTATCAGGTAAGTTAATTTTTACGTGTCTAGTATCAATTTGAATTAGTTTAAACTTCATAGTTTGTGTATCGATTTGATAATGCTTCCATATTTGAGGTCCTATTCCATCATCAGCTTCTACTAAATATAAAGTATATATATCGCCCTGCGGAGATATATAATAACGTTGGTAAGCAACGGCATAATCAGCAAGATAAATATAACTATTAGCCAAATAAATCTTGTCTTCTACGATATTATTTTTAACTATTGATAGGAATATCTCACCACCCAAAATAGTAAAACCTGATTCAACATCAATATTTTTATAATCTTCTAACATACTTAGTGTCAGTTGAAAATCTTTTCCGTTATAAATGATTACTGGCTCTTTATAAATGAATTTATATAGGCCTGCAAAATCAAATTTAAGATAATTTAAAGGACAAAGCTTATCTATTTCTTCTCGTTTTGAATAATCCAATTGCCAATAATCTAGAGGATAGGTACAATCTTTTTCTAATTTTTTCATATTGATTTTTCTAAAAAATGGTTCGCCACGATATTTGTCTTCTATTTGATAGTACTGACTGTAACAATATGTGCTAAATAATAAACATAATGATGCTAGATAGTGTGTGTATTTCATCTGTTAACCGTTAACCCTTTCCTTATTTTTGAAAAAGTTGAGTTTAAAAAATCACAACTTTTTCTCTGTAATTATCTAACATTTTAATTATTTTTATTATTTTATTCTACCAAATCCAACTTTCTGGCTAGTGAGCGAGTTGTTTTTCAACACGTGATAACTCTTCTTTAAAGCCTTTTATTTCGCATGAATATAGATTATTAAGATAGTGATGCAGCTCATCATCATCAAACGGGAGCGGAGTAGCTAAACATTTTTTATCTAATTTCTGTTTGAATAGTGAAAAACGATTTTTTTTATCTTTTTGCTTTTTAGTCAATAACTCTATTTTTGATTTTAATTGTTCTAAATAATAAAAATAAACTTTAAAGTCGAAACAACCTTCACTTGTTTCATCTTTTAAACATTTTTTAAACTCTTTATCTTTATAATTAACTTTCTGTTCAGGATTGGGCAGTGCAGTAAAATTATCGGGCAAGGTAATTTTAACACTTCCCCAATCAATTTGAATTAGTTTAAACTTCATGGTTTGTGTATCTATTTGATAATGCTTCCATAATATAGGTAAAATTCCAGCATCAGATTCTCCTAAATATAAAGTATATATATCGCCCTGTGGAGATATATAATAACGTTGGTAAGCAACCGATAATTCACCAATACTCATGAAATTATTAGCTAAATAAATCTTATCTTTTACAATATTGTCATTAATTATTGATAAAGATATTTCACGCCCAAGGATAGTTTCAGGCGCAATATCATATTCATTTAATGGCATACTCAATGTCAATTGGAAATCTTGTCCGTTATAGATAACGCGAGGACCTTGGTAAATAAATTTATGCAAACTTGTAAAATCAAATTTAAGATAATTTAAAGGGCAAAGCTTATCTATTTCTTTTTGCTTTGTGTTATCCAATTGCCAATAATCTAAAGGATAGGTGCAATCTTTTTCTAATTTATTCATATCGATTTTTCTAAAAAATGGGTCGCCACGATATTTGTCTTCTATTTGATAGTGCTGACTGTAACAGTGGGAGCTAATTAATAAACATAATGATGCTAGATAATATGAATATTTCATCTGTTAACCGTTAATCCTTTCCTTATTTTTGAAAAAGTTGCGTTTAAAAATCACAACTTTTTCTCTGTAATCATTTAACTTTTTTATTATTTTATTCTTCCAAATCCAACTTCCTCGCTAATGAGCGAGTTGTTTTTCAATATTGGTTATTTCTTGTTTATAATTTTGAATTAAACAAAACATAACTTTAGATAAATAAGGATCTGTTTCTCCTCTATTACCAGAAACTGGAGATGGTAATTCTAAACAACTTGAAGCCATTTTTTGCTGTAATTTTAAATAAGATTCTTTTATTGTATTGTTACTTTTATTCAATAAGTTAATTTTTTGTTTTAATCTATTGTTGTAATGGTTATAAACATCTATATAGCAACTATAATATTCTTCTTTGTCATACTCATCTTCACATGATTTAAGTTCTTGTGAATCAATTTTTGTGACTGATTTATTCGAAATAACATTGAATTGATTTGGATAAACGATTTGATATCGTACACCATTTTTAACATTGACCAACATATCTTGAAGTACAAATTTCATTTTTTGATTATCAATTTTATAGTGTTTCCAAAACATTGGAGAAATACCTTCTTCTACCTCTATCAAATATAATGTATTTATCTCTCCCTCTGAGGTTATAAAATAATGCTGGTAAGCAGCTGCAAAATCAGAAAGATTAATATAATTATTAGCCAAATAAATCCTATCTTTTACAATATTATCTTTAACTATTGATAGGAATATATCACCTTCATAAATAGTACCATCAGATTCGATATTATAATTTTCTGACATACTTAATGTCAGTTGAAAATTTTGTCCGTTATAGATAATTACCGGTTCTTTATAAATCAATTTATATAACTTTTTTAAATCAAATTTGAGATTAAATTTTCTAATAGGGCAAAGTTTATCTATTTTTTCTTGTTCTGATTCGCTCAATTGTCTATAATTTTCAGGATAAGTACAATCTTTATCTAATTTATTCATATCGATTTTTCTAAAAAATGGATCGCCACGATATTTATCCTCTATTTGATATTGCTGACTGTAACAGTAGGTGCTGAATAGTAAACAAAGTGCTACTAGATAATGTGAGTATTTCATCTGTTAACCGTTGATCCTTTCCTTATTTTTGAAAAAGTTGCGTTTAAAAATCACAACTTTTTCTCTGTAATTATCTAACTTTTTTTATTATTTTATTCTTCCAAATCCAACTTTCTGGCTAGTGAGCGAGTTGTTTTTCAACACGTGATAACTCTTCTTTAAAGCCTTTTATTTCGCATGAGTATAGATTATTAAGATAGTGATGCAGCTCATCATCATCAAACGGGAGCGGATTAACTAAACATTTTTTATCTAATTTCTGTTTGAATAGTGAAAAATGATTTTTTTTATCTTTTTGTTTTTTAGTCAATAAATCCATTTTTGATTTTAATTGATCTAGATAATAACGATAGACTTGGGAGCCAAAACACCCCTCACTTGTTTCATCTTTTAAACATTTTTTAAACTCTTTATCTTTATAGTTGTTCGTATCATTGGGCAGGCTTAGTTTAAAAAAACTATCAGGTAAGCTAATTTTAAAATATCCAGTATCAATTTGAATTAGTTTAAACTTCATAGTTTGTACATCGATTTGATAATGCTTCCATATTTGAGGTCTTATTCCAATATCAGTTTCTACTAAATATAAAGTATATATATCGCCCTGTGGAGATATATAATAACGTTGGTAAGCAACGGCATCATTAGAAAGATCAATAAAATTATTGGCTAAATAAATCTTATCTTTTACAATATTACTTTTAACTATTGATAGGAATATCTCACCACCAAAAATAGTAACACCTGAGTCTATATCAATATCTTTATAATCTTCTAACATACTTAATGTCAGTTGAAAATCTTTCCCGTTATAGATGATTACTGGCTCTTTATAAATAAATTTATATAATCCTTCTAAATCAAATTTGAGATTAATTTTATCAACAGGACAATGCTTATCTATTTTTTCTCGTTCTGATTCGCTTAATTTCCAATAGTTTATAGGATAGATACAATTTTTTTCTAGTTTATTTATATTGATTTTTCTAAAAAATGGGTCGCCACGATATTTGTCTTCTATTTGATAGTGCTGACTGTAACAGTAGGTGCTAAATAGTAAACATAATGATGCTAGATAATATGAGTATTTCATAATTTTATTCCTTGATCTCTTCAATTTTAGAAAGTGAAAATTCCGCATGGAAGTGAGAATCATGCAAACGTTTACCATTTTTTACTTTTGATAATTCTCTAAATTTAACAAAGTGATCATGACTACCGACTAGAATTTCTTCAAAAAATAATCGCATTGCATTTAAAAAAGCGAGGTCATCTTTATATTGTTGAGAAGTATGTGAGTGGTACTGATTTTTAGCTATATAAGATCTATAAGTAAAATCAATACTCATACCATTAATATGATCTATACTTGGAAAACAAGAGCCCCATTGAAATGCACTTCCTGTAGTAATAATGCTTTTATTACAAACCGCAATACTACCTAACATTGCGGCAAATAACCCAGGATTAGTATAACGACGTTTGGAACCTTTAAAGCTATATTTGATATTAAAATTATCAAATTGTTTATCTAAAGCATCGGGCATTTTTAATAACTCTACCTCATTATTTTTTACGCCAAATAATCGCCAGCTATATGGATTATCTTTTTCGGGATCAAAATATGTATCATGTTTACCCCACTCAGCCACTTCTCCATTAGCGTAAATAATACGGTAATAAGTGTCGCCATCACTTACATTCGAAGCGGTATCTCCGCGTCCTGCGGTATAAAAATTTTTGGCTGTATTTGGATTAAATGCTTTACTGTACTTTTCTTTAATTTTGAAATATTGCAAATCACAAACTTTATGTTTTATTCCATAATTATCAATAATAATATAACGATATTTATTTTTATTCTCTTCAGAGATAAATGATGGGATATATTTTTTTATTCGACCATCTAAATATATATAAAAGGTGATAATGTTTTTTTCTAGATACAAAAATAAATTAATCAATGTAATTGGGTGTATAAACCATGCTTTACCATCAACGGAAAGATTGCTTATTGCGGGTGTTTGGTTGTTTGTTGGTTGGGCTTGTTGTTGGTTTTGTGCCACTTCTTGCCACCAAAGGGATGGTTTAATGCGTTGCTCTTTTTCCAGTTGCTAATGTATTTTGGTTTCCTCGTGCGCTTCATCAACACTGTTTAAAGCTGAGTTTCGCTTATAAGGCATGGTTATATTATTGTCATCTAACCATTTTTCAATTAATTTTTTTTGTTTCTGTGTTTCTTTCTCAAATAAACTATCTATTTCGTTCCATTTGGTTAGCGCTTCGTCTGCGTGCCATTCACTTTCATATTTTATTATTAAGTGACCTATCATTTCGGCTGTCCAACTGTTGCGTAAGCCGTCTTTCAGAAATTCAACAGTAAAAGGTGGCAGTCCTTTTTTTCGCTGAACAGAATATAAAAGTGATTGAGTTAAGATTTTATGCAAAGCTTTCATTGAATCAGTATATTCTTTAATATCCAACGTTCCTGCTCGGTTATCGTTTATTTTAGTATACAATTCGCCAATTGAAGCATTTTCGAGTATCGTTTCAAATCCCGTCCAATGCCATGGGCTGATTCGTGTAATGTGCTCTTGAGCATCTTTTTTGATGTTTACCCAACCTGTTATTGACCTACGATCTTCATTTCCTGCGTAAACATTTTGACAATTAAACTTATTTACACACATTCATCTCTTTTCTTTCTTTAAAAAGATAATGACATTTAATGGATTCTTGTAATTTAAATTTGCCATTATTTTCTACTGAATATTTACCCCAAAAGTTTAGCGTTTGCCCTTCTTCTAATATATTAGAACTTAATACATAGATATAATTATCAATGAAATAGTATTGTGATTTTGCATAATAACTTTCCATATCATACTCATTAGAGTAAATGATTAGCTGATCAATTACTTTATCATTCATTTCTGTATATATTTTAACTTCATCATCTAATAAATTTTTCGGATAATTTGGTTCTTTCGTTTTTTTTAAAAATAAATTGACACCGTTTATAGGTGTTAAATATATTTTTTCATTTAATTTTATATTGTCTACTATATTTTCATAATCAAAAGTCACCTTAGAAAAGATACATTTTTTTCTCTCTTCATTGATTTCTTTATCAATTCCTCCATATGGATGAGCCACATTGCAAGATAAATCTATTGTTTTAGCAAACTCTTTTTTACTTATAAGTTCATCACCTATGTAGTTCTTAGAATCGAGAATTAACTTAGATTTTATACTGGTATCTTTTATCTCTGCATGAATATTAAAGAAGAAAAAACAAAGCAACATTATAAATAGTTTTTCTTTCATAATTTATAATCCTTACACATAATTAATCATTAGAATAATTTAATCTCTTTTACTTTAGTATTATCAAAATCGCCTGAGTGTAAATGAGTATTATGAAGTTTATCCTTTTGTTCAGCATTAGTTAATTTATTAAAATATGATTTAATTCCAACTAACCTTTTAATGAAATGGAATTTTGCCATAGCATCTATTATTTTTTGATCTTCTTCGACTTTCCATTTATATAACGTATCTACACTTATACCGTTTACATGTTCTGAACTCGGGAAACATGTAGCCTCTGCAAAACAACTACCAGTAGTGGTTAACTGTAATCTTATTTCAGCTAAAGCACCAATAAAACCAGCTAGAGGACCAGGTCCTGTATAGCGTCTTTTCGTATCACTAAAGGTATATTTAATTATCACATTGTCTTTAACATAATTAATTTCATCTGGCATCCTAACTATTTCGACATTTTTATTCAATGCTGTATATTGTCGCCAAATCAAGCCTTTTTCTGGATGGTTACCATATTCTGCAATATCTCCATTTTTAAATTTTACTCTTTTTTGGGTATTTCCTTCATTTAAATTTTCTTTATATTCAATAATATTTGGATCTTTTCTATTCGGCGCGCTTACTGTTACACCATTTGCTTTTTCCTTAGTAGTATGCCAATCACAAATACATATTTCATGTTCATTATCCTTTTCATCATGATAAACATACTTATATTTTTGCTCATAGCCTTTCGATATTTCCAGTGGTATGTGTTTTTCAATTTTTCCATCGTGGTAAATATGATATGTCACTATACCTGGGCTTATAAATCTACCCATCACTGAGATTGGATGAATAAACCATGCTTTGCCATCAGCAGAAAGATTGCTTAGTGCGGGTGTTTGTGGTGTTTGGTTGTTTGATGATTGGGTTGCTTGAGATTGTGCTACTTCTCGCCACCAAAGGGATGGTTTAATACGCTGCTCTTTTTCCAGTTGCCAATATATTTTGGTTTCCTCGTGTGCTTCATCAACACTGTTTAAAGCTGAGTTTCGCTTATAAGGCATGGTTATGTTATTGTCATCTAACCATTTTTCAATTAATTTTTTTTGTTTATGTGTTTCTTTATCAAATAAACTATCTATTTCGTTCCATTTGGTTAGCGCTTCGTCTGCATACCATTCACTTTCATATTTTATTATTAAGTGACCTATCATTTCGGCTATCCAACTATTGCGTAAGCCATCTTTCAGAAATTCAACAGTAAAAGGTGGCAGTCCTTTTTTTCGCTGAACAGAATATAACAGTGATTCAATTAAGATTTTATGCATAGCTTTCATTGAATCAGTATATTCTTTAATGTCCAATGTTCCTGCTCGGTTATCGTTTATTTTAGTATAAAATTCTCCCACACTAGCTTTTTCGATTACTGTCTCAAATCCTTGCCAATGCCAGGGACTGATTCGTTTAACGTGCTCTTGAGCATCTTTTTTGATGTTTACCCAACCTGTTATTGACCAACGCTCTTCATTTCCTGCGGTGACTTTTACCCAAATTGAATCCGTGCTTTCGTCTTCTATAGTGATTAAATTCTCATTACTTAATGAATCTAATGATACTGTCCGTGGAAAATGTACCGTGTTATCTTTAGTTGCAGGAGGTAAATTATCAAATGATAGCGGAAAATTATTCCAATAAGGAATTACGGTATTGAGTGTCCCATCTTGTCCAAATAAGTGAGAGACATCTTTTGACGCTATCCAATAATGTTTAGTATTCACACAAAAACGTATTTTGACAGATGAACTATTGTGATCAACTTCAACGAGTTCAACCTTATCCGGAATATCAGACTTGGTTAACTGCGGATAAGTTTTATTATATCTATTTTCTAACTGTTCTTTATTGTCGGCTGTTAAAGTGATTTCTAAAGTCTTATTCGATAAGTCGTTATCATTTTCTTCAATTTTTTCATCAACTTTAGATTGTGCAGCCAGATTGTTATCAGCATAGTATTCCTTTGAATTTAAAGTATATTCCAAGTTAATTTTAACGTAATAATTATATTTTTCACTTATAAACTTTATTCCTAATCCTGAATTTAATTTTCCATCCGTTTTTGATGCTTGTATCAATCTTGCACCTTTTTCAACCAGAATTAAGTTTTTTTCACTTTCGGGTAAATTATCGGCTAAAGCACGGGTTTGGGTAATAAATGCTGATAAATCCTCACAGGTAAATAATTCAACATGTAACAGTTGCGGTAATTTTTTATCTGATGGTCGTTTTATTGTGGATATAGATGCTTGTATAGGCTCGTTAAAACGATCTTTTTTGAGTTGATTATGTCCGATATAACCAATAAAATCACCACTTGAAATCGCAATCGGCGATTTTAATACCACAATGTCATTGAATTTTTCAGGTTTAAACGTTAATGAAGTCAGTGAGGTTACCTTGACATAACCTTTATGTGGTGCGTCTGTACTGCCATTTTCTTTTACTAATAGGTTTGGAACGTCACAATCATTAATTTTACGAATTTTAGCGTATCCGTTTTCTTCTCCATCTAACTCAAATGTTGTCTTTGGTGGTAAATAAGTCAATTTTTGTTTGTCATTTGCAGCTTCATATACCGTTATGCCCTTTACCTTCACATTTGACTTACCAACAGTGTTATTGTCTTCTTTTACAACTTCATAATCTTGATTGGTATCGGCTTTTTTTCCTGTTGGTTCGGGTGATACATCGCTATGCCAAACATAACCGGTAATAGTATCTAATTGCTGTTTAAATTCGGTTGAGGTGACCAATGTCCCTTCTGATATCGAAACAATTTTATACCAACCGGCTTTAGTTGCGTGTTTTTCACCTAAACGAATTTTGCTTCCTTTTAACAATAAGCCAACCGCTTTGGTTTTGCTGCCATTTTCTCTAATTACACTGCCGAAAACAGTATCCGCCTTATTTTCGTCAACTTTTCCTGAACCAAGTTGCCAATAGTGAGGATGCTGTGCTTTTGTTTGTTCATCTTTTATTTTTTCCTGATAGCTATACCAATCAAGCTGATGCATATACAAACTGTATAAGGTTATTGCCGGTTGCTCAGCTTTTGCATCCGTTGTTTTTGGCATTTGTAATAGGTGTCTTACTAATGTAAAACCAGTAGAAAAATAAGCAACATTTTTTAGAGAGCCTCGTAGTGCAGTAGGTACATTTTCGTCTGGATAGGTTATTTTAGGGTAGACTTCATTGATACGATAAGCTATGACTTCACCGTTAGCCATGCAACGTAATTGTTCATCATTACCAAGTTTGTTTAACACTTTTTTATCGAGATGAATTCCGCCATGCCATAAACCATTTTATCCAAATGGATAAAAACCATGATTAGCTTCGGATAATGCCCTATAATAGGTATCTTGGTTTAATTCTTTATCACCAATCGGAAAAATGAATTTCGTTGTTTTTTTCATGGACATTTTATTATTCCTTTATAGATTATCCTGAAAAATTTGTAGAGCTAAATGAGGTATGCTTTTTTGATAATCGTGCACCTTCTTTATTATTGTGATTTGATTTTGGTGACACTATAAAATGATAACGAGTTTCATCTTTATGAAGGGCTATTTGATTTACACCATTAACTGACTCATGATTTAAACCATCACTCAACTGATTCATCAGTTTTGTTAATCCTTTATGCATGTTATCCTCGATATATTTCATGTTTATAGCAAATACAAATATGTTTTACTTAACTATTTTATTGTTATTAATAATTATTTGGCATTATTCTTACCTAACCAATTTATAATTAATATAAATGTTGCTAATAGGTAGTTGAGTATAAAAGTTATACAGATCTAAAAACAATCTAATGCAGGGTATAAAGTACCCTATTTAGGGTATTTTGCAATCTTTTTTTAAAATTATCTAAATTGAAATTAAACGTATAACTTACTGATATAATTAATTAATGAATAAAAAATAATTAAAATTTTTTGCCTAACAATTATCAAAGAAGAATTAACAAAATTTTGCTTTTTTAGATTTTTTATTGAGTATTTTGTAAAGAATTTTTATTAAAAGTTATATATACAAAATCATTTTTACTCAAACATACCTATTTTCTGAAAACTTTGAAAAAATAATTAGCTACACATTAATAAGAATAATTTTTTAAACAGTCATAGGGTAGTGAATAGGATTTTAATGTGTTTAAATTATTGAATTGAAATTAATTTAAAAAATCAATTAAGTTAATAGGTTATAATTAATTTTGTAAAAAATATTCAGGAGTCTATGCCATTTCGTTATTAAAAACACAGTTTATAAGAGATAAGCTCAAAGGGTATTGGTAAAAAGGAGAAGCCTTGTATTAGTTTGATCCGTTTTTAAATATTAAATTCATATAAAAAATTGAAACGGTATAGACTCCTGAATATTTTTTACAAATGCTGAGAGAGTATTTTTCATTATTTTGTCGATAAAACATTCACTAAGGGATTATTACCCTAAGATCCAATTTAGCATACAAATCTTTCTAACTTTTTATTTCAATGTTTAATCACTTGTTACCTAGCGTTTTATTAATAGCTTGATTGGTAAACGTTGAATATTTCGGCTATAATTCTTTGCTTTAGCGCCTGTAATAGCATATGAAAACCCATTTTAATTTATCATTACTATCATCTATTTTATTAATCTTAATGCCGTTTGATATCTATGCAGCGGATTTTAGTGGTCATGATCTGTCAATTTATTGGGGAGTCCCCTTTGTCGGGATTTTGCTTTCAATTGCGTTAATGCCGCTGTTTTTACCACGGCTTTGGCATCATCATTATGGTAAAGTCACATTAGGCTGGACGCTGATGTTTTTATTGTCTGCATTAGTAACGTTTGGCTGGCAAACAACGTTAAATCTAACAACACATGCCATTATTGCTGAATTTATCCCTTTTATTTTATTACTGCTGGCACTGTTTACAGTTTCGGGGGGGATTTTAATTAAAAGTGATGTAGTAAGTACCCCAAAATTAAATGTTGGTTTGCTGGCAATAGGAACTCTGCTTGCATCAGTAATGGGCACAACAGGTGCAGCTATGCTAATGATTCGGCCTTTAATTAGAGCTAATCGTGATCGTCAACATGCCGTGCACATTGTTATCTTTTTCATCTTTTTAGTTGCCAATATTGGAGGCGGTCTTACACCACTGGGTGATCCTCCTTTGTTTATTGGTTTTTTAAAAGGTGTCGATTTTGGTTGGACAGTTCATCATATGCTGTTGCCTGTTTTGCTGACATCAAGCTTGTTATTGGCTATTTTTTATGTGATTGATCACAAATATTTTAGTCTGCAATATGGTAAATTGCCCGTAATGGCATCCACCTTTTCACATAGCAAATCAATTAAGATCTATGGGATTAAGAATATATTTTTATTGGTAGCAATTATTGCTAGTGTACTTATGTCGGGTATTTGGCAATCACCGATTAGTTTTGAGTTTTTAGAGGTTCATATTGCATTGCCAAATTTAGTGCGCGACATCATTTTTGTGATAATTACTATTACATCGATGCTTATAACCCCGAGGCAAGTAAGAGCAGGAAATGAATTTAATTGGGATCCAATTATTGAGGTTGCCAAGCTATTTTTAGGAATTTTTATCACTATCGTTCCTGTTCTGGCTATTTTAAGAGAGGGTCATGACGGTGCTTTGGCGCCCGTTGTTGCTTTGGTAAGTGATTCGCAAAACACCCCAATTAATAGTATGTATTTTTGGCTTTCAGGTTTGTTGTCAGGATTTTTAGATAATGCGCCCACTTATTTAGTCTTTTTTAATTTAGCCTCTGGCGATGCTACACTCTTAATGACTACGCTTGAAAAAACTTTACTTGCAATTTCAATGGGGTCTGTGTTTATGGGAGCACTTAGCTATATCGGTAATGCCCCTAACTTTATGGTTAAAAGTATTGCAACCCAAAGCAAAATCATTATGCCTAGCTTTTTTGGTTATATGAAATGGTCAATTGGTATTTTGATTCCTGTATTTATAATAGATAATTTAATCTTTTTTGTGCTGTTCTAAATTAAGTTTGCCAATCATCTTTTTAACCAAATAAAAGCTAGCATTATCTAAATTTACTTAACCACTGAGTTCGACCAGTGGTTGTATTGACAAAGCGGCATAAGAGTGATTGGCTAACTTACATTTACCGTCTAAACTAATTGAGATTTGACTATTCACTCTCCACCGATCGCCATCTTTGACATCTAAATCGTTTTTACTGTCGTTTTAATGGATGGTTGATGTTTTTTACTTGTAGTATCAATATTGAATTCACTCTCACCCGTTAACCTAAGAACACCTTGTTCTGTCTACCATTCAAATGATGCACGTGTTGGGAGCAAATATAAACATCAGTCTACAACGACAATTTTTAACTATATAGAGCTCTCCTTTTAAATTATCAAAATACCCTTTAGTACGCTTACTTATCTCCTTATTCACTTTCATTTAATCGTTTGGCATCAAGTTCTGCGCAGATGGACGCATAAATGTCATCAAGTTTGTAAAATTTACCAATCCAGACCATAGAAGCTATGATTAAAATTGCAGGTAGATAGAGATAGCAAAGCTTGATGGCAAAAAGTGCACTTGTTACTTGTTCTGCATTAGCGATATAACCACCAGAAGAGAGCAAAAAGCCTGTAATTGCACCCGCACCTGCCATCGCAACCTTACCTAAAAAACCGTTTATAGAGGTTAAGATACCGGCAGTATTAATGCCTGTTTTCCAGACGCCATAATCAACAGGATCGGCTTGCATTGAAAAATAGATCGCTAAACGTTGACCTGCTCCAATCGATAAAATCACCGCACCAATTATTAAGCCAAGATGATTAATGCCAGATAGCATCATAATCCCCATTCCGACTAAATTAATGGTGCTAGCAAATAGGTAAATATGGCGTTTTTTAAGACGATTAGCTAAGAAAGGAACGGTGAGCGTTCCAAGTAATGGTACAAAAGTTGATACACCTGCAATAATGGCGGTTAATTCAGTGCTTTGGACATAATAATTGAAAAAATAAACTAACGTGCCCGTTTGTAAAAAGAATGCTCCCCACATGAGAAAGATATTGAAAGCAAATACTTTCCAAGGGGTATTATTTCTTAGACCTTGCCATGCTCGTGTTAGCGTCATTTTATCTTGGGTTATTGAGATTTTTTCTTCAACATTTTTAAAACTGACGATTAAAAAGAAAGTTGCAATGCCACCAAAAATGATTGCAGTATATAAAAAACCATGATTTTGATTACCATTACCTAGCGTTGCAACTAAAGGTAATGTTGCCACGGCAACAATGGTTGATCCTAACGATCCTAATAAAATTCTTACTGAGGATAAGGTTGTACGTTCTAAAGAATCGGCCGTTAAAAACGGTAACATTGCACTAAAAGGGATATTAACAATGGTGTAGATAAATGACAGACACAAGTAGGTCACAAATGCATAGATAAGTTTACCTGTGGTACCAAAATCGGGCACATAAAATACCAACACACATAGTATACCAAAAGGAATTGCGCCGATTAATAACCATGGACGACACCGTCCCCAACGGGTTGATGTATTATCAATGATAAGTCCCATTAATACATCAGCGACACCATCAACCAATCGCGTAACTAAAAACATAATACCAACATAGTAAGCAGGAAGTTCCATTACATCGGTATAAAAATACATAAGATACAACGAAATTAATTGCCATACTAAGTTACAGGATAAATCAGCAATCCCATAACCAATTCGTTGTTGCCAAAGTTTAAATATTGAATGCATCATTTTAAGATCCTTTAATAATATTGATTGGTTAAAGAGAGTGTTGACGAATAAACCAAGCAGGTGTACAGCTCCATGCATGGCAGTAACTGTTAATTATTTTGTTTCCGTAAGGTGAATAATTGAGATCGTTGGGATCAAAAAGTTCCCAAAAAGTGTCAGCGCCATATTCAACCATTTTTCCCCAATAGGCTTTAATTTCGTCTATCGCCTGTTTTTTCATACCAACTTTTAATAAAGCTAAAATATAGTGATGACGTAAGTAAGGTGTATTCATACCAATATCAGGAGGAGTTAATAGCAACTTATTCATCAATTTTTGCTGATGGTTACGATCTCCTACATCAGCAAGAATCATCCAAATTTGCGTTGCATAGCTAACTTGACGTTGCGCTCCACTTATGTAAAATCCTGATTTGTCATCCCATAGTTGGTCGGCAGCGTGTTTAACAAAATCCAATTTTTGTTGTAAATTTGAGGATATTTCTGGTTGAAAGGTTTGGGATAGCTTTATCGCTTTGTCTAAACAATAGATTAAAACACCTTGTGAAGCACCTTGTTTATTGAGTTTTTCATGCCAATCAATAAATGACCACCAGTCATCACTATCAACTACTAGCCCATATTCATCACAACGTTTTAGCGCGATGTCGATCTGTTGTAAGGCTATAGGCCATAACTCTTTGACTGTATTATGATCACTTGTTGCCATGAAATAGTCATATAAGACATCAATGTAAAACAGCGAATAATCAAATAAGAATGTATCATCAGCAATAATTTGTGGTTTGACAAAAATATTGGCCGAAACCATTCCATCTTCTCGCCTATGGCTTGCAAACAAATATAAGCAACGGCGAACAAGGTCATGTTGTTTAAATGTAACATTGTTGACTAAAGCTTGAAGTCGTAAGTCTCCTAACCACAATCGTCTATCTCGTTTAGGGCCATCTTCAAACACCTCTTGCATACAGTTTCGCAATGTGTGCACTGATACTTGATCTATTTTAGCCAGTTGAGGATCTTGTGTTTGACACTCAATACAGTATTTAGGTGCTGAACTTACCGTTTTAAACTCGAGATCTTTAAACGTCAAATTGTATTTAGGCGATAGTGAAACAATCTCTATTTTCAAATAGCGAAAACAGTAACGTCTGGATAAGGTTATTTGTGCAGGTAGCACATCAATGTATTCATCGTGTTCTTGTAACCAACTTTTACTTAACCATCCTTGATATTGACTAAATGGCTCTGCAAGTTCACCTAAAGTTTCCGCAAAGGTGAACTTGATATGTGCAGGTGCATCGGGAGGACTGCCTACCGCATCACACAAAAAAGATAAATACCCAACACCATGTTGTCCAAAATCAATAATAAAACTTTCGCCAACTTGAAAGCTTTGATTGAAATAAACTGTCGCAGGGCTAATGACCTTAGCCGACCATCCATGAACCGCTTTAGGATCATTGACTAATGTGATGATATTTTGCGCTTTGATGATTGTTTGATGAATTGTGGGTAATAAATTTTCGGCTTTAGAAATAAACGTTATGTCTCGAATCATAACAAGATCATCATTTTTTTGCATCGCTTGTGACATAGTCTTCTCCTTTAAAATATCTATTTTTAGGAGTATAGCTATGCGGTGCTTAAGGCAGCTACTTTGACACTGCCAGATTAGCGGTATAAATGGCAGTAGTAAAAAGATCATTAAGAGTCAGTTCACATTTTTAGAATTATTATTTTTAAACGGAAAGTTAATTACATTATTGTATGAGGAGTGAAAGTGAAAATAATTTTAACAATCATTACAGCTACACCTTTTTTAACTCAGCATTTTCACTCAGCATAATTAGAATTAATTAAAAGAAGTTAGGTAAGCATTATGAACCATTTAAAAATCATTACTTATTTTAATTCTGAATTAGATAAATTAGCACTGTATAAAAGTGATCCAGAAAGTAATAGTTTTGAGCATAACCATGAGTTTGATGAGCTGGTCATTGTAGAGCAAGGCCATGGACTACACGTTATTAATGGTAAACCTTTATTTATTCAGCAAGGTGATGTGTTTTTAGTACGTTGCCATGATTATCATTTCTATGATGATCTAGGCACTTTAAAACTGACAAATATCTTGATTAATCCTCGTCGAAAATTTATGTTTTTAAATAAGATAGAAATGTTATTGAATCGAATTTCCGCAAGTGATTTAAATTCTTATGTTTGGTTAGCACCTAGCCTCAGAAAAGAGTGTAATGCTGTTATCGATCAAATGTTCGATTTGCAAAACTCATTAGAGTATCGTGAATTTTTATTTTTTAAATTAATTACCATTATTGATCAATCAAAACGGCAAGCACAAAAAAATAACACACGTTATAAGCTTCACCTTCTGCTTAATCATTTACAAGAAAACTGCTTTGATGAATATGATTGGCATACTATTGCTCAACATTTTCATTTAACGCTTAGAACAATGTTCAGGCATATTAAACAAGCAACAGGTTTAACACCAGAAAACTACATCAAACGTCTAAGATTATTATCCGCACGCTCAAAAATTCGTGAAAGTGATATGACCATTACTGAAATATCTTTACTTTGCGGTTTTATCAATAGTACTCATTTTACAACGCTATATAAAAAAACATTTGGTATTACACCAAGTGAAGAAAGGAAAATCGGTAAGCAAAATTCATTAGATTAAGCGAATAATTAATAGCTCAGCTTGTAAGTCTAATAGGTTGTCAAAAGTGTGAGTCTTCGCACAAATTTGATAAAAAGTCCAAACTTCCTATAAATTACAGCCAAAAAAAGATTTTCCATGTCCAGATATTAAAGGTCAGATAAGATTTTACTTTTAGAATATAGATATAATGATTAGTAAAACGATGAGGTCATCTATGATTCAGAAGCTGCTTGATAAGGATTTTTTTGTTTCTAGTGAGCAAAACATCACCCTTGAACCTCGAGCACCACAACCCGTATATCCTGAACATACTCATAATTTTAATGAAATTGTTATTGTTACAAAGGGTTCGGGTAAACATATTTTAAATGGTCAGCTTTTTGACCTTTATCCAGGCATGATGTTTTATATTCATGCAAGTGATTGCCATTTATACGAAAACGTTAATAATCTACATTTAACAAATATCTTATATAGACAGCCCGATAAATTCAATTTCATCAATGGCATTGGCGAATTAATACCTACTCAAAATTCTAGCCAATCGCACTATTTTGTGGACAAAAAATGTAACCAACATGTGCAAACCATTTTGAATCAACTCAATCAAGTTAATGAACAGTCAAATCCTATTCAGGAAAGCCTTTTTTTACAGCTACTTTTGTTGTTTAAACAAAATCAGTATGTGAATCATGGATCAGGCTCGACAGATACTCGAGTTAAACAGCTATTACACTGGCTACAAATTCATTTTAAAGAAACCATTGATTGGGATAAGATCACTCAACAATTTTCATTGTCACTGCGCTCTTTTCATCGCCACATGAAAAACCAATTAGGTATTACTCCTCAAAAATATTTAATAAAATTACGTTTAGCAGAGGCCTATAGCCAATTAATATATACTAGTAAATCAATTACCGAAATTGCTCAGGAATGTGGATTTAATGATAGCGCCTACTTTTCAACATGTTTTAAACAAGAGTTTAAAGTTGGTCCACAAATATTACGTAATGATCCAGAAAAACGTTATCATTAATGGCTATACACGGACGTCAGGAACAGGTTATGAATAAACATTTACGTTTATATACACAGGACTATTTTATTTCAGAAATAAATACTGTTACTGTCGAAAAAAGAGATGATCAACAGCCTTTTCCTTTGCATAATCATGATTTCCATGAAATTGTCATTGTCTGTTCGGGTAATGGTTTGCATCATTGGAATGATTATATTTATCCTATTACCAGTGGCGATATTTTATATATTAATCCTAAAGATCTTCATGGTTATGAATCAGTAAATAATCTTAAATTGTTTAATATATTATATTTGCGAGAAACGCTTTTTTTATCAACAATAATTGAAAAATATCTTCCTAAACATAATGCTAAACATACGGAACGCGTTTGGCGTATTAATCCTTCATTTATTAAGCAGCTCTCGCCGTTAATTGATCAATTAACCTTAGAATCAAAAAAAAATAATTTAGCTTCAGTGCATTTGTCCGAAGCGTTATTTTTACAGTTATTGATTTTGTTAGATAGAATCAAGCAAGTTCCTAATGAACAATCCCCTACAGCAACTCATCAGTTGGATCTGCTCTTTACAACACTGCATAACAGTATTGGCAGTTCATTTAATTTAGAGATGTTTTGCAAACAAAATCATATTGCTAAACGTTCGATTAGTCGTTTATTTAAAAGCCAAACTGGCATGACCATTAATGAGTATCTGCAAAAACGTCGTTTATGTAATGCGATGTCATTACTGCGAAATACTCAATACTCGATCAGTATGATTTCATCAGAATGTGGTTATGATGATAGTAACTATTTTTCTGTAGTTTTTAAAAAAGAGACGCAACAAACGCCATCTCAATATCGAGCAAAATTCAAAGATAAGATTAATAAAAATATAAATTTATTGAATTAAAATAGATTGTTAAAGTCAACTCTCTTTTAAATCAGTAAAAGAGAGCAACACATTAATTGAGGTAAAATACGGGTAATAACTCTTCACTTATTGGGCTATTATCGGCATTACTTGGCATAATATCTTGCATAAATGCCCACCATTTTTGACAAGCTTGAGTTTTAGCAACTGCATCCCAACGCTCTTGGGATTCAATTTCTACATATGCGAAAAGTAAACTGCGTTTAGTATCCAAAAAGATCGAATAGTTGTGCGCACCGTGAGCTTTGAGTTCTGTGACCAACTCCGGAAATATTTCATCGTGTCTTTTTTTATATTCCGCATGTTTATCTGGATGTACTTGCATGATTGTCGCTTTTCTTAACATGATCACTCCTTTTAATCTTATTTATAAATAACAAGATAGATTAAATAAATATCATCTAACCTATCTCGACGTTATTAACGGATGAATGTTTTATTCATATATAGCATGATAAAGTTGTTCAATTTCACTAACATTTGTATCACGAGGATTACCGCCCGTGCATACATCATCAAAAGCAGCTTTTGCAAGTGCAGGGATGTCTTCACGTTTCACTCCAATTGCTTTCAAATTAGCTGGAATACCCACATCTTGATTAAGTTGTTTTACGGCATCAATAGCGGCTTGTCTGGCTTTCTCAATGCTCATACTTTCAGTGCCAACAACCCCCATTGCCTTAGCAATATCACGGAATTTATCAGCAGTAAATTCAGCATTGTAAGCCATGATATGAGGGAGCAAAACTGCATTTGCCACACCATGTGGTGTACTATAAAATGCGCCTAGAGGATGAGCCATACCATGGACAAGGCCTAAACCAACGTTTGAAAAGCCCATGCCAGCAATATATTGCCCAAGTGCCATCTCTTCCCCCCCTTTTTCGACGCCTTTAACCGAATCACGCAGTGAACGTGAAATGATTTCAATCGCTTTTAGATGGAACATGTCAGAGAGTTCCCATGCACCTTTAGTAATATACCCTTCGATAGCATGAGTTAACGCATCAACCCCCGTTGCTGCTTTTAAACTTGCAGGCATGCTCGCCATCATATCGGAATCAATAATGGCAACTGCCGGAATGTCATGCGGATCAACACAAACAAATTTGCGTTTTTTCTCTTCATCTGTGATAACGTAATTGATCGTTACTTCAGCAGCAGTTCCGGCTGTAGTTGGTATGGCGATGGTTGGAACCGCCGGTTTTTTAGTTGGTGCAACGCCTTCTAAACTGCGGACATCGGAATATTCAGGATTATTAATAATGATGCCAATTGCTTTAGCAGTATCTTGTGGTGAACCGCCACCAATCGCAATTAAATAATCTGCACCTGATTGTTTGAATATTTCAACGCCTTTTTGTACTACACCAATCGTAGGATTAGGTATGACATCATCAAAAATTTGATAACTCAAACCATTGTCATCCAATAATTTTGTAATTTTGGTCGCAACATTGAATTTAATAAGATCTTTGTCCGTTACAACCAAAGCTTTTTTAAAACCTCGTTTTTTTACTTCATCCACAATGTGAACAATTGAACCTGCGCCAAAATATGACGTTTCATTTAGAATCATACGATAAGACATAATTTTTTCCTTCAAATTAATTTGCCATGCCTAAACCAACAATATTGGCAGCAACAATAATCACCAAACAACCAATGCAAAGAACTCTTACTGGTTTTGTACCAGTACCAAGCCACTCTTTTAATACTAATCCGACGATGCCACCACATAATACATAAAAACTCATATGTAACATCCAACTCATAAAACCATATTCGGTTGGGATATTGGCATGTCCCCATGCATAAAAGAAGAATTGGAAATACCACATTGCACCACCCAATATGGCAAAAAGTACATTACTGATGAGTAACGATTTTGCAACAGAAATATCTTGTTTGAATGACAGATCTTTTTTAATACAGAGGCGTGTAATACAGAAACCAAGATTAACAATCGCTCCGCCACCCATAATGACAACATAACTTGGTAGTGCAACATAAAGGTTATCAACACCTAATTCAGCCGCTTTTGTGTGCATAGGTACAGCTGCACTCATGGCAAATGACATACCGGCTGAAAAAATACCACACATAATAGCCAGCAATAACCCTTTCTTAAGGTTAAAATCGACGACTTGTACTCCAAGGGTTTTCTCTTTTAAAAGTCCAGCATAAGTAACAATACCAACCCCGAAAACTGCGACAGCAACGCCTAGTAATGTCATTTTACCGCCAGTCGAAGCAACCAGTTCCCCAAATTTTCCTTGTAAAATCGGCGTCATCAAGGTACCAACAATTAAGGTAATACCAATTGCGATACCGATTCCCATCGACATACCCAAATAACGCATGGTAAGGCCATAGCCGACATTACCCACTCCCCACATTGCGCCAAATAGAAAAACGGGTATCAATATTTGTGAACCAAATGAACCATAATAAGCCCAAAAATCGGGTAATAAAAAGTAGCTAATAGACCATGGTAAAATAATCCAAGAAAACAGACCTGCTATTGACCACATCGTTTCCCATGACCAGTTTTTCACTTTTTTTAATGGTGCATAAAAACAAGCAGCAGAAGTGGCACCCACAAAGTGCCAAAAAATGCCTAGAAAAATCGAACTACCCATATTTGTATCCTTATATCTAAACAATATTAATTAGGCTATTTTTACTAAGCTTATTTATTGTTTTAAAGCATCCTCTAAAGGAGTGACATCAAACCGTTGAGCAAGTAGCCTAAATTGCTCAGTCGTAATGGTTTGTCTCTTGCCGCCCATTGATAATACTTTAACTAATACTTCCGCTGATTTTTCAGCCGTATCAATTAAGCCAAAGGCTTCATCTAAGGTTTGCCCTGTGCCAAAAACGCCATGAAAAGCCCAAAGTACTAAAGTGTGTTTTGCCATTTCTTGCGCGGTTGCATAACCAATTTCATCTTTGCCCGGTACCATCCAAGGCACCACTCCAACACCGTCAGGAAAGACTACCAAGCATTCGGTACTCATTTCCCATAACAAGCGGGTAATGACCGCAGTATCAAGTTCAAGCACATAGGTTAACGCAATTAAATTGGTCGCATGGCAGTGCATAATGACACGATCTTTACCCTGACTTTTCTCAATTCGGACAATATGTGATTGCAAATGTGCTGCCAATTCTGAAGTTGGCAATCCACCATTAATCAACCCCCACATGATGTAATAGCCTTTGCCTTGTTCGTCAATTTTTACAACCGTTAAAGTATCAGCGGGATCTAAAATCACATTACGAAAGAATTTACCCGAACCTGTAACAATAAAGTATTGATTGGCCAATTTGCTTACATCTTGAGTAAGCGTTACATGACGTGGGTTTTGATAAAAATCGTTTTTGAAAGATATGATATCGCTTTCCAATAATCGCAGACTTACATTACCGCCATTACGTTCATCCCAACCTTTTAACCACATGTCATAGGTCGCTTTAATCATGCCTTGTACAAACCATGAAGATTGTATTTGTTGCATAGTTATCACCTTTATTATCGTTGACTTAATACGTGTTGTTCATACTGACGAACTTCGTCTAACCATGCTTGCCCTACTGGGACATCATTAAGTTGACAATATTTGTCCCAAACCGCTTGCCAAGGCAGTGATTTTTGTTCTTCTAATAATGCTAAACGGGAAGTAAAATCACGGTTATGTTCATATTGTTTGAGTTTATCTGTCGGTTCTAATAGAGCTTTTAATAGACATTTTTTCATATTGCGAGTACCAATTACCCAAGCAGCAATTCGGTTGATGGAGGCATCAAAAAAGTCTAAGCCGATATGAACACGATCGAACAATTTATTACGAATGATCTCACTGGCAATATTTTGAGTTTCATCATCAAATAACACGACATGATCGCTGTCCCAACGTACCGGACGGCTGACGTGTAGTAAAAGATGTTCAACAAATGGCATAACAGCTGAAATCTTATCTGAAATAACTTCTGTTGGATGGAAATGACCAGCATCTAAACACAATGCCGTTTTACGAGAGGTAGCATAAGCTAAATAAAATTCGTTAGAGCCAGCAGTATAGGATTCTAAACCAATACCAAATAATTTACTTTCGACTGCATCAATATGATATTTTGGATCGATTTTTTCACTAATAATCTCATCAATAGATTCGACTAGACGCTGTCTTGGTCCAAATTTGTCAACGGTGATATCTTTCATGCCATCTGGTAACCAGATATTCATAATTGATGGCGTACCTAACTCTTTACCAAAGTATTCTGATACTTTACGACACGCTTTGCCATGATCGATCCAAAATTGACGGATTTGGTCGTTAGTGTGAGTTAAAGTCCCGTCATTACTCAATGGATGCGAAAAGTAAGTAGGATTGAAGTCTAAACCAATTTGTTGTTTTTTCGCCCATTTCACCCAATTAGCAAAATGTTCGGGTTTGATCTCGTCACGATCAACCTTGTGATCGGCTTCTAGGTAACAGGCATGTAAGTTCAGACGTTTAGGTCCAGGAATTAAACTAAATGCTTTATCTAAATCTAAGCGGAGTTCATCAGCACTACGAGCTTTGCCAGGATAATTTCCAGTTGCTTGAATACCTCCGGTTAATTCGCCCTCTTGCTTTTCAAAACCAGCCACATCATCACCTTGCCAGCAATGTACTGAAATTGGCAAGCGAGCCATAGCGGCAATGGCGGCATCAGTGTCTACACCTATTTCAGCAAATCTTGATTTGGCAATTTGATATGCATTTTCAACTACATTCATGGAATACTCCTTTATAAAATATATAATTTTTTTATTAATTAACTATTGTTTGGATAGTAGTATTTGGTATCAAAATTTTGAGCGATGATCTGACGCAAAGTTTTGACATTTTTAATAGCGCCTAACGAAATCAATTGATAACCCACGTTCCCGAGTGCTGAAGATTCAATTGGCCCAGCCGTAACATTGATTTGACAAAGATTGGCACATAACTGATTTAAAAAAGTGTTTTGGCAGCCACCTCCAACGATATGTAACGTATTGATTTCTTCATTTGTGATCGTTGCCAATTCTTTAATTACATCACGATATAAATGAGCCAAACTGTCAAAAACACATCGTACTAACTCCGATAAACGTTCAGGCGCATGACCGTAATTCTCTAAACAAACCTGTTTAATGGTTTCTGTCATTGATTGAGGATTTAAAAAACGAGAATCATTTGGGTTGATAATGTAGGCAAATGGGGATTCTTGTTGTGCTAATTGAATTAATGAGGTGATATCCTTAACTTCGTATTCAGCGCAGATTCGTTGGAATAACCAAAGTCCCATTATGTTTTTTAATACCCGATAATGCCCATCAACACCACCTTCGTTGGTAATATTGGCGTTTAATGCTTGTTGCCCAGTAAACGATTGTTTTGATTCAATCCCCATTAATGACCACGTACCAGAACATAAATAAGCACTATTTTTATCGGTAATGGGAGTGGCAATAACTGCACTAGCCGTATCATGGCTAGCAATGGCTATGACTGGAATTTGATCGCCTGTTGGTGTCCGCCACATTCCAACTTGATTACCAGGTTGAGTAATTTCACCAAACCATTTACGCGGAACACCTAAATAGTTGAGCAAGTCATCATCCCAGTCATGAGTAGCAACATTAACTAATTGAGTGGTAGAGGCGTTAGTGTATTCGCGATTTAATTGGCCAGTTAACCTATAAATAAGATAATCCGGGATCATCACTAAATCGGTTACTTGTGATAACCAAGTGGGATGTTCAATCATCATCGCTTTGAGTTGATAAAGAGTATTAAAAGTAAGAAATTGGATACCTGTTTTTTGATAAATCGTTTCTGTGCCCAGATCTGATTGCACAAGTGACATGATATTATCTGTTCGGTGATCACGATAAGCGTAAGTGGGGCCAACTACTTGTCCATTTTTATCAAGCAATACATAATCAACCCCCCAAGTATCAATACCAATACTATCAATTTTGATATTTTGCTGAATAATTTTATTTAAACCGATTAGTATCTGCTGTTCTAGATAAACTAAATCCCAACAAAAATTATTACCTATCTCTTTAAATCCATTGCTAAATCGATGAATCTCTTCAAGGGTTATTTTTTGATTTTTCTGTTGATAGCATGACAGCATTACCCGTCCACTAGATGCCCCTAAATCTATTGCTACAATATATCTATCTTCCATTAACACTGCCCTTAGTTTTATTAATGGTGATAGTTTAGATAGAAGTAAATATAGAGACTTTTAATTGATTGCCATTGTTTAATGGATATTGGCAAAATTTTTAAACTAAGTGTGATCTATCACACAAATTGCCGATTTTAAGGGTTTTATACATTCCAATAAATTATTGGTATAATAATTCTTTTAGACAAAATTTGAGAGTAATCCATGTCAAATCAGTTAAAAGCAATTATTCAGTATCTTCTTCCTAAACAGTTATTAACCTCGTTATTTGGTTGGCTGGCTAAAAAGCAATTAGGTAAAGTTACTACTTGGATAATTCAGGGCTTTATGAAACTGTATAAAATAGATCTGAGTGAAGCAAAATTAGAAAATGCCGAAGACTATAAAACTTTCAATGATTTTTTTGCACGTAAACTAAAAGAAGATGCACGCCCAATTGATAGCGCGGTTAACTCTATAGTTATGCCTGCTGATGGGACTATTAGCCAATTTGGTACGATTCAAGATAATTTATTATTACAAGCAAAAGGACATTATTATTCTTTAGAATCACTCCTTGCTTGCCATTCCGATATGATTAAATTCTTTAAAAATGGCTCTTATGCAACCACCTATCTTTCACCGAAAAATTATCACCGTTTTCACATGCCTTGTGATGGGGTTTTACGTGAAATGATTTATGTACCGGGTTCACTTTTTTCGGTTAGTCAAGCAACTACTGAATGCATACCAAATATTTTTGCTCGCAATGAACGGGTAATCTGTTTATTTGAAACCGATTTCGGACCAATGGCACAGATTTTAGTTGGTGCAACCATCGTTGGCAGTATTGAAGTACAATGGGAAGGCTGTATTACTCCACCACGTGAAGGCATAATGAAACGTTGGGTCTATTCAGGTGAAGTAAAACTAGTTAAAGGACAAGATATGGGATGTTTTAAACTCGGTTCAACCGTCATTACCTTGTTTGCATCTAACACAATTGAATTTGATAGCCACTTAAAAGTTGGTAATACAACACGTGTTGGTCAAAAATTAGCTGAAAGGATATAGCTTTATGTGGATGCGTAGTATTTTATGTTGTGCTTTATTGCTGTTTACATCAATAACATTAGCTGAACAAACAGCCATTACCATTGATAATGAAGAAGAACTATCACAAACAGTCAATCAATTAAGTGATAAAAATGATGAACTCCGTCAAAATTTAGAACTTCAAAAAACACATTTAACCAGCATTACTAATGAACAAAATAATATTACTACGCAAATATCACATGTACAAAATACATTATCAACCCTTGCTGAACAAGGGGAATGGTTAAGCTTTTCAACAGCACTAGGCGAAACACTTCGCCAACAGTTGTTAAATCTACCAGAAAAACCAAAATCACAACCACTTGATGCAGAAATAGCGGAAGCAAAAGTTCAACAATTAAATTACAGTACTAATTTAAAGGCATTAGAGAACTATCCTACATTATCAAACCCACTTAATAGTTCAAAACTTGCCAGCCAGTATCGCCGATCAATTCGAGAACAAAGCGAATTGCTTAAAACGTTAATTTCAGGTACAGATACCACTATTTTGGAATTAACAAAATTAAAAATATCCAATACACAATTAACCAATGCCATCGATGAAGTTAATGATGCGGCACATCGTTATTTTTTCTGGGTTGCCGATGTAAATCCAATTTCGTTGGAATATCCAGTAAATTTAGCTAAAGATGTGGTGTATGTTCTTTTTTCCATTGATACGCTAACTCAACTCTATAATGCCAGTTGTGAAATATTATCTTCACCTAAATTACTATTCTTATTAACATTATCTATGATATTTGTTTTCGCACATTTCAAAATGCGAGCTAAATATTATGCATTTTTAAACAAATCCGCTGCGCGTGTGGGTAAAGTAACGCAAGACAGTTATTCATTAACGTTAAAAGTGGTTGTCTACTCGTTAATCATGGCGTTACCTGTACCCATTTTATGGGCTGTGTTTGGTTATGCATTACAACAAATTAATTGGGATTATCCGGTAGCTATAGCTCTAGGCTATGGTGTTAATGCTGCAGCACCGATTTTATGGGTCTTTATAATCACGGCTCATTTTGCGGAAGAATCAGGACTCTTTATTACCCATTTTGGCTGGTCAAAAGCTAACGTCCGTGAAGCAATGAAATATTATAAACTTTCAGTTTGGTTAGTGATCCCCCTTGTAATGATTGTGATGAGTTTTGATCAGTTTAGTAACCGCCAATTTGCTGCTACTATTGGTCGCAGTGCTTTTATTATTTTGTGTTTTGCATTAGTATTTATGAGCAACTCAATTCACCGAGCGGGTGTTCCATTGTATATAGATAAAAAAGGCTCTGGTGATAATCTCTTAAGCCATATTTTATGGTTTATCTTATTGAGTGCTCCGTGGTTAGCCATTATTGCCGCCTTTTTAGGATATTTATCAACGGCTCAAGTTCTATTAGGTCGCCTTGAAGCTTCTGTTTTTATTTGGTTCGGTTTATTAGTTATCTATTTTATGATTCGTCGTTGGATGTGGATCCAAAAACGTCGCATCGAATTTGAACGAGCAAAACAGCGCCGACTAGAACGTATGCAACGCGCTAGAGGTCATGAGGAAGAACTAACAATTAATGACAATATGGATGAGCCTGTCATAGATTTAGATGCAATTAGTGCTCAATCGTTACAGTTAGTTAGATCGATTATTATGCTGATAGCATTAATCAGTATGATATTACTTTGGTCAGAATTGCACTCAGCTTTTGCCTTTATGAACAATATTAAACTCTGGGGCACGAGTGTAATAATAAATGGAACCGAAGTTGAACAGTACATTACTTTAGGCGCTGTTTGTATTGCCATTTTAGTTATGACCATTACCGTTCAAATAGTAAAAAATCTGCCAGCACTACTTGAATTAGGTATTCTTCAACATTTAGATTTAGCCCCAGGCACGGGGTATGCCATCTCAACCGTATCAAAATATATCGTTTTGATGATAGGCAGTATGATTGCGTTTTCGTTTATCGGTATTGATTGGGCAAAAATTCAGTGGCTTATTGCAGCACTAGGTGTCGGTTTAGGATTTGGTTTACAAGAGATATTTGCAAACTTTATTTCAGGTTTAATCATCTTGTTTGAAAAACCTGTGCGGATTGGCGATACCGTTACCATTCGGGATTTAACGGGAAATATCACCAAAATCAATACGCGTGCCATTACTATTGTCGATTGGGACCGTAAAGAAATTGTTATGCCCAATAAAGCGTTTATTACCGAGCAACTAGTCAATTGGTCATTATCCGATTCAATAACCAGAATTGTATTAACCATTCCAGCAACCATTGATGCGGATAGCGATCTGGTGATCAAATTGCTACAGCAGGCTTGTGAAGAGTGTGAATATGTACTTAAAGATCCTGAACCACAAGTGTTTTTAGTGGATATTCAAGAAGGTATTCAGTTGTTTGAAATACGCGTATTTGCAGCAGAAATGGGACACCGTATGCGGCTACGCAGTGCAATTCATAAATTGATATTAGAAGCTTACCGTGAACACAATTTAAAATTACCATTCCCACCTTTACAAACCAATTTGGAAGCGCTTGGTCGCAAAAGTGGGCGTCGTAGTTATAATGTTGGTACGATTTAACCAAATAGGGTTTCTAACCAATGTACACCAAATGCACCAGGAGCCAAAAGCACAAATGCCCAAATTGGTGCTGAAGCGATATTAGCTAAATTAAATTTACTTGCTGGCATATGCATCGTGCCAGCAATGAGCGGTACAAATGCTCGTAATGGACCAAAAAACCGACCGATAAAGACGCCTAACGTACCATAACGTTGAAAGAATTGTTCGGCTCGAAAAATAAGTTTTGGGTGTTTGTTTAATGGCCATGAGGCAATCACTTGTTGATGGTAGTGCTTACCTAACCAATAAGATACCCAATCCCCTAAAACTGCTCCGGCTGAAGCAGCAATCATCACAGGAAAAAACGATATCGCACCACCGCCAACTAAGGCGCCAGCCCCCAATAATATGGCAGTTGCTGGCACAAGTAACGAAATAACAGCCATTGATTCACCAAAAGCCAGTAAAAATATAATTGGCAATGCCCACATTTGATGTGTCTGAATAAATTGCATTATTATGTGTGTAATTTCTTGTAATGACATAGTTTGACTTGATAAATTAGCAATTGATAATAGTTTTTTATTTTACCATAATATTAAACGTATAGGATTTGAGCGTATTAATTATTGGCTGCTTTTAAAATAATAAGTATATTGATTTACTCATTATTAACATTGATAAGCTGATCATAAAAAACCTATTTGTTAACAACTAAAATAGCCAGAGTTCAATTATGACGATCGGAACCACTTCATTAGAAGTAACCAAATTCAGTAACAGTACATTACAAAACCCACAAGCGGACAAAGTAGCTATCGAAAAACCCGTTGCCTTAGTTTATAACGGAATTTCCCATGTTGTTATGATGGCAACACCTAAAGATCTTGACTATTTTGCTATTGGTTTTTCATTAACTGAAAACATAATTGAATCAGTTAATGATATTTATGGCATTGATATCGTTGAAAGATCGCAAGGAATTGAAGTTAATATTGAATTATCATCAAGACGTTTTGCTCAATTAAAAGAAAAACGTCGTAATTTAACTGGCAGAACAGGATGCGGAATTTGTGGTACTGAGCAAATTGAGCAAGTTTGTCAAAGTATTTCACCGCTTCAAATAAACGATACAATAGAATTATCCAATTTTAGAAACTCTCTTTCATACTTAACTCAAGTTCAATTGGTTGGCAAACAAACTGGCTGTACCCATGCTGCTGTTTGGCTTGATTTGAATGGGCAATTTTTAGCTGGCTTTGAAGATATCGGTAGGCATGTTGCATTAGATAAATTACTCGGTTATCGAGCAAAACAGCAACAATTGAGTAATCGAGAACAGAAAGGCGTTATTCTAGTTTCTAGCCGCGCCAGCTATGAAATGGTTCAAAAAACAGCTATCTGTGGAATTGAAATTCTTTTGGCTGTTTCTGCCGCAACATCTATGGCCATTGATAACGCCAAACAAAATAACTTAACGTTGATTGGTTTTTTTCGAGGTGATAAAGGGGTTATTTATTCCGATTGCGGGCGTATTTTGGTATGAGATTAAATTTAATCAGAACTAAGCGTTATCAAATAACCATACGATACTGAAAAAGTATTTTTTTACATATTATCAATGCGATGCATTCCAAAATAGCACATTAAAAAATAATAAAACTATTTTTATCCCATAATTAAATGAAAGATAAATTAATAAGCATCTTTCTTTATTCCATGAAGATCAGCATAATATACAACTATGAATAACAAATACTTTGTTTTTCTTGTAGATTTTTAGGTGATCTTTTTCTGTAAATGAAAAATAGGGTTATTTATATCGATTATTCTCTATTATTGAATAGTATGATATTTATAACTCTGTTTCTCAAAACTAACAATAATTGTTAGTTTTGAGACATCTAAGTTTTTTGTGATTATGTTTAATCACCAATTTTTTTCGTTTTTTTCGATAATTTGAAAGGGTACAGTCATGCATCAAACATCTGATATACAGCAAGCAGTTAATTTTATTCAACAACATACCGATAAAAAACCAACGATTGGGATTATTCTTGGTTCAGGTTTAGGCCCTTTTGCCGATACGCTTGAAGATGCGGTTCACATTCCTTATGACACAATTCCTCATTTTGCGAAATCTGCCGCAGTTGGACATGCTAACGAATTAGTCATTGGTAAAAGTGGAGATAAAACTGTAATCGCGATGAAAGGCCGTTTTCACTATTATGAAGGTTTTACATTAGATCAGGTTACTTTTCCTGTTCGTGTAATGAAAATGCTCGGCGTTGAAAAACTGATTATTACTAATGCTTGTGGTGCTGTGAATACGAGTTTTAAACCAGGCGATTTGATGCTCATCACTGATCATATTAATCTAACAGCTAATAACCCATTAATTGGACCAAATAATCCAGAACTTGGCGTTCGCTTTTTAGATGTAAGCGAAGTTTATAATAAACAATTACGTAAAATCGTGTCTGATGTAGCAAACGAACTAAATATTACACTACAACAAGGTGTTTATGCATGGTGGACAGGACCGACCTATGAAACGCCGGCCGAAGTGAGAATGATTCGAGTTTTAGGGGCGGATGCAGTGGGTATGTCAACAGTACCTGAAGCAATCATTGCTCATCATTCAGGTATTAAAACCATTGGCATCTCTTGTTTAACTAACATGGCATGCGGCATATTAGATCAACCTTTAGGTCACGAAGAAGTAATTGAAACAGCAGAGCGTGTTAAATCAACATTTTTACAGTTAATCACTAAAACAATAGCGCGTTTTTAATCAATACTTTTTATTATTTTATATAAAAAGTTCACATTATTTTAGGGATAAATAATGAACATTAAAGATAGATTGAAAATAATGATGTTTTTCCAATATTTTATTTGGGGAAGCTGGTTAGTGACTTTCGGCGGTTATCTGTTCAACACGTTGCACTTTTCAGGCGCCGAAGTAGGAATGATTTTTAGTACAAAAGGTTTAGCCGCATTAATAATGCCATGTATTATTGGCATTATTGCAGACAAATTTTTACAACCTAAATATTTGTATATGCTTTGCCATTGCATTTGTGCTATTGCTCTGTTTTATGCTGCATCAGTCAATAATTCGATAATGCTATTTTGGGTGATGTTATGTAATGCATTTGCTTTTATGCCAACCATTGCATTATCAAATTCAATCAGTTACCACTGTCTGGATGAGGAAAAATTAGATACCGTTGCTGTTTTTCCTAAAATTAGGGTATTTGGTACTATTGGTTTTATTGTTGCAATATGGATGATTAGCTTACTGAAATACGAATTGAGCAACGCTCAGCTTTATGTAGCGAGCGCAGCATCAGTTTTGCTAGCGGTGTATAGCGCGACGTTACCTAACATTAACATGAATAAATCACAGCAACAGTCTTGGAGTTCCCGTTTAGGCTTAGATGCATTTGTGCTATTTAAAAATCCCACTATGGTTGTTTTTTTTCTATTTGCGATGTTACTTGGCGCAATCTTGCAAATCACTAATACATTTGGTGGTGCATTTTTACATGATTTTGGTAAAATTCCAGAGTTTAAAAATAGCTTAATTGTACAGTATCCAGCAATTTTGTTATCTGTTTCACAAATGGCAGAAGTGGCATTTATTTTGACCATTCCATTCTTTCTTAAGAAATTTGGCATCAAAAAAGTCATTATGATAAGCTTAATTGCTTGGACACTCAGATTCGGTCTGTTTGCTTTTGGTGATCCAACACCATTTGGTTTTGTACTGTTAATGCTGTCGATGATTGTGTATGGCTGTGCCTTTGACTTCTTCAATATTTCGGGTTCTATTTTTATCGAAAAAGAAGTAAGCCCGAATATTCGAGCGAGTGCACAAGGATTATATATGACCATGGTGAATGGCATTGGTGCTTATTTAGGGTCAATATTGAGTGGTTTTGTTGTTGACATGTGCACGCATGACGGTGTTAAAGATTGGCAAACAATTTGGATCATTTTTGCATCTTATGCACTGGTATTAGGAGTAGTTTTTTATTTTACATTTAACTACCGCCACAGTAAGTCAGAGCCTGTTGTGCAATAATTTACTGGTCAAAATTACTGGTCAAACTAATGAGCTAAACCTAATAACGTTCATTCAGTTCTGATTCGTTTAGTATTCTTTATACTAATTATTAAATAATTTAAGAGTCACAGGGGATATCCCCTGTGAGCTCTAATTGTGTGTGTTAAATAAAATATTTTGTTAGAGTAATGAGATTTAAATATGAAAGAAAAATTTTTGGGTGGTTTATTAGTTTTTTTAGGAGCATGTAGCTTTGGAGTGCTCTCATCTATTGTAAAAACCGCTTATAAAGATGGCTACACACTTGGTGAAGTGACGGGTGTTCAATGCTTTTTAGGTATGCTAATGTTGTGGTTGGTTCATTTTCTGGTTAAAACACTAAATAAATCTAAAACTGATTTAACCCCAAAACCTCAATTAACTAAAAAATGGAAAGCGTGTGCCGTTGGTATTTTTCCAGGGTTAGTTGGCATTTGTTATTATCAATGTGTACAATTAGTTCCCGCTTCAATTGCTATTATCTTATTAATGCAATATCTTTGGATTAGTATCATTATTGATTTTGTTATCTTTAAAAATAAACCAACTAACATTCAAATTTTAACCGTAGTAGCAATTATTTTTGGTAGCTGTTTGGCTGCGGGTATTTTTAATGAAGACATTAAATTGAATTTAACTGGTTGTCTATTTGGTTTTTTAGCTGCATTGATGTACTCATTATTCATCACAACTAGTAGTAATATTGGTAATGATTTACCGAAATTAGAAAAAAGTGCACTGATGATAACAGGCGCTTGCATTGTGACATTTTTAATTTTTCCGCCTATGTTTTTCTTTAAACTCGATATCAGTGATAAACTTTATCAGTTAGGCTTTTTATTAGCTTTGTTCGGTACCGTTTTGCCACCATTTTTATTTGCAGTGGGCATGCCTAAAATAGGGATTTCATTAAGTGCAATACTATCAGCAGCAGAATTACCCGTGGCGGTTACCTGTTCTTATCTTTATCTAAAAGAGTTAGTGTTTTTTAACCAATGGATGGGCGTCATAATTATTCTATTGGCCATTGCGCTATCAAATTTAAAACATTTAAAAAAATAATAGGAATTTATGAATGAGTGCGGTTAACTTCCGCACCTTTAGTAAAGGTGAGTATATTAATTAATCTAATGTTTTGATAAAAAAGTCTTACATATAACTTTTTAACCATTTAATAAATAAATCAGCTTTAGGATTATATCGCTCTTTTGGTGTACAGATATAATAATGTTGAGAGCACTTTACTTCCATTCCCTCAAATGGAGTAATTAGTAAGCCTGATTCGAGGTAATTTTTAATGACTTGCTTTCTTCCTATCGCAATACCAGCATGATTTATTGCAGCTATTGCAGCCAAATCGGAACGATCAAAACATATATTTTGCATTTCGTTAAAATCATAAGATAAGGAAAAATGTTTTGCCCAACTTTCCCATTCATCAAAACTTGAATCATATCCCCATGCTTGAGTGTCATGCAGTATGAAGCATTTCGATAAATTCTCAATTTTGTTACATAAATCATTTTGTTGTGCATAATAAGGACTACAAACGGGAATAATGGTTTCATTTAATAAATGTTCACAGGTTAAATCATCATAAGTCAGATCATCATAATAAATGGCTAGATCAACCCGATGGCGACTGAAATTGATAATTTCGTTACCCGAAACAATGTTTAACGATATATAAGGATAGTGCCTTGCAAATAGTGATAATTTTGGAATTAACCAATTTTGAGCAAAAGAAGGTCTTGAAAAGATAGTCAAAGTGCCAAAAGCTTCTTGATTTTTAATTTCCAATATTTCTTGATTTAAAATATTTAGAGACTTTTTGACTACTTTAAATAAGTTCATACCTTCATGAGTCAAGGCTATTCGTCGATGATAGCGCTGAAATAATTTAAATGAAAGTTCATCTTCCAGTTTATTAATTTGATGACTTACTGCACTCGGACTAATGCAAAGTTCTTCAGCTGCTAATGCAAATGATAAATGACGAGCGACTGACTCAAACGTGTGCAGCTTAGAGAGTTGATAACGATTAATAACATGATTTTTCTTTAAAAATCTATTTTCATCATACATAATAATTCTCCTTTTATTTCTTGATTTAAAATATTTAGAGACTTTTTGACTACTTTAAATAAGTTCATACCTTCATGAGTCAAGGCTATTCGTCGATGATAGCGCTGAAATAATTTAAATGAAAGTTCATCTTCCAGTTTATTAATTTGATGACTTACTGCACTCGGACTAATGCAAAGTTCTTCAGCTGCTAATGCAAATGATAAATGACGAGCGACTGACTCAAACGTGTGCAGCTTAGAGAGTTGATAACGATTAATAACATGATTTTTCTTTAAAAATCTATTTTCATCATACATAATAATTCTCCTTTTATTTCTTGATTTAAAATATTTAGAGACTTTTTGACTACTTTAAATAAGTTCATACCTTCATGAGTCAAGGCTATTCGTCGATGATAGCGCTGAAATAATTTAAATGAAAGTTCATCTTCCAGTTTATTAATTTGATGACTTACTGCACTTGGACTAATGCAAAGTTCTTCAGCTGCTAATGCAAATGATAAATGACAAGCGAGCGACTGACTCAAATGTGTGCAGCTTCGAGAGCTGATAACAATTAATAACATGATTTTTATTTAAAAATCTATTTTCATCATACATAATAATTCTCCTTTACTAACTCATTACTATACTATTTCATGTGCAAACATTTCAAAGCTTACGCTTCTAAATAATTATTTACACGAAATTTATTGAAATATTAGCATTTTTTGATTTTAATCACACTTATAGATGAATTTAATTCAAGTTAAAACCATTATTGATCATTTGTCAAATTATCACCAAAAACTTCTAATAAAGCTAGCAATTAATGAAAAAGAATGGAGGGTAATATGGATTCGCAGTTGTGGATTATTAGTGTGTTAATCACCAGTATTATCCTTATAGTAATCTCGATCATAAAATTTAAACTTCATCCTTTTTTAGCGTTATTACTTGCCAGCTTTTATGTGGGTGCGTTAATGAAAATGCCACCACTAAAAATGATTGCAGCTATCGAAGACGGTATTGGTAGTACATTAGGTTTTTTAGCTGCGGTAATTGGTTTAGGCACTATTCTTGGCAAAATGATGGAAATTTCAGGTGCTGCCGAACGCATAGGGCTGACATTACAAAAATGTCGATGGTTATCACCACAAGTTATTATGGTGCTAGTAGGTCTGATTTGTGGTATTACCCTATTTGTCGAAGTAGGTGTTGTTTTATTAATTCCATTAGCTTTTTCAATTGCTAAAAAAACTCAAACTTCTCTTTTAATGCTAGCTATTCCGCTCTGTACGGCACTAATGGCCGTTCATTGTATTGTTCCACCTCATCCTGCTGCACTGTTTGTAACAAATGCGTTGGGTGCTGATGTTGGAACTGTAATCGTTTACGGGTTAGGTATCGGATTATTAGCATCATTAATTGGTGGACCTATCTTTTTAAAATGCATTAACAATAAAATCCCTTTTAAGACCGTACCTGAAGAGTTTTCAGATATGAAAGTGAGAACGGAAGAAGAACTTCCTTCTTTAGGTACCACATTATTCACAATATTACTGCCGATTGTTTTGATGCTAATAAAAACAGTAGCCGTCTTTGCTATGGATAAAAATAGTTTTAGTTACTCAATGTTAGAATTTTTCGGTAATCCTATTACAGCAATGTTTATTGGAGCGTTTGTTGCTTACTATATGTTGGGCATTCGACGCAATATGGTTATGTCCATTCTGTTATTTAAGACAGAGGAGTGCTTTTCCTCCATTGCAAATATTTTATTAATCATTGGTGCAGGTGGAGCATTTAACGGTATTTTAAAAAATAGTGGATTAAGTGATGGTTTAGCTGGCATTTTTTCCCATTTAGATATGCATCCAATTTTATTGGCATGGTTAGTGGCAATCATTTTACATGCAGCGGTAGGATCGGCAACAGTCGCAATGATGGGTGCAACAGCTATCGTTTCACCAATGTTACCTCGTTACCCTGACGTAAGTCCAGAAATCATCACATTAGCCATCGGTTCGGGAGCTATTGGATGCACAATTGTTACCGATTCTTTATTTTGGTTAGTTAAGCAATATTGTGGCGCAACATTAAATGAAATATTTAACTACTATACATCAGCCACCTTTATTGCATCATTAGTCGCATTAGCAGGTACTTTTTTACTATCTTATATTATTTAAAATATATTACAGGAATAAATTATGATCCCTAAAGATGTTGAAAAGTTAATACAAAAATATCCTTTAGTCGCTAATTTAATACAACTAAAAGAAACAGCTTGGTTTAACCCAAATATAACGAGCTTGACAGATGGATTATCTTATGTAACACTGACTAAGCAAGATGTTAAGGATGCAAGTAATCGATTAGCAAGATTTGCGCCTTACTTATGTAAAGCATTTCCCGAAACAGCAGTAACGAAAGGAATAATTGAGTCCGAGGTTGTTGCGATTCCCAATATGAAAGCGGTTCTTGAAAACCGTTATCAACACAAGTTCACAGGAAGTCTGTTCCTCAAGAAAGATAGCCATTTACCAATTTCCGGTTCCATAAAAGCTCGCGGTGGTGTGTATGAAGTACTGACCCACGCAGAAAAGCTAGCTATTGAAAATGGCTTATTAACCGAAAAGGATGACTACACCAAAATATTTTCTGACAGATTCACCCAATTTTTTAGTCGATATAGTATTGCAGTAGGTTCAACAGGTAACTTAGGCCTATCTATTGGTATTATGAGTGCCAAATTAGGTTTTAAAGTTAATGTTCACATGTCTAGTGATGCTCGCGAATGGAAAAAACAGAAATTACGTTCACACGGTGTAAATGTTATCGAATACCAACAAGACTATAGTGTTGCCGTTGAAAAAGGCCGCAAAGCTGCAGAGTCTGATCCTAATTGCTTTTTTATCGATGATGAAAACTCAAAAACCTTATTTTTAGGTTATGCAGTGGCCGGCGAACGCCTTAAAAAACAGTTTACTGAAATGAACATAAAAGTGGATAAACAACATCCATTGTTTGTTTACCTTCCTTGCGGAGTGGGTGGTGGACCGGGAGGCGTTGCTTTTGGATTAAAACTTGCGTTTGGTGATGATGTACACTGTATTTTCGCAGAACCAACTCATTCACCTTGTATGTTTTTAGGTGTTTACACTGGATTACATGACCATATTTCTGTTCAAGATATTGGTCTTGATAATATCACCGCTGCTGACGGTTTAGCCGTAGGCAGACCTTCTGGATTTGTAGGACGAGCAATGGAAAGATTAATTGATGGTTATTACACCATTAATGATCAAGAGATGTACGATTTACTCGGTTTATTAAATCAACAACAACAAATTCAATTAGAACCCTCAGCTTTAGCGGGAATGCTTGGTTTATTACATGTTGAAAAAAATTCAACATATTTAGAAAGAATTAATGTTTCATCAGAAATTTTAACAAATGCGACACACTTAGTCTGGGCAACAGGTGGTGGCATGGTTCCAAAGGAGGAAATGGGAAAATATCTTAGCCTATCAAAAATATAAAATGCATTAATATTATAAATGGTCAATTTTATGGTGATTTATTTTTTCAAAATTAGAACATCATGAAAGTTAATAAGGAATTGGAATTAGAACTTGGCAGTTTTAGTTTATTTTTATACTAAAACATTACATTGACATCTTTACAACATAGTAACAATCGTTTTTTTAATTGTCCTATACATTGTTATATTATTGTCCTGAATAAAAAGGAAGTTATAGAATGAAGACACATAAAAAACCATTATTTACCCTAGTACAGAGCAGTGAATCAATACCTGAAACAAATACATTAAGTTTTCTAGACTCTAAATTAAATTATCCTGATAGTATTAATGAAATTATTGCATTGCGCATTAAAGAGCTTAAATTACATCATGGTGAATATAAAGATAAGGAATTCAACTGTAAACACCATAATGATAGCAATAAAGAATTTCGTTTTATATTTGGTGAAAATTTTGAATCAGAACATCATAAAAAACAAATTGGTATTTTAAAAGATGAATTAGCATTAGCTAAAGAATCAAATAAAGTCAAACAATTACTTGGTAGTCGTTTAAAACAAATGGCAAAAATTTACCCTTGTGTTGAGATCGATCTAAATAATATTAATGTGATACCGACAAAAATCAAAGAACACCTTTTTGCTCCGCCACTCATATTAACGGATGATAATGCCATTATGCTTTGGGATGATTAATCAGTTAATCTTAAATAATATAAAAAAATCTACAGCGGTTATGCTGTAGATTTTATTTATATCGTTTTGTTAATCTAATCAATAATTTTATATGTTCAACTTTTTTATCCACATTAACCCTAAGGATAAGTAAACAAAACAAGTATTATTTATGAAGATAAAAGGTCAGTTCTAAGAAGACAAATAAAGCAGACAAGCATTCTAACAAATATAAATCAAAAGTTTACCGCATTTTGTCGGTAAACTTTTTAATAAAGAGATTTTATTTCTATAAACTATTTCGATAGTTTAACTCAACTGTTGAAAGCACTTTCACCATGACTGTTAATATCAAGGCCTTCTCGTTCATGTTCTTCACTAACGCGTAAACCAACACAAATATCCGCAATTTTATAAGCCACAAAAGCGATAACAGATGTCCAAATAACACAGGTAATCACACTCATTAGTTGGATTCCAACTTGAGTCGTCATGCCTATTCCATCGGCATAGCCTACTCCACCTAATGATTTTGAAGCAAAGATACCCGTCAATAAGCAACCAACGATACCACAGACCCCATGTACTCCAAATACGTCACAAGTATCATCAATTTTTAAGATTCTTTTTAGTGAAGAGACGCCCCAAACACCCGCAAAACCACAAATAAGACCAATTAGCATTGCGCCCCCTACCCCGACAAATCCTGCTGCAGGTGTGATTCCAACTAATCCAGCTATTACACCTGATGCGGCCCCTAAACATGACGGTTTTCCTCGTAAAACCCATTCGGCAAATGACCAAGATAAAACCGCTGCTGCTGTTGCTGCAACAGTGTTAATAAACGCTAATCCAGCAATTTCATCAGCATGGGTTGAAGAGCCTGCATTAAATCCAAACCAACCAATGTAAAGAATTGCCGCGCCAAGATAAACATAAGGAAGATTAAATGGTTTTAATGGCTCACGATTATAACCGATTCGATTTTTAAGTAGATAAGCACCCATCAAACCAGCAACCGCAGCGTTAATATGAACAACCGTGCCACCCGCAAAATCTAAAGCACCTTCATCACCTAAAATACCACCACCCCATACCATATGGGCCATTGGTATGTATGAGAACGTAAACCATAACACCATAAAGATGAGTACAGCAGAAAAGCGTATTCTTTCAGCAAAAGCACCAAGTATTAAACAACATGTAATACAAGCAAAGGATCCTTGAAACGCAACCCAAATGAGTTCATAAATGGAGCCATTAACATCCGTTATATCAATACCAACTAAAAGCAAATGTTCGAAATCACCAAAAAACCAATTTCCCTCACCAAAAGTAAGCGTGTAACCATAAACGATCCATAACACAGAAATCAGTGAAAAAGTAACTAATACTTGTGATAACATAGATAATACGTTTTTAGATCGTAATAAACCACCATAGAATAATGCAATACCAGGAATAGACATAAATAGTACTAATGCAGTACAAATCATCATAAAACCATTATCCGCATTATCCGCGTATTCTAGAACAACATCTGCAAAGGCGTACGAAGGAAAAATAAGACACAATGGTAAAATACATTTCTTCAACATAATAATATCCTTAATTATGATTACAAAGCTGATTCATCCGTTTCACCGGTACGAATACGAACGACATGCTCAAGTGAAGTTACAAAAATCTTACCATCACCAATTTTGCCAGTATAAGCAGCTTTAGAAATAGTACTAATAACTTCATCAAGTTGTTCATCATTGATGGCTAAATCTATTTTCACTTTTGGTAAAAAATTAACGTTGTATTCTGCTCCGCGGTAGAGTTCTGCGTGCCCTTTTTGTCGCCCGAAACCTTTAACTTCAGTAACGGTTAATCCAGTGATCCCTATATTTGATAATGACTCTCTGACTTCTTCTAACTTGAAAGGCTTAATAATTACTGTGACTAATTTCATTAATTTTTCCTCACGAATATGGTATATGATGAAATATGCAAACTCTGTGCCACAAAACTATACTTACGCTACAGATGTATCGTACCTATAAAATACAAATAAAAATTATTAAAACTGCAAAGTCGATTTGTTTTTGCTGTCATTGAATAGAATTACAATAAGTTAAAAATGTTCTTTTATTCGAAGTTTTATGCAATAAAGGACGCTTTAATTTCAATGCTATTTAAGTAAAATACTGGGTAATTAAAATACAACTTAATTAACCTACGAAATATTTAATGTAGTAAGCAATTTATCAGTTGCATTGTGTTGAAAATTATCCGAATTGATATTAATTGAGCTGGAGTTATTATTAATATACCAATGTTAATGTGTTAATTTACTCTCTTTTAAAATTCTAATTAACAGAAATAGATATATTATTTTATTATGCACAACGATAGTGCTTATGCTTCTATTTGGTGCTCTGTCCGATAAAATGATAATAGGATTAAAAAGTTACCATCAATTTACGGTATTCATCATAAGCAAAGTGATCAGTCATACCGCTAATGTAATCTTGCAACAATCGACAACGGTAATAAAATTCCCAATAGGCAAATTTGGGATCTTTTTTTCCAATCAAGTTCGTTGCCTGTAGATAAGCATCACAATGTTTAGCAGAGAGTTTATGATAAAGTCTGGTTTCAATTGGGTATTGATGATGATTGTTTTCTTCAGCAAGTTTAAAAAATTCATTAGTCGGCATGTTTAGCAACGGACTGTAAATATCTAATAATCCACTGATAATACGATAACCTTGCAATTCTATATTTTCTACCGATTCATGATTAAAAACATGTTCGACACCCACTCTTTTAAATATTTTTAATAATTGATATTCGGCGCCATGATCTTCCAATAATGCATGATTAAACGAACCATGATAGATGTCTTCAATATTTTCAACAAAGCGTTCAGCAGCATGGTAAACAAGTTTACTAATGGTATTCACTCGTAGATACATAAAAAATTGCCCAATAGCAATTGAGTTAAATTTTTTTTGCTCCAGATTAACGTATGGACGTTTTACTACTTTGTCAAATAAATCACCCTCTTTAATATTCCCCCAAGCTTTTTCTAAATAGTGATAGAGTTGTTGAACCGTAAAGAGTTTCTTTTCTACTGCATCTTCAAGATCCGCTATACAGTAAGAGATATCGTCCGCAGCTTCCATAATATAAGTGAGTGGATAACGATGAAATGGCTGAATTTCCAGTTGGTTAGATAATTTTTTTATAAATGGTTCTTCAGACAAATAATAACCAGGTTTTTTCATTAAATAAGAAAACTCTGTAGGTATATCTTCTTTAGGCAAATAAGCAGGTTTAGTGTATTTTAATATTGAGGCGACTTGTGAATAAGTGAGATTTAATCTTTGGATACTATGTACTAACCTTATGGCTTGAGCATTACCTTCAAAGTTGGATAAATCACGACGAATTTTAATTTTTAGTTCTTTAATCGTCTCATCATCCGACTCTTGGGGTTGAAGTACGGAATATTTTGGTTGAACATCCACACCTAACTGTTTAACAAACCAGTGATTTATTGCTTTTTCACCAAAATGGCCAAATGGCGGATTGCCAATATCATGCATTAAGCAAGCCATTTCAACTAAACTTTCAATCGAGGTAATAATATTATCAAACCCATAGGTTTTAAGTTTTTTTGATTTGCTTAGTCGATGGATGATTTCTTTAACAATATATCGACCGACTTGTTGAACTTCCATTGAGTGAGTAAGACGAGTTCTAACAACAGAGTTTCTTTCTAGAGGAAAGACTTGTGTTTTTTGTTGCAAACGTCTTATCGCAGCGGAATTGATTATTCTTCCTCGATCACTCTCAAACTGGCGAACGATTGAATAGGGATCAGTTAAAACCTCGCGTGCTTTACTTGCATCACGTTGATAATTGATTTTTTTTGAAAAGTCTACCATATTCAATCCTTTGTATTTAAACTACAACAATTGTTTTTTTGCCCATTCAATCGATGATTGATACTCATCCGGTAAAAGTGGTGTTAAAAGAGATAAAGAGTGTTTCAATTTCTCTGGTTGATTGTGAGTTAAATTTAGATGCCCGACTTTACGACCTGCTCTAACTTCTTTTTCATACCAATGTAGATGAACTAAATCAACAGACAACCAATTTAGGTTTAATTGAGTCCCAACTAAGTTGATCATAACCGATGGCGCAAATACATTCGGTTGTGGGAGTGGTAATGCCAATATCGCCCGCAAATGTAACTCAAATTGACTAATAGAAGCTCCATTTTGTGTCCAATGTCCACTGTTATGTACCCTTGGCGCTAATTCATTAATCAATAAGTTATCGCCCATGACAAAACATTCCATTGCCATTACACCAATATAATTAAGTTTATCCATAATAGCTTTTAGCATTTTTTCTGCTTTAGCTTGTAATATTGGATATTGGTTAGGGATAGCGACACTCATTTTTAAAATACCGTCTTGATGCAAATTATTCGTCAGCGGATAAAAAACAGTTTCACCTTTTCCGTTACGTGCTCCGACTAAGGAGATCTCTTTTTCAAAAGCGATAGCCTGTTCTACAATCGCATTATGGTATATATCATCAGGTACGGTTATATCGCTTTGATTAGTGATACGCCATTGTCCTCGACCGTCGTATCCTCCAGTTCGACGTTTGACAATTAACAATTCACCAAACTCTGCAAATAATTTTGTCCAATTTTGCGGATCTTCTAATAATGACCATTTAGCAGTAGATAAACCTAGTTCATCAAATAGCTGTTTTTGGGTTAGTCGATCAGCAATAATCGGAAAAATATCTCGATTAATAAAATGAGAATGATTAGCTAAAATTTGAGTAAAAGGGGTATCTGGCCAGCGTTCAATCTCGGCAGTAATGACCGATTGTTGGTATGGGATAGTTGTTGGATCAACATCTAAGCCGACAGGGAATACATGAACGCCTAATGGTTCACCTGCTTGTTTTAACATTCGGCCTAATTGACCATTCCCTAAAACACAAACTGATTTAATCGTCATTTTAAGCATCTACTCTTGGATCGGGGTTATTTAATACTTCATCTGTTTGGCTTAATCGCCAAGTGGTTAAACGTTGATAGAGCTCTTGGTTATGTAAAGCAAGAATTTGCGCTGCTAATAGTGCCGCGTTGGCTGCACCTGCTTTACCAATAGCCAGTGTTCCTACAGGTATACCTTTTGGCATCTGTACAATAGAATAGAGGCTATCAACACCATTTAAGGCTGCACTTTGAACAGGTACACCTAATACTGGTACTAAGGTTTTTGCCGCTAACATACCAGGCAAATGCGCCGCACCGCCTGCTCCGGCAATGATGACATCAAAACCTCGTTGTTTGGCTTCTTGTGCAAATTGAAATAATTTATCAGGAGTTCGATGAGCGGAAACAATTTCGACATGATAATTGATAGCTAAAGCGTCAAGAATATCAGCAGCATGTTGCATGGTTGCCCAATCACTTTTGGAGCCCATTACAATGGCAATTTTAGGTTGAATATGCATATAAAATTATATGTGTATATAAATTATTATGTTGTTGAAGTATACACCAAATTTTATCTTATGGGGATAAGAATAACCAAGATTTGAAATATCAACGTTAAAAAATTCGACCATTTTACTCATAGAAAAAGATTTTATTTCTGAAGATTTAAGTAGGTAAACAGACCGTTTAAAAGGGATCCGCCATCTTTAATGGCGGAATTGTAGAACTTTATTTTTTTATAGCAGCAATGATTTTTATTTCGACTAAGTAATCAGGGTTCATTAAGCCAGCCTGTACGGTACACCGCACAGGCGCAGATCCTTTAGCAACCCACTCATCCCAAGCTTTATTCATCGTTTCAAAATCACTTTTATTTACTAAAAATATCGTCACATCTAAAATATGACTTTTGTCACTGCCTGCACTGACTAAAATTTTATCGATTTCCGCTAGGGCACTTTTAGTCTGCTCATAAGCGTCATGGATTAAATTGCTTGGCACACTAGTGTAATATATAACATTATTGTGAATCACTGCTTCTGACCAACGATCTTGTGGGTCAATTCGAATAATTGTCATCATGATTTCCTTGTTCGATGATTAACTAAGATACTTTAATAAAATCTGCACGCAATTTTTTGATCTCGTCACGTAATACACCCGCTTTTTCAAATTCCAGATTTTGCGCAGCTTCGTACATCATTGCTTCAAGCTCTTTAACTCTTGCTTGTACATCTTTAACCGACACATAATTATACGGTTTATTTGGTTCAAACGCCTGTATTTTAGCTGTTGCTTTTTTAGTGCTCAATCCTGCGTCCAAAATATCTTTAATTTCTTTGCGTACTGATTTTGGTGTTATACCGTGATTAGTATTAAAATCCTGCTGCTTTTTACGGCGTCGAGCCGTTTCGTCAATCGTTTTCTGCATTGCAGGGGTAATCTTATCAGCATATAAAATTGCTTTCCCATTCACATTACGCGCTGCTCGACCAACGGTTTGAATCAATGAACTCTCAGAACGCAAAAAGCCTTCCCGATCAGCATCTAAAATGGCAACCAGTGAGACTTCAGGAATATCTAATCCTTCACGCAATAAGTTAATGCCCACTAATACATCGACTTTACCAAGACGTAAGTCACGAATTATTTCCATTCGTTCAACGGTATTGATATCTGAATGTAGATATTTAACATTCACATTATGCTCTGATAAATAATCCGTTAAGTTTTCTGACATTCGTTTGGTCAATGTAGTAACTAACACTCGCTCATCATTATTAATTCGGAGTTTAATTTCTGATAAGAGATCATCCACTTGTGTTGCAACAGGTCTAACTTCGATAATTGGATCCAATAAACCTGTTGGTCTCACGACTTGTTCAATGATTTCGCCCCCAGATTTTTCAATTTCATAGGTCGCGGGTGTTGCCGATACGTATATCGTTTGTGGCATAATATTTTCGAATTCAGAAAACTTTAAAGGTCTATTATCTAACGCCGATGGTAAACGAAATCCATACTCAACCAGATTCAGTTTACGTGATCGGTCACCATTGTACATGGCTCCAAGCTGTGGAATGGCCACATGCGATTCGTCAATAAACAGTAACCCATCTGCTGGTAAATAATCAAATAACGTTGCAGGTGGATCACCTGGATTACGCTGTGATAGAAAACGCGAATAATTTTCTATCCCCGAACAATAACCAAGTTCTGTCATCATCTCAATATCAAAGAGTGTACGTTGCGTTAATCGTTGCTCTTCTAAAAGGCGATTATTATCAAGAAGTACCTTTTGACGCTCTTTTAGTTCCTGCTTAATTTGTGCTATCGCATTGTCCATAATATTTCTAGGTGTCACGTAGTGAGTTTTTGGATAGATGGTAATACGTGATACTTCATTCACAGCACTCCCCGTTAAAGGGTCGAACATCACAATCCGATCAACTTCATCATCAAACAGTTCAACGCGCACAGCAAGTTCATCTGAGTCAGCAGGAAAAATATCGATCACATCGCCACGAACCCGAAACGTACCTCGGCTAAAACCAATTTCATTACGCGTATATTGTAGTTCAGCAAGACGTGTTAGGATTGCTCGTTGATCGGTTATCGTACCTTTAGTTAAATGCAATATCATTGACATATAGGTCTCAGGCGCACCTAATCCATAGATAGCGGACACGGAGGCAACGATCACGACATCACGACGTTCAAGTAATGATTTGGTTGCTGACAAACGCATTTGTTCAATGTGTTCATTAATCGATGCATCTTTTTCAATAAATGTATCAGTTGAAGGCACATAAGACTCTGGCTGATAATAGTCATAATAAGAAACAAAATACTCAACAGCGTTCTCAGGGAAAAAAGCTTTCATTTCACCGTATAATTGAGCTGCCAATGTTTTGTTTGGCGCAAGAATAATTGTTGGGCGATTATGATGGGCAATAACGTTTGCCATAGTGAACGTTTTACCCGATCCAGTTACACCTAATAATGTTTGATGTGCAATTCCATCATCAAGATTTTGATTAATCCTTTTTATTGCTTCTGGTTGATCCCCAGCAGGTTTGAATTCGGAACACAATTTAAATTTTTTCATTACATCGTAACCTAATATTTTACCTATTAATAAAAATTATCCCCAAAAAGGCTTGACCTTTTAAAATCTTATATTTTTTGTTCAGTTAACAAAAACGCTTATCAGATTAGTTCGAAAACAACAGCTTGATTTAATATAACGCATTGATAAATAACAATAATATAAATCATGACTAACATGTGACCAAACCAACTTAAAACCTGATAGCTATTGGCTTCTGAGCTGTTTTCAATAAACTACTCACAGAGTTATCCACAGGCAACGGGGATAACTCTCTAAGTATAATTGCTATAAACTTTTTTCAAAGATCAAGCAAAAAATCCTTAATAAAAACACCTTTTTTTTTAAGGTTATTCCTATTTTTTAAATCGATTTTAATAGTTAAAAACTAATAACTAATTCAGTACTTCAAATTTATATTGATAGCTATGATCGAAGTTAGGCACAAATATTAATCGATGAGTGATGCATTTTGGAGCATCTTCCACATGATGAGATACAAATAACAGTTGTGTGTGCCCTTCCTCTATTAAGCGATCTATCCAACATTTTACTAACTCTCGATTAAGATGATCTAACCCTTGTAAAGGTTCATCTAAAATAAGTAGTGTTGGATGTTTAACCAACGCTCTTGCTATTAATATTAATCTTTGCTGTCCCCATGATAATGATTGAAAAGGCTTATCAGCATGATCTTTCAGACCCAGTAAATGTAACCATTCATCAGCTAATTTCGCTTGCCTATCACTAGCGGCCTGATAGACCCCAATCGAATCAAAATATCCAGAAATTAACACAGCTTTAACGCTGGAACTTACACGATAATCGAGATGCAAACTGCTGCTTACATAACCAATGTGCCGTTTAATATCCCAAATGGTTTCTCCGGAACCACGTCTGCGACCAAATAAAGTAAGATCATTACAATAACCTTGTGGATGATCCCCTGTTATTAAGCTCAATAGCGTGGATTTTCCTGCACCATTCGGCCCGACAATTTGCCAATTCTCATTGGCTTTTACCTGCCATGTTAATCCATTAATGATAAATTTATCATCGTATTGAATATAAACATTATTTAAGCTTACACGTTCTAATTGATCGGCTAATTGAATTGGTGGTTCGTCTGCTTCGGGTAACGGCATATTGGGCAGGTTTTCTAAATCTGCTAGTTGCTTAACTATTTCATCGTTTAATATGGTTGCTTTAGTTCCAAATTTCAATAGCTGACAATCTACAAGAAGACCAATATTTTCAATAAAGGTTGGAATTTCATTAAATCTATTCAAAACCAATACTATTGAAATGCCTTGTTTGGCTAATTGACCCAGTTTTTCTGCTAAATTTTCCCGCGATAAGATATCTAAACCATCAAACGGTTCGTCTAATATTAATAATTGAGGATTTAACATTAACATTCGACAGATGAGTGTTTTACGCGTTTCACCTGTGGAAAGATATTTAAATCGCCGATTTAACAGATGACTTATTCCAAATTGTTCTGCAAGTTTGAGACAAAGTTTTTCGTCTTTATTATTTTCTTGAATAATTTGTTGAGTGGTTAATCCTGTATCATTTTCACCTTCACTAAGCATATCGGTATTATTGCGTTGCCATTCCTCTTCAATTAACTTTTGTAACTGTTCAAACGAAATATAGGCTACGGATTCAAATTGATTAATCACTCGACCCGATAATAATTTTTGTTCGCCCGCAAGTGCTTTAGCTAGTACAGACTTTCCACTGCCATTACGGCCAACAAAAGCAATACTTTGTCCTGGACTGATAGTGAGTGATTCAATGGTGAAAACTTTATAGTCACTAATCTTGTAGTGAGCATTTTCAATGGTTAACATAATGACCTCGTTTTACTAAACTAATGTGGCAACAATAATATGCTGAGGATGAATTGATATTGTTAGCGGTTTATCTTTGTATAAATCATACTGCTTGACTTCTTGGGTTAATTTACTTGCATAAAGTTTCATACCCGATGGCAATGTAAATTCAATTTCAGTCCATTCACCATCGTTTTTTATGGTTTCAACCTTAACTGATAAACTATTTTCATTGGCATCATTTAACTCAATTAAGGGGGCTTTGATTAGCAGAAGTACCGTTTTATCCACACTTAGCTTTAATCTTTCAATACTTTGTTGAGTGATGTAACCTTTTAATTCTGTTTGGTTATCGCTTAATTTAACCGTAACATATCCGGCAACATGGTTTGTTTCAATGTGTTTAACACTACCATACAATTGATTTCGAGCACTGGTTTGTAATGATAATCTTGCGGTAGCTTTTAAAATATCATCTAGCGGTACATTATCATCATTTAATATATTAAAAGCATTATGTTGTAAGTGGGTTAAAAGATCGTAAAGTTGAATAAATCTTACTGCGTAGGAACTTAATTTAGTACCACCACCATTTTTACCACCAGTTGTGGTAATTAAAAAAGGTTTGGTTGTCAGCCTATTAATTTCACTTATTGCATCCCAAGCCGTTTTATAACTCAACCCTATTTGTTTGGCAGCTTGGCTTAATGAACCTGTTTTTTCAATGGCTTTGAGTAAAGCAATACGCCTTGGATCAATAAAGAGTTGTTGGTTCAAATTGAGTGTTAACAAAATATCGGGCGAGAGGATCATTTGTATACCTTGATAAACTTTAAAATAGCTCTATTAAAAAACAATTTAGGTATTGTAGACCCTTTTATTGCTTCCTACAAAATTTGTGAGAAATAATTCTTTCTTTGGCAAAGAAAATTGATAAATCAATTAGATAAATTCTATCCTAACAACCTTATTACCTAAGTGATACAAAATTAGATTTTTGCTAATGTATTTGTTTATTATCAATACGCTCGATTACATCGATATGTTTTATTTTATATAACGAAATGTTACTATGTTTTGCACTATGATTCAGTTTTCATATTTTCTAAATAAAAAACATTGAGCATTAGTAAAATAATCATAACGTACATTATTAACTAATTACGATCAATTATCTTTGGTAGTGAGGAATAGAATGAAAAAAATCTCTATATTAATTTTTGCTTTAACGACTTTAATATTCACTTTTACAGCACAGGCACTTGAAAAAGTTACGGTATTTGCAGCTGCGTCATTAACGAATGCGATGCAAGATATCGCTTCAGAATATAAATCAGATCATAAAAATGTTGAAGTCGTTTTTTCATTTGCCTCATCTTCGGTTTTAGCCAAGCAAATTCAACAAGGTGCTCCTGCCGATATTTTTATGTCAGCCGACCAAAAATGGATGACCTACCTTATTGAAAATAAATTAATTAAAGATAAAGAAGATTTACTTAAAAATGCATTAGTTTTGATTGCACCGGCACAATCAAAATTAAATAAAGTTGACATTCACATGAATACCAATTGGAATGAGATCCTTCCTAAAGGAGAAAGGATAGCAATAGGTGATCCCGATCATGTTCCAGCAGGGCTTTATGCTAAAGAGTCATTAACTCATTTAGGTGTATTTGACAAACTTGCACCACAATTTGCCCCTGCGAGTAATGTTCGTGATGCATTGATGTTGGTTGAACGCAATGAAGCAGCACTGGGTATTGTTTATAGTACTGATGCAAAAGTAAGTGATAAAGTAAAAATTGTTGGTATCTTTCCTGCTGAAACTTTTACATCTATTGAATATCCCGTTACTTTATTAAAACCTGAAGCAAACGATTTTTACCAATATTTAAAATCACCACAAGCTAAAACGATTTTTGAAAAATACGGATTTGTAACTAAATAGTAACGAATTATTATGATATTGACCGTATTTGAATGGCAAACATTGCTACTTAGTCTAAAAATAGCTGGAGTAGCAATTCTATTTAGTTTGCCTATTGGTATTTTGACCGCTTGGATTTTAGCTAGATGTCAATTTTATGGGAAATCGCTTTTTGATAGCATTATACATTTGCCTTTAGTTTTACCGCCGGTAGTACTTGGTTATTTATTACTATTAACGATGGGACGCAACGGTATCATCGGCAGTTGGTTAAATCACTATTTAGATATTAGCTTTAGTTTTAACTGGCAAGGTGCTGCTTTAGCTTCTGCTGTGGTGGCATTTCCATTATTGGTTCGCTCAATTCGTTTAGCGATAGAATCAATTGATTCACGTTTAGAAAATGTCGCACGCACATTAGGTGCAAATCGTTTACGAGTATTTATGACAATCACACTACCTTTAGCTTTTCCTGGTATTTTAATGGGCACAGTGCTAGGTTTCGCACGTTGTCTTGGCGAATTTGGTGCTACTATTACATTTGTATCGAATATTCAAGGTGAAACGAGAACCCTTCCCCTAGCAATGTATACATTATTGCAAATGCCTAATGGAGAAAATGCCGCTTTAAGGCTATGCATTATTTCAATTGCGCTATCGTTGGTTGCGCTATTTTTATCAGAAATGTTAAACCGCTGGCATAAAAGGAAATTATTGGGACAATAAATGATGATAAATATAGATGTTATTAAACAATTGACCACTTTTTCCTTTGAATTCAAGCAAACCATTCCCTGTCAAGGTGTGACAGCTATTTTAGGTGTTTCAGGTGCGGGCAAATCAACATTAATAAACTTAATAAATGGTTTGATTAAACCTGATAAGGGTAAAATTTTACTTAATGATGTGACGTTGGTTTCGACTCAACAAAATATTTTTGTTCCCCCTGAACAAAGGAATATTGGTACCGTTTTTCAAGATGCTTTACTTTTCCCTCACTTGAAAGTATTAAAGAATCTTACTTATGGCGCAAAGAAGATTAATCAACAAAAATTCGATGAAATTATTGAAGTACTCAACATTAACCACTTATTAAAACGCTACCCGACGATGTTGTCTGGTGGTGAAAAACAACGAGTGGCAATTGGTCGGGCGTTATTAACCAATCCCCAATTATTATTAATGGATGAGCCATTATCGGCATTAGATATGCCAAGAAAAAAAGAGTTATTAAGCTATATTGATATATTAGTTAACGAGTTAAAAGTGCCGATCATTTATGTCACTCATAACATTAATGAAGTTAAACGTATAGCGAACTATGTAGTTATTTTAGAACAGGGAAAATTACTGTCTCATGGGAAAACTCAAAACATTTTACAAAGTGATTATTTAAAAGAGTGGTTATAAAGCTGCAATGTATCACAATTACTGTCTTGTTTAATGTAAGATACGCCATCATGCCAAGCGCCTAACACCAATCGACTAGCAGGTTTACCATCAATTAAAAATTCATGTGTCGCTGGCTTATGTGTATGACCATGTACCATAATATTGGCATTATATTTACTCATCATCTTTTCAATAGCTTGTTGATTCACATCCATAATACTTTCTGATTTAATTTGATTGTGTAAACTGCTCTTTTGTCGCAATTTGCCTGCAATCTTTAAACGAATAAACAGCGGAAGTTTCAAGAAAAGTTTTTGTAACCATTTTTTATGCATGATCTTACGAAATTTTTGATACTGTGGATCATCCGTGCATAATAAGTCACCATGTAAAAAGAGGATATTACTATATGCATTAGGTAAACAGTTAATATCCGCTAAAATCGTCATATTACATGATTTAGCATATCTTTCGCCTAATAGGAAATCACGATTACCATGAATAAAATAGGTTTTAATTTGCCGTTTTGTTAGTGATCGCAATGCAAGTGAAATTTGTTGATGTAACTTTGAATCAACATCATCACCTATCCAGTAGTCAAATAAATCACCAAGAATATAGAGTTCACAGCAATCAGGTAGGCTCTCTAAGAAAGATAAAAAGCCTGCGGTTATATCAAAATAACCCGAAGCAGGCTCATTATCCGTTAGATGAATATCTGCAATAAAATAACGAATTGGATTATTCAACCGTTACACTCTTAATGATTACATCTTCAACAGGCACATCAGAATGCATACCACTGCGCCCTGTTTTTACTCCTTTAATTTTATCAACCACGTCCATACCATCAACCACTTGCGCAAAAACACAATAGCCATAACCATTAATGTCTGATGAACGATAATTTAAATAATCATTATCAACGACATTAATAAAAAATTGCGCAGTAGCAGAATGAGGATCGGATGTGCGAGCCATAGCTAAAGTGCCACGATTATTTTTCAAGCCATTATCCGCTTCGTTTTTGATCGGAGACTTGGTTTTTTTCTGCTTCATACCAGGTTCAAAACCACCGCCTTGAATCATAAAATTATTAATGACTCGGTGGAAGATAGTATTGTTGTAGAAACCTTCTTGGCAATATTCAACAAAATTTTTAACTGTTTCTGGCGCTTTATCGTCAAAAGTATCAATTTTTATATCACCTAAAGAAGTGTGAAATATAATCATAAAATGTTCCTTATTATTTTCATTTTTTAACTTACATTTACAAATCAAAAACTAAAAGAATGATTCTCTATTTATTTGCCAAATTTTTCACATGCTTCAAGCGTGTTACTCATTAACATTGCAACAGTCATTGGACCAACACCACCAGGAACTGGAGTTATCCAACCCGCACGTTCAACGGCGGTTTCAAATTCAACATCCCCAGCGAGTTTACCGTCGGGTAATCGATTGATACCGACATCAATCACAATTGCCCCTGGTTTGATCCATTCACCTTTAACATAATTGGCAATACCAACACCTGCAACAACAATATCTGCATTGCTGACATGTTTAGCTAAATCCACGGTACGACTATGAGTAATCGTAGTTGTGCAACCTAGTAATAAAAGCTCAAGTGCCATAGGGCGACCAACAATACTTGAAGCTCCCACAACGGTGGCATTTAATCCAGCTAAATTAATACCCGTTGATTCTAACATTTTAACCACACCATAAGGGGTACATGGACGTAAAAGCGGATCTCGTTGTAGTAAATGACCAATATTATAGGGATGAAAACCATCAACATCTTTACTAGGATGTATACGTTCAAGGACTTTAGTTTTATCAATATTATCTGGTAAAGGAAGCTGAACTAAAATACCATGGACATCATCACGTTGATTAAGTTTATCAATAAGAGTTAATAACTCTTCTGTTGTGGAAGTGGGAAAATCATAAGAAAAAGAAGCAAATCCGACATCATCACAGGCCTTTTGCTTATTTCTAACATAAATTTTTGAAGCTGGGTCTGATCCCACCTGCACTACAGCAAGCCCTGGAACAGATAACCCTTTTTCAATTCGTTGTTTTACCTTATTAGCAATATCATCTCTGATTTGCTTCGCTAAAAATTTTCCATCAATAATATTGGCTGTCATAAACTTGTGTATCTTCAACTGGATTGATAATAGTGGGATATTTTCGCAAAAGTTTTTATTAATGTCTATTCACTTATAAGTTGATTGGTTAAGTTGAGTTAATATTTGTTGATATTGACCATCAATATCAGTGATAACGGAACAAATATGAGCATCAAAAGCTTTTAGTTTAGGCTTCTGAGCTTTCCATTCATTTTTCGAGATCTGTTTTATTGCGCCATAATTTTTAAAAAAATCAAAATTTATAATGCTACCCCCTACTACATTATAAAAAATATGCGTACCTATATCCTCACCATCTTTTTTTAAATTATTAAAATTTTGGTAATAAAATTGAGTATTACCACTTTCTGATGTTATAGATTTATGGAGTAATTTCACTAATCTTTTATATAATTTATTTAATTCACGATGCAGTTCATTATCGTTACCTAATTTATTTTTTATCGCATTTTCAAATGTTATTTTAACTTCTGATAAAAGGCTTAATGCTTCTTGTTCTAATTTTGGTAATTGCTGTCGCAAATCTTTCTGGAATTTTTGGGTTTGTTTTTCGAGTGGAGGTTGCAGTAAAACAGTTTTTTCATTAAATACAACTTTTCCGTTAGATTTGATCATTAAATCATTTTTTTTATTGAAAATATGAACACTTTCTTTGTTTATTACGATGTTATAGCTTGGTTTAACTGGACACTCTTTTTGAGCGGCAAATAATGTGGCAGGAAAAATGATTACCATCAATAATAATTTCTTTAACATATATATATCCAGTTTTTTTATTAGAATAAATTATAGCGGTTGATTCTCAATTAATATAATAAAAAATCTTTATTATGTCATTCCAGTTTATCTGGAATTTATTAGAGCGTTTTTTAAGTATAAGTAACAATAAACTTATTAATAAAAGATATTATTCATCTATTCTTATCAAGGTTGCTTAAATTACTTATCTAAAGCATTTTTTATTTAACCATTTTTAAAGATATTTTTTAGATCGTCATAGCGTGTGCGTTGCAATCTCTCTTACCAGACCAACCCAATACAGTTGATGAATGAAGTTGCCAAGCATATATATCTAATTTATACTGAAACGTATAGTTAACCTGAAACTTTTTTACAACAATTAAAAATTTTTTTGAAGATTCAACTCCACTCATTAGTTTTATTTTAGTTGTTCCGTTTCAATAATTATTTTTAACTAATAGGTTATGTACTATTTCATTTTTATAAAAGTCTAATAACAGGATATGAAAAATTTCAGGTTCCTGAATGTTATAATAAATTAACCCAATAAATACTACGAATAAAAGAAACATATTAAAGTTATCTCTTTTACAGACGATCTTTATAATGAACTCATAGTATCAATAGATATAATCTATTAAAACAACTATATTTAACTGCTTTTTTTTCTCAAAAAGTAAAGTATAGTATTTATATATTCAAAAAATAATTTATCAGAGGTGAAAAATGTATACTGTAATTTTTGGTCGTCAAGGTTGTCCATATTGTGTTCGAGCTAAAGAGTTAGCTGAAAAACTGTCTAAAGAACGTGATGATTTTTCTTATCGTTATATCGATATTAATGCTGAAGGCATTACTAAAGAAGATCTTTCTAAAAGTGTTGGCAAACCAGTAGAAACAGTTCCTCAAATTTTTATTGATGAAAAGCCAATTGGTGGTTGCACTGATTTTGAAGCTTATGCTAAAGAGCATTTGGGACTATTTAGCGAGTAAGCGAACATAGTTTTTTGAGATTCATTTAGCCACCATTAGGTGGCTTTTTGTTTTTAACGGCCAGGCAGTTTTTGCCATGTAACTTCATTACGCAAATAGGTTGGTTCAGCATTTTCAACACTAACCCATTCATCTTTTTGCCACTTCTTATCGGCTATGACAATTAAATCCTGAGCATGTGGTAATAAAATATCGCTTGTGTGAATATTTTCCAGCATATCTGGATAAGTTTGCCATCCAGTACCAGCACTATAACTATCATTATAAATATGTTGAACTTTATCTATTACTTTTTCTGGCGCAATGACACACTCTGGAATAATTGCTTGCCAATGGTCATCAATGTATTGATATTGACCTAGATAGACTTCATTCATTCTGGCATCTATCGCAGGAATAACATTTGTTATCTGTCTTGTACGATACACCCCCTGAGCTAATGTCATTAAGGTTGAAACCCCTATCATTGGTTTATCAATACCGAGTGCTAATCCTTGCGCTACACCTATACCAATTCTAACACCAGTAAAACTACCAGGACCTGCCCCAAAGGCTACAGCATCTACCTGAGAAAGTGAACAATCCGATTGTTTTAAAAGATTGTCAATCATAGGTAAGATCTGCTTAGTGTGATCACGGGCAGAAATTTTAAAATCGAATGTGATTTCATTACAATAGAGTAATGCAACAGAGCAAGCTTCTGTAGCGGTATCAATGGCTAAAATAGTACTCATTTTTTTCCCAAAATAATTTATTTTTGTAATTAACTTTTAGCTAATAAAAAATTTATCACCTTATTTATATCACGTGTTCTTGGCGAAGGTGGCAAGCTATTAATAAATGTTGCACCATAAGCTCGCATCACTAATCGATTATCACAAATGATAATTGCACCTCGATCGTTATGGTGGCGTATTAATCGCCCAACACCTTGTTTTAATGTAATTACAGCTTCAGGTAATTGAACTTCATTAAATGCATCGCCCCCTTGCATTTGACAATCTTCCATACGGGCTTTAATTAGAGGATCATCTGGCGAAGTAAAAGGTAATTTATCTATGATAACACATGAGAGGGTGTCTCCCCTAACATCAATACCCTCCCAAAAGCTACTGGTTGCAATCAGTAGTGCATTACCTTTATGGATAAATTGCTCCAACAATTTAACTTTACTGGTTTCGCCCTGAACCAATACCGGCAAAGTGGTTAATTCTCGAAATTGTTTGGCTAGTGCATTCATCATTGCATAGGAAGTGCATAAAAAGAAACAACGCCCTTGATTAGCTTCAATAACAGGCAAAAGAATATCGATTAATTTCTGTGCATTCCCTTGTTCATTTGGTGAAGGAATATAGCGTGGAACACACATAATAGTTTGATTTGCATAATCAAATGGACTTTCTAGAATGAGCGACTCTGCATTATCTAAGCCTAAACGTTTAGTAAAATAGTCCAATCGATTATCAACCGATAGTGTTGCAGAAGTAAAAATCCAACTTCCATCACGTTCAGCAATTAATTGAGTGAATTTGTCTGCCACCGATAATGGAGTCAAAGCAAAAATAAAATAGTTATTAGTGCATTCATACCAATAACTAAAGCCTGTTATATTTGTCTGCTGTAATCGACTCAAAAGAGCATGATATTGCTTTATTCTTTCAAAACAATTATCTAAAGTTGACGACCGTCCCACAGCTAGTAATAAAACTTCATGACAAAAATTTAAAGCATCAACCAAATAAGATAACTCATTTTTTACTGCTTCTTGATTGAATAAATAGCGTAAGTTTCCTTTTGGCGAATGTTGGTTGATGACTAATCGTAGATCTTGTGTGCATTTTTGAAGTTTATCCGCACACTGCTGTAACTGTGCCATATCTTTCACTTCAGTGCGATATGTAAGATTTATTTCCTTAGCCAGATCGAACAGTTGCCGGCTAGTTAACTGTTGCCCAAAGTAGTGACAAGCTAGATCGGGTAGCTGATGTGCTTCATCAAAAATCATAACATCCGCTTTAGGGATAAGTTCCCCAAACCCCGTATCTTTTACTACTACATCAGCTAAAAATAGATGATGATTCACCACGACAACATCTGCGTTTAATGCTCGCTTACGCGCTTTGACAACATAGCAATCATTATAATGTTCGCAGTCACTCCCTAAACAATTATCGTTAGTACTGGTTAAAATTGACCAAACAGGATTGTCTTCAGTTACAGTTGTACATTTACTAATATCACCATCTTTAGTTTTAATTGACCAATTTTTAACTCGAACAAGATCGATGCGTAAATCTTTATCAAGATCGCCTGCGCCTGCATATTGATGATACAACCGCTCTAGACAAAGATAATTAGCTCGCCCCTTAAGGAGTGATATTTTACCTGTGTAATTAAGGGCTTTTTTTATTATAGGTAGATCTTTACTAAAGAGTTGCTCTTGTAAATTTTTCGACCCCGTTGAAAGAATTACTTTTTTATCACTACGCAAGGCTGGCACTAAATAAGCAAATGTTTTGCCTGTTCCGGTTCCCGCTTCCACCACCAGAGAATGTTGCGCATTGATTGCTTCAGTGACTTTATTTGCCATACGTCTTTGTGGCTCTCTTGCAATAAAACCATCTATAGCCGTCGCAAGCAAACCATTTTCTGCAAAATCATCAATCACTTAAAATGCACCAAATTAATAGATAAGCCCAATTTGTATTTAACACTGGAAAATTTATTTAAGAAATAAGTTAATGTTTGAAAAAATAAAATAATTATATATTTGAGATGAAATTATTGTCATGTGATTGAACAATTAACTATCATAATAACTATCTATACTATAACAATAACGAAAGCAAAAATATATACTAGAATATTCATGGTAAAGAAAAAGCTTAGTTAGAAATAGATTAATTTTTCAAATCAATAAACCAAATAAGCTCAAAAAATTAGGATTATTCAACCACTATAATTTTTTTAATTTAGTTTTTAAATAAATCATATAGTGCTTTATTCCTGATAAATATTTTTTCTGCTTAAACATTAGCTTTGAATAAGCTCGAATTGAAGAGGTTTTGTTATCATTATACAAAGGTAATAACATACCTTTCCAAGGTGAATTAGCAAAATAATGATCAAAAAAATCAGTTCGATAAGGTTGATGCCAAGGTTTATTTTTAGTTATATAGTGTATTATTTTAGTCGTTTTATCAACTTTTGCATCCTCATTACCATTTACAGTCAAAGCCGTTAGATTATTAAAATCAGAAGGCAGTAGTAATGTATTTTCTTTCATAACAATGTTTAAAACATCTTGATCAGCAAATGTATATACATTTCCATCATTAATAAGTTCAAAAGTTTTTTCTGTTAATTTATTTTCATTCCACAATGATGTATTAAAATAAATTACGCCAGCATTAAAATATTCACCATTAGGAATACCATACTTTTTACCTTGGCCATTTTGCATATACTCCGCATCAGGTACTACCGCTGCTATTTTATTATTTAAATCAATATTGAAAAGCTCATCCAAGCTACCAACACATAAGGTATCACAATCTAAATATAAAACTCTGTTTGTTATTTTTTGTAAAACTTCAGGAACAATAAATCTCAAACATGTTGCAATTGATATTCCTAAAACTAATGTGTCAGAATTTACTGAAAAATTATTATCTATTTCGTAACAAGTTATGGAGCAATCAAGTTGTTTGGCTATTGTTTCAAAATTAGATAAATTTTTTTTCGAAAGATTATTAGTAAATAAATGAAAATTAATCTCAATATTTGGGTTATTTTCAATAACTGACGTTAAAGATAAACCAGCTGGCATTGCATAATTATCATCGAAACAATAAGCAATATGATAGCCTTCATTTATCTGTGCTTTTTTATTCAAAACTAATGTATTTTTTATAAATTTATCACTATAGTTCATATCATTTTCCATACAACTAAAACCATTTTTCTATTTATTAGAATAAATTATTTTTTAAATGCTTTATGTTTTAAATATAAAATGTAATATTTAAAAGCTTTAAAATATTGATGTTTACTCGCTAACAATTTTGCATAACGTCTTGTGGTTGAAGGTGCATTTTCATTAGCCAATGATAATTTTTGATTAGCCCATGGCGAAGTAGCTATATAATGTTGATAAAGTGGTGTAATATAGAGTTGATACCAAGGTTTATTACCTGTTACATAATGGATGATAGCTGTATTGGCTTCAATGAGATTATCTTCATTACCGCCAACGGTAAGCGAAGTAATAGTGTTAAAACGTTTTGGTAAAAATACCGTTTTACCTTGCATTAAAATATTCAATACATCTTGATCAGCAAATTTATAGACTTTACCGCTGTTAATCATGTTAAATGCTTTTTCAGTTAGGTTATGTTCAACCCACATATCCGTATTGATATAAATCATACCTGCATTAAAATATTCTCCATAAGGAATATCGCAAGCCGCACATTGCTTTTCTTGTGTTTTACCGATATCAGGTACAACGGCTGAAAACTTATTTGTTAAATCAGTGGAAACAAGTTCATCAAGATTATTGGTACATAGTACATCACAATCAAGATATAAAACACGAGAAGTCACTTTATTTAAGATTTGCGGAACAACGAATCTTAGACACGTTGAAGCAGAAACATGTAAAACTAAAGTATCAGGATTTATCGAAAATTCATTACTAATTTCATAACAAATTATTGAAGTATTTTCTTTATTTAACTGATTGAATCGCTCGATTTTTTCATTTGATACATTATTGGCAAACAAATGGAAAACTAGATTTTTATCTGGATTATTTACTATCACAGATGACATTGCAATACCGGCAGGCATTGCATAATTATCATCAAAACAGAATGCTATGTGTAAAGTTTCTAAAGATGCTAGAGCATTATTAAATAATGTTGTAGTTTTACTGATAAAAAGATTTTCTGCTAACATGTTCTAGTAATACCGAGAATTTAAAGTTTGATTTATTGTAGCATAACCAATTATGATAAAAAAATTAACTATCAATTTCATATTTATATAACTATTTTGTAATGAATAAATAGCTATGATATATTAAAAAAATTGTATTAGTGAGTATTTGAAATGAATAATAGTATTATTAATATTGTATATTGTACTGATTCAAATTATTTTGAACATGTAGGTGTATCTATAACTTCAATTATACTTAATAATAAACACCATAATATTCATTTTCATGTTTTTCTATATGATGTATCAGAAAAAGAGAAAAACAAATTACAGGAAATCAGCAGTTCAATTACTCTTTATTCAATTCCTATTGATGAGTTGAATAAATACTCGGACATCCAGAACAACAAAATAAAACATATCAATCGTTCGATGTATATTCGCTTATCTGTACCACGATTATTGCCTGATTATGTTGATAAATTCATTTATTTAGATGCGGATATTTTATGCTTTGGCGATATTTCTTCAATTTTGAATATTAATATAGGCTCCGTAGTGTGTGCTGTTACATCCGATTCTTTAGATGCAGATAATATGTTACAAAATAAAAAACGTTTAAATTTAGCATCTGAAAAATATTTTAATTCTGGTTTTTTATACATAAATACCGAGAATTGGAAAAAGTTTGATACTGAAAATAAAGCTAATCAAATATTATTATCGCCTCAAAATTATAATTTATCATATCCTGATCAAGATGCTCTGAACATTGTCTTACAAAATCAAGTTACTTATATTGATGTAAAATGGAATTATTTATTTACTTGGATGAATGACCAAGAAAAAGAATCTTTTTTCCATAATAAACAATCATTACCTTATTTTGTGCATTTTACGGGTGCAAGAAAAATTTGGTACCAAGAGCATACCGGTATTGCCCAAAATCTTTATTGCTTTTATAAGCACTTTACACCTTGGAGTAACAGCAGTTTAAAAAGTTATAAATCGAAAATGCGAGTAAATGATTATCGGATTTATTCTAAATCTTACTTAAAAAATAAAAAATTTATAGAAAGTGCTAAATATTATTTCCATTATTTAAAACTAAAACTATTTAAGAAGTAATTAGTTTATTTTTCTTAGTAAGTAGAAATAATAGAATTGCATAGCCGAAATAAATTTTTTTTGTTTAAAGCAGTACTTTGCATAATTCCGTAACCAAGATTTTTTTAAGGCTAATGGGCGTTCTACATTTTTCCAAGGTGATAGCTGATAATATTTTTTAAATAATTGGGAATTAAACGTTTGATACCATGGCTTATATCCTGTCACATAATGTAACAAAACAGTATATGGCGCAATTTCTTTCTCTTCATTGCAAGGGATAGTGATATGAATTTTAGTATTATATTTAATAGGTAAAAGGATAGTTTTATTTTCTAATAAAATATTTAGAACATCCTGATCTCCAAAGCGATAAACATTACCATCATTTATCGTTTTCATACATTGTTCTGTCATATTATTAACAAACCATTGTGTTGTATTAATGAGCAAAACACCAGAATTAAAATAATTTTCAGAATTGATGTTATATAAATCCTTAATAATATTTTTCATTACACTATCATCAGGTATAACACCTGCGACGTAATCATTTAATTCAATATTATATAAAGCATTAATTGGTTTTAAACATAAAATATCACTATCGATATATAGAAATTTTTCTGTTTCATCTTTTAATATATCAGCAATAATAAATCTAGCACACGACATTGCTGATAAATAACCTTGTACTAAGGTCTCTGAATTAATCTGAAAATTATTATTTAAATAATATATTTTTATAGTGATGGTTGAATTTACTAATTGTTTAAACTTTTCTAGGTTGACGGAAGATATTTTGTCAACAAATAAATGAAAACATATATGAGCATTGGGGTTATTATAAATAACAGAGGAAATCGTGACACCTGCTGGCAGCGCATAGCCATCATCAAATGCTAATGCTATGTGCATCATATCTGAATTTTGTTTATCTGATTGTGTGAAAATTTCTAATTCACTAATATATTTATTTGTAATACCCATTCCATTCATTTATTTTTTATAGTTTCTTTTCTTCATTTTAAATAAAATATATCCATGTGTAAATTTATTAAATTTCTGAGCTATATTTTAATAAAAATTGAATATATAATTAGTTAAATTTTTAAAATTTAATTACTTTACATGGTTAATACTCATAACTTTATCGATCAAATAAAACCTCTTTTTAATGAATACAATCCTCAATTTCAGACACTTGATATTGCTTTAGGTTTTGATAATAATTATGCAATGCCAGCTGGTGTCGCGATGTTATCAGTTATCGAAAACACGCCAAATTATAATTTAAATTTCCATTTATTTATTGATAAGGTTTCTGAAGAAAATATTCAAAAATTTAAAGAGTTAAGAAGAAACAATATTTCAATTACACTTTATTATTTGAATAATAACTTTAAAATAAATCCCAAAACTTTAGTTTTACATATTACTACTATATCTACTTGTATTCGTTTTATTATGCCTGAAATACTTGAATCAAAAACTAATAGATTAATTTATCTTGATAGTGATGTAATATGTTTGCAATCATTAGCAAAATTATCTCAATACAATATTGAAAATTATATTGCAGGTGTAATAACTGACACCAAAGATATGCAACAAACAATTAGTAAAATGTACCAAATCGATTCAACTAAATATTTTAATGCAGGTGTTCTTTTAATAAATACTAAAAAATGGTGTGAAGAAAATATTACAAAGAAAGCATTAGAACTCATTAATGATGGAAATGTATATAAATTTGCAGATCAAGACGTTTTAAACATTTTATTAGAAAACAGAACTCTTTTGTTGCCCGTAAAATTTAATACTAAAATAAAAATTTCAATTGATGCTCATCAAGAAAAAGATATTAGACCATATACAGTAATTTTACATTACATATCACAAAATAAACCTTGGTTTAAAGTTTATCAATCAAAAATATTTGACCATTATTTTCAACTATCTCCATGGAAAAATGAAACGTTACCTTTGAGTGGAAACAGTTCATCAATTAGAAACTATGCTAAATATCTGATGAAACAAGGCGCTCAATGTAAATCTATTTATTATTATGGTGTTTACTTAAAGTATAAGCTATTTCAGAAAAAATAATTATCAGAAGAATATTATATGATGAATAAAGACGCACACGTTTCTGTTATTATTCCTTGTTATAATGTAAGGGATTATATCGCTACTTGCCTGGATTCTTTGATTAAACAACAGTGTTTACCCAAAGAAATAATTTGTATTGATGATGGTTCTACCGATGATACATTATTAATCCTTCAGAAATACTCATCAAAATATAATTATATAAAAATTATTCAACAGGATAACCAAGGTGTAAGCTCAGCTAGAAATAGAGGAATTGAAATAGCAACCGCTGATTTTATTTTATTTATTGATTCTGATGATATTATCAATACAAATTTACTCTATCAATTTGAATCATCATTGACTTCCAATCCTAACTTAGAGTTTTTTTATTTTAATTATACATCCTTTGAAGTTAGTAAGGCCCCACAAAAAACAAGCAAATTGATACCATTAGTGCAAAAAAAATTTGAATCCGGTACAGATCTATTAACTTATTTGCTTGAAAGAAAAAATTATTCAGGTGTTGTATGGAGATATATATTTAAACGAGATTTATTTACAAAAAACTTTATTGGCAAAAATCATGAAGATCATCTTGTTTCACTCTCTATTATATCTAGAGCTAAACTTTCTTATTATTTCAATAATAAGGAAGCTTATTTTCATCGAGTACACTCATCGTCATTATCGAATATAAATATAGATTCTATTTATGTACATACTTTAAAGAATGTATTAAAAGAATGTATACAACAAATTAATACATTACAATTATCAGAGTCTGCTAAACTTAATTATGTTTTATTAATGAATGTAACGTATTTAGAAACAGTATTAAAATCCAATCTACCAAAATCAAAAAAAGATAAAGATAGTTTAATTCAAGAATTAGGTCTGCTGAAATTATTAATCCGAATTTATACCAACAACAAACCAAATGTTATAAGAAATATTTTTTATATTTTAAAATTTATCAAACTTCATAATTGCTCATTATTAACAAAAAAAGTTTTACTAAGATGTGCTATAACCAAGCAATATCCTAACTTAAACATTAAAAGTAATTATGAGCAATATTCCTCATTGAATAAATTTTAGCAATCATTAAAAAATTAATATTAATAATATGTTATTTAATCATTAAAATTACTTCTATACAATTTGGTGTAAACCCCATTCATATTTAATAATTCCGAATGATTGCCCTTTTCAATAATTTTTCCTTCACTCATAACTAAAATCTCATCTGCATTTTCAATAGTCGATAATCGATGGGCAATGATTAAAGATGTTTTTCCCTTTTGCAATTCATCTAAAGCTTTTTGTATAGCTCGTTCGGATTCAGTATCTAAAGCAGAAGTAGCCTCATCTAATATAAGAATTGGATTATCTCTTAATAAAGCCCTTGCTATTGCAATACGTTGACGCTGACCACCAGATAGCAAAACACCATTTTCACCAACTAAAGTGTCAAAACCTTTATCAAACTCCTTTATGAAAGCATAAGCATTGGCTTTTTTTGCTGCTTCCTCAATTTGATGTTGTGAAAACTCTCCAATTTTACCGTACGCAATATTATTAGCGATTGTGTCATTAAACAGATGAACACGTTGAGAAACTAATCCTATTTGGTTTCTTAAACAATATAAGGTAAAATCCTGTATATTAATTCCATCGATTAGAATTTTTCCTTGAGAAATATCATAAAAACGAGTTAGTAAACTAGCTATAGTAGTCTTACCTGAGCCAGAGCGACCAACTAAAGCAACTGTTTTACCAGCAGGAACAGAGAAACTAATATCCTGTAAGGCTAAATCATTTTTTGTTTCATAACCAAATGATACATTTTCAAAAACAATATCACCTTTTACTTTATCAACTTCAATAGAACCTTTATCATTCTCAACTGGTTGCTCTAATATAGCAAATAATGTTTGGCATGCAGCCATACCTTTTTGAAATCCGGCATTAACACTTGTTAAACTTTTTATAGGTTGCATCAAAGCAACTAATGATGAAAAAACAACAGTAAACTCACCAGGAGTAATATTCAATTCAGGATTACTTGCTGTTAATAATACAAATGCTATCGCAAAAGAAATAACCACCTGAACTATTGGTGTGGATAATGCTGATACTGAAACTAATCGCATACCATCGCGACGAAATTTATTGCTAACTTTTTCAAAATTCTTTGACTCTTCCTCTTGAGCACCAAATACTATGATTTCACGATGTCCTTTTAACATTTGCTCAATTGACATGGTAAGGTTACCCATTGAGTTTTGCATGTTTTTAGCTAAGCGCCTAAATCTAACAGAAATAAAGGTAATTAAGGCGATAACTATTGGAGTAATAATAATTAAGGACAAGGATAACTGCCAACTATTGTAAAACATCGTATAAAATAGGCCACAAATAAATGCGGATTCACGAATTATTGTAATTAAGGCATCTGATGAAGATGACGCAACTTGATCAGTATCATAAGTTATCCGAGAGAGTAATCTACCTGTTGAATTCTGATCATAATAACTTACTGGAGAATCAACAAAATGACTAAATAATTTTTGTCTAATTTTCATCACGATTTTTCCTGAAATTAAGGAAAGAAGAACTGAATAACCATAATTGGCAAATCCTCGCAATAAAACTAGACCAAAAATATAGAAAGGGGCCATTAATAAAAACTCTTGGTCATTCATAGAAAAACCACGGTCTAGTAATGGGCGTAATAATGCAATTAAAGATGTATCTGCAAATGCGCTAGCAACCAGTAAAATAACAGAAATAAATAAAATAAATTTATGTTCTGCAATAAATGGCCACAATTTAAGAAAAGTTCGCCATGTTGATGAATCTTTATCGATATCATTTGTGAAATTGGACTTATTTTGTTTAGTCATATATTTTAGTTTCTATTTTAATCTTGTGATGAATTAAATTGCATTTTATGCATTTGTGCATAAATTCCATTTAAGTTGATTAGCGATTGATGATTACCATCTTCTAAAACCTTACCATCATCTATAACTAAAATCCGATCGGCTTTCTCAATAGTAGATAAACGATGAGCAATTATAATTGACGTTCTATTTTTTTGTAAAATCTCAATGGCATTTTGAACAAGTTTTTCAGATTCATTATCTAATGCAGAAGTCGCTTCGTCAAAAATTAAAATTGGATTATTACGTAATAAAACACGAGCTATTGCGATACGTTGTCTCTGCCCTCCAGATAATAAAATACCATTATCTCCAATTTCAGTATCGATACCTTGCTCCAATTTATCAATAAATTCTAAAGCATTAGCAAACTTGGCTGCATTAATTATATCTTCTTTGCTATGAAGTTCTTTCTCTCCATAAGCTATATTCTCAGCAATTGTGCCATTAAATAAATGAACATTTTGAGAAACATAGCCTATCTGTTTCCTTAAGGAACTTAATGTATATTGTTGAATATTTATTGAATCTAATAATATTTCACCTTGAGTTACATCATAGAAACGAGGAAGTAAACTTGCAATTGTTGATTTTCCCGCACCTGAACGACCGACCAAAGCGATAGTTTGACCTGCTGTTATTTTTAAAGAAATATCATTAAGAGCTGGCGTACTTCTTGTTGGATAGGTATAAGTCACATTTTTAAATTCAATATCGCCTTTGACTTTATCCGCTACAATTGTACCATGATCCTTTTCCAAAGGTGAGTTCATAATACCGAATAAAGATTCACATGCAATTGCACCTTTTTGTAATTCGACATGTAAACTAGTTAATTCGCGCAAAGGACGCATTACTGCAACCATTGCAGAAAAAACTACAGTAAAAGATCCTGGTGTAATATCTAAATTTTGGCTTGCGACTAAATAAAGAATAAAACCTAGACCAAGAGTCGCAATTAATTGAATAATTGGTGTTGATAATCTAGAAACTATCTCTATTTTTAACATTCCTCGTCGGAAAGCATCGGTGACATTATCAAAATTGCGTTTTTCATACTTTTTAGCATTAAATATTAGAACTTCTTTATGCCCTTTTAGCATTTCATCACTTGCAATAGTTATTTGCCCCATACCTTGTTGCATTAATGCAATGGTTTGTCTAAATTTTTTAGCTATGAATTGAGCTATAAAAATAATGAGTGGAACTAAAACAATAAGAACTGAAGCTAATTTCCAGCTTCCGTATAACATAACTATACATAACCCAACAGCATATGTTATTTCTCGAATGATAATAATTAATGCATCAGAAGACGCTTTTGATAACATTTGGGTATTATAAGTTAAAATGGAAACGAGATCTCCGACAGATTGCTTATCATGATAACTTGTAGGACATCGAATTAAATGATTAAAAATCATTTGTCTAAATTTAGTCACTACTTTTCCTGATAACCAAGAAAGACAATATGTTGATAAATAATTAGATAGACCCCTTAATAAAATTAACCCAATAATTGCAATTGCAATTGCAATTAAAAGCGAATAATTTTTGTCCATTAAACCATGATCAAGCAATGGTTTTGTTAAAGATATTAATGTTGCATCTGTGGCAGCATTCAGCAAAAGACCTATTATGGCAAAAATCAAGGCTTTTTTAAAAGGTCTTATAAACGGCCATAGTTTCTTTAACGTTGAAATCGAGTTTAATTTTTCAGACATAATTTAAAGTATTCTAATGGTAAAATTAAGATCTATTATACAATAAATAAAGAGTTGCTCGTTAATTTTATTGGGCATTTATTAGGATAAGTAAATACTGATATCCAAAGCATTCTTATTTTGGTTTTCTTATTTTTATTTTAATACCAAGAAAACATATAATATAATATTTATCAGCATCCCAAATTCCAAAAAAACGTTGTTTTTTGTTCAAAAAATATAAATTAACTTTACTGATATTATGATATTTTTCATTAAAAAGTGAGGTTATAAAGCTATCATCTGAAAAATAAGATTTTAGATTAAATTTAAGAACAATTTCTGTCGATTTATTTATAGCGAATATTCGTTCATTTCTAGGTAAATACTTCAATGATTTAAACATTTTTTCCTGAAATAAGTCAATTAATACAGGCTTAAATTTTTCCAACAAATCCCATTTAAAAACAAAATCAAGTAAATACTCAAAGCATAATAATGGATCTAATTCATGTGAAGTTCTGTGATAAATTTTACCTTTCTTTTTATACTGACTCATTATAGAATTCGATCTTATTAAATAATGATAAAACTTATCATTCATAAAAAATGCAGAATCACTTACTAAAGCATAAGACCAAAAAAAAGGATTATCTTCATACCAAAGCCCATCTGGAAATCTGATTTTATATTTTTTTATAATGGAAAGTTTATATATTTTATTCCAAGTACAAACATCCATTTTTGTCATAACATCATTAGATAAACTTACCAAACCATGATATTTATGTTCAAAATATTGTTCATCTTGAATACGATCAACATTTACCTCATAAACAAGATCTGTTGAAAAATAAACAAGATCTATTTTAGGGCTGTCAAAATGTGATAATGATCTTTCATAAGTATTTAATTCTATGAAATCATCTGAATCAACAAATGCAATATATTGACCTTTGGCATGTTCAATTCCTATGTTTCGAGCTGAAGATAAACCACCATTTATTTTACTGATAATTCTGATTCGTTTATCAATTTTTTGATACATTTCTAATATACTTTGAGAATCATCTGTTGAACCATCATTTATACAAATAATTTCAATATTCTTAATCGTTTGATTAATCAAACTATCTAAACACTTTGTTAGATATTTTTCTGTATTATATACTGGAACTATTATTGATAAAATTGGTGAAATATTCATGTGAATTGTTATTGAAATTTTTTATGTGAAATATTTTTTACTTTATGAATCATGAGTATAAATTATATCAATATTGAAAACGAATAGTAAATTATTTAAAGTGAATTGATAAATACTTATAAAACAAATTTATTATACTATTTATCTTAAAGTAATAATCATGATAATAACAATGTATTATGTGTAATTAACAACTAAAAAGTAGTATACTTGCATTTAATAGTTCTACTTTTTAGTTGCTAATATTTTAAAAAGATAAAAAAATACCGATAAATATAATATTTTAAGACACCTATTTGCAGAGGCTTTTAATTTTAAGTAAATAATCTAGAGCTTCTTCAATTTCACAGATAGTCTTATTTTCTGGGTTAACATAAAAACAATAGTCAATATAAGAAATATAAAATAATTCTTCTAAAGATAATTGTCTTTTTCTACGAGAAAATGGTATTTTATCAATTGTTAGTCCCCATCCAGCATAAAAAGGTATACCGTAAACATAAACAGGTTTACCACACATCAATGCTTCTAATCCTATTATATCATTATGTACATATATTTCATCCATCTGGTTGATTAAATCAAATGGGTTAATATTATCTTCTACATATTTAATAGATAAATTACCATCTAAGTTTGCCAAAATACTTTTATAACGTCTAAGTTGTTTTTCACAACACTTATAGGAAAATTTAATGACTATGTTCCCGTTTGGATTATTGCAAACAGCTTCAATTAACATATCTTCAAAATTATAATTTATTTCATAGTGTTTTTTATAAATTTCCCAATCTGATTGAACAATAAGAACATTTTTCTTATTATCTTCTCTATAATTATTGAAATTACTATTATAATTATTATATTTTGATAGTTTCTTGTTAACGATTTCACTAATAACATTTTTGGATCTTAATAACTGCTTTTTATCTAGTTGAACTGTATTCAATAAGTTTTCAAGATCTGTTGCTACATTACCATCATTAAAATAACCTTGAGAATCAACCACAAATGAAATACATGAGCAAAATATTGGCATTGCTGTTCCATAAGGTGGTATTACATTACTTATAAACCCTGTAAAAATATAATAAAATAGTTTGTTTTGTTCCTCTGCTAGTTTCATTATTTCAGAAACGTTCTGATGCTCAAATGAAAATACCGAATTAGAATCATCTAAGTTATTTGTTAACTTTGCTAAAATTGATAAATTTTCAAAATAATATCTAAAATCATTTAGGTTAATTTGGTTATAAAATATTAAATTATTTTTGTTAGGTAGAAATCTTTCTTTTTTCTGTTTTGAAACATTTGAAACAATAATCTGTCGTAATTGGGATAACTCATCATACAAATAATTAAATTTGTTATTTGTATCTATAGCAAGTTCCTCTAATTTATTTTTAGTTATTCTTTTTTTTACTTTTATTCCTAATAAGCAAAAAATAGTACGATATGGTGAACGATATAAGCCAAATACTCTCTGCTTTCTCGTTATAAACTCAAGGTTCTCAATTTTATAATATTTTTGTTTAGATAATGCTCTAAAAAAACGATTTAAAGGAAATAATTTGTTTAAAGAAAACTTATTTATGATATCAGTTGATTTTTCTAGAATGTTTTTTACGTTTTTTTTCGATGCATGGTTAATTTCATCTCTAAAAACTTTTTCAAAATATTTTTCTAAAGTTAAAGCTACTTTATAAAACAAATTCCATTTAAAAATAAAAGATAAAAACTCTTCAAAGCATAACAGTCTATCATATTCATGAGATAGCTCATTAACTTTAGTTTTCTGAACTTTCATCGTTAAATTCATAATTGAATTTTTTCTACTTAAATAGTTATGCAATCTTTCTGGCATAAAATAAGCATAGTCACACACCAATGCATATGACCAGAAAAAAGGATTATCTTCATAGAGTTTACCTTCAGGGAATCTTATACCGTAATTGTTAATAATTGAAAGTTTATATATTTTATTCCAAGCACAAACATCTAAATAGTTAATAACATAGCTAGTTAATTTTACTAATCCGCGAAATTTGTGTTGAAAATAATCTTGATTGTAACGTTCACAACCATTTTCTTCCATTACTAAATTTGTTGAAAAATGTACTAAATCAACTTTATCATTAACAAATCTTGATAACGCTAATTCGTAAGCATTATTTTCAACATAATCATCTGAGTCAAGAAAAGTTATATAGTCACCTCTGGCATTTTCAATACCCATATTTCTTGCAGATGACAGCCCACCGTTAACTTTATTAAAGATTTTTATTCTAGGGTCTTTTTTAGCATATTCATTTAAAATAATATGTGAATTATCTTCTGAACCATCATTTATACAAAGGATTTCAATATCTTTGAAAGTTTGGTTAACAAGACTATCCAAACATTTTCTTAAATATTTTTCTGTATTATAAACAGGTACTACAACAGTTAGTTTTGGTTGCACGATTAAATATTCCTATTTAGATAGTGATAAATGCATATTTTTTTTTCTTAAATGAAAACGAAGCCAATATTCTATTTGGTATCGTTTCTTGCTTTAATTTAACAAATACAACTTTCTTATTTACTTTAAATTTGACTTTATAGGGTTGTTCTAGCTCTGTATGTATAATTTCATCGTTACTGTCATCTTTCCAAGAAGCATAAAATTCATGAACACAATAATTATCATAACCTTCAATTTTTTCGCAAAAATAATGGGAAGGAAAAATGACTTCTTTTGACGAAATATTTAAAGTATCAAATTTATTATATGGTTCAGCTACTAATTTTTTATTTTTTAATAAGGTGGTTATTCTTTCAACATTAGTTGTTACATCTGGTTCTCCATTTATAATAAACTTATTATTTTCATAAGAATCTAATATTTCTTTAATAAAAAGATTATTTTTAGCTGCCCCTAAAGTAGCTGTTGAGATAGGATGGATTATTTCTCTCCAGTTTTCATAACATGAAAAAAAATCCAAATTGAGAAAAGGATCAAAAGATTTAGACAGAGTTATATCTGTATCTAAATAAATTCCTCCTTCATTAAATAAAGCATAAACCCTAAAAAAGTCAGCAACAAATGCAAATTTTCTAGCTTGATATGCCTCTTTGACGTACTGATTATTTGTTAAATTAAGATGACTATCGTTCCACTCAACAAACTTATAATCAGGAAGTTTCTTTTTCCAATCTTGGATATTATTTAAAACTTTTTTTGGCTTAGGATTATTACCGAACCAACAATAATGTATTATTTTAGGAATCATAATTAATAAAAATCTCCGTCATTTATTAAAAAAATCAAATAAATAAATACCCAAAGAAAAAGAAAATACTTTTTTCATATAAGATTTCGGTAAATTTGAGTGCCTAAGTAAATTTAACAATGTATCTTTAGTAACACTCCCCCCCCAATCCAAATGTTTTCTTATCATGTAGAAAATAGCATTATATTTGTTTATGTTTAACTTATTTTGAAACATATATTGCAATATTGAATAAATAACTATAGCCCTATCGACATTATTACGTCTTTGTACATCTAAGGATGGGTTATTACATTGAGAATTTTCGTTAAGTTTATTATAAATATAGTAGGTTCTATTTGTATAAAGCAATTTTTCCGAATTAATTAAATATATTGAATTGAAATAAAAGTCTTCAGCAAAACCAAAATAATTATCACACTCCAGAAACTGATGACCAAGATTTCTTATTTTACTTAAATTAAACAATTTTGCATAAGGGGCAGGGAAAGAATCATCACTTAACATATAAGTTATCTTTTTCCTTGTATCTAGTGATACAAACTCTTTTTTAAAAAAAGAATTTTTAACCAATCCCTCATGTTTTTGATGATAAATATCACAAAATACACAATCTATATCATTTTTATATAAATTTACCAAAACTTCGAAATAATTACTAGGAATAATGTCATCTGAATCAACAAATGTAATCAATTCACCCGTTGATTTTTTGATACCTAAATTCCTTGCTTTATGGGATCCACCATTCGGTTGATAAAAATATTTTACTCTGGAATCATACTTAAATTGTTCACAAATCAAACCGGTAGAATCGGAACTTCCATCATCAATAATTATCAACTCATAATCTTTAAATGATTGAGAAAGGATGTTCTTGATACAAACATCAGCATATTTCTCAGAATTATACATGGGTAAAACAACTGAAAGTAATTTCATATCTAATCCTAGCTAGATAAAGTAGAAAACTAAATGCCAACTACTGAAAAATATAAAAGAGAAAGATAAGGTATAAAAAAGAAAATGTTTAATTGAATCTCGCAAGCATACTCTATTCTATAAACAACCCTGATTTTGAGTGAATAATATAGTTGCTTAACCTCAATGTATTATGGATATATATACAATATGATTAATCAACTATATAAAGAATAACATATAGAAATTTACCAATACTATTCTACTATAAACTAAGAATAATTGAAAAATGAAATATATTCCAAACATTTTCTATTTTAACAAAAATCTTCCTCTCTTATTCCATAATCCCTAAGCTTATTAGCAATTGAGGTATGGGATACGCCTAATCTTTTTGCAAGTTTTCTTGAGCTTGGATATTCAATATACAAGCTTTTTAAGACTTCTTTTTCGAATTGTTTAGTCATTTCATCAAGTGTTTTGTTCTCAATATTGTTAATCCAAGAAACTTGAGTCGAAGTTATCGCAGGAAGAACAATATCTTTTACTGTCAATTGTGATGACGTCAACTGAGCTAATGCGGAATAAAGTACATTTTTAAGCTGTCTTACATTACCCGGCCAAGTGTAGTGAGTTAAATAAGGAATAACATCCTGATTTACTGTTGGCGGTATAATACCTTGCTTATGAGCAAATTCATCAATAAAAATATGTGTAAGTGGAGCAATGTCATCTTGACGTTCTTGAAGTGAAGGTAAATTTAAAGACAACACATTCAAGCGATAATAAAGATCTTTCCTAAACTTTCCTTGTTCCACTAATTCAGCTAAATCAACTTTAGTCGCACAGATAATTCTAACGTCAACGTAAACTTCGTTATCATCACCTACTCTTCGAAAATATCCGTCATTGATAAAACGTAATAATTTGGTTTGCATTTGAAATGACATTTCATCAATGCCATCAAGTAATACAGAACCGCCGTTTGCTTGTTCAAAAAAACCTTTTTTACTTTCTAGTGCGCCAGGATAAGCGCCTACAGCATGACCATAAAGTTCACTTTCAACCACATCATCAGGCATAGCAGCGCAATTTAGACCTAAAAAAGTTTGATCACCTCTAGGACTATATTGATGACATGCGCTAGCCAACAAATCTTTACCAGTACCTGTTTCACCTGTAATCAATAATGGCTCTCGTTGCATTGAAAATGCTTTAGCCTGAGCGATCAATTTTTGCATTGGTTGACTTTGGTCTGCAAAAATATCAAAAGCATGATTACCAACGACATTAATTTTTGATAATCGTTTTTTTAGATATTCAACTGGTTGCAAAATGAATGTAATTTTGAATGATTCATTAATTTTTTGCAATAAAAAATACTGAGAATTTAAAACAATAATCGTATCATCTTGGACATCCAAATTAACGGAATTATCAAGAGAAAAGACATCATGATAATTAAAAGGTTGATCCAAATTTAACAAATCAGACGAAATCAGTTCACCAGCTTGTTGATTATAGTTAATTAATTGTTGGTCATTATTGATTTCAATGATTGCTGCTTGCATAATCTGCCCATTTCTCATTTAGTTTGGTTAATTTATCACGACGATGCCGCCACTCAAGGCTTTTAGTTAATTCATCAAAGGTTATTTTAGTGTTGGATAATAGAAGTTTTGCTTTATTTGTTGCTAAAGGCTGAGTTTTATCCAAAATCATCAGCTGTTCTAAAATCGCTAATGAACCTTGTCGATTATTACAAGCTAAGAGTAGATCACAACCTGCAGCTAACGCAGCCTGTGCTCGCTCTGCATGATTTCCCATTACTGATGCACCCTCCATAGATAAATCATCAGAAAAAATCACACCATTAAAATGTAACTGTTCTCGAAGCACTGTTTTGAGCCAGTATGACGATCCACTAGCTGGTTTATCATCAAATACTGGATAAATCACATGTGCTGGCATAATTGCATCAAGTTTATTATCTGAGATAAGTTTCGAGAAAATTTGCATATCTTGTTCAATCACTGATTTTTCACGATCATCAATAGGCGTTTCTTTATGTGAATCTGCAATAACATGACCATGTCCCGGAAAATGTTTACCTGTAGTTTTCATTCCCGCCATATGCATACCATCAATCATAGATGAGGCAATTTGATAAGCAATATCAGCATCATGATGAAATGATCTTGTGCCAATAGCTAAACAGTCATGACCTAAATCTAAAACGGGTGCGTAACTAAGATCGATATCAAAAGCAATCAGCTCCATAGCTAACATCCAACCCGCATCAAATGCTAATGATTTAGCATGTTCAAGATCGTTAAGTGCAGCAAAAGCTTGGGCTGGTGGAATAAGAGTAAACCCATGTTTAAAACGTTGAACTCGTCCACCTTCATGATCGACCGAAATTAATAATCGCTCATTCGATGCGGCACGGATCTGCTTTATCAATTCGTTCAATTGTTTTGGTTCTTGATAATTACGGCTAAATAGAATTACACCTGCAACCAATGGATTTTGCAGTAGTTTCTTATCATCATCGGTTAGGGTTATGCCATCAAAATCAATCAACAATGGACCCATTACTCACTAGCCTCACTTTGTTGATTATCATTGGTACTTTGCTTAGAAAAATCTTTAGATGTTACTCGATTTAATATTTCACCTGTTTGGGTTGAAATTATTTCCATAGAAAGATTAGCTTCATTATTTTCTGTTGGTATTTTGTAAATGGTGGTAAAAAGTACATAACCAGCATTCATTGATTTGGCTAACCCAATCATTTTACCTCTTGAAACCAATTTATCATCAGGTGAAATGCCTAATGCTTGTTTAGTTTGGTTGATAGATTGTCTACTAGCGACAGTGAATTTATTTTGTTTATTCATTAATTGATGTAACGCTTCATCAATTTGGTTATTTATCAAATAATCACCACTGCGATTTTGAATATCACTAATTAACAAAACTTTGTTTTCATCATTCAGAGAAGATGAATCATTTATCAGTTTATTTGTAAATGGTGACAAAATTGTATTCCAATCCGTTTTCTTAGTAATTAAAGGTGGGGTTTCAATTACATCTCCATCAGTTGGATTTATAATAACAGGAGGCGTCATAATGTCATCTTTATTATCTAAAAGATGACAACCCGTTAAAACAAAAGCTATTGCCGAAGTAACAACTATACGTTTTATCTGTTTCATACATTAACCTATTAATCTACCTAATTTTTTTCCACCCAATAAATGCATATGGATATGAAAGACTTCTTGCCCAGCATCTTCATTACAATTAACAATTAAACGATAACCACTTTTATCAATGCCTTCTTGCTTTGCAATTTTTGCGGCAACAATCATCATATGCCCAAGCACAATCTCATCTTCTTCTTTAACGTCATTAACAGTGGGGATAAGTTTATTTGGAATAATTAAAATATGCGTCGGCGCTTGAGGCGATATATCACGAAAAGCAGTCACTTTATCATCTTGAAAAACAATATCAGAAGGAATTTCTTTCCGAATAATTTTACTAAAAATTGTTTCCTGAGTCATCATAGTTCTCCTTTTATTGTATGCCTAAAAGTAAAAATTTACATTAGGTTAAGCATAACATATTTTGACATTAATAATGTATAGATATCCTTACATTTTAGCGTTCTGTCATCTATTTCAATATAAAAAATAATGGTAACACTAACCTACTCACTATTTTAGTAAAATATTTATGTTTAGTCAGAAAACAACAACATTATTGTCAAGAATGATTAACAAAAACAATTTTTAAATATAACTATAACATATTTTTGTAAAAATTATTCAGGAGTCTATACCGTTTCATTGTTATTTTAGTCTGAATTTAACTTCTTAACATAAATTTAGACACAGTATGGGAACATCCTTAATATATTCATTTGTCAATTAAAATAAGTTGATATATAATGCCCCGTCGATTTCAACCGCTTATTTTCATGTTCCTTGCTTTCAATGGGTTGCGGTTGCCCCGACAGAAAGCTGATTAATCCGTAGGGAGCGATAATGCGTCATTACGAAATAGTATTTATGGTTCACCCAGATCAAAGTGAACAAGTACCGGGTATGATTGAACGTTATACTGGTACATTAACCGCCGATGGTGGTAAAATTCATCGTTTAGAAGATTGGGGTCGTCGTCAATTAGCCTATCCTATCGAAAAACTGCATAAAGCACATTATGTGTTAATGAACGTTGAAGCAACTCAAGAAGCTGTGAATGAGCTTGAAGATAACTTCCGTTTTAATGATGCGGTAATTCGCAGTTTAATTATGCGTACCAAAAATTCTGTAACTGAAACTTCACCTATGTTAAAAGCTAAAGATGAGCGTCGTAACTCTGAAGAAGATTTTAGCGAAGTAAACATGGACGATGATTCGGACGAATAATCGTTTAGTGTTATCGGGTATTGTAAAAAAAACACCGATACAAAAAATGAGTCCAAGTGGGATCTCGCATTGTCAGTTTTATTTAGAACATGTTTCTGAACAAATTGAAGCAGAACTTAGCAGACAAGCATGGTGCATAATGCCCGTAATTGTCAGTGGACAACAAGAGTTAAGTTACATAAAAAAAGGCAGCAAAGTTTTAGTGAGCGGTTTTATAAGTACCCACACAAAACGCAATCAAACAAGTCAACTTGTTTTGCATGCTGACCAAGTTAAACTATTAGGAGAATAGCCAAATGGCACGTTATTTCCGTCGTCGCAAATTCTGCCGTTTTACAGCAGAAGGCGTTAAAGAAATTGATTATAAAGATGTTTCTTTATTAAAAAGCTATATCACAGAAAGTGGTAAAATTGTACCAAGCCGTATTACTGGTACTAGCGCAAAATATCAACGTCAATTAGCTCGCGCTATCAAACGCGCTCGTTACTTGGCATTATTACCATATACTGACAACCATCAGTAATTAGCAACAGAGGGAACATATAATGCAAATTATTCTACTCGATAAAGTTGCTAATTTAGGCAGCTTAGGTGATCAAGTTAATGTTAAAGCGGGTTACGCACGTAACTTTTTAATTCCACAAGGTAAAGCAGTACCAGCAACTAAAAAGAATATTGAATTCTTTGAAGCGCGTCGTGCTGATTTAGAAGCAAAACTTGCTGAAACATTAAAAGCCGCTGAACAACGTGTTAACGAAATTAACGCACTTGAAAAAGTAACCATTGCTTCTAAAGCTGGTGACGAAGGTCGTTTATTTGGTTCTATTGGTACTCGTGATATCGCTGATGCAGTTAAAGCTCGCGGTGTTCAAGTATCAAAAAGCGAAGTTCGTTTACCAAATGGTGTATTACGTACAACTGGTGAACACGAAGTGTTCTTCCAAGTACACAGCGAAGCTTTTGCTAAACTTATTATTGAAATTATTGCTGAATAATTATCATTCAATAAAAAACCCGTCAAACTGGCGGGTTTTTTGTTATGTATTAGTAACAATTTTTTAATACTAGCAAATAAATTGCTATAGCAACAAGAATGTTATAAAAATTTTATTCTACAATTATTGCTTTACCTCGACCACGGATATCTGATACAGCATCAGGTTTATTATTGGTAATTTTTATAACCTGAATATCTCCACTAAAATCTTGTTGATAAAAGCTATATCCCATCTGCTCAAGTTCAGTTTTCAATTGTTTTGGTACATTATTTTGAAAACTTTCGATATAAATAACATTGCTTGGTAATAATTGATGATGATAACGCGGCGCCTGTACAGCTTGTTTTAAAGTCATATGGTTATCAAAAACATTGGTTACAACTTGAAAGATAGAGGTAAAAATCCTTGAGCCGCCCGGTGTACCAATAACCATTACCACATTATTATCTTTTATGAAGATACTGGGTGTCATCGAAGATAAAGGTCGTTTATTGGGTTCTATTGCATTTGCATCTTTACCTACAACACCAAACTGGTTAGCGACACCAGGTTTACTACTAAAATCATCCATCTCATTATTTAGTATAATACCGGTACCTTGCACAACGACAGCAGAACCAAACCAACCGTTCAGTGTATAAGTATTTGAAGCTGCATTGCCCCATTTATCCACAATTGAAAAATGGGTTGTTTGTAATTTTTCTCTATTATCTAAACCAGGTTTAACTTGTTCTGTATTGGAAATGCTTTTTGGATTAACTTGTTTAGCCCTTTGAGCCATATAATGAGTATTGATTAATTGAGCGACGGGTACGGTTACAAAATCAGGATCTCCCATATATTCCGCTCGGTCGGCAAAAACACGTTTTTCTATTTCTGCCATAAGGTGAATATACTTTGATGAATTAACTTTAACACCTTCAAAATCATTCGCTAATTCTTGTTTCATTGATAATAGTTGAATTAAACCTACCCCGCCTGAACTCGGTGGTGGTGCAGTAATAACTTGCATATCTTGCCAATTTGCAACTAAAGGATCTCGCCATTTTGCTTGATAATTGGCTAAATCACTCTCCGTAATTAAACCATCATTTTTTGCCATTTGCTCTGCAATTAATTTAGCAGTTTCTCCTTTATAAAATCCATCACTACCTTGCATTGCAATACGTTCTAATACTTTGCCAAGTTCAGGTTGTTTAAACATCTGTCCTTCTTGCATAGAACCAAAATAGTGCTTAAAGTAACCATTGGCTGGTGCCGTTGGTTCTATTTCTTGATAACGAGTCACTAATTGCTTATTAACTCTGAATCCATCATTAGCAAAACGAATCGCTGGCGCCATAACTTCTTTCCAACTTAACCGACCAAAGCGTTGATGAACAGCCCACATTCCCGCAACAGTACCCGGAACACATGACGCTTTATGAGAATATAAACTCAGATTGTCGATTACATTTTTTTTACCATCCAGAAACATATCTTTATCTGCTTTGCTAGGAGCAACTTCACGATAATCCAGAAAATAAGGCTTTCCTTCAATCCAAAGTGTCATAAATCCCCCACCACCTATATTACCCGCTTCAGGATAAGTAACTGCTAATGTAAAAGCTGTAGCGACAGCAGCATCGACAGCATTCCCATCTTTGGATAACATCTCTTTGGCAGCTATGGCACCATAATAATCAGGAGAGGCAACCGCACCCGCTTCGAATTTAGGTTGAAGATCTTCAGCGGAAATAGCTTGCTGACTTATCATTAAAAACGCAATAAAACAGCTATACTTGATCAACCTACGCTTAAGATAGAACATTTTAAACCTCCTAAAGATAAATAATTAACATCTTCCCATAACTCAAAAAAATAAATTTTATATTGTGAATTTAATGAAAGAGGTAATAATCAATATAGCATAGAAAATCAAAGAGGCGAGCAAATAATGATCGGCGTAAATAAAAGCAAAAATGTCTAACTTTGTGCTTTATTTAAATTTTAGGCTGAAACTTAGAAAAATAAAAAGAGCATACATAATGACATACAATTATCTACGCTCTTTTCAATTCATTGGCAATTAAGATAATTGCTCTTGATTTTCAGATTTAGCTTGTTCTTCTTTATATAGTTTGTTGTCATAAATTTTTACAAATGGAAGATAAATTATCAATGCTAAGATTGCAGAAAGTATGGCCACAAACATAGCTCGATAATCCCCGCCTGTTCCAATAAATGCACCTAAGCCCATTGGTGATGGCCAAGGTATTAACGCGATAATTGGATTCATAAAACCTGAACTTATAGCAAAATAACCCAAAGTACCACATGCCATTGGTGCTAATAAGAATGGTAAAGCAAGATATGGGTTATACACGATTGGCATACCAAAAATGATTGGTTCATTAATGTTAAATATTGCAGGAACAGCTGAGGCTCGACCTAAAATCTTTAATTGACTTGATTTAGCACAAAAAGCGATAAAAAATGTCATAAGAAGTGTTGAACCCGAACCACCTAGAATTACTAAAGAGTTATTAAATTCACCCGCAAACGGAATAGCTGCTCCACCAATATTCTCATTCATATTGCTAAGCATTATCGGTGTAATAAACGCACCAATAATACTTGCACCATGAATACCAACAACCCAAAGAGCATGGATTAAAAATAGTATCACCATAATGCCAAGCCAGCTTTTAGTTAAATTGGTTACAAAGATAAACGGAATACCGATGATATTGAAAATGTCCGTACCAAAATAAATCAAAACACCATTTAAGATAATAATTGTAAATGCGATGACAAATGTTGGAATGAGTGCTGTAAATGATCGTGATACTCCTAATGGAACGGTTTCAGGCATTTTAACTACCCAATTACGACGTACACACATAAAATAAAGTTGTGTTGCTAAAATTGCCATAACAATTGCAATAAAGATACCTGAAGTTCCTAACCGAGTAACAAAAGGATTTAGGCGTAATCCGTTATAGACGGATTCACTTTGATCATTAAATAACACCATCGCCCTATTTTGCATCACTAATTCTGGTAATGTCATGATGAAAGCAAAAACAGATAGCATTGCACCATTAAGAGCATTAACTTTTAAACCTGTCTCTTCTTCCTCAATTTTAGTTAATTCGTAACCGACAACAATATTAAAATAAAGCGCTAATATTCCCATTGTTGCAGTATTAGCTATCATATAAAGATCTCTTATTTTGAAAACAGAATTATCAAAAGCTGTTTCCAATCCAGTAAAGGTCATCGGTAACGTATTAAACACTAAAAACATCGAGCCAACGATACAAAAAGGAACTGATGCCATTCCCGCCGCCATTACGGCTCGAACAATCTTAAACTGCGATATTTTTGCCATCGGAGTCATTAGATATTTTTGTAACAACACAAATCCGTTATTCATTTTGTTTTCCTCATTTAATTAATGATTTCTTGATAAGCTTGGATTCTTTTAAAATGTTTATCCTCATTACGCTCAATCTTTTTCAGTTTAATCAGTATAAAAATAGTAAAAACTAAGCTTGCTGCCAAAATTCCTAATAATACGTTTAAAACCTCTTGTGAATATTTTAAAAATGGAAAGAAAAAGTGAAATAATGGGGTATAAATTGAAAAAATTAACGTAATGATACTTATCAACATTATCCGATAGAAAAGACTAGCATATCGTAAATGGTTTTGATGATTTCGATAAAGTCTAATTTGCTCAAAGCTGGTTAAGGTAGCAAGCAAAATAAGCAAGAGTGGTAGCACAATGGCAATGGATAAACTTCCCATCAAAAAAACGGCCCAATAAAGATTTAAAAATAGAAAAAATGCTGTGGTATAACGAACCGCTAAAAAACGATTAAAATAGAGATTAGTCAAACTCACTTTTTTATGCGTTTTAAGTTGGCTTTCTAATTGAGAATCCATAGCTGACCTCTTAATTAACTGGATAACTTGTATGTTTGTTGATATAGATGAGACATCTCAATAGCAATTTCACGAAGCGTCATTGTGGTCATCAAATGATCTTGAGCATGAACCATGATAATTTCCATTTCAATTTTAGTCCCATTAGCATAAGACTGAAGTAGCCCTGTTTGCGACTCATGGGCTTCTAAAATCTCATCATTCGCTTCATCTAAAAGCTGATTAGCTTTATCAAACTCACCCTTTCGCATCAATTCGAAAGCCGAATGGATTTTGGTTTTAGCATTACCACTGTGCAAAATAATATTGAAAGCAGTAATTTGAATATCCTCTGAGCTCATTTTGTCATTCATTGCTACGCTCCTTTTTCAATTAGTTGGATAAAAAGTGATTTAAATTGATTAAAATCTGAAATGTCTAACATCGCCTGTTGCATGGGTAAATCATCAATTAAGTTGACGATTGCTTTTGTCATCATGGCTAAGTTTGAATTTTGATAAATTGATGGTGAAATCATAAAAACAAATTTAACGTTTTGATAATTGTCATTCCAAAACAAACCATCGGGAATCACAGCAATGGCTATTTTCGCTATCTTGCCAACCGGTATAGCAGGATGTGGAACCACAATTGTTGGACTAAAGAGTATTTCGCCAATAGCCATACGTTTTTCCATTTGCTTTTTCATCTCTTGTTTGAAGTTTTTAACTTCATTAACGGATAATAGATCAACTAAATGATCTAATACGGTTTGTTTAGTTGGCTTTCGATGGCACAAATAAAAATAATCAGCAGCAATATCATCAAAAATCTGAGCAATATAATTCGAGTGATTTTGCTTCTTGTGTTCTGTTGTTATTGGTAAGGAATCTTTAGGTAATAAATTGGGCGTTTGTCTATGAGAAAGATATCGACGAATTGCTTGAACATCCTCTTCACCAAAAAATACCGATACATGAAATACGGGGACTTTAAATACTTTTGATGATAAATCGACAGATGAAATAATAAAGTCAATATCATTTATCATTTCGGGTTCAATTTCATAGTAACCACGGGTTGCAACTATTTTTACACGCTCATCAAATTCGCTCTGGACCCGATTTTTTAATAATTGTGCACTGCCTACTCCTGTTGCACAAATGATCAAAACTTTAGCCTTCTGTTCGTTTTTTAACTTTTCAAGTGAAGCTAAAAAATGCAGCGCCAAATACCCCCATTCATCATCATTGACCTTATATTTATTTAAACTAGTTAATTGGCTTAAATAACGTTTAACTAACATAAAAACTTCTAAATATTGATCCTTAATTTCATCTATTAATGGATTTTCTAATTTTATATTTTGTTCTAAACGCACTAGCATAGGTTTTAGGTGTTGAATTAATCCATTTTTCAATTGTTCATCATGCCAAAAAGGGTAGCCAGTCTCTTGTTGAATTTTTAGAAGTATATTGGTTAATGACGAGCAGAGTTCATCATCAAGAACATCTTGAATTAAATTAGATTTACTCATCAAATGTAAAGTAAGATACATTTGCTCTTCTTTCGGAAAATGAAAACCAATTACAGATTCAATGCGTGCAATGATTTTATTGGCAACTTGGTATTCAAGCGTTGTACTGGTTGAAACGGGCAAATCAAGATTTTGAATAGAAAGTCCTGATTGTAAACGCTTAATGCTTAGTGATAGATGCAATACAATATTTTGAATCATTACATCAGATAATTTGATATTTGCTTCACGACACTCATCTAAAATAATGATAGTAAGGGTATCAAAGCTAATAGTTTCACATGATTGATTGAAATAAGATAAATGGTGTAAAAAATTAATCGAATCTTCATGGAAAAAGTAACTCATTATAAAATGACGTTTGGCTTTTTCTTCACCGTCGACAAAAATTAACGATCGATTTTTTTTAAGGGTTAATTCATAAGTCTGTAATTGAGATTTTATCTCAGCTATATCTTTATTTAATTGTGATGAACTAATAAATAGCTGTTCGGATAACTCTTCAACATCAATTTTTTGACTCTCTAGTAATAACAAATTAAGGATAAAATGTTTTCGCTCGCTGGCTTCACGACATTGAGATTGCTCAATATTTTTATCTAGTAAATGGTGCTCAATTAAAAATAAATTAAACGCGGTTCTATCTAAAATTTCTAATTGGAAACCATAACCTTGCTTACTTACTATATTGCCGCCATTGCGCTCAATTAAAGTTTTTAAGTCTTTAAGATAAGTACGTACAGTACGATCAGATAAGGATAATTCGGTAGCAAGTTCTTGACTACTTTTATATTCATTTTTAGAACGAACTAGTAAACTAATGAGTTCTCGTTGTTTATGTTTTATCATTATCTACTATACCTTAGCTATTAACTAAATCTATCCTAAATGGTTAACTTATTGAAAGAACACTCAAAAACTTGAACCATTTTTATGATGCGATTACTTAATTAAGCAATCGCATCATATTTAGATCGGTAGAACTGGGATTTTCTTAATTTTTAATTAATATTATCCTCAACTAATTTAGCTAACTGCTCTATACCCGATTGAATAGGGATATAGGCTTGAAATGGAATACTGACTACTGGTTTACCTACTTCATCACCTAATGCTTTTAATTTATCAAACATCATCATGGTTTGAGGGCTAATTAAAAACAGTGCAAAATCACTATTTTTAATCATATTGCTGCCTTGTGTTGCCGATACCGCATCAAGCTCAATAGGTTTATTTTGGCTAGCAAAAAATTCAGTTACCTTTTTAGCCATAAGTGATGATGACATACCTGCAGCACAAATAATTAACGCTTTTTTCATAATCTCTCCTAATGAATTTTATCGTTATAAAGTTTCACCATTTGACTCAATGACTTTCTTATACCAAGCAAATGAATCTTTTCGACTACGTTTTAAGGTTCCATTGCCTTTATTGTCTTTATCGACGTAGATAAAACCGTAACGTTTTTCCATTTCGCCAGTTCCTGCTGAAACTAAATCAATACAGCCCCAAGGGGTATATCCCATCAAATCAACGCCATCTTCTTCAACGGCTAACTTCATTTGTTTTATATGCTCACGTAAATATTCAATTCGATAAGTATCATGAATACTTCCATCCGCTTCAATTTTGTCATAGGCACCAAAACCATTTTCAACAATGAAAAGTGGCAAACGGTAAGTATCGGTTAACCAATTTAATGTATAACGTAAGCCTTCAGGGTCAATTTGCCACCCCCAATCGGATTTTTTGACATACTGATTGCCGACTAAATCAGTTTTTTCATTATAATCAAAATGGTCATTACCCTTATTGTGTCTAACCACATTCGACATGTAATAACTAAATCCAATATAGTCAACTGTTCCTTTCGTTAACACTTCCAAATCTTGTGGGGTAATATCAAGTTTAATGTTTTTACGTTGCCAATATTTTTTTATGTAATTTGGGTATTCACCATGAACATGGACATCAGTAAAGAAATACTTACGTTCCATGACTTTTTGAGCCATTAAGATATCGCTTGGTTTGCATGTTTCTGGATAGATTGGTACTAAAGCAATCATACAACCAATCTCAAAATCAGGATTAATCGCATGACCAATTTGTACTGCTTTAGCACTAGCAACTAATTCATAATGTGCAGCTTGATACATGATTTCTTCGCGATTATCGCCTGGTTTATAATAAATACCAGAGTTAGTGAATGGGGCAAAATCTTCGTTAAAATTAGCTTGGTTATTGATTTCGTTAAAAGTCATCCAATATTTAACTTTATTCTTATAGCGATCAAAACAGACGGCAGCAAAGCGAACAAAGAAATCAATTAATTTTCGATTTCGAAAACCGCCATATTCGGTAACTAAATAATAAGGCAACTCAAAGTGCGAAAGGGTAACAACCGGCTCAATGTTATATTTCAAACACTCATCGAAAAGATCATCATAAAACTTCAGACCTTCTTCATTTGGTTCAAGCTCATCACCTTTCGGAAAAATACGAGTCCAAGCAATTGAGGTTCGAAAACATTTGAAACCCATTTCAGCAAAAAGTTTAATATCATCTTTGTAATGATGATAAAAATCGATAGCTTCATGATTAGGATAATATTCTCCTGGAATAATGCCTTCCGTGATTTTTCGATAACTTTTTGGCGATCCAACAGTCATCACATCAGCAACACTAGGACCCTTACCGCCAGCTTGCCAAGCACCTTCTAATTGATGAGCGGCAACAGCTCCTCCCCATAAAAAACCTTTTGGTAAACCTTTATTATTCATAATCAAGTACCTATATTTATTGACATTTCAACTTCAGTATAAAAGGAAAAATAATTAATTACTAACCAACTTTTTCCTTATTGATAAGGAAAAATAATAAATAAAAATATAATAAGGAAAATTTATCTTACATTAAGATAAAGAGATAAAATTGGAGAAGAAAAGATAAAAATGCCATCTAATTAGATAGTTGAATAGTAAAATTTGGCAGTTTAACTTTTTTCTTAATTACTGCCATTTTTTAAAATACGATTATAACAAATAGAATTTAACTATTATTTTGTTCAAATAGGCGCATTGCTAACAGACCGTGAGCCATGGTTACGCCAGATCTTACCGATGCGGAAATCGAAATCAATTCAGCCAACTCATCAACGCTTGCCCCTGCCCGTTTTGCACCTTTAATATGAACATCAATACAATAAGCACATTGCGTCGTAAGCGCTATAGCTAATGCAATTAATTCACGTGTTTTTGTTGGAATAACTCCATCAGTTCGCTTAATTGTCTGCTGATCAAAATGTATAAATGCTTGGGTTTCATTGGGGGAATATTTCAATAATGAAGCAAGATATTTAAAATCACTACTTGATTGATAATTACTCATGTTACTCTCCTTTTTGTATTTGTCGTTTTTTAATTAAACCGAAAAACCAACAAGCAGAACAGCCTCGTAACAAAAGAACTGCACAAAGAATAAAAAACAGTTGTGTAACAAGTGAAAAAGGTATGTTGCAGGCAAATTATCAAGTTCAAAGTCTGAATTAATAGTTTTTGAGCGCCTAATTTTAAATAACCGATAGCATTCTCGTTCAACTATACGAAATAACCATCCTGTAAACGTTGCTACTGTTTTTAACATCCCTATTTTTCGATATAACTGCCATAATGCAATTTGAACAGTATCCTCAACATCTTCTGAGGTTGAACATGTTCTTCGAGCGAATCGTTTAATATCGGGCTGACAAATCAACAATAACTTTTCAATTGCTTGTTGATCTCCCTGACAAGCTAATTTGATTAGTTGTTCTCTGTTTTTACTCATGTTTTTTTAATCTTTATTTAATCCGTCATACTCGAAGAGTAAAATTAAATGAATTTAATATCATTTTATTTATTAAATAACATACATATATAGAGGCTCAAAAAAGCAAAAAAGGTTCACAGTTTCAATTAATTTTTTTGAATGGTTATGTTTAAAGATAGGATTGATTAGATAAGCGAATATGAAAGTTTAAATTTTAGATAATTAACATTATATTTATTTTATCAAATGGATGATATAACTGTTTAATTTTTAAATTAAAGATCGATATTGATGTTCCATGTTATTAAAAATAAATTTTAAACAATCGACAATAATTAAATAAATACTTCAAACTCTTTTGCATATTTTGTAGGGATAAATTCTATCAGTTCATATTCGGCAATGTGGTGAATATAGAACGGATCTTCTTGCATGATTGACATGGCTTGTTCATGACTATCAGCACAACAAAGAATTACACCACCTTTGCGAGGTACTTTGCGACCAGAAGCAATAAAATGCCCTGCTTGATAATAGTGTTCTAGATAATCAATATGTTGTGGTAAATATTTTTCTACTTCATTAATGGGTTTAAGATAGGTAAGAGAAAAAATAAACATTTTAATTCCTTGATTTAAATATAAATTAAGCCAACCATACATGTTGGCTTAGATTTTATACTATCTTTTTATTGATTATTAATCAATAGTATTAATAAATGTTAAAACAAAGAATATTTATCATTTAGGTGATTATTTAGCAACCCATTTGCCATTTTCATCTTTATGATAAAGCTTCTCAACCGCCGACCAAGCAACTCGAAACGCAATTTGTTCAGGCGAACTATTGTCTCGTCGTTTTTTAGGATCTTGATACTCTTTTATTGCATTATTAAAAGCTTCTTTAAAAATATCTTGAGCATGGGCAGGTAGAACATGTCGAACCGATTCAGGTAGATCATCTCGTGTTTGATAAGGCATATCACATTTCCCCTCTTTAAATTACTCACTAAATATTGATAATTTTAAACGGTCATTGCGAACTTTACTTTCAAAACAGCTTACTTAGATTGAATTTATTCTGATTTCACAGGAAATACAAGGATAATTACTGAATTAATCCTTTTTGTTTACATTTAAATCGGCTGTTTACTTAACTTGAATGAGCGGTGAATATTTTACACCGCTAAATCATAAGAAATTTATATAGTTAATTTTTTCGTTAATGATTAACATCAACCACAAAACGCCCTTTAATTTGTCCAGCTATCATTTTATTAGCTATGTCAGGGCATTCATTTAAGGTAACTGTTTGGCCTATATGAGAAAATAGTTTTTCATCAAAATGTTGTGCTATTAATTGCCATGCAGCAACCCGTTTACCATAGCTCGCCATCACACTATCAACACCTGCTAATGTCACGCCACGTAAAATAAAAGGTGCAACCGTTGCCGGTAAATCCATACCTTGAGCAAGACCACAACAAGTGACAATACCACCATATTGAGTTTGTGCACAAATGTTTGCTAATGTATACGAACCAACCACATCAATTGCTGCTGACCATTGTTCTTTTTGTAATGGCCGATTAGGCTCTTTTAATGATTGACTATCAATAATCTCGACCGCACCCAGTTTATGTAAATAATCTTCATCATTCATTTTACTGGTTGAGGCGGTGACCTGATAACCTAATTTACTCAATAATGCGATAGCAACTGAACCAACGCCACCTGTGGCGCCTGTAACTAAAATTTTGCCATCTTCTGGTTTAACGCCAAAATCAACAATACGCAAAACACATAAAGCAGCCGTATACCCTGCGGTACCAATAATCATTGATTGATAAGGAGTTAGATTGCTTGGTAATGGAATTAGCCAATCTGATTTCAAATACGCATATTGAGCAAGGCATCCCCAATGTGTTTCACCGCACCCCCAACCATTCAAAATAACCAAATCATCTGGTTGATAACGACCACTTTGACATTCAATTACCGTCCCTACACCATCAATACCTGGAATCATTGGCCATTGTCTAACAATAGGACTTTTATTGGTCAATGCTAATGCATCTTTATAATTAATACTTGAATATTGTATTTTTACTAAGGTGTCGCCTTGTTGTTGAAGTAGTTGTTGTTTAGTTATGGTTTTCAATGAATGGGAAAAACCAGTAACTTCATTTTTCTCTAAAATAATGGCATTGAATGACATACATATTCCTTATTGTGTAATGGATAATAAATCTATAGATAATTGATTAACTGAATTAATTGACACGCCAGTTAGATAATTTAATTACATTAATAGACAATTGGTCTAAAAATTATAGACTGGTCGTCTAGTTAAAAACAATAAATTATATTTGGATAAGGTTTAACAAACATAAAGTTAGAATAAATTAGGATATTACATTCTATTTAATTGTCATATTAATAAAAACAGTTATAAATGTATCTAACGGTTCTGATTTTTTTAGCAATTTGCTACGTGTTACCGCACCTTCCCAACCTAACCAAAAAAATTCAGATAATAATTTACAATTAATTTTTGCGTTAATTTCACCTGATTTTTTTGCTAATTCAAGACATTTTTCTATTTTAACTTGCCAACTTTGCAAAACCTGTTCAAGCAGTTGCGCATAACCTTGAGGTAAGAGTGATTCTTCTTGAATTAATTCGCCAATTAAGCATCCACGATCATAATCATACTTCGCCATACCTTGCTTTGCATCTTCGTAAAAAGCTTTAATTCGAGCAATTGGTGATTTAATCGACGAATTATTTAAATGCTTATCTAATTTATGAGCAAAAAAACTATCATAACTCGCTATGATTGCTTTTCCAAAGTCTTCCTTACTTTTGAAGTAATAATAAAAGGAACCTTTGGGCACGCCTACCTGCTTTAAAATATTTTCAATATTTGATGAAATGTACCCATATGTGGTCATCAATTCTACTCCACTACGAATCAATGCAGATCTTGTCTCATGACCTTTTTTTGTATTACCTTTTTTGGGAAATGTCGAAGCAGAAATAGTTTGATTAGATGGCATAAGATTCTAATATTTTGCGTGAATATAATTGATCGAATTTTGAATTATGATAAATAGTCATATCAATAAATGCAATAATTTGCCTGATGACTATATCTATTGGTTAATAAAAAAAGCCTGATAAATTTTTTTATCAGGCTGTTGAGATAAGTATAAGCTAGCGATTATCTACATATTTTAAAACTATTTTGTCTTATTACGTTGAACTTTTTCTGATACTGCGCCGATAAATACGACATCACTAGATGAATTAAGCGCAGTTTCAACGGAATCTTGAATTACACCAATAGCAATCCCGATACCAATGACTTTTGCTGAAATTTCGTTAGGTATACCAAACATACTACAAGCAACAGGAATAAGCAGTAAAGACCCGCCTGCAATACCTGATGCACCACATGCACATACGCTCGTCACAATACAAAGTAATAACGCAGAAAAAATATCCACTTCTATATGCAAAGAATTAACGGTCGCTAAAGTTAAAATAGTGATAGTGATTGCCGCACCTGACATATTAATAGCCGCACCTAATGGTACTGCTACAGAATAGGTATCTTCATCCATTTTTAATCTTTTGCAAATTTCGATATTAACCGGAATATTTGCTGCTGAACTACGAGTAAAGAATGCTGGGATGGCACTATCTTTTAATGAAGTCAAAACGAGTGGAAATGGATTTTTACGCATAACAATATACGCTAATAATGGATTAATAATTAATGCCACAATTAACATACAAGATACTAATAAGACTAATAGATGGGCATATTTAAGTAACTCCCCAAAACCTGTTTCTGCAAGAGTTGAAGCAACTAAACCAAATACGCCTAATGGTGCAAAGCGAATAATAATTCTTACAATGAATGAAATTGCTAAAGACAGATCGTTCATCATTGTTTTGGTCGTTTCACTTGAGTGCCTTAACGCAATCCCAATACCAACGCCCCAAATGATAAGACCAATATAGTTAGCATTAACCAACGCATTTACTGGATTGTCGATCATTTTGTTAAACAACGTTTTTAATACTTCAACAATACTACCTGGAGGGGTTAATTTGCTTTGGTCAGCGGCATCTCCTAATGAAATAACAGAAGGAAAGATAAAACTAGCAACCGTTGCTAATAATGCGGCCAACATCATTCCAGAAAAATAAAGCGTAAGAAGTTCACCCATATTAGCGCGTTTACCATGTTGGTGATTGGATATTGAAGCAATAACTAAAATAAGAACCAAAATAGGAGCGACGGATTTTAAGGCATTAATAAAAAGTGCTCCAATAAATGACATATCTAATGCAAGATCTTTCGAAATAGCGGCTAATGCAATACCTAGAATTAATCCTAATATAATTTGCGGTATCAGCCCTACTTTAAAATAAATACGAACCAATCTATTAGTTGAATGAGGCATAGTATTTCCCTATATAATAATGTAACGGCAAAACATTAACATAATTGAACAGTAAAACTATAAAAAAATTATTATGATAACTATTTTTTATATCACATTATTCAATTATTAAGATTTGTTATTCCTTTTTATATACAAGGATATTAAAAATGATTGGCGAGAGATCATGATTTTATAAAAATTTAAAAAGTAAAAAATACCAGCAAATCATTGTTTTTACCAATAATTAGATAGTAACGTTTAAAAATTTTGGACGATTTCCATGTTAAGTAATATTTTAAATATATTCGATTAATGGACAACTTATCTTTATACATCATAATTTTAAAGATATTATTAATTATTAATTGTGTAATTAATTTAGAAAATATCTAGGCTAATCCTTAACAACAACTCCTTTACCTGTGATATAAAACTGATTACCCGCTATATAATGCAACGTCTTCATTTCATCACTTATCTCATCAAACTTCCAATGACCATTTTCGTAAATACGATTATCAGCCCATGCACCGATAACTTCACCAATTAATAGATCATAATTTTGCTGGTTATATTCTTCAGGGATCAGACGACAGATCAACCAAGCAGCACAGCCTTTTACAAGAGGAACATCAAAACCTTCTTGATAGAATAACTCGATGTGGTTATCGGCTAATTTGTTTGGATTATCGAAATAACTTTGTGTACCAAGGCCTATAACTTGTTCAGCTTGTTTGGCAATAGGAATTTGTATTGCAAATTTCTGGCTCTTTTCGATAAGTTGCCGTGTGAATGACTTTTTGTCTAGTACTGCTGTCAATTTTGCAGGAAACATATCTAATGCACAGACCCATGATGCTGACATAACATTTTCAGTATTATCATTTTTTGCTGAAACCATTACCGTTGGTCCATGATTCAGTAAGCGATATGATTTATCAAGAGGTACAGCACGAATCGTCATTTTATTCTCCTTTATTAATATGTTAGTCAACTCTTTTAGATTTTTTCTAAAAAGTACCGAAATTCATCAATTGTAATCTGATAAAATTATTATATAAATCGAAATGATTTATACTTTCAATCATAACTGATTCTTTGTATTTAATAACGACGTTATAAACATTTTCAAAATCGCTTAAAACATCAATATTTATACAATAACATATGTATCATCTAACCGAATCCTCAATGTTTTACTTTTAATACCAAAAAATAATCATATACAAATAACGCAACTTCTAATATACGATAAATTAAAATTGCAATAGTATTGTTCAGTAAATTATCTTGTAACTAAAACAGATAAAAAAGCAAATCAATCTATCAAACCTTAATGAATTAAAAAAATTTACAGTTATCAATGAATGTATTGGAATTTATTCTAACTAAATTAATCCTAATAAAACTATTTTATGACGTTTAATAATTAAACTAAAACTCAAACGATAGAGGATTGTTAGTAAAGTTGTTGGCATACAAAACTTTATCTTAACTGATTAATATTTTTAGCTTTACTAAATAATATAATTGATAAATAATCATAAAAATATAATAACACTTGGTATTTTCAGTTAATTTTTTGTAGAGGTGATCATTATGAGAAAGATAAAATTAAATAATGGGATCGAGATGCCAACTTTAGGATTTGGTGTTTATCAAATTGATGAAAAGCATTGTGAACAAGCAGTATTAGATGCAATTGATGTTGGTTATCGCCTGATTGATACAGCAACCGCTTATCAAAATGAACGCCAAGTGGGAAATGCGATTAAAATTAGTGGGATTGACCGAAAAGATCTATTTATTACCACCAAACTTTGGTTAAACCGAGCTAGTTATGAAGGTGCTAAAATCCAATTTGAACAATCATTAAATTTATTACAAGTGGATTATATTGATTTATATTTAATCCACCAACCTTTTGGTGATATTTATGGTGCTTGGCATGCAATGGAAGAGCTCTACGAGCAAGGAAAAATTAAAGCCATTGGTGTTAGTAATTTTCAGCCAGATCGTTTAGCTGACTTAATGGCTTTTAATAAAATAAAACCTGCTGTAAATCAAATAGAAGTTAATCCATTTAATCAACAATTACAAGCAGCACCTTGGATGCAAAGTAAAACGATTCAGCCTGAAGCATGGGCACCCTTTGCAGAAGGAAAAAATGATATTTTCAATCATCCTGTTTTAACCACCATTGGTAATAAGTATAATAAATCAGTTGGTCAAGTTATTTTACGCTGGTTAATACAACGCCAAATTGTCTGTTTAGCAAAATCAGTGAGAAAAGAACGTATGACCGAAAATTTTAATATATTTGATTTTAAACTTTCAAATCAAGATATGATCGATATTACCGCAATTGATACTGCGACCAGTGCATTTTTCTCACATCGAGATCCAGCAGTTGTAGAGTGGCTGACTAAACGTCGGCCTAATATTTAATTTTGAAATCGTAATATAGATTTAATACTAATAAACATCATGGTCGCCTCCAACAAAGGGGGCTTTTAACCCATTAAAAAGTATGAGTTAATTTTATCTATGTCCGATGATAGTAAAGATTTAGTGCAACAAGTTGATTGCATTCTAAACAAGCCCTATAACAATTTATCTTTAAGATTAAAATATAAAAACTGTAATATCACTTATTAATCCAGCTGTGTAACGTTGATATCGATAATAATACGTTCAGATATGGTTATTCTGAATCAAGTTGTTTGAATAAAGTTTTTAGAAAATATTTCCGATGATTCTCCTGATAAGAATTCATTAGCTATGATAATTTTTAAATCTCGACTATATTTTGACATAAAAAGACCCCCTGTAATTGGTTGTCCAACTATTGGGGGTCACTTAAATTCGCTATGTCATACCGGTTTTTTATGCCTTAGTGAAAGTTTATTTAACTATTACCAATTAGCCCGAATACCAACAGATGCGCTAAACGGTGCTTTGACTCTTGCATCCCCACCATTTGTCCATGTATGGCCGATTTCTGTATAAGCGCTGAATTGATTATTAATTTCAAAACTGCCACCTATTGCCATTTCCGAACTTAAATATTTAGCACCATTGCTAAATTCCGTAGCAGCATTTTTACTAGCAAAGGTTACATGATCAGCACCACTTGGTGAATAGAACAGGTTAACACGAGCATAAGGACGTAATAATGTATCATCCATTTTGAAATTACCTTCAAAACGAGCACCAATTCTGAACAACACAGCATTATTATTACTATGTTTTACTTTGGTATTACCACTAATATGACTATCATGCATATCAAGCCATTGATGTATGATTTGGGCTTGTGGTTCAAACTTCCAGCCATTAGCCGATAAGATAAATGGTTTACCTGTTTCAATTGATGCACTTAAGCCATAGCTTTTTTGTTTGCTGTTTTCATTACCATCAGGTTTTACATTGACACGATGACGAGCCCCTTGTAAAACAATATCAAGATAAGTACCATTGTCTTGCATATAAGTACTATAAGCGCCTAAGAAGTAGGAATTTATACCATTTTTACCCACTTGTCCATTTCGACCACTAGCAAACCCATTAATGGTCATATCACCATACAAATAGCCAAAATAAGCGCCCAGTCGCCAATTGTCTTCTTGCCAAAGATCACTTCCTAATTGAAAACCAGTGTAGTTTCCTTTGCTTTGAGGATTGGTAATGCCATTTTGTTCTACATCAATACGTTTAGTTATAATTCTACCCCAACTTATTGGTGAATCTAACAACGGCATATTACCAATACGTTGATGTAAATTACTTTGCATAATATTTTCTGCTAAGCGAAGTTGTTCTGCGATTGCTCCAAACAAAGGAACTTCTTTACGATAAGTTTTAACACCTGCTGGTTTAACAGGTTTTCCTGTATCCGGATCAATACTTGGATCGATTGGATGTGTTGGATTGGTTGGATTCATTGGGTCTGTCGGATTGATTGGATCCGTTGGGTCTGTTGGATTGGTTGGATTGGTTGGATTGGTTGGGTCTGTTGGGTCTGTTGGATTAGTTGGATCCGTTGGGTCGGTTGGATTGGTTGGATTGGTTGGATCATTAGGTAAATAGGAGCGTAAATACCAGTTATTATTTTGGTTGTTAAGATCACCTTTATGCAAATAATATTCATATGCGCCAACATCTAAATGATCTTCAGGGATTTTAAATGCATCATGAGTACTTACCCCATCGACATGGACTAATTCAATGCCATTAGTATTACTCGTATCAGCACCTAACCCATTAATATTATTAATTTGTATAAATGTGTTTCCTGAAACATTACCGTTTACTAATAATCGATCTGTTGGACTATCACTATTTTGAACGACGGTATCAAGCACTAATTTCCCGTTATCTCCAACATAATCGCCAGCAATAATCAAACTATCTCCTGCATAGGAATTACCAAGTGTAATAGTCCCTCCATTATGAACACTTCCACTAATTTGTGATTGATGTAAAGTGGATTGAAGATCAACAATTGCCCCTGATTCAAGAGTTAATTGATCTGTATTTAAATCCCCTGTTAATGTCAATTTACTAATCTGACTGAGATTAATATTTTCCCATCCAACGATTGATACATTTCCAATCGAACCGCTTGAAGTTGATGAGCCGATAAGATGAACATTAAGGTTAAGGGTATCCTCGTCAGACGATCCACCTACGCGCGTAAATTTATTACCACCATCTATTGCGGTTAATTGTGATATATCTGCGCCTTCATTAATAAACAGTGTATCATTACCCTCTCCAAGTCTAATTTGTCCACTAATTTTGGAACCATCATTTAGAGAAATAATTGAATCTGTGATTTCGTTTGTTATTGCAATGTCACTAGCCGATGAGACATCTGCACCCTGATTTAAATTTATATAGGTTTTTAACCCTTCTTTACCTGTGGTATAAATACCTGTTCCTGATTGTCCTTCTACTTTGCCAAAAATGTTAATCTCAGTAGACCCAGTACCATTATTGATTGCCTTAATACCATTATCAAAACCATTAATAATGCCATTTGTTTGGTTTATTAATAAATCTGAGGCTGTATCGTTATTGGAGACTAATATTGCTGAACCATTATTAGCAGTGATCTTACCTTCACTCACAATACGAGTAAAACCATTTCCCTGATTAGTAAAATTAATCCCATTGTTAGCACCTTGGATCTCACTATTCGATTCTTGTCTAAATGTTAAATTATTTGCATTAGAATAATTAGTTGCAATAATGGCATCTAAGTTTAGGCTAACTATTTTGCCTGCAACTTTAAGACCTGTTGAACCTTGTCCATGATTAGCAAGCTCAATACTATTAAGTTTACCAATTATTTCACTGTCTTGTGTCTGTCCAAATAATAGGTTATTGGTTGAGGATTGGCTTACAGCTGAAATAGCATTACTATTGTTACCAATAACTTTTCCGGCTATACTGATAACGGTTGATCTTTGACCATTATTAACAATATTAATACCATTCTTATTACCAATAATTTCACCACCAGATTGAATTATGTCTAGATCTTTAGAATTAGTATTATTTGTTGCAAATATTCCATCTTCTTGATCACTTATGACTTTACCTAAAGTAGTAATAGATGTTAAACCTTGTCCATTATTTTCAATTGTCATGCCATTGTGTTTACCGTTAATTTCACCGTCTAATTGGCTAACTTTAAGATCAGTAGTATTGTTGTTATTAAACGCATAAATACCATCATTAAGTTTTCCGATAACCATTCCGGATGTATTAATTGATGTGGCACCTTTACCGTTGTTAAACATATTAATACCATTTTGTGAACCTTGAATATTACCACCTAACTGAGAAACAATTATGTCTTGGGTATTTTGTTCATTAACAGCGGTCATACCATTATTTTGTGTTCCAATAACATCATTAGAGGTTATTATTGATGTAGTACCATTTCCTTTATTGTTAACATTAATGCCATTTAACTTACCTTTTATACTACCCGCAGTTTGCATTATGTTAACATCTTGACTATGAGTATCATTATTAACCAGTATTCCATCATTTTCGCTACCCTCTACTTGTCCTGCAGTGTTAATGAAAGTTGAACCAGTTCCTAAATTATTAAAATTAATACCATTTTTTTTCCCTAAAATAGAACCAGATGATTGTTTGGCTGTTAAATTTTTAGTATTCGTTTGAGTTATGGCATAGATTCCATTTTCTTGATCGCCTATCACTTGTCCAGAGGTTGCAATGGTTGTTGTGCCTGTTCCTTTATGTTCTACATTAATACCATCAAGCTTACCGTGAATATTACCTAGTGGTTGCCGAATATTAAGGTCTTTAGTGTTTGTTTCATTAACAGCGCTAATGCCGTAATTATTGTCACCGATTACATCGCCAGATGCGCTAACAATCGTCGAACCACTACCTTTGTTATTAATATTTATTCCATTTGATTGGCCATGAATATTGCCTGCAGATTGATTAATTGTTAGTTCATGAGTATTCACTTCGTTAACAGCAAATATCCCATCATTTTGATGACCGGTTACTTCACCATTAGTCGTAATTAAAGTCGAGCCGTTTCCTTGGTTGGTCATATTAATGCCGTTTAGTTCACCTTTTATACTACCAGTAGATTGACTAACGTTTAAATCGTTAGTGTTTACACCACCAATACCAAATATACCATCTTTTTGTTGGCCTTCGACATTGCCATAACTGTTAATAGATGTTAAACCATTACCATTATTGACAATATTGATACCATATTGTTTGCCTGTAATATCGCCTTTTAATTGGTTGAAAGTTAGTTTTCTAGTATTGGCTTGATTGACAATAGCCACACCATCTTGCTGATTAGCTGTAATCGTTCCTGAAGTGGTTACAATAGTTGCCCCATTACCGCCGTTGGTAGCATTGATTCCGTTTAATTCTCCACTAATTGAACCGGAAGATTGGGTAATCGATAAATCATGAGTATTACTATTATTATTTACAAATATTCCATCATTATTTTGCCCAGTAATCTTGGCTGTAGTTGTGATTGTAGTCGAACCATTACCCAAATTATTAGCTTTTATTCCGTTTAAATGACCACTAATTGAACCACTGTTTTGTTCAATAGCCATATTACCAGCATTTTGTTCATTGACAGCATTAATTCCTTCATTATCATCACCAATAACTTCACCTGCGGTTGTGATATGTGTAGTCTCTTTACCTCTATTGTCGGCATTAATACCATTTTTTTTACCATGGATGCTCCCTGCTGATTGGATTACTTTAATACCTTTTGTATCACCGTCATTCACCACAACAATACCATCACTTTCGTCACCTACAACGGAATCTGAAGTTGTTATTGTTGTTGTTCCGTGACCATTATTAGCAACATTAATTCCATTCAAATTACCGTGAATGTCGGCGCCTACGGTCTCTATAATGTTTAAGTCTTGAGTATTAGTTGAGTTTGAAGCATGTATCCCATCATTTTGTTTACCAGTGACATCACCATTAATTGATATATTTGTTGATCCAGTACCATTATGATTAATATTAACACCATTTGTTCCACCAATGATATTACCGGCAGGTTGGTTTATAACTAAGTTATCAACATCAGAGTTACTTGTATAGGTATAACCATCGTCATTAGATTCGAGATGGTGTGGAAGAGATATTTCAACTGAACCGTTAAGATTTGCAGTGCTCAACAGATGATTTAGATAATCACTACGTTGTAAACTTAATAAATTTTGATTTGCATATTGGCTAGTAATTTTTGTCTCGCAACTATTATTTTTAAGAGATGTTTCGATACATTGAGCATAACTAACAGGTACCATTGCTGCGGTTAAAGTTGCTACAGATAACAAATTAACCAAAAATAATCGCCCTTTTGATTGCGCTTTTTCTGATGTAACAATGAAAGCTTTACGTCTAGCATTCCAAACTAACTTGTATACTTTATTCATTATTTCCTCCCATTCAAATCCACAATTAATTTATGCTGGATTTAACCAGTTTTTATTTGAAAACTTGTACTGAATGAAACTCACTAATTTAGATCAATGTGTGATTAATTAATAAATCGATAAATTAGTGTATTAACGAACAACTATTAGTAGATATAAAACTTGGAAAAGGTTTAAGGGTTCTTTAATTTTTGACAAAATTTAAGTTTATAAAGGCGTAAAAAACTTGTGGATACGTTTATCAAATTACAAATCAATTACTTTACCTCCTAGCAATGAGCTGAAAATGTATATCAATTTGAAAAATTTTAAAATTATTTAAGTGATTATTAATTTTAAACTAAAAAAATACGCGAAATAAGTTAATTTGTTTTATTAAGTTAAAAAACAACTAGCATATCGACTCAAGACAATTTATAAATGTATGAGACATGGAAAATATTCATGACTTCTTTAAATATTTAAAACAGTATATTCTTTCTAAACTAAGTTTTGGGGGATATCTATATAAATAGTAATAGGAAAAGGCAAGATATAGAAATCATCCCTGAATATCCATACATAAAAATGATAATACGAGATAATTTCTGTACACTTTTAACATATCGTACATAAATTGGCAATGAAAATAATCAAAAAACTCAATTAATAGTTTATAGTTACCAAAATATCAACCATATTAAAATAAGCTTGCGTTGTAGATAAAACTGTAAAGATTCTAGAAAAATGAATCATCATCGTTTAATCAAAAATGGGAAATTTCCATCAATTTTATCAAACAATGAAGTTAACCCTATTAATTAATTTCCGCAACTTTATCACCAGTATTGACAAAATCACCTTCTTTACTGATTAATTTTACGATGCCTTTGCGATGAGCAATAATCTGAACTTCCATCTTCATCGCTTCCATAATACCTATTACATCACTTTTATCGACTTCTTGACCTTCTTCAATAATCCATTTAAAAAGATTTCCTGAAACTGGCGATTTTACAATAGTTTCTGATTGTTCCTCATTCTTTAATGAAGTTAATGCTGACTCACTATTCACAGCTAATGACAATCCTGCCAATAATTGTGCAGGCAAACCAATTTTGCAACGTTTACCATCAATTTCGATCACAGTATGGGTCAGAGTAGAATCTTTTATAGGTACCTGCCTCGGCAATGAATCCATCATTGGTATAAACTCTGTTTCAATCCAACGCGTATGTATTTTAAAATCACGATAAAAATCAGGATGTTCTATGATTGCACGATCGAATGGTAAAACACTCGCAACACCTTCAATAGAAAACTCCGCTAATGCACGATGAGCCCTAGCAAGCGCTTGCTCACGATTATTTCCAACAATAATGAGTTTTGCCATAAGTGAATCAAAAGTTGAGGGGATCGTTGAGCCAGTGACAACACCACTATCTAACCGAATGCCAGGTCCTGAGGGTACTTCAAATCGTGTAATAGTTCCTGATGTTGGTAAGAAACCATTAGCTACATCTTCAGCATTAATACGAAATTCGATAGCATGACCTTGAGGTTTAGGTGTTTCATTAATACTAAGTGGTAATCCTTGTGCTATACGTAATTGTTCCACAACTAGGTCGATTCCGACTGTTTCTTCGGTAACAGGATGTTCTACTTGTAGGCGAGTATTTACTTCAAGAAATGACAATTTACCATCCTGACTGAGTAAAAACTCAACGGTTCCAGCTCCAACATAATTTGCTTTGGCGCAAATGTTAATTGATGCTTGAATAATTTGTTGTTGCAATTGATCCGATATAAATGGTGCTGGCGACTCTTCAATTAGTTTTTGATTACGACGCTGCAATGAGCAATCACGCGTTCCTACAACGACAATATGGCCTAATTTATCTGCAATGACCTGAGCTTCTATATGACGTGGATTATGTAAAAATTGCTCTAAAAAACACTCACCACGTCCAAAAGCTGCTGTCGCTTCTCGTACAGCAGAATGGTAAAGTTCTTCAACTTCATCCATTTGCCATGCAACTTTTAAACCACGCCCTCCACCTCCAAAGGCGGCTTTAATAGCAATGGGTAAGCCATGCTTATGTGCAAATTCAACAACTTCTTTAGCATCGCGTACTGGTTCTTTAGTCCCTTCAACTAATGGAGCTCCGACTTGTATGGCTAGCTGTCGAGCTTTAACTTTATCACCAAGAATATCTATTGTTTCTGGATTCGGTCCAATCCAAATTAATCCTGCTTTTTGAACAGCTTTAGCAAATTCCGATCGTTCGGATAAAAAACCATATCCTGGGTGAACCATAGTAGCTCCCGATCTTTTTGCAATCGCAATAATCTTATCGATATTAAGATAAGTTTCACTCGGCAACTTTCCCGATAATCCATAAGCTTCATCAGCCATTTGAACATGCAGCGCATTAATGTCCGTATCAGCATAAATTGCAATGGATGCAAACTCCATATCACGGCATGCGCGAATAATGCGTACAGCAATTTCACCTCGATTAGCAATGAGTACTCTGTGTGTTATTTTTTTATTATTCTCAAACATGGTCGGTATGACTCCCTTCAAATTCTTTAAATATTCCAACAGGATTAAATTTTATTTTAGCATTTATAGGGATTTGTCCTGATAAATCTAAATGATATTTGCATACAGCACCAATAATCGGATACCCACCTGTTAGGGGATGATCATTTAAAAATAGCACAGGTTGTCCATTTGCTGGTATTTGAATTGCACCAATGCATGTACCCTCGCTTGGTAACTCTTGTAACTTAACGCGAGTTAATGAAATATCACCAGATAATCTTAATCCAATACGATTAGAAGCAGGCGTTACCCGCCACAATTGCTCAGTTAATAACTTAATTGCATTAGGCGTAAACCAATCAGTTCTTGGTCCAAGCACAATGTCTAATACCACTACATCACCTGGGCATGGATAGTTTATGGCTGGTGATTCATTCAATGATACAGATGCTTTTATATTTGTTGATTTGATCGTTAATGTTTGCCCAATTGTGATTGGTGGAGGTCCCACTTGTGCCAATGTATCAAATGAACAACTTGTTAAAATAGGTGATACTTGAAAACCACCACGAACAGCCAAATAACTACGCACTCCACATTTAATATTACCAAGTTCAACAGTATCACCTTTTTCTAATAAAATGGGTTGATACATTGGTGCAGTATATTTTTCACCAAGTAATGTGGTGATATTAATGTCACACACCGCTCCTGTGACTGCAATTAACATAGAGCGGTTTATTTGACTTTTAAAACCACCTTGGGTGATCTCAAGTGCGACTTCATTAATTGGGTTGCCAAGCACTCGGTTAGCACTATGTAGTGCACTTTTATCCATTGCCCCCGATTCTGAGATCCCTAATGCAGCTTGACCAATTCGTCCATTATCCTGAAAAAGAGTTTGTAATCCCGTTGCCAAAACTTTAATATCTTGCGGAGAGTTATTTTTTTCTTCTTTCTTTATCGTCGGTAAATGATATTTCTTAGAGGATTTAGCCGCATCCACAAAATGCACGCGGCTACCTGGTTTAAACAAAGCGGGATTATCTCGATTTATATCCCAAACCGCAGATTCGGTAATACCAATAAGTTGCCAACCACCTGGACTTGCTTGAGGATAAACACTACTAAATTCACCAGCTAATGCCACTGAACCAGCTGGAATACGAACTCTAGGCGATAGGCGACGCGGAACATTAAGCTGAGCATGATTTGATACCATATAAGCAAAGCCTGGTGCAAAACCACAAAAAGCAACTTGATACTCATTATTAGTATGCCTATTAATTACTTCACTAACTGTTATACCAAGATGATCAGCGACGTATGCCAAATCTTCACCATTATAGTTGACAGTTATGATAATTAATTCCCCTGAAAGAATTGAACCAGATGTGAGATCAAGAGCACAGATGTTCTTAGCAAGAGTATCGGCATCAGTAAGAATTGGGTTAAAACGGATTAAAACGGTTCGAGCCGCTGGAATGATTTCTTCAATTTTCCAGAATGCTAGATTATTTTGTAGTTGATCAGTTAAAGCCATGGTCTGTTCAAGGCTAGAAAGCTCAACCATAATTGCATCGATATTTACAGGTAAAAATCGCATTTAGTACCTCTAACCTTGTCGGTTATCTAATCCATGATCTTAACAAAAAACCAGTCTAAAATTATTTGTTTGATATCAGTTTATATTTTATCAAATTAACATAATGATTTATCTATCACTTATTTTCGTAAACGAAGTTATGGTAATTCCATTTTGTTGTAATTTTTCGCGAACTTTTTGTGCCATCGCTAATGCACCTTCACTATCACCATGCACACAAATGGAATCTGCCTCAATTGTAACAAACTTACCTTCAATAGAAGTCACACCGCCATCTCTGACAAGTTGTAACATACGTTCTGCGACTAATTCAGGATCGTGTAATACAGCTCCGGTTTCTTTACGAGAAACTAATGTACCATCAAGATGATAAGATCTATCTGCAAAGGCTTCGGCAACCACATGCAAACCTTGCTGTTTTGCCCAATCAATAAGTGGAGAGCCAGCAAGTGCCACTAATATAAGATTAGCATCAATTTGACAAATAGCATTGATAACTGCCATAGCTTGACGTTTATCGTTCGCAATAGTGTTATATAAAGCGCCATGAGGTTTAACATAACTCACTTTTGCACCAATTGATGTTGCTAAACCTTTAAGTGCACCAATTTGATAAATCACATCAGCCGTTAGTTCGTTAGATGCAATGTCCATATTACGTCGCCCAAAGCCAACTAAATCAGGGTAACCTACATGAGCACCTATTGTAACATTATTAGTTTTAGCTGCTTTTAGGGTGTCTAAAATGGTTACTGGTGAACCTGCGTGAAAACCACACGCAATATTTGCACTGCTGACCACTTGTAACATTGCTTGGTCGTTACCCATTTTCCATTGACCGAAACTTTCACCAAGATCACTATTTAAATCAATAAATCTCTTAACTTTCATATTTAATTTTTACCTTAAATAGTTAAATATGGTTACAATTGACATTGCGCCCATATACCAAGTTATCGCACAGACTATAAAACCAGACCATAACAACCAACGTGGATAGTGATATCCAGACATTAAATCAGCACGTTTCCAACCAATAAAAATAAAAATTGTTAAACCCAGTGGTAAAACTAAGCCGTTAAAACCTCCAGCAAAAACTAATAATGATACAGGTGCAGCTCCCATAATTAAATAAACGGCTAATGAACAAATAATAAAAATTATCGTCGCTATTTGGCGTTGCCTTATTGTGATAGAAGGTTTAAAAGGAGTAATAAACGTCATTGAAGTATAAGCTGCACCAATAATACTGGTTAATGCAGCTGCCCATAAAATTAAACCAAATATACGCAACCCCAATTGTCCTAAAGCTGCTTGAAAGGCTTGGGAAGCAGGATTAGCTGCATAGCTTGAGATATCAATAGTAACACCACTGGCTACCACACCTAAAATTGCTAAAAATAAAATATATCGCATCACTCCTACAACGATAATCCCTCGTGTTGCTGCGCTTGATACATATTTAATGTTTTCAACGCCCACCATTTTTTTATCAAGCAGGCGATGTGCGCCAGCGTAAGAAATATATCCGCCAACAGTTCCTCCTACAATAGTGGTAATAGAGGCAAAATCAATGCTACTTGGCAAAACAGTTTCAGTAAATGCTTGTGCGATAGGGGGATGCGCAGCAAACAACACAAATAATGTTAAACCGATCATTAGCAAGCCGAAACCAATCATTAAGCGATCAATAAAATGGCTTGCTTTATGTGACGAAAAGATATAGATCGCCATAAATGCGCTGATTGCACCGCCCCATTTTGGATCAAGCCCAACTAAAGCATTCAAACCCAGTCCTGCACCGGCAATATTACCAATATTAAAAACTAATCCACCAAAAATAACTAATATAGCTAAAAAATAACCACTATAAGGGATTGTCGCATTAGCAATGTCGGAAGAATACATTTTTGTTAATGAAACCACACGCCAAATATTTTGTTGCACTACAAAATCAATGATAATAGAAGCTAAAATACCAAAACCAAATGCACTACCTAATGTTACCGTAAAGGTAGCTGTTTGCGTGATAAAACCAGGACCAATTGCTGAAGTTGCCATTAAGAAGATCGCACTAATCAAGGAAGCTCGACGATTTTTTACAAAAGTTTTAGTATTACTAGTACGATTTTCCATATACATATCTCCTTTAAACTTGTCTCTGCAATTTTTAATAATGATTGTATAATTTTTATAGGCAATTATCATGCCATAGTTTAGTAAACATTAATGTTGGTAATTAACTATATTTGTCGTTTTTCAAACAAAACATTAATCAAAATTATAGTGATTCACTCCCTCGAAAAAATAACAACCTATGTGGTTCTAAATCGATGCAAACTGCACCAAAATAATACATATAAATACCATTATAAATTGTAAAATTTTTTAATAAAAATGATTAAAAAGAACAATTATTGTAAAGAAGCTTGAGGTTAAACATGGATTTAAGTAAAAAAATTAGTTTTAAATCAAAAATGCATCATTAGATATAGGAAATAGAAAAAATTAAAAAGGTATATGATTCCCTCTTAGCTATGTTTTAACTAAGAGGGATAGAATTGATATTAAAGCTTATTCACATCAAAAATAACAATATATAAAAAGTAACTAAATTAATACTTTAAATAAAATCAATGAAGTAAGGATATAACTACCTGTAATTGCCACACCATAAGGTAATGTAATTCCACCCTCTACTTTTTTTAGCCATTTATAGATAATGGCAAAGATTGCCAGAGGTAATCCCAAAAATGTGGTCACAGCCAAAAAAAACATTACGTTACCAGCAGGAATAGTTATCAAAAGTACAGTAATTAATTTTATATCTCCAGCACCTACCAATCGGCAATAAAACATCAATAAACCACAGACTAAAAATATACCGGACGCACTATAATTTAATGCACCTAGACCAAAGGCATAATTCAAAATCGCCAAAGCAAATATAACTATGACAATATAATTTGAAATTATCCGGTATTTTATATCTGTGTAACAAGAAATTAACAAACACAACCAAATCGTTAAAATAATTGCATCGTTAATCAACTCTTGATTAATCATTATTTTGCTTGCCCTAGAATGTAATCGTTACCGTATACAGCATGCATAGCATCCATCAAAAAATCTAATCTAGACGCATTCCAATCTCGAGTGTGAGCACTAGAAAGATCAAATTTATGGTAACTACCCACACCAACACCATAAACTTCTCCTCTTTCATTCCAATAGAATAGATTCTGTCTACCACCATCAATTTTAGTCAATGTTCCATTAAGTTTTCTTTGCACTACTCTACCTGTTCTCCTTTGACCGTAAAGTATTCCTTTTAAATGACTACTGCCTCTTATACCCCATGTTAATATACTTTTATGTCTTGTAATAGCAACACAACCACGAAATCGGCAATAGAGTGAATGAGTAACCGCTTTTTCGTCTGGAGCATTCTTTCCAATGATAGCTATAGGAGTATCAGTTATACTATGTGGATCCTTTCGATCATCGTCATCATCTTTTAAATCTTCTTCATCTTCTTCACTATCAATTCTACTTTCATCACCATCCACCATCTCTATCTCATCATCTTCATCTATTTCATTTGGATCGAAATTACCATCAGCTAAATATCTAGTTCTTCCCATACCATAAACTTCACCTTCAAAGGTTAAATAAGTCAAATAATCCCTACCACCTGTAATTTCCTTTATTTGCTGACCAGAAGTAATGCCTGAATCAGATTGTACTAGAGTATTATTAATTCTTATTGGTCTAATAGCATAATTACAAGTTTTTTTATTTTCCGGGCAAAATGTATTACTTACAGTTTCTCCCCAAGCATAAATAGTTCCAGCTCGATTGATAGCATAAGCACTTCGATAACCAACACCCATGGTTCTTACTCGGCTGCCATTAAAAAAACTTGACGGAATCTGTCTGAGTCTTTGTCTTGATTCTCGCTTGTCAAGTCCTGTTTCACCACGATTACCTCTTCCCCAAACCCAAATCTCACCATTAGCAGTTAAAGCATAAGATGTATATTCATTACAATAGACATCAATAACTCTTCTGCCAGACAACACTCTAACAGGTGTGGTTACATATTTGACATCAGTTCCTATTCCGCCACTCGCTTGACTATGTCTATTACGCCCCCAACCCCATACGTCACCATTTTCATCAAGTGCAATAATATGATATCTTCCTGCTGCAACTTGAGTAATCGTAAGTCCTTCATCAACGAACTTTTGTACTCTCGCTGGCACACTCCTACTGTTAACGTTTGTAACACCATTACCTTGCAAGCCTTGACCTCTATAACCCCAGACCCAGACATCACCATTTTCAATAGTAACCCCTGTATTTCTCAGATTTATGCGAGTAAGTGGTTTAACTCCTGTTTGGGTTGATAATATTATAGCATCAGTTTCTGAATCAGCTATAGCCGACAGGCTATAGCAAGCCAAAAATAGTACTATGATTTTTATTAATTTCATTTCATTATTACTCCTATTCTAACCCTATTGATATTCAGCCTGAATTTTTTTTGATGAATTTTCCTGTTTCAATCTCAATAACTTTATTTATAACCTCAGTCAATGACTTCCTATCCTTTGCCTCCATTAAGAACATAGGGTTACCATTCATGCATTTAGTAAACCACTTACCATACTCAGCCTCATATTGAGCATTAGTTGTTAAATTACTAGCATTAGGATTTAATTTTATATAGTAAATAATTGCACTTTTAGCTAATTTTGTAGTATAACCTCTGTCAAAGTTCTGCTTGCTTCTTAAACCCCCTGTAATTGCCTGACAAACACCCTTATCTAAAAAATTATCTCTAAGAACGTCAGCCCCCTGATCATCTTTACCATCACTAATAATAATCATAACTTTATTGTTGCCTTTACCTTGAGCCATTACAGGCACTGTCCTTAATAGCGCAGTCATCGTGTCCGTACCTCCGCCAGGCATCCAATTTGTCTTTTTTATACTTGTTAAAATATTATTATTATGATCAGTATCATCGCTAAAAGGAATTAAATGTGGTGTGGATTGGAAATTGGTAACATATTTTGCTTCCCCAATTTCCTTGTATATATCATCAGTTACATTTTTCACACCAACCATTTTTTTATTCATTAGATTATTGCTATACAGCGGTGATTGACACATGCCCATAAAAGGTGAAAATTCTGCAAGTACCGGTGAAATAGGACGCTCAAAAGTAATAATATTTTGTTTCATACCACTAAATAAAGTATTAATAGTATTATCCACATCTACAGTCCTAGTATTGGCAAATGAATAATGCACATCGCTATAATCCCCTGAGAACATATAATCAAATAGTTGAACCACTGCAGCAAATTGACTCTCTATAAGAACTCTATTTTTTTCTGGATGATCATTTCTATTTGTACCACAAGCATACTCATGTAATCCATTTTCAGCTCGATCTTGATAATTGGTTCTCTGAGTACATAAACCAGCATTAACTAATGCGTTATTACTACCATACTCTAACCCTAATGCTGGTCCAATTATTTGTGCATAATAATGATAATAAGAACTATCCATATAGTAAGTAATTAATCTTCTATGTTTAGGAAAATAGTTACTTCTGGACAAATAATCGCTAATAACGTGATCTTCTTTTAGTTTACTCCATTTTGTAAATCCAATATTCTTGTTTGCCCAAAAATTATAATTAAGATTATTATAAGGTTGGTTCATTCTGTACATAACAGAACAATTATAATTTTGCCCCCCTGCTGCATTCTTAGTTTGGTTTTCTACTGGCACACCAATATCATAAGGCACTAATGCAAATTGATAATCTGAATAATCCTTATATTTTTCAATAATGTCTACTATTGCCTCTTTCATATAGTCAAGACGCCTTTGAGCATTATTATCTGGAGAATAAGCATTACAGTTTACATCACTATATTGGCATGTAGATGAAGCAGAAAAATCGCTGATAAAAGCAAAATCAAATGAATCATTAATTAGATATTTTCTAGTATTACCATAGCTTTCTGTTTTATTACCTACAACAACAGGCTGAGGTTTCTTATCGTCATTTTTAATCTTAGTAAATTCATTAAATGGTTGGTTGTAGGCGATATAATATTCATGTCTATCTCCGTCATAATCTACATTAATTTCGGAACCAGGTCTTAATAAATTTGTATCTGTATTAGAGTCATTACCTATTTCTTTTGAAACGAAATAATTAATATAATTCAATGCAAGTTTTCGATTTTGCTTTTTTGCTTCATCATCGACATTTCTATTATCTATAGCTATGACTGCTAATGATGCTTCATTTGTGGCCTCAGAAATTATAGCCCGATTGCGCATAGTGTAAGCTTGATTAATTGAAAATGCCATACATGTAAATATAGCGGGAAGCATAATTGCCATTGATATTGCCACGGCTCCCGAGGTACACTTTAAAAAAGAATCTTTATGATTTTTTTTATTTAATTGGCTATTATTGTTCATATTATCCTCTCAAAAGCGCATTTAATAATAAGTAGGGCAAACACTTGAATCATTACAACGTGACAATACAACAACGTTATTACATAGATTCGGTACAATGCCACCGGAGCCTTGTCTATTAGAATTTACCCATTTTAAATAAAGACTTTCTTCATTAACAATGCACATAGAAACTCGATATAATGGAATCCAACGTCCACTTAACATAATTGATGAATCCACCAATTTTGGGACATATGGCGCAAGTTGTTGGTAATTACTTGAAGGGTTATCCATGGCTGGTAAAGAATTAAAATAGCTTCTAATTGAGCTATTACCGCATGTTCCCTTAGAACAAGATAGTAAATTTTTTCCAAAAGTCACTAGTTTAGCTTTTGTCAAATCTCCTTGATTCTTAGGATCTTGTAAAATAAATAGAGCCTCTATCTGTAAAGCAATTTCACGATTATTCAATAGTGAACTTGCTAATCTGCCCATTTCATTGACTTGTTGTGAATCAAATAACTCACTAGAAACATAACACGCATTCCTACTTGAACATAAACCTGCCCTATTAACATCATTAATATTTTTTATTTTATCTTTATATAAAGTTGATCTTTCACGAAAAACAGATGCTACAGTATAATTTGCACGTTCTAATTTATTTTGTAACATAATAGATGTGTATACATCATAAATAATGAATACTATGATTGAAAACAATAAGAAACAAATTGCAAACTCGATTGATAATGCTCCATTTTTATTATGGAAAAAGCTTTTAGAATATTTCATTATTACTCATTTCCTTTGTATTCCATTTCACTTTTAATAAACTCACGGTAAACAACTGTTTTTCTAGTCAAAGCTGTGTCAAGAAAACTAAAAAACTCGGAAAATACTACTGAATATTGATATCTCAAATCAAATAACAATATGTGAGTTTCATCAGTAAGAGTTGTTTGACAGGTGTCACGAATAATATTATTCACCTCTTTACAATACATTACAGTGATATTAATTTGGTTAGAATTAGCAATATAAGGCCATAATGGAACTTCAGATTGAACTAGACCTTCTATTTTCTCAGCATAATCGTCTTGTTCAGTGATAGCGGCTTGTCTTGTTATTTCTGTAGTCATTAAATCTAAAGCCGAGCCAATAATCATAACTCGGCTAAATTCAAATGCTATCAAAAAAAGAATAAGTAAAAACGGAAAAATAACGGCAAATTGTATTGAAACAACTCCATTCTTTTGACTAAAAAACAATCCCCAATATTTCAACATGATTTTTTCTCTATTCTGCCTTAAAAATTATTTTTCTTTTTCCTTAATAACGAAAAAAAAGCTTTCTGCTGTTTATCATCCATTACTTTATTACCAATAATAGCAGCCGCTATTTCTCTTATTTCAGCACTGTCATTAGCTTTCTTAAATTTATTAATACTTGGTATAAATTTACGAGTGAAATCAATTTTCCGTTCTAAAAAATCTTCAATATCAGAATCACGTAAAGCACTTTTTTTATCATAAGGAATATCATCATTTAGACAAATTAAAAAACGCTTATTGAGTAAATCAAAATTTGTAGCACTTGCACGCGTGATTTCTGTTAACATCTTCTTAGCAACTTTAATAGAGTAAGGATCTCTATTTATCACAATGAAAATAATATTAGAAAATGTAATAATTTCTTCAAAATGCTTAAACGATGAAGCTAACCCCATATTTTGATCAATAATCGTAATATTGAACTCTCCAGAATTGAGGTCTTTATAGTTCCATGCTTTTTCATTAGTTTCCACTTTAACCTGTAAAGAATGCCCAACATCGATTATCGAGCCATCGTCAGGTATTGGCATTTCAAACAAAAAATCCGCATTCGAACTTGTTGTTGCACCTTGTATATAAAGAAGCGGGTAATTAGTTAACTCACTAATTTTCCTAAGAGTATGAACAACCAATGATGAAGTTCCAATTCCTCCTTTACAACCTAAGAAGCTAATTACACTCCCCACTCTCTGACTTGAACCAGGAGGTGTCATGCTTCTCTTATGCAAAATATCAGGAATTTTTTCTAATTGGCTATTTTCCAATAAGAAATGTATTCCTTTTTTTGATAAAAATTCGGAGAACTGAATTGAATCGTAACTACCAACAAGTACTGTTGTTGCTTGAATAGGAATACAACGATTAATATTTTCAGATATTTGTTCAGCATCATCAGCATTTTGGATATCTACAATAATTGCATCAAACTTATTCCAACTCGGTGTTTCTGTCAATTCAGATAATGTTAATGAAATAATTTCCATACCCAATATGTTATATAGAAATAATACAGAACGAACCTTTTCAATCAATTCAGTTCTTTTACTTACAATTGCTACTTTATAGCCAGATATCCGTCCAACAACATATTCTTGTGAAGGAGAATTTGCTGATGCATCTGTATCTTGTTTATTGCCAAATAATTGCATAAGAATCCCAATAACCTTTTATTCAATAAAGCCCATGTCATTAATAAATTTTTCACTTTCGTTAGAAGCTGGCACCGTTTTATTTCTTTCTTTATTAAGATTATTTTTAATATTAAAGAAACTATTGATTACATCAGTCCGCTCTATAGTTGGTAATTCAATACTGTCAAAACTACTTTTTGGTGTTACTAAATTTACTGTTGCAAAAACAACCATCTCAGATTTAGAACGACTCGTTGTTGAACTTCGTGCTAATGCACCTAAAATTGGAATATCACTAATAAAAGGAAGACGAGATAATTGTTCTTGATCATTTTCATTAATTAATCCTGCAATAACAAAACTATCACCATCAGATAAATCAATCGTCGATCTTGTTTTTCGAGATGTCAATGTAGGAATATTATAGTCATTAAAAGCATAAGAACCAGAAATTGAACTTACTTCATTTTCCATGAACAACCTTATACGTTTATCATTATTTACTTTTGTACTAATATTCAACCTAATACCGTATTCTTTATAAGTAATATTGGCATCACCATCTTTATTTTTAGTTACAATAGGAATCTCACCGCCAACTAAAAATGATGCACTTTCACCAGAGAGTACAGATAAATTAGGTTGTGCTAATACTTTAGCCAAACGATCATTTTTTACTGCACGAATCATAGTAGCAATATTATGTATATTCAGGCCTTTTCTTATACCTAATAGTGAAAACTCACCAATCGAGTTGGTAACTGACTCACCACTTATCATGCTGTCGAGAGTCAAACTTTGCCATTCAATACCTAGTGAATCGGTAAAATCCTTGCTAACTTCAACAAAAGTCAATTGTACGTTAACCTGATACTCTTCTATAACTTTGATATTATCAATTATATTACTGTAAGTATAATAATCTTGAAATGTAAGAAGCTGATTACCAGAACCCCCACCTCCATTATCGAATTCCTGCCTCACTCGCTCTGCATTTTGCCCGATTGAAGACCCTATAAGAGCCAAAATTTGGCCTTTTGTTGTAGTATCAGGTGCAGTACCACTTAATACATATACAAATTTATTTGCGTCACCACTATCATAACGATCGATTGTTATACTACTATTTGGGAAATTTTGCGCTAGCCTATTTGTAATTTGATATAAAAGTGGATCGACATTAATAGTATCATTAATAACAATATTATTTTCACTATCATAAACAATTAAACTTGCTCTTCCGTTTGATCTTCCATATATAATCAGTGATTTACCATCAATAACTTCATAGTTTGCTATACTATCTTGGCTAATAAATACGGTACCGACATTTTCAGGTAACACAAGTGTTTTACTTTGTCCGATCTGTAAATTATGAATATTAGCAAAAGCCAACGAAGAGAAGCCAATCGATAATAAGCAGATTATAGGTTTGATCATATTAGTAATTGATTTAGTTCTTATTAGCATTCTTAGTTACCTTTTAACAGATTAATTCGTGTCCCTGAAAAAATATCTTTTTCAGATAGAGGCCAATTTTTTTCTTTATCACTTAAAAGACGTAATCCATCTTCAACATTTTTCTTGAAAGTACTTGGATACATAATAATTGTAGAGTTCGTCATTAATGTTCTTAATAATTTAATTTCCTGATTCGAAAGTTCTAATTGAACTTGGGCAATATTGTTTCTGTTATAATTATTGTCCATCTCTTCTTCTACTTCAAAAAATAAAATTTTCTTTCCGACAATAATTGGTTTTATACGATTTTTAACGAAATCACGACTAGGTGAAACTAATTTATCTTCCCTAATATTCGCTGTTTTTTCTGTTTCATCACCATAAAAAACATAAAGATCAACAAGATCGCCTCCTTTAAGATTTTTTATTAAATAAGAATCGATTGGATCTATTGTAAATGGAAACATATAATTGCCATCTTTTAATGCTAACAACAGATAATCTTCTGAATTCGGGGATGCAATAAGACCTTCTTCAATTATAGTATCTTTTGCAATATGATTTCTCACAACATGAGCATCAATCCCTGTTGCATCAGTTATAAATTTAGGTCTTTCTTTATTGATAGCAACTTCAATTGATTTAAAATAGTAATCATCTTTTGTCAAGATCGTTTTTTTATCAATATCATGTTTTGCTACTGCAACATTAATAACCTCAGTTTTAGGCTCTTCCTGTTTAGGAGGAGGTTCAATGGCGACTGCTGGATCCGGCGGTGCAACAGTTGGAGGAGCCGACTTAGTAAAAAGTAAGGCTAATCCCACAACCATCATAGCTAAATATAAAACAATTAATTTTTTATCTTTCATGCAAACTCCACTCCGTACTATATTATTTTTTTACTTTTTCCGTTGCACTTATTTCTTTTCTAATGAAAAATCAAAAGCATAACAGTGATTTTTCCCTTTAGAATTAGATCCAACATAAAAATCTTTCACTATTGATTTTTGTTTAGTTTTTATTTGAAGAATTAATGTTTTTTCAGCGGTTAAGGTTCCTGTAATAGTAGTAAAATCACGATCACTACTAGAAATACGTTTGATAATATTATTAATTCCTTCGGCAGGTAGTGTCACATCATAGAATGATAATTTAAATTCTGTTGGAGAAATTTGTTCAACTGAGTAATCTTTCTTACTCAATTTATTTTCTGTTTCAAAAGTAATCCGGCTAAACTTTCCATGCTCCCCTGCGCGAACCGCTAATATAGTTGACTTAGTAGATATTTTTTGATCGGTTTGTTTATTTTGTTTCAGAGTAACAGGTGTAACATCTGATGCTGAGTCAGTCGTAGTCGATGAATCGGCTGCATCTAGTTTAGTTATATTTGATAATTTGTTAGCATCAACATTTGATTTAGCTGGAGTTACAGATTTTATTGATTTAGGTTCATTTTTATCTTTAATAGTAACTTCTGTTTTCGTATTGGAAGCTAACTGTTCTGCAGCTTTCTCGATTGTATATTGTTTTTGGTTATCGCTTTGTGAAGGTTTAACTTCATTAAAGTTAATAGCATCTATTGGCTCGATTTGTCTTAATTCTTGAATTAAAATATCTGGTTCGTTAGATAGTTTATGCGCAATGCAAAACGACCTAGCCAATTGCATTCTATCCAATTTTACTAATGTAAAAAGTAAATTATGAAGAATGGTTTGATCTCGATATCCTTTAGTATATAAAATATTGAGCTGTTTATAAGCTTCACTATATTCTTTATTTAAGATCGATAGCATGGCTAAATTATTGGTAACTTTATTTTCATCATAAAAGTTTTCTCTAGCTTCATGAAATGCGAATCGTGCAGCATCATATTGTCTTTTTTTCAGCAATACAATACCTTTTACATTATGTGCTTCTCCATTTTTACTATCAATTTCAATCGCTCTATTTAAATACTCCAATGCTGTATCATTGTGACCTAATCTAGATTCAACATGGCCGTACAAAATAAGAATACCATCATTTTTGGTATTTTTTATAATCGGTTCTAAAACTCTTTTTACCGCATTAAAATCATTCGAAAGATAATAAGCTCTAGCAAGTTTATGTCTTGTATCTTCTGTATCCTCACGTTTTAAGCGCTGTCTATACAATTCAATTAGACCACCATAATTCTTCGTTGTTTCGTTAATATAAATTTTCTGTTGTTCGTCCATATCATATTTTAATGTGCTATTTTGACATCCAACAGCAAAAAATAACATTGAGCATACAACCATAAATTTTGGTTCGAATAACCTACTTGATTTACAGCATCTTGAAAAATAATTCATTATCTTTATATCCTATTAAACGTTGACACAATACTCATAAAAACAGGTCCTGCAATAATCACAAGAACTGGCGCTAGAAAAAATACCATCGTTGGTATAGTTAACTTAGCGGCAAGTGCAGCGATCTGTTCTTCTATAGTTAATCTCTGCATCTCTCGCATCTCAGCTGATAAATCTAGCAAAGTATCATAAATTGAATTACCATAACTGATACTTCTTCTTAATGTTACACAAAACATTCTCATTTCTTTACTAGGCACTTCACGCTGAATTAGATCAATTGAAAGCTCAATACCATTAACGTCCATCATTAAACAAGCTCTTTCTAAAATAGCTGCAATATCTCTATTGATCGGTTTCACTCTTGTACTTAAATATCTAAAGCAACTTTCTACTGTCATACCAGATCTAACCATAATCGCCATCATATCAATAACTAACGGTAAATCCCGTGAAACTTTTTTGATCTTTCTATTTGTCTGTCTTTTAACAAGAAGATCCGGAACAATGATGACGAAAACGACAATGAATAACAAAACAATCAATAATACATTTGAATCAATTTCAATAAATTGAACAATTTGATTCATCAAATAAAAAATAGAAAATACAATAATAATAGCATATATTTTCCAGCTATTTTTATCCTGAAAACTTCTTAAAAAACTTATTGTTACACTATTTTTTGCAACGATTTTCTCAAAAGCAACATTTTTTTCATTTACATGTTTTTTAGGAATATTTCTTTCTTGGCTTTCATTATTTAATATTAAACCAATTTTTTCTTTATTTCGAAACAGTGAATAGGTAATAAACAACTCTCTACAGCCAATAGCGATGAGAAGAATTGATATTGATATATTTAATAAGATATTCATAATTATATAATTTTATTAATCCAACTTTTGATAATTAGAAAACCGATAACAACACTGCCTATAACATAGTAAATAATATAATGACCTCCATCAGTGCTGGTCAAAATACGATAATTGTCTTCTGAGACGAGCCTGAGTATTCCGATAAAGCCAAAAGGCATAGCTCCTAATATCCACATGGTCATTCTTAATTCAGCCGTTTTACCATCTCTAGTTTTGGCCATAATTCGATTATCTGTTAACATTTTACTTAATCGACTAAAAATTTCTTTTAATTCCCCCCCACTATCAAGATTAACCATTACAGTCAGAATAAAAAAGTAATATTCTGGAAATGGGAGTTGCTGATAAGAATTAATCAAAACATTTTCAACGCTATCCCCTACTTCCAATCTGTCACTAACCTCTTGCAATGTTTTGCCAACAATTCCTTCGATAGAAGCCCCACAATTTTTAAAGGTTGTAGTTATTGCATAACCAGAAGCAACAAGACCAGTAATAATAGTTAATGCCTCTGGAAAATTTGCATAAAAATCTGCTTTAAGTTTTCTTTTTCTAAAAATACAAATGACAGCTATAGTAAAAATAAGACTTAAAGGGATTACAATATAATTGTCGTAACCGACATATTTCTTATTTAAAAAAATACCTGCAACAGTTCCCGCTAAAATATAACCAATAGTTTTAGACTTAGATTCTCCCGTCATTAGTAGGCGAAAGTTAAATTTCAACCAAGCATTAATACCAAACAATACCTGATCTGAAAAAGATTTTTCTCGATCTGCAAGTTGACTTTCGAGCAAACTCAATATCGATACACTTTTAGGCTCAACATTATTGAAAACCTGCAAACGCCCCCTACGACGACGTAATGCAAGAAGATTAATAAGAGCTGCAAAAATAAGTGCTATCGAAAGTACAATAATCATGATTCAATCCCCATTGCACTTAACATCAGTTTTTCTAAAATATCTGACATTTCATAATATTGAGCGCTTTCATAAAGTGCTGAACGTTTAACTAAACCATTACAGACAAATTCACCTTGAATTTTCCCATTAGGATCTCTTTCGTCATTAACACGAAATTCAAATACATCTTGGGTAACAATATTACCTGATTCTAATCCAATAATTTCCGTGATACTCATTACTTTTCGTTGACCATCCGGAAGACGTGAGACTTGAATAATAAAATTCACAGATGAACTGATATAGCGTTTAATCGCAGCAATAGGTAACTCGGACTGAGCCATAATAATCATACTTTCCAAGCGAGCCAATGCATCTTTTGCAGTATTAGCATGAAGTGTCGACATTGAACCACTGTGACCTGTGTTCATAGCTTGTAACATCTCAAACGCTTCTTCACCACGGCATTCACCCAAAATAATTCGATCCGGTCTCATACGCAAAGCATTTACTAAAAGATCTCGCATGGTTACTTTGCCACGCCCATCTTCACCACCACTTTTAGTTTCCATTCTAACTACATGTTCTTGTTGAAGTCTTAATTCTGCAGCATCTTCAAGTGTAATGGTTCGTTCATGTTCACCAATAAATCCAGACAGAGCATTAAGCATAGTTGTTTTACCTGAGCCTGTTCCGCCCGATATAATAATATTCATCCGACAACGAGCTGCAATCACTAAAAAATTTGCCATATGTTCGTTCAATGAACCGAATCTAATTAAGTCATGAAATGTTCGGTGACCATTACCGAATTTACGAATTGACATTGATGTACCATCAATGGCTATTGGGGGAATAACAACATTGAGACGACTTCCATCAGGCATTCTCGAGTCGACCAACGGGTGGGATTCATCGATATTTTTTCCTACTTTATTTACTAACCGTCTTGCAATATCAAGTAGCTGGCGTTCACTAATAAAAAATTTATCAGTTTTACTAAGAATTCCCCCTCGCTCAATATAAATGCTATTAGGACCGTTTACTAAAATATCATTGACAGTTTCATCTTTCATTAAGGAATCAATTGGACCATAACCTACAATTTCATCACAAATCATACCAGCTAATACATTCGATTCATCAGCTGTAATGTAAGCACTGCCTGAATTAATGATATCACGGATTATAGTCTGTATTTCACGTAAAACTCGGTTAGGTTCTTTTTTAAATTGATCTATTAAATCAAGATCTAGGACTTGGAATACTAAATCACGAACCTTTCCCCATTCATTAGAAAACTTAAATTGTTCATTAGCCATAGCGTTTTTGTTTGAGCCCCTAATTAACAAAAGCTACTAGCAAAAATATTACACTGGTAACTTCTATCTTATAAATTGAAACGAGAATAAACTACTTTAAACAATCACTCCCTTATCCTCTCATTGAAAAGAATAAGTTGATATTAAAATAACGGTTAACCGCTAATACTCTAATCATTGATTCCTGTGTAACTTGGATTTCAATGAATCTAATATCTCATTTAACATATCATGTAGAGAACTACTGCCTTTATGATAGTTAAAATTACCGCTGAAACATCAGCTAAAACGATTGTATATTCGTTAGCAGTTACATTGCATACATTTTTGATAAATTAACTTGCAAAAGTTCCTTTTCGTACAAAAGTTTTGCTAATTACGAAAACAAAATAATAATTCTCTCAACTAATATTTACGTTATCTTTATAATTAATTTACTTTATTATCAAAAACTTTTTGCATTATATGCGAATTAATATAAATTTGCTAGTACTAAATGTAAATTTCCTTTAATTTTTTTTTGTATTAATTAACTTAAAAAACATATAGTTAACATAATATCGAAAAAAATTTTAAAAATAGCAAATAAGTGAATAAATGAATATAAGCAATTTTATTGAAAATTTGTTAATTACCATCTGATGGTTAAAATAATAATGTTTATTATTTCTAATAAAAGGTTAAATGAACATCTAATAACCAATCATCTTATTGATTTATTAACAATATTAAATACATTATTAAAGCTTTAAGTAATATAGATATATTATTAATTAATGTAAGTAAAAAGAATGGATATTGATGTGAGTAATAAAATATCTAATAATCTAATTTTAAAAAGCTAAGACGCAGACGTAATATCTAAACAAACTAACCATTGAATTAAAACTTATGAAACTTGCTGTTATTTATAATTACTAAATGATTTATAACTAGTATTTCATCATTTGACGTGATACCCCCCCAAAACAATAAACCACTTCTTTATAAAGGAGTGGTTTATATCACCATAACAATCAAATCTTATGATTGAATAACGGTATTTAATTTAGATTGTAAAGTACTAAATACATCATTTAGCATATCGTGAACAGGACCACTAGTACCGTTAAAGATAACCAAAATCACTGCCGAAACACCTGCTGCAACGATTGCATATTCAATCGCAGTTACACCGCGTTCATTTTTGATAAATTTGTTTGCAAAGTTTTTAAATTGTGCGCGAACTGCTGATAAGTACATCATAATGATTCTTTCCTTAGTTATTAACATTTATTTTAATATTATTTTACTTTCTTTTTAGAAAGTTTTCACATTATATGAAGATTAATAAAAATTTGCCAGCATTAAATACAATTTAATTTTAATTTTTTATATCAAATCAGTAAAAAACATTCTTACAGTTCTAAAAGAAAGAGAAAATTTTATAATAAAAGGCTAACAGATAACGATACATAGCTTTTTAAAAAGCTATTTTAATCATTATCTAACTCATTAAATTTTTTTAAATTATATGAGAGGAAAAAGAGGTAACATTGATATGAGTAATAAAATAATTTAATCTTAAAAGGCTAAGACTCAGACGCGATATCTAAAAGAATCAGGCTTTGGACAAAAACTTATGATGCTTGCTGTTATTTGTATTTACGGCATGATTTATAATTAGTTATTTCATAATTTGACATGATAACAAACACCTAAAAATAATAAACCACGCCTTTATAAAGGGGTGGTTTATTTCACTATAGCAATCAAGTTTTGTTAAAAGATAATACTAATTAATTTAAATCTTAAAGTATTAAAAACGTTATTGAACATACGATAAACAGTACCACCAGAACCGTTAAAGATAACCAAAATCACTGCTGAAACACCTGCTGCAACGATTGCATATTCAATTGCTGTTACACCACGTTCATTTTTAATAAATTTATTTGCAAAATTTCTAAATTGCGCACGAACTGCTGATAGATACATCATAATAACCTTCTCCTTTAGACATTTACATTATTTTAAAAATTATTTTCGCTTCCTTATCAGAAGGTTTTCATATTATATGTAATTGAACGTAAATTAACCAGCATTAAATGTAATTTTATTTTAATTTTTTATATTAATTTAATGAATGTTTAATTATTACGAGAAAAAAAGGATTGTTTACAATAAATAAGTTAATAGATATTTTTCTGTACACTAGAAAAATAGAATTCACTAAAACACCATTAAATCTTTTAAATTGCATAAGAGGTAAAAGAGATGACGCGGATACAGATGCAATATTTAAACAAACTAGGTTTTGGACTAAAACTTATTGTATATGCTATTATTTATATTTACGGCATGATTTGCAACGGATTATCTTATAATTTGACATGATAACAAACCACCCCCTTTTAAAGGAGTGGTTTACATCACCAATAACAATCAAATATTATGATTGAATAACGGTATTTAATTTAGATTGTAAAGTAGAAAATACATCAGTTAGCATATCGTGAACAGGACCACTGGTACCGTTAAAGATAACCAAAATCACTGCTGAAACACCTGCTGCAACAATTGCATATTCAATCGCAGTTACACCGCGTTCATTTTTGATAAATTTGTTTGCAAAGTTTTTAAATTGTGCGCGAACTGCTGATAAATACATCATAATAACTCTCTCTTTTAATGTTTACATTATATTTAATTTGTTTTCGCTTTCTTATCAGAAAGTTTTCATATTATATGCGGTTTAATATCAATTTACCAGCATTAAATACAATTTTATTTTAATTTTTTTATATCAAATCAATTAAAAAATACCATTACGACTCCAAAAGAAAGAGATAATTTTATAATCATACGTTAACAGTTAACCATTTATAGTTTTTTAATAAAGATATTTTATATTATTATTTAATTAGTTATATTAAAACAATTTACTCATTAATATATTTTTACTAAAACACCATTAAATTTTTCAAATTAGATAAAAGGTAAAAGAGGTAATGCTGATATGAGTAATAAAATAATCTGATCTTAAAAGGCTAAGAAGCGGGCGCAATATATAAACAAACTAGGCTATGGACTAAAAATTATTGTATATCATGCTATTATTTGAATCTACGGCATGATTTGTAACAGGTTATCTTATAATTTGACATGATAACAAACCACCAAAAACAATAAACCACCCCTTTTAAAGGGGTAGTTTATATCACCAATAACAATCAAATATTATGATTGAATAATGCCATTTAATTTAGTTTGTAAAGTAGAAAATACATCAGTTAGCATATCGTGAACAGGACCACTGGTACCGTTAAAGATAACCAAAATCACTGCTGAAACACCTGCTGCAACAATTGCATATTCAATCGCAGTTACACCGCGTTCATTTTTGATAAATTTGTTTGCAAAGTTTTTAAATTGTGCGCGAACTGCTGATAAATACATCATAATAACTCTCTCTTTTAATGTTTACATTATATTTAATTTGTTTTCGCTTTCTTATCAGAAAGTTTTCACATTATATGCGGTTTAATATCAATTTACCAGCATTAAATACAATTTTATTTTAATTTTTTTATATCAAATCAATAAAAAATACCATTACGACTCCAAAAGAAAGAGATAATTTTATAATCATACGTTAACAGATAACCATTTATAGATTTTTTATAAAGATATTTTAAATTGGATAAGAGGTAATGCTGATATGAGTAATAAAATAATCTGATATTAAAAGACTAAGACGCAGAAGCGATACTTAAACAAACGAGGCTTTGGACTAAAACTTATTGTATATGCGGTTATTTGTATTTACGGCATGATTTGCAACGGGTTATCTTATAATTTGACATGATAACAAACCACCAAAAACAATAAACCACCCCTTTTAAAGGGGTGGTTTATATCACCAATAACAATCAAATATTATGATTGTATAATGTTAGTTAATTTAGATTGTAAAGAATTAAATACATCAGTTAGCATATCGTGAACAGGACCACTGGTACCGTTAAAGATAACCAAAATCACTGCTGAAACACCTGCTGCAACGATTGCATATTCAATTGCAGTTACACCGCGTTCATTTTTGATAAATTTGTTTGCAAAGTTTTTAAATTGTGAGTGAACTGCTGATAAATACATCATGATAACTTTCTCCTTTAATATTTACATTATATTTAATTTGTTTTCGCTTTCTTATCAGAAAGTTTTCACATTATATGCGGTTTAATATCAATTTACCAGCATTAAATACAATTTTATTTTAATTTTTTTATATCAAATCAATAAAAAATACCATTACGACTCCAAAAGAAAGAGATAATTTTATAATCATACGTTAACAGTTAACCATTTATAGTTTTTTAATAAAGATATTTTATATTATTATTTAATTAGTTATATTAAAACAATTTACTCATTAATATATTTTTACTAAAACACCATTAAATTTTTCAAATTAGATAAAAGGTAAAAGAGGTAATGCTGATATGAGTAATAAAATAATCTGATCTTAAAAGGCTAAGAAGCGGGCGCAATATATAAACAAACTAGGCTATGGACTAAAAATTATTGTATATCATGCTATTATTTGAATCTACGGCATGATTTGTAACAGGTTATCTTATAATTTGACATGATAACAAACCACCAAAAACAATAAACCACCCCTTTTAAAGGAGTGGTTTATATCACCAATAACAATCAAATATTATGATTGAATAATGCCATTTAATTTAGTTTGTAAAGTAGAAAATACATCAGTTAGCATATCGTGAACAGGACCACTGGTACCGTTAAAGATAACCAAAATCACTGCTGAAACACCTGCTGCAACGATTGCATATTCAATCGCAGTTACACCGCGTTCATTTTTGATAAATTTGTTTGCAAAGTTTTTAAATTGTGCGCGAACTGCTGATAAATACATCATAATAACTCTCTCCTTCAATATTTACATTATATTTAATTTGTTTTCGCTTTCTTATCAGAAAGTTTTCACATTATATGCGGTTTAATATCAATTTACCAGCATTAAATACAATTTTATTTTAATTTTTTTATATCAAATCAATTAAAAAATACCATTACGACTCCAAAAGAAAAAGATAATTTTATAATCATACGTTAACAGTTAACCATTTATAGTTTTTTAATAAAGATATTTTATATTATTATTTAATTAGTTATATTAAAACAATTTATTCATTAATATATTTTTACTAAAACATCATTAAATTTTTCAAATTAGATAATAGGTAAAAGAGGTAATGCTGATATGAGTAATAAAATAATCTGATCTTAAAAGGCTAAAAAGCGGGCGCAATATATAAACAAACTAGGCTATGGACTAAAAATTATTGTATATCATGCTATTATTTGAATCTACGGCATGATTTGCAACGGATTATCTTATAATTTGACATGATAACAAACCACCAAAAACAATAAACCACCCCTTTTAAAGGAGTGGTTTATATCACCAATAACAATCAAATATTATGATTGAATAATGCCATTTAATTTAGTTTGTAATAATGCCATTTAATTTAGATTGTAAAGTAGAAAATACATCAGTTAGCATATCGTGAACAGGACCACTGGTACCGTTAAAGATAACCAAAATCACTGCTGAAACACCTGCTGCAACGATTGCATATTCAATCGCAGTTACACCGCGTTCATTTTTGATAAATTTGTTTGCAAAGTTTTTAAATTGTGCGCGAACTGCTGATAAATACATCATAATAACTCTCTCCTTCAATATTTACATTATATTTAATTTGCTTTCGCTTTCTTATCAGAAAGTTTTCACATTATATGCGGTTTAATATCAATTTACCAGCATTAAATACAATTTTATTTTAATTTTTTTATATCAAATCAATTAAAAAATACCATTACGACTCCAAAAGAAAGAGATAATTTTATAATCATACGTTAACAGTTAACCATTTATAGTTTTTTAATAAAGATATTTTATATTATTATTTAATTAGTTATATTAAAACAATTTACTCATTAATATATTTTTACTAAAACATCATTAAATTTTTCAAATTAGATAAAAGGTAAAAGAGGTAATGCTGATATGAGTAATAAAATAATCTGATCTTAAAATGCTAAAAAGCGGGCGCAATATCTAAACAAATTAGGCTTTGGATTAAAACTTATTGTATATGCTGTTATTTATATTTACCCCATGATTAGCAACGGGTTATCTTATAATTTGACATGATAACAAAAAACCAAAAATAATAAACCACCTCTTTTAAAGGGGTGGTTTATATCACCATAACAATCAAATATTATGATTGTATAATGTTAGTTAATTTAGATTGTAAAGAAGTAAATACATCACTTATCATAAAGTAAACAGGGCCACCATAGCTGCTACAGACAGTAAAAATGACTGCCGAAACACCTGCTGCAACAATTGCATATTCAATTGCTGTTACACCGCGTTCATTTTTGTTAAATTTATTTGTAAATTTTTTTACTTGCGCACGAACTGCTGATAAATACATCATAATAACTTTCTCCTTTAATTTTACATTATTTTTAATATTATTTTCACTTTCTTGTTAGAAAGTTTTCATATTATATGCAATCTAATGTAACCTTACTAGCATCAAATGTGATTCTGATTTTTATATTAATTTAATTAAAATTTAACTATTGTGAGCACAAAAAGAGAATTGTTTACAATGAATAAGTTAATAGATACCTATACACTAGAAAAATAGAATTCACTAAAACAACATTAAATATTTTAAATTGGATAAGAGGTAAAAGAGGTAATGCTGATATGAGTAATAAAATAATCTGATATTAAAAGACTAAGATGCAGATGCAATATTTAAACAAACGAGGCTTTAGACTAAAACTTATTATATATCATTCTGTTATTTGTATTTACGGCATGATTTGCAACGGGTTATCTTATAATTTGACATGATAACAAACCACCAAAAACAATAAACCACCCCTTTTAAAGAAGTGGTTTATATCACCAATAACAATCAAATATTATGATTGAATAATGCCATTTAATTTAGTTTGTAAAGTAGAAAATACATCAGTTAGCATATCGTGAACAGGACCACTGGTACCGTTAAAGATAACCAAAATCACTGCTGAAACACCTGCTGCAACGATTGCATATTCAATCGCAGTTACACCGCGTTCATTTTTGATAAATTTGTTTGCAAAGTTTTTAAATTGTGCGCGAACTGCTGATAAATACATCATAATAACTCTCTCCTTCAATATTTACATTATATTTAATTTGTTTTCGCTTTCTTATCAGAAAGTTTTCACATTATATGCGGTTTAATATCAATTTACCAGCATTAAATACAATTTTATTTTAATTTTTTTATATCAAATCAATAAAAAATACCATTACGACTCCAAAAGAAAGAGATAATTTTATAATCATACGTTAACAGTTAACCATTTATAGTTTTTTAATAAAGATATTTTATATTATTATTTAATTAGTTATATTAAAAAAATTTACTCATTAATATATTTTTACTAAAACATCATTAAATTTTTCAAATTAGATAAAAGGTAAAAGAGGTAATGCTGATATGAGTAATAAAATAATCTAATCTTAAAAGGCTAAAACGCTGCCATAATATCTAAATAAACCAGACTTTAAACTAAAATTTATTGTATATGCGGTTATTTGTATTTACTGCATGATTTGCAATGGATTATTTTATAATTTGATGTGATATCAAACCACCCTAAATAATAATCCCCCTTTTATAAAGGGGTGGTTTGTTTCACTATAGTAATCAAGTATTGTTAAAAAATAATACTAATTAATTTAAATCTTAAAGTATTAAATACGTTATTTAGCATATCGTGAACAGGACCACCGGTACCGTTAAAGATAACCAAAATCACTGCTGAAACACCTGCTGCAACAATTGCATATTCAATTGCTGTTACACCACGTTCATTTTTGATAAACTTATTTGCAAAGTTTTTAAATTGTGCGCGAACTGCTGATAAGTACATCATAACACTCCCCTTTAATATTTACATTTTATATTCGTGATTTTTTCTATTTATTATCATGAATATTTCGCATTATATGTAGTTTAATGTAAATTTGCCAGCATAAACTGAACTTTATAATAAATTTTTATACCAAACCAATAAAAAATACCAATAATGTAAAAAAATAAAAATAAGACTTTATAACTAATATGTTAATAAGTTACCTACTATAACCTTTTATAAATAGATTTTAGTCATCACTCAATTTTAAAGATAAAAATAATTTACTCATTAAAATATTTTGCTGATATACCATTAAATTCTTTAAATTGCATGAGAGGTAAAAGAGGTACATTGATATGAATCATAACATTTCTAACAATTTAATTTTAAAAAGCTGAAAATACAATGTTGAAATAACATATAGAGGACTTAATCCTTTTATACTAACTGTTATTAATATCTATTTTATTATTTATAAGATTTATCTTATTACTTAACGCAATAAAAAACTAACTTAAAACAATAAACTACTCCTTTACGAAGGAGTAGTTTATATCGCTATGTAATCAAGTATTTTAACTAACAATAATATTAACTAATTTAGCTTTTAATTCAAAAAATATATCCTCGAACATATTATGAACAGCACCATCGGTACCATTAAAGATAACTATAACCACAGAAGAAATACCTGCGGCAACGATTGCGTATTCAATTGCTGTTACACCAAGTTCATTTTTTATGAATTTGCTTGTAAAATTTCTTACTAGTGAACGGACTGCTGATAAATGCACCATAATTACTTTCTCCTTAATATTTACATTATTTTAATTTTTTGTAAAAATATCTTTACTTAATGTTAACAAATTATATGCTGTTTAATGTAAATTTACCAGATGTAATTGTAATTTTTTATAAAAAAAATTTACAATTAAAACATAATGTTAATAAATAATATAAAAAGAAAAGTATAACAAACAAATTTATTGTTAATTATTTGACAATTCATATGAAATATAATGAAAGCATAATGTATTAATAATTAATTATTATTAATAACCTGATAATTATTTTTATCGAAAAAAATAACAGTTAAAAGGGAAAACAAATAACAGAAAGATATTGAATATTAGATAACCTAAAAAGGAAAGTGAAAAATTATAAGTTTAAATAGTTATATCAAAACGGTTAAACATATCTCCAAAACGTTATTTATATCCATTTTAATGTTTATAATAAGTTAGAAAAATAAAAAAACAAACTTAAATAATACTACTTAATTTATGTTTTAATTTATCAAATAATTCAGTTAAAGCATGTTTAACTGGGCCATCATCATCAAAAAAAATAACTGAAACTACCATTGTAATTCCTGACATTATAATTGCATATTCTATCGTATGCACACCACATTCATTTTTTACAAATTTAGTTCCAGTGGATTTTATTTGAGTAAAAATTGCTGATATTTCCATAATAATAACGTTCATTTACTAGTTTACAGTTTATTTGATTTACTTTCATTTTTTTAATTTTTAGAATTGTACACTAATTACTTTAAAGTTACTAAAGATAATTAATCTAAGATTATAGAAATATTTGGAGGGATAAAAAAAAGATATATAATTATAAAATTAAAAATAATTTTTGTCAGATATAAATGTTAAGTTTCAACATAATTGATACTACATATATATAATGTATTGATGATTAGTTTCACCAAATTCCGTTAAAAAGTAGATAGACTAGATCTTTTATAAGAATGTTTATTCGATATTGAATATTTGTAGATGAAGAATTGGAGCGGGAAACGAGGTTCGAACTCGCGACCTCAACCTTGGCAAGGTTGCGCTCTACCAACTGAGCTATTCCCGCTTATTGGAATACTTCGAAAGAAGTGGGAGCATTATACAAAATTTTTTGTATCTGGCAACCACTTTTATCGTTATTTTTTAATTTTCCAGCTAAGTGATTCAAATACACCAAAAATAAAAAGACGAAGTGCTTTAAATTTATCCTCTTCTTTCTCTTTATTCGTCATTGTTGACTGTAACATATAGGCCTGTAAGCCATGGGTTATGGTAAAAGCGGCTAAACCAAAATACGCAACAATATTGGCAGGTTTTGGGTAAGGGTGAATCAAATTAAATAATAAAAATAACCACATTATGGTATATAAAAATTTACCAATAAATATAAACATTAATTTTATTCTCGTATAAAAAGATAACTGTGAACTTGACCGACGGTTTTTTCTCGATGTAATTGCCAATTAGTAGGAATATAACTCATTAGCTCATGGTCTTTTTCTGTTTCGATATAAATATATGCAGATGATTTCAGCCAATTATTATTTTCAAGCTGATTAACCGTTTGGGCAACGAGTGATTGATGAAATGGTGGATCGATAAACACAATATCAAACTGTTTTTGAGCTGGTTGATTAAGCCATATTAGCGTATTAGTGTGATGAATCTCAATTGCATCGCAAGCAATAAGTAGTTTATTTTTATTAAGCAGCTGCGCAACTTGTTTATCTTTTTCTAGTAATATTACACTTTTTGCACCTCGTGATGCAGCTTCAAAGCCTAATGAACCACTTCCCGAAAAACAATCTAAACATTCACTATCATAAATAACTGGCATTAACCAATTATAAAGAGTTTCTTTAACTCTATCAGTAGTAGGGCGTAAACCTTGTTTGTCAAGTACTGCCAATTTACGTCCACGCCATTTGCCACCAATAATTCTTATAGAACCATTCATACTCAATACCTTACTAGAATAGTTCTTGTGTGTTACCTTGGGAATCGGTCACACTTGTATCAACTTCTTGAGTTGCATAAGATTTTGGTTCAGTACCTTTAATAAAGTATTCCGACATTGTTTGAGAACCAGATTGAGGTAATAACCCGGTCTTTTGATCAATGGTAACAGAGATGACATTGTCCGGCTTAATATCTTCATTTACAGGTACATCCTGTAAGGCGATTTTCATATAATCAATCCAAAGTGGATTGGCTGTAACTGCCCCTGCTTCCGCTCGAATAGTTCGACCTAAATTGCGTCGATGATCATCAAAGCCCATCCATACAGTTGTGACAATATTGCCACCATAGCCAGAAAACCAAACATCTTTTGATGAATTTGTGGTACCGGTTTTCCCCCCTACATCTTTTCTACCTAATGCTTTCACGCGCCAAGCCGTACCTTGCCAATCAGAACCGCCAAAGACAATTGTTCTAAGTCCATCTTTCATAATAAAAGCTAAACCACTATCGATCGTATGAGGTGCATATTTTGGAGTAACATCCGTTGCTTTATTATCCAGATTGATATTTGGTAATACCATATTATCATCTGATTTAAGGTTAGCTTGTTCAGGTTCTTCATTACCTGATTCGTCTATTTCATTCTCTACATTATTTAGGGATACTGGCATTGACTCTGTTTTGATAACCTCATCAGTACAATTTTTGCAAGCAATCAAAGGTTGATGTTGATAAATAACACCACTACCATTATTGTCTTCGATTTTTTCAATTAAATAAGGCGAAATTAAATATCCACCATTAACAATCACCGAATAAGCTCTTGCTACTTGCAATGGTGTGAACGAAGCAGAACCTAAAGCTAAAGATTCATTAAGTGAGATATTTTCTTTAGGGAATCCAAATCGCTCTAAATAAGTCGCAACATATTCAATTCCTACTGCACGCAGCGCTCTAACCATCATTACATTTTTAGACATCCCTAAGCCAATTCTTAAACGTAATGGGCCAGCATAGTTTGGTGGGGAATTTTTAGGTCGCCAAGTCGCACTACCTGTTGAGCGAACAATAGGCGCATCATTGAGTAGTGTAGCCATAGTTAAACCTTTTTCTAATGTTGCTGTATAAATAAAAGGTTTAATATTTGAACCTAATTGACGAAGAGCTTGGGTAGCACGATTAAATTTACTTAAATAAAAATCATAACCGCCAACAATTGCTTTGATAGCACCATTGTCAGAATCAAGTGAAACTAGTGCAGCATTGACAGCTGGAATTTGTGCTAATGCCCATTTATCATTTGTTTTCTTAACCCAAATAAGTTGTCCTGGTTTTAATGTATCAGATACTTTTTTCGGAAAAGAACCTTGTCTAGTATCACTAATAAATGGTCGAGCCCACTTCATATCTTGGAATGCAATAACGATTTTAGATTTATCGGTTAAAACAACATTTGCTTCGAGATCCGAAGATTGAATAACAACACCAGGGCACATACCACTATAACAAGTATATTTCTTTAACGTATTTTGAATTTGCTCATCATTCCATGCTTTCTCGTTATCTTTCCATAATATTTTTTCAGGACCACGATAACCATGTCTTATATCATAATCAATAATATTTTTTTGCACAGCTTGCTCGGCTGCTAACTGATCTGTTTTAGAAATAGTTGTATAGACTTTATAGCCATCAGTATAAGCATTTTCACCAAATTTATCATACATAAACTGCCTTGCCATTTCGGCAATATATGGGGCTGAAAATTCGATCTGTGGTGAATGATAACTTACATTAATTGGCTTACTGATTGCTTCATTGTATTGTGATTGAGTAATATAAGATTGATCCAGCATACGACCCAAAACCCAGTTACGTCTGGTCTGTGCACGATCAGGGTGTGAAATAGGATTATAAGCTGAAGGTGCATTTGGCAAACCAGCTAATAGTGCCGCTTCATCAATGGTTAACTGATCTGGGGTCTTACCAAAAAAAGTATAAGAAGCAGCTGCAACACCATATGCTCTAGAACCAAAGTTAATCATATTTAAATAAAGTGTCATGATTTCTTCTTTAGTTAGCTCTTTTTCCATACGAATCGCTAAAATAACTTCTTTCGCTTTTCGTGAAATACTCTTTTCTGATGTCAAGAAAAAATTTTTTGCAACCTGCTGGGTTATAGTGCTCCCACCTTGCGAAAACCCTTTTTGTTTTAAGCCTATATACATTGCTCGGATAATCCCAACCGGATCGATACCAAAATGCTCATGAAATCTTGCATCTTCTGTAGCAATCACAGCATTAACCACTACCGGTGGGATTTCATTATATTTTAATGGCGTTCGTCGACGTTCACCAAAAATAGCAATGAGTTCTCCATCTTTGCTCAAAATTTGCAACGGTGTTTGCAATCTTACATCTTTTAAGGTTGCAACATCAGGCAAGTCTTTCGAATAATAAGCATAACCAGCAATTGCTATGACTAAAGCACATAGAAAACAGCCGATAAAAAACTTAAGAAAAAATTTTAACACTTTAATTATTATCACAAATTATTCCTAGCTGAATTTTCAAAGGAAAAAGTAAAGGCAACAAAGTAATTTCTGTTACCCCGCAAATAATTTAACACATAGTTTTTATGAACATTGATATGATGAATTTAATATTCTAGTCATAGAGCAGATATATTAATCATTCATAAAAAATTACTTTAATTATGCGTATTATCTCCCATATTTAGCTTAATTTTAAGCAATTTTTAACAACATCATCTATTAATTGTGTTTTATTTGAACTAAGTTTTTATTATGTGGAGAACTAAATTAACCATATCCGGCCAACAAATAATAATATTATCAATATGTTATTTGATTATAATTGTTGAATGTTTATTAAAATTTGCCGATACATTATTAAATAACTACACTTTTATTATTTTATTGTTCTTAATTATTGACTGGTGGCGAAGCATTTGTTGTTGCAAAAAAGTCATAGGAGAATTTGCACTATTTCATTATATAAATCAGATCTATTGGTATAAGCAACGGTGGTATTTAAGACGCAATCCATTAATACTTCGTTACATTATTATTTTAAATTTGCAATCAAGAAGAACCAATAAACAACATACCCTATTTTTAATGTCGGATAATTTTTCTCCAAACGACTGGCGTACTTTACGTTACTATCTCTATCAAATTAAGTTAACTTACTAAAATGTATCGTTAACCTGAAATTTTTGTCAGAAAGATCAATGGGATTTTTTTATCCAGTATTGATAAGGTTTGGATTCTATTTGTGAGGCAAGCAGTTCATGATCCATATATCTGCAAAAACTCGGTACATCACGAGTAGTGGCAAAATCATCAGCGATCAAATAAAGTACTTGTCCTATACCCAGTTCTCTTATAGCTTTTCGAACCAGCATGATAGGCTCTGGGCAACGTAATCCCAGAGTATCGAGTTTTTTATCAAAAGTTAGAGTCATAAAATATAATTAGATTAATTTATAGTAATAAATTACTTAAATAGTGAGGTACGGCATCATCAACGTTTGAACCAATTACCTCTAATTGAGGTAGTTTTTGACGTAAATCTAAACTAGCATTTTGCATAATGCAACCTTTTCCTGCCATTTTTAACATCTCAAAATCATTCATGCCATCACCAAAAGCAATGCTATCTTTTAGATCGAGACCAAGTTTTTCAACTACCCTTTTTAGCGCACTGCCTTTTGATACATTTTCAGCCATAATTTCAAGACAGTTTGAAGATGAAAATGTGATGCTTATTTTACTACCATATTTTTTATCAAGCCTATTTTTTATTTCGGCTAAATGTGGATGTAATGAATCACTACTTGTTGTGAAGTAAATTTTGGCAATATCGTCGGCTTCAAAATCAGATGGATTAAAATATTCATAAGTAAAATCTGTATCTCTAAAAAAACTTAAAGAATAAGTATCTTCTTTATTAATAAGCCAATTATCACCGCGGTAGACATGAGTGTATACTAATGGATCATCAATACATTCTTTTGCTACCTCACATGCTAATACAGGATCAATACTTTGCCCGAAGATTAGATTCCCTGAGCTATCATGCACTCTAGCGCCATTGGAAGTAATCATAAAAGCATCAATTTCCATGTTTTCTCGCATTTGAGCCACATCAATATGATGTCGCCCAGTTGCAAACACAAAATGAATATCTTTTTTACGCAAAGCTTGAAGGACTTGTTTAGTGTAAGGTGATAAGCAATGCTCAGGAGTTAATAAAGTGCCATCTAAATCAGAAGCTACAACACGAAACATAATATTCTCTACTTTTATAATAATTTGTAATGATGATGACTAAAAAAACTAAACATTGAAACAGTAAATTAAGTTTCAAAGTAAACCATAGAAAAATAAACTCTGTATGATACAACTCTGATGGCATTTACTCAACTAATTGTGGTGTGATAAAAATAACAAGTTCTTTTTTTTGCTGTTTTTTACCTTCATATTTAAATAAGTTACCAATAATCGGAAGCTCGCTCGCATTAGGTACGTTTCGTTTAAGATTATCGTTAGTTTGCTGAAAGATGCCACCTAAAACAATAGTTTCGCCATTGTTGACTTTCACTTGTGTTTTAATTTCTTGGGTATCGATAGCCAATGCTTCCCCTCCCTCACTTCGTTTAATTGAGCGCCCAGCGGTATTTTGAGTAATATATAAATCTAAAAGTATCTGATTTTCAGATAGTATTTTTGGCGTTACTTCTAATCCTAAAACGGCTTGCTTAAATTCAATTGATGTTGCACCATTATTACCATTTGAAACTTCATAAGGTATTTCTGTACCTTGCTTTATTGATGCCATATTTTGGTTGGATGTTAATAAATTAGGACTAGCAATAATTTCAACTTGATTTTCAGACTCTAAGGCTGATAGTTCTAAATTAAGCAAACTACCAGAAATTTTAGCTAAATTGAAACCTATGGTAGAAGTAGAGTTAGTAATACCCAACCCAACTTCAAACTTATTCAACAATTGAGATGATCGCCCTGAATAACCCCATTTAATACCTAATTCATTCATACTTTCACTACTCATTGTTACAATATGTGCAGATATATGTACTTGTGGCATTGGTTTATCAATCGACTTAATCAAATTGTTAATCGCTTTAAACTGTTTTGGTAAATCCATAATAATAAGTGAATTGGTTCGTTTATCCATAATCACTTTGCCCCGTTCGGATAATAATCCTTGCTGCTGAATGGTTTCATTTAAATTTGCAAGATCTGCATGATTAATCGCAATGGACAAAGATTCAAGCGGCAGCTTTTGCTCTTGTTGTTTGAGTTCCAATTGCTTTTTTTGTTCTAAAATTTCTGGTTCAATAGCTTTGGAAATAAATAAAATATTATCATCCATTGTGGCTTGTAAATTGGCCGAATCTAAAATAATGGTTAATGCTTTTTGCCAATCTATATTTTGCAGTTTAATGGTTTGTTTTATCGATAAATTCTCACCCATAATAAGATTCATTTGTTTACAATCAGCTAAAGCTTGCAAAATAATGGCAATATCTGTTTGATAAAAATTCATTGAAATAAGATCATTATCATGTTGTTCAACATTTGAAGACAAATTAAAACTTAACTGATTTTCGTTAGCTCTAACAGTACTTATCATGATGATCATTGAGATCAAACAGATCATTGTTATCCTTGACAATATCTTTTGACATTGATGAATTGATGACATCTTTTTTGTTTGCATATCTTTATGACTCATTTAATGACATTGTCCATTCAATCGTTTCATGACAATAATCTGTCAAATTAGCTTGCCACACGATTTTATGATTTTGCCAAGATTGCAAAAACCAGGGAAATAGTACTTTAGACTGAACCTCTTGATTTATGGAAAGCCACTGATTTTCAGAATAGAGCCAAATTTGCGGATAATAATGACTTTTATGTTTAATCAGGCCTTTGAATCGCCAAGCTTGTATCTGTTTTAATAATATCTCTTTCTGTTCATTACATGACGTTTGCGTTGGTTCAACAAATGGATCTCGATAAAAGTTTAGCTCTGCGATAACATTAAAACAGCTGATAATCAATAAACAACCCATTATAAATAAGTTTGCTTTCACTCTATTTTCCTTTTAAATAATAAGGTAAATATAATTTGTAGATAAGATTCCTGTTTAGTCATCTTTAAATCTCGAAAATTCAAATAGTAATAATCTTTATTAAGGTCTGTAATTAAATTCATAAAATCAATAAATTCACCATTAAGTTCAATATCCCAATTTATTGTTTCATCCGTTTGATAATGTTTGAAAGCGTTTAGGATTAAATGGTTTCGTTCAATATATTGAGCAAATTCGTTTTGATTGATGATTATTAATGAACGGTTTTGCCCAAATTGATAACGTTTAAGCCTTGATTGTAATGATTCAATTTGTAGCTGTTTAGTTTGATATAATTTTTGTTGCTTGTCTGATTGTTTGTTTATATCGTAAATAAAAAACAGATAACCGATAATAAAAATAACGATCGTTAACAAAATACAGATTAAATATTGTTGCCAAAATGGCCGATTTAAAAACTCACTGTTCATTTAAGTCAATATCCATTTCAAAAAACAGACTATGTTTATTATTAATAATTGTTTTGATTTGGCTTTTACTGACATTTTTATGTTGTAAAAGATTTAGATTAAAATTAGTGAGTTCAATATAGTTAAAACTATGCCCTTTAATTGTTATTTTATCGGGTTTATAAGTAAACGAAGTTAACCAAATATTAGTAGGTAATTGTTCTGAAATTAATATTAATGACTGCTCGATTTGTCTTTGACTCGCGGAAGGATTTGGCAGATAAGTTGATAATTGCTCATTTAACTTTTGCTCAATAAGTTGTTGCTGTGAAACGTCATTTATACAGCGGGTTAATTTTGTTTGGGCTTGCCTCCACATATAACAAAATAAACAACTCATCACCCCCATCAAACATACTATTACAATTGATAAATACTGTTTTTGCTTATTATATTGACTTTGTCGCCATGGTAAAAAATTGAATCTTTTATTATCGCTTGAACAACCAATAAAATTGATTAAACATTCATTTTTTTTAAATAGCTCAATCCAGCTATTAACATAATCACGCTCGCATACGGCAATCATAATTTGATTTTGGTTCTGTTTATCAGTTAAAAAATTAAAATCAAAAAAGACGTTTTTAGCGGATAACTCAAATAATTTATAGATCGAGGCTTCGATATATAAAGCAATTTCATTGGGTTGCAATTTCACCTCCGGCATCATCACTTTTGTTAATTGAATATAGTTATCTGAAAGGTTTATTTCATATTTGGTATATTTGGGTAACTTAGCTTGTAGTTGACCAACAAAAATATCAATATCATTGAAATTTTGATAATCATATTCAATTAAATCGCCAAATGGAGAAAACGTTAATAGCCCATTAGATTGACTTATCTTATATCGTATAACCTTGGGTTCGACATAAATTATGACCCGACATTTATCTATTATCTTCATCAATTAACTGCTCATAAAAATAATTTTATCCACAAATCATAGTCACAACAACTGAGGCAAACACAAATAAAAGGTGTTTTTGCGATTCATCACCCAAAAAACGTTTAAAATTAAATCGAACAAAGCTAATTTTGCAGAAAATTAAAAAAAAAGGTTGACTGAAATAAGACGTGCCTTATAATGCACATCCACACGGTAAGGGTGATTAGCTCAGTTGGGAGAGCACCTCCCTTACAAGGAGGGGGTCACTGGTTCGAACCCGGTATCACCCACCAATCTTTACCGTGACGTTTTAGAAATAAAACACTTGGGGTGATTAGCTCAGTTGGGAGAGCACCTCCCTTACAAGGAGGGGGTCACTGGTTCGAACCCGGTATCACCCACCACTTTTAGCAGTTTTCTATATGGGTTGTTAGCTCAGTCGGTAGAGCAGCGGACTTTTAATCCGTTTGTCGAGCGTTCGAATCGCTCACGACCCACCACCTTTTTTAATTCTCTGTTTTACCAATCAAAGACAATAATTAAATATATTGAGTTATAAGAATACTAGCGTTCAACTAATCCGCTCGTAATGAATCTGAACAATATTAAATGTCTGCGCTATGAAATGATAAGGTACATAATATGCCGAATAATCAAGCTTAAAACCTACCAATTTTTTTCCTTTAGAAAATCAATACGAACGATAATAAATTAAACAGTAAAAACACCAACATTCAATAAATTAATATGCAACTATTTTTAATTAACATAGAATATTAGCTCAAAAGGAGCATGTAAACGATTGTTCAAATTATCAAATTTAACACCTTGAGTTTTCTACAAAATGTAACCCTTAAAATCAATTCTATTTAATAAAATTAAGTTTCAAGAACACCAACATTTGATAAACATTGCTAAAATAGCAAATACCCTATTAATCATTTATAACCCTGACTTCTCCATCCTCAATAAATCAACTAACACCCTAAATTTGTTATCATGTAAAATATATCAATATCAAAAGGATATGATTTAGGAAATATTATGAAAAAGTTATTATTATCGACGTTTATTATGATCAATTTGTTGACGGGTTGTAGTTCTGATTCTGATTATAATGAGGTTGAAACTTATAACGATAAAGATGTGTTATATAAAAAAGCAGCTGTATTACAGGATGCTGCAGCGCAATTTGCTTTAGGTGCCAATTACTATTTTGGGCAAAATGGTTATACCCAAGATTATAGTCAAGCTAAAAAATGGTTTGAAGCGTCAGCCAAGCAAGGATATACGACATCTCAATATAATCTAGGTCTTATGTATAATAAAGGAGAAGGCGTAAAACCTGATTATAAAAAAGCAATAATGTATTATGAACAAGCCGCTCAGGCTAACTTTGTGAGAGCGCAAAATAATTTAGGTTTAATATATTATGAAGGTAAAGTGGTTCCACAAGATTTAGATAAAGCGAAATTCTGGTTTGAAAAAGCTGCTAATCAAGGTCATCTAAAATCTCAAGTAGCGTTAGCAACTATATATCTGTCAAATAAAAAAAACTACCCTAAAGGATTAGAGCTACTTAAACAAGGGCTAAAAGCCAATAATCCTGAAGCACAATTATTAATGGGCGTATTGTATTATAATGGAACAGTAGTATCACAAGATTTGAATGAAGCCAAAAGATATTTTGACATGGCTTGCAAAAATGGATTACAAAAAGGGTGTGAACTCTCCAAAGATATTAAATAACAATAAATTAACAAAAAAATCTTTCAATTTTTAATGGCAAGATGTTTAAGTGTAATTAAATGAGATTTCCATTATATTTATATTATTTATGATATTTTAACCTAATATATGGCATTATATACAAAACATGTAATCTAAAGCATGCCAACGAATGATTTACTGTAGGATGAAGTATGATCAAGTTCTTTGCTAAAATTATATTAGGCTTATGTTTTAGCATTTTTGTCAGCGCTAATCAGCAAGTATTATTTGATTTTAACCAAGAATATCAGAAAGCGACTGAACAAAACAATGCTGAAGCTCAATTTCATTTAGGTATTATGTATGCCAATGGTACGCATACTAAAAAGCGTCACTTCAAAGGTATTGAAAAACAAATTGAGCAACAAGATGAATCTCAAGCAGATTATACTAAAGCTAAAGAGTGGTTCGAAAAAGCAGCCAATCAAGGTCATATTGAAGCACAACATCAGCTTGCTTTACTTTATTATAATGGTCAAGGGACTAAACAAAATTATTCACAAGGAATTAAGTGGGATACCAAAGCTGCAAAAAAAGGTAATGTGATAGCCCAATATACTTTAGCTAATCTTTATTATAAAGGTACAGGCGTAAAACAGGATTATTTCAAAGCAAAACAATGGTTTGCTAAAGAAGCTGAACAAAACTACTCTGATGCCAAAGAACAATTGGCCATTGTATCCAAAAAGGTATCGGCGATTGTTGCTAAGCAACAAGCAGCTAAAAAACAAAAAAGTAATAATGATTGTGGTTGTTACTAACATAAAATAATTATAACGCTATTTTCTATTATTAATTATTATAGGTACGCCTAATAATCTTGATATTAAAGTCAGATCATATATCTCAAGAAAGTAAAATAGAGATTTAGTAAATTTTCTTACTAAACGTTGGTGTAACCTGTAACTCCTTCACAAAAAAAAGAGTAAGTAATACGTTACCATTGAATATTAATTACAGTAAAAAATCGTTTTTAAAAAATCTTTAATTCATAGTTCAGATGATTAAAATAGATTAATAAAAAATATGCTATAACTGATGACGATAGTAATATTATTGCCATCACTAAGATAGCAATAATATAAAACAAGATGAATTAAAGGGTTAATCCATAACCTAATGGATATAAAGATTTCATGTCATTTGGTAAATCAGTAGCTTGTTGAAGTACACTTTCCATTGAATCAGGTAAAGCAAATGGCATTTTAGCGCTATATGGTTTATCAGCAAACAAACGTTCAAACAACACTTCATCATTTACACCAAAATTAGCCACAATAGCACTAGCATATTGTTTTATTGGTGTAAGAACGGCTGGTCGATCTAAGTAAACTGTTACAATAACAGGACATTTTTTACTTGCCTTAGCGATAAATTCAATATTTTTATCTTTTTCAGGAAACGCAAGTGAACCTTCATGATGTCTTAAACCAAAAAAGTAGTTTTTATGGTTTTGCTCAAAAGGTGCATCAATACGTGCAACCACCACATCAGCATCATCAATATCATCAACAATAGTCACTTTATTTTTTAATTGATTTTTTGCCTCCGCCATAAAACCATGTAAGTAAACTTTTTTATTAGTATCTAGTGGTAAGGTTTGTTGTTCATTTTCAAGCAATACCATTGAGTTAAATTGTGCCTTATTCGCAATTTGTTGGAATTGTTGATTACCCACAAATTTACTTGCTTCAGTTGGATCATTATAAGGTGTTTCAAATTGGCCTAAAGCAAATTTTTGCGTCAGAATTGCCAATACTGCACTGTCTATTAGTTTCTCATCTAGTTTTTTATTTTTAACTGCCGAGACAATAGTTGAACTGTCGCTTACGCCTCCAAATTGTTGAACACCCGCTAGGATAGCTTTAATAAAACGCTCTTCAACTGTTAGATCCTCAACCCCCCAAGGCATTCCTTCTGCTTTAGGTGCAACACCTTGAGGTGATCCGTTAATACATACTTCATTACAATCTTTAGTAATATTCCAATCACTCATGATGACACCTTTAAAATTATAGGTATCACGTAATAAATCTTTCAATAAATAATTATTAAAACCTGCACCAACAGGATCGATTTTATGATTATTTATTTGAGCATTTTTCAATATGGAATATGTCGGCATTATAGCGGCCACATTCACCTCAAAAGCACCAGTAAATGGAATAATATGCTGTTTCAAACTATCATTTTGGGTAAATAAAGCATATTTGCCATAAAAACTATGGCTATCTAGTCCTTCTTCGGCAGCACCATACCCCACCCAATGTTTAACAACGGCAGAAACGCTTTGTGAATTTAATCCATCTTTACCATTTTGCATGCCTGATATATAACCGCGCACCATCTTTTTACTTAATTCAGGGTTTTCGCCAAAAGTACCCTCAAAACGAGCCCAACGAGGTTCAGTACCTAAATCGGCCATCGGTGATAATGCTTGAGTTACTCCCAAAGATCGATATTCTTGTCGAATAATATCGCCATATTCGTTAATATCTTTTTCACTGCCAATTGCAGCCATTCCTAATGTACCTGGCCATTGGCTAAAACCACTTTTACTGGTCACTTCATTACCATAATAGAATGTATTTCGAGGATCAACACTGATAGTCAAAGGAATAGAGAGGCGTGATAGTTCAGCAATTTTTTGCAACTGATTATTTTGTTGTGCAAAATCTTCTGGGCTGACTTCTAAACGAGTGATTAAACTATTTACTTTATCATTTAGTACCAGATCCTTGATCTCTTCTAAATTATATTTATCACCATGACCAAGTTCATCATTTAAACTTCGAGCATTGCCATGCATCATCATGCCAGCTTTTTCTTCAAGTGTCATTCTAGCAAGTAGATCTTTCGCGCGCTGAGCCGGTGTCAAACGCCAATCTTCATAAGGCGTTAATTTGCCATCTTTATTCATATCTTTAAATTTGAGATTATTAACGGTAATGATTTTTAATTCTTGGCTTTCAATTTTAACCTGCTCAATTGCCCATAATGTGTTGGATACAAGTGCAGCGCTAATCAACAATGCTAGCTTTATGGATTTACATTTCATATTATACTCCTTGAATAACTTATTATATTTAAGCTAATTTTTGTGCGCTTAAAACAACAAAAACCTAAGTACTTTGCTAACCAAAGTGCTTAGGTTTTGCCTGCATACTTGTTAAGTTTTACAGTAACAATCCAAAATAATGCTCAATAAATTAGCATTAATCATAGAAATAAGAAATCAACAATTAAAATTAAATGATACAATTGTGATAATAATCACATTTTTTATGTTATTACTTCAACAAAACATCAATTTTATATATCTCTTTAATATTTATGGGAAAAAGTGATCTGACAAAGAAAGGAAAGAAAAAAGAGTTTAAACAGATCAGAACAAAAATAAGGCAAAATATGCTTTAGCTAATGCTGTAACTCACTGAAATTGCGCCTAGAATAGATAATTTTAGCCTAACTACCACAATATACGTACAAAATTAAACGATAAGCAATATAAAACATTACTAAACCAACTAAACAATCTAAAATCACCCACATTCTTTTTTGTTTAAATAAAGGAGTAAGTAATCTTGCACCATAACCAATACTGAAAAACCAGATGAATGAAACACATACAGCCCCAATCAGAAAAGCAATTTTTTGTTCACTGCTTAACGTTCCAGCAATACCGCCAACAATAACGACAGTATCTAAATATACGTGTGGATTAAGTAAAGTAATGGCCAATGTTGCCAAAATCACTTTGACTAAACTGTTGTCATTTGAGTTTTGAGATTGAACTTGCATACTACTGGTACCTTTAATTGCACTTTTAAACGCCTTAAAGCCATACCAAAGTAAAAAAAGTGCACCTAATATTGCTAATATATTCGTAATTAAGGGATTAGTACTGATAAATGTCCCAACCCCAAGAATACCAATTGACATCAATACAAAATCACAGATAAAACAGATCCCCGAAACATAAAATATATGATTTCGTAATAATCCCTGTTTTAATACAAATAGATTTTGTGCACCAATGGCAATAATTAAACTCGCTGAAATTAAAGCCCCTCGTAATATTTCTGAAATCATTTTGTTATAATATTGAGTTAAAATGGACAAGCATTGTTATATAATTAATATAATTAATATAATTAATATAATTAATATAATTAATATAATTAATATCATTAATCAATAGTTCAAATTATTTCAATCAGATAACTAATATTTAACTTTATCTAACCAATTTAATTGAGCTTTATCTCTATTAAAATAAAGAATTATCAAACCGATTGCTAACCACACAATACCTACAATTTTTGCATAATTATCAATGTGTAATAGCACGGGTAATAGCACTAAAATACCCACAATAGGTATAAACACATCAAGACACCATGAAAGTGCTCCTTTTGAAGCTTTCTTGAATTTAAAGTAACCAATAACTGAAATATGTAACATAATAAATGCGGTTAAGGCTCCAATATCAACAAATGACACTAACGTCGGTAATCCCTTAGCATTATTAGCAGCAATAATCACTAAACATAAATTAAATAGAGCTGCAAATAAGATTGCCATTGTCGGAACACCGCTTTTCTGGCTTACTTTAGCAAAAAAAGGTGGTAAGCGCTTATCACGTCCCATACTGAATAAAAGACGACTTGCAGCAGCCTGCCCTACCATTGCAGCAAATGACGCTCCGATCGCTTTCATTAAACTTAATGCCCATCCCAACCATAAATTAATCTCTTGATTGACAATATGATAGTAAGCTTTGCCTTGTAGTTCAGGATGACTACGCAAATATTCAGAATCATAAGGAGAAAGTAAGGATGCAACGTAAATCTGCAAAACAAATAGACAACCAGCTAGAATTAAACAAGTAATAATAGCTTTACTAACTAAGTTGCGCTGACCACTGTTTTCTTCCGAAAAAGTGGCAATAGCATCAAATCCCAAATAAGATAAAACAGCAATCGATACGGCACTAAACAGATTACTCCAAGTAAATGCTGCTCCACCAATAAAAGGTTGTAACCAATTTCGATTAAGATCTGTTGTCACTATGATCCAAATACCCACCAATAACACCACAAACAGTACTAGGATTTCAAGTAACAAAATGATTAAAGTAATTATGGCAGATTTTTTTGCTCCAATTAAATTTAGAGTAGTTGTTAACACTACCGCCAAACAAGTCCATAGCCATACTGGCACACCAGGTATCAAAGCGTTGAGTGAAATACCACTAAATAAGTAAGCAACGGCTGGAATAAACATGTAATCAAGAAGTAACAGCCAACCGACTAAAAAACCCGCATTAGGATGAATTCCTAAAGAACAATAAGCATAAACGGCCCCAGCATGAGGTAAAGCATTCGCCATTCTGGCATACGAATAAGCAGTAAATGCCATCACTAAAGTTGCAACAATATAAACTAAAGCAATAGCACCATCGCTTATCGCATCTAAAACACCAAACAAACCCACCGGTGCGGCAGGGCCAATAAAAAGCAATCCCAAAATAACCATATCTCGAAATCGCATATTTTTACTTAACTGTTGCATAATCATTCCTTTGTAACAATCTATCAATTAAATAAAATGTTAAATGATTACTGCAAAACTCACTAATATCAGCTAGTTATTAGATTATAATTTTTTGTTATAAGAAGATATTTACTCATGTACACGTATTTCATAGGTGTAGGACATTTTCGCTGTCTTACCTAACATGATAGAGGCGCTACAATATTTTTCAGAAGCAAGTTTTATCGCATTTTCAACCGCTTCGTTATCCACATTCACACCGGTAATTACGATATGAAAATTAATTGTGGTATAAACTTTTGGTGAAGATTCTGCCTGAGTTTTATCAATTTCAATCCAAAGATCACGCACATCCTTTTTTTTATTTTTTAATATAGCGATAATGTCATACGCCATACAACCAGCAGCACCGTGCAATAAAAGTTCCATAGGACGAGCACCACGATTACGCCCACCATGCTCAATTCCACCATCCATCACTAATGAATGACCACTTGCGGTTTCACCTAAAAAACCAAAATCATCAATCCACTTTAAACGATCTTTCATTTTTCACTCCTTTCAATTTAAATTTCTCTTAAAACTTTTATCAATTAGGCTAAATAACATAAGATTTTTTAAGCACTATGTCATCTTTTAGCTGATTACTTTGTTAATCAATTAAAACTTAACGTTAATTACTTTGCTAATCGATTTATCGTTATATATTAAACAACTCAGATAGAATAACCAAATTATTTGCAACAAGAATAAAACATATTTACAATCAATTGGCTAGCCATGATTTTTATTTTTGTAACAAATAGACAGGCTAATGACGTTATCCCATCGTAAGGATTAAAAATATGATTTTTGAGTTTGTTATCTTCCTCATTATCGGTGCTGCGGCTGGTTTGCTTGCAGGTATGTTCGGCGTTGGTGGGGGAGCATTGATTGTACCGGCTCTAATTTTTTCGCTCAATTATTTCAATCTGGGTAACCATTGGACTCACCATATTGCTATAGCTTCATCCTTAGCGACAATTATTGGCACTAGTTTATCATCAAGTTGGACCCAAAATAAAAACAAAAATATTGAATGGTCAATTCTAAAAAAGATGGTGATAGGTTGTATTATCGGTACAATTGCCGGTTCTTACATGACCCCTTATATTCCAGGTATATGGTTAAAATGGCTATTTATCGTTTTTCTAATTTATGTTGGTAGTAAATTTATTTTTAAAACCAATAAAGTGATACAAAATCAAATATCTGAAGTAACTTCGTTGGGTAACAGTATTTTTATTGCTGTTGGTACATTAATTGGTGTTTTTGCTGCGCTGGTCGGTGTGGGTGGCGGTGTACTGGTTGTACCGTTTTTGAAAAAATGCGGAGTCGATATGCGTAAAGCAATTGGAACATCAGCTGCATTCACCTTACCCGTCGCTTTTGGTTGCACTATTGGTTACATTATTGCGGGTTGGAATATCCAAGAACTTCCTGAATATAGCTTAGGTTTTATCTATTTACCTGCGGTATTTTCAATTATGCTCACCAGTATACCTATGGCAAAAGTCGGCGTGCAAATCTCGCAAAAATTACCAGTAAATAAACTGATTACCTATTTCGGTATTTTTTTATTAATGCTTGCAGTAAAGCTTATTGTTTCTTAACGTTCACCCCTACTCTTCTTAAGTTTTTTGAAAGAGTTAATTTTTATATTTAAACAGATCGCATTAGTGACTTTCTGTTTGGATAGAAAAACACGCTAGGCTTAGTGCCTCTTTTACCGCTAAGTTTTTGCCATACCGCCATAAGATGCGAGCAGTGGTTATAGCATGTGATGACGGAGAAGTTTAGAGAGTTTCTTACTAATAATATTGATATAACAGATAGCTTTGTAAAAATTATTCAGGAGTCTATACCATTTCAATTTAAAACAATTAAAAAGGTCGCTAATGCAAATTATTGATTTAGTTGCTAAATATACTAGACGTTATCGCACTTCTTTCACCACTAAGTTTTTTGCATATCGCCATAATAGGATCAGTAGTTATAACATGTGATCACAGAGAAGTTTAGAGTATTCTTACTAATTTTATTGATATAACAGAGAGCTTTGTAAAAATTATTCAGGAGTCTATACCATTTCAATTTTAAACAATTAAAAAGGCCGCTGATGCGACCTTTTGTTTAAGTTACGAAATATGCTAGGTATTATCGCGCCTCTTTCACAGCTAAGCCTAATTGCCATACGGCCATAGCATAATGCGTACTATGATTGTATCGAGTGATGACATAAAAATTTGGTAAGCCATACCAATATTGATAGCTATCGCCCATATCCAACCGCAATAAACTGACCTTATTATGGCCATCTAATGAACTTTTCGGTTTTAATCCTGCTCTAGCTAACGTTTCAACGGTGTATTTTGTACTAAAACCCGTATCAAGTGATAGCGCTTGCCCATCGGCGATAACCGCGACTTTTTTACCACTTTGCCAACCATGTGCTTTAAAGTAGTTGGCCACACTGCCGATTGCATCAACCGGATCCCACAGATCGATGTGCCCATCATTGTTAAAATCGACAGCATGATTTCTGAACGCTGATGGCATAAATTGACCATATCCCATTGCCCCAGCGAATGATCCACTCAGATCAAATGGGTCAACGCTTTCATCTCGGCACATAACTAAAAAGTGCTCTAACTCATCTGTAAAGTATTGTGCTCGTCTTGGATAATAGAAAGCAAGAGTTGAGAGTGCATCAATGATTTTGGTTTTACCCATCACTCGTCCCCAACCCGTTTCTACACCAATAATGCCCACAATAATTTCAGGTGGTACACCATATTGATCATACGCTTGTTGTAACTCTTTTTTATAATTATTCCAAAATTCTACCCCACGAGGTAAATTACTTGGCGTGATAAATTTGTTTTTATAACGGATCCATGCACCATTAGGTTTAGATACTGTAGAAGAACCTGATGTTGGCGCTTGCTTATCCATTAAATTAATTACCCAGTCAAGTTTGTTGGTTTGCGAAAGTACTTCGCGTAATTGCTCACGATTAAATCCATGTTTATTGACCATTCTGGTAATAAAATTTTCTTGATCAACAGCCAACGGCTCGCTGTTGTTTTTTGGAGGATTGTGTTCTTCTTCTAAATAGACACCCCCTTCGACATTAGGATGTCCGCGATGTTCTTGCATAGGCGATATTGAAGATTTCTCACTACTACAAGCTGTAAGCAACAATATTATATTAATTAGAATGATGATTCGCTGCATATAAAACCTATATTTTATGTTATTAAAAAATCGTTAACGTCAAAAAGTATTTATTATTTTTCAACAATATTTGGACAATCTTTACCTTCAGCAACCTGTTTAATATTCGTTAAAGTCGTATCAGAAATATTTAACAGTGCTTCTTGAGTTAAAAATGCCTGATGTCCAGTAAAGATAACGTTATGACATGATGATAAGCGACGAAATACGTCATCTAATATTACATCGTTTGATTTATCTTCAAAAAATAGATCGCGTTCGTTTTCATATACATCCATACCGAGAGCGCCAATTTTGGTCTGTTTTAATGCATCAATAGCGGCTGTAGCATCCAGTAATGCTCCTCGACTGGTATTAATAATCATGACGCCATCTTTCATTTTTTGGAAAGATTCTTTATTCAGTAAGTGATAATTTTCTGGTGTCATTGGACAATGCAATGTGATGATATCCGATTTGGCATAAAGTTCGTCTAATTCGACATATTGTGCGCCAAGTTCGACAACAATGTCATTTGGATATGGATCATAAGCTAAGATATGCATGCCAAAACCTTTTAAGATGCGAATCGCTGCTTGTCCAATTTTACCTGTGCCAATCACGCCAGCAGTGCGATTGTGCATATTAAAGCCAGTTAATCCATCTAAAGAAAAATTAGCATCGCGTGTGCGTTGATAAGCCTTATGGGTACGGCGATTAAGAGTCATCATTAACGCAACTGCATGTTCAGCAACCGCTTCTGGTGAATAAGCGGGTACACGCACAACGGTAATACCTAATTTTTTTGCCTCAGCAAGATCAACATTATCGAATCCCGCACAACGTAATGCTAGAATTTTTATGCCATATTCAGCCAATTTGTGTAAAACTTTTTTATCAACTTCATCATTAACAAATACACAAACTGCATCATATCCTTGCGCTGTAACCACCGTTTTTTGGCTTAGTTTGTGTTCATAATATTCGATATCGAAACCAAATTTTTTATTGGCAATTTCAAGATGCTCTTTGTCATAATGTTTACTACTGAATACAGCAATTTTTGTTAGATTTTTCATATTATCACACCCCTTTGAATGGTGATTAGTTGATCTATTAATCGGTCGTTTTCTTTGATGCTTGATTAATAACAGCGTTTTGAAGCATTTCTTGCATGCTCCAAATAAGTGAAGTTTTTATTTCAAAACATCCATTGTCACAGTTTTCCAGTTTTAGAATCAGGCTTGAGATAATCCGTTTTATCTTGGCTTGCAGAATTATTTTTTATAGTTGTATGCTATGATAACACTTTGCGAAAAAACTAATCAATAAAGTTAAAGAATGACTAATGAGCAAAATTCACTTATAAAAACAATTTTTACCGAAAAAATGCTAATCTGTATTTTTACTGGATTTGCATCTGGTTTACCTTTTTATTTATTGTTGCAATTATTACCTGCTTGGCTAGAGAGCGAAGGTATCAATATCAAAACAATTGGCGCGTTTTCGTTAACACAATTTCCCTATATTTTGAAATTTGTCTGGGCGCCATTTATGGACAATATTTCGCTTTTCAATATAGGTAGAAGACGAGGATGGATGCTTGCTTCGCAAATTGTATTAGTATTCTTTATCACAATTTTAGGTTTTTTCTCGCCTACATTAAACATTTGGGTAATCGCTGCTATCTGTTTTATTATTGCTCTATTTTCAGCCACACAAGATATTGCCCTTGATGCATTTAGGCGAGAATTACTACTAGATAACGAACTGGGACTTGGCAACAGTATTCATACCAATGCTTATCGTGTTGCTGGTTTAGTACCAGGTTCGCTATCATTAATTTTATCCAATTATCTACCTTGGAACAGTGTGTTTATTATTACTGGGCTATTTATGTTGCCAGCAATTATGATGACATTGAAAGTTAAAGAGCCTATCAATCAAGCGCCAAAAAACCATAGTATTGAAGATATCATCATTAAGCCATTTAGTGAATTTATTAATCGTCAAGGTATAAAAAGTGCACTCACGATTTTAGCTTTTATCTTTCTTTATAAATTGGGTGACAGTATGGCAACCTCACTGGCAACCCCTTTTTATTTACAAATGGGATTTAGCCGTTTGGATATTGGCTGGATTGCTAAAAATGCATCATTATGGCCAAGTGTATTTGGTGCATTAATGGGCGGCATCTTGATGATCAAAATTGGTATTAACCGTGCACTTTGGCTATTTGGTTTTGTACAAGTTATTTCTATTCTAGGGTTTGCATGGTTGTCTGTTGAAGGTCCATTTACTGAAATTACCTACCACGCTAAAATTTTATTAGCTTTAGTAATTAGCTTTGAAGCGTTAGGCGTTGGGCTAGGATCAGCGGCCTTTGTCGCTTTTATTGCAAAAACAACTAATCCCCTTTATACAGCGACACAATTTGCATTATTTACAAGTATTGCTTCTATCCCAAGAACATTAATTAATGCCACTACAGGCATTATGGTTAATTATTTAGGATGGACAACTTTCTTTGGTTTATGTACGATTCTTGCCATACCTGGTATGTTATTATTATTAAAAGTTGCCCCATGGAATACAAAAGAATAGGAGAAAACATGGATAAATTAACACAAGCCTTATATTTTCGACACGGATGTAAAAAATTTGACGAAACCAAAAAGATTGATCCTGCTGAAATTGAATATATTTTAGATGCAGGTCGCTTATCCCCTTCAGCATTTGGACTTGAGCCTTGGCATTTTGTGGTGGTTGACAGCCCTAAAATTAAAAGCGAATTATCTGAGGCTTGTTTCAAACAAGAGCAAGTCACCAGTTGCTCACATTATGTGATTGTACTTTATCGTAAATCAAACAGTTTTTCGGTACAAAATGAGTATTTCCGTAAGGCGGTTGCTCGTACTTTACCTGACCCAGATGATCAAAACAGTATTGATGTTATGTGTCAATCAAGGCTCAACTTTTATGAAAATGGTTTAGCCAGCGGCCTAACTATGAATCATTCATTTGAAATGCAGGCTTATCTAGCTTGTGCCAATATGCTCACAGCTGCTGCTTATCATAATATTGATTCCTGTGCGATTGGTGGATTTCAACATGATGGTGTTATTAAAATTTTAGAAAATCACATACCATCATTTAGTGGTGAAAATTTCGGTGTAGCACTTTGTTTAGCATTTGGTTATCGTATCAATGAACCAACACCTAAAATACGTTGGCCACTCAAAGATATCACCACATATCTATCTGAATAAATATAAACTGTCTATTGCTTTATGCCTCAAAGGTGTAAAGCAACAATAAAATTAATGGTTACTTAATCAATAACGCTCCAAGACCGTTTTTAATTTAATCCTACCTAAACAAATGTTTAAAAGAAGATAGCGATTTAGTAAATTGTTCCGCCTTTTGGTATTATACGCTTTATATTTTTTCTCATTTATTTTTTATACAACTTCTAAATTTTTCATGAGAAATCTGTCCTTCTTTCATTGTTTTTATAAACATTGTCAAACAAATCGATAATTTAAATTCATTTATTAATTGTTTTTAAAAAGTAAGTGAACAATAAAAAAAGATAACTTTTGTCAACTGTTGAAAAAATATCTTATCGTCATTACCTATCACTATAATAATCAATTTTTTTGCACTATAAAGATTGATAATGTTAGACTTAACAATTATTAATTGAGCGAGTTCTGTGTTAACAGCCAGAATATAAATAAGGATTTAAAGATGAAAACTAAACATGCACGTTTACTAATACTTGGTTCTGGCCCTGCTGGCTATACCGCAGCCGTTTATGCCGCTCGAGCAAATCTTTCACCTGTTTTAATTACTGGGATACAACAAGGTGGTCAACTCACAACCACGACCGAAATTGAAAACTGGCCAGCTGGAGCACCTGAATTAACTGGGCCTGATTTAATGGTTAAAATGAAAGAGCATGCCGAAAGATTTAATACTGAAATTATTTTAGATCATATCGATCAAGTCGATTTTAGTAGCAAACCTTATAAACTCTATGGCAGTGAAACAGAGTACAGTTGCGATGCATTAATTATTGCGACCGGTGCCTCTGCTCAATATCTCGGTTTACCCTCTGAAGAAGCGTTTAAAAGTAAAGGTGTATCAGCATGTGCCACCTGCGACGGTTTTTTCTATCGCAATCAAAAAGTAGCAGTAGTAGGAGGCGGAAATACGGCCGTTGAAGAAACGCTTTATTTAGCCAATATTGCCAGTGAAGTACATTTAATACACCGTCGCGATAGCTTTAGAGCAGAAAAGATCTTAATGGATCGTTTAGCACAAAAGATACAAGAAGGTAAAGTAATCTTACATACCCATCAAATTGTTGATGAAATATTAGGTGATGATATGGGCGTTACAGGGGTTAGACTGCGTAATACTCAAGATCCTAAACTTACTGAGGATCTATCTGTTATGGGCGTATTTATTGCCATTGGTCATAAACCCAATACCAGTATTTTCGAAGGTCAACTTGAATTAAATGGTGGCTACATCAAAGTTAAATCTGGTACACATGGTAATGCGACACAAACCAGTGTCCAAGGTATTTTTGCCGCAGGTGATGTGATGGATCATATTTATCGCCAAGCGATCACTTCAGCTGCAACTGGATGTATGGCTGCACTCGATGCTGAACTTTATTTGGATAATTTGAAATAAACTAAAATATCATCATGTCACTAGATAAAAAACGTCAAACTTATCTACTTGGCTGGTTGAAACAGCATGCAAAAATGCATAAAGCAGATTTGCGTGCTTCTGCTTTAACTGGTTTTGCATTGACTTTATTGGTTATTATGCAAGCGGCTCTACTCGCTGTTATTTTACAAAAACTGATTATTGAGCAACAACATTTTGTCGATATCCTACCTTACTTTGGCTCACTTATTATTATTTTATTAGGTAGAGCGCTGTTAATGTATGTGCGCGAAAAGATCAACTTTGCACTAGGGAAAAAGGTACGAAAACAAATTCGCAATGACTTAATTAATCAACTTGAAGCTTATGGCCCTGCTTATTTAAATCAAAGTACTACAGGCGCTTGGAGCACGTTACTTATAGAGCAAGTAGAAAATCTGCATGACTTTTTTGCTCGTTATCTGCCACAAATGCGTTTAGTCAGTATCGTCCCAATTTTAATTTGTATTGCTATTTTACCGTTTAACTGGGCAGCAGCCGCTATCTTGTTATGTACTGCCCCACTGATTCCAATCTTTATGATTTTAGTTGGTATGGGCGCAGCAGATATTAACCGTCGTCATTTTAAAGCTCTGGCATATTTAAGTGGTCACTTTTTAGATCGCTTAAAAGGACTTAATACTATCCGTCTATTTAATCAAGGAGAAAAACAAGCCAACGAAATTGCTCAAGCATCCGAAGACTTTCGCGTTAAAACCATGCAAGTATTAAAAATGGCTTTTTTATCCTCAGCTGTGTTGGAATTTTTTACGTCAATTTCGATCGCCATCGTAGCGGTGTATTTTGGTTTTTCGTATTTAGGTGAATTTAATTTCGGTTCATATAATGGTCCTGTGACCTTATTTGCGGGTTTTTTTACGTTAATTTTAGCTCCCGAATATTTTCAACCATTACGCGATTTAGGAACTTACTACCATGCCAAAGCTGAAGCCATTGCAGCAGCGGACAATATTGAAGCTTTTTTAAGTAAAGATGTCTTGTTAAATCAAGCTCATCATGATGCCAACCCAATTCAAATCAATCAACCATTACATACTATTGAAGCAAGTAATTTGATTGTACTGTCTAGCGAACAGCAACCCATTGTTGGACCATTATCATTCGCTTTACAAACACCTTTTAAATTAGCTTTAGTCGGTAAAAGTGGTGAAGGTAAAACTTCGTTAATGCAAGTTTTGCTTGGCTTTTTACCTTATCAGGGTTCGTTAAAGATTAATGGGATCGAATTTAATCAATTAGATATTACCCATTGGCAACAACAAATCAGTTGGATCGGACAGAGTCCTTATCTTATTAATGGCTCAGTGCGTGAAAATATTTTATTAGGAAAACCGAATGCTTCTGATGATGAAATTGAAACTGTAATTGCCAAAACCCAGTTAGTGTCTGTTATTGATAAATTACCTCAAGGATTAGATACCCAAGTAGGTGAAGACGCAGTGCGTTTGTCAGTCGGACAAGCACAACGTGTAGCAATCGCTCGAGCAATGTTAAAACCATGTCAATTGCTCATTCTTGATGAGCCTACAGCAAGCCTAGATAGACATACCATGCAAAATATAGATCAACAACATATTGCACCAAATACAATTACCATAACCCATCAAACCGATGATATGCACATTTATAACCAAGTTTGGCAGTTAGCAGATGGTCAGTTACATTGTGATAGCAAGGAGGATTTATGTTAGCCATATTACGTCCTTATATCGCACTGTATAAACACTATTTTTGGCAAATTTTGTGTGGTCTATCTTTAGCGCTTTTGACTCTTTTTACTAGTGTATTTTTACTCTCTTTATCGGGTTGGTTTCTAGCTTCAACGGCAGTTGTTGGGGTTGCTGGCTTATATACTTTTAACTATATGTTACCGGCAGCGGGAGTGCGTGGGGCAGCAATTACTCGCACAGCAGCACGCTATATGGAACGCTTGGTGGATCATAATACGACATTTAAGATCTTGGCCTATTTAAGGACATTAGCTTTTCGTAAGATTTTACCGCTGAGTGCCAATCAGTTAGCTCAATATCAAAGAGCCGATTTACTTAACCGCTTTATTGTTGATATTGATGCGCTGGATCATCTTTATCTCAAACTGTTTTCGCCTATTGTGACCGCTTTGCTCACGATTGGTATAATCTTTATTGTTCTAAGTAATATCAATCTACCGGTAGCGCTTGTTATCACTATTATTCTGACCCTTACTTTATTAGTCGTACCCGTTATTTTTTACCAAGCAGGAAAAGAACTGGGCAAGAACTTAGCAAAGCAACAAAGTGAATATCGCTTATTACTGATCAATTATTTACAAGGACAAGCTGAACTTACTCTTTTCAATGCTCAATCACGCTATCGTCACAAACTCGATGAACTGGAAACAAATTGGCTTCGTAATCAACAGCAGCAATCAACTTTAATGGCACTTTCAAGTGCATTAGTATTATTGATCGCTGGCTTTTTAACTCTATTGGTTCTTTGGTTAATTACGCAATATACCCTTTCACCTCTAGTTGCCTTATTTGTATTTGTGAGTCTTGCCAGTGCCGAAATTCTAGCACCAATTCCTGGCGCGTTTATCTTTTTAGGGCAAGTATTAACCTCCGCTACTCGCACAACAGCAATTTTTAATCAAACACCTGATATTAAATTTGTCTCGGAAAGTGAAAGCAAAAAAGTTGATTTAAGTTCAGCAACGCTACAATTTGAAAACATCAATTTTAGTTATCCCAATCAACCTTTCGCGGTATTAACAGATTTTTCGTTAACGGTTAATCAAGGGGAACATATTGGATTAATTGGAAAAACTGGGTGCGGTAAATCAACATTATTAAATCTCGTTAATCGCGCTTGGGAACCCACCTCAGGCAATATCTATTTTAATGGTACACCATTGAATCTATTGGACGAAAAAACCTTACGACAGGCGATTGCGATGGTACCGCAAGTTATTGCAATTTTTAGTGATACCTTAAGGCAAAACTTGTTGATAGGCAATGCACAAGCTACTGAGCAACAACTTATCGAAGTCTTAAAACAAGTTGAACTTGAAAAATTGTTAAATACAGATCAAGGTTTGAATTTGCCTATCGGTCAAGGTGGTCGCGCTTTATCGGGTGGTGAAATTCGTCGTATCGGTATTGCCAGAGCTTTACTGCACAACTCTCCACTCATTTTGATGGATGAACCAACAGAAAGCCTTGATCAGCAGACCGAGCAACAAATTATTCAATTGATCAAACAAACTTGTAAAAATAAAACGTTAATTATGGTTACCCATCGTTTAACGGATAATCCATTATTTGATAGAGTAATTGCTCTTAATAGTTGAATTGATGAAATAATTTTTACTCAAACGTATAGTGAATCTGAAACTTCTTGACAAAATATACAAGGTCAATGTTATCTTCACCGTTATTTTTTAAAAATATGATATACTGATGCTTTAATTTTTTATGATAGAGAGATTATTTTGCAACAGTCGTTACAAGATTTTATTATCGATAAGATTGATGATCTAAAAGGCAAAGATATTGTTACCTTAGATGTGCGTGGTAAATCAAGCATTACCGATTATATGATTGTCTGTACGGGCACTTCAAACCGTCATGTCTCATCCATTGCTGGGCATTTACTTGATGAAGCGAAAAAACATGGGCTTCTTGTTTTAGGTAGCGAGGGCAAAAATGATGCTGATTGGGTAGTGGTTGATATGGATTCAGTCATTGTACATATTATGCAAGAAGAAACCCGTCAACTTTACGAACTCGAAAAACTTTGGAGTTAGTGGCGTGAAGATACAGCTTATCGCTGTTGGCAACAAAATGCCAAGTTGGGTTACCACCGCTTTTGAAGATTATCGTTCGCGCTTCCCTAAAGATATGCCACTAGAACTTATCGAAATTCCAGCTGGAAAACGAACTAAAAATGCAGATATTGCCCGAATTTTAGATAAAGAAGGCGAACAAATGTTAGCAAATTGCGGTAAAGGCAACTGCATTATCACATTAGATATTCCAGGTAAACCTTACACTACGCATAATTTAGCACAACAGTTAGAACGTTGGAAAACCGATGGCCGTGATGTGAGCTTGCTCATTGGGGGGCCTGAAGGCTTATCTCCTGCTTGCAAAGCCGCGGCAGAGCAGAGCTGGTCGCTCTCGCCTCTTACGCTTCCACATCCTTTAGTGCGTGTCATTGTCGCAGAAAGCCTTTATCGAGCATGGAGCTTAACCACTAACCATCCTTATCATCGTGAATAAATAAATTAGGTAAACACAGTAAAATGAGTGCAATTATTTTAGATTTGCAAATAGCTACAGACGATAACCAAAATTTGCCAACTGAAGAGCAAATTATGCAATGGTTAAACGTGATTTTGCCTCAATTTATGGATAATGCTGAAATCACTATCCGAATTGTGGATGAACAAGAAAGCCAGCAGTTAAATAATACATACCGCCACAAAGATAAACCCACCAATGTACTCTCTTTTCCATTTGAATCACCGATTGAAATTGAGGTACCACTGTTGGGTGATTTGATTATTTGCAAACAAGTGGTGGAAGCTGAAGCGAAAGAACAACATAAATCGTTAACTTCACATTGGGCACATATGATCGTGCATGGGTGTTTGCATCTATTAGGATATGATCATATTCTTGACGAAGAAGCCGAAGAAATGGAAAATATCGAAATTGATATAATGCAACAGCTAGGATTTAATAATCCATATCAACCGATTGACGAATAACTGTGTTTAGTTATCATCATTGATGATAACTAAACTGAAGTAAAAATAATTAAATACAATAAATTAGTAAAGGAAAAAGCAAATGAGCGATGATAATCCCCGGAGATCCAAAAAAGGGTTTGCCTTATGGTTAAGTCAGTTATTTCATTCAGAACCCAAAGATAAAGAAGAACTGATTGAAGTTATACGCGAAGCTGAAGAAAACGAGCTTATCGATCCAGACACACTTGATATGATTGAAGGTGTCATGGATATAGCCGAACAACGCATTCGCGATATTATGATCCCCCGCTCACAAATTGTTACTATCAAAGACAATTATTCACTTGATCAATGCTTAGATATTATTTCTGAACATGGTCACTCTCGTTATCCTGTCATTAGTGAAGATAGAGACCACATTGAAGGTGTGTTACTGGCGAAAGATTTACTCATATTTATCCGCCAAGGTATTGACGGTTTCGATTTAAAAAAGATACTACGGCCAACGGTTATTGTGCCAGAAAGTAAACGTGTTGATCATATGTTAAAAGAGTTTCGTATGCAACGTTACCATATGGCAATAGCGATTGATGAATTTGGTGGCGTATCAGGTCTTGTTACAATTGAAGATATTTTAGAGCTCATTGTAGGTGATATTGAAGATGAATATGATGAAGTTGAAGATCGGGATGTTCGTCGCTTATCTCCTTTGGTTTACACCGTACGTGCGCTCACTCCTGTAGAAGATTTTAACGAAATTTTTGCGACACATTTTAGTGATGACGAAATGGATACGATTGGTGGTTTGGTAATGCAACATTTTGGACGCTTACCTTTACGTGGTGAAAGTATAATCATTGACGGTTATCAATTTAAAGTAACCATAGCCGATAAAAGACGTATCATCCAACTGCATGTAACTATTCCGGAAGATGCCACAGTGCCTAATTTAGAGTTGCCATAACATGCTTAAATATCTGCTACTAAGTTTTATTTACGGTTGCATCGCTGTTTTTAGTTATGCTCCCTTTCATATTTGGCCTTTAGCATTTATCTCTTTTGCTGGCCTATTATGGCTTATTGCGAATAAAACTAAAAAACAAGCAATGTTATTAGGATTGACTTGGGGAATTGGTTATTTTACCTCAGGAGTCCATTGGGTTTATATCAGTATTAAACAATATGGGGAACTACCTACACCTATTGCAATGGTGATACTAGGCTTTCTGATCCTATATTTGTCACTTTACCCGATGTTATTTGCTTTTTTACTTAGAAATGCAGATCGTTTAGCACCTCAATTTTCATTCAAGCAATTGGCATTAGCTGCACCTATCTTATGGCAATGTACCGAATTTTTACGTGGTTACATTTTAACGGGTTTTTCTTGGTTACAACTTGGTTATAGCCAACTTGATAGCCCACTGCGGGTCTATTTTCCTATCGTTGGTATAGATGGTGTGAATTTGCTAACTTGTTTTTTATGTGGACTAGCTATTTACAGTTTTTATAAAATTAAGCAACATCAATCCCAAAAGCACGCGCTTGGTGCAATAATTGCACTATTAACGATCTTCATTGCACCAATTTTATTCAAAGATAAAAACTGGACCGAAGTTGATCATCATCGTATAGCGAATTTTTCATTAATTCAGGGCAATATTCCACAAACTTTAAGGTGGAGCAGTGAACAATTAAATAATACTTTAGAAACCTATTATCAACTTACCCAACAAAGTTTTGGTAAAGATAAGATTATAATATGGTCAGAAGCCAGCATTACAGATTTTGAAACCAATCAACAACCTTTTTTATATTATCTAGATAATCAAGCAAGAGCGAATGATTCTGAAATTGCCGTTGGTATTATTGATTATCGTTTTAATGAACCAGACAATCGAAATAAAGGTAATATTTATAATTCGTTAATTGTATTGGGCAAAAAAGAACCCTATCAATACCCAACAGCTCATCGTTATCAAAAACATCATTTAGTACCATTTGGTGAATTTACACCATTTGAATCTTTACTTGAACCCATTACTGATCTGCTTAATATTCCAATGTCTTCAATGAAAGCAGGCGATGAAACACAGCCCCAATTAACCATGAAAGGGTTTAAATTCACAACCGCTATCTGTTATGAAGTAATTTTATCCGATCTTATATGGGAAAACTTTAAGCCTGATACAGATTTTTTACTCACTGTCTCAAATGATGCTTGGTTTGGTGATAGTATTGGTCCAAAACAGCATTTGCAAATGGCACAAGCTAGAGCATTAGAGTTTGGTCGTCCATTAATTCGCAGTACTAATAATGGTATTACCGCAATAATTAACCAGCAAGGAAGAATCATAAAACAAATTCCAGCATTTACCACCACTGTTTTAACTGAGAGTCTATCACCAACTACTGGCCTAACTCCTTATGCTAGATGGGGAAATAAACCTTATTTATTGTTCATGATATTAATGTGTATCCCAATATTTATAAAAAGACGTTCATAATTTACGATAATGGCATAAATATTGCTTAACTATACCTAGTTTCAAATAAAATCATGTTCAGAAATAATTGCTTATAAAGCATAATTATAGCTACGCATTTGGAGCCAATGATATATAAATAAACAGTAAAAAGTACTTTTATGCTAAAAAATAAGTTATAATATACGCCCTTTGTAAAAATATTAAATAAATTTAATATGATACAAATCAAACAGTAGGAGACGAGAATGAACAAAAAGACAAAATTAACCAAATTAGTTTTATCACTTGCAATGTTAGGTCTAATGACTGGTTCGGCATTAGCTGAAGAACTTACTGGCACGTTAGCTAAAATTAAAGAAAGTGGTGTTATTGTTGTTGGTCATCGTGAATCTTCTATTCCATTTTCCTACTATGGCGATAAGCAAGAAGTGATTGGCTATTCACAAGATTACTCTAATCTAATCGTAGATGCAGTGAAAAAAGAGTTAAACTTACCTGACCTTAAAGTAAAATATTTACCTGTTACTTCTAAGACACGTATTCAACTTCTTAACAACTATACTTACGATTTTGAATGTGGTTCAACTACTAACAATCTTGAACGCCAAAAAACAGTTGATTTTTCAGACACCATCTTTATTGTAGGTACGCGCTTTTTAGTTAAAGCAGATAGTAATATCAATACTATTGAAGATTTAAAAGGCAAAAATGTAGTAACGACTGCGGGTACTACTTCTGAAATCCGTTTAAATCAAATCAACAATAAAGAAAAATTAGGTATCCGGATCATTACCCCAAAAGATCATGGTGATGCATTTAATGCACTTGAAACTGGTCGTGCAGCTGCATTTTTAATGGATGATGCTTTATTGGCTGGTGAACGTTCACGTGCAATTAATCCTGCTGAGTGGAAAATTGTTGGTGAACCTTTATCTTATGAATCTTACGGTTGTATGTTAAGAAAGGGTGACACTCAATTTAAACAACTAATGGACAACGCCATTGCTGAAGCCCAAAAATCAGGAAAAGCATTAGAGTCTTATAACAAATGGTTCACTCAACCAGTACCACCAAAAGGTGCAAATATGGAACTTGAAATTTCACCGAAAATGGTTGAGCTTTTTGCAAACCCTAACGATAAAGCATTAGATTAATACTTTTCTTATCTTTCTAATCCATGTACTAAATGCCGTAGCATTTAGTACATAATCTAAATTAGTGAATTAAATATATTATGAGTTTTAATTGGACACTATTTTTTGAACCCACCCCTTATGGTGATGGGATTTATTTAAATTGGCTGTTAGATGGCATTTTTGTGACCGTTTCATTAGCCATTACAGCATGGATCATCGCCTTTGTGCTGGGTTCATTGGTTGGTATCTGTAGAACACTTGACAACAAGTTTCTAAGTAATTTTGCGGCAAGCTATATTCAGCTATTTCGTAATATCCCCTTACTTGTACAAATGTTTTTATGGTATATGCTATTTCCTGAACTTCTGATAGGCAGTTTAAGAACGTGGTTTGTATCTGGTTTATCACCAAATATTAGTTCGTTCATCATCGCCGCAACTGCTTTAGGATTGTTCACATCTGCGCGAATTGCCGAGCAAGTAAGAACGGGTATTCAAACTTTGCCTAAAGGCCAAAGATATGCAGCAATCGCACTTGGTTTAACCAATCGTCAAGCATATAGATACGTTTTATTACCTAATGCTTATCGTCGCATTATTCCACCATTAACATCAGAAATGACTAATATTATTAAAAACTCATCTGTTGCTTCAACAATTGGGTTAATAGATTTAATTGGACAGATTGATCGTATTAATGAATCAACCAATAGTATTGTCGAAATTTTGTGTGGTGTAACGATCGCCTTTATGCTAATAAATTATGCGGTACTCACTATTATGCGTATTGTTGAAAAACATACTCGCTTACCTAACATGAATCATGGAGGATAATATGCAGCTTTTTGATTGGATTGCAAATATACCTTCATTGGTATTTGATAATTATCATTTACTATTAAGTGGTTTATGGTTAACAACAAAAATCACCCTTAATGCGGTCATTTTTGGTATTGTTTGGGGTACTATGCTTGCGTTAATGCGTTTATCAAATAATAAATTGCTTAATATTTTTGCTAAATGCTACGTAAATTTATTTCGTTCCATTCCACTATTATTAGTGCTGTTATGGTTCTATTTAGCATTGCCACAAGTTATTAAATATATATTTAATTTACCACCTTATGCGGATGTACGTATTGTTTCAGCAATGATCGCTTTTGCACTTTTTGAAGCAGCTTATTATTCAGAAATCATTCGCGCGGGTATCAATGCAGTGAACAAAGGCCAATATCATGCTGCTTATGCTTTAGGTATGACTAAAGGTCAAGCCATGCGCTTAATTATCTTACCTCAAGCATTTCGGTCTATGGTGCCACTGTTACTAACTCAAGGTATTATCTTATTCCAAGACACCTCGTTAGTTTATGTGATGAGTTTAATTGACCTTTTCGGTGCAAGTGTAACTCAAATTGGTAATGTTCAAGGCGGTACGGTTAAATATTCAATGATTATTTTTGCAGCAGCAAGTTATTTTGTAATTTGTTTTACTGCTTCACTGTTAGTTAATTATTTTAAGAAAGGGATAAATCGATGATCTCCTTAGAAAATATATCAAAATGGTATGGACAATTTCGAGTTTTAAAGAACTGCACAACAAGAGTAGGTAAAGGTGAGGTTGTCGTTGTTTGTGGACCTTCTGGTTCAGGTAAATCAACATTAATCAAAACTGTTAATGGTTTAGAACCCGTACAACAAGGTAAAATCATTATTGAAGGGACAGAAATAACCGATCCCGCAACTAATTTAGCGAAATTACGATCAAAAGTGGGTATGGTATTTCAACATTTTGAACTCTTCCCTCATTTAACCATTTTAAAAAATTTAACGCTTGCCCAAATTAAAGTATTAGGTCGAGCGGATGAAGAGGCTCGTGAAAAAGCTCTTAATCTATTAGCACGTGTGGGTTTACTTGCTCATGCTGATAAATACCCTGCCCAGCTTTCTGGTGGTCAACAGCAACGTGTTGCGATTGCTCGAGCACTTTGCATGGATCCAATTGTTATGTTATTTGACGAACCAACCTCAGCGCTTGATCCAGAAATGGTTAATGAAGTACTTGATGTAATGGTTGAACTTGCTTATGAAGGCATGACGATGATGGTTGTTACTCATGAAATGGGCTTTGCGCGTAAAGTTGCACACCGTGTTATCTTTATGGATAAGGGTGAAATTATTGAAGATACCTCAAAAGAACAATTCTTCACTAATCCACAATCAGATCGTGCTAAAGACTTCTTAGCTAAAATTATTCATTAATATCAATTACAGGGCGATATGCCCTGTACTCTCTTCTTGCCTATTTAATTTTTTATTTTTAATCTTTAATAAAATAATCAATCTGCTAACTTTTATTTATATAACTTTATCCTTTATTCAATAATAAATTAACTAAACCACTGTGCCTTTGTGTTTGAGATTTTATTGCCTGTTGCAGAATTTGTTCCGTTGCATAAATTGAAACCGTTTTTTTAGCACGAGTGATAGCGGTATAAAGTAATGAACGGTTAAGTAATGGTGAATAATCCGTTGGCAAAATAATATTTACATGATCAAATTCTGAACCTTGTGATTTATGGATCGTCATTGCATAAGCCGTTTCATGCTCAGGTAATCGGAAAGGAGAAAACCCTTTTATCGAACCGTCCGCAAATGGAAAATAGACTCGTAATTTTGAATGGTCGTGCTCTGCCCTTAAAGTAATTCCTATATCACCATTATAAAGTCCTAATGAAATGCTATTGCGTAAAATCATAATCGGACGACCGACGTACCAAGCTTCGTCATTCTTAAGTTGAATGAATTTTTTTTGAGCTAATAAAGACTCGATTTGCTTATTTAAACCACTCACACCAAACTGCCCTTCTCGAACTGCGCAGAGTAAGCGATATTGCGCAAATTTATCTAAAATCGTTGCAATATCATCAACACCGTGTTGATTTATTGCATTTAGATAATGTTGATATTGATCCACACTATCATGTAAAACAGCTTGGTAGGCTTGCTGAGATGAAAGTTCCTGATACTTAATATCACTCAATGAAGCATTGTTTAATAATTGTTTAACAACACCTGATTTCCCATCTTTTACCGCATTAGCAAGTAAACCGATACCCGATGCCTCATCAAATCGATAACTCTTCTGTAATAAGCAAATACTGTCAGTAATGTTGGCTGTTTGCTCTGAAATTGGCACGTCATAACCTGTCACTTGGCTTAACTCTTTAGCTCGTAATTCGCTGTATCCATCCGTAATAAATGCACAGAGATCACCAAATACAGCACCTGCTTCGACCGATGAAAGTTGATCTTTATCACCAAGTAAAATTAAGCGTGCTGAGGATGGTAACGCATCTATTACTCTCGCCATCATATTTAAGTCTACCATTGATGCTTCGTCTATCACTAATACATCCAAGTTGAGTGGATTATCTTTATCATACGTGAACGAGCGATTATCCGCTTTGGCGCCCAATAAGCGATGCAAAGTAATTGATTCTGTATTAATATTTAAAGGTGATAAGGAAAGCTGTTCAATTGCTCGACTTAGCGATTCAGTTAATCTTGACGCCGCTTTACCTGTAGGTGCGGATGTAACTAATCGAGCTTTAGGATTTGTTTGTCTAATTGCAGCAAGTATTTTTGCAACTGTTGTGGTTTTCCCCGTTCCCGGCCCACCAGAAATAATGGCTACTTTACGGGTTAATGCAACTGCCACGGCAACTTTTTGCCAATCGATAGACTCTACATTATTGCTAAAAAGCTGATTGAGAATTACATTTAAGTCAATTAAATAATTGGATTCTTGGGCAAGTGTTGTGTGATTAAAATATTGAGCTACATTGACTTCATCAAACCACATACGCTGAAAATAGAGTTTATTTTGGGTAAAAATAAGGGGTGATAAGTTTCTGCCATCACTCACAACGTGTTTACTTTCAGCTTGTTCAAGTACAGCTTGCCAAGCTTGTTCACTCGGTGCCCCCAAATCCTGCCATAATTGTGGTTCAATGAATTGTTGATTTAAATTAGTCAGATCAAGACAGACATGACCTGCTCTCACTTCTTTACTCAGTGATAAGACTAAAAAACTAAAACGTTTAGCTGTAATATCATCATCTAGCTCTGCTTTATCGGTTAAAAACAGAGCTAAATGAATATCAAGTAAACTGATTTGGCTATTTTGTTCAAATTGGGTTAACCATTCTATTAACATGGGATATGTTCAGTTATTAACTTTTAGTCCCATTATATCGTTAACTTTATCTTTTGGATAAGTGAGTTTGAAGCTTAAATTAAGTTTTTTAGTCTCATTCGGATTCAAATCAAACTTCCATTTTATTAATCCTGTTTTTTTATCATAACTTGCACCGGTATACTTAATATCATCAAGCGTTACGATTTTATTGATAATAACTGGGAGCTGATCATAGACAACTAAATTTATTGGCATCGACTTGCCATTTTTTACATCAATCGTATAGGCATATCTTTGTGAAACATCATTACCCACCGACACAGGTTTTAAGGTTTCACTATTATCTCGATAGCGTGAAAGTGAAATATTTCTATCTTTACCTAAATAAAGATCTAGAGTCTCTTCAGCAAATATTGTATTAATAAAGCTTTTACCTATATATTTACCATTAAAAAATATTGATGATTGACCAGGTAATAAATTAAGTTTATCCCAATCTGCAATTTGTGCTTCCAAATAAACGTTATTATCTATTTTTGGTGTTGCCACATAATGGTATTGGGCTTTCACTTCTTTATCTTGTAATGTTAATAAGTCACTTTGATTGTTTGTTTTAATGGTATAGGGCAAATTAACTTCAAACTGAGTATTCACACCCAACTCATTAGGAAAATCTTCATCCGATGGTCTTCTCGATCTTGATTCTTTTTCGCTCTTTTCATCATAACCAATTTTAGAAAAAAAGAACCCACCTTTTTCTGAATAAGTGTCAATATGCCATAACCATAATTCCGATGACTTTAGGTTATCTGTAGGTAGAGACGTTGACAAGCTAAAATTAATATCTTTCCAATCTATACCGCTATTTTGGTAAATATCAGCTTTATAGGTTAAATGTAATGGAGAATCAATATCTTTAACGCGAATATCATAAACAGGCTTCCAACCTGCGTTTTTAGTTATATAAGAAAGCGTAACGGGTAATGTAATGTCATTTTGAGCATGAACTTTTACGACAACAGCACTAACTAAAGCCTCTTGAGCTTGCTTTTGTTTGTCGATTTTAGTTTGGCATTCAGTTATCTGAAAGGTTAATTGTTCAATTTCTTGTTGTAACTGATATTGTTCATCTAATGCAACAACCAAATTAGTTTTGATAAAATCCATCACTTTTTTTAATTGAGCTAAATCATCATTATCAATTTTAGTTAATTTTTCTAATCGATTGCCTTTCAAAAGTTCAATTTGCTCATTTACAGCTTTTAACTGAATTTCAGTTGTATCAAACTTTTTTTGTAACTGTTGCAATTGTTGATTTAATGCACTGATTTGACTACTATTTTCATAAGTTTTTGGATGCTTTTCGTCTAATGATACGGATAATATTTCTACGTTACTATTAACATCAAATCCAACATTTATAGAGTTTGGTCTAATACCATCTGCAATTCCAGTTAAAACTATTTCACTTTCACCTTTCTTTAGTGATACCATTGCTTGACCTTGTAATTCGGCACCTTGAAAAAATAAAGTCACTTTATTTAAAGTGATATTATTATCGGCAAAAGCACTACCTGAAACTAATGCAATTAAAAAAACTATTTTTTGAATTTTCATACTGTCCCTTTTTTAATAATTTTATATTTTAATTATTTAAATATATTCATGTTATAAACATGTCTGTATCGCATATCTATCCATGATAACCGTACTTAAAATAGTATTGGCTATTTCTGCTTAAATTTCCATAAAATTTAATTTTGTGTTAAATAAAAAATTAATTTAGTTTTATATATTGAACATTTGATTAAAAAAATGTATATTTTGTTAAAAATAAAAAACAAAATATAAGGAAACACTATGAATAGCTTCAGTTATTTAAAAAAAGCAATCAAACGTAGGAATTTATCATTACAAACCGTTGCCGATGCTTGTCAAATGACTAAAGGTTATTTAAGTCAACTCGCTAACGATAAAATCAAAAATCCAAGTGCGCAAAAATTACAATCGCTTCACCAATATTTGCAAATTGAACAACCAACTAAAAACAAAAAAGTGGGAGTCATTTTTGGTAAATTTTATCCATTACATACTGGACATATTCACCTTATTCAACGTGCAATAAGTCAAGTCGATGAGTTATATGTGATTCTTTGTTCCGATACAGAACGTGATATGGCATTATTTGAAGAAAGTGCCATGTCTCGGCAACCAACAATCAATGATCGAATTCGTTGGCTATTACAAACTTTTAAGTATCAAAAAAATATTCACATTGAATTATTAGAAGAAGATGGTATCCCTGCCTATCCAAATGGTTGGCAGCAATGGAGTGAGCGCGTCAAAAAGCTGTTTAAAGAAAAAGGCATCGAACCTGAATGCGTTTATTCAAGCGAACCCCAAGATGTTACCATGTACAAGGAGTTATTTAATTTAAATACGGTACTTATCGATCCTCACAGAGAATTTATGAAAGTTAGTGGTACCCAAATTCGCAAAGCACCCCTCAAAAATTGGCAATACATTCCAACTGAAGTCAGACCATTCTTTGTTAGAACAGTGGCGATTTTAGGAGGCGAATCAAGTGGTAAATCAACACTAGTCAATAAATTAGCTAATGTATTTAATACTACCAGCGCTTGGGAATATGGGCGAGATTACGTTTTTTCTCAATTAGGCGGAGACGAACGGGCATTACAATATGCAGATTACGATAAAATTGCACTAGGCCATGCACAATATATTGATTTTGCAATAAAACATGCCAATAAAGTCTCATTTATTGATACTGATTTTGTCACGACTCAAGCTTTCTGTAAAAAATATGAAGGTAAAGAACACCCATTTTTACAAGCAATGATTAACAACTACCGTTTTGATCTAGTTATATTGCTTGGCAACAATACACCTTGGGTAGCCGACGGCTTACGCCACTTGGGAAGTCCGAAACAGCGTAAAGACTTTCAACAGTTGCTCATCTCAATTTTAGAAAAAAATAACATTAACTATATTCGAATAGATTCACCTAATTATGAAGAACGCTATTTATGTTGTATTGATTTAGTCAATCAACTTATCAACAATGAAGAGTATTAATTATGAATAAATTAAATCAACTTATAATATTTATTGGACGAAACAAATTCTATCCACTTTTTTGCATAATATGTGTAACGTTGGCCTTTTTATACACCGACCCATTTAGTCAATTTAATCTTCGTTATACCATTTCCTATATTGGTGCTTTTTGTGGATTGATCTGTGTAATATTATTGGCCAAACGTAAAAATATGGGAAATGTGATGGGCATGTTAGCTAATGTTGCTGAATGCTCAGCTAACTTTCTTAATGGTAATATTGGTGCTGGCTTACCAAGTATTTGCTATTTTGGTTCACACATTTATGGCTTAATTAATTGGCAAAAAAATCAAGATAACAATAAAAATGTTAAATCCAGAACCTTGAGCGAAAGTAATTTTTTATGTGCCATTATCGCCCTTATTGCAGCAGTATTTTTAAATATTTATATCACTGAATCGCTTGAAGTCAACAATAGTAGTTATCAGCTTATAACTAACTGCTTTATCTTTGGATTAGGGATTGTTGCCCAATTATTGTTGATGATGCGTTACTCATTCAATTGGTATTTTTGGGTGATACTAAATGTGTTGGTAATTGGTCTTAATATTTATACAGATAACATCGTTATTGCTGCACAATATTTAATTTATCTATTTAATGCAATTTATGGTATTTGTGAGTGGAGAAATTCTGAACAAACACAATAAATATGTCTGTCAAAAAGTTTCAGAAAATGCATACGTTTCAGTAAAAAATTATCCATGCAAACAGCATGGATAATTTTATATCTATTCAATGATATTTAGAAATTAATAATCGAAAGATTTCACCAGCCAACAATTAGAATTTTTTAATTAAATAGTCATCACTTTAGTTGCCATTGCTATAAAGATAGGTACCCATGAGTATGGTGGATAATATTCAAAAGAAAATCAGCAAAATCTAATCAATCACTATTTGTTTATATTATTAAAAATAACAAAACACAGTAATATAAGATCAGTCAAAAAATACTGAGTATTCAATCTTAAATATCAACGAGCTCATTAAAGTTATTAATAAGGCTTTGTTATTCAATATCACCTTTAATAAGTGGGACAAATTTAACATCTTCGACATTTTTTACAATAAAACCGTCACCACTGCGTTTTATTAATTGAAGAACTTGATTGTCTTCATCACCAACAGGGATGACTAAGCGCCCTTTATTCGCTAACTGATCTAAAAGACTCTGTGGTACCTGTGTTGCAGCAGCAGTGACAATAATACCATCAAATGGACCACGTTCCGGCCATCCTAACCAACCATCTCCATGTCGAGTAGAAATATTGTGAATGTCTAATTGTTTTAAACGACGTTTAGTATTCCATTGTAAACTTTTAATTCTTTCAACCGAACAAACGTGGTTAACTAATTTGGCTAAAATTGCCGTTTGATAACCAGATCCAGTTCCAATTTCAAGCACTTTTGAGTTAGGTTCTAAACGTAATAGCTCGGTCATCTTTGCAACGATATAAGGTTGTGAAATGGTTTGCCCACTCCCTATCGGTAAAGAACAATTATCATAAGCCTGATGGGATAGAGCCTCGTCGATAAAGTGTTCTCGTGGTATAGAGGCAAAAGCTGTTAAGACACGCTCATCTTTGATTCCCTGCTGACGCAATAATTTAATTAGAGACTGCATTTTTAAACTTTGCATATGTATTACTCATTTCCTATTATCAATTCACGTATCACACTTGTGGCGTAACATCCTGACGGTAAATAAAAACGCATAGTAAGACTATTATCATTTAACCATTGCCAGTTAAGTTCTAAAGGATAGACCACTATAGAGCGCCTTGCAGTTTCAATACGCTCTTTTTTAAATAATTCAAGAAAAGTCATCCAATTTTGTAAACAATTTTTTTCAAATTCAAGTGTTTGAGACATTGTTCCAAGTGGTGAATCACCCAGCATAGGTGCAGTAATCGTGATTTCACGATTTTCTAAACGGTGTTGCAATAAATCCAATTCTTCTGTTTTTGCAACAAACCAACTTCCACGCCCAGCAAGTTGTAATATATCACCATCAAGCGCGGTACGATGCAAATTTTGTGCAATTCGTTGACTGACAATATCATTAAAAATTGCACTACGTGCTGCTGAAAGGTAAAAACTGCGTTTTTTACGATCTTTAACGGAAATCTCGCCATTTGCCCATTTGATAGCTTGAGTGATATTATTTTGTTCGCGACCAAAACGCTGTTCGCCAAAATAATTAGGCACCCCATTTTCTTTAATTAACGCTAATTTAGTCTCAATCCCTGATTTATCACTTAGCATTTTCAACGTAATATCAAAATAGTTGCCTTTCAAAGCCCCTATTTTTAATTTTTTATTATGTCGTGTAATTTTTAAAATTTCACATCCGTCTAAATTAAAATCCGAAAAATCAGGTGTTGCTTGACCTGGCATATGTAAACTAAACCACTGACGAGTGACCGCTTGGCGATCTTTTAATCCTGCATAACTGACTAACTTGGCTGAAATACCCACATATTTAGCTAATTGCTCAGCAACAAATATCGTATTACAATCACGTTTTTGAAGATAAACCAAGACGTGTTCACCATCACCGGTTAGCTCAAATCCGAGATCTTCAGTAACAATAAAATCTTCATATTGTTGTTTATATTGTCCTGTTACTGTTGGTTTACCATAAAAATAATTCAGTTCTGTTAACACGAATGCTACCTATCTTTTGATTTAATTGACTTTAGCTATTTTAGTAAGTAATACGACTGCTTCACAGGCTATACCCTCTTTACGCCCGGTAAAACCTAATTGTTCTGTAGTGGTTGCTTTGACACTAATTTGATCAAAGTGAACATTAAGATCTTCAGCAATATTAACTCGCATTTGATCGACATGCCCACGCATTTTAGGCTCTTGAGCAATAATAGTCGTATCTAAATTAACAAGTTCATAACCTTTGTTTTGAATAATGCTATAAACTTTTCTTAATAATATTCGGCTATCAATTCCTTTATATTGAGGATCGTTATCAGGAAAAAGTTTACCAATATCTCCTAACGCTAATGCACCAATTAACGCATCAGTTATGGCATGTAATACCACATCCCCATCGGAATGAGCAACCAGACCATATTGATAAGGAATTTTCACTCCTCCAAGCGTTATGGGGCCTTCCCCTCCAAATTTATGAACATCAAATCCATGACCTATTCGCATAATTCTACCTATTGTCATTTATGTAGTTAAATAAAAAGTGGCCAACGCTAAGTCCTCAGGTCGAGTAATTTTGATATTATCGCGGCGACATTCAACCAGTAATGGATGACCACCACAATATTCAATGGCAGAAGCTTCGTCAGTAATTGTCATATGATTATCTAAAGCCTGCTGCAAACATGATTTTAGCTCATTTGCTTTAAATAACTGTGGCGTTGCTGCTGCCCATAAATAATTTCTGTCTTCGGAGTATTCAATAATATTATCATTATTTTGATAAGCACGCTTTATGGTATCGCTGACGCGAGTAGCTAAAATACCGCCTTGTTGTGCATTGAGTACAATATCAATTAATTGTGTTATATCATCATGGCAAACACAAGGTCTTGCTGCGTCATGAACCAGCGCCCATTGATTATCATATAATAAATGCAAACCCGCTAATACCGACTCGGCACGGGTTTCTCCACCTATAGTGACTTTTATCTTATCATGCAAAGCAATTGCAAGTGTTTTAAATATTACATCTTCGCGATTAATAACGACAATCACCTGTGTAATTTTAGGATGCGATAATAGCTTATTTAAAGTATGCTCAATGACCGTCATGGAGCCAATTTTCAAATATTGTTTTGGTATTTGATTATTCATACGGCAACCGATGCCAGCAGCTGGAACAATTGCGACAATATTACTGGTACTATTCACTTTACGCCTTATTGAGATTGCGGGTTGGGATCTTTAATAATTCGATAGAAATATTCATTCGGTTTTACCATACCTAAATGGTTGCGCGCACGCTCTTCTATCGCTTCAGAACCTTGCTGCAAACTATTAATCTCGGCAAACATCTGTTCATTACGATCTTTTAATCGTGCATTTTGCTCATGAAGATCAGCCAACACTTGTAGATTATCTTGATAATCATAAATATTATTTTTGCCATACCATAGCGAGTATTGCAAATAACCAAGCACAAGAAGTAAAATTAAAGGCAATTTCCATCTAATCATGAGATTATTCTATTCGCTTATTTAGATACATTTAACGGGTTTTGGTAAGCCTGCAAGTTTAGTTGCTTGTTTAGCAGGGCCATCAGGAAATAATTTATATAAATAACGGCTATTACCCTTTTCTACACCAAATTTTTTTTCCATCGCTTTAACTAACGCTCTAATCGCCGGCGATGTTTTATACTCTAAATAAAAATCACGGACAAATAAAATCACTTCCCAATGTGCATCAGTTAATTCAATAGACTCCTTTTTTGCCAATAAAGGAACCAAATCAACAGTCCAATCCTGCCAATTTTTTAAATAACCATTATCATCAGTTTGTATTTGCTCTAACATTTTTGTAAACACGCATTTTTATTTGTGCCATATTATACCCGTTAAAATAAATTCCAACACTATTTTGATAGTGAAAGCGCCATATTTACACTAATTATGGCTAGATTTGATGAAAATTAAAGCAAACAATCAAAAAATTTAAAATACCTATTTACAAATAAGTAAGTCTACTTTAATATGCACAGCCATTGCGGAAGTGTGGCTGAGCGGTTGAAAGCACCGGTCTTGAAAACCGGCGAGGGGCGACCCTCCCAGAGTTCGAATCTCTGCGCTTCCGCCATCTATTTTTTGTGGCGGGTTCCACAGCAATCCAGAGAAATTCATTTTGACCTTTATCATAAAGGGTTTAAGTGAATTTTTTTTGCTTTCATTTTTATTATTCATTCCATACTCATCCAGAGTAATCCATTTCAATCCACGCTTAGAACGCCCATCAAAACGTCCAATGAAAAATACTCGAACTGTTTTGTATTTTTTATTAAATGCGCCTATCTCGTTCTACATAATTCAACGCATTAAAAAAATGTTGGGGGGATTATTCATGGCAAGGCTAATTGAAAAACTGACAACTTTATCTGTGAAAAAAATAAATAAAGCAGGTGATTATAGCGATGGTGCAAGACTTTGACTTCGCGTTAGTCATGAGGGAGCTGAATCTTGGATGTTTCGCTTTAGCTTTGAAAAAAAAGAACATAAAATGGGACTTGGTGCTACACATACTGTTTCTTTGTTAGAAGCAAGAGAAGAAGCGCGCAACAGTCGAAAGTTGTTAAGAGAAAAGATCAATCCACTGCAAAAACGCCAAAAAACTGTTATTCAGGAAAAAATTGAAAGAGACAGCCAAAAAACATTTGCTGAATGTGCTCATCAATATGGCGAGGTATTTATTTAGCTTGTTAATTAGTAGTCTCGGAATTTATATTAAGTAATGTAGCGAGTGTAAGTTCTCTGGGATAGTAAAACATCTGTCTGATTCGATTGAACTGAGCTAGAAGTAGCAGAGAAATTCGAATCATTCTCTGCAATCGGTGTAGTTTTATTCTTCTAGACCTTGTTTATTCCATTTATCAATTAAATCAGCTCATTTTTGCTTCATAACGTGGTGGTGTTCTGTATATTTCACACGATTATGAGTCTCCCTGACTTTGTTGCAGACATATAAATCACTTGTTTTTTAAAGCCATTTCAACAAAATTAGCTACTCGTTGAGCATCATTGACACTTCCATAAATTAGTTCTGATGCACGACAACTTAACCATTTTTTTCCAACAATAAATAAGTCGGGATAAGGAGTCTTACCTCCAGCATTATGTCCAACTTGACAAATAAACCCGTCTGAATTGGAAGAATGAGGAATAGTCAACCAATCTGTATCTTCTTTATATCCTAGACTCCAAATAACAATATGTGGTTCACAGTTTTCGCCACTTTCGGAAATTAACTTCTTACCATCTACGCTAGTAAGTTTAGAGTAAAGCCTAACTCCTTTTTTATTCAGAATTTTATTGGTAATATTGTTACAAGGTATTAAATTTCGTTTCCTAAGCCAACGACCTATAATGCTTCGAGAGTCAGAATTTAAAATAGACAATTTTTTTAATAAAATTAATGTGTTTATTCCAAACAGTTCCTGAGGAGCAAATGGACGAGGAGAGCCACAAAACAAAGTTACATTATGTGTTTCAGCTAACTCTTTAGCAACTTGGCGGCCACCAGAACCATCACCAATTATTGCAATATTTTTTGAAAACAGTTGTTTTGGATTTTGATACTGATCTATTGTCAGCTGCTGTATCTCTGCTGGAATATCTCTGGAAATATCAAGAACATTAACTTTCTGATTTGCCCCTGTTGCATTGACCAAACACTTTGCTTGAAAAGTTTCTCCATCTTGAGTTTTTAAAGAATAAATTTGATCATTATATTCTACAGAATATACATTTTTATTTAGCAATACATGTAATTTGTTATGTTGAGCGTAAAACTCTAAGTAATCAGCCACTTCATGCTTATCTGGATACCCTTTTTGATCACCAGCCATAATTAAACCTGGTAGCTGATTCATTGCTCTTGGTGTAAACAACCGCATACTATCTGGTCGTCTACGCCAGACGTCTCCTATACGTTCATCTCTTTCTAATATGAGAACAGTGATATTTTTTTTAGTCAGAAATGATGCTAAACACAGTCCAGCTTGTCCAGCACCAATGATTACACAGTCGTAAGTCATGAATTTTATCCTCTAATTGAATAAACTAGCTATATTAGATCTCTCATTCTTTTTTTTAAATAAAAATAATTGTCAAAGAATAAATAACTATTTGAAATATAAAGAGTTAAATAAATCAATGATTTTTTTATAAAATGAAGTTAGCTTATTTGTTCAAGACAATATTACTTACCCATTTATACAATGCCGTTAACTTTTCACAATCTAATAACCAAACAAGAGATGAAGTAACATAATGGAAAATAATAAGGAAATGGTTATGTCTGTGAATTTTTTACTCGGTTGTGGGGGTAATTATATTACGGGTCAAACTCTAGTTATGGATGGTGGAACGTCTGCTTAATGAAACAGCATTTTGTGATGCTGTTCATAGAAGCAATAATTAAAATGAAAGATGTAAATGGAGTGTACGATGGAAAACAAAACCGATGGCCGAAAATTCAATGGTTTAACACGATATAAAAAATTGATTATTTTATCTGTTATTTTCCTAGTTTCAGGGATAGGATACTTCATTTTTTGGTACATGTTTTCTCGGTTTACACAATCTACAGATAATGCGTATGTTATGGGAAATCAAATTCCAATTCATACTCAAATAAGCGGAGGAATCTCCTCCATTTACGTTGATGATAATGACTTTGTGAGAAAAAAAGATGTTATCGCTCAATTAGAATCAATTGATGCTGAAAATAATTTTAGTTATGCAAAAAATGAATTAGCCAAGGTAATAAGAGAAACTCAACAGATCAAACTGACAACTGAAAAATTGTTAGCAAGTATTCAATTAAAGCAAGCGACATTAGATAAATTAGAAAAAGATTTAGCTCGGAGAGAAGGCCTTTGGTCTCGTAATGCTATTTCACAAGAAGAAATAGAGCATGCTAGGCAAGATGTATTAATTGCGTCAAATGACTTAAATATTTCCAAGCAAGAGTTAGAAATTAATAATGCCCTATTAATGCAGAATTCATTATTAGAACAGCCACGTATTCAGCAAGCTATTTCTAAACTAAAGGAAGCTTGGCTTAACTTAAAACGAGTAACAATTGTTTCCCCTGTCACTGGATATGTTTCAAGGCGCCAAGTCCAAGTTGGAACACAGGTTAATAGAGGAGAACGATTATTAGTTATTGTTCCTTTGGATCAAGTTTGGGTAGAAGCTAACTTTAAAGAAGTTCAACTAAAACACATTCGATTAGGACAAAAAGTTAAGTTAACTAGTGATTATTATGGAGATGATATTAAATTCGACGGGGTGATTACAGGAATTGCTATGGGAACGGGAAGTGCATTTTCGTTATTACCAGCACAAAATGCAACAGGAAATTGGATTAAAGTAATTCAGCGTTTACCTGTTCGTATTGAATTGAATAAAGAGCAAATTAAGGAATATCCATTACGGGTGGGGTTATCTATGTATGTAACAGTGGATACCAGTGATGTAAGTGGAAAATTACTTACTGATATTTCACCTCAAGAAATTAAATATCAAACAGATGTACTTGCTTACGACTTAGATGAATTCGAGCAACTAGTACGAGAAATTATGCAAAATAACTTAATTTTAGAGAGTAATATTCAGTGAATCATAAAATGTCACCATTATATCTATCAGGTGCAAAATTAATTGGGCTTATTGTTGCATTGGCAACAGTGGCCTTCTTACAAATTTTAGATTTAACAATTGCCAATGTAGCACTTTCTACTATTGCTGGAAACCTAGGAACATCAACTAGCCAAGCAACATGGGTAATTACATCATTTGCCGTATCCAATGCCATTTCAATTCCTTTATCTGGATGGCTAGCTAAGTACTTTGGGGAAGTTAAGTTATTTTTGTTTTCAATTTTCTTGTTTGTTTTAGCCTCTTGGTTATGTGGTGTCTCTAACAGCCTTGAAATGTTAATTATTTCACGAGTACTACAAGGTGCGGTTTCTGGACCAATTATTCCTCTTTCTCAAAGCTTATTATTAGCTAACTCTCCAAATTCCAAAAAAAATATGTCTTTAGCAATATGGTCGATGACTATTATTATTGCTCCCGTCTGTGGACCTATTTTGGGTGGATGGATAAGTGACAATTTATTTTGGGGCTGGATTTTTTTACTAAATGTGCCAATTGGTCTAATAGCTTGGATAAGTATTAAAATATTATTAAAAGGACGAGAAACAGAAATAAGCAAATCTCGAATAGATACTATTGGGCTTGCTTTATTAATATTTGGTGTTGGTAGTTTACAGCTTATTTTAGATAGAGGGAAAGAACTGGATTGGTTTAATTCATCTGAAATTATTATTTTATCTGTGATAGCGTTAGTAACACTTTCTTTTTTTGTTCTTTGGGAAATGACATCGAATGATCCAATTGTTGATCTATCTTTATTTAGATCAAGAAATTTTACAGTAGGGACGATTTGCATAAGTTTGGCATTTTTGCTACATATAGGGACATTAGTTTTACAACCACAGCTATTACAACGAGTTTTTGGTTATACTGCAACGTGGGCAGGATTAGCATTGTCTCCCATCGGTTTAGTTCCTATCGTTCTTGCTCCAATAGTCGGCCGTTTTGTTCCTTATTTAGATATGAGGAAGCTTGTGACTTTTGGTTTCATTGTTTTTGCTTTGTGCTTTTTTTGGAGAGCTTACTCGTTTGAGCCTAATATGGATTTTTCGAGTTCTGCATGGCCCCAATTCTTTCAAGGATTTGCGATAGCTTGCTTTGTTATGCCTTTGAATATAATAATTTTAACTGATATACCTTCTCACAAGTTAGCGGCAGCAGGAAGTTTATTTAATTTTTTTAGAACATTATCTACTTCCATTGGTACTTCTTTAACAAATTCATTATGGGAACATCGTGAAGCAATTCATCACAACCAACTAACTGATCTAATGAATCAAAATATACAAACGCTAGAATACACATATCAGCAGTTTCAGTTGCAAGGTTTTTCTGAAACTCAAGCTTCGGCAAAACTAGCACAAAATATTACTAATCAGGGGCTGGTAATCGCAACCAACGAAATTTTTTGGCTATATGGAATTATTTTTCTACTATTAATCATAGTTGTTTGGTTTGCAAAATCAACCATTACATCAAAGAATGAAATAGAAAAATAGTTGGTTAGATAAGTACGTAAGTCATAACAAGATTATAATATTTTGAAAAATAAAAATGAACTTCAAAAACTTTATTGATCGGATTACCTACATGTAATGTACATGTTTTTTTCTTTGTTTATACCTATGCAAAAAATATCTTCATATGAAAGTGTAATACCAGTTGAGCTAAACGCCTTATATAAACTCTCTTGGGCTGAAAATACTAAAGTAATGTATGTGTTATGTCCATTATCATGTCACTGGGAGTAGGGCATTTTAGGATCGTTTGACTTAAATCAATTGCTTTTTGAGTGGACATTATTTTTTCTATATCAACTCCTATGCTTTGAACTTCATTTGAATGTTTTATTGTAACCGCAGTTACAAAATTATTAGAGTGAGATATTGAACCAGCTATGTTTTTAGGCCATAAAACGGCTCCGTTGGAACTTTTTAGTCTCCAGTAATATTCTCCATCACGCAATACGTTTTCTAATGCCGTAGCAGAACACACTCCACCAGCTAAGAACTCTATTTTTCTTCTTACTGGAAAGTATTGAATATCTTTTTTTTTTTAATTTTAATGGTAAATCATCAAAATTATTAATATTAAAATTATCTACTGAAAAATGGCAAAAAGATTGCGAAATATTTTGAGATCCTATAATAAAGTTTTTGGTGATAGGTTTAAAATATCCAAAAATACGTTTGTATTGTTCTTGATTAACTTTATACATGATATGTGTTATCCTTTAGTTAGTTTAAGTTAATCGAATTACGTATATATGTATAGTCTTTACATATGATTTATATTACTGTTTTTAATGACAAAGATGTTTATTTAGCAAGGATAAAATATCATGTTAGACAATGATTTGTTAGTTAAAGTGCACCGACAAAATTTATCTACATTGCTTTTTATAAACAATATCACGACAGATTGGCATCGTCACCCTTCTCTTCAATTGACAATATCATTGCACAATATGTCTTTTGAGCTAGAAACACCAGATGAAAAAAAAGATGTGTTTGGTTTTATTATTCAATCAAATGTTCCCCATAAACTGAGCGCACCAGATGTCTGTTGTATTAATTTGCTTATTGGCCCAGAAGATCCCTATTATCACTTATTATCGCATTTTACTGAAACTAATCCTGTTTATTTCCTTACTCACAAAGAAGCATTAAAAATTGCCAGTTATTTTATAAAATCTGTTACTATTAGCCAACCATTTGAGCTTTATCACGTCTATAAGTTATTATGTGAGTCAGATCCTAATTGTTCATGTGATCAAGATAACCGCATTAATAAAGCAGTCTCTATTATTTCATCATTACCCATAAAGCAAATTTCATCGAGGGAAATCGCCGAAAAAATACACCTTTCTGAAAGTCGCTTTCTTCATCTTTTTCGTTCTGAGTTGGGTATTAATTTCAGGGGTTATCTATTGTGGAAAAGATTACAGGATGTAATTGATATACTCGACTCCCCTACAACACTGACAAAATTAGCCAGTGATATGGGATTTTCTGATTCGGCTCATTTTAGCAGAACATGTTTATCTAGTTTGGGGCTGAGACCATCACAACTGAAACGAGCTTTAATAATTGATAATAATGACATTATGTGTGGAAAACATTACTGTTTGTACAGCGTATTTCAGGCATTACATACCTAAAATACACTGTATTATCGTTTATATACTACTAACTGAATAATAAGATTCTTCGTTTCAGAAATATTGACCAAAGATTGCATTTGATTAATCGCAATACTATTGAGTTGTATCAAGCGTTCGCAAGCACTTATACCTAGATGAATTAAGACTGAGTTAATACTTTCCAGATTAGATAAAACGACCAATTGCTCTAATGTAACAACATCACGTATGTTTCCTTTTTGATCAGGATTGGCTTGTCGCCATTGTGCTGCTGTCATACCAAACAAAGCCATATTCAGTAAGTCTGCTTCACTGGCTTACACTTTCCCTGTCTGTGCATTTGTTAATTGTATCGGAATCAAGTGTTCTTTAATGGCATCTGTATGTATGCGGTAGTTGACCTTTGCCAAAGTACGTTGGAAATTCCATTCCAGTGACATTGCTTTGGCTTATTCATCTTTAAATATTTGAAATTCTTTAATTAGATAAAGCTTGAATTCAGGGATGAGCCATGATCCGAACTCAAAAACAATATCTTTATGGGCATAAGTGCCACCGTAACGACCGGCCTTGGCTTGTAGGCCAATAGCTCAGGTGAGATCACTCCATTTCTTAGCAGAGAGGTAGAAACTGTTTCGACCAGCTTCATTTTTAAATTCCCTCGAATTCGAGGGAATTAAAACAGGAGTTATTAATTTTTCCCATACACCTAAAAATAGTACTGTGTCTTTATTTTTCAGCCATTGCTCTATAAAGCACTACCACCCTCAAAGTTTTTCACCATATCAGTCAGTGAAATATAATCTTGCTCATGATTGTTTGTAATCGTAACAGGCGTTCCTTGTACCACAATACTACGGCTTTTCTTGATGTTTCCAATTGGCATATCAAAAACTCCTAATGGGTTTGATTGGTTAAACTTTATCAGTATATTTAACAAACTCAACAAAGAAAAGCTAAAATAGTTAACCAATAAATAATTTGAGACACTCAAAATTTAGGTTTAACTTTGATTAAAAATAATATTATTTTACTCAAAATAAGTTCTATATTCGAACGTCCAACGAAATGTCCAATGGAATTTTATGAAAATTTTTTAACGTATAAATATTATTAATAATCAATATTATAGATTTAGTGACGGGTGGCTTTTATTTTTTCTACGCTTTCGCCATTTATTTTTATGGCAGAATCCACTGCAACGTAATAGAATCCACTAAAATCATGATAGTCATGCGGTTGCGTGGATTTTTTTATTTCCACTTTTTCATTAATCTTATACTCATCCAAAGTAATTCATTTCAATCCACGCTTAGATCGTATACTAAATCGGATAACGAAAAATACTAGAACAGTTTTGTATTTTTCATTAAATACTATGATTTCGCTTTGTATAATTCAACTTATTAAAAAAATGTTGGGGAATTATTCATGGCAAGATTTATTGAAAAACTGACAAGTTTATCTGTGAAAAAAATAAATACAGCTGATTGTTATGGCGATGGAGGGGACTTTGGCTTTGCGTTAGAGAATCAGGAGCCAAATCTTGGATATTTCGTTTTAATTTAAAAAAGAGAGCATTGAATGAAAGTTGGCGCTACATATACTATTTCTTTGTCTATACAAAAGATGTGTTAATTTGACAGCACCGTTTGTTCGGATAACCAATACGCTTCATCAAACCGTTCGGATAAACGAGATGGGGAAATAAGATAACTTTGTATGAATAAAAAAACAGGAAAAAAAATCATGCTTGTTGCCAAGGGTCGACCGCGGCAAGGTTGCCATCAAAAAATGAATCGCTCTTAACAAACAAGGTTTAGCGTACACTTTTTAAAAGCGTTGTACCTATTATTGAGCTTTGATTAAAACATAAAAAAGACTGCATCAACCTGTAAAATTAGGCTTTTTTAGGGAGTAGACAATAACAGATGATTGATATAGAACTATGAATTTAAACCTTTTTACAATAAATAATCTGCCATCATTTATGGGGTTGTTTAACTAATTTCAATAGACTAGTTTTTCATCATTCTGATAGAATATTAGCATATCCAAATAATAAAACTTAAAACAATTAAAAAGGAATAGAAAGGGATGAAACTAATACGATTAATGGGTGATGGATTCGAACCCCACATACTTAAAGAGGGTGAACAGGTAATCTATGCAATTTATGTCCAATGTGGATTTATGGAGCGCAGCTTTGCATTTAATATTTGCTACACCGATTTAGCTATTTTACTTTCAGATGACTACCGAAGCGCCATTCTCGAAGTTGTGGCTCATACATTATTACAAAGTTCGATGGTTATAGGAGGTAAGCCTTTTACTCAACATGATTTCGATAATCTTATTAGGGATACGCTTTACTCCTCATTCAAGGATTTACAGACATTTATTGCTCGGGTAGGTCGTGAACATCATATTGCTATTGAGTATTATGTGAAAAAAATTATGGATAGGCGCTTTGCCAAAGCAGTGTAGAAAAAATGTGTTGAACAGTCTAAAATAGGGAAAGTAACCCCTTCTGCTATCATGCTTTCAGATAAAAGGATTTTACGTCTAAAATTTTCGATATATAAGCGAGTATCAGTTTGTTTATATCTCTGTTTAACCACCAACCACTTGCGAATAAAAAACTAAATCAGGAATAATTTTTTTTAGTTGATTAAAATAATCTGTTCTCAAAATTAAATCACAGCCTTCTAATTTAGCTATATTTGCATTTGTGCCATCAAAAGAATGTTTACCAATCAATTGGTCTCGCCACCGCCTAAACAGTAGAATAACCTCACCTTCATTATTTAATGCTCTTAAACCTTTTTTATAATCATCTAGTTTTAAGTTTAGCATGAGCAATAAATGACTATTTACCCATATAATAAATAAAGGCTCAATACTATTTATATTTATATGAAGTCCTTGTATCATTTGCTCGTTCACACCGAAATCATTTGTCCAGATATTATGTGCTAAACATTTATAGAGCAATGGGTTTGTTTCTATTCTAAAAGGAAGTAAACCTTCAAATACTATTCTCCCTTTGTCATTAGAATTTTCATATGAGCGTTTTAAAATAAGTTCTCTTTCACATCTTGCAATGATTACATAATCATTATCATAACAAGGCTCTGAAAAACCTTGGATTGTTTCTGAAGGTTTTTTGATATCAGGTCTTTGGATTAATGATTGAGACGTCGCAATAATTGATTTAATATCTAGTTTTGTATTTTTTTCAAAGATCACCGCATCTTTATATTGGTGATATAAAAAACTACAAACATTCTCAAATACCAAACTCTCTAAATATACATTTGGTGACAAAAAACCATAAGAACGATTTACAAAAGTATCATTTACTTTTTTTTGAACAGTACTTAATACCTTTTCCTGCATATTTTTCGGCAAAATAATGTCTATATTTGAGTATCGAGATAGTTTACGTTTGATTATTTCTTGTAATTCATCCATTATCTCAGCCCATCCAAAATCTCATCCAATGAATTATGAATATATAAATTTTCAATCAAATAACAATTGTGTAATTCATTTTTTATCGCTATTAAAAATGAATGATGCTCCTCTTTTTCAATTAACAATAATTCTAATAACGCAGCAATAAACAATTGATTAAAACGTTTACTGTGATTAAAAAGCCATTTAAGTGGTTTGATTAATAAATCACGATCATAGTGCATGAGATAGCTAATAGCGGCAATGATGTCTTGTTGAACAGACACATCTTGATGATTAGATTTGCTGAATATTAACGTTATCGCAAGTTCATTAGCATTCATATCTAACATTTCAGAGGCTTCTATATCCAGCCAATCAAACTGGTTTTCGTCTGGCAATCGACTTTCCATGTACTTATAACCTTCTTCATACATTGCTACTATTATTTCATTATTGATGTCTATATATTCAAAGGCAATAATTAAATTAGCGGTTGATTCAGGTGAGTAATTGAAGCTTGAAAAATATAGGCGTAATGTCTCTGCTAGAATCTCCATTGAACGTTTTTTATCAAGTTTTACTGCAATTTTTAATGATTCTTTATCGACAAAGTTCTCAAACCAACCTCCTTTAGAATAAACAAAATTATTAATTAAAAGTAATATTTTATCTTCGTTACAAATAGATAGTTTATCTATTATCAAACGTAAATTTTCAGAATCTTCTGTTGATTTAAAATTTCGTCTAATAATAGTTAACAATAAAGTGGTAATCTGAGCATTATTATTTTTTTCTTGCAAAAAGAAATAAAGATAATTGTAATCCTTTTCTAATAGTGGATACTGCTTATCAAAATATTCAACTAATTCTGTGTCTGATTTTTCATGTAATAAAGATTTTATACACAGTTCATCTATAATTTCTTCTAACTTTTTTGAATGATTAGAAATTGTAGTCGATTGTTCCTTAGAATTCTTATACAAGCAATCAGGGATATTTAAACTAAAAAAATCCAACAAATTATGAAATTTTAATTTTATATTTTTATCTAGGTTTTCATCTGAATTATTCCAATCTCGGATGGATAAAAGGATTAAAGTAGATTTAGTTAAATAATGATCTATACTTTTCAGTTTTTCAAGCACATCTAAAAAATTATTTAAATATTCAGAACGAGTATTGGTTGGAGATAGTCTATATAAAAAAGTGAGAATAATAGGGTCAACTTTAATGTGGCTGTCTCGTAAGTAATCAACAAACATATAATCTAATTTCCAGAAGTATGGCTGAAACGTAAACTGATTAATCAGATATTTCACAGCTAACACATAATCAATCTCTATCAGTTTTTCAAACCAATTAATAGTGAGCCATCTTATACCTTTCCCCTCTTCTGTATGTTTCATAACAGCATCAGTTAAATATTTAAGTTTTTTAACATATTTATTTGCAATTATGGAATCGGCTGCATTTAAAGCGGATAAAGGCTTAATAACCTCTTCTAAACTTGTGTCTTTGCGAAAAGTATACCCAGTGATAAATAATAGTGCTCGTTTAAGTTCTTCTTTAGCTTTTTCTGTTTTACCTATCTTTCCGTAGTATATTGCCTTCTTAAAAGAATATTCTGCATGATCTTGATACGTTAACTCTTCTTCATTATCAAAACGTTCATAAGCATCGATGATAAACTGAATGTTATAAGAATTTAAAAATTGTCTTTCTATTTGAGGAATCACTGAGACATAGTTATTAATTTTACTCAAAGATGAGATAATACTTTTCCACGATTTCTCTGAGACGACATACTTTAAATGTTGAATAATTGAATTTGATATTAAGCCACTATTGTAACGAGTAAAATCATATAGTCTGGGATCGTCTTTAAAAAACTTGGAATCACTAACCAAAAACTCTATATTTCTAACAATTCTATTTTCTAACTCATCCCCCTTGTAATTCTTCTCTATATTTAGAAACCTGATATAAAATTTTACCCAATTATAAATAAAGTTTCTTGATGGTATATTTTTTTCAAATTGATTTAAGGCTTCCATATCAAAAATAGAATACAACTTAATATATTGAAGAGTGTCACGAATTATTTTTGGTTCTCTATATTGTTCTATAAAAAATAAACTTAAGGGTACCAATTTCGGGGGGGCTGTAATATTAATATCTATCCTTTGAATACAATTAGTGCCATCCAAAGTATTATTGATACTAAATGCTATCTTTTGTTTTTTATCATCGAGGCTGTTATAGATATCTAATATTCCTTGAAAGCCTTTTTGGTTGAAAATTTCAGCAATAAACACCTCAAAAAAATCAGGAAGATTTTTATCTATTGCTTTTCTAGCTATACTGGCTAAATCTTCATTTTTTTCAATCAAGTAACAAATATAATACTTTAAATCGTCTAATTGAATCTTATCTTCAAATAGTGATTTAATTGCAGACCATTTAGGTGAATAATTATATTTTAATAAGATGTAAAAAGCTTGTGCAGTCGTAGACTCACTATAATTTTTATCCCCATTGAAAAATAATAGGTCATGCGCTTTGTTTGCACCATATATTGAGCAAATAGCTTCAAAATACAACTCAAAATTTTGTAGTATCAAACTATGATGATCTTCTGAAACGGTTGTGAAAATTGTTCTATTTAATTCACTTAAATAAATAAAAAAAGGCCAATCTTGTAGTTTTTCAGATACTTGTAAAAAATATCTAAAATTATTTTTAATTAAGGTTTCTGAATATCCATTATATAAACTGTTTGTTAAAAAATTAATATTTGCGAGTTCTTTTGCTTTTTTATACTGTTCTGAGATCACTAAATATCTGACTAGATATCTATATGCTTTAGCATCCTGATAGAATCCTTTTTTACTAAGCCAGTCGGTAATGAGTTTATATAACTCTTGTTTATCAGTAACAGTTAGTTTTTCTATATTAAATCGCCTAAAGCTGTCATGATATAGTTTTAATCCACCTCTCGATACATTTTCTGAAACAATAGGGGATAATATCTTTATATCATCCTCTAAATACCGTGAGTATGGTGTTATTTGTTTAAGCTCAGAGCGACTGACAGAAAACTCCAAACAGGACAAAATATCAGCAGTCATATTTCTATTCAGTTTACTAACTAGATATTCATAATAACTTTTAAGATTAAAATCATAAGCTGGTAATGTTTCAATAACATGTTGATTAATCAGCTCAACATTACAGAGTGATTTTAAAATATAGGTTAGATAAAGTGGATTACCCTCGCTTTTATTATAAAGATAATATGATAGATTGTGACTATCAAATTGTAGATCTGGACAATGGTATTTGCCCATAAGTTCTCTTGTACGTTCAATGTTCCATTTTGGCATCTCTTCCAAAACATACCCAGTTTTATCTTTAAGAAAAGCAACTTCATCGACGCTTTGGGATCCTAAAATAACGGCTATATTCTGTGAAATAACTATTTTAGAGATTGCATCCAAAATTCTGGTTTTATTGTACGATAATGTAGAGGATATATTTAATACTCTTTCAATATGATCCAAACCATCTATTATCAGGATTAAAGGGGTTTTAATTTCTAACAATAGTAAATTTAACTCCTCTAAATTGGCCGCATATTTATTTTTTTTATGTTCTGTTAATTCAGGGAATTTTTCTATAATTGCAGAAATTAAATTACCATAAAATATATCTGTTTGTACCCTGTGCTCAAAGAACTCATCATCTGTATCTGTAAAACAATAATGCTGAATGACAGATATATTTTTTGATTCAAGATACTCTATAAAATTAGTTAAAAACCAAGATTTTCCCGCTCCTGGTTCTCCAAGGAATAGAGTCTTTTTATTTTTAGTGACAGTCTCCAAAAATTGAGAGTATTCTTTAATAGAATTAATATTTATGCTTTGATCAATTTGAAACTTTTGCTCAATTTTTCCATAATCAGTTCTAATTCTTAATTCACTTAAAATATCACTAACTGTAATAATTGATGAGTTTGCTCGATAATGACCAACTAGTTTTACAAGTCGAATTAAGAAATCATTAACATAAACATCATCATTTGGATATTGGCCTATACCTAATATTTCAGCTTGTTTAATTAATATTTTCTCTAAATCAGTGGGTTTATCGAATTTCAAACTTGCTTTGGGTAAAGCAAGTTCTATGAATAAGTTATTACAAAATTTTCTAAAGTCATTTCTATCAACGTTATTATCCTTTACATACTTTTTTAAACTATCCCAGCGATTAAAATTTTCTGGTTTTTCTTCCCAAAGTTTATCTAAATTAATTTTAAATATTTTAGTTGGAAAAGTATCAAAGGAGGAATAGTGAGACGGTTGTTCAGTTAGAACTTTGATTATATCTTCATCAGTCGGTTCGTCCCACGCTAGACATAATCTAAACTCGGTCTCTGGTGTTTCTAATATTTTCCAAGTTTCATATAACATATGGAGTGAAATTTTATGAGTGCTATCACTTGAAAAATATTCTTTTTTTAATTTTTTTGATGTATCTTCATTACTATATTTAATTTGTTTTCTTTGTATATTTTCGCCAGTATTAATTACTAAATCATCAAATCTATCATTCAAGGTGTTTTTTTTATCGATTGAAAATTCAGTTGATAGGTGGCCAGATAATATTTCCTTAAGAATAAAATAACTAGTAATCAGGTCTTGGTAATCATAACCTTTGTGTGCATTATTTAGATTCACTTATCCCCCTGACTAGCTATTTTATCAATACAAAGTAAAAATTATTGCAACTAAAGAATTATACTATCTATGTTCTGCTTTTAAATTAAAATAATTTATTTTATTTCATGTGGTTAGAATTAAGTGCAGAAATAATATACTATAATCACTACTTATATTCCATAGTTACCACACTTTATATAACATATATTTTGAGCTATCCGAAAAAACATTACTTAAAAAAATTAATTTTGGAATCAATATAAAATAGCAAAACAAAAAAGATAACAAATAGATAGCAATTATGTTTCTGAAAAAGTAATTTCACCTCTGAAATCTTCGATCACGGCTAAATCTTTGCCTTAAACCATCAGTTGACATTCATATTCCAATCTGCAAAACGAAGGGCTTTTGACTGATACATCCCTCGTTCTACTTGTTTCAATAGTACTTCCAAAAAAGCGTCTTCTTATTTGCTGGTTGAATGTTCTTCAATAAAATCTAAAAGTATTCGACAAGTAGCTAGATCTAAGGAACCATCTTCGTTAAAACATTCCATGTTAAGTTGCCAAATTTTATTTGTACCATCTTCATTAAAAGAATTAAATTCAAATAATTCTTGAGGTTTAAATAAGTCACTTAATGTTTCATCGTTTTTTTCAGCTGTTGAATCTGTGCTTGTAAAGCATCAATTTCTTGGTGGATTTTTTATTTCCATTTTTTTATTAATTACAGAGAATCCCACTAACATCTGCATCACAAAGATAGACCGAAAAATACTCAAACAATTTTGTATTATTCTAATGCCTTAATTGCATTGATAATTGCATTTACACCTGTTTCGACCTTACTACGCGGACAACCAATATTTAATCGTAAAAATTGATTTCCCTCGGGCCCATAGGTATAACCGGGCATAATAGCAACACCTTGTTCATGGATAAGGTTTTCTTGCAATTTTATATCATCGATGTTGAGCTTTCTTAAATCGATCCAAGCCAGATAAGTTGAATCAGGTATTGCATAATCAAGTTGTGGAAAAGCATGATTCAATTGTTTGGCGACAAAATCTAAATTGTTATAAAGATAGTTTTTTAATTCATGTAGCCAGATATGCCCTTGTTTATAAGCTGCAATGGTAGCAACAAGTGAAAGCACGGCAGGAGAGGAAACACCATCACAGGCCTTGATTTGATTTAGATAATTCTCTCTGTTTTTTTCGCATTGAATTAAACCATAAGCACCAGTTAAAGCCGGAATATTAAAGCTTTTCGACGCTGATGATAAGACCGCCCAACTATTTTTTCCATATTGACACCATGGATTATGAGAGCCTTTCCATACCATATCCATGTGGATTTCATCACTAATAACATTGACGTGGTATTTTTCACATAATGCCGCGATGATCGCTAATTCTTCTTTTGACCAAACTTTACCTGTTGGATTATGAGGATTGCATAACAATAAAATTTTAACCTCTTTTTTCGCCAGTAATGTTTCAAGGTAGTTCATATCACAATACCAGCTATTATCTATTTTGATTAAAGGGCAGGCTTCTATTTTACGTTTGTTACCAATAATTGTTTTATAAAATGCGTCGTAGGCAGGAGTATGAACGACAATACTGTCATTTTGTTGACTCCATAAGTTGATTAATTTAGCAACCATATAAATGGATAGGCTACACTAATTAGTACCAATTTTATAAGGTCATTGTTATGATAAACCAACAATAAAAAAAGGTAACAATAATGACAATCAATTTAACCCGAAGAGAAAAACGCAGCTTTACTAACGAGTTCAAAAAACAGATGGTAATGCTGTATCAAAATGGTAAAAAACGTGCTGATATCGTCGCTCAGTATGACCTCACCAAATCAGCATTAGATAATTGGATAACTCAGTATCAAACCACGGGGTCATTTACCGCTAAAGATAATCGCAGTGCGGAGGAGAACGAGCTTATCGCACTACGCAAAGAGAACAAACGCTTGTTAATGGAGAACGATATCCTAAAGCAAGCTGCGTTGATAATGGGGCGAAAATCGAGCTAATTTTACACAATAAGCACCGATACACTTTGCGAGGATTATGTCGTTGCTTAAAAGTAACAAGAAATCGTTTTTATTATCAACGGCAATTGCCCCAACAACCGCAAGATGTTGTGCTCAGTGAAAGAGTCGGTAGAGTCTTTAATGATAATTACCGCGCTTATGGTACAAGGCGCCTGCAGGCAGAACTGAGAAAGCAAGGCATGATTTTATCTCGACGACGAATTGGTCGAATTATGGCAAAAAATGGCTGGGTCTCAAAATACACCTGTAAAAAATATCGTATTCACGTTGGAAAAAGTAATGAATCGAGTGTGGGGAATGAACTTAATCGAGAGTTTGAGATAGGTCAACCACGAAAAATATTGGTGACTGATTTAACCTATGTGAGGGTTAAAGAGCGGTGGCACTACCTTTGTGTGATTGTTGATGTCAGTAATCGAGAGATAGTTGGACGAAGTGCTGGCAGGCATAAAACAGCAGGGTTAGTTATGCAAGCAATCAGTCAAATTCCAATGAATTTAAAGTCTATTGAGTTTTTTCACTCAGATAGAGGAAAAGAGTTCGATAATCATCTGATTGATGAGTGTTTAACCGAGTTTAGCATTAAACGTTCATTAAGCCGTAAAGGCTGCCCGTATGATAATGCAGTTGCGGAAGCAACATTTAAAGCGGTGAAAACAGAGTTTGTATCGAATACTATTTTTGATTCACTGGAGCAGCTTAGGTTGGAATTTAATCATTATGTCGATTGGTTTAACTGCAATCGACTTCATTCAACATTAAATTATCAGTCACCGATTGGATACAAAAGAAATCGATGACCTTATCTTTTTGGTACTAAAAAGTGTGGACATACCATAAATTACGGACGGGCCATATACAATCATATTGGTATCAATTGTTGCATTAAATTGTGATGAGTACCAATATTTGATTGCATCAAGGTATTCTTCATTTTGCCAATTGCATCAATGTCCAATGACATTATGTTCCCCCTGTAATTCCAAGAGGTAATAATGGAACTCCGCCATCTGAAATCTTTTGTCGTACTGGCTGAGGAGCTGCATTTTGGAAGAGCGGCGAAGCGGGAAAGGTGTTCCTTGAAGAGGCAAATCAAGCCCTTGAACATGTTGAGCGCGCGATCGAAACTGCATGGCGCGTTAGCAAGGGGCTATTAGGACGTGTACGGATCGGCTATTCAGCCATCGCAGTTCATTCTGGTATTTTGACATCAGCCCTCACGCGGATCGAACACGCCATGCCTGAGGTCGAAGTACTGCTACAACAAATTGAACCATGGGAACAGAATGAAAAGCTTATGACCGATAAGGTTGACTTTGTATTCGCTCCTGTTCTTGACAACTATCAACAGACGCTTCGAGTGCACCACCTTACAAAATTGCCTGTAGTCGTGGGTATGTCGGTTCATCATGTACTTGCTTCCAAATCCGTAATTGAACTTGAAGACCTCAAGGAAGAAGTGTTTATCAAATTTGCCAATAGTGACGATGAGGCTCTTGACGTAGTGAAAAGTCTTATTGGTCTTCATCCCCAAACAGTCATCGCAAAATCCGACCCGATCGCAGTCCTAGCACTTGTTCAAGCTCAGCATGGCATCTGTGTATTACCTACAGTACTTCAGCTACCTAATTTTCCACAGGTCACCTATAAACCTCTTACAACGAACTGCACGGTTCTGCTGTCACTTATCAGCAGACGAGATGGAGATGATCCTTTACTAAACAAGCTCAAAGAGATCTTGATCGCGCCAACTATTTTAGCTCAAGATCATCCCAGATCGGTATTGGTCAAGTAAATTAGAATACACACTTAGCGTTTTTCCAAAAAAGTGTTTCTGATTGAGTGGATGTTAATCCACTATTGTATTAATGAGGTTTAAGTCGAGTTAACAGAGACAAGAAAGAGGCGTTAAATATATTTAAATGCGGAGGCATTAGGGATTTGGAAGAGAATGCGAAATCACTTATTGAATTAGATTTTTAGTATTTATTAGGCAATAGATGATTATATCCTAGGAATAAGACTACACAGAGGGACTTACGGCGGCAAAAACAGAGAAATTAGAAATATACAACAATGTGTATAATATCAATATTATTCACTCGAGATATGTTAAAAATCTCAAGTAAATAAAGAAATCCTTTAATTTATTAAATAAGAATATCAAAAAGTTTTATTTTAGCTGTAGACTAGGTGATAGTTTAGTAGCCGCAAAAAAAGTATAGTCGAAATTCACCAAATCATGAATATAAAAAGGATCTGATTTCATAATATTTTGTGCTTCTTCAATTGAATCACTCATTACTAAAATTATACCCCCTGATTTATCTTCCAGAAGCCCAGATGCTAGAAATTTATTTTTTGCAAAAAAATCATCTAAAAATACATTGTGCTCATCGAGTTTTGCAAAAATTTCAGGCATAGGTTTTTTAAACGTTAAAGTTACAATTATCATTTTTATTCCTTATTTAAAATCTATTTAATTCAATATAGTAAATTTCGTATTTCATAAAAATCAACTGATGTAATTTTCAGTGTTTATATATTATTTAAAAACATGAATTAGATCTTTTGCTCTTTATCCTGCAATCATTACATAATCATCTTCATAAAATAACCTTTTGGCTAATTTTTTAAAAGCGCCTACTTTTTCTGCTTTGTTTGGCCTTTCATATGAATTACTTTTATTACAATTATTGCCATTCATCAATATAGTCATTTTTTCATCTTTAACTATTTTATATTCGATATAAAAGTTTTACTCTCTTCAAAAAAGTTTTTATAGCAGAATTATAATTGTCTTCACCTTGTCCCTAATGAATTAATAGAAGTTAAACCAATATGGCTTTTGCGATTAAAAAAATAATCAAAAGGCTCGTTAAAAATAGAATTAACCTGAAAGGAAGTATATTACCTATCTTTTCCAAAAAACAATCTTCATTATTCTCCAGAAATAGAGGATGAATTTGAGAAAGAATAGCTGAAGTTAAATCTAGCTATTTTTTTATTTAAAATTTTTTATGCTTAATTAAATAACTTTATCAACAATAATTTTTTTTTCTATTAGATATTGTTCATCATTAGGATTAATCGCTTGATCGGTGATAACTCGGTGGATTGATTCGATCGGCTTTAATTGATAGGGTTGTTTTTGACCAAATTTTGAGGAATCGGTAATGATAATATTTTCACAAGGTTTGGTTAAGATTGTATTGACTAATTCGGTACGCATTTGGTTTCGTCCTGAAAAACCTGTAGTTGGTAAAAAACCGTCAATACCAATAAACGCTTTGTCGAAATGTAAATGTTTTATCGCAAGGCAAGCTAATTCACCAACAACGCTTTCACTTTTCTTTTGATATTCTCCTCCAATTACAATCACTTTTAAATCGGTATTTTTCAGTAATTGAGCAATGTAATAACTGGAAGTAATTAAAGTAATTCGGCGAGTGTAGGCTAAATGCCTTGCTAATAAGGCGTTGGTACTCCCTCCTTCAATAAAGATATGTTCATCGTTATTGACTAGCGAAGCCGCATATTCTGCTATCTTTTGTTTTAATGGGAACTTTATTTTCATGCGAGCATCAAGATTGTCGCTATCGACCGCAACAGCATAACCATGCTCTCGTTTTAAATAACCGTTTTGCTCTAAAAAATTGAGATCATGACGAATGGTCACAACAGAAACATTAAATTGCTCAGCTAAATCATTGACACTAACTTGATTGAGTTCATTAACTTTATAAATAATCTCTTGTTGCCGTTCATTCATTAAATAAAGCATAGTCACCTGTTATAAAATTGCATATCCATATATTAATATATGAGTAAACACATAGATAAAAATAGTAATGAATTAAATCGTATTTGTCATTATAAAAGTGGCAAAACTCGATTTAGTTATAAATTTCTGTATTAATCTTTTAAAAACGCTCATGTTAAGTCAAAAAAAGACCCACATAAGTAGATCTTTGCTTTAATTTCTGAGGTTTATAATTATCATTAATTAGATATCTTGCTCTGTTCTTGCGATAATATCATCGTGAATATCAGGTGATAGAGCTGTAAAGAATGCTGAATAACCAGCAACATAAACAACTAAATCACGATATATAAATTTTATTATTGAATAAAAACTTGATACTATTATTATGACAAATGTAAAAAAGGATAAATAACAAACATTTATCAATAATATCAAATCGAAAAAATATATTAGGAATGAGAATACATTAGGGAAGATTCTGTGAATAAAAAAATACTATTTTTAATCATGCTATTTATGAGTCGTTTTGCGCAAAGTCTGGAGGTAACTTGGGAGCTAACTTTTGATAACGGATATAATTTACCTTCAGTAACAATGGACTTACAAGGTGAAAAAACTCAATTTATATTTGACACGGGATCTAAATCAGCTTTACACCTACCAATGGCTTTAATTAATAAAATTCCTAATAAAACTGAAAATGCAGAGAAAATGAAATTGAATGATTTAACAGGTGATATTAAAGAGGTTAGATCGTTTATTGTCGACAAGTTAAAATTAGGATCTTTTATTTTTAACAATGTACCAGTCCTTGAATATAAAAATTGGGGCTTATTTATACCAATTGATCTTACTAAGAGTAATCATGAAAAAAAAGGAACTGATACAGAAAAATCATTGATTGGACTTGGTCTGTTTAAAGATTATGTATTAACTATCAATTATCCTGAAAATAAAATAACAATATCAGATGATATAAAGGTTTCTGATGATTTAAATAAAAATTGGTTTTCTATTCCCTTTTATTTAAACAATTATGGTTTAGTTATAAATTTGTTTGATGGTTCAAAAAACTACGAAATGATATTAGACACAGGTGCTTCAGTGTCAATCATAAAAGAAGAATCACTTTCACCCTCTTCAAGTAAAATTAGCTTACCTAAATATAATGTTAGATATACACCACTTGAAATGACGGACGCCGCTAGTGTTAAAGTTGAAGCAATTATAATGGATTCACTTCCTGATAAATTTAAATCTGATGGGATAATAGGATCAAATTTTTTCCGTACAAATATCGTTAAGATTGATTTTAGAAATAAGCAAATGTGGGTTCAACCTGTTGTTACAGAATAATTTCAAATTAATAAATCTAATTAAATCATTAAAAAAGACCTACATCAGTAGGTCTTTGCTTTAATTGCTGAGGTTTATAATTATCATTAATTAGATTACATGCTCTGTTCTAGCGATAATATCATCCTGAGTATCGGGTGATAGTGCTGTAAAGAATGCGGAATAACCAGCAACACGAACAACTAAGTCACGATATTGATCCGGATGTGCTTTAGCAGCAAGTAACGTATCACGTGAAACAACATTATATTGAACATGCCATCCTTTATGAACCTCAAAAAATGTTCGTAGCATCATCATGAGTTTTAACTTATCACGCGGATTGTCTAAGGTTGATGGATTGAGTTTTTGATTTAAAAGCACGCCACCAAGAATCTTATCCGTTGGTAATTTGCCTAATGAGTTAAATACTGCTGTTGGCCCTAAGGTATCAGTACCGGATGATGGGCTGGCACCTTCAGCTAACGGTGTCCATGCTTTACGCCCATCTGGTGTTGCCGCAGTTTGTGCACCAAATGGCACATTGGCAGAGATAGATGAAGTACCGGCATAATAAGTACCGCCAATTGGACCACGACCATAGCGAGGGTTGCGATAATTTTTTAACTCATCAATATAATAGTTATATAGTTCAGCTAAAAGATAATCCACTTCATCGTTATCATTACCGTATTTCGGGGCATTATTGAGTAGACGTTGACGTAATTGTTCGCCCGCAGAACCTTCAAAGTTTTCAGCTAATGCTTTAGCTAAATCGGATTGTTTGATGGTGTGTTCATCAAAAATTAATTTTTTAACTGCTTCAAAGCTGTTAGTAGTATTGGCTAGTCCGACTTGTAAGCCTGATACCCAATCATATTTCGCGCCACCTTGTTTAAGCGTTTTACCGCGTTCAATACAATCATCAACTAATACTGAGCAAATAATGTCATGCGCATTTTCTTCTAAGATAGTATCAATCACATACTCAATTTCGATTGATTTTCGAGTATAGTAGCGGATTTGTTTATCCCATTGGGCTTTAACTTCGTCAAAACTTTTGAAGTTATTTTTACTGAGTGCTTGTTCTTGCGGTAGGTAAACAACACCACTGGTTGCATCTTTACCACCCTCTAAAGTTGCAAGTGCAACACGAGCAAAGTTAATAAAGCTCATCCCCGTGCAGCGATATCCCCATTTACCCGGCACCGCAGTTTCAATACAGCCGATAGCAGAATATTGGTAAGCATCCTCACGTTCTACACCGAGTTTAATAAATTCAGGAATAACGATTTCGTCATTATTAAACGCTGGCATACCAAAACCACAACGAATAACTTGTACGCAAGCATCTAAAAAGTCATCACTCATTCCAGCATGATAGCGTACACTTAAATTAGGTTGAGTTGATTTTAATCGTCCGCAAGACTCTAAAATAGCATAAGATAATGAGTTAACTGCATCAACAGCGACATCATCTACCAGTTTTTGACCGCCAATTGTCACGTTTTGATACATCGGACTACCGGCTGAACTTTTAGAGTGTGAACCTGAACGGATTTTATTGACTTCTAATAGTTTTAACCAACAGCTGTGCAATAACTCAATTGCCGCTTCGCGAGATAATGTTTTTTCTTGCTCAACATCTTTTTCATACCATGAAGAAAGATATTGGTCCATGCGACCAAACGATACTGAGTGACCATTTGATTCAATTTGTAACAATAACATAACAAAATAACATAATTGGACAGCTTGCCAGAATGTTTCTGGTGGTTTATGAGCGATAACATCACAGTTTTTAGCAATCTGTAATAACTCATCTTTACGCCATGAACGTTCTTCTTTAGTTGCCATTTCACGGGCTAATTGAGCATAACGTTCAATGTATTCACTCATGGCCTGCATTGAAATTTCAGACGCTTTTAGGAAATGATCTTTATGGAAATCATCAAAATCAGTGATATTGATACGACTACGACGTTCTTTAATTTTGTCAATAATGCCATCAATACCTTTTTCCAAAATAAATGGGAAGTTAACGGCAAGATGAGCATCACCAGAATTCATATTCCCTTCGGCTTTGATCATAACGGTATCAAGCAATGATTTGTGTTCATCACTGAATAGTGCATAACAGCGATCAAGCACCGTTTGACCGTGCCACCATGGGCAAACGCGGTGTAAAACTTCTTTATCGTGTTCGGTAACTTCAAATCCTGCACCAGGGCGATCACCTAATACATCTATCTCTTTTTCAACCCAACCAACGGTATATTCTGGAAATATTGGTGCGGCTCTTGGTGAACTCGCTTGATTACCAACGATTAATTCATCGTGTTTTATCCAAATTGTTTTTTTACTTAAATGATTTGCTAATGCATAAGCGCGACGTAATACAACTGGCTTTGCCAAATGTTCTTGGTAAGATTCGGTATAATGTTCTGCGCGTTCTACGCAAATCGGTGGTTTAATAATATGAATCAATGCATTTTTATGTGCTTTAATCCTTGGTGTGACAGTTGTAAGGTCTAGAGTAGACATAAGGTTCTCCTTGGTTATCCTCGTAAAACAGCGGTTAACTGTTTTTGTTTGGCATAATTGGTTGCAAAATCAATGATATTTGCGTCGTTTAGTGGCTCTTTAGGTGCGTGATAAGGCAGATCGAGCATTTTGTATTTGTTTATACCTAAAGTGTGATATGGTAAAAAATGGATCTCATTAGTCGGTATTTCACTAGCAACAAAATCGACAATACTTTTTATCGATTTTTCATCAGCATTGAATCCTTGAATTAATGGCACTCGAACGGTGATTTTTTTGTTAGCATTAGCAAGATGTTGGAAGTTTTTTAAAATCCGTTTGGCTGAGCCTTTGGTCCAAGCATGGAAAATAGATTCGTCAGTATGTTTTAAATCAGCCAAGAAAAGATCTAAATACGGTAATGAAGCTTCTATGTTCTTCCAAGGAACATGCAGGCAAGTCTCAACTGCGGTGTGATAGCTTTGTTGTTTGCAAGCAGCTAGAATTTCTTGACTTAATTTGGGTTGCATAAATGGCTCACCGCCAGATAATGTTACCCCTCCACCAGAACGTTGATAAAAAGGACTATCCTTATTAATGGTTTGCATCACCTCTTGTACTGATAACAATTCACCACATACAGTTAATGCTAAACTTGGACAAATATTTTGCATTTTTTTATAATCGGCTTGTTCAAATTCTTTCCGATTAATCCGAATGTGTCCATTTGATTTATTAATTAAATTTGGGCAAGATGCAGAACAAAGCTCACAATCACTCATGCAAAGCCTTTCATCAAACAGAATTTCTTGCTTAGCGGATTGACTTTCTGGGTTCTGACACCAAAAACACCCTAAAGAACACCCTTTTAAGAAAACTACTGTTCGAATTCCTGGTCCATCATGAGTAGAATATCGTTGTAAATTAAAAATCATACATTGCCTCAATATTTTTTCTACATAGTAATAACTTTCGAACGAAAGTGTCTGTGATTTAGATCTCATTTTTAGGTATTTAAATCAAAAGTAAGATCTTGATCACGTTTTAAACTGAATCATTTTTTTGTGAATTATTAATCTTTCGGTCTTAAATTTATTCAAACTTTAATCAAAAAAATATGAGGAAGAACAAGAATATTTTTTAGGTATTAATGTTGGTGGTGCTAAAACCGCATGCGGGCTTTTTGATAGCAATAACAATTTAATTTTAAAAAATACCTGCTAATCCTAATTTAGATGCACAAGCTTTTTTGATGAGAATGCCGATAATGTCAATATAATTCTTAAGGATAATGATGTTCAGAATTCTAATTTTTGTGGTGTTGGCATAGGTATACCTTTTTATATTTTTATAAAGAAAGTCGTATTATGAAAACGTCAAACTTACTGAAGATAAAAGATTTTCCTGCCCGCAGTTATTTATATAAAAAGTTAGGCGGAAATATTAGAATCATGCTTGATAACGATGCACATACAGCAACATTAGCTGAACATCGTAATGGCGCTGGACGTGGTTTTACACCTATGCTTTATTACTAAATTATTACTAGATTTTTGAGAGGTATTTTATTAATAATAAATTATTTTATCGGCGTTATTATAAGGCAGGAAAAACCAAACATATGGTTACAACTGATATTGAAAAGAAAATGCATCTAGTGGCAACTGAGTTTTGTTCAGAAAATGATACCATGAAAAATATGCCAGGTAATGTTCAACCTCAAGATGTTTATGCAGCTTTAATTGCCGCTAACCAATATGGTGAAAATTATTCATCAAGAAAAAATAAGTAAAGTTAGTATTTAAAGAGATTAATAAATAATTGTACGCTGATATTATAAAAAAATGTGGATAGGAATTATTCTTTATGTAATCGATGATTTATAAAAAATAAATTTGAATGGAAAAATGAATCACTTTTTAATTAATATTTATTATAGAGTTAAATTATAGAGAAATGAATTTATAGCAATAAAACTATAGTTTGTTTATAAACAATATAATTATTTTTATAAAAACTAAAATTCAGTATATTTGGAAGGAATTAAAATGAGGAAAGATGGGAGGATTTTAGATAGGTAAATCAATAAAGAGATTGAATTATTTTAACAATTCACCTGTAAGAAAAAAGCCCACAGTACTGTGGGCAATTAATTTTAAAATGAATTAGCAAATTAAAGTTGATTTTGGTATTTACTGAAGATTTTTTGAATTTTGTTTGTTTCATCTTTGGTCAAACCGTTTTGACCAAGACCATCATTACTAAATGTAGCATACAATTTCATAGTACCATTACTTGGGAATTTGAAATTATCTTGCTCAGCATGATAGTTCATTAAACCTGGAGTAAATTTAGCATATGAAGGAGCAACTTCTTTATCAATAACTAAATCATTATGGCGGTATTGTAAAGCAGTTTTATTAATATGAATGACATAAAGTCCTGTACCTGCTTGTGGATCATCTTGTTTTGTTATCGCAGGGTTATGCTTATTAGTATCCCATTTGAATATAACATTCTCAAAGTTTGTTGCATTAACATGACCAGCTGAAGAAAATGAATGAACATGATTAACTTCATCTTCCCCACCCCAATCAAATCCAGTAGTTGAAGGTTTTGTCATCATAAATACCAAACATAAATCACCTTTTGATGCATCATATTCACGATTGTCATAAGCTTCATCACCACCCTGCATACCGTCCCCAGAAATGTATCTATTTCCTTTTAGTTCTATTTGATAATTACCAATCACACTAGGAGAGACATCTTTGAATTCATTTCTATCTGATGCAAGATAATACAAAGTTTTACATTTTCTATGTAATCCTTCCCTTACTAACTCATCAATTAAATTTAATAAAGGATAATTAATAGTAGTTCGACCTGATCTATTATGGTAATTATAATAAATTATACCGGTTTCAAGAGAAACAGGAATATCACCAATATTAATAAGGTTAGTATTTTGAAATAAATTTTGTGAATTTGACATAAACTTTCTCCATTTTTAAAAAAATTTAAATTAAAAAGATATTTGCGTTTAACTTTGAACTAAAGTTTATTGCGCAATGTTTTACTACTGTTATTACTCAAGGTAATAATCGAAATTGCTGACTGATTGGTAAATTTCAGTCAGCTCTATCGATAGGGTAGATAACGAGATTGTTATTGCACAATTCGTTACTAGGCTCTCTTTTGTTGAGAAAAGAAGATTTAAATAGATTATTAGCCAAAATGAGATTATTCGGCTTCAATTACAGTTTCTATGGGATAAGAAATTGTACTGATTAATTAGATTAATTTACTTTGTGAAGAATGCTGAAATAAGTTTTAACATTTATTCATATTTGACATAGTGATATCATCACAGAAAAACCTTAATTATTAAAAATGGTCAAGATAGTATAACTATTTTAATAAATAGACTTGTTTAAAGCTCTAATGGATTGTTTATCTTGATTGCATTTTTCAATAACATTTAATAAATGCTCGTTATATTTAATACTACCAGCAAATGTTAATGGTTTAGGCGGTAATAATGGTAGACAATCAGTTAACAGATTTTCGGATATTGGTTGATTGACGTATACCTTTCGCTCTTTCGTACAACCTGTTAGCAATATCATCAGGAACATACTCATTAGCGCAATTGTTATTTTTAAGTAAATCATCGAGTTTTTCCTGTATTTGTAATGATTGGTTTTCAAGATTTCTTTTTGTTAGTTCATTATTGGCAATAATTTGATTATCAATTATATTTTTTTGTTCAAGTTGAAAAAGCTTACTCGTTAACTCTTGTACTTGAGCATGCCTTTCTTTCGAGATACGAACTTCTTCGATATACTTATAAAATAATGCTAGCCAAAGAAAGATAAAAATGCCAATAAATTTATTCATTTTTTCTATCCTATTAATTATTATTTATTAAATAGGTTCTTTTCTGCTTTTCTGCGATTTGTCAGGCCAGTAGAAGATTGTTTGATGCCATCAACCGTAATTTTATTCCAACGTTCTAACTCATTTGAAGCGCCAATATAATTACCCATATTCAATTTTGCCAACAATGTCGATTGATTAAATGCTAAAACACCTACATTAAAGACAAAAGAGCATAATGCATCATATTGATTTTGATTCAGTTCAACTTTAACCAATTGATTAATTGACTGCTCAATAAAATAGAGATCTTGTACTAAAAAACAATCAGCCTGAGAATTACTGATTATGTCTTTATCTTTAACATTTTTAGTATGACCATAACCAATAGTCCATGTACCTGCTTGACATTTATATGCTTCTAATTTTAGACTTTCAAAGCTTTTTATCAGATCGATACCTTCTTGACTAATATTCATTTATTTTCCTTATGTTTGATAATTTTTGAGTGATTCGTTAAATAAGAAGTTTATTTTGATAATGAATGGAAACTAAAAAAGACTTAGATTGGTTCATATAAAGATAAGTAATGATTAAAATTGACTTTTTAAGTAATGTTAAAAAACACCATTTTTTAATAACTCTAAAGACAACTTTTATATAAATTTATTAGCGGATAAATTTGTATTAGTAAAACATTTTAATTAATAATTTATTGTTTATTATTAATTTGTTTTATTAATTTTTCTTCAAGAACTTTAATTAAATTAGCACCTGACCAACCAGCTAAACCAGCAATACCTCCCGCTACTTCAAATGCCCAATTAAAATAACTTGCAATAAAGATAACCAAAGCACCAGCAAAAATAGATATAAAAATTTGAGCGATAAGTGTCCATAGAAAGAATTTATTACCATTGAGTAAATGGTAACAATAACTGGCTAATGAGCCTAAAAAAGTGATGAAAAATAAATAGACGATAACGGTCCAATTTATGTTGTCTGGATCTTTTATTGGCATACTATTTGACCCTTTTATGTATTTAAATTTTAATAGTTAAAAAGAATATAAATTAAGATTCCACTAATATGAAAACTATATTTCTATATTAATAGGCTGTTAATTAAGGTTGATGATGCGATGAATGATTTGTTTGACTAGTAGTATTTAGCATTTATTCTTTATTGAAAGTTTTATCTTTCATTACTATTCTAGAGTTATCATGAACATTAATAAATTTATTAGTTATATTATTTGGAAATTCAGTTATATTTTATTAGTAAATTATTTTAATATTAATCAGCCATGTTATTTTTCAAAAATAGAAAAGTTTATTAATAAACATAAATCTTGTATTACCATTCTTGGTTTTAATTTTTGCAACTTATAAGATTTAAAATTTTAAAAGTTTATATTCGTCAATGAGTATTAATATTTATAAACGATTGTTATGAAAAATCACAATAAAATTGAAATGGGTTAATTATAATAAAAGAATCGATAACTTTTGAGTATTGTTTTAGACATATTAATCAATACTAACTTTATGGTTTCTAGAACTAATTTAATAAAAATAATTTTTTTAGAAATAAAAAAGCCCAACTAGTTTTAGTTGGGCTTTGTTTGCATGCATATTAAATTGCATTATGGGGTAATTATATATGCTAATTTGCGCAATGTCAATAGGTTAATATGATTTATCTTTAGCAAGCCAAATCTAATCGTCAATTAAACTAACGAGACTAATAAAAGACTCAAATGTTGTTATGAAAAAATTTGTTTATGGTTTTTATTTATTCATCAAATAAAATATTTTTCAAATAATAAATAATTAAAACACCCCACCATTCAAAGTTAATAAACTTTAGTCTAAAAATAATATTATTGATTATTTCATTCTTTTTTGTCAGATATTAGCGATAATTAAAATTTGTCTAGAAACAACAAAGCCTAGCGATTTTTAGCTAGGCTTTATTTAAATATAAAATTGTATTATAGAGTTATTGTATATTACTAATTTGCGCGGTGCTCTGCATTTGATCTAACTTATTTGAAAAATGGGTAAATGTAACCACCAATAAAACTTTCTGCTTGATTGAGTATATTAATAATATCATGAGGACGTTTACCTATAACTTTAGCTTGTGCATTACATGAGACATTTTTTAAATAGTAAGTCATTAAAACAGTCCATTGAACAAGATTGTATTCTTTTAAATTTAAAATAGCTTTATCCACTATTTCTGCTTCTTCCTCTGTCAGATATTGGCGATAATCAAAACTTCTAGCAGCACCAGTAACAACAGCTGATTGTGAAGGATACTCAGTTCCGATACGTTTAAGTACACGAGTATTTTTCCATGCTGTTAAAATCTCTTTAGTCTCTTTCATTGTTACCTCTTATAATTAATGCTTTTATTTTATTATCTATAGGTTTTATAGTTATTTTTCTTATAAGAATTTAATTTGCTTTATATCCCAAAAAACCATTTAGACATTCGTTTAAATTGCTCACTAAATTTCACGGCTATTTTTTGGTTATTGTTGAAAAAGAAATTATAAGTTATCTTCTAATCGGCAACTTATTTTTGATAACTTATGTTTTCAAATTATAACCAATATTATCGAGTAAATCAATAACTATTGTTATTTGATGCGTGATAACTTAAATTATATACTTACAACACTAAAACCATGAGATAACGATATGAATACCTTTACTGATAGAATTAATTGGGCTTTAGAAGCATCAGGCATGTCTCAGCATCAACTTGCTGAAATGGTAAAAATTAGTCAACCAGCCATTCAAAAACTTATTTCTGGTAAATCCAGCACATCCCGTAAAATTATTGAGATTGCTTCTGCTTTGAACGTTGATCTCCTTTGGTTAACGAAAGGAATTGGCAAACCTGATATAGGTAAAAACTTGTCTAATGCAAAAATAGTGGGAACGATGGATGAATGGGATAGTAAAACACCACTTAACGATGACGAAATTGAAGTACCATTTTATAAAGATGTCAGATTATCTGCTGGAGATGGTTTTGCTGATGATATTGAAGATTACAATGGTTATCAATTACGCATGTCGCGTTCAACCATGCGTAGATATGGTATTGATAAAAACTGCACGGTCTGTTTAACTGTTTATGGAGATAGTATGGAGCCAGTTTTCCAAGATGGAGCAACGGTTGCTATTGACCAAGCTGATACCAATATTCGCGATGGTAAAATTTATGCTATTAATCACGCTGGTTTACTAAGAATTAAAATACTTGAAAGATTGCCCAATAACCTAATCAAAATCAGAAGTTACAATCCTGATTATGAAGATGAAGTTATCCCACAAGATGAAATTAATATCTTAGGACGTGTGTGGTGGCAATCATCAATACTCATTTAATTGGTCTATTCATCATACAGATCTATATGTTAATTTATATTCATTAAGCTTGTTATGGTTCTATCTCTAAAACGCATGGCATTAATGTCTGATGATGCTTATTAAGCCCTTAGATGGGCTTTTTTTATACTACATTTTCGCTTAACTCGGTTACAAATGATAACTTTTTTTCATAACTTAAATTTTCAATCAATAACTTATATTATTGACAATAATGATAACTTATATTATCATTATTGCATCAAAACCAATCGAGTTAACAGAGTCATTAAACAATACTACGAGTTATTTAGTGGGTTAATAAGATTCAAGTAGCTAGCAGGGGCTTATGAACATACTGCGGTTTTGATGAACGTCTTAGGCATGACGGTAAACGGTCTAATTGGCTGTTTTGATTCGGTAACAATTAAAACAGCCAGTTTAACTTCCAATGAGCAAATAAAACGCAACTGTTTTAGGGATATGAGTTGTTACAAAGACAGGGAATGGTACATCATTTGCCCCGCTAGCCGGGGCTTTTTTGAAAAATGATGATTAAACAATTCATTATTATTTTAATTTTTTATCACTTTACTTGCATAAATCCCATTAAAAAATGCAAGTGCTATTGAACTAATGACAACAGGAAAATAACCAAAATTTTGTGCAAGATAATAACTTAATGATATTACCGCAAATCCACAAAAGTAACTTGGTGCCAATTGAGCATTCCAAGCAGTGGAACGAGCCTGTGAGCTATCCGAATTGTCCATGATAATGGCAGTAATCGCTATCGACATTAAAGGTAAACTAAAGAAATAAAGAAAACAGGCGAAATAGACACTAAATACATTCACATATCCTAACGAAATCGGAATAAATGATAGTAAACAAAAAGCATGACAAAGCAACGAATAGACTAGACTCTGTTTTCTTGTTAAACGTTTTAGGATTTTTGAAATTAACACAACTGCCACTAAGCTTACAATTGAACCAAATACTTTTAATAAAATAGCAATATCTGGCAACGCCCAACCATTATCAACAAGTATTGGTGATAATAGATTATAAGCGGGGAGGAAACTAAACGGCATAAGTATTAAGATAATTAACCAATTTATTTTACCTTTCCAAATGGTAATCAGATTTTTCCAATATTGAGGATCATTACTTTCGGCAATAGGCTGATTTTGGCTGTAACGGTACTCTTCAAAAAAGAAAAGTTGAATTAATGTAAAACCCACTAAAACAGTAATCAATAATAAGCACCACATCCAACCAATATAAGCATAAAGTAGCAATATCACACCGCCACCTAGAATATTACCGATCATTGAACCACTTGTCTTGATACTTGAAATAAGATAACGCTGCTCGGCTAAAAAAATATTACAGGCCAATCCGGATATGGCTAATTCTTGAGTAGCTGTCATTATCGAAAAAATAAAGATGATTGGTAGAATGATGTAAAATTGTTTAATAGGATCTAGGAAAGCGATATTCATCAGGCAAATTAACATAAAGAATAAAGAGATGATTAACCAATTACGATAATGTGATAATCGTCCTTTTAAATATTTATCAACAATAGGTGCCCATAAAATTTTCAACCCTATTGGTAACATCATTAAAGGAATCAAACTTAATTGGTTTAACTCCATGCCATCTTTTCTTAAGATTAATGCTAAGGCGATGGTTAAAAAACCAGTACCCACATATTCTGTAATATAAAGGCTTACAAATAATAACCAAACATTTTTGGGCAATTTAATTGTTGCTTTGTCATTCATTTATTCATTTTTCCTTTTGAAGTACTAACTTTGTGTTCCTAACATATTTATTAATATAATTATTTAATAGTAAAAAAATATTTTAATAACCCATTACCACCCATGATTTGGTAAATTTAAAACAATCTGTTTTGTTAAACTAAAACAAACTTAAATCTTTCTTAAATATAATATTTAACTAATTTATCAATAGTTTATTTGCGCAGAAATACCTACTTGTCGTGGTTGCTGATAAGTACTATAACGAGAAGATGAGGACATAAGACTTATTTTGTCATGAGAATTGAAAACATTATCAGCATAAAGCATAATTCGACCTTGTTTGAAGTTATAAGCTAAATAAGCATTTGCTTGATAATAACTATCAATTTTAGATGTCTTATTATTTGATGCATCAGTAAAGTAACTATCTACAAACGATGCATTTAATCCGGTTTCCAATCCATATGGTAGGTTATAATAACCGCCTAAGTTAAATGTATAACCAGGAGCACGTGTTAACTTATTACCGTTATAACTTTTACTATCACTGTATTTTTTTATTTTGGTTTTAAGTAAGCCCAAACTGGTGGTTAAATTTAAATTTTGTGTTGCTTGCCACTCAATATTAAATTCTGCACCATAAGTTATAGCTTTATCGGCATTAGCAATAGTGATACCGAGTGGATGAGAATACTCAATTTGCATATCTTTATAGTCGTTATAGAAAATATTAGTATTAATTTTTAAACGTTTATCGTCTGAAAGCCAGCGGTGATAAAGTTCATAGTTCCAAAGATATTCAGTACCATAACTGTATGTGGAAAAAGGATATGTAAATGTAATTCCAGCCCCTCCTGGATTATAACCACGAGCAATTTTAGCGCCAATACGCTGGTCATCACTGATTAGATAAGCAATATCAAATTTCGGTAAGAAAACATTTGTTTTATTATCATAATTTAAAAGAAATAAGCTACCACCTTTGCGGGTATGTTTTTCTTGCTCATAACGAGCGGATAGATTAACTTCGATAACTTCAATTGGTCTAAAGGTAAACTCCCCTAAAACCGCTTTAGTTTTAGTAACATCATGATAACGATTGCGGACTCCTAATAAAATACTGTCATCTTGTGGTGACTGAAAATAAAATAGACCCAATAAACCTTTGTATGTACCATTGTTGTATCTTAAAATTGGCTGAACTTGCCATTTATGCCCCTCAACTCTTGATGGTGCTCCAGAGGGCAGAGAAAAACGGTCATGAATATAATTTGAATAAACAACTTTATTTTCAAATTCCCATGTATCATTGAATTGATAACCTGCATCCCAAATTGTGCTTGAAGTCCGAATTTTGAATACAGAGCGATAGGTATCATAATCTGTTGTTGGTTTAAACTCACCCTGAGGATTTCGTGAATCTACATGTTTAAAGGTTAAACGGCTATAAAAATCTGGCATAGCTGAAGGTAACCAAAGTAATTTAGCCTTAGTTGTGGTGGCTTTAAATTTCCTTGAATCACCTGCTGGATGATAATTTGCTAAATGTTCATAAGATTTACGACCTTGATCATCAACCGTAAAACGAAAGAGTAATTGCTCATCAACTAATGGACCAGACAACATGGCAGCAAATTGACGTTTATTTTGATTACCATAATCCGTTTTTGCTGCCGCTTCAAATTTATTGATGGGATCATTACTTTGCATAACAATAGCACCAGCAATAGAATTACGTCCTTGAGCATAACTTTGTGGCCCACGATAAACTTCGACTTGCTCGATATCCCATAGCGATTTAGTTGCGAACGCTAATTCATTATAATTAGAATTATCACCATCAACTTGTACATTAACTCTAGGGCGAGCACCCGCTAAAAAAGATATTGCACCATGAGCTGATGAGCCCTCAACACCTCGAATTGTGGGTAATTGATTGCCTAATCCGGTTTCTAATATATTGGAAGTTTGTTTAAGTACAGTTGTTAGAGAGTAAAGATCGGGACGTCTTTCGATATCCTTATTGGTTATAACACTTAAACTTGAACTCGTTTGTAATTCACTACGTTGCACCCCTTCACCAATAACAGTGATTGTGTCCAATTTATCTTTTTCACTATCTTCCTTGATATCTTTGATATTACTTTCAGCAAGAACAATAGAACTATAACAGCTCATAAGGCACAAACTAAATAGACTAAATTTTGCAGTTATTTTTTTCATCCGAACACGCTATAGTTGATAATAATTTTCATTTACAATCTTATAGACTAAAAAATAAGCTGTCAAATAACTAATTAGAATTAAAAAACAATATTAAATTAATTTGTTTTTAGTCAATTTAAATAAATAAGATTTATATTAACTAATCAATTGGAATAAAAAAACCCTAGATAAACTAGGGTTTTATAAGTAATCAGATTAAATGATTAACTATTTTTTCTTTGCTTTACTTTTGTACTCATCATAATACTCTTGTGCAAGTTTACGCATTGACAAACCAATCGCTGCATATTGATATTCATTTAAATTCGCTAAAGAAGCACGAGCAGAAGGATGTTGCACAGCAAAACCTTTACCTGGTAATAAAACGACTCCAGCTTCATCAGCTATTCTAAATAACATTTCAGACGGATTTTTATTTTTTAAGATCCATTTAGCAAATTTATCGTCATATAATTCACGACAAATATGTTCAAGATCAATTAAAGTATAATAATCAACACTATTTTTATCCACAGTGTGTTTAAGGCCTAAATGTTGATAAAGAGACGCAGCACGACGACGGATCAATGATTTTAATGCAGCTTTGTAACTTTGATCGGTATCAATCATTTCGCATAATGCAAATAAAACCATCTGCACTTGTTGTGGTGTTGAAAGTCCAGCTGTGTGATTTAACGCAACAGCTCGGCTATCTGCAACTAAACGATCAATAAATTTAAGATTTTCGGGTTCAGTTACAATTGAGCTATAACGTTTATTTAAGACTTGCTTGGTTTTGCTAGGCAATGCTTTAATTTTTCTATCTAAAACATTATCTTTTGTTGTTGCAATAACACCCAAACGCCATCCTGTAGCCCCAAAATATTTAGAAAATGAATAGACTAAAATGGTATTTTTAGGACAAATCGCAAATAAAGATTGGAAATCATCAGCAAAGGTACCATAAACGTCATCGGTTAATATAATAAGATCTGGACGTTTTTTAACAATATCAGCAATGATTTTTAATCCTTTATCATCTATTTTTACGGATGGTGGATTGGAAGGGTTGACCAAAAAGAATGCTTTTATAGAGGGATCTTCAAGTTTACGCAATTCTGACTCTGGATACTGCCAATTAGCATCAGGATCAGAGTTGATCAACATCTCAACCAATTGATAATCGTTTAGTTCTGGGATTTCAAGATAAGGTGTAAAGATCGGAGCACCAATGGCAATTTTATCCCCTTTTTGGATTAAATTATTTTCTTTCATAGAATTAAAGATATATGCCATAGCGGCGGTACCGCCCTCAACAGCAAACAAGTCAAGATCATCTCGATCAAGGTATTGGGCGCCCATCTGCTGTAGAACATAAGATTTTACCACTTCTTCGCTAAAACGGAGCATCCTATCAGGAACAGGATAGTTACAACCTAAAATGCCTTCAACCATCTCTTGTAAAAAAGCATTTTCATCAAGCCCAAGTTGATCACGAATATAAGAAAACGCTTTACCTAAAAACGAAACGCCTTCTTTATTATAATTTTGGCGAATAAAATGTTCAAAGCGCCCTGTTAATCCTGCTTTAATTGGAAATCCGCCAACCCCCTCATTTAGATAAGAATAAGACATTTCAGATTCTTGCGTTGCAAAGATCCCTAATTGGAAAAATGCTTGTCTTGGCCAAATGGCTAAAAAGTTAGGGTTACCTCGACCTGCATTTAACATGGCTCGATCAGCATGGCTTTGGGCCAGTTTAATTAAGTTATCTTTTAACTCAAAAGGACTTAAATTAGCGTACTTAGCATATTGTGTTTGGTTCTTCATATTCTGTATCCTTAAAGTAAGATTGTAATTAAACAAAGGCCACAACCAATGGTCCTAATAAAGTCAGGAAGACATTAGCCAAAGCATAAGTGATAGCAAAAGAGTTTGTTGGTGTAGAGTTACCCGCTTTGTTAAGAACTTCACCAAAAGCAGGATTAGCGCTACGAGCTCCAGCTAGAGCACCAGCAAATACAGCAGCATTTTTGTAACCAAGAATATATTTACCAAAGTAAATTGCGAGTAACATTGGTAATACTGTGACCACAACACCAATTAAGAATAATGACAATCCTTGTTCGCGAATAGTATTGATAGCTTGCAGGCCTGAACTTAACCCTACTACCGCAACAAAGCCAGCTAAACCAAAATCTTTTAACAATTGCACCGCTCCGGTTGGAATATTACCAATAGTTTGATGAACTGAACGGAACCAACCGAATAACAAACCTGAAAGCAACGCCCCACCACCAGCACCTAAGGTAATTGGAATATCACTAACACGGATAACAATTAAACCAATTATCAGACCAACCACCAAACCTAAACCATGAAATATCCAGTCTGTTTTTTCGCTTTTTGTGATTGGTGCACCGATTTTATCAATCACACGACGAAGATCACTATCGGTACCATAAATGGTGATTACATCACCTAGTTTGAAATGGAAATCGTTATTAAGAGGCAGTGTTTGTCCATCACGATGGATAGCGACAAGATAGATGCCATGTTTTAATTGCATTACTTCGTCAGATGATAACACTTGTGATAAACTTTGACCGACATAACGAGAATTACGCATTTCAACATCTTGTGTATTCATTACAACATCCATACCTGAAGCAGAATCCACTTCCGAACCAAGAAGATCATTGGCCTGTATCATGGCATCACGGTGACCGACCACCAAAATGATATCCTTCGCTTTTATTAAGGTATCAGGTGATGCTTCTAAAATTTTATTGCTACGTTTGATACGTTCAATACTAATACCATTAACTGTTTTTTCGATATCAGACACGCTTTGGTTAATCTTATTAGTGACACGATATAACCGACCACTAATATCGGATAAAGCAAAATTTTGGTTAGCACCTAATAATAGCGAACCATGAAGCTGTTCAGCTTGAGCTTTAATAGCATCATCACCAATATCTCGCCCCATTATTTTTGGTAAAATATTAACACAGATGATGATCGCACCGAGTGAACCAAAAATATAAGTTACCGCATAACCAATGGTAACATTACCTTGTAATCGGCTAAGTTCTTCAGGACTAACACCTAATTGAGTTAATGCATCAGACGCTGTACCCATAATGGCCGATTGTGTTAAACCACCTGCCGCTAAACCTGCTGCAAGCCCTTTATCTAAATGAAATACTTTGGCAAGCACAACTACAGTAATTAGACCTGCAACCGCAATAAAAAGTGCTAAAAAAATTTCACGAAGTGTTTTAACACCTAATGAACGGAAAAATTGTGGACCACTTTCAAATCCAACCGCATAAATAAACAGAGCAAAAAGAACGGCTTTAACGCCAGCATCAACGGTAACGCCAAAAACACTTAAAGCAACAGCAACTAATAACGATCCTGCTACGCCACCTAGTTGAAATTTACCAATCCGAATACCACCGATTAAATACCCTAAACTTAATGATAAAAACAAAAGTATTTCTGGTGAGTGTTTGAGTCCATCTAAAATCCAGTTAAAAAGCCATTGAAACATAATAATTGTCCTCAAGCGCTATGATTAATGATTTATAGAAAAGATAAATAAAGGAATGGAACGATATTCATGGGAATGTATGAATATGAACATATATTAAACTTCAATGCAAAGAATAGAAAGTCAATTTTAACGATTAATATTATTGCTAGAAAATAACAAAATCCTTAGAAAAAATGAGATGAATAAATACGAAGAGATATTGAACTTAAAAATAGTCAATATTCATTGATATACATATTCGATTACCAAAATTTTAAAGAAAAGGATGACTAATTTATAGGGCGGTAAATAGAACAAAATATTTTATTTAATAATAAAGATTTTATTTGTTTAATAATTATTCAGGTTTGAATTTGAGCGTTATAAACAATAAAAAACCCGCAGAAGCGGGTTATTTTTAAATGATTGAATACACAATTATTGCATAAATGTTATTCTAGACCCGATTTAAAATACTTAGCTAATAAAGCATTTAATGTTGATATTTTCTTGATTTTAGCAATAGTTTTTGAATCTATCTTTTGTTCCACATTTTTTCGTGAACCGTAAAATCTTACTTTCACATCATTTTTATCATTAAGTGAATTGATATAAGATACGAATTGATTATTTAAAATAAATTTAGTCCACTCAGATACAGTAGTACCACTTTTACTCTTGAAAGTTAAGTCACTGGATGGTTCATATATATTATCGTTTTGTAATATTTTAAAATTATCAATAAATAATCGTTCCTTACTGCTAAATACGGCAGTAACGGTTGTCGTATATAATTTTTCTTTAAAAATAAAAGTTTCTATACTCAAAGGTTCACTTTCTAACTCGACCTTGATCATATTATTTTGAGAATTATAGGTAAAATTGATATTATCAGTATTAATAATATCAATGAATTGATGTAAATCATTTGGATTAGTTATTTTTTCTGATAGGGATAACAGTCCATTAAGGTTAGCATTGTGTAGTCTTAGACCATTTGAAAATGTAATGATATAAATATCCTTCGATTTTGGGTCTGTTTCTACCTTAGCCACATATAAATCGTCTATATTGGGAAATTTAATTTCTTTCAACTTCTCAATCTCATCTAATCGCTTTTGATAATTTTTTACACTCACTATCTGATCATAAGAATTGAGGTTATTAAGATAAAGAACTTCTCCATTTTTCAAAACTATTTTATAGTAAATTTTATTTCCAACTTTGACCTCTTTGTCCAAATAACCTTCCATTCCGTTATATTTTTTGTAAGAAGGATAAAATAGTGAACGTGAATTTGGTTCAGAATATAACCCACTGTATTTTTTTAGGTTAATAGCATCAGCGGAATATTGATCAAAAACAAAAATATCTTTATCTACTGGATTATATTTTTCTTTTTTGATTGCGGATGAAGAAAATGAAACAACACTTAATATAAGAAACAAACAACAAAAAACCTTTTTCATACCATTATTATCCTTAACCTTTTTATTTTTTGGTAATAGTATGTTATTTAAGCTTTTTTGGCAATAAAAAATCCCATTCCTATCCAGAATTTTGAATGAATAGATAAAAAAGATAATGGTCGGTAATATTTTTTATTAGTGAAGTTTAAGTAAGCCGTTATGAGAGCTGAAATATTTACTTATATTTAATGAATAAACCTCTTAATTTTACAGAATAAAGAAAAGGGCTATTAAAGCCCATTTCCTTGTCTAAACAATAATCTTTCAACACTTTTAACCACATTTTTGGAAATTCTCTCAGACAGCTTTTGTTTACGTTGAAAGCTAACTGAAATAATTTTATGTGTATCAAGATGCGATAGAATAAAATCATCACTGGTACTGATTTCGTCTACTAAGCCTTTATCTTTTGCTTGGGCTGCAAACCAGTGTTCGCCTGTTGCTACTAGCTCAATATCAACATTAGGACGGTACTCTTTAACAAAATCTTTGAATAATAGATGAGTCTCTTCTAATTCTTGCTTAAATTTCTGGCGTCCTTCATCAGTGTTTTCACCAAACATCGTCAGTGTACGTTTGTATTCACCAGCTGTTTGTAGTTCAATATCGACATCATGTTTTTTAAGTAAGCGGTTAAAGTTTGGAATTTGAGCCACTACACCAATTGAGCCAACAATAGCAAACGGCGCAGCAACAATTTTATTGGCGGTACACGCCATCATATAACCGCCACTTGCAGCCACTTTGTCAACGACAGCAGTAAAAGGAATATTGCGCGTTCTAAAACGTAATAATTGTGAAGCGGCTAATCCATAACCGTGAACAACACCACCAGGACTTTCTAATTTAATGACGACTTGATCTTCTGGTTTGATAATAGCAAGAACAGCTGTGATCTCTTGACGTAATTCTTCAACCTCATGTGCATCCATACTACCGTTAAATGATAAAACAAACAGCTTAGGTTTAGCACCAGCATCTTGGTTACTACTTTTATCCTGTTTCTGTTTTTGTTTGACGGCTAATTTTGCCTGCTTTTTCTCAAGTTTTTTCTGTTTTTTAAGATCTTTCGTATATTGCTTAGCTTCAAGTTCATCCATACTCGACATCAATATATCATCTTTAATTTGCTCATATTCCTGACTAATGTCTTTAACAGATAAACGCCCCGCAACAATTGATAATTTGCGACGTTGACTTAATATAAAAATAAGAATGGACAAAATAGCAATTACCACTGTTGCTGTTTCTGCCAAGAAGAGAGCATACTGTGAAAACCAATTCATTTAACAATTTTCCTTTGATTGAATGTATTGCATTATTATAACAATATAATTAAGAATTGTGCCGAAAATCGACAAAGATAAAATTGTCGCTTTATTCGGCAATTTAAATTATTTATACTGATACTTCAAAATTATAATTAAATGAGAATAACTATGTCCTTACGTCCAATTACTGAAATCGCAGAGCAATATAATATTCCTGAACAATACGTTTTACCTTATGGTAAACATGTCGCAAAAATCGATTTATCTATTCTTAAATCAAATCAAAACAAACCAAAAGGTAAATTGATATTAGTTACCGCCATTACCCCAACCCCTCTTGGTGAAGGTAAAACCGTTAATACAATTGGACTGAGTGAAGGATTAAATTACATTGGTAAAACAGCCATCGCCTGTATTCGTCAACCAAGTTTAGGTCCAGTGTTTGGTGTAAAAGGTGGTGCTGCCGGGGGTGGTCAGGCCGAAGTTTTACCTATGGAAACGTTAAATTTACATTTAACAGGTGATATTCACGCTATCACAGCGGCTCATGATTTAGCATCAGCTGCATTAGATGCACGCCTTTATCATGAAGAACGTTTGGGTGATGAGTTTACGGCACAAACGGGTTTACAGCGTTTAAATATTGATGTCAATCGTATCGTTTGGAAACGTGTTATTGATCACAATGATCGTGCACTACGTCATATCAATGTTGGCGTTGGTGGTGGTGTAAATGGTATTGAACGCCGTGACGGTTTTGAAATCACTGCTGCATCAGAACTGATGGCAATTTTAGCATTAGCGTCTGATTTACATGACATGCGTGCGCGTATTGGTCGAATTATTTTAGCCTATAATACTCAAGGTGAACCCATTACCGCAGAACAACTTGAAGTTGCGGGTGCAATGACGGTACTATTAAAAAATGCCATCAATCCGAATTTAATGCAAACTGTCGAACATACCCCTGTATTAATTCATGCTGGACCTTTTGCTAATATTGCCCATGGTAACTCTTCTGTGATTGCTGATCGCATTGCTTTGCAACTTGCTGATTATGTGATTACTGAAGCTGGATTTGGATCGGATATGGGCATGGAAAAATTCTTCAATATCAAATATCGTCAAGCAGGTATCAAAGCATCTTGTGTGGTGTTAGTTGCAACCGTACGCAGCCTTAAATCAAACAGTGGTAAATATAACATTAAACCAGGACAAGCCATTCCAAAAGAGATATCAGAATCGAATGTCGAACTACTCGAAATTGGTGCCGCAAACCTAGCATGGCATATTAACAATGCGAAAAGTTATGGTTTACAGGTGATTGTTGCTATCAACCGTTTTCCTCATGATAGTGATGAAGAACTTGCTTTCTTACAAAAATATGCCATTGAACATGGTGCGTTTGCTTGTGAAGTTAGTGAAGTATTTACCCAAGGTGGTAAAGGTGCTGAAAAACTGGCACACCATGTTATTAAAGCGTGTGATATGCCAAGTGAAATTAAGCTACCTTATCCAGATAACATGCCTTTAATCGACAAAATTCAAACAATGGTAAAAAAATATGGTGCCATAAAAGCGAATCTTTCTGAAAAGGCGCTCGAAAATATCAAAGAGATTGAAGCATTAAAACTGGATCATCTACCTCTTTGTATTGCCAAAACACCTATGTCAATCAGTGCTGATGCGAATTTAAAAAATGTACCAACTGATTTTGATGTTGATATCAGTCATTTAGCGATTTCTGCTGGTGCTGGATTTATTCGCGTTTATGCTGGTAATGTTATGACGATGCCAGGACTTGGTACTAATCCAGCTTATCGACAAATTGATATTGACAAAGATGGTAATATTGTAGGTTTAAGTTAATGCAAGAAGTTATTATGCAAACCAAACAACAATATAAAGCTTTTATTGATGAAGAAAATTGTATTGGCTGTGGCAAATGTATTCGCGTTTGCCCGACCGATGCCATTGTCGGCAGTAAACAAGTATTACACACCATATTACCGCAGTTATGTACTTCGTGCAGTAATTGCATTAATACTTGCCCAACAGACTGTATTACATTAAGTACATTAGGTACAGCACTAAGTGAAAATGAAGAATTACAACTCACTGAGAAAAAACAGCAACGATTAAATTACAATCAACTTGTGCCGCCAACCATACTATTTCCGCGCACAATGGCTGTTAATCACAGTAACCAAACGAGTCAACAAGATCGTAAACAATCTATTGCTGATGCGATTGCCAGAGTTAAAGCCAAAAAAAACCTCGCTAAATAGCGAGGTCTTTTATTCAGTAGTTATAACCTGTAATTAATCTATTACAGATTATTCACCCAGGTTAGTCTTTATTATTATTTCTAAACGCACGTTTACGGTCATTCTCAGTTAAATGACGCTTACGTAAACGGATAGATAGTGGCGTTACTTCCACTAATTCATCATCATCAATAAATTCTAACGCTTGTTCCAATGACATTTTAACTGGTGGTGAAAGTGTCGTTGCTTCATCAGTACCTGATGCACGCATATTAGTTAATTTTTTACCAGTTAAACAGTTAACGGTTAAATCATTTGAACGTGTATGAATACCAATAATTTGACCTTCATAAACTTCAGCACCATGACCTAAGAATAATTTACCACGATCTTGCAAGCTATAAAGCGCATAAGCTAGTGCTTTACCAGTACCGTTTGAAATCATAACGCCATTAATTCGTTGACCAATTTCGCCTGGACGTACATCGTCATAATGACTAAAGGTAGAATAAAGCAAACCTGTACCGGATGTCATCGTCATAAATTCAGTTCTAAAACCGATAAGACCACGGCTTGGAATAACATAATCTAAACGCACACGACCTTTACCATCAGGTAACATATTGGTTAGATCACCTTTACGTAAACCAAGTGCTTCCATCACAGAACCTTGATGTTGCTCTTCAATATCAAGAGTTACTTGTTCAAATGGCTCTTGTCTTTTACCATCGATCTCTTTGAAGATTACTTTAGGTCGAGAAACCCCAAGTTCATAACCTTCACGGCGCATATTTTCAATTAATACGGATAAGTGTAATTCACCACGACCAGACACTCTAAATGCGTCAGGGTCTGGCGTTTCTTCAACTCGAAGTGCCACATTATGTACAAGCTCTTTCTTCAAGCGCTCAAGGATTTGGCGAGAAGTTACAAATTTACCTTCTTTACCCGCAAACGGTGAGCTATTAACATTAAAGAACATTGTAACAGTTGGTTCATCAACGGTTAATGGCGGTAGCGCTTCAACGCAACTGTTATCACAAATCGTGTCAGAAATACCTAACTCACCAAGACCAGTTAACGCAATAATATCGCCCGCTTCGGCAACTTCTGCTTCATAACGTTGTAAGCCTAAATGACCCAGTACTTGCCCAACTTTACCAGTACGTTTATTACCTTCACTATCAACAATAGTTACTTGTTGATTTGGTTTTACGCGACCACGTTTGATTCGACCAATACCAATTACCCCAACATAATTATTGTAATCAAGTTGAGAAATTTGCATTTGGAATGGTCCATCTAAATCAACTTTTGGTGGCTCAACATGTTTAACGATTGCTTCAAATAATGGCGTCATATCTTCAGCCATATCTTCATGATCTAAACCAGCGATCCCCATTAATGCAGAAGCATAAACAATAGGGAAATCAAGCTGTTCGTCAGTTGCACCTAAATTTACAAACAGATCGAATACTTGATCAACAACCCAATCAGGACGAGCACCCGGACGGTCAACTTTATTAATAACCACAATTGGTTTTAAACCATAAGCAAACGCTTTTTGCGTTACAAAACGGGTTTGAGGCATTGGTCCGTCCATCGCATCAACTAACAGTAATACTGAGTCGACCATTGACATAACACGTTCAACTTCACCACCAAAATCAGCATGGCCTGGGGTATCAACGATATTGATACGATAATCATTCCAGTCAATCGCTGTATTTTTAGCTAAAATAGTAATACCACGCTCTTTTTCAAGCGCATTAGAATCCATTATACGTTCGTTGTCGTCACCACGCAGATTATCTAGCGTACCTGACTGTTTTAATAATTTATCAACCAAAGTTGTTTTACCATGGTCAACGTGCGCAATAATGGCAATATTTCTTAAATTTTCAATCACAATTAAAATCCCAATTAGGAGATAGATTCTTTAGGCGCGATATTGTACACCTTTTTAGCCCAAATGTTGATCTATATCACAAAGTTTCTTTAAAAGAACATTATCATTTGATAAAGTCAGAAAAATACTAATCTATTTTGACAAGAAGTTTCAGGTTAACTACACGTTTGAGTATAAAATAGTGCGGCAAATTGATCGACTTTAGCCCAATCAGTATATTCAATGATAGGTTTAGTCACATCTGTATCGCCTTTACCCAACCACATTATGAAACGAACCATATTACGGTCAAACCAATTATATTTTGGATAATAAAGCGCACCCGCAAAAACGGCTTTAATGGTTGGTTGCCATGCAATTTTAGCTAAGAATTTTCTTGTATATGAATTCGTTTCAGGAGTATTTTTATGCGGCTTTCTGGCTACAACATTCACACCAAAAAAGCCCGATCTCATTTTATTTAATTGCTGATAATTATCATCAATAAATTTTTTCATTACTTTACTATAAAATCCATAACGAATAGAACAACCCAACAAAACGGCTTGGTACTTGGTAAGATCGATATTAGTACTAGGTAAAAGCTCAATCAAATCACAATCACATTTACTGACTAATTGATTTTCGATGCGCTGCATAATTTTTAATGTTTGCTTTTCGTGAGTAGTATAGAGTAATAAAACTTTCATTTTTTAAATTTCCTATTAAAGGGTTTATACCTGCCTCTTTTTATTTCACTTAATAGTGGTTAACTGATAATAAGGATTGCAAGCGTAAGCTATTATATATAAACATTGAAAATTAATCCGTATTTTATCTGTAGTTATATCATCACAACTCAGTAAGTACGACTAACTTAATTCTCTTTTTTGGGAATTTATTATCTTTTTTGTTTAAAAAGTAGAATATAGATCGGAACAATTTTCAATTGATACATGGATTGAGGTTATCGGCTGTTTGAGTGTTAACCAAGCATTTTAGATAAATCATAATAACTTTTTTATCGTGTTTATCGTTTTTTATATAACTTTGGATAGATCTTAATGGAAACAACCTCTATTGTTTTTTTTACTAGTCATCTAAATATTGCCTCTATTTTTTATCGAAATTGAAATCTCGACTTAAGTCTCGAATCTATATTGATAATATTTTTTAGAATCTAATTTCACAATTAAAAGAGATATTAATAAAACTACATTTAACTTTTTTTATGATAAAAATTAATTAAGTGTGGATGATTTAATAAAAAACTTTGATTATAGTATTATGCTAATTTAACCTGAGCGGAAATAAATATGGCAATTTCAACCCCAAAACTTAGTGCAATTATTTTGGCGGCAGGAAAAGGCACTCGGATGTATTCCAACCTTCCTAAAGTTTTACATAAAATCGGCGCTAAACCGATGCTTCAACATGTAATTGATACAGTTGAACAACTTAACACCAATCGTATCAATATTGTTTACGGTCATGGTAAACAACAGCTTGAAAATGCGCTTAAAGATCAGCCTGTACAGTTGGTCTATCAAGCTCAACAGCTTGGTACTGGGCATGCAGTACAACAAGCTATTCCCTATATTGAAGATGACGAAGATATCTTAATTTTATATGGTGATACTCCACTTATATCACTACCTACCCTACAAAATTTAATTGCGAGTAAACCCAAACAAGGTATTGCGTTACTGACCGTTATACTTGATGACCCTACTGGTTATGGGCGTATTGAGCGAAAAGATGGCAAGGTTGTTGCGATTGTTGAGCAAAAAGATGCTTCACCAGAGCAGCAAAAAATTAATGAAGTTAATACTGGCATTATGTTGGTGACGGGCAAACTGTTAAAAAACTGGCTAGCGCGCTTAACCAATGATAATGCACAAAAAGAGTATTATTTGACTGATGTTATTGCTTTTGCTTATCAGGACGGGTACGAGATATTGACCTCTCATCCAATAAAGCAATTTGAAGTTGAAGGTGTAAATAATCGATTACAGTTAGCCACATTAGAACGACACTATCAACATCAACAAATACAAAACTTATTGCTTGCTGGCGTCACACTGCTTGATCCTAACCGTTTTGATTTACGTGGCACACTAACCCATGGCAAAGATGTGGTAATTGATTGTAACGTCATTATTGAAGGTGATGTAAAACTGGGCAATAACGTTATTATTGGCGCGGGCTGTATCTTAAAAGATTGTTGTATTGATGATGACTCAATTATCAGCCCATACAGCATAATTGAACATTCAACCATTGCACAGCAATGTACCATCGGGCCTTTCGCACGATTAAGACCGGGTTCAGAGCTTGATGAACAAGTACACGTTGGCAATTTTGTTGAACTTAAAAAAGCGCACTTAGGTAAAGCAACCAAAGCAGGACACTTAAGCTATCTTGGCGATAGTGAAATCGGTAGCAATGTCAATATTGGGGCCGGCACTATTACCTGTAATTACGATGGTGCCAATAAATTTAAAACGATTATTGAAGATGATGTATTTGTGGGTTCAGATACCCAGCTCATTGCCCCTGTTAAAGTTGGTAAGGGTGCAACCATCGCGGCAGGTACCACTGTCACCAACAATGTTAAAGATAACGAATTAGTCGTAAGCCGAGTTAGACAAAAGCAATTTAGTGGTTGGAAACGTCCAACCAAAATAAAAAACGAGGGATAAACTATGTGTGGTATTGTGGGCGCTATCGCCAAGCGTGATGTAGCAGAAATATTATTAGAAGGTTTAAAACGATTAGAGTATCGAGGTTATGATTCTGCGGGGCTTGCTATTATTTCTCCAGAAGGTGAACTGCAACGTATTCGTCGTGTTGGCAAAGTTCAAACTCTGAAAGATGCTGTTGAAGTGCACCCACTGAAAGGTTCAATCGGTATTGCTCACACTCGCTGGGCAACACACGGTGAACCGGTCGAACATAATGCCCATCCACATGTTTCTGGATTTATTACTGTAGTGCATAACGGTATTATTGAAAACTTTGAAACATTACGAGAACAACTTATTGCTAAAGGTTACCAGTTCCGTTCTGAAACCGACACAGAAGTTATTGCTCATTTAATTCATGACATCATTGCCACTGAAGATTGCTCATTATTTGAGGCTGTACAAAAAGCCATACCACAGTTGCGCGGAGCTTATGGTACTGTGATAATGGATACTCGTAATCCTGATATATTAGTCGCTGCCCGTTCTGGTAGCCCATTAGTCATTGGTTGTGGTATAGGCGAAAATTTTATTGCCTCAGATCAGCTTGCATTACTTCCTGTAACACGTCAATTTATCTTTTTGGAAGAAGGTGATATTGCCCTCATTAGTCATCGTACAATCACAATTTTAGATAAAAACTATCAGCAAGTCACCCGCCCTCGTATTGAATCCGATGCTAGATACGACGCAGGTAGTAAAGCGGGTTACAACCACTATATGCAAAAAGAGATCTACGAACAACCTAATGCCATAAAAAATACCCTTGAAAGTCGTATGGCACACGGTAAAGTGGATTTATCAGAACTCGGAGAACATGCCGAAAATATTTTAAAACAAGTTGAACATATACAAATTGTCGCATGTGGCACCGCCTATAATGCGGGTATGGTTGCTCGCTATTGGTTTGAGGCATTAGCAGGTATTCCTTGTGATGTTGAAATAGCTTCAGAATTCCGCTATCGCAACCCAGCACGGCGAAAAAATAGCTTATTTATTACATTATCGCAATCAGGCGAAACTGCCGACACTTTGGCTGCGCTAAGGCTAGCAAAAGAAAACAACTACCTAAGTACACTCGCAGTTTGTAATGTGGCAGCCTCAACCCTTGTGCGAGAAGCTGAATTGGTATTATTAACTAAAGCTGGGGTAGAAATAGGCGTTGCATCCACAAAAGCATTTACGACTCAATTAACGGTATTGCTGTTATTAGTTGCTAAGTTAGGGCGCCTAAATGACATGGCAGAAAGCACCGAGCAAGCCATTATACATGCCTTACAGACCTTACCAAATCGTATTGAACAAGTATTAATGTGTGAACCGCAAATTAAAAAACTAGCAAGCCATTTTGTTAATAAGCATCACACCTTATTCTTAGGACGAGGCGATCAATACCCAATCGCCATGGAAGCATCACTAAAACTAAAAGAAATCTCATACATTCATGCCGAAGCCTATGCTGCTGGTGAACTCAAGCACGGCCCTTTAGCATTAATTGATGCAGATATGCCAGTAATCGTTATGGCACCCACTAATGAAATGTTAGAAAAACTAAAATCCAACATTGAAGAAGTCCGCGCCCGTGGCGGTCAACTTTATGTATTTGCTGAGCAAGATGCAGGTTTCGTCAGCGACGATACCATGCATATCATCAATTTACCTCATATTGAACAGATCACTGCGCCAATCTACTACACGGTGCCAACCCAATTACTGGCTTACCATGTTGCATTAATCAAAGGCACAGACGTCGACCAACCAAGAAATCTAGCAAAATCGGTAACGGTTGAGTAAAACCAAACCCATGATAGTTAAGCCCATAATGGCTTAATTATTATGGGTAATCATCCATTAAAATCAAACAAACATCTAAAATCATTAGTATAAAATTTATACCAAACTTCCCTAAAAGCATTTAACTGCTTTATAAGTGTGATCTAAATCACAAAATCAGAAAATACCCCACCTTTTGAAGTGTGATAAAGGTCACATTTACTAATTTTTTCAGATGAATCTGGTTAATAAATGCCTCTACAATAACAGCATCATGATTATATCAATCAACAAGGAAAGATTAATTTTATGACAACATCAAACATTAAATTAAAGGTCCAAAACTTTGGGCGATTCTTAAGTAATATGGTGATGCCTAATATTGGGGCTTTTATTGCTTGGGGATTTATTACCGCAATTTTTATTCCAACAGGTTGGTATCCTAATGAAAATGTTGCCAAACTTATTACTCCAATGATCACCTATTTATTACCACTATTAATTGGATACAGTGGCGGTAAATTAGTTCATGGCGAACGCGGGGGCGTTGTTGGCGCCATAACGACCATGGGGGTGGTTGTTGGTGCATCAATTCCAATGTTCTTAGGCGCAATGATTGTTGGTCCATTAGGTGGCTGGATGATTAAACAATTTGATAAAGCCGTAGACGGTAAAATCAAAAGTGGCTTTGAAATGTTAGTAAATAATTTTTCAGCAGGTATTATCGGTATGCTCCTTGCTTTACTATCATTCTTTGCTATTGGACCTTCAGTAGTTGTTGCATCTAGTGTACTGGCGAGTGGCGTTGACTTTATGGTACAACATAATTTATTACCACTTACCTCTATTATTGTTGAACCAGCAAAAATCTTGTTTTTAAATAATGCAATTAACCATGGTATATTTTCGCCACTTGGTATTCAACAAGCAGCCGAGCATGCACAATCCATTTTCTTTTTAATTGAAGCAAATCCTGGACCAGGCTTGGGATTATTACTTGCCTATATGTTTTTTGGTAAAGGCGCTGCAAAAGGTTCAGCAAGTGGCGCGGCAATTATTCACTTCTTTGGTGGAATTCACGAAATTTACTTCCCATATGTGTTAATGAATCCTCGTTTAATTATTGCCATGATTTTAGGTGGGATGACGGGAGTATTTACACTTACCCTTTTTGGTTCTGGCCTAAGTTCACCCGCTTCACCTGGTTCAATTATTGCCATATTAGCGGTGACTCCTAAAGCTTCAATGCTTGGTGTAAGTATCTCAGTTATAGCCGCAGCAACGGTATCATTCCTTGTCTCAGTAGTATTATTAAAAACAACTAAAAATGCAGATAAAAGTTTTGAAGATGCGCAATCAGATGTTATAGCAATGAAAGACGAATCCAAAGGATTAAAAACAGAAACGTTTAATCTTGGTAAAGTAACAAAAATTGTTGTCGCGTGCGATGCAGGAATGGGATCGAGTGCAATGGGAGCTGGTGTGTTGCGTAAAAAAGTACAAGATGCCAACCTAGATATTAATGTTATCAATCTTGCAATTAACAATCTAACTTCCGATGCTGATATTGTTATTACTCATAAAGATTTAACTCAACGAGCCAAACAATATGCACCAAATGCCCATCACATCTCATTAACTAATTTCTTAGATAGTGATCTATATAGCCAACTTGTGAAAGAATTGGTTGCAGCACAAGACGTTAGCAATACGAATCATAGTAATATTGCAACATCAACAGATAGTAACCAACCGTTGTTTAAATTAACAGAAAAGGACATCTTTTTAGGATTAACGGCTCAAAACAAAGAAGAAGCAATCCGTTTTGCTGGACAAAAATTAGTGGATAACGGCTATGTTAAACCCGTGTATATTGAAGCAATGCTCGAACGTGAAAGGCTAACATCAACCTATCTTGGTGAATCCATTGCTGTACCTCATGGCACAATTGAAGCCAAAGACAGTGTAATCAATACGGGTATTGTTTTTTGCCAATATCCTGCTGGGGTAAAATTTGGTGAAGAAGCGGATGACAAAGCCAAAATCGTTATCGGAATTGCTGCTCGCAATAACGAACATTTAGATGTGATAGCCAAATTAACTAACGCGTTGGATGATCCAAACATTATTGCCAAACTATCGAGCACAACACGCTTTGATGAAGTGTTAGCAATATTAAGTTAAATATTACATCACAATGACTTCCCCGCTCTACTGCGGGAAAGTTGTTTAATTAATTACATTCAATAAAAATTAAAGGTAAAAAAATGCAAGCATTACATTTTGGCGCTGGCAACATTGGGCGCGGATTTATCGGTAAACTATTATCAGATGCAGGTGTTCATGTAACGTTTGCTGATGTTAACGAGCAAGTGATTAACGAAATCGCCAAACGTCACCAGTACCCAGTTAATGTAGTGGGCGAACAATCAACCACCGAAATCGTCCACAATGTTGACGCTATTAATAGCTCATCAAACGAAGTAAGTGACTATATTGCGAAAGTCGATTTAGTGACTACCGCAGTAGGTCCACAGATTTTAGCTCGCATTGCTGAAAATATGGCAAAGGGATTAATTGCAAGGCATCAGCAAGCCAACACTGCCCCTCTTAACATCATCGCTTGTGAAAACATGGTACGAGGAACCAGCCAATTTAAACAAGAAATATTTAAATATATACCTCATGAACTCCACCAATGGATGAACAATCATATAGGCTTTGTTGATTCAGCCGTTGACCGCATCGTACCACCGGCAACCTCTAAAACAGGGGATATATTAGAAGTCACAGTTGAAACATTTTCCGAATGGATTGTCGATAAAAATCAATTTATTGGTGATATCCCACAAATCAAAGGTATGGAGCCGGTTGATAACTTAATGGCATTTGTCGAACGTAAATTATTTACCTTAAACACAGGTCATGCCATTACCGCTTATTTAGGATTTTATAATGACATTGCGACCATCCGCGATGCTATTTTAGTTGATAGCATTCGTTCAGTTGTACAAGGAGCCATGCAGGAGAGCGGTCAAGTACTGATAAAACGTTACAATTTTGACCCAGCTAAACATCAAGCTTATATTGAAAAGATCCTCACACGCTTTGAAAATCCATATCTCCATGATGATACGGCTCGTGTAGGTCGTCAACCCATTCGCAAATTAGGATCTGGCGATCGATTAGTGAAACCGTTACTTGGCACATTTGAGTATGAACTAAAGAATATTAATTTGCTTATCGGCATTGCTGCAGCCCTAAATTATCGCAATGATGACGACGATCAAGCCTCCGAGCTAACCCGACAAATTAGCAACAAAGGGGTAGTTCAAACATTTTGTGATATTTCTGGTATTGAAAGCAATAATCCTATTGTTAGTCAGATTGAACAACTTTATACTGCAATGCAAAATCATCAATATTAATTAGCCGATGCTAGAATCGATATTAGCAGAAGATACAATACTTGAAAAACTTAACCAGCAAGCTGATATACACAGCTTGTTGGCTGAAGCTATAAAAATGATTAATCACAGTGTTAATCAATTAATTATAAAAGTATTTCGTAAAGAACCACACGCCATAAAATTTGTCATACCATCACTAATTGGTAAAAATGGCCCACTCAATGATACATCCGTGTGCTTAAAATTACTTTATGCGCTAGGCATCATAACGCGCGAGGAGTATGAAGATATCGAGCTATTAATTGCCATATTAGATGAACTTGACCATGACGATAAAAAATACTCCTATCTCGACGATGAAATATTAGGTCCGATTAGTCTATTACATGATATGGTATTACCGCCTAATTGGGATTCACACCATCAAAAAGCCAAAGAGTCAGGTATTGTCGACACATTAAAATCATCCATCTATCAAAATCGTTATCAACAAATGATACGCTCTGCATTGATTATTGCCATTACGGATCTGACAGTCAGAATTATTAATAAGCAGAATATTAACTATTTTCCCTAAGAGATTAATGCTAAAAAGATATTTATTTAAGAAAAAAACAGAATAAAGGCTGATTGATTAACTGAATGCTGATCTTAACAAAGAATGAAAAAGTAGCAGTATCGTGAATAATGTATTCTTGCCAACCGTATTCACATTAAAAAAATTTACCTACATTTTCAAATCACAATTTAATCATGACATGCTTATTTTGGATTAGATATCAGTTAGACAACAATGCGATAGTGTCTATCAAACTATTAACCCAAAATTAATTTTTTTAATTTCCAACATCTACCATGTTTACTTAAAGTTAAAAAAGTTAATTTAAATCTTAATTTACACACTATAATGACAAATAAAACAGATAGTTATAGATAGAAAATTGTAATTTCTTGTAAAAAATATTCAGGAATCTATACCGTTTCAGCATAATTTCACAATAAAATTAAACTACTACTGCTGCATAAATCTATATTAAAAATCCTCAAGAGTTAAAAGAAGTTTCCTTTATTTTCCATAATAAAATAACTCGCTATAACAAATCCAACATAATGATTATAAATCAGATTGTTATATTTAATTATCTATAGGTGAATGGCATATTTTCTAATGATCAAATGATTAAACTAAGTAATTAATGCGGCTTTTTATTTTTCAAATGGTTATATTAAAATATATTAATCAATCAATTATGCTATACAGTGATTCATAAACACATCTAAAATTAATGTTGAGAATAAACACAACTTATAATAGTTCGTATTGATATGGATTTGAGTTATTTACCTAGATCATCAAACTGTAAATTACTCATGAGAAAGGGTTAGCGGTTAGTGGTTAGCAGTTAACGATAAGAATTAAAAATAAATTACAGCAAAACACAATCGGCAAACGGTATAGACTCCTGAATATTTTTTACAAAATTTACTGTTTTTATACTCAAAAATTCTCTAGAGTCAAAAGAAAATATTTAATCTATCACTTGATTTAAAAAAACATTTATTTATGTTTATACAGAATTTAAATATTTTCTTTTTGTCTGTTTTATTTCCTTAAAAGCTGAATGATCGTTCTAAATAACACAATAATTGCAATTAAAACAATTTTCTATTTTTGAATGCTTTTTTGTCGTATTCCTTTAGATAAATAAAGTAACCAGATATCTATTAACTTAGGAATAATTTAAAAATTATATCTGCTTTTATATGTAATTTTGATGCTACTAATTGAATATTAAACGTCACTATTAAGTAAATAACATGCTTAATTAGCCCATTTTATTATTAAATTTTTAGCAATTTTATATAATAGCATTTCAAAAAATCCAAACAGCAATCATCCAGTACTTTTTATTCATTTGCGAACGAACTTTCCCTTATTCTGATACTATTAGTTATTTCACGCCATATACTCATTAACTGCTCTTCACTATAGGTTGGTACGTTATCATTCTTGGGTATTATATAATTCATTTGGACCCACAATTGGGGCTTTTTATAACTTGCATTAAACAGATTGATGCCAAGTTTAAAAATGTACCCTTTATCATTTCTCCAACTATAATCATTATTGTAAAAAAAATCACCTTTCCTTATCCATTCTTCCATAACTAAATGATTGCTTTCACGTGTACCTTTATAAACCGTATATCCTTCTCCGTCTGGATCATATTCTTCAGGACTTTCCAATAGCGACAAGTCTTCTGAAAAATCAGAAGACTGTAAACTAATATAAAAATCCTCTTTCCCCTCATATCGATATGTAAAACTTATGTCTTTATATTCTTCGACCCCATTACGCATAAATCCATTAGTGAAACAAAATCCCGGTTCACTTGGGATGGTAAAATCATCGCGTACTTGAATATGATCGAATAATTTGTACATTTGTGCTAGTTTCTCAGGTACATTGTTGTTATAGATATTTGGGTTTGTATTTCTATCTTGATCGTAACGACTATCTGAACCATTATGTGCATTCATTTCAATTTTTAAGGTTACCTCATCTTGCCAACGGTAACCTTCTAAAACACGGGCAACATCAGGAACACCTTCACTTTGCATCCGTTCAAATATAATACCTTGTATTTTATCCGTATCTGTATTCGGTAATGGATGAATTGCTTTTAAAAAATTACCATCAATGGGATCAATAGGTTGGGTATTTTTCAATTCTTGCTCTCGACGAGCTATCATTTGTTTAAAAGGTGGAAGATACTGTCGTTGAGTTTTAATAGTAACTTTATGAATTTGATCATAATAAAACTCAGTGGTTGGGAATACTGAAAATTGTTTTGGTAAATCAATTAAATAAACTCCTAAACAACGTGTTGCAGTATTTTTTAGCAATTGATCGACTTGTTGCTGTTGCTCAGTTGATAAGGTGACCATAATTATATCCTTATTAAAATAACGATGAGTAAAAAATAAAATGATTAATAACGCCGTGATTAAAAAATAATACTTTTTATCAAGTTTTAACCTGTTGCCCATTTTCTTCAACCTTGACAATCTTCACTATAATATCGACTATTGCCCGTAGAGCAAAATCTCGCGCTTCCTCACTTTTTTTATACGCTGATTCATGCCCAACAGCAAGATAAGTCAGTGCACGTAGGGATTCTTTTGGATTTTTTGGAATTTCGCAAGAGCGTCGTGGAACCATACCGTCACCATTGCCTTTTGTAGGATCTATTTCGCCAGAGCGTCGTGAAACCGTACCGTCACCATTGGCTTTTGCAGGTTCTAATGTGTAACATTCAGCATTATACGTTACTTGAAAATCAATATTACCTTGTTGATTGCTTTCTGCTTCAGATTCACCTTTTTCGCGTTTTTTAGTCTCTATAGCAATCGTTCGTTTCGCTCTTTTTTCTCGCAAATTCAATCTATTTTTATCACCAATATATTGATCAGATGGTCGTTTAATTCCTGATTCAAAATCTATTTTTTTATATTCTCCATACCAATTTACTTCATCATAGGTTAAAAATTCTTCTCCTATTATTATTGGTTCTCTATCTTTCTCTTCTTTTTTTTCATTTCTTTTCTCCGCATCCACTGCTTTAACATCCACCCCATAAAATGCGTAAGTATTAGGATGATATTTCCCACTAATTTCTTGATGAAACTTTTTTACATCATGCTTTATAATATTTTCATATTGTTCCCAGTCTGATTCCATTATTTCTTTATTATGTTTTTTATTAAATGGATTAATTAAATGCGGTTCACAAACACACCACCATTCTTTTTTATTTAAATAGATATCATTATAAGGATCTAATATAAGATTTTGTTCAGAATCTTGTTTATAAACAGGGTATTTATCAATCTTATGTTTAGGAGAAGTAATGGTCAGCCATTCGTCACCATATTCAATGCCAGGTAATAACTGCAATGGACCTGGAGCTTGAGCCAAAACTGCTGTCATTTCGGCTCCATCCTTGCCTAACACATTATCTATAAAAAAATTCTTTTGATTACCACATTTCATTCGGGTATACGCCGCTGCTGCTCCAATAGAGGGTTGAACGGCATTAATCACACCGTATACTTTTTCACACCCCCCCAAAACTTCCGTATAATAACGCGCCACTAATCCCCCCATAGAGTGGGTCATTAAAATTACTTTATCACAAACTCTACCCTTTTTTTTGTAGAAAGCAGGGATCGTTTCTTCAACTAATTTTTGTAACCGTCTGGCACTTTTTTCATTAGATTCTAGCCAGTTATAACCCATCGCATAAAGCGGAAAATCATAATTCTCAAGTTTTTTAATATCGTCGTCATCAAATGTAAGCGTGGTTTTTTCTGTGGAGGCTAACTTAAATGAGTGAGCCTCTGTTAAACTTTGCAACTTAAGTGATAATTCTCCGGTAGGTTGATATAACCAAGATTGAAAAGTATCTAAAAATACGCCATAACTGAAGTAACCGACGGTTCCCCATCCCCTTTCCCGACGCGTACCAAAAAGTTTATTTTCTGGATGATTTTCATCTGCTTTTTTACCTTCTTCGTCTAAATCTATGCTGCTTTCCTCATCATTAGATCTTTGATTATACGTAGATTGTAAAGATGAAATTTCTTTAGAAGCGGCCTCAATTACTCTACCTCGATCATCTACTTCTGTTTTCTTAGGATCTAATAAGCACTTCCTTCTCTTTGCATTACCTAATATGGGTAATAACCATTTGGTCATATTAAGCGGAGTATCTATACGCCAAACTTTGCGCGAATTGTTATCACCGTTTACAGATTTTAACTTTAAATTACTTCCCATCACGCCAGGCAGTAAAATAATTGGTATCACTTTACGCTCTTTTTCAATATGCATTTGTACCACATCCTCATTTGAACGTGGTCTCGTATTAAATATCTCACTTTGGCAATTATTGTCCATTTTATATCCTTATTCTTTTATTTATGATGTCATTTTTTGAGAAGTAATTAATTGCAAATAAATATGCTGTGCATATTCGACAATCGCCAATTGCTCTCCCCCATGATGAGCAATACAACCATTTGCGAGTCCTAAAGTAAAATAGTGAGTTAAATCGCTTGGCTTTGCAAAAGTTAAATCAATATCATGGAGCAGTTGCTCATTACCATTACCTATGGCAAGCTGTTCGGTTGTTATCGCAAGTGCAATACGGTTCTTTTTGTCTAACCCTGATATCCATATATCTTTTATATTGGCCGATGGAAGCTGAGTTAACGTCAATAATTGTTCTAGATCAGCTGATAAATCTTGTTCCGATATCAATAATCTGCCTAACCACGATTTGGCCGTTAATTTTTTAGTTAAAATCAGTGATTCATCACCAAGCAATAATGCACTAATAAATTGACTGTGCTTAGAATACATCGAAGAGGTATATTGACAGGTTAAGATTAATGACAATTCGATATCATCTGAATGTTGATACAATTCGGTTATCCATGCGTTATAATCCATTATAGGCTCAGGATATAAATCCCATCGTTCAAAAATTGCATTTTGTAATTCGTCATCTTTCATTAATTTTTGAGGAAGATAAATGTGTGTTAAGTACCGACGATAGTTGGGACTTTGCTGCTCTAAACTCTGCATAACTTCATCTAAAAACCAATAAGGTTGAGTTGATTTGATAGCATTAAATAGCGGGCGCGCTTTTGCTGGATAAAGCGGAATTTTGTTGACATCACCTGTTAGTACCTTAACGCCATCTTGCTCGGCACAGATGACGTGACTGGCAAAAATCGGTAATTGCTGCTTGCTCCAAGCTTGCCATTGTTCGGTAGTTTGCTTGTTAATCGCTGTTATTTCCTCATTATACACGGCATCTGAATAACGCATTGACAGATTAATCGTAAATGGAATAGACCAGAGTATTATTGGTAGAATTATGGAACAGAACCACACCAATGAGTCATCAGTATCTTCAAAAAGCAGAAGCATTAGTACAAAACTGAGTAAGACCAACAACACCAACCCTATACCCCATAATAAATAGGGTGTTTTTTTTATCTGTCTGTGTGTTAATGGTTGAGGAATATTCCATCCCATAACATATATCCTTATCTATTCCTATTATTGCGATGAGTTAAATCATCCCGTTTGATTCAATTGTTAACTGTCTTTTTGGGGTGCAAGAACGATTGTTATTGGTTCAATAAAATCGGCAAACTGTTTTGGTAATTTGCCATTTTCATCCGTCATAGCATCAATTTCACTTCCATCGGCACGAATAATTTTAACTCGCTGATTTTTTACTGGTGTATTGTCATTTTTCCATAATAATTGTGAGTTAAAATGATAATTTGTATTTTGGCGTTCATTTAACATTTGGCTTAAACTATCCGGACCAGTTTTTTGCCATGTTGCTGAATGGCAAATGACATTATCCGGTGCAGCAATATCTATTGAGCCATCAGCTAGTCGTATATAAGCACCACCACACGTTAAAATAAGTTCTTTTTGAGCTGAAATAACAGTACGACCTTTTTGACTGCTTATAGACAAATCTTTTTCCGCCAGTAATGACATTTCATCATGTTGTGCTTGTATATCAACTTTGCCATGTGAAGCGATAAGTTTAATTCCCATTTTTTGAGCAAATAAACTGATCATTTCACCCGCTGCAACGGTAAATTTTCTTAAAACACTGACATCAGTATGTTGATGACTTGCCAACATGATATTTTCACCTGCAGCTATCTGCACACTTTCAGGTGTAACTTGGGCGATCCCTTTTGGTGAAGACATCAAAATAGAGGGTTGTTTAAATTCTTCAATGGATTCGATTATCAATTTTTTTTGTGTTTCTAAATCGGCTAATTCAGCCTCTGCATGTTTAACAGCATCTTGTAAGGCAGAGACTAAATCTAATGTTTTATCAAGCTGCTCTTTGGCCTCTTGCATATTAAGTTGTAAATCTTGTGCTTGATACTGTTTGTCGGCAGTAATAAAAATACCTTTAGCAGCACGCACTGCGCCCCACTCATCGGTTCGCAGTTCGAAACCTTCTCCTCGTTTCGTTTTTTCACTGTCCACCAAATGCCCCAAATTGAGTTGGGTTTTGCCATATTCTGTTGCCAGTTTAATATGCTCCTGACCTCGTTTATCGTCCATTCGCAATTTATTATTCGCTGGCGTGCGTATCACATTACGGTGTTTATTGATTGTCGTAACATGGTCAGGATGACTGCTGTCGTGCATGGCATGAGCTATATACGGGCGGTCTGGATTACCATTGGTGAACGCAATTGCAACTTCTGTTGAATCTATCAAAGGGAAGTGAAAACCATACGTATCACCGGCATATGGTTTTGCCAGTCTGACCCATAAACTTTCCTCACCTTTTTGCCAATTTTTTAAATCAAAATTGAATTTAATTCGGTAACGACCCTGCGTATCAATATAACCGTACGTATCATCATCTTTACTGGTCACTCGGGCTGGTAAAGTGCCACTCACTTGTGGCCAAGGTAAGGGTGCCGGTCGATACGGTTTAAGAGCATCATAAGGGATAGCAGTAAAGCGGGTTTGGTAAGATTCGGTTCGGTCACCATAACATTCGGTTGCAACAATCACCACACCGTCTTTTATCTCAGCTATCGGGCAACCCTCTATAATCACTAACTGTCCCGGTATAAGCTCATAAGCATTACATTGTCCCGTTAGAATAAATTGTTCGCTTACATAATGTTGATGCCGAATACGCGCATACCAATTGCCGCTTTCGACTGTCTGTATATCACCTTGGGTTTTGTGGTGCTCTTCATACCGATAGTCTTCGCCTCGCATTGTCATATCTTTGGGCTGACTGTTGTCACTGCTGTAAAGATTGCTGTCGGACATCCGATAGTTATAATCGTTAACACTGACCTGACTTGGTTTAGTTTTACTGCTGAATTGTAAATCCCAGACACTGTAGCGAAAACGGTCATTGAGGCCGCTCGGTTGCTTGATGGTCACTTTACCACCATCAGCATACCCTTTTTCATAATCGCTTATCACTATCACATCACAATGGTGCTCCGGATGCGTTTCAAAGTAAAAGTAAAGACCCACATCTGCCAACAAACGCTGTATAAAATTTAAATCACTCTCTTGCCATTGCGTAATAAATTCTCGTACAGGATAGGTGTCTTTTAACTCAAAACGAAAATCAATACCGATAAAATTGTGATTTCGCAACACTTCATCGACCACATCGATGACACTCTTATTCTGAAAAATGGCACTTTGGTGGTGATTTGCAAGTAATGCCATTCTAGGTTCCAGTTTCACCCGATAACGTGCTTCATCTTCGCTGATTGAGACTAAACTAAATTCTGTGATTATCCCGTAAAGCTTTCTTGTTTTGGCTACATGATCAAATGAGCTGATTTGTGTCACTTGTAGCGGTGATTGGTTAGGGTGAAAAGTCAAGGAGGCGGCTTGGCTGAGCATGGATGCAATTGAAATTTGCTTATCTTCGCTGGTGAAATCTATCTGATATTGCCAAGGTTCATTTAACCGCTCTTGACCTTTAATTGATACAACAGAAATGTTTGATAATGCGTCGGATCCATCAACTGACAACGAATAGTTATTGTGTGATAAGTGTCCAGAAAGCGAAGTTAAGCTATCGCCGAGCTGCTCCATTGTGCTCATACTTCAATCCTTAATTTGTAACAGCAAAATTGATCTTTTTCAAAAACACAGATATTTATTAACGATAATCTGAGTGATATAAATTAAGTATTTTTTTTAAACGAGTCAATTATTTTTTTATTAACTTTTATTAACTTTTATTAATTTTTATTTATTGTAGATAATGATTAAACTGAGTAATTAATTCGGCTTTTTATTTTTTAGATGGTCATATTAAAATATATTAATTAATCAGTTAATTAGACTTGCACACTGATTTATAAATGCTCTGAAATTAATGTTGATAATAAATACAATTTATAATAGATCGTATTGATATGGATTTGAGTTATTTACCAAGATCATCAAACTGTAAATTACTCATGAGAAGTCAGTGGTTAACAATAAGAATTAAAAATAAATTACAGCAAAACACAATCGGCAAACGGTATAGACTCCTGAATATTTTTTACAAAATTTACTGTTTTTATACTCAAAAATCCTTAAGACCTAAAAAAGGATTATCCTTTATTTCCCACAATAAAAATAACTCGCTATAATGCATTCAATTTTATTGTTAAGTGGATTATGCATGAAAACACTATTTGCCAGCACGTCACGCGGGCTTGAAGAGTTATTGAAAAAAGAGTTAGAAGAGTTAGGTTCGGTCGATTGTAAAATTGCTCAAGGGGGTGTCTTTTTTGATGCGGATGAAAAGACATTATATCAATCATTATTATGGTCGCGTCTGGCATCGCGTATATTGTTGCCAATTGCAGAGTTTGATATTTATAGTGATTTAGATCTCTATTCGTGCGTATTTAATATTAAATGGCCAGATATTTTTGCAGCTGATAACTCCTTTATGATTAATTTTGTTGGTGTAAACGATTTTATCCGTAATAGCCAATATGGTGCACTCAAAATTAAAGATGCGATTGTTGATCACTTCTCTCGTCATACTAACGAGCGCCCTAATGTGGCTAAGCAAGATCCTGATGTTCGTATTCATGCTTATTTAAATAAGAACCGTGTAACACTTTCGTTAGATTTAAGTGGTAATAGTTTGCATCAACGTGGTTATCGTCAGCAAACTGGACAAGCGCCATTAAAAGAGAACTTAGCTGCTGCAATTATTATGCGCTCAGGCTGGCAGATGGACACGCCATTAATCGATCCTATGTGTGGTTCTGGGACACTACTAATCGAAGCAGCGATGATTGCTGCTAAAATTCCACCGGGTTTATTACGTAAACATTGGGGATTCTTTGCTTGGAAAGGCTTTAATCCAATATTGTGGAATGAACTATTATTTGCCGCTAAACACAATATTAGCAAACCGAATATACCATTTATCGGTTACGACAATAATACCGTTGTGTTAGAGCGTGCAAAACAAAATGCCGTTCAAGCGGGTGTAGGCGATTTGATTACATTTGCATTACAGGATGTAACACAGTTAACCAATCCACTGCCTAATGATATAACAGGTACAATAATTAGTAATCCACCTTATGGCGAAAGATTAGAAAGTGAGCCAGCTCTTGTTGCCTTGCACACAGCACTTGGTCGTCAAATTAAGCAATATTTTGGTGGCTGGCGACTTTCGTTATTTAGTGGCGCACCTCAATTGTTAGACTGTTTACAAATGCGTGCAGAAAGACAATTTAAAGCGAAGAATGGTCCGTTAGATTGTGTACAAAAAAATTATACTATTGCACAACGATCTAGCGAACAAGTCAGCACACCAATATTGCCAGCGGCTGATTTTGCTAATCGTTTACGAAAAAATAAGCAAAAACTAGAAAAGTGGGCTGCACAAGAACAGCTAGAGTGTTATCGCCTTTATGATGCCGATTTACCTGAATACAATGTTGCTATCGATCGTTATAAAGATAAAGTAGTCGTACAGGAATATGCAGCACCTAAAAATATCGATCCACAAAAAACTCGTCAACGGCTATTTGATATTATTAACGCCACTATGTCAGTGCTAGAACTCACTGCCGATCAATTAGTTTTAAAAACGCGTGAAAAGCAGAAAGGCAAACAGCAATATCAAAAATTGAGCCAAAAACAGGATTATTTTTTGGTGCATGAGTATGCCATTAATAAACGCAAAACTCAGTTTTGGGTAAATGTGACCGATTATTTAGATACAGGGCTGTTTTTAGATCATCGTTTAGCACGCAAAATGATTGGTGAAATGAGTGCAGGTAAGGATTTTCTAAATCTGTTTGCTTATACCGGTAGTGCAACGGTTTATGCGGGTCTAGGTGGCGCTAAGTCAACTACGACAGTTGATATGTCACGCACTTATTTACAATGGGCCGATCGTAATCTAAAACAAAATGGATTAACAGGTAGACAGCATCGTTTAATTCAAGCTGATTGTTTATTGTATTTAGAACATAGTGATGATCAGTTCGATCTAATCTTTATTGATCCACCTACATTTTCAAATTCTAAAAGAATGAGTGATACTTTTGATGTTCAACGTGATCATTTAAAAATAATGGCGAATTTAAAACGGTTATTAAAACCAAATGGCATTATTGTGTTTTCGAACAATAAACGGGGTTTTAAAATGGATAACATTGGTATGCAAAACCTTGGATTGACTTATCAAGATATCACCAATAAAACGTTATCTTTGGACTTTAAACGTAATAAACAAATTCACTGCTGTTTTATTGTCCAACAGCAAAAGTAAATGCATGTCGTCCATCTGCATAGATTGTATTGATGTGGATTTTTAGGTTATTTACTAAGAGCATCAGATTATAAATTACTTACGAGGAGTTATTCGCTCCTCGTTTTAGTTTAAAGAATAAATCTCGCAACTATCGAACCACTAGAACTGACGTTTGCGCACTACGGACTACACCTGCCGCATTCGATCCCAGTAAGTGAGTGGTAATATTAGGACGACGTGATCCTAATATAATTAAGTCGGGTTTTAATTCTTCCGCAATATGAAGAATTTCATCTCTTGGATTACCAAACGCAATAGAAAACGACAATTTTTCTTGGGGTAAATTAATAGAAGCCATTAACTTACGTAACCACTGTTCAGTTTGTACAGTTGCTTTATCTTTAAATTCATCAAAACCAAATGAGTAAGCATTCACAATTGCTGACGCTACTGGCAAGGTATGGAAGAAGATCACCTCGGCATTTGATAATTTTGCCAAACATTCGACATGTGGGATGACTTTTTGGGTTAACTCATCTTCAAGCACATCAATCGGTACTAAAATTTTGTTGTACATAAAACTACCCCCTCGCTAAATAAAACCTGATAAATGATCTTTGACAATACGGTCTAACAGTCATATGGTTTAAGGATCATGGCATTTGATTATTATGATACTCATTTTGGGTTTATTTTTTTATTTTTAATAGTTAAGTTAGTTGATGCTTACTATAATATCCTAAAACCAATTTAGAAAAATGAAACCTTTTTTTACTCATTTCATGACGGAGATCACCATGAGTAGTATTATTTACCGTTCAGACATCAAACCGGAACTTGAACAAGCTATTGCACTTTATCGTCACTGTTCACTAGGCGAACGCCGACCTCTTACCGATTCAACTCGATTTAAAGCTATGTTAGATAATGCTAACTTAGTTATAACCGCTTGGCATAATGATAAATTAATTGGTATAGCGCGTTGTTTAACGGATTTTGTATATATAACTTATTTGGCCGATCTCGCTGTAGATGAAGATTATCAAAAACAAGGTATTGGTAAACAATTAATTAAAGAAGTAAAAAAGAATACTCATGAAAATTGCTCGATAACTTTACTGGCTGCACCAAGTGCGGTTGATTATTATGGACATATCGGATTTAATGCTCATCCTTCCGCTTGGATTTTAAGAGATAAATCAATATGAGAATCATTTTAGCGTCAACATCGCTATCACGTAAAAAAGTACTTGAAAAATTCGCTATCCCTTTTGAATGTGTTCCGCCTATTTGTGACGAAACACCGCTTGCGGGTGAGTCTGCTGAGCAGTTAGTGGTACGTTTAGCGAATCTGAAAGCGCAATCATTAGTCGATAAATACCCAGACAGTTTAATTATTGGCTCAGATCAGGTAGGGGTTCTAGAGGGAAAAATTGTTTGCAAACCTCATACTATTGAAAATGCTCGCAAACAACTTGCCAATAGCAGTGGCAAAACATTCTATTTTTACACAGGGATGACGGTTATTAATACCCGTTCCGGTCAATCCACTACTCTTTGTGAGCGGTTTAAAGTCACCTTTCGGCAACTCAGTAGTTCTGAAATCGATGCCTATATTGCTAAAGAGATGCCGCTACAATGTGCTGGCAGTTTTAAATGTGATGAACTCGGCATAACGTTGTTTGATAAGTTAGAGGGAGATGATATTAATTCATTAGTCGGATTGCCCCTGTTAAAGCTTAATAAAATAATGATTGAAATGGGCTGTAATCCCTTATTGCTTTAGCCAGTGAGGCAAAATGGATAAGTCAGTGTTCACTTAAGATTAAGTCAGTGAGCATTGACTAATTTAATCAATAAACCGCCCTGCCGACATTTTCATGATATTTTGGCTATAACTTGCTACATCATTATCATGAGTGACAATCAATAACGCAGTACCTTGTTGGTTAATTTCTTTTAGCAGTTGCATAATATCAGTAGAACTTTCCTCATCGAGATCGCTGGTGGGTTCATCTGCAATGATGATTTGTGGCTGGCAAATTAATGCACGTAATATGGCAATACGACGCATTTCACCGCCTGACATATTGGCTGGATAAACATCTTGCAAATAACTGACTTTAGCCTTTTCCAACAAACTTTTCGCATAACTGAAGCTACTTTTATTTGGGCGCTTAGTTAAGTAATAAGGTAAGCGAATATTATCAATCGCGGTAAGATTAGGGAGTAAACTGCTGCCTTGAGGAATATAACCAATATGCTGATTACGAAAAGCCGATACTTGCTGATCATCTAATTCAAATAGATTGACATCATTAAAGGTTACTTTCCCCTGTGTTGGTGTTAATAAACCCGCAATCATATTCAAAAGCGTCGTTTTACCACTACCTGATTTACCCATAATGCAGTTAAAATCACCTGATTGCATACTGAAACTGACATTATTTACTGCTGCAAAAGTTTGTTGACCACGTTGATAATCTTTACGCAAATTTCGAACATTCAGTAACATTATTCACCCTCTCTGAGCGTGCTGTAAGTATCAAACTTAGTCATAGATAAAGCTGAATAGATACTTGATAATGGTCCAATAATTATGGTTAATGCCAATACCACTACTGCATAGCATAACGCATCAATCACTGAAAGATTAATGCATGGCAAACCAATGGTTTGGCAGATTAATAAGCTAAACGCATAGAGCAATACACCAGCTAATACAATGCCCATTAAGCCACCTAATGCACTAATAATTAAAGATTCACGCAGCAGCATTTTTACTAAATCTCGACGTGAAGCCCCTAAGATACGCAATAAACTGATTTCGCGCTTGCGCTCATTTAAATTTGACGAGAAGATGACAAAAATAATCACTATTGCTAATACCCAAAAAATTGCCGATAAACTATATACAATAGTCGAAAAGCCATTTAACCATTTGGAAATATTACTTAACATACCTTTAGTCATAACAAAATCAAGTTGATAGTCGATGGCGTATTTGGGCATGATTTGATTAACAATATCTTTAGGCTGATAATCAGGATCGACTTTGATAAAAATGGAAGAAGCATAATCCGCAAAATGATCGATATCGCCTTGCACTAATTCAGCTTCTTTCATTAAAGTGTGTGCTGCTTGCATAGTCATAAATACCGAAGTGTCAAAACCCATCCCCGTACTATCCATTTTGGCTGCTATTTTGAAAGGATGATTGAAAAACATGACCTCATCGCCAATATTTGAACTAATTTTCGATCCAACTACTACTTGGTTATCAGTAAGTGGCTGAGTAAGTTGCGATTGCAACCAAGGTTTGATCACAAAATCGCTTTGTTGATCAAAACCAATTAGTTGCACTTTTGAAGTACAGCAACCTGCACTGAGCGAAGCGATAAAAAGCTGGGGTGATATTGCTTGTATTCCTTTTATATTTTTGATTTTATCAATCAAATCAACTTTTAAATAAAAGCTACTTGGTTCACCCCGTAATAAGGCCACTTCTAGATTTTTTTCATAACCGTATGGAACAACCAAAATATCTGCACCAAGACGATCAGCCATGCCAGAAATTCCCAAACTGAGATTTTTCATAATCACGCTACCACCAAAAAGTGTGGCAGAAAACAACATAACAATGATAATCAAACAACAACTTCGAAATGGTCGCCGTTGAATGTTTTGCCAAGCCAAATTAGCCATGGTGATGGGTTGTTCTTGCATGTTTTAGATCCTATTTTTTATTAAAGATTGTATATCTTTAAAATATGCTTCTTCTGGCCGCTTTATTAAGATAGAAAGTATTCACCAGCGCAATAATAAATAATAACAATGACAATAAAACGAGTGCTGGCTTAGCACCCATATTGCAGCGCATCATTTGATTATCACATACGCCAATTAAAATGGTCGGAATAGCCAAAGCAAATAATGAAATGCAAGCAATCGCCATACTTAATCCCATTCGCAGAAAAATTTTACGACAAAATAGCATTAAGGTGCCAATTGCAATAATCAAACTGCCCACGCCAACTTCAGCTCGGCCTGTCCAAAAGCATTTCATAATTTTACCAACACCCGTATGCACATGTTCTACTTGACCTTGCATTGTTGCAGTTGATAGGTTAACGGTTTCATGTGGGCAGACGGGTAAAATATACAGAGGAAATAAAATAAATAATATGCCAATAATGATATAGATGAGTGATGAAACAACACGATTTTGCATAATTTAAAACCTTAAATATTAATTATTAATTACTCGGGCAACCTTGCCATGTTCAAGTACAACGGTTGTTTGAGCATGTTTTGATACTTCAAGTGAATGAGTCACAACAATAATAGTACTCCCTTCTTCGTGCAGTTGATGCAGTAAATTCATAACCATTGCTTCATTATTTTCATCTAAATTACCAGTAGGTTCATCGGCTAAGATTAATTTTGGATAATTGATTAAGGCGCGGGCAATGCATACACGTTGCTGTTCCCCGCCTGATAACTGATTTGGCAAGTGCTTAGCGCGGGCAGCAAGTCCAACCCTTTCCAGCGCTTGCATGGCTTCTTTTTCATCGACCATGCTGTGATAATATTGTGCAACCATTACGTTTTCGAGTGCGGTTAGATAAGACACTAAATGGAATTGTTGAAAGATAAGACCGATTTTATCACGGCGGATTTCGGTTAATTCGGGTAGAGATAATTGGGTGATATCTTGTCCATCTAAAATGACTGAACCTAAAGATGGTTTATCCATACAACCAATAATATTCATCAAGGTCGTTTTGCCACTGCCCGATGGTCCCATAATGGATAACCATTTGCTCTCTTCTACAACTAAATTCACATCTGATAAGGCATGAAGAGAACCATAAATCTTAGATACATTATTAACTTCGAGTATATTCATACTTTACATCCTATTCGCCACGCAATACTAATGCTGGCTCTACATCTAATGCACGTTTAACCGGAATTAAACAGGCAATTACCGTCACAATTGCTGATATTAAAATGGTACTTGGTATCAAATAAAATTCAATAATAATTGAACGACCAAAAACATTAGAACTGATTACCTGAGCAAAAATAAGTCCACAAATTACCCCAATAATCCCTCCAGTAATACCAAGAACTAATCCCTCGGCTAAAAACTCTTTAGCGATACTTTTATTATTAGCTCCAATGGCTTTTTTAAGACCGATTTCTTTACGGCGCTCCATTACAACCGTCATCATGGTGGTTGCCACGCAAATCATAGTGAGAACTAAAACCACAAGGGTCACTAAATAAAGGAGTGATGACAGTTTACCTAATACTGAGGTTTCTGATTGTGTCACCCATTTAATTAAATGGGGTTCGATTGTGGTTGATTGACTTTTAATGGTATCTATATAGTCCTTTAACTCATTTTGTGATGCTGTGATGCTGACTTCAACAACTTCAGCTTGATCACTCTCTTCAAAGAATTGTTCTAAATCATGCAGATCGACAAAAATAAAATTATCTTCAGCTCTACCTGTTTTAACTATACCGGTAATAGTTAACTCTTCATCAAAACGAGAATCTTGTTTAGATTTACCCGAAATGGATATTTCACTGCCAACGTATAAATTGGCAAAGTTAGCTATATCGGTCCCAATCATCACTTCATGTGTTTTTTGTGGCAAACTGCCTTCTATATGCCAATAAGGACTGGTTTTGGTAACTTGGTTAAAGTTAGTACCGACAATGGTATAAGGATGCTGATTAACGCGCACTGCGCCGTAGCGAAACGGTGTGACACCAAGTAATTTGTCTTGTGGTAGTAAGCTTACTGCTTTTTGTACATCAGTCATTGACATAGTTGGCTGATTATTCGCGGGCATTAATAATAAATTCGCTCCATAAGAACGAAACTCCTGCCCCATCTGTCTTGGAATGTCAAAACAGAGCGTAACCATGCCTAATAATACCGTTGCGCCAATCGCCACGCCTAAAAGTGCAATGATAATGCGAGAGCGACGACGAATGAGCGAACTCAATATGGTTTTAATAATAAAGCGTCGATTTTTATTAATCATCAGATTTACCTTTACCCTTATCGACCATGCAGTACATCAGTAGGGCGTAAAAACATCATAATACGCAGCGCAGGTAAGCTACCTAAAAATGTAATTAAGGTAACCATTATTAACACTAAAGGAACGATAATCATTTTAGGTTCGACAAACGAACCAAATACGGTATGACCAATAATCTGCGCAAAGCCAAGACCAATAAAGTAACCCAAAACACCGCCCATTAAGGCAATAATTAAGATTTCGGTTAAAATGAGCAAGGCAACAGCACTATTTGTTGCGCCGAGTGCTTTAAGTAAACCAATTTCGGTACTGCGTTCTATCACATTTGCTGTCACTAAATTTGAAATAGCTAATGCGGAACAAATTAAGGATAAAATGGTTAACAATAACATCAATAACTGCGTTTTTTGTAAAATAGAACCTTCTGAATCCGCCACTTGCATAATGGCTTTAACGCGGACATCTGGCATTAACTCTTCTAGTTGATAAGCGATTGAACTAATATAAGCAGTGCAATACCATGTATCCCACTCGGTGCGTGATAAGCTGTTAGGATCTTGCGCGGCCTTACGAGCCAATTCGTTTTCAGGGGTGGTTAATGCACTTACTTCAACACGTTCAACCAGTCCATTTTTATCAGCTAACTGCTGCGCAATTGGGAGGGATACAAATAATTGTGAATCTTCAGCGCCACCACTATGGAAAATATTGTGCACGGTTAATGTGATTTTTTGTTTTGTTAGAACAGATGTAACCTCAATACTGTCACCTAATTTTAAATTCCACTGTTTCGCAACTGATTTACCGACCATTACGCCTTGCAGATTATCATCAGTCATCTGATCGCCTTCGATTGTCCACCATGATTTCATGGCTAACATACCTGTATCAACCTCATCGCCAGTCGGAATTTTAAGGTGTTTATTAAACCAAGTTCCGACAATTGTAATGGGTTTATCGTTTAACATGGCTGGGGCATTAAGATAAGGCGCAAAATCGACAATATTATATGCCCAGAAAATCATCTTAATTTTAACGAGATCATCTTGTTTGATGTATTGCACCGCTTGTTGATTATCATTATTATCCAACTGATACATTTCACTTACTAACGCAGTACTTTTAGGCACAATATTTAGATTAGCTCCATACGCTTTTAATTCTTGATTAACTTTATCACCAACATCAAACATAACATTTAACATGGCAGTGGCTAATGAGACACCTAAGGCAACAGTGAGCGCAATTAAAAAGAGCTTCTTTTTTTGGCGTACTAACACGCTTAGTAACATTCTACGAAACATACTCTATTCCTTGGATACTCTTTATTTAAAACGACCTTTTTCGGCTTCAAGATGCGCAGGACGAATCACCATATTGCCGTCAATAATTTCATATTTAAGTGGTACTGGATTACAACCTCCAGCAAAACCAATGGTGGCAATGTTCATTACTACATCACACAAAATACAGACGACTTGATTACCACGTTGGTAATACCCACTTGCACCACAAATATCACAAGCATCAAAGCCTACACCATAGGCATTTTCGCTTTTTTTAATCACAATAAAACGAACTAAAGTACCATCGGTTGCTTGGTAACCGTAACGATGCAAATTACCATCATTGATATTATCAAGAGGGATAACAATTAGATTGTTTGCGTTGGCTGCAATCGGTTCGGCTGGCGTAAGTTCTACCCCTTTTTCAAAAATATAACGTGCTCGTGTCACTGTATAAGCCGTAATAGCAACGCCAGCCATCAAAAATAGTGAAGTTCTTCTGTCTCGAAGTAATTGCGATTTAAGTTTGCGAATTTGAGCTGGATTGCTACCCACTAACGAGGTTGTTTTTGATTTGATATAGAGCACTATCGTCAACAGCAGTAAGATTACCATAAAAATAAATGTGAAAAAATTGACATGACCTAAAATAAAAATCACCAATTCCATCATCCATTTCTGCGAAGCAATAAACCGTCTAACGATTAAAATTTGCATAATATTAATACCATTTTGAATGGTAAAAATAATGATTGAAAGCGTTGTTACTATTGTAACTAGCCTATTGGATAACCTGCCACACAGTCGATAAGTGAATAAACCAATTAAGACACAAACCAATAGAGCAAATCCATACCCAACCCATTTAAACAAATATTCATTATTAAAAATGGACTCCATTCCGACAGCAAATTCGAACGGATAGAGCATTAAATTCGGTAAACATTGTGCCGTAATTAAACCACTAGCCAGCACAAATAACATTATAGATAAAACCTTAATCAAGGTTTTATGCCAAGATTTTTGCATCCAAATGCAAACTAATAAAGGTAACGCAATAATGACCCAAGGTATAATGACTCCAAGATCATAAAATTCACGCACCGCAAACCCTGTGTTACGTTTTAAAATGGCAAAAATTAATGCTGCAATAAATCCTAATAGAAAACCAAAGGAAATAATTTTTTTAAGACAGAAGATATTTGATTTGGCAATTACTGCACTGAGTAGTGCAATCATGATTACAGAAATAAAAGTATTGTCGGTAATGTTGATAAGATATTGAAGCATAATCATTGCCTGGTTATTACAATATAGATCGGCGAGCTTAATACTCGCCATAAATCATCCTAATTTTAAAAAGCATTATACTGCTTTTTTACAACAAATTACCATGCGCGAGGGATATAATCGAAGTCCCAAGAAACTTCAATAGGTTTACTCCAGAAACGACCCTCAACCCCCGTTTCTTTATCTACATGTAATAAATAACCTTGTTTTTCTGGGTTTTCAATAATAAAGGTTACTTTATATTTACCTGCACCTTCAAGTTTGATGTTATTACCATAATGCGGGCCATCAGAGGCACTCATAGGCATAAAGTTACCTTCGGTAGTTCTATTACTGCCTTCTTTTTGAATTTTATATTTTACCGTTAAATAAGGAACAAAACTGCCCACACCATAACCTAATTTATTGCCTTCCGCAGCTGAAATATCAGCTTCAAGATGCATATCCGATTTTGATGCTGGTAAACCACCAACACCAACTGGCTCCATATCAACCGGTTGGAAATATACTGCGCCAATATGTAATGGACCAACTGTTACTTCGTCACCGATCGGAAACTCTTCAAAACCTTTTTGTTCGCCTGGGGCTGGTGCTGCTGCATGAGCAAATGAAGATAATGCAAGTATTGATGAAATACCGACAGCTATAACTAATTTTTTCATTGAAAACTCCTTTACAATTTAAATAGTGTTTTAACGATCTTATTGATCCGTTTTAAACTACTTTTGATTAACTACCTGTTATTACCCGTTGGTAACAGTACTATTGCTTTTTAGTACATCTTTTGCGTAGTCAAAATGTAGGTAACTAAAAATAGCCTGTTACTTTTCCACTTTTGCCATTCAATCATTAGGCCTTAACAAGGTGGATTTTAATTTATTGCGCTTTTATATTATTTTCACCTTTTTTGTAGTACATCACAGACAGTACTACAACAAGAACCATAATTACTTGCGGTATCAATGTTTCGACGGTTGGGTAAATGCCTAAAATTTCAACCGAGTGTATAAAATCAACTGGTGTGACAGGAATAATATCGGCTTCTTGTAACTCTTTTACACCGCCACCAGCAAAAGCTATCGCCATTACATACATAAGCATGCTTGTGCAAATAAAGAATGGTTTAAGTGGTAATCTAACTGCACCAAAGCGAATGACAAGAAAGATAAATGTTAAAATGATCGTTCCAACACCCAGACCATACCACACCATATCCATATGTTCTTTGGCATCAGCTAACATAGCTTGATAAAAGATAATGGTTTCAGCCCCTTCTCTAAATACAGCTAAGAATGCAGCAAACCCCAAAGCAAAACTGCTACCAGTAGTTACCGCGGTTTGTACTTTACCTTCCACATAACTCTTCCAAGCCTCGGCTTCAGCTTTTGAAACCATCCAGTTACTGACAAACAACAGGACAACAGTCGCCAATAACATCGCGCTACCTTCCATAATTTCTTGATTAGCACCACTTAAACCTACAATAGTATGCAAGGCAATAGCTGCAAGAATGCTTGCAAAAATGGCTACCATTGAGCTGATATATACTACTTTTAACATTGGTTTGTTATTGGTACGCACTAAATAGGCAGAAATGGCAGCAATCACCAATATGGCTTCTAAACCTTCACGGAAAATAATAATGAATGAAGCAAAAAAGACACTCAAACCACTCTCTTTTTTACCATCCAATTCGTTTGCATCTTCATGTAACATTTTTAAAATTACATCAATTTCAGCACGAACGGTTTTATTTGGTGCGTCATTGGTCATTAATCGCTTAATTTTAGCAAATTGATACTCGGTATCCGTTCCGCGCTTTCCTGAAATATAAGACATTACTGCACGTTCAACGCCATGCTTTTCATAAAAACCGAAATAGGCATTATTGACTCGTGCTTTGGCTCGTTCGGCGTCTTTCATGAAATAGATATCATAAGCATCATTTAAGATAACATCCATTTCATCAATAATTTCGTTCCAGCTTTTGTATTGTTTTTCATTAGCATAAGATGAGGGTGCAAAAGCAACCAAGCTAGCAATTAGCAATAAAGCTAACGTAAAAAACTTTTTCATAACGTCCTTTACCTTTTACTTTCCTAACAAAATCATACCTAACGGTATATCGTCTTTTGGCAATTGTAATTCTTGGCTTATTGCTTCTGACTTAATGGAATGGATATAACGAGTACTTAATTTTAAAGCAGCCGCTGCTAAATATACGTTTTGGCTCATAGCACCAACTGCGGTATAACTGAAGTTTGTGGCTTCGTCTGGTTTAATATCTGTCAATGCATTTGCATCTGAGACAAAAATTAATGAATAAGCGGCACGTTTGGTAAAGCTTTGCTGACCAATATCACCTCGGATATCTTGCTTATTGATTTCACGCAGATAATGACCATCCCACTCATATAAAAAAGTCCCCTTTTCACTTGCAACGTAAATGCGCACATAAGGAGCTTTACCTTTCACCATTGGAACTGTCCACCCCGTCTTACCACGATTTAATCCACTAGCAGCCCAAAGTACTGTGGATAATTCATCATCCGTTACTTGCCCAGCAGGGAAACCACCACCTGGCGTTGATGCGCGTTTTTTTAGACTTTCAAACAGACTCATTCCATCTTTCGTTTGCGGTGTCGGTAAGGTAATATCGGCATAACAAAATGATAAAGAAAACAATGATAAAAATAGAACAGCAACGGTCTTCCGTAAACCCCAAGGCATAGCATACCTCTAACCTTTTGGTAATAATGTGGTGATATCTTATTGCTAATGATCACAATTATCAATACCAAATAATAATAATTATCATTTTTAAGCTAAATTAAAATTATCATAATAATCAATAAGGTTATCGTTAACGGTCGATGCGCTAACATCAACTTTATAGCATTAATTATGCCAATAATAAAAATACTCGTTAAATCAAAACAATTTGCTCAAAAAACAAACCAAAAAGTTGGTAAAAATTTTAATGTACTTACTTTTAATTATAAAACAAAAAGTTATAATTAGAGTGTTCCCTGTATATACAGGGATAAACCGCACCACGTAATATGTTCACCGTTTTGACAAACATGTCCCCTGTATGCACAGGGATAAATCGGCGGGCGTTAATATTACATAGCATTTTTTGCTATTCAAAAATCGCAATTCTATATTTTATTGTTAACCATTTTTTAACTGCATGAAAAATATAAATTTATCGGTAGAATCCCGTAGAACCTAATTTTAATTTCCATTAGTTTTAATTAATCAAATAAAAACATAGTGTTATATATTCGGATTTTAATGAAAAATATCCCAAAAAATCGGTAGAAATTTGTTGGTCAAGATTTTAATTATAAAACAGTATGTTATAATTGGTATGTTCCCTGTACACACAGGGATAAACCGGATCAGCATCATATTGTTGCTGATAGAATGAAATGTTCCCTGTACACACAGGGATAAACCGATTCGATTACTGATAATAAATTTAATGATTTAATGTTCCCTGTACACACAGGGATAAACCGGGTTATATAGCGTTAAGTCGAAGTGTTAGACGATGTTCCCTGTACACACAGGGATTTTTGTATTATGCAAGATTTTGCTAATTTTTGTTAAAAAGTTTCAGGTTATGCCTACGTTTCAGTATAAAAATATAAAAAATTAATCTAGTTAACGGATCAATTATCCAATGCACAGTAATACGTTATCAAGAGACATAATAAATAATGTATTAAAACCATACTTTAACAAAGTGAACAGTTGAAGTAACGTTTTGTTAGTTCTTGATGTTCATTGGTTATCTTCGTACAATAAAAAAAATTTTTATTTTGGTTTGTTATGCAATTACATTTAGTAGTTAATACGTTTGGCTCTGACTTACAGCGTCGTTATGGAGAAAAGATCTATAAATTAACGTTACATGGTGGATTTAGTTGTCCAAATCGTGATGGTACTCTTGGTGTTGGCGGTTGCACTTTTTGTAATGTTGCGTCAATTATCGATGAATCTATCCAAGTCAAATCTATTTCTGACCAGCTTGCAACCCAAGCGCATCAAATGAAAAAATCAAAGCGTTATCTTGCCTACTTTCAAGCTTATACCAGCACTTATGCCGAAGTTGAAATTCTTAAAAAGATGTATCAAGAAGCGCTCAACAGTGCCGATATTGTCGGGCTTTGTGTTGGTACTCGCCCAGATTGTGTACCTAAAGAAGCATTAGATTTACTTGCTCATTATCAAGATCAAGGTTACGAAGTTTGGCTAGAACTTGGTTTGCAGACTGCTAATGATAAAACATTACATCATATTAATCGTGGGCATACATTTGACGATTATCACCAAACGGTACAAAAAGCCCGTAAACTTGGTATAAAAGTATGTACTCATTTAATTATTGGTTTACCAAATGAGAACAAGCAAGATAGTTTAATTACGCTTGATCGCGTGTTAACCAGTGGTGTTGATGGGCTAAAACTACATCCTTTGCATATTGTTGAAGGCAGTATTATGGCAAAAGCATGGCGAGCGGGTCGCTTAACGGTATTGTCATTAGAGGAGTATGTGGATATTGCTGGTGATATTATTCGACAAACTCCCGCTAATATTTTATATCATCGAATTTCAGCCAATGCCAGAAAACCAACTTTACTCGCCCCTGATTGGTGTGAAAATCATTGGCAATCCATGAATGCTGTCGATAACAACTTACGCCAATTTGGTGTTCAAGGTAGTGCGATTGGTGATACTTATCAATATAAACGATAAAAAAATAACATTGATATAGTTAAACAGGTAATAATTAATTTATTAATGAATATTTTGCCACTAATTATCAACAAAATATCGATGTAAACTATTAAGATACAATGAATTGATGTACATATGGGTTTACTTCAAATAAGCTGTTAAAGAATTAGAAGTTAATATTGATGCAATTGCTGAATTATAAAATGAAGTTTATACACACCAGTTTATGAAAGTAATAAAGATAGATAATAAAGTTAGTGAATTTGAAGTGTTTGCTTTATTTAAAAAGCAAAATAAAAAGGTTATCTCCTACCCTCAATTAACACGTCAATTACATGATAACAAAAAATAAAATACTTACCTTTTGTTTAATCCTACTTATTAGTTCATGGTATGAGCATAAAAAATGCTGATATTGGACATTTTTATTTCAGAAAAAAATCAAACATCAAAAAATATAATTTCCTAAAGTAAAAAATAATCCACTATCAGCAAGACCGACTTATAAAACAAGTCCAACTGTAAAATTTAATTTATTACAATTAGGAATAGTTTTATTGAAAACTACCTTTATTTTTTTATCAAAAAATTGATTCAAATCTGTTTTATTAATATATTGAATTAAGCGATGATTTAATTCGTGATTCATTTTATACAACGTTTTGTTCAAAAAACCATGCAGATGCGATGGTTATTCCCTGAACATTGTATAATTAAATTTTATTCAAGTGAGTAATTAGGATTGCTTAAATTTATAAACAACATTTACTACTGACCCTATTTCAATATATTAATAATTTGTAATTTATTGTGATAAACATTCATATTTCACTAATAAGTTGGACATAGTATCACATTCATTTTTTAAGTAAATTTAATTATCTATATCGATTATCTATTTGATATAAAATCATAAAGTGATAACTTAAGGCATTTTTAGATTTTTATATACTATTTATACGAACTTAGTGAAAAATATTAATTGAATCAGCGTATTTTTGTACCTTTATTAACAACAAGTATATAATGACGTTTTATCATTTGAGACAATCTGCATGCAACTGGCTTTTTGTATTTATAAATTTTTCCCTTTTGGTGGTTTGCAACGTGATTTTTTACAAGTTGCTACTGCTTGCCAAGCTCGTGGACATCAAATTCGTGTTTATGTATTAGACTGGCAAGGAGATAAACCGGCAGGATTTGATATTATTATTGTTCCTAAAAAAGGGTTAACTAACCATAGTCGTAATCAAGCTTATTACCATTGGATACAAGCGCATTTACAAGCTAATCCAGCTGATTGTGTTGTAGGATTTAACAAAATGCCGGGATTAGATGTTTATTTTGCAGGTGATACTTGTTTTGCTGAAAAAGCAGCACACAAGGGCTTTTTTTATAAACACTCTAAACGTTGCAAACACTATTTAGCCTTTGAACAAGCCGTTTTTGACCAAAGTTCAAAGACTAAAATCATGGTGTTGACTAAACAACAAACTCAAGATTTTAAAAATTATTATCATACTCAAGATGAACGATTCTTTTTATTACCACCGGGAATTGCGTTAGATCGTAAATACAGTGTTTGCTCCCCAATAAAGCGTGAACAATTTCGACAAAAAAATCAAATTAATCAAGATGATTTTGTGATAGTTCAAATTGGCTCAGATTTTAAACGTAAAGGGGTGGATCGGTCATTGAAAGCCATTGCAGCTTTAACTAATGAATCAAAACAAAAAGTCATCTATTTGGTTGTTGGGCAAGATAAACCTGAACCCTATCAAAAATTGGCTGAGGAATTAAATATTACAAAACAAGTGCGATTTTTTTCGGGTCGTGATGATATTCCTGATTTTTTATTTTCAGCCGATCTATTACTTCATCCAGCCAGACAAGAAGCCGCTGGTATGGTATTGATTGAAGCATTAGCGGCGGGTGTACCAGTAATTGTTTCAGGTATTTCTGGATATGCTTATCATATTGAACAAGCGAATGCGGGCATTGTGTTAAGTGAACCTTATCATCAAAGTGCTTTAGATCAAGCATTGGCAAAATTAATTAACGATAAAGAGCAATGGCTAAGTTGGCATAAAAATGCCATTGCCTATGGTAATAGTGAAGATTTATATCATTTAGCGCAGCGTGCAGCAGACATTATTTTAGGATGTCATCATGAATGAAATTATACTTAAATCACCTTTTGAGCAATTATGGCAACAAAAAGATCCGTTTACTGAAGTTGAATTAATTTCAGGTAAAGTCTATCGTGCAGTCAAACAGCGTAAAACGTTAAACTTTCAATTAGAAGATGAATCATATTTTATTAAAATTCACCGAGGCACCACAGTTAAAGAGATTGTAAAGAATCTAATTTCACTACGTTTACCTGTTTTAGATGCCAAACAAGAGTGGGATGCGATTCATCGTTTAGAGCAAGCTGGTGTAAATACTATGGATGGGCGCGCATTTGGACGAAAGGGATTAAATCCACTGACACGTCACTCGTTTATTATTACCAAAGATCTTAACCCTACCATAAGTTTAGAAGATTTTACTAAGCCATGGCTAAACCAACCTCCGAGTTATCATTTAAAGCGTTCATTAATTATTTATTTAGCCAATATGACCGCTAAAATGCATGCAGCTGGAGTAAATCATCGTGACTGCTATTTGTGTCATTTTTTGCTTGATATACCGTTATTTGAAAATCATCAGCAAATTAAATTATCAGTAATCGATTTACACCGAGCCCAAATTCGCGATAAAGTACCTACTCGTTGGCGTGATAAAGATCTGATTGGACTTTATTTTTCATCAACTAAAATTGGCTTAACAAATCGGGATATTTGGCGGTTTTTGAAAGTTTATTTTAATAAACCCATTAAAACAATTTTACGTGATGAGCATAAATTAATCACCAGCGCACAACAAAAAGCAGAACGAATTAGTAAACGGACACAGAAGTATCAACTTTAACATAAGGAAATACTATGTTTATTGAGCAAATTGATATTACAGGATTTCGGGGTATCAGCCAATTATCTTTGAAATTTAACGCAAGTTCCAGCGTACTAATTGGCGAGAACCGTTGGGGACGCTCAAGTTTAATTAGTGCGTTGACATTGTTATCCCTCAACAATAAGTTTTATCAATTTGTTGATACTGACTTTTATCATGACCAAAATCATGTTTATGGAGATCACATTAGCATCAAAATTACTTATTGTGAATCGTCCTTAAACGAGCTAGATAAGCAAGCTTATCACTCACTCATTCCGGTTAGCTTTAATTCAGAACAAGATAAGTTGCGCCGCATTACTTACCATATTAGCGCCGATAAACAAGGTGATAATATTATTAGTGAGCATGTGTTGGTTGATGCAAACGGTGAGCCCTTTAATATTGAAAATCATAAATTGTTGATTGCAAATTTAATTGAACTCAATCCAATAATGGCGTTAAAAAATACAATTAACAGTGATGATTTACCCATTACCAATCAACCCTTGTCACAATATTTTGTTGAGGAACTGTCAAATCAGTTAAAGACACATTCTTCACAATTAAGTCAAAATGAATTACAACGCGGTTTGCAAGCTGCTCGTGCACTTTTGGAATATTACTTTGTGGATCAACAGCATCGTTATCATTATAAACAAGTGGCAAAAAAAACCAGCCCACGCAGTGAAGATTGGGATTCACTTGAACGCATTAATAATATTTTGGATGATTTAGATGATGATTACTTACGTGCAACCTTGTTAGGAGTATTTGGGTCGCTTATTAATGCCAAAGGCAATACTGCTCTTTCACAAAGTTCAGTACCCATTTTAATTTTAGAAGAGCCTGAAAGCCAAATCCACCCTATCATCTTATCGGTTGGATTTCGGTTACTCAAACATCTACCAACGCAAAAAATTATCACCTCTAATTCAAGTGATTTAGTATCACTCTTTCCATTAGATACCATTTATCGCTTGATTCGTCTACCGGATAGAATCATTGCAAAATACATTACTCCGCGTTCTTTTGGAACTGATGATAGTCGTCGAATTTTGTTTCATATTTTCTATCGACGTGCCAGCGCCATATTTGCTCGTTGTTGGTTATTAGTGGAAGGAGAAACCGAAGTTTGGTTACTGCGAGAACTCGCTGAACAGAGTGGCTATCATTTAAGTTCGGAAGGAGTACAGTTAATTGAATTTGCTCAATGCGGTTTAAAACCGTTGATAAAATACGCTAATCGAATGGGCATTCATTGGTATGTAATAACCGATGGAGACATGGCAGGTAAAAAATACGCTGATACAGTAAAATCACTATGCCCTGAAGGCAAAAATCCAAGTGATTATTTAACCGTATTGCCTGCGCGCGATATTGAAAACTTCTTGTTTAAACATGGTTTTAGTGATGTTTATAAATTGGCAGCGTATAATACTGTGCAACATATTGATATGCCTGTACCTAAAATTATTCAAAAAGCGATTCATCGCAGTTCTAAACCCGATTTAGCTATTGCTGTTTGTGATGCTGCAAAATCCCGTGGCGTAAGTGCTATACCACATTTGTTAACTGATACATTTGCTAAAATTGTTAAAGCATCCAAAAATTTTGCTTAATCACTTGTTGCATCCGTATTGTTAAAAAGATTTTTTAATTAATGGGGTGGATAGAATGATTATTTTAAATGTCAGTTGTAGATATAGCGATTGTGTCTAATTATTTCTTGTTTATTAGTATTCCGCCGAATCATTATCGGCGGATAAGCTTAATTAACAATATCAACTATTTCGTAATACGTTTGTATTTAGCACGTTTTGGTTCGACAGCTTCTGCACCTAAAGTACGTTTTTTCCACTCTTCATATTCAGTAAAGTTACCTTCAAAGAACTCAACATGCCCTTCGTCTTGGTAATCCAAAATATGCGTTGCAATACGGTCAAGGAACCAACGGTCATGCGAAATCACTAAGGCACAGCCCGGAAACTCTAATAACGCATTTTCAAGCGCACGTAATGTTTCAACATCTAGGTCATTGGTCGGTTCATCTAGCAATAACACATTACCACCAACTTGTAATAATTTGGCTAAATGTACTCGTCCACGTTCACCACCGGAAAGTTCTCCAACACGTTTTTGCTGATCAACGCCTTTAAAATTAAAGCGACCAACATAAGCACGGCTTGGAATTTCGAAATTACCGATACGCATAATATCTTGTCCGTTGGATATTTCATCCCAAACGGTTTTTTTATCATCCATACTATCGCGGAACTGATCAACCGACGCTAATTGTACTGTATCACCTAAGGTAATAGTACCTGAATCTGGCTGCTCTTTACCTGACAACATTCTAAATAGAGTTGATTTACCGGCACCATTTGGACCAATGATCCCCACAATTGCCCCTTTTGGAATAGTGAATGAAAGATTATCAATTAGTACGCGATCACCATAAGATTTACTTAAATTGCTTACTTCGATCACTTTGTCACCTAAACGTTGCCCAGGTGGAATAAAAAGTTCGTTTGTTTCGTTACGTTTTTGGTAATCGTTGCTGTTTAACTCTTCAAATCTAGCTAAACGGGCTTTACTCTTCGCTTGTCGACCTTTTGGATTTTGTCTTACCCATTCAAGTTCTTTTTCAATCGATTTACGACGTGCTGATTCGGTTGCCGCTTCTTGCGCTAAGCGCTGATCTTTTTGTTCAAGCCAAGATGAATAGTTACCTTCCCAAGGAATACCCTCACCACGGTCAAGCTCTAAAATCCATCCCGCAACATTATCTAAGAAGTAACGGTCATGAGTTACAGCAACAACGGTTCCTTCATAATCATGTAGAAAACGTTCAAGCCAAGCTACAGATTCAGCATCCAGATGGTTAGTTGGTTCATCAATTAATAACATGTCTGGTTTTTCAAGCAATAACTGACAGATAGCGACACGACGACGCTCACCACCTGATAAATTTTCAATTTTTGCATCCCAATCAGGTAAACGTAAAGCATCGGCGGCACGCTCTAATTGGTTATCTAAATTGTGGGCATCTTGCGATTGAATAATTGCTTCAAGCTCTGCTTGTTCTTTGGCTAATTTATCAAAATCGGCATCAGGATCAGCATAAGCAGCATAAACTTCATCTAGTCGAGCGAGTGCTTTTTTGGCATCACCAACAGCCTGTTCAATCGCCTCACGTACAGTTTGCTTAGGATCGAGTTTAGGTTCTTGAGGTAAATAACCGATTTTAATATCGGGTTGTGGGCGAGCTTCGCCTTCAATCTCAGTATCCACACCCGCCATAATGCGTAATAATGTAGATTTACCTGCACCATTTAAACCGAGTACCCCAATTTTGGCCCCCGGAAAAAAACTTAAAGAGATATCTTTTAAAATATAGCGTTTAGGGGGAACAATCTTCCCTACGCGATTCATGGTATAGACATATTGTGCCATAAAACATCATCCGTTTAATTAATTAAAACTAGCAACCTATTGTATTGCTAAATGATTGATGGCGTATATTGTAATGATTCTATCTGTATGGTCTAGGGTTATTTTTTTATAATGACAAATTTATACCAGAACAACAACAAATGACTGAAGATATCTTCTTAAAATCTGACAATTATTTTCGATAAATAGTACCGTTTTTTTTAAATTATCCCGCCTATTATTGGGCGGGATAATCATAAATATTACTCTATTTTATTATTTATAAAAAAGTAAAAATCTGTTCTTTTGGTAGACGTGATTTAGGACGATGCGCATTACCGTCATTTTCAGAACGATAACCTAGAGTCGCAATCACTAAACTTTTCAATCCTTTTGCTTTTAAATCTAAAATCTCGTCCATTTTTTCAGAATCAAATCCTTCAACAGCTGTTGAATCAATACCAATAGCAGCAGCTGCAAAAAGCAATTGCCCTAAAGCGAGATAGGTTTGTTTACCCTCCCAACATTGCAGAGATTGAGGTGTTGAGCTATTTAAATTAACAAAATAACGTCTACCTTGGTCCTGAGCATCTTTTAATTCTGCGGTTGGTATGCGCCCATCTTTTTCTTCTTGATTTAATAAATTAACCAAATGCGCTTCATCAAATGGCGATTTAATACAAAAAACAATAGTGTGCGATGAGTCTGTGACTCTAGGTTGATTAAACTCAGCAATGGCCGGTAAAATTTTATTTTTAACGGGATCATTATCAATCACAAAAAAATGCCATGGCTGAGAATTGACTGATGATGGACTGTTTCGTAAAACCGTTAATAATTGTTCAAGTTTCTCTTTAGGGATTTTTTTAGTCTTATCATAATGTTTGGTTGTGTAACGGTTTTGGGAAATCTCGACAATATTCATATCATAACTCCATCTTAATGATTGTTAATGAAAGGTAACTTAAAGATTTTTAAAATTAGATTAATTAGATACGCTTGTCAAATTTATGAATTGGATAACAATTAAATTAACTAAAGTAATGAGTGTTTTTTAATAAACATTGCTTGATATTGTGCACACATTTTGCTCAATTACAATATAATTGTTGCTCAAATGATATATCTTTACAGGTTTACATAAAAATCCATTAAATAAATAAACTAACATGGCTAATAATAATGAACAATTGTTATTAATGCATACAAAATTTTTACCCAATAATTAGTACGTTAAAAGTAATACTCTATAAATATTAATCTTGACATTTAAACTATTATTTGATAAAAATGATGTTAATATTTTGACCAATTTAAATTAACTAGTTTGAGAGTTTTAATGATTAAAACAAATTACCTTTTGCTCACTCTCCTCCTCGCATCTTATTGCGCGGATACCTTGTGTGTGGAGTAAAGATAATTTATTAAATAACTCGACTAATTAACAAGAACCCGCGCTAAAGTGCGGGTTTTTTGTTTTCTTAACTTGAAATATCGCAATAGCGCTAGAATATACAAAGGATAAAACAATGAGCGATCAAGTCATTATTTTTGATACAACATTACGCGATGGCGAACAAGCATTACAGGCCAGTTTAAGTGTTAAAGAAAAATTACAAATAGCGCTTGCGTTAGAAAGAATGCATGTTGATATTATGGAAGTTGGTTTTCCTATTTCATCTCCTGGTGATTTTGAATCGGTGCAAACTATCGCAAAAACAATAAAAGATAGTCGTGTTTGTGCACTATCTCGTTGTATTGACAAAGATATTGATGTTGCAGCAGAAGCCTTAAAAGTTGCTGATCAATTTCGAATTCATACTTTTATGGCTACTTCAACCTTACATGTGCAAGACAAATTAAAAATGACATTTGAAGATGTCATTGATAGGGCTGTGCACTGTATTAAACGTGCACGTAATTATACTAATGATGTGGAGTTTTCTTGTGAAGATGCAGGCCGTACCCCAATTGATAACTTATGTCGGATTGTTGAAGCAGCAATTCAAGCAGGGGCAACAACGATCAATATTCCGGATACTGTCGGTTATACTGTCCCTTATCAATTTGGTGGCATTATTCGTACCTTATTTGAACGTGTCCCGAACATTGATAAAGCGATTATCTCTGTTCATTGTCATGATGACTTGGGCATGTCGGTGGCTAACTCGATTAGCGCGATTCAAGAAGGCGCTAGGCAGATTGAAGGCGCGATGAATGGTTTAGGTGAACGAGCGGGCAATACAGCCTTAGAAGAAGTGATTATGGCGATTAAAGTTCGTCAAAATATTTTAAATGTTCACACTAATATCAATCATCAAGAAATATATCGTACCAGCCAAATCGTAAGCCAAATTACTAATACACCAATACCGTCTAATAAGGCGGTTATTGGTAGTAATGCCTTTGCACACTCATCAGGAATTCATCAAGATGGGATATTAAAAAACCGCGAAACTTATGAAATCATGACACCTGAATCAATTGGATTAAACCAAATTCAATTGAATCTAACTTCACGCTCAGGAAGAGCTGCTGTGAAACATCGTTTAGAAGAACTTGGTTATCATGATAAAGACTATAACTTAAATCAAGTCTATGAAGCATTTCTAGAACTTGCCGATAAAAAAGGGCAAGTCTTTGACTACGACCTTGAAGCACTTATCTTTATTAATCAACTAAAAAATGACAAAGAGCATTATGTTTTGGATTATTTTAATGTCCAATCTGGCTCAACAGTTGTCTCAACAGCTTCGGTTAGCTTAATCGTTGGGGATAAAAAATTTTCCGATGCAGCAACGGGTAATGGTCCTGTTGATGCGGTATATCAAGCAATAAATCGAATTACTAATGAGCCTATAGCAATTGTTAAATATCAACTCGCTTCCAAAGGGCAAGGCGAAAATGCTTTAGGTCAAGTTGATATTGTTGCAGAATATAAAGGGCGCAATTTCCATGGTGTAGGATTAGCTACCGATATTGTTCACGCATCGGCATTAGCATTAATTAATGTTTTAAATAATGTTTATCGAGCAAATCAAGTAGCACAAGAAAAACAAAAATTACATCTTGTTTAATATTATCTTGTGATTTAAGAAGCAAAGTTAATCAATTCATTAAATTGTTAAGGAATAAGAAAATGACACAAAGTTACCATATTGCAGTACTACCCGGCGACGGTATTGGCCCAGAAGTAATGAAACAAGCCTATAAAGTACTTGAAGTCATCCGTAAAAAATATAATTTAGCTATAACAACCAGTGAATATGATGTTGGTGGCGCTGCAATTGATATTCATGGTTGCCCATTACCCAAAGATACGTTAGAAGGCTGTGAAAAAGCCGATGCAATTTTATTCGGTTCAGTAGGTGGGCCTAAATGGACTAATTTACCGCCAGATCAACAACCAGAACGTGGTGCTTTATTGCCATTACGTAAACACTTTAAATTATTTGCTAATATGCGCCCTGCCCGTTTATACCAAGGTTTAGAGGATCTTTGTCCATTACGAGCGGATATTGCAGAACGCGGATTTGATATTTTGTGTATGCGTGAATTAACAGGCGGCATCTATTTTGGTTTACCTAAAGGACGTGAAGGCAGTGGTGCTCAAGAAAAAGCTTATGATACCGAAGTATATCACCGCTTTGAAATTGAGCGGATTGCTAAAATGGGCTTTGAAGCTGCGCGTTTACGTCGTAAAAAAGTGACTTCTGTTGATAAAGCTAATGTACTACAAACCTCAATTTTATGGCGTGAAGTTGTGACAGAAGTTGCAAAAAATTATCCTGATGTTGCTCTTGAACACATGTATATTGACAACGCCACCATGCAATTAGTAAAAGATCCTTCACAATTTGATGTAATTTTGTGTTCTAATTTATTTGGTGATATTTTATCGGATGAATGCGCAATGATTACTGGTTCTATGGGAATGTTACCATCTGCAAGTCTTAATGAGCAAGGTTTTGGATTATACGAACCTGCTGGTGGTAGTGCACCAGATATTGCTGGTAAAAATATAGCTAATCCTGCTGCACAAATTTTGTCATTAGCGTTGTTAGTTCGTTACAGTTTAAAACGCGATGATATTGCTACAGCGATTGAAACGGCCGTTAATCAAGCATTAGAAAAAGGCTATCGTACAATTGATCTTGCCCAAAAACAGCAATCGATTTCAACCGATGAAATGGGTGATATTATTTGTAAACTTATTTAATAGTTTTTTATCAATCCAATTAAGGGATATTTGAGTATTGGTGTCTTGTCACTCTTTGATATCCCTTTTCAGGTTTTAATGATTATTTAACTGTTAGAGAATGATATATGTTAGTTAATTTTTTAGTACCCGTTATAAGAAATAACAAGGAAAACAGCAATGTCAAAAACACTGTATCAAAAATTGTATGATGCACATGTCGTTTACGAAGCGCCTAATGAGACGCCTATCTTATATATCGATCGTCATTTAGTTCATGAAGTTACCTCCCCGCAAGCATTTGATGGTTTACGAGCCATGAATCGTAAAGTACGTCAACCTAATAAAACTTTTGCAACAATGGATCATAATACTTCAACTAAAAGTAATGATCTTAGCGCTTGTAGTGAAATGGCTCGAATTCAATTAACCGAACTGGATAAAAATGCCAAAGAATTTGGGATTTCATTATATGGTTTACAAAGTCCATTACGCGGTATTGTTCATGTGGTAGGACCAGAACAAGGAATGACTTTACCAGGAATGACCATTGTATGTGGTGATTCCCATACAGCTACACACGGGGCTTTTGGGGCATTAGCATTTGGTATTGGTACTTCGGAAGTTGAACATGTGTTAGCAACCCAAACGCTAAAACAAGGTCGAGCCAAGACCATGAAAATTGAAGTTAAAGGGCATGTTGCCGATGGTATTACCGCAAAAGATATTATTTTAGCAATTATTGGTAAAACTACGAGTGCTGGTGGTACTGGATATGTGGTTGAGTTTTGTGGTGAAGCAATAAAAGCCTTATCTATGGAAGGCCGTATGACATTATGTAATATGGCAATTGAAATGGGTGCGAAAGCGGGCATTATCGCACCCGATGAAGTTACCTTTGAATATTTGAAAGGTCGTCAATTTTCGCCAAAAGGTGAAGATTTTGACAAAGCAGTTGCTTATTGGAAAACATTAAAAACAGATGAAGGTGCCCATTTTGATACCATCGTAACGTTAGAAGGTAAAGATATTGCGCCACAAGTAACATGGGGTACTAATCCTGGTCAGGTCACTTCGATTGATGCTCAAGTGCCAAACCCTAATGATTTTACTGATCCTATCGAGAAACATTCAGCAGAACGAGCTTTAGCTTACATGGGATTAACAGCTGGAACTAAAATGTCGGACATAAAAATTAATAAAGTCTTCATCGGTTCATGCACTAATTCACGTATTGAAGATTTACGTGCTGCGGCTCAAATTGCTAAAGGTCGTAAAGTTGCCGATGGAGTGCAAGCATTGGTCGTTCCTGGATCAGGGCCAGTTCGAGAGCAAGCAGAAGCTGAAGGGTTAGATAAAATTTTTATTGAAGCTGGTTTTGAATGGCGTTTACCGGGCTGTTCAATGTGTTTAGCGATGAATGATGATAAGTTAGCACCAGGCGACCGCTGTGCATCAACCAGTAACCGTAATTTTGAAGGTCGTCAAGGTCGTGATGCCCGTACGCATTTAGTCAGTCCTGCTATGGCAGCAGCGGCAGCTATTACTGGTCATTTTACTGATATTCGCAAATCATTTTAAGGAGGCTTGTCATGGCTAAATTTACAAAACATACCGGACTAGTCGTACCTTTAGATGCGGCTAACGTTGATACTGATGCAATTATCCCTAAACAGTTTTTACAAAAAGTAACCCGTACTGGCTTTGGTAAACATGCATTTCATGAATGGCGCTTTTTAGATGATGCTGGTCAGCAACCAAATCCCGATTTCGTACTGAACAAACCACGTTATAAAGGCGCAAGTATTTTATTAGCACGCGAAAATTTTGGTTGTGGTTCATCACGTGAACATGCGCCATGGGCACTTGCCGATTATGGTTTTAAAACCATCATTGGTTCAAGTTTTGCTGATATTTTTTACAATAACTCGTTTAATAATCAGTTACTATTAGTTAATTTATCAGAAGAAGATGTTGATGAATTATTTAAAATTGTTGAAGCTAACGAAGGGATAGAATTTACTATCGATCTGGTTAACGAAGTCGTGATTGCTGGCGATAAACAATATTCATTTAAAATTGATGCATTTAAACGTCACTGTTTATTAAATGGTTTGGATAATATTGGATTAACCTTACAGCATGAAGATGTGATTAGTGCATTTGAAAACAAAATTCCAATCTTTTTAGCTTAATTATTTAAGGCGCCCTTTTGGCGCCTAATTATGGAAAATCGCTATGACAACACATCACGATCATGTAAAACAGCAATTTGGTGAACAAGCTAATGCCTATTTGACCAGTAAAGTTCACGCCCAAGGTTCCGATCTGCAATATTTATCTAACCTGCTTGCTTATTATCCTGAAGCTCAATTACTTGATATGGGTTGCGGTGCAGGCCATGTTAGTTTTATTGCCGCACAGCATGTAAAACACGTTATCGCTTATGATCTATCCGATGAAATGTTATCTGTCGTTTCTCAAACAGCTAAGGAACGAGGTTTAAATAATCTAACCACAGTACAAGGTTATGCCGAACAGCAACCTTTTGCTGATAGTCAATTTGATATTGTCGCAAGTCGCTATTCCGCACATCATTGGCACGATGTGGGTAAAAGTTTACGTGAACTACATAGGATCACTAAACCAAATGGCAAATTGATAATTATGGATGTGGTATCCCCCGGACATCCAGTATTAGATATCTGGTTACAAACCATTGAAGCGTTGCGTGATACATCACATGTTCGTGACTATACGCCAGGTGAATGGTTAACTTTTTTGACCGAAGCTGGTTTTACTATCGATAATATTGCTCGTCATCGTTTAACACTCTCTTTTGATACATGGGTTAAACGCATGCGTACACCAACTCAATTAGTGGAAGCAATTAGAGCTTATCAAGAAACAGCTGCTAGTGATACAAAAAACTATTTTGAACTGCAACCTGATGGCTCATTTACTACAGATATGATGATTATTGAAACCAGTAGAATTGTTTGATTTATCAATTCAAATGGTTAGATAACAGCTTTGTAATTAGTCTGTCGCTCAAAGCTGTTTTCGCTGACTCGATGGTGGAATTGACAAACTTTCACGATATTTGGCCACTGTTCTTCGAGCAATAATAATCCCTTGTTTTTCTAACATTGAAACTAATTTACTGTCGCTCAATGGTTTTTTACTGTCTTCTGTGGATATATATTTTTTAATTAAAGCACGAATAGCAGTAGACGATGCTTCGCCCCCAGATTCAGTATTAACATGGCTTGAAAAAAAGAATTTTAGTTCAAATATTCCTGTTGGACACTGTAAATATTTTTGAGTGGTCACACGAGAAATCGTGGATTCATGCATATCAATCGCTGTAGCCACATCCGACAAAATCATCGGTTTCATATATTCTGCACCATGCTCAAAAAATTCTTGTTGGTGTTCAACTATAAATTGACTGACTTTCAACAAGGTTTCGTTACGATTTTCAATACTTTTAATAAACCAATTGGCATCTTGCAAATGTGATTTTATATATTGACTATCGCTTTGACTGGCAATTTTTTCCATTGCTGCATATTGCTGATTAATGCGTAAAGTCGGCATGGTGTCATTATTTAAATCAACAACCCATCGCCCATCCATTTTTCTGACTAATACATCTGGAATCACATAATCTGGGGAAGTGGTATTAACCGAATCACCAGGATAAGGCTGTAAATGCTGAATAAAATCGATAGATTCTTTAAGTTGTTCATCTGTTGCATTCAACATTTTTTTTAATGTTCGATAATCCCGAACTGCCAATAAATCAAGATAGTCATCAATGATTTGCTTAACAAATGTTGGTGGCGTCAAATATTGGATTTGGATAGATAAACACTCTTGCAGCGTTCTGGCACCAACACCGATTGGGTCAAAATGCCAAATTCGTTTTAAAACAGTTTCAACTTCTTCAAGTTCAATCTCATCATTACCTTGTTCTTCCAAGATTTCATCTAATGAAACTGTCAAATAACCTCTTTCATCAATCGCATCGATAATTGACACCGCAATGGCACGATCAATGTCGCTAAAAGGGGTTAAATCAAGTTGCCATTTTAAATAGTCATACAATGTTTCATGGGTTTCACCTTGGTAAACCGGTAACTCATCATTACGATAATCAGAATGAGTTCCAGAAGGCGTACCTGCCGTATAAATATCATCTAATGATGCATCAAGTGGGATGTCGTCTGGAATTTCTCGGCTATCTAAGGCTTCACGAGTGTCAACATTTTCATTTAACTCAATTTTCTCAATATTTACTTCATCATATTGATCTGCAATCTCAAGTAATGGATTATTTTCAAGTGCTGTTTGAATTTCTTGCTGTAGTTCTAACGTTGACAACTGCAACAATCGAATGGCTAGTTGAAGTTGAGGTGTCATTGACAACTGTTGAGAAATTTTCAGTTGTAAACTCGGTCTTATCATAATCTAAATTCATTTCCTAAGTAAACGCGTTTAACATATTCGTTACTTAAGATATCACTTGGTGAACCTTCAGCAATTAAATGTCCTTTATTTACAATATAAGCACGTTCACAGACATCCAACGTTTCGCGCACATTGTGGTCTGTGATTAATACGCCAAGTCCTCTATCGCGTAAATGCTTAATAATATTTTTAATATCAATAACCGATATAGGATCAACTCCAGCGAAAGGTTCATCAAGTAAAATAAATTTAGGGTTAGCCGCTAACGCTCTGGCAATTTCAACTCTACGTCTTTCACCACCCGATAAAGATTGTCCGATACTGTCACGTATATGGGTGATATGAAATTCTTCAAGAAGTTCTTCTGCTCGGTCAATTTTTTCGCTTTTATCAATATCATTACGTGTTTCTAAAATGGCCATAATATTGTCAATAACCGAGAGTTTTCTGAAAATTGAAGCTTCTTGCGGTAAATATCCAATTCCCTTTTGGGCTCGTTCATGTAAAGGTAATATACTTATATCATGATCATCAAGAAATATTTTACCTGCATTTAAAGTTACAATACCAACAACCATATAAAAAGTGGTGGTTTTACCAGCACCATTAGGTCCTAATAAACCAACAATTTCACCTGAGTTTACAGTTAAACTGACATCTTCAACCACACGACGTTTCTTGTAAATTTTGGCTAAATTTTCCGCTTTTAAAATTGACATTTTATTTATTTATCTCTTTAACTTGGCTAGGGATAATAGTGCTTTTTACTCGACCATTTTTGGGTTGGGCGAGTATCAACTGTTGTTTTACATTATAAGTAATGATTGAACTAACCACGTGATTATCCTGCTGAAATAATTCTGCATTGTTCCGTAAGGTGACAATATTTTGTTTAACATCATAGATAATTTGTTCGGAATGCCCAGTCACAACATTATTATTTTGAGGTAATATTTGCTTAAAATTTACTGGATTACCATACGCTGTAATTTTCTGTTTTGTGGAATCCTGCATATCTGTCACTATCACTTTATCAGCTAAAATAGTTAAACCATCTTGGGTTATTTGCACATTACCACTAAATGTTATGATATTTTTATCAATATCAATCTGTTGATTATCTGCATCTATAGTAATAGGTTTATTATTAACTAACATCTTTTTATCTTTTTGTTCTTCGGATATTGATGTATTTGGTTCATCGGCAAAACACCCATATGAAATAAATAACATAAAAAATAATGGATAAATAAACCGTTTTTGCAATCTCATTTTTTTATTTTGCCTCAGTGTTGTAATAAGTTTTTATATTTTCAAGTATATTTGCGGTTTTTGTTCGTAGATTTCCAATTAATCCTTGCCCTGTTGAAAAAAAACCAACCCCTTTAATAGTAACAAGATCTTTAGAGGTGACATTTTGGGTCGTTAAGTCAATAATAGCATTATCTGTTAATACATGCTGTAACTGAGCATCAGTAGTTAAATTATCTAATTGAACATTTTGATTAAGATAAATCAATTTATCATTGGTTAATGTTGCTTTTTGAGAATGAATATTCCATGTAGCAGAATGTTCCCGATCATAAATAGTCAAATTGGGGAAATCAAATTCAGTATTATTTGATTCATCAAAATGTTTGACTTTAACTGATTCAATTTTATAGATGATCTCTCCTGATATGTCATAAATATTTGTTATCATATCATCACTTTGATATATTGGCGTATCCGATAAGCTGATTGTTGACATTGAATCTGAATCATCATCTTTCTGATAATTATAATAAACACCAACCACCACAATGATAAGTAAGATATAGATTAAATTTTTTTTATTCATAGCATATTTTTATCACACGAATAAGTTTAATCAATAACAAGGATAAATCGTTATCTTTAAGTTCTGTAATTTGGTTATTTTACTTTATTTTTTATTAAATTAATATCTGACATTAAAAGAAGTTAAGTAATCTCAAAATAATAATTGAAAATATTGATAATTTACTTATAAATTTTCTTTTTACTATAAAACAGATAACTTTTAATGATAATATACAACACATTCAAGGATTAGAACATTCTTCGTTTTTAAGATAAAAAGATATGTAAAAGGGATCCCTGATGTTATTAAGCTTTAAAAAAATTGTTTTTTCAATAATTGTTTTATTAATGTTATTGGGTATTGGTTTTTATCATTTTGTTTATGCTGATTTAAATGTTGATGAAAGTAAAATTGGCATGGTTGTTGATGAATTCAATGGTGTTAAAGTTTATTATAATGGCGCAGTAAACCATGTAAGTGGTAGAAATGTAGCAAAAGATGGTTATAATTTAGGATTGAAGTATCAGTGTGTTGAGTTTATTAAACGTTACTATTACGAACGGTTTAATCATAAAATGCCTGACAGTTATGGCCATGCTAAAGATTTTTTTGATGATTCGATACCAGATGGAGCTCTCAATCCTAAACGGAATTTACTTCAATTCCATAATGGCTCTCCCACTAAACCTCAAGTTGACGATATTATTGTCTTAGGTTGGTCTAGATATGGTCATGTAGCCATCATCAGTAAAGTTACTGACACTGATATTGAGATCGTTCAGCAAAATCCCGGCCCTACTGCTAGTAGTCGAGCTACTTTTCCGCTAATTTATAAAGATGGGTTATGGAAAATAGATGCCTTTCGTGTTTTAGGTTATTTACGTAAGCGTTAAAAGCCAATTTAATAATATTTTATATTAATTAACAATCTAAGTATTATTTAGAAAAACTGGGTGACTACCATTAAAAATCATCTAAAATTAACTTATTTAAATAAATTAATATCGGATATAAAAAGAAGTTAAATCGTTTTTAGGTGCTAATTCACAAATATTAATATTGCTAATTCGGGCAGAAGAAGGACCCCCTTGGTTAAGCCACTCAGTGAATTTAGTTATTTGCAAACTATCTCCTTGAATAAGAATTTCAACATCACCATTATCCAAATTTTTAACGTAGCCAAATAAACCCTGTTTTTTTGCTTGTTGATGAGTAAAAAAACGAAATCCAACCCCTTGTACCCGTCCACTCACTTGAATTTTTAATTGTTTAATCATATTACAACTTTACCTTGGTTTTTCAGATCAAAAAATATTATAGCGTGATAATGATAACCAGTAATTTTATTAATTTTTTTAACTAAATAAGCTAAAGATATGAATATAAAAATTAATAAATGATCAGGTTTTACAATCAAAAAAGATAAGATAATATCAGTATTAATCAACAAACCATTCATTTTTTTGTTGCGATACAATTGTTATAGTTTGTAGAATCGCTGACAAATGCTCATGTAAAGCCTGTACTGCAAGCTCTGGATCATGATTTTCCAGTGCAATTAAAATTTTTTCATGTTGTTTAACTAGATCTTCCGGTGGAGAGACATCTTCTAATGTTAAATATCTTACTCTATCCATCATTGCTTTGATATTTTCAACTGTTTGCCATGCCATCGGGCAATCAATTACATTCATTAATATTTGATGAAACTCGTCATCTTTTTCCAAAAAATAGCTTATGTCTTTACGTTCATTGGCTTGTTTTTGTTCCGCAAGATTTTTTTGCAACAGTAAAATGTCAGATTGGCTAATCTCTATAGCTGCCCGCTTGATGATGGCGCATTCAACTGCTTCACGGATAAATTGCCCATCCATCACTTTCTTGATAGAAATTTTCGTTACAAATGTGCCACGTTGGGGAAGAATTTGTACAAGACCAGCTTCAGCTAGTTTAATAAATGCTTCACGGACAGGTTGGCGAGAAACATTGAATTGACTGGAAATTTCTTTTTCTGAAAGTAAAACACCAGGTAATACATAACAAGTAATAATAGCTTTTCGTAATGTACGATAAATTTGTTGATTAACAGGTTCAGAAATATTTAAGTCGATAGATTTAAACATATACCATCTTATTTAAAAGAATAAATAATTAAGAATAGTAGGTGATTTTTAAGTATAAGAAAAGTTTTTTTGATAAATACCCATAATAATAAATTAGGTTCTGCTTTATATTTAAACAGTTAGAAAAGTGTAATACCATTACTGATTATTACACTTTGATTTTATTAATTATTGTTAGTTGTGTTAAAAACTCTGTGCTAATTGTTGGACGGTTTGTTTAGCACCTTTATCTCTTAAAGATAAATAAGCGTTGGTAACTTGAATGATAAAATATTGATTATTAGATAAATCATTTCCAAAAACATGCGTCAATGATAATAATGCTTTGACTCGCTCTTCATTATCTGGACTATTTGATACCAACTCTTTTAATTGCTCTGCGGCTGGATCACTAATTTCAATATCTTTACCATTATCGTCGATACCACTAACGTATCGCATCCAAGCAGCAATACCTAAAGCTAAACAATCAAATGGTGTATTATTGGCTAAATGATAACGAACTGAATCAAGCATACGTTGTGGTAATTTTAATGTACCATCCATGGCAATTTGCCAAGTACGATGTTTAAGGCCTGTGTTACGATAACGATCAAGTAACGAATCTGCGTAAGCAGATAAATCAACTCCTTTTACACGTAAGGTCGTTGCTTGTTCTTGTAACATAAGGTGACGAGCTGCTTTTACATAATAAGGATCTTGCATACATTCATCTATGTGTAAATATCCTGCCAAATAACCTAGATAGGCAAAAAAGGAGTGACTACCATTTAGCATGCGTAATTTCATTTCTTCATACGGTAAAACATCATTAACTAACTCTGCACCCGATTTTTGCCATTCTGGACGACCTGCGACAAAATTATCTTCAATTACCCATTGCTTGAATGGCTCACCAGCAACACCAGCTGGATCGTCAATGCCACCCAATTGATTTTGTATTTTTGCCATTGTATCTGGCGTTACTGCTGGCACAATACGGTCAACCATAGTAGATGGGAAGCTGACATTTTTTTCAATCCATTGGGATAAGTTTGCATCCCTTATTTTTGCTAAAGCCAAAACTACATTACGTGTTACATGACCATTTTCTGGCATATTGTCACAAGACATGACCGAAAAAGGTTTTAAGCCTTTTTCTTTACGAATACGTAAAGCTTCAACAATGACCCCCGGCACACTTTTAGGATTAGTTGGATTGTCAATATCGTGTTGAATAAGAACATTATTGATATCAATTGATGCTGTCGCGGGTAAATAACAATAACCCTTTTCAGTGACAGTTATTGATATGATTGCGATTTCTGGACGTGTCATAACCTCTAAAATTTTTGCTATACCATCTATATCTGCATGTAATGCTTCTTTGGCGACCCCCACCACTCGGGTAGACCAGTTATCATAGGACATTTCACAAACACTAAATAGATAATTTTGTTCTTTAAGATCAGCGATTTGTTTTTCACCACCAATTAAATTGACCTCACAGTATCCCCAATCACTACCATGTTCGGCAGCTAAAATATCGGCAAATACAGCTTGATGAGCACGATGAAAAGCACCAAAACCAAGATGAACGATTTTAGTTTTAAGCTGATTTCTATCATAATTTGGTACAACTACCGCTTCAGGTAGTTGTGATAAAGTTTGATTTGATAATTTCATTATTTTTCCCATTTTTTATTTATTCTGCTGCATCTTTTAAATCAGCTAAATTACGATCTTTTACCTCAGGCATAAAAATCGCAGAAACTAAACCAATACAAGAATAGATAATAATCATAACAACAATTGGCCACCAATCGTTAACCATATTACAGAAAATTCCCGCTAATATTGGACCAAATCCTACCGCAATAAGTCCACCTGCTTCTTTAGATATCGCCATTTGAGTAAATCGATTACGCGCGCCAAACATTTCTGCCATTGTGATATTTTCTAATGCAAACAGTCCCAATACCGCAACGTTATGAATAACAATCAAACATAACATAATGGTACTCACTGAATGATTTTTATCAACAATAATAGATAACATTGGATAAGCAAGAATAATAGCTGATAAAGTCATAATTATATAAGGTACCCGACGCCCAATCTTATCGGATAACCAACCTAAGAAAGGAATTGTGAAAAACCCAACAATTGAACTGATCATTAAAGCATCAGTCGGTATGCTTTTTTCAAATAACAATGCTTGTACTAAGTAACCGGCTAAAAAAGTTTGAATTAAACCAGAATTCCCAGCTTGACCAAAGCGTAACCCCGTTGCTAACCAAAAGGATTTACTTTTACACATCTCCAATAATGAAATATGTTTAATTGCTGGTTTTTCATTACTTGTTTTTGCTGTTGCATCATTTACATCATCAAAAACAGGACTCTCTTTTAAATTCATTCTGAGCCAAATGGCAAAGATCATAACAATGACACTGGCAATAAATGGTACTCGCCACCCCCAAGATATGAGTTGATCTTTATCTAGTATAAAAAACATAATTGCCCAAATTGCTGTCGCACTTAAAGTCCCACAGTTAGTACCCATCGCGACAAGTGAAGAAACAATTCCTCGTTTTCCTTTTGGCGCATACTCTGCGAGCATAGTGCCAGCACCAGAGATTTCTGCACCAGCACCTAATCCTTGAATAATACGCAAAACAACTAACATTAATGGCGCTAAAATACCGACTTGGGCATAGGTGGGTAAAAAACCTATCAATGTGGTACAAATACCCATCATAGTGATAGTGATAAATAATACTTTCTTTCTACCAATTGCATCACCCATGCGGCCAAAAACAAAAGCGCCAACAATACGTGCAACGTATCCTGCGCCATAAGTTCCCATCGCTAATATCAATGCCATAATCGCTGATTGTTCCGGGAAAAATATTTCATGAAATACAAGTGCAGCACCTAAAGAATATAATTGGAAATCCATAAACTCTAATGCGGTTCCAAGCCAACCAGAAACAGCAGCTTTAACTAAATCTGAAGTATTTCTTTCACTTTTATTATTTCCTATCTTATTCATATTTTACTCGCTCTCACTTATCATTTAGTATATAAAAATTGACCTAACTAAAAGTCAATAAAACCTTGCAACACTGTTTCTGATCTTTTTCGAAAGTTTGGATTGCCTGAACCACATCCGTATAATCAAATCGATGAGTAATCAGTTTGTTAGGATCAATTAATTTTTTGGTTAACCAATCAATGACGATTGGGAATTTGTTTGCATTGAGTCGTGAAGAGAAAATAGAAAGCTCTTTACTGGTAATACCTTGTTGTGTTATTTGACATGGATCGCTTGAAAAACCCATAATGAGAATTCTTGCAGCTGGCGATGCAATTGTAATTGCTTCTTGTAAAATTGAAGGATGACAAGCGGCATCAATGATTACCGTTGGTTTGATATTCAATTTATCTAATTCATCTTTTAATGATAATGATGTGTTATTAATTGTCCGATCAGCACCACTACTTTTTGCCATAGCTAAACGTTCATCAATACGATCGACAACAATAACTTCTTTAACGTTATACACACCTTTCAGGGCTTGCACAGAAGTTAATCCCATTGGACCTGCGCCATAAATTAATGCAACATCATTTTGGGTCGGTTTTAGTTGTGCAGTTGCATTAGCAGCTATTGTGAAAGGCTCTATCATTACGGCAAATTCATCATTGATTTCATTTGGTATTACATAAGCATTTTTACTTGGTACAACAGCATATTGACTGAATCCACCATCACGATGAACACCCAAAACGGTTAAAGAGGAACAAACATTAGGACGACCAACAGAACAAGGGTAACAATATCCACAGCTAATTACAGGATCAACAGAAACACGCTCACCGATTCTAGATTGATCAACACCCTCTCCAACAGCATCAATCACTCCAAAAAATTCATGCCCAATTACTCTTGGATATTTAGCAAAAGGATTATGACCTCGATAAATATGACTATCTGAACCACAAATGCCGGCTAATTTTACTTTTACCCTAACTTCACCTGATTTAGGTTGAGGAACTTCACGTTCCTCGATTACTAATTCATTAGGTTGTTTTATTACAATACTTTTCATATAAACTCCTTTAACTTACCAATTCCATAAAGTGCCATCTTCTAAACGAGCAATTGGCAAATAAGCGGGGTTGTATGGATATTTAGCTGCTAGTTTTTCATCAAAATCGATACCTAAACCTGGTTTATCACTTGGATGCATATAACCATCATTGAAAGTCCAATTTGGAGAAAAGACTTCTAACATCTGCTCTGAATAACCCATAAATTCTTGAACACCAAAGTTAGGCACCCACATATCAAAATGTAGTGCTGCGGCATGACAGATTGGCGATAAATCAGATGGTCCATGAGAGCCAGTTCTAACTTGATAAAGCGCAGCAAAATCAGCTATTCGACGCATATGAGTAATACCACCAGCATGAGTTATTGTGGTTCGAATGTAATCGATGAGCTGTTCTTCAATCAGTTGTTTACAGTCCCAAATGCTGTTAAATACTTCACCAACAGCAATTGGTGTTACAGTGTGTTGACGAATTAAACGGAAGCATTCTTGATTTTCAGCCGGTGTAGGATCTTCCATCCAAAATAGACGATAATCTTCAATACTTTTACCAAAACGCGCAGCTTCAATTGGGGTTAAGCGATGGTGCATGTCATGCAATAGATGCTCGTTAAAACCGAATTTGTTTCGCACTGCTTCAAATAATTTTGGCGTAAAGTCTAAATATTTATCCGTTGCCCAAAACTGTTCTTCAGGATAATTGCCACGCGTAGCGGGTTCGTATGCAAGATTTTTCCCTTTACTTTGACCATAAGTCGTTTTCATTCCGGGTATACCACATTGAACTCGGATTGCTTTGAACCCCATCTCTTTATGTTTAGCATAATCATCTAACGCTTCTTCGATATCTTTACCAGTGGTATGGCAATACACCATTACGCCTGTACGTGAAGCTCCGCCCAATAATTGATAAAGTGGCATATTGGCAACTTTACCTTTGATATCCCATAACGCCATATCAATTGCCGATATCGCTGACATTGTCACTGGACCACGACGCCAATAAGCTCCTTTATAAAAATATTGGAAAATATCTTCAATTTGATGAGGATCACGCCCAATAAGTTGAGGGCAAAGATGATCTTTAAGATAAGATGCTACTGATAATTCTCGCCCGTTAAGTGTTGCATCACCAACACCATAAACGCCTTCATCTGTAGTTATTTTTAATGTGACAAAGTTTCGCCCCGGGCTGCATACAAAAACTTCTGCTTTTACAATTTTCATTGAATACCTCATTAATAATTTGTGCAGCATCAAATTAATCGATCAAATACTACCATACAAGTAGATTAGAATGTTTTTGTGAGAAAGATCACAATAAGAAGGAAAGATCGTAAAGAAAATTGAGGTTTAACAAATGTTTTAACTATAGATTGGAATGCTGAAAAAAATAGTTAATTAGATAATTATCATCAAATTATTAAGTTGATTTTAAACAAGATTATCAAAATTAATATTGATATATTTGGGATAGATAAAAAAATGTAGTATTGAATCAATATTACATTTTTTTATAAAAATATTTATAAATATCGGATTTGATAGAGGATCTTATAGATAACAATATTTATCATGAGCGAAGATGTATCTCCTCATCATTGCATTATTTATCTCGCCACAAATGTTCATATTTATGACCAGTAAGATTTTCAACAACTTTACGTGTCTGTTCTGAAACATCATTTTTTGAACCATTATTTTTTAAACGTTCTATTTCTGCGACCAAAATTGTGTGAGTTTGTTTATTTAACTTAAAAGTTAAAGCATAAATTAACGCAATTAATAATAAACCAACGGTACCACCAACAAATAAAATACTTATGGTATTTATTGCTTCAGCACTTTGTTGAGTACTTCCTTGTATAAAGCCACCCTTTTGTAGAATTAATCCCACAATAAACGTTGCGATAGCAACCGTTGTTTTGCGACCAAATGTCATTACCGCCGCAAATAAACCTTCTCGACGTTGTCTGGTGAGCATTTCGTCAATATCAGGAATAAATGGGAACACATTCCATGGGGTAAATTCTAAAATACAACGACCAGCTTGATAACAAATCGCTATAATATACAACCACCAGATTTTGGATGACGGATCGACTATATATACTGCATAAAAACCAAGAATACAGATGATCATAGTTGTATAAGAGAAAACATACAGCTTTCCTGGACCGTATTTTACCATTGCAACACCAGCCAATAATGTTATTGGTAACCCTATAATACTTAACGATAGTAGTCCTCCAGCAAATGACGAAGAGACACATAAACAATAGACACAAAAGAAGACAAAAACCGTATTAAAAATATCTTTTGCTGTAAATGAAAATAAATAGATAGCTAAATGGCGACGAAAAGCTCTAATATGAAATGTAGATAAATAATCCTTAACTAGTTGTTTAACAGCACTAACTTTTTCAGAAAAACTCTTTTTTTTCACACCTTGTTCTTGATGCTTCAACATCTCTGGAGTCAGTTCTCGTTCCCACGTTACTCTATATGAAATAAATATACAAACAGCGAAAATAATCGCGAAGAAAAGTCCATTAATAAAATAAGCGTAAGCGTTATTTTCACCAAAATTATGAATTAAAATACCCGGCACTAAAGTTGCTAAGAAAGTCCCACTTGCAGATAAAAACATCCGACCTGTAGATAATTTGGTTCGATCATTATAATCTTTAGTCATTTCTGAAGGTAATGTTTCCCAAGGAATCAATACAATAGCTGCAACAATTTCAAATACTAGATATACGGTTAAATAAAACCAATAATTCATCCCTGTTATCCAAAGTAAAACATAAATCAACATAAGAGGAGAACCAATTAGTAAGAAAAACCGCCTTCTACCAAATTTTTGTCCTAATTTGTATTTGTAAAAATTATCGGTAAAACTACCCATAAATAAACTAACGATTGCATCAACAATTCGTGCAATTGCCACAATAGACGCTGCCTCAATAGGTGTTAATCCTACAAAGGTGGTATAAAAAAAGAGTAACCATGCTCCAATGATGGTAAAGGCACCACCACCCATAATATCCGTTAAACCATAACCGATAGCGATTGGAATCGTCACTTTTTTCTTGTTACTAACCGCATTATTCATATCCTATTCCTTTTTAATCAATTCTTCGTTTGGCTTAAAAATTAATGAGTTGCTATATATTTTTTAATTATTAATTTTGATTTTCAGCTAATTTGCTAATGAAACAACTTCACGCCACACTTCAGTATCAACAGGAATACCATTGGTTAGATGATCTTTACGTGTTTTTTTTGATAATTCACCTGGATAAAAAACTGCTTTTTGTCCTTCAGCTGGTGTTGAGGTATTAACATATTGAGTAATACTATTAACCATCTGTTCGTTAAATTCTTTTCCGCCTAATTGAGATGGGTCAAATACCATAAAAATCTGACTAGCACCGGTACAACTTCCTTTTTGAATCTTATCAATTTCATTAGTTGGATTGCCCATCGATAAAAGTGCAGCCATTGCATCTAATACAATAGCCATACTTGACCCTTTCCAATATCCAGTTGGTAGAATTCGCATTGATTCTTCTATTGATCCTGGATCATCAGTTAATTTTCCATCTTTGTCATACCCACCTGGAAACGGAAGTTTCTCACCTTTTAAGCGAGTGACTTGAAGCTTACCATATGCATATTGTGACATCGCCATATCAACAACGATTGAACCATCTGAACTCGGCACTGCCATCACGAATGGATTATTGCCTAAACGTGTATTTTTTGCTCCCCACGCAGGCATACACGATTCGGTATTCGTCCAACACATTGCTGCAAATCCCTTTTCTACAGCTTTCCAACCGTAAGTTCCGCCTCGCATCCAATGAGTTGTATTACGTAATCCAATAATGCCAACAGCATTTTTTTTAGCTAATTCAATTGCTTTATCTAAAGCAAATAGTGCATTTGTTATTCCGATCCCTTGATTTCCATCATAAACTTCAAGCACACCCAGTGATTTAACTAAACTAGGTTTAGCGTTAATATCTACCCAACCTTTATTGACATAATCAACAAAACGAGCGACACGATTTAATCCATGGGAATAAACCCCGTCAGAAGTAGATTCGGTATGTATGTGTGCACATATTTCTGCTTGTGATTCAGATAATCCAGCATTAAGAAATGCTTTTTTTATAGTCGCTTTCATTTCTTCAAATGTTATTTTTTGCATATTTTTATCCTCAAATAAACAGACCTGTCGAAACTTTTATTAATGTTTAGTTTTGGTGAGTTTAATAATTCAATCAAAAAAGGAGTCATAAAAACGTCTAATTTGTTTGTTGTTTTTATTAAATAAAGTCTATGTTGATTGAATTTAGGAAAAATATAATAAAATATACTACCATACAAGAATAGCTGTAGGCTTTTGTGAGAGTTATCACAAAAAGAATGTGTTTTTGTCAAAAAGTTTCAGGTTATGGGTACGTTTAAGTAAAAAAATAGGAATAAAGTAATATTAAGTTAGTAATCATCTCTTATTAGCACTTCTTGCTTGTATAATGGCGTCAATAATAGCTGGATTTAAACTAAATCTAGCTTGATTAATCGAAACAATGAAATGAAATTTTTAATCATGATGTCGGCAATGGTGACTTGTCATTTATAATGATGATTTCCATAATCACCAAGTTGACAAAAAATTCTTTTTTAATTAACGGAAGATATTTTGATACTATTAATAGATAACTATGATTCTTTTACGTTCAATATTTACGATTATTTATGCCGATTGGGTGCAAAAGTCCAAGTGATAAAAAATGATGAAATGACCGTTGAACAAATAAAAGAGCTAACTTTTTCTAAAATAATTATTTCACCTGGTCCGGGAACGCCCGATAATGCTGGAATATCACTAACAGTGATTGCCGAATTTGCCAATTGTTGTCCAATATTAGGTATCTGTTTGGGTCATCAAACAATTGCACAGTATTATGGTTATTCCATTTGCAAAGCACCTATGCCTATGCACGGTAAAATCGATGAAATTATACATGATGGTCAAGGATTATTTAAAGGCATTAAAAACCCTCTTTCTGTAGTTCGCTATCACTCTTTAATTGCTGACGATAATTTATCTCAAACAAAGTCACCTCTCATGGTTACCGCTCGTAACAAACAAGGATTAATTATGGGATTACGACATAAAACATTACCCATTGAATCCGTGCAATTTCATCCAGAAGCAATTAAAACAGAATCAGGTTTACAAATGATTCATAATTTTATTTATGAGTAATATTAATATGAAAGTTTATATTGATTTTGAAGGTCAACAGAAATGTTTTTCTGATCCTATTACAATTTTGAGATCCAACGATTACTCCACGGTTAAACAACAATTAGATGCAATCGAAAAGTTCACACAGCAAGGTTTTTATGCGGTTGGTTATCTTGCTTATGAAAGTGCAATGGGATTTAATCAAGCAAATAAAACCAAGAATATCCAAAAATCAGATAATGCGCTACCTGTACTACTATTTGGTATTTATCAAGATTATTCAACAGTTGAATCATTAACAAAAAGCGATTATAAACCTTGTCATTTCGATTTAAAATGTGACACTTCAATTGAAGAATATAATCAAAAAATTGACTATATTCGTGGGCAGATTGAATCGGGAAATACATATCAAACCAACTACACGATCCAATTTAGTGCACCATTTAATGATAATGCCTATGATTATTACAAATTTTTACAAGAAAATAACCAAGCGAGTTATTGTGCTTATCTTGAATTTGAAAATTATCAGATTTTATCGATTTCTCCTGAACTATTTTTTAAGTTAGATAATCAAACAATCACAACAAAACCGATGAAAGGAACTGCCGCTCGAGGTTTAAATATTCACCATGATAATCAACAGTTAGAGACATTATTTTCTGAGAAAAATCAGGCTGAAAATATGATGATTGTTGATTTACTACGTAATGATTTAAGCCGAATTGCTAAAGCTGGCTCGGTCGTTGTCCCAAAATTATTTTCTGCCGAGAAATACCCTACCGTTTGGCAGTTGACCTCAACCATTCAAGCCGAGTTGGCTGAAAAGATCAGTTTATATCAAATTTTTCAAGCATTGTTCCCATGTGGTTCAATTACTGGAGCACCTAAAACAAGTACAATGCAAATCATTGCAGACACTGAAAATTCACCTAGAGGTGTATATTGTGGAACCATAGGTTACATTACCCCCTATATGAAAACTGCAATATTTAATATACCCATTCGTACATTAACAATTCACAATCAGCAGATGCATTATGGTGTTGGAGGTGGGATAACTTGGGATTCAACATCAAACGATGAATATAGTGAAATCTTAGCAAAAACCGCTATATTAAACCGCACAGCAAGGTTCCCCCAATATCTTATTGAATCATTACTGTTAGAAAAAGGGCAAATTTTATTGCTTGATGAACATTTAACTAGACTTGCTAATACTGCATACTATTTTGATTTTAAATGCGATATTGATTCCATCAAATTACAATTGATTAAATTAGCCAGTGCAGAATGTGAAAGTATTTGTAAAGTCAGAATTTTACTACAACAAGATGGTCGATGTGATATTAGCAAAGACATTATTAACGTACCAATGGAAATCAATGAAATCACACTCGCACCACAATGTGTAAATAATAAAAATATCTATTTGTATCACAAAACATCAAACCGTGAACATTTTCCGCAACTAACGATAGGTAAAGAATATATTAATTTTAATCAAAACAATGAAATAACTGAATTTGTTAACGGTAATCTTGTGCTATTAATTAATAATCAATGGGTTACACCTAAAATTAAATCGGGATTATTGGCTGGTACTATGCGACAATTTTATTTGGATCAAAAACAAATAATTGAAAAAACAATTTTAATCGATGAATTATTAAAGGCTGATAAAATTGCTTTTATTAATAGTGTTCGCAAATGGGTTGAAATTAATGATAAGGTATTTGATCGGTTCAAGCAGATGTTATGATCTACTATTATTGAAACATTCCGCCAGAATGGTGGCGGAATGTTTTATTAATTTAATATTTTATAGAATTAGCAAAATCTTGCTCTTCTTCTTGCCATCCTTTTGACAACGCTTTAACTAAAGCATCATAACCATTTTTGGCTAATGGAATATGTCGTTCAAATGGTTTTGTTTCGATATGGTTTTTATTGTTTGTAACAATCCAACGCCCCTTTATAATCGCATCTCCATTGTAACCACCATGAAAACCATCAATAAAAAGTTTAACGGTTAATGTTGGAGTTGCTAGCGACTTACTCGAAATCAAATAATCTGGCAGTAACAAACTTAAATCTTGTACTAATCGTTCTTCAAGCTGTTGAGAAAGCGTCGAAACCCATAGATTATTTATAGCTGTAACATATTTGATATCTTCTGTTTGCAAAACAATACCAGATTTATTTAAGAAACTGGCTACATCAATGGAATCAATCTTTATAAAACGATTAGTTGATTTCATTGTTTTTGGTGTTTGAACAGGCAAATTACTAGCTAATTGGAAATAACTTTTATTTTCCGTATTTGCTGAACAGCCAACGAGTAACATAAATGCAGTTCCACAAAATGTTATAAGGAAATTTCGCATCATTTTATTCATTACTTTTTACCTTTCGCTTTCGGTTCTTGGTCTTTCTTATTTGGAGCAGAGAAAATCAACGCATTACTTTTATCATTGAGTGTATTAAGTAATGGTGTTAATTCATCCATCATTTGTTGAACTTTTTGCAGACTTTCATTCATTTGCTTATTAAGTTCTGAACCTGGTTGTATGCCTTTCATGGTTTCGTTTAACGTTCTTAACGTTTCTTGTAGATCGCCAGGCATATTTTGCATTTCATTACTCGCCATAATTTGATTTAATGAATTCATTAAGCGCTGAGTTGAAGCTAACGATTTATTAAATTCCGTCATTGTATTATTTAGTGGTAAATTATTGAAATTATCTAATAACTGCATCACTTTAGCTTGAATCTGTGCAATACCTGTTGACGTTGTTTCTATAGTATTATAACCATATAGAATGCTTGATTTAGCGTTATATTTATTTTTTAATTCAGGATAAAAATCAAGATCAATAAAAAGCGCACCTGTAAACATATTTGAAGTTTTTAACGAGGCTCTTAAGCCATTTTTTTGCTCGTCCATAATTAAGGTAGCAATATCGATCTTTTCATCAACCAACTCAGATAAGCGATCGGGCTCGATCCTAATTAATACGGGTACTCTTTGATTTAAAATAAATGTTTTATTTAACATTTCAGATGTATAAAATGGTACTTTAGATACCGTACCAAGGCGAATACCATGATACTCAACAGGCGCGCCTTCAACCAATCCAGATATGGATTCAGAAAGCATAATCAGAAATTCTTTATATTCTGTATATTGTGAATCTTGAATTGATTTTTTATCTTCATATAATTTATATACTGCATGTTGCTCAGCTGGCGCACCTAACTTAGAACCATCAGGCAAATCAAAACTTATACCACCGGACATTAATACATCTAAAGAAGGCACATTAAGACTCGCACCCGATGAAGAAAGTGCTAAATCAATGCCCCCTTCTTTCCAAAAACGAACATTTTGAGTGACTAAAGCATCGTAAGGTTTGGTGATAAAAATTTGATATTTCATTTTACGTGAATCAATATCAAATTCAGAAGTTTCAACATTACCTACACGATAACCATGAAACATCACAGATGCTCCACGCGGAATCACACCGTTTTGATCACTTTCAAGATTAACCCGAATACCTTTAATACTTGGATCTGATAATGGCGGATTATCTGATAGTATAAATGGATTATTTTTGAAACTATGTGTATCGTTGCCGGATGCTAACTCAATATAAACACCAGATAAAATAGTACCTAATCCTGTTACACCATCACGACCAATCTCTGGTTTGACAACCCAAAAAATAGAGTCATTTTTAAGCAGCGGTTCCATATCATTATAGATTCGGCCTTTTATGACCACTTTTTCAAAATCTTTTGATAATGTTACTTCATCGACAATACCGATATCAACACTGCGGTTTTTAATAACGGTTTTACCAGCAACAATACCACTTGCATCTTTGGCAAGTAAGGTAAAAGAAGTCCCTCTATCAGCAAAATGAGAATAGATGATCCAAAGACCAACAATTGCAGTAACAATCGGAATAATCCATATCGCCGAAATGGCTCTAATTTTGATGATTTTCGCTAATTTACTTGATGTTGCCATAATGTTCCTATTTATTATAACTTTTATTTGGAGAATGATCCCAAATTAAACGCGGATCAAATTTTTGCGATGCAATCATAGTGATAATCACAACAGTTGCGAAAAATGTAACGCCTATATCAGGATAAACCCCCATCATTTGTTGATTTCTAACTAGTGAACAAACAACTGATACAACAAATATATCAATCATTGACCATTTGCCAATAAATTCTACTGCACCATATAATTTTTTCATTTTTAGGCAATTATGTTTATTTTTCTTTTTCACAGCTATTGCAAAATAGCAAAGCCAACTTAATGAAATTATTTTCAAAATTGGAATAACTATGCTGGCAACAAAAATAACTAATGCTACAGGTACATCACCCGCCTGCCACATATAAATAACACCATCCATAATTGTCGACGTTGACGGTGAACCCAAAACGACTGTTATCATGATTCCAAATACATTTGCAGGAATATAAATAATTAGTGAAGTGACCAATAATGCTATCGTCCATTGTATTTTGTCGCGATTTCTTACAGCACTTTTCTGTTTACATCTTGGGCATTTAGCATAAGCGATTGGCATCATAGCATGGCAACAACCACACAGCTTCAAATTTTGACTAATTGCCGTCTTACCAACTTTTAATGGTGCTTGAGCAAAATTATTGGTATGAATTTCTTCCCAAATTGTTTCAGGTGAAAAAATTACTTGTGCTTTTATATAAAAAAAGACAAATAAACAAAACGCCCAAAATGTACTTGTAACACCTATACTGCCATAGCTCATTAATTTTACAAAGCTAACCAAAATGCCTGTTATAAATATTTCAGGCATACACCAATGTTTAAATTTTTCATAAATAATTAATAAATCTCTTTTGCGATATTTTGACACTGTAAACTTTGAACAAAGCAAACTAATAATTAATAGATTTATTATGGGAAAAATTAAAACAAATAAAATAAATAGCGCTGAAATATAACTATATTTATCAAAAAAAAGAGTTTTAGGTATATCTAAAACACTTACACCATTAAAATTACCGACTAGGCGAATATCAATAAAAATAAAACCACAAGCAACAATAATCATAATGAGTGAACAAACAGCATACATTGTGGCTCGAAATTTCATATTAATGCTTTTTTTGGCTAATGTAGTATTACAACGAGGACATATAGCTTTATGTCCTATTGTTATATCGGATAATTCTATGACCAAATCGCAGTGCGAGCATAAAACATATTGTTGCTTATCAACAGTCATTATTTCCCTTTAATTTGATAATTCAGTTAAGTGTAAAGATGTTTCAGATTAGCATAACCTTTAAGTAAATAATTGATAAATTACTTTTACTCAATTGCAAGTGGGATAACTACTTTTAATATACAACAATGACTAAAACGTCTTCTTTGCTAATCATATCAAATGACATTTTTTTATGAAAGTATTACCTACCCCCATTAGCATAATTTGATTACTTGATTTTGAGTATTTCAGTTGGTTAAACAATATTTTTTACACGCTGAATTTAAAATTTTATCTCAAAGAAAAAATAAATAAAATCTCATAATAACCTTATACAAAGTTATATCGCTATCAAATCCATTTATCGGTTTACATCTAATCTTGAATATTATCGTTTCGTCACCATTTGTTACAATCAATTAGACGATAACCAGTAATATTTTGAAAAAAATTGTGAAGCATTTCCCATTATTAACTAAATGATTATTGGATATAAAAAAAACTTGATACTGTATAACAATACAGTATAATGTATATCAATATACTAACTCATTGGAATTTTATAATATGAACGAAAACAAACAACGAGCACTTTCAGCTGCATTAAGTCAAATAGAAAAACAATTTGGTAAAGGTTCTATTATGCGTTTAGGGGATACCCAAACGTTAGATGTTGATTCTGTCTCTACTGGATCTTTAGGGCTCGATATTGCATTAGGTATTGGCGGCTTACCAATGGGTCGAATCGTTGAAATTTTTGGACCAGAATCATCAGGTAAGACAACATTAACTTTATCAGTTATCGCCCAAGCGCAAAAAGAAGGTAAAACATGCGCATTTATTGATGCTGAACATGCTTTAGATCCAATTTATGCGGCTAAATTAGGTGTGCAAGTTGATGATCTATTAGTTTCTCAGCCTGATACTGGTGAACAGGCACTTGAAATTTGTGATGCCTTAGTTCGTTCTGGTGCTGTTGATGTTATTATTGTTGACTCAGTAGCGGCATTAACACCTAAAGCAGAAATTGAAGGCGAAATGGGCGATTCACATATGGGATTACAAGCTCGCTTAATGTCACAAGCTTTACGTAAATTAACTGCAAATATTAAAAATGCTAACTGCTTAGTGGTATTTATTAACCAAATTCGTATGAAAATTGGTGTAATGTTTGGTAATCCAGAGACAACTACTGGCGGTAATGCACTTAAATTCTATGCATCTGTTCGTTTAGATATTCGACGCATTGGCGCAGTAAAAGAAGGTGAAGATGTCATTGGTAGTGATACACGTGTAAAAGTAGTGAAAAATAAAGTTGCTGCACCATTTAGACAAGCTGAATTCCAGATTCTTTACGGTTGTGGTATTTCTAAAGAAGGTGAATTGATTGATCTAGGTGTTAAACATAAATTAGTTGATAAAGCAGGTGCTTGGTATAGCTACAATGGCGAAAAAGTTGGTCAAGGCAAAGCGAATTCAATCAAATTTTTACAAGAACATCCAGAAATAGCCAAAGAGCTTGAAACAAAACTACGTGATTTATTATTAAATAGTCCTGCCGTTTTTGCTGCGGATGACGTAGATACTACATCGGAAGATGAAAGCTTTGAATAATGGACAAAAAACTCAATAAATTAATCTTAAATAAAGCTGTGCAATTACTTGCACAGCGCGATCATTCATCCTACGAACTAACGAATAAAATCATCCAATTTTTTACAAAGAAAATAAAATGTTCAGAGGATGAATACTATGAGCAATTAAACCAACTTAGAATAGAAACCGCTGATGTAATTCAATATTGTACAAATCAAAATTGGATGAACGATACACAATATATTGAAAAATATATTGTTATGCGTGCTAATAAAGGTTATGGAAGATATAAAATTGCTATGGAATTAAAACAACGCGGTCTATCCACTGACTTAATCCATGAACTTTTACGTATATTAGATATAAATTGGTCGTATAATGCCCATAAGCAATTATTAAAAAAATTTAAACAAGTTAATGTTAAAAATATCTCGGAAAAACAGAAAGTAATGCAATTTTTAGTTACTCGAGGTTATACTCAAGACGATATAAAAGATGTGTATAATTTATTGACTTAAATTTTGATAATATCTAAAATACACGAGAATTAAATTATTCAATACCCATTAGTTAAGCTCACTAAATCAATTTATTTTTCCTTTTATTTGCATGTAATATTAGCTAGATCAACTGTATTATAAAGAATATTTTACTTTTCTTTACTTTTCAACTTTAGTTGTAACAGGTATATTACTATGTTTAAAAATTTATCGTTTATATGGATGCCTAAATGAAAAGCACTGCAGAAATTCGTCAAACTTTTCTTGACTTTTTCAATAGCAAAGGACATGAAATTGTAGCAAGTAGTTCCCTTGTTCCTCATAATGACCCAACGCTATTATTTACCAACGCTGGAATGAATCAGTTCAAGGATGTATTTCTAGGGATAGAAAAACGTCCTTATACCAGAGCAACAACGGCACAACGCTGTGTTCGCGCTGGCGGTAAACACAATGATTTGGATAATGTGGGTTATACTGCTCGACATCATACTTTTTTTGAAATGTTAGGAAACTTTAGTTTCGGTGACTATTTTAAACATGATGCGATTCATTTTGCTTGGGAGCTATTAACCAGTGAAAAATGGTTTAATCTTCCTAAAGAAAAATTAACCGTCACTGTTTATGAAACAGATGATGAAGCATACGCAATTTGGGAAAAAGAAATTGGTATACCCAAAGAACGTATCGTGCGTATTGGTGACAACAAAGGGGCTCCCTATGCTTCAGATAACTTCTGGCAAATGGGTGATACAGGACCATGTGGACCGTGTACAGAAATTTTTTATGATCATGGTGATCATATTTGGGGAGGACCTCCAGGCAGCCCAGAAGAAGATGGTGATCGTTTCATTGAAATTTGGAACATTGTCTTTATGCAGTTTAATCGTCATCCTGATGGCACAATGGAACCATTACCTAAGCCATCGGTCGATACGGGTATGGGCTTAGAAAGAATTGCTGCTGTTTTACAACATGTTGATTCCAATTATGAAATTGATTTATTTAAGAAATTAATTCATGATGCAGCACAAGTAATTCAAACGAAAGATTTAGAAAGTAAATCTTTACGTGTTATTGCTGACCATATTCGTTCTTGTGCATTTTTAATTTCTGATGGTGTATTGCCTTCTAATGAAGGTCGTGGCTATGTTTTACGTCGCATTATTCGACGGGCTGTGCGTCATGGACATATGTTAGGTGCTAAAGAAATATTCTTCTACAAATTAGTTAAACCTCTCATTGATGTAATGGGTAGTGCAGCAGTTGAATTAGCGAAAAATCAAAAAATAGTTGAAGACGCACTTAAACTTGAAGAAGAGCAATTCTTAAAAACATTGGAACGAGGATTATTTTTACTTGATCAAGAATTGGTTAAAATTACCGATTCGGTATTGCCTGGTGATGTTGCATTTAAACTTTACGATACGTTTGGTTTTCCATTAGATTTAACCGCAGATGTATGTCGCGAAAAAAATATCACCATTGATGAAGATGGATTTAATCAATGCATGGAAGAACAACGTAAACGTGCTCGTGAATCAAGTACTTTTAGTGTTGACTATAGCAATGTGATTAAACTTGATGATAAAACCGAATTTTTAGGTTATCAAGCTACCGAAGCATCAGGGAAAGTAATTGCCATTTTCCAAAATGGTCAAAAAGTAGAAAATGTCAATGCTGGTGATGAAGCGATTATCATCTTAGATAAGACACCATTTTATGGAGAATCAGGTGGACAAATTGGTGATAAAGGTTTATTAACTTCTGCAAACGCCGAATTTACTGTTTTAGATAGCCAAAAATATGGCAAAAGTATTGGTCATATCGGTAACCTTGTTAAAGGTTCCCTTAAAGTTGGTGATTTAGTAACAGCGGCAATTGATGTTGAGTTAAGAGAACGTATTAGACGCAATCATTCAGCAACCCATTTATTACAAGCTGCATTACAACGAATTTTAGGTAACCATGTTCATCAAAAAGGTTCTTTAGTGAATGACAGCTATCTGCGTTTTGATTTTTCGCATAATCAAAGCATCACACAAGAACAAATTGTTGAAATTGAAAATCTAGTTAACCAGCAAATTCGTTGTAATCTACCTGTTGACGTTGAACTGATGCCAATAGATGAAGCTAGAAATAAAGGGGCAATGGCGCTATTTGGTGAAAAATATGAAGATATTGTTCGTGTTCTAACTATGGGCGATTTCTCAATTGAATTATGTGGTGGTACTCATGTAGATAGAACGGGCGATATAGGTTTATTTAAAATAATATCTGAATCAAGCATCGCTTCTGGAGTTCGCCGTATTGAGGCAACCTCTGGACAAAATGCGATGGATTTTATACACCATGAAGCAAATTTATTAAGCCAAATTGCACAATTGGTTAAAAGCGATAAATCAGCAGTTTTAGTTCGTGTAGAGCAGTTGCTCGAACAAACTAAACTACTTGAAAAAAACATCGAGCAATTAAAGGCGCAAAAAGCTAGCCAACAAAGCGCACAATTAATTAATCAATGTGAAAAAATCAATAATAAAAATTTACTAATTGCTAAACTTGATAATGTCGAGGCAAAAGTATTACGTACTATGATTGATGATCTTAAAAATCAATTAAAAACAGGAGTAATTATTTTGGCTGCTGTTAATGATGACAAAATCAACTTAGCCGCTGGCGTAACAAATGATTTAATCAATATTGTCAAAGCTGGCGAATTAGTTTCCCAATTAGCATTAAAAGTAGGTGGTAAAGGCGGTGGGCGGCCTGATTTCGCCCAAGCAGGTGGAATGGATCTGTTAGCATTACCAGAAGCATTGTCTTCAATGAAAAAGGAAATCAGTAATAAATTACAAGCAAGTTAGCCAGATATATTCTAATATTGGTTAATAAGATATTTATTAATCGAATATTTGAATATTTCTGTAAAATTCCGTCTTTCTGTCATATTGATGGGGGGCTGACGAAGCTATATCTTAAAATTGTGATGTATACTTAACTGATATTAGGAGATCTAATGTTAATTTTAACTAGGAGAGTAGGTGAAACACTAATTATTGGTGATGATGTTGTTATTACTATTCTTGGGGTGAAGGGTAATCAAGTCAGAATCGGTATTAATGCACCTAAAGAAGTCTCAATTCATCGAGAAGAGATATACAATAGAATTCATCAATCTCAGAACAAAAATGATGAATTACCCGAGCCCAAAGAGTAATTTTGGGCATGAAATAAACAACTAGCACGCGTAAGCAAAAAAATGTTTGACTTATTTTTTGTAAAACGTAATATGTGCGCCACGACATTATGATTTTGTTGTTCAAGCAAAGTCATAATGTTTTTGGTGAGATGGCCGAGAGGCTGAAGGCGCTCCCCTGCTAAGGGAGTATGCGGTCAAAAGCTGCATCGAGGGTTCGAATCCCTCTCTCACCGCCATTTTAAAAAATTAAAATATGCATCCGTAGCTCAGCTGGATAGAGTACCCGGCTACGAACCGGGCGGTCAGGGGTTCGAATCCCTTCGGATGCACCATTTTAACAAACTCAAAATGCATCCGTAGCTCAGCTGGATAGAGTACCCGGCTACGAACCGGGCGGTCAGGGGTTCGAATCCCTTCGGATGCACCATTTTTTTACGAACTTACACGCATCCGTAGCTCAGCTGGATAGAGCACTCGGCTTCGAACCGAGCGGTCAGGGGTTCGAATCCCTTCGGGTGCGCCATTGCGGTTGAATCCCGATATAATTCTAGTATACTAAGCTCACAAAATTTAATATCTATAATCAATCTACTTTTTGATTTATATGTTTTGTTAACTATATTAGAATAACCGTTAAAGTAGAAAGATATTTCCTTATTAATGAGAATGGACGTTATTTATGTTGGATCCGAATTTACTCCGAAATGAATTAAATGTTGTCGCTAAAAAGTTAGCTCGTCGTGGATTTAAATTAGATGTTGATACTATTAGTCAACTAGAAGAAAAACGCAAAGTACTGCAAGTTGAAACTGAAAGCTTACAAGCACAGCGTAATGCCCGTTCTAAAGCTATTGGTGAAGCTAAGGCTCGAGGCGAGGACATTACAGCCGTACGTGAAGAAGTTAATAAACTCGGTGAAAAACTGAATAATGCTAAAGCTGAGCTTGAAATCTTACTAACTAAAATTAAAGATATCACCTCTACTATTCCGAATATTCCTGATGACTCTGTACCTGATGGTAAAGACGAAAACGACAATGTCGAAGTTTCTCGCTTTGGAACCCCAAGAACATTTGACTTTCCAATCCAAGATCATGTTGCATTAGGCGAACGTTTTGGAGGACTAGACTTTGCTGCAGGTGTAAAACTAACTGGCGCACGTTTTGTCGTTATGAAGTCACAGATAGCTCGCCTACATCGTGCTATCACACAATTTATGTTAGATCTTCATACAGAGCAGCATGGTTATGCTGAAATTTATGTGCCCTATCTTGTCAATCAGGCCACTTTATTCGGTACAGGACAGTTACCAAAATTTGCAGGTGACTTATTTCACACAAAACCATTAGATGAAGAATCAGAAAGCAGTAATTACGCTCTTATTCCAACTGCTGAAGTACCCGTAACCAATTTGGTTCGTGACGAGATTCTTGATGAAAGCGCGTTACCTTTGAAAATGACTGCACATACTCCATGTTTCCGTTCTGAAGCTGGTTCTTACGGTAAAGATACTCGTGGTTTAATCCGTATGCATCAATTTGACAAAGTAGAGCTGGTGCAAATTGTTAAACCAGAAGAATCCATGAAGGCTTTAGAAGAGTTAACCGCACATGCAGAAAAAGTATTACAATTACTAGAATTACCGTATCGTAAAATTGTATTATGTACAGGTGATATGGGCTTTGGTTCCTGTAAAACATATGATCTTGAAGTGTGGGTACCGGCTCAAAATACTTACCGTGAAATTTCTTCTTGCTCTAATATGTGGGATTTCCAAGCACGCCGTATGCAAGCGCGTTATCGCAATAAAGTTGATAATAAAACTTATTTAGTACATACGTTAAATGGCTCTGGTTTAGCTGTAGGACGCACGTTAGTTGCAATTATGGAAAACTATCAGCAAGCAGATGGAACAATTAGAATTCCATCCGTATTAGTACCTTATATGAATGGTGTTGAGGTAATTGGATAAATAAAATTTATTCCACTTCATTACATATAGATAATAGCGCTAATCATTAGCGCTATTTTTTATTAACAAAGGTGAAAGAATGATAAAGGGCGTTGCGCTTTCAATATTTGCATCATGTCTTTTTGGTTTACTCTATTACTACCCTGTTCTATTACAACCATTGTCAGTTGTTGATATTTTTTGTTGGCGATTATTAACCTCCTTTCCCGCAATAATTATACTAATTATTGTCGAAAAACAGTGGTCAGCTATTATCAATTTATTTATGCGAATTAAACAACAGCCACTGATTTTAATTGGTCTAATATTTTCTTCATTTCTGTTGACCATCCAAATGTTAATTTTTATTTGGGCTCCGATCAATGGACATGGATTATCAGCTTCATTAGGCTACTTTTTACTGCCATTAACGATGGTCGTTTTCGGGCAAATATTTTATAAAGAAAAGCTAAGTATTTTTCAAAAAATAGCAGTCGTGCTCGCCAGCATAGGTGTTGTTTTGGAAATTTATATAACTGGCGCGTTTTCGTGGGAAACAGCCGTTATTGCATTGGGTTACCCAATTTACTTTATGACACGCCGTAAATTGCAAATAGAGGGCATTTCAGGGACATTTTCCGATTTCTTTTTTATCTTTGTAGGCTGCCTTATTTATTTTATTTTACACTACTCTTTTAATCAGGTTATAAGTGACCTATCTCACTTTCATATTTTTATTCCAATGCTCGGTATCATTACTGCCATTGCTTTTGCCATGTATTTTGTTGCGAGACGGTTATTACCACTTGGTTTATTTGGATTACTGGGATACGTAGAGCCAGTACTGCTAACTCTTGTTTCGGTGTTATTTTTGCATGAATCGGTATCTAAAGAGCACATCGTTCCATATGGGCTTATTTGGTTATCCGTTTGTGTTTTGGCTTTAGAAGGTGGCATTTATCTATTACGTGCGGTAAAGCGCAAAAAATTAAAATAAATACAAATAAGGCACCATTATAGGTGCCTATTAAGTGTCGATAGCTTATTACTTACTGAATGTTACTGGTTGACCATAACTTTCTATAATCGCTTGGATTCTATCAAGTGTTTCACGAGGAGGCGCTTCTACTCCTTGTAATTTGTATTCATCCCCCATGGTATCCCATTTATAAGCGCCCATCTTATGATAAGGAAGTAGTTCCACTCGTTCAATATTATCCATACCTTCAATAAACTTACCCAGTAAATGTGCTGAGTCGTCGTCGTCCGTCCATCCAGGAACCACTACGTAGCGGATCCAAGTCCGTTTATTAATTTTTTGTAGATGTTTGGCAAATTCAAGCACACGTTTATTAGGTACTCCGACAAGTTTTTGATGGATTTCATCATTGACTTGTTTCAAGTCAAGCATCACTAAGTCTGTGACATCTAAAAGATCATCAACCGTTTGGTCTAACTGTCTAGCATAACCATTAGTATCTAAACACGTACTGATACCTTCTTCATGGCAGGCTTTAAACCATTCAGTGATAAATTCAGATTGTAAGGTAGCTTCGCCACCTGATGCTGTAACACCACCGCCATTAGGCATGATAAAACTTTTATAAGAAACAATTTCTTTCATCAGTTCTTCAACAGTGACTTCTCGCCCAGCTTTTAAATCCCAAGTGTCACGATTATGGCAGTACAAACAGCGCATTAAACAGCCTTGAAAAAAAACAATGAAGCGAATTCCAGGACCATCAACAGTACCAAAGGATTCAAAAGAATGAATACGACCTTTTATAGGTAGTTTCGTTGTCATAATAATGTTTTGTTCCATAAATATTCTCTAATAATTACTCACATTGCTTTTTGCTTTATATTTTAATTCTTATTCTAACTCAGATAATACTTTGCATACACCAATTGCATTAATTGATATGTTTTGTTTTTGACTAAATTATACAAAAAACAACCATATTTAATAATGCTTGCTGTACTACAATTTTGTTAACTTTAAAACAGCTATTTTTGCTACTTAATAAAAAAATAGCGCCTTAAAGGCGCTATTTAAGTTTAGTTTTTCAGTTAACCAAATTACATTGATTGAGTGAAAGTACGTGTAATAACGTCTTTTTGTTGCTCTTTAGTTAATGAATTGAAACGCACTGCATATCCAGATACACGAATTGTTAATTGTGGATATTTTTCAGGGTGTTCCATCGCATCTAATAATGTTTCACGGTTTAATACGTTAACATTTAAATGCTGACCACCTTCAACAGTAGCTTCATGATGGAAATAACCATCCATTAAACCTGCTAGGTTACGTTTACGTGCATCATCATCTTTACCTAAAGCATTTGGAACGATAGAGAAAGTATATGAAATACCATCTTTAGCGTAAGCAAACGGAAGTTTAGCAACAGATGTTAATGAAGCAACCGCACCTTTTTGGTCACGTCCGTGCATTGGGTTAGCACCTGGTCCGAATGGAGCACCAGCGCGACGACCATCTGGAGTATTACCAGTTTTCTTACCATATACAACGTTTGAAGTAATGGTTAATACTGATTGAGTAGGAATTGCATTACGATAAGTTTTAAGTTTTTGAATTTTCTTCATGAAACGTTCAACTAAATCAACAGCAATATCATCTACACGCGGATCATTGTTACCGAATTGTGGATATTCACCTTCGATTTCAAAATCAGTTGCTAAACCATCTTCATCACGGATCGTTTTCACTTTCGCATATTTAATTGCAGATAATGAGTCAGCTGCAACAGATAGACCAGCAATACCACAAGCCATAGTACGAATAACATCACGGTCATGTAACGCCATTAATGATGCTTCATAGCTATATTTGTCGTGCATATAGTGAATAGCATTTAAAGCTGTCACGTATTGTTTTGCTAACCAATCCATAAAGTGATCTAAACGAGCGAACACTTTATCAAAATCAAGATATTCGTCAGTGATTGGATCTTCTTTAGGACCAACTTGCATTTTTAATTTTTCATCCACACCGCCGTTGATTGCGTATAGAAGAGTTTTTGCAAGGTTAGCACGAGCACCGAAGAATTGCATTTGTTTACCGACAATCATTGGGCTTACACAACATGCAATTGCATAGTCATCGTTGTTAAAGTCTGGACGCATTAAATCATCATTTTCATATTGTAATGATGAAGTATCAATTGATACTTTAGATGCGAATTCTTTAAATCCACTTGGTAAGTGTTCTGACCAAAGGATAGTCATGTTTGGTTCTGGTGATGGACCCATTGTATATAAAGTATTTAAGAAACGGAAAGAAGTCTTAGTTACTAATGTACGGCCATCAATACCCATACCAGCGATAGATTCAGTTGCCCAAATTGGATCACCAGAGAATAATTCATCATATTCAGGTGTACGTAAGAAACGAACCATACGTAATTTCATCACGAAATGGTCAACAATTTCTTGTGCTTCTTGCTCAGTGATTAGACCTGCTTCTAAATCACGTTGGAAATAAATATCAAAGAAAGTCGAAGTACGACCTAATGACATTGCTGCACCATTTTGAGATTTAACTGCAGCTAAGTAACCAAAATAGGTCCATTGAACAGCTTCTTGTGCCGTTGTAGCTGGAGCTGAAATATCAAAACCATATTTTGCAGCCATTTCTTTAATTTGACCAAGTGCACGATGTTGCTCAGCAATTTCTTCACGACGTTGCATGGTCATTGGTAAATCAACACCATTTTCAAAGTCAGCTTGTAAAGAAGTGAATTGAGCAAATTTATCTTGCATTAAGTAATCAATACCGTAAAGTGCCACACGACGGTAGTCACCAATGATACGACCACGGCCGTACGCATCAGGAAGACCAGTAATAACACCTGATTTACGACAACGAAGGATATCTGGAGTATAAATATCAAACACACCTTGGTTGTGGGTTTTACGATATTCAGTAAAGATTTTTTTGACTAATGGATCTAAAGTTCTATCGTAAGCTTTACAAGAGTTTTCAATCATCTTGATACCACCAAACGGGATAATAGCTCGTTTTAATGGTTTTTCAGTTTGTAAACCAACAATCTTCTCTAAATCCTTTTCGATATAACCCGCATCATGAGCAGTGATAGTAGAGATTACACTTGTATCAAAATCAACTGGTGTATGAGTGGAGTTTTCAAATTTGATGCCTTCCATCACTTTGTCCCACAATTTAGTGGTAGCATCGGTAGCGCCAGCTAAGAAAGATTCATCACCCTCATAAGGTGTGTAATTTGTTTGAATGAAATCACGAACATTGACATTATTTTGCCAATCACCTTCTTTAAATCCTTTCCAAGCCTTTGCTTGTACTTCGTTTAAATTACTCATAATTATTAACCTCAGGTTTACAAAAATACCTATTTATCCTCTCCAATATGAGGATAAATATCTTAAAATCAATGTGGTTTACGTAAATATAAAGCCCAATATGGTAGCGCAACAGCTAACCCACCTAAAATATTCCCAATTGTTACAGGAATTAGATTATTTAAAATAAAATGCTCTACAGTTAGTTCTTTAAATGTATCTGGTGATACCCCTACTGCAGTCCAAAACTCAGGCGATGCAAAATTATTAATTACAATTCCCATAGGGATCATAAACATATTCGCAATGCTATGTTCAAAACCGCTAGCAACAAACATTGCTACAGGTAAAACCATAATTAACATTTTATCAAGTAAGCTACGTCCAGCATAACTTAACCAAGCTGCCAAACAAACCATCAAATTAGCCAATAAACCAAGAAAGACGGCTTCAATAAAAGTATGGTGTAACTTATGATCCGCTGTTTGCAGGACATTTAATCCCCACAATCCATCAGCAACCATATATTGACCAGAAAACCAAATAACTGTTACAAACAGTATAGCACCAATAAAGTTACCAACATAGACTAAAATCCAATTACGGATCATTTTCTTCCACGTAACTTTATGAGTCATTTTAGGTAATATCGTTAGTACAGTTGACGTAAAAAGATCAGCACCACAACAAACAACCAACATTAATCCTAATGAGAAACAGATGCCACCAACTAGTTTGGCTAAACCAAAAGCAACAGTTGCGGTGCCAGTTGTTACGGTAATATAAAATACGAAAGCAATAGAGATAAACACACCTGCAATAATAGCAGATAAAATCGTACTACATGGGTGTTTACTTAATTTGTAGTTGCCAAGGTCTTCGGCAATTTGTGTCATTTGTGCGGGGGAATATGAATCCACAAGTTTATCGGTACTCAAACTAACATCCTCAAAAAAACTAGGGTTTTATGAGACGCATAGTATACTCAAAATTTGAAGTAGATCACGTTTTTTTTTATTAAAAAATTTTTAAACCACAAAAATCTTATTTTTTTAAAGATATTACTGCCGATAAAATTATAATTTCATTCTTAGTTCCTTATCTTATCCGTGATAGCTATTATTAGATAACATAATGTTATCTGTTATCTAATATATTACTTACTTTTATCAGATAATTACGTGATTCTTGAGAAACATGTGATGTGACTATTTTTCGAAAAACTTGTTGTGGTGTCATTGAATTTATAATATCAATTGCGCGATCACGATCATTAGAAAACGTCCGCAATACACTACCTGCCCCACCATTATAAGAAGTAATCATTGCATACCTTAAAGATACAGGATTATTAATACCTGCCAAATATTTCGTTTTTAATAATGATAAATAAGCGGTACCCATATCGACATTATTACGAGGATCAAGTAAATATTTCCTCGTTGGTTCTCCTGATTTACCACGTAATTGGAAAATATCACGTCCTGCAGTATGCTGCTGAACTTGCATTAACCCAAGCGCATCCGAGCGACTTACCGCATAAGGGTTAAAAGCAGACTCGACTTCCATAATTGCTAAAATTAAACGCTCATCAATGAAATAGCGGTTTGAAGCTTCCGTCACCAATGGTAAGAATTTTCTTGCTCGTTCATTAATGTGATTCGGAACCAATTTAATTTCCACATAAGTAATGCTGTGCATGCCCGATGGGCGAATTTTCAAGTTATTAGCCAGCACATAATCAGCAAAATTATTCGCTCGACCACTCCAACGAATAGGTTGCCGTTCTTGGTCTAATACTTGATTGTATAAGAAAGGCTCTTGTGACAAATCTTGACTAATTTTATCATGACGTATGATATCGACAGGTTCGGGCATTAGTAATGTTGAAACTATCGCTTCTTTTAACGATTCTATGGGAGAATCAGACAAAGTTTCAATTGTTATCACACCAGAAACAAAGTTGATATGAACTCGAGTTTGTAAATTATCCTCATACTGAACATAATCTTTTGGGCCAGCGATAAGGACTTCCTGAGGCCCCCAAATTTCTTCTATATTATTCGCATATTGACCAATTAAAATATTGAAAGCATTAGTGTCTTTAATATAAAAATCTTCATTATTCTTAGATGAATTACCACCTGAACATCCATTTAAAAGGCTCATTGCTATAAACAACGTAATGATCTTTTTATTGTTTTTCATGTTATACCTCAGTTTTGGGGTTTATATCCATCAATAACAACTTCTTCACCTTCAAATAAAAATTTAATCATTTCTGCTTCAATCTGTTTACGATGCTCTGGATTCATCATATTAAGTTTATTTTCGTTAATTAACATGGTTTGCTTTTTGAGCCATTCTTGCCATGCAGGCTTTGATATTTCATTGAAAATTCGTTTACCAAGTTCACCAGGATAAAGCTGAAAATCTAAACCGTCTGCTTCTTTTTTTAAATAATGGCAATAAATAATACGACTCATTTTTAACTCTTTTAGATGCAATTAACCAACAGAATTCGATTATACCTGAAAATAATTAAAGAAAAGAAGTAAATTATTGAATATGTTTTGAATTTAAAAATTTTTTACAGATGAATATTAATTCATTATATTTGAATAATTATTTACTTTACTCTGCTATTAATTAGCATAAAATAAATGGTAATTTATTCAATAAAAACAGATAAGGATTTAACAATGCAGCCAAAGATCACACGCCAACTATTTGATAAGATCATTTTACCCGTTTATGCGCCAGCCCAATTTATACCAGTTAAAGGGAAAGGTAGCCGAGTATGGGATCAAAATGGTGAAGAATATATTGATTTTGCTGGTGGTATTGCAGTCAATGCCCTTGGTCATTGCCATCCTAGACTAGTTAAAGCATTGCATGAACAAAGTGAAAAAATATGGCATGTTAGTAATGTTTTTACCAATGAGCCAGCCTTAAATTTAGCACAAAAACTTATTGATAATACTTTTGCTGATCGCATCTTTTTTGCCAATTCTGGAGCAGAAGCAAATGAGGCGGCTTTCAAATTGGCTCGCTATTATGCTATTGAAAAATACAATCCTTATAAAACTAAAATTATCGCCTTTCATCAATCTTTTCATGGACGAACATTTTTTACAGTCTCTGTCGGTGGTCAAGCTAAATATTCAGATGGTTTTGGTCCAAAACCTGCTGACATTATCCATGTTCCATTTAATAATCTTGATGCAGTAAAAGCAGTGATAGATGATCATACCTGTGCTGTTGTGCTAGAACCTGTACAAGGTGAAGGTGGATTAACCTGCGCATCACTTGAGTTTTTACAAGGTGTTCGCGAACTTTGTTATAAATATCATGCCTTACTCATTTTTGACGAGGTTCAATGTGGAATGGGCCGAACTGGAAGCTTATATACTTATCAACAATATGGTGTAACACCTGATATTTTGACTTCTGCCAAAGCGCTTGGGGGTGGATTTCCAATTAGTGCTATGTTAACAACAGAAGACATTGCTACAGTAATGCATCCCGGCATCCATGGTACAACTTATGGCGGTAATCCTTTGGCCTGTGCAGTTGGTTGTGAAGCATTCGATATCATTAACACCGCAGAGGTTTTAGAGGGGGTACAAAAACGTCGTGCAATCTTCATTGAGCAGCTTGAAAACATTAATGATAAATTTAGAGTATTTCGAGAATATCGGGGTAAAGGTCTATTATTAGGTGCAGAGTTACAACCAGAATTCCACCATAAAGCCCGTGATTTTTTAAATGTTGCAACAGAATTTAAAGTGATGATATTAAATGCAGGGCCAAATGTGTTGCGTTTCACGCCATCGTTAATTATTTCGGAAGAAGAGATTCGAGAAGGCATGATGCGATTTACAAAAGCAGTCGAAAAAGTTGTCAATGCTTGAGTTTTTCTATACAGTAGCGGCATTTAAATCAATTAAGTGCCGTTAAAGCATTTAAAGGATACTTTTTATGACTGATATTCGTCCATTAAATTATGCAAAAACACATTTTATTTTAAGTGCTCCAGATATTTCTCATTTACCCAGTGATAGTGGTGTAGAGGTAGCATTTGCTGGTCGATCTAATGCAGGTAAATCCAGCGCACTCAACACATTAACTAACCAGAAGTCTTTAGCTCGTACGAGTAAAACACCTGGGCGAACCCAATTAATCAATCTTTTTGAGGTAGAAAAAAATTGCCGTTTAGTGGATTTACCGGGTTATGGCTATGCCCAAGTTCCTGAAGCGATAAAACGCCAATGGCAAAAATCGCTAGGAGAATATTTACAAAAACGCGAAAGTTTATTGGGGCTAGTTGTTTTAATGGACATAAGACATCCTTTAAAAGATTTAGATCAACAGATGATTCAATGGGCAGTTTCGGTTGAAATTCCAGTCATGTTGTTACTGACTAAAGCGGATAAACTTGCCTCTGGTGCTGTTAAGAAGCAAGTTAATATGGTAAAAGAAGCCATTTTACCTTTCCAAGGTGATATTACTGTTGCACCATTTTCATCTCCTAAACGAGTTGGACTTGAAGCATTAAAACAAAAACTAGATGAATGGTTTAATCAACAGTAACTAGAGGAATCATTCAATGGATAGTTCAGCATTTTCATTTCAATTATTATCACCCGATCTTATTGTCGAGAGTTTGGCTTCAATTGGCATTTATATAGATTCGGGTTTAACGGCTTTAAATAGTTATGAAAATCGCGTCTATCAATTTCACGATGAAGAACATAAACGTTATGTTGCAAAATTTTATCGTCCTCATCGTTGGAGTCGAGAACAAATACTTGAAGAACACCAATTTACTGAACAATTATACCGTGCTGATATTCCTGTAGTGTCGCCACTCGTAATCAATAATAAGACATTACATGAATATCAAGGCTATCTATTCGCTTTATTTCCTAGTTTGGGTGGTAGACCCTATGAAATGGATAATCCAAATCAAATGGAATCGGTAGGTACGATGATTGGTCGTATACATCAAATTGGTGCAACTGAAACTTTTTCATACCGCCCAACTATTGGACTTGAGGAATATGTTTATCGCCCGCAAGAGATCTTATTATCCTCAACCTATATTCCCAATAGCATTCAACTCGATCTCAAAACAGTATTGAGCAAGCTGATCAAAACGATTGAAAAATATTGGCATAATGATTGGCAACCAATACGATTACATGCTGATTGCCATGCTGGTAATATTTTGTGGCGTGATGATAATGCTATATTCTTAGATTTTGATGATTCTCGTAATGGCCCAGCAATTCAAGATCTTTGGATGTTGCTCTATGGTAATCAACAAGAACAACGCCTACAGTTAGATGAACTGCTTGAATTGTATCAAGAGTTTTATGATTTCGATAAAGAACAACTTAAATTGATTGAGCCTTTACGAGCAATGCGAATAATTCATCATCTGGCATGGATTATTGAGCGTTGGCAAGATCCAGCCTTTCCTATTGCCTTTCCATGGATAACTGATATTGATTTTTGGAAACGACAACTATCTGAATTCAACCAACAGATAAATGCCCTTAAAGCGCCACCATTACAATTGATGTCGATATTCTAAATATTAACTGATAAAGTAAATAATAAATCCAAATAGATTGCGGTTATAAATCCAAAACTTTGCATAAAATTAATTAGTCGATTATTGATTGAGTAATGTTAATAAATTAGTTAAGTCTGGAGAGTTTGCAACCAATTGTTCTTTTTTCAGCTTGGAAAGTTGCTTTATACGATACTCTAATTTTAAAGCGGTAGACCTGTCGCCAACTTTTATTTGATAAACAACATAAATATCTTTATGACCTTTTAGATATTTAGCGCCACGACCATTTTGATGCTGCTGTAACCGCCTAGATACATCTGTTGTGATTCCAGTATACAATGATTGGTTAGATGTTCTAATAATATATAAAAACCATGTTACAGCGTTATTTTGCATAATAATATTTTTTATAACTAAGATACAAATTGGGTATGATAACACTGATTGTGTATAAATATATTTTTATATGCTTTAGTTATTAACTTAATCCGATGTATTTCTTTTAAAAGAAGTCGAGAAGTTTACAAACATTATTAAAATTATTGTAGTTGATTCAAATCTGTTGAACCATGGCTGATAAAGCAAAAATTGATATTTTTCAGTCTAGAAAAATCATTATTAATTGTTTTTAGTAGAAAAATATTTTTTTAGACTAATTGATTTAGTGACATAAATAAAAAGTGAAAAATAGATTAGAAAGTAGATCATGTTATTACTAGTTCCTATTTCTTGGTAAGACAGATAAGTAATTTCTGCCATAGTGGTAATTAAGCAAAGAACAAAATAATAAGATAGAAAAATCGGTGCTTTAGTATTTTTTTTAATGATTAAATTGATTAAAAATACGATAGAAGACAATATCACTAAATAGAGTAACGTTGACAAAATATCAAATTGATATTCAGTAAAATTTAAATATAAGGCATAACTAATAGAAAAAAAGTTAAACAATAATACTGTTAAAATCAGAATAATCGGTATCTTTTTCATCGGTGCTACCTTACTTTAAATTTTACTCATTTCATAATTTCAAAAGTCTAGTAAATATAAATAATAATACTGTTCTAAACTTCAGCTTTAATAATAACTTTTAATACTGGCTGCTCAGGATTCGTTGATATATCAATAGCTTCGCTCAATTTTTTTAATGGATAAACATGGGTTATCATCTCTTCTGTGTTGAGTTTCCTTTTTTCAAGCAGATCTAACGCTTCTGGAAACTCATACGGTGTAACGGAATAGGTTCCAATAATGGATATCTCATCTTTGAAAAAACGACTGACATCAAGTGTGACTAATTTATTTTTATCAAATCCTGAAAATACAATTATTTTACCAGCTCTTCTCACCATATTAACAGCATCTGCAACTAAAGAGGAAACACCAGCAGCAATAACTATTACATCGACACCTTGACCATCAGTGATTTTATTCACCTCATCTATAATATTTTTTTCCTTAATATTTATTGCATAATCACAACCAACTTTTAGTGCTTTTTGTAATTTAAATTCTGACATATCACTGACAATCACTTTATTGGCGCCTTTAATCTTGGCTAATTGAGCATGTAATATCCCAATTGTTCCTGATCCCATGATTAAAACACTATCATTTGGTCTAATATCTGCTTGCTTTAATCCATGTAAACAACAGGCAATAGGTTCGATTAATGTAGCTTCTTCATCGGTTACATTATTTGAAACTTTATGAGTTAAATGGTTCAAATGTAATTTAGGGATACGAATAAACTCAGCAAATCCACCGGGATCGATATTATTGGTTCTAAATTGTTCACAAATCGTATAGTGTCCTTTATTACAATAGTGACAAGTAAAACAAGGGACATGTATAGCAGTGATCACTCTATCCCCTATCTCAAACTTGCTAACATTTTTACCTTTTTTGACAATTTCACCGACAACTTCATGTCCTAAAACTGTAGGTTTATTGACTGAATCACCACGAATCTTTTGAATATCAGTACCGCATAAACCACATGCAAGCATTTTTATTAATACTTCATTATCGGAAATTTCAGGAATAGGAAGATCTTCTGTTCTTAAATCATTTTGCTTATAACACACTGACGCTTTCATTTTAATTACCCTTTTTTCGATGGAATTCTAATTGAGTTTTTAAATCATAAAATGGTTGATAATAGTTATTAAATACTTGGTCATAATATTGCGTTATTTGTTGATTAGGCATATATCTGACTATTTGATTTTCAAATTGATTATCAATATCTTTATCTAAATAATGATTTTGATACCCCGCTAACATAACTGCCCCTTTACATACGGCTTCTTTGATATTACAAGATACTATTTCTCTTCCAAGAATATCGGCCTTTAACTGCAACCAAACTGGATTTTTTGCAGCTGCTCCTATCACTTTTATTATTGGATGATGAGTAGAAGTTAGTTTCTCAATAGTTATAAGTATATTTTTTAGTTCAAAACATAATCCCTGAAAAATAGCCAACAATGTGTCTTGTAAAGAGCTGTTTTCAGCAAAACCATACCATAAGCCTTTAGAATCAATATTACGTTTCGGAGGGCCACTACCACGTAAATGTGGAATGAAAATATTTAACTTCTGCTTTATATAGTTAATATCGGAGAGTTTATTAAATAGTGATTCGATAAGTAGATCAAAATCTTCATTACTTACACAATAAGTCCGTTTAAACCATTCAATACTATATCCAGCCGAAGGAAGAGATGCATAAAGAGTATATAAATCATCAATTACATATTGACCGTTTGACAAATGACTGTTTAAAAAGCTTTTATCAAAATTAGCTTGTTTAAGTAAAAGCAACAATCCTTCAGTAGTACCAGTCGAATTAAGTATTTCTCCTGATTTAAGTCTAGCGGCTATAGAACCACACATATGATCATGACCACCAATTGATACATAAATAGGCTGACTACAATTAAGTTTACTTGCTAATGATGACTTTAATTTCTCAATATTTTTACCTGATTGAACAAAATCAGAAAATAAGTTATTAATTTTAAAAATTGACGAAATTTTTTCTGACCAACAATGGTTTTTTAAATCATAAACCAAGGTTCTTGATGCTAATGAAGGTTCAGCTTTTTTAACATCAGTTAATTTATATGCAATATATTCGGCTATGCATAACCATTTAACTTTATTTAGGTTAATATCACAGTTTTCTTTTATCCATAAAATTTTAGTTAAACTATAATTACTATGAATAGGAATACCTGTAATGGTATAAAGTTCGTCATCACTAAATTTTGTATTAATATCCGCGAGATTATTTTTTGTCCTTGTGTCATACCATGTGATAGCAGGACCTACAACATCTCCTTTTTCATCAATAAGAACACCAGACTCACCCACACTAGCAATCGCAATATTTTTTACTTGTTCAGGATCAGAAAGTGAGCCAATTATCTCAATTATCCCTTTTTCTAATTGATTGTATAACTCTGTAATATCAAAATCAGAACCATATTTTGTGATTACTTTTGGTGTAACAAAAGAAAAGCTATTTACTAGTTTTAAAGATGGCAATTCAAAAACACACAATTTACAATTTGTCGTCCCAATATCAACGCCAATTGAATACATATTAACCTCCTTATTTACTCTTTTTGTCTATTATTTTCAAGCAAATCAAATGTACACCCAAAATAAAAAATTCAATTTATTTATATATTTGAAACAACTTATCTTTAAAAAAATTGTAGCTTTCCCTATTCAGATAAGTTAACTTATCTGATTTAATACATTGATTAATAATATGGGTGTACGTTATTTTTTAGGCTATATCCCAAGATTTCTTTGTATGACGATACAATATGAAACAAGTCACAAATATTATTGGAATTAAAGCTAGAGCAATATAATTTCCTTCAAATACTTTGACTGCCCAAAAACGATAAGGATTGCCACCATCTAATAGACTTGAAAATTCACCGTCGGTTTTTACTGGAAAATTAATACTTTTTGCAATATTGGTAATAATTGGTGCTACAGATGAAGCAACATAAAGATTAGCAATTAAACAAGGTATACCTATGATAAATGATCTGACGATATTACCACGACAAGCTAATACCACCATTGATATAGGCACCCAAATATTTGTTAAATCACCTAATGGTAATAGTCGGTTGCCAGGTAAAATAATTGATAAAATCAAGCCGACAGGAATTAATAATAATGCAGTGGAAAGTACGGACGGATGACCAACAGCAACAGCAATATCCAAGCCGATGTATAAGTTTTTTCTGTTAGGAAACTTTTTATTCAAAAATTGTTTTACCGCATCAGACAATGGCAATAATCCTTCCATTAACAATTTAACCATTCTCGGCATAATTAACATTACAGCACCAAGATTGATAGCTAAATTTAAAATACCTTTAACATCATAACCTGCTGCAATTCCTATTGCCCCTCCTATCACAAATCCAATCATCATCGGCTCGCCAAATATACCAAATCTTTTTTGAATAGTTTCGGGATCAGCATGTAATTTTTGCAATCCTGGTATTTTATCTAATATTAGATTGCCTAATACACCGATAGGAAAGAAAATGACAGAAGAAAGTGTCGGTAATGATATACCCGGTAATTCAAAATATTTTTGAATCATAGGGGCACACCAATCAGCAAGAATAAAGGTTATTACTGCAGTTATGCCTGCTATAATTAACCCATACATAAAACTACTAGTACTGCTGTAAACTAATGCACCAACAAAGGTAAAATGCCAAAAATTCCACAAATCAATATCAACTGTTTTAGTCCAATTTAGGGTTAACATTACAATATTAATAATAATGGTCATTGGTATTACAAAAGGTGCAATCGGAGATGCCCAAGCAATTGCTGCCAATGGAGGCCATCCCAAATCGATTACTGGTAAATGAATTCCTGCATGTTCAACTAAGTCCGAGGTGGCACTGCCTAGGCTCGTACCCAATAGGTCGAAGATAACAAAAATACCAACAAAACCCATACCAATGGTTAATGATGAACGAATTGCCCGACCTATCTTTACACCTAAACAAAGTGCCATAATAAAGATCACAACAGGCAACATGACGGTCGGACCAAATCCTAATATGTATTGAACAACTTCCAGTAGTTTGTCAGCCATAATCAATCCCCTTTCAAAATCCTAACGATTTCGGCCAGGACATCTTCTTCACCTATTGTAGTGATTAAAGGTACTCCATTGATAATTGGTGTTTTTTCTAACTTATAGGATACTTTAGAAGTCACAATAATTAAGTCAGCCATACCATCTTGAGATTGAACCGTTGCCACATCTGACTGAATGTTTTCGACTTCAATTCCGTGTTCAGCACAATAATTTTTGACTTTTTCCGTTGCAATAGTTGAAGTAGCAATACCGCTAGTACAGGCAAAAATAATTCTTTTTTTCATAATGATGCTCCTTATTTCAAAATATCTTTTAAAATATTTTTAATTTCAAATTTGTTATTACTTTCAACTATCTTTTGCAAAATCATGTCATTGCTGAACGATGATGCTAATTTCATTAAAAAAGTTAAATGTGTATCGGATTGTTTAAGTAACAATCCAAATATAATATTGACGGGTAGATCCTCATCAGTCTCTGCATTTTTAAAAATAATGCCTTCTTTACTGGTTACAACAAACATGCCATCTTTTTTAACAAATTCGCAGTCTACATGAGGCATAGCAACATTTAGTGTTTTCAACTTAAATCCTGTAGGATGTTCATTTTCCCTTTGAATAACTTTTTCTAAATATTGCTCAGTCACATAATTGTTATCTAATAATTCATGACTTATAGATTTAAACATATCTTCTCGACTTGAAAAGTTTTTGTTTAAAAATATAATATTGTCATCCAATTGTTCTAATTCCATAATGACCACCTATTTTTATTTTAATGATGGATGTTTAATAAATTCATAGATAATATTTTGTTGTAAACTACTTGCTGAACATCACCTTTTGCTTTAAGTAGAACTTTAATAAGATTGTATTCATTATTATTAGCAACATATTGTTTACCAATTGAACTAATATAAGCTCTACGCAAATCACCACCAATATTAAGTTTGACTACATTATATTGACTAATTTTTTGTAAAGTTTGATCATCAATTCCTGAACCTCCATGAATAACTAGTGAGACTGGCGATATATCAGATAATTTACCCAGTAAATCAAAATCAATTTTCGGTTGTTGTTCAAATCCATGAACATTACCAACTGATACGGCAAGTGTTGCACAGCCAGTTCTTTTCACGAACTCAAGGACTTGATTAGGATCTGTTTTACGATCCGCTTCATTAACCTCATCATCTTCTTTTCCAGTAATAGCACCTAATTCAGCTTCTACAGGGATATTATATCCACCACAAAAGTCGACAACTTTTTTCGTCAATTGAATATTTTCTTCAAAAGGTAAATGAGAACCATCAATCATAATTGAGGTAAACCCAGCTTCAACGGCTTGCCTTACATCCTCAAAAGTTTTTCCATGATCTAAATGTAAACAAAAGGGTGTTTTCATCGTACTAGCTCGATTACGTACCATATCTACAATATATTTGTAACCAGATAACACAATGTTTGTTGGTGCAATTTGAACCATACTTGGAATATTACTTTCCTCAATTGCATCTAATATGGCTAATGTTGTTTCCAAATTTGTTGTATTAAATGCGCCAGCTAAAGTTTTCTGTTTTTTAGCTTCACCTATTAAAGTATACCCATTGACTAATGCCATAATTTACTCCTACTTTCGTCTAAGTGTTGTCCCCAAGTAGTTAACATTTGACTTTAACCATACATTACCAAATTCAATTGGCTGACCATCATCAAAGTAAACTAATTGTTCTAAATGAAGAACTGGAGATATATCGCTAATATTTAATATATCTGCGCGTTCTTTTCCTACCACTCGGGCTGAATATCGACAATCCGAGTGATCTATCTTTTTATGACTAATCCGCTCTAATTCACTAAATAAACTATATTTTGTAAAATCCACATGCTCTATTTCTGGACATAAAGACAAATTGATTCTATTTTCTATAAACATAATTTTTTCGCCATTAACGCTTCTTACCCGTTCCATATAAAAAATGTTCGAATTAACTGGAACTTGTAATTTTCCACTAATATATTCGTTTGCTCTTTCAACTCTTTTAGTAATAACTTCGGTAGTGAACTTAACATGTTGCATCTCTAACGATTCTGCAAATGACTGTAAACCATAGCCTAATTGATAGGAGATATTTTCAGCTTTTACATAAGTTCCTTTTCCTTGAATTTGTTCTAAAACAGATTCATTAATCAATAATTCAACCGCTTTTCTAACTGTGCCTCGACTAACAGAAAGTATGCTCATAATCTCATTTTCTGAAGGAATTCTATCTCCAGCTTTCAAATCATTACGATATATCTGATTTCTTATCCACTCTTTCACTTGTACGTAAAGTGGTGTGCTAGAAAATTTGTTTATATTCATTGGTTACCCCAAAATATTGGTTAAGTTAAATATACATCCATAGACAACTATGTACAACTATGGACAACCTGTTTTTAAACAAAATGTGAACTTAATCACATTTTATTGTTAATTGATAATATTCAGAACATGGATAGCATTTAGCTATCCATCTAATAAAAAATAATTTGTAACTAAATAACAATATAGAATTGTTGAAGAAATATCTTTTTTTTGCAAATGAAAAGTATCAATTTTGACAAAAATTAAAAACAAATTTATTATGAATCATTAACAAAGCCAACACTTTTAAGTTTATGCAAAAATCAATGACTCATATCTCCATTTAGAAGATTTAGATGATTGGGTATCAGACTAGACCAATAGACTATTAATAATTGGTTCTTTATTTTGTCAATTTATATATCTTTTTCTATTAACTTTAAGGAGTAGAATTGAAAATTACTCATTGATCTCTATTGTTTGTCCTAATTCGTATCTTCTTAAAAATTGACAGTTTCATTTACTTTAAGCTTGATAGTGTTTAAGATAAACCAATTTTTTGATGTATCTTGGGACTTAAAATTTGAATAACTTTGCAAACATTATTGAAATTGAACGCGGCGATATGAAGTTCGCTTATGTAGAAAATAATGAAATAAATTATTTAGAACTTTTTGATCAGTTTTTAGCGGAAGAAGGACATCATGAGTTACTTGATCCCAGCGATAAATTAGAACGATATACTTATCTAATTAATCATAATCAAAGCAAATTTATTTTTAAAATTGATGGTGGAGTAGAAGAACGTTTAGAGCGTCGAATTATTGCTAAAATTACAGGTGATTTTTATTTCAATTTAATTCATAAGTTAGCAAAAATTTCACTTGATAAATGCGACATCGCTTATGAGCTGTATTTGGTCGCATTTGATAAAAAAACCAAACGTCACTATATGATATTCAATTTTGTTGAAGGTCGTTCCTTGAAATGGGAAGAAATGAATAAATATGGCGATCAAGTAAAGGATTGTATTGAAAAATTACATAGTTATAATTTGGTTTCGAATGACGTACATGGTGGTAATTTTATTTTAACGCCAGAAGGAAAGATTAAAGCAATTGATTTGACCAATTCGGGCTTTATTTGGTTAACTAAGGCCAATGATGCTATCGAGCTAAAAGAACGTTTCAATATCAAAATTAAAGTACCCGTTATGGCAATGGCAATTAAAAAATTTACTCACGGATTTAAAAAATTATCTCGTAAATTACGAGGTAAAGAAGTCTAATATAACAAATGAGAGAAATTTTATTTCTCTCACATTTCTAATTTGCACTTTAACAGTATATCTTATTGAATTAATATCAATAAACGTTCTATTTTTGATTAATAGTCTTATTCCTTATGCAAACACTAGCAAATCAATACGTAAACAGCTAGAATTAATTAGCTTATCCTAAAAAGGGCGTTACATGAAAAAGTTACTTGGAATTTTTACAATATTTGCTTTGCTAACTGGCTGTACATCTCAAAAAATGATGTCAATTTATCAAACTGAAGGAGTAGAAATTGGTCAAAACTCGTCAGGAATAGATATATTGAAGAAATATAGTACATCAAGACCTATCACCATACTTCGCTCTTCATTATCACTCTGCATCGCTCAAGAACTTGATAATAGTCCTGTAGTACTTACTAATGAAAATTATTATGGTTCAAATTGGTGGTCTTATTACAATATGAATAATCATCAATCAATTACTGTCAGTGGTGGTGACACAATAAAACTTGTTGAAGGTAATAATGTTGTTGCTAATGCTGTAACGGATTATCAATATTACTCAAAATATTTTATAAGTTATACTTTAACGACTACTCGTAATAAAAATGGTATTAATTACCTATTTAGTAATATTAAGCAAGCTCAGCAATATACTGGCTCATCAATAAATGATGGATTTGAGTATATCAAAACGGTTGAAAGAGCTCATCCAGACTTGGTTATTGAGGCTCTAAATAAAGAAGTAGATAAAATTCAGGAGTGTTTAGTACGCCAATAAGATTGCCGTAATGTATAAAATTCTGTAAAAAAGTTTGAGGTTAAGCATACGTTTGAGTATATTTTATTTAATTATGTAATTGTTTTTAGTAAAAAATAAAATCATTCAATACAATATATTGTTAGTATAATTATTATTGTTGTAGATTATACTTACTTTCCATTGTAAATCAGATGACACCAATATCAATCCCTCCCTCTTATTAAAGTTCTTGTTACTTTATTTAAGGAATCTTTAGCATCATGATTGTTGTTATGCTATTGCGAATTTAAATAACATTAAGAATGTAGTTTATAGTAATGCCATCATTTAAATAATATAACTGTTTAACAAATTCATCGCCGACTTGAATATTACAATAATTAATCTAACAGTCGAATTATTAAAATTTAATGATAATGACTAAATTATTATTGATAATGGTCATTATTATTATATTATTTATGGCTAAATATTCATCATTTAATAAAAAAGGACAAGATAGACATGGATACAAAAAAATTAGTTGGAATTATTATTTTTAGTAGTTTATTAATTGGTTGTGTTAAAGAGTCATCACAAACCATCGTTTCCCCAACAGTCAATAGTTATAATTCACAATATAACGGTGTGAAAACCAGTATTGCTGTAGGTAAATTTGAAAACCGTTCTAATTATCAAAATGGTATATTTTCAGATGGAGTTGATAGGTTAGGTAATCAATCAAAAACATTGCTCATTAGTCATTTACAGCAAACTAATCATTTCAATGTATTAGATAGAACAAATATGGGGGAACTGGCTGCTGAAGCAAATTATAAAAAACAAAAGCAAAACATAATCGGCGCCAATTATATTATTTCTGGTGATATCACTGAGTTTGGACGCAAAGAAGTTGGGGATCATCAGTTATGGGGAATTCTTGGAAAGGGTAAACAGCAGATTGCTTATGCCAAAGTTAATTTGAACATCATAGATATTAATACATCTCAAGTGGTTTATAGCGTGCAAGGCGCAGGTGAATACAGTTTATCCAACCGTGAGGTTATAGGTTTTGGTGGCACAGCTAGTTACGATTCAACTCTCAACGGAAAAGTATTGGATCTCGCTATTCGAGAAGCGATTAATAATCTAGTTAATGGATTAAATAATGGTGCATGGAAACCTGCAACAAAATAAAAAATTAAAAATCAATTATTAAAGGATTATCATAATGTTAAAAAAACAATATATTACCTATTTATTGTTTTCAGGAGTTTTGTTGTTATTAAGTGGCTGCCAATCTTCAAATACAATCTATTATTGGGATGGTTATCAAGAAAATCTTTATAACTATAATCAACCTGATAAATCAAGCTATTCTGAACAAATCTTAGCTTTAGAAAAATCCATTGAAAAAGCAAAATCAGCCAATAAACCTATTCCCCCGGGGTTACATGCTCACTTGGGATTATTATATACAACTCAAGGAAACAACAATAAAGCTATGGAACAATTTGAATTGGAAAAAACACTTTTTCCAGAATCCAAAAACTTTATTGAGTTTGTTGAACGCAAATATCAAGGACGTTAATTAATGAATAATAAATTTATTGCTCTATTAGGAACTTTATTCGCACTCTTTATGCTAGTTGGTTGTTCAACACAAAAAGAAAACTACGATTACACCGCATTTAAAGAAAGCAAACCCGCTTCTATATTGGTCTTATTACCAACCAATCAGTCAAACGAAATTAATGCCAGCTTTGGGGTTTTTTCACAAGTAACATTGCCACTATCAGAAGCTGGATACTATGTTTTTCCAGTTAACTTAACTAATGAAGTATTTAAAAAAAATGGATTAACCGTTGCGGATGAGATACAATCGGTTAGCCTAGCAAAAATACGACAAATCTTTAATCCTGATGCTGTTTTATATATCAATATCCAAAATTATGGAACGAATTATCAAGTCATTCAAAGTGACACACGGGTAACATTAGACGCAAAACTAGTCGATGCCCGCTCTGAAAAGATTCTTTGGACTGGCTTTGCATCTGCTTCAAGTTTAGAAAATCAACAATCTAGCAATAGTCTAATATCGAGTTTAATTTCTGCTGCAATTACACAAATCACCGATACTGTCAGAGATCACAGTATTGCAATTTCTGGAGTTGCTACGGCACGATTATTTACACCAAATCCAATAAAAGCAAATGGAATATTATATGGACCTTATGCAACGACTAAAGTAGAAAAATAGATTAATTTAATCTAACTCCATATAAATTAATAACTTTATAGTAAACTCAAGGCGGTATTAATTACCGCTTTTTTATTAAGAAAGTAATTTTGTACTTTATTTTTATTCAATATTTTTAAATAATACGATAAATGTTTATATTGGTTATGCTAATTATGCTCCCTTAATACAACAAAATGCCCAATTAACGGTTATTGAAATACCTAATCACCTTTTTCCTACTATTGAATACAGTATGGCCCTACTCAATCCAACAAATATTGATGCAAAATTATTTATCGATTTTTTACAAAAAAAGCAAGTGCAAGAGTGCTTACTTAGATACGGTTTTTCCTAAATGACTATTATTTAAAAATTTAATGTTTTGAAAGATAGTTAAATGACTTACATTAATTACATAATTAGTTATATAACTTTCTTATTCTTCTGAATTTTTCATCAACAACTATACTGTTTAAGATTCCAAAGCGAAGTTAAACAACAAAAGGTTGAGTTATGAGCATGACGAAGGATTTCAAAATTAACAAAATTTACATAGGATCGCTACCCTTACCCATTTTTGCGATTTGTTCAATTATTGTGATTATTGCTGCCCAATTAGATATGTTGCCAAAAACACTGATTGGGGGATTTGCTGTTATTTTACCATTAGGTTGGTTTTTAGGAACAGTAGGTCAAAATATACCTTTTTTTAAAAAATTTGGAGCTCCGGCAATTTTATCGTTAATTGTACCGTCACTATTAGTTTACTGCGGTGTTTTTGATGAAAATACTTTATCTGCGGCCAACATGTTAATGAGAAACTCTAATTTCCTACTCTTTTATATTGCCAGCTTAGTATGTGGTAGTATTTTAGGTATGCATAGAGTCATTTTAATACAAGGTTTTATTCGGATGATGATTCCGATGTTACTTGGTATGTGTCTAGCTGCTTTAGTCGGTGTCTGTGTTGCCGTTGCTTTTGGTGATACTTGGGAACATGCTTTTTTCTATACTGTTTCGCCCGTTATGGCTGGAGGAATTGGTGAAGGCGTATTACAACTGTCTAACGCTTATAGTAATATCCTTGAGCAGGATTATGATAAATTTGTAAGTGCTTTAATTCCTGCAACCGTAGTAGGTAACTTTTTTGCAATTACCTTTACCGCCATAATGAGTCGAATTGGTGAAGTTAAACCTCATTTAAGTGGCCATGGGCAATTAGTAAAAATTGAATTTGATGGTTTAGCTGATGCTTTAAAAGAAGATAAAACGCCATTAGACGCCAGAGCAATGAGTGGGGCGGTGATGATTTTAGCCACATTATTCATATTTGGTATGATTTTAGAAAAGATAACTCATTTCCCTGGTCCGGTATTAATGATTATTGCCACTGCATTTGTTAAATATTTTCGTTTATTACCTGAAAGTGTCGAACGTGGTAGCCAACAATGGTATAAATTTATCTCGGGTAATTTTACTTTCCCTTTAATGACTGGCCTAGGTCTACTATATATTGATTTAAACAGTGTTGTAAATGTTTTAACTATTCCTTATTTTATAACCATTATTTCTGTAGTATTTACCGTATCAATGACAGGTTTTGTCTGTAGCTTTTTCCTAAAAATGTATCCTGTTGAAGCTTCAATCATCTCATCATGTCAAAGTGGTATGGGTGGAACGGGTGATGTAGCGATACTGTCAACAGCAAATAGAATGAACTTAATGCCATTTGCACAAGTTGCAACAAGATTAGGAGGGGCTTTAATGGTAATATGTACCACAGCATTATTAAGATACTTACATATGTAGTTGTATAATATTATAAAAGTAATGAGAACTATGATTTTAAAAGTAATTAATACAATATAAACAACAAAAATATTAGTTATTAATTTAATAGTTTTTAAGTGTAATCAGAAAGGAATAATCATGAAAACAGTTCAAGAAAAAGCTTTAGCCATTAGTAAACAAATGCATGGTAAATTTGAAATCAACTCAAAAGTACCCGTTAATTCAATGTCGGATCTTAGTGTTGCTTACACGCCTGGAGTAGCAGCGGTTTGTACAGAGATCGCACAACATCCTGAATCTGTTTATGAATATACAAGTAAACGTAATTTAGTGGCAGTGATTACCGATGGTTCTGCGGTATTAGGACTTGGTAATATTGGACCAGAAGCAGCGATTCCGGTTATGGAAGGTAAAGCGATATTGTTTAAACAATTTGCCAATGTAGATGCAATTCCTTTATCGTTAAATACTCAAGACCCTAATGAACTTGTTAAACATATTGCTGCGCTTGCACCATCCTTTGGTGGCATTAATCTTGAAGACATCAGTGCTCCACGCTGTTTTGAAATTGAAAAACGTTTACAAGAAATTTTAGATATTCCTGTTTTCCATGATGACCAACATGGCACTGCAATTGTTGTTTTAGCTGCATTATATAATGCCCTGAAAGTTGCAAATAAAAAACTTGAATCAGCCAAAGTGGTAATAAACGGTGGAGGCGCGGCAGGTATTGCTATTGCAGATATGCTATTAGCTGCTGGGGTAACAGATCTAAAAGTAGTCGATAAAATAGGAATTTTATCTGAAGATGATAGTTCTTTACCTTCTCATCATATGGCAATGGCAAAAAGAACTAATCGTTCAAAACAACGAGGAACCTTACAAGATGCAGTAAAAAATGCAGATGTATTTATCGGTGTTTCAGCACCAGGTGTATTAAAACCTGAATGGGTTTCTACAATGGCAGAAAAATCGATTATTTTTGCTATGGCTAACCCAACACCTGAAATCTTTCCAGAAGAAGCCAAAGCGGCTGGAGCTTATATTGTTGGTACAGGGCGTAGTGATTATCCTAACCAAATCAATAATGTTCTAGCATTTCCGGGTATTTTTAGAGGGGCTTTAGATGCAAGAGCCAAAAATATTACGTTAGAAATGCAATTAGCCGCAGCCAAAGGTTTAGCAAGCATTGTATCGAATGATAAATTATCAGTAGATTGTATTTTACCAAATGCCTTTGAACCAAATGTAGCAAAAATAGTTGCAGAAAGTGTAAAAAATGCAGCTAAATATTAATTGACCATTCTAAAATTATCTAATTTATTTCAAATATACCTACTAATAATCTTTTTTGTTAGTAGGTATTTAATACCTTAGTACAATGATGTTAGTATTAATAAATTGAATAATAAAATGAAATATCTTTTTAATCGATTGACGTTAAAATTTAAACTCATTAGCTTAATTTGTCTAGTATTTATACTTTCAGTTATTGCGCAAAATATTTATATTATCCACATTGTGAACGATGAATATTTAACTAATTCTCGTCAACAAGTTGAAAATGTTGCTAATATAATTTCAAATTCAATTGATTTTATTGATAGAATACAAAACCCAATCCCACTAAATCTAGATTTTATTCAAACAAATACTGAGCAAGTTAGAAAGTTGACGCAAGTTGATTTTGTTGTCATTTTCAATATGCAAGGTGTTCGTTATTCTCATCCTGATAAAAATAAAATAGGTCGATTCGTTGTTGGGGGGGATGAGCAAAGAGCATTAAAAGGTGAATCTTATACATCGATCGCTAAAGGAACATTAGGTGATTCTGTTCGTGCATTTAGCCCTATTTTTAATGAGCATCATCAGCAAATTGGCGGAGTACTAGTAGGTCAAACCTTAAAAAAAATTGACCATTTAGCAGCAAGGACAAGTCAACCTATTTGGTTATCATTAGTTGCATCCCTAGTCATTGCCATCATTTTAGCCTCATTATTATCCCGTAATATAAAAAAAATCCTATATGGACTTGAGCCATTAGAAATAGCGCAGCTTTTTGAAGAGAGAAATGCAATCATCAGAACGGTTAAAGAAGGGATTGTTGTGGTTAATCGTCAAGGGGATATAACCCAAATTAATAATGAAGCAAGGCGCATATTACGCATTAGTAATAGTAAAGAGAATATCATTGGACAACAGATTGACGACATCATTCCCAATACTCGGTTATATGAAGTCATGATGACGGGTGTTGCTCAATATGATTGTGAGCAAAATATCAATGGTGTCGTGATTCTTACCAATAGAACCCCCTTGTTTGTAAAAGAATCTTTAGTTGGAGCCATTGCTTCGTTTCGGGATATGACTGAGGTTCGACAATTGGCCGAAAATCTTACCGGAGTGAATCGATATGCTGATGCATTACGTTCTCAATCCCATGAGTTCAACAATAAATTGCATGTAATTTATGGTTTAGCATTCAACAATAACAAGCAAGAACTAATTGATTATTTAGAAGAAATAATAGGAAATAAACAAGCCGAATCAAATGTGATTAGTCAAACAATAAAAGATCCTATTATTGCTGGTTTTTTAAATAGCAAATTTAGCAGAGCGAGAGAATTAGGTGTTTGTCTATCTTTAAATGTGGATGGTGAATTAAAACTTATTCCCAATACCTCTGTGACTCATAGTTTAATAACAATCCTTGGTAATCTTATTGATAATGGTTTAGATGCTGTTCAATTTTTAGATGAGAAACAGATAAATGTAAATTTAGTTATATCCAATAATACCTTTCAAATAGAGATTATTGATAATGGAAATGGTATTTCAGAAGAAGATACACAATACATTTTTCAAAAAGGATATTCAACTAAAGGGGATAATCGAGGTATTGGACTTTATTTAGTTTTAGCAAGCATCGATGAGTTAAATGGTCATATTCAATTATGTGATGTAGATAATAAAAAAGGCGCCTGTTTTAAAGTATTATTGCCTCTAAAAGAGATCTACAGGGAGAAAGAAATTCATGATAGAAGTTTTAATAGTTGAAGATGACCCTATGGTTGCTGAATTAAACAAAAAATATTTACAAATGATCTCAGGTTTCAATCTTATTGCCAATGTCAATAATGGAGAACAAGCATTACATTTTATCCATGATAACCATATTGATCTTATTTTACTTGATGTCTTTATGCCAAAATTAAATGGTCTTGAACTTTTACAACATATACGTATTAGTTATCCACAAATCGATATAATTATGGTTACAGCCGCATGTAATACTGGCGATATCCAAACAGCATTACGGTTAGGTGTGATTGATTACATTGTTAAACCTTTTACTTTTGAACGATTAAGAACAGCACTCATTTCATACCAAGAACGAATTCGTTTATTATCATCATCAAAAATACTTAATCAACATCAGCTAGACGATCGTATCTTTGCAAAACCAACTATTCATTATAAAAATCTACCTAAAGGTATCGATAGCCAAACATTAAAAAAGGTTAGAGAGGTAATCATTAGCTATAATAATGAATTCTCAATGAGTGATATTGTTGAATTAATTACTTTATCAAGAATATCATTAAAAAAATATCTTGATTATTTGGAAGAACTAGGCGAACTTGAAAGTTATTTAACTTATTTATCAATTGGCCGACCGGTAAAACGTTATATCTATCAAAAGTAAGTTTTTTGTTATCAAATAAGTAGATATTAAGCTGAACCAATAAACGTACAACTTGAAACTCATTGATTATCATTCTCAATAGTTTATTATTTTATTTTCTTATAATAATTTTTAAATAAAACAATGAAAATCAAACTAATTTCTTTTCTAATAACAGCTTTATTTGGCGCAAGTTATGCTCAAGCATATAATTATGATGCATCAACAGATATAAAGTTACCCTTTAACCAGATCAATGAACGCTATTTTCTCACAAACAGCAGTAATCTACCTATCAATATTACGACATCTGATGACTTGACCGTTAATAGTGAAGGATCATTTCATCTCGGTTTTACCGGTAAAACCGCAACAGAACCTGCTTCGATTGCTAACGGTGATATCAATATGAAAGTTAACGGTAATTTTCAAATTTATAATGATACTTGGATTGGCAAATTCGATACAAAGTTTTTTACTGAGTATTTAGGGTTACATGCTGATTTTCCATATAATCCTGTTGATCATAATATTGATTTGCATGTAACTGGAGACATTAATGTCGAATTAGGCGCTGACAAAAAAAGAGGCGGACTCATGATTTTATCTGGTAATGTCATGGGAACAGGCCCTATAACTACTGGAAAAATAACAGTGAAAGTAGATGGTGATACCAATATCCGTAGTGGTGATAACCATTTAGCGGGAACATCATCATCGCCAGCAAAACTAATTACACGTAGTTTTAATATAACGGGTGGCGATATTGAAATTATCGGCGCTAAAACAGTATTAGAAACAACTAATAATGATATTCAAAAATCTTCTGTTGTAATAGGTAAAACCGGAAAAATGATCATTATGCGCGGAGGTACTGTTGATTTAAGTCATGGTGGTAACTTTGATGTTATTGATAAAGGTATATTAACGGCTAGTAGAGGGGATGGTTTTGTTAAACTTTCATCTAATGGACAACTTAATATTGATAAAAAAGCCACAATTGAGTCAACTAAAGGTTCGCTATATATAAGTAATCAACATAATAATACCTCTCATCTGAATATTGCTGGAACCATTAATTTTGGTATATCAGATACCAAACAATATAATACTATTCATGGAGATAATGTTAATATTCTATCTTCCGCTAAAATCTCTGCAACTGATGACTTTATTAAAAACAGTCTTAAATACATTTCCTCTGAAATAAATGCCACCGTATTATCTGCAAATAATTCCTTAAATATTTCTAATATTAAAGATGGCGAAACTAAAGCGCTAATTCAGAATATTTATGGTGACCTAAACTTTAAAAAAATTGGAAATGAACTCAAATTTGTTAATGCAAGTAATGTCACCGACTTTAGTAATATACAACATACCAAATTGGCAGCAGAACGACAAATTTCTCGTTACTACGAGCAAGTTGGAACAAAAGTTAAAAATATTGCCAAAGGTTTTGCACAAAATTTAGCAAAAGTATCCTACCAATCACTTTACAATACATTCACAAATGGCAATGTAAGTTCTGATAAATCTTTAGCTGGTGATTTAAATTGGGATATTCTAGCTGCCATAGGAAGAGGAAATTTGGCTATTGAAAATAAAAATACTCCATTATATTTCAATCGGAATTTAGCAGGATTATATAATAATAATCATGGGTTGCATTTAACAGAAATCGCACTGAGTTCGTTTAATTATACTCGAAATACATTAAATAAACGTATTGAACATTTTGATCAAACTAACAAAGGAATGGATGATAATTTTTGGATAAATTTAATTAATCATCATCAGAGTGCAAATAATTACCAAGGTATCTCTGGATACAAATATACGTCTAATGGTTTCATCGTGGGATATGATAAACAAATAATAGATAATTTTTTAGTTGGCACAACACTTAGTTATACTTCCGGTAAATATAAAGATAAAGCGGCATCCTCAAATGATTCTGATATAAATAATTATCAGATCCAATTATATTCTGGTTATCGTTTTTCTAATAATATTACTACTTCTGCTTATGTTGGCTATACTTATGGAAAAAATCACCTAGATTCCCATGACAATTATTATTCAATTAATGAAAAATTCCACAGTAATACTTGGAATGTTGGAAGTACTGTTGGATATAATTGGCAAGTCCAAGAAAAGTTAACTTTAATACCGAGTATTAGTTTAAATTACCTTTATACTGAAAACAGTTCCCATAATGCTAGCTATAATAAAATTGATTTAGTTAAATATGGTAAAGCGTCGAATTCGGCATTTTTAATACCAATGGATATGACCATTGATTATTCAATTTTCAAAGATCAGGATAATCAAATATCATTAAGAGCTAAAACAGGATATATAGTAAATTTAAGTCATAATGAATTTGATAGTGATATCACTATCAATGGAGTGAATGGATTAGCAAAAATGAGTGCTCATACCGCCAATCGCTCCAACAATCAATACAATCTAGGTCTTGGACTAACCTATCACTATAATCTTTTTGATTTTAATATTGACTATCAATATTATGGTGAAAGCAAGAAAAACTCAAACTATATTACAGCACTTGCTAAATTCGGTTTTTAATAATTTAAAATAAAAATATGATGCTACATATATATTATTTATGAGCATCATAGATCTCAATATTAAATTTTTAGATATTAATAATGTATTAATTATCCATGGTGATCTCATCTAAAGATAATTTGAAACTAGGAACAAAGACTTCTAAAAAATAGTCCATTTCAGGACTATTACGTTCTGATAAGGTTTTTTTTAAACGCTGTTCAGCTAATCTAAATTCGTTATTACCAGCACTCAGTTCCTCAATCGTCTTTAAATACGCACATAAGGCATCTGCTTGTTTTACTATACTTTTTTCTGCTTCATCGTAATAGTCATCATCGATCAATAATTTAAAATCATCCCGTAACTCTTCAGGAAGCATATTAATAAGTTTATGTTGTGCTATTTTTTCAATCTTTTTATATTCAATCGTAATTTGTGGATTGTAATATTTTGTTGGCGTTGGTAAATCCCCTGTTATCACTTCAGAAACATCATGATACATAGCTAATAATGCAATTCGTTCAGGATTAACATTACCATTAAATTTTTGGTTTTTTATAATCCCTAAGGCATGTGCGATAAAAGCAACTTGCAAACTATGTTCAGATACATTTTCAGTTCTTACATTACGCATTAATGGCCAACGATTAATTAATTTTAATCGTGATAAGTGAGCAAAAAAATGGCTGCCGTTCATATAAAATTCTCTTTTTTAGAAAATAAAAACGCCTCCATATAATGGAAGCGTTCAATCGATTAAAATATATTGATTTAGAGTTTTATGCTAAAACAAGTTGCTGTGTACCTAAAGCAAGTGGAACACTTTGCTCTTCAGTAAATGTCACATATTCCCATGCTTCTTGTTTTGCCAATAATGCTTGTAATAATTGGTTATTTAAAGCATGCCCTGATTTATAACAAACAACTTCACCAATCATGTTATGACCGCTCATGTATAAATCACCGATAGTATCAAGCATTTTATGACGAACAAACTCATCTTCAAAACGTAAACCATCTTCATTAAGTACTTTGTAGTCATCAACAACAATAGCACAATCCAAACTACCACCTAAGCACAAACCTTTTGATTGTAATGCTTCAATATCACGCATAAAACCGAATGTTCTAGCACGGCTAATCTGGCGAATAAAAGATTCAGAAGAAAAATCTAATTGATAACGCTGTGAGCTACTATCAATAGCCGGATGTTGGAAATCGATAGTAAAATCTAATTTGAAACCATTATACGGTCTCAATTCAGCCCATTTATCACCATTTTCAACTCGAACGGTTTCTTTAACTCGTAAAAATCTTTTTAATGCATTTTGCTCGGTAATACCTGCATCAAGCAATAAATAAACAAATGGACTTGCACTACCATCCATAATTGGAATTTCTGGCGCATTAACTTCAATAATAAGATTATCAATACCAAGACCGGCTAGTGCTGAATTAATATGCTCAACAGTTGAAATGCGAACATTATCTTCATTCACTAGACACGTACAAAGCATAGTATCACGCACAGATTTAGCATCAACAGGGAAATCTACATACGGATTTAAATCAGTACGACGATAAATAATCCCTGTATTTTCAGGTGCGGGACGTAAGGTCAAAGTAACTTTTTTGCCAGTATGCAAACCTACACCTGTCGCTTGTATTGTCTTTTTTAATGTTCTTTGTTTCACTTTGCACCTACTATTCTATTTGTTTTTACTGTCGTATTAGACAATAAAAACTCAACTAAGTTCAATACTAATTTGCCTGCTTACGAATAAAAGCAGGAATATCTAAAATTTTATTTTCTTCAAGAGGAGAAATACCTTGTTCATTCACAACTTTAGCTAATCTCTCTTCTTGTTGTCCTAAGTTACTAGTTTGACCAAATAATGGATTTTGGGTCATTGGTTTAGCTATTTTTACTTCTGGACGTTTGTCCATACCAATACCTGTTGCTACAACTGTAACACGAATTTCATCGGACATGTCTGGATCAAAAGTTGTACCAACTACAACAGTCGCATTGTCAGAAGCAAAAGCTCTAACTGTACTACCCACTGTTTCAAATTCTTCTAATCCAAGATCTAAACCAGCTGTTACATTGACAAGGACACCACGTGCTCCAGATAAATCAATATCTTCTAGTAATGGACTAGAAATTGCCATTTCAGCTGCTTCCTCAGCGCGATTATCACCACTAGCACAGCCTGAACCCATCATGGCATAACCCATTTCAGACATAACAGTCCTAACGTCAGCAAAGTCTACGTTGATATGACCTGGTTTAGTAATCAGTTCAGCAATACCTTGTACCGCACCTTTTAACACACCATTAGCCGCGGCAAAAGCATCAAGTAGTTTAACACCACGACCTAACACTTTTAATAATTTATCATTTGGTATAGTAATAAGCGAATCAACATGTTTTGCTAATTCAGCTATACCTTGCTCAGCAAAAGCCATGCGCTTTTTCCCTTCAAAACCGAAAGGTTTAGTCACAACAGCTACAGTCAAAATACCTAACTCTTTGGCTATTTCGGCAACTACTGGCGCTGCACCTGTTCCGGTGCCTCCACCCATTCCAGCTGCGATAAATACCATATCAGCACCTTCAATAGCACTACGAATTACTTCACGATCTTCCTCTGCAGAGTTTCTACCCACTTCTGGATTAGCTCCAGCACCAAGTCCCTTAGTAACATTGGTACCGATTTGGATAGTTTGACCTACCTTAATTCTTCGCAATGCTTGTGCATCTGTATTTGCCGCAAAAAACTCTACACCTTCGATATGTTCAGCAATCATATGTTCGACAGCGTTACCGCCACCACCACCTACACCAATAACTTTAATGACTGCTGCTGGTTCATCATCTGCAACCATAGGCTCAAACATAACTTATCTCCAAATTTACGCTCTATGAACATTGTACAGATAACCGCCTGCAATGTCCACGAAGTTCTTGTAATATATTAGCTAAAATTCTTTTTTAAACCAACCGGTCAAACGTTTAGCTATCCCTTTTAATGATGATTTATCACAATCTTTCGAATCATCATTTAATAAACTTTGTTTTCCATAATGCAATAATCCTACTGCCGTTGAACAATAAGGTTTTTGTACATAATCAGTTAACCCCGAAATATTTAAAGGCTGACCAATACGCACTTGATTTTGAAAAACTTTCTCAGCACATTCAACCATTCCTTTAATTTGTGCTGCACCACCTGTTAATACAATCCCTGCTGCTAATTGGTATTTGACATTTTGTTTCTTCAGTTCATCTTGTAAAGTAAGCAACTCTTTTTGTACTAATGAAAGAAGTTCTGAATATCGAGGTTCAATTACATCAGCAAGCGTTTGTCTTTGCAAAGAACGTGATGGTCTTCCACCTACACTTGGCACATCAATCACTTCATCTTTACCAATTAATGAACCTACGGCACACCCATAACGGATTTTAATATTTTCAGCATCCATAGGCGGCGCACCAAATGCATAAGCAATATCACTAGTAACTACATTCCCTGCATAAGGTATGACAACGGAATGTCGTAATGCGCCACCTGTATAGACAGTCACATCCATTGTACCTCCACCCATATCAATGACGCAGACACCAAGTTCTTTTTCGTCGTCAGTCAATACAGCATAGCTAGAAGCCAAACCAGAAAAAATAAGTTGATCAACTTTTAATCCACAGCGTTCAACGGCTTTTACAATATTTCTTGCCATATCGTTATGGCAAGTAACTAAGTGTACTTTTGCTTTCATTCGTACACCGGATAAACCAATTGGATTTTTAATCCCTTCCTGTAAATCAATAGAATACTCTTGGGCAATCACATGCAGTATACGGTGTTCATCTAAAATTCGAACTGATTTCGCTGTATGCACAACATTTTCAACATCTTCTGCTGTCACTTCTTCTTCTGCTATTGGCACCATACCAATCTCATTTTGACAACGAATATGTTTTCCTGAAAGGCTTAAATAAACGGAAGATATTTGGCAATCAGCCATTAGCTCTGCTTGATCAACTGCTCGTTGGATTGATTTCACTACCGACTCTAGATCGTTAACACCACCTTTATCAACACCTTTTGATGGGCAATGACCTACACCGATAATATTAATAATACCATCGGGAAGAACTTCACCAACTAGAGCAAGTACTTTAGAGGTACCAACTTCTAATCCAACAACCAATTTTTTTTCTGTTGCTTTCATATTTCAGCCTTTATTGATTCCTTACTGCGCTATTTTCTCTGTTTGTACTGAAATACCATTTTCATAACGTAAATCAGCGACCGTTATTCTTTCATCAACCGGTGTTCTTGACTGAATTTCAGGAAACAATTTAATAAATTGTTCATAACGTGCTTCAATATTTTTATTTCCCAACACTAATTTCATTTCCTGATTGTCTTCACATACACCAGCTATACATTGTATTACCTTCAGTTGTAAAGAATTACGCTCATCTGATATTATAGCGTTAATCTTTAATGCCAACTGATTGTTAGCTAATTTTTTAGAAAGATTTTCTAATTTAGAATAATTTTCAAGTACAGACTTAGCTTTACCCTCTGGACCATAAAGCCTTGATAACTTTAAATCAGCAATACGATCCGATGGCACACTAAAAACATTCCCTTCTTCATCAAGAAAAAACAAGTCATTCCAATAATATGTTGGTTTATAGTCTTCTACGAAGACAATTAACCTATCTGGCCATTGTTTTCGTACGCTCGCTTGCTTAACCCATGGAAATCTCATTATTTCTTGCTGAATATCAACAACATCTTGCCCAACATAAGTATTAGGCAATCCTAATCCTAAAATGGCTTCCCGAAGATCATCTTCTGTTGTAAAAATGTGTTCACCACTTAATGTTAACTGTGACAGTACCATTTGTTCGGGATCATCCATCCAGTTTTTAACACTTTGTACAATCCAAGCACTTATTAGAATAATCGTAATAAAGAACAAAAATCCTATCAATTGTTCCTTACTACGAAAAATAAGCAGCTTTCTTCTAGTTTCATCTCTTCTATGTGCTGCTTGTCTAACTTGTTTCATAAAATTAGCCAGTTAAACTGCTGCTAGTTGTAATATTTCGCTAACTAGTTGATTAAATGACCAACCATGTTGTTTAGCTGCCATTGGCACTAAGCTATGATCCGTCATGCCCGGAGCAGTATTAACTTCAAGTAAATATGGTTTTTGATTATCATCAAACATAATATCGACTCGCCCCCAACCTCTGCAACCAACAGCTTTATAAGCATCTAAAGCTAATTTACGAATCTCTTGTTCTTTTTCATCGGATAATCCACTTGGACAAAAGTATTGAGTTGTGTCTGATAAATACTTTGCATCATAATCATAAAATTGGGTAGATGGCTTAATGTAAATTGAAGGTAAAACTTCATCTCCGACTATTGCTACTGTAAATTCTGGCCCTGCTAAAAATGATTCAACCATCACAACACTATCATATTTAAAGGCAACCTCAAGTGCAGCTTTTAATTCCGATGCTTGATTAACCCTAGTCATACCTACACTAGAACCTTCATGACTTGGTTTGACAAACAATGGTAAGCCCAATTGTTTAACAATAGCGTCAATATCAAAAGATTGTGTTTTTTCTACCATTACATAATCAGCAACAGGTAAACCTAATGATTTCCAAACTAATTTGGTTTTTAATTTATCCATCGTTAATGCTGAAGCCAATACGTCACTACCAGTATAAGGAATATTTTGATAAGTCAGTATTGCCTGAACAATACCATCTTCACCACCACGCCCATGCAAAATAACAAAAGCCTTTGTGTATCCTTTTTGTTTTAAATTAGTAATAGAGTGATCTTTAGTATCAACAAGATGTGCATCAATACCATTTGCTAATAGACCATTTAGTACCGCATTACCTGATTTAAGCGATACTTCTCGCTCTGCAGAGGTACCACCATATAATATGGCAACTTTATCAACCATTTATAATTCCTCTTTTGTAAATAATTGTGTATTGGCCAACTGACGTGCTACTCGACCAACACTACCAGCACCTTGTGTCAATAAAAGATCACCACCTTTTAATATTTCTTGCATAATTTCAGGTAATAAATTTAAATCAGACACATAAATTGGATCAACTTTACCTCGATTGCGAATAGTTCGACATAATGAACGACTATCAGCACCAGCAATTGGTTGCTCACCAGCTGAATAGACATCTAACATGACAAGTGCATCAACTTGTGATAATACTTGTGCAAAATCATCAAATAAATCTCGTGTACGCGTATATCGATGTGGTTGAAATAACATTACTAATCTACGATCAGGCCAACCATTTCTTGCAGCTTGAATTGTTGCATTAACTTCACTTGGATGATGACCATAATCATCAACCATCATGATATCGCCTCCATCCGAATTATGGAAAATACCTAATAAATCAAAACGTCGGCTAGTACCTGCAAATTTAGCTAATGCTTTTACAATCGATTCATCATCAATACCATCTTCAGTTGCAGCAATAATAGCGGCCGCTGAATTTAGGGCATTATGTTTTCCTGGTGCATTTAACTCAATTTGTAAATCTTCACGGTCAGGGCGACAAACGGTGTAATAACTTACACCTCTTTCCTGACGATAATTTTTAATAACGACATCTGCCTCTTCATTGAATCCATAAGTAATGATTTTACGTCCAACAATCGGCAATAATTCACGATTAATGGGATCGTCATAACACATAACAGCTAAACCATAAAACGGAAGATTACGCAAAAACGAAATAAATGTCTGTTTAAGATTATCAACACTACCGTTATAAGTATCCATATGGTCAGGCTCTATATTTGTTACTATAGATACCATCGGTTGTAGATGAAGAAATGAGGCATCACTCTCATCTGCTTCTGCAATAAAATATCGGCTACTACCTAATCTTGCATGTGTTCCAGCAGCTTTAACTAAACCACCATTAACAAATGTGGGATCAAGTTTTGCCTCAGCATAAATGGCTGTCACCATTGCTGTTGTTGTGGTTTTACCATGAGTACCAGCGATTGCTATACCATATCGAAAACGCATCAATTCAGCTAACATTTCTGCTCTTTGAATAACAGGTATACGAGCTTCACGAGCTGCGATTACTTCAATATTATCTTGTGAAATGGCTGAAGAAATAACGACAACACTTGAATTAAGAACATTTTCAGCAGCATGCCCAATAATAATTTTTGCACCTAATGTTTCTAAGTGTTGAGTAACCGCATTTTCAGCAATGTCTGAACCACTAATTTGGTACCCTTCATTAGCTAGAACCTCAGCAATACCCCCCATTCCTGCGCCACCAATTCCAACAAAATGGATATGCTTGACACGTTTCATTTGGGGAATAATTGCCCTTAATTCAGCTAATTCCTTAGTATTCACAATTTAACTCCTAATCATTTTATTTAGTGTCTATCGTCAAATCTTTATTGAAAATTGAAATCATAATACTAATTTTTAAATTCAATTAAACATTTATCCCAACACTTTAAATTAACCAAAACCATTACATAACATTATGTAAAAACTATTATTTTACCACTGAACAAATAGTTTCAGCCACTTTTTCTGTAGAATCGACAATAGATAAACTTTTTGCTTTAACGGCCATATCTATTAACTTATCACGATTCAAATTTAATAATAAATCTGATAACGCTTCAACATTAAAATTTGGTTGTTCTATAATGTGCGCCGCACCGACATCAGCTAAGGATTTTGCATTCCAATATTGTTGACGATCTTTATGCATAAATGGAATAAATATTGCTCCAATACCTACAACTTCAATTTCACTCACAGTTAATGCTCCGCTACGACAAATTACGATATCTGCCCAACTGTAAGCTTCGGCTACATCAGAAATGAATTCAGTAACCTTAATCTTTGTCATATCACAATTTTGATAAGATTGAATGACTGAATTCAACATACCTTTACCCGTTTGATGCCATACCTCAAAGTTATCAGATAGTTTTGTTATCGCTTGAGGTATTATGTCATTAATAACTTTTGCTCCCTGACTGCCTCCCATCACTAATACTCTAATAGGCCCATTTCGATCTTTAAATCTGTCCTCAGGTTTAGCAATAGTTAACAAATCACTTCTTACTGGATTACCAACTACTTGAGCATTAGGAAATGCTGTTGGAAATGCTTGTAACACTCTTGTTGCAATTTTTGCAAGGTATCTATTTGTTAAACCTGCTATGCCATTTTGTTCATGCAATACCACAGGTATACCAAGAGTTTTAGCAGCTATACCACCTGGACCAGAGACATATCCACCCATACCTAGAACAACATCAGGACGATGAGTTTTTAAGATTTTTCTGGCTTGTAACACTGCTTTTAAAATTTTATAAGGAGCTTTTAATAATGCCATTACCCCTTTACCACGTAGTCCTGAAATCTCGATAAAATCAATATCTATACCATTTTCAGGTACAAGGCGTGCTTCCATTCTATCTGCAGTACCTAACCATTTCACTTGCCAACCTTGTTGCATCAAATAATGCGCAACAGCAATACCAGGAAAAACATGGCCACCAGTACCGCCTGCCATAACTAACAATTTCTTCATTACTTTATAATCCTTATTCTTGCTTGCGCCTGTTTTTGTCTAAATTCAAAATCAATTCTCAATAATATTGCTACAGCAATACTCATTACAATAAGACTTGAACCACCATAACTAATAAATGGTAATGTTAATCCTTTAGTTGGTAACATACCTGATGTAACGCCAATGTTGACGAAAGTTTGAAAACCAAACCATATACCTATTTCACAAGCTAAATATCCTGAAAACAAAGAACCATCATTTAACGCTCGGTATCCAATGGCTAATGCTTTAAATGTCAAAAAGAAAAGTAAAATTAATAAAGTAATTACACCAACATAACCAAATTCTTCAGAAATAATTGAAAAAATAAAGTCAGTATGACATTCTGGTAAATAACCCAATTTAAGAATAGAATTACCCATTCCTTGACCGGTGATACCGCCACTACCGATTGCCATTAATGATGCAACTAATTGATACCCTGAACCTGTAGCATCTTGCCAGGGGTCAAGAAAAGTTAGTAAACGAGTTAAACGATAAGCCTCAAACAATATCAAGCAAATTACCGCACCTACACCAGTTAATAAAATAGCAATAAATTGCCATAATTGGGCTCCAGCAATAAATAGTATGCCGATTGTTACCATGAATAATACAATAACTGTCCCTAAATCAGGTTGTTTAAGCAACAAAATAGAAAGAACAGTCATTACGACCATAGGTTTAAAAAATCCCCAAAATCGATTTTGCACTTCATCTGACTTTCTTGATAAATATCCTGCCAAAAAGATAAACAGTGATAATTTAGCTAACTCTGCTGGTTGAAAATTAAATACACCTAATGGAATCCACCTTGAAGCGCCATTAATTGAAGCACCTATACCTAAAACTACAATTAACATTATAATGGCAATAATTAATAATGCAGATCCAAATTGTTGCCAGCGCTGCATAGGAATATATAAAGTAATAATCATTAATAACAATGAAATTGTTATTTGAATCAATTCACGCTGCGTATAAAAAAAAGGATCGTTTTCACTAAATGACATTGATGCAGATGTTACCATTATCAAACCAAATACCATTAAACTAATCACAGTCCAAAGTAATGAATTATCAAATGGTATATTTGGATTAACTTGTTTTCTTATTCCAAAAAGTGTCATTTTTCACTCCTTAGAACATACTGTTTGGCTACATTGGCAAATTGATTTCCTCGTTCAATATAATTTTTAAACTGATCTAAACTCGCACAAGCCGGGGAAAGCAAGACTACATCATTTGATTGTACTTTCTGGGCAATAATTTGTATAGCCTCTGCCATTGTTTCTGTAACAGTAGTTAAATTAGGCGCTAATTTAGCTAATAAATCGCGATCTCGACCAAAACAGAAAATTTCGAGATTTTTATTTTGTAAATAAGGAATTAAAGGTGAAAAATCAGCTGATTTACCATCACCACCTAATAACAAATATAATTTTCCATGACAGACAACACTTTTCAATGCGGCTTCTGTACTACCAACATTTGTTGCTTTAGAATCATTAATCCATTTCACACCGTTTTGCTCTAAAACTAACTCAAAGCGATGCGGTAAACCTTGAAAGTTCATGATTGTAGCTAAGCTGGATTGCCTATCTATATTTAATTTATCAGTAATAGCTAATGCAGCCAAAGCATTAAGATAGTTATGACTACCTGTCAGTTTCATATCTTTAGTTGATAATACTGCGTGATTTTGAGCAATTAAATATTTACATTGTTCATCTAAATGGTAATCACCTTCTTTTAATCCAAATGAAACAGTATAATGATGTTTAGATATTGGAAAGGTTAATTGATCATCATGATTAATTATGCAATATTTTGCATTATGATAAATTCGTTGTTTAGCCGCTGTATATTGTTTTAGACCTAGTGGATAACGATCCATGTGATCTTCGGATATATTTAAAATTGTTGCTGCAGTGGCTTTTAGACTGCTTGTTGTTTCTAACTGAAAACTTGAGAGCTCAAGTACATATACTTCACAGTCTTGATTCAATAAAGATAATGCCGGCTGACCAATATTACCCCCAACCCCTACTTTAATACCTGCAGACTTAACAATTTCACCGACTAAAGTCGTCACCGTCGTTTTTCCATTCGCACCAGTAATCGCGACAATCTTTTTATTATTTTGTAGATTCACTTCACGACAAAATAACTCAATATCACCAATAATCTCAATACCTTTGTCAGCGGCTTGTTTCAATTCTGGTGTGAATAGCGCAATACCAGGACTGACAATAATTAAATCAGCAGCTAATAGCCAATCAATTTTTAATTCCCCTAAATAGTAATCAACGCGCTTATCTAATTGTTCTAATCCTTGTGGATGTAGACGCGTATCAATGACTTTGGGAATAACATTTTGAGCAAGGAAATAATCAACACAAGATAAACCTGTGATGCCTAATCCAATAATAACAACATTTTTGCCCTGATAGTTAACCATGATTCAATCCTGATATTTTGATTAGCGTAATTTCAAAGTTAATAAACCAATTACAACTAACATTAATGAGATTATCCAAAAACGCACAATAACTCGAGGCTCTGGCCAACCTTTTAATTCATAGTGATGATGAATAGGTGCCATGCGAAATATTCTTTTTCCCCGTAATTTAAAGGAGCCTACTTGCAATATGACCGATAATGTTTCAATAACAAAAATACCACCCATTATCAGTAATAAAAATTCTTGCCGTAATAACACAGAGATAATGCCAAATACTCCACCTAAAGCTAATGAACCAACATCACCCATAAATACCATGGCAGGATAGGTGTTAAACCATAAGAAACCTAGCCCTGCTCCAATAATAGCGGTACAAATAATCATTAATTCACCACTAAATTTTATATACGGAATATGCAGATAAGCGGCAAAATTGACATTACCTGTCGCCCAAGAAACCAGTGCAAAACCCGCGGCGACAAAAACAGTTGGCATAATCGCAAGTCCGTCAAGACCATCAGTTAAATTAACAGCGTTACCTGCCCCTACAATGACAAAATAAGTAAGTAAAATAAAACATATACCTAATTGTGGCATGACATCTTTAAAAAATGGTACTACGAGCACTGTGACTGAACTATCTTTACCATAAGCATAAAGAACAAACGCTACAATTAAAGCAATAACCGATTGCCAAAAATACTTCCATCTTGCAATCAGTCCTGCGCTATTTTTACGAATTACTTTTAAATAATCATCAGCAAAGCCAACTATTCCATAACCAATTAATACAAATAGTGTTATCCAAACATAAGGATTACGAAGATCAGCCCATAGAAATACGGATAACGAAATAGATGCCAAAATTAAAATCCCACCCATAGTTGGAGTGCCTTTTTTACTTAAATGAGATTCTGGGCCATCATTACGAATGACTTGACCGATTTGTAATTTTTGCAACCAATCAATGACTTTTTGTCCCATAATTAACGAAATGGCTAATGAAGTTAATAAACCTAGAATAGCTCTTACCGTTAAATAAGAGATAACATTAAAAAATGTAAAATATTTTACTAAATATTCTGATAATAAAACCAACATAATTTTTATCCTGACTCACTATTGTTTAAATTGTATTTTTTCGATGAGTTCTTCCATTTTTGCACTACGCGAACCTTTAACAAGCATAGTTAATTTTGGATACTGACGAAGTAAAGTTAGTAAATAGCTAACCGCATCTTGTTTATTACTAAAATGGTGACCTACACCACTAAACTCACTAATACTCTGACTGAGTTTTCCAACACTTACAACACAATCAATTTGCTCTTGTTTAGCTATTTCACCTATTTTTTGATGATATTTTTCTGCTTCGTATCCAAGTTCAGCCATATCACCAACGACAAACACTCGATACCCTTGTTGGCTTGCTAAAACTTTAATCGCAGCAGACATCGATCCAACATTGGCATTATAAGTATCATCTAAAATTAATTGTGTTCCATTTAATTTTATTGGAAATAATCGCCCCTTTACAGGGTTTAAAGTAGATAAACCTTTAACCACTTGTTCAAAATTGGCGCCTACCGAAATAGCTAAAGCTGAAGCTGCAATAGCATTAGAAACATTATGCTGTCCAATTAATGGTAATATAATTTCGCATTCGCCATGAGGGGAATGTAAAATAAATCGAGTATGTTCTGAAATATGAATATTACTAGCATAAAAGTCTGCCGATGAATTATTCAATGAAAAAGTCCAGACAGTTTTATTCGTTAATTGAGTAATCCATTTATCACTGCAACTATCCAAATTAATTATTGCAATACCATCTTTAGGTAACCCTTGAAAAATCTCACCTTTAGCTATTGCCACACCTTCAAGTGAACCAAAACCTTCAAGATGCGCCTCAGAAATATTATTAATTAAAGCTGTTTGAGGTTTAACAATATTGGTTGTATAGGCGATTTCACCGATATGATTAGCGCCTAATTCTATTACAGCAAACTCATCTTGTTGTGTTAAACGAAATAGTGTTAATGGTACACCAATATCATTATTGAAATTACCTTGTGTATAAAGTGTTTGTCCGCAATTTTGTAAAATCGAAGCGGTCATTTCTTTAACTGATGTCTTACCCGAAGAACCAGTAAGCGCTACAATTTTTGCTTTACTTTGTTGACGAATAAATGCAGCTATTTTGCCTAAAGCCTGATGAGTATCGCTTACAATAATTTGTGGTATTTCATGATCAATTTTATGATTAACAATCACCGCTATAGCGCCATTTTTTATCGCTTGCTCGGCAAATTCATGTCCATCAAAATTATCGCCAATAAGCGCTATAAATAGTGACTTATTAGAAATTTTACGCGAATCGGTACTTATAGATTCAACTACCCAATTTTCATTATCAATATGATAAGATTTTCCATTTATCAGTTGCTTAATTTTTTCAATACTTAATGGGATCATAATTGACTCTCAATTCCTAAAAGCTGTCTGACTGTTTCTTGATCCGAATAGTGATATTTTGTTTTGCCAATAATTTGATAATCTTCATGGCCTTTTCCTGCAATTAATATCACATCATTTGGCTTTGCTTGTGCAAGTGTTTGTGTAATAGCTTGCGCTCTATCTGTGATCACTTGTATCTCTTTATTATCATGGAAACCTTGCTGTATATCATGAATAATATTCATTTCATCTTCTGTACGAGGATTGTCATTAGTTAATACTACTTTGTCAGCAAATTGCTCAGCTATTTCAGCCATTAAAGGTCTTTTGCCTGTATCTCTATCTCCACCACACCCAAAAATTACCCATAAAGATCCTTTACAATGAATTCGGCTTGCTTGTAACGCTTTTTGTAATGCATCAGGTGTATGGGCATAATCAACAATGACTGTTGGATTATTGTTTGAATGTATGACTTCCATTCGTCCACAAATTGGTTTAAGAAAAGATGCCATATTAATTACAGCAAAAAATGGATAATCAAGCGTTAATAATGTTGCTATAGCTAACAATATGTTAGACACATTGAATTCACCTAATAATCGACTGTTGATAATGGCATTACCCCAAGTAGACTCCATATGAATTTTGGCACCTTTATCATGATATTCAATCATAGATACGCCAACATAAGGAGTATTTAACGCTTTTAATCGCCTTAAAGATTTAGGTTGACAAGATACAGCCGTCACTTGTGAAAGCTTTTCAATCCAACGTTTACCATATTTGTCATCATAGTTAATAATTGACTTACCCGAGTTTGAAACGTGTTTTTCTTTTTCATCAGGATTAAATAACGACCACTTTGCTTTAGCATATTTACTCATGGTTTTATGGTAATCAAGATGATCACGACTTAAATTAGTAAATACCGTTGCGGCACAATTTAAGCCTTTTACTCGATTCATCGCAAGTCCATGAGATGAGATCTCCATCGCCACAACTTTAACATGCTTTTTCACAAAATCAGCTAATAATGATTGAACATCTATAGCGGATGCCGTTGTATTAATTGATGGTTCTAGATGATTATAAATTCCGTTTCCAATGGTACCTAATATAGCTGTTTTATCATTAAGCAATGTTGTACATTGAGCAATAAGTTGCGTAATCGTAGTTTTTCCATTCGTACCTGTTACGCCAATAACCGATAATTTTTTTGATGGAGAATGATAAAAATCATTTGCAATAACAGATAAGCGCTGTGAAAGTTGAAAAACACTGATCTGTGGTATAACTGATTGATCATCTTTTTTCAAATAATCAATTTTTAAATCATTCGATTTTATATGACTTTCAATTAAAATAACAACAGCGCCCGCTGAAATAGCTTCAGAAATAAATTTTCGCCCATCAACTGAATAACCTTTAATAGCAACAAATACATCATTTTCTTTCACTTTGCGACTATCAATTCGCAAATTATTAAGCGGGAAATTTTTTAGTTTTAGAGTTTCATCCCCCCCTAATAATTTAAATAATGTTTTAAATGTGCTTGTAGCCATCATTTACCACCTATTAATAAATAATCGTTTGACCGTCAACTTGCCGATCTGGTTTAACATTCATAGTTCTAAGTACGCCCCCCATAATGCGGCTAAAAACTGGGGCAGAAACAGAACCTCCGTAATATTGACCAGCTTTCGGATTATCAATAATTACGACCAACGAATATTTTGGCCTTGTTGCTGGTGCAATCCCTGCCGTGTACGCCAAATATTGATTGACATAGCGCCCACTTGATAATTTTTTAGCAGTACCGGTTTTAACCCCGACACTATAACCAGGCACAGATGCTTTTGCCCCACCACCTGAAACAGCTACCGCTTCCATTAATTGAACAACTATTTTCGCTATTTTTTCTGGTACAACTCGCTGACCTTCGATAGGTTCATTAACTTTTAAAATAGAAACAGGTCGATAAATGCCATAACTACCAATCGTTGCATAGGCTCTTGCTAATTGTAGCGGTGTCACACTTAATCCATATCCAAATGCAAATGTTGCTCTTTCAATATCTGCCCATTTTCTGGTTCTATCTGCAGCTATTGATCCATTGACTTCCCCACCTAGTCCGAGTCCTGTTGGCTGCCCTAAACCGAAACGACTATAATACTCAACAAGTTCGCCAGATTGCATTTGCAAAGCCAATTTACTCACACCAACGTTACTCGATTTCTCCAAAATACCTGCTAAATTTAATGATTTTTGATATGACACATCTTTAATCTCGTAACGATTCACTAAAAAAGGTCTAGTATCAATAACGGTATTCAAATCAGCGATTTTTTTCTCTAATGCAGCCATCACAACCAAAGGTTTTACCGTAGAACCTGGTTCAAATGCATCCGTTACAGCCCTGTTGCGCAGCAAATTATAATCAATTGATGAGCGATTATTAGGATTATAAGAAGGACTAGTTACCATCGCTAAAATCTCACCCGTGTGTACATCAATTAAAACGGCTGTACCGCTATCCGCTTTATTAAATGCGACTGCTTGACTAAGCTCGCTATAAACTAAAGATTGTAACCGTTCATCAATGCTTAATATTAAATCTTCTGCTGCTTCACTCTCTGTTCGTTCTATTTCTTCAATGACGCGTCCTACTCGGTCACGTCTAATAACTCTTTGCCCAGATTCACCCGTTAACCATTTATTAAAACTTTTTTCGATGCCTTCAGCACCTTTTTCCGTACCATTTTCATCGATATCCGTTAAACCAATAAGCTGAGCAATGTTCTCTGCTGCCGGATAGTAGCGTTTTGACGTTTTTGCAAACGAAATCCCTGGCAATTTTAATTGTTCTAAATAATTTGAGATTGTCGGTGTTATTTGTTTAGATAAATAAACAAAGCGCATAGACGGATTACTCAGTTTTTGCTCAAGCGTTGATATCGGAATATTTAGCGTTTTTGCTAATCCTTGCCACCTTATATCATCAGTTTTTACACCACCTTTTTGTACAACAATTTTTGGATCAGCCCACACATCAAACATTGGTACACTCACAGCTAAGGCTCGTCCATTACGATCAGTAATCATAGCTCTTGGCGCATCCATCTCTTGATATCGAATTGATCGTTTATCACCTTCTGCAATAAGTTTATCTGGTTCTATGATTTGCAAAATTGCCATTCGGATAATCAAACAAACAATAGCAAAAATGATAAGACCATATACCACATAAAAACGATTAGGTGTAAAAAACTGTTTTTTATTATTCAGTTTGTTTACTTTAGTTGTCTTAAAAACCTTTTTAGATTTATCTTTATTATTTTTTTTAACAGGTTTCATTATTTACTCTTTATCACAATGACGGTTTCATTTTCTGGTGTCACATAAGACATATCTAATTGATTTTTTGCTCTATATTCAACACGTTTCGGATCTGCAAGTACATTTTCTTCGATGACTAAATTACGCCATTCACTCTCTAAGACATCCTGTTCTAATAAAAGTTGTTCACGTTCAAATAGCTGTTTACGAACCTGTTGAGTTGTGATTAATACAGCACTAGCCGACAAAATTATAAGAACTAGTAATAGTAATGAAAATTTTTGATTCTTAATCAGATCACCAATAATTAAACCAAATAGACTATTTCTTGGCCTTTTTTGGCTATCGATTTCAGCATGTAAGTTATCAAAATCATTACTTTGATTACGATTCATTTTTCCTTTCAGCTATCCTTAATATTGCACTTCGTGAACGAGGGTTGTGGTTAATCTCATCAGCACCTGGCTTAACTTTACCAAGTGTTTTTAGTTTAGCCCCACCATATTGTTTAATTTGTTGTTCTGTTAGTGGTAATCCAGCAGGAAGTTCTGGTCCTTTGCTATTTTTACTAATAAACTGTTTAACTATTCTATCTTCTAAAGAATGAAAACTAATTATTGCCAATCTACCTTTATCGGCCAGTACTGACAAACTACTATTTAATGCCTGTTCAACTTCTTCTAATTCACTATTGATATAAATACGAATCGCTTGAAAACTCCGAGTTGCAGGATGTTTATATTTATCTTTTTTAGGTGTGTTTTTTTCAATTAAATTCGCCAATTCTAAGGTTCGAGTTATTGGCGTAATTCTATTTTGTTCAACTATTGCCCGAGCAATACGTTTAGCAAACTTTTCTTCACCAAATGTTTTTAGCACCCAAGCAATATCAGCTTCATCGCTAGTTAATAACCACTCACTTGCAGTCATACCTTTATGACTATTCATTCGCATATCAAGAGGACCATCACGCATAAATGAAAATCCCCTTTGAGGATCATCTAATTGTGGTGATGAGACACCAAGATCTAATAAAAAACCATCAACTTTACCGAGTAATCCTAAATTATCAATATATTGATAAACATTAGAAAATTCTCCACGAATAAAGGTAAATCTAGGATCTTTTATTTCAGCTGAGGCTTGCTGTGCTAACGCGTCACGATCAATAGCAATTAACTTTCCTTGCTCTCCAAGTTGTTCTAGTATCAGACGAGAATGCCCACCTCGACCGAAAGTTCCATCAACATAAATGCCGTTTTTTTTTATATTCAATGCTGTTACGGCTTCATTCAATAAAACTGTTGTATGTTGATAGCTCATTAATTTTTTTACTCTTTGTTAAATAGTTAAACTTTTCAAATTATCAGATAAACTTGCGATATCGGTTGATAATGCTGCAATATCATCACTAATTTGTTGATACCATATTACTTCATCCCAAATCTCGAATTTATTAGATTGTCCAACAAACATGATATGTTTTTCTAGTTTGGCATATATGCGTAACGTTGGCGGTAACAAAATTCTGCCTGAATTATCCATTGGACACTCAATTGCATAACCTAATAATAATCGTTTAACTCTACGTTCAGCCTCAACCACAGTGGAAAGTGTCGAAAGTTGTTGCTCAATTCTTTTCCATTCAGACATGGAGTAAAGAGTAAGACAAGGATGGTATAACCCAATAGTACAAACCATACCTTCAGACAAAAATTCACGGTAGCGAGTAGGAATAGCCATCCGCCCTTTACTATCTAAAGTGACTGAAGTTGCACCGCTGAACATAAAAGCACCGTTAGTTATAAATTTTTAGTATTTTTTATTTGTTAATAATCAATTAGTTAAATAATTATGACTTTCTTGCCACTTAACCCCACTTTTTACCACAAAAGTCACAAAATTAATAGGCATTTAATTAATTAATTTCTCATTGTTTAACAACACAGTTCTATTTTATTTTTTAAAAATAAACTAAAAATCACCAAAGTTTTTATTTTAAATAATAACAAAGTGTTAAAGATAACATTCGAATGATCATGCTACTTTTGAGTATAAAAATCACACAAACTGATTAACAATATGGGGCTAAATGAGTAGAAATATTTGCTTTAGTAATGATAAGAATTAACAAAATATTACAAAGGATTAATTTATCTGAAAATAATTAGCCGACATTTGTCGGCTAATATATGTAATTTAAGAAGCTGACCAAAATCCAGTTACTTTAACTTTATTTTGCTGCAAAATGGCTCGAATTGGCATTTCATTAACGTCATCGCCATTTTCTGCTTGCTCTAATACAGCCATTTTACTTTCTCCAACTAAATGCAAATAGATATTTGTACTATTCAAAATAGTTGGTAAAGTCAAGGTAATACGATCAAGAGGAGCGGTCAACGGAGTCATGCCAACAACCTTACGACCTGATTTCATATCTAAGCCCGCTTGCAAATTATCTGCTCCAGGGAATAATGAAGCTGTATGACCATCTTCCCCCATACCTAAAATGACCACATCAAATGGCATTGGTACTTTATCTAAAATTTTGTCGGTAAGTTCAGATCCATCAAATGGATTGTCATAACTATTTTTTAGTCCTATAAAATTAGCTAATTTTGCTTTATTTTGTAATAAGTATGTCATTACTAATTTTTCATTACTGGCATCATCAGTATCATCAACCCATCTATCATCAACTAACGTGATAAAAACTCGATTCCATTCTAGATCTTGTTGACTTAGTAAGGTAAACAATGGAATAGGTGTTTTACCTCCAGAAACAGCAATAGAAGCATGACCTTTTTTTTCAATTGCTTGTTTTAAAGCATTAACAATATGTGAGGTTAAATCTTTAATCAACAACTGACTATTTTCATATTTGTTTAACGTAAACATATTTAATTTTCCTTTATTCAAATTCATGCCATGAATACCCATCTTTAGTGATTAAGGCAACCGATGCAACCGGCCCCCATGTACCTGCCTGATAAGTTTTTGGTGACTCTTTGTCTGATTCCCAAGCGCTAATAATCGAATCAACCCATTTCCATGCGGCTTCGACTTCATCACGATGGACGAATAGAGCTTGTCTTCCTCGCATAACCTCAAGTAATAATCGTTCATAAGCATCAGCACGATGTTGATGAAAAGCCTCATTAAAACTGAGATCAAGCTTAGTTGTTTGTAACGTATGCGTACTATCTAATCCTGGGACTTTATTTAAAATTTCAATATCCATTCCCTCATCCGGTTGCAACCGAATGGTTAATTTATTTTGTGGTAACTCTGGATAAGATTCATTAAATAAATTAAGTGGTAATGGTTTAAAATAAACAACAACTTCGGAGCATTTGCTTGGTAAACGTTTACCTGTTCGCAAATAAAAAGGTACTCCAGCCCAGCGCCAGTTATCAATATCAACACGAATGGCTACAAATGTTTCGGTATTACTCTCTTTATTTGCTCCATCTTCTTCTAAATAACCAGGGACATTAATACCATTTACAAATCCTGCAGTATATTGACCCCTTACAACTTTCTCACGAATATTCGTTTTATTTATTGGTCTAAGTGCATCAAGAACTGCTATTTTTTCATTACGTAAGCTATTATCTTCTAGGTTAGCAGGAGGCGACATAGCAATCATAGTTAAAATTTGTAATAAATGATTTTGCACCATATCACGCATTTGACCAGCTTTATCAAAATATCCCCATCGACCCTCAATACCAACTTGTTCGGCTACCGTTATTTCCACATGATCGATCGAATTTCTATCCCAAAATGAGGCAAACAGTGGATTAGCAAAACGTAATGCCAATAGATTTAGAACGGATTCTTTACCTAAATAATGGTCAATACGATACACTTGTGATTCACTGAAATATTTTGCCACTGAATCATTGATTTCACGCGATGATTGTAAATCAGTACCCAGCGGTTTTTCCATGACGATTCGATTCTGATCTTGATTTAATCCAGCTTCAGCTAGACCTTGACAAATAGTACCAAAAGCCCCTGGATGCATCGCAAAATAAAAAATAGTAGGTCTAGTTTGATCAAGCTCATTTTTGAGTGCATTAAAACCTGAAAGATTATTAACATCCAATTTATGGAAGTTAAGCCTTTGGCTAAATCTTTGCCAAATATTTTCATCCAATGGTTCTGACATAAAGGTGGTTAATGCATCTTTCGCAACTTCAACATAAGCGGCATGATCCCAATCTGCACGCCCGACACCTAAAATTTTGGTCTGTGTTGGCAATTTTCCATATTTTTCTAATTGATATAAAGACGGTAATAATTTGCGTCTTGTCAAATCCCCTTTAGCACCGAAAATAACTAAATTGCAAGCTGGGATATCAGACATGGTTCTCTCCTAAGGTGGTAGAATATACTTTTAATTCTATTCTGTTGTATTACCTATGTATACCTAGTTAATGGGGTAAATCATAATAATAGGCATTTGCCTTATTTTTTCTAAAATAAAAGGTCACCATGTAGGTGACCTTTATCTTAAATCTTTGATTGGATAATATCCAATTAAAATATAATTATACGCGAACAAAATCCATATGAACTAGTTTTGGCTTGAACGCGTGACGTTGTACCGCCTGCACTTTCGCTTTAACGGCTTTACCGTCAACTTCAATAGTTAAAACTTCAGAATAAAATTCTGGTTTTTCTTGCATATTGAAGACTTGGTTGTGATCAAGCACAACAGAGATTGCAGGTTCAGTTCCACCATAAATAATGGCTGGGAATTTACCAGCGTGACGCAGGCGGCGGCTCGCACCCTTACCATGCTCTTTTCTAACTTCTGCTTTAAGTTTAAACATTTTCATTTCTCTTAATTATTTTAAAATAAAAACCAATTACAGGCGACCCAGTAGTTGGCTATAAAATAGGTGCTTTAAAAAGCGCTAGCGATTATAAAGTTTAATCCGATTAAACGCAATCAAATAATACTATCGACTTTGTATCATATTGATTGCGTGTACAACTATAATCAAAAAATAATTAAATCAATTCTATCTTGAAACCATAAGTTGATTGTTCATTTAGTGACAATTTTAACGGTTTATTGATGCGTCCTGCTTCAACGCAAACCATAGATTGATATTCATCATCACCAAAATCAGCCATTGCTTTAGCTTTTTCTATCCATGGATTCCAAGTAACCACATCGCTTGCATTAGTAGTGGTAAGCTTAATAGTTCGAACATTATCATTAATAGTTATTTCAGTATTGGCATTTGTATAAATACGATCAACTTCTTGATTAAAAGTCATTTGACCAACAGTAACTGGTTTATTTTCAACAGTAAGTCGGTCTTGATAAGTATCACCTAATCCACTAACAACAACATGACTAATATTGTCAATGCCAAAATAAGTATGTAGCGCACTGGTTGCTTCAAAGTCGCCTGAGCAGCTCAAAGTCACCTCACAAGTTTTACCTAAATGGATCTTTAAAGATACATTAAACGGTTTGTCAAAATAAGATTTTGTTTGTTGATTATTAGAGAGTACCAATACAAGATCGACACCGTTATCATCTTCATTACATGAGTCTAAAGTCCATTCAACAATACGAGCAAAGCCATGAGAAGGTGTTCCTAAAGGTCCAAACCAAGGCCAACAAACTGGCACTCCGCCACGAATTGCGGTACCTTTTTCAAATTTTGATTGTTTACTTAACCAAATAACAGGCGTCTGCTCAGTTGAAGGTTGCCAGAATAATAAATGTGCACCTTGCAAACTAACAGCAGCATAGCAACTTTTATGCTGAATAACTAAAATAGGTAATTCACCAAATTTTGTCTGTTTTACAGATGAGCTTAATAATTTTGATTCTGTAGTACTATCTAAAATTTGTTTATAAATATTCATATTGACTCCTATATTTAACTTGATCGACGATCAATGTCTAAAAAATTAATTTAAATACTGGTATTGATTTTACGCTTTTTGAGCGCATTATAAAAACGATATAACGTAAATAAGCTTTTTTTAGTTAATTAGAGTAATATACCCCGCACTCATTAAATCATCATTTATTATTTGTCAAAAAGTTTCAGGAAATGTATATGTTTCAGTATAAAATCCCAATAAGCCTATATATTCATATGCCATGGTGTGTGCAAAAATGCCCTTATTGTGATTTTAATTCACATACTGTGAAAAAAATCCCTGATTATGAAGCATATATTGATAATTTGATTAAAGATCTGCAACAAGATGTTGTTCTGTGCTCTGATCGTTCAATTCACTCAATTTTCATTGGTGGCGGTACACCAAGCCTGTTTTCTGCTGAACTAATTGCTAAACTTTTGACAAAGGTTAACCAAATCATTCCGATAAAAAAGGATGCAGAAATCACAATTGAAGCTAACCCCAATTCTGTTGATGTGAATAGATTTAATGGTTATCAACAAGCAGGAATTAATCGAATTTCAATTGGTGTTCAAAGTTTTCAAGCCAATAAACTTAAAAACTTAGGGCGTATACATAATCCAGAGGAAGCCATAAATGCAGGAACGCTTGCTCATAACCTAAATTTACGTAGCTTTAATTTAGATTTAATGCACGGTTTACCTAATCAAAGTGTGGATGATGCTTTATATGATTTAAAACAAGCAATTGAGATTGCTCCCCCCCATTTATCATGGTATCAATTAACGATAGAGCCCAATACATTATTTGGCTCTAAACCACCTGTATTACCAGATGACGATAATCTATGGGAAATTTATCAACAAGGTCACCAATTGTTAACGGATCATGGATACCAACAATATGAAACTTCAGCTTATGCTAAACCAGATTTTCAATGTCAACATAATTTAAATTATTGGCGTTTCGGCGATTATTTAGGTATTGGTTGTGGAGCTCATGGCAAAATTACGCGATCGAATGGTGAGATTATTCGTACAATAAAAACACGTCATCCTAGAGGTTATTTGGAAGGACGTTATTTAGATAGATCTTATATTGTTGCAAAAGAAGAATTACCATTTGAATTTTTTATGAATCGTTTTCGGTTATTTGAAATTGTACCTAAACATGAATTTGAGCAACGAACTTTTTTACCTCGACAGACTGTAAACAAACAAATTAATTTTGCTATTGAACAGAATTATTTAATTGAAAATGAACTGGGTTGGCAAATAACTGAACGAGGTAAACTATTTTTAAATTCGTTATTAGAAATATTTTTATGAATAATTATATAATAAATATAAATTTATTAGAAAATAATTTTTAAAATTTACACTTATTTAACGATATTAATACTAACCATTTAATTAATAATTTATTTATTTTTACATACATTCTTGGAAAAAAAGCGCATACTAACGCTCGACAATGCATTTATTTCATTGTTTTCCTATTCCTTATGTTTTCCCAATAACTTTGTTATTGGGATTTTTTTACCTAAGTTTCTTTGTGAACAATAATACAACACTTTTATTTATTGCTTATACTGAGCTATAAATTGTTTTAATTCAGCAAATGTAGAAGTTCCTTCCATTGGGCCTGTTTTCGATACCGCTAACGCACCACTGGCATTAGCATATTGCAATGCCTGCTCAACTGAATACCCAGCCAACATCAGACTGATAAATGTCGCACCAAAACAATCCCCAGCTCCAGTTGGATCAACCGGTGTTGTAATAAAGCCGTCAACATGCAATGTTAATAAATTATTGTTATCGTCTCGACCATAATAATTAGCACCTTTACTACCTTTTTTTACCACAATGTGTTTAATACCCTTATTGAGCAATGCAAACATTGTTTGATCTTCACTTTCATCGTTACTACTAGCAAAATAACTGACTTCACTCTCACTTGGTAAAAATATATCAGTATATTCCATAATATAGTCAAAAGATTGCTCCATCTCTTGAATATTAAACATTTCCTTGCGTAAATTAGGATCGAACGAAATTGTACCACCCTTACTTTTAATGATATCAAGTGCTTTACGCATCGCATCAATTGCCCGAAAAGAATATAGTGATGAGCCCATAACATGTAAATGAGTACAGTCTTTTAATAAGTTCTCATTGATATGATTGAACGAAAGTAAGCCACATGCACTATTAGGAATATTGAAAATAAAGTCTCTATCATTTGAACCTTTATAAGTTACAAAAGCACTACCGGTATTCGCCTTATTATGAGTAGTAATACCATCAATAATAACCCCATCTTGCTTAAGTCGCTTAATACACATATTGCCAAAAGGATCTTTACCTATACAGCTAAAAAAAATGACAGGAAAACCTAATTTTGCTACTTGATCGGCAAATATTGCAGGTGCGCCACTTGGGAAAGGCCCAATAAATTCACCAGTTTGATCAAAACGTTGGTTTTGCTTTTTTGCTAAAAACTCAACAAGTAATTCTCCAATAGTACAAATTTTAAATTGCATATTAAGTTACCTTTGAATTGTGATAAGTTATGCAGTATTTGTTTATAGCACGTTGCTTAAAATCTGAATCTATTAATTGTTGATGATATTCAGTAACAGCTGCTTTTGATAATATTACGACATCCATATGTTTTAATTTTCCAATACTATAGTTATCAGGTAATAAAAATCGTTGAGGCAAAACACCGATGGTGTGATCAGCATTTTTAAATATCTGTTGATACGTATTTTGTTGTTCACTATTTTCTATAATCAAATGATTATTATCATTAATAGCTGCTAGTTCAAAAATGAAATGCGAAATATGAAATTGATTAAGGATAGGAGTTAATGTATTACTATTTTGAAGAGTATTTCCATCTTGTAAAACCCCCCCAACAAGAATAACTTCTGCATCAGAAAATTCTTTAACTAATTGAGCATTATTAATGTCATTCATAATCAATCTTAATGACTTTTTGTTATGCAAAAAAGGAATAAGTTTTCGAATCAAATTGCCATGACTTAAAAAAAGAGTATCGCCATCATTAATATAGTTTAAACAATTTTTTACTAAATCTATTTCACCTCTTTCCATACCTATATTAGTGTAATTTAGTGGTTCAATAGTTGTATGATTAATCAAATTCTCAGGTGAAATATAAATCGCTCCCCCAAAAGAACGTTTTAGATATCCTTGTTGTTCCAAATAAGTCAAATCTTGTCGAATCGTAACATTCGAGACTCGAAGCATATCAGATAACTTATCCACTTTTACTTCACCTTGTTTGCGTACGATTTCGGCAATATCTAATCGTCGTTTTAGTAGGGCTGAAGACGCTCTAGCCAAATTTTACTTCCTATATAACTGATAATTATTAAAACAAAGATAATAAAATTTATCATACTAGTGGTCAATATCAATTGATCGAATAATTACTTAATTCTTTAAAAAAATCAAGAATAATTATATTGTTCTTACAACCTAATCTAGGTAGTAAATAGTTAACCGCCAAAACTAAATTTTGGCAACAAATTTATTATTTTTTGAATATTAAAATCCATTTTTGTGATCTTCCTCACGCGATTAACACTAGCACAACTTTCGTTTTGTAAGCATAATTTTAAATTATAAGTTTCGAATTGAAAGTTATAATTTTTTACAATTTTTAGAAATTTAAGGAGAAAACACATGTCTATCATTTCCAGTCATAACATGTTAAAAAAAGCACAAAAAGAACATTATGCTGTTCCTGCCTTTAATATCCATAATTTAGAAACGATACAAGTTGTTGTTGAAACAGTTTCTGAATTACAGTCTCCAGTTATCTTAGCTGGAACACCTGGTACCTATAGTTATGCTGGTACGGAAAATATCATCGCCATTGCTGAAGAGTTATCGAAAAAACATAATATTCCTTTAGCTGTGCATCTAGATCACCATGAAGAATATAACGATATTGCTTACAAAATTAATGCAGGCATAAGATCGGTAATGATCGATGGTTCACATTTTCCATATGAAGAGAATATTGCCATCGTAAAACAAGTTGTTGAATATGCTCACCGTTATGATGTCAGTGTTGAAGCAGAACTAGGACGCCTTGGCGGTATAGAAGATGATCTAATGGTCGATGCTAAAGATGCGTTATATACAAATCCAAAACAAGCGGTAGATTTTATTGAAAAGACAGGTATTGATTCACTTGCAATTGCAATAGGCACAGCTCATGGACTTTATAAATCTGAACCTAAACTTGACTTTGAGCGTTTATCAGAGATCCGTTCTATGGTAGATATTCCACTGGTACTACATGGTGCTTCAGGTGTTCCTGATAAAGATGTTCGGGAATGTATTAAACGGGGTATATGTAAAGTCAATGTAGCAACAGAATTGAAAATCGCTTTTTCTGATGCATTAAAAGAATATTTTATTGAGCATCCAGATGCTAATGATCCTCGTCATTACATGAAACCCGCAAAAGCGGCAATGAAAGAGATTGTTAAAAAAATTATCACTACTTGTGGATGTGCAGGTAAATTGTAGAGGCCAATATAATGATCTATACATTAACACTTAATACTGCGATTGATATGAATATACATTGCCAAGGATTAATTCCATATTCTGTCAATCGTACATCACATACTGAATACAGTCCAAATGGCAAAGCAGTCAATGTTTCAATAGTGTTGCATAAATTTAACAAACCAACGTGTGCATTAGGATTTTTTGGAGGATTTACCGGTAAATATATCGTTGAAGAATTAACTAAGATGCAAATTCAAACAATGCCTTGCTTTATTGACGATATCACACGTATTAATGTTTTTATTAATGATGGACAGAAAGAATATAAATTAGTTGGTAAAGGCCCCTTTGTTCCAGATAACAAAAAGGCAGAAATGCTAAATATTATCTGTAATCTTGAAAAAAATAGTTATTTGGTCATTAGTGGTAGTTTACCAAATAATATTGAATCTGATTATTACCAATCTATCATAGAGTTATGTCATAAACAGAATATACAAGTTATTTTAGACATCAGCCATCCAAAATTAAAACAATTACTCACTTATCATCCTTTGTTAATTAAACCAAATGATGATGAATTAAATGATATTTTTGGATTAAAAACCCAAACAATTGAACAAGTCATTACAGCTATAGAAACAGTGCACTCATTGGGTGCTCAAAATATTTTATTAACGATGGGATCTAAAGGTCTCTATTTTTCAAATAGGCAACACATTTGGTTTTGCGATGCCGTTACAATCAAATTGGTTAGCTCTGCTTGTGCGGGTGATGCATCACTGGCAGCTTTTTTAAGCGAGTGGTTACCAGAACAAGGAAATATTGAGAATGCAATGAAAAAGGCTTCCGCAACGGGCGCTAATGTTGCCGAATCAGATGGCTTAGGTTTACTTGATAAAATCAACGTCTATATGGACAAACTAGCAGTAACCAAAATTAAATAAAAGGGGAATGTTATGAAGAAAATATTAGCCGTTACAGGATGCCCAACAGGCATTGCCCATACTTATATGGCAGAAGAAGCGTTGAAAACTGCAGCCCAAAAAGCAGGAATAGAAATAAAAGTTGAAACAAATGGTGCTGGAGGTGTTGATAATGCTATTACTGATGCTGATATTGCAAATGCGATTGGCGTGATTATCGCAGCAGATAAAGACGTCAATCCCGATCGATTTAATGGATTACCTGTTATTGAAGTTCCCGTTAAAGATGGTATTCATAAAGCTGTGACATTAATTGAACAAATTACTTCTGGAACGATTCCTATTCGTAAAGGGACGCAAAATAGTACTACTAACACGACATCATCAAATCAAGTGGTAGTAAAAGAGTCGATTGGACGTCAAATCTATAAACATTTAATGAGTGGTGTATCAAACATGTTGCCTTTTGTGGTAGCTGGTGGAGTCTTGATTGCTTTATCATTTTTATGGGGAATCTATTCTGCCGATCCCAATAATGCTCAATACAATGAGTTTGCAGCGTTATTGATGAAAATAGGAGGACAAGCATTTGGCATAATGGTACCAATCTTTACTGGTTTTATTGCTTACTCAATAGGCGGAAGGCCTGCGATGGTTGCTGGTTTTGTTGGCGGATTAATAGCCAATGTCACTGGTGCAGGATTCTTAGGGGGCATCATAGCTGGTTTTGCTGCTGGTTACTTGATGCTTTTTGTCAAAAAATTACTTGATGGACTACCTCGTTCATTTGAAGGCCTTAAATCCATATTTATTATGCCATTAATTGGTGTATTTGTAATCGGCGCTGGTATGTTCTTACTGGGTGGCCCAATAGCAGATATTAACAATGCAATGAAATCATTCCTCGAATCATTACAATCTGCTAATCCTGTTTTACTTGGTATGGTTATTGGAGCAATGTGTTCATTCGACTTTGGTGGACCTGTTAATAAAGCTGCCTATGTAACAGGTACGATGTTATTAGGTGAGGGCAACTTCTACTTTATGGCGGGTGTTTCAGCTGCTTGTATTGTTCCTCCTTTTGTTATCGCTTTTTCCACTACTATTTTTCGAGGTAAGGCTTTTACTGAAGAAGAACGTGCCGCAGGTGTAGTAAATTATATTTTAGGAGCCACCCATATCACCGAAGGAGCCATTCCATTCGCAGCAAAAGATCCACTACGCGTAATTCCTATTATGATGTTATCTTCAGCTATCGCATCAGTACTAACATTTATTAGTCAAATACAAGTACCTGCACCTCATGGTGGTTTCTTAGTACTTCCGTTAGTCAATAAACCATTTTTATGGGTCGGTTGTATTTTTACTGGCGCATTAGTTGGAGCAATATTGTTAGGTTTAGTGCGTATTCATCAAAACCGACAATTAGCGACTAAAACACCTAAATAATTAACCAGCTGATATATCATTTAATATTCTATTTATCTAAATCAACAAGGAAATAAAATGAGCAATTTAAAATTAACAGTCGATGATATTTCAATCATTAATGGATGTTATTCTAAATCAGAAGCAATTCAAGCTGTAGCAGCAAACATGATTAAATCTGGTTTAGTAAAAGATGACTATACTCAAGCCATGTTTGACCGTGATGCACAAATTTCCACATTTTTGGGTAACGGTATTGCCATTCCACATGGCACTACAGACAAACGAAATAGTGTAATTGAAACTGGTTTGAAAGTAATATATTATCCGCAAGGCATAAAATGGGATGAAGATAACAATATTGCTTATGTGGTAGTCGGTATAGCAGCTAAAAATAATGAACATTTAGATATTTTACGGCAATTAACGCGAGCGGTTATTGCTGAAAATACAATAGAGCGAATTCAATCAGTTAAAAAACCAGAAGAACTATTAACAATCCTTCAAGGAAACTAATATAATCATCCCATGAGAAGAAATGATGTGAACTCATGGGAGGTTATCTCCATCTGATTGACGATTAATCAATTAAATCGGTTAATACAGTTAGTTTTTAAACTATATGAAGAATATTAGGTAGTAAAAAACTCCAGACGATTATTGATAATTGTTTCATTGTTAACCATTTCAAATGAGTCCAAAATGCCTTCCCAAGTAATACCTAGAACAATTAACATTCCTTCAAAATCATAATAATAACGTATCTGATCTTCAATAATACTATCTTTAAATCTATAGTTATGATTAAATTCATCAGTTAACTCAAACGGGTGACCAATCTTAAAATCAAAACCAAGGTAACTTAAAATTTGATTAGCTTTATCAATTAAAAAAGCGTTATCTGTAACTTCTTCAATTGATAATGCCTCAACACGATCTAAAATATAAAAAAATAGAATTTGATAACCACCTTTTCCTATGCCTTGGACATCAGCGTAACTAAAATCTTCAAAAGTTTGATATTGATTTGAACAAAAAAAATCATCAATATTGAGCATACTAAATTTTGTTTTATCATACATATCAATTAAATCGCTTTTCTATTTCCAGTTTTCATCTTATTTAACTTATTTAACTTATTGAATCATGACCAAAGCAGTTTACTTTCTTTTTAAAATAATCCTTAAATCATCACCTATTGCTTTTACGGATTCAAATTGAAATTGGGGTGCTAAGGATAATTTTTTAAGATTAGGTAATACACATAAATCTTTTGCATTATGACCTAGCAATTTAGGCGCATAATAAATAATGAGTTCATCAACTAAATCTTGTTCAATCAACGCACCAGCAAGATGAGCCCCCGCTTCAACCCAAACAGAATTAATCTGATTTTTACCTAATTCCTTTAATAATTGGACTAGATCTATGTAATTTTGAGGTGAAGATTCAATAATTAACTTGGTATTGGGTTTAATAATTGGGATATTTTGTTTGCGCACGATCCATGTCTCACCTGATTGTCTGAAAATATTTTCATCCCCTGTTAATCGATTTTGACTGTCTATGATAATGCGAATCGGTTGTCGAATATTTTCTGCTGGATAGATTTTTCTAATCTCATTAGGTAATTCGTCATATCTAACCGTTAAACTTGCCTTATCAGCCTGAACCGTTGCTCGAGTACTTAAAATACAACTGGCTTGAGCTCGATATTGTTGTACATCTTGTCTTGCTGTACTTGAAGTGATCCATTTACTTTCGCCTGATGCCATAGCAATTTTACCATCTAACGAAGAAGCGAGTTTAAGTTGGACATAAGGTATGCCTGTACGCATACATTTTAAAAAACCTTTATTAATGGCTTCAGCTTGTTCATATAAAACACCAACAATAACTTCAATTCCAGCATCTTTTAATCGTTTAATACCGTTACCCGCAACATTGGGATTAGGGTCTTGCATAGCAACAACAACACGAGTTATACCTGCTTTTATCAATGCATCAGCACAGGGAGGAGTTCGACCAAAATGACTACATGGTTCTAATGTCACATAAGCGGTTGCTCCTTGTGCCTTATTGCCAGCCATTTTTAGCGCATAAACCTCTGCATGAGGTTCACCAGCTTTTTGATGATAACCTTTGCCGATTATCTGATCATCTCTAACAATAACACAACCGACATTAGGATTGGGAGGGGTAGTAAAGCGTCCGAGTTTAGCAAGCTCAATTGCTTGCTGCATATAAAATTGATCTTTATCTCTTATCATATCACGTAATTATTTTTGTTGTAGTTTAGCAATTTCATTACTAAACTGCTCAATATCATGAAAACTAAAATAGACTGAAGCAAAACGGATATAGGCAACTTTATCTAGATCTTTTAGTTCTTCAATAACATAATTACCGATAAGTTTAGCTGGTATTTCACGTTCACCGGTTGCTCTAATTTTTGATTTTATACGCGTAATTGCGTCTTCAATTGCATCAAGACCAACTGGGCGCTTTTCTAATGCGCGTTTTATACCATTGCGTAATTTATCTTCATTGAACGGCTCACGAACTTTATTACTTTTGATAACATTAGGCATAATTAATTCAGCAACTTCAAATGTAGTAAAACGTTCATTGCATTCTACACATTGTCGACGGCGACGAACTTGAAAACCCTCACCAACAAGACGTGAATCAATCACCTTGGTATCATCAGCATTACAAAACGGACAGTGCATAAAATTATCCTAATAATGTCACAACTAACACTACAATAGCTGAAAATATCAATTAAAACAAGGTTTCAATAATGAATGGTTGTTACATTAATAAATTTATGATTCTATTCATTTTAAACATAACTAAAATTAAGAAATAATCCTCATTAATTTATTAAAAAAACTATTAAATTAATGAATATATACATTATTATTCTTATCATTTCATTACATTTATTGCCACTATGCTATAACATTGATAAATGTTTAAAAATTCTAACGTTTTTTAGTTATAGTTTTAAGGTCGCATAACAAGAAAAGCTAGAAAGAATAAGAAATCAAATAATTATAATCTAGATCAACAATAATAATTGACGGTAAACACATCAACAGAAACGAAAAATACGCAGACACATTAAATCATAATTTTCTTAAAATAAAAAACTTGTGGTAAGTCGAAATTGGCATTACCTAATCTAAACTATTAAGGAAAAATTTTTAGCTTCAATATTAATATTAGAAAGGTATTAAGGACTCACCAATTATAAGAAAACTAAACAATAATCCAATAGATTAAGTTAATAAAAAAATAATAAAACAAAAATTCCGTCGCCAAATTAACGACGGAAATAAAGATTTACCAATCTAATTTGATTAAAAAATCACGCAATTTAGCAAAATCATCTGGCATATAATGGGAAAGCAATGTCATATCTGCACGTTCTGCGAGTGCTTTCGGTAAAGGAATTGATTTACCAAGAATGTCTTCTACCACTTCTTTAAATTTAGCTGGATGTGCAGTACCTAAAAATAGTCCATATTCCCCTTCTTGTAACTGATCACGCAGTGCACGATAAGCAATTGCACCATGAGGTTCAGAAAGGTAACCTTTTTTGTCAAGTTCCTGTACCGTCTGTTTGGATACTTCATCAGAGACTGCAGCATGACCAAGTGATTTAAGCGACCACCTTTCTCTTTTATAAATCTCCTCAATACGAGGCCAATTATTAGGTTGGCTAACATCCATAGCATTGGATAGCGTTGCTACCGTTGCATGAGGTTCCCACTTACCTGTTTCCAAATAGCGTGGCACAGTATCATTGGCGTTGGTTGCAGCAATGAAACGTTTAATTGGTAATCCCATTGTCTTAGCAAGTAGACCTGCTGTTAAGTCACCAAAATTGCCACTTGGTACCGAAATCACTAATTGCTCACGTTGTGCTGGGGTTAACTGAGCAAAAGCTTCAAAATAGTAACAAATTTGTGCTAATAATCGACTTATATTAATAGAATTAGCTGAATTTAAGCCAATGGCTGTTTTTAAATCTTCATCATCAAATGCTTTTTTAACTAACGCTTGGCAAGCATCAAAATCACTTTGTATCGCAATAGTATGAATATTATCGCCAAGCGTACAAAATAGCTTTTCTTGTAATGGACTAATTTTTCCTTCTGGATATAAAATCACTACTCGAATATTCGGTAAATGATAAAATGCATGAGCAACCGCTGCTCCAGTATCGCCGGATGTCGCAGTTAGAATCGTAATTTTTTTATCAGCCGCAACTTGCACCAAAGCCTGGGCCATAAAGCGACCACCAAAATCTTTAAAGGCTAATGTTGGGCCATGGTATAACTCTAATGAACCTATATCTTTTTCTACTGATTTGACTGGAGCAGGAAACTGAAATGCATTTTTTACCAATCTATGCATATCAGTATCACCAATTTCATCACCAATAAAAGCGGATAAAATCTTGGCACTACGACTTACAAAATCTAGTTTTAATAATGCATCAATTTCATTTAGCGAAAATTTTGGTAAATCTTGAGGAAAAAATAGACCTTGTCCTCTTCCTAATCCTTGTTGTACTGCTTGTGCAAAGCTAACTTGCTGTGTGTGATCTTTTAAGTTGTACAATTTCATAATATTTTCCGATTATCTTTATGCTTATATTGTTTACTTTATCTGTTAGTCATTTATTGACCTATTGATAACGCTCTGGAAACTTTCATGCTTTATATCGTAGATAGAGTTATATAACTCTTGCGCCTTGGTTATCTATCTTACAAATATGCGTAAAACCTTCCTCATTTTGTAAGTAGCAATTTTTCAGTAGCAATTCAATTTGCTGCGCTGTTTCAAGTTTGTCAGCAATGACAAACATGGTCGGTCCTGATCCAGAAATACCCGATGCTAAAGCACCAAGTTGTTTTACCCGATTTTGCGTTTCATCAAAGTTAGGTAATAGTTGTTTACGATAAGGTTCTGCAATATTATCGCGCAGCATTGTTGCAGCAAGTTTTGGTTGATTTGTGTAACAAGCGTGAATAAAACCACCAACATATCGACCATGAGCGACGCAATCCGCTTTTTGATATTGTGCAGGCAAAATAGCTCGTGCTTGAGCTGTCGATACCTTTATACCTGGATAGGCCATCACCCAATACCAATTGTCAAAATGTGGAATGGATTCACTAATAATCCCCATTTCATCAAGGATAAGTTGCATTCCTCCCAAATAACAGGGTGCAACATTATCGTAATGAACGCTTCCAGAAATCCGACCTTCAAGTTCTCCCATCATAGAAAGCATTTCAAACTCACTAAATGGCTTATCAAAAAATTCATTTAAAGCAACCAATGCCCCTACTACTGAACATGCACTGGATCCTAATCCTGAACCAATAGGCATATTTTTTTCAAGTGTCATACTAACTGGGAGCGTTTTACCCATCGCTTCACAAAAACGCTGCCAGCATTGATATACAATATTGTATTTAGGATCGCGTGGTAACTTTTGAACAAATATTCCTTTACAAGTAAGAGAGAATTCTGTTGCGGTTTCAACTGTGATCAGATCACCCAACATCACACCACTAATCGGATTAATGGCAGCACCTAAAATATCAAAACCAACACTGATATTCGCCATTGATGCTGGCGCATATACTGTTAAAGATTTATGACTCATTTAACCTCCGATTTTACCTGATGTAGTGCGTAAAATATCAGCAAAAACACCCGCTGCAGTCACGTCATTACCCGCCCCATAACCACGTAGTACTAATGGAATTGGTTGATAATAACGAGTATAAAATGCTAAAGCATTTTCGCCATTCTTAACTTTATAAAGAGGGTCTTCACTATCAACTGCTTCAATTTTAACACTACATTGATTATTTTCGATACTACCAACATATCGTAATACTTTTCCGTTTTTGGCTGCTTGTTCAGATTTTGCTTTAAATTCAGCATCTAATTGCGGTAATTTAGTCATAAACTCATCAATATTGCCTTGGGAATATTCAGCGGGTAAAACAGATTCAACATTAATTTGATCGAGTTCAAGTTGTAATCCAGCTTCTCGCGCTAAAATAAGTAATTTTCTAGCAACATCTGTTCCAGATAAATCATCCCGAGGATCTGGCTCAGTAAAACCTTTCTCTTTAGCTAGTTTAGTTGCTTCAGACAATGACATTCCTTCATCAAGCTTACCGAAAATGAAAGAAAGCGAACCTGATAATATCCCTGAAAATTTAATAAGCTCATCACCCGCATTTAGTAAATTTTGTAAGTTTTCAATTACCGGTAAGCCTGCACCTACATTGGTATCATATAGGAATTTGCGTTTACTTTTTGCAGCTTCTTGGCGTAAGCGTAAATAATAGGCCATAGAGCTGGTATTTGCTTTTTTATTTGGAGTAACCACATGGAAACCATTAGCTAAAAAGTCAGCATATTTGTCGGATACTTCGCTACTTGAAGTACAATCGACTAGAATTGGGTTAAGCAGTCGGTTATTTTTGGCAAATTCAATAATACTATCTAATGTGTATTTCATTTCACTCTGTTTGATTTGTTCACGCCAATTATCAAGAATAATACCATCTCGATTAAGCACGCTATGTTTTGAATTAAATAAACCGCATACCCGTAAATCAATCTGTTTGTTTTTAAGCCATTTTTGTTGGCGACCAATTTGATCGACAAGTGCGCCACCCACACCACCAACACCAATTACAAAAACATCAAGCATTTTATCTGTTCCAAATAGCATTTGATGAGCAACTCGTACGCCCATTACCGCAACATCATTATCAACCACAACTGAAATTGAACGTTCAGATGATCCTTGTGCAATAGCGACAATGTTAATATTTGCTCTAGCTAATGCAGTAAAGAAATTGGCTGATAATCCACGTAATGTGCGCATACCATCGCCCACAACTGAGATAATAGCCAGTCTTTCAATAATTTCAATTGGTTCAAGTAATCCATCTTTTAATTCTAAGAAGAATTCATCACTTAAAGCTTCTTCTGCACGATAAAGTTCAGATTGTGGTACACAAAAACTGATACTGTATTCAGATGATGATTGTGTAATAAGAACAACAGATATACCTGCGTAAGACATCGCCGAAAAAACCCGAGCCGACATACCAACCATGCCTTTTAGACCAGGACCAGAAACGTTAATCATCGCCATATTATTTAAATTAGTAATCCCTTTTACAGGAGTGGTTGAATCAACAACATTGGCGCCAATAAGTGTACCTGGTGCATCAGGGTTATTGGTATTTTTTATTAAACATGGAATTTGGAACTGTGCAATAGGTAAAATGGTTCTAGGATGAAGAACTTTAGCGCCAAAATAAGAAAGTTCCATCGCTTCTTGATATGACATAGTTTTTAGTAATTTGGCATCAGGAACAGTGCGAGGATCACAAGTGTAAACACCATCAACATCGGTCCAAATTTCACAGCTATTGGCTCTTAAACAAGCTGCAAGAACTGCAGCCGAATAATCAGAACCATTACGACCAAGTACAACCAACTCCCCTTTGTCATTACCCGCTGTAAATCCAGGCATTAAAATAATATTTTGCTGTGGAATGCACATCTGTGCAATTCGATGACTTGATTCGGGAATATCAACCGTAGATTCTAAGTAGCCACCTTCAGCAATAAGCATTGCAACAGGATCGATTACGGTAATGGTGTGACCTTTCGCCTTAAGCAGCTCTTGCATAATAGTAATTGACAGTTTTTCACCACGACAAATAATTGATGCATTAATACTATCTGGGCATTGACCTAATAAGCGAATTCCTTCCAGCAATTGCTTAATATGATTTAATTCATTTAACGCAAAACGTTTCATTTCTTCATAAGCAAAATTAGGTTGTACTTTTGCAAGCCCCGCTAATAAATCAGCAAAAATTTTTTCCGCATCATAAATATTGTTTTTGATTTCTTGTCCGGCAACTGTTTTTTCAACCATTGCAACTAAATGATTAGTGATTTTAGCAGGTGCTGATAAAACAGTCGCTGTTTGTTCTTGTTTAGCATTATTTTCAATTATCTCCGCTACTCGCAAAAAACGTTCTGCGTTAGCAACAGATGTTCCTCCAAATTTTAAAACTTTCATATCACACCTTACTTATCTTTTTTATTTATGCCATTACGATTCAAAATACAATTATTCGACTTTTTTACATCGATAGGTATTATGAAAACCCTTTAGTGTTATAACTTTAGTTATAATTTTATTTTCAAACTATAGTTTAATTTTAATAAAAATATTTATTACACAATAAAAAAACCCGCCTTTTAGGAGCGGGTTTTTTATATTTTTTGGGAAAAATCAACCCGCCCTAGATCGCGTAATAGTACCTAAGGTGCCAATAATGCCTGTCATACGGATTGAAATAATCATTATTTTTCCTAAAACTTTTTCACTTAAACTCTAAACAAAACAGCCCGACATTTTCATGTCAGGCTGTAATTCTAAAAAACTTTTTTGCTGTTTTCGTACTCATTAACAACTTTATTCAAAGCTTGATATATACTTTGCGCATCTTGTTTATTTAATGCTTCATCAAGGATATTGAGGTACGACAACATTAATTTTTGATTGTCTTCGGCAAACTGCGGTGATACTTCCTGATCTTCATATAACATGACATAAGTACGGGCAAATCCAAAGATCAAAAAATAGACCGATGCATTTTTCGGATCTTCTTGAATTAATGCTCTCATCGCCTTGCGTAGTTTTACATAACTATCCGTACCCGGCAAACTTGTCGCAAATGTTTTCGTTACTTCAGAAAATGTCATTGCAATAAACCCCAATCAAAATCACAAGATGAAAGGATAGCAACCCGTCAGCAGAAGTGCAAGTGTATTTTGTTTATTAAACATAGTTTTTTATTTTTAATAAACAGCATATACCAATTAATAGCTAATAAATTTATTATTATAAATCCTTGTAAACAGATAATCCGGCTGAAGCTTGTGCAACAGGCATTATCTCAATTGAGTTAACATTAAAGTGCGTTGGTGTATTAACTAACCAAGATACGGTATTTGCTATATCTTCGGGCGTGATATAATCTACACCTTTGTATACTTCCGCCGCTTGTTCATCATTTCCATGAAACCGTATATTTGAAAATTCTGTACCACCACACAAACCAGGCTCAATATTGGTAACTCTAATTTTTTTTCCTAAAAGATCTGTTCGTAAATTTGCACTAAACTGCTTAACAAATGCTTTCGATGCACCATAAACATTACCGCCTTTATAAGCATAACTACCAGCTACTGAACCAAGGTTAATAATATATCCAAAATTACGTTCGACCATTCCTGGCAAAATTTGGTGAGTTAAATGTACTAAGCCTATTATATTGGTTTCAATCATGGTTTCCCAATCATTATAGTCTGCTTGGTATGCTGGCTCTAATCCTAAAGCTAATCCGGCATTATTAATTAAAATATCAATTGGTTGGAACTCTTTAGGAAGTTGTAACAAAATTGATTCCACTGCATCTTTTTTTGTTACATCTAAAGACAATGGTAAGAAGTTTGAACCTAATTCATCAGCTATTTTCTGTAGTTTATCGGTTCGCCTAGCGACACCAATAACTTTATAGCCATCTGCTATTAGCTTGCAGCAAATAGCTTGTCCAAATCCAGAGGAAGCGCCAGTAACTAAAGCAATATTCATAGTAAAAGCTCCTTATAGGCTTAAAGATAATATAGATACGAGTATATTCTCATAATCAATATGATAAATATGCAAAAAGTGGTAAATAAATAATTTTACTTAAACGTATAGTTAACCTGAAACTTCTTGACAATAATGCAAAATAACTTTTATAAAAAACCCGCTAAAAAAGCGGGTTAATATTTACATTTCATTTAGCAAGTTCTTCTGATGGTTCTTCGTCTTTCAATGGAACTATCAATGTATCAATATGAGTATTATTGATTAATTGACGTGCAGAAGACATTAACTTACTCCAAAAATCCTGATGATGACCACACACAACAAGATCAGCGCCATATTCATGAATCGCTTCAATCAATACTTGACCAAATTCACCATTTCCTGAAAGTGTGTGTGCAATAGGATATCCAGCATCATCAGCCAGTTTATTTAAAGCAATGTGCGCATCTTCTGTGATTTTGTCTTTCATATCATTCATATTAATATCAACTAACCCTGTATATAGATCAGAATAGTTAATACCAACATGAATCAAAGAGATTTGAGCATTATATGGCCTTGCCATAGAGACCGCTTTCTCGACAAGAACTTCACTTTCAGGTGATAAATCCACTGCGACTAATATATGTTTATAAGCCATGATATTTTACTCCTTCCTATTTTGACGCTCAGGTTAAATTTTGAATTTATACTCTCTTTTTACTACTAAATTAATTTTTGAGCAAGCCAAAAAAGTGACCCGGATAACAAAATTGAAATCGGCAATGTCAAAATCCATGTTAATGCAATATTTTTAATCGTTTTGCTTTGTACACCACCACCATCAACAATCATTGTTCCAGCCACCGATGATGAAAGGACTTGAGTAGTTGATACTGGCATCCCCGTATAGCTAGCAATACCAATTGAAAGTGCTGTGGTAATTTGCGCCGAAACACCTTGAGCATAAGTCATTCCTTTTTTACCAATTTTTTCACCAATGGTAACAGCAACCCGACGCCATCCAATCATGGTACCAATAGCAAGCGCTGAAGCCACTGAGATAATGATCCAAATAGGTGCATATTCAATTGTTTTAAGTAAGTCCTTATTGACCGAATTTAAATATTGTTTATCTTCTGATGAAACATTTGGTTGTTTAGCAACATGTGAAACAGTATCGGACAAGCAAAGTAGAATACGTCTAGCTTGTGAGCGTTGCTCAACAGTAAGAGATTCATAATCATTCATTTTATTAAATAGATTATTAGCAATATTTAATGTAATAAAAGAACGCGAATAATCACAATGATATTGATTTAAATCGCCGATAGGCACGTTAGAGTCAACTGTAGATTGAGAGCCAATTACAGTTGTTAAATCTTGATTATGAGTAACAAAATAGTCTTCAATATTGTGGATAGCATTGCGTGTATTAGTAATATCATAAGTTGAAGCACTCATATTAACAATAAAACCTGCGGGAGCAATGCCCATTAGCACCAACATTAATAAACCAATTCCTTTTTGCCCATCGTTAGCGCCATGTGAAAAGCTAACACCGGCTGCTGATATAATAAGCATTATGCGAATCCAAAATGGAGGCTTTTTCTTACCATAGAGTTTTTCACGTTGCTCTGGTGTCATGAAAATACGCTCTCTTTTTTTACTACTTTTTTTGCTTTGACTTTTACGTGTCCAATATTTACGTAGTAAAAAAATCATTAAACCAGCAACAACAAGACCAATTACTGGTGAAATAATTAATGATAAAAAGATTTGAATCATTCTCGGAATATTAAGCGCATCAATAATTGATGTATCCATAATAAATGCATTAGCAAGTGCTACACCAATAATAGAACCAATTAAGGTATGAGAACTTGATGCAGGGATGCCAACATACCAAGTTCCTAAATTCCAAATAATTGCTGCGAATAAAATAGAAAATACCATTGCAAGCCCATGTGTAGAACTCACATTGAGTAATAAATCGGTTGGTAATAAGTGCACAATCGCATAAGCAACACTAAGGCCACCAAGCAACACACCGAAGAAATTAAACACTCCTGCCATAAAAACGGCAAGTTGCTCTTTCAATGCTCTGGTATAAATAACCGTTGCAACAGCATTGGCTGTATCATGAAATCCATTTATAGCCTCGTAAAAAAGCACAAATAACAATGCAAAGACTAATAATACAATAGTTGAAAATTCTAAATCAGAAAATAGATGAAACATAATAGATCTTTCTGTTGTTAATTAACGACACTATTATCCTTTAGAATAGGATAATGAGCAAAACAAATTTTACATTTTTCGTTTAGCATAGCGGGCAGCTAAAAAAGCACAGATCATTAATTGAATCTGATGAAAGATCATTAAAGGTAAAATCATAATTCCCATAATCGACATTGGAAAAATAACACCGGCCATGGGAATACCACTAGCTAAACTTTTTTTTGAACCACAAAATACGATTGTAATTTCATCTTCTTTGCTAAAACCAAATAGTCTTGCACTATAGGTCGTAATCAATAAAACAATAACTAATAATACAATTGAGAAAAATATTATGTTTAATAACGATAAAAGACCAACTTGTGCCCAAATGCCATTAATAACTGCATCACTAAAAGCAACATAAACCACCAATAAAATTGATAAACGATCAGTTTTAGAAATGATATTTTTGTATTTTTCTATCCATTTGATTATAAAGCGACGCGATAAATGACCAATAATAAAAGGTAACATCAATTTTAACATTATTGAGGTAATTGCATCGACTATATCCATTGAAGCAACAGCTTGAGTATTCATTAGTAACCCAACTAAAATAGGAGTAATAAAAACACCCAATAATGTTGATGCAGAGGCACTACAAATTGCAGCTGCTACGTTTCCTCTTGCTATCGAAGTAAATGCTATTGCTGATTGTACTGTTGCAGGTAAAACACAAAGGTACACAAAGCCTAAATAAAATTCTTGCGATAAAAAAGTTGGCACTAAAAATTGCATCATAACGCCTAAGATAGGAAAAACCACAAAGGTCGTTGCAAATATTAACAAATGTAATCGCCAATTTTTTATGCCAATAATAATGGATTGAAAAGAAAGTTTAGCGCCATGCATAAAAAATAACAATCCAATGGCAAAAGTTGTAAGGTGCTCAAAGTATATTTTAGTTTGTCCCTTACAAGGCAAAATACTTGCAGAAATAACAACAAAAATTAAAGTCAATAAGAATGGATCAATCTTCAAACGTTGGAGTATATTCATAGTTACCAATCTTTTTTGCTAAAAAAATCGCCACAATAGTGGCGATATAGTTTACGAGTAAGAATACTTATTCTAAGAAGCTACGAAGAACATCCGAACGACTTGGATGACGTAATTTACGTAACGCTTTAGCTTCAATTTGACGAATACGTTCACGTGTTACATCAAATTGTTTACCAACTTCTTCAAGCGTATGATCGGTATTCATATCAATACCAAATCGCATACGTAATACTTTTGCTTCGCGTGGCGTTAAACCAGATAAGATATCACGTGTTGCACTGCGCAAGCTTTCAGATGTTGCTGCATCTAATGGTTGCTCTAGTGCGGTATCTTCAATAAAGTCACCTAAATGTGAATCTTCATCATCACCAACAGGTGTTTCCATTGAAATTGGTTCTTTAGCAATCTTCAACACTTTACGAATTTTATCTTCTGGCATTTGCATACGTTCAGATAACTCTTCTGGTGTCGGTTCGCGACCAATTTCTTGTAACATTTGGCGTGAAATACGATTTAACTTATTAATCGTCTCAATCATATGTACTGGAATACGAATTGTTCTTGCTTGGTCGGCAATTGAACGTGTGATAGCTTGTCTAATCCACCAAGTTGCATAAGTTGAGAATTTATAACCTCGACGGTATTCAAACTTATCTACAGCTTTCATTAGACCGATATTACCTTCTTGAATCAGATCTAAGAACTGTAATCCACGGTTAGTGTATTTTTTTGCTATAGAAATAACTAAACGTAAGTTTGCTTCAACCATTTCTTTCTTAGCGCGTCGTGCTTTTGCTTCACCAATAGACATACGACGATTAATATCTTTAATTTGCTCAATAGAAAGATTAGTTTCCGTTTCAATTTGTTGCAACAAGTTAACTTGAGCAGCAATTTGCTCCTCGAAATCTTTTAAATTAGCCGCAAAAGCACTTTTCGAAGTTAATGCTTTATTATACCAATCCATGTTATTTTCATTTCCAGTGAAATAATTCATAAATTGTTTTTTCGGCATCTTACATTGTTCAACGCAGATCTTCATAATTACACGTTCGTGTGCTCTTACACGATCCATCATACTTCTCATATTGTTGACAAGTATATCGAACTGTTTAGCTACTAAACGAAATTGTTTGAAAATCTCTGATAAATTTTCGATCTCTTTTTGTGCTTTTTTGTGACCTCTTCCATATTTTTTAATAGCTTCAGAAGTTTTATTATGCTGTTCTTGTAATTCAGCAAATTTTGCTCTAGCTACTTCAGGATCAATCGAAACATCTTCATCTGCAGATGAATCACCATCCTCATCTTCATTTTCATCGTCACTATCGTCTATTTCGATCTCGGTTTCACTATCTTCTAAATCTTCAGGTAATTCTTCTGTTACTTCTTCCGCATTTGGATCAACAAAACCGGTAATTAAATCAGATAAACGAACTTCTCCACTTTCGACTAAGTTATATTGCTCAAGTAGATAAGTAATCGCCTCTGGGTATTCAGACACTGAAGTTTGAACCTGATTAATGCCATCTTCAATACGTTTGGCAATATCAATTTCACCTTCACGAGTTAAAAGTTCTACCGCTCCCATTTCTCGCATATACATACGAACAGGATCGGTTGTTCGACCTATTTCTGACTCAACATTAGATAATACTAATGCTGTTGCTGCTTCAACGGCTTCTTCATCAGGGACATTATCTGAAAGTAATAACTCATCAGAATCAGGGGCTTCTTCAAGAACTTGAATCCCCATATCATTAATCATTTGGATAATATCTTCAATCTGATCTGAATCAATAATCTCTTCAGGCAAGTGATCGTTGACATCAGCATAGGTTAGGTATCCTAGCTCCTTACCACGAATAATTAGGAGTTTTAGCTGTGATTGAGAATTTTGCTCCATAAAAGGTATCCACTTTTAGTTATTTGGTCATGTGTATATTATATATGTAGAACATTAGCTGTTATCTACGTATACCCTATATATTTAGTCTTTTTTTGATAAAACAAGTATTAATGTCGCTAATTCTTTTTTCTCTGCGGTACTTAAGCCGGAGACTCTCTCTTTTGCGATTAGTTCATCTTGTCTTTGGGCGAGTATATTATCATATAACTCTTTTAAAGTATGTTTAAAAATAGATTCTATATCATCATCTTGGTAATGAAACTCCCAGGTTGATAAACGACTAATTTGCTTATAAAACGGCCTTTCTAAACACTCAGTTAATATTTGTGCAGTAGTTATATTAGGATAGCGCTGGCATAATTCAAGTAGTTCAATAAAAATATCAATACCAGCCATTTTCACTTGACCAATAGCATTAATATCGGAAACAAGCTGCGCAAGATTAGGATATTGAAGTAATAAACCGATCAAAATACGCATTGTTGTTAACTTCATTTGTGCTATTGGTGCAGTTTCTGGAACCTTACTTTCATATTTTTGGCGATTAGATTGCATCAATTGCTCTATTTGAGACAAATCAAGTAATCCTAAATAACGCCCAAGTTGTTGTAATAAATTTAATCGGAAAGCCTTTGCTTTTATTTGATCAAGTAAAGGAAGCGCCAATGAACTTAATTTAGCTTTCCCTTCCGGTGTTTTCAAATCAACTTGTTTTAGTAATTCATCAAATAAAAATTTAGACAGGTTTGGTGCGGTTTTCAGGTAATCTTCAAAACCTGTTTTACCGACTTTACGTACAAAACTATCTGGGTCTTCATCTTGAGGTAAAAAAGCAAAGCTTATCTCTTTACCATCAATCAAGCAGGGTAATAAAACATTTAATGCTCGCCAAGCAGCATTCCTTCCTGCATTATCTCCATCATAACAAAAGATAACAGAATCTGTAGCTCTAAATAGAAGTTTAATATGTTCTTCTGATGTTGCTGTCCCTAGAGCTGCTACCGCATAATCAATATCATATTGGGCCAGAGATACAACATCCATATAACCCTCTACAATTATTAATTGTAGAGGGTTACGATTGGCTTCCAAAGCTTCATAAAGTCCATATAACTGAAAACCTTTATGAAAAATAGGCGTTTCTGGTGAGTTTAAATATTTTGCCGAGTCATTAATGATAGTTCTTCCACCAAAGGCGATCACATTACCTTGTCTATCACGAATTGGGAACATGATTCGCCCGCGAAAGCGATCGAATCGATTACCTCTATCATTATTAACTGACATCCCTGCTTTATCATATAACTCTGCTTCGTTTTTTGTCTTTACAATAGTTTGAAAAGCTAATTGGCTTGAATTAGGGGCGTAACCAATTTTATACCTAGCTATAATTTCCGTATTTAGCCCACGTTGTTCTAGATATTTATGTGCATCAATCGAGGTTGATAATGCTAATTGCTGTTGGTAAAAATTGGTTATTTTGGCCATTAACGTATACAGATCACGGCGAATATTTCGAGATTCAATCTGTTTTGATTGATCTATTTGGTTATTCTCATTATCCGTATAAGGAACTCGAATTCCTTGCATACTAGCTAATTCTTCAATAGCTTCGGGAAAAGACAAACGTTCATATTGCATTAAAAAATTTACAACCGAACCAGATGCCCCACAACCAAAACAATAATAGATCTGTTTTTTTTCATTCAATGAAAAAGAGGCAGTTTTCTCATCATGGAAAGGACAACAACCAAAGTAATTATTCCCCTTTTTTTTCATTTTGACACGTTTGCTGATCACATCAAGTATACTTGTGCGAGCAATCAAGTCTAAAATAAAATCGCGAGGAATAAGACCTTTCATGATAATTCAACCGATATTGGCACTATACGCAAAGACAACAAGCCGTATATATATGTACGGCTTGTAAAAATTTTTTATAAAAAATAGATAAAATTGAATTTTATATCAATTTAAACTTTTAGTATAACTATTAATATAGACGAGTGCGACGAGCGTTTTCTCTTTCTAATTTTTTAGCATGACGTTTAACAGCAGCTGCTTTTGCGCGTTTACGAATAGTAGTTGGTTTTTCGTAAAATTCACGATTACGAACTTCAGCTAAAACTCCTGCTTTTTCGCAAGAACGTTTAAAACGACGTAATGCTACATCGAAAGGTTCATTTTCACGTACTTTAATTACTGGCATGTGCCTCTCACCTCAAATTTGTTTAATATCACAAAGGACTAAAAATTAGTGCGCAATTTTACCTCTAATGGATATATGTTGTAAAGTAAAATATCCAATTATTGTATCATAACAAATTAATTTGCTAATCTCCCTACTCAATTAGATAATAAAACCATTTTTATTAATATAGATAGGTATTTTTATGTCATCGTTTATTACCGGTCAGTACCCCAAGCGCCGCTTACGCCGCAATCGTGTTTATGATTTTAGTCGCCGTTTAGTTGCAGAAAATCAGCTAACGATTAATGATCTAATTTATCCTGTTTTTATCGTTGAAGGAAACAATATCATTGAACCCGTTTCATCCATGCCAAACGTTGATCGAATGAGTATTGATATACTATTAAAAGAAGCTGAATATGTAGCTAAACTAGGTATTCCTGTTCTTTCATTATTTCCAGCCATTGAACCAGCAAAAAAATCATTACTCGCACAGGAAGCTTATAATGAAAATGGATTAGTACCCAAAGCGATTCGAGCATTAAAAAAAGAAATTCCTGAGTTAGGTATTCTAACTGACGTAGCCCTTGACCCTTACACAACGCACGGACAAGATGGTATTATTGATGAACATGGTTATGTGCAAAATGATATATCTGTCGAAATTCTTGTTAAACAAGCTTTAATTCAAGCCCAAGCTGGTGCAGATATTATCGCGCCAAGTGATATGATGGATGGACGCATCGGCGCAATTCGCGATGAGTTAGAAAAGTATAATTTTGTTAACACTCAAATCATGGCGTATTCAGCAAAATATGCTTCAAGTTTTTATGGTCCGTTTCGTGATGCCGTTGGATCCGCTCCAAATATAAAAGGCGGTAATAAAAAAACTTACCAACTTGACCCCGCCAACAGTAATGAAGCTTTGCAAGAAATTTATCAAGATCTTAGCGAAGGGGCTGATATGGTCATGGTAAAACCAGGTATGCCTTATCTTGATATGGTTAGAAGAGTAAAAGAGAGCTTCGCCGTTCCAACATTTGCTTATCAAGTTTCTGGCGAATATACCATGCTGTGCGCAGCAATTGAAAACGGTTGGTTAGATAAACAGTCCGTAATTATGGAATCCTTACTTTGCTTTAAACGCGCTGGTGCAGATGGAATATTAACTTATTTCGCTAAACAAGTAGCTGAATGGTTAGTTCAAAAACAATAAAATTTAATGAACTCACAATAAAGTCCCCATATTTATATAGTGGGGATATTTATCAAAAAAGTAAAAGAATTCATTTATTTTATCGGATTTATTCATTCTATTTTTTTACAAAATTAGCTATTAAATACAAAAAAATTTTCAAGTTTCCCCAAATGACTAATGGTATTTCAATTTTATTATCATGGCTTGAATTTTATAGCTTCACTCTTTTCATAATTATTTTGTCTATCAATTGTAAATATTAATAATTAAAATGATTTAATGCCAATATAAAATTAACAACCTGTGTTTCATAAAGCATGTAAAAAAGTTTCAGGAAAACTATATGTTTATGTAAAAATTTGGTAATATTTCATCAGATTAGTTACAAAGGAATGAAAAATGATTTATAAACTCATACCGAATGAATTACATAAAGAGCTTAATGATTTTCGTAATGATTTAGAGAGAATAGCCTCACAACATGTTGAGGTTTGTCCTTTTTGTGATAAAAAGGAATTTTATTTAATCCGTTCAAAACCAACTACCACTTACCGTTGTAAAGCTTGCTATAAATATTTTACGGCAGCAACGAATACACCTTTTAACCGTCTAACACCTTTTAATTGGTTAGATACCATTTTTGTTAGCCGTATAAAAAATTACAGTTATCAGGCAATAGCAAATATATTTGAATGTTCAACTGAGAAAATAATGCGCCGTGACCATGCAATAATTAATCGCTTAAAGCTACATTATTTACCATTATATAAATGGTATATCAATAAACAACAGACAACCTTAAATCCAATCTTAATTGAACAACATAATTATATCAAATCAAAAATAAATACTTTACTTAATACACAAACGCCCCCTTGTTTACACTGTAACTCAACAGAAACGGTCAAAATAGGCAAACGAACATGTTACCGGTGTAAACGATGTCGACATAGTTTTAATCTTTTAAGCAATACTAAACTAAACCGTTTACCCAAATCTGAATTATGGTTGAGCTTTATTGATTTACTTATAGATGGGCAAGACAATACACAAATAGAAAAAAAACTAAAATTGACGAACAATACCGTAAGGCGATGGCGAGCTGTATGGTGTGAAATGATGATAAATTGGAATTGTGAAGCCCTATCTATTTGGTGTAAAGGTCATTAAAACAGTAAACATAGTACGATGAGTTATAGTTTGATGTTCTACTCTAAATATTTTTAAACAATAATACTAATAATGGAAGATAATGTTATGAAAAAATATATTTCTCTTTTAAATATAAGTTTATGTAGCAGTATATTATTAATTAGTGGTTGTGATGACAAAAAACTAACTAATAGAAACCCAACTCAAATTGCGGTTATTAACAGTTATCTTTTTCATACAGAACCAGAATTATTACCAGATAACAAATTATTTAAACAGCAAAAAATTGAAGGTTCATCGAATAAATTAATTAACTATAATAATTTAGGCTATGTAGATAATTATAATTTAGAAGGATTATATGGTGAAATCAATTATGATAAAGCCAAATACATTTACGGGATGAAAGAAACTAGAAATGAATATGGAATTACCTTTGACAATGCAAAAAACATTCTTGGCATGAAAAATAGTAATGGAGATATCGTTGCTATTTCTGAATTTGATGAGCAAGGCCATTTAGTAGAAACAACTTTATCTCACTTTGCAGAAAATAATATTATTTTTAATAGCAAAATAATTTATGAACAAGATCGAGTTGAGATGGTTTTATATAATGCTTATATTCCAGTTAATGAAAAAACCAAATTTCCTGTGTTAGTACAAGAAAAAGATATTATTTACAATGATAATAATCAATTAGAAAAAACTATCACTAAGTCATTTAAACTATCATCGAATGGTGACATCATAATTAATAACAAAAACGAACAAGAAGTTGAAATAACTGAAACTTGTACTTATTCTGATTATAATGAAAACCGAGATTGGACAAAAGCAATCTGTGTAACGACTGGTAATGAGTCAAAAACCGTTAATTTAATAAGAACCATTGAATATCAATAGATTTATTTATTATTTTTTAATATTAAAGAGAATATGATTAATCATTACCATACTCATCATATTCTCGGCAAAGTATAATGGTATCTTCAATTAAGCGCCGAGCAATAGTCCCATATTCGGGAATCTTAGGTAACTGAGAGTAATGATACCAATTTGCTTCAACTAACTCGCTAGTATCTACATGAATTTCACCACTTTCATAGTCTGCCAAATAAGCCATCATCAATGAATTAGGAAATGGCCAAGGCTGCGAACCTACATAACGAATATTTTTAATTGTTATTTTTGCTTCTTCAAATACTTCTCTCTTAACTGCCATTTCCATCGTTTCACCAATTTCAATAAAACCAGCTAAAACAGTGTATAAACTATCTTGATTATGCCTAACATGTTTTGCCAATAATATTTTATTTTTATTGCGAATAGCGACAATGATAGATGGCGAAATTTGTGGATAATAGCGTTCATTACAGTTGCGACACATACAACACCATTCTGTTGTACTAATATGCATTTCGTGCCCACAATAACCACAATATTTATGAGAACGATAAAACTCTGATAATTGAACGGCTCGTCCAGCCATATAAAATAATGATTGTTCATTATTACCAAGCAAAGTTCGAATTGAACTCATTGCTGTTTTCATTTCTCGGCAAATAAGCCAAGCTGTTTGACCATTCCACTCACCAATAGGTTGGGCAATTAGATTTGTAAAACCTAATTGTCTGGCATTTCCAACAGGAACTTCACCATTTGGTAACCATAGTCGTCCATTTTTACTGACAAACCAATAACCTGTTTCATTACCATTCAAATTTATTTGTTGCTGTATATTCATATCAATTTACACCAAAAACAACGAAAAAGGAGGGTCTTAACCTCCTTTATTATCAATATTATTTCTTTTTCTTCTCGTGAAGTCCTTTTTTCTCAAGTTCCCAATAAATGATGCGTTGCTGGGCAATTGTAAATAAGTTACTTACGATATAGTATAAAACTAAACCTGCTGGAAACCATAAGAAGAATACCGTAAAGATTAATGGCATATAAGTCATTAACCTTTTTTGTAATGGGTCAGCCGCTGGTGTTGGAGACATCATCTGAATTAAAAACATGGTACCGCCCATTAATAAAGGAAAAATATAATAAGGATCTTGTGCGGATAAGTCATAAATCCAAAGCGCAAATGGGGCATGACGTAGCTCTACAGCATTACCTAACATATAGAATAGTGATAAGAAAATTGGCATTTGAATAAATATTGGCAAACAACCACCTAATGGATTTACTTTTTCTTGTTTATAAATCGCCATGGTTTCCATACTCATTTTTTGTTTATCATCACCATAACGTTCTTTCAATGCTTCTATACGAGGTTGTAATAACTTCATTTTTGCCATTGAACGATATTGTGCACGTGTCAATGGGAATAAAATACCACGGACAATAAAAGTAATAATAATAATTGCAACGCCCCAGTTACCTACAAAACTATGAATAAATTTTAACAAATAAAATAGTGGTTGTGATAAGAACCATAACCAACCATAATCAACGGTTAAATCAAGATGATTGGCTGTCTCTTTCAATTGGTCTTGAATTTCAGGTCCCAACCATAATTTTGCACCAATAGTTTGACTATTACCTGGTTGAATAATAGTTGATTCACCTTTGAAACCAATCGTTGCTTGAGATTTGTTAGCTGTAGCCCGAGAATAAAATAAATTGTTTTGATCCTGAGCTGGCACCCATGCCGTTACAAAATAGTGCTGTAGCATTGCAACCCAACCTGTTTGGGTACTTACATCTAAAGCTTTATCTTTTATATCATCAAAACTATATTTACTATAGTTAGTGTTAGAACTAGAATAAGCCGCACCGCGAAAAGCATTTAGGCCTAACCCTCCGCCACCTTCAGTCACAGTACCTTTAGGTAACTCTATAGTTTGTTTTAATTGACCATACATCGAAACATCAATAGGACTTCCACTTTGGTTATTTATGTCATATTGTACATCTATAGCATAATTACCTCGATGTAATATATAATATTTAGTATAGCTAACACCATTAACCTGATAAGTCAGTGGTACACGCAATTCATCTTGTCCATCAGCTAATACGTATTCGGTTTGTTCTGTTTGATATACTGGTCGTTTTGATCCTTGAATTGCATTATCAGGGCCATCTTTACCAGTTAAGCCGCTTTCAGCAACATAAACAAAATCAGGACTTGATGTTAATAATTGGAAAGGAGTACCTGAATGAAGTGTTTGCTCATATTTTAATAATTGAGCAGCTTGCACATCGCCGCCATAAGTATTGATAGTAAGTGATAATACATCTGATTTTACAGTGATTGTTTTACCAAGCACGGCACTATTAGTTGAATTATCTTCCCCTAGCTGTTGTGTTAACTGGTTAATCACAGGCGGCTTGGGAGCATGATCTTCTTCCCACGCTTTCCAAATAAAAAAAGATACAAAAAGTAAAGCAATGACTAAAATATTACGTTGAGATCCCATTAGTGTTTTTCTCTATTGGTTTTAATTTTAGGAGGAACAAAATCTTCTCCTCCTTCATGTAAAGGGTGACATTTTAATACACGTTTAACCATTAGCCAACCACCTTTTATTATTCCAAAGCGTCTTAATGCAATTACAGCATATTGTGAACATGACGGCGTAAAACGGCATTTAGGACCAAATAAGGGACTAAGGATACGTTGATATATCCGAATAAAAAATATAAAAATATTAATTATCAATAAATTAAATGCACAAACATGCCTTTTTATCATTAATTTTAATTTATTTAAATTTTTTGCTTGGCTATGATTCGTTGGCATAGTTTATCAAATATCTCAACTATTTGTTGATTATCTAAGTCAATAACAGGAGATTTAGCCATTAGAATAAAATCAATATTAGGGAATTGATGTTGATGATAACGAAAATATTCCTTCACAAGCCGTTTGATACGGTTACGTTCATGGGCACGCTTTACCTGCTTTTTAGCTATGGCAAATCCCAAACGAGCATGTGCTAAATTATTTTTACGTGAAACAAGCGTAAGGAAAGGAGATCCAGCTCTGATGGATTCTTGGAAAACATAACTGAAATCAAAGGGAGTTAACAATCGCAACTCCCGAGGATAAGTGAATTTAATCACTCAACTTTAAATCAGCTAGCAACAGTTAAACGAACACGGCCTTTAGCACGACGGCGAGCAAGAACTTGACGACCGTTTTTTGTTGCCATACGAGCACGGAAACCGTGAGTTCTATTGCGTTTTAATACTGATGGTTGAAATGTGCGTTTCATGACGATTTATATCCAAATCTAATTTATCAACAAGGTTGTAGAGTGTAAACTCCACAGCATTAATTAAAGAGGTCGGAATTATAGTGTTTATTTCCTTTGTCGTCAATGAGATTTTAACAGATAAATTTTTAAGAAATCCATTAACTCCTGATTAAGATACAATTATATAAAAAACTGATACATACCCTATTAATTTAAGCATATATTTTAATCCTTATTGTCGATAAATAATCAGCAAAATAATAGTTTATGAGATTAATTTATCTTCTTTATAGGCTGATATCATGTATCAAAAACAACTCCAAAAAAGAGATACGAAAATTAAATTTCTTAATTATTAAATGCAATGACACGTTTACTTTTTTCACCACCGATTTCACGCGCTAATTTAGGCACTAAATATCCTGAAACTTGAGCTGCTAGTTGTTTCATTATTTGTTTGGCTTTCTCATCATTTACCATAAAGTGAGCGGCCCCCTGCACCTTATCAAGTAAATGGATGTAATAAGGCAAAATGCCAATATCAAATAGTTTATTACATAATTGCGCTAATGTTTCGGCTTTATCATTAACATTTTTTAATAAAACGCTTTGATTAAACACAGTTACACCTTGATGTTTTAACAGTGAAATAGCTTTAGCTACATTTTCATCAATTTCATTTGGATGATTGATATGAGTAACCATGATAATTTGTAATCGGCTTTTAGCAAATAGCTGACAAAGTGTTGATGTAATTCGTGATGGTATCACAACGGCTAAACGAGTATGAATTCGTAACCGTTTGATGTAAGGTATCTTTTCTAATTCTTTTATCAAAAATTCAATCTCATGATCTTTAGCCATTAAAGGATCTCCTCCAGAAAGAATAATTTCATCAAGTTCTGGGTGATTGGTAATATAATCAAGCGCAATGCTAAGATTCTTTTTATTTCCTTGGTTTTCATGGTAAGGAAAATGTCGCCTAAAACAATAACGACAATTTATGGCACAAGCTGTTTTAGTAATTAATAAAGCACGATTATGATATTTATGTAGTAATCCTGGAATAGTATTTTGTTGTTCATCCAAAGGATCATTACTGTATCCATCTACATTAATCATTTCATGATCATCGCAAAGAACTTGTAATAACAATGGATCTTTATAATTCCCCTTTTTCATTCGATTTATAAAAGCTATAGGAACACGAAGCGGAAATTGTTTTTTCGCTTGTAACATAGTAATTGAAATGGAATTAGGATCTAATTCTAAATAAGAATAAAGTTCCTTGATATCTGTCACGACATTGTTTAGATCTAATATCCATTCATCTTTATTATTTGGTTGTTCAATTTTTTGCTGTATAATATGACTCATTTTTGTAATTCAGAATGATAGTTGGAGCTTTTATGGCATCTTATAGTACAAATGAGTTTAAAGCTGGTCTTAAAATAATGCAAGATGGCGAGCCTTGTGTAATTGTTGAAAATGAATTTTATAAGCCTGGTAAAGGACAAGCAATTAACCGAGTAAAAATTAAAAAACTACTTTCAGGCAAAACAGTTGATAAAACTTTTAAGTCAGGTGAATCAGTTGAAGCCGCTGATGTTGTTGATATGAATTTAACATATTTATACACTGATGGTGAATTCTGGCATTTTATGAATAATGATACTTTTGAACAACTATCTGCCGATGCTAAAGCCGTTGGTGATAATGCAAAATGGTTAGTTGATCAAGCTGAATGTATCTTAACATTGTGGAATGGTCAACCTATCGCTGTTACACCTCCAAATTTTGTTGAATTAGAAGTTATTGAAACCGATCCAGGCTTAAAAGGTGATACTGCAGGAACAGGCGGAAAACCAGCAACTTTATCAACTGGTGCGGTTGTTCGTGTACCATTATTCGTACAAATTGGTGAAGTGCTTAAAGTGGATACTCGTTCAGGTGAATATGTATCACGTGTTAAATAATGATGGTGGTTTTATACAAAAATATTATTAACCAAAAAAAGAGGTTACGTTAACCTCTTTTTTGTTTTAAGTAGTTTTAAATGGTATACATTTAATTCAATGACAACAGATTAATCTTTATATTAATTGTGATAACTTCATTGTTAATAATGAATTAATTAAATTGTTTTGCACCAAAATAATTTAATTGGCGCCATGATTCATAAACCACCACCGCAACAGAATTAGATAAATTCATACTTCGACTATTAGCTAACATAGGAATACGAATCTTTTTATCTTGCGGTAATGCATCAAGAACTGATGCAGGTAAACCTCTAGTTTCGGGACCAAACAACAAAAAATCATTATACTTAAAATTCACTTCACTATGAGATTTTTGACCTTTAGTCGTTAATGCATAAACTTGTGTGATTAGGTTAAGTTGGTTTATCTCTAAAAAATGAGTAAGATTTTTATAACGCGTTACGTTGACAAATTCTTGATAATCAAGACCTGCTCTTCTCAGCTTTTTGTCATCCCAAAAGAATCCCATTGGTTCTATAATATGCAAATTAAAACCTGTATTAGCACAAAGACGGATAATGTTACCAGTATTAGCTGGAATTTCTGGCTCAAATAAAACGATATTTAAGGCAATGTTTGACACAATACTTTCTCTTCTATTGTTTATATTTCTGAATTGGTAATACTATCACAATTCTAAGTCCTCCAAGATGACTTTTCTCTGCTTTAACATTGCCATGATCTTGCATGATGGCATTAGCAACAATAGCTAGCCCTAAACCAGTTCCTCCGGATTGACGATCTCGCGCTTCACTAGTACGATAAAATGGTCTAAAAATTTGCTCAAGTTCCTTGTCAGCTACACCAATTCCATCATCGTCAATACTAATTATTATCTGATTTTGCTGCGCAATAAAGTTAACAACGATTTCATGATTAGAATAGCGGAATGCATTACGTATAACATTTTCAAGAGCACTACATAAAGCCATAGGATAACATAAAATAGTATGACTAGTTGGAAAGTTAGTCACTAAAAACTTTTTCCCTATTTGTTCTGCTTCAAATGTAGCATTATCAAGTACTTGTTTGAATAATAGATTAATTTTCTTAAATTGACGAATTTCATTATTATCATATTGCTGTCTTGCTAATGACAATAAATCACCAATCATAGAATCAAGCTTTAATGCTTCATTATTGATACGTATAACTTCATTACTTTCGCCTTGTTTACGTCGTAATAAAGATGTTGCAAGTTGTAAACGTGTTAAAGGAGTACGAAGTTCATGGGAAATATCGGAAAATAGACGTTGTTGTACTTCTTGCATCCGTTTAAGTTCTCTTAACATATGGTTAAAGCTAGCGCCTGTTGCTTTATATTCAGTAGATCCTATTTTTTCTAGCTCAGGCCACTCTTGTAAATTACCTTTAGCAACCTGATCTGCCGCTTTTTTTAATCCTCTTGCAGGTTTAGCGATACTCCATGATAACCATAGTAAAAAAGGAGAACTGATTAACATCATTAGTGTTAATAACAATAGAGGATGATCAAAAAGTAAATTAACAAATTGAGATTGAACATCGGATGCTGGTTGTAAAACATATAATTGATATGGTTCATCAGCATAATGAACCAAAAATGGTCCTATAATTTCTTGGAAATCATAAATCTTCTTAGCTGGATCTGAAATATTATGTGATATTTCGCTAAAATTTCTAACTAAATCAATATTCTTGGTGTCGGCAGTAATATATTGCTCATTTGGAGTGACAATAAATAAAAATTGACCAGATTTTTGGTAAGTATCCATTACAACAATAAAACGCATCCACCAACGAAAGCTATCTTTAGGTACATTGGATAGATCTTTTTCTATTTGTTTAGCTAACTCGTTACCGGTTTCTCGCTCTTTATTTGCAATGTAAGTTAAGTTTCTAGAATCTAAATTTGGTAATAAAATGATTAATGCTAAAAAAAAAGCTATCGTCAAAAGGAAGATAGTGAAAATTCGAACAGTTAAACGATCAAAAATCCACATATCACCACACCTAATTTAAAACTATACTGATTTCGTTATACATCATCATGATTATCAATAACAAATAAATATCCCTTAGAACGTAAGGTTTTAATCCACGGTAAACCATCACTACGAGGAGGAAGTTTTTTCCTTAAATTAGATACATGGACATCAATTGAGCGAGCAAGCGGAATAAATTCCTTACCTAAGACTGTTTCGCTCAACGTATCTCTAGATATGATTTTACCACCATTTTCAAGAAATTTAAGTAATACTTGAAATTCCGTACCAGTTAATTCTATATACTTATTATCATAATAAACTGACTGCTGTTTTCGATTTAATACCAATTTATCAACTGTATACTGTTGAGGAAGATCATCTGTTTCATTAACTAAATTATCCCAGCGCGTTCTACGTAATAGCGCGTTGATTCTAGCTATAAGTTCTCTATCATTGAAAGGTTTTAAAATATAATCATCAGCACCAAGTTCAAGCCCAATAATTTTATCATATTCATTATCTTTAGCCGTTAAAAAAATAACAGGGACAGTAAATTTGCTTCTAAGTTGAGATAACACATTTAATCCATTCATTTCAGGCATCATTATATCGAGCAGAACCAAATCAAATGACATATCAAACTTCTCTAAAGCTTGCACGCCATTATTCGCCGTTTCAACTTCAAACCCCTCTAGTTCAAGAAGCTCGGATAACAACGAGGCGATTTCTGGATCATCATCCACTACAAGTAATTTGTTCATTACAATCCTCTGTTTACTCATATATCATATTTATTTTTATCGAATTACATCAAGGTTTCACACTTTGCCAAATTATTATATATGCAAAAAATGCTATCAATACTAACAATATAGTAAATAATTGTTAAGTTCTACAATTTTAATACGTTAACATTAGAAAAACCTTGATCAATAAGATAAAGTGCTTGTAATTTACTCATCACTCCACGGTTACAATAAAGCAAATACTGCTTGCTTTGATCCAAATCACCAAATTGGGAGGCTAATTTATAAAAAGGAATTATTTTAATTTCAACATTATCGCCTAATAGTAAAGGATCATCCTCTTGTTCATCTGATGGGCGAATATCAATAATAATATGATCGTTATTAAGAGTCGATACGGTTTCAACCTGTTGAATTGTTGTGTCTGATTGTTTAGCTATTTCACGAATATCAATGTTTTCTGCATCTTCTATAGCTTTATTAAGTATTGAAAAATCAAAATTCAACTCTTCTGCTTCAATTTTTTCTTTAATGGCTTTGACAGTTGGACTTTTAGATATTACACCACAAAATTCAGGCATGGTTTTAGCAATATCTTCAGTGCCGATTTGTCGAGCAAGATTGATAATGGTTTCTTTATCGTGAGTGATTAGTGGACGTAAAATCAATGTATCACTAACATTGTCAATTAAGCGTAAATTAGTTAATGTTTGACTTGATACTTGACCAAGAGCTTCACCTGTCACAAGAGCTTGTACATTATAACGCTGAGCTATTTTAGATGCGGCACGGATCATCATTCTTTTTAAGATTACACCCATTTGTCCATCATCAATTTTTTCCAAAATCTCACCAACAACATCTGAAAAATTGATAGCAATAAAACGTACTTTATGTGAACTTCCAAAACGTTCCCATAAATAGTGAGCCATCTGTTTTACACCAATTTCGTGAGTTTTTCCTCCAAGATTAAAAAAACAGTAATGAACTCGACTACCTCGTCGCATCAGCATATAACTTGATACACCTGAGTCAAATCCACCAGAAATCAGTGAGATAACATCTTCTTGAGTACCAGTTGGGAAACCACCAATACCATCATGTCGACCTTTAACAAGTAATAACTTATCATTGTCAATTTCTAAATTAACCGTAACCTCAGGGCGTGTTAGCTTTACCTTAGCTGAAGGCACATATTTATTAAGTCCACCACCAACGTAACGTTCAACATCAATTGAAGTAAAGTCATGCTTTCCTCTGCGTTTAACCCTTACACAAAAAGTTTTATTTTCAATTAAAGGGGCATAGTAATTTAAAGCTTTTTCGAAAATATCATGCATATCGACATAAGTTAGTTCATCGACAGCTAGAATATGATGAATACCTGGGATTCGGGTTAGTAGTTCTAGAATTAAGGATTCACTATTTGCTATTTTTGGACGAACTTCAATAAAATCCCAATGACGAATAACAGCAACATCTTCTATATGATGTTTTAATATATTACGAATATTGCTAGTTAATATTTTGATAAAACGTAAACGAACGGAATCACTTTTAATCGTGATTTCAGGAAAGAGTTTAACAATAAATTTCATAAAACTAAGATATGTTCTAAATAAAAATAGCGGTCATTATACTGTTTTTCTAAAAAAACATACAATTTAATCCAACAAATATTGAATCTAAAATGGATTAGAAAAACAATTTGTTATATCAAATCATTTGAAAATATTAATTTAAAATGATATTTATTACTGTAACTTGATCATAATTGATGTAATAAAGTTTTATTTTGTATCTAAAAATAAAGAATTTCTATAAATCAACTACCCTACCGATTAAAAACAGTAAACGAATATAATTTTTTTGTATAAAAATTAATATTGATAATAGTTTTAAAACGTCGAAACTCAAATTATACCAACAATACCTTAAATTTTACTTGCTTGTTGCTCTGTCTTTCGTTAATATTTCGCTTCAATAAATTCTGTTGTATAAAACATAAAATTGACAGGTTGAAATGTACGGACTTTTAATTATAAGTTATTTGATCATTGCACTAGCAATAATCGTATTAGTTTTAATTCAGCGAGGAAAAGGCGCCGATATGGGGTCTTCTTTTGGTGCGGGTGCGTCAGCAACTTTATTTGGTTCATCAGGAAGTGGGAACTTTTTGACTCGCACAACAACTTTATTAGGTATATTATTTTTTGTGATAAGTATTGTTTTATCTAATTTAGGTAGTCGTGCTCACATCACCTCAACTGGTGAATTTGATAATCTCGAAGATACTGCTCCGGTAACAACTCAGCAAAGCGAGAGTGGCATTACTCCAACAACAGATCCTGTTGTTCAACCTGGACAAATAAATCCAACATCAGATATTCCTGAATAAAAACGGCGCCGTGGTGGTGAAATTGGTAGACACGCTATCTTGAGGGGGTAGTGCTCTAAGGGCATGCGGGTTCAAGTCCCGCCCACGGCACCAAATCAATAAACAGAAACATTCTTTTAAATTCTTTAAAACACATCAAAACTAACAAACACAAGGCTTAACGTCTATTCTGTTATTCATTAAGCATCAGTAAGATACACATTTACAACCAAATTTTTTAGGTATATGAATAGTTATACGGATGCAATATAACTAAAAATCGTGTAACTATGGTACGTATAACCACCTCGTTAATTAATATCCAAATCAAAACGTTATTTTGTCAACAAATAAAAATATATAATACTAAATTAATCATGTTATTAAACATACTATTATATTTTTTACTTAGCAATTATCACTAATAAAACATAACATCTAAAAATTATTTTATTTAGAATAATTAATTTTTAGAATATAAACCACCATTAGTAAATTTTTGAAATATGACCTATCCTTATTTTTAGATATAAATTGATGATACTTTTTATAAAGGTTTATTTTTTTGTTTAAATCATAAGAAATCAATTATTATTAAAAAAGCGAAAGAAAAATATAAAAAAGTATATATCACCTCTATTTTCGGCTATGCTATAAAAGTTCATTTAATAGTTTTTCTATTAGTCTTTATTCTCTTTTTTTATCAAAATAATTACTAAACTCATCAATGGAATATATTATGAAAAAATTAATATCAATATTATTGTTAAGTAGTTTATTTTGCAGTCATAGTTATGCTAATGAAAACCAAAGTAGTTTTCAAAAACAACCTAAGTCACAAAATAATAACCAATACACAGAGTATAAAGCTCAGTTGGCTGATAATGTTTTTTTATCATTTTTTGTCGATAACCAAGAGCAAAAGGCAATACCTGTATTATTTAAAGATGGTAAAAAATATCAACCGTTGAGTGTTGAATTTTGTGTTAAAGATTCTGATGAATGTTGGCGACAATTCCTTTATCATAATTCACTTTCCAAAATTACCTTTAACTTTGATAAACCAGAAAATAAAAAAGATTTATTAGAATGGAAAATAGACTATATTGATAACAATCAACTAGTCACTACTGATTTTATGCTTCCTCCGAAAACAGGAGCTTTACCAAATGGTGATGACGACTATGATCCTTATATTCTTTGGCAATCTGACTTAAGTAATTTCTAAAATTACCTTATGATTCTCGAATAAGATAAATAAGTTAATATAATTGAGATAATGACTGAGTTCTAAGCAGATTTTTATCAATTATATTAGCTTATACCTTTTAAAAAACTAAAAATTATTTATTCTTAACCAATTATACTTAAAGATACAATATAAAAGGTCTCGTCTCTTTTTAGTTATAAATTTTATCAATAATAACTTATTTTTTTATTTAAGATTATTACTCTTTTTGTAATAACTTTTCTTAAACCTTAATAATGCTAATTGCTCATTTAGTTCAGTTATGGTATCAATTAAAATCTTTTCTTGTTGATTAATGATAGTTAGACGTTCATCCAATGTTTCATCACCTTGTAAGCATAACTTAACATAATGTTGTACCTCTTTAATTGACATATTCGCATTACGTAAGCATTCAATCAATTTTGCCCATTGCAAATCTGCATCAGAGAAAAGTCGCTTTTCGTTCTGATCGCGTTGTAGAAATGGAAATAATTTCAATGAATCATAATACCTTAGTGTATGTACTGATAGGCCTAACATTTTAGCTGCTTTAGTCACTGTATACTTAGGTGTTTGGTTTAGTTCACCATTTTGAGCTATTGATGCAATACAGTCATTTATATTTACCATATTTATACCCATGTATTCATAAAAATCAATTAAATAGCTTATTAATCATAATGATTTGATAAACTTGACTTAGAGTTACTCTAACCATTATAGTTCACGCCAATATTTAATAAAAGTATGGGAGAAATTAAAATGAACCCAAATAATATAAGAAATTTTTGTATTATTGCCCATATCGATCACGGTAAATCGACTCTAGCTGATAGATTAATTGAGATGACAAATACGGTCTCTGAACGTGATATGAAAGAGCAATTATTAGATAACATGGATCTTGAAAGAGAACGTGGTATTACTATTAAGCTTCAAACTGTTCGTATGTATTATAAAGCATCTGATAGTATTGAATATGAATTAAATCTAATTGATACCCCTGGCCATACAGATTTCAATTATGAAGTTTCACGGAGTTTAGCTGCTTGTGAAGGTGCATTGTTACTTGTTGATGCTACCCAAGGCGTGCAGGCACAAACTATTGCAAATTTGAAATTAGCTCAAGAACAACATTTAACTATCATTCCTGTTATTAATAAAATTGATATGCCAAATGCTGATACTGAAAGTGTAATTAAGGAACTTGAAGAACTTGAGGGTATAAATTTAGACAATGCTATTTTAGCTTCGGCTAAAACTGGGATTGGAGTTGACAACATTTTAGAATCCATCATTGAAAATATTCCTGCACCTGAAGGCAACAAAGATAAACCTCTTCAGGCATTAATATTTGATTCCCATTATGATGTCTACCGAGGTGTTGTGCTACATGTTCGCATTTTTAATGGTTCAATTCGTACTGGGATGAAAATTAAAATGCTCAAAAGTGAGCTTGAATTTGAAGCGTTACAAGTAGGGGTATTTTTACCTGCCATGAAATCGGTCGAAGAACTTATGGCTGGTGAAGTAGGATTTATTTCTACAAATATTAAAATTGTGTCAAATGTAAAAGTGGGTGATACATTAATTGAACCCAATAAACCTGATACCAATGCAGTGCCTGGTTATAAAGAGGTTAAACCAATGGTTTATGCCGGCCTATTTCCAATAAAAAATGAAGATCAAGAAAAACTGAAAGATGCCGTTGAAAAATTATCGCTTAACGATTCAGCATTCATTTATAAACAAGAAAATTCAATGGCACTTGGAGCGGGATTTCGATGTGGATTTCTAGGTATTTTGCATATGGAAATTATTCAAGAAAGACTTGAACGAGAATATGGAATCGAAATTCTATCTACATTTCCTAGCGTTGAATATCGTGTAACGTTAAAAAATGGTGAAATTATTAGCGTTAACAACCCTATGTTACTGCCGAGTTTTGAAAAGATCGAGTATATTGAAGAACCATTTATTGATGCAGCAATTATTATTCCTATGGAAAATATTGGCGAAATTATGGAACTCTGTCAGGAAAAACGCGGTATTTATGTCGATATGATTTATCTGAATAATAAAATGGCCGAGTTGACATTTAAACTGCCAATTTCAGAAATTGCTTATAATTTTTATGATTCACTTAAATCAATTACTCATGGATATGCATCAATAGATTATCGAGACCGATGTTATATTGTAACTGATTTGGTTAAAATGGATATTTGGCTGAATGATGAAATTGTCGATGCTTTTTCCTTTATTTTGCCAAGAGATAAGAGCTTTGAACGCGGTAAACAAATAGTTCAAAAAATGAAACATGTTATACCTCGTAAACTCTACCCAATGCCAGTACAATCAGTAGTTGAAAATAAAGTCATTGCAAGGGAAGACATTCCACCATTACGTAAAAGTGTAACAGGACGTGGCTATTCCGGATCTGCATCCAAAAAGAAAAAGATAGCTAAAAATATTAAGGAAAATAAAATTAGGCAACGTAAGTTTGGCAGTGTTGATATCCCACAAGAAGCATTTCATGCGGTATTGGATATTCATTGATAATACTAATAGTTGCTGTATTAATTGTATATAATTTAATATTTTGTTATTTTCTAATAAACTCGGATAAAGAAAGTTTTGCTGACAATCGTTGGCAAAACTTTTTATCGTACATAATATAAATTATTTTTTATGTAATCCCACTTAACACAACAATATAAAGTTCTCGATAACAGAAAATTAATGATGACATTATATACCTGTGGTATTAGCTACTGTGTTCTTACTATATCTTTATTTTTGTATTTAGATAATTATCATATTCTATAGACTTAGTATTCTGAACATAACTAAAACAAAAAAACTTAAATAACTATTTTTTTAATTATTGAATCTCAATATTCAGAATAAACTAACTTAAATAATTTTTTTACTCTTAATTTTAATGTGCAACTTTCTGCAAATAGAGAAGTGAAAATGAGAAGCGAAAAATATCAGGAATATTACTATTGCAGAAAATTTTCTAATTAAACATGGTAGTAACAATGTTTATACTAGCTTTAATTCTTTTGTCATCCAAAATTATAAATCACATATTATTGTTAATAAATTGAAGTATTTTATCATCTCAAACTACTTCTTTAATTTTAAAAAACTTTATTACCTATTTATATGTGAAAATTTTTGCTTCTCATTATTTATTTTTGTCTATTTTACTTGCTAATTTTTAACGGTTTACTGAACCAATATCAACAATACGATCAGCACTTTCTATTGTTGATTTTCGATGAGCGATAATAATACGCGTTATTTTTAATGAAGATATTGCCTTATTAATTGTAAATTCATTATCATCATCTAGATGACTTGTTGCTTCGTCAAGAAATAATAAACAAGGTTTACGATACAATGCTCTTGCAATTAGCAACCGTTGTTTTTGCCCACCAGATAAGCTATTTCCTAACTCACTCACTAACGTTTCGTATCCCATAGGCATACTCATAATTTCGTTATGAATATTGCAATATTTTGCACATTCAACAAGCCATTCATAATTTTTTTCAGTATCGAAACTTGAAATATTATCAGATATAGAACCAGCAAAAAGTTTATCATTTTGTAATACACTACCAATAATATCTCTATAATTATTGACACCAAATTTATAAATATCAATTCCGTTTATAAGAACTTCACCATGTGTAGGTGTAAGCAATCCATTCATAACTTTCATCAATGTTGTTTTACCCGCACCTGATGGACCAATAATTGCAACACTTTCACCTGCTCGAATTTTCATGTTTATATTAGTAAAAATAGGTTTAGAAAGATTATCGTATTGATACGCTATATCGCGCAATTCAAATTCAACAGGAATATCTTTAGGGAATGAGTATTTTGATTCAATATCATTTTCAGTATCAGTTAACACAATATCGGTTAGTCGTTCAGTATGTAAATTTAGCATTTTCAAATCTAATACCATATTTATCAAATTTGCAGCCTGTTCTGAGAATTGAGCTCGATATGCAGTAAATGCGATAAACATACCTAGCGTCATCTTATCATCCATAACAAGTGCAGCACCAATCCACAATATTGACGTTTGCTCAATCATCATAATCAATGTGTTAACACCACTAAATATCATTTCTAATTTAGTAAGACGAATATTTGCGTTAGTTGTATCAATATTCATATTGAGCCAATATTGAGCCCTTGACTCAGTGAGTTTCAGTGATTTTAAGGTATCAATACCATATAAGCTTTCCATAAAATGGGAATTAGCTTTTGCCTCTTTCACTATTTTTTCTTCTGATGCTTGTCGATAACGCTGATAGGTTGCCACACGTAATATTATATATATTAGAGTAAAACCACAGACAATCCATACCAACCAGCCCCCATACAAAAACATCATGATAAAAACACCAATTGACATCAAAATATTAATAATACTTTTTACTATATTATTAGTTAGTGTTTTACAAATTATTTCTAAGGATGAAAAACGAGACTGAATATCACCAAGTTTTCTTTTTTCAAAATAAGCTAATGGTAACTTCATTAAATGACCAAAAAGACCTGCTTTCCATTGAATATCGACTAAAGATCCCATAATTAATGATGACCAAGAACGTAACATAGCAATAAATGTTCTAAATAATATAAAAAACAGTAATCCTACACAGATTAATCCGAGTAAACTATGATCTTTTGCCATAATTACATGGTCCATGACCAATTGAGTTCCAACGGGTAGCAATAAATTAATGGATTCTATAATGATAGATAGTGATAAAATTTTAACTAAAAACCCTTTTAAACCATCAATTTGAAAGAGCATTTTAATCAAACTAAGTTGACTGCGTTCTGTGCGAGGTTTAAACTCTTTATCTGGCCACAACTCAAGCGCTATCCCACTAAAATGTTTTGACATTTCATTAAGACCTACTTCACGGCGACCAAATGCAGGGTCATGTAAAATAAATTTACTTTTTTTAACCGCAACTAATACAACAAAATGATTGAGATCCCAATGTAAAATACAAGGGGTTTTTAACTGTTTTATCTCATTTAAATCTAAGGAAAGTGGACGGCTTCTTAAATGTACAGAAGCTGACATATTAATTAATGTAGCAAGAGTTACTCCATGTGATGACACGCCAATTTGATTCCTTAGACTAAATAAATCTACGTTCATCCCATAATAACGGCAAATCATAGTTAAACATGCAAGACCACATTCAGCTGCTTCTGTCTGTATAATTTGTGGTATTTTTCTTTTCCAACCAAAATGTAAACTTTGAAGTATATGCTGAAACTGATTTCTATTCATTGATTGGTCCTGTAATACTTTTCTGAATATCATAAAAAGGTGATAGCATCCATTGATAAATAGGTCTTTTTTCTAAAAATAGAGTAATGTCAGCTTTCATTCCATTTGTTAATTTAATTTTACTATTAAATTTAACCATTTGTTGTTTATCCAGCGAAACCATTACTTTGTAGTAAGCTTGATAATTAATATTATTTTGAGATAATGGCGAACTACTATACGTTGACATTTCTTGGCTAGAGGCAGGCACATTGGATATTGACATAATTTCACCTGAAAACTGCCCAAATTTTTGATAAGGATAAGCTTCATAACGAATATTAATCTTATCATTAACTGAAATATAAGGAACACTTTCATTAGGTGCCCAAAGAACTAAATAGTAACTATCAGCATTAGCAGGGATAAGTTGTGCTAGACTATCATCTGTTTTTACCATCTGACCGTCTGTTACACTAAGTGATTCAATTCGCCCATCACTAGGAGCGCTAATAATTAATGTTCCTTTAGCATTTACTTCTGTTAATTGACGTTGTAGAGCATTTAATTGAAATTGGTATTCAGATATTTTGTTATCAAAATCAGCTATTTTTGTAACTAATTCGCTATTGAGTTGTATGATACTTAAGTTCTCTTGTATTATTTGATTTTGTAAAAATTGATAAGAATTTTGTTGCTGATAATATAAATATCTTTGATTATTGAATTGTTCATTATTAATAAGTCCCTTTTTTTGGTAATCAGCATAGTTTTGCATGCTTTCAAACATTTCACTCATACCTTTTTCTGCATTTTTGACGAGTAATAATGAATCTTGATGAAATCTATTATATTCATCTATTTGTTGTTTCAATGCATTTGATGTGATTAGTTTATTTTCTTTTAGAGTTTCGATAATTTCGTATATATTATTGATTTGATTATTAATTGATTCGATTGTGTTTTGAGTGACATTACCTAACTGCGTAGTTTGACTAACATCTAAATCATAAATGGGGTCACCTTTTTTAACTTTATCGCCTACTTTTACATGAGAGTTAATAATAAAACCTTGCTGTGTTGAAAATAAATTAATCGCTCTTGGTTGTGTAGTTATTTCACCTGGTACATTAATTCGTCTAGTATAAGTACCGAATATGGCAGCAAGTACTAAAACGATAATAAAAACAATCGATAATAAAAAGACAAACCATGCAGAATACCCTTTTATTAATAATGCTTTTCCCATCCATTTTGCTTTCTGGTAATTAATAGCTTCTTGACGAAACAATCCATTATTTTCCATAAAATATTTTACCTGTTTGTACTTTTATACTTAGTTGTTAATAATAATTTTTATTATTTAATTATTTCAATAATTTATTCAATTATATAAGTTTTAATTTTGATAAAAAAATCACGTTTAAAATATATTAATAAGTCTATTACTGAATATAATTTACTTAAAAATCAGATCGATTCCATAATATATGACCAACCAAATAAAATAAGTTCTTAATTAAATTTTTGTTTATTTTCAAATAACTAGATCATTTTTTAAAACAAAACGAGAAGCGAACAATCGCTTCTCGTTTAACTATATTAAACAATATTAATTAAAAACGAACAGAACCTGGAAAATGTAGACCTAAATGAGTTTCTACAATCTTACCAATATTTTCGCCTAATATTTGACCTGCATTTTGGGAAGATTGAGTTAAATCATTATTGATTGCATCAATTACAGCACCAATGCCTGCACCTAAAGCACCTGCTGCATCCATAATAGCACCAGCTCCAGAAACTTGTTCAACTTCAATTAAATTTAATTCTTTCATAATATGTTCCTTTTTTCCATAATAATTTTTTGCAAATTTGAATTAAAAAACACCAATTATTACATGGTATCAATTAAATTCATGATCATTTAAACAGAAAATAAAATATCGATCAAGTCAATTATTATTACGCATAATTTTCACATGAAAAAAATGAAGGTTTAATTGAACATAAATGTTTTAAAATTAATGATTATTTTTACTTAATATTAACTTTTTATAGATAAAAAATTAATGTTAGGTAAGCAAAAGGAGGTTGTTATTTTTTTGATAGTATGAAGGTAAACAAGAAAAATAATTTCATATACATGTTTCCCTTTTCAAATTAATTGATGATAAATAAGGAAATAATGACAAAATTTTTACTTTCATATTCATGGATAATTTATATCTAATAAAATCCATATAGAAATAAACCATTTAACATGTTAGTTGATATTTTAATTTAACAATTATTAATGATTTCAAAATAAAAACGCTAAATTTTACCTTTAAGGTATATATTTCATTCCTATATGATTTTTAACAATAAAACGAGAAGCGAATAATCGCTTCCCGTTTTAAGACATTAATTAAGGACGAAGTGTTGGGAAAGGTAAGCCGATAATAGCTTCAACAACTTGACCGATACCTTGGCCTAATAATCTACCTGAATCTTGTCCAGCAGTGCTTACGTTATGATGAGCTGCATCAACAACAGCACCAATACCAGCACCTAAAGCACCGCCTGCATCAGCGATCCAGCCAGCACCAGAAACTTGTTCTACTTCTACTAAATTTAATTCTTTCATAATGTGTTCCTTTTTTCCACAATAGTTATTTTCAATACTAGAATCTAAAAAATACCATTAATACATGGTACTGTTTAAACTCATAAATATTTAAACAGAAAATAAAATTTGAATCAAGTCAATTATGATTACAGTTAATTTTCACATGAAAATAAATAACCTTTTGATTAATTATAAGTATTTCAAGGGAAATGATATTTTTTTTACTTAACCTTAACTTTTTTAAATAAAAAAAATATATTTTTTGACAAAAATAGAACTATTTTTTGCATAAATACAAAATTAAACGATAAAATATTTTTCTACTTTAGCATACATCATATACGACTAAATTTCTTAAAAAATAAAATATTGCTGGCAATCACCAGCAATATTATTAAGCAAAGCCTTTTAATCCAACAACATGAACATGCTCTTGATTATTAATAACTTTACGAACTAATTTGTATGTAGTCCCTTTTTCTGGGCTGATATTTTCAGGTGCTGCAATAATGAGCTGCATTTCTAATCGTTCACATAGCTCAAAAAGCGTTGCAATTGATTTAGCATCAAGACGAGCGGCTTCATCTAAAAATAATAGTCGGCATGGTGAAATATCTTTATTACGCAGGCGCTTAGATTCTTCTTCCCAGCTTTGAATTACCATCAATAAAATTGACATACCAGTACCAATCGCTTCACCAGTTGATAAAGCACCACTTTCGGCACGTAACCAGCCATCAGCGCCACGATTAACCTCAACGTCCATCTCTAAATAGTTTCGATAGTCAAGCAACTCCTCACCGATATTCTGCGCAGTACGTTGCCCCATATCAATATGTGGATTTAAGCGTTGATACAGTTTAGCTAAAGCTTCTGAGAAAGTGATTCGATTGTTGCTAAACAGATCTTGATGTTCACTTTGCTCATCAGACAAAGCAGCTAATAATGAAGAATGGGCCTCACGAACATTTACGTTTAAACGTACACCATTAACTTGACCAAATGCCACTGCTTGTAAACCTTGATTTAACATGCGGATACGATTTTGCTCACGTTGAATAGTTTTACGTATAATATTTGCCACGCTTTTGGAACTTATCGCTAATTGCTGCTCACGCGAAGTAAGTTCTTCAGTTAAGCGAGATAATTCGATTTCCATTTGTTCAATAGCTTCAATTGGATCATCAGTTTTCACTATATCTTGACGAATTCGTTCTCGCAGATGTTTATAAACTGCAATATAGAATTGAATTTTACGCTCAGGCCGTTTTGGATCTTCGGATAGCCTTAATACATCACGCAGATGTTCATTATCATTCACAGCCAAACGTAGTGAACCCAATGCCTTATCCGACATAGAACGTAGCTCATCAGCACTTAGATAAGCAAGTTCCCGGCGATGTAATCGACGTTCAACACTATTATCTCTGACTAATCTTAATACTAAACACCACCCAGCTTTAGCTTGTGCCACTTGTTCACGTAATTGCTTGTAATCACGTAATGTTTGGGTCAAACGTTTTTGCATTTGTGTCATTTCGCCTTCACAAACAATCAATTGTTTTTCAAGTGAGGTACATTGCTGACGATTATTATTAAGTTTTTGATGAATTTCATCACGTCGTATTCTGGCACGCTCTTCGGTAATCGCATCGGCTTTTACACCAATTTGTTCTATCTCATTCTGTAGTTCATTAAGCATATCTCGCTTAGTTTCAAAAGCACTTTTTAATGAGGCAAATGTCTGATTATACTGATTATATTTATCTTGATATTGCTGCATTTGACGACGAGATTCAGTTCTTTGTGCTTCAACCACTTCCAATCGAGAACGCAATTTTTCATTTAAATCAGTATTTTCACCTAACATACCAGCCGAGTCTTCATAACTAAAGTGAGATCGACGCTGCATCACTTCAGTTAACGCAAATATTTGTTGGCGAATAGTTTGTTGTTGCGCTTTTACGGTGTTGTATTGCTCGCGTAAAGCTTCATTTTGTTCAGGATCGCTTTGTAAAACTGCAACAATTGGCTCCAGCTCTGAAACTGTATTATGGTTCCGACTGACATATTGTACTGCTTCTTGTGCTTCTGCTAATTGTTCACGCAAGTCATCAACTCGATCTGCAAGATCGTCATCAGCCAATAAATGCATTTGTGCAACAAGTCGATTAACGATAGTTAATTGTTCTTTAAGGCTTGATACTTGTTGCTGATTTTGTTTATCAATACTTTCTTGTGATGATAACTGACGTCCGATTTCAGTACGCCTAGTTGCTAATTTTTGTGCTTCAGCTTCAGGATCAATATCAAAAGCTACCGCTAAATACTGACCGATAAATTGCCCAACATTTTGCTCAATTCGTTGTAACTTTTGTAAGTCAAATGATACAGTTGCATAACGTTCATGCAGTTGGTCTCGTTCAACTGATAATTTTTCAAGATGAACCTCGCGCGCAGCCCGGCCAAATAATGGTACTTTAGGAAAGCTAGAAAAACGCCACTGGCGCTCCCCCGTTTTAACCAATACTGCTTTATCCATTTCTTCACAGTCAAATACACTATCATCAAATGATGATGGGTCACCCTCAATAAAATAGATATCTTCAGGATAATCTTCTTCACTTGCAGTAAGAGTTTCAAGTTGTGTTTTTACTAAGGATAAATCGGGCACCACAATAGCTTGCCTTGATGGACCATATACTGCTGAAAAATAAGGGGCATCATCAATAGTGACATCTTCATAAATTTCAGATAGTAATACACCATTAAATCGTTCTGCCAATGCCGATAATCGTCCATCATCAACCCCACTTGGTTGATTAAGTTGTTCAATTTGTATATCCAGTTGATTACGTCTAGAATTGATTTGATCACGTTCAGTAACAAGTATGCGTTCCTGTTCAAGCAATTGCTGCATATGTTGTGTGACCGTTTGGCTATGAGTAAATGTTTGACCAGTTTGTTCTTGCAAAGAAATTAAAGCATCTTGCGCTTTTAACCATGTAGGTGCTTTTTGCCGATATTCAGTAATCTTCGCTTGAATTTGTTCCAGTTCTTGTCTAAATTCAATTCGTTTTTCACTTGATTCATGAGCTAGCTCCGCACTTTCTTCTAATTGTACTTCAAGCGCTTGTTTTAATTCATCCAGATCATCGTAATTAACTTGACGTCCAATACGTTTACAAAATTGGGTTAATAATGATTCTGCTTCTTTTTGCTCAAAAAAACGTTGTTCTAATTCATCTAGTTGTAATTGTAAATGTTCAGCTTGATCAGCTTGATAACATTGTGACGGCCATATCCTTAATGCTTCTTTGGCTGCAACAAATGCATCACTGCGAACCACATCACCTACTAATTTGACAACAATTTGATAAGCTCTATCAAATTGATTGATCGCAGCATCAGAAACACTGAGTCTTTGCTCAAGTTCTAATACTTGTTCAGTTATCTCTTTTTGTTTTTCATCAAACTCCTCAAAATGATTTTCAATATTACTAAGACCTAATTTAGGTAATTGGCATAAAGACTGCGCATTTTTAAGAGCTTGCAGTGCTTGTTGATATTGAATAGCTCGGGTTTGTTGAACATCAAGCGCTTGCTGGTAATCAGCCAGTTGTGTTTTTATTTCATCAACTTCTTGTTCTGTGTGTTCAAATTGATCACGATAAATTTGATATTGTTCCTTAGCTTCAAGTACTACTTCATTTTGTTCTTCAAGCTTTACATTTAAATCATCTAAATCTGCTTGATAGCGATCAATCTTTTCTTGTTGACGCAATGCCGTTTGTGCAAGATTTAGATGATCATTGGCTGCTTGTAAATCAGTTTCCAAATCGCTTTGTGCTTCTTGATATTCTTTCAACTCTTTCGCCATTTCAACTTGGCGGAATTGATTACTTAAAAGCAGATCTTGTGTTTTAAACATATCTCGGCGTAAGCCTAGCACGGATTCAATGTGCACACGACGTTCATTAGCATGACGCATGTAGTCAGCAGCTACATAGTTAGTCGATTCGGTAATAAGATGTTTAAACAAATCTCGATCAGATTGCGTAACTCTAATAGCTTCTAATGTCATTCGATTTTCACGTAGTGCGGCCTCCATATCTTGGAAAGCTTTACGTACACCGCTATTTTCGGGCAATAGATAATCACGTAGTGAGCGGGTAATAGCGCTTGAAATACCACCATAAAGAGAAGCTTCGATCAGGCGATAATATTTACTACGATCGGACGATGTACGCAGACGCTTTGGTAATATACCAAAGTCAAACATCACCGAATGATAGTCAGTAATTGAGTTAAATTGTTTAAAAATTACGCCATCCATTCCCTCAATTTTTTCTTTTAACTCAGGTAATGAAAGGATTCGTGCTTGTTTATCGTTTAAACGTTGAGTGACTAATTCTGTTGGAGTAATACCAACAGATAAACCTTGTATCAAAAAAGGTTTAATATCGACTTTCTTATCTCGACCAGCTACTTGCTGTAAACGTACTCCACAAATTATACGTTGATTACGAGAATTAATTACATCAAGCATAGAATAGCAGACACCAGGTTTTAATTTTCCGTGTAAACCTTTATCTCGTGAACCAGATGTTGCCCCTGCTTCAGTTGTGTTTCTGAAATGTAATAAAGTTAAATCAGGAATTAAAGCAGTAACAAAAGCTGCCATTGTGGTTGATTTACCCGCACCATTACCACCAGAAAGAGTTGTAACCAATTTATCCAAATCAAAGGTTCGAGCAAAAAAACCATTCCAGTTTATCAGTGTCAATGAGTGAAATTTACCATGCCCAATCATAATTATTCTATCTCCTCATTAACATCTTGGTCTTCATTATTATCATCTAAGGTAAGTGATGATTCTATCTTGATTGCTTCACCATCACGGATTAAACGCAATTGAGCTTCTTGCACATCATCACTACTACGAACTTCTGCACCAAAACGAAAAATTGATTCATTAATGCGAAAACGGCTACTGTCATTACCAACAATGAAGAAAATCATACCAAGTCTACGTAATCGATTTAAAGCAGTTTTGACTTTATCAAATAACTTTTGACGATCTAAATCAGATCCAGTAGATCGCTGATTAACTAATTTAAGCAATTTACTTTCATCAGCTAATGATATCAGTTCATCAAACAACTCTTGCAACGTAAAAATCCCTTCATGAGCTAATCGTTCTGGACTTAAGTAAAGGTAACAAAGCACTTTGCCAACTAGCATTTCTAACTCAGATAATACCGAGCGAGGAATTAACGTTGTTGAGCGAGGTCGGAGATAAAAAAAACCTTCTGGTGCTCTTATTAATTCAACATTATAACGTTGGTAAAATTGTTCAAGTTCTAGTTGAAAGTCCATTAAAAATGCATGATGATCAAGCTCATCAATGCCAATATGACGCCCAGAACGCAAAGTACTATCAAGCTCAGGAAAAATTGGATTTGCAATTGCTTGCGCCAATTTAACTGGCATATATTTATCAATGGATGCTTGTGAACTTGCCGCTATGCGTCCCATAACTTCATCAAGATGATGTGCTGTTTGTTGTGTTTCAAAATCTTTAGTATCTGTTGATGACATGTGCTTGTACCTTAGCTCCATAATCGTTAATAGGTTTCCATTCGTTAGGTATACCGAGCAAATCATCTTCGGCAATACCAAGTCGAATAGCCTGATCGATAAATAACCTTGCTATATCAAAATGTTGCTCGCGTGGAAATTGTGCTAAATAGCTACAAATTGCAATACCAATATCAAGTGGTTTATTTTCTTGTTTAAAAATCAATAAATTTTGTTCAATATGTTTAATAATATGTTCTTGAATCTCTTCAATCATTTCAAATTCAAGTTCTGAAGGTAATTCACCTGTAACTTCTGCTTCATGTAATGCGAGTTCTTCATCACGCATATCAAGTAAACGATCAGCATTTGCAAACGTAAGAGACCATGGTAAATCAAAGTAACTCTGAATTGATTTACGTAATCGTTGAGAAAATACACGGTTTTTATCTAAATCAATCGCTGTTCTAATAAATTTATGAACATGTCTATCATAACCTATCCAAAGGTCTATCGCTTTTTGCCCCCAACCAATAATTCGATCTAATTTACTTTGTAAATCTAGTACTACATTGTTAATTTTATCAAGTTCAGGATTATCAAGCGTTGCATCTTGAATTAATAACAAACTGGCTTGTAGTTTATCGCCTGCTGCAGCTAAAGTATCTTGCAACTCACGAAGTGTTTGTGATGTCTCTGTTAACAATTCTTCACAACTACTAATTGCTGCTTGCCAATCTTGGCTTAATAAAGCAGATATATTTTGCTTAACTTCAGCTTGTTGCTCATCCATAACTCGTTGTGTTATATCAATACTATCAAAAATTTCAGCAACCGAATATTTTAAAGGGGCAAAGACATTTCGATGCCAATGTAAATCATCTCCTCCCTCGACTGCTGCATCTGCAGCACGTTTCAATTCTTGTGCCACAATAGATAATTGAATGGATAAACGGAGTGACGAAAATTCACGCTGTCGAATATAATAATCAGAGATCCCTATTCCAAGGGGAGTTAAACGATAAATCGAATAACCATCAGTCATTTCACTTGCAAAACGTGTAATTAAACGCTGACGCACTAAATCATTAATGGCATTATTGGCTCTTACAGTGATAGTATCTTCACTTTGTTCAAAAATCTGTGAAACATGCCGAAAAGCATCAATTAATTCCGACTCAGTCATTTCACCATCGAAACGCTCGCTATTTAATACAGCAATAGCCAATAAAAAAGCTAACCTTTCAACAGGTAACGTAATTGAAAAATCATTCTTTTTTGCCCAAGAGACCAGTTCAGGTACTGATTGGGAAAAATCCATCATAGAGGTTTCCTTAGATTAACGTATCGTTTTATGTAAAAGTACCTTAAAAAGTTTAATAAACGCAATATATAGTTTTAAAGACAAAATATTACCGATTATATAACAATTTGTAATAGTTAAAAATAACCAAACTTAAGATTTATCATTAGGTGATTGAATATAAACAGTAAGTGAACATTTATTTATCTAGCTTCATTTTAGATTCCATATTGCTTTTATAAAATTTATCCTATCCATCACCCATGCTCAGCTTAACATTACCAAACATCAAAAATAATAATGATAATCATTATCACTTATATTTGAAATAAAGGTGAATATATGCGTAAAATATTTCTTTTAACTCTAGTAGGATTTGCTACTTGCTTTATAACTCAAACAGTCTCTGCCCATGGTATATGGATTGCCAATCGAGTTGATCAAAAACAGATTATTTTAGGTGAAGGCCCATTGGATAACGGTTATAACCCAGATACGGTAAAACAAATTCATGCCTACACAAATGATTGGGTGCCATCATCTATCATAAAAAAGATCACAGTAATTATGTGACCGTTGAGCCATCCGATAAAATATCAGTGGTAACGATTGATTTTGATTACGGATACTGGGCGCAAAATGCACATGGAAAATATGTCAATTTACCAATGAATCAAGTCCAAGGCGCCACTACTGGTACTCATGCCATAAAATATAGTGTAAATTATTTATCATCAGTTACTAACCCTAAAATCATTAAAGATATTCCATTACAAATCGTACCTAAAATTGATCCAACTAAATTAAAACGTGGGGACACATTACCTATTACTGTTTATAAAGACGGTCAACCTCTTGCAAATGTTCCTATAATTATTGATGTAGTAAATAATTTAGATCAAACTATAAAAACCAATAATAACGGAGAAGTTGATATTATTGTTCCTAACCAAGGTTTAAATGTCATTGGTGTTGAAATTGGTTTTCCAATTAAAAATAGCAAGTTAGCTACCCAAGATAAATTCTTCACAACATTAGTTTTTACTTTAATATCAGAAGAGTAGAATATAAGTTTTCGAAAAACATTAAACAGCAGTAAACCAATAAAGAGACTATTTATTAAATGCACTCAGAGTTAAAAATCCTAGATAGTATTATCTAGGATTCGCTGAAAGTTTAATATTTTTTATAACTCTGCATTAATAGGTCTAGGAATTAGAAAGCTAGAAAGTAAAGCTAAAATGGTAATAATTAATCCCAATAACATACCGTTGAAATAACCAGTTAATGTATTTGCATTTACCATTTGTATAGCGGGTAACAATGCAAAACTTAAACCTGCACCTAGATTAAATGCACCAGCATTCATACCCGGTAAAAACCCTGGATTATTTGATGGCGATAAAACGATACCTAATCCATTTAAGATAATATTAGCCATTCCTGCATAAAAAATACCTAATGCTATAACGCAAATAGATAAAATTGTTAAGGAATGAATACCATAAAACATGATTACTAAAATACCAATAATACAACCCAATAAACCTAGTTTTAATACTTTATTATATCCCATCGTTGGAGCTAAACGACCTGAGAATGGGCCAATAAACCAACCAATTAATGCATATGGAGTAAGAAGAATAAGTGAAGCCCAATCAGGATCAAGTCCAAAACCTATTTCATGATTTTGTGCTATTGACATAACTAAACCATTTACTATCGCAAAAATACCTGTCATGGTTAATGTTGTGGTTAATAATAAAGCCCACGTCGCTCTTCTTTTTAAATGTTCGATTGTAACCAAAGGTTGTTTATTGCGTTTTTCGGTACGCCAAAATAACATAAAACAAACAATAGCAAACAATGTGAGTCCAGTGACATAAAGCCAATTGGCATTGCCAATATTACCAGCCTCATTAAGTGCTAATAGCAAAGCTGCAATAGTAAGAACAATGAATAGAACACCTATCCAATCCATTTTAGTTCCAGCTGACGGTTTTGATTCTGGAGCAAAACGATAGACAAAATAGGTAGAAATAGCAGCAACGACAGCAATAACCCAAAATACTGAACGGAATCCAAAATATGTAGCAAGTAAGCCACCTGCAATTGCATCAACACCAGCAATACCACCATTTACAGCTGTAATAATTCCCATTAACATACCATATTGTTTGGCATCTTTAACTTCATAACTAAGCATTAATAAACAGAGTGGTACAACAGGACCTGATACACCTTGTATGATTCGGGCTGCATACAATACTTCTATATTGGGTGCTAGTGCTGCAAGTATGGTACCTAATGTCATAATAAGCAACATAAAGGTTAATACTTTTTTACGACCTTTTATATCACTCAAACGAGGTAAGAATAGTGAAAATAAAGCGGCAGCAGTAAAAAAAGAGGTTTGCGATAAACCAACAGCTGCATCATTGGTTCCTAACTCTTTAGCTATTGTTACTAATACTGGACTTAACATGCTTGCATTAAGTTGAAATGCAACACAAGCTGCAAGTAACGCAACCATTAATGTTATAATATTTTTCTTTTCCTTACTTTGATCTAACATACATTTACCTCACAGGAGCGTTCTAAAGAATCAAGAATTAAATCAATTGAATATTTTGAGCCTAATTGTATAGATGCTTCTGGTCGTACTTGAACATCTAATTCTGAATCACTATTAATATTTAGCGTTCTGTCGACTTTTCTGACAAAGGGTTTAACAGCAATTAATTCAATATTAGGATTACCCTGTGCCAATAAAATCGCGTTAGTATCATGATGACTGGGATCACAATCTAAAATAATTTTTTTCGGCTGATTTGTCATAAATCGTTTCCTCTAGTAAATTTATTTATTAGCCATTTTTTGAAGTAAACTTTGATGAAACGGCATATTGAGTGCTTCTTCACTATTTATTGTCAAAGAAGCAAAAACAGAAGCATAACTTGCTGAGTAGTAAAGTGATTCGCCTTTTGCTAGTGAGACACAAAGCACTCCATAAAAAGTATCTTTTGCACTTGTTATATCTAAAGTTACAGCTAAAAAGCGTTAATGTATTGATGATCTTTACCATTAAAAATCAGTGAATCTTTACTAACTAAAGTAAAAATAATGGGTTGAATACCTACTGAATATATTTTTTAAGCAACAAGTTTTGCTGTATCTAAATTAGTCACATTAAACTCGCCTCGGTGCTGTTTTGCGATAATAGTTGAATGATATCTTTAGAGTGTGGAGTAGGATTAAATACAACTTTTTCTCCTACAGATTTAGGTAATTTCATTGCATTAAAAACAGTATTAATAATATTTTCAAATTGGTCTAATAAAATATCAGATTTTTTAAAATAAGGTTCTAAGATTACAATTTTTTTATTAGTAATTGTTAAATTCCCCCTAACATACATGGCAATCATACTTTCATCTGAAACATAAATAACTGCATTACTTATCGATTCTTTCTTAGATTGATATAAATTAAACGTATTAATTTCTGTTAGTATGTGAAGATTATATTCAAATTAAATAAATTAATATGTTTCAATTTAGATAGCAAAATAAACCTTTTCTTCAATATAACTAGTAACAAAAGACTGATTAGTATGATTTTAAGCTTGGTTTGTCATGTTTTTTTACTAACATTACTTTACTACCTTTTAATACCCCTAAATATTTGAGCAACGATGCTAACATTAATTGCTTTAAAACACGCATGCTGTTATTCGCATTTTCTCTTCGTTTTTTGATTTTCTTCTGAATATCTAATTTGGATTAGATCTGAATTGAATCATTAAAAGAGTATTAATCATCATATCTTATGAAGTAAAACAGAAGCAAACGGAACCAAACTTAAATACGGTCAATTGCTTTAAAAATAGAAAAATATCTTAAAAAAGCAACAATTTTGACTTAAAAACAAACAATCAGATATTTTATATCTACGATTGCTTTTTACTATTTAGCGTATCTATCAAGATAATCATATAATATTATAAAAAATAATAATGTGGACTGAATGATAAAAAATAAATTACTTACTCGCTCTGACGCTATTTTATGCTAGAATCAAAGCACTATTACCAACTCACTTTAACATAAGGATGAAATGCAATGCATATCGGTATACCCAAAGAACGGTTAGCCAATGAAGCTAGAGTTGCAGCAACTCCCCAAACAGTTGGACAACTGTTAAAACTTGGATTTACAGTTTCTGTAGAACAAGGTGCAGGACACGCTGCTCATTTTGAAGATCAAGCATTTATTGATGCTGGAGCAACAATTCAAAATAATCATGATATTTGGCAAAATGACCTTATTTTAAAATTTCATGCACCAACTGATGAAGAAATTTTACTAATGAAAGAGGGATTAACTCTCATTAGCTATATTTATCCAGCCCAACATCAAGAACTTTTAGAAAAGCTTGCAGCTAAAAATATAACTGTAATGGCTATGGACTGTGTTCCACGTATCTCGCGCGCTCAGTCTCTTGATGCATTAAGCTCAATGTCTAATATTGCAGGTTATCGATCTGTTATTGAAGCAGCAAATCAATTCGGTCGATTCTTTACTGGTCAAGTAACGGCTGCAGGTAAAGTACCGCCAGCAAAAGTTTTGGTAATTGGTGCAGGTGTTGCAGGCCTTGCAGCAATTGGCGCAGCAGTTAGTTTAGGTGCGATTGTTCGTGCATTTGATACGCGCCCAGAAGTTGCAGAACAAATTAATAGTATGGGTGCTGACTTCTTAGAGTTAGATTTCGAAGAAGAAGCCGGTTCTGGTGACGGCTATGCAAAACAAATGTCTGCTGCCTTTATTGAAGCTGAAATGGCATTATTCGCTGAACAAGCAAAAGACGTAGATATCATTATTACTACAGCATTAATCCCTGGAAAACCAGCACCAAAACTTATTTCGAAAGAAATGGTTGAATCAATGAAACCAGGTAGCGTTATCGTTGATTTAGCAGCCTTAACGGGAGGCAACTGCGAGTTAACAAAACCAGGTGAAGTATTTGAAACAGACAATAATGTAAAAATTGTTGGTTATACTGATTTAGCTAATCGTATGCCAGCTCAAGCATCTCAACTTTATGGGACTAACATTGTTAATTTATTAAAACTGCTTACTAAAGAAAAAGATGGCAGCATTGATATTAACTTTGAAGATGTAGTTATTCGTGGCGTAACTGTAGTCAAAGATAAAGAAATCACTTGGCCTGCACCACCAATTCAAGTATCGGCTCAGCCTCAGAAAAAAGCAGCCGAACCTATTGCAAAACCAGAACCAAAACCAATGGATCCTCAGAAGAAATATGGGATTTTGACGTTAATTATTCTTGCTTACTTCTGGTTAGCAAACTCAGTGCCTGAAAGCTTCTTAGGACATTTTACTGTATTTGCACTATCTTGCGTTGTTGGTTATTACGTAGTTTGGAATGTTACCCATTCTCTGCATACACCACTTATGTCTGTAACGAATGCTATTTCCGGAATTATATTAGTTGGGGCTATATTGCAAGTCGGCGATGATAATGGCTTAACTACGGCAATAGCATTTATTGCTATTTTGATTGCTAGTATTAATATTTTTGGTGGATTCTTTGTTACCCAAAGAATGCTAAAAATGTTCCAACGTGGCAAATAAAGGAGAGAATCAATAATGTTAAGTAACGGAATTATTCAAGCAGCCTATGTTATTGCTGCATTACTTTTTATATTCAGTTTACGAGGTCTTTCCAATCAAGAATCAGCTAAATCAGGAAACATCTACGGTATGATCGGTATGGCAATAGCTCTTATCGCAGCAATTGCCAGCATAAATGGCGGATTACACTGGATCATTATTGCTATGATTATCGGTGCTGCTATTGGTTTGTATCTAGCGAAAAATGTTGAAATGACACAAATGCCTGAATTGGTTGCTTTGTTACATAGCTTTGTGGGTATGGCAGCCGTTCTTGTTGGTATAAACAGCTTTTTAGATCCACACACAGTTGCAGCGAATGAAATAACAATTCATTTAGTTGAAATTTTTGTAGGTGTATTTATCGGTGCAGTTACTTTCTCTGGCTCAATTGTAGCCTTTGGAAAGTTAAATGGTAAAATTAGTTCAAAACCATTATCTCTCCCAAATAAACACTATCTAAATCTAGCGGCAATAGTTGTATCAGTTATCTTGATGTTTACATTCATCAATGCACAAACTGGTGCAGGCGCCCTAGTTTGTTTACTTATCATGACAATTATTGCACTAGTATTCGGTTTCCACCTTGTAGCATCAATTGGTGGTGCGGATATGCCTGTTGTTATATCAATGCTTAATTCCTATTCTGGTTGGGCGGCAGCAGCGGCAGGCTTTATGTTACAAAACGATCTTCTAATTGTAACTGGTGCGTTAGTGGGTTCTTCTGGTGCAATTCTTTCTTATATCATGTGTAAAGCAATGAATCGTTCATTTATCAGTGTTATCGCTGGTGGATTTGGGAGCGATGGTAGCGCAGCGAGTTCATCTGATGAAGAACAAGGTGAGTATCGTGAAATGCAACCTGCTGAAGTTGCACAAACATTAAAAGAAGCCCGTTCTGTTATCATCGTTCCTGGCTATGGTATGGCTGTAGCTCAAGCACAAGGTGCAGTAAGTAATATTACTGAAAAATTGCGTGCAATGGGTATTGAAGTAAGATTTGGTATCCATCCTGTTGCTGGTCGTTTACCGGGTCATATGAATGTATTATTAGCAGAAGCAAAAGTACCTTATGACATCGTTCTTGAAATGGATGAAATCAATGACGACTTCCCTGATACCGATGTTGTGTGGGTTATTGGTGCAAATGATACTGTTAATCCAGCGGCTGAAGAAGATCCTAATAGCCCTATAGCAGGTATGCCTGTTCTTGAAGTTTGGAAAGCAAAAACAGTGATTATTTCTAAACGCTCAATGAATACCGGCTATGCTGGCGTGCAAAACCCACTATTCTTTAAAGAAAATAGCTATATGTTATTTGGCGATGCCAAAGATAGTGTTGAGAAAGTATTACAAAATTTATAATAATTAACTATTATAAACATGCTAAATGAACTGCGACTTTTGTCGCAGTTTTTTTGAGCATTAATTTTTATTATTTGAAAATATATCTGACAAAAAGTTAACTACAAGACGTGTGATTTCACTATGTATTTCACTTCTTTGGCGAATTCCTCCATCTTTACAAATAATTCCTTCACCATGTTTTTCTTGGTTTAATATCTCTATTGCATTAGTTTTACACATTTGGATAAAACTAAAATGCATTGCATCCGGAATAGTAATATAAGTGGAAGATGACTTTACTAAAAATTGTTGAAAGTAGCCCGATTCAAGTTGAGCATTTGTATCATCTAGATCAACGCCTGCACCAATAATAAGAGAAGGTATTTTAATTTCTTGCAAGCTTTCAATTGTAAATCCTCTTGTCAAACCAGCATCTAAAGATATGAAAGCTTTTATTCTTGGGTCTAACATACTTTTATTCAGCTCTGAATTTGCTAAACCAAGTTCAGATAGCAAATGACAACCTTTCAAATAAGAATGTATCTTACAATCCTGATTAAAGGAATTAGTCGAAAATCTAGCGCCAGAAAGCGCTATTACAGACCAACCACCGAGAGAATGCCCTATAGCGGCAATCTGATTAAAATTAACAATATTTGAAAATGTTTGATTGCTAATTAAAGCATCAATTGTTTTACTTAAATCTTGTGGACGTAACCATAGTTTAGATGATTGTTCAATATTGCGATCAAATATTGTTGTTCCTGGATGATTGGGAGCAGCAACAATATAACCTTTTAAAGCAAGTTCATTAGCAAGCCAGCTTAGATTTTGCCAACTTCCACCATAACCATGTGAAAGCAAAGCTAATGGATATTTAGTCGTACTGATTTTCGGTACAGCATCAGGAATAACTTCATGACCATAAAAAATAGCATTTTCAGCTATAGTAACAGCGCCATGGTTATTGTTAGTAGGATACCAAACGGCAATATCTATAGGTCTACCATCTTGTTTATCATAATGAATTTTCTTAAAACCTATATTTTCTGATGCAGAACAGATAAATGGAAAAAATAAAATAAGAAAATTAAGCAAAAAGTATAGTTTAACCATTAAATTAATTCCTATTAAAATATGCAGCTATTTTTAACTTTAACAATTACGCTTAATTAACGATATAATAAATTTAACAAATTGTTAATCAATAGTTTATTTTATTAGGCTACGCAATGAATAAACAGAATGGTAATTTAATTCTTGTCAAAAAGTTTCAGGTTAACTATACGTTTGAGTATAAAAACTTATAATTAAAATTTTCCTTCTTTAATTAATTCTTTGTGATAAAGATAATAGGCACCACGTGAAACCATTCGAAGCTGGAAAATAAGATCTTCGATTAATTTTTGACGTTGAATGATATCAAAATCAATCGCTTCTGCTCCTGCATTAAAAGCAATGGTTACCATTGCTTCTGCTTGTGCTACGTTATAATGATGAGGCATTTGGTTAGCATTATCCAAATAGTCAACCAATTCTTCAATAAAATGTTGAATTTCACGCGCAATGGCTGACCGAAAGGCCGATGAAGTCCCAGCTTTTTCACGAAGTAATAGTAAAAAAACTTTGGGATTTTTATCTATAAACTCAATAAACGTTGTTACTGAAGTACGCAACACGCTACCACCTTTTTCAATACGTTTTCGTGCTTGGCGCAGCAATTGGCGAAGAGTTAAACCACTTTCATCAACCATTGCTAAACCTAATTCATCCATATCACGGAAATGTCGATAGAATGATGTTGCAGCAATACCTGCTTCTCGAGCAACTTCACGCAAACTCAAACTGGCAAATCCCTGCTCTGCATTCAATTGATTAAAAGCTGCATCAATTAGTGACCGACGAGTTCTCTGTTTCTGCTGTGCGCGTACACCACTGGTTTTAATATTTTTCATTTTTAATTTGTTGATGTTAATAAACGTTCTTTTTCAGCAAATACTTTTGGCATATGTTCACGAATCGTTTTTGCTATTGTTTCATAACGTGAACGCAAAGGTGAACCAGGTCTATAAATCAAAGCAATACTACGTACTGGAACAGGGTCAGTACATGGAATATAGCATATATTATCTCGTATTCTTTCATTTGGAGCTGCTAGCTCAGGAAACAAGGTTATTCCTCGACCAGCAGAAATCATACTACGCAAGGTTTCTAAACTGGTTGCTTTAAATTGTTTATCTTCGTCAATACCTACTTGAAAACAATATCCCATAGCATGTTCACGTAAACAGTGCCCATCTTCTAACATTAAGAATTTTTCACCTTTTAAATTAGAGAGTTTAACTGTTTGTTTATTTGCTAACTCATTATTTGCTGGAACAGCTAAAAACATTGGCTCATTAAATAACGGTAATTCTATAAATTGCGCTGTTTCTTTTACTTGCGCAATTATCGCACAATCCAACTTACCACTTTCAAGTTGAGCGACAATATTAGCAGTCTGTGCTTCATGTAAATAAAGCTCTAGTTGAGGAAAAGATTCATGTAGTACCGTTATTACATGTGGTAATAAATAAGGGGCAATAGTTGGTATTAAACCGATATGCATCGGCCCAGACATCTCTTCACCTTGGCGGCTAGCCATCTCTTTAAGGATTTGAATATTGCGTAATATCTCTTTTGCTTGCTCAACAAGCATCATTCCTGTTTGAGTAAATAAAACTTTGCGACTAGTACGTTCTAGTAACATTACGCCTAGTTCATCTTCCAATTTTCTGATTTGCCCACTTAAAGTTGGTTGACTCACGTTGCAAGCATCAGCAGCTTTACGAAAATGACGAAATTCAGCTAACGAAACAAAATATTCCAAATCACGAATATTCATAATGTCCCCAAAATAAGTTATCAGTTAATGGTATATACTCAAACGATTTTTATTGACTAATTCTGTTTTGAAAAAATTAACATATTAAAAATATAACTCACATATTTATCATGTTATTTATACAAACTATTTCTTTCAATAAATTAAAAATCTTTGAATATAGGTTAGTTAATCATAATTAGATAGTAAAATTACACATAAAATACATGTAAATAGATAATGTTGCTTTCTACAGCAATATTGCTAATTGTACTATATAAAGTGCTATTGTTGATAATTATGTTTAAAAATTTAAATACAATATTAAACTAAAATCATAAAATATTTAATTTTACTATAGTTAAAGTTAACAAATGAAGAAAAATGGAAAGTTATAAGTAATTGAGATATAATTTCGCGCAATATCACTTGAGTAAATACACTTTCAGAGGTGCACTATTTTTAAACATGTCTCTCGCTTTTGCCGTAAAATGTTTCACATTGAAGAACAAAAAAAATCTCGGTATATTTCCATTTCTCGCAATGAACATAATATTTCACGTAAAGATATTAGTGAAAATGCATTAAAAGTTCTTTATAGATTAAACAAACAAGGGTATGAAGCTTACTTAGTTGGTGGGTGTATTCGTGATCTTTTACTTGGTAAAACACCCAAAGATTTTGATATCGCAACCAATGCGACACCAGAACAAGTACAAAAAACATTCCGCAATTGCCGTTTAGTGGGAAAACGGTTTCGTTTGGCACACATTATGTTTGGTAAAGAGATTATTGAAGTAGCAACCTTTCGTGGTGAACACAGCAACCAAGATGAACAAAACAATATCGCCAAACGTTCCCAATCGGGAATGTTACTGCGTGATAATGTATACGGAACAATTGAACAAGATGCCGTTCGTCGTGATTTCACAATGAACGCTTTTTATTATAGTATAAAAGATTTTACATTACGTGATTATTGTGGTGGCTTAAAAGATTTACAAAATGGAATCATTCGTTTAATTGGTGATCCAAAAGTTCGTTATCGAGAAGATCCAGTTAGGATGTTAAGAACGATTCGTTTTGCCGCTAAACTTGATATGCAAATTGAGCCATCAACCTCTGAACCAATTAAACATCTTGCACCTTTGTTAAAAAATATTCCGTCAGCAAGACTTTTTGATGAATCGCTAAAATTATTACAATCAGGCAATGGTTATAACACTTATTTATTATTAAGAAAATATCATCTTTTTGAGCAGCTATTTCCTGTCATTGAACGACTATTTACTCAAAATAATAATAGCTATTTAGAAAAAATGATTGAGCAAGTTTTAAAAAATACTGATTACCGCATAACTAATAAGCAACGTGTTAATCCAGCATTTTTATTTGCCGCTTTTTTTTGGTATCCAATTATTGAACAGGCACAATTAACTTGCGTTGAAAGTGGTTTATTATTTCATGATGCATTTTCAATGGCTATTAATGATGTACTAAGTGAACAATGCCGAATTATTGCAATACCTAAAAGGTTGACAACAATAATGGGAGATATCTGGCGTTTACAATTACGAATGAAAAAACGTGAAGGTAAACGTGCATTTGCAATTTTGGAACATCCTAAATTCCGTGCAGCTTATGACTTATTAGAAATGCGTGCATCCATCGAAAAAGGTGAGCTTTTAGCTCTGGCTAAATGGTGGGATGAATTTCAGCATACTTCTGTTGACAAAAGAATAGTAATGGTTAAGCAATTGAGTAAAACAAATAAGCGAAGAGCCAAACATTAATTTTTCGTTCGCACTTTTGTAAATAATCGTTATAATGTTTAGCATATAATAATCATAACTACCTTTAATCATTGATGAAAAAATTAACGCCGTCATTTATTGCAATTACCGTTACCCTTTCATTGTCTAATAGCTGTTACGCTATAGGTTTACCTAAAGCTGAAAGTAATAATCCACAATGTCTTGCCAATGTTCCTAAATTTGATCGGCCTTTAGTTAAAGGTGATATTAACACATTACCAGTTAATGCCGAAGCAAACCAATTTAAAGCTATTTATCCAAATACAGTCATTTATCAAGGTGATGTTTCAATAGAACAAGGAAACCGCACAGTACAAGCGAATAAAGTTACAATTGACTCAACGAATAAAAATAATCGTATGGCAATCTTACAAGGTAACATTAATTATCAAGATAATTTGATCAATATAAAAGGCAATAATGCATCAATGAATCTTAATAATAATGATACTCAAATTAGCCCTGGTGAGTACCATCTTGTCAATCGTCTTGGTCGTGGTGATGCTGATGAGATGAAACTTGAGAAAAATCGATTGATAATTCTAAAAAATGGCAGTTTTACCTCATGCCCTGTCGATGACAGTACTTGGAGTATTAAAGGTTCAACGATTATTCACGATAATGAAGAAGAATTACTTGAAGTATGGAATGCAGTATTTCGTATTGGTAAAGTTCCCGTGCTCTATTCGCCTTACTTACAATTACCTACAGGTAATAAGCGTCGCTCTGGTTTATTAATTCCTAATATAAGTTATGACAGCGTCAGTGGTATTGATTTTGCTTTACCTATTTATTGGAATATTGCACCTAATTATGATGTTACATTCACTCCAAGGGTATTGCAACGTCGAGGTATTCAATTGCAAACTGAATTCCGTTATTTAAATGAGCTTGGTTTGGGTACACTTGCATTCGATTGGTTACAACATGATGCAAAATATGATGAAGATAGGGATAGGTTATTAAACGGTGATAACTATGACGACAATCGTCATCGCTGGTTATTCTATTGGAAAAACGATGAATTAATTAATTACAATTGGCGTTTTACTGTTGATTCGACACGTGTAAGTGATAATCAATATTTAGCAGATTTAGATTCTAGATATACATCCCAAACAGCAGGATATCTCACTCAGTTTTATAAACTGGGTTATAATGATCCTAACTGGGATATTACCTTGGGCTATAGACATTTTCAAGCCTTTCAAGATGGCGTGAAAGATTCATTGTATCAAACTCAACCACAACTAAATATTAATTATTATAATTATGATTTTGGACCGCTAAAATTTAAAACATTTTCCCAAGTATCTCATTTTATAAGCTCTGGAAAGAATAATCCTAAAGCTTGGCGCACTCATATTGAGCCATCAATTAATTATACTTTAACTAATTCTTGGACAATATTAACAACTTCAGCCGGTATAATGGCAACCCATTATAATCAAGATAATATAAAAAGAAATATTGATCGATATAAACAGTTAGATAAAAATGTAAACCGCTTTATACCTAAATTTAGTATTGACGGTAAAATTATATTTGAACGTGACTTCAATTTCATTAATGGTTATACCCAGACATTAGAACCGCGCGTAAAATATATCTATATTCCATACCGAAATCAGTCTAATATAGGAACTTATGATTCCACCTTATTACAATTTGATTATGTAGGTCTGTTTAGAGATCAACCATACAGTGGATTAGATCGAATTGCTTCTGCTAATAATATAGCCACAGGGGTAACAACTCGTTTTTACGATAACAATAAAGTTGAGAAGTTTAATTTATCCATAGGACAGATTACTTATTTTACTAAATCAAAAACCAGTGAACATAATACTGGATTAGACGAGAATTCGGATACTGGTAGTATCACTTGGGCTTCAGATAATTTTTGGCGGATTACTAATGATATGATTTTCAGAAGTGGGATACAGTATGATACTCGAATTGATACCGTATCCTTAGCTAATGCAATATTTGAATATCGCCCATCAAGTGAAAAATTATTACAGCTATCTTATCGTTATGCTAACCATAATTATATCAATACGGTTGATTTAAACTCTTTATATAAGAATTATAAACAAGATATCTCACAAGCTGGATTTGTTACGGCGTGGCCATTGTCACAAACCATCAATGCAGTAGGTTCATACTATTACGACATCAATTTAGGGCAAACAGCCGATAGCTCAATAGGGTTACATTACAGTGATTGTTGCTGGGGAATGACCATACAATATGGGCGGAAGTTAACAGATTGGGACTCAATTACGCGTAGTAGTAAATACGAAAATAAACTCTCGGTTAATTTTGAATTACAAGGTTTAGGGCGTAACCGTGATGCGAAAGCAAAAATGTTAAACTTTGGTAAACTACCGTACACAACAACATTTTAATGAATATATTAATTTTACTTAATATAACTAATTAAATTAATACAGTAATATTTATACTGTAACAAACAATATGAGTAGCGCAAATATGAAACTAACAAAACTATTGATTACTTTAAATTTAAGTTTAACCATAGGACTACTTACTCCATTATCAACCGTTGCCGCACCTAAGGTTATTGAACGAGTAGCTGCAGTAGTTAATAATAATGTCATTTTGGAAAGTGATATTAACGACATGTTAAAAACTATTAAGGCCAGTACAGATGTGAGCAATCTACCTAATGATAAAGTATTAAGAGAACAAATTCTGGATCGCTTAATTATTGAAAATTTAATTTTACAAAAAGCAGCGAAAGCCAAGATCACAATCAATGATGATGATGTCACCAATGCTATTGCCAGAATTGCAGATCAAAACGGTATGACGATTGATGAACTCAGAAGTCAACTTTCGATAATGGGTATTAGTTATAGCAGTTATCGGGAGCGAATTCATAATGACATGTTAATTGAACAGACCAGAATGAATGAGGTTAGACCTAGAATTAAAATCTCAGAAAAAGAAGTTGAAACATTGACTAAAAATCTTGCTGAACAACCAGCCAACAATAAAGATGTCAAAATTAGTCATATTCTAATATCAGTACCAGAAAAAGCATCTAAACAACAAATTGACACTGCAATTAACAAAGCAAATGATATTATAAATCGGGCACAAAAAGGTGAAAGTTTTGCAAAATTAGCAACGACATATTCAAATGATGATTTCGCTTTAAAAGGTGGCGATATGGGTTGGAATAAACTCAACGAACTACCAACTATTTTTGAAGAACGGCTTGTTAGAGCACCGAAAGGCAGTATTATTGGTCCAATTCGTTCTGGCGTTGGATTACATATTTTGAAAGTCGATGATACTCGTACAGAAGCTCCCCAAAAATATACTATTGAAGAAATGAATGCTCGCCATATTTTAATTAAAACAAATGTATTGGTGACAGACGAAATAGCTAAACAAAAGTTGAATGATATTCGCAAATCAATAATCAGTGGTGCAATAAGTTTTGAAGCAGCTGCAAAAGCTAATTCCGAAGATCCTGGCTCAGCCGAAAATGGAGGAAATTTAGGTTGGAGTCGCCCTGATGTCTATGACAGTGGATTTAGAAATGCCCTAGTTCGGTTAAAAAAAGGTGAAATCAGCCAGCCAGTTAAATCATCTTTCGGTTGGCATTTGATTCAACTACTCGATACCAAACAAACTGATGGCACAAATGCAGTTAAACAAGATCGGGCTTACCGATTAATATTCAATCGTAAATTTAGTGAGGAAGCTCAAGTGTGGATTCAAGAATTAAAAGGCGATGCCTACATTAACATTACAGGTGAAGATAAGCATGAATAATCGTGTACACCAAGGGCATTTCGCCCGTAAACGATTCGGACAAAATTTTTTACACGATGACTATATTATTGAAAGCATTATTGCAGCTATACAGCCTAAAGCAGATCAAGCTCTAGTAGAAATTGGTCCTGGACTAGCTGCATTAACTATTCCAGTTAGTAAATACGTTGACCATTTAACGGTTGTAGAAATTGATAGAGATTTAGCCAGTAGATTGATTGATAATCCTTTATTAAGTGATAAATTGACAGTTATTGAACAAGATGCTCTGACATTTGATTTTAATGAATTAAAGCAACAATTAGGTAAACCATTAAGAGTATTTGGTAACTTACCCTATAATATCTCTACACCGTTGATGTTCCATTTATTTGAATATGCCAATATCATTACTGATATGCATTTTATGTTACAAAAAGAAGTAGTAACTCGACTTGTCGCCGCACCTAATAGTAAAGATTATGGTAGATTAAGTGTAATGGCCCAATATTTTTGCCAAATTATTCCAGTATTAGAAGTACCTCCAACATCATTTAAACCAGCACCAAAAGTTGATTCTGCGGTTGTAAAGTTGATTCCATATAAAGAAAAACCTTATCAAGTAAATGATGTCAAAATACTTTCTCGTGTAACAACTGAAGCATTTAATCAACGCCGAAAAACGATCCGTAACAGTTTAGGCAATATGTTTACAGCCGAACAATTAGTTGAACTCAATATTGATCCAAATTTACGCGCTGAAAATCTAACCGTGCAACAATATTGCCAACTTGCAAATGCATGGAAATAATATTATGGCAAATTTACTCATTGGTGATATTCATGGTTGTTATGATGAATTCATGCGATTACTTGAAAAGGCAAAATTCTCATCTTCAGATACTTTATGGTTAACAGGGGATCTGGTTGCCCGAGGACCTAAATCATTAGATGTTTTACGATTTGTTAAGCAACATAGCCAGAAAATTCGTATGGTTTTGGGTAATCATGATTTGCACTTATTATCAGTATATGCTGGTGTTACACTTGTTAAAAAGAAAGATAATTTAGATGAAGTCATCAATGCTCCCGATTATGATGAACTTATGAATTGGCTACGTAAACAGCCATTGGTTCAAATTGATGAATCATTAAAATTAATCATGACCCATGCAGGTATTTCACCACAATGGGATCTTGAATTACTAAAAAAATGTGCTCACGATCTGAATGTTATGCTATCTAGTGATTCATATCCCTTATTTTTAGATAAAATGTATGGTAACTTTCCTGATGAGTGGTCATCAGAATTACAAGGATTAGATCGCCTACGTTATATTGCCAATGCGCTAACACGTATGCGTTTTTGTTATGAAGATGGTCGGTTAGATTTTTATTTTAAAAAATCACCAGAGCAAGCGCCAATAAAACTTAAACCTTGGTTTTTATTGCCAAGTAAAATACCCAAACAATATAGTATTGCTTTCGGGCATTGGGCTGCATTAAATGGTAAAGGTACACCAGAAAATGTTTATGCACTTGATACTGGATGTTGTTGGGGCGGAAAACTGACATGTTTACGATTTGAAGATAAAAAATATTTCAAAAAACGTAATATTGAAACGAAAAACTAAAGTTATTATTAACAAGGACTAATTATTATGTCTGCATTATCTGTCATAAAATCTATTTGGAAAGTGATTAATGTAATAAGAGAAACGTTTCTTAATTTGATATTCTTAGTTATTATTCTGCTTATCTTAGGCGGTATTGGCTTAATAAATGAAGCTCAAAAACAAGATACAGTTCCTCAATATGGTTCATTGGTTTTGGATCTTGAAGGTGTTATTGTTGATAACACAAATTACAGTGATGAAATATATGCACTGCAAAATAAAATTTACGGTAAAAAAATCAACACTTCCCGCGAAAATAGTTTGTTCGTATTAACTCAAAAAATTGCCCAAGCAACCACCGATCCAAATATTAAAAGCATTATTTTAAAGTTAGATAATTTTGTTGGTGCCGATCTAAGCTCTTTACAATATGTGGGCAAGTATTTAACCAGATTTAAAGAAGCTAAAAAACCAATTTATGCTTTTGGCACAAGTTATAATCAAAGCCAATATTATTTAGCCAGTTATGCCAATAAAATCTATCTAACACCTCTTGGCTCAGTCAACGTATATGGATTAGCAGCTAACAATTTATACTATAAAACTCTACTTGATAATTTAAAAGTTAATACGCATGTTTTCAGAGTAGGGACATATAAATCTGCCATTGAGCCATTTACTCGTGATGACATGTCGGAAGATGCGAGAAATAATACAACTCGTTGGTTAACTCATATGTGGGATAATTACCTTAATGATATCTCAACACAACGAAAAAAGGCCAATTCACAATTAGTGCCTGCACCTGAAACAATGCTATCAGAATTAAGAGCAGCTAATGGTAATATGGCTCAATATGCTTTATCTAATGGCTTAGTTGATGTTATTGCTTCAAGTCATCAATATGAATTAGAATTCACTGATCAACATGAAATTAGTATTTACGATTATCAACTTAAATCAGAAAATGAACAATTAGTTGGTGATAATAATAAGAGTAATACTCCACTTATCGCTGTTGTCTTTGTCAATGGTACTATCACCAATGGTGAAAATAGCAATAATGTAGCAGGAAGCGAAGACATTGTTCAGCAACTTAAAGAAATTCGTAGGAACCTAGATAAGCAAAATATACAAGCTGTAGTATTACGCGTAAATAGCCCTGGAGGTAGTGTTGATGCATCTGAAGCGATTCGTAGTGAATTAGAAGCTTTACGTAGTTATCAAATTCCTGTCGTTGTTTCTATGGGAGGAATGGCTGCATCAGGTGGATACTGGATCTCAACTGAATCTGATTATATTGTTGCAAGTCCAAACACAATTACAGGCTCTATTGGTATCTTCGGTATTATTTCAACATTTGAAAACTCTCTATCTCATATTGGTGTTTATAGTGATGGAGTAAGTACATCACCATTGGCAGGCAATAATTTAACTAAAAACTTGCCTGAAGAAACAAACCAATTAATTCAAATGAACATCAACAATGGCTACCAAACATTTATTTCGCTAGTAGCAAAAGCGCGAAAAATGACAACAGAACAAGTAGATAAAATTGGACAAGGTCAAGTCTGGTTAGGAGCAGAAGCAGACAAAATCGGGCTTATTGATAAGTTAGGTGATTTTGATGATGCCGTTGAAATAGCTGCAACATTAGCAAATTTAACTGATTATAAAATTGACTGGCCAAAATCTGAAGTAAATTGGTTTAATGCATTATATTCAGATATGGTAGCTATCTTACCTCAATCAACAGCTGAGATATTATTTGAACATCTTCCCGAAGCAAAACAGCTAAAACAACATATCTCTTTATGGAATAATTTTAACGACACCCAAAATCGTTATATTTATTGCTTAAATTGTGCTGATGTTCGTTAATTTATATCACTATCCGCCATGAATATGGCGGATAGAATTTTTCATTTATTGCTAGATATTCCGTTCTAATATGTTAATGATTTTTTCTTTGACTGAAAAAATAACTCATATTTTTCATCGCTTCTTGAATATTTTGGTAATTTGGTGCCTCGTTAACCTCACGATTATGTATATCCATATAACGACTAATACCAATTCTATTCACAAAATAGATATTATCTGGTGTTCTAACAGCATAAGAACTGTAGTTAGACATTAATAACCAATTACGATCAGTTATAGGTTTAAATAAATCATATCCGGTAGAATAATCCTTTATATCATTTTCAACATATAAATAATGCTTCATTAGGGATGGGACAACATCTTCATGGTTAGTTAATTTATTACTGTTATTTATCAAATTGCCTAACTCTGTCGCACCAACAATAATAAAAGGTACCTTAGTTTGTGCATCAGTATAATTACCATTATGCCCCCAAAAACCTAGTTTATTATCATTCATTTCTTGACTATGATCACCTGTTATAATTAACAATGTATCATTTAAAGAGTCTGATTTAATAAGTTCATCATAAATATTTTGTAATAAATAATCATCATAATAGACACTTTGTTTGTAACGATTAAAAATCGGCAAAGGATCTGTATCATTGTTCAATGTCATATAGTTAAGATCGCCAATAGGTTTGAACTTAACTGAAAAATCATCTGGGAAATCATACGCATGAGGCGCATCATAAAATAAAAAAGAAAACGTTGGTCTTGAGATATCTCGCGATTTATACCATTCTAACCAATCATCAGTGATTTGTTTATCCCGTTTAGATGCTGAGCCATCTTTACTACTGATTCTTAAGTTTTCAATAGTAACAAACGCAGTTCGATCAAATTCAGGTGCAGTAACTTTAGCTGATGTAAAAATACCAATATTATAATTTTCTTTCTGTAAAGTTGTAATAAATACGGAGGGAATGCTACCACGTAAAAATGAATCCCAGTAAGTACCTGGAATACCATAAAAAAGTCCAAAAATACCCGTACGCGTTGCATTACCTGTCGAATAATGATTATTAAAGATCACGCCATTATTATTCTTAACAAACTGAAAAGTATTTGGTGAGATTTCATTACTAAAAGTATCATATCTCCATGAATCTAAAACAATAAATATTATATTTTTAAGTTTTTTATTTTCTGGGTTAATCACTAACGGATTTTTAGGATAATCTACAGTTGCATTAATATTATCTTTATCATAAACAACTTTTCGCGCACCTTCCTTATCAAAAATATTCATGATTTTTTTTGAAGTCAATGGACGATAAAGAGGAATATATTCTTTCACAACCATTATTGGAGAATAAGCATAATAAAAACCAACCATATGTCCAAACTGGCTAATAAATAAAGAAGCAATTAATAGCAGTGTGGATAATAAAATTGCTTTCGATTTACTATGAGGTTTAGATACTTTGAAATCAATAATATAGATAACAAGATATTCAAAACAAAATGAAACAATAATAAGCGCCAGCATTAACAAATATGTCGTTATAGAAAAATCAACAATTTGACCTGATAATACCATTGATAAAACAGATTCATTAATATGGAATCGATATTGCTGAAAAACAATTGTATCAACATATAATGTTATTTGAATAAAACTAAATAAAATAGCAAGAATGGCATGACATAAATATTTTCTTAACCACAATGTTGGTATACAGAATAAAAAAAACAATATATATAATGAAAAAAAATGTCCAAGTACAGCAAACACTGAAAATGTGCTACCAAGCCAAGAAAACGCTACACCAGGAACCAAAAAGAAACGTACTGCAATAAAAGATGAAATGAAGATATTTATTAAGACAAAACAGTATAATTTTTTCATAGTACTCACTAGTCGACCATCCATTCACTTAACATCAAAAGAATCTTACAGCATTTTATACTGAAACGTAGTGCTTTCCTGAAACTTTTTAACAAGTTAGCATTATCTAGATAAATACTAATAAAATATTAACAAAAAAGGGCTCTAATTGAGCCCTTTTTCTAGATTCAAACCATTATCGTCTATCGGCAAAAATTCTTAATAACATAATAAATAAATTGATAAAATCAAGATAAAGTTGTAATGCACCTAAAATAACATAACGTCTAAATATATTCTGATCGTCTTGAGGTAAACCGTCACCTAATTCTTTCAATTTTTGAGTATCGTAAGCAGTTAGTCCTGCAAAAACAAATACACCAATATAGGTAATAGCCCACATCAATGGTTCACTATGCATAAATATATTCACTAATGATGCAATGACTAATCCAATTAATCCCATAAATAAGAAACGACCGAAACTAGACAAATCTCGCTTAGTAGTATAGCCATAAAAAGCCAAAGCTGCGAACATACCTGCGGTAATAAAAAACACACTTGCTATTGACGATGAAGTATAAACTAGAAAATAGATTGAAAAGGTACAACCATTTAAAACCGAATAAAGCATAAATAATGTCGTTGCGGCAGCGCCAGAAAGACGATTAATCATGCCAGAAATAACGAAAACTAATGCCAGTTCCGCTATCATCAATACCCACATACCTTTATATAATAATTGTATCAGTGCAAGATTACTTGATGCAAACCAAGCAACTAAAGCTGTTAATAATAAACCAACAGTCATCCAACCATATACATGGCTCATATATGTTTGTACACGACTGCCAGCTTGTTCATTAATCAAACCATTCGGCGAAAAACTTGCCATTCCTTATCTCTCCTAAAAATGCCATATAAACTATCGTATTATATATTAAATAAGGATTAATTCCATTTTTTCAATGCATCTACGTCGGTTTTTTTTGCTTCAATCCAGCTATCACCATCAATGGTCCGTTCTTTCTTCCAAAATGGAGCTTGATTTTTTAAAATATCCATAATAAATTCAGCAGCCGCAAATGAATCGGCACGATGAGCACTACTTACCCCAACAAATACGATCTGCTCATTAGCATTAATTTCCCCAACTCGATGTATAACCACAACTCGACTTAATTGCCATCTTTTTCGAGCATTAACGATTATATTAGCTAATACTTTCTCTGCCATTTCTGCATAATGTTCTAAATAAAGGCTCAATGTCTGTTTTTCAAAACAACGAACCTTACCCATAAAAGTGACAATTGCACCATCTTGGGGTAATTCTGAAAGCCAATTAATTAACTGATGATTATCAATTGACTCTTCATTTACTTTAATAATATCCATCGTTTTAACCACCTGTTACAGGAGGGAAAAAGGCAATTTCATCGCCAGCCTGAATAATATAATCAGAATCAACCAATACTTGGTTCACGGCACATAAAATAACTCTCTCTTTGAATGCTAAAGCCCACTTATCGCCACGTTTGCTGAGTTGTTCAAGCAATTCCAAAATAGACACTTGATTAGCATCTAAGATAATGCTGTCAATTTCAACTAACTCTCTAATTTGAGCAAAAAAAATAATTTTATTCATCTAGTTCCTTGGCAATAAAGTCTCCAGACTTACCACCACTCTTATTCAATAATCTTACTTGCGTAATAACCATATCCTTTTGTACAGCCTTACACATATCATAAATAGTTAAAGCAGCAACTGAAGCAGCTACCATAGCCTCCATCTCAACACCTGTTTGCCCGTTTAATCGACAATTAGCTTGAATTCGAATACAACTTTTTATTCGATCAGCTTCAATATTAATTTCAATTTTACTGAGCAAAAGCGGATGGCATAGAGGAATAATATCCCAAGTTTTTTTTGCAGCTTGAATACCAGCAATTCTTGCTGTCGCAAAAACATCCCCTTTATGATGTTTACCTTCGATAATCATATCAAGTGTTTTGGTATTCATTAAAACTAATGATTCTGCGCTTGCTTGTCGCATTGTTAGCTGTTTATTTGAAACATCAACCATATGAGCATCACCGCGCTGATTAATATGCGAAAATGACTCGGGCATATTTTTGATTCCTTAAAAAATTTATCAACTCTTTAGAATATATCCAAGATAGCAAAATTTTACAAGTATCTACTCACCTGATTAAATTAATCATTATCAGAACTTATAAAAAATTAGTTTGATTTGACCTTTCAAATCATCTATAAATTTGGTATGTTTTTGCGAGTTAAATAAAAACTGCGTACAATATTACTCTCTTTAAATATAGTTGTGATTATCAATGCTTATTGCTCATGTTGCCTTACCAGTACCACTTTACCAACTTTATGATTATAATTTAACCAAGCCCGCCCAAATTGGAATGCGGGTGAAAGTTCCATTTGGTACCCGCAATGCCATAGGTATTATTGTTAAAATAGATCAGCAAACAAATATTGATATTAAAAGTTTAAAAAATATAACTACAATTATTGATAGCGAACCTCTTTTTACCCCAGATATCTGGCAATTATTAAATTGGGCGGCAAGTTATTATCATTATCCAATTGGTGAAGTGTTATTTCATGCGATGCCTGTTTTATTAAGGCAAGGACGCGAAGCGAACAAAGCTCAAATCATACATTGGCAATTAACTGAATTAGGAGAGAATATTGATCTGACCGCATTATCACGGACACCAAAACAAAAATTATTATTATCATCATTTAGAGACAATACTGTTGATTCTATCAACGTAAGCACTACTATCTATAATGAATTAGAGAAAAAAAAACTAATAACACGCGTAAATGTCCAAGCAGATAATATAATGTGGCAAACAAATTTTTCTGCAAATCCAAACTTGATTAAATTAAATCAAGAACAATTCTATGCAATAGATACAGTAAATAATCATCGTCATAATTTTGCAGTATTTCTTTTAGAGGGCGTCACTGGTTCAGGAAAAACTGAAGTGTATCTCAATATAATATCTAATGTATTAGCTAAAGGTAAACAAGCATTAGTATTGGTACCTGAAATTAGCCTTACACCACAAACAATTAAACGTTTTAAAGAACGATTTAATGCTCCAATAGATATTCTACATTCTGGATTAACTAATCAACAGAGACTAGCTGTTTGGTTAAGAAGCAAAAATGGAGAAAATGCTATTGTTGTTGGTACCCGTTCAGCACTTTTCACACCATTTAAAAATTTAGGCATGATTATCGTTGACGAAGAGCATGATAGTTCTTATAAACAGCAAGAAGGATGGCGTTATAATGCTCGTGATTTAGCAATTATTCGTGCAAAACTTAAAAATATTCCTATTTTATTAGGTTCTGCAACGCCTTCATTAGAAACTTTAAATAATGTTAAAAATCATAGATACCAATTGTTACAATTAACAAAACGTGCAGGTCATGCTAAACCTGTAAAGCAATCTATTTTAGATATTCGAGGTTTAACACTTGTAGCTGGCTTATCACAACCCTTAATTGAACAAATAAAAATCCATTTACACAATAATAATCAAGTCATGTTATTTTTAAATCGGCGTGGTTATTCACCTTTATTAATATGTCATGATTGTGGTTGGATTGCGGAATGTCCTCGTTGTGATCGTCCATATACTTTTCACAACCAATCACAAAAACTTAGTTGTCATTACTGTGATACACCAAGAGCAATTCCAAAACAATGTCCAAAATGTGGTTCAACTCATTTAGTACCGGTTGGTTTTGGTACTGAGCAATTAGAAAAACAACTTCAGCTTCTTTTTCCTAACACTAAAATAAGTCGTATTGATCGTGATACAGTAGCTAAGAAAGGATCATTAGAGAATTATTTACAAAGTATTCAGCAAGGTGGTGCACATATTTTAGTTGGCACACAAATTTTAGCTAAAGGTCATCATTTTCCTGATATAACATTAGTTGGCATTGTAGATGTCGACGGAGCTTTATTTTCGAGTGATTTTCGAGCTACAGAGCAATTTGCTCAAATCTATACTCAAGTGTCAGGGCGAGCTGGCAGAGAAACAAAAACAGGAGAAGTAATATTACAAACCTATCATCCTGAGCATCCATTATTAAATGTATTATTAAATAATGGATATCAAGAATTTGCTAAACAAGCCTTAAAAGAGCGTCAACAAACGTTATTACCTCCATTCAGTTATCAAGCATTAATTCGGGCAGCTGATCGCAATAATCATCATGCACAAAAGTTTTTGCAACTTATTCATGACAGATTGAAAGAGTATGGTGATAATTCCTTATGGCAACTTGGTCCTATGCCAGCAAATCAACCTAAAAAGGCAGGATATTACCGCTGGCAACTTTTGTTACAACACACAAATAGGCAATTATTACAATTAATTTTAGATAACCTTATTATTGATATAGAAAAATGGAATGAAACATCAAAAGTAAGATGGAGTATTGATATTGATCCTATCAATAATTAATATGTGATAATCGCCGACCGATATTAAAAATCGGCGGCTTAAAATAAAATTATAACGCTATTTTACCTACATTTTTGTCCAACGTTGCTTGACCAATACCGGAAACTTCCTTCAATTGTTCGATAGATACAAACGCCCCAAATTTTTCACGATATTCAACAATCTTTTTGGCTTTACTTATCCCTATACCTGTTAAAACTTTAGCTAACTCTTCTGCTGTAGCTGTATTAATATTAACTTGTATAATTTGTTGCTGTTCCTTTTTAGTTACTTCATTAGGTGGGCTATCTGCAAAACTTAAACCGGAAAAAGTGATGCTTGATAATAAAATACAAAAAATTGAAAATAGTTTCATTTGATTAACCTCTTAAAAATAGTTATGCAATTAATATGCTTTTTAACTATCTCATTTAATCAAATGTTAAAGGTTTATTAATTTCATAAATGAAAAAAGTCACCGAAGTGACTTTTCATTTTTGCTGAATTTTGCATTAATTTATGATGTGGATCACAAATTTGCATCTGGCATAATTTCAATCTTAGCTTTGGAACGAATATCTTCAGTAAGATAATAATATATATTATTGATATATAATGGTAATAATTCAAACGAGATATCTTTCTGTTCATTAGGTGTTTTTACATCAGTTAATACCACAATAGCAGCACTTCTATCATCTAAATATTGAACGCCATAAACTCTTTTAGATGTGACTGATGGCACCAAATCAAAAACCATATCAACAACTTTCGTATTCAGTACTTTTGAGTCCCGAGTAAGTTTATAACGTTGAGAAAAGTTTACATTTGGCGAACTACCTGTTTCGTTTAATTGCGTTAATATATTATCTACAGTCGATGTGAAACGTTCGTTAGCAATATTTTGATAAAGTTTCTTATTAATTTCATCTTGGACTTCTTCAAAAGGCGCTATCCCTTCCTTACGATAATCAACAACTTGAATAATAAAATCAATCATATTAATACCTTGACCAACTGTTATCATTTCTGAAACGTTACCTGTTGCTTGATCATCAATAATCATTTGATCACCAAATGCAACATCCCTAACTTCAGGATATCGTAAGATTGTAGTAATATCATTATAATAAGACCAATCTGAATTAACTATTTGTAAATCAGAGTCTTTTGCAATGGCTTCTAACGAATTAGGATTTTTGTTTACTGCTGCCTGAATCTTGTTTTCAACAGAATCAAACATAGCATTTAATTTTTCATCTTCTAGCTTTGAAGTAATCATATGTTTTGCATAATCAAAATCCATAACTTTTGATTTTTGTATATCATCTAATTTGACGATAACATAACCATCATCAACTTTTATCGGCTTAGAAATTTGTCCAACTTTTTTTAAATTAGCATCCTTAAATGCTTGAGGTAAAGAATCATCTATAGTAAACCATCCCAATGAACCATTTTTTCCATACGGAGTGATACTAGCATTCTGATTAACCGTTTTAACAATAGAATCAAAATTACCACCAGATGATAGATCTTTCATAATATCATCTGCCTGTTCTTTATCAGTGACATAAATTACACTATAAGCTCGTTTTTCAGGAAAGGAATAATCTTTTTTATTTTTTTTAAATTGTTGTTGTACTTCTTCATCACTAATACGAATTTTATCTATATAATTAGATTTATTATTCAAAATATAGTTAAATTTAACCCTTTCTTTCCGATAAAACTCGTTCTTATGTTCTTCATAATATTTTTTTTCATCTTCAATAGTAATTTTAACATCATCCATATTTACTACTTCAGGGCTTAAAGTTGATGTGTAAACTGTTCTAGTTTGATCTTGGAGCTTGGCTAACTCAGAATCTACAGGTAATACAAAACTGGTGTTTACTAACGCATTAATGACTTGTTGTTGTTGCAAAGAGGTTTTCAAGCTTGCACCATAACCATCAGGCGTATAGCCATTTGCTGAAAGCAGTTCTAAATATTTTTTATTACTAAATTTACCATTTTCAAAAAATACTTGTTGTTGTCTGATGAATTCTTTGACTCTTTCATTACTAACATTTGCATTTAACTGCTCGGCAAATTTATAAGATAAAAAATTCGTTATTTGTGAAAATAATACATTACGGCGAAGTTGTTTGATAAAAGCAGGATCACCCGCTGAACTTGAAGTAACTTCCCGTACTTGAGCTTCAAATTGTGCTCGATTTATCCCTTCTCCATCAACTTTTGCAATGTATTGTTGAGCATCACGCTCATTATTGCCGCCCCCAAACCCAAAGAAACCTATCCCTGTGAATATAAATGATAAAATAATTATTGCAAAAATAATTTTAACTACAATATGGTTTGCAGCTGTGCGGATTGTATCCATCATTTCTTGCGATTCTCCATATATCTAAAGATTAATTCGGCAAGTATAGCATATTTACCTAAATTGGCTATTATCAGAACGTTAAGAGGTAAAAAAAGATCAACATTAAGTTGATCTTTTTAAAATTAAATACAATTAATTTAATTGTGTCTGAACTGGAATTTTAGATTTTATTTGTTTAGTTGCCTTTTTAGCTGCATGTTTTAAACTAATTTTATCTTGTTCAAGTTCTACACCAAACGGATTATTTTGTAATGCTATTGTTATTACTTCATCAATCCATTTTACTGGGCAAATATCAATTTCAGCTTTAACATTATCTGGAATTTCTTCTAGATCTTTCACATTATCCATCGGTATAACAACCGTTTTAATTCCACCTCTATGTGCTGCAAGTAATTTTTCTTTAAGACCACCAATAGGTAATACTTCGCCTCTTAAAGTAATTTCCCCAGTCATAGCAACATCCGAACGAACAGGATTCCCTGTTAACGTTGAAATTAAGGATGTACACATAGCGATACCAGCACTTGGACCATCTTTCGGTGTCGCACCATCGGGTACATGGACATGAATATCACGTTTTTCGTAAAAATCACCATTAATACCTAACTTTTCAGCACGAGAACGAACCACTGTCAATGCGGTTTGAATAGATTCTTGCATCACATCACCCAATGAACCCGTATAAGTTAATTTACCTTTACCCGGTACACTAACTGATTCAATTGTAAGTAAATCACCGCCTACTTCAGTCCAAGCAAGACCAATAACTTGCCCAATTCGATTTTCATTATCGGTTTTACCATAATCAAATCGTTGTACTCCTAGAAAATCTTTTAAATTATCCTGAGTTATTGTCACTTTTTTTAACTTGCTATTTAAAGCTAATTGTTTTACAACTTTACGGCAAATTTTTGCTATTTCCCTTTCTAAGCTACGAACCCCTGCTTCTCGAGTATAATAGCGAATAATTCCAATTATAGCTGAATCATCTATACTAATTTCTTTTGGTTTTAACCCGTTATTCTCTATTTGTTTAGTAATAAGATGCTGTTTAGCAATATTTAATTTTTCATCTTCTGTATAGCCTGAAAGACGAATAACTTCCATTCGATCTAACAATGGTGCTGGAATATTCATCGAATTAGCAGTAGCAACAAACATTACATCAGATAAATCATAATCAACTTCAAGATAGTGATCACTAAAAGCATTATTTTGTTCCGGATCAAGTACTTCTAACAACGCAGAAGCAGGATCGCCTCGCATATCAGATGCCATCTTATCAATTTCATCCAATAAAAATAATGGATTTTTGACACCAACTTTTACCATACGTTGAATCAATTTACCTGGCATAGAGCCGATATAAGTTCTTCTATGTCCACGAATTTCTGCCTCATCACGAACCCCACCTAATGCCATTCGGACATATTTACGCCCTGTTGCTTTAGCAATAGACTGACCTAGAGACGTTTTACCTACACCTGGAGGTCCAACTAGACATAATATAGGTCCTTTGACTTTATTAATTCGACCTTGAACAGCTAAATATTCCAATATACGATCTTTAACTCTTTCTAAACCATAATGATCTTTATCTAGAATTTTTTGAGCGCCCTCAATATCTTTTTTAACTTTGCTACGTTTATGCCACGGAATTTGTATCATCCAATCAATATATCCTCTGACTACAGTTGCTTCAGCAGACATTGCAGGCATCATTTTGAGTTTATTAAGTTCAGCCAAAGCTTTTTCTGTTGCCTCTTGTGGCATTTTAGCTTTGGTAATTTTACTTTTTAACTCTTCATATTCATCTGGTTTATTATCGATATCACCCAATTCTTTATGAATTGCTTTTATTTGCTCGTTAAGATAATACTCTTTTTGCGCTTTTTCCATTTGTTGCTTAACACGCTGACGAATATTTTTTTCAACTTGCAATAAATCGATTTCAGATTCCATCAATGAAATAAGTAACTCAAAACGTTTTTCCAAATTAGCTGTAACCAGTAATTCTTGCTTTTGTTCTACTTTCAAAAATAATGTAGCGGCAATAGAATCAGCCAGTTGTGAAGGCTCTTTAATCAAACGAATTGAATCAACAACTTCTTGTGTTACCTTTTTATTCAGTTTTGCATAATCATCAAAATTAGAAAGTACAACTCGCATTAAAGCTTCATTTAAATCATCATTTTTGTTTTTTTCATGCAATGTTTCGATATTGGCAATAAAAAAGTCGTCTTCTTTTTGTTCTAAAATATCAACAATTTTAGCTCTTTCAACACCTTCAACTAAAACTTTTACTGTTCCATCTGGAAGTTGAAGCAGTTGTAAAATATTGGCAACAGTCCCAGTTTCGTATAAATCATCAACATCTGGATCATCTTGTGATGGATTTTTTTGAGTAACAAGGAAAACTTGTTTATCCATTTCCATTGCACTCTCAAGACAACGTATCGATTTATTTCGACCAACAAAGAGAGGAATTACCATATGTGGAAATACCACAACATCACGTAATGGTAAAATAGGCATAATCATTTGTTTAGTTTGTTTTGTTTTCATTTTTTTCTCTCTAATAGTACAAACCCATTATGTTGATATTGGGATTGATTTTAGATATTCAAGCCTATTGTTATGAGTCAAATATATACTATTCCTTAAACATTTTGACAATATCTACATGTAATTAGATATAATATAAATTAGATCATGCTTGTTAAAGTTTCAACAATAACAAGCATCTTCATAGTTAAGCTGACAACTCAACATCTTCTCGGTAAATTAAAGCTGGTGCTTGGGATTTTTCTACTGTTTCTTGTTCAACAATAACTTTTTTAATATTCTTCATAGATGGTATATCATACATTGTATCTAATAAAATATTTTCAACAATAGAACGTAAACCTCGAGCTCCTGTTTTACGTTGCAACGCTTTTATTGCAATAGCGTTTAATGCATCTTCAGTAAACTCTAATTCAACTCCATCTAACCTAAATAATGTTTCAAACTGCTTAGTTAAAGCGTTTTTAGGTTCAGTTAAAATACTAATTAAGGCATTTTTGTCTAATTCTGATAATGTACCGATAACGGGTAATCGACCAATAAATTCAGGAATCAAACCAAATTTTACTAAATCTTCAGATTCAACTTGAGCGAGTAACTCGGACTCCGTTGCCTTATTTTTACTGCTTTTAACATCAGCTCCAAAGCCAATACCAGTATTAACAGATACTCGATTTTCTACTACTTTATTCAAGCCACTAAATGCCCCACCACAAATAAACAGAATCTTTGAGGTATCAACCTGTAAAAATTCTTGTTGAGGATGTTTACGTCCGCCTTTGGGTGGCACAGAGGCAATAGTACCTTCAATAATTTTTAATAAAGCTTGTTGTACACCTTCACCTGACACATCTCTTGTGATTGAAGGATTATCTGATTTTCTTGAAATCTTGTCTATTTCATCAATGTAAATTATGCCACGTTGTGCTTTTTCAATATCATAATCACAACTCTGTAATAATTTTTGGATGATATTTTCAACATCTTCACCAACATACCCTGCTTCTGTTAATGTTGTTGCATCTGCCATCGCAAAAGGAACATCTAAAAAGCGAGCTAAAGTTTCAGCTAATAATGTTTTACCACTACCGGTTGGACCAATTAATAAAATATTACTTTTACCTAATTCGACATCATTATGACTTGCATAATTACGTAAACGTTTATAATGATTATAAACAGCTACAGATAATACTTTTTTTGCTTTTTCTTGACCAATAACATATTCATCAAGATGGTTTCGAATTTCATGAGGAGTTGGTAATGGTTTACTATTAAATTCTTCATGTGAGAGAAAACTTTTTGTCTCTTCTTTTAAAATATCATTGCATAGCCCAATACACTCATTACAAATATAAATAGATGATGGTCCTGCAATTAGTTTGCGAACTTCATGTTCACTTTTACCACAAAAAGTACAATAGAGTAATTTTTCTGAGCTTTCATTATTCACTTTTACCACCTAGCTAATTTATTATGAACGTTTACTATATATGGCATCCACTAAACCATATTCAACTGCTTTTTCGGCAGACATAAAGTTATCACGATCTGTATCTTTTTCAATTACACTAATATCTTGACCAGTATGCATTGCCAAAATATTATTTAAACGGCTTTTTACTTGTAAGATTTCTTGTGCATGTATTTGAATATCGGAAGCTTGTCCTTGAAAACCGCCTAATGGTTGATGAATCATTACCCTAGCGTTAGGTAAGCAATATCGTTTACCTTTTGTTCCGGCAGTCAAAAGCAATGATCCCATTGAACATGCTTGTCCCAAACAAATTGTGCTAACATCAGGTTTTATAAATTGCATAGTATCATAAATGGCCAGTCCGGCTGTAACAACACCACCTGGTGAATTTATATATAAATGGATATCTTTTTCAGGATTTTCAGCTTCTAGAAATAACATTTGAGCGATAATTAAGTTAGCCATATTATCTTCAACTTGTCCTGTTAAAAAGATGATTCGCTCTTTTAATAACCGTGAATATATATCGTAAGCTCTTTCTCCACGAGAGCTTTGCTCAACAACCATTGGAATCACACCCATATATGGTTCTAAAGGCATTTTTATCTCCTAATTAAACAAAATAGCCCAAACAGATAATTCTTATTTGGGCTTAAAAGTAATCTTTTTATTTAATGAAGCAGTGTATAGATATTAAGCCACTTGCTGATTCATTAATTCAGAAAACGAGTAGTTTTTATCGGTTACTTTAGCACTAGCTAATAATAAATCAACTACTTGATCTTCAATCGCTACAGATCGAATGTTATCCATCGCTTTCTTATCTTTACTGTAATATTCTAAAACTTCTTTAGGATCTTCGTAAGCAGAAGCAATTTCATCAATTAATGATTTAACTTTTGCATCATCAGCTTTAATCTTATTGCTTTCAATAATTTCGCTAAATAATAAACCAACTGATACACGGCGTTTAGCTTCAGCTTCGAATAATTCTTTCGGAAGGTCCATTGGTTGCTTCATGTTTCCGCCAAATCGTGATACAGCCTGTTGACGTAGTACATCAATTTCGCGTTCTACTAATGCAGCAGGAACATCAATTTCATTATTCTTAACTAAACCATCAATAACTTGTGCTTTAATTTTATTACGAATAGTTGCATTAAGTTCGCGCGACATATTTTTTCGTACTTCAATACGTAAGCTTTCAACTGTACCATCTGCGATACCAAACCGTTTAATGACATCTTCAGTAAGCTCTGGAAGTTCAAGCTCTTCCACTTTCTTCAATGTTGCAGAAAATACTGCAGGCTTACCTTTTAAATTTTCCGCATGATAATCTTCTGGAAATGTTACGTTAATATCAAATTGGTCATTAGCTTTATGATCTAAAATAGCATCTTCAAACCCAGGAATCATTCTACCTTGACCTAAAACTAATACAAACTCATTAGCTTTACCGCCTTCGAATTCTTCACCATCAACTTGACCAACAAAATCTAAAGTTACACGATTTTGTTCTTTAGCTGATTGATCAACTTCTTTCCAAGTCCCTTGTTGTTTACGTAATGTTTCAATCATAGTTTCAACATCAGCATCAACAACTTCGGCTACTGGTTTTTCAACTTCGATCTTATCTAGATCTTTGATTTTAACTTCAGGGTAAACCTCAAATTCAACAGTAAAGGTGTAATCTTCTCCATCTTTATATTCTGTTGGAGTATAAGTTGGTGCACCTACTGGATTTATTTTTTCTTGAACAATCGCTTCAATGAAATTTTGTTGCATTAAGTCACTTAATGCATCTTGTAAAATCGACGCACCATAGCGTTGTTCAACAATTTTTAAAGGTACTTTTCCTTTGCGGAAACCATCAATTCGTACTTTTTTTGCAGTATTAATCAGCTCTTTATCAATTGCTTTTTTAATATCTTCTGATTTAATGGTAATGGATAAACGTCTACCTAAACCTTTTGTTGTTTCCACCGAAACTTGCATCTTTATACCTCGAAATTATTGAATAATATCTGCTCATGATTATTTTAAATTGATAATTGAGCCAACAAATTTATAAAATAGGCGAGCATTATACCGACCGTAAACGTCTACGTCGAGACATTTAATAGTTTCTTCTCAAGCGCTTTCAAACGTTTATTCATTTCATCAATATGTAACACTAACGAAGCGGTTTTTCGCCATACTTTATTTTCTTGTAGTGGGATCCCAGATGAATATACACCAGGTTCGGTGATAGGACGCATCACCATTCCCATGCCTGTGACGGTTACTTGATCACATATTTCCATATGTCCATTAATAACACTTGCTCCACCGATTAGACAGTGACGACCAATAGTTAAGCTACCAGCCATAATAACGCCTCCCGCAACTGCGGTATGATCACCAATTATATCGTTATGAGCGATTTGGCATTGATTGTCAATAATAACACCATTACCTATAATCGTATCATCCAGCGCACCTCTATCTATTGTGGTTGATGCACCTATCTCTACATTATTGCCAATGACAACACGCCCCAATTGAGGAATTTTAATCCAGTTTCCTTTATCATTAGCATAACCAAATCCATCCGCTCCTATGACCGTTCCTGATTGAACTAAGCAATTGTCTCCAATAATACAGTTGTGATAAACCGTGACATTAGCCCATAATTTTGTATTTGCACCTATCTTTGTACCTTTACCGACAAAACAACCCGCACCAATAACACAATTATCACCTAATACAACATCACTTTCGATAACAGCATTTGCACCAATTGAAATATTACTGCCTAACTGAGCAGATGAATCAATTACCGCTGATACTGCTATATCTTTAGCTGGTGCAGGTGTTGTATCAAAGTACTGAGCTAATTTTGCATAAGTAAAATAAGGATCTTTTACAATTAATGCAGCACCTTGCCAATACTTAAGACTTTCTTCTGTCATTACTACGGCAGAAGCTTTACATTCTGATAAATTATTCTGCAATTTTTTATCGGACAAAAAAGTAATCTGTCCTGATACTGCACTTTTCATTGATGCAATACCTGTGATAGTTATATTACCATCACCATATAACTTTGCATCAAATTGTTTAGCCAACTGTTCTAAACGGAAAGCAAACATTATTTTTTAACCTTTTCCAATACTTTATTAGTGATATCTACCGCATCCGATGCTGATAATGTAGCTTCTGCTTTTAAAATAATATCGTATTTTTCTGTAGTAACAATACTTTTAACAGCTTCTTGGATTTTAGTTAATAATTTACCCACTTCTTCTGATTCGCGTTTGCGGTAATCTGTAGTAAACGCTTGTGCTTTATTTTCAAAATCTGAAATTGTTTTATTTAACTTTGTTTTTTCAGAAGCGGATAATGTTAAACCATCTTTCTTTAAACGAGCTGCCGCATCACTAGCTTTCTTTTCTTCTTCACGCAATGATTTTTCTCTGGCTTCAAATTCTTTATTTAAAGCTTGTCCAACTGTTTCTCGTTGAGGCATGTTTTGCAATACAGACATTACATCAATAACCCCGATTTTGACTTCTGCATTTGCTATACCAGTAAACAGTAATGCAGCACTTATACTAAGAACGGATATGATTTTTTTCACTTTCTTCACCTATGTCTATTTATTAATTTTGACATGGATTTACCATGTCGAACCGATATTAAATTGGAATTGTTGAGCTGAATCACCATTATATTTCTTAAGCGGTTGGGCATAAGAAAAAACTAATGGACCTAATGGTGACATCCATTGAACAGCCAATCCTGCCGACATTCTTATATCAGAAGGTGAACTATAATCTGGAATATCCTTGTTCTTAAAATTCCACTCAGTATCCCATACTGTACCAGCATCAAAGAATACAGAGGTACGAATGCTATCTGTATATTTTTCTGCAGCAAATGGAGTAGGAACGATCAACTCTGTACTAACAAATGCTAAAGCATTACCACCAACTGCATCCTTCGATCTTTTACAATTACTTGTATTATCTAAACCACTACAACCATCATCACTATTAAAATAAACTGCTTTAGGACCAACAGTGTTGGCTTTAAAACCACGTAGTACAGTCGAACCACCAGCATAAAAGTTCTCATAGAATGGCAACTCTTTACCACCAAAACCATTACCATAACCCAAACGACCTCGAGTTAAGAAAACCCAATGATGTTCAGAATCAAATGGATAATAATAGGAAGCATCAGTGATTATTTTGTAGAATCGGTTATCAAATACAGGTACTGTTATTTTTGCGTTAGCGGTCACTCTTAAACCATCAGTAGGGAAAAATCCTCGATCTAATGAATTATACGTCCAATAAGCATTTAGTAATAAATCATTAGTGTCGAAAGAAATAGAACGTCTATTCTTCATATTTTCACCCATAGATTCAAAATAACGCCACATTCCATATTGAGCTTTCATATCAGACAATTTATGATTGGCATATTCAGTACCAAAGCGAATGAAATTATTTTCACTAATTGGAAATCCTAAATTTGCTGATGCTCCCCATGTTTTACTCGAGTATTCTGACTCTTCATCATCATCATCCGCTTTATAAGTATTATAGTAGACACTACCACCTAAGCTTACACCATCAACAGTAAAATAGGGATCAACAATTGAAACAGAGGCCGTTTTATCAGTATCAGTGGTGTTAATATCAAATGATACACTATTACCTGTACCTAACCAGTTATCTTGCGATATACCTGCATTAAAACTAACACCACTATCTGAACCAATACCCACACCAAATTTAATACTACCAGTGTTACGCTCAGAAACTTTATAAATGATATCAACTTGATCATCTATTCCAGGCACTCGTTCAGTATTCGCTTCGACAGTATCAAAAAAACCTAATCGATTTAAACGTTCCTTACCTAACTCAACTAAACCGTTACTTAACCATGAACCTTCCATTTGACGAAGCTCACGGCGGATAACACTTTCACTAGTCACTGTATTTCCGACTATTCTAATATTACGAACATAATAACGTTGTCCAACATCAACCATCACTATTAGTTTTACAGTATGTTCAGAATCATTCAATTCTGGCTGAATAACGACTCTAGGGTAAGCATAACCGAAATTAGCAAGTAAGCGTTTAACATTATCTTCGATATCTGTTATTCTCTGACCATTATATAAATCGCCAACTGATATGCGCTCATTAGCTATTTTAGCAATCGCATCTTTATGACCCGAAAAGTTTCCTTTAAAATCAAGACCAGATAACTTGTATTGTTCCCCCTCATGGATATTAATCGTTACGTAAATACCTTTTTTGTCTGGCGTTAAACTTACTTGCGTGGAATCTATATTAAAACGAGCATAACCACGATTTAGATAGAAACTTTGCAATTCATCTAAATCACTAGCCAATTTTTGTTTTTGATATTTTCGATCACCAAGCATGTTCCACCATGGAACTTCATCACGTAATGAAAAACGTGAAATAAGTTCTTCTGAAGAAAATGCTTTAGCACCAACAATATTGATTTGATCAATTAATGCCGATTTACCCTCTGCAATTACCAATTTTAAATCAGCACGATTACGAGATAATGGGGTAACTACAGCTGTAACATTTGCATTATACTTCCCAACACTGTAGTAAAAATCTTCTAAACCTTTTTCAATTGCCGAAAGCATAGTACGATCTAATGCTTCACCTTCTCGAATGCCAGAGCTATCTAAGTTTTTTTTCAACATATCATCCTTCACTGATTTATTACCAGAAAAAGTGATACTCGCAATAGTTGGACGCTCTTGAACATGAACAATCAATTTATTACCATCTCGGGAAACACTGATATTATCAAAATTACCACTAGCATAAAGGGATTTGATAATACGCCCTAAATCAGCTTCATTAACATAATCGCCAACTTGGACAGGCATCTCAAGCAATGCAGCGCCAGGAGTAACTCTTTGCAAACCTTCAAATTCAATATCTTTTACTATAAAATCATCAACACAAAATGCGTTGGAACTATACATTGCTGTACCACTGAACAGCAAAGATGCTATAAGTAATTTATTTATTTTCATTGTAAATGTTTATAACCTCATCCCATCACAATCGTAAAAAATCGTTAAATAGTGCAATTCCCATTATCAATATTAATAAAAAAAAACCTATGCGAAATAATCGCTCTTGGGTTTCATCGGATAAAGCTTTCCCTTTTAACTTTTCAAGCAATAAAAAGACAAGCTGCCCCCCATCTAATATTGGTAATGGTGCAAGATTGATAACACCCAAACTTATACTAATAAATGCTAAGAAATATAAGTAAGGTGTGAAACCATAACTTGCTGTTTGCCCTGCGCTTTTTGCTATCGTTATAGGCCCTGATAAATGTTTAAGACCAATAACACCTGTTATTAACTGATAAAGTGAACCAACAGTTAGTTTTGTCGTTAATACTGTTTGTTCAATACCTTTACCTAATCCTTCTAAAAAACCATATTGCTTAACTACTGCCTCTGAGGAAGGATATAAACCAGCTACACCTTCTCCATTTTTCTGAACTGTTGGTATTAAATTAAGATAAATTTCACTATTATCTCGCTTAACCTTTAATACCATTGCATTTGCTTTTTTTATTTCATCAGAAAAATCATTCCAATTTGTATAAAGATGATTATTGTAACTGATAATTTCATCACCTACTTGTAATCCAGCTTTTTCTGCAGCCGATTTTGGTACAATTTTACTCAAAATTGGATAAACTTCCAACGTTTTAGGAAGAAAACCAAATGCCGTAATGGACGATTCTTTTTCTATGTCAAAATACCAATGGCTAATATCAACACTTTTTGTAATTTCTGTTGGGTTATCATTATTATCTGTATCAATATAAGATAAAGATACACTATTTTTACCTAATACAGATATCAACGCTAAATTTACATCATTCCAGCTATTAATATTAATATTATTAATAGTTTTTAGTTCTGCTCCATAAGGCATATACAATGTAGAAGCAGGGGTATTAGCAATGGTATCTTTTACTTTTACGGGATAAACCATTACTCCGTTTAAAAAAATTATCCAATAAATTATCGCAGCTAAAACAAAGTTGGCAAAAGGCCCTGCGAATATGATTGCCATTTTTTGCCAAATTTTTTTTCTATTAAAAGCAAATTTTTTATCATGGTTTGAAGTTTTTTTTACATCTTCATTAAGCATTCTAACATAACCACCAAGAGGAATCATAGCAATTACGAATTCAGTTCCACTTGAAAATTTATGTGACCATATTTTTTTACCAAAACCAATTGAAAAGCATTCAACATGAACACCACATAAACGAGCAATAAGAAAATGCCCAAATTCATGTACTGTGACTAAAATACCCATAGTAAGGATAAATAGCAGCAACGACCAGAGCAAAATATATTACCTCTCTATGATAAATATAAAGATAGTACTGTAAAAATTGGAACAGCGGCTGTTAAACTATCAATTCTATCTAAAATACCGCCATGTCCTGGTATTAAATTACCACTATCTTTAATACCGGCTTCACGTTTAAACATACTTTCAGTTAAATCACCTAATACTGAAACCAAGACAGCAAAAAAAGAACTGATAAAAAAAACGTTAAATTTTATATTGAACAGATTAGAATAATAAACAATCAAGCTAATTAAAAACGCGACACTAACGCCACCAATGAAACCTTCTACAGTTTTACCTGGGGAAACTTTCGGTGCTAATTTTCGTTTACCAAAAATTCGCCCAGCAAAGTAAGCTCCAGTATCTGTTGCCCATACTAGCACAAATACATATAACAGCAAGATTGCTCCTGTATAACAATTTGAATGATAGTTAATGGATCTTAACGCTATCATACTAAGGAAAAATGGAACTAACGTAAAAAAAGCAAAAGTTAATTTTACAGCAACATTAGACCAATAATGTATGGTTTTGGGATAACTTATTACTAAGTATAATGCAACTAACCACCAGATAATTGAAAGTGATAATATAATATTATACAGTTTGGATTTTAGTTCAAAAGAGATTGGCATAAAATATAACAAAGCTAATATAACTGCAATAAAAAAAGCAAACATTAGTCTTGAATACTTATTAGTTATATGCAAAAACTGTGACCACTCCCATGCAGCTATACCGACAACAGCAATCATGATATAAGCGAATACCGATAATTGCGTAAAAAAAAGTAGAATAATTACAAGTGGAATTAGCACAATTGCAGCAAGTAATCGTTGAATTAACATGAATGTTCCTCTATAGGTATACCACCAAAACGCCGCTCTCTGGTATTAAAGGCATCAATTGCTTTGTCAAATAACGTTTGATTAAAGTCTGGCCATAAAACATCAGTAAAGTAAAGTTCAGAATAAGCGATCTGCCATAATAAAAAATTACTGATTCTATATTCACCGCCAGTGCGAATAACTAAATCTACTTCAGGAAACTCATGCATACTTATTTCCGAATTAAATCGTTCTTCAGTAATATCATCTAACGTTATTTTACCATCTAAGACTTGCTTTGCCATTTTTTTAGTTGACTGTAAGATGTCCCAACGACCACCATAATTTGCAGCAACATTCAAAACTAATCCAGAATTATCTTTCGTTAATTGTTCTGCATTAATAATCATATTTTGCAAATCTTCATTAAATTGAGAAATATTACCAATAATATTTAATCGAACATTATTTTTGTGTAAACTTTTCATTTCACGATTCAAAGCATAAATAAACAAAGAAATTAAAGCAGAAACTTCACTTGCTGGGCGTTTCCAATTTTCACTACTAAAAGCATACAACGTTAAAACTTTTATACCAAGAGTTGCAGCATAGGTAGCTATTTTACGTACTGCTTTTAAACCAGCTCTATGTCCAACTGCACGTAATTGTTTTCGTTGCTGTGCCCAGCGACCATTTCCATCCATAATGATCGCTACATGGTTAGGAATGTATCTTTCTTGAATCATGAAATATACCGTGTCATATAAATCATTTTATCAACTTGTTATTAAAGATTTGTTTAATCACTTAGCGTGTTCCATAAACAACAATAGTTTTACCATGAGCAGAAATTAAATGTTGATCTTCAAGCATTTTTAAAATTCGACCGACAGTCTCACGAGAACATCCAACAATCTGACCTATTTCCTGACGAGTAATTTTAATTTGCATACCATCAGGATGTGTCATAGCATCAGGTTGTTTAGCCAGATTTAATAAGGTTTGTGCAATACGACCGGCAACATCAAGAAACGCTAAATTGCTAACCTTTTCAGATGTTACTTGTAAGCGACTAGCCATTTGGCTGGCAAGTTTCATTAAAATATCGGGATTGACCTGAACTAGTTGCTTAAATTTCTTATAAGAGATTTCAGCTACTTCACAACTTGTTTTCGCTTTAACCCAAGCACTTCGCTCTGTTCCTTCTTCAAAAAGACCTAATTCACCTAAAAATTGATTCTGATTCAAATAAGATAATATCATTTCATTACCTTCATCATCTTTAATCAATACGGCTACAGATCCTTTTACAATATAATAGAGAGTTTCTGCTTTTTCACCTTGATGAATTAGGGTACTTTTAGCTGGATATTTATGAATATGGCAATGGGATAAAAACCACTCTAATGTTGTATCCGTTTGCTGTTTACCAATCATTATTCCTTTCTCTCCATTCAATTTACAACCTACACACTATAACAAAGTTGGACAATAAATCATATACTAAGCGATAAGGATTTTAGCCATTATTTAACAAGTTTAATATCAACTGTTTGGTGTAATTCAGACCAAAAAATTGCCACAGTTCCATCAATTAATTGAGATTTTACTTGAGTAACCTTTTCTTGGAGGGATTTTTCTTGCAGACCATAATCGGTACCTTCACGTAACACAAAATATTCAATTATGTTATCTAATGTTTGCGGGTCAAGATTTTGCCAAGGAATAATCATGATAAATTAATATTATTTGGAATTGGTTAGTATTCTAAAGCATCCATTTAAAAATAAGAAGAATCATTTCATTTTTTAATTTTATTTGGCTAATAATCGTGAGGATAAATCATGTAATAAAATTATATAAATTAGCTTAAAGATTAAAAATTATGATTATTTGCAACATTATAATATGCAGTTTTATTTTTTTTAAATAACTTACAATAATATATACATCAATAAATATTTTTTAATAGTAAAGAAAAACCACCCATATGAGTGGTTTTAATAATATTTAAAGTAATTAGTATTACTTATATTTATTCGTTAGTTTCAACTCTCAAATGATAGCCTTGAGCACCTGCTTTGTAGGCTGTGTTATATATTGAGTTATGATTTGCTGTTGTGCTACCTAAGTAAATAGTATCGCCTTGAGCTGTTGTAGTGCTTGAAGCTAACTCATCAGTAGTGGCATTAGTGTCTAAATAAGTACCGTCAAGTGTCCATTTATATGTATAAGCTGAAGTTTTAATTAACTCTCCTGAATCAATGCTATCGTTTCTATCAGCATCATTCCAAACTACAGCACCAAATTTATCGCCGTATTGAGGGTTAGTTGCACCAGCTTTAGCATAGTTAACTGAAGTATCTAACTGATCATTTGCGTCATATTTAAAGATACCAACTTTAAAGGTATCACTAATAATTGGACCTTTACCTGGTGCTTGATCACCTGGACCTTTTGGATCAGAAGGTAGTCCATCTGGTTCAGTGCCATCTGTAGATACTTGCGGAAGTTCTGATGACCAAACGTCTGAGATACTCAACCATTGATTGGTGCTAGGTAAACCAAATTCGGTACGTTCTTGTAATTTAAAACCAATTTGATCAGCACCAGCAAATTTATCATCAATTTCAAATATAATAGAACCTGATTGTACACCATTTACACTTTGAGCAGTTGTAAATGAAAGACCTTGAAGATCTGCTCCTGCAATTGATGTCCAAGCTCCGTAATTACCAGCGCTATCTTTTTGTCTTATATAAACAGTAAGAGAATCTTTGATATTTCCATTATCTACATCACCATCGCTGTCTAGTAATTTATATGAAATTTTCATATAATCACCAACTTTAACATTGTCATTTGCTCCAATGTTATTGTTACCGGCAGCATCAGTAGTAAAGGTTACAGTAATAGTATGATCAGCAACATCGCCATTTATTTTGGAAAGAACAGGTGCATTACCATGTATTGTTTCGTTAGTTGTTGCATGTAATGTTGCAAATGCGCTACTTGATGCATAACCTGCTAATAATAAGCCAAATGCAATTTTTTTGATTGTTAAATTTTTCATGTTTAACTTCCTATTTTTATTTTTAAATTGAATATGTTGTATTTAAATGAATACAACACTTTTGTTGGTGTTCCCAAATATAAGCTACCGAAATCATTCGTTAACCTAAAACCTATTATTATATCTTCATATTACTTATACGCATGACTAATTAGTTATAATCTGTAATTGTTACTTGCAATTTAAAACCTTGATCTCCCGCACACGCTAACGGTGAAGGTGTAACCGACTGTTCTAAATTCAAATGAGCAGGTGCACCAGCAACAGGAGCAACACCTTTACCTGCTGTTGCATAACTCAATGTTTTCTTACTTCTTATTGTGTAGTGAGCATTAGGCCCCATAGCAACATTAAACCATGGACCATTTGGATTTTCCTCATAACTTGGTAATGCAGAAGTTGCAGCACTGCCTGGGCAAGCCTGTTCATTGGAACCGACAAGTGACCAAACAGTAAATGGAGTAGGAAGTTCCTGACCATCAACACCATAAGCCTTTACATAATACTCACTATCGACCATCCATTCTTTAACACCATTTGGGTCAAAGTTAAGAGAATTACCTGTGTTTTCTGCTACTAATACGCCATCTGCGCGGTAAACTTTAATAGTATTAGCTTTACCACCTGTAAAATTAACCTTAGCTTTATTGAAAGAGGTACCAAATCTATCAATAGCAATTGCAAATTCAACAACACCAGCAAGATTTGAGGCGACATCTAAAATGTAAGTATCACCTATCGCATCAATATTAGCTGCCGTTGCAGCATTAGCAGATACTTTTTGTCCCATCTTAACTTTTTCAAAACCTTTTACAATGACACAAGGTTCTTGTGATGGGCAAGCATTAACATTACCTGAGGTACCATCAATTAAAGCCACTTTTTTTCCATTGCTTGTAGCTGACCACCCTTTTAGTACTGATGCAAAATTATCAGGTATACTATTCATTAGTTCTTCATCACTAAAACCTTCTACATCATCTTCAGAAGTAATCGATCCGACATCTACTTTAGGTTTAACTAATGTTGCAAAAATAGTGATTGCACTTTGACCATCAGCCGGTCTGTTAGCCATTGAAACCTTATTTCCATTTTCATCTATTACCCAGACCCCAACTTTACGTGTATTTAGATTTGGTAATACTTCAAATGAAATTGAGTTAGATGTTGCAGATTTACCTTTTTCGTCGGTAACTGTTACCGCCAATGTGTATTTACCTTTAGTGCTTATAGGACGACGTTGACCAGTAGAATCAACATAATCCGGCGCTACAATTTTCCAATTGTTAATATTGGTATGAGGTGTTAACCAGTTTGAAGAATTACATGTTCCTGTTGCAAAACATAAGAAACCACCGCCCGCATCAATTTCCATCATATCACCAGACCATGAGACACTGCGTATACCTTTAGCATTATGAACGCCAATGCTAACGTCATAAGTCTCACCTTCCAATAATTGCAGTGATTCAAGCCCTAAATCAACACTCATTTTCTTTTCTTTATATTCAAGAACAATGTAATTATTGCGATCAACAAGATCATAACGACTACCTTTAACTGAACGAGCGGCTTGAACCATATCGGGATCCATCTGGTCTTTTAGAGGCATTCCAATACGGTAATTCATGGTTAGTTCAGCTTTAGTTTCTTTATTACTATCTTGACCACGTTTATGTTCGGCTTTAACCGTAAATAAAGGAACAGGCGTGTAATCAATACTCGCAGTTACAGCTCTAGGATCTTTTTGTAAATTATCTTTACCAAATAATGCTACTTTATCACCATAGTATTGTTCATACATCAATGAACCACCTAAGTGTGGATATTGTGGCAAGTATCCTTGGAAACGAATATCAAATCCTCTAGCTGCGCGTTCTAAATAATCATCAAAATCTTTTGAATTTTTCCAATCAGATAATGGGTGATAATAGTTAATGGCAAACTTCATATAGTCTGTCCAAGCTTCAGCACCAATACCTAAACGGTTATGAGAACGTTGAAAATCGTGGTCTAAAAATACGTTATAACCTAATAACCATGTTTTATCAGCTACATCCCAGCGTTGACCAATACCAAAGTTACCAATACGTCGATTATGCTCATATTCTTGAAAAGACAATTGAGTAAAGATCAAAGTATCTTCGGTGTCGTACCAAGGACTAAATAGTTTGGCATTGATATTATTAAATGACCCTGTGTCACTGATATCAAACTGTAATTGTGCAGTACCAAATTGCCCTAAAAAGTCTTGCGCAGCACCTTTTAATGGATCAACAACTTGGTTTCTTACACTATTACGTACATAATCTTCAGCATAATCTTTTGCTTTATTTTTTACATGCCCAGATATGCCGCCATTCTCAGAAGAGGTGATTTGCTTCCAATCTTGAGTAGCTAAAGTCTGTAAAGTTGATGCAACTTGGCTTGCTAAAGCATCTTTATCAGCTTTAACGTCATAATTATCATCCGAACCTAATTTAGGCAAATTAGCATATTTATCTTGACTACCAGAATCTGTTTTTTTCAATGCAGGCAATATAGGAGAGTTTTCAGGGAGCACTAAACGCTCTCCAACTTCTACCACATCTTTTTTATCATAACGACCAGCATTCATCTCTCTTAATTCTGAAACAGAGACACCGCTTAAAAGTGCTATTTGATATAGGCTACGTTGCTGGTTATTGACCATTTCACGCACCTTCATACCATCTTTTAACTCGATCACTTTATTACTATCAATTGCCGTTACTGTTTCAGAAACAGTATTATCGACTGCCCAACTCATTTGGCAGCCTAAAGCCATGATAATTAGTGTAGAGATAACTTTTAAATTAAGATTATTTCTCATCTTAATTATTCCTTATATTTCACCGACACAATGCTACGCAGTAACAAGTTCTTTTTTATTTGTTAATAAAGCTCATCTACCATTAAATTCTATTATTAATTTATTCTGGATAAAAATGCTTTAAATTTGTTTTCTTTCCATATTTATTTTTTTAAGGATTTTAAAATTATTCAAAACCCTTTATACGAGGGGGATGATATTACAAAATTGTCATAAATCAAAATAAATTTACGTATTTTTTGATTAATTTTTGTAAACAAATATAATTTATTTATTTTTCATAAAGTTAAATAAAAATAAGAATAGTATGATTTTAGTAAACTAATTGTTCAACTTAATAAACATTGTAATAACTAATTTAAAATTACTTTCTTGTTATGATTAGGAATGTGTAACAAATTGATTGGATGAAAAAAACAGGCAAACCGTCTAATAATTCATCTGTTTTTAACATTTTTTTCATTTTAGATGATTTTTTATTGACCTTCATTATAAATTTCTAGATTTTCTGATTCTTTAGTTGGTGTTAACTTAATCTTATCGCTTCTGTTTATTTCTAGCGAAGACAAATAGTTATCATCAATACCTTCGGTAATATATTTCCCATTAAAAACAGAACACTCCAAATGTGTTATGTTTGGATTTAGGATTTTAATTGAATCAATTAAATCAGAAAGATTTTGAAAAATAAGTTTATCAGCACCGATATCTTTAGCTATCTCATCAACTGTTCGATTATAAGCAATTAATTCGCTCGCAACAGGCATATCAATACCGTAAACATTAGGATACCTTATTTCTGGTGCGGCAGAAGCCAAATAAATTTTCTTCGCACCACACGAGCGAACCATTTCAAGAATCTTTTCTGATGTAGTACCTCGTACGATTGAATCATCAACTAAGAGAACATTTTTACCTTCAAATTCAATACGATTTGCATTGAGTTTTCTTCTTACGGAAAGTTTACGTACCGTTTGTCCGGGCATAATAAATGTTCGTCCAACATAACGATTTTTAACAAATCCTTGTCGATAAGGCTTATTTAGTATTCTTGCTATCTCAAGCGCCGCATCACATGATGTTTCTGGAATCGGTATGACAACATCAATATCAACATCCTTCCATTCATTTGCTATTTTTTGCCCTAATTTTTGTCCCATTAAAATGCGAGATTGATAAACAGATACACCATTCATCAACGAATCCGGTCTTGCAAAATAAACATATTCAAAAATACATGGATAGTATTGAGGATTATCTGAACATTGCTGTGAATATAATTGCCCATCTTGAGTGATATAAATCGCTTCGCCAGGTTCAACATCACGCATAAACTTAAAATCAAGAATATCTAATGCCACACTTTCTGAGGCAACCATATATTCAATTTTTTGATTTTCTAAAACTCTTCTACCAATAACTAACGGACGGATTCCATAAGGATCTCGAAAAGCAACCAAACCATGTCCTATAATCATTGCTACACAAGCATAGGCTCCCTTAATAATCATATGTACATTATGAATTGCGGTAAAAATATTATCTGGGCTAAGAGGATAAGTTGGAAATTTATCGAGTTCGCTGGCAAAAATGTTGAGTAAAACTTCGGAATCGGAATTAGTGTTAATATGACGCCTAGCTAACTCAAAAACTTTATTACGTAGTTTATCGGTATTAGTCAAATTACCATTATGAGCAAGAGCGATACCATAAGGTGAATTGACATAAAAGGGCTGTGCTTCCGATGGGCTGGAACTTCCGGCTGTTGGATAACGTATATGACCAATCCCTAAATTACCTTGTAAACGCTGCATATGATGTTCTTGGAATACATCTTTAACGAGACCATTCGCTTTTCGCATACGAAAGCGATTTTGATCATCAATTGTAACAATACCTGCAGCATCTTGTCCTCGATGTTGCAACACAGTCAATGCATCATAAATTGATTGGTTGACCGTACTACTTCCTACAATACCTACAACACCACACATATAATGACTACCTCAAGCTTACCGAACTAAAAAAGATGATGAATTTTGGATATAATCAAAAAACCAACGAATAATAAAATGAAAATGAGGAATAAGCTGTGAATTAGTCCAATAAGGTGATTTTGATAATGGCGTAAAGGTATCAATGAAAAAGAGTAATGCTGCAACAACTAAAATACCACGCAAAATTCCAAAACATATACCTAAAACTCGGTCAGTGCCGGATAAGCCAGTTTTTTGAACTAATTGACCAATAACATAAGAGACAACTGAGCATACTAATAATGTAGCAAAAAAAAGGATAGTAATTGCTACTGCAATGCGAATGATATCGCTATCAAAGTAGGTCATGTATGGAGTGATGTAAGTATAAAAATGACCTGCTATAAAAAAAGCTAATCCCCAACTAACAAGAGATAAAGCTTCTCGTATAAAACCTCGAACAATACTAACTGAAGCTGAAAAAGCAATAATACCTATAATTGTAATATCAACCCAATTCATCATAATAATCCGCTATTTTATGTTAAAAAATATTTTTATCACCGCTAATTATTGTAAATAAATAATACTATATGTAAACTCATTAAATTATAAATTAATTTTATCTTTGATATAAAAAGATAATTCTTAATTAGCTACAATAATCCCTTTCAATTTTGTTAAATTATTTAAATTAGTAATAATTTGTTCTGCTTGTTCCCTTTTTGCATATGGGCCAACTTGTAATTTAATTACTTGATTCGGTTCTGGATTTTTAGGTACGAGCCTCACGTTATAATTATTTAATCTCAACAATGCAACAAGTTCTTCAATTTTTTGTTTATTTTTTAACGCTGTTAGTTGAATCATAAATGTTTTGGTTTCTTGTCCTGAAACTGAAACTGTCGAATCTGACTCGTCATTTTCGGAAATATTCGGTAACGTCAATGGGTTAGAATTTTGATCTACACCCGAAATATACGAAGTGTTAGGTATATTATTAATATTGTCAAATTCATAACTTGACTCATTAGATGAATTTATGAGTTGATTTTGTTGATTAACTATTTCTGGTTGTAAAATTGGAGTAGCTAAAGTTCGTTGATTAGATTTATCTATTAGGATCCATGGAGCTATTACAGCTAAAATTAACAATAATGTTGCAAAACCAACGAGTTGATTTCTTATTCTATTTTGATTAGTACTGCTACTTTTTTTATTTTTCATCATGATTAATTAAACTTAATCCGCCGCTATATTAGCTAAAACATCAGATACCGTATAAAACGAACCACATACTACTATGATATCATCTTTTTTAGCATCTTGTAGAGCCATTTGATAAGCATCTAAAACGCTATCAAATGTTGATACATTAAGCTTATTATCCTCTATTAAATATTGTTTCAATACTTCACTACGGCATCCTCGTTCGCCATAAAGTGAGGCACAATACCAAGCATCCCCTTTCAATATAGACAAAGTACTTTTAATGTCTTTATCTTTAAGCATAGCAATAACAAATCTAACTTTACCTAAATGTTTTTTTTCTGACCGCAATAATGCTAATTGCTTTATTAAATAGTCAGCCGCATGGGGATTATGAGCGACATCAATTATTACAAGTGGGTCTGTATTTATTGTCTGAAATCGTCCAACTAGACTTGAATTCAATAAACCTTCACTTATTTGTCTTGTTTCAATTTGGATTGATGAATAACTCAAAGCTGCAATTGCTGTTGCAGCGTTAGCTAAAGGCACTTTAGGAATTGGTAAAGATTGATATTGACATCGACTAGAATAAAAATCCCATTTATCGTTACTTTTTTGCTCATAAGACCAATCATGATTAATACTATGAATAGGACAATTAACTGACTTAGCTACATCTAAAATTGACATAGGGATATCTGGTTCTCCCACAACAGCAATACTTTTAGACTTAAAGATACCTGCCTTTTCTCGACCTATACTTTCACGAGTACTACCTAAATAATCAACATGATCAATACCTATTGTTGTCACAATTGCAACATCAGCATCGACAATATTAGTTGCATCAAGCCTACCACCTAAACCGACTTCTAAAATAACAACATCCAATTTAGCCTGTTTGAATTGATACAGTGCAGCGAGAGTAGCATATTCAAAATAGGTAAGTGAGATTTCACCGCGCGCATTCTCAATTTGTGTAAATGCATTTATCGTTTCTTGCTCTGTTGATTCTTGATTATCAATTCGTACTCGTTCTGTAAAACGTAATAAATGAGGAGAACTATAAACACCAACATGTAAATTGGCTGCAAGTAATATCATCTCAAGTGTTTTACAAGTTGTTCCTTTACCATTAGTACCAGCAACCGTAAATATATAAGGTGCTGGTTGCAATAAATTAAGGCGCTGAGCAACAGTTTTGACACGATCCAAACCCAGATCAATTGTCGAGGGATGTAGTTGTTCTAGATAACAAAGCCATGCTGATAAGTCAGACAAGGCATTAGGTTTTTCTACTTGCATGATTAATTACATTGTTTCATTATTAGTGACATCATAAAAAGGGGCTGGAAGTTTCATTAATTTTGCGATCAAACCAGCAATCTTTGGTCGCATATCTTTACGGTGGATAATCATATCAAGAGCCCCTTTTTCGAGCAGAAACTCACTACGTTGAAAGCCTTCAGGTAACGTTTCTCGAACGGTTTGTTGAATAACCCGAGGACCAGCAAAACCTATTAACGCTTTTGGTTCAGCAATATTAATATCACCGAGCATCGCTAAACTTGCTGATACACCGCCCATTGTAGGGTCAGTCATAACTGAAATATAAGGTAAACCTTCATCTTGCATTTTAGCCAAAATAGCACTCGTTTTTGCCATTTGCATTAATGAAAAGAGAGCTTCTTGCATTCGCGCACCACCACTAGTTGAAAAACAGATTAGTGGACACTTATCGGCAATAGCTTGTTCAGCAGCACGAGTAAATAATGCGCCAACAACTGAAGACATTGAGCCTCCAATAAATGCAAACTCAAAACAAGCAACCACAACAGGAATGCCAAGTAGTGTGCCTTTCATAACCACCATAGCTTCTTTTTCACGGGTATCTTTTTGAGCAGCAGTTAACCGATCTTTATATTTTTTAGTATCTTTAAATTTTAAGATATCTTTTGGAGCAAGTTCTGCACCGATTTCAACATCTGAACCTTCATCTAGAAATCGGTATAATCTAACTCTCGCAGCAATATGCATATGGTGATCACATTTCGGACACACCTCTAAATTACGATCTAGTTCAGCTTGATAAATGACTTGCTCACAATTACTACATTTGGTCCAAACCCCTCCGGGAATATTCGCCTTTTTATGATCTGACGATATATTATTTTTACTTAGAATTTTCTCAATCCAGCTCATTATGATTCTCTCATTAGATATTCTTTAGAAATATTGCGCTATTGTATAATATTTTGTAATAATTCTTAATAGTTGTTTTAATTTTTCTCTTTTTTGTAAAAATATTTGAGGAAGTGCATACATTTGAGTATAAAATTAATGACTAAATTCAACAATAATGCCAAATGCCGATAAATAAATCATAAAAAGGCAATTAATTATTGAATTTTCCAACAAAATCTGATGATATTTAAAAATATAATTAATATGATCTTAGAAAATTATTAGTATATAATTAGACAAGGTTTATTTTTCAATTTTTACAATTAAGGGGTTTTAGATGGACAAGGAAAAAGCAAGTGCACCATCGTTTCAAGATGTATTAGAATACATTCGCCTATCACGTCGTTTAAATAAATTAAAACGCGAAATTTCAGATAATGAGAAAAAAATTCGCGATAACCAAAAACGTGTACTCTTACTTGAAAACCTAAGTGAATACATTAAACCAAATATGACGTATGAAGAACTTCAAGCTATTATTGCTAATATGAAAAGCGATTATGATGATCGAGTTGATGATTATATTATTAAGAATGCTGAAATATCTAAAGAACGTCGCGATATCAGCAAAAAAATGCGCACTTATCGTTCGAATTAATTTTTGAATATATAACTCCCATAATTTTATACATGGGAGTTGTGTTTTATCAGTTAAATTATCCGCCAGCAAGTTTAACTTTAAAGCCTTTATCTTCTAATAACGACCTTAGCAAATGTCGTTTATCGCCTTGAATTTCAATCGTTCCATCTTTAATAGATCCGCCACATCCACAACGCTTTTTTAGTTCTCCTGCTAACTTAGACAATTGATTATCATCCAAATCAAAACCAGAAATAACACATACGCCCTTGCCTTTACGACCGGATGTCTGTCTTTGAATACGTATAAAACCATCACCTTTAGGATGAGATATTTTTTCTTCTATTGGTTTAATTCGCCCTTGATCGGTCGAATAAACAAGAGGATTATTTGACATAATTAAATTAACTCTTACTTAAATCAAGGGTAGATAAAATAGATTGTAATGCTTTAGCAGGATCTTCTGCTTTAGTAATTGGCCTACCAATGACTAAATAATCGGAGCCCGCCGCTTGAGCGCGTTGTGGTGTCATGATACGACGCTGATCATCAGGACCTGAGCCTAAAGGACGAATACCCGGCGTGACCAATTTAAAATTACTACCAAGTCTAGTTCTAAAACTTTGTACTTCTTTAGCAGAGCAAACAACACCGTCAAGCCCACAGTTTTTGGCAAGTATAGCTAATTTAGTTGCTTGTTCTAAAGGTGAAACATTAATACCAATATCTTTAAGATCTGCCGCTTCCATACTCGTTAATACTGTTACAGCAATTAAAAGTGGCGCATCTTTACCATAAGGATAAAGTGCATCTTTTGCAGCCTCCATCATACGAATTCCGCCACTAGCATGAACATTCGTCATCCAAACACCTAAATCAGCCGCCGCTGCTACTGCCTTAGCCACGGTATTTGGAATATCATGAAATTTAAGATCTAAAAAAATTTCAAAACCTTTATTCATAATCTGTTTTATGAATTCAGGTCCAGCATGAGTAAATAATTCCTTACCAATTTTTAAACGACAATCTTTAGGCTCAACCCGATCAATAAAATTCCAAGCTGACTTAACATCAGCAAAATCAACAGCAACAATAATTGGTGATGACATAACTCATTTATCCCTTTTTTATCTTAAATTTTATCTATCTTTTTTGTACAAATTCATTTAAATCTTTATAAAATATTCGTGCGCTTTCTTTATAACCTTTTAAAGTTTGATGAACTAAATCTGGGCGAGCTAAACCTCGTTTACGCCATTCTTTAATAGCAAATTTACCACCCATTGCATTTTGCCAATCCCAAAATAATGTTTTTTCACTTCTAGCTACTTGTTTTTGAATATTCATTATTGCCGAAAATGATTTAGGCATATCTTTTTGATTGACCATTGTATCAGGTGGTGTCATTATTAAAATAGCGGCATTGGGTAATGATTTACGAATAAGCCGTATATTATTGATTAAATTTTTTCGGTATGCATTGAGATCTAAAGTTTCATCAAAACTCTCATTAGTCCCATACTCGAGTATGATTAAATCACTATTTGATAAAGATAACTCTTTAAACCAACTTGGGCTCCATTTCTGCCATATAGCCTGCCTTGCCCCATTTGTGGCTATTGCTGAGACAATAACGCCTGGTTGTTGATGACGAGTTAACCAAATGCCTCCAAGTTCAACCGTACTTTGCCCTGTTATTTTTAATGGCATTTTAGCAACAACAGATACACTTTGCCAAATATTGGCTTTAGGAACATAATCAAATTTAATTCTATTATTGTTAATATCATAAAGCCCAAATAAATTAGACGTATTTTTTAGAGGCTTAAAAACTAACTGAACTCGCCAATCTGTATTAGAATCTGATTTGGGTTGAATCTGTAATACTGCAGAATTTTGATTAGGTTTAGCAATAAAGCCGCCCATAGGAAAATCCCTATTACTCAGTGTTCTACTACTTAACACATCCCAATTTTTACTTTTCCAAGTCACTGCCGCATGACTTTGACCTTTTATTGCAATTGGTGTTATCCAGCCAATACCAGCATTACCATATTTTCCCTGCATCAATGTCCTAAATTCACCAGTAAAAAAATCAGCTGCAGTATGAGAATCACCAAATTGAGTGATATTAACAACATTATTTGCTCTTTTATTGGTCATTAATGATTTCAGTCGGGTAGCAAATAGCTTCGCGTTTGGGTCACCAAAATCAATAATTCCAGAATCCGTAGTTGCTTCACTTTCAGTCACACCATATCCAAAAGTGAAAGTCACAAAAATAACAGTCAGAAAAGACTTTAAAAACTTATTCACTATGGACATCCTCTAATTTTTTGAAAATTATTTTTTCCATAATGGCCTTTGCCAAAATTCTTTGACCTGAAGGTGTAAAGTGAACACCATCATCAACCCTTACCTTGATTTTTTCTTTATCCGTTTCAATAAAACTATTGAATTTTTCGTATGAACAACCGAGTAATTCATTGGTTGTTAGAAAATGTTGTTGAGTTTTTTCAAGCTCTGACTGATATAATTTATTAAGATAAACCATACCATCATTTAGTTTTTGCTTACGCATACAAGGTGGTGCAAGCCAAAGAACTTGTACACGATGTTTTTGGACATGATCCAAAATACTGGCGATACGTAAACGATATTGTTTTTCCCATAATTTAGATTTAAATCTTGCATTTGTTGCATAACCTTTGACAGGAAAATCCCAAGGATCATTAGCACCTAAAAAAACGACAAGTAATTTAATTGAAGGATCTTCGGATAATTTATCATTAATCGTTTTAGGCCAATCAAAAGCTTTAGGATAACTAAGTCCAGTACTGCGTTTACTTAAATCAATGCTTTCAATCTTATATTGTTTGAATAACATTTTTTTAACATAAGGTGCAACACCTTGCATTAAAGAGTCTCCAGCAAAAAAAACTTTATCATTTTGAGTCAATACAATTGGTGTTGGTTCATTAACTAATGATTCATCCTCAGGCAAAACCTCTGGTTGGTCATCTTGATCTATCGCCGCCACTTGCGTTTCTATTGTTTTAACTTCCGTAGATGTTTGTTGAACTTTCTCGTCAACTTTATCTTCAGCTTCAGCCTTAACTTCAGTTTTCTCTTTAACTTCAAGTTTATCTTCAATATTACTTTTTGTTTCTTGCGTAATTTCTTGTGTGGTTTCTGACTTAGTGTCTGGTTCAATAATCGCTAATGTAGGTGATTCATCCTCTAGTAATTTTTCGTCTCTAAATAATCTTAGAATATCTTCTTTTGTTTCAAGTTTAATTTCTTTTGATTCGGATCGATTTTCTTCAATAGCTTCTATAGGTTTAGTAGATTCATCAGGTTCATCAGATTGATTAGATTCATCGGGTTCATCGGGTTCATCGGGTTCATCGGATTGATTAGATTCATCAGTAACCACTTTTTCATCTGAGACTAAATCATCTTGAGAGATAGTAATGTCTTTGCCTGTATCTTTTTCTAATTCTTCAGGGAGAGCATCTTGCGCAAGTGTATCGGAATCTAATAGGTCTGAATGATAAGTTTGTTGCCAATAAATAAGTATTGATTTGTAATAAATTGACATCAATACAATCGCTGTCAAAAGTAAAATCACACAAATACACCGAGCGGATAAAGTGCTTCTAACAATTTCAGAAACAACATTATTTTTAGCAAATTTTCTTGAACGCTTGAAAGTATTTTTATTCAATGTATTAGGAGATTGCCATTTCAGATTCAGGTAAGTTTTTTTCTTGTTTTTCGTAACCGATTTTTTATATTCCATAATAAGTTATCATCATAATCAAAAGTTAGCATAAATAAAGTTTGGCACACCAGATGGTGCAATATATATTGTCAACCATAATACTGAAATAAAAATGATAGGTAAGTAAATCAGATTTATTCTACTTATCAGTAAAGTAAACCAATCTGGAATATTTTTTAATATCGGATAAATAAAAAATACTACGTAGATACTTAAAAAAGTTACAATATATTTTGGTTCAATCAAAAAGTTGTGTGTTAATGCGGTTAAATAATCTAATGCATCAGGCAAACTTTCACAATTAAAAAATAACCATGAAAAACACACATAATGCCAAGTGAGAAACCTAGCTAATGTAGGAGAACGCTCAGTTACCCAACCTCGACCAAAATAATGTTCACTAATATTAAGCGCTATAATACCAACTCCGTGACATGCGCCCCAAATAATAAAATTAATTCCTGCACCATGCCATAAACCCGATATTAACATCGCCAACATCACATTAATTTGCGTACGAATAAGCCCTTTTCGATTACCACCAAGAGGAATATAGATATAATCACGAATCCAGTGCGATAAACTAATATGCCAACGGCTCCAAAATTCTCGCAAATTACAAGCTAAATAAGGGAAGTTAAAATTATTTGGTAATCGGAATCCTAATAAAAGAGCAATACCAGTAACTAAATCGGTATAGCCTGAAAAATTTAAGTAAATTTGAATTGCATAACCATAAAGCCCTACTAACAAATCAATAACACTAAATTCTAAAGGATTAGCAAAAATTGGCGTAACCCAGTTTTCACTTATAATTCCGCCTAAACAATAGACTTTAATTACAGATAAAATTATTAAAGTAAAAGCTCTAAAAGGTTGTAAAATCTTGCGGGGATGACGGGTGGTTATTTGAGGTAAAAAGTCTTTAGCACGATTAACTGGACCAGCAATAACACTCGGAAAAAAAGATAAAAACAGTGCAAAATCCCAAAATTTAGCTACAGGTAATTCACTTTTTTTAACTGAGACAATATAGCTAACTGAATGAAGAGTATAAAATGATATTCCAATAGGAATAAGTACTGTTACAACAGGTAGTGCGATTGGTATATGGAGGAAATTAAATAAGGCCTGTAACTCATAACGGAAGAAATCAAAATATTTAAACAGCGACAAATTAGCTATTGATAAACATAATGCCAAGATTAACCACCGATTACCATTTTCATCTGACCGGGCAATCATAATTGAGAAAAAATATATTACACAGGTATAAATAAAAAGAATTAGCGCAAACTGCAAGCTAAAACTGGCCACAATAAGATAACTTGAAACTAAAAGTAATTTATTTTGTAATTTAGGAAAAAGACGATACCGCCAATATAACGCAAAAAAAACGATAAAGATTAGTCCAAATTCAATAGATAAATAACTCACTGCATTCCTTTTATAAACATATATCGAACCTGAAAGTTCTTTAGAAAGTATATTAACGCCTTAATTACTAATCATCTCAGACTGAGCTAGCACATTATAAACAATTAATTCTTTATTTAGCCCTGTTACAGACAATAATAAACGCCTAGCCTGCAGCCATAATTCATACAGTGCAGAAATTTTTTCATTGCTTTTAGTTGCTAATAATCTTACTAATGGTACTTGATCACGATTAACAATAAAACGACCAGCTTTTTGTTTTGCCTTTAATGCATCGCTTAATAAAGCACAAAACCAAATAATACATTCAATAAATTCTTCATTATCAAATGTTTTTGCAAGTTGCCAATAATCATTATGAGGTACAACACGTAATAAATGGTCACAAAATGCTTTTCTTTGCTGCCACTTTTCTGGTTTTAGTAAAGCTAGTGCAGCTAATGGCGCATTTTCGCTCAATAACAGCGCAGAGGCAAGCTCATTATCGCTACTTTGCTGATTATGTTTCTTTTTTAACCACTCGATGGATTGCTCCAATTTAGGTACAGATAAAAAATAAGAAAAACAACGACTATGAATTGTTGGTAATAAATGGCTATTATGCTCATCACTTAAAATAAAGTAGGTATTTTCTGGAGGCTCTTCTAATGTTTTAAGTAATGCATTAGCTGCAGCTTCTGTCATTAAAGCAGCCCGCTTAATCCAAATAACTTTATTGCCACCTTGTTGGGATTTTTCGTACACTTTAGTGGTAATTTTTCGAATTTGATCAATACCAATAGATTGTTTATCTTGTTCATTCGTTATGATGTAAAAATCCGGATGATGATGGGACATAAATAACTTACAACTGTGGCAACTTGAACAAGGTTCTAATTGCTCTCCAGACAAACATAATAAACGATTAGCCACCATATTAATGAACTCATCTTCACCACTTCCTTGCAGGTAATTAATCAATAACGCATGATGAGTTTTTTTATGTATAATTCCTTCAGCAAATTGTTGATAAGGCGATATCAGCCAAGGATAATCATTTAAAATCATACATTAGTAACCTGTTGTGTTAACCATGTTGTTAGGATCTGTTCAATTTGCATTGTCACCTGATTGATTGATTTAGATGCATCAATGGTAAAAATGGTTTCATCTTGATTTGCCAGTTCTAAATAACGTTGACGAATTCGCTCAAAAAAAGGTAATGATTGTTGTTCAATACGATCGAGTTCACCTCTTGCCCTAGCACGCATTAAACCAATTTGTGGTTCAATATCTAAATATAACGTTAAATCCGGCTTAAAATTACCTAAAACTTGCTCTTTTAATGTGGTGATAAAAACTTTATCTAACTGGCGACCACCGCCTTGATAAGCTTGCGTTGATAAATCATGCCGATCACCAATAACCCATTTATCAGCATTAAGAGCAGGCTTAATCACATTATCAATCAATTGAATACGAGCGGCATATAACATCAACAATTCGGCTTTATCCGTCAAAGGTTCATCATCCAAACCATTTTTAATAAGATTGCGTAATGCTTCAGCAATTGGTGTACCACCTGGTTCACGAGTAAATTGTAAATCGCAAATGTTATATTGATTCAAAATACGAGCAACGGTATTAACTGCTGTCGTTTTACCCGCACCTTCAAGACCTTCAATGACAATAAATTTGCCTGTCATGCTAAATTCCTAAACTATTTATGATGATCATATGTTTAATAACGCTCTATTGTACGCTATTTTTGATTATTAGTTTAGTTAACAGTTACTTTCAATATTCATGTTTTAAAATGAACTTCATAACTATTTAAGATTTTTAATAAATCTCATTCGATTTTTTATATTCATAAAAATATAAAAGTGAATATATGCCTATATTGGTAAAGAAATAAAGTTAAAACGTTATGAAGACTTTAAGGAGAGTATATGCTTATAGCCTTGTAGCTAAAGGCTTTTCATTATTTTACCTAATTAATCTAACTACATATCCCTGTGTATACAGGGAACACGATCATACCCTAATTTTTCTGAAATCAATTGGGCGGTTTATCCCTGTGTATACAGGGAACACCTCAGGGAGTGTTTGGACTGGGAAGGTGTTGTCGGTTTATCCCTGTGTATACAGGGAACACCCGATTCATGCGCCGCGTTGGATTGGACTACACGGTTTATCCCTGTGTATACAGGGAACACTAATTTAAAAAATAGCTCTGGCTCGCTATCTACGGTTTATCCCTGTGTATACAGGGAACACTGACGTATTGAGGCAATCCAAACGTATGAACACGGTTTATCCCTGTGTATACAGGGAACACTCTAAATATATATAATTGTTTTATTTAGATTTATTGGCACCCAAAAAATCTACCAATTTTTTCATATTTTTAAATAACATTAACCTATTGATTATTAATAGGTAAAAAAGAGACTAATCTTAATCCATCTAAATCTACCGGAACCCTTCTATTAGCACCATAAGTTTGGAAGTCAAATCCTGATTCTGTATTAGTCGCCCAAGCAAGGACAACATTGCCTTCTTCCGAAAATTCAACAATTTGTTGCCATATCATTTCTCTTATTGGTTTTGATATGTCACCGATATAAACTCCGGCTCTAATTTCAAGTAACCAAATTGCTAAACGACCACGTAATCGAGGTGGAACATTTTCAGTTACCACAACACACATACTCATATTAGCGGCTCCTAAAGCCACTATCGGCTAAAGATTGAGGTTCTGGGATAGCGGGTGGTTGGACATCATCATGTGGTAGAGGCGGTTTTATACCACCAGCAGACAAAACTTCTTCAATAAGCGGAATTAATATTGCTAATGTCTTCTGGCTTCTAAAAATTTCACGACAGGCCACACGAACCTCCCGATCAGCATCAATCTTGTTTTTTGCGGCTATTTCAAACGCTTTGGGAACAACGGTATCAAACTTAATAATATCGGCAATATCATAAACAAATGAGAGTGGTTTTCCACTATGTACAAATCCGATTGCTGGAGCATAGCCAGCCGCTAAAACAGCCGCTTCGGTGATCCCATATAAGCAAGATGTGGCTGCACTTATACATTGATTAACCGTATCTCCTTTTTGCCAATCTTTAGGGTCGTATTTTCTTCCGTGCCATTTAACATGATAACGTTTAGCCAGTAATGAATAAGTTTCACGTACGCGCGATCCTTCAATACCTCGTAACTGATCAATTGAACGACGACTAGGTGCAGGTTCGCCAAATCGTAACTCAAACATTTTTTTGACCACTTTTAAACGTAAATCATCATCTAATGCCAATTTAGCTTGGTAAAGCAGTTTGTCAGATCTTGCTCCACCGGGTTGCCCCGATGAATACATTCTGACGCCTGCTTCACCTACCCAAACGAGCAGAGTTCCAACCATTGCGGCCAATTTGATAGCAGCATGTGAAACTCTGGTGCCCGGTTCTAACATTATGCAAGCGATAGAACCCACTGGAATATGAGTCCTAATGCCTGTTTTATCAATTAATACAAACGCTCCATCTAGAACATCAATTTGTCCATATTGCAAAAAAATCATTGAAGTTCTATTTTTTAAAGGAATGGGATTAAGTGGAATAAAAACCATAACCGTTTATCCTATTGATAATGTTTTATCAAGAATAAACCACAACCAAATCCTTTACTTTTGCCAATTCCTTGATAGATGGTATTTAAAAACAATTCAGCATCCGTCACCGTCAACACGCCTTGATAATCAACGCTACTGTATATAATTGGTTTAAGATTACTTTTTTTAATAAATTGCTGTTGGACATAACTAATTACTGCACAATTTACTTGTTGATCATTAGTCGTTAATAATGAAAATCCTCTGGTTTCACTCTGTTTAATTAACCAATTTATTGCAGCTTGATTTTGGCGAATTTTTATCTCATTAGTTTCTATTTTTAACCTTTGTTTTTTAATCGGATATTTAGCGTTCATCAACACATCACTACGCTTACCATTTTTAAACACTACTGGATTTGCCCGCAGTGAAAAAAACAATCTCATTCCAGCGATTAATTTTGGTTGATACGGTTTAGTTTCTATTAAAAAAAACTGATGATTTGAAAGTGGTGCTACTTCCGATAATAGATAATATTGATAACCTTTACCAATTCGCTCTTCACGAAATAAAAAAGTACGTTTTTCTTGATTAGGAAAGAGTTGCCATAACCATTGATGAATTGCATAAGGTCCCGAATTTTGCATTTTCTGTTGCATAACATAAGGAAGTTGGTTTAGTTTTAAAGTAACTCGAGAAAAATACATTTATTCACTCCCTTTCAAATTACCTGAAAACTGCAGACGACAACTAAATTGCCTGCGCTCACGACTTATTGGTTGATCTTTCCGAAGCTGAATTTTAATTACCTTAAAGTGATCTTCTTGATTAGTCTGTTCCCAATAATATTCATCAGCCTTGCTTTCGACTAATTTATCAATAACCGGATCTTGACGATGACACTCTTGATAATGCTTGTCTGCAAAAATAAAAGCCTCACTCAATGTTCCTAGATACAAGATAGGCGATAACGGCAACGATAAAGGTGAGTTTTTCCTTCCTGCGTATAATGGAAAAATGGGGTTAAGTAATGCTTGTTGTATTTGGGTTAAACTATAGGGTGCATTTTCAGTTTCAGACATTACAATTTGATAGTAAACATCATTATAATATTCACGCTGTGATAATAAAGTTTCTAGATCAAGGGGATTTTGTCGGATTTCATCAAAACGCGTATACCAGACTAGCTTTTTGTTAGCTCTCGGAGCTTGAAAGGTATGAAAATCTCTAAACCAGCTATTATGAGCAATAAAAGGACGAATCGCAAAATGATAATGCTGATTAAAATTATCAATTTGATTATCATCACGTCGAATTCCAAGCGCCGCCGAGATTAATCCCAATAAAGTAGAGCGAGAGGGAATAATATTGCTGTGGCGAACTTCGCCAACAGCAGGTTCGCCCCAAGAGGTAAAAGGGGCATAAATCTGAAAAATAAGATGGTTGATCATCTTGTCGGCTCTCCTATTTTTGCGCAACAAAATCTAATGCCGCGCTAAGGGTTCCTTCTCCTGTTTCACTATTGAGAACATAGCGACTATCAGCACATTGGCCATAAACTTTATCAAATTTATCACGTTGATCTTCTAAACGGGTAATGGCATCATTAATCAGATCTTGACTACGAATTGGATTAAAATAAGCTATCGCTAAAGAGCGAGGTTGTTGACTCCCTTTTTCTATCAATAAGTAGGAAGTATATGCCCGTGAAGCGAAACTATTTTGCATACCGGTTGGTGCTACTTTTGTTGCTGATTCAGTTAAAGCTTTTAAGGTTTTTTCAACCAGTACTTCATCGCCATTTAAATTTTCTAATAGTAAATCACGACTGATACAGACATAAGTATAAAACAGTGCAGAGGCAAATCCACGGCTACCCAAATGCGCTGAACCGGCATCAACATCATTATTATTTAAATCATCAACAGCAGTAAAAAAATCATCCTCAATGGTTACGGTACTTACGCCTAAGGCATGAGAAACTTGACACGCAGCTTCAATATTAAATGCCGGGCTATCTGCTAACATTCGTCCGAATAATGCAATATCAATACTACTATTTTCTTTACGCAATAATTTAACTTCGTTATCGGTAGGCTCGCGTTTTTCACTAATTAATAAATCAATTAATTGTTTAATTGCTTGTTGTTCATTACTACTAATATGTACCAATTGTTCGATTTCTAAATTACTCAATGGATCCTTTGGTGATTTTTCATTTTTTACTTTACCAAACTGACCGGCTATTTTAATTGCACTTTCTTTAGCTATTTTTTCAGATATACCATTATCAATCATTGGTTTATACACCCAATCTCGAGCAAAACGACGTGAACGAATGCCAATATGATCACTCAATGATTGATAAAAAAAGTCAGAGGTTCGCCAAGCTCTTTTTAAGCTTTGTGACGAAATACGTAAACGGTCAGTATTACCCATTTTAGCGGTTTTAGGTCGACCTAAATCATCACGGTTTAAGTTTGAGGGAGCATAAGCGGTTAATAGATGTAATTGAATAAATGTAGTCATGATGATTATTCCTTAGTATTAGTATTATTTTTAGTTGAAAAGTAGTCCATTGCCCAACGAACAGAAAGGCGTTTATACGGGTTAGTATCAGCAGGCCAATTATGTTCACGTGCATCCCACTCTTGCATCCATAAAAAGATGCCATCAGCAAGGGAAGTTAGATTAACCCCTTTTTCACCTCGTAACTTTACAGCTCGAATTAAACCCTGACAAAATTCTTCAGGGGTTTCACTGGCAAGAAGACGTTCAAATCGCAGTTCAGATAAATAATTACGTTCGCCACCCTTTACTTTTTCACTTAATTGTGAAGCAAATGGCGATTTATCATTATTCTTTTCTGCAAAAGCAGCCACATTAGCAAATATCTTTAATGCATAATAATGAACTTCTGTTTGAGCTAATTTACTGTCGTTATTAATAAGTTTATTAGCTAAAATAGTGTAGCCATCTTGTAAAAATATAAAATCAGATAATAAATCTCGACGTAATTCAGCCCGCAATTTGCGTCCATTATAAGTAATACCATTGAATTTACCTTGCCGTTGCTGCAACATAGAAAACCATTCATCAATAATCTTTTTATGGTTATCATTTAAGATGATCAGCTCTTTTGGGGTAGTATCTGACATGTTGTTCTCCCTACATGAAATGCAAGACGGTTTATTATTTTGAATCTTTTTGATATTTTTAAGTTTGTTAAAATCTTTAAGTAGCTTTTCTTTTGTAGTGATTTTTTCGGAACTGATCAATCGCTGATCTGGATCTGAAAAAGCAGCCTTATCGTAAATTTGGGTGATATGTTTTAATAAGATATTTGTCCAATCTAACAATAAATGAAAGCGACCATTTGGGTTATTTTTTTGTTCAATAAGTTGTTTAACAAATTCATAAAAAGGTATTTCAGTTTCTTTCCAATAAGCGATATCAACGGAACTTGATTGTTTATTAATACTAGCCAAGGCTTTACGTAGTATTGGTAAAGTATCTTTACTAAACTCAAGTGCTAGTGCTATTAACTCTTTAATATCGCTATCTGGGTCAGCAAATATTGGATAGACAGGAAAGTTATGTTCGTACCAGCAGCGAGCCTTCATATTGTCAAAATCATAACCAAAACACCAAAGGTGATATTCTTGGGTAGATTCCAAGTCACGATAATTATGAACGATAACAACATGGGCAGATTGGTTTTCATCATTAGTAGTAACCATTCCTAACCAATCGCGATAAATTAACCCTCCAGGCTGACCTTTGATGGCAATTGGAGCCCCCGTTTTACTGTCTGTTCGATAAGGAGATAAAGGATGAAGCCAGTTTTGATATTGAACACCATAATTTTTAGTTTGATAATGGCTAATAAGTTCGGACGACTCCTCACCACAAAGATCACAATGGCCTTGCGTTATATTGTCAAAATCGAGCTCAATTCGGCGAGGCATACCCCAAAAAGCTTGACAAAAATTAGCTTGTTCAGGATATACACTTAAATTTTTGGGCGGCTCACTGGTTATAGTTTTGTTTAACCATGGAAAGACGGTTTCATCATAGCGTTGTGGTTTTTCATCATCATTAAGTGGCACTACATTTAACCATAACTTTTTCCATAATGGTGTTGGCGAGTTCAGATCAGGCATTATTAACGTGGTAATTGGTCCTCCGCCTCGCAAACTGACTCGATGCCCTTGTCCACCCGATGGGGCATTAGTTTGTAAAGTAAATAATGCCATAACTGCACAATGTGGACAGATAGCCTTAACAAAATCCCGCTTAATAAAATGATCCATATTTTTCTTTAATGCATTTTCACCAGGTGCCTCAACCAATAAACTCGATATTGGCATTTTATTACCATTTAATGGTGTAAAGTCTTGCATAAAAGCAGGTTTAGCAGCACCAAATTGCATTGCTGGTTTAGCTTGTTCAAATGCTTTATCTAACTGCGATTGGACTATACCCTCATCCCAATAGTCTAACCATTCATCATTATTTTTGGGGTAAAAAGCAGTTTGCAGTAAACCAATAAGAAATTGGTATGCAGCACCTTGAAAATCAGGTCTAAAATAGGCTAAATCGGAAATGGTTTCATCAACTAACTGACTGGGCTTAATTTTACTTATTTGACCATTAAAATGTCTTACAGGAATCCATTTTTCATCTAACAATGATAACGAGAACAAAATCTACTCCTTTTTTATTTATAATAAGCGGCATTTTACACTACGCCGCTTATCGGTTTTCATAAAAAATAAATTTTAATGAATTTGTTTTTGTATAGTTAAACTATAGGATCGAGTCTCATGTTCACCTATTTTCTGTTTAATTTCAAAACGCCATATTTTTATTCGAAATTTATCACTGATACCTAACTGATATTTTGAACCAAAAAAATATTTTATCAAACTCATTATCAACCTCCTTGGGTTAATAGTTAAATAGTTGTTTGTAAATATCAGCAATGCATATATAATCACAGGTTGCACGCCTAATGGCTATTTCATTCAATGCTGATAATATTTAGCCAGTTTGTTCTAGCCATTTTTAATTTAGCATATAATTTTGGCATAGACAAGAAAAATAAAGATAGCTAGTGATAACAATTTTTTAAGATATCTGATAATAATTATGATAATAATTTTCTATATGCTATAATCACATCTTTTGTAATTACTGTTCCTTATATTAATAGGGTTAAATCAATAGCAAGTGATAATTAAAGTCAGTTCAGTTCCCCACTCTCGTGGGGATTTTCATTTCAAAATTAAATAGATAAAACGTTATTATTAGTTTAACGAATATCAATTTTAAAAAATGTGAGCTTAGCTTCCTTTTTTTAAATTTTTTTGTTTTTTATCTATTCTTTATATTTATTTGATAACTCAATATTTTAAGATTATGGCTATTGACCTTTAACGCACTTTCTGCCTAGTGTTGTTAGGTCAAAAGCCGATATTATGTGCGACTTTAATTTGACGGTTTGGATAGCTTAATGTTTATAATACTTAACTAAACTCTAAAAACGTTAACTACCTAATAATGGTACCCACATTGAGAAAGTTATGATTAAAAAAAGTAATGATAATTATCAATCACATAATAATATAAGTAATATCAGTAATCAGTCTGAATATAGTGATTTACCACAAAAACAATCTCGATTTTGTTCAATCATTAACAAATTAATTCCCTTTGCGATACTTTGGGGCAGTTTAATGTTGATGTATGGCGTAATATGCATGTATACCAATAGTATGGGACAAGATGAGTTTTACCGCTTTATCTTCTTTTTACGTAGTCCTTTTGTTGTTGTGCTCAATTGCCTAGCATTATTGGTTGCTATTTGCCATTCAATAAGTTGGTTTAATTTAGTCCCTAAAGTTATTTTTTCAACAAGATCAAATAAGAGAGCACAAGATTATTTATTCACTATCGGTTTATGGTTAGTGACAATCGCTATTTCAATTTGCTTAGTGTTATTTGTTTTAAAATAGATGGTATTTATCCGATGAAAAATCAAGAAATTCAAACTACACATTCAAAGGGAAGTCTTGCAAAAGGATTATTTGTTTTAGGTGGCACATGGGCTGCGATATTTTTGCCTGTCATCATGATAATAATTGCATTTATTATTCCTTTTGGTAATGCAACAACACGTTCTTATATACTTAAAGTAGTAAATACAGAAACGGGTAAATTATTTTTATTTTTAATGATTTCATTGCCGATTTGGTGCGCATTACAGAAGATTATTACTATTTTGCATCAGCATAATATCCATCCAAAACGTGAAAAAATACTTACCGTTGCGCTAGCCCTTGCATGGACTATGCATGCCGTTTATATTTTGTTTGTCCGAAGTTAACTAAAATAGAGTTTGATATAATTAATCGATAAAAAGCGTTATCCAGTTGGATAACGCTGATTAATGTTAAACATCAGTAATAGGTCATTTCTCTAACAATATTAGTTTGTTTATTTTTTTGATCGTGTCTTATTTTAGTCGCGGTGAGCCAATCGTTTTTACCATCGAAGGTTAAGAATTGAGTGGTATAATTCACTTCATCTTTGTTTGCCGATAGATAAGCTGATTGTATTGCAGTTAAGCGATATTGATTATCGTATTGATATGAAAAGTTACTTTCATTTTGGGTATTATTACTGAACTGATATAAAACTTTAGCTAATTGCTGTTGTTGATAATTAAAGGTATAAGATGACGTACCATTTTGATCAACACCGGTAAATTTACCCTCATCATCAATCCCTTTAACTTTCCATTGTACCTGTTTGCTAATCAGACAATTGTTACTATCATATTGGTAACTATCCGTTTCAGTGAAGATAAAGTCTAACGCTTTTTTTGCTTGTTGTGACTCAACGATTTTACCTTGTTCATCGGTTTTAAATTGAATGATACTGCTTGTTTTATATTCCAGATCTTCAATAAAGTTTTCCCAACCGGCGGTTGTTTTTTGCAAATTTTCGGAATAAACACGTTTATTATCATCCGAGAACAAAATATATTGGCTTTGAGTAATTAATCCATTTTCATCATAATTGAGAATCTGTTTAGCTGTTGACTCATTACGATTATTAATTATTGTTGTTGATGTTCTAACTTCTTGTTTAATTCCTTGAGCGGGTAAATCAATAAAATCCAAAATTTGAAAAATATAATTATTTGCTTGAACCCTATTTTGAGTAAGATTTTCACTGCAACTTAACGCCATTACAGTTGGTGAAAGTAACAATGAGCAAAGTGTTATAGAACAAGGTAATGTTTGTTTTTTCATAACTAACCTATAAATAGAGATAAATATTCATCCATTGGCAAACAGTGAACTAAATTCAACCATAGCTTTACGTACAACTATTTTTTGCGCATTAATAGCGCATTTTCCCAATCGACCTTTTTTTCTTGTTTTTGATTTTGTGAATTATCATTTTTGTGATCACCCTTTTCTATTTTTTCAGCTTTATCAGCATGAATGAGGGTTCTGCTTCCTCTGCGATGAGGTTTGTCTAAAAATGACAGTAACGCTTTGGTATATTCATGTTCGCAAGAATAAAAGATCTTTTCTCGTGAACCTTGCTCGACAATTTGTGCATCTTTCATAACAATGACTTGATGACATATTGAATATATTAGTGCTAAATCATGACTAATAAAGAGATAACTGAGCTGATGTTTTTCCTGTAGAGATTTGAGTAACTCAATGATTTGCTTTTGAATAGTATGATCTAAAGATGAAGTTGGTTCATCTAAAATCAATAATTCTGGTTGTAAAATTAATGCTCGAGCGATAGCAATACGTTGTCGTTGTCCCCCAGAAAATTCGGTTGGATAACGAAAACGTAAATCAGGATCGAGACCGACTTCTTGCATAATTTCAATTACCGCTTTTTCACGTTCATTTTTTCTCAGTTTTTTATGAGTAACTAAACCTTCGCTAATAATTTGCTCAACATTAAAACGAGGATTGAGTGACGAAAATGGATCTTGGAACACAACTTGCATTCGGCTTCTAAATGGTAACAGTTTTTTACCCGTTAAATTCTGTATTGGGTGGCTATCAAATAAGATTTCACCTTCAGATTTAATCAATCGTAAAATAGCCAAAGCTGTTGTACTTTTTCCTGAACCCGACTCGCCGACAATACCCACTGTTTCACCTTGGTGTATCGTCAAACCTACATTATCAACAATTCTTTTTTGTTCGTGACTAAACAGCCTTTTTTTAGTTATTATATCAACATTAAGATGGTTAACGCTAAGCAATATTCCTGGCGTTTGAGGCAAAACAACCGGATCGCCACTTGGTTCGGAATTTAGCAAGGTTTGAGTATATTCATGTTCAGGACGCAAAAAGATACGTTGTTTACTATTATATTCAACAATTTTACCTTGTTGCATAACGGCCACTTTATCAGCTAACTTTTTGACAATACCAAGGTTATGCGAAATAAATAACAAACTCATATTCAATTCATTTTTAAGCTCTTTAAGCAATTGAATAATCTGTGCTTGTACGGATACATCCAAAGCGGTGGTAGGTTCATCAGCAATTAATAATTTAGGGTGAGTTAGAATTGCCATGGCAATCATGACTCGCTGTCGCTCCCCACCCGATAGCTGATGAGGAAAAGCAGATAATTTATTTTTAGGCTCTTTAATTCCAACACGATCAAGATATTGCAATATTTCGCTACGGGCAGCATTAGGCCGTATACCACGATGCAATGAAAGTACTTCATAAAGCTGTTTTTCAACAGTATGTAATGGATTGAGCGATACCATCGGTTCTTGGAAAATCATACTAATTTGATTACCACGAATTTTACGAAGCTCTTTATCGGGTGCATGCAACAAGGATTGCCCTGCAAATAAAATATCACCCGTTGGGTAACTCACCTGTTCTTTACGTAATAAACGTAAAATGGATAATGCAGTTACGCTTTTGCCTGAACCTGACTCACCAACCAAAGCAAGTGTTTCTTGTTCATCAATATTAAAACTAACATTGCTTACAACACGCGATTGTGATTGTGTATCACGTTTGAAAGCAATACTTAAATCCTCAACAGATAATAAAGTAGAACTCATCGATACACTCCCTTGTTTGGATCGAAAGCATCTCTGATTGCTTCACCAATAAAAATAAGCAATGATAGCAAAGTTGCAATAATTAAAAATGAACTAATACCAAGCCAAGGTGCTTGTAAATTATTTTTACCTTGTAGCAACAAACGACCAAGAGATGGCGAATCAATTGGTAAACCAAAACCTAGAAAATCCAGAGAAGTTAATGTCGTAATTGAACCACATAAAATAAAAGGTAAAAATGTTAATGTTGCAACCATTGCATTCGGTAAAATATGACGAAACATAATTTTGCTGTCGCCGACACCCATTGCTTTGGCGGCACGGATATAATCAAAATTACGGGTACGCAAAAATTCAGTACGCACAATTCCAGATAAAGCCATCCAACCAAATAATACTGTTATTCCAAGTAACCACCAAAAATCAAGGGGTAAAATACTCGCCAGTAAAATAATCACAAATAGCTCAGGTAATCCACACCAAATTTCGATAAAACGTTGTCCAATCAAATCAACTTTGCCACCATAATAACCTTGAACAGCGCCGATAATAACTGAGATAATCGTGGTAAAGAGTGTTAATAAAATGGCAAAGAACATAGAGATACGAAAGCCATATAATATATTTGCCAATACATCAAAACCAGCATCGGTCGTACCTAACCAATGGGAAAGTGATGGTGAAGTTGGAAACGTGCTTGGCGTATCATAAATTAACGTATTATAGCTATAACGAAATAGAGGCCATAAAATCCAACCATCTGCTTCTATTTTATGTTGCACAGCCGGATCTAAAAAATTTGTTTGAGTATCAAATTGTCCACCGAATTCACTTTCAGGATAAAAATGAAAAATAGGTAAATAGTAATTATCCTGATATTTAATAAAAATCGGTTTATCGTTAGCAATAAAATCAGAAAACAGGCTAATTACAAAAAAAATCATAAACAACCAAAGCGAATAGTATCCACGCCGATTGTGTTTAAATCGTTGCCAACGTTGCTGATTAATAGAGTAATTACTAGTCATCAATTGCGAGCCTCAAAGTCTATGCGTGGGTCAATTATCATATAAGATAAATCGGATAATAGTTTAGCAATTAGTCCGATTAACGTAAAAATATACAACGAACCAAAAATAATCGGGTAGTCTCGTTGAATGATCGCCTCATACCCCAATAGCCCAAGCCCATTGAGTGAAAAAATAATTTCTATCAGTAACGAACCGGTAAATAAGATACCGACAAATGCAGCAGGAAAGCCCGATACAATAAGTAAAGTTGCATTACGAAATACATGCTTATAAAGAATTTGTCGTTCGCTTAGACCTTTGGCTCTAGCGGTTATGACATATTGTTTACGGATTTCATCTAAAAATGAATTTTTGGTTAACATGGTTAACGATGCAAAACCACTGATCACCATTGCAATAGTCGGTAAACAGATATGCCAAGCATAATCTTTTACCTTACCCCAAAAATCGAGCTGCTCAAAATGGTTGGAAACTAATCCTCGTAATGGGAAAATATCCCAATAACTTCCACCGGCAAACAGCACAATGAGTAACACCGCCAATAAAAAAGCGGGTATCGCATAGCCAATAATGATTAACGTACTTGACCAAAAATCAAAAGCCGATCCATCTTTAACCGCTTTGCGGATCCCTAAAGGAATCGAAATAAGATAGACAATGAGGGTACTCCAAAGGCCGAGTGAAATCGAAACAGGTAAACTTTTAATAATTAAACCTATTACAGATTCACTTTTAAAAAAGCTATTGCCAAAATCGAACATGACATATTTTTTTAATGTTTCAAAATAACGTTCTATTATTGGTTTATCAAAACCGTACTGTTTTTCGATCATAGCCACAATTTGTGGATCAAGCCCGCGCGATCCCCGATAAGTTGACTCATTTTTAGGTTGCTGCAATTTTACAGCGCTATTATCACCTCCCGGCAAAATAGCTTGTCCTGCTTCTGGACCATTTTCAATCAGTGCTAATGCTTGATCAACTGGGCCACCTGGCGCTACTTGTACAATAAAGAAGTTAATCGTTAAAATAACAAACAGCGTAGGAATAATGAGTAATAATCGTCGAATAAGATAATTAAGCATATTAATTTTTCCGATTTTTAGTCAGGCTAGCTGCTTTATCTGCATCATACCACCAACTATCTACGCCAATAGCATAAGCGGGTTGAACAGCTGGTTGCCCAAATTTGTTCCAATATGCATAGTAAGTATTGCTGTTATACCACATTGGAATCATAGGATATTCTTGAGTTAAGATGCGATCAAGAGCGCGCCCAAGAGGTATGAGCTGAGCTTGATTATCTAAATTTTTAGTAATTTCAGCGATAATTCCATCAATTGCTGGATTATGTAATCCTGAAGCATTCCATGATGAATTAAGATAGTTACTTCCCCAAAGGATCATTAAGTCTGATGAGGGATAATTTTCAGCACCATAAGTACGTGGCATCATATCATAATCACGCTCACGCAAACGGCGTGTAAACTGAGCATAATCAAGTGACACAATTTTCATGGTAATACCTAAACGAGCTAAGTTTTGCTGAAAAGGTATTGCATATTTAATATCATCCCCAAGATATGTAACAAGTTCAAATTCAAAAGGTTGATTGGTTTTAGCATTAACGAGTTTACCTTCTTTAATAATCCATCCAGCTTGTTGAAGTAAATCAGTCGCTTTTAATAAATTATCACGATTAAATCCAAGACCATCACTTTTAGGAATGTAAAAGGCATTATCAAACGCCCGTTCAGGAATAATATCTTTATATTGATTAAGCCATTTTAACTCTTGTTCACTTGGCGTACCTATCGCCGCATAAATAGTGTTTTCAAAAAAACTGTAAGGTCTTTTGTAACTATCATAATAAAAAGCATGATTTAACCATTGAAAATCAAACGCTAAAGTAATTGCTTCACGAACTTTAACATCATTAAACAAATCTTTTTGCAAATTAAACGCTAACCATTTGGTATCTACAGCCGTTTGAATCGGTTTTTCCTGTTTGATAATATTATTTGAATCAAAATATTGGCCTTGATATTGGGTAAACCAGTTTTTAGGCTGTCCCTCACCACGAAGATCATATTCACCCGCTTTAAAAGCTTCTAATGAAATACTACTATCCATATAGTATTCAATGCGTTTTTCATCGAAATTATTCATCCCTTTATTAACGGGTAAATTACTTGCCCAATAGTTAGGATTGCGTCGATAAACCACATAATGTCCCATTTTATAATTACTGATATAATAAGGTCCGCTGCCCACAGGTGGTGTAACAATTGGCTCTGCAAAATTATGATTTTGCCAAAAATGTTGCGGTATAACAGGCATATTACCAATAAAAGATAATAACTTTTCTCGATCTGTTTCAGGTAAATCAATGCGCACATGGTAATCATCCAGCGCTTTAACCGTAATACCCTGATTATAGACACGATATTGAGGAACACCTTCAGTCATAAATTTTTGAAAGGTAAATTCAACATCATGTGCCGTAATCGATTTACCATCTTGAAAACGGGCATCGGGATTAATGGCAACTTCCGCCCAACGATAATTATCAGAATAGGTAACGGATGTCGCAATTAGTGGATAAAAACTGGTAATATCATCTGCTAAGTTTGTAAAAAGGGTGTCGTATAATGATCCTGAGTTCTTTTCTGGCGCACCTCGGCTTGCATAGCGATTAAAATTATCAAAAGTGCCTATTTCGGCAAGTTTAATCGTTCCACCTTTTGGTGCTTTTGGATTTACATAATCAAGATGATCAAAATCTTCAGGATATTTAGGCTCACCTAACAAAGAAAAAGTAGTTTTATGATAGATTTTTTCAGTAACTTGAGCAGGACCAACAAAATTAGTTTCATCATTTATTAATGGTTGATTTGATAAATCAGTATCAGTTTTAATCTCTATTGCTGTTGGTGATTGTTCTGGCTGAGTTTCTTGAGCATTAACCGTCATAGAACAAATAACTAACCCACTTATACAGCTTGTTATAAGTATTGCGTTTATTTTTTGTTTGATTTGGTTAATCATCCTAATGTCATTCCTGTTTAATTACTCATATCAATATTGATGAGTAGTATTGAAATTATTGTCATCATAATTCCAAACAACTATCCCACCTATAATAGATCATCTATTTTGCCAAACTTCAACTAAATGAGCAAAACCTAATTCATAAACTCAAGAATAAATACAATCGTTGACATTAATACCGATATTACATTTATTAATGGCTGTCTTTATGAGTAGATAAACATAACACTTAATCCATTTAGCCTTTTAAAAAAACAAGTTTTTTGTAAAAAAGTTTGAGGTTAACATAACGTTTCAGTATAAAACTTTAAATTATTATCTGTATTTTTATATTAAACCAGTTATATTAGAGTATCAGAACAAATTATAAGCTTTATATTCATTAGAATCTAAATAGATTAGTAAACAATCTTAACAAAATAATTAACGACAAAAAATCGATTTACTAGCACAATATCTGTTTAGCTAAACGATAGAGCATAAAATAAAATTAATTATATGAAGTTATTTGTTTTTTTTATATTTTTAGTTCTGTTATCCAATAAAAAATATGAATCAATTTATCGACAATTAAAAAAGGATAATAATTATAATGGCGGAATCTTTTTATCAATATTGGGGAAAATGTCGACAAAATGTCGATAATTCTTCCTATCATTTGCTTGCTTATCACAATTTAGATGTAGCGGCATGCGGTTATCAGATAGTCAAACACAATTATTTTAATTCTTTTGAATTATTTGAACAAATAGGCTTTTCTTCAAATGACAAAGAACAAGCCGCACTTTGGTTTGCCTATTTTTTAGCTTGGCATGATATTGGTAAATTTGCTAATGGATTTCAAAAATTATTTAAGCACAATAACCCACAACTTGTTGCCGCTGATCCCTCAAAAGAATATTTATCAAGACATGACTCACTGGGTTGGTGGTTATGGCGTGAATCCTTATCACTCAAGCCAGAAATTCAACTAGACAAATATGATATAAAAATTAAGAATTTATATAATATTTGGTTATTAATCATGACTGGGCATCATGGAAAGCCTCCTGAACTACTAAAAAATATAAAAGGCATTTTAGCATTTAATGAACAAGATAAAGAAAGTGCATCCGATTATATTCAAGCAATTAATCAGCTTTTTATTAAAGATAATAAATTACAACATTATCCAGAATTTTTTATCGATAAAACACATCAAGAAAAACTGAACCAAATAAGTTGGTTGATTGCTGGTTTAACGGTTATCAGCGATTGGTTAGGATCAAATGAGCAGTTATTCTCATTTAATTGGCAAGTGATGCCATTATCGGAATATTGGCAAAATCATGCAATCATTCAAGCTGAAAATGCCATAGCAACTCTACCCAAATTATCTTCTGTTGCTCAATTTAAGAACATTAAAAATCTCTTTCCCTTTATTGAAAAACCAACACCACTACAAGAGTACGCATTATCCTGTCAATTATCTGATAAGCACCCTGAATTGTTTATTATGGAAGATGTGACGGGTGCAGGAAAAACCGAAGCATCAATGATTTTAGCAAGCCGATTAATGTCAGCCCAAAAAGTACAAGGAATTTATATTGGTCTACCAACTATGGCAACAGCTAATGCCATTTATCAACGCACCGCAAATGTCTACGAGAAATTATATCAAACAGGTAGTCATCCATCATTAGTGTTGACTCACGGCGCTAGCTATATGAATCCAAATTTTACCCAATCCATTTTAACGAACGATCATATCAGCCAACAAAAATATTCTAATGGTGAACAATCTGTCAGTGCTGAATGTAATGAATGGTTTGTTGATACTCGTAAAAAAGCCTTATTAGCAGAAGTTGGCGTAGGTACACTGGATCAGGTTTTAATGGCTATCATGCCATTTAAACATCAATCATTGCGTTTATTAGGTCTGCGACATAAATTACTTATATTAGATGAGGTTCATGCTTATGACAGCTACATGGTAAAACTGCTAGAAGTATTACTTAATTATCACGCCTCACAAGGCGGTAGCGCCATTATTTTAACTGCCACATTACCTGGTTTTTTACGTGAAAAGTTACTTAATGCATTCAATAAAGGTTTAACAAATAACCAACAAACCTTATCTTTAAATCAGACATTACCGTTTCCGCTTATAACGAGACTTAATTATCATGGTCTGACTGAACAACCATTAGATACCCGGGAAGAAGTAAAACGTCAGGTTAAAATAGCATGGATTGAGGACATTGAAACCGGTATAACTAAAATTCAACAATCAATAGAACAAGGTAAAATTATCTGTTGGATTAAAAATAGTGTAGCTGATGCTATTGAGTTATATCAGCAACTACAACTAACCTTGAATATCGACACTGATCATATTTTACTTTTTCATAGTCGATTTGCTTTTTGTGATCGACTGGAAATTGAAGAAAAAGCCTTAACATGGGCAGGAAAATCCTCAAATAGTGAAATTCGCCAAGCAAAAGTGATCATTGCAACCCAAGTCATAGAACAATCTTTAGATCTTGATTTTGATGAAATGATAAGTGACATAGCCCCTATCGATCTATTGATACAACGTGCTGGGCGTTTACAACGGCATGTAAGAGATAAACACGGTAATATCAAACCTGATAATAAAGAGAATCAATCAAAGGATGAGCGAGACCCACCTGTTCTTACTGTGTTTGCGCCACCTTGGCAAGATGAACCGCAAAAAGATTGGCTGGATAATCCTGCTTTTCGCAATACCAGTTATGTATACCCTAATCACGCTTATTTATGGCTCACTCAAAAAATCCTACTTAAGCAAGAATATATCAAAATGCCTCAAGAGGCACGTTTATTGATTGATTCTGTTTATGCTGAAGATATTGAGCCTCCGTCAGGGTTATCAGAAGTTTACTATAAGGAAAAAGGAAAATCGCTTAGTCACTCTTCTATTGCCAATCAGAGTGTATTAGATATTAACAGTGGTTATAGACGAGACTCCGATAGCTATTGGGATAAGAATGTTGAATTGTCCACCCGATTATCTAAAGATAATATCGATCTATATTTAGCTTATTATAATGAAGAACACGAAATAATCCCTTATAGTGTTAATAGTGAATATGCATGGGAACAAAGCCGAGTTTCAATCAGCCTATCCAAATGGGAAAGAATAAAAAAAAGTATTAAACAACTTGATGACATAAGTTTAGAAAAAAAAAGGCAACAACTGCATAGACCGCAAGCCATCATTGTTTTACTTGAAAAAGGAGAAGGTCCATCTTTTTACTCAAAATCATTAGGTTTTCATGCTAACTGATCGAAACACTAACTATTAAATTTCAGGAAAATTAACTGATTTAAATTAGAGATGAGATACAGTAAAAAATAGGTGAACAAGCAGAAAGTGAAGAAATATCGCAGTATTATGCAGTGTTGCCACATATTTAATAACTTTAAAAAAGGAGCTATTGCTCCTTTTATTTCCAACTTACAATACGAATTGGATTGCCACTTGAATCAACAATCGCTGTGACAGTATTTTTAGTAATCTTACCACTATCACCCTTTTTACCATTAAACGTAGTAGTAATTGTTAACGTATTATCGTCATTTTCAACATATTTAGTTTCAAGATGTTCATAATTGCTTACATCTTTCATTTTAAATTTTATAAATTTTTCAAGTTTACGATGAGCACCATTTTCACCCATAAATTGAGAGCTTATCATTTGTAGTCTTTCTACTATTGGCTTTAACTCAGCGTGTTTAGTTTTATATTCCGAATTATCAGGAACGAGTTCTAATAATTTACTGTATAAATCAAATCGTTTCTGTAATTCAGATTCAGGGGTTACATTAAGCTCATTTGACAAATCTGTAATTTGTTTCTGGGTGTTAACTTTTGTTAACTCTGCTTGAGCCTGATCTTTCAATTTTAATAATGCTTCGTCTTCTGTAACCTGATATTTACTGGCTAAAGAAATCGCTTCATCATATTTTTCTTCAGAGATTAACTGGATAATTTGTGTAAAAATATTCTCTTTATTTGAATTAAACTCAGAAATGATCGCTTTTTTTTCTTTTTCTATCTGATTATCACCATCACTTAATGGAGTTTGTGTAAAAAACCAAAATGCGCCAATAATCAAACAACCACCCAAAAAACAAGCTAAAACTCGCTGCCATGTTTTCATAAAAATCCTTAATCCATTGACTACTAAAAAAAAGACTGCCTACTTTACAACAATTTAATTATTTGACAAATATTCTTTTGTAAAGAACATGATATAAAACTACAATTTTTAATTTATAAATACATCATAGTATAAAAAGCTAAAGTCATAAAACCTTTTGCTATAAGCTATCTTATCATTCTCAAAAGGTTATCCGCATTAACTTTTTTGTGTATAAACTCACCGATAATAGTAAAATTGTGTTTTTGATCACATTAAATTCATCAAAATGAGGGATAAGTTTAATTACTAATAAGTGTGAGGATTAAAAAAATAGATATTCTATCCATAAAATAAATAGGTCAACTTTTAGATTTAATGAATTTATTAAAGAATAGTATTAAAAATCATATGTACTACTGTATCGCCTTTAAATAATAAATTTATTGACCAGTAAAGGTAACTAAAATTGATTTGATCCTTAGCAGACAAATTTAACTTTATGTATATAGGAAACACTAAACGTTTATAAGCTTCTATTGGTATAATATCGGTTTATCCCTATATAGGGAAAAAAACAATTTAATTATAACCACCTGTTAAATAATTAAAATAATCAATTAAAAACGCTACCAATTTTTTTAGTTTTATACTGAAACATACCCATTTCCTCAAACTTTTTGACAAAATAACTGATTGCATAGCGATAAAAAATAGTTTTTAAACTATCAATAGGATAGTGAGTAGTGTTTTAGTTTGAATAAATAATTGGGCTGAGTTTTATTTAAAATAATTAATTATATTAGTAATTTATAATTTATTTTGTAAAAAATATTCAGGAGTCTATACCATTTCATTATTAAAATACACTGATTCAGCTTTTATTGAGAATTTTATTAATGAAAATGTAGTTGTATCTGAATTTTATAAATTTTTTGTTGGGTATATTTCAGAGAAATTTATATTAATGTGTGTTGTAACTATATCGATTTTTTATTGAAACTTACCCATGACCTGAAAATTCTTTATCCAAATCTAGGCATTGATTCTTTCTGATGTTTTAGAGAATGAACTAAGTAAAGTTGTAAAAAGTATTTATCAATAAAAAATGCTCTTTTAATATGGAACATATGTCAATCATAAGATGGGTAAGAGGACAATAATTTGTTATAGCAAACCATCAATATAACTGACACAACTGCTGTTTATTCATATTAATTATTATAAAAAATATATAACTGTTTTTTATATATCGATCTAAATTTCAACGGTAAAAAAGTAATTAAAATCATTAATTACATCTGATTTGTTATATTTTAGTTTTAACTATCAATATGTTAAAAAATGTTTTAATTATTTTTGTTGGACTAAATGCAAAATATTGAGTATTGCGGTTTTTGCTTGATGACTGTTTTTCCAACAAGTTGAGCCTGTTAATAATGCACCCTTGTTAAGAATCTCATCCAAAGAAGCATTGTGTAATTTATCAAAAGAATCAAGTTGCATCTCTTCAAGTCTTTCAATAATTTTAGTGCCAACAAATTTTAGTTCTAATAATTGCTGGCGTTCGGTTTCTGAAAAAGCCATATCTTTCCTATTAGGTTATATAGTTATATTAATATTAATTTACTTTTAAACGAGGTTGTTTAGTTTTTTCCACTTTCTGATTTTCGACCTAAAGGATTTAAATGGTGCAACAGAATTGATGTGAATAAAACGAGCGACTGTCCAAGATTCAGGATAAGGTTTAGTCCAATTACGAACATCTTTAATAAATAAGGTATCATCATTTAAAGACTCAATCCAATTGTTCCAAATCGTAATTTGTTGGTTAAATGATTGGATTAATTCTGATAGAGGAAGATCTTGATAGGTATCATAGAATGTTTGATATAAACAGCCTAAACGATTCCATTTATACCCAGGTGCAGGTAACTCGGGCGTTTTTCCTGCTAGTTCATCATCATCCCAAGATTTAACTAATTTTAACCAACCCAACTGATAAGCAATCATTTGGGCAGGTGTACGATCAACACCGTCAATTAAAAGATCTTTTTCAGATTCTGATAAATCAGTAAATTCATTGATAAACAGCTTGGCGGTTTTATTTATTTCATCCAATAACTGTTGTTTACTTGCATAACCCATAAAGAGACTATCCTTATTTTTCTTTATTATTAAATTGTTTTAATTCTTCATCAATAAAATAACGAACCAAATTAGCATATAACTCTTTGATCACATCACCATTTAACCCTAACTCATTTGCCCAAAGCTTTCGTTGTTCAAGCATGCTGTCAAAACGGGCTTTTGCTTGTACATCATTAGCATTTTTCTTAAATTTACTGGCAGCTTTGACATATTCAAAACGAGTAGCAAATAGTTTTATAACAGTATGATCAATTTTATCGATCTCAGTACGAATATCATTCATATCATAACATTGTTTAGGTGATCGGGTAGAGTTATATTCCATGATATTTAACCTCTAGATAGTTATTAATATTGTAGCTATTGTGATGATATATTATATCTTAAACTTCATTAATACAGTTTTCATTTATCCATGATCTTTATTTAAATTGACTTGAAGAAACAAAGCTCATTCATTTCATCACAATATGATTTTTGGCTTGTTCAATATAATAATAACAGCAACAAATATACTACACCGTTACTTCAAATAAGTAACTCAATTATAAAATTACTAACATTATTAGTTTTTTTGTCGAATAACATAATTTTAATAAGATTGACCGCAAAATTTTGTTTATTAAATACACTACGTGTTAATTTTCAGTTTATGCATTGCTAATTTAGTTTTATATTTAATTTAAGCACAACCATTATTTATAGCATGATATATTTTTTTAAGGAATACTGTCAGTATGACTCAACATATAACTAAAAAGTTGGTCGTAAATGTATCTTACTGGTGCTTAATGAATAATAAAATAGACTTTATGCCTTGTGTTTGTTGGGTTTTAAAGGATTTAAAAGAATGTTACTGAATAGTGAATTGGTGGAGCCAAGGGGGATCGAACCCCTGACCTCAACGCTGCCAGCGTTGCGCTCTCCCAGCTGAGCTATGGCCCCAATAGAAAGGTAGAAACTGCGGGTAATGATATGCAACTAAAGATTAAGTGTCAATCTATTTGATTTTATTTGTCTGATAATTAATCAAAAAAATTCTGCCACAATAAATGTGGCAGAATATGGGTTTAAGGTAATATTGAAGGTTGATCGGCGCCTTCAGCCTCTATTTTTGGAGGCATAAAGTGCTCACGTTTAACACCTAGTTTAAGTGACATGTACGCAGCCACATAAATCGATGAAATCGTTCCAAGTACAATACCAACGCCTAGTGTTTCTGAGAAGCCTTTCAACATAGATCCACCAAAGATATAAAGGATAACAACCACAGCAAGCGTTGTACCTGATGTCATTAAGGTTCGATGCAATGTCTGAGTTAAAGAGATGTTAATAACATCGTAAGGTGATGCTCGACGTATTTTTCTAAAATTTTCACGAATTCGATCGAATACCACAATCGTATCATTAAGTGAATAACCTATTATTGATAGCATCGCCGCAATAATTGTTAGATCTAATTCACGTTCAAACAGTGATAAATACCCAGCAGTTATTACAACATCATGTGCTAATGCAACTACCGCACCAGTACCAAATCGCCATTCAAAACGAAATGCAATATAAATCAGAATACAAACTAATGCTGCACAAATTGCCAAAATACCATCTTGAGCAAGTTCTGCACCAACCGTTGGTCCAACAAATTCAATTCGTTTAATTTGTGCATCTTCATCAATTTCTTTATGTACTAAATTAGAAATTTTTGCACCCAATTCATTATCAATTACTGATGATATACCACCGTCCTCTTGTTTAGCGGAAGGTAATCGAATGATAATATCTTTACTGCTACCATAGTACTGCACAATCGGTTCATGATAACCCTCATTACGCAAACTATTACGTAGATCATCAAGATTAACGTCTTTGGTTACGGTTATTTCAACAGTCGTACCGCCTGTAAAATCTTGTCCAAGATTAAAACCTTTGACAAAGATAATAACAAACGATGCCACTACCAATAACATTGAGATAACAAAAGCAACAAAGCCAAATTTTAAAAAGTCGAGGACTCTGCGGCCATGATTCAATTCTCTTACATCATGATTTTCATTTTTATTAACAATCACAATAAACCTCTAAATTGATAACTTATTAACACGGCGACCGCCATAAATAAGATTGGCTAATGCACGAGTACCTACAATCGATGTAAACATTGATGTAATGATACCTATACCCAATGTTATAGCAAAACCTTTGATTGATCCTGTGCCGACGGCATAAAGGATAACCGCAGTAATTAATGTAGTTAGGTTAGCATCAAAAATACTACTCCAAGCGCCTGCATATCCTTCATTTATTGCATGTTGAACACCACGACCATTACTAAGCTCTTCTTTTATTCGCTCATTAATCAGAACATTGGCATCAACCGCCATACCGACCGTTAACACTATTCCTGCAATACCAGGCATACTTAATGTTGCTCCAGGCAATAGAGACATGATTCCGACAATTAAAATAAGATTAGCGATTAATGCAAGGCTCGCAAATACACCAAACAAACGATACATGATTAACATAAAGATGACAGAAACTAATAAGCCCCATACACAAGATTCTAAACCTTGTGTAATGTTCTCTTGTCCCATTGATGGTCCAACTGTACGTTCTTCAATAATTTGAATTGGTGCAATTAATGCCCCCGCTCTTAATAGTAGGGATAAGTTTCTAGCTTGATCAACGCTGCTTATACCCGTTACTTGGAATCGTTCACTAAAAATACCTTGAATTGTCGCAACGTTAATAACACGTTCTTGTTTTTCAAGAATCGGTTTATCATTTTCATCACGTTTGCCGGTATCTTTATATTCAACAAATAATGTAGCCATTGCTTTATGAATATTTTTTTGAGTGAAGTTTAACATTGCCTTACCGCCTGAACTATCAAGCGTAATGGAAACTTCTGGTTGACCATATTCATTAACTCTAAACGACGAGTCGGTAATATGATCACCCGTTAAAACGATGCGTTTATAGAGTAAAACAGGACGCCCATTTTCCATATATTTGATTTCAGATCCGTAAGGTACACGCATTTCACCTGCAAGCATGGCTGGTAAATTAGCCGTGTTTTCTTCATTTACTTGTCTAAATTCAAGGGTAGCAGTTGCACCTAAAATACTTTTAGCTAATGCTGTATCTTGAATACCAGGTAATTCGACGACAATTCGATCTGCACCCTGGCGTTGGACAATTGGTTCAGCTACACCTAATTGATTTACCCGATTACGTAAAATGGTCGTATTTTGTTGAACTGCATCATTTTTAGCTTGTTGTAATCGTTGTTCACTAACGCTTAAGGTAATACTGTTTTCAGTTTGAGAGATAAGTTTAAAATCTGGAATACCATTGATCTTAGTAATAGCTTTGTTACGATCTTCGGTATTATCAAATTGCATGACAATTTGTTGGTTACCGTCTTTATTAAGAGCTTTATATTTTAATTTACTATTATTAAATTCAAATCTTAAATTTTCAATGGATTGTTCTGTGAGTTTACTTAATGCAGTGGTCATATCAACTTCCATTAAGAAATGAACACCACCTCGTAAGTCTAAACCGAGTTTCATCGGCTCTGCACCTAATACAGTAAGCCATTTTGGTGTTGCTGGGGCCAAATTCAAAGCAACAATATAAGCGTCACCTAGCTCTTTGGAAATCAACTCTTTAGCTTTTAGCTGAGTATCATTATCACCAACACGGATTAAGATAGATTTATTTTCAAAAACAAATGATTTGGTTTCAATGTGATTATCTGCCAAAATTTTTCTGATTTTATCTTGCGTGGTAATATCAATGTCAGAAGTATTTGAACCAGAAATCTGTATAGCAGGATCTTCACCATAAATATTTGGAAGTGCGTAAAGAAGGCCGACGCAAATCACGACGACCAACATAATGTACTTCCACAAAGGATAGCGATTTAACACGACGTATTCTCTTGTGGGATTAGGTAATTAACACAATGAACTATAATAGGAAACACACTATTATAGGGATTTCATTGTCCCTTTTGGTAAAACAGATGTGATAAAGTCACGTTTGATCACAACTTGAGTTGAATCATTTAATTCTAACGCAATATAACCATTTTCGTTAACTTTTGCTACTCGACCAATAAGTCCACCATTAGTTAATACTTCATCACCTTTGGAAATAGCAGCCATTAAGTCACGATGAGCTTTAGCACGTTTTTGTTGTGGGCGCATAATCATAAAATAGAAAAACAAACCAAATACAACTAGCATGATAGGTAAGAAATAAGGATTATTTTCAACTGTAGCGCCATCAGCAGCATAAGCATTAGAGATTAAAAAGTCCATACAGGTCCTCTTGATTCAAATATAATATTAAAGGTCAGAATTATAACACAAGAAACAAATCTGTTATTAACTATTTCTTGTCAAGAAGTTTCAGGTTCACTATACATTTAAGTATAAAAAATAGCGTTCTATATTGGATAATACTATGATAATTCCGCCAACATAATAATGAAGGCGGAAACGTATTTATTAGGTTGTTAAGTATTGCGCCATGCTTACCAAGTTGAATAACCATTTTGGATAAATGCCACAAATTAAAATTAATAGTGCAGATAAACCAATAATAAGTTCACTTGTTTTTATATCTTGCCATTTCAATTTAATTACTGGATTGTTTAGCAATTGATCATCGCGATAAGTCGGTCTGATATAAAGATTGATTATCAAACGTGCATAGAAATAGAGTCCTAATGCACTACCTATTACTACAGCGGCTATCAACCACCACAATTCCGCAGTGACGCCTAATAATACCAGTAAAAAACGACCTATAAAGCCTGCTGTAAGCGGAACCCCCGCTAATGATAATAAGCCAATTCCCATGGTTAATGCTAATATTGGTCTACGCCAAAATAGACCTGAGAGGTCAACTTCGTTTTCATGATCTTGTAGCTCGTTTGAATGAGACTCTAGACTAATAACACCCAAAATACAGATGTTTGCCAAAATATAACCGATTAAATAGACGCCAATGGTTTCTAAAGCAAGCACTTGATATTGAACAGAGATTAAAGCGATCAATAAATAACCGAAATGTGCAATTGAGGAGTAAGCAAGCAACCGTTTCAAACTAGTTTGCATTAACGCGACTAAATTCCCCCATAAAATAGACAAAAAGGCCATCATGACCAAAATCATACGAATAGTTTCATTATTAACAATCGGTGCCAATAAAAACAATCTTGCAATAGCACAGAATAATGCAACTTTACCAACAGTTGATAATAGTAAAGCCACAACAGTAGGCGCGCCTTGATAAACATCAGGTAACCAAAGCTGAAATGGAACCAATGATAGTTTAAAGCCTATGCCAACGAGTATTAAACAAACTCCCATTAGTAATAAATTACTTGGATAAGACATCGTTGAGAGTTGATAACTTAAACCACTAAAAGTAAGCTCTCCTGTTGATGCATAATAAAAAGCAATTCCCATTAATAAAAATGCACTCGCCACAGCCGATAAAATCATATATTTAACGGCGGCTTCTAAAGAGTGCGTTTGTATATATTGATATCCTATTAATCCGACAAAAGGTATTGAAAGCAATTCAATACCAATAAAAAATGCAATTAAATGGCTAGCATACACAAGCGTTATACCACCTAAGGTCATGAACAATAGAATGACGTAAAAAAGACCATGAGGTAAATGCTCTTGTACAAACCAACGATAAGCCAAACAAGATACGGTAATGGCAATAATTAAAATTAAGCTAGTATATAACAATCCATAACCATCACAGGTAAAAAGCGCAGTGATCTGACGAGCTTTCCAATATTCTACAGAAGAATCTATTTTTGGATTGATATCACTTTTATTGCTATCAACCGTCGTAGCCGTCGCATCAGTATTAGCATTACTTTCAGCAGGAGTACTCGCTTCGGTATTAGCGTTCGTTACATTATTAGTACCAGTTTCTCCATTAGTGTTAGTACTAGATTCAGTATTAGCATCAGTCCCTGAATTAGTATTAGTTTCTCCATTAGTATTAGTACTAGTTTCAGTATTAGTGTTGGTCCCTGAATTAGTATTAGTTTCGCTATTAATGTTAGTACTAGGTCCAGTATTTGTATTGGTTTCTGAATTAGTATTAATTTCACTATTATTACCTTCGGTATTGGTATCAATTTGTGTATTAACACTATTTTCATTAGGCGAAACAACAGTTTCAGTTGGAACAGCATCTACGGCAATAGTTTCCTCGTTTGAAGGCACAGCGTCTTGAATCGATGCATCAGAATTGTCTGACATTTGCATATTATCATTACTAATATTAGTAATCATTTGGGTGCTAGATGAAATATTGTATCCAATGATGACGGCACAAGCTAACGCACATCCTAAACCACATATGGTTGTCAAGGCGCATATTTTTGTATTTATTTTTAAGAAAGCTAATAAGATAAGCAAAACAATGATAGTCAAGCTTATTACAAATATAGGCGATAATGCTATCATAAGTTATTACTCTCCTACTCGTTCTGCAGTTATATTTTGCTGTGTTTGATTCACCACAGAATAAGACATATCTAAAACTATTTGCGGATATAAGCCAATAAAGACAAGTACAATAAATACACTAGCAAGTAGCAAAAGATCTCTTTTACCAAGTTGATGTTTTGTTACACAGCTTTTTTCAACAATGCCATAAAATATAGGTTGCATCCGAATAATAAAAGAAATAGACAATAGTAATAGACCAACAACAAGCAAAATTGTATAAGATGAAAACGATGAATAACTACCAAGCAACATCATATAATTTCCAACAAAATTAGCTGTGCCCGGAATACCTAAAATTGCTAACATAAAAAATAAGGTAAAAGAAGAGATATAACGTACTTGTTGCTTAAGCCCCGTAAATTGATTAATGTTGCGTGTTGAATAACATTCTACTAACAAGCCACTAATCATGAACATGCCAACGATAACTAAATTAATAGCAATCATTTGTATTACAATGCCTTGATAAGCAATAACAGAACCACTATAGATAATTGCAGTTACAAATCCCATCAAAGCGATATGTACATAAGCAATTAATTTTTTAATGTCGGTTTGAATAAACGTCAGTAATGCTGAGTAGATAACCGTGAGTAATGCCATTATCATAATTAACGGCATAATCATAATTGAAGCATTAGGAAAGAGCGGAATAACAATACGTAACAAACCGAATGTCGAGGTTGTGAGTAATAATCCGCTTATCATCATTGAACCTGTAGTTGATGATTCAATGTGCGCATCAATAAACCAGCTATGAAAAGGTACAAACGGAATACGTATAATAAAGGCAGCCAAAAAACCTAACATTAACATAAATTCAGTGTAACTTGAAATAGGTGTTTTGGTTAGTTCTTGGTAATCAAATGTCCAATGACCAGATAAAGTCCAATTAATTAAAGCTAATGAGACAATTGAAATTAACATCAGTAAACTACTAATTTGTGTATAAATTAAAAATTTACTTGCTCCATTAAAACGTAGTTGAGAATTTGAGTCTCGCCTTCCCCATAAAGAAATTAGGAAATAGATCGGGATTGCCACTGCTTCCCAAAAAAAGAACATTAAAAATAGATCGGTTATGACAAATAACATCATAATGGCAGATGTCATAAATAAAATGCATAAATAAAATAAACCAAAATTATTAGGGCTTTCTTTGCTTGAATAACCAATCGTTAGTAACACAATAAATAGAGTTGAGGTAATTAAAACTAATGATAAGCCATCTAAGACTAGATGAAAGTGAATATTAAGCAAAGGAATCCACTCAATATTAACTTCTTTTTTCCAATTATTGCCTTGTTGTAAAACCGTTATCCCCTCTTGCCATAAACTAAATGATAACAATAAAGTTATAAAAATAGTTATGAAAGCAATAATCATCGGTAATTGATACCAACGCGATACCATTCGAGAGGATCTTACAATCCGCAATAAAAATACATGGCATAACCAACTAATAAATCCACCTATAACAGGTAAAAAAACAAGCCATAACAACATGAATGATTACACCTTTATTAAATAAAAACCAGTAACATTAATATAATAATGCTACCTATAACAATAGATACCATATACCATCGAATATGCCCATTTTCTAAGCTGACAATATATGAGTTTATTTTTTTTATGCCCAACATAATCCAATTGTCCCAAATTCCTAATGGATCTTTTTTAAGCATGTTAGCTAAATACACATAAGGTTTAACAAAAATGATATTCAGTAAATAATCAAATCGCCAATCGCAATTACATAATCTTACGATAAATTTAACTATTGGCGTATTTAATACCTCTTGTACTTCACTATTTGGGTGAGCATAAAAAATATAAGCAATAACAAAGCTTAATATAGTTACTGCTGCTAACAATAATTGAAACGATAGCAGACTATTAGTATCCAGTTTGGCAATTGGAATAATATTTTGAGACAGTATAGGAAAATAGATAAAAATGGCCGTCGTAAATATCAGTAAGATAAAAATTGGACAATAACTAATCCATTTAGTTTTCGCAAATTCAGCAATTTTTGGTTTATGATAAAAGACCATAAAAATTAGGCGCCAAATACTTAAACTGGATAACAAAATACCTAATAAACCTATCGTTCCTGCCATTAAATGATCTTTTATCATTAATCCCCAAATAATATCACCCTTAATATAAAATGAAGCTGAAATCCAAGGAATCGCACTTAACGATAACATAATAATCAAAAATATGGCATAAAGAACTGGAAATGATTTTGCAAGTCCACCGAGTTTATTAATATTTCGCTCACCTTGACATTTTTTGAGTAATATTGCCGATGCTAAAATTAATAAAGTACTAGTTATAACATAATTAATTAAGCAATTAAGCGATAACCACCAACTTTGAGTTGCAAAAGCATAAAACAAATAACTAATTTGAGCTAAATTAATATAAGTTACAATTCGTTTAACATCACTTTGAACTAAGGCGATTGAGCTTGCAAATAAGATTGTTAGCGAAGCGAAAATAGTCATGATGTCTAACGTATCATTAGACATCATAAACAAGTTACTTAATCTTAAAATCAAGTATACACCAGATAATATGACAGTAGATGATTGCATTAAAGCTACCGCAGGCATTGGCGCTAATGTTGTTTCGACAAACCAAGATTGCATTGGAAAAAGAGCAGACTTACTAATAGCACCTAAAAATAGCATTAATGTGATCCAAAAGATAATATCGGAATCAATCGCTAAATTATCATGAGCTTGGGTTAAAATATTCCCTATATTTAAAGTACCTAAGGTTTGATAAAGTAAAAATACACCAATGATTAAAAAGATATCCGTTAAATGCATAAGCACAAAAGCCTTAACGGCAGCATAACCATTGCGCAATTGTTTATAATAGATGCCAATAAGTAAGTAAGTACTTATACTTACACCCTCCCAACCTATTAACATAACCAATAGATTATCAACCAATATAATGGTTAACATACTCGCGATTAATAAATTGCTATAGGCATAAAAAGTATAAACATCTTTTTTTGATGTTAAATAACTTGCTGCAAAGAAATAAATTAGTAATCCCAAAAAAGCAATTATAACTAAAAAAGTTAACGATAAACCGTCTAATGTTAATGATAAAGGTACGACAAAATCCCCAACTGAAAACCAAGTCCATAATGGTCTGGTATACACTAACAACATATCCGGTACTGTGTTTTTTATAAAATCTATACAGGTAAACATAGTAATAAGATTTATTATTAGCATTGTACTAAAACCGATAATCATGACATTAATCGGCCGAAGATGCCTACCCAAGCAAACTAGCAATAGAAAAGACAGCAAGGGAATAATAATAGTTAAGTAAAGTAAATTCATCCTTTCATTTCACTCAGTGAATCAATGTTAAAGATTTTACGGCGATAAATTAATTTCGTAAGCAACGCAAGTCCTACACAAGCTTGAGCTAATACAGTAATCACCGCTAAAATAGCAAGGAGTTCTCCTTCCGATTGTTGCCAATAGCTACCTGCAGAAACTAATGCAACAATAGCACCATTATTCATAATCATAAGGCTTAATAACAAAAAATAGAGATTACGTCGAATCATTACCCCTAATAAACCTATCACAAATAAAATTGAGGCAAGAATAAGACTATACATAAGAGGAATCATATTACTTCTCCGACAAGAGTCGATGCATAAAATGATAAGAGATCACAATTGCACCTAATAATAAAAAGCCAGCGAGTTCAGATATCAAAATGTAAGCATATACTGACATTTCGTGCATCAATTCATGCGATTCGTTGATCTGTGAATAGTCAGTACTAACTACACCATAAATAAGAACAACGAGTAAAATAAATGCTAAAACTAAAGGCCCTAACCAAATTTTAGGGCTGATACCCCTTTTTCTATTTTCAACATTATCTATACGAATTCGCAATACAATGGCAACAGATAGAAACAAAGTCACTGTGCCAGCAATAAATAATAGAATGTATAAAACAACAGAAAAATATGCATCAAGCAAAATAAATATTAAGGCCGAAGAAAAAAGTGAAACCATAAAGTACAAAAGAGCCTTATCAACACGTAAGCAACTAATTGCTTTTATACCGGCAAACACCGCAATAATCGACGCAATATAGAAAACAATAAGCATCAAATAATAATCCAATATGCATTTATAGTTTTGTTAGTATATACCCAAATCATATCAAGATACAGTTTACTGACATTGTGTTAACAGAAAACAAACATAAAAAAATGAAATTTGGTTAAAAAATGATAGAAAATTTTGTTTTTATCAATCAATAAAGTATAACAAATATAATTAAAACCTTAAAAAAAATAAAAATTATAAAATTTTATGATTTAAATTCAATACAGTATTGTTATAAAGTGTATAAGTTAAACACATTAACTAACATTTATCCCAACACCTTTAAATTGTCATGCTCATTAGGCAGCTTAAAGTTTGTTTTGACTTAATAAAGATAAAAACGAGAAGATAATGAACAGTGAATATTCCTCTATGCGAAGCAACGTCAATATGCTAGGTACTTTACTAGGTGATGCAATTAAACGGGCAGCAGGCAATGATACTTTTGATTTAGTTGAACAAATCAGACAATTATCAAAATCAGCTCAACAAGGTAATAAGCAAGCTCATAATAAATTACTTAAACTAATTGAAAATCTTAACGATGAAGATTTATTACATGTGGCTCGTGCATTTAATCAGTTCTTGAATTTAGTTAACACCGCGGCAGAATATTATGGAATATCCCCACATGGTGAAGCATCAAGCAGCCCCAAAAAAATGACAGAACTGTTTAGTACGTTAAAAAATCTTAACTTCTCAAATCAGACGATTACTCAAGCCATTAATGACCTTTCGATTGAACTTGTGTTAACTGCCCACCCTACAGAGATCAATCGTCGAACCATGATAAATACTTATACTGCGATTAATAACTGTTTATCGCAACTTGATCATGACGATTTAGCTGATTATGAAATAGAGCGAATTATGCGCCGTTTAAAACAGTTAGTTTGTCAAGCATGGTACACCGATGAGATTCGTAAAAAAAGACCAACACCACTTGATGAAGCTAAATGGGGCTTTTCGGTTATTGAAGATAGTCTTTGGGAAGGGGTACCGCTTTTCTTGCGTGAATTTAATGATCAGTTAGTCGATGCATTTAATGAACAATTATCTGTTGAGCACGTTCCAATTAAATTTACTTCGTGGATGGGTGGTGATCGCGATGGCAATCCTAATGTAACAGCAAAAGTGACTGAAAAAGTCATGTTGCAAGCCAGATTAAAAGCAATTGAGCTTTTTTTAGCAGACATTCAAATTCTGGTTCGTGAATTATCCATGACTGAGTGCAGTCAATCTGTCATTGATCTATTAGATGAAAATAATAAAACAGCAACTGAACCTTATCGCGCGGTAATGAAACAATTGCGCGCACGTTTAGTAAAAACCCACAGTTTTATAGTGTCATTATTAAATAACGAACAAGTATTACCTCCAGCGGATATTTTAATTAAAAACGAACAATTGTGGATGCCACTCTATACGTGTTATGAATCATTAATCGAAAATGGCATGTCAACGATTGCACACGGACCATTGCTTGATACTTTACGGCGTATAAAAAGTTTCGGTCTGCAACTGGTTAGATTAGACATTCGTCAAGATAGTTCAGTGCACACTGAAGCACTGGATGCATTAACCAAAGAACTTAACTTAGGCAGTTATGCCGAGTGGTCAGAAGAAGAAAAACAAGCTTTTTTGTTAACTGAACTTCAATCAAATCGCCCATTGTTACCTTACCATTGGCAACCAAATGAAATGGTTCAAGAAGTTTTGGATACTTGTCGAGTTATTAAAAAAGCAGGTGAAGAATCCATTGCTTCATATGTGATCTCAATGGCCAAAGCGCCTTCAGATATCTTGGCTGTTTACTTACTATTAAAAATAGTTGACTGCCAAAAAATAATTCCTGTAGCACCATTATTTGAAACCTTAGACGATTTAAATAATGCCAAGACAGTTATGCAAAAACTGCTTGATATTCCATGGTATCGCGAAAAGATTCATGGTAAGCAGATGGTCATGATCGGCTACTCTGATTCAGCTAAAGACGCTGGAACGCTTGCTGCATCATGGGCTCAGTATCGTTCACAAGAAGAGTTAGTCAAATTATTCGAAAAATATAATATTAATTTAGTTTTATTTCATGGTCGTGGTGGCTCAATTGGTCGTGGAGGTGCTCCTGCACATGCTGCATTGCTATCACAACCACCAGGATCATTAAAAGGAGGACTTCGAGTCACTGAACAAGGTGAAATGATTCGTTTTAAACTCGGTTTGCCCGAAGTGGCACTCAGTAGTTTGATGTTATACGCATCAGCCATTTTGCAAGCAAATTTATTACCACCACCTGAACCTAAACAAAACTGGCGAGATATTATGGACGAAATGTCTGATATCTCTTGTCGTTGTTATCGTAGTTACATTCGTGAACGTTCTGAATTTGTCGATTATTTTAGAGCAGTAACGCCAGAAGCTGAATTGGGTAGGTTACCACTCGGTTCTCGTCCACAAAAAAGACGAACAGGTGGCGGTATTGAAAGTTTAAGAGCTATTCCATGGATTTTTGCTTGGACACAAAATCGTTTAATGGTTCCCTCTTGGCTTGGTGCTGGAACAGCACTTAAACAAATTATCGAAGAAGGTAACAAAAATCTACTTAAAGATATGTATCATAATTGGCCTTTCTTTAATGCACGTTTAGGTATGCTCGAAATGGTGTATGCTAAAGCAGCACCAAATATCCATGAATATTATGAGCAAAGACTTGTCGATCCAGCCTTGTGGCCGTTAGGAGAAGAGTTAAGAAACTTATTAACTCAAGATATCAATACGGTACTCACTATAACCGATGATATCAGTTTGATGGCTGATCTACCATGGATTGCAGAATCTGTTGCATTACGTAATACCTACATTGAACCTCTAAATCTATTACAGGCTGAATTATTAAGTCGTTCGCGTAATCGAAATGAAGATGAAAATAGTAACGTTGAACAAGGATTAATGATCACTATTTCTGGTATTGCTGCAGGTATGCGTAACTCAGGATAGTTAAAAGCAGGAAAAAATAAAAAGAGCAATTGCTCTTTTTATTTTTCTAATAATTCATCTAAATAAGCTTTAGCATCTTGGTCACCTTGCTCACTCGCTTTAGTAAACCAATATATCGCTTTATTAATATTTTTTTCTGTTCCTTCGCCATCTAAATATTTAATAGCGAGATTATATTGAGCATCAACACTACCCTGTTCAGCCGCTTTGATATACCATTCAATGGCTTTTGTAATATCTTTTGAAACGCCTCCACCTACATCATACATAACCCCAATATTATATTGAGCATCAGCGTTACCTGCTTCAGCAGCTTTAGTAAACCAATTTGCAGCCTGTACATTATCAGGTTTAGTACCCGTCCCCGTTGCGTACATAATACCTAAATTATACATAGCAAGCACATGACCTTGTGTAGCTGCTTGAGTATAAAAATAGATAGCCGCGACATAATCTTTAGTCAACCCATCACCATGCTCTGACATCAATCCCAAATAGTATTGGGCCTCTGGATTGCTTTCTGTCGCAGCTTTACTGAACCAATCTGCAGCCAACATACGATCTTGTTCGACACCATCACCAAAAAAATACATAATACCTAGATTTAGATAAGCATCTAAAACACCTTGGTTACCCGCCTCAACAAAGTAGTTAACCGCACTTGATGGATTTTTGTCGGCACCTTCACCATTTTTATACATTAAGGCTAAATTATATTTGGCCAATGCATAATCTTGATCTGCAGCAAGTTTGTAATATTTGAACGCTTCATAGGGATCAGCAACGATCCCCAAACCTTTTTGATACATATATGCCAAATTATTTTGTGCTTTCGCTAAACCTTGCTCTGCGGCTTTTTTATACCAGAATAGTGCTCTAATATCGCTAATTTCAACACCTAATCCTTGTTTATAAATTGTACCCAGAGAATATTGTGCCTCAGCATTCCCGTTTTCAGCAGATACACGCAAAGAAGGAATCAATGCCCCTGGTTCGGCAACTTGCAAATCCATATCTGATTGCACTTTAGTTTCATTTGCCAAAGCACCATAAGAGATGGATAAAACTAGTACTAATAAGATTTGAAATTTTTTCATAATTTTTTATTACCATACCATGGTCGATAATTATACATAACCATCTTAAAAAAAATAGTTTTTATTTTATTGATTCATTTATCTACAGTACCTAATTTTAACTATAATTATTTTTCACTTGCAATATTTAATTCATAATATTCCAAGTTTGTCCCAAATTTCATCAATACGAGCAACAATTTTGGGATCTTTTTTTATTATTTTCCCCCATTCTCGACTGGTTTCACCTACCCATTTATTGGTTGCATCTAACCCCATTTTAGAACCCAACCCAGAAATAGGTGAAGCAAAATCTAAATAATCAATGGGAGTATTGTCGATAAAAGTCGTATCACGATGTGGATCCATACGTGTTGAAATCGCCCACATGACATCTTTCCAATCTCGTGCATTAATATCATCATCACAGACAATCACAAATTTAGTGTACATAAATTGACGCAAATAAGACCATACCCCCATCATGACACGCTTGGCATGCCCTGGATATTGCTTTCTTATAGTGACAATAGCAATACGATATGAGCATCCTTCCGGTGGCAAATAGAAATCTACAATTTCAGGAAATTGTTTTTGCAAAATTGGAATAAACACTTCATTTAATGCAAGTCCCATGACTGCAGGTTCATCAGGTGGTCGCCCAGTATAAGTTGAATGATAAATCGCATCTTTACGATGTGTTATATGAGTTACAGTAAAGACGGGAAATTGTTCAATTTCATTATAATAACCAGTATGATCACCATAAGGACCTTCCTGTGCTAACTCATTAGGGTCAATGTAACCTTCAAGAATAATTTCAGCCGTTGCTGGTACATCCAAATCGTTGGATAATGATTTAACTACTTCTGTTCGTTTACCCCGTAACAATCCTGCAAAAGCATATTCAGGTAAAGTATCGGGTACTGGTGTAACTGCTGCTAAAATGGTCGCAGGATCAGCGCCAATGGCAACGCTAACTGGAAATTTTTCATTAGGATGTGATTGTTGCCACTCGGCAAAATCCAGCGCACCGCCACGATGTGATAACCAACGCATAATTAATTTATTATTACCTAAGAGCTGTAAGCGATAAATACCGACATTTTGTCGATCTTTATAAGGACCTTTGGTAATAGTCAATCCCCAAGATAATAAAGGTGCGACATCTTCGGGCCAACAGTGCATAATGGGTAAACGCGTTAAATCAACTTCATCATTTTCAAAGACCACCTCTTGACAGGGCGCTGAAGATCGTTGTTTAACTGGCATATTTAAGACTTGTTTATATTTAGGTAATACATTAAAAAATTGGCGAATGCCTTTAGGTGGTTCTGGCTCGCGTAAAAACGCTAACAATTCCCCAATTTCACGCAAAGCCGAAATGTCTTCGCGTCCCATCCCCATAGCTACGCGTTTAGCCGTACCGAATAAATTACACAAGACTGGTATATCATAACCAATCGGATTTTCAAACAATAAGGCTGGCCCTTCATTACGTAATACCCGATCGGCAATTTCTGTCATTTCAAGATAAGGATTAACAGGATAAGTAATTCTTTTTAATTCGCCTTGTTGTTCAAGATAATCTAAAAATTCACGAAAATCAGGAAAGTTCATTTATTATCACTCTCTATTACTTATTGATCTTTTGTAGATCATATCCAAAGGTATCTTTTAATCCTTAAAGTGGTTATCTTTTTAATCGCAATTAGTCTTCATCAAAATTTTCACTGTAAATGGGTGTTTGTTGATTTTGATTACACTCTACAATTTTAGGTAGTAAAGCTTCAAATTGGTTTTTATCAATTTCGATAAATGTGTCGGGTTCAACTTGGTAAAATAGATATTGTTGAGTCTGATCATCAAATTGGAAAGAAGCTAACCAATAATTACGATCATCACTATTTTCATTCGCAAATATTTTGATAATACTACTTTCTCGCTTTTCCGGTTGGTTATGTAGTTTATAATCAATTATTTTTTCAGCAATTTGAGAATCATATTCATCAAAAATAATATAATCACTATCATTTGTTTTACATTTTTCAATTTTAATTTCCGCATAACTACACGTTATTGAAAAAAATAAACAAAAAAATACAATGATATACTGGCTTAATTTCATTTTTTACCTCTTAACTCAATTTAAGAAAGTTGTTAATTTTACAAATAGCCTGACTATTATTAGGCGACGCAGTTAGGTTAACTGCATCTCCCATAGCCAGCCATTGATAAGCTAAGTGCTCGGTTAGAACTGGAATTACTTCTTTAGCAAGAGGCAAATAAAACCAATGTTCTTTATTTATCTTAACTTCTGGCGAATATCTATGTCGAAACTGTGGGAAAATCTCAAATTCAACCGTGTAGTTAGCATCAATTAGTTCAAGATTTTCCTTTATAATATCAATGCCTGTTTCTTCCAAAACTTCACGAATTGCGGTTTGACGTGGCAATTCATCTGTCTCCATGCTACCTGTTACTGATTGCCAAAATAATGGATCATCTTTGCGTTGTAACATAAGGTAACGATTGGTTGTCTGGCAGTAAATCACCACCAGTACCGACTCAGGTTTTTTATATTCTTGCATCAAAATATCGTTATTTTCTAGCTACTTCAATACCAAGTTCTACTAATGCAGCAGAATTTGCTGGACTTGGCGCATCAGTAAGCAAACACGTCGCCGCTGTTGTTTTAGGAAATGCAATCACATCGCGAATATTATCTGTTCCTGTGAGCAACATACTTAATCTATCTAACCCAAAAGCTAAACCAGCATGAGGTGGTGTACCATATTTTAATGCATCGAGTAAGAAACCAAATTTTTCACGTTGATCTTGTTCACCAATTCCTAATATTGAAAATACCGCTTGTTGCATTTCACAGCGATGAATACGTACCGATCCTCCACCGACTTCATAGCCATTGATTACCATATCATAAGCATTCGCCACAGCATTTTGAGGATTGTTAATTAACTCTTCAGGTGTGTAATCTTTTGGTGATGTGAACGGATGATGCATAGCACTTAAACCTTCATCTGTTTCTTCAAACATTGGAAAATCAACAACCCAAAGTACCGCCCATTTGTTTTCATCGGTAAGGCCTAAATCCTTTCCAACTTTCAAACGTAATGCACCTAATGCATCGCTAACAACTTTATAACTATCAGCACCAAATAACAAAATATCACCGTCTTTTGCATTAGCACGGTTTAGCAATGCTTCCATTTGTGACTCATTAAAGAATTTAGAGATTGGGCTTTGTACACCCTCTAAACCTTTGCTGCGTTCATTGACTTTGATCCAAGCCATGCCTTTTGCACCATAAACAGAAATAAACTGCGTATATTCGTCTAACTGTTTACGTGTTAATTGAGTACCATTTGGCACGCAAAGCAACGCTACCCGGCCTTTAGGATCATTTGCTGGAGTTGAAAATACTTTAAAATCGACATCTTTAACCAAATCAGCCACATCAATAATTTCAAGTGGATTACGTAGATCAGGCTTATCACTACCATAACGACGCATTGCCTCGCTAAAAGACATAATCGGGAATTTGCCTAAATCAACATTTTTAACATGCAACCAAAGTTCGCGTATCATTTTTTCCATGATTTCACGCACTTGTTCGGCTGTCATAAATGAAGTTTCAACATCTATCTGTGTAAATTCTGGCTGACGATCGGCTCTTAAATCTTCATCACGAAAACATTTAACAATTTGATAATAACGATCAAACCCAGACATCATAAGCAATTGCTTAAATAATTGTGGTGATTGTGGCAATGCATAAAATTCACCTTTATGGATTCTACTCGGTACCAAATAGTCGCGAGCACCCTCTGGCGTAGCCTTGGTCAACATAGGAGTTTCAATATCTAAAAAACCATTTTCATTCATAAATGAACGAACAAATGCGGTAATTTGTGCACGAGTTTTAAAGATTGAGGTCATTTCTGGACGGCGTAAATCTATATATCGATATTTTAACCGCTGTTCTTCACTATTATTTTGATTAAAATCCAGAGGTAATACATCACTACGATTGAAAATAGTAAGTTCGGTCGCTAAAATTTCAACCTCACCGGTTGCCATATCTTTATTAATTTGACCTTCAGGTCTGGCTCTTACCTTTCCTTTAATTTGAATACAAAATTCATTACGTAAATCGCCAGCTAATTGATATGCTTGCGGATAATCAGGATCAAAAAAAACTTGCACAATTCCTTCACGATCACGCATATCAATAAAAATCATTCCGCCTAAGTCTCGGCGTTTATTAACCCATCCACATAGTGTAACTTCTTGATTAACATAACTTGCGTTTAATTGTCCGCAATAAATTGTTCTCATTAAATATATCCTGTGTACAATTGTCGAAAAATAATAATTATTATAGAGCAATTTATCAGGGTATAAAGACTATGTTTTAAAATAATCGCTATTTATTTTATTTATACTAAGTTTATGATAATAATTTTACTTTATATGTCTTTTTATAATTTCATTGAAATTCAATAAGATAATTAACCTAAACTCGAATTATTTAGTTGCACTTGAAAAATGTTTGTTTTATTAACTTGTAATATCAAATATTTATTAATAAGCTTAAGTATTATTTAAATATTATTAACTTGATATGAAAGCTTTAATTTCAATTGACTACACGAATGATTTTATTGCGGATGATGGCGCTTTAACTACAGGCTCAGCCGGTCAACAAATTGAATCAGAAATGTTAAACATAACTAACTCATTTATTAAAAATAATCAATTTATCGTTTTTGCAATTGATGCCCACGATCCGACGGATGAATATCACCCTGAAAATTCACTTTTTCCTTCTCATAATATTGTTGGAACTGTTGGACAACAATTATTCGGTGACTTACATCAACTTTATCAAAGGCATCAAAATTCAACCAATATATACTGGATCAACAAACGCCACTATTCAGCATTTTGTGGTACAGATCTCGATCTACGTTTACGCGAAAGACATATTACCGAAATCCATTTAATTGGTGTTTGTACGGATATTTGCATTTTACATACAGCCGTAGATGCCTATAACTTAGGTTATAAAATAGTGATTCATCAAAATGCAGTTGCAAGTTTTGATCCTATTGGCCATCAATGGGCTTTAAAACACTTTAAAAATACCTTAGGGGCAACGTTAAGTTAATATAAAAAGATAACAATTAAAAAAAGGAGCAGGAATGGAAGTTTTACGAGACTTTAAATTGCATATAATTGCACTTTTAGTAGTAGTTAGTTGTGAACTTATCGGCAAGCAATCGATATGGATTATTGCCGTTTACCCAATGTTATATGCGATGGTTTTTGGCGGAATCATTAGTTTGCCAAAGCTTAAAATACTTACCAATAAAAATATGCAAAATGCAAGTATCGTTATGATGGTTACATTAATGTTACTTGTTGCAAAACTTGGTGTAGCGGTAGGTCCCCAAATTGATATGATTTTAGAAGATGCTAAATTAGCTCTAATTTTTCAAGAATTAGGTCATTTTGCTGGAACAATTTTACTCGGGTTACCATTAGCAATGCTATTAGGTATGAAACGAGAGGCTGTTGGGGCTACCTATTCCGTTGCTCGCGAACCCAATATAGCCATTGTAGCAGATAAATATGGTTTAGATTCACCAGAAGGCCGTGGTGTAATGGCTATGTATATATGTGGCACTCTCTATGGTGCAATTTGGATGAGTATTCTTGCTAGTCTAATGGCACATTTGAATATTCTTCATCCTTATGCTTTAGCTATGGGGGCAGGCGTAGGAAGTGGAAGTATGATGGCGGCATCACTTGCCCCGATAAGTGATTTATATCCAGATTTATCAGAAAATATTAACGCTTATGCATCAACAGCAAATTTAATGTCTAGTATGGTTGGTATATATATTTATACGCTCTTTTCTTTACCTTTTGCTTCTTTTATGTATAACACGTTAGCCCGTCTTCGACGCAATAAATAAGGATCCAATAATGAAGATTTTAGAAACAATTTTTGTGCTTATTTTAGTCGCCATTATTATGGCTGCTGGAAACAGTGTGGGTTATAAAATTGATATTATTTCATCGTTTGAAGCATTAGCTGTGCTAGCTGTTATCTCTATTGTAGGATTTTTACTAAGTAAGTTACCCGGACTTAAAAAATTTCCAGTGATTTTATGGGTATCGGTTGTTGCAGCCGTAGTTTCCTCACCAATATTTCCATACCATACAGAATTGGTTGCAATTACAGATCAAGTTTCTCTACTTGCAGTCTGTACACCAGTACTTGCTTATGCAGGACTCGCCATAGGTAAAGATCTTGCACTATTCAAAAATATCTCTTGGCGCATTATTCCCGTATCTTTGGCTGTGTTTTCGGGTACGTTTATTTTTGCAGCCTTAATTGCTCAAGTCACTTTACATTGGGAAGGCGTGATCTAATTTAGATAAGGATTAAATTTATGACTAAAGAAGAACTAAAGAAAAAAGTTTGTGATGCGATTGCAAACCGAAAAGCAGACATCAAGTCGATTGCTGAAGCGATTTGGTCCGAACCAGAGCTTGGCTATAAAGAACACAAAACGGCTAAAAAAGTAGAAGATGCTTTTGAAAAATTGGGTGTTCCTTTTAAAAATAAATTAGCACTCACAGGGGTTAAAGGTCGTCTTAAAGGTGGTAAAGGAAGTAAATACAGCATCGCAGTTATTGGAGAACTTGATGCAATTATTTGTGCCGACCACCCTGCTGCGGATGAGACATCTGGAGCTGCTCACTGTTGTGGTCATAATGCACAAATCGCTAATATGATGGCGGTTACTATGGGATTAATTGACTCAGGTGCAATGCAATTTTTAGCCGGTGATGTGGTACCATTTGCTGTCCCAGCAGAAGAATATGTTGAAATAACCTATCGCAATCGATTAATTGAAGAAGGTAAAATCAAATACATTGGCGGTAAACCAGAATTAATTTCACGTGGTGATTTTGATGATGTTGATATGGCGTTACAGATACATTTAACGAGTGTACCAAATGAACGCCAAGACGGTTTTATAGAAATTTCAACAACAAGTAATGGCTTTATCGGTAAATTAATTAAATATAAAGGTGAAGCAGCCCATGCTGCAGCAGCTCCTCACGCAGGAGTAAATGCTTTAAATGCAGCAATGATGGGAATGATGGGCGTTCATGCTATTCGTGAAACATTTCAAGAAAAAGATTACATTCGATTCCATCCAATTATTACCCAAGGCGGTGATTTGGTGAATGTTGTACCAAGCGATGTAAGAATGGAAAGCTATGTACGAGCGGGCAATGTTCCAGCCATGATTGATGCCAATGAAAGAATTAATCAAGCATTAAAAGCTGGCGCAATGGCTGTTGGCGCAACTTGTGAAATTAAAGATTTACCAGGTTATTTACCGTTACATAATAATTCAACCCTTAATGATCTTTTAAAGCAAAACGCTGAAAATTTAATTGGTGAAGAAAACGTTTCAATCGCACCGCATATGACTGGAAGTACAGATACGGGTGATCTATCACATATTATGCCAGTAAGTCATCCTTGGATTGGTTCGGTTAGAGGGATTTTACATGGTAAAGATTACACCGTATTTGATGAAGAGATGGCTTATATACGCCCCGCTCAAATGATGGCTTGTACTATTATTGATCTACTATATGATGACGCTCAAACCGCTCAAACACTCATGACAAATTACAAACCGCTTATGACAAAAGAGGAATATTTAAAATTCCTATCTGGTTTTGACAAATAAAATTTAAAACTTGGCACAACCTTGTGCCAAGTTTTTGTTATACTACCCACTTCATTATCAACAACAATAATCACTTCATATGTTAACGCTTACCGATCAAGAATTATTTCGTTATGACAGGCAAATAACTTTGCAGGGTTTCGACATTGAAAAGCAGCAAATTTTAAAAAATAGTGCAGTATTAATTATTGGATTAGGGGGATTAGGTTGTTCAGTTTCTCTATATTTAGCTGCATCTGGCATTGGTAAGTTAACTTTAAATGATTTTGATACCATATCGGCTTCAAATTTAAACCGTCAGATTTTATATACCCATAAATCAATTAATCAAAATAAAGTTGATGTGGCTAAACACGCTTTAACCAATATAAATCCCAATATAGTGATTGAAACGGTTAATCAGCAACTAAAGGACAGCGATCTTATTTCACTCATTAAGCAACATAATATTGTTATTGACTGTACAGATAACTTAGTTACCCGTGAACAGATTAATCGCTGTTGTTTTCAAGAAAAGAAACCTTTAGTTTCAGGCGCTGCAATACGAATGGAAGGTTTGCTAAGTGTATTTACTTACCAACCTAACGAACCATGTTATCACTGTTTAAGTCGTCTATTTGGGAATGATCAGCTTACTTGTGTTGAAACCGGTGTTATGGCGCCTTTAGTTGGTATGTTTGGCTCAATGCAAGCCATAGAAGCAATAAAAATCCTTACTCATTATGGTCGCCCGTTATCAGGTCGATTATTGATGATTGATACAATGAACATGCAATTTAATCAATTTACTATATCTAAGCAGGCAAATTGCCCTGTCTGTGGTAATCACCAAACTGACCAATAAACAGTATGAAACAAAATAACCGAATTATTTTAGCTCCAATGGAGGGGGTACTTGATTATCAAGTGAGACAAATTCTAACTGAGATTAATCAATTTGATTATTGTGTAACAGAATTTGTGCGAGTCACGCATCATCAATTATCCAATCGCACCTTTTATCGCCTTTGTCCAGAACTCCATAATGGAGGCAAGACTACTTCAGGTACCCCTATTCGAGTGCAAATTCTTGGTCAATCACCACAATGGATGGCAGAAAATGCAGTAAAAGCGATTGAACTTGGTTCATTTGGTATTGATATTAATTTTGGTTGCCCCGCTAAAACCGTAGTTGGCAGTCAAGGAGGAGCTTATTTATTACAATATCCTGAACAAATTTTTAATATCGTTAGTCAAGTTCGACAAGCTATTGGTCGCTCGGAAATATTATCCGTTAAGATTCGCTTAGGTTGGTCAGATAAATCTCATTGCTATGAAATCGCCAATGCAATTGAATGTGCTGGAGCTAATGAAATTGCAATTCATGGCAGAACCAAAGAGGATGGCTATAAAGCGGATAAAATTGATTGGCAAACAATAGCAAAAATCAAACAAAACCTAACAATTCCTGTAATTGCCAATGGTGAAATTTTCTCTATTGAAGATGCACAAACATGCATTGCTCAAAGTCAAACGCAAGACATTATGTTGGGACGTGGGATTTTAACTATCCCCAATCTAGCCAATATGATCCGCAACAAACAACCAGCCTTAAGTTGGCCGCAAGTATTGGAAATTTTAATCCGCTATGCAAGTTCTTCTATTGATGATGTAAAACCGCTTTATCATTCTGCTCGCATTAAACAATGGCTTACTTATTTAAGGCACTATTATGTAGAAGCATCTGAGATGTTACAAAATATTAGAACACTAAAATCACAACAAGAGATATATACATTCTTAAAACAACAACAAAAGTTAAAACAAATACTATAAATTAATCTGATATTTAACTGATGGATAAAAATAATATTTAGTTAATTTTCGAATCATTAAGCATGATAGAATAAATGATGTAGAGCCTAACAATATGATCACTATGGATGTTAGGGCTGTATTTTGTAATAACGCATGATTAATTAACCAATTGGCCACTCTCCATAAAATAAAATTTAAAATAAAAATAATGATATTTAAGGAGACGGCACACTTAATTATTCTATCCGTTTGTAATACAACAAATATTTGGGTAAACATATTTTTACTAACCAAAATAACAACTAATAAACTAAATAAATAACAAAAAATTGGTAAGAAAATATGCTTCCCAAATGAAATAAAATAGTAACTGTTGTGTACTAAGACATCTAAAATAAAAGAAGGAAAAGCAATTAAAATAAAAAAGAAAAATACTAAAAACAAAATAAAATGAATTTTAGTACTGTTGATTATAGTCAGTTCGAAAGTCTGTTTATTTTTATCAAAATGGTTATTTAATACTTTGATATAGAAATAGGTAAATAATCCTGCAAATAAGTAAAATAGACAGCTGGGGATAATACATAAGACTAAAATAAATAACCATGAAGCCACATTAATCATGTTGATTAATACATTATCAAAAATAGCTTCAGCTATCGCATTGATAAAATAGCTAATTGTACAAACAATAATGACATTACAAATTAACAATGTAATATTTTTAAATGTCACTCGATGAACATTAACTCGATATAAACTGATCGCTGAGATACCGAATAACAATAAACATTCAGGGATTGAACGTAGTAATTGATATGGAGCAAGTTTATATAATATACCCCATAAGAATTTATAATCATGAAAAGTTGATATAAAGGTAATACCAAATTTAATAATAGAAATAAAAGCACTACAGAAAAAAAATAGTACAATAAAAATAAAAGGTAGCTTAAAAAAAGCTAATTTTTCCATTTTGATACTCAAAATCAGTCAATTCTCTCTTTTTAAAAAAACAATTTGATAACAACAAAAATTAAACTCAACGGCAATGTCCTATTGAGCCATTAAAAGGTCATATTGAGCTAAAATATGTTGACAATAATACCAAAGACTTTTTTAATCAACAATGATCATCAGAACTTATATTATTGATAATTAGTATAATACATTATATTTTTTAGATGATTACCTTAATAAGCAGCGCTATTTTTCGACGAATTATTATGTAAAACAGGATTAATGCTTCATCATTTAAAGTATGATGAAGCAAATTATAAGATAAGAATTTATTTGTATGCTTCAATCTAAGCGTTAAAGAGTGGAAAATCGGCTTGACCAGCAATGGATTTTAAACGTTGTTGGGCAGTAATAATATTTTCTCTCCACTGATTATCTTTTGCCCACATTTCAATCACTAATGGCGCACAATAATCAATAGATTTAAGTGTTCTAAATACTGCTGAAAAATCAACTTCACCCTCACCAATCACCAAATCTCTAAACTGTCCTGCATAATTAGGTTTTACTTTATAGGTATCTTTCAAATGAATTTGAACAATATGGTTACGGCTTAACAATAGCTCAGTACTAACATCATAATTCCAACCGGATATGTTTCCCACATCAGGATAGGCCATAAAATAAGGTGAATTTATCTCGGCTTTTAAAATTTCAAACTTACTCAGTGAATTTAGATAGTTAGTATCCATAATTTCAACAGCTAACATAACACCTGCTTTTTCTGCCTGTTTTGCACACCATTGCATACCGGCAATAAAGCGTTGATGGGTTTGTAAGTTAGCTGGCTCATAATAAACATCATACCCAGCAAGTTGAATCACTCTAACACCAAGTTTATAAGCAAGGGTAATAGCCTTACACATAATACTTTTAGCGTGTTCTCTGATCGTTGCATCAGCAGAACCAAACGGATATTTGCGATGTGCACTAAGACATATTGAGTGAAAAAAAACGCCATTTTCTTCACATAGATGACGCAATGTATAGATTTCTTCATCAGACCAATCAAGCCTAGCTTGACGTTCATCAGACTCATCAATAGAAAGTTCGATAAAATCAAATCCTAAAGATTTTGCCTCTAGCATTTTTTGTTGCCAAGAAAGTGTATTAGGTAGTGCCTTTTCATAAATACCCATACATGGAGTTTGTCTGGTTATATTGATTGTATTATTTGTCATAATTTAGATCCGATAATATTAAGGTAAAAAAACTAACAGCCGATTTCCCGACTGTTAGTGCGCACCCCTACCAATATTTAGCAATCTGCTCTCTTAAGTCTTGAGCAGTTTTTTGACCATTTTCATTGGCTAAAGCTCGTCCAGCAATAAAAGCTTTCGTTTTAATACCCGCAAACAGATGAATATCTTCAGGGACAATACCGCCTGTTATTGATAGTTCCAAACCTAAATCAGAAAGTTGTCGCATTTTAGTTAAATCTTCTTCACCCCAACCAACACCAGCTAATTCAGCATCACGAGATCGATGATAAATTGCCTGTTTGATACCCAGTTTTCGCCATGCTTTTGCATCATCAAAAGTCCAACGTCCATAAAGTTCGATTTGAATTTCACGCCCAAATTCATCAGCCACTTTTTTACAAGCTTCAATTGTTGCAATGTGAGCGGCAGCTGAAACAGTTAACCAATCAGCACCTGCCGAAAAAGCCATTTTTGCTAAAATAGCCCCCCCATCAGTGGTTTTTAAATCACAAACCAAAATATGGTTTGGATACTTTTCTCTTAAAGTTTTTACGCCATTAATACCTGCGCCAAAGGCAAGAATGGTTCCAACTTCAATAATATCTACAAATCCAGCTACGTTCTTGGCTACCGCTAAAGCTGACTCTAATTCTGTTTGATCTAATGCAATTTGTAATTTTGGTTTTGTCATTTTATTTCTCCCTTATAAATACTATTTTTGTCCGTAATAAGCATTTGCTCCATGCTTACGAAAATAGTGTTTATCAGATAAAGTTTGTTGAATTTTAATTGTTTTATTAAGTTGTCTGGTTGATATGGCCATCATGGCTACTTCTTCAAGAACCACAGCATTATGTACAGCATCCGAAGCGTTTTTTCCCCAACAAAATGGAGCGTGTCCAGAAATAACAGCTGCCGGCATCGCTGTAGGATCAATACCTCTTCGTTTAAACTCTTCAATGATGACCAAACCAGTGTTTTTTTCGTAATCAGTATTGATTTCGCTATCAGTTAAACGACGAGTACAAGGTACATCACCATAAAAATAGTCGGCATGAGTCGTACCCAAAGCTGGAACATCTAATTCAGCTTGCGCCCAAACTGTTGCGTAGCGAGAATGTGTATGAACAATACCACCAATATTTTCAAAGGCTTTATAAAGTTCTATATGGGTTGCAGTATCACTAGACGGATTTAATTTACCCTCAATAATTTCACCCGTTAATGACACGACCACAATATCGTCAATTTTCATGTTATTGTATTCAACACCTGAAGGTTTGATAGCAATAACACCTTTAGCGCGGTCGATTTCAGAAACATTACCCCAAGTAAAAGTGACTAAATGGTATTTAGGTAAGGTTAAGTTAGCCTGTAATACTCTTTCTTTTAATGCTTGATACATAAAATTAGTCTCCTAATAAAGCCTTATCAATAACAGCATAAACATCTTCTTTGCTATTACATGCTCTCAACTTATCAAGATCGATACCTGTTGGGCTGTCTTCGTCATCTAATATTTGCGTGACTTCCATTAAGCCTTGCATATGCTCATCTGAGGTACTGCCCGCTAAGGTAACTAACACATCAACAGGTTGCTCTTCACCTTCAAAATAGACTGGAGAATTTAATGTCACTAAAGCAAAAGCAGTGCGATTTACACCATCTTCCGGTCTGGCATGAGGCATCGCAAAATTTGGTGCAATAATAATGTAAGGCCCCATTGTTTTTACACAGTTAATAATCGCATCATAATAAGAAGGGTTAATCGCTTTGGAAGCAACAAGCATATCTGTACCTAATTTGATCGCCTCTTGCCAAGTTGATGCATCCGCTTTTAGTAAAATAGAGTTATTTTCAATTAATGATTCTTTCAATGCCATTGTTGTACTCCTTTTTTAATCAATTCGTTATTAAGCAAGCACTTTTTTAATAAGTTCAATAAGTTCTTCACCAAATGTATTTGGATTTAACATGTTTTGGACACCTAAAGCATGTTGTCCTTCATTAACTTCAATCTCGTTAATTAAATGTTTAGACGCCACAATAATGTCAATATTAGGTAACCGTGATTTGTAATCTGTCACCGCGCAAGAATCCATGACATTAGCAATGCCTTTCTTATCTAAATAATTAGCTATTTTCATTTTCATCATCATAGAAGAGCCTTGTCCGCTCCCACACACAGCTAAGATTCTTACTGCTCGCCCTTCGCTTATTGCCACTTCATCCATTTTTTCAACAACGTTTTCATTAACATCTTGATGAATATTATTTTGTTCTGGTTCAATTTTTGCGTTTGCTTCCTCTTGGCGTAATTGTTTAGCGGCAAAGAACATATACACTAAAGCCAATGCAATAATCAGATAGATAAATAAGTGGGAGTAAGATAAACCTTGTATAATAGGTGGGAATAATATCGCCCAGTCAGCCATCCCCATCCAAGAGTCAATTGGAGTGCCATTTTTTGCAAAGATATGAATGACCCAAGCTGAACCAAATACCTCAATCATTCCCATAACAAAACAGATTTTCATAACGGCTTTCCAACCACCAAAGTGATTAGCAAATACCCCAATTGTTGCGTTAGAGAAAAACATTGGTATAAAACCAGGAATGATCATAATTGGTGATTTAAATATAAGTAACAAGGCAATTGCTAAAAATTGTCCTAATGCCCCCCAAATAAAACCAAATACCATTGCATTTGGTGAAAAAGCATAAATTGCAGCACAATCAATGGCTAATACGGCATTAGGAATTAATTTTTCAGAAATACCTTTAAACGCTTCAGACAATTCAGCCACAAACATTCTGACCCCACCGACGATGACTTGTATTGCGACAGCGAATTTAAGACCTGTTTCTAAAATGTAAATTGTCCAATGGGTTGACCCTGCCATGGTTTGCAAATTATCCAAACCAAATGAAAGAAGGATGATGCCAAAAAAGAATGTCATCACAATCGCTGTTGCAGCGATACTATCGTGAAAAATATGTAACCATTTAGGTAATTTAAGATTATCAACTGAGTCATTTTTATCGCCCAATTTAGGTGCTAATTTAACAGCGATCCAAGACCCCAATTGTTGTTGATGACCAATTGAAAAACCCGCTCCTCCAGTAACAGCTTCTGTAGATTTAAACATCATATTAGAAAATATTCCCCAATATAATGCAGTAATAATGGCGGAGTAGATTATTGTTTCCCACATACTGTAACCAAACAGAAAATAAAACAGGGCAATTAATCCCACTTGTTGGAACATAATATGACCTGTTAGCATAATGGTGCGAATACCTGTGATACGGCGAAAAATGACCAAAAGGATATTGATAGCCAATGCGAGTAATACGGCATAGCCTACCCAAGAATATTTATCACCCATATTATGTTCTACAGTCATCATAGAAGCATAAACATCAATAATCGATCCATTAATACCGTGATACTCAGCCAATTTGGCAATCACTGGCCTAAATGTTGAAACCAGTACACCAGAACCAACTTGTAACAACATAAAACCAACAATGGTTTTGATTGTTCCTTTCAAAATTGTAGTGATATCTTTGCGTAAAAGACAATAACCTAACATTGTTACTAAGCCGAGTAACAATGGTGCTTTAGTCATGACTTGACTATAAAAAATATAAAATACGTTATAGATTACTTCCATATGCCCCTCTCATTGGTTATGGGCTTTTTTAAATTTGAAGTTTATATCGTGCTTACAAAGCGATAATAAAACTTATCCTAATGCCCTTTTTATATAGTTGTTCACTGTCGAGTGAATCTTTGAGCTAAATTAACCCTATACTTTGTTAATCAAATTAAGATTGCTTGATTAACGCTTGTTATATTCTATAATCAAAATAAATCACACAATGATTATTTGTGATTATTTTGATGAAGATCACTTTTCTTTAAAATCAGAAACCATATCTGTGATCAACTTCACATAATAATGAAAAAAAACTACATCAATTTAAACCTATATTTATAATTATCAATAAATTAAATGAATATTGACAAATAAAAACAATAAGATAATTGACAATTTCAATAATGAAAATTATTATCAAAATAATCAAAAATGCTCAAATTGAAATAAGGGATTTTAATGAATGAATTAACGCGACATAACGAGATCGTCGCTTTGGTTAACGAGAAAGGTGAATTAAAAGTGACCGAATTAATCAGTCATTTTTCAATATCACCCGCTACTGCTCGAAGAGATATCACAAAATTAGATCAAGATGGTCGTGTCAAAAAAGTACGTAATGGCATTATACGTCTTGAAGAACAGAAACCAATTTGGGTCCCAATAGGTAATAACAATACTGATCACTATCACGAAAAGGCACGGATTGCGATTCGAGCAGCTAAGTTATGCGGTAGCGATGAAAATATAGTGATTAATTGTGGTTCAACGGCATTTTTATTAGGGCGAGAACTTTGTGGGAAAAAGGTATCAATCATCACTAATTATTTTCCTTTAGCGTGTTATTTGATTGAACATGACCATGAAAATGTGATCATTATGGGTGGATTATATAATAAAACACAAAATATCATACTCAATCCTATTGCAAGTATCACCGATTCTTATGCCGCAAAATGGATGTTTACCAGTGGAAAAACATTAACATCAACAGGTCTTTATAAAAGTGAAATTTTAAGTGCTGTTGCTGAACAACAGATATTAGAAAAAGCAGAAAAATTAGTCGTAGTGGTTGATAGCTCAAAGATCGATACCAAAGCAAACTCTGGCATGCTTTTTTGCCCAGTAAATAAAATTGATATTTTGATTACTGGGGCGCAAGCAAATAAGGAAGTAATTGAATGCATTAAAAAGCAAGGAGTTGAAGTGATATTAGTCTAACTATTAAATAAAAAAAGGAACATAGTATGAGTAAAGTAAATGAAATTACCCGAGATTCTTGGATTTTGAACACTTTTCCTGAATGGGGAACTTGGTTAAATGAAGAGATTGAAAACACCGTTGTGAAACCAAATACTTTCACCATGTGGTGGTTAGCTTGTACCGGGATTTGGTTAAAATCAGCAGGTAATACTAATATCTCTGTCGATTTTTGGTGCGGTACAGGAAAAAAAACACATGCTAACCCATTAATGAACAAACAGCATCAAATGATGCGCATGGGTGGCGTTCGTGAATTGCAACCTAATTTAAGAACCAGTCCATTTGTATTAGATCCATTTGCGATTAAGGAAATTGATGCAGTAATGGCAACCCATGATCATGCCGATCATATTGATGTCAACGTCGCTGCTGCTGTAATTCAAAATTGCTCTCCAAAAGTTAAATTCATTGGTCCAAAAGCTTGTGTTGAATTGTGGAAAAGTTGGGGAGTTCCAGAAGATCGTTGTATCGTTGCTAAAGTTGGCGAAACAATTGAAGTAGGTGATATTACAATTCGCGTTTTAGATTCTTTTGATAGAACATCACTGGTTACGTTACCAAAAGGTGTATCTTCTACCGATAAATCGATTCTAGACGGTATGAATGATCGTGCGGTTAACTATTTATTTGAAACTTCAGGAGGATCACTTTACCATTCAGGAGATTCCCATTACTCTAACTACTACGCCAAACATGGTAATGATTATAAAATTGATGTGGCTTTACTTTCTTATGGCGAAAATCCTCGTGGCGTTACCGATAAAATGACTTCGTCAGACATTTTACGTGCGGCTGAATCGCTTAATACCAAAGTGGTGATTCCATTCCATCATGATATATGGTCAAATTTCCAAAGTGATCCTCGTGAAATTGAAGTTCTTTGGGAAATGAAAAAAGATCGTCTTGAATATCAATTTAGACCATTTTTCTGGCAAGTTGGGGGTAAATATACATATCCTACTGATCAACATAAAATGCATTATCAGCATTATCGAGGATTTAGAGATATCTTTACTGATGAACCAGAATTGCCATATCGTTCATTCTTGTAAAAAGAATAGGAATTATTTAAACCTATCTATTTGATTGAACAATATAATATTATCAATTTAAAAATAATTTTAATCGATTGTTTTCATAAATAGCTGGACCGATAATTGTATCGGTCCATGATAATTAAATTAGATATTTATAAGAAAATAAAAATTAATTCTAAAATCATAAATGTCTAATTATTCATTAATGTTGAAATATCAGACCTAATCTCTAATTTGATTACATTTTTTACTGAAACGTTATGTTAACCTGAAACTTTTTGACAAAATTTTGTTAACTGTAATAATTGTTATCAATCAATACGTTTAATAAAATGTTTTATCTTAAAGCCCATTGCGATTAATGATGCAAAATAAATAATAATACCAGCTATGACTAACACCAGTAGTCTTCCAATACGCATTAACATCGATCCAGTTGACCAATCAGGTAATAGTTGCGCGCCAAACCATAAAACAACAGACATTAAAATAACAGCAATAATTACTTTAGCTAAAAAGCTATACCATCCTGGCTGTGGTTGATATAGTTGTTTTCTGCGTAATTGCCAGAATAATAACGCTGCATTGAAACAAGCCGCAAGACCAATTGAGAGTGAAAGTCCTGCATGCTGTAATGGCCCAATAAAAACAAGGTTCATCAGTTGCGTTAAAATTAAGGTAACAATTGCAATTTTGACGGGAGTTTTAATATCTTGTCGTGAATAAAAAGCAGGGGCTAATACTTTAATCAAAATCATGCCAAGTAAACCAACAGAATAAGCAACCAATGCTCGCTGAGTCATCAAGGCGTCATTTAAGGTAAATTGCCCATATTCAAATAAGGTTGATATAAGTGGACGAGATATAACACCTAAAGCGACAGTACTTGGTAATGCTAAAAGAAAACAGAGCCGCAATCCCCAATCTAGCAACTCTGAATATTGTTTATAATCACCTTTAGAAAAGCTTTTGGATAGTGAAGGTAATAGAATAGTGCCCAGTGCAACCCCTAGTACGCCAGCAGGAAATTCCATAAGTCGGTCGGCATAATACATCCACGATACAGAACCAGAAATAAGAAATGAAGCAAAAATTGTATTAATAATTAAAGAAATTTGTCCAACTGATACCCCTAAAATAGCAGGTGCCATCTGTTTTAATACTCGCCAAACGCCACTATCTTTAAAGTTAATTCTTGGTAAAACCAACATTCCAATTTTTTTTAAATAAGGAAGCTGATAAAGTAATTGTAAAATGCCTCCTACCCCAACTGATGCCGCGAGTGCTAATACTGGTGGATTAAAGTAAGGTGTCAAAAATAGCGTAAACGTAATCATGCTAATATTTAACAAGGTTGGAACAAAAGCTGGGACAGAAAAACGATTCCAAGTATTTAATATCGCTCCAACCAATGATGCAAGTGAAATAAAAAAGATATAAGGAAAGGTAATACGCAACATCGTTGTGGCAAGATCAAATTTATCACTCGATTCTTGCATAAATCCAGGCGCGGTTATCATAATAATAAAAGGAGCACACACTACGCCAATTAAGGTAACAATGGCTAATACTAAAGTTAATAAACCAGCAACATAAGCAACAAAAGTCCGCGTTGCTTCTATTCCTTGTTGATTCTTATATTCAGCTAAAATTGGTACAAAGGCTTGTGAAAATGCGCCCTCAGCAAAAATACGCCGCAATAAATTAGGGAGTTTAAAGGCAACAAAAAAGGCATCGGTAGCCATACCGGCACCAAAAAAGCGAGCAATGATAGCATCACGCACAAAACCTAATACACGAGATACCATGGTCATGGAACTTACTGTAGCTAAAGATTTTAAAAGATTCATTTATATAATACAGAATCAAAAACCGACAATGTGGGATAGTCTACAAACTATTGCTTTAAATCACCATGCTTTTTTTAATAAAATAAGCTTTTGTGCAAACCGTCAGAGTCAAACTGACGGATGATTATTTTAACGATCTTTTAATGGAATAAACGGCATAAGCTCACCAATATTTTTATAGGCTGGTCGAATTATGCGTCGATCATCAAAATTAAGTTCTTCAATTCGATGTGCACACCATCCAACGATTCGAGACATAGCAAATAGTGGTGTATAAACTTCTCTAGGTAAACCAATCATGTCATAAACAAAGCCTGAATAAAAATCAACATTGGCACATACTAGTTTTTTTGTTCTGGCATTTTTTCGATTAACAACAGCATTAATTGCCCTTTCTTCAAGCAGATTTAAGAAGTTATATTCTTTTTCTCGTCCTTTTTCTTTTGCTAGTTCATGTGCCATCTCTTTAAGTAATACGGCTCGAGGATCCGATACAGTATAAACTGCATGGCCGATACCATAAATCAACCCTTTTTTATCGAATACTTCTTTATTCAATATTCGCTGTAGATAGTTGTCAATTTCGTTTACATCCGCCCAGTTTTTTATTTGTTCTGCGAGATGTTTTAACATTTTACCAACTTGCAAATTAGCGCCGCCATGTAACGGTCCTTTTAATGAGCCAATACCTGCTGCAATTGATGAATAGGTATCAGTACCTGTTGAACTCGTGACACGAACGGTAAATGTTGAATTATTACCACCGCCATGTTCAGCATGAATAATCATAGCTAAATCAAGCACACGCACATCTAGTTCAGTATATCCATCCGAGCCTTTCATCATATATAAAAAGTTTTCTGCTATTGAAAAATGTTCATGAGGATGGCGAATGTGCAATGATTTACCTTTAGCACTATGGCTCAACATATTGTAAGCATAAGCAATAATTGCAGGGAATTTAGCAATAAGGTCGATAGATTGACGCATAAGATTATCACGCGAGGTATCATCCGCTTGTGAATCATAAGTGTACATTTCTAGAACCGTTCTGGCCAAAATATTCATTATATCGTGGCCTTCGAGCTCCATAATAGCTATCTTTGTCTGTTTTTCCAATGCCATTGATTCACCAAGTAATCTAGAAAAGTCACAGAGTTCTTCTGCATCCGGTAACCGTCCTGATAAAAGTAGATAGATGGTTTCTTCAAAACCTGTGCGTTGTTCTTCTTGAGCATTGTGAACCAGATCTTCAATATCTATGCCTCGATATAATAATTTCCCTGGTATTGGTTCTAATGTGCCATCATCCAAATGTTGATAACCCAATACATCACCAATTTTAGTTAAGCCGACTAGGACGCCAGTGTGATCGGCATTGCGTAATCCACGTTTTACATTAAATTTTTCAAATAATTGTGATTGAATCTTACTGGTATTTTTGACAGTTTCAGATAGCTTATAAACTAAAAATTTTTCTTTCATTTGTAATTACTCCTTAATTTTATAAGTTATCTATTACTGCTTGAGTAAATTGAGTGGTTGATAAGGATTGTCCATTTTGCATAAAACGAGCTAAATCGTTTGTAGCTTTTCCTTGTTGAAATAAAGTTTCCATGGCTTTAGTGATCAGTTGACCAACTTCATGCCAGCCAAGATAATCAAACATCATAACACCAGAAAGTAATAGCGATGAGGGATTTGCTTGGTTCTGACCCGCTATATTAGGGGCTGTGCCATGTGTTGCTTCAAAAATGGCATGTCCAGTTAAATAATTAATGTTTGCACCGGGCGCTATACCAATACCACCAACCATGGCCGCCAGTTGATCTGATACATAATCACCGTTTAGATTTAATGTAGCGACGACTGAATAGTCTTGCGGATTTAATAAGGTATTTTGTAAAAATGCGTCACAAATCACGTCTTTTACAATCAATTTAGATGCTGATATAGCATCATTTAAAGCTTTATTTGCTGTGGCCTTTCCATCTGCTTTTTGTATCTTCGCATATTGATTCATTGTAAAAACCGCATCAGAAAATTCTTTTTCAGCCAGTTCATATCCCCATTGTTTAAATCCTCCTTCAGTAAACTTCATAATATTCCCTTTATGAACTAAGGTAACTGAAGGCAGATTATGTTGTAATGCGTAGTTTATTGCAGATCTTATTAATCGTTCAGAGCCATCTATTGAAACAGGTTTAACACCAAAAGATGAAGTTTTAGGGAAACGCACTTTTTTTACCCCCATTTGCTCAGATAAAAACTGATAAAATTTTTCAGCTTCTGGTGTTCCTTGCATCCATTCGATGCCAGCATAAATATCTTCAGTATTTTCTCGAAAAATAGTCATGTTAACTTTTTCTGGATATTTTACAGGTGATTCAACACCTTTAAACCAGCGAACGGGTCGTAAGCATACATAAAGATCTAACTCTTGGCGAAGTGCAACATTAAGAGAACGAATGCCCCCACCAACGGGGGTTGTTAATGGCCCTTTTATGCCAATCAAATATTTTTTAAAAGCATTCATAGTCTCATCGGGCAGCCAATTACCATTCAAATTAAATGATTTTTCACCTGCAAGTACTTCGCGCCATTCAACTTTACGCTTACCTTGATAGGCTTTTTCTATCGCTTTATCAAAGATCTTATTCGCTGACGCCCAAATTTCTTTACCAATACCATCACCTTCAATAAAAGGAATTATCGGGTTATCAGGGACAATGAGCTGTCCATTTTCAATCAAAACTTGCTGATTCATTTTATATTCCTCTTATTTTCAGTTTTCATTAAATTGTTCTTTCATTTTATTTAAGGCACTACCCGCTTTAAACCAATCTATTTGAGATTGATTATAAGTATGAGCAACAGCAAAAGAGTCAGTTGTACCATCATGATGGTGAAGCGTTAATGTTAGATGTTTTTCAGGCACGAAATCAGTTAAACCGGTAATGCTAATCTGATCATCTTCACGAATTTTGTCATAATCAGACTTATCAACAAATGTCAGTGCTAACATTCCTTGTTTTTTAAGATTGGTTTCATGAATTCGAGCAAATGATTTAACAACTATCGCTTTAACATTTAAGAAACGTGGTTCCATCGCAGCATGTTCTCGTGATGAACCTTCACCATAATTTTCTTCAGCAATTACTATTGAACCAATGCCTTGTGCTTTCAATTTGCGAGCTAATGCTGGAACTTCGATGTAATCTCCTGTTTGGGTATCTAACACTGAGTTACTTTTTTGATTAAAAGCATTAATAGCGCCGATCAACATATTATTTGAAATATTATCTAAATGGCCGCGAAATTTTAGCCATTTACCAGCCATTGAAATATGATCTGTGGTACATTTTCCTGTCGCTTTAATTAACAACGGTTGCGATATAATGTCTTTTCCATCCCAAGGTGAAAAAGGTGCAAGTTGCTGTAACCGTTCAGAATTTGTAGCAATATGGACTTCCACTAAACTGCCATCAGCAATTGGAGCAACATAACCTGCATCATCTACCTCAAATCCACGTTTCGGTAATTCATCACCACTTGGCTCTTGAAGTTTGACTTTTTGTCCTTTACCGTTAATTAGGTTATCGGTTAATGGGTTAAAGCTTAATTTTCCAGCAATAGATAATGCCACTACAATTTCAGGAGAGCACACAAAAGCATAAGTGTTTGGGCTGCCGTCATTACGTTTAGCAAAGTTACGATTGAACGAGGTTACTATCGAATTTTTATGTTCATCGGCGACTTCATCACGGCGCCATTGTCCTATACAAGGTCCACAAGCATTTGCCATGATGGCAGCGCCAGCTTGTTCAAAATGATTTAATATACCATCTCGCTTGGAAGTATATTTTACTTGCTCGGATCCTGGATTAATAATTAATTTGGCTTTTACGGTGAGCCCTAATTGGTTAGCATTATTAATCACCGATGCAGCACGTATCATATCTTCATAGGAAGAGTTAGTACATGAACCAATCAATCCAACTTCCATATTATCTGGGTAATTATGTTCTTTAACTGCTGTTGCAAGTTGTGAGATTGGATAAGCCAAATCTGGCGTAAAAGGTCCATTTACATAAGGCTCAAGTTCGGAAAGATTAATTTCAATTACTTGATCATAGTATTTTTCTGGTTGATCTAAAACAGCAGAATCTGGATTAAAACAGTCAACTAATTTATTCGCTAAATCAACTACCTCTTGGCGACCAGTTATCGCCAAGTAATCGGCAGATTTTTTACTATATGCAAATATGGATGTTGTAGCACCAACCTCTGCCCCCATATTACATATTGTTGCTTTTCCTGTTGCTGATAAAGATTGAGCGCCCTCACCAAAATACTCAATAATTGAATTTGTTGCACCTTTAACCGTTAAAATACCAGCAAGTTTTAAAATAACATCTTTAGGTGAGACCCAACCAGATAATTTACCAATCAATTTTACCCCAATAATTTTAGGCATTTTTAATTCCCATGGCATACCAGCCATGACATCAACAGCATCAGCTCCACCGACGCCAATAGCTATCATTGAAAGGCCTCCTGCATTTGGAGTATGTGAATCCGTACCTATCATCATCCCACCTGGAAAAGCATAATTTTCAAGAACAACTTGGTGAATGATGCCGGCATCAGGCTTCCAAAACCCAATACCATACTTGTTTGATACATCTCGTAGAAATTGATAGACCTCTTGATTATTACTTTCAGCAATAATTAAGTCATCATGAGCATTTTTATACGCTTGAATTAAGTGATCGCAATGAACTGTTGATGGTACAGCAACTCTATTTCTCCCAGAATTCATCAATTGTAAGAGCGCCATTTGGGCCGTTGCATCTTGCATAGCCACTCGGTCTGGCGCAAAATTAACATAATCTTCACCACGTTTATAATTTTTAAGCTCTTCTCCTGGTGCTAGATGTGCATAAAGAATTTTTTCTGTTAAGGTTAATGGTTTTCCGATTCTTTGCCGAATGAGGTCAATTTTTTGTGGATAGTGCTGATAGATATATTTAATTAAATCAATATCGAAAACCATGATAACCCCCACTGCGTGTATTATAATATTTCCTAAAGTATTACGTTTAACTTGATTGAATATTTATGCTATTTTTATGACTAAATATTCAATTAATATATCACTAAAAAATTTTTATGCAATTACATTGTTGTTAATAATAATTGAGCATAATTTGCATGAAAGATGAGCACTGATATAGGCTATACTAACGAAATATGAATTAAGATGCATATCAAAGATATTTTAAAAATAACAGGTTATATAAATTATAGTAATGATGAGAGCGTTCAAATTAACTTAATGAAACAGAATAAAACTTAACTAACACTTGGTTTACCTACCGCATTGATATGTGCTAAATTGTCGGTCCGAACAACATATATACTTATTTTTTTATGAATCAAACTACAAATTCGTCACCGATCAGAACCGGCGGCTTTTTAAATACTATAGAACGAATTGGAAACAAAATCCCCGATGTCACTACACTTTTTTTCTTCGCTTTAATTATCTGTTTTGTTGCTTCATTATTACTTTCCTTTGTAAGCTTCGATTTTATAAATCCAGTAACTAAAGAAAAACTGGTGGTCGTTAATATGCTAGCGCCTGATCATTTAGTAACATTTTTTACTAAAATGGTACCCAATTTTGTTAGTTTTCCACCATTGGGCATTACTATTGTTGCCACATTAGGTATAGGAATTGCCGAAAGTAGTGGCTATATTCATGTATTACTTAAAAAATTATTGGCTGTAACTCCCCAAAAATTAGTTACTCCGTCAGTTATCTTTGTCAGTATGGTTTGTCATATTGCGGCTGACTCTGCTTATGTTATTTTAATGCCAGTTTCGGCAATGATGTTTTATGCAACAGGTCGTCATCCACTGGCTGGGATAGCTGCCTCATTTGCAGGATTAGCAGGTGGTTTTAGTTCAAGTTATACGCCATCAATCATCGATCCGATCATGCAAGGTTTTACTCAAAGTGCGGCACAAATTATCGATCCATCTTATCAAGTTAACGTTTTATGTAACTATTTTTTAAGTTTTGGAGGTACATTCTTTGTGTTAATTGCTTGTTGGTTTATAACAGATAAAATTGTTGAACCTCGCTTAAAAGCAACGATGCCACTAAATAACGATCTTGAACTTAATAATTTGGCTAATTCACCAGCTATTACACCTTTAGAAAATCGCGCTTTTAAAATCGCTTCTTGTGTATTTTTGATTATTGCTATTGGATTAGTATTGTTACTGTTACCTGAAAATTCTTTACTGCGTGCACCTGATGGTAGTTTAACCAGCAATCAAGCACCAATTATGCAAATCATTGTACCTTTATTATTTGTTTTTTTTGCTATTCCTGGTTTAATCCATGGCGTAATCACTGGCGCATTTAAATCATCACGTGATATTGTCAAATCAATGGAAAAGATTACTCAATCTCTTATTCCTTTTATTGTTTTTGCATTCTTTTGTGCACAGTTTTTATATGTCTTTTCACACTCCCAAATAGGGACATTGATTGCTATTGGTGGTGCTGAATTTTTAAAAGCCTTACATTTACCATCGGTTGTCACTATATTTGGTGTGATCATTTTAACTAGCATGTTAAATGTATTAATTACTTCTGCTTCGTCAAAATGGGCTATTTTAGCGCCGATCTTTGTTCCTATGCTCATGTCTGTTGGTATTTCACCAGAACTAACACAAGCGGCCTATCGTATTAGCTCAGCAGTCAATGTTAGTACTCCAATGTTTGCTTTCTATCCTTTAATCATTGCCTATTGTCAGCAGTATTGTAAAAATACTGGAGTGGGTACTTTAAGCTCTATGATGATCCCATATACTGCGGGCTTACTTATTGCTTTAACAATTAATTTACTGCTATTTTGGTTCCTAGGACTGCCTATCGGCTTTGATAGTGGTTATGTTTATCCACCCGTGAATCATTAGTCATCAATAAGGAGTCAAAATAATATGAATATTACCGAACAATTAGTTGAACGTTTTTTACGTTACGTTAGTATACCAAGTCAAAGTGCGATGGGTTGTGCACATGTTCCCTCTACATCAGGACAAACACAATTAGCCAATTTACTCAAACAAGAGTTAATTGATCTTAATCTACAAGAAGTTCATCTTGATGAGCACAGTATTGTCACTGCTAAGTTATCTGGAAATAATCCAAATTCACCTAAAATTGGTTACGTCGCTCATCTTGATACAGTTGATGTCGCCTTATCGGATAAAATTAACCCACAACGAGTCACTTTTACGGGTGAAGATATTTTATTAAATAAAGATAAAAATATCTGGTTTAAAGTTGCTGAGCATCCTGAATTGAATAAATACATCAATGAAGAATTAATTGTTACTGATGGTACAAGTGTGCTGGGTGCCGATAATAAAGCTGCAATAGCTGTTGTTATGACAATGTTAGATCAATTACAAAAGCAAAATTGTACCTATGGTGATATTTATGTTGCTTTCGTACCTGATGAAGAGGTCGGTTTAAACGGCGCGAAAAAACTTGACTTGAATCGTTTTAAACCCGATTTTGCTTACACAATTGACTGTTGCGAATTAGGTGAAGTCGTTTATGAAACGTTTAATGCAGGTTCAGCAATTATTGAAATTGAAGGTGTAACTGCACACCCAATGTCAGCAAAAAATGTTTTAATCAACCCTATTGGTATTGCTAACGATATTATTAACTGTTTTGATAGTTTCGAAACGCCTGAACATACTGAAGGTAAAGAAGGTTATTTCTGGTTTAACGATATTATTGGTAACCAAAGTACGACAACGTTAAAAATGAGTATCCGAGATTTTGATTTAGCTAAATATGAAGCACGTAAAACTTATATTCAAGAAGTGATAAGTTTTATAAGCCGTAAATATCCAAGAGCTAAAATCGAATGTCAAATAACCGATACTTATAGTAATATTGCTAATTATTTAGGTGAAGATAAGCGTTCAATTGATTTAATTTATCAATCATTTGAGCAATTAAATATTAAGGCAAATACAATTGCTATGCGTGGCGGAACAGATGGTTCAGCACTATCGGCAAGAGGCCTGACTACACCAAACTACTTTACTGGTGCACATAACTTTCATTCATGTTTCGAATTTTTACCGTTATCATCATTTGTAAAATCATTTGAAGTAACAATGAAAATTATTGAATTAGCAGCTAAAGTTTAAACATCATAAAAAAGAGGGAATGCTATTCCCTCTTTACTGTAGCAACTTATTATTTATGCTTACTTTTTACGAATACATAAGTAGTTAACCGATTATCTTTAAATCCTAAAAACATTAATTAAGTATCATAATTTATAACTTGCAGTTAATAAAAAGGCTCGAGGTGTACCAGGCATACTACTTGAACGCCAATACTCTTTACCGAATAAATTAGTTATCGCTAAAGTCACATCAACGGATTGAGTTTGATAACCAATTGCCGCATTCCATGATGCATAACCAGGACGTTTAATCTGATTGTTATCATCGTTATACATTGAGCCCTTATAGTTAACTTCCAGTTCAGTAAACCAATTTTCATAAGGCAAATAACGTACGCTTAAATAACCACTATGTTTGGCTGTATTGGATAAATATTTGCCTTTGTTAGCAGGTGTTTTTTTATCTTTATGAACTTTTGCTTGCTGATAGCCAATACCGCTATTGATGTACCAATTATTGCTCAATTTTCCTATTACGCTTAATTCTATACCTTGGCTTCTATCACTGCCTCTAACTTGCCAATTATAAGGATCGTTAACTGCATCGGGTTGATAACGAATATTATAAAGCTCAAGGTCGTAAAGCGCGATTTGAGAGGAAAGCTTGTCATTAAGCCAATCGCTTTTGACACCAACTTCATATTGACGAGAATATTGAGGTTTGTCATCGTAAACAGTCTTAGAGTCTGTCGCAAGTGTGATTAAACCACGTCCCCCATATGGCGCAAAATTTTTACTATACGAAGCATAAAAACTTTGGGATTCTATCGGCTGCCAAATTAATCCGAACCGAGGACTTAGAGAGTGTCCATCATATGACCGATTTTGATGATTCAATTTATTATCCGATGCAAACTCATAATTATCATAACGTAATCCTGCAAGTAATTTCCACTGCTCTGTAAAACTGATTAGGTCTTGCCAATATACCCCTTTGGATGTAGCTTTATGATTAGTCTTAGTACTTAATTTGTTATATCGAGTTTTTTTTGAGTTCCAATGAGGATGATATGGATCAACTGCTTCCGGATATTGGCTAGTTAAAGCTAATCTAGGTTCTCGTTTTTCAATATTATATTCAAACCCTATTAACATATCATGAGAAATACTCGCCGTATTAAACTTACCCACTAAATCAAGGGTATTACTATAAGTTTTATTCGATGTTTCTTGCCAAGCTCGACGGAATTTTAATTTACCTTTGTAGTCGCAAGGTGCGCGATTACTAAGTTTACCACTTAAATCACAATAATTACCTGCATAAAGATGATCGAAATTCTGATCAGCTTTACGATATAGATTAGTTAGCTTGATAGACCAGTCATGATTAAATTCATATCCCATAACTGAACGTAATGAATTAAAATTATCTTTTACATAGTCATCAGGGTGAGCATAAGCTGTTTTAATTGAGACACCTTTAGGTAGGTTATAATAGGCTGGCGCCCTATCTGGCTTACGCCATAATTTATCATGAGTATATTGTACTAACCAATTAAATCCAGCCAAATTATCATACAATATACTTGGTGAAACCATTGTATCGCGTTGTTTTATTCCTTTACGAAAACTCTTTTCTGATTGATGATCAATTGTCATGCGTATAGCAATATTATCATGTAAAACATGATTTATATCTACCATTCCGCCGTATTTATCCCAAGATCCCCCTCTCAAACTTAACGTAGTGGGTGAATCAAAGTTTGCTTGTTTACTAATCATATTTATCATTCCGCCACCTGAGCCTCTGCCATAAAGTACTGAGGCGGGTCCTTTTAACACTTCAATTCGCTCAATGTTAGCGGTACTTTGTCTAACTTGTCCACTCGCGCGAACACCATCACGATAAATATCACCAGAGCTGGCGGAAAAACCTCGGATTTTGATACCTTCATCTCGCATATCATAAGTTGCATCTACCCCAGGTAATTTATTTACAATGACACTAAGATCATTTTGCCCATAAATTTTCTCTTGTTGAAGATCAACCGAATTAATAGTTTGAGGAATATCCTTTATATAAAAGGATGATTTAGTTGCTGTTGATGATTTTTTTATTCGCTGATCATTATTATCCTTAATTGTTGCAACAACTTTCATAGTTTCAATATCATTATCATCATTAACTTTTTCTTGAGCATAAGCGATAAAAGCGGTAGAGCTTAATAAGCAAGGTAAGAATACTTGATTAACTAATTTCATTATTTTTCCTATTATTTGTTGTGTTATTTGATAAATGCTAAAACAACAACAATAATGATAATGATTATTATTCGCATGCACAACTTATTTTATGTTTTTCAGCTCTGTAAAATAGGTTTTTAATTATATTTTTTTGAAATATATTAATATTATTAAATATAAGTAAGGCTATTTTGTTAAATTAAGAAAGGATGAATGAAGATGATAGGAACTAATTTTGATTATTCGATACTTTTTGTACTTAATTAATCTCTGTGGAATTAAAAATATGTGTTATTCAAATTTATTAAAAATAAATTTTGACTAACATTAATGTTTTTTATCAAGTTAAGTGTATTAAGTTGAGTATATTAAGTTGAGACAGCTTTTATGATTTCAAAATGAAGAGAGAAGGTGGTGGGTCGTGAGCGATTCGAACGCTCGACAAACGGATTAAAAGTCCGCTGCTCTACCGACTGAGCTAACAACCCATATTGAACGAAATCTTTATTCTTAATAACTAGCGCTACAAGCGATTTCGGGTTGCTATAATACTTATAATTGCTAAGCAGCGCAACCCTTTTATTAGTATTTTAATTCAATAGCTGGTTATTTATACATTTTATTTAAGCGATGCTAATTTTTGCTTCGCAAGATCAACAACCTGTTTATCTTTAGCATATTTACTTATAACTTGTTGAAAAACAGTTTTAGCATTCTTTTTATCACCTTTATCCAATAAGATAGCTCCTACTTTATAAAGGCTATCTGCTGCTTTGGAAGAAGATGGATAATTTTTTACAACAGTAGCATAATAAAATGAAGCCTCATCGTTCTTTCCTTCCTTATAATAAAGTTGACCCAACCAATAATTAGCATTGGCTAAATAAGATGATTTTGGGTAATTCTTTATAAACTTTTGAAAGGCAGCTATTGTATCAGCATTTTGTTTATCATCATTAATAAATTGTACAATGAAATCATAATCAATTTTATCATTACCAGAATTTGTCCAACTTTGTAAATCTGATGGTGGTTGGTCATCAGTAGCAGAAGGTGGTAAAGATATACCCTCTCTGGATGAATTAGTATTAGAAGAGAGTCCTGAACCATTAACCAATTGCTGAAGAATCATTTTTTGACGTTCTATGGTCTGATTAAGCTGGTATTGAGTTTCTTCTAGTTGACCACGAAGTGTATCGACATCAGCTTGTAATTCAGTAATTTTCTGTTGACTTTCAACTAATAATTGACCTTGTGCTTGAATCGTTCTTTCTAAATCTGAACTTCTTGCAGCACAACCATAACTGTTAAATAGAAGAAATAAGAACAATATCAGTGCTTTTTTATACATATTATTATACTCAGCGTGAACTTGATAAATAAACGGCTGCATAAACAGCCGTTAAATAAACTAATTAGAAACCAGAGTATGTTATTACTGCACGACGGTTTCTAGAATAAGCTTCTTCGTCATGTCCTAATACAGCTGGTTTTTCTTTACCATAAGATACGATGTCCATTTGTCCGCCAGGAACACCATTACCTTGTAGATATGATTTAACTGCGCTCGCACGACGTTCACCTAATGCAATATTGTATTCTGGCGTACCACGTTCATCAGCATGACCTTCAATTACGACTTTAATATCTGGATTTGCACGCATGAAAACTGCATGATCATCTAATAATGTTGCAAACTCTTGTTTAACATTATATCTATCAAAATCAAAATATACGATGTTGATTTGTTGTAATTTACGAATTTGCTCTAAAACTCTTTGGGATGCATTAACGGTTGTAGTCCCACCTTGGTCAGTAGTGGTATTGTTTGATGAACATGCAGTAACTGCCATTAGTGGTAAAGCAACCGCAGCTACTTTAAGAAAATTAGAAAATTGCATTGTATTAACTCCTTTGTGTTTTAAAAAATATTACTTATATATTATATCTCTTACTAATTATAAAAATAACACAATTTATCAATTAGAAATTATAGCGTTATATATTATAACGCTATTACCTTTTGTACAATTTTAATATTCAGAATATAGAATAAATTTCAATCCTTTATTTATAAATATGGTGACCAAGCAGGAAATTTTACTTGCCCATCAGTAGCAGGTAGTCTAGCTTTAAAATTACCATCGGTTGAAACAAGATTCAAAATTGTGCCTAATCCTTGTGTTGAACTATAAATAATCATAGTTCCATTAGGTGCTATGCTTGGTGTTTCATCCAAAAATGAATCCGTCAATCGTTGATAAGTATTTGTTTCTGTATCATAACGTGTAATATGCTGTTCACCGTTATTTGTCGAAATCATTGCAATAAAAGAACCATCAGGAGCAACACGGGCATTTTGATTTTGTGTATTATCCCATGTTAAACGTTGGGTGCTTCCATCATTTATATTAATAGTATAAAGTTGAGGGCGACCAGCTTGGTCAGAAGTATAAACAATTGTTTGGCTATCTGGCATCCATGATGGCTCAGTATCATTGCTACGACCTGATGTAATTTGAGTTAATTTCTTTGAGTTTAAATCCATCATATATAAATTTAAACTTCCATCTTTGGATAATGCAAAAGCTAATTTACTGCCATCAGGAGAAAAAGCAGGGGCACCATTATGTTTTGGGAAAGCAGCAATTGTTTGAACAGCGCCGGTTTCTAATGATTTTACAACTAATGATGAACGACCACCTTCAAAAGTTACATAAGCAAGTTTTTTGCCATCCGGTGACCATGTAGGCGACATTAATGGTTCTTTAGAACGGTGGACAGTCATTTGATCATACCCATCGTAATCAGACACCCTTAATTCGTGTGTAAAAGGTCCCCTAGTAGTTTTAACCACATAAGCAATACGTGTTCTAAAAGCACCTTTTATGCCTGTTAGTGACTCAAAAATTTCATCACTTGCAGTATGCGCTGCATAACGAATCCAACGTTTATCAATCGAATATTGATTTTGTGCTAAAACTGCACCTGGACGAGTAACGGTATCAATTAATTGATAATTAATTAAATATTTCCCGGAAGCATCAGGTTGAATGGAACCAACAACCACAGCTGAAACACCAAGTTGATCCCAAACAGCAGGAGTAACTTCTGAAGCAGTGGTTGGCTTTTGTGGCATATTATTAACATCAATAGGATTAAATTTACCACTATTGCGTAAATCTGAAGCAACTATATCCTCAATATTTTGTGGAGGCTCACCCGATCCTGTCCACTTAAAAGGTACAACTGCTATCGGTTTGGCAGAACTAACGCCATCGGTGATAATAATGCGAACATCTGCATTAGCAATCATTGTATGAAATAAAACAGATAAAGTTATCAAAAAGCGACAAGCAAATTTGATCATCTTAAATTCCTTAATAAAAGCGAAATAAATTACATTAAAATCAATGCAAATTACAAACAACGCGATTGAAATATCTTTGGAGTTTAATATTTTATCACTAATTAATTAGCGCCACATATTAAACTTTATAAAAGATAAATACTTTTATCCCCCCCAAAAAGATATCCGATATCGCGTAACAAGTCTAGTCACTTCAAAGCAAAATATTTCAATTTACTTTTTGCTACATTCCAATAATTAGCTTTTCAGTTGGTAAACACTAATTAATTGAAAAATTGGTATGTACATTTATCTGAGTTGATGATGGTTTAAAGAAAGAAAATAGATGTTATTTATACAAATTTTAACTTAATTGAGCTTTCAATATTATGTTAACTTACATCGACTATTTTAGGTAATTACTCACATAAAAATAAACAATTCATTATTTTTGACATTGTTCACAATAAAACGTATTACGTTGTCCTATTCTTTGTGATTTTATTTCTGCATTACAAATATAGCATTTTTCACCACCTCTACCATAAACTTGAAGTTCTTGAGCGAAATAGCCTGGTTTTCCATCCGATTGCAGAAAATCTTTAAGCGTGGTACCACCTTGTGTAATTGATTTAGTAAGTACTTGCTTAATAGCATTAACTAATCTCTCAAATTCCACTAATTGTATAGAATTGACTTTTCGATTGGGATTAATTTTTGCCATGAACAATGATTCTGAAGCATAAATATTGCCAACGCCAACCACAATATGATTATCCATAATCCAACTTTTAATGGGTATTTGTCGATTTTTTGCTTTTTCAAATAAATAGTTTGCTGAAAACTCATCACTCAAAGGTTCTGGTCCCAAATGTTGCAATTGGAATACATCATCGAGTGAATTAGCCCAAAGCCAAGATCCAAAACGTCTTGGGTCTGTGTAACGTAATATCACACCATTTTCTAAAACCAAATCAATATGGTCATGTTTTTCAGCTTCTTGATGATTTTTTAAAATGCGTAAACTACCTGACATTCCTAAATGAATTACTATCCAGTTATAAGACAATTGTAACAACAGATATTTCGCACGTCTTTGAATATCTAAAATAACTTGTCCTTGAGCATTCTTAATTGCATCATCAACTGGCCAACGCAATTTAGGCTGTCGAACAATTATTTGTTTAATAGTCTGACCTTTTAAATAAGGTAAAATACCACGACGACTTGTTTCGACTTCTGGTAATTCAGGCATAGAGTCCTACTTAGTTATTTAACATTTCAGATACCCAAGACGGTGCCGATTTATCTGACACCGATTGGTTACCGCCAGAACACAAACCTTGGGGATTAGCGGTCCATACAGGCAAAGTACGAACACCACTTCCACCACATTGCCACTGACCATTGCTATCAATTGGCATCATAAAAATATTTTGTGGCATAGGCAGTACTAATTTCTTAGGTGGATTATTCTGTAAATATTCACTATAAATTTTTAGCGCTCCCGTTGCTCCTGTTAATTTCATAGGAGAATGGTCATCAAGCCCAATCCAGATGACAGCAACATTTTTACCATCAATTCCTGTAAACCAACTATCTCGTGAATCGTTACTTGTCCCAGTTTTAGCAGCGAGTTTAAATGGTCCATATTTGGATTTTAATGAACGCGATGTACCTGATTCAACAACCTGCTGCATTGCATAAGTTGTTAAATAAGCGGACTGTGCTGACACAGCTTGTAGTTGCTGTGGATAACTTTGATAAACCAACTTTCCTTTATCCGTTAATACATATCGGAGAATAGTTAATGGCGAACGTTGGCCATTATTAGTAATAGTTTGAAACATTTGTGCTGTTTCTAATGGCGTTAATTCTAAAGCTCCAAGTAATCTTGATGGTAAATTAGGTATGCGATCTGCTGGTACACCTAATGCTTCTAAAGTATTTTTACTCGCATCAAGTCCTAATTCCATTCCTAGATTAACAGTCGGTACATTAAGTGAGAGCGCTAAAGCATCCACCAACATAACACGATCACGATATTTCCGATCAAAATTTTTCGGTTGCCAATAGCTTCCATTATCGACTTTAATTGACAGTGGATTATCATTAAGCCAACTATTTAGTTGATAATTATCTGGTTGCCCTAACGCAGTCAAATAGGTTGAAGGTTTAGCTAAAGACCCAATTGATCGTCTTGTTAACCATGCTCGATTGTAACCAGGATAACGTGGTTCAGCACTACCTATAATTGACCGTATTTCACCCGTTTCCCGACTAACAATGACCATTGCAGTTTGTAAATCTTTGTTCGTAGATTTACGTAATGATTCTATTTGATTGGTTACTGCTTGTTCGGCAGCTGCCTGAGCAACTGGATCAAAAGTAGTGAAGATCTTCATTCCTGACAGATGATCAGCTTTATCTCCTAACTGCTTTCTCAGTTCACTGCGTACAACTTGCATAAATGCAGGTTGAGGAGAAATGACGCCTCCTTTAGGTAATACAGAGAGTGGGCGCTGACTTAATAAGTTATATAACTCTTCATCAATAATACCTTGTTGTTGAGTAAGTTTTAAAACAATATTACGACGCTCAAGAACTTGTTTTGGTTGTGTCCAAGGATTATAAAGTGATGCGCCTTTTACCATTCCAACTAAAACAGCTTGCTGATCTAATGTAAGCTCATTAACAGGACGTCCAAAATAATACAGGCTAGCCAGCGGAAAACCATGAATCTCTTCACTACCTGCTTGTCCAAAATAGACTTCATTTAGATATAATTCTAAGATTCTTTCTTTGCTATATCGGGCATCTAAAATCAATGCCATATAAGCTTCGCGGATCTTTCTACTTAAGCTACGTTCATTAGTCAAAAAAAGATTTTTTACTGTTTGTTGCGTTAAGGTACTACCACCTTCCGTACGACCAGTCGTTAAATTAACAAAAATCGCACGTCCAATAGAGTATAAACTCACTCCATAATGATTATAAAAACGTTTATCTTCGGTGGCTATTAATGTTTGTATGAGTGAATCAGGAAATTCTTTTAACGGCACAAATAATCGCTGCTCGCCATTAGGAGAATGCAGCATAGTAATTAATTTAGGATCAATGCGTAGTAATCCAAAATCACGACCGGTATCTAAATTAGTGATACGATCAATATGATTTTCATAAAATGAAATTTTGACACGAAACGCTTTTTCTTCACCATCAGGGAAAGTAAAAGGTCGACGATAAATTTGTACTGTATCGTTAGTAACAATAAATTCGCCAGGGCGCGTTGCTTTGGTGTCTTGCTGTCGATATTGAGCCCCAACTAACATAGTGACTACATCACTTAAACTGTATTCACTATCTGGTTCAAGATCAATAATTTGACCATAAACTGCAGCTGGCAGTTCCCAAACATTACCATCAATACGTTCTTTGATTTGCTGGTCAAGATAGATACCATAAATTATAGCTACAGCAGCAAAAACTAGAAAGACTTTAAACAGAAACGACCAAAGCCGTCGCCATAAAGTCTTTTTCTTAACCTTTTTAGCGGATCGTTTTTTATTTGTTTTGGTTGTTTTTGTTGATTTATTCAAGCTACACCTAACATTTATTATTCAATCAAAATTAACCTTATAATAACATAATTTCTTAAGGATACCTTAACCTTCTTTTCGTTAAAAAGTTTCAGGAAATGGGTACGTTTTAGTATAAAATTAACCTTTAATTTTTTAAAAATTTAGCTGCGGGCGAATATCTTTAACTTTTGACAAAAATGCTTTTTTTGATTTACCAGTTAACCCTTCTGAAATAGGTAAACTTGCCGTTAAAGGATTAACAGGTTTATTATTAATATGTAACTCAAAGTGTAGATGAGGGCCTGTCGATCGCCCTGTATTGCCTGATAGGCCAATCTTATCACCTTGCTTAACTTGCTGACCAGGTTTTACCAATATTTTATCCAGATGCATATATGTTGTCATATACTGACGACCATGACGAATAGCAATATAGTTACCCGCAGAACCACTATACTTGGCAATAACCACTTCACCATTACCTACTGATAAAACAGGTGTTCCTCGGGATACGGCAAAGTCAACTCCATTATGAGGTGTAACAACACCAGTAACAGGATTTAAACGACGTGGGTTAAATCCTGACGATACACGAGCCTGTTTTTCAAGAGGATATCGAAAAAAACTTTGTGATAAGCTGCCGCCGTTAATATCATAGTATTGACCATCATCAGCTAAAATAGCATAATAATCTTTGCTACCATTTCTAATGCGAACACCGATTAATTGACTATTAGACAAGCGCTTACCATGTACTTCACGCGATAAAATTACCGAGAATTTATCACCAACTTTTAAACGACGAAAATCTAAGCGCCATTGTAAGGCTCGAGTGATAACACCAATTTCACTACTCGTTAATCCACTTTTACGCGCATCAGCAATGAAACTGTTTTTTATATCCCCCTTTATAACTACTTCCTGTGGTATCACTTCTACAGTTTCAGAGCTTTCGATAAATTTATTGCCTGATTTTTCGTAAATTCTGATATTGTTACTGGATATTATCCAACTAAAACTTTGTAAATTATTGGAATCATCAGTCGTCCAACTAACTTGTTGACCAATTCTTAAATTGGCTAGCTGTTTAAAGTTAGTTGTTAATTGGTAAACATCCCTTCTATTGACGTTATACCTTAGTAAAATATCATGTAGAGTATCACCACGTGCAACAGTATATTGCACAGTATTACCCTTATCTTCAATAATGTCATCTAGCTCATCTTTAACTATTTCATCCTCAGGAACATCTGATGATTCAGTAACTTGATCTGTTTTTGACTTACCGCCAACAACTTCAATTCGACCATCTCCAACAATAACTGGAGAATTAATATTATCTATTACTGTCGTTTCAACTTGAGGAGTCAAAGGAACATATACCGTGCGCTCCAAATTAAGTGGCCGCCATAATACGGTAAATGAGATAACCACAAGAAGAACACCTAATAGTGAAAAATAGGGAAAATTAGATTTATTCTTTTCAATATTAGGGGATTTAATCTTACTTGCCAAAATTAACCTTAACTATTTATTATCTACATTACTTTTTATCTAAACAATCCAACAGTTGCTGTGTTAATCTTAATAAAAATTGTGAATAGGCATTTTTGGATAAAGTGATATCTGTACCCAAGGGATTCAATTCGCCAATACGAACATCTGTTCCATTCACTATTTTTTCAATAACTGCAGGGCTAAACTGTGGCTCTCTAAATACACATACTGCTTGATGTTCTTTTAATTCTCGTTTGATAGCATAAACAGTTTGAACACCTGGCTGTACTGCTGGATTTATGGTAAAACTACCTAGATTTTTTAATCCGAACTGTGATTCAAAATACCCATAGGCATCATGAAAAACAAAATATCCGCTATTTTGTACGTTAATCAGTTTTTTTGCAATGTTTTGTTCTGTTTCAGCTAGTTTAACGGTGAATTCGTTTAAATTTTCATCAATAATATCTTTTTTGTTGGGATATATACTAATAAGTTTATCATGTACTGCTTGAGCAATCTCTTTGGCTATTTTTGGGGAAAGCCAAATATGCTCATCGTATTCACCATGATGATCATGATCAGAATCATTATTATGAGTATGGGTTTCATGTTGATCATGATTATTTGTACTGGTTCGTAGTAAACTTTTAATGGTGGGTATATCCATTAATTCTATTTGTTTGTCCTTATCAATACTTTTTAAAACTGTAGGCATGAATGTTTCTAAGTCCTCACCAACCCAAATAATCAATTCAGCTGTTTTTATTTTAGCTAAATCCGATGGTTTTAAAGAATATGTGTGAGGAGATGTTCCATCAGGCAATAAAATATCAGTATTTGTTATGCCATCAGAAACCGCTTGAGTTATAAAAGCAATAGGTTTTACAGAGGAAATAATGTTTGCATTCGCATCTAAAATAAACCCATTAATAATGAGCAATGGACCTAGCATTTTTAAGAATCGCAATAATCGATTAGATTTAATTTGTGCATTTTTTTTCACATTATTATCCTATAGTTATAAATTATGGTAGAATAGATCACATTATTGTTATAGTATAACATAACATATAGGTGAGCAAGGACTTACGTTAATATGACTCAGCTAATTTCGCTAGATAATGTTTCGGTTGAAATAAAACATCAAAAAATAATACATAATGTTTCGTTATCAATTAGCACAAATCAAATTGTAACGTTACTTGGCCCAAATGGTGCAGGTAAATCAACATTAGTTAAAGTCATTTTGGGATTAATGCCTTATACATCAGGAAAGATAACTCGTTTAACTAACTTAACAATTGGTTATGTTCCACAATCCATCAAACTTAATCCGACCTTACCCATTACTGTAAAGCGTTTTATGTGTTTGAATAAACAATTAAATAGTAAAAATGTTCTAAACATTCTATCTTTGGTAAAAGCAGAATATTTAATTGATAAATCAATGCATCAACTGTCTGGCGGTGAACAGCAAAGAGTTCTACTTGCTCAGGCGTTAGCTAAACGCCCCCAATTATTAATCCTAGATGAACCGACGCAGGGGGTAGATGTTAATGGACAGGTTTTATTATATGATTTAATTAGTAATGCGAAAACACAGTTTAATTGTGGTGTTTTAATGGTTTCACATGATCTACATTTGGTAATGGCTAAAACAGATGAAGTCATCTGCTTAAATCATCATATTTGTTGTTCAGGAACGCCAGCTAGTGTCTCAAATGATCCAGAATTTATTTCTCTTTTTGGTCAACAAGGTGCATCTCAAATCGCTGTTTATAAACATCATCACAATCATCAACATGATCTATGTAAACACACTAATGAACAGCAAAATAATTAAATAATCTTACCTAAAATTGGAAAAAAAGATAATGATTGAGTTACTATTACCATCTTTATTAGCGGGTTTATTTTTAACTACAGTAACAGGTCCGTTAGGTACATTTGTTGTATGGAGAAGAATGTCATATTTTGGTGATACTTTATCACATGCAGCTTTACTCGGTATTGCATTTGGTTTTCTACTCAACATAAATTTGTTTTATGCTGTTATTTTTATAACACTTTTACTTGCTATAGGATTACTTTGGCTGGAATCTCAAAAGCAATTGCCAATTGATACCTTACTTGGTATTTTGGCTCACAGTGCATTATCACTAGGCCTAGTAGTTATTAGCTTAATGAAGAATATACGTATTGACTTGATGGGATACTTATTTGGCGATCTTCTATCTGTAACATATTCTGATCTTTTTCAAATTATTATTTGTGTAATGCTTATTGGCACTTTACTACTTTGGCAATGGAATAATTTTTTATTCATTACTGTTAGTGAAGAATTAGCATTTAGTAACGGTATTAATATACAATTCACAAAATTGTTTTTGACCCTTTTATTAGCATTTACAATAGGAATAGCAATGAAATTTGTAGGTGCACTGATTATCACATCGCTACTTATTATTCCTGCTGCAACAGCCAAATATTATTCAAAAACACCTGAATCTATGGCATTAATAGCAATAGTTATCGGTATGTTATCTATCATTGGAGGATTATTATTTTCATTCATTTACGATACCCCAACAGGCCCATCCGTTGTATTGAGTAACACATGTCTATTTTTTATATCATTATTTATTTCGAGATTCTTGATTAGTGAAAAAGAGTAAATAATAGAAAAAATATCATATTTATTGTGAACAAATACGCATAAATTTAACAGTGAGATTTATGCATGACTTATATATAAATAAAGTGATAATAAATTTAAATGTTAAAGATTAAAATTATGTCACTTGCAACTATTTTCACTCGCGCATCCATTGGAATACAAGCTCCACAAATAAATGTAGAAGTTCATATTAGTAATGGATTACCAGGTTTTGTCCTAGTTGGTCTTCCTGAAGCAACTGTCAAAGAAGCAAAAGATCGTGTTAGAAGTGCAATCATTAATAGTGGATTTACTTTTCCTGCAAAAAAAATAACTGTCAATTTGTCGCCAGCCGATCTTCCAAAAGAAGGCAGTCGTTTTGATTTACCTATTGCTATTGCAATTCTTGCTGCAACACAACAAATTCCCTCTGATAATTTATCTAAATATGAATTTTTAGGAGAGCTTGCTTTATCTGGAGAAATTAGAGCGGTTAAAGGTGCTATACCCGCTGCACTTTCATCCCAAAAAAAGCAGCGTTCGCTAATAATATCTGCAGAGAATCAATCAGAAGTATCTTTAATACACCAAGGAAATACATTAATCACAAATAATTTAGTCGAGGTATGTCAACATTTGACACAAGAAATAAGTTTACCGTTAGTAGCTTATAGAGAATACCATAATGGTAATGATACGTTAACTAATTTGCAGGATATTATTGGGCAAGAGCATGCTAAAAGAGCATTGGAAATAGCGGCAGCTGGAGGCCATAATTTATTATTAATAGGCCCCCCTGGGACAGGTAAAACAATGTTAGCAACTCGGTTAACATCATTATTGCCTCCATTATCTGATGCAGAAGCATTAGAAAGTGCAGCAATTACTAGTTTGGTTAGTTCAAATGGATCAATCCAAAATTGGCGTAAACGCCCTTTCAGATCGCCTCATCATAGTGCTTCAATTGCAGCATTGGTTGGAGGGGGATCAATACCTAAACCCGGTGAAATATCACTAGCTCATAATGGAGTGTTATTTTTAGATGAACTTCCTGAATTTAACCGTAAAGTCCTTGATGCGTTAAGAGAACCTATTGAATCAGGTGAAATCATTATTTCAAGAGCAAATGCTAAAATAAAATTTCCAGCTAGATTTCAACTTATAGCGGCAATGAATCCAAGTCCTACAGGACACTATCAAGGAACACATAACAGAACGACGCCTCAACAAATCATTCGTTACCTAAATCGACTGTCAGGACCATTTTTAGATAGATTTGATATATCTATTGAAGTACCACTTTTACCTAAAGGAGCATTGCGTCAGAGAGCAATAAAGAGCGAATCCACTGAAATGGTAAAAGAAAGAGTTTTACGAGCCAGAAACATTCAAATGGAAAGAAATAAAAAATTAAATAGCCAACTAACCTCTAATGATATTCAACTTTATTGTCAGTTATCTGATGAAGATAATGAGTATTTAGAACAAGCTTTGATAAAATTAGGACTCTCAGCTAGAGCATGGCATAGAATATTGAAAGTGTCCCGAACTATTGCAGATTTAGAGTTATCAAAAAACATAGAACGAAAACATATTTCAGAAGCTTTAAGTTATCGTTCTATGGATAGATTGTTAATTCAATTACACAAAAATATTGGTTAAAAGAATTAGTCATCACTATCTACGAAATCATCATTAACATCAACTTGAGGCTTACCGCCTGATAATGTATGAAAACGTTTCGGCTTATTTATACGGGATAGGTATTTTAACCATGCTTTTTCTAAATCAGTAGAAGGTTCTTTTTTTCCTTTACACACTGCTACAAATGACTTTTCGTCTGCTGTAACAGGCTTTCTTGTTTCTGCATCAAGATCCCTAAAAGCACAACCATATTTTTCTAAAATTTGTGCTTCTTTAATTGTGAAATCTCCGTGGCGAGAGAATCCCCTTGGATAATTTTTATTATCAAAAAAACGTTGTTGACTTACAAAACTTTCAGCCATTTTATATCCTCTAGATTGTAAAAGTATCTGGGCGGGAATTATAATTCACTAACTTAATCTGTAAACAAAAATTTTTTATTTATGTTAGTAAAAATTACTAAACGGCTAAAATTAGAACAAAACCATCATTTTTGGCAGGGGCGGAGAGTCTCGAACTCCCAACACCCGGTTTTGGAGACCGGTGCTCTACCAATTGAACTACGCCCCTAAATAAGGTGGCGGAACGGACGGGGCTCGAACCCGCGACCCCCTGCGTGACAGGCAGGTATTCTAACCAACTGAACTACCGCTCCACCAAATTTGGTGTGTATATAAATTTAAAAGTCTGGCGGCTCCCTACTCTCACATGGGTAATACCCACACTACCATCGGCACTTCGGCGTTTCACTTCTGAGTTCGGCATGGGGTCAGGTGGGACCACCGCGCTATTACCGCCAGACATATCCTGTCTTCTCTTTCTCTCAATCAGTGCATTATCTCACATCTGCACTCATCTCTCAATCAAGAACAAACTGTTCGATTATCTCATAATCAATTATTCGCGTAACCAAAACAACTCCGAGTTGTAAGGTTAAGACTCTCGGTTCATTAGTATCAGTTAGCTCAATGTATCACTACACTTACACACCTGACCTATCTACGTCTTAGTCTCAAACGGACCTTACTGATTCTCATCAGGGAAAACTCATCTCGAGGCTAGTTTCGTACTTAGATGCTTTCAGCACTTATCTATTCCGCACGTAGCTACCGGGCAATGCAATTGGCATCACAACCCGAACACCAGCGGTGCGTTCACTTCGGTCCTCTCGTACTAGAAGCAAACCCTCTCAATTTTCCTACGCCCATGGCAGATAGGGACCGAACTGTCTCACGACGTTCTAAACCCAGCTCGCGTACCACTTTAAACGGCGAACAGCCGTACCCTTGGGACCTACTTCAGCCCCAGGATGTGATGAGCCGACATCGAGGTGCCAAACACCGCCGTCGATATGAACTCTTGGGCGGTATCAGCCTGTTATCCCCGGAGTACCTTTTATCCGTTGAGCGATGGCCCTTCCATTCAGAACCACCGGATCACTATGACCTACTTTCGTACCTGCTCGAGCCGTCACTCTCGCAGTCAAGCTAGCTTTTGCCATTGCACTAACCTCCTGATGTCCGACCAGGATTAGCTAACCTTCGTGCTCCTCCGTTACTCTTTGGGAGGAGACCGCCCCAGTCAAACTACCCACCAGACAGTGTCCCTTACCTCGATTCAGAAGTATAGGTTAGAACATCAAACATTAAAGGGTGGTATTTCAAGGTCGACTCCATGCATACTGGCGTACACACTTCTTAGTCTCCCACCTATCCTACACATTAAGGCTCAATGTTCACTGTCAAGCTATAGTAAAGGTTCACGGGGTCTTTCCGTCTTGCCACGGGTACACCGCATCTTCACGGCAATTTCAATTTCACTGAGTCTCGGGTGGAGACAGCCTGGCCATCATTACGCCATTCGTGCAGGTCGGAACTTACCCGACAAGGAATTTCGCTACCTTAGGACCGTTATAGTTACGGCCGCCGTTTACTGGGGCTTCGATCAAGAGCTTCTGCTTACGCATAACCCCATCAATTAACCTTCCAGCACCGGGCAGGCGTCACACCGTATACGTCCACTTTCGTGTTTGCACAGTGCTGTGTTTTTATTAAACAGTTGCAGCCAGCTAGTATCTTCGACTGAGTTCACCTCCGTCCGCTCGGGACTTCAATTACAATCAGCGTGCCTTCTCCCGAAGTTACGGCACCATTTTGCCTAGTTCCTTCACCCGAGTTCTCTCAAGCGCCTTAGTATTCTCTACCTGACCACCTGTGTCGGTTTCGGGTACGATTAACTATAACCTGAAGCTTAGAGGATTTTCCTGGAAGCAGGGCATCAATTACTTCACTACCTTAGTAGCTCGTCATCACGCCTCAGGGTCTCAGTGACCGGATTTGCCTAATCACACCCCTACACGTTTAACCCACCATCCAATAGGTGGTAAACCTAGCCTTCTTCGTCCCCCCATCGCAGTTATAGCCAGTACGGGAATATTAACCCGTTTCCCATCAGATACGCCCTTCGGCCTCTCCTTAGGGGTCGACTCACCCTGCCCCGATTAACGTTGGACAGGAACCCTTGGTCTTCCGGCGAGCGGGCTTTTCACCCGCTTTATCGTTACTTATGTCAGCATTCGCACTTCTGATACCTCCAGCATACCTCACAATATACCTTCAACGGCTTACAGAACGCTCCCCTACCCAACACACTTACGTGCGCTGCCGCAGCTTCGGTGCATAGTTTTAGCCCCGTTACATCTTCCGCGCAGGCCGACTCGACTAGTGAGCTATTACGCTTTCTTTAAATGATGGCTGCTTCTAAGCCAACATCCTAGCTGTCTAAGCCTTCCCACTTCGTTTCCCACTTAACTATGACTTTGGGACCTTAGCTGGCGGTCTGGGTTGTTTCCCTCTTCACGACGAACGTTAGCACCCGCCGTGTGTCTCCCATGATTAAACTTGTCAGTATTCGTAGTTTGCATCGGGTTGGTAAGCCGGGATGGCCCCCTAGCCGAAACAGTGCTCTACCCCCAACAGTTACTCATGAGGCGCTACCTAAATAGCTTTCGGGGAGAACCAGCTATCTCCCGGTTTGATTGGCCTTTCACCCCCAGCCACAGGTCATCCGCTAATTTTTCAACATTAGTCGGTTCGGTCCTCCAGTTAGTGTTAACCAACCTTCAACCTGCCCATGGCTAGATCACCGGGTTTCGGGTCTATACCCTGCAACTTAACGCACAGTTAATACTCGGTTTCCCTTCGGCTCCCCTATTCGGTTAACCTCGCTACAGAATATAAGTCGCTGACCCATTATACAAAAGGTACGCAGTCACCATTACCCTACGGTAACAGCTCCCACTGATTGTACGTACACGGTTTCAGGGTCTATTTCACTCCCCTCCCGGGGTTCTTTTCGCCTTTCCCTCACGGTACTGGTTCACTATCGGTCAATCAGGAGTATTTAGCCTTGGAGGATGGTCCCCCCTTCTTCAGACAGGATATCACGTGTCCCGCCCTACTCTATAAGCTTCCACATAACGCATTTTCATGTACGGGACTTTCACCCTCTATCGTGCGACTTTCCAGACGCTTCCATTAATACATCATGCTACCCGCTTGGGCTACTCCCCTTTCGCTCGCCGCTACTCAGGGAATCTCGGTTGATTTCTTTTCCTCGGGGTACTTAGATGTTTCAGTTCTCCCGGTTCGCCTCATCTGACTATGGATTCATCAGATGATAGTGCAGTCGCCTGCACTGGGTTTCCCCATTCGGACATCAACGGCTATAGCGCCTTTTATCGACTCACCGTTGCTTTTCGCAGATTAACACGTCCTTCTTCGCCTCTGATTGCCTAGGCATCCACCGTGTACGCTTAATTTCTTAACCTTACAACTCACAGTTGTCTTGGTTTTCATTACGCTTTTTTCTCTTCCTTATACCAAACCAACATACTTTCATACATCAGCTCAACATAAAAACGAGAACTCGTTTCTTTCAGCTTGTTCCTAATTGTTAAAGAGCTTTATACTTCTATTCACTTTACTATCTCGCGACTTCAAGTAAATACAAACATAATTTTTATAAGAAGCAATTTCATCACATTTTATGGCGTCCCCTAGGGGATTCGAACCCCTGTTACCGCCGTGAAAGGGCGATGTCCTAGGCCTCTAGACGAAGGGGACTTAATCACTTCTTCTTTATAAACAAACAATCTGTGTGAACACTTACGAGCTCTTCGTAAGGAGGTGATCCAACCGCAGGTTCCCCTACGGTTACCTTGTTACGACTTCACCCCAGTCATGGACCACACCGTGGTAAACGCCCCCCCGAAGGTTAAGCTATCTACTTCTGGTGCAACCCACTCCCATGGTGTGACGGGCGGTGTGTACAAGGCCCGGGAACGTATTCACCGTGACATTCTGATTCACGATTACTAGCGATTCCGACTTCATGGAGTCGAGTTGCAGACTCCAATCCGGACTTAGACGTACTTTATGAGGTCCGCTTGCTCTCGCGAGGTCGCCTCCCTTTGTATACGCCATTGTAGCACGTGTGTAGCCCTGGTCGTAAGGGCCATGATGACTTGACGTCGTCCCCACCTTCCTCCGCTTTATCAACGGCAGTCTCCTTTGAGTTCCCGGCCGAACCAATGGCAACAAAGGATAAGGGTTGCGCTCGTTGCGGGACTTAACCCAACATTTCACAACACGAGCTGACGACAGCCATGCAGCACCTGTCTCACAGTTCCCGAAGGCACTCTCGCATCTCTGCAAGATTCTGTGGATGTCAAGACCAGGTAAGGTTCTTCGCGTTGCATCGAATTAAACCACATGCTCCACCGCTTGTGCGGGCCCCCGTCAATTCATTTGAGTTTTAACCTTGCGGCCGTACTCCCCAGGCGGTCGATTTATCGCGTTAGCTTCGGAGCCCATCACTCTAGGCAACAAACTCCAAATCGACATCGTTTACAGCGTGGACTACCAGGGTATCTAATCCTGTTTGCTCCCCACGCTTTCGCATCTCAGCGTCAGTATCTGTCCAGAAGGCCGCCTTCGCCACCGGTATTCCTCCACATCTCTACGCATTTCACCGCTACACGTGGAATTCTACCTTCCTCTACAATACTCTAGTTAACCAGTTTTAAGTGCAATTCCTAGGTTGAGCCCAGGGCTTTCACACCTAACTTAATTATCCGCCTACATGCCCTTTACGCCCAGTCATTCCGATTAACGCTCGCACCCTCCGTATTACCGCGGCTGCTGGCACGGAGTTAGCCGGTGCTTCTTCTGTAATTAACGTCAATTGATGCACCTATTAGATACACCACCTTCCTCGTTACCGAAAGTACTTTACAACCCGAAGGCCTTCTTCATACACGCGGCATGGCTGCATCAGGGTTCCCCCCATTGTGCAATATTCCCCACTGCTGCCTCCCGTAGGAGTCTGGACCGTGTCTCAGTTCCAGTGTGGCTGGTCATCCTCTCAGACCAGCTAGAGATCGTCGCCTTGGTAAGCCATTACCCTACCAACTAGCTAATCCCATATGGGTTCATCAAATGGCGCATGGCCCGTAAGTCCCATGCTTTGGTCTCTCAACTTTATGCGGTATTAGCAGTCGTTTCCAACTGTTGTCCCCCTCCATTCGGCAGATCCCCATACTTTACTCACCCGTCCGCCACTCGTCATCAAGTGCAAGCACTCATGTTACCGTTCGACTTGCATGTGTTAAGCCTGCCGCCAGCGTTCAATCTGAGCCATGATCAAACTCTTCAATTTAAAGTTTGATGCTCAATAACTGTCTCTGACATAATTCAAATGAATCTTCAGTGTCACTTATCAAGACTTAATTTTTTAGTCCGTAGACTTTTAATCTTTCGTCTCGCAAGTGCCCACACAGATTGTCTGTTTCTTCTTTTTAAAGAGCTGACAGCTTTTTTAAGTTAACTAAGCTTATCGCTCAGTTTGCTGTCTCAAGGGATGCGTATACTACGCTACACCTTTTTATTCGTCAAGATCTTTTTTCAAAATTTTTGACCTTGCTCACTCACACCTTTTTCGTCTGCTTATCGCTGACGCCGTGTCAGTGGATGCGCATTATAGGCACTTCATTTTTTTTGGCAAGCAAAAAAGTTCAAATATTTATTCGTTTGGACAACCTTTAAACACCAAAAACATTAAAACTTTGATATTTATCAAGATTATATTCAGTTAATTTTTTGATTAATTTTTCAACGGACTGATTATAAGTCGTACTTAATATGATATTTGCTTTATTAAATGAAGATATTTTGTCTACCTCATATTTATCTTTTAATAAATTATATACCCGTGTTGCAATTGCATAACCTGAATCAATAAAGTTTACTTGAGGAAAAATCATCTGCAGCTCTTCTTTAATAAAAGGATAATGAGTACATCCAAGAACAATTGTGTCAGGAATAGTTTGTAAACTGAGCCATGGATGCATCAACTCTTTTAAATGTTGCATATCTACAGCAATACCTTGTAATTTATTTTCTGCTATAAGTGCTAATTCAGATAGACCTAATAATTTAACTGAACAATGATTAGCATATTGTTTAATTAAATTTGTTGTATAAGCCCTTTCAATGGTTGCTTTTGTTGCCAATAATCCTATGCACTTATTTTTTGTTAGTAAGCTTGCAGGTTTAATAGCAGGAACTACACCCACTATAGGAAAAAGAAATTTAGCGCGCAAACTAGGTAGGCAAATTGTACTAGCAGTATTGCATGCAATAACCGCTAAATCAATTTGTTGAAACTTAGTAATGGTTTTTATAACAGAATTAACTCTATTAACTAGAAACTCTGGAGATTTATCACCATAAGGAAACATTTCATTATCAAACGCATAAATATACCGCGCATTAGGCATTTTATTGTAAATTTCATTATAAACAGATAATCCACCAATGCCAGAATCAAACACTAACACCACAGGAGATTGTTTTATAATATTCATATTAAATTAAACTTTATTAGATAATAAATAGAAAACGCACAATATCGTAAATTGAATAGAAATTAATGCAAGTAATTTTATCTGTATCAAAATTTATTCAATATTTTATAGTTATTAAGATAGACGTCTAGATGGTAAAACTGCTAAAATAGATTACCAGAAATTAGGTATTATATTTCGATTACTAAACACAATTAAGTCAAAAGGTATTCTATGTCAGAATTTTTATTTACATCTGAATCTGTTTCAGAAGGTCATCCAGATAAAATTGCCGATCAAATATCTGATGCCGTACTTGATGCAATCTTAAAGCAAGATCCAAAGGCTCGCGTTGCTTGCGAGACGTATGTAAAAACAGGTATGGCATTAGTTGGCGGTGAAATTACGACTTCTGCTTGGGTAGATATAGAAGAATTAACAAGAAAAACAATTAATGATATTGGTTATACCAGTTCAGAAATGGGATTTGATGCAAATTCTTGTGCTGTATTAAATGCAATTGGTAAACAATCTCCCGATATTAATCAAGGTGTAGATAGAGAAGATCCATTGGAACAAGGTGCCGGTGACCAAGGTATTATGTTTGGTTATGCAACTAATGAAATGCCTAATCTAATGCCTGCTGCAATCAGCTATGCTCATGATTTGATGCGCCGCCAAGCTGAAGTAAGAAAAAATGGTACGCTTCCATGGTTAAGACCTGATGCAAAAAGCCAAGTCACATTAATTTATCAAAATGGACAAATAAAAGGGGTCGATACAATCGTTTTATCAACCCAACATTCGGATGGAATTGAACAAAAGGTTATACAAGAGGCAGTAATGGAGGAAATCATTAAACCGACATTGCCTGCCGAATGGTTAACCTCAAGAACTAAATATTTTATTAATCCAACTGGGCGATTTGTTATTGGTGGTCCAATGGGAGATTGTGGATTAACTGGTCGAAAAATCATTGTAGATACTTATGGTGGTGCAGCCCATCACGGTGGTGGAGCTTTTTCAGGAAAAGATCCTTCAAAGGTTGATCGCTCAGCGGCTTATGCAGCAAGATATGTTGCTAAAAATCTTGTGGCAGCAGGGCTTGCTGATAAATGTGAATTGCAAATTTCTTATGCAATTGGTGTTGCTAACCCTACTTCTGTTTATGTTAATACTTTTGGTACTGAGAAAATTGGACACGATAAAATTGTCTCGTTAATCAAAGAATTTTTTGATCTAAGACCTTATGGGCTAATTCAAATGCTTGATCTGATTCAACCAATTTATCAAAAAACTGCAACCTACGGTCATTTTGGTCGGGATATATTTCCTTGGGAAAAAACCGATAAAGCAGCACTACTTCGCGATGCAGCAGGATTATAAACGCATACCAATTTATTTACATAATCAGGTAATGGCTTGTTTAAGAGGATACTTACTTCAAGCCAATCGCCTGCTACACACTGAATATAAAGAACCAAAAATTAGTTATAAATCAAAAGGCAGCATTGCAGGTAGTGCAGTATTAAATTGTTGGGAAATTCAACTTAACATCACAATGCTTTGTGAAAATGGGGAAAATTTTATTGAGGAGGTTGTTCCTCATGAATTAGCTCATCTTATTACCTTTCAAATCTATGGAAAAGTAAAACCTCATGGTAAAGAATGGCAATATATCATGTCAGAAATAATGAAGAAGCCCCCTAAAGTTACCCATAATTTTAATTTTAAACGTTACGAGTATGTATATATATGTGATTGCCAAGAACATTATTTATCACCAATAAGACATAATAAAATTAAAAAGAATAAAACTAGTTATCAATGTCGTAAATGCGGTACTATACTTAAACTTAAAAATATTATTTAATTATTAAAATAAATTATGCCTAAATTTGATACACACTTTTACAAAAGCTCTATGTTTATTGTGATTCTGAGCATTTTTCTATATATTACAGGTAACTTTTGGCTTCCGTTATACAATAACTTAACTGTTAGCTTAGTTGAACATTTACAGTCATTATTCTTATTATTTATGTGTTGTTACACATATCATTATGCTAAAAGCGTTAAGAATCATACAACCCTTTTTAAATTCTGGATTTGGACAATATTTTGGTGGTTTATGCTTTTTGGTCGAGGCATTAGCTGGGGACGGGATTTTTTCCCTGATGTTCCCCGTATTTATTATAAAATTATTGCCAGTATTATCATTGCAATCCCATTATTAACTATATTTTTGCCAATTATTCGTCAAGAAATAGTTCGTCGATATAAATATGAGACAATTCCCGTTTGGCATTTATTTTTTGCATTTCTTTTTTTAGGTATTGCTGACGTTGCTGAACATAGACGTTTAGGATATGAATTTTTAGTTTTAGAACCTACTCGAAAAGATCTAATTGAAGAGTTGATGGAAATACCATGTCTTTTAAGTTTAGCATTAACAACTTTCTATATGCAGAAAAATGAACAAAAGAGGTTAAATAAGTCATGTTAAGCTATCGGCATAGCTATCACGCAGGAAATCATGCAGATGTATTAAAACATATTGTATTAACATTATGCATCAACGCATTAAAAGAAAAAGAAAAACCTTTTTTATATTTAGATACACATTCTGGCGCTGGTAGATATTTGTTGAAAAGTGAGCATTCGGAAAAAACTGGAGAATATTTATCAGGGATTAATCTGCTATGGCAACAACCTAATATACCGGAATTGCTTAACACTTATCTATCTGTAATAAAAAGGTATAATCCTTTTAGTGAGTTAAAATATTATCCAGGATCACCTTTAATTGCTAAACAATTATTACGACAACAAGACAAGCTTAATTTAACAGAATTACATCCTACAGATTATCCATTATTACGTCAGGAATTTAGTAAAGATAAAAGAGCAAAAGTGTTACGTGAAGATGGTTTTGCACAATTAAAATCTAAGCTACCACATCAGTTTCGTCGTGGGATTATTTTAATTGATCCGTCTTATGAAATTAAAGACGATTATCAAATAATACCTAAAGCATTATTTGAAGCTTATAAACGTTTTGCAACGGGTGTTTATCTAATTTGGTATCCAGTTGTATCACGAACACAAACTCAAAAAATGATTGATAGTATTATTAAATTAGGAATTAGACGAATTTCACAATTTGAATTAGCAATAAAACCAGATAATAATCAGAAAGGTATGACTGCTTCAGGAATGCTAGTGATTAATCCACCATGGAAATTACATGAACAAATGCAAACAATATTACCATGGCTAAAAAATACCTTAGATGTTGAGAAAACTGGTAGTTTTATTGCGAAAGAGCTGGTTTCGGAATAATATCAATTTTATTAAAAATGCGAGTAACGATCTCGCATTTTTAATATGAATGTCTATAGTAAATTTACTTTTTGTCTAGATGTTTCAAGAAAACACCACGTTTAAGTAATATTAAGAGAAAAAATGACAAGAAAATAGATAAATCCATAAAATAACAGTCAATAACAGAGACATAAATACTGCCGCAGAACCATAGTCCTTTGCTCGTCCAGATAATTCATGTCTTTCGCTACCGATTCGATCGACAACGCATTCAATAGCACTGTTAAGTAATTCTACAATCATAACAAAACCTATTGAGCCAAGTAATAAAATTCGCTCATAGATGGTAAAATCAATTAACATAACTATAATATAAGCTACCAATAACAAAATTAATTCTTGTCGAAATGCCGTTTCATATTTAATTGCAGATTTAAAACCTTTTAGAGAATACTTTGTGGCATTAACAATGCGCTGTAATCCTGTCGATTTTTCCATTATAAATTATCTCACATAACCATAATTCATTAATCGTTGAAATCTTCTTTCAAGTAAAGCCGATAAATCCATATTTTCAAGTTCATCAAGATCACTAAGCAATTGTTTTTTTAATGATGCAGCTACTTTTGCATAATCACGATGCGCCCCACCAAGTGGCTCCGGTACAATTGCATCAATAAGATTTAGTTTAAGTAATTTATCAGCGGTCATGTTCATTGCTTCAGCCGCTACAGATGCTTTATCAGCACTTTTCCATAAAATAGATGCACAACCTTCAGGCGAAATAACTGAATAAGTACTATATTGCATCATATTAACTTTATCTGATACGCCAATAGCAAGTGCACCTCCAGACCCACCTTCACCAATAACAGTACAAATTGTAGGTACTTTAAGACGTGACATTTCTCGCAAATTTCTGGCAATAGCCTCAGCTTGGCCGCGTTCTTCCGCTCCAATTCCAGGATATGCGCCAGGAGTATCAATAAAAGTAATAATAGGTAATTTAAAACGCTCCGCTAATTGCATTAGCCTTAATGCTTTGCGATAACCTTCTGGAGCAGGCATACCAAAGTTACGATATATCTTCTGTTTGGTTTCTCGTCCCTTTTGATGTCCGATAACCATAACTGTACGTTCATCAATACGAGCGATACCACCAACTATTGCTTTATCATCGGCATATGCACGATCACCAGCCAACTCATCAAAATCAGTGAAAATCTCTTTTATGTAATCTAGTGTATAGGGTCTATTGGGGTGTCTAGCTAATTGTGCTACATCCCAGGGCGATAGGTTTGCAAATATTTTTTTTGTTAACTCACGGCTTTTTCGATTTAATTGTTTAATCTCTTTATCTAAATTTAGATCTAATTCAACTTGTTGAGAATCAATATTCTTTAAGGAATTAATTTTTGCTTCTAATTCCGCTATCGGCTTTTCAAATTCCAAAAAATTGTTCATAACGCTTATGATTGCCTCTTATTTTATTTGTATTTCCTAAAAAATACATCATTAACTACAGTATACTGACTATTTCTTAAGATAAAATTAAGTCAATTCTACTATGTAATACTTATTGAAGTCACCAATATTTATATCAATTTACTTCAATTATCTAAAAATAAAGTCACTAATTTTTAATAATAGTGACTTTAATTGATCTGATCTTTTAAATCAATAACACTCAATTGATAGGTAATTATTTAGTTATTATTTGTCAAACTCAAATTCAATGCGATCGTTACCAAGTAATGTTTTTAATTCTACAATTAAAGCATCTTCTGGTATTATTCGCCATGTAGTACCAAATTGAATACGAACTACAGAATCATCACGATGATAATATAAATTAACTGGTACACTTCCATGACGATAAGGTTCAAAAATTTGTTGTAATCGTTGTAATATTGAACGATTAGCTTCAATTTCAGTTAATGTAATAGCAAGACCTTTTACATATTTTGCTCGAGCATCTTTTAAATCTACAATATCTCGTACTGACATTTTGAGTCCACCATTAAAATCATCGTGACTAACTTGTCCTGACACAATGAGAATTTTATCTTTTACGAGTAGATGCCCGAATTTTTCCAAAGAATCGGCAAACAGCATGCCATCAATACGACCAGAACGGTCATCTAGAGTAAACAAACCAATCTTATTACCTTTTTTAGTTATCCTAACTCTAGCATCAGCAACTATACCTGCAAAAGTTGCAAGTTTTCCCCAACCAGTAGGAGAAGCCTCGCTTATTCGTAACCCTCCGGAATAACGATTCAATTCCTTTAAATACTGAGTTACTGGATGGCCTGTTAAATATAGTCCTAATGCTTCTCGCTCACCATCTAATAATACTTGAGCAGGTAATTCGGGAACTGCAGCATAAGCATGTTCAACTTGCTCTGGCTCCTCGGCTAAAACACCGAACATATCTTCTTGTCCGATATCTTGGGCTTTGGCATATTGATCTGCGGCTTGCATCGCATCATTAATACTATGTAAAATTGCTGCTCGATGTGGTCCTAATTTGTCAAAAGCACCAGCCATAGTTAGCTTTTCAAGTATCCGGCGATTGATTTTCTTCATGTCTGTTCTGGCACAAAGTTCAAAGATATTTTTAAAATATCCTCCACTGTTACGAGCTTCAACAATAGCTTCAATTGGTCCTTCACCAACCCCTTTTATAGCACCTATACCGTAAACAATCTCACCCTTATCATTCACATGAAAATGGTAAAGACCACTATTAATATCAGGAGGATTAACTTTTAATCCCATTCTTAAACATTCATCAACTAAACCAACGATTTTGTCAGTATTATCCATATCAGCCGTCATCACTGCTGCCATAAATTCAGCCGGATAGTGTGTTTTTAACCACAATGTTTGATAAGAAACAAGTGCATAAGCAGCAGAATGAGATTTATTAAATCCATAACCAGCAAACTTTTCAACTAAATCGAATATACGCATCGCAAGTTCGCCATCAACACCTTGTTTTTCTGCTCCTTCTTTGAACACAGAGCGCTGTTTTGCCATTTCTTCAGGTTTTTTCTTACCCATAGCTCGACGCAATAAATCGGCCCCACCTAACGTGTAACCAGATAAGGTTTGAGCGATCTGCATAACTTGTTCTTGATATAAAATAATACCATAGGTTGGATCTAATATTGGTTTTAATGACTCATGTTGGTATTTTATATCGGGATAAGAAACATCTTCCCGACCGTGTTTACGATCGATAAAATTATCTACCATGCCAGATTGTAGTGGACCAGGACGAAACAGTGCTACTAACGCTATCATATCCTCAAAACAGTCTGGTTTTAAACGCCGAATCAAATCTTTCATTCCTCTAGATTCCAGCTGGAATACAGCTGTTGTTTCGGCTTTTAACAACAACTCAAAAGAATCTTTATCATCAAGTTCTATACGATTGATATCAACTGGCGGCTGACCATTTCTCAACTGACGTTCATTAATCATTTTAATTGCCCAATTAATAATGGTTAATGTACGTAGTCCTAAAAAGTCAAACTTTACCAGTCCAGCATATTCAACATCATTTTTATCAAACTGAGTTACAGGATGATTTCCCTCTGGATCACAATAAATTGGTGCGAAATCCGTAATCTTAGTCGGTGAAATCACCACCCCACCAGCATGTTTACCCGCATTTCGTGTGACCCCTTCTAATTGACGTGCAATGTCAATTAATGATTTAATCTCTTCATTATTATCGTATAAATCTTGGAGTTGAGGTTCAACTTCAAAAGCTTTTGCTAGAGTCATTCCTGGATCAAGTGGAATTAATTTAGAAATACGATCAACAAATCCATAAGGATGTCCTAGTACTCGACCGACATCACGTATTACCGCTTTAGCTGCCATCGTACCAAAAGTGATAATTTGTGAAACAGCATCCCGACCGTACATATCAGCAACATGGTCGATAACCAGATCGCGTTTTTCCATACAAAAGTCGACATCAAAGTCAGGCATTGAAACACGTTCGGGATTCAAGAAACGTTCAAACAGCAAATCAAAAGCTAACGGATCTAAATCAGTAATTTTTAAAGCATAAGCAACGAGAGAGCCCGCACCAGATCCACGTCCAGGTCCGACAGGAATATCATTATCCTTTGACCATTGAATAAACTCCATAACTATCAGGAAATAGCCAGGAAAGCCCATCTGATTAATGACGTTTAATTCTGTTTCCAAGCGTTCGTCATATTCCGATCTTCTTTGTTTTCTTGTTTCAGGATCGGGAAATAAAAATTCAAGTCTTTCTTCTAAACCGATTTTTGATTTATATACTAAAAAATCTTCAGTTGACATATCTCCAGTTGGAAATTTAGGTAAAAAGTATTCACCAAGTCGAATTGTAACATTACATCGTTTTGCTATTTCAACGCTATTTGCCAAAGCTTCAGGAATATCCGAAAATAGGTCACACATTTCTTGTTCACTACGAAGATACTGTTGAGACGAGTAGTTTTTAGGGCGATTAGGATCTTCAAGTGTATTACCATCATGAATGGCCACACGAATTTCATGAGCTTCAAAATCTGAGGATTTTAAAAATCTAACATCATTGGTAGCAACAACAGGTAATTGATGTTGTTCGGCAAGTTTTACGGCCGTATGAATGAATAATTCTTCATTAGTACGACCCGTTCGTACCAGTTCAAAATAAAAATGATTAGGAAAATTTTCAAAATAAAAATTAATTCCATTATCAATTATTGCCTGATTATTACGAGTAATGCCAATACCAATATCACTTTCTTTTCCAGCTAAAACAATTAATCCTGCTCTATGCTCAACCAGCCATTGTTGATCTACTACAGGCATATCACCAATATAGCCACGCTGATAAGCTTTAGAAATTAATAAAGTAAGATTTTGATATCCCTCATTTGTTGCAGCTAATAATGTTAACTGATAGATATCATCTGATAGTTGAGGATTTTTAATAACTAAATCGGCACCAATAATAGGTTTAATTCCTTTGGACATTGCAGAACCATAAAATTTAACCAGTCCGCAAAGATTTGTAAAATCAGTGATCGCAAAAGCTGGCATCTGTAATTTGCTCACTTCACTAACTAATGTACCGACTTTAGCAATTCCATCAATCATGGAAAAATCGCTATGTAGATGAAGATGAATAAATTTGGGTTCTGCCATAATTACCAGAAATAAAAATGATATAAAAATTGGTTTGCATTATAACACAAGCAAGATGAATATTCTTATTCTGTTTACATGCACAAATTTATATAAAGTCGTAATAATAGAAATTCCCGTACGCAATATCAACGAGAACTTTTTAACTGTAGATAACATAATCTAAATAGAGTTTTTAATGTTTTTTACGACGTAATCGTTCTGCATTTAATACTTTTATTGCGGAAAATACTTTTTTTGGGTTAACTTCAGCAGGTGAGTTATAGATCGATTCACCTTCAGCACAAGATAATAAAACTGCTTTTATCAAGTCATCATAATTAACATCAATTAAATCTATTTCTGAAAGAGTTGTTGGTAATCCAACTGATTCACAAAATGTATAAACAGTATCAATCATATCTGGATCGCTGTCTATCAACATTAAAATTGCTAAGGTACCTATCGCGATTTTTTCACCATGCCAATAATCACGCGTTGATTCTAATGCAGTAAAACCATTATGGATTGCATGAGCCTCAGATAGCCTATACTTTCAAATCTAAAGCCAGAAAATATTTTAAAATTAGACACATTGACCTTTTTATCTAGATAATTTTAACCATTATTAAGCAGTAATATAGAAAGGAATTTCTCACTCCCATCACTTTTTATAGTGATGGGAAAGCAAAATAGAATTACATTTTTTTAAATAACACTGAACCATTGGTTCCACCGAAACCAAAGGAGTTACAAAGTGCATATTCTAAATTCTTAACTTGACGAGCGGTATGAGGTACATAATCAAGATCACAACCGTCAGCTGGGTTATCCAGATTAATAGTTGGTGGAATAGATTGATCATGTAATGCCTGCACAGTAAAAATTGACTCAACAGCACCTGCTGCACCAAGTAAATGACCAATCATTGACTTAGTTGAGCTAACCATTACTTTATTAGCATTTTCTTTAAAAATACTTTTAACCGCTTGCGTTTCAGCTATATCACCAGCTGGTGTAGATGTACCATGAGCATTAATATATCCCACTTGTTCAGGAGTTATTCCTGCATCACGAAGTGCGCATTTCATAGCTAACGCCGCACCACTGCCATCTGGTGGTGGTGAGGTCATATGATATGCATCACTACTCATACCAAATCCAACTAATTCAGCGTAAATTTTAGCGCCACGTTTTTTTGCATGTTCATATTCTTCTAAGAACATAATACCCGCACCATCACCAAGCACAAAACCATCTCGATCTTTGTCCCATGGTCGACTTGCACCTTTAGGATTATCATTATTTGTAGATAATGCACGAGCTGCGCCAAACCCGCCAATACCAAGTGGAGTACTTCCTTTTTCTGCACCACCAGCTAGCATTGCATCAGCATCACCATAAGCAATCATGCGCGCAGCATTCCCTATATTATGAACACCTGAAGAACAAGCTGTAGCAATAGCAATACTTGGTCCTTTTAATCCATAAATAATGGATAGATGTCCTGCAATCATATTAACAATTGTAGATGGCACAAAAAACGGGCTAATTTTCCTTGGTCCACCATTAACTAATGCACTGTGATTTTCTTCAATTAATCCAAGTCCACCAATACCAGAACCAATAGCACAACCAATACGTTCTGCATTTTCTTCCGTTATTTCAATACCAGCATCTTGCATTGCTTGTATACCTGCGGCAATACCATATTGGATAAAATAATCCATTTTACGCGCATCTTTACGTGAAATATTATAATTTTCGCCATCAAAGTTCTTAACCATAGCGGCGAAGTGCGTTGCGAAAGGGGCAGTATCAAAGTGTTCTATGAGTTCAACACCACTTTGACCAGCTAGAAGTGCTTGCCAAGTGGATTCAACTGTATTACCGACTGGAGATATCATGCCCATTCCTGTGACAACAACTCTGCGTTTAGACACATTGTCCTCCAGAAAAGGATTGAAATGAAATTTGAATCATTGAAAATTTATTTTAAGTTTTCGTTCAATATTCTCAAATTATAAAATTAAAGATAAGTATACGAACTAGGCGATCACTTGACCGCCTATTAAAAAACTCTGCAACCTTACTGATTTGCAGTAATATAATCAATTGCTGATTGTACAGTTGTAATTTTTTCAGCTTCTTCATCAGGAATTTCAGTATCAAATTCTTCTTCCAAAGCCATAACTAGCTCAACTGTATCAAGTGAGTCAGCACCAAGATCTTCAACGAAAGAAGATTCATTTTTAACTTCTTCCTCTTTCACACCAAGTTGCTCAACAATAATTTTCTTAACTCGCTCTTCAATAGTACTCATACTCTTTTTTTTCCTATAAAAATCGCCAAAGTGGCGGTGAATGTAAGTTTATAAAATGTTGAAAAAGATGCAAATCATTTTTCAACCCAATTGCTTATTTTTTAAGCTTAATGTTAAAATATTGGCTTATTTTACACTATTCTAATCAATTACACCATATACATGCCACCATTGACATGTAAAGTTTCACCAGTAATATAAGATGCTTCATCTGATGCTAAAAATGCTACTGCATTTGCAATTTCAGTTGGTTCACCTAAACGCCCTGCTGGAACTTGTGCCAATGTTAATGCTTTTTGTTCATCTGTTAAAGCTGCTGTCATATCTGTTGCAATAAAGCCGGGCGCAACAACATTAACGGTAATACCTCTTGAAGCTACCTCACGGGCAAGTGATTTACTAAAGCCAATTAGTCCAGCTTTAGCTGCGGCATAATTAGCCTGCCCTGCATTACCCATAGTACCAACTACTGAACCAATAGTTATAATTCTGCCATAACGCTTTTTCATCATTGTACGCATTAATACTTTAGATAAACGGAAAACAGAAGTTAAATTTGTATCTAAAATATCCTGCCATTCATCATTTTTCATTCGCATTAACAAATTATCACGAGTAATGCCAGCATTATTAACCAAAATATCAATATCACCAAATTCAGCTTTGATTGTACTAATTACCGATTCAATTGATGCTTCATCAGTAACATTTAAGGCTAATCCTTTACCATTTTGGCCTAAGTATTGGCTAATAGCCTCAGCACCATTTTCTGTTGTCGCTGTTCCAATGACTGTTGCGCCACAGGCAACAAGTTTTTCTGCAATTGCTTTACCAATGCCACGACTAGCGCCAGTGACTAAAGCAATTTTTCCTGATAGGTTCATATTTACCTCTTTTTATCTTTTATTTAGTAATTTCCAATGCGGCATCTAATGAAGCTTTATCATTGACAGCACAACCAGACAGCGTGTCGACAATACGTTTAGTTAGACCTGTTAATACTTTACCAGGCCCCATTTCCACTAACAATGTTACACCTTGATTAGCCATTTCTTCAACTGTTTCAGTCCAGCGTACTGGGCTATAAAGCTGAGCAATTAAAGCTCCTTTAATATTGTCAGCTGCAGATTCAACTTTGACATTAACGTTGTTAATTACGGCAAATTTTGGTGCGTTAAACGTGATGCTATTTAGGGTTGATGCTAATTTATCCGCCGCAGGCTTCATTAAAGCACAGTGTGAAGGTACGCTCACTGCAAGAGGTAATGCTCGTTTAGCTCCCGCCTCTTTACATAAAGCACCTGCTCGCTCAACCGCTTCTTTATTACCTGCAATAACAACTTGACCAGGAGAATTAAAATTCACCGGTGCAACAACTTGTCCGTGCGCCGCTTGTTCGCATGCAAGACGAATTGAGTCATTATCTAATCCAATAATTGCATACATAGCACCTGTACCATTTGGTACGGCTTCTTGCATTAATTTTCCCCGCAACTCAACAAGTTTAATCGCATCTTTAAAATCAATCACACCCGCACAAACTAAAGCTGAATACTCACCTAAACTGTGTCCTGCCATAAAATCGGGTTCAGAACCATTTTCGCTTTGCCATACTCTATATATAGCTACAGATGAGGCAAGTAATGCTGGTTGCGTTTGCCATGTTTTATTTAATTCTTCTGCCGGGCCAGTTTGTATTAAGGCCCATAAATCATAACCGAGTACTTCAGAGGCTTCCGCAAAAGTTGATTTCACAATTGGATAATTATCAGCAAGATCTTTTAACATGCCGACAGTTTGTGAACCTTGTCCTGGAAATACCATTGCAAATTTGGTCATTATTAAATCCTTGATCATTAAAAATAGAGCATAAATTAAAATCTAATTAGTGCAGAACCCCAAACAAAGCCACCACCAAAAGCTTCTAACAGAATTAGTTGACCTCGTTGAATTCGCCCATCTCGCACACCTGTATCTAAAGCACAAGGAACAGAAGCAGCGGAAGTATTACCCTGTTTATCTAATGTGACAATAACTTTACTCATATCCATATCTAAACGTTTAGCTGTTGCTGAAATAATTCTTAAATTAGCTTGATGTGGCACCAGCCAATCTAGATCTGCTTTATTAAATGAGTTTTCCATTAAAAGCTCATCAACTAAATTCGAAAGTTCTTTAACAGCAACTTTAAACACTTCGTTACCATGCATAGTCATATAAACAGGATCATTCATATTACGACGATCAACATATGGATACTTCAACAAGTCACCATAACGCCCATCAGCATGAAGATGTGAAGCAATAATACCAGGTTCATCTGATGCCCCAACAACAACCGCACCTGCACCATCACCAAAAATTATAATAGTACCACGGTCATTTGGATCAACACCTCGTGTTAACATATCTGAACCAACGACTAATGCATATTTAACAGCACCACTTTTAATGTATTTATCTGCGATATCAAGCGCATAAACAAATCCTGAGCAGGCAGCCGACACATCAAACGCAACGACATCATCAATATCTAGTTTAGCTTGTAATTCTGTTGCAGAACTAGGAAAAGCATTGGCTGAAGTTGCTGTTGCAACAATAATCATGCCAATATCATTTTTGTTGATATTTGCCATATCTATTGCATTTATAGCTGCCTCATAAGCCATACTTGTAACAGTTTCGTTTGGTTCAGCAATGCGTCTTTCCTTGATACCTGTTCGCGTTGTAATCCATTCATCGCTAGTATCGACCATTTTTTCAAGATCAGTATTAGTTCTTATCTGTTTTGGAAGATAACTCCCTGTTCCTAAAATCTTTGTATACATCTAATTATTCGCTCTTGGGTAATGCGGAAGAAAGGCTCATTGCAATCTTCTCTGGTATATTTGTTTGTATTGCCAAAATAGCTTGTTCAATTGCTGCAAAAAATGATTTTTGATTGGCACTACCGTGACTTTTAATCACAATACTTCGGAGTCCAAGCAAACAAGCTCCATTATAACGCCCAGGATCTAAATAACCAAAATTTTTTGTAATCATCCTTTGTAGCCATTTGCTTAATAATTTTATGAAAAATGAATGGCGACCTAAAGATAATTTAAATGAAGACATAAAAATTTTAATTAATCCTTCAACAGTTTTCAGTGTCACATTACCGACAAAACCATCACATACTAATACATCTGTTTTACCAGTTAAAAGTTCATTACCTTCCAAATAACCAATATAATTAATTTGATCATTAGATTTTAAGACCTCTGCTGCTGCTCGGATTTTATCCAAACCTTTAATATCTTCTTCACCAATATTAAGTAATGCAACTCGAGGATGTTCTATCTTAAGCACAGTTTTTGCTAGGATTTCGCCCATTATTGCAAATTGTACCAACATATCACTATCACACTGAGCATTAGCACCGAGATCTAATACTACGGTATTTTGATTATTTAAAGCGGGAATTGTAGCCACTAAAGCAGGACGATCAATCCCTGTTAATGAGTGTAATAACAGCTTTGATAGTCCCATTAATGCCCCTGTATTACCTGCACTCACACATGCTTGAGCCTTGTTATCTTTAACAAATTCAAGTGCTATTCGCATTGATGAGCCTTGGCTATGACGAATTGCATAAGAAGGTTTTATGTCATTAGCAATTACTGAACTTGATTCAATCAAATTTAATCTACTCTTTGATTGATATTGAGTGACAAGTTGGGAATTTTCTTTAGACAAAAAGAAATTGATTTCTGTTGGATCGCCGACCAGAAATAAAGAAAGGTTAGGATAACAATTTAGTGCTTGTATTGCTGCAGGTACAACAATACGAGGACCGAAGTCCCCGCTCATAGCATCTAACGCAATGGTTAGATTATCCAAAATGTCACCTGAAGATTTCTAATTAAATAGTTATTATTTAGAAATCACTTTACGACCACGATAATAACCATCAGCGGTTACGTGATGACGCAAATGAGTTTTACCTGATTCATCAACTGAGATATTAGAAACAGTTAATGCATCATGAGAACGACGCATACCACGTTTTGCACGAGTTTTACGATTCTGTTGAACAGCCATGGATTTACCCCTTATTCTTTAAACTAACTAAAATTGCAAATGGATTTGGTTTTTCATTCTCAGCAGGAATTTCACCAAATACCATATCTGCCTCAGACACTTCGCAGTGTTTACTATCATGTACCGGCGCAATTGGCAACGAAAGAATAATTTCGTCCTCAAGTAACGCTAATATCTCTACTTCGCCGAACTCGTTCATCAGAACAGGCTCATAATGTTCCGGTAGAGTCTCTGCTTGAGCATCGCTCTTAACAGGACTGAATTTATTCATCACATGAACTTCAGTGATAAAAGGTTTAAAACAACGTTGACAAATCAACTCTAACGTCATTTTTGCATCAATTGTGATAACACAAAGTTTTTGCTCATCATAATCAAAAGATAAGCTACATGTAATATCACTTTTTGGACAATCAACCCTAGTTATAGCTTGAATAGGATAATATCCAACATAATCAAGCCGTTTTTGCGCTGCTTTAATCGGGTCAATTGTTAATGGCAATTTATTTAGCATAAGATATGTTTATCTACCTTAAAATTTTATTCAGTATAGTTAAAAACTACACAATGCCGTAAGGCGCGCATATTACCTTTAAATCATGATTTCGTCAATGGGCGTAAACAAGATAATTTGTTTTAGTTATTGATTATTACCTTAATATTTATTCTGATTATATAATTTAGTTCATAACAAAAATATAATCGCTAAATTTGATTTTATATTAAATATCAAATTTACGTTAACTATTATTTATCCAAAAAATAGAATATAGGAAGGAAAAACTTGATTACTGTTAAAAACGAATAATAAGAATTAATTAAAAAATAAGGCAAATAAAACATCCCATTTATTATTACCAACCTCCGGATGCTCCACCACCGCCACTGCGTCCGCCACCTCCGCCACCAAAACCGCCGAATGAACCTCCACCAAAACCACCACCTTTACCACCACCGAAACCACCTCCTCGACCTCGACCACTGCTACTACTCATAGTTAAAATTCCACTTAAAATTGTACTAGCCACAAATGCTAAAAATATTAATGGCAAGACAATATGTAATGAATAACCATTGAACAAAGTAAAACTGCCAACGGATATCCCATTTAACAAACCAGTGCCTAAACTTCTGGTGGCTCTACGTTTAGTGGAACTAATCGAAAATAAGCTTGCAGCAGCAAAACATATAAAAAAGGATGCTAACCCATAGTTAAATAAATTAGCACCAAATTCACTAGCAAGTACCGTTTTGAGATCAGTATCATTATTAGTTTCTGGTACTTGTTGAGGATCATTCAATTTACTAATTAAAACTGAAAGCGCATCATGTATACCTTGATAATAGTTATTTTTCTTAAATTGTGGAGCTAATTGTTCACGAATAATATGGCTGGCAATTAAGTCAGTAATAGTTCCTTCAAACCCATAACCAACTTCAATTCGCATCAATTTATCATCTTTAACAATTAATAATAAAATGCCATTATCTTGCTCTTTTTTACCTATTTTCCACTGAATAAACACCCGATCGGCATACTGCTCAATCGTTTCATTATCGAGTTTATTAATCATCAATACAGCGATCTGTGCACCATCAGTTCTCGTCTTTTCAAAATCAATCAAGTTTGATTCTAAATCATCTATTTGCGAAGATTCTAAAGTATGTGATGTATCAATAACACGATGATCAAATGTTGGAATTTCAGTTAATGCATAGCTTACAATACTAAAAAACAGTAAACAAAAGATCAGATAATATTTTTTCATTATGCTTATTGCCCAAAATTGACAGATGGAGCATTAGATATCTGTTGTTCATTTTCAACAGTAAATTGTTGTTTTGGTTGTTGCCCTATTATGTCAGCAACCCATTTAGTCGGTAATTTGCGAATATAACTATTAAAACTCTGGACGGTTTGAATGTATCTTCCCCTCGCCACAGTAATACGATTTTCCGTACCTTCAAGTTGGCTCATTAAATCTTGATAAAGGGTATTAGCTTTAAGATCAGGATAGTTTTCACTCACTGCTATTAATCGGCTTAATGCAGAACTTAATTCAGATTGTGCTTGTTGGAATTTAGAAAATAAAGCAGGATCACTAAGTTGATCTGCATTAATTTGAATTGAACCGACTTTAGCTCTAGCATCGGTGACTTGAGTTAATACGTCTTTTTCATGAGAAGCATAACCTTTTACGGTATTGACTAAATTAGGAACCAAATCAGCTCGACGTTTATATTGATTAACAACTTCAGACCATGAAGCGGCTACAGCTTCATCTTGGTTTTGAATATTGTTATAGTCTTTAAAAAAGATAAAAGCCCCAATAATAAGTAATACAATAATAATTAATAAAGATTTTGATTTCATTGTAAGTCCCTATAAATAATTGAATTAATCGATAACTCAACAAATTATGAACAGTAAATAAAATAACCTATTTGAAAACTATATATCCCGCCGTTTTACTTAGTATTAAAACTTGCTTTTAAAACAACAAACAAATACAGCCTAGTATGGAAAAATAATAAGGATAGCGAAAAATTGTAAAGAAAAGACTTCAAGAAAAAGTAATTTTGCGTTAACTATTTAAGTAAATCGGATAATGTTATTTACTAACTAAATCTACATTACTTAACATAGTTTATAAATATTATATCTTTTTTTATCAAATTTGCGAAGTATAATCCTAATTACTTATAAAATATACATCGCAATATCATTTATTATTACTTACAAAATTTATTAACAAAAATTCAGATAAATTGGTTAACTTATTTTATCTTTTATAATTATTTTGATTATAGAATTGTTTCAAAACACTCTAATTGTGCTGGTTCAAAATAAATATCTTTATTATTTGATCGATTGTTAGTGTTACGATGGGTATGTTGAAAATATTCGGAATTAACCCAAGCGTCAAAATCTGCTTTAGATTCCCACTCAGTATACGATGAGAATAGCGTGTATTCTTCCTCACTTTTTCCACGTAATAAATAAAAACGATTAAATCCGTTCATGTCTTTTAAATGACTATCTCGGTTACGCCATATTTCAATAAATGTATCTTCACTCCCACATTTAATCTTAAAACGATTCATTACTATATACATCCAAATCTCCTTTTGTATTTCAAGTAGTTGACAAAAAAATAGCACGCATATGCGTGCTATTTATATTCTAGCCTTTTTACAGGCTATTGTTGTTGTTCTTCTGCTGAGTTAAGTAATTCAGCTAAGTTAGCTGTTGCTTCTTCTGCAGAAATTGTTGTTTGAATATCATCCGTCGATGGCATTGCTCGTTTACGCATACGCTCTTTATGGTAAGCATAACCTGTACCTGCTGGAATTAATCGACCAACAATTACGTTTTCTTTTAAACCACGTAATTCGTCATTTTTACCAGCAACTGCTGCTTCGGTTAATACGCGTGTTGTTTCTTGGAACGACGCTGCAGATATAAACGATTCAGTAGTTAGTGATGCTTTAGTAATACCAAGCAGATCATGTAAGTAAACAATAGGTTCTTTACCTTGCGCTTCAAGTTCACGGTTAATAATCTTCAAGCGTGAAACCTCAAGTTGTTCTCCATCAAGTAGACGAGAACTACCTGGATGAATAACCGTTGCTTTACGTAACATTTGACGAACGATGACTTCAATGTGTTTATCGTTGATTTTTACACCTTGTAAACGATAAACTTCTTGAACTTCGTTAACAATGTAACGTGTTACCGCATTTACACCACGTAGACGTAAAATATCGTGCGCCGATTCAGGACCATCCGAAATCACATCACCGCGACCAACTTGTTCCCCTTCAAATACGTTAAGCTGACGCCATTTAGGGATCATCTCTTCGTATGGTTCACTACCATCTAATGGTGTGATAATTAAGCGACGTTTACCTTTAGTTTCTTTACCGAATGAGATAATACCATCAATTTCAGCAAGTATAGCTGGTTCTTTCGGTTTACGAGCTTCAAACAAGTCAGCAACTCGTGGTAAACCACCTGTAATATCTTTGGTACCAACAGATGCCTGTGGAATACGAGCAAGTGTGTCACCAATATTGATTTCAGCACCATCTTCTAATTGAACTAAAGCTTTACCTGGTAAGAAGTATTGCGCAAGCATTTCTGTACCAGCGACATAAATATCATCGCCTTTAGCATCCACAATTTTGATTGCTGGACGCAAATCTTTACCTACACCAGTACGCTCAGCTACATCTAATATCGCGATAGATGATAAACCGGTTAACTCATCAGTTTGACGAGTAATGGTTTGACCATCAACCATATCAACAAAACGTACAAAACCTTTTGCTTCAGAGATAACTGGCATAGTATGCGGATCCCAGTTAGCAATCGTTTCACCAGCTTCAACCGCTGAACCATTACCTTTAGCTAGAATCGAACCGTAAGGAACTTTGTAGGTTTCTTTCATTCGACCTAATTCATCGATAATTGTTAATTCAGCATTACGTGAAGTAATTACTAATTTCTTATCTGGGTTAGTTACAAACTTCGCATTTGTTAATTTAATGCTACCCTTATTTTTAACTTGAACGCTTGATTCTGCTGCTGCTCGCGATGCAGCACCACCGATGTGGAATGTACGCATGGTTAACTGTGTACCCGGTTCACCGATTGACTGAGCCGCGATAACACCAATTGCTTCACCCTTGTTAACTAAGTGACCACGAGCTAGGTCACGACCATAACATTTTGCACACACACCGAAATCAGTATCACATGAAACCACAGAACGTACTTTCACGCTATCAACAGATTCAGCTTCTAACAAATCACAGTAGCTTTCATCAAGTAGTGTATTACGAGGAATTAAAATATCCGCGCTACCTGGTTTTAATACATCTTCAGCTGTTACACGACCTAGTACACGTTCACGTAGTGGCTCTTTAACATCACCACCCTCAATTACTGGTGTCATTACTACACCTTCTAACGTGCCACAATCATCTTCAATAACAACTAGGTCTTGAGCTACGTCAACTAAACGACGAGTTAAGTAACCTGAGTTCGCAGTTTTCAAGGCAGTATCAGCAAGACCTTTACGCGCACCATGGGTAGAAATAAAGTACTGAAGTACGTTTAATCCTTCACGGAAGTTTGCAGTAATTGGTGTTTCAATAATTGAACCATCTGGTTTTGCCATCAAACCACGCATACCCGCTAACTGACGAATCTGTGCTGCGGAACCACGAGCACCAGAGTCAGCCATCATATAGATACTATTGAAAGAAGATTGAACCTCTTCTTCACCATCACGGTTGATGACTTTTTCAGTTGATAAGTTATCCATCATTGCTTTAGCAACACGCTCATTAGCTGCGGCCCAGATATCGATAACTTTGTTATAACGTTCACCAGCAGTAACTAAACCTGATTGGAACTGTTCTTGAATTTCAGCAACTTCAATTTCAGCTTCGTTGATGATTTGTAATTTCTTCGCAGGAATTTCCATATCATCAATACCAACTGAAACACCAGAACGAGCTGCATAAGCAAAACCGGTATACATCACTTGGTCAGCTAAAATAACAGTTTCTTTCATACCTAATTGGCGATAACAAATATTTAAAATTCGTGAAATCGCTTTTTTACCGAGTGGTTGATTAATTACTGAGAAGCTCATACCTTTAGGCATAATTAACCACAAAATAGCACGACCAACAGTTGTATCTACAACTGATGTACTATCTTCCCACTCTCCAACACTATTACGCTGACTTTCAGTGATACGTACTTTCACTTTTGCATGTAATTCTACCAGCCCTAAGCGATACAGTTTTTCTGCCTCTTTAGGACCAGTTAATATCATGCCTTCGCCCTTAGCATTCACTTTATCACGAGTCATGTAATAAAGACCTAATACCACGTCCTGAGAAGGAACGATGATAGGTTCACCACTTGCCGGTGAAAGGATGTTGTTGGTTGACATCATCAACGCACGAGCTTCTAACTGTGCTTCTAGTGTTAAAGGAACATGAACAGCCATTTGGTCACCATCGAAGTCAGCATTGAATGCCGCACAAACTAATGGATGTAACTGAATCGCTTTACCTTCAATTAAGATAGGTTCAAATGCTTGAATACCTAATCTATGCAATGTAGGTGCACGGTTTAGTAATACTGGGTGTTCACGAATAACTTCATCTAAGATATCCCAAACAATTGCATCTTCACGCTCAACCATTTTCTTGGCTGCTTTAATGGTAGTGGCATAACCACGGCGTTCTAGTTTTCCGTAAATAAATGGTTTAAATAATTCAAGTGCCATTTTTTTCGGTAAACCACATTGATGTAAACGTAAGTATGGACCTACAGTAATTACTGAACGGCCTGAATAGTCAACACGTTTACCTAATAGGTTTTGACGGAAACGACCTTGCTTACCTTTAATCATATCAGCAAGTGATTTTAAAGGACGTTTGTTTGAACCTGTAATTGCACGACCACGACGACCATTATCTAATAATGCATCAACCGATTCTTGTAGCATACGTTTTTCGTTTCGTACGATAATATCTGGCGCAGCTAAATCTAATAAACGTTTTAAACGGTTATTACGGTTAATTACACGACGATAAAGATCATTTAAATCTGATGTTGCAAAACGTCCGCCATCAAGTGGTACTAGTGGGCGTAAATCAGGTGGCAATACTGGTAATACATTTAAAATCATCCATTCAGGTTTATTTTCTGATTGGATAAATGCTTCAATAATCTTAATACGTTTAGTTAATTTTTTACGTTTAGTTTCAGAATTTGTTGTTGCTAGTTCGTCACGTAGTGCTTCGCATTCAGCTTGCACATCAATATTACGTAACAATTCTTGGATAGCTTCTGCACCCATACGTGCATCGAATTCATCACCAAATTCTTCTAACGCATCTAAATATTGTTCTTCAGTTAAAATCTGACCACGTTCTAAGTTCGTCATGCCTCCATCAAGAACCATGAATGATTCAAAATAAAGCACACGTTCAATATCGCGCAGTGGCATATCAAGCAATAAACCAATACGAGATGGTAATGATTTTAAAAACCAGATATGAGCAGTTGGAGAAGCAAGCTCAATGTGCCCCATACGTTCACGACGCACTTTAGCTTGAGTGACTTCTACACCACATTTTTCACAGATCACACCACGGTGTTTTAAACGTTTATATTTTCCACATAAACATTCATAATCTTTCACAGGTCCAAAAATACGCGCACAAAACAATCCATCACGTTCAGGCTTGAACGTACGATAATTAATTGTTTCAGGTTTTTTGACTTCACCAAAAGACCATGAACGGATCATATCAGGAGAGGCAAGACCTATCTTGATAGCGTCAAAATCTTCAGTTTTAGTTTGTGCTTTTAGAAACTTTAGTAAGTCTTTCACAATTGACTCCTATGGAGTTAAATCAATTAGATAACTTATTATGACTAATAAGTTATCCCTATAAATAGAAATCATTTGAACTAGAGAAGATTACTCTTCGTCTAACTCTATATTAATACCTAACGAACGAATCTCTTTTAACAATACATTAAATGATTCTGGTATCGCAGGTTCCATACGATGATCACCATCTACAATATTTTTGTACATCTTAGTACGACCGTTCACGTCATCTGACTTAACAGTTAACATTTCTTGTAAGGTATAAGCTGCACCATATGCCTCTAGTGCCCATACTTCCATCTCACCGAAACGCTGACCACCGAATTGAGCTTTACCACCCAATGGTTGCTGAGTAACCAGACTGTATGAACCTGTAGAACGAGCATGCATTTTGTCATCAACCAAGTGGTTCAATTTGAGCATATACATGTAACCAACAGTTACAGGACGTTCAAATTGTTCACCTGTACGACCATCATACAACGTAATTTGTCCAGAAGTTGGTAGATCACCAAGTTCAAGTAATGCCTTAATTTCTTGCTCTTTAGCACCATCAAAGACAGGTGTAGCAAGTGGCATACCATTACGTAAATTCTGTGCCAGTGTCATGACTTCTTGATCAGTAAATTCAGCAACATTAACTTTTTGTGCTGCACCTAAACCAAGGTCATACGCTTTTTGGATAAATTCGCGTAATTTAGCTAATTCTTGCTGTTCTTTCAGCATAGTATCAATCTTCTGACCTATACCTTTAGCCGCCATACCTAAGTGAGTTTCTAGAATCTGCCCGATATTCATACGTGATGGAACCCCCAGTGGGTTTAATACGATATCAACCGGACGGCCTTTGTCATCATATGGCATATCTTCAATTGGGTTAATTTTAGAGATAACCCCTTTGTTACCATGACGACCAGCCATTTTATCCCCAGGCTGGATTTGACGTTTAACAGCTAAATAAACTTTAACAATTTTTAACACACCAGGTTGTAAATCATCACCTTGGGTGATCTTCATGCGTTTAGCTTCAAGTTTTTTGTTAAATTCAGCTTTGATTTCTTCGTGCTGTTCTGCAAGTTGCTCTAATTGAGCTTGTTTATCTTCGTTCGCAATACCGATTGTTAACCATTTTTCACGTGGTAAAGCATCTAATTTGTCAGCTTTAATTCCACCAGCAATTAACACATCACGAATACGAGCAAACAAAGCAGCTTCTAAAATGTTAAGTTCTTCAGTTAAATCTTTACGTGCTTGTTTTAATTGCATGTCTTCAATTTCAAGTGCACGTTTATCTTTTTGTACACCATCACGCGTAAAGACTTGAACATCAATTACTGTACCAGAAACACCATTTGGCACACGTAAAGAAGTATCTTTAACATCAGACGCTTTCTCACCAAAAATCGCACGCAGTAGTTTTTCTTCTGGGGTTAATTGAGTTTCACCTTTTGGTGTCACTTTACCAACCAGAATATCACCGCCTTTAACTTCAGCTCCGATATAAACAATACCTGATTCATCAAGTTTAGAAAGTGCAGCTTCACCTACATTTGGAATGTCGGCTGTGATTTCTTCAGCACCTAATTTAGTATCTCGTGAGATACAAGATAGTTCTTGAATATGAATCGAAGTAAAGCGGTCATCTTGTACAACTTTTTCAGAAACTAAAATTGAATCCTCAAAGTTATAACCATTCCATGGCATGAAAGCCACGCGCATGTTTTGACCTAATGCTAATTCACCTAAATCAGTTGATGGACCGTCAGCAAGAACATCGCCTCGTTCAACTTTTTCACCTAATTTCACACATGGAATTTGATTGATACAAGTATTTTGGTTAGAACGGGTATATTTAGTTAAGTTATAAATATCAATACCTGTTTCACCTGCGTACATTTCATCATCATTAACGTTAATTACAATGCGTGATGCATCAACATATTGAACAGTACCACCACGACGAGCTACTGCAGTTACACCTGAGTCAACTGCTACAGCCCTTTCCATACCAGTTCCAACAAATGGTTTTTCCGCTTTTAATGTCGGTACTGCTTGACGTTGCATGTTCGCACCCATTAGGGCACGGTTCGCATCATCATGCTCTAAGAATGGAATTAATGAAGCACCAACCGATACGATTTGCTGAGTTGATACGTCCATATAGTGAACTTGTTCAGGACTATATAAACCTGACTCACCATTTAAACGACAAGTAACTAAGTCTTCTTTAAAGCGTCCGTCTTCATCAAGGTTTGAGTTAGCCTGAGCAATAACAAATTCGCTTTCATCAATCGCTGATAAATAATTAATTTCATCAGTTACAATACCATCGATAACTCGACGATATGGCGTTTCTAAGAAACCATACTCATTAGTACGAGAATAAACTGCTAATGAGTTAATCAAACCAATGTTCGGACCTTCAGGTGTCTCAATCGGACATACACGACCATAATGAGTAGGATGTACGTCACGCACTTCAAATCCTGCTCGTTCACGAGTTAAACCACCAGGACCTAATGCTGAAATACGACGTTTGTGAGTAATTTCAGATAATGGATTGTTTTGATCCATAAACTGAGATAATTGGCTAGAACCAAAGAACTCACGGATTGCAGCTGAAATCGGTTTAGCATTGATCATATCTTGTGGCATCAGTGAATCTAAATCACCTAAAGATAAACGTTCTTTAACAGCTCGCTCTACACGAACTAAACCAATACGGAATTGGTTTTCTGCCATTTCACCAACGCTACGAATACGACGATTACCTAAATGGTCAATATCATCAACTTCACCATGACCATTACGAATGCTGATTAATTTCTTCATTACGTCAACGATATCATCTTTTGTTAAGACGCTTTCGCCTTCGATATCTTCACGACCTAAAGAACGATTAAATTTCATTCGACCAACAGCGGACAAATCATAACGCTCGTCAGAGAAGAATAAATTATCAAATAACGCTTCAGCAGCCTCTTTTGTTGGTGGTTCACCAGGGCGCATCATACGATAAATTTCAACTAATGCACCTAATCGATCACGGGTTGAATCAACATTTAGAGTTTCAGAAATAAATGGACCATGATCAAGATCATTAGTAAATAATGTTTCTATTTTTCTATGGCCCGCATTAGTTAATTCAAGCAATAGCTCTAATGAAATTGGTGTATTTGCAAAAGCAATAACTTCGCCTGTCGCTTCATTGACATAATTTTTAGCTAACACTTTATTAACTATATATTCAACAGGTACATCAATTTTAGTAACGTTATCTTTATCTAATTCACGGATGTGGCGAGCCGTAATACGACGACCTTTTTCAGCATAAACTTTGCCTTTTGATTCGATATCAAAAAGAGCTGTTTCGCCACGTAAACGTTCTGGAACAAGATCCATTTTCAGTTTGGATTTGCCCACTTCAAAAATAGTTTTCTCGAAGAAAATATCTAAAATTTCTTCTGTTTCATAACCTAAAGCACGTAAAATAATTGTTGCTGGAAGTTTACGACGACGGTCAATACGGGCAAAAAGATTATCTTTTGGATCAAATTCAAAATCAAGCCAAGAGCCACGATAAGGAATAATCCGAGCATTATATAAAACTTTACCAGAAGAGTGTGTTTTACCTTTATCACTATCAAAGAACACACCTGGACTACGATGTAATTGTGATACGATTACACGTTCAGTACCGTTGATCACAAACGTACCATTGTCCGTCATTAAAGGGATTTCGCCCATGTAGACGTCTTGCTCTTTAATATCTTTTACTGTTCCTTCTGGCGCATCTTTATCATAAATAACTAAACGTAATTTTACGCGCAACGGTGCTGAGTAAGTGATCCCCCTAATTTGACATTCTTTAACATCAAACACAGGTTCGCCCATTTTAAAGCTCACGTATTGTAACTCAGCGTTACCACTATAACTTTTTATCGGAAATATTGAACGAAATGCGGCTTCTAAGCCATATTGACCTTCTGGATCTTGTTCAATAAATTTCTGGAACGAATCAAGTTGAATAGAAAGAAGATACGGTATATCCAAGACTTGTGGACGCTTACCAAAATTCTTACGAATTCGTTTTTTCTCGGTATAAGAGTAAACCATTAGTTCCTCAACTTGCTTATCTGCTATTTTAGCATGATTAAATATTCATCAGGGGGTACTACCTTCAAATAATAACGCCTGACACCTCATCGAAAATATCTTTAAATATCAATTGATTAGGCTTAGTAAATATACTATTTCTTTATTACTTTTTATTGATAATCTTCAAATAAAATTCTTTGACTTTTTACAGCGCAAAAAGGCTGGAGGTAAAAAACCCCCAGCCATTTAGGTTGCTATCGATAAACTTATTTAAGTTCGACAACTGCACCAGATTCTTCAAGTGCCTTTTTAAGTTCATCTGCATCAGCTTTGCTAACGCCTTCTTTAACTGTTGCTGGAGCTGATTCAACAAGATCTTTAGCTTCTTTCAAGCCTAAACCTGTTGCACCACGAACTGCTTTGATAACAGCTACTTTGTTCGCACCAACTTCTTTTAAGATTACATCAAATTCAGTTTTTTCTTCTGCTGCTTCAGCTGGACCAGCTGCTGCAACTGCTACAGCTGCTGCTGCAGAAACGCCAAATTTTTCTTCCATCATTGATACAAGTTCAACAACGTCCATTACAGACATTTCGGCAACTGCATCTAAAATTTGTTCTTTAGTGATAGACATAATATAGTTTCCCAAATTTACAATTTTTATTAATTAATAACGTTCACAATCATACTGCCAATTAAGCAGCTTCTCTTTGATCACGAACTGCTGCAAGAGTACGAACCAATTTGCCAGCTGCGGCTTCTTTCATGGTTGACATCAAGCGTGCTAATGCTTCTTCATAAGTAGGTAATGTTGCTAAGCGATCAATATTCGCTGCAGTAATCAACTCACCTTCAAAGGCTGCGGCTTTAATCTCAAATTTATCATTTTCTTTAGCAAACGCTTTAAAAATACGCGCTGCAGCACCTGGGTGCTCATTTGAAAATGCAATTAGAGTTGGACCAACAAACGTATCTTTTAAACACTCGTATTGAGTTCCCTCAACAACACGGCGTAATAGCGTATTACGAACAACACGCATATAAACACCAGCTTCACGAGCAGACTTACGTAATGCAGTCATTTTTTCTACAGTTACGCCACGAGAATCAGCAACAACTGCAGAAAGCGCACCTTTGGCGATTTCGTTAACTTCAGCAACAATTTCTTGTTTATTTTGAAGATTTAGTGCCATTGGTATTGCTCCTGGATTAAACTAGGCAAAGCCTAGACTGATTTTAACTAGCTACACATGTAGCTAGCATAACCACGATGAGCAGAATCCCTCTATTATATCTATCAGGTTCTGTCACCGTCTACGTAGGAAAATTAAGTAGTTAAACTTCAACTACACCTACGGTCTTGGACGGGGTCTGGTTAAGGCCAGACACCAACCGATTCTTATTGTTTAATCAACAAAAGTAATTAAACACTTGCATTTAATGTTGCTTGATCAATAGCAACACCAGCACCCATTGTGGTAGAAAGGCTAACTTTCTTCACAAATACACCTTTAGAAGAGGCTGGTTTTGCACGTTTTAACGCAACAAGTAATGCTTCTAAATTCTCTTTAAGTTTCGCTGCATCAAAATCAGCTTTACCGATAGTGGTATGGATAATACCATTTTTATCATTACGGTAACGGATCTGACCAGCTTTAGCATTTTTAACTGCTTCTGCAACATTAGGCGTTACAGTACCAACTTTAGGATTTGGCATTAAACCACGTGGTCCTAAAATTTGACCTAATTGACCAACAACACGCATAGCGTCTGGTGATGCAATAACAACATCAAAATCCATTTCGCCTTTTTTGATTTGATCAGCTAGATCATCCATACCGACTAGTTCCGCGCCAGCTTCTTTAGCTGCTTCTGCATTTGCACCTTGAGTAAATACAGCAACGCGAACACTACGACCAGTACCATGTGGAAGTACAATTGCTCCACGCACATTTTGATCTGATTTACGTGAATCAATACCTAAATTAACAGCAACATCAACACTTTCTGTAAATTTAGCAGTTGCGAATTCTTTTAATAAAGCAATAGCTTCATTAATTTCATATTGTTTAGTCGCATTCACTTTTTCGCGGATAAGTTTAGCTTTCTTAGATAATTTAGCCATTGATTAACCCTCCACTTCCAAGCCCATTGAACGAGCCGTTCCTTCAATAGAACGCATCATTGTTTCAATGGTAGCGCCATTCATATCTGCAGCTTTTAATTCAGCAATTTCGCGAATCTGAGCACTTGTAATTTTACCTACTTTTTTCTTGTTAGGTTCGCCAGAACCAGACTTGATTTTAGCAGCTTTCTTTAATAAAACCGCAGCAGGAGGAGTTTTAGTTACAAATGTAAATGAACGGTCAGAATATACTGTAATAACAACAGGAATAGGTAAACCTTTTTCCATGCTTTCTGTTTTTGCATTAAATGCTTTACAGAATTCCATAATGTTAACACCATGTTGACCTAGTGCAGGACCAACTGGCGGACTAGGATTCGCTGCACCAGCCGCAACTTGCAACTTGATGTAAGCTTGTACTTTTTTTGCCATTTTTGATTTTCCTTTTCTCGGGTGCAAACGCCTCTATTAATAACAGCTATTAATAAATAGACAGCTCCCCTAAGTTAAATGAGGGCAGAATTATCCTACAACTTTATACAAAAAGCAAGATTTATTTAAAACAGGATAAAAATGAAAAGCAGAACCAAAGATTCTGCTTTTTTTGCCTTCAAATTATAGAACGTTAATTGCGTTAAGTTCTTTAAATGCGAGTTCTAAACGTGCAACTAAAGAATCTTGACCTTTACGTAACCATACACGAGGATCGTAATATTTTTTATTTGGTGCATCAGGACCTTCAGGATTACCTAATTGTCCTTGTAAATAAGCTTCATTCGCTTTGTAATAATCTAAAACACCAGCCCAGTTAGCCCACTGTGTATCAGTATCAATATTCATTTTGATAACACCATAGCTTACTGCTTCTGCAATTTCTTCTGGTGTAGAGCCAGAACCACCATGGAACACGAAGTTCAATGATTTTTCAGGTAAATTAAATTTTTCTGATACATATTTTTGTGAGTTATCTAGAATTTTTGGCGTCAACTTAACGTTACCTGGTTTATAAACACCATGCACATTACCAAATGATGCAGCAATAGTGAAACGAGGGCTAATCGCGCTCAAACGTTCATAAGCATAAGCAACATCTTCTGGTTGTGTATAAAGTGCTGAACTATCCATATGGCTATTATCAACACCATCTTCTTCACCACCAGTACAACCTAATTCTAATTCTAATGTCATTTTCATTGCCGACATACGAGCAAGATATTGACAACAAATATCAATGTTATCTTTTAATGTTTCTTCTGAAAGATCGATCATATGAGAAGAAAACAATGGTTTACCTGTTTTAGCAAAATGAGTTTCGCCAGCATCAAGTAATCCATCAACCCAAGGCAATAATTTTTTCGCACAATGGTCGGTATGTACAATAACTGGTACGCCATATTTTTCTGCCATAAGATGAACATGTTTAGCGCCAGATACCGCACCTAACACAGCACACTCTTGCCCTTCAAGTTTTAAACCTTTACCTGCAATAAATTGTGCACCACCATTAGAAAATTGAACAATAACAGGAGAACCTACTTTAGCTGCCGTTTCAATAACTGCATTAATTGTATTTGTATCAACACAGTTTACCGCTGGTAGGGCAAAATTATTTTCACGTGCAATTTGGAACACCTTTTGAACATCATCACCAGTTACCACACCAGGTTTAACGACATCAGAAATTTTTGTAACCATTTTATTACCTATAAATTTATTAATATAAAAAGTAGTAAGGATGAGTAATTAGCTCATCCTTACTTTTAAACTAAAATGTTATGCTTTTGCTCTTTCTTCTAACATTGCAACAGCTGGAAGTTTTTTACCTTCAACAAATTCAAGGAAAGCACCACCACCAGTTGAAATATAAGAGATTTTATCTTCAATACCAAATAAATCAATTGCAGCTAATGTATCTCCACCACCGGCAATTGAAAAACCTTGGCTATCAGCAATTGCTTTAGCAACAATTTCAGTACCACGACGGAAATTAGGGAATTCAAATACACCTACAGGACCATTCCACAGTATAGTTTTTGCATTCTTAATAATATTTGCTAATACTTCTGCTGATTTATCGCCTAAATCAAGAATTTGCTCATTTTCTTTAACATCTTTTACTGATTTTTCAGTTGCCGTAGCTGTTTCACTAAATTCAGTGGCAACGCGTACATCAGTAGGCACAGGAATTTCACAGTTAGCCATTAGTTTTTTAGCTTCTGGAATTAAATCGGCTTCATAAAGTGATTTACCAACATTATAACCTTCTGCTGCAATGAAAGTATTAGCAATACCACCACCAACAATAATTTGGTCAGCAATTTTTGAAAGTGAATCAAGAACAGTTAACTTAGTTGATACTTTAGAACCAGCAACAATCGCAACCATTGGTCTTGCTGGATTATCAAGCGCTTTACCTAATGCATCTAATTCAGCCGCTAATAATGGACCTGCACAAGCAACAGGAGCAAATTTACCAGCACCATGAGTTGAAGCTTGCGCACGGTGAGCAGTACCAAAAGCATCCATTACATAGATGTCGCAAAGTGCAGCGTATTTTTTAGATAAAGTTTCATCATCTTTACCTTCACCAACATTGAAACGCACATTTTCAAGAACAACTAATTCACCCTCTTTAACATCCACACCATCAAGGTAATCTTTTACTAAACGAACAGGGAAAGATACATGTTCTTTCAAGTAATCAACAACGGGTTGTAATGAAAATTCAGGATTATACTCCCCTTCCGTTGGGCGACCAATATGAGAAGTAACCATTACTTTAGCACCTTTCTTGATCGCTTCTTCAATAGTCGGTAGTGATGCTTTAATTCGCGCATCAGAGGTTACTTTACCATTTTTAACTGGCACATTAAGATCTGAACGAATAAATAAACGTTTTCCTTTTAGATCAAGATCTTGCATTCTAATAATAGACATGTGACTTCCTCTTATAAATATCAATATAATAAAATTATGACTATTCTAACATAAAATTTTCTTTTAGGTTACAACCATTATTGTTCACATACTGAACATCTGATAGAAATAAAAAATTTGTTATCAAGGTAAAAAATTTTATATAACAGCATTGACAATAGAGAGAAAATCAGGCATATTTTGCCGCCTTATTAATATGTAATTTTTATCTAAACTTGGGAGTTGACTTTGGCTAATATCAAATCAGCTAAGAAACGTGCGGTTCAATCCGAAAAACGCCGTAAACATAATGCTAGTAACCGTTCAATGATGCGTACTTATATTAAAAAAGTTTACGCAGCTGTTGCAGCTGGTGATAAACAAACAGCTGAAGTGGCATTCAAAGACATGCAGGCAGTTGTTGATCGTCAAGCGGCTCGTGGCTTAATCCACAAAAACAAAGCTGCACGTCATAAAGCGAATTTAATTAAGCAGATTAAAGCATTGGCTTAATGCTGTTATCTATTAACTATTATAGTTAGAAAGAATAATAAAAAGTGGTGTAAGCCACTTTTTTTATTTGTATACTAATCCGTTATTCGATATTAATAAGAGAGTATATTGTGGTTCAGCGTGATTATGTAAGAAAAAAGAGCCGATCAAAAAAAAATAATTCACGAAATAAGCCTAATTTAATGATATTTTTGGCCATTATTATCATTATTCTATTTTCTACTATTCTCTATTACGTTGCGAATAACAAACCAACTCAACCAGTTAAACCCCCAAAAGTAAAAACCCAACCTCCGGCAATAACATTACCAGAACGACCGCAAGAACGTTGGACTTATCTTAAAGAACTTGAAACTCCAAATGCTAGTTATGATTCAAGAGCAAGTGAACGGCAACAAATTTTAGATAGCTTTGTCAATAACTCACGTCCTGTCACGCCGCCGACTAAAAATAATAGTATGACCAAACAAGAAACCACTTCATCTATAACTACGCAAAATGTTGGTACTGCAAATAAATGGATATTGAAATGCGGAGCATTCAAAGATAAAGCTAACGCCGAAACCCTTAAAGCAAGAATTGCAATGATTGGCATCAGTGGTAGTATATCTTCTGGTCAATTATATCGAGTCACTGCAGGACAATATACTAATAAAAATGAGGCAGATAAGGCATTAAACTCATTAAAAAATAATGGGATTAATGATTGTATTATTTCTAACTAAAAAGAAAAATATGAAATCATTCAAAAAGATACAGTTGTTTACTAAAATGTTATGGTTGCGTATAAATCAAGACCGTTTAACAACATCTGCTGCTGGGTTAGCTTATACAACAATCCTTGCTTTAGTGCCACTTATTACTGTTATATTTTCTCTACTCTCTGCTTTTCCTATGTTTGATGAGGTCAGTTTTTCATTAAAAAAAATAATTTATAACAACTTGGTTCCAACGGCTAGTGACACTATCGAGAATTATTTAGAACAATTTATTGGCAATACTAAAAAAATGACCTTTATGGGGGTAATCGGTTTAATTGTTACATCGCTTCTATTAATTAATTCAATTAATACTGCGCTAAATCACATATGGAAAACCAAGCGTAAGCGATCATTCATGTACAATCTAACGATGTATTGGACCATATTAACTTTAGGCCCTATTTTAGCTGGTTCAAGTGTTGCAATAAGTTCTTATGTGTTTTCACTAAAATGGCTTTCTACTGCGACCACAGGTAACTTTCTATTCAGTTCTTTACCATTTTTTATATCTGTAGCTGGTTTCTGGTTGCTTTATAGTATTATTCCTACTGAATCAGTACCTTTTAAAGAATCCATAGTTGGAGCCATTGTCGCAGCAATATTATTTGAATTAGGAAAACGAGCATTTGCGCTGTATATAACTTCTTTCCCAACTTATCAACTTATTTATGGAGTTGTATCATCAATTCCCATTATGTTAGTTTGGATCTATTTTTCTTGGTGCATTGTTTTGTTTGGCGCTGAGTTTGCAGCAACTTTAACGGACTTTAATCGCAAAAAGCACGCAGTTGAAAATCAATCATTACCAGAGTAATTATTTTATGATCGCCTTAATCCAACGTGTTAAACAAGCTAGTGTTACTGTTGATAATCAAGTTATTGGACAGATTAATCATGGATTACTAGTATTATTAGGTGTAGAACAAGAAGATAATGAGCAAAAAGCAATACGCTTATGTGAAAAAGTTCTAGGGTACCGAATATTTAGTGATAATGAAGGCAAAATGAATTTAAATGTTAGCCAAACTAATGGTGAACTATTAGTTGTTTCTCAATTTACACTAGCAGCCGATACACAAAAGGGTATGCGCCCTAGTTTTACTAAAGGTGCAAAACCGGATGAAGCCAATAAACTATATCAATTTTTTGTTGAACAATGTAAAAAGAAAATTAATACACAAACAGGACAATTTGCAGCTGACATGCAGGTTTCTTTGATAAATGATGGACCAATAACATTCTGGCTACAAGTCTAATCATAATCGCAATTATAAATATTATGCCCTGATATAAGGACATAATATTTATAGTTGTTAATTTATTTTAGATTTTTTAACATCTCTATTGCTGACTGGTTCTCATCTAAACCTAATTTATTCAGTTTATTAACATAAAATTGTTTTACATCATTCCATCGATAATAAGGGTAACTATCTGTTTTAATAGGTAAATGTACCTCTCGCTCATTTAGTAATACTTTAATTAAAATCGGCTGATGAGTTTGCTTGCTTTTATAAAAAATCCATTGAATGTTCGCCCCCATAGGGATAATTTTATCTGCTCGCCATATAGTAGGATAATTAAACAGTGTTTTAGTAACATTAGCAGAGCCTTCAATTTCGAGTAAAGTGGCTAATGGCGAAACCGTTTCAGCATGCGTAAAGCGCAAATTAGCATCCACATTATTATCAACTATTGCCTTATCAGCAGAGTGAATCATATCCCATAATAACGGTGCAGCAATTTTAATTTGAATACCTGTAGCATCAAAGGCAGGACCTATCTGCAAATAATTTTTTGCAGTAACAACTGTATTAAGCCATATCTTTTGTTCTGCTGAAAAATAACGACCTAAATCAAGATGATTGTCCGTTAAAACTTGTGGCGAAAAAGCCTGCAATTCTTGATACAATTGGTATACTGCAATAATAAAATCCGATGTTTTTACTGATGTATCCTCAGATTCATCCAATCCTTTTTTTAACTTAATTAAAAAAGATTTTTTAAAAATGCCTTTGGCAACTTGTTTACTCATCTGTTTAGTTTGAGAAGCATACTCAATAGATTTCACGGCATCTTTCACTGCTTTACTTTTTTTATATTCACTATAAGCAGGAGAATACTCAAAAAAGCGCAATAATGTTTGTTCATTGTCTGGTTGTTGAGCCACATGAATATTAGGGTATTTAGCTTTAAAAGAATCAATAAAAATTTCTGCTGTTTCTTTTGCTCTTGGAGAACTGCTTGAAATAACTTCAATTTCTTGTCCTTTAAATACTGTTGGATTATTTTCCAGCATTCGGTTACTTATCAAACTAATGTCTTTGCGACCCAGATTGGTAAGCTGACCATAGTGGTTCTGATTTAATTGCTTAAGGATAGTAACTTGCCTAAGAAGATCTTTTCCTGAATCAGTCAATTGGTGTTGACTGTCAGCCAATGATAGAATGTGATAAGCAAGATCTTCATGCTTTGATTTACTTATATACCGCGAACCATGGCGCCCAATATGATCAATATAAAAAGCTTGATAGTCTGTTGGAGCAGAAGTAAGAGTTTGGTTAGAATTGTATTGGTAAGCTGTTTTGGAACCAGCAATCACATTGGTTTGAGCAAAACTTAATGAAGTAAAAGTAAATAGAAAAACAGTCAATAAGTTACGCGAACCGAGCATAATCATATTTTTATCTCCATTTAAATACTAATATAAACGCAATTAGGATTAAGATGAAAAAGTAGTCAATAGATGCCACAAAAATCAATATTCTTTTCGTATATTAACACAGCCGCTTCTCTAAACTTGATTTATAGTAAAATTTTACAAAAAGAAGATGATTATTTTCATAACGCTCTTTTATTTTTTGTAAAAAAGATTATCTTATTAATCATTCAAGATAACTTGCATTTAATTAATCAAAAATAATGAAATTATATGGCCTTTCTGGCACCAAAATTAGCTGTGCATTTATTTCAGCATGTATAACTACCCCTTATAACACAACGCGCTTTATCAAAGATTTAATAGCGGGGATAACCGTTGGTATTATCGCTATACCACTAGCAATGGCTCTTGCAATTGCCAGTGGCGTTCCACCACAACATGGGCTTTATACCGCAATTATAGCCGGTTTTGTTATTGCTCTAACGGGAGGATCTCGTTTTAGTGTTTCTGGACCTACCGCCGCATTTGTCGTTATCTTATATCCAGTATCATTACAATATGGTTTATCTGGATTATTAATTGCAACATTATTATCGGGCGTTTTTCTAATATTGATGGGCATGATTCGATTAGGAAGATTAATTGAATATATTCCATTACCTGTAGTATTAGGTTTTACCTCAGGGATTGCTATTACCATCGCTACTATGCAAATCAAAGATTTTTTTGGTTTGACTCTTGAACATATGCCTGAAAGTTATATAAGCAAAGTTATTGAATTAGCTAAGACTTTACCATCCATTAATATTGCAGACACAATTGTCGGAATGGTAACGCTAATTGTATTAATTGTATGGCCAAAATTTCGAGTGAAGATATCTGGTCACTTACCAGCATTAGTTGCAGGTATTATTGTCATGTTTATATTTAATCAATTCGGCTATCAGATTGAAACCATAGGCTCACGATTTACCTATACACTTGCTGATAATACTATTGGTCATGGTATTCCTTCGGTACTACCTGAATTTATATTACCTTGGGAAAATACTGAATTTAATTGGGATTGGACAACACTTTCTGCTTTACTTCCGATTTCATTGACTATGGCAATGTTATGCGCTATTGAATCACTGCTTTGTGCTGTAGTGTTAGATGAGATGACCCACACAAAACATCACTCAAACAGTGAGCTTATAGGTCAAGGTTTAGGCAATATTATTGCACCGTTTTTTGGTGGTATTTCGGCTACCGCCGCTATCGCACGCTCAGCTGCGAATGTTAAAGCAGGTGCTACATCACCTATTGCAGCAGTATTACATTCATTAGTAGTATTACTTGCTCTTATTTGCTTTGCACCACTTTTATCTTATATTCCACTATCAGCAATGGCCGCTCTGCTATTAATAGTGGCTTGGAATATGAGTGCCGTGCAACGAGTGATATATATCATCAAATGCGCACCTAAAGATGATATTTTAATTATGTTAATCTGTATGTCACTTACCGTATTATTTGATATGGTTATAGCAATTACACTTGGCATAGTATTGGCTTCCATATTATTTATGCGCCGTATTGCTCGAATGACCCGCTTAGTTGAGTTAAATCGAAGTGATGATAAAACCTTAGTTTTACGTGTTAATGGCCCACTGTTTTTTGCTGCGGCAGAAAAAACTTTTGTTGAGCTTTATAAAAAAATTAACGGATATGAGCATATTATATTACAATGGGATGCCGTACCAATTCTGGACGCTGGTGGACTTAATGCCTTAATACATTTTATTGATGAATTGCCAGAACATGTTGATTTATCAATTTGTGAATTGCAATTTCAGCCATTAAAAACATTAGCTCGCGCCAAAATTGTACCTATCCCCAATAAACTAATGTTCTTCTCAACATTAGATGAAGCATTGAAAGATAAAGAGTAGTTTCATCGTAGTTTTTAAGTTATTCAATAAGTAAGTAGTAAGATCTGTGGTACACCTAAAGAATACCACAGATCAGTAGTAATCATTACCTCCGCGATCTTTCTTTTCTGCTGCTAACTATGATTAGCAACTCAATGATCAGAAAGATATTTTATTTAAATGTAAACTTAAATATAAAAGCAGGAAAATAATATGATATCTGATGAAAACAACGTTCAATATATAAAACAAAAATCAAATTGGTTAATCGTAATTGGCTTTATTTTAATTGTATTAGGATGTTTAGCCTTAGGCTATCAGTTCATGGCTACTGTTTTTTCTGTCTATTTTATTGGTACATTAATTTTAATTGCAGGAATCGCACAAACAATAAATTCATTTAACCTTAAAGGCTTTGGTCAAACGGCATTATGGGCAATAATGGGCATTTTATACATTATTGTTGGCTTAATCTCTTTTTTCCGGCCGATTGCGGTTTCATCAGCTTTAACTTTAGTGATAGCAATATTGCTAATTATGAGTGGCTTTACGCAAATTTTTGCCTCTTTTAGTAATCGAAATTTACCGCGTTGGGGATGGGTACTCACTTCTGGTATTATAACCCTAATTTTAGGTTTGATGATAATTACTGGCTGGCCATATGATAGTCTTTGGGTACTAGGAATGTTTTTAGGTATTGACCTTATATTCCAAGGTTTTGCATATGTAGCAATTGGTTTTGCTGTAAAAAACTGATGCTTTAATATTAAAGGGTTGCCCATAATTGCTACTTAAATAATGTAAGCAACCCTTACTTGTTGTAATAACAAAAACGTTTGATTCAATTAAAATTAACGATATTTAAATTCACCAAAAACGGTTATTTATAACTTTTATTCGTTCTAGCTTTTACTTCTTTCATGGTCTGTAAAATTCGATGATAATTATCTAATCTTGAATGTGCGATTTTGCCATCTCTTACAGCTTGTTGTAATAAGCAACCTGGCGTATCAAGATGATTACAATCACGGAATTGACATCCACCTAAATAGTCATCGAACTCTTTAAAACCACTAATTACCTGTTCTGGCTCTAGATGCCATAAACCAAATTCACGAATACCTGGTGAATCAATAATATCACCTCCATTTGGCAAATGATAAAGTCTGGTTGAAGTAGTAGTATGTTGTCCAAGACCGGATAATTCAGAAATATTTCCAGTTACAGCCGATTGCAATTGATGTGGTAATAATAAATTAATAATACTTGATTTACCGACACCTGACTGCCCAACTAAAATGGATATTTTATCCTGCAAGACAGCCTGCAATGCAGCAATTCCTTGGTGATTCTGACAAGAAACATATAAAACTTGATAGCCAATATTTGTGTAAATAGCTAATTGCTTTTCAACTTCTACTCGTTGTTCATCACTTAATAAATCAATTTTGTTTAAGACAATGATTGGCTCAATATCGGTTACTGCGCAAGCCACTAAATAACGATCAATAATATTAAGTGATAATTCAGGCAAAACCGCTGAAATAATCACTATTTGATCAACATTGGCGGCCACTGGTTTAACCCCGTCATAAAAATCAGGACGAACCAACTCAGAATGCCTTGCATGTACCGCCTCAATAATGCCATTGGTATTGGGCTCCAAACTTTCGCGCCACACGACTTTGTCGCCTGTCACTAACGATGGTAAAGTGCGCCGAATACTACAGCGATAAATGTTTCGAGCGTTATCTTCGACATCAGCCGACTTACCAAAACGACTTATTACCACACCATCACGGGGCGATGAAAAATTTGACAGATTTTCATCTTGTTTGGTTTCTAATCGTTGTTGGTGTTTAGCCGCCACGCGTCTTTTTTGATTTTTAGATAGTTGATTTTTTGCCACAGTCACTAATTTTTGCTAAAACAGTTTGGCAGTTATGCTACACTACTCGGCATCAAAAAGAAAACTTCTATAACAAATTATGACCACACAATCACAAATTAACAGCAATAATCTTATTTGGATCGATCTTGAAATGACTGGGCTTAATCCAGCAACCGATCGTATTATTGAAATTGCAACTATTGTAACTGATTCTAATTTAAACATTTTAGCTGAAGGCCCTGTTATTGCCATTCATCAATCCGACGATCAATTAGCCTTAATGGATGATTGGAACAAAAATACCCACGGCAAATCTGGTTTAATTGAACGAGTACGTAAAAGTACCGTTAATGAACAACAAGCAGAACAACAAACTATCGAATTTTTAAAACAGTGGGTACCTGCAAACAGCTCACCAATTTGCGGTAACACTATTGGTCAAGACCGTCGTTTTCTATTTAACTATATGCCTAATTTAGAAAGTTATTTTCATTACCGCTATTTAGACGTCAGTACCATAAAAGAATTAGCTAAACGATGGAAACCTGAAATTTTAAAAGGAATTACAAAGCAAAGTACCCACCAAGCGCTTGATGATATTCGTGATTCAATTGCCGAGCTTATTTATTATCGCCAACATTTTTTTAAGCTTAAGAACTAATTGATATGCAATTACTTTATACCATTTTACTCTATCTTATTCAGCCATTGGTATGGATAAGATTACTTTGGCGCAGCCACAAAGCACCAGCATACCGTAAACGTTGGTTTGAACGGTATGGTTTTTGCAAAAATAAAGTGAAAGCAAATGGTATTTTAGTCCATGCGGTATCCGTGGGTGAAACCATTGCCGCTGTTCCACTTATTAAAGCATTGCAGCGACGATATCCCGCTTTGCCCATTACCGTTACAACCATGACACCAACAGGCTCTGAGCGAGTTAAATCATTATTAAAAGACAGTGTGAGCCATGTCTATTTACCATATGACCTACCGTGCGCTATCAAACGTTTTTTAAAAATAACCCAACCCAAATTAGTCATTATTATGGAAACCGAACTTTGGCCTAATTTTATTAGCCAATGCCATAAGAACGCTATCCCTTTGATTATTGCTAATGCTCGCTTGTCCGAACGCTCAGCAAATCGTTACAGTAAGCTAGGCACAACCATTAACCGATTATTAGCAAAAATCAGCATGGTTGCCGCACAAAATAAGCAAGATGGTGAACGCTTTACAGCATTAGGTTTACCCAGCGATCATCTAACCGTAACGGGCAGTATTAAGTTCGATATCAATTTAACAACTGAGCAACAACAAAAAATTGCTAATTTAAAACAACAATGGCAATTGAACCGTCCCGTTTTTATTGCGGCTAGTACCCATGATGGTGAAGATGAAATCATCTTAAAAGCATTTAAACAATTATTGTTACAGCATCCTGATTTATTATTAATCCTAGTGCCCCGTCATCCTGAACGTTTTAAAACAGTCGAAAAACTCATTAAAAATAATGAGCTTAATTATATAACCCGAAGTTCGAACCAAATTCCAACCAATCAAACACAAGTGGTCTTGGGTGATACCATGGGTGAACTGTTAGAACTTTATAGCATGGCAGATATTGCCTTTGTTGGTGGTAGCTTAGTCGACCATGGTGGACATAATCCTCTAGAACCAGCCTTACATCATATTCCAATTATTAGCGGTCAATATTTTTTCAATTTTAAAATCATCTGCGAACAGTTAATTGCTGCAAACGGAATGATAATTTGTGACAGCACAGCAGAAGCTTTATATTTAGTAGTAAACAACCTATTAAATAATAAAACAGATAGCCAACAAATTGGTGAAAATGCCTACCAAGTATTAAAGCAAAATCAAGGTGCATTAGATCGGCTTCTTGGTATTATAAACCATTATCTTTCTTCAAAATAAGGATTAGCTATGGATAAAAAACAAGGGTTATTACTGGTTAATCTCGGAACGCCAAGCGCTGTCACGCCTGATGCAATAAAACACTATTTAACCGAATTTTTACTAGATAGGCATGTAGTGGATTTGCCTGCTTTTTTTTGGTATCCAATTTTAAAGTATCGAGTGTTACCAAAACGAGTACCTTATATTATTAACCACTATAAAAAAATTTGGATAGATAATTCATCACCATTGATGCATTATAGCCAACAACTGTGTGACAAATTACAACAGGAATTACCTAATATTCATTGTCAATTAGCCATGACCTATGGCGAGCCGAATCTTCAATTTGCCTTAAATAAACTGCAATCGTGTAAGAAAATAACGGTATTACCATTATTTCCCCAATATTCGACCACAACAACATTAGCGGTGCTTGATAAACTAAAGACAATTAAATCATCTCAATCAATAACCAATAATATTCATTACATCCGCGATTATGCTGATCATCCAAGTTATATTAATGCTCTATATTTGAAAATTAAACAAGCATTTGAAGAGCAAGGAGAGCCCGAGATATTAGTACTATCTTATCACGGAATTCCTGAACGTTATATTCATAAACGTAAAGATGATTACATAGAGCGTTGCCAACTAACCACATTATTATTAATTGAGAAATGTGAAGCTAATGGCATTAATATTCCCATTGAAATGGCTTATCAATCTAAATTTGGTAAAGGAAAATGGGTTACGCCAAATACCAGTGATTTTTTGGAAAAGTTAGCACATGATGGCGTTAAATATCTTCATGTTATTTGTCCTGGATTTTCTGTGGATTGTATTGAAACCATTTACGAAATTAACGAAGAAAATCGAGAACTATTTTTACAGGCTGGAGGCAAAAAGTTTCATTATATTCATGCGTTAAATGATTCTAATTTACAAATTGATTTAATTAAATATCTAATAAATTATACTCAAACATATAGTTAACCTGAAACTTTTTGACAAAAATAGGGCTAAAAAGGAATTAATTATCGCTTTAGACCTTTAATATTTTGTTTTCAAATGTACGACTGATTAATATTCATAATAAGTCATTATCTGTCGCACACATATGTTATAACCTATGATAGGATTGTCATTATTGAGAATCTGAGCCCTAAGGAGAAAATTAGATGAAAATAATCATCATTGGCGCTCAAGCTGCAGGAGCGAGTGCTGCTGCTAAAGCCAAAAGAATGAACCCTAATGCTACCATTCGTATTTATGAAAAAACTGACATTGTATCGTTTGGAGCTTGTGGTTTACCTTATTTTATCGGTGATCATTTCACTGATGCTAATGAAATGATATCCCGTACACCACAACAATTCCAACAAGATGGTATTGAAATAAAAACACGTCACCAAGTCGTCGCTATTGATAGCATACAAAAAAAACTAACGATTAAAAATATTAATACAGATGAATGTTTTGATGATAATTATGACAAATTATTAATTGCCGTTGGTGCAAGCCCTATCATTCCAAATTTTACAAATTATAAATTGAAAAATATTTTTACTTTACGCGATCTCAATGATGGTTTAGCCATTAAACAAGCATTATCCGATCCAGCAGTAAAAAACGTCATTGTAGTTGGTGCAGGCTTTATAGGACTTGAAATTGCCGAGTCATTTGTTGCTTTAAATAAGCAAGTCAAATTAATTCAGTTAGATGATAGAGTACTGGTCGATGCATTCGATGCACAAATTACCGATGTAATTGCAAAGAACATTAAACAACATTGTGATTTACATCTACAAGAACAAGTACAAGGTTTTATAGGAGAACAGCATGTCACTCACGTAATTACCAATAAAGATACTTATCTTGCTGACATGGTTATTATCGCAACTGGAGTAAAACCTAACAGTGAAATTTATCAAAATATTGGTCTTAATATGCTACCAAATGGCGCTATTATTACCGATAGCTATGGACGGACAAACTTTCCAGATATTTATGCAGCAGGTGACTGCGCTGCATTGCAGCATAAAGTCAGCAAAGAGATGGTTTACATTCCTCTTGCCACAGGCGCGAACAAACTGGGCAAGATAGTTGGTGAAAATCTAGGAGGTGGACAGAGTCAATTCCCTGGAACCATCGGTACATCAGCATTTAAAGCGTTTGATATTGAGGCAGGACGAACAGGCTTAACCGAAAAAGAAGCTCAAAAAGCGGGTATTGCTTGTAAAACAGTTATTGTTAAGGATAAAAATCACAGTAACTATGTTGCAGGGCAAACTGAGGTAACAGCCAAAGTAATTTATCACGCCGAGACCCGCACCATTTTAGGTGGACAAATTGTAGGTGGTAGTGGCGCTGTTTTACGAGTAAATACGTTAGCAACTGCCATTTGGGCAGAAATAAAAATTGATGAATTAGCAATGATGGACTTTCTTTATGCACCGCCATTTTCAAGACCATGGGACATTTTAAATATTGCAGGTTCAATAGCTAAATAATAATAGTTAAATTGTCATTGTTAATGACAACACCTAAATAATACAAATTATCTTACTTGATACAAAAATCAGTGCATCATAAATTAAGTAAGATTATTAATATGATTTTATTCGATGATTAAATTATCACAATAAAGGGGCAATTATGTCAGATCCCATTTTTCAAGGAACTTTTTTTGAAAAGTTCCTATCTATCACACACTATCAAACTTTAATTGGTATTGGACTACTGCTAGTTTGTTTTTTTGGAGTGATGAAACCGTTACAAGATAAAAAAATTAATTTTTCTCTTCGTATGTTAGTTGGGTTAATACTTGGTGCAGTGCTTGGTTTAGGTATACAAGCTGCAGCAGGATTCCCTGATACATCAAATGTTTGGATGCAAGAGACAGCTACATGGTATGGCCTTTTTGGACGTGCTTTTATTGCCTTTATTCGCATGCTAGTCATTCCTTTGATATTTGTCTCTATTGTTAAAGTCATTATTGATTTTTCTGGTAAAGAAAACCTACCACAAATCGCATTTAGAGGGATATTCTGGTTACTGTTTACCACTGCAATTGCTTGTATAGTTGGTATTGCTTTGGCTAATTTATTTGAATTAGGAGAAATCAGCTCTACAACTGAGCATCATGCTCAAGCTAAACAATACACTAATATAATTGATACTTTTGTAAACCTTATTCCAAGTAATATCATTGCATCAATGGTTAAAGAAAATATTGTTGGATTAGTTATCTTTTCTGCTCTTATGGGGATTGCTGCCAATCGAATGGAAAAGAAAAATCCACAACCGATTGCTCTGTTTAAAACCTTTATTGAAGCACTTTATAAAATTGTGATGTCAATTGCCATGACCATCATTAAGTATATGCCATATGCAGTCATCGCCCTTCTAGCTAGAACCATTATTTCTAATGGTATACCTGCAATTGTTGAAGTATCAGGTTTTGTTGCAGCCATCTACATTGCCACATTGATCATGTTAATTGTGCATGTTTTAATTGTTATGATTCACGGTATATCACCTGTCATGTTTATTAAAAAAGCAATGGGAACGTGGTTATTAGCTTTTACAAGCCGTTCGTCAGTTGGTACATTACCCATGACTATCTCAACTTTAACGGTACGTATGGGAGTCAATACAGGCACAGCAAATTTGGTCGGTTCACTTGGTAGTACTATGGGTATGAATGGCTGTGCTGGTTTCTTTCCTGCATTACTTGCTGTTATGGTTGCGCATATGGTGGGTATTGATACTAATTTCCAATTTTATATTATGTTGGTAATTGTAGTCGTCATTGGTTCAATTGGTATTGCTGGTATTCCTGGTACAGCAACAGTTGCTGCAACAGTGGTTTTATCTGGTATGGGCATGGCTGAATACTTCCCATTAATTGGTATGGTTCTGGCGGTCGATCCAATCATTGATATGGCACGTACACTAGCCAACGTATCTGGGGCAATGACTGCGGCAGTCGCTACCGATCGCGAAGTGGGACTTATGGATATGAATACTTTCTATGATCCAAATATTTCTCTTGAAAATGAACAGTCGGATGTTTAATTTAAGTAAAGAATACGCAGAATAAAAAAGGACGTTTAGAGCGTCCTTTTTTATTCAAAAATTAATATTTAAATTGTTTTTAACCATGCAGTAACATCATCGCCTAAGCTTTTATGACGCATTGCGTATTGTACAAAGGTTTGTACATAACCCAATTTATTACCACAATCATGACTCCGGCCTTTAATACAATATGCATCAACGGAGTCCTCTTTAAGTAACATTGCAATTGCATCCGTGAGTTGAATTTCGCCACCTGCACCTAATGGTGTTTTAGCAAGTAAAGGCCAGATTTTTTCAGATAAAACATAACGCCCAACAACCGATTGATTGGATGGAGCTTCTTCAACTGATGGTTTTTCAACGACACTATACATTTGTGTAACAGCACCAGCAGACAATTCTTGACCATGGCAGTCGACAATCCCATAAGAAGAAACTAACTCTTTCGGTACTGGCTCAACCATAATTTGACTATGCTTGGTCTCATGATAATTATTAATCATTGCCGCTAAATTATCTTTTGTTAGATCGCTTTCATACTCATCAATAATCACATCTGGTAGCACAACCGCGAAAGGTTCATCGCCAACCAAAGGATAAGCACACAATACGGCATGACCAAGTCCTTTGGCTAAACCTTGTCGAACACTCGTTATTGTTACATTTTTAGGTAAAATACTTTGTACTTCTTGTAACAGTTGACGTTTAACACGCGCTTCTAACATTGCTTCTAATTCAAAACTAGTATCGAAGTGGTTTTCAATTGAATTTTTTGATGAGTGGGTAACAAAAATGATCTCAGTAATGCCTGCCGCAATACACTCTTTTACTACATACTGAATAAGTGGTTTATCAACCACAGGTAACATTTCCTTAGGAATGGCTTTAGTAGCAGGTAACATTCGAGTACCAAGACCGGCAACAGGGATAACGGCCTTTTTGACGTTTCCATTCAAAGTTGATTCAAAACTTGATGACATTTTATTTCCTTAAAAAAATTAGCAGATAACACAACTATTATAATAGTCTCTATTATCTCTATGCCATATTAACAATATGTATTTTCAACCCATAATGACATTAACATATAGGGAATCAAAGTACATGTATGAATAATTGCCCTTGTAAAATTTCATATATTACGTTGATTCGATATCAAATTGTAATAAACGATAAAAAAAGCTAAATCTAACATATTAAACGTAGCATTGATAATCTTTACAATATAAAAACAATTCTAAAGAATAATTATCAAAAATTAAATAAGAAAGAGAAATAAATTTTGTTAATAAACTCGATACTATAAATATCAATTCAACCAATAATACTATTAGTTATTTGTCTTTATATAATATCTTATCTATTTATTGATAAATCGTTAGATTCAATTAATGCAGGATTATCCCTATCTTTTGCCAAAGAATCAATAGCAATATAAATAAGCTGGCAGTTTTGCAAAATCGCTTGTCTTACTACAAATTTCGCTTTACGGTCACGAGCTTCTTTTTGCGTGGGACTTATATAGAGATCATCATAGCCATCATCATATAATGTAGCCCTATCAAATAAGGATTGCGCTCGCCAAAATGTTTGTTTAGGATAATCACGACCCTCAATATTACCCGTCAGTTTTCCTTTCATGCCGGCATAACTTGCTGGTAAATGTTTACTTTGTCGACTTTGAGCAATATAAATATGTGGATAACTTAATACATTTGACGGCAAAGGATTTAATACAAATTCCGTATTAATCATACTTGAATAATGACAGTTTTCAACAGTTAAAGGTGCAGTTCGAAAATTTAACGAACCGCACCCAGTAAGTAAAAAAAATATAACTACTATAATATGTCGCATTTTACTTTTTATAATCTATAAATGATTAATATATATTAATCATCCTTATTATAATTTATCACTAACATTTTCAGCCGTTTTCGAAATGGCTTTACCACCAGATTGAACATCTTTGCCTACACCATTAACTGTATTACATCCAACAATGAGAGTTGTCATTGCAATACCGAATACTAGAATTAACATCTTGCGTAACATAAATATTCTCCTTTTTGTGACTTGATTATTTTAATGTAGCAAATGCTTCCGCCACACGATGAATATTATGGTGATTTAAGCCCGCCACACACATTCTTCCACTGCCCACCAAATAAACAGCAAAATTATCTTTTAATTGTGTGACTTGTTGTTTACTAAAACCAGTATAACTAAACATACCACGCTGCTTAACTAAATAATCAAAAGTATGATCTGGCGCTTGTGTTTTTAACAAACTAACTAAAGTAGAACGCATCAATACAATACGATTTCGCATTGATTCAACTTCTTTAACCCAACAGGCTTTCAATTCAGAATTATTTAAAACATAACTGACTAATTGGGCACCATAAGCAGCTGGGCTAGAATAGTTTCGACGAACCGTTGCCTGAAGTTGGCCTAATACACGACGAGCAGCTTCATCATTTTCACACAACACAGATAACCCCCCAACACGTTCCCCATAAAGTGAAAATGTTTTGGAAAACGAGTTACTTATAAAACCACAAAGCCCCACTTCAGCTGCTTTTTTAATTGCGTAACTGTCACTTTCAATACTTTCACCAAATCCTTGATAAGCAATATCCATAAATGGAATGAGATCACGTGTTTGTAATACAGCAATTACTTTATCCCACTGTGATGGTGTTAAATCTGCGCCCGTTGGGTTATGACAACAAGGATGCAGTAATACAATGCTTTTGGCAGGCAATTGTTCCAATGTTTCAAGCATTGAGTCAAATTTAACTCCACATGTTTGTGAATCAAAATAGGGATAGGTATTAACTTTAAAACCTGCGCCACCAAAAATAGCAATATGATTTTCCCATGTTGGATCACTGACCCAGACTTGTGAATTAGGAAAATAACGATATAAAAAATCAGCACCGATTTTTAGTGCACCTGATCCGCCTAATGTTTGTATAGTTGCAATACGTTTATCTTTATAGGCTGAATGTTCTTCACCAAATAGCAATGACTGAATTGCTTGGCAATAAGAGGGTAAACCACTCATTGGTAAATAAAGTTGTGCATCTTGTTGATTATGATAAATATAATCACGAGCAATTTTAATACACTCCAATTGAGGGACAACACTATTTTCATCATAATAATAACCAATACTTAAATTAGTTTTACTTTCACGATGATCATTATTAAATTCAGCAACTAAAGATAAAATTGGATCCCCTGAATAGGACTCTACTTTTTCAAACATATTACAACCTAATTGACACAATAACTCATAACTGTAGATTATTGCATCAACTCAATTGGCAATCAATCACTAAATACAAGTTCAACTGTAAATAATTCAATTGAATTTTCATTAGGAATTTCAATCATTTTTGATAAGAATAATCAACGATATATTAAATGAAAAAATTATTCAATTTAAGTTCAATTTTATACTAAAACGTAGGGTTTACCTGAAACTTTTTGACAAAGATTAGCACTTTTTAGTGCTAATCAAACTAGTTAAAATTATTTAGCCGCAATGACTTCAATTTCAACTTTTGCATCTTTAGGTATACGAGCAACTTGTACACAAGAACGTGCAGGGAATCCGGCATTATTTTCGATAAAAAATGCTTCATAAACCGCATTAACAGCAGCAAAATCATTCATATCAGCTAAAAAAATAGTTGTCTTAACGATATTACTCACTTGATAACCTGCCGATGTGATTATTGCTTTAACATTGGCTAAACTTTGTTTTGCTTGTTCTTTAACACAATCTGGCATTTCACCCGTTTCAGGGACTAAAGGAATCTGCCCTGATGCAAATAGCATATTGCCTAAATCGAGTGCCTGAACATATGGTCCGATTGCTGCTGGGGCTTTTTCGGTTTGAATCACTTTTGCCATATTCAATTTTTCTCCTTTTGTATTTATTCTATCTCTTCATTACTTTTTATAAGTAATACACCTTTGTTTATCTATTTTCATTTGAACAGGAAGATAATTTGGTGTCAAGTCAATACACAATTATGATCATGGGACTTCTTAAAATTTTCTGATATGATAATCAAAATTTTTTTATTTATTGAGAGTTAACATGTTTGAGAATTTAACCGACCGTTTATCACAGACATTTCGCAATATCAGTGGTCGTGGGCGACTGTCTGAAGATAATATTAAAGAAGCACTGCGCGATGTCCGAATGGCTCTACTTGAAGCCGATGTTGCGCTACCTGTTGTTCGTGAATTTATTAATCAAGTTAAAGAAAAAGCTGTAGGTTTAGATGTCAATAAAAGCCTAACACCAGGCCAAGAGTTTATTAAAATAGTTCAAGCCGAACTGACGGCTGCAATGGGAGAAGTTAACAGTTCACTCAATTTAGCAACCCAGCCACCCGCAGTAATCTTAATGGCTGGTTTACAAGGTGCAGGTAAAACCACCAGTGTTGCAAAACTGGCCAAATTCTTAAAAGAAAAACAGAAGAAAAAAGTACTGGTTGTATCTGCCGATGTTTATCGACCAGCGGCAATTAAGCAGTTAGAAACACTAGCTAAAGCCATTGATGTCGAATTTTTTCCATCTGATGTTAATGAAAAACCAGTTAATATTGTAAATAAAGCCATTTCACACGCTAAACTACAATTTTTTGACGTACTTATTGTCGATACCGCAGGTCGTTTACATGTCGATAATGACATGATGGACGAAATCAAGGCTCTTCATCAAGCAATAAACCCAATTGAAACCCTGTTTGTTGTGGATGCCATGACCGGACAAGATGCAGCCAATACCGCGAAAGCTTTCAATGATGCATTACCACTCACTGGTGTGATTTTAACTAAAGTTGATGGGGATGCTCGTGGTGGTGCAGCGCTTTCTATTCGCAATATTACTGGCAAACCAATTAAATTTTTGGGGATGGGTGAAAAGACCGATGCTTTAGAACCATTCTATCCTGATCGTATTGCCTCTCGTATTTTGGGTATGGGTGATGTTATTTCGTTAATTGAAGAATTACAAAGTAATGTCGATCGCGAGAAAGCAGAAAAAATCGCCAAAAAATTGAAAAAAGGCGATAAATTTGATTTTAATGATTTTCAAGATCAACTTAAACAGATGCGCAATATGGGCGGTATGGGTGCAATGCTGGCAAAATTACCTGGTGTAGGTCAACTGCCGGATCATATCAAAGCACAAATGGATGATAAAATCACTATCAAAATGGAAGCAATTATTGGCTCAATGACGCTCAAAGAGCGTGCAAATCCTGAAATCATTAAAGGTTCACGTAAGCGTCGAATTGCAATGGGTTCAGGAACCCAAGTACAAGATGTGAATAAACTCTTAAAACAGTTTGACGATATGCAAAAAATGATGAAGAAAATGAAAGGTGGTGGCATGATGAAGATGATGCGCCAGATGAAAGGTTTAATGGGCGGTGGAATGGGATTCCCTCCACGTTAAATCTACGCTTAATTTCTTCCTTGTAAAAGGGTCATAATTGAACATTAGACTATCAAAAAAATCGCGCCTTCAACAGCGCGATAATTTTTTTTAATTACCTGATTTAACCGATTCAATCTTTGTTGGGCGATTCATGGTGAGTACGGTACCTATTGATGAAACAATAATAAACACAATTGCTAACCACTGATAACTCGATAATTGTTCGTGCAACACAATTAAACCAGAAAGCGCAGCAAAAACGGGTGATAAACTCATTAAAGTACTAAATGTTTGCGCAGGCAATTTTGGTAGAGCAATCATATCTAATCCATAAGGAATAGCTGAGGCCAATAAAGAGACAACAAACACCAAAGGGAGCAGATCTAACGAAAACATAGCACTACCACTTTGCCATACACCAATTGGAAATAAAAAGCACGAAGCAATTACCGACCCAATAGCGACGCTTGAAGATCCATAAATAGCACCAGCTTTACGCCCAAATAAAATGTAACATGCCCAACAACTGCCTGCTAATAAAGCAAATAAAATACCGACAGGATCTAAATTCCCTGACGCTTGATGAATAGGCAGTAACATAGCTAATCCGATCACGGCAATACCTAGCCAAATAAAATCAAACAATTGACGTGATGAACACATGGCTACCATTATTGGTCCTGTCAATTCGATAGCTACAGCAATGCCTAAAGGAATTCTAGCGATAGCACTATAAAAAGCTAAATTCATACAACCAATTGAAATACCGTATAAAAATATAAATTTTAATGCCGGTTTAGGTATTGGTTTTCGCCAAGGTTTAAAAATGATAATTAAAATTATAGCCGAAAAACACAATCGCCAAGCGGTCATACCTTCAGGTCCTAACACTGGAAAAAGATATTTGGCGATTGAAGCACTACCTTGAATGGAGATCATCGAAACAAAAATCAAAAAAACCGGCCAAGATCTTTTAAACATAAAAATACCTTACTTTAATATATTGAACTTATTGTCTATTTAATTAATGCCAAAAAGTTTGAGATAAACGATACATTTGAGTATAAAATAGACGCTTAAATAACTTACTTAACATTTACCGATTAATTAATTTTCTCTTTTTACTGACAATAAGGCTAGATCTTGTAATGCTTGTTTATAAGGTGAGTCAGGTAAAATAGCAATAACATCCGATGCTTTACGGGCTTCCGCCTGAGCAGCTTGCAAGGTAAACTCAAGTGAACCACATTCATCCATAATATGTAAAATGCGATTTAATAAATGTCGACCATTGCCTTGTTCTATAGCTCGACGAATTAATGCAGCATCCTCAGCATTTTTAGTGTGATGCATGGCGTGTAGGAGCGGTAAGGTTGGCTTGCCTTCATTAAGATCATCTCCTAAATTTTTTCCTAATTTTTGATTATTATCGGCATTGTAATCCAATAGGTCATCAATAATTTGAAAGGCTGTACCTAAATATTTACCGTACTCTTGTAAGGCAAACTCTTGCTGTTCATTTGCACCAGCTAACACCGCAGCAGAATGCGAAGTTGCCTCAAATAAACGTGCTGTTTTGCGATAAATAACTTCTAAATATTGTTCTTTGGTAATATCAGGATCATTACAATTAATTAATTGCTGTACTTCCCCTTCAGCAATAACATTAGTTGCTGCCGACATGATAGTCAAAACCTTAAACGATTCTGTACGCACCATCATTTGAAAAGAACGTGTATAAATATAATCACCGACTAATACACTAGCAGCATTCCCAAATAAAGCATTCGCGGTCGATTTACCACGCCTTAAATCAGACTCGTCTACTACATCATCATGCAATAAGGTGGCGGTATGAATAAATTCAATAAAAGCAGCCGTAATAATATGTTTGTCACCTTGATAATTAAGTGCTTTAGCAATTAATAAAGCAATAACAGGACGAATACGCTTTCCTCCACTGCTAATAATATAATTGCCCAACTGATTAATCAAAGCCACATCTGAACTTAGTTCAGCTTGTATAGCTTGGTTCACTTTAACTAAATCATCTTTTACCAGATCGAGTATTTGATTCATTGATGGATTATTCATCAGTTTAACCGCTAGAAATAATAGATATTAATCACGCTATTATCTGATAAATATTTTTATGCAACAAGAGTTGCGGATCATATTTTAAAAAAAACTACAAATGATAAGCATTTTCATTTAAAATACCCACCTTAAGTTAGAAATGTTTATTAGTATGAAGATTAACTTTGATATAGATATCAGTGATGAAAAGATCCCTCAATCCATTGCTAAGAAAGAGGAAAGAGGTGTTTATTTATATGCATTTATTGCTGTAATGTCACATTTGTGTATACTTACTTTATTGTTTTGCTCTACGCTATTTGTAAAAGACATCGTTGCAGATGAGGGCGATAATTCAATTAAAGCCATAATGATTGATTTTTCTCTTGCTGCTCCCGAACAATCATTAGTTGAAAATACACCTGATATTCAAGGTGCTCAAGACAGTGAAATTATTGATAACAAACCAATTGAAGAGACACCAATTGTTGAACCTGAACCTATTGAAGAAACAATACCTGACAAACCCGCGGTAATAACTAAAAAAGATATTGTTGTAAAACAAAAAGATAAGCCTAAGAAAAAGCCCCGCCCTGTACAAAAAGCATCACGTCAACAAGTAAGGCAAGAAGTCATTGCTGAAAATATCTCTAATACTTCTGTTGCCCCACAAATATCTGATAGTCGTCGATACTCAGGTAATCCTTCACCGATTAGTCGCAACCAACCCGAGTATCCTCGCCGAGCACTTGATATGCGGTTAGAAGGTTACGTGATAGTACTGTTTGATATAAACAGTAATGGACGTATTGAAAATATTCGGATTATAGAAGCAAAACCCAATAATATCTTTAATCGTTCAGTAATTAGTGCAATGAAAATGTGGAAGTATCAACCTATTGCAGCGAAAGATCAGAAAATAAAAATTATCTTTAATCGAGATAAATCCATTAGTTTGGACTAATTATTCGCATAATCGTTTTAAGTGACAACAACAAAGCCATAACCTATATCTCGAAAGTTATGGCAATAGTTATCTATACTCTACAACTGATTGACCATCAATTGTTCAATTTGTTCAGGCTCTTTGGGAACATCCGCGGTCAAAACTTCATTACCAGATTTGGTAATTAAAATATTATCCTCAATACGAATGCCAATACCTTTATAGCGATCTGGTACATCAGCATCTTTATTAATATACAATCCTGGCTCGACAGTTAACACCATTCCAGGTTCTAAAATTCGATCTCGTCCACTACCAACATCATGCACATCAATGCCAAGCCAATGCCCTAAACCATGCATATAAAACGCCAAATAGGCTTTATTAGCAATTAGAGTGTCTACATCACCTTGCATAATGCCTAACTTAACTAAACCTATCACCATCGTTCGTACGACTTGGTCATTAACGTCTTTAATGGATGTGCCAGGTTTGAGAAGATGAATTGCCTGATATTGAGAAGCCAAAACGATATCATAAATCTCACGTTGTTCTTGGTTAAATTTGCCATTAATTGGCAATGTTCGAGTAATATCTCCTGCGTAGTATTGATACTCACACCCCGCATCAATCAAAACCAAATCCCCATCTTTCAACTGCTCACTATTATTTTCATAATGCAAAATACAACCATTATTGCCACCACCAACAATGGTGTTATAAGATGGAAAGCGTGCCCCGTGCCAAGCAAATTCGTGTAAAATCTCGGCTTCTAATTGATATTCATACATTGAAGGCGCACATTTTTGCATTGCTCTAACATGTGCCACTGCACTAATTTTACATGCCTTACGTAATAGTTGCATCTCAAAATCCGACTTAAACATCCGCATTTCATGCACTATTGGTCGCCAATCAATGATAGAGCTTGGCGCCACTAAATTTAATCTACTCCCTTGTCTTAAAGTCGCCTGTACTTGGTTAACAATTTTATCGGCATATTGATAAAGTTGATCAGCATGATAAATTGCAGTTTTACCATTTAATAAATCGGGCAATATGGTATCAATTTCATCAAAAAGATAAGCTTCATCAACGAAAATTGATGCCAATGCAGCTTGCTGACCTAAACGATATCCCGTCCATGTCTCTGCCAAAGGATCCTTTTTTCGATTGAATAATACATACCGCGCACTATTATCTTGTTGTTTAATCACAGCCAACACTGACTCTGGTTCAGCAAAATGGGTAAAATACCAAAAATCACTATTTTGTCGATATGGATAATGAGTATCGTTACTTCGTGTTACTTCAGGAGCAGCGAAAAAAAGAGCAACACTATTGGGCACCATCTGCGCAAGCAACTTTTCACGACGCAAAATAATTTCTGTTTTAATATCTGTTTTCATCATTATGACGACCTTAATTAAGATTAATAACTAGTTAATCTTAATGAATTGTTGGTGTTATTTCAGTTTCATTGAATTCGTCAAAACATAACATTGATGTTATGCGTACATATTCTTTAATTTCTTCAAACGCAAACTCAAGTTCTTGTTGATCTTCTTGCTCATCATAGCCCAAATTAACAATTTGACGTAAATCATAAATAGCTTCTCCCACATCACCTTTAATCCGATTAATTTTGGGTTGTACCAGCCCTATACCAAGTAAAAAATGATTTACCCAACCAACTAAATCATCAATTTGTGCATACAAATCTTTGTCACTAAGAAATAATTGAAATTCAAAATCTTCATCTAAGAGTTGTTGCTTAGTTAACTGATAAAGTTTAGTAATTTGTTCATTCAGAGGTGCAACAACAGTTTGACCATTATTTAACATATCTTCAACTAAAGGACGCCAACTCTCATCATGGTTACCTCCAGCTAAAATACCTACGATAAAACCATGCAACTCAGCTGCTGTAATCCCTACTTTATATTGGACTAATTGACGATTAAGTTCGTCATAATTAATAGTTTCCGCCATTACGCCACCTTGATGTTGTCATATCAAAAAAATGCATTTCTGCACTTTCCACAATTTTAGTATATAATTCTAAACTTGCTATAAATAATAAACAGGTTACTGAGCTTTATAAAGGAATTATTTTGAAGTTATTAAGAATAATGGTGAAATTGCCTCTACTACTATCTTTTTATGCAGTTTTAGCTATATCATTAGCCGCTTGTGGTACATTAGTTTCAAATAATGGCGTGATTATCCTTAATGTGCAAGATAAGATACACACTTATGTAACCGGTCAAAATTTACCTAAAACTTATAAATTAGGTAATGGCGAGCAAGAACTGCAACGATTTGAAACATTCTGTCGTAAAGAAATTAGAGCTTCTCAACTTGATGGTAGTGAAGAAGTCGTTTTTGAGAATATCAAACATGGTATTCATGGGCAGGTAGAATTTAGAAAATGTAGTGATAAAATCACTCGAATTTACCGATACTGATAAAATCTAGCTATCTCTATAAATTATGGCTAATAATATTCAATGAATGTCAAAGATCTATGAAATCTTACTAGCCTTTCATGCAGTTTTTATTTATATTGGTTGCTGAAAAGAAAATATTTTTAGGAGCAAAAATAATATGTATAAACAAGATGTAACAATTACGGCATCAAATGGTCTTCATACCCGTCCAGCGGCGCAATTTGTCAAAGAAGCCAAAAATTTTAATGCTGAAATTACCGTTACTTCAAATGGTAAAAGTGCAAGTGCCAAAAGCTTATTTAAATTACAAACTTTAGGTTTAACACAAGGAACAACAATTACTATTTCAGCCGAAGGCGAAGATGAAAAAGAAGCAGTACAACATCTTGTAAAACTAATTCCAGAATTAGAATAATAACTCCAAATTAGCTATGAACAGTTTTAAAATTGAATAAGGATTAAATTTATGGTATCAGGTATACTTGTTTCCCCCGGTATCGCTTTTGCAAAAGCGCTATTATTAAAAGAAGAGCCTATTGTTATTAGTAATAGACAAATTCTTGATAACAAAATTGACGCTGAAATTGAACGCTTCAAAGAAGCTCGAGAAAAATCAAGTGAGCAATTACATGCAATCATGGAGCGAGCAAAATCTACATTAGGCGAAGATAAAGCAGCAATATTTGAAGGTCATATCATGCTTCTTGAAGATGAAGATCTTGAACAAGAAGTTATTTCACGTATTCAAACTAAACATTCTACCGCTGATGCCGCAGTTCAATCCGTTTTTGAAACTCAAGCTAAAGAACTGGAAAATTTAGATGATGAATATTTAAAAGAACGTGCAGCAGATATTCGCGACATCGGTAAACGCTTACTTAAAAATATTTTAGGTATTGAAATTGTTGATTTAAGTGCTATTAGCCAACCATGTATTTTAGTTGCAACAGATTTAACACCATCTGAAACCGCTCAATTAAATTTAGACATGGTATTAGGATTTATTACTGATGCTGGTGGACGAACATCACATACATCAATTATGGCTCGTTCATTAGAAATTCCAGCCATTGTAGGCACATCTAACGCAACTCAAGAAATCAAACAAGGTGATTTTGTTATTTTAGATGCAATTAATAATGCTATCTATATCAATCCAGATCACACTACCCAAGAAAAATTAAAACAAGTTCAAGCAAAATTTATTAGCGATAAAGAAGAACTTTCAAAATTAAAAGACTTGCCAGCTGTAACGCTTGACGGACACCAAGTCGAAATTTGTGGCAACATAGGTACTGTGCGTGATATTGCTGGTGCAGAACGCAACGGTTATGAAGGTGTCGGTTTATACCGTACCGAATTCTTATTTATGGATCGCGATGCTTATCCTGATGAAGAAGAACAATTTAAAGCTTACAAAGAAGTGGCTGAATCAACTCATGGTTTATCCGTAATTGTACGCACAATGGATATTGGCGGCGATAAAGATGTACCTTATATGCATTTACCAAAAGAAGAGAATCCATTTTTAGGCTGGCGTGCAATTCGTATTTGTTTAGATCGTAAAGAAATACTTCATGCCCAATTACGTGCAATCTTACGTGCATCTGCATTCGGTAAATTACGTATTATGTTCCCAATGATTATTTCAGTGGAAGAAATTCGCATATTAAAATCTGAAATCAATATTCTTAAAGAACAATTAACGACTGAAGGCAAAGCATTTGATAAAAATATCGAAATTGGTGTGATGATTGAGACCCCTGCAGCAGCAGTGATTGCGCATCACTTAGCCAAAGAAGTAGATTTTTTTAGTATCGGAACGAATGACTTAACTCAATATACACTTGCTGTTGACCGTGGTAATGAATTGATTTCTCATCTTTACAACCCATTATCACCTTCTGTATTAACATTGATTAAAAATGTTATTGATGCATCGCATAAAGAAGGTAAATGGACTGGTATGTGTGGTGAGCTTGCAGGTGATGAACGTGCAACAATTCTATTATTAGGTATGGGGCTTGATGAATTTAGTATGAGTGCGGTATCAATTCCAAAAATTAAAAAATTGATTCGCAATACTAATTTTGAAGAGGCGAAAAAGTTTGCTGATACAGTATTGCAAAAAGCTACAGCCAAAGAAATTATTGACTTAATTGAAAATTATACCGCTGAAAAGCAAATTTGTTAGGAGACAATGATGGGTCTATTCGATAAAATCAAGCAATTAGTATCCGATGATAATAAAAATAGCATCGAAATTATTGCACCTTTAAGTGGCGAAATAGTCAAAATCGAAGATGTACCAGATGTGGTTTTTGCTGAAAAAATCGTTGGTGATGGTGTTGCAATTAAACCTTCTGGTAATAAAATTGTTGCACCTTTAAACGGTAAAATTGGCAAAATCTTCGAAACCAATCACGCTTTTGCAATTGAGTCAGATGAAGGAATTGAACTTTTTGTTCACTTTGGTATCGACACAGTAGAGTTAAAAGGTGAAGGCTTTAAGCGAATTGCTGAAGAAGGTCAACAAGTAAAAGTAGGCGATACGATCATTGAAATCGATCTGCCATTACTTGAAAGTAAAGCAAAATCAGTGTTAACACCAGTGGTTATTTCTAATATGGAAACAGTGGTAGAATTAACTAAACTTTCTGGTTCTGTTGAAGCAGGTAAAACACCGATAATGCGTGTGAAAAAATAATTTTTTCATTTAAGCTAATCATAAAAAAACCTTCAGTCTAATGAAGTGACCCCCAATAGTTGGACAACCAATTACAGGGGGGCTTTTTATGTCAAAATATAGTCGAGATTTAAAAATTATCATAGCTAATAAATTCTTATCAGGAGAATCATCGGAAATTCTTTCAAAAAAATATGCGATATCTTCTCGTCAGATTTGATATTGGTCGCAAGTGGTTGCAATTCATGGTGATAACTCCTTTCAACCAACCCCTCATTTACGTCATGCCGAAGCAAGATTACAAGCACTAAAATTAATGTGGACAAATAATTGGTCTCTCGGGCACACTAGTGCTATGCTTAATTTAAGCTCCCCCGGTCTTCTATTTGTTTGGCTTGATAGATATCATAAAAAAGGTTTCCGAGGGCTTGAATATCGTTCCAGAGGAAAACCCTGTATGAAGCAACCCCGTATTGAACCTACTCACAGTGATGATGAAAAAACAATTGAAGCATTAAAAGAGGAAATTGCTTATCTACGAGCAGAAAATGCTGTTCTAAAAAAGTTAGAAGAGCTGAAGCAAGCAAAACGACAACAAATAAAGAAAAAACGTTAGTTGTTTTAGCTCTTAAATATCAGTATTCCTTAAGACATTTGCTATCAGCAACAAAACTGGAAAAAAGTGTTTTTTATTATCATGTTAATAGGTTGAAAACCCCGTCTGCTTATGAAAATGAGTTAAAACGTATTGAATCGATTTACCATGAACATAAAGGGCGTTATGGTTATCGTCGAATTCATTTAGCGTTGATAAATGAAGGAATTAAGCTCAATCATAAAACGGTACAACGATTAATGGGTCAGCTTAATCTCAAATCGACAGTAAGACCTAAAAAATATCGTTCTTATCGTGGAGAGACAGGTAAAACAGCCGATAATTATCTTAAAAGAGATTTTGAATCATCGAGACCGAATGAAAAATGGGTGACAGATGTCACAGAATTTAAGGTAAATGAACAGAAAATTTACCTATCGCCCATTATCGATTTATATAATCAAGAAGTAATAGCTTATAAAGTGGCTAAAAATGCACGTTTGACCTTGGTAATAGATATGCTTCAAAAAGGGATATCACGATTAAAACAGTGTGAAAAAACGTTACTACATAGTGATCAAGGCTGGCAATATAGAAATCGCCATTATCAGAAGCTACTAGCTAATAATGGCATCAAACAAAGTATGTCCAGAAAAGGAAATTGTTTAGATAATGCGGTAGCTGAAAACTTTTTTGGTCTATTAAAATCAGAAATGTATCATGGACAATGCTTTCAAGATGCAGATGAATTGATTGAAAAAATAGAAGAATATATAGAATACTACAACACCAAACGGATTAAAGCCAAATTAAAAGGCCTGACTCCGGTTGAATATCGAAATCAGGCCTTACAAGCCGCTTAATAAAAGTGTCCAACTTTATGGGGGCACTTCATTAAACTGAAGGTTTTTTATTTTAGTTAAGCAAAGTTAATCTTTTAAACTTCTTAACGCCATTTCTTATATTGATTAATTAGATTATTAGTCGAATCATCATGAGAATCAACCGGTTTATCATCTGCCAATTCAGGTAAAATGCGACCAGCTAATTGTTTACCAAGCTCTACACCCCATTGATCGAAACTAAAGATATTAAGAATAATACCTTGTGTAAAGATCTTATGTTCATACATAGCGACTAATGCTCCAAGAGTATAAGGTGTTATTTTTTTCACGAGAATTGAATTTGTTGGTTTATTACCCTCAAAAACTTTAAACGGTACAATTGATTTAACTTCATCAAGTGTTTTACCTGCTGCAATGAATTCTTGTTCAACTTGCTCAGCGGTTTTACCAAACGCTAAAGCTTCGGTCTGCGCAAAAAAGTTAGACAGTAATTTCGGATGGTGATCACCCACTGGATTATGGCTGATTGCTGGTGCAATAAAATCACATGGGATTAATTTAGTACCTTGATGAATTAATTGATAAAATGCGTGTTGACCATTAGTCCCTGGTTCTCCCCAAATAATTGGGCCTGTAGTATAAGACGTTTTATGTCCATTACGATCAACACTCTTACCGTTTGATTCCATATTTCCTTGTTGGAAATAAGCTGCAAAGCGGTGCATATACTGATCATACGGTAAAATTGCTTCGGTTTCTGCTCCACAGAAATTATTGTACCAAATACCAATTAACGCGAGTAATGCTGGAATATTTTTCTCGATTGATACGCTTTGGAAGTGTTTATCCATAGCATGACCACCAGCTAAAAACTCTTTAAAGTTGTCAAAACCAATTGATAAAACGATTGACAAGCCAATTGCCGACCAAGAAGAATAACGACCTCCAACCCAATCCCAAAATTCAAACATATTGGAAGTATCAATACCAAATTTTTCAACCTCTTTAGCATTGGTTGAAAGTGCAACAAAATGCAAAGCAACGGCTTTTTCATCTTTGGCTGCATCAAGTAACCATTTACGAGCAGTCTGAGCATTTGTCATGGTTTCTTGTGTGGTAAACGTTTTAGATGCCACTAAGAATAAAGTGGTTTCAGGATTTAAACCTTTAAGCGCTTCAACAATATGAGTACCATCGACATTAGAAACAAAATGCATTGTTAAATGATTTTTATAAGGGCGTAATGCTTCGGTAATCATATGAGGACCAAGATCTGAACCGCCAATACCAATATTAACTACATCTGTAATTGCTTTACCTGTATAACCTTTCCATTCTCCGCTAATGATCTTTTTACTAAACGATTCCATCTTAGCCAATACTGTGTTGACATCATCCATCACATTCTTACCATCGACAAAAATCGGTGTATTTGAAACATTACGGAGCGCAACATGTAATACAGCGCGGTTTTCGGTACGATTAATTTTCTCACCGCTATACATGGCGTTAATAGCGCCATTTAAATCACATTCATCAGCAAGTTTATAAAGAACCTCTAAAGTTTCTTGTGTCACTCTATTTTTTGACAAATCAACCAAAAACTCATCTTCAAAAGGAATACTCAGTTTTTCAACACGCTTAGGCTCATCATTTAAGATTTGGGCAATTGTCTTTTCATGATGCTTTTCATAACTCGCTTGAAGGGATTTCCAAGAAGAAGTGGTAGTTGGATCAATTGACTTTAACATATTTAATTCCTTAATTAATATAGCACTGCTATCCATAATATAACTATGCCTAACATGATGCAAGATAAGGATTTTATCTTTTGTTTTTTACAATTACTAAGATTTTATCCTTAGCTTTTTAAATTGATTGATTTCATACTTTTTCGTTTAATGAATACTTGTTTAAAAGACTAATAAGCGGAAAAAAGTCAAAATAAGGCGACCAAATCGGTAATTTCTTATTGCCTATAAGTATACAGTCAGAAAAACTACTTATTTTCGGCAAAATAAATATCAAAAAGAATACTCTAAATCCAAATTTACTGGATATAAGAACTGGATGTTTTAATAACTTATTGTATATTAAATAAAATAATTATTACCAAGTTTGTTACGGGTAGATATGCCCGCTTATGCTCACGAAGTTCCCATTTAAGAGCACCTTGATAATGATTAATCAGCAAATAGTTTCAATTTATTAATTATTTCTACTGATTCGTTTTCAAACCAAAATGCAACAAATAAATGAATATTTGAACAGTTTTTTTCTAATTGATTATTTACTCTTATCTCTGGATATTGTTACCTATAATGCCTACATTCAAGAGCTAATCTCTTCTATTATGTTGAGTAGATTTCTTTCTGGATTAAGTATTTTATATATAGACATTTTATTTACTCTTTTAAAAAACATATAATTTATCGGAAATTATAACTCATTAGGATTGATTGCTTTAATATGTTTTTCCTAGTCCTCTTTTGATATTGGTTGCAATAATAAATAAGGGGCATGGATGTATTTACTATCAGTGTAAACTTGGTAAATAACTTTTTGAGTTCCGCTATGAAATAATGTAGAGGGTTTATTCGGTAAGTTTTCTAAGTTAAATTCTTTCTAGTTCTTTTCATCAATAAAAAACAGTTCTTGTTCACGTATTTCAGTTGATGTTAATTTGTGTAGGATTTTATTTTCTAATTATATTACCAAGTTTATTTCATAAGTTAATTCCACTAAATCAAATAATAGCGCTCTATCGGTAGTGAGCGCTTCTTTTAAAGCTTGGATAACTTTGGCATTATCATGACGATAGTGACTATAGCCATAATAAAAATATAGTTTATATAGCATTCCATAGATCTATTAACTTGATTAGGATAATTAATGCAATATTTAATTACTCCATCTTAAGCAGAACTATAATCAAAACGAGCTTTTTCAAAACTAGATTCTTGTAATTGCGTTCTGCATAAATCAATAAAGTTATAGCTAACTAAATGATTTTCGGAAACGGGTTGTTACCAATATTGCCATTTTTTTTGAGTACTGAGTTTATAATATTTCATTAATCTTATTTTTATTTCCTATACTACAAAATCAATAATAGATTGAAGAATATCTATATTTTAGAATTTTATTTATCTATTAAATGGTTTTCTTTTTTATTTTACGTTCACCAGTGAACAGCATGTTTTATTTACAAATTTTTAGTTATTTTCCATAATCGATATTCTCCACATCTATATACAAACAAGCTTTGTAAATTAACTTTCTTTTAATCATCAACCGTCATATTACGTGTTGTTAAATCATATGGTGTTAATTGATAGACGTAATAGTTAAGCCAATTACTAAATAGTAAATAAGCATGACTACGCCATGTGGCTTTAGGGGTCAGATTTGGATTATTATCAGGAAAATAATTTTCTGGAATATTGGGTTCTATACCGGCTTTAATATCACGAAAATATTCATTGGCTAAGGTAAAAGAGTCGTATTCTGGATGCCCTGTTACAAATGCCATGCGTTTATCTGCCGTGGTCATTAGATAAGGTCCTGTAATATCGGACTCGGCTAAAATTGTTAAATCGGTGTAATTTATGATTTTATCTTTGGGGAAATCAGCATTACGTGAATGCGGTGCTAAAAAGGTATCGTCAAATCCTCGAGATAAAATCGCATTCGGCTGAATAATGTGATGTTGATAAACGCCTGATAATTTCTGGCTGCGAGTAAATTTTGGCAAATCATACAAAACGTTTAAAGCAGCCTGCACAGCCCAACAAACAAACATTGTTGAAGTTACATGTTCTTTTGCCCAAGTAATAATTTCAGCTAATTTAGGCCAATAAACCACATCAGAGAAAGGTACTTTTCCTAATGGTGCTCCCGTTATAATAAGTCCATCAAAATTCTGATGTCGAATATCATCAAAATCACAATAAAAGCTATTTAAATGTTCCATTGGTGTATTTTTTGATTCGCGCTGATCAATCCGCAATAATTGAACATTCACTTGTAAAGGTGAATTCGATAAAAGCCGAAAAAATTGATTTTCAGTCTCGATTTTTTTAGGCATTAAATTGAGAAAGAGAAGCTTAAGAGGTCTAATTTCTTGGGTTTTGGCACGCGATGAAGTCATAATAAATACATTTTCATTGCGTAATACATCAACAGCGGGCAATGAGTCTGGAATACAAATAGGCATAACAACAGCTCCTAAAATAATCAGTTATTTTTGAACAGTTAAAATAGACGTCTAGATATCTGTATAGCTAAATATAGTGGGTTTTATAATATTTGTCGAGATTTTTATTGAACAATAATAGAAATAAGATTTAAAAAATCAGTATAGTAGCGAATTCAATAGGAGATAATACTTGAATGGTTGTCACAGTAAAATGGCTGTTAAAGACATGAAATCTTAGAAAGCACGAGTGTCAGTACGCCAAGTATCAGCGGTTAATGCTTCGCCAAAATAGCTATTAATTAATTTTTGGGTAATGTCACTTAATGGTGAAGCTAATACTTCAGCCGTATTACCATATTCAACTAGCTCGCCATTATGCATCACTAAAATTTCATCGCTGATATGTTTCATCATCCCTATATCTTGAGTAACGTATACATAAGAAATATTTTGCTCCGCTTGCAGCGATAACATTAAATTCACAATTTGCGAACGCATTGAAATATCTAGAGCAGCTAGAGCTTCATCTAAAATTATCACTTTAGGTTTCAGAATTAATGCTCGAGCTAATGCCACTCGTTGCTTTTGTCCCGCCGCCATTACCGAAGGATAATAAGAAGCATGTTCAGGTAACAATCCAACTTGCTTTAAGACTTCACTAATTAACTTTTCACGTTCTTGAGCATTATATTTAGTATTATGTTTTAATGGGATTTCTAACAATTGACCAATGCGTAATCTTGGATCAAAAGAGCTTTCGACATGTTGAAATATCATGCGAATAAGTTGGCAACGGTAACTATAATCACCATATTCAACTTTATTACCATCAATCCAGATATCGCCACTGTCAGGTTTTAACATACCAACTAACATTTTTGCTAAGGTTGACTTTCCGGAGCCATTTTGTCCAATAATGGCCAATGTTTTACCTTCACTTAGAGAAAACGACAATGGCTTAACCGCATCAATCCGTAAATGCCCTAAAAGACCTTTAGGAACTTTAAATTGTTTAGATAAGTTACGCACTTTTAATATTGGACTCATCATATATTCCTATTATTTACTACTCATCCGTATTTAACGGAAAATGGCAAGCTACTGAGTGATCCTTTATCGGTATTAACTCAGGGGCTTGAATACACTTTTTTTGAGCATAAGGACAACGCGGTCCTAACCGGCAACCTATCGGCAAATGTTCAAGAGATGGAATCACTCCCGGTAAAGTATTGAGGGGACTTTTATGGGGCATCGCTTTACCAAAATCAGGAATAGCATAAATTAAAGCTTGGGTATAAGGATGATAAGGTGATTTAATTAAATCCTCACTATCAGCAACTTCTACCGTTTGCCCACAATACAATACACTAATACGATCTGTCCATCGTGTCACCATTTGTAAATCATGACTGATAAGAAGAATAGTGGTACCAATATTTTGGTTCATACTTGCAAGAAGTCTAAATATTTGTGCCTCAGTTGTTGCTTCCATTGAATTAGTAGGTTCATCGGCAATTAATAATTTAGGTCGATTAGCCAGAGCAATGGCAATCATTACTTTCTGGCACTCTCCCTCAGTTAATTCAAATGGATAAGATTTCAATATCTCTTTATGGTCTTTAATTCCTACCCGATGCAACAATTCAATAGCACGATTTTTACGCCAGAAGAATCTTTGCCACCAATGCCCTTTAAATGTTCTTCTTGGAATGGCATTTATGAGTTGTTGACCAATTTTCATTGAGGGATCTAAACATGATTGTGGTTCTTGAAATATCATAGAAACATTATCACTAATCACTTTTCGACGTTGTTTAGGAGTCAGTTTTAATAGATCAATATCATTAAAATGAAAACGATCAGCCGAAATTTTCCAGTTGTGATTAGTCACCCCTAAAATGGCTTTAGCAATAAGGCTTTTTCCTGAACCAGACTCCCCAACTAAACCACGAATTTCACCTTCAGATAATTTTAAGCTTACACGATCGATTGCACGAAGCAAACCATCAGGTGTAATAAATTCTATGGTTAAATTTCGAATATCTAACAAAGCCATAATTAATGCCCTGCTCGTCGGCCATATAATCCAAAATTGAATAAATAGACCAAAGTAATGGTAACGACCACAGCCAATCCTGGAGCAAGAAAGGCTAAATAATTAGTACCGATAATATCTTTCATTTTAAACATCATCATACCCAAATCGGGACGAGAAATATCATTGGCAAAACCTAAAAAAGTTATGGTAGTAATGGCCAAAATAATCGAACCAAATAAAGAGACAATTTCGGTCAAATATACAGGTAAAATATTAGGTAAGATATAGTGATTAAAAATTGAAAATGGTGACAACCCATCCAATCGATAAGCGGTAATGTAAGTTTTGTGCCATTCATTAATCGCTCGTTGATGAATATTATAGATAAAGCGTGGTGTATAAGATAATCCTACCACTAATAACATATTGGTAATATCATCTTCAAATACCATGCTAATGGCAATGACACCGAGTAGCGGTGGTACAACCATACAAAACTTAAAAATAAATAGTACTAACGGTCGCAAAAAAGAGATAAAAAACATTAAGTAATTAATTAGCCCACCAATAACAATGACATAAAATACGGCTTTTAATGTCATGGATATGGTCGAACGATACCCAATCAATAAATAATCGAAAATATCTTGTCCTTTAGCATTAGTACCTAAAATATGATTCAAATCACCATTCGCCCACCAAGCTGGTGGTAATGAGGCGGGATAAATAGGGTTTAAATGAGCATGAAAAAACCATTTAGTCGATAATGCTACAAATGCAATTGCTAATATGCCGTAAAAGCTAATAATTAAATATACATTACTATGTAGCTTATTAAAACAAGATACAATAGTATTAACTAATTTAGTTACCCTAGACATAATTTACCTTATGGCGTAATGGATAAATAGCAACTGCGGAAATCTCACCTAATAATGTTAATAGGCTGATAACCGTACCACATGCCAAAATAGCAATAGCAATAATAGAATAATTATGATGGCGATAAGCAATCATCACCCATTGCCCTAGACCAACACGATTAAATAAAATTTCAATTACCATTGTCGAAAACAGCAACGTTGTCGTATTGTATGTTAACTGTGGAATCGTTGCAGGAATAGAATTAGGTAACAAATGACGACGTAAAACTTTAAATGGGGATCGTTCACGAATAATCGCCATTCTAATATAGTTTTGACGTGAGGTACTTTTTACTGATTGACTCACTAATTGTATTGTCATAATACTTGGTTGAATGGCTAAAATAATAATAGGCAAAAGCAAATGATGAAGTTGATCAAATAGCGCTTGTAATTTAAATGTTTTTGATGCAATTAAAATATCAAGTAACGATGTTCCTGCTACTGACGGCGACACGTCAAAATTCATTGATATCGTCCAAGTAGGCGATAACCAATGCATAACAATAACAACAAGCATAACTATAGGGCAAGAATATAGAAATAACGAGCCTAAGCGAATTGTACTATTTAGCCAATTAATATTACTCAGACCAAGAAATATTCCTAACGGTAATCCAATTACTAAAGCAACCACTAAAGCAAGTATACAAAGCTCAAAAGTCGCTAATAAAGTGTGAAAAAATGGAACGGTTTCACCTGATAATAATCTGAATTGACCTTGCAGTAATTGCTTAAAAAAAGCACTATATGCATCAACAAAACTGAGATTATTAAAGTTAAGCATTGAATGTGGAGCAAAATAGACTAAGCAGAAACAAATCTGAGTCAATACGCAGATAATAAATAAAAACGTTACTATTTTTTTGAAAATATAGATAATCATATTTATCTTTATCGCTATTATAAGTAAATAAAACACGGTAACAACTCTCTATTACCGTGTTTTAAGCTATTTAAAGGATTAATCTTCTGATATTACTGGTTTACTAGCAGCTGCATAAGCATGATCTTGTGCACTTAAACCACCAGCATTACCTTTACCATCAAAATGATAGTCTGACTCTTCACGCGACTTTATACTTTCATTCGATACTTCGTATTCTGGTGCTGACGCTTTGGTCATTACAGCCGAAGAATGACCCGTTGTTTGTTCAGTTCCATTAACTGACTTCTCACTGTCATTACTTTGTTTAACCTCTTCAAAATCAGGTTGCATATCAACGTTTACTTGATTTGCTGAGGTATCACTTAACGTCATATCGGTATTGTCTTTAATGTCATTGGTCGCTACAACTTCATTATCTTTAATAATAACCGGTACTAATAACGACGGAATCACCTGTGTTGTCATTTTTGGTTCTTCCTGCTTCAATTGACTATAATCAATAGATACTCGACCTAAGGCCAGTTCGAGTGATGCAGCAGCAAATGGCAATGGCATTGGTGACTGTTTTTGTTCAGTATTTCTTACGCGCCGCTTGTTGCGCTGACCATTCATACGCAAATGTCTAGATGTACGGCGTTGACGTTTTGGTTGAATATCAGCAACATTGTTACTCATTGGTTGATCAACAATAATTGGTAATAATAAAGTTGGAATAATAACTTTTTCATCGACAACTTGATCGATCATTTCACTATTTTTAACTCGGACACTTTTAGTTAAAGTACGTTGTTGACGTCGTGGTTTAGGCTCTTTTGGCTTAATAGCTGTGGCTTCATTAACCGTTTTATCTGCCTTAGCAGTAGCATTTATCGTATTTGATGCATTTGCATTATTGTTTTGCCTTGTACGACGTCCACTGCTTCTATTTGGCGTCTCTTTCGTATTGGTTTCTGTTGCCGGCGTCACCATAGCAATAATATTATTAACAGCATTGTTGTTACGATTATTACGCTGGCGTCGATTATTAGAACGTTGATTATCACGTCGTTTTTGTGATGGTTGTTTAACTTCTGGCTCAGGTTTAGGTTTTTCAGCAGCAAATAATTTATTTACTTTACCTAAAATAGTATTACATAAGTTAAATAATTTCTTAATTTTTGGCTCAGCTTTAACTTTTGGTGTTGCATAAGCTTCGACTTTAGGCCCTGATAATATAGCTTGTTCTACAATAACATCTGTCGTTTGCTCTTCTTCCTCTTCTTCAAGTTCACGAATCAGTTTAGGAAGATTATAACTGAGTATATCTGTCTCTTCACCGGTACGTTTACGAATAACTTTATAAAGAGGGGTTTCCATCTCTTCGTCACCAGCAATTACAATTTTGACATCAGGATGCATTTTTTCAATATTTGTGATCGCTCGACGTTTTTCATTAAGTAAATAACTGGCAATTGGTACAGGGACTATCACATCAATTTGAACGGTATTATCTTTCATTGCTTCTTCTTGAATCAAACGAAGAATAGAAAGAGACAATGAATTGTTATCACGTACAGTACCCGTACCTTGACAACGAGGACAAATATGATGGGTTGCTTCGCGTAATGAAGGACTTAAACGTTGACGAGACATCTCAAGCAAACCAAAGCGCGATATTCGCGTAGTTTGAATACGGGCACGGTCAGTTTTCATCGCCTCTTTTAAGCGGTTTTCAACTTCACGTTGGTTACGAATTGGTGTCATATCAATAAAATCAATAACGATCAAACCACCTAAATCGCGTAAACGTAATTGACGAGCGATCTCCTCTGCTGCCTCAAGATTGGTGTTAAACGCTGTTTCTTCAATATCACTACCACGAATTGACTTAGCAGAGTTAATATCAATGGCAGTTAATGCTTCGGTTGTATCAATAACGATTGAACCACCAGATGGTAAGCGAACTTCACGTTGGAATGCTGACTCAATTTGCCCTTCAATCTGGAAATGATTAAATAATGGAACATCACCTTCATAAAGTTTTAAACGGTTAACATATTCAACGCGACCTAAATCAACCAATCGCTTTTTAGCCACTTCCATTACTTTAGGGTTATCAATTAAAATATCGCCCACGTCATCACGCAAATAGTCACGAAATGCACGGGTAATAATATCACTTTCTTTATGAATTAAGCTTGGAGCTGGGTAGTTTTTGGCTTCGTTTTGAATAGCTGTCCAATAGTTGACTAAGGCATCTAAATCTTGTTGTAATTCTTCCTGACTTTTACCTACACCGGCGGTTCGAGCAATAACCCCCATTCCTCTTGGTTTTTCAATCGCATCAATAATGCGTCTTAAATCTGCTCGATCTTCACCTTCAATACGGCGTGAAACACCACCCGCTCGGGGATCGTTAGGCATCAATACCAAATAGCTACCCGCTAGGCTAATATAAGTCGTTAATGCTGCACCTTTTTTACCACGGATCTCTTTTTCAATTTGGATTAGAACTTCTTGCCCTTCTTGTAGATGTTTAATACTACGACGACCCGAAATATTAGCGGGGAAATAACTTTCAGCAATCTCTTTTAATGGTAAAAATCCATCTCGTTCACCACCATAAGAGACAAAAGCGGCTTCTAAACTTGGGTTTATTTTAGTGATCTTGCCTTTATAAATATTGGCTTTTTTTTGCTCATGCCCAAGACTTTCAATATCTAAATCATACAAGCGTTGTCCATCAACGAGCGCAACGCGCAACTCCTCTTGCTGAGTTGCGTTGATTAGCATTCTTTTCATTATTCTACACTCTTTATTAATCTTAATTAATTATAGGTAGAATATTATTATCAATAATAAACGTTTATTTTAACAATGATAAATAATGGTTGTTAACTAAATATTCAAATATGGTATTCATTATTTTATTTGTGTTATTTTTGTTATTATATTATGTGAAACCGATATTATTTGTACAATATCTTTTTAAAATTTAAGGCATTATCAATGTTCAAAAGTTTCACTCACTTTATGAACCATCCCTAAACATATAACTCATCGATATTATTTCTATGGTTAACTTATAAACTAAAGTTTTTTTGACTTTGGCTACCAAATTAAATCGTTACATGATTGTTCAAAATAAACATATTATTTAATTATAATAATCCTACTTACGCTATTTTACTTTTAAAAAAAATTGTAATGTCTAACGCCATTGCTGCATTACAAGGATAAAAAAATCCTTTCTTATTTTAACGTTTCAGCAAAGGATAGCAAGCAAATTAAAATTGGTATTTTATAAATGGTTATCAAGGTATTTTGTATTTATCATAATTCTTGTTCAACTAAAAAAGAAAATCTCACTTTCTGATATGAGTACTTTATACTAAAACATCATGTTAACCTGAAACTTCTTTACAAATTTTTGTCCTGATGCTTATCTCACATAATTAAAAATAAGCAATGAATTACATGGTGCAAGGCTAATCTTAATCAGTATAATAATTATTAAGGAAAACTGTTAACAAGAGACAAAAACAATTTATGGACATACCTGAAAAAACATCACTCATTGAATTTACCACTCGTTGGTTAAATCAATTTGATTACGCCCCACAAAGTGAAGAATTGCATGCCATCCCTTCTCCTTGTATTTTAAAAACCGAACAACTTACCGTATTTTGGCAACCGTTTGCTTTACAACCACCAAGAGATTTATCCATAGTTGAAGAAGTTGTAGGCATTACTTTACATCCCTCTTCACATATTTTTTATGGCACACAATATGCTGGCAATATGACAGCTAAATTTGCCGACATCAAATTAACTTTAATCCAAGCTTGGAATGATGATGATTTTTCTAACTTAGAACAAAATTTAATTGCCCATTTATCCCAACAAAAAAAATTAAAACGTGTTCCAACCATTTTTATAGCAGCAACAGATGAAAGTACTGAAATAATTTCTTTGAACAATTTAACTGGTGAAATTGTAAAAGAAGATTTGATTACAGGAGAGTTAACTACACTTACTCAAGATTTAACATCTTTTTTAAATAAACTAATTGTTATTAATTAAATAACAATTAGTAAGCTATAACTCAAGCGATAACTCAATACTGAGGTCGATCCATAAAAGTAAATATTTTCTAAATTGTAACTTATAAAATAATGTGTATATAATGCGTTAAAAGTCATTAGATTAGATAGGTGAATTATGTTTGAATATTTAACAGCAGCGCCAGCCGATCCCATTTTAGGGCTAGCAGATCTTTATAATAAAGATGAACGCACCAATAAGATTAATTTAAGTGTTGGTGTTTACAAGGACGAAACCACCAAAACACCTATTTTAGAAAGTGTAAAAAAGGCGGAACAATTTTTATTAACCGACGAAACCACTAAAAGTTATTTACCGATTGATGGTTCCAGTACATTTAATGAAGCGACACAAACGTTGCTTTTTGGTAATAAAAATGAACGTGCTAGAACAGCCCAAGCACCAGGAGGAACAGGCGCACTGCGCATAATGGCTGATTTCTTATCTCGCCGAACCAAAGTCAAACGTATTTGGATAAGTAATCCATCTTGGCCTAATCACCGTAGTGTATTTCAAACCGCTGGTCTTGAAGTACGAGAATACAACTATTATAACCCGCAGACACATAGTCTTGATTTTGATGCCATGATGAGCAGTTTAAGTCAAGTCGCAGCTGGCGAAGCAGTACTATTCCATGGTTGCTGTCATAACCCAACAGGTATCGATCCAACACCAGAACAATGGCAAGCTATTTCTGATTTAGCGTTAAAAAATGGTTGGTTGCCTCTGTTTGATTTAGCTTATCAAGGCTTTGGGCAAGGTATTGAAGAGGACGTTTATGGATTAAGATTATTTGCAAATCATCAACCTGAATTGCTTATTGCAAGCTCCTATTCAAAAAACTTTGGGTTATATAACGAGCGTGTGGGGGCATTTACATTAATTGCTGCAAATACCGAAATTGCCGATCGTGCTTTTAGTCAAGTTAAAACCATTATTCGCGCGAATTATTCTAATCCTCCAGCTCATGGAGCTAAAATTGTCTCTTATATTCTAAATAATGAAGAGTTAAAAGAAGAGTGGATTGATGAATTAACCAACATGCGTCAACGCATTCATCGTATGCGACAATTATTTGTTAAAACGTTACAAGATAAAGGTGCAAATCAAGACTTTAGCTTTATTGCTAAACAAAATGGGATGTTCTCATTTAGTGGCTTAAGTGAAGAGCAAGTTCTAAAGTTACGCAGTGATTATGGCATCTACATTGTTAATTCAGGACGAATCAATGTTGCAGGAATGACTATTGATAATATGTCCAGACTCTGTGAATCAATAGTTGAAGTATTATAAAACTCATTAACAAATTGAATAATAATTCAAAATCTCAAATAAAAACTAAGGGAATGATTAAATTTCCTTAGTTATTGCGATTAATAATAAAAATCCTAATCCACTCAAATCAAAATATCCCATTAAATAAAAATAATTTCATTTTTAACTGATGTTGGATAATCCTCTATTTCTTTAATTCTCTATATTTAATTTCCTATTTTTATTCCTTTTAGTTATATCAATATACAAACTGATTATTAGACGCTAATCCATTAATTATTAATAATTGAATTATGAAATATAGAAAATAATTGAGGGCTGTTGTGGCATCACATGTTTTAGATTTTTTAATTTTAGGGAATAACTTTAGCACCAGTGAAATGCGAGCCATTTGGTCAGAACAAAATCGTTTAGAAAAGCAAGTCGATGTGGAAGTCGCCTTGGCAAAAGCCGAAGGTGAATTAGGTGTGATCCCAACTGATGTAGCTGACGAAATTGTAAAAAAAGCAGATGCATCGAAATTATCTTTACAACAAATTTCTGACGAAGCCGCGAAAGCGAAACACTCGTTAATGTCGACGATTAACGCACTACAAAAACAGGTGGGCGAAGCTGGACAATTTATTCATTACGGCGCAACCACTCAAGACATTGTCGATACGGCAACGGTTTTACAATTAAAACAATCTTTCGCTATTGTTGAACGTGATACCAAACTTATTGCTATTGAACTTAAACGATTAGCAAAACAATATCAATATCTGCCTATGGTTGGGCGCACTCACGGTATGCAAGCCCTACCGACTACATTTGGTTTTAAATTAGCAGTTTGGTTAGATGAGTTTGTACGCCATTTACAACGTTTAACTGAAATAAAACAGCGTGTTTTAGTTGGAAACATTAGTGGTGCGGTTTGCACTTATGCATCAATGGGGAATTTTGGTCCTATGATTGAAGCACGTGCATTATCGAGCCTTGGTCTTAATACCCCAAATATCGGTTGGCAATCAGCTCGCGACCGTTTTTCGGAATATGGCTCTGTCATCGCCTTAATTAGTGGCACGCTAGGCAAAATTGGCAACGAGTTTTATAACTTAATGCGTACTGAAATTAATGAAGTCGAAGAGCCGTTTTCGGAAGGAAAAATCGGTTCAACTACCATGCCTCACAAACGTAATCCAGCAGCTTTAGAAGGTTTGGCAAGCTTAACTGCGCCCCTATTAAAAAGTGTTGCGCTAATCCACGAATCGATGAAAGTTGAACATGAACGCGATGCCATGAGTTGGCGGGCAGAATGGATTGCCTTACCCGAAATTAATTTATACATCTCTGCTCAATTACAGACCGCACTCACTATTTTTAAAGGTTTGAAAGTCAATAGTGATCGCATGTTAGCAAATTTATTAATGCAAAATGGGCTGTTGCTATCTGAAAAAGTCATGTTTGAAATTGGTAAGCGTTTAGGCAAACAAACTGCTCATCATCTGGTGTATAACTGTGCTATGCAAGCTTTTGAACAAAACAGAGATTTTAAAGATGTACTGTTAGATGATCCATTATTGAATAAAGAATTTTCTGTAGCAGAACTTGATAGCTGGCTTGAACCAATCAACTATCTTGGCTCAGCACCAGAAAAAGTGCAGCAAGTTATCAATTATGCTGAGCAAAGTGGAGTACTAGCATGAGCTTTCGCTTAATTACAAAGTCCGATATTCCTGCGTATCAGGCTTTATTACACAATGCTTATCAAATGACAACGAATTTGGGAATTCATTTTGCCGCTGCCACAGTAAATGATGAGCAAATTAATCATCATATACAATCCAATGCAGTTTATCTATTTGAAAAAGAAAGTAAATTGGTTTCCACCTTAAGCATTCGTTTTCCATGGGGAAATAATCCAGGACCTTATGGATTACCGCATTTAGGTTGGTTTGCAACCGATCCCAAATATAAAGGACAAGGTTATGGCAATCAGTTGTGGGATTGGGTAGAACAACAGATCCTGATTAATCAATTAAAACTACCAGCCGTCACTTTAGGTACAGCACAAAATCACCCTTGGTTGGCACAAATGTATATCAAAAAAGGTTTTAGTCCAATTGGACAAGCCGATTTAACCGAAGACCATACTACTGTTTATTTTGAAAAAATTTTCAATCAAAAAAGCTATACTGAATGGAAAAATAGGAGCCATAGACAATGAATAAAATAATAACATTATTATCTGCTGCAATATTAACCGGTTTAGCGTTGGTCGGTTGTGATAACCAATCCAGTAATCAAGCAACCGAGCAAAATATTCTAAAAGTAGGTTCCACAGGGCAAAGTTATCCTAATAGTTATAAACAAAACGATAAATTAGTAGGATTTGATGTTGAGATAACTGAAGCTATCGCCAAAGAGCTCGGTTATAAAGTTGAGTGGGTGATTGCTGAATTTGGCGGTTTAATGGGGCAATTTGATTCAGGACGTTTAGATACCATTGCCAATGCAGTTGCAATTACCCCTGCACGTGAAGCCAAATATGATTTTTCCAATACTTACAGCTTTTATGGCAGTCAAATTGTTACACATAAAGACAATGAAAACATCACCCAACTTTCTGATTTTAAGGGTAAAACCATTGCTGGTGTGCTTGGTTCAAATCATATTAATAATTTAAAAAACGCTTTTCCAAATAATGATATTACAATCAAAACCTATGAAACTCGAGATGGTGCTATGTATGATACTGAGTATCAACGTGTTGATGGTTATATCAATTCAAAACCTATCTTACTTGCCGAAATTAAACGCAAAAGCTTACCGTTTAAATTGGTCGGTGATCCTATTACTATTGAACAAGTAGCGTTCCCATTTAGTAAAGATGAAAAAGGCCAAGCTCTGCGTGAAAAGTTCAATCAGGCTTTAGAAAAACTTCGCACCAATGGCACATTGAAAAAAATTGCAATTAAATATTTTGGTGAAGATATTACCTCATGAATTTTAATGTAACTTATTTTTTTAGTGTGTTCCCGCAGATTTTACCTTATCTGCCAGTCACACTCTTTATTGCTATCGTTTCGATCCTATTTGCCATTGTTTTTGGGTTAGCGATTGCATTAGTACGTAATCATAAGATTATCGTGATTGATGCTATGTTCGCGCTATTTATTTCATTATTTCGTGGTATTCCTTCCGTTGTGTTATTGTTTATTATTTATTATGGGTTACCGCAAATTTTTCCGATATTAAAGCAGATGGGCGCAACGACAGCAGCGATTATTTGCTTTAGTTTAAAATATTCGGCTTATTTAGCTGAAATCTTTCGTGCTGGTTTAGCATCGGTCGATCACGGGCAAAAAGAAGCTGGCTTAACCTCAGGCCTTAGTACTTTTCAAGTTTATCGTGGCATTATTCTGCCACAAGCAGTGGTTAATGCCCTACCCAATACAGGCAATATGTTTATTTCATTGCTTAAAGATTCATCAGTGGCTTTTTTTGTTGGCGTACAAGAGTTATTAGCAGCAGGGAAAATGTTAACGGCCAATTCGTTCCTCTACTTTGAAACTTATTTGGCTGTCGGTATTGTTTATTGGTTTACTGTTGTTATCTATTCTTGGATACAAAAGAAGCTTGAGAACAAGCTCAGTAAACCCTATCACCGTTAAGGAGAAAGGTGATGATTTCTATTTCACATTTGTCTAAACGCTTTGCTGATAATGAAGTGTTAAAGGACATTAATTTAAATATTAAACAAGGCGAAGTGGTAGCCATTATTGGTCCATCGGGTTCAGGTAAATCAACCTTGTTGCGTTGTTTAAATTTATTGGAAAAACCAAATACAGGGACAATCAAAATAGGATCGGTTACCTTAAATAGTGAACAATATCGCAGTAAAGACGAAATAAATTTACGCAAACAATCAGCAATGGTTTTTCAACACTATAATTTATTTAAAAATAAAACTGCATTAGAAAATATTACCTACCCACTAATTGTTGGACAAAAAATAGGTAAAGACAAAGCCAAACAGCAAGGGCTATCTTTACTCGAGCGCGTTGGTATGTTGCCGTACGCAAATCAATATCCAATCACCTTATCAGGTGGTCAGCAACAACGTGTCGCCATAGCTAGAGCACTGGCAGTTAGACCTAAAGTACTATTATTTGATGAACCGACATCGGCACTCGATCCCGAACGAGTCCATGAAGTGCTGCAAGTGATGTTACAGCTAGCTAAAGAGCATATTACGATGATCATTGTCACGCACGAAATGGAGTTTGCTAAATACGTTGCCGATCGTATCATCTTTATGGCAAATGGCGTCATTGTTGAAGAAGGACCAGCAAAATCAATTATCGATAATCCACAACATGAACTGACACAACGCTTTTTACGCCAAATTACGGATGAAATAGATTTTGAAATTTAGTTAGCACAAGTAAATCAATTGAACTCATTTAGCATGTATCATTTTACAATGTTAAATAATGTCGTGCTAGAAATTGATTAACGGTTAAACCTGAGGCTAACTCTTTAATATCAGTTAATAAACCCATCGCTTTTTGGTGGTCTTTAATTGCATCCGTTAGTTTTAATAACATCTCTGTTTGGTTGTAAGGATTTTTAGGCGATCCTTTGGGAACATCAATACGTTGTCTAATTTTTTTCCCTGTATCTAGCTCAATTTCTATCACAACATAACGACTGTTATAGGCGTCAGCATGGGGCGCAAGATCAATTTGATAACTACGCTGCATTTTTTGCATCAGTACTTGAATCTGTTCTGGAATAGGATTTGGACTGAATTGCTCAAAAGTAAGAGGAATACCTAGTAGAGTTAACGCTAAAATATATTCGGCTGAAAACCGCCCCTGCTCGGCCAATAAAGGATTATTATAGATTAATGCGGCATCGCTGTTTGCTGGCGAAAAAAATAGAGTAATACGGCTAATATGGTGAACATTCAATTGTTGATGTTGATAAAGTAGCTTACCTGCATCAGCAACATACGCAGCAGCAGAACAAAAACAGTAAGTTTTAAACCATAGTCCAGGCTCAACAATTTTCCAAACAGCTCCCCACTTACTTAAATCGAAATTATTGCCCTGTCCAAAAACAGCTAAAAATCCTAATTTATCATCTAAAAAGTCTCTCTCAGCAGTTATTCCAACGCGTAACCATTCAACCGATTGTATCGCATGCTGAGCGGCTAATCCTGCATGTAAAAACTTAATAGGGGTACCCATAACCAAACGCAGACCAGATGCCTGAGTCGCCGCCAATGTCAAAGCTTGCGACAAAAAAGGTTCATTATAAAGGTAACAAATGGCGGCTGTGGCAGCGATACCGCCTAAGGTAAGGGTTGTATGCCATCCTCTCTCATAATGTTTAGGATTAACGCTTTTGCCCAATCGCGCCATAACTTCAATACCAATAACATAAGCGGTTAAAAAACGCTTACCATCAATATAATATTGAACTTTATCTAATTGAACACTAGCAAATAGTGCTGATAAAATAACGGCGGATGGATGTCCACGCACATCTGAATGGACATCATCATAGTCTAAACAATGTGCTTGAAAACCATTAAATAGTGCCGCTTGCCGAGCTGTCACTAATTTTTTTTGTCCCACTAACCAAGCTTTAGCGTTACCCCCTTCGTTGTCAATCCAATTGAGCAATCGATGTACATCGGCTTCATGACGAGCTTGTAAACTACTCGCAAAATAATCAATTACACCATTGATTGCACATTCAATCGTCTTAGGGTCATTAATGATGGGGGTATTCGCTATTAAAAAACTCAATTGCTGACCTAAATTCATTTTCCATCTCAAAAAATATATCGTTATATAAGAAACTGATCTTAATTACCATAACGTATAAAAAGTAATAAGTTAAAGACTATATGGTTATATTTTAATAACTTTTAGTCATAACTTTTAGACTCTGGATATCTCTTTTTTTACTTTTAATTTATATGTTAAAATATGAGCATAACATTACATTTAACACCACAAAAATTAAATCCATTATGTCAATTTGTTATATCGCTTTAGGTAGCAATTTGGATGATCCATTTGCACAAGCCAATCAGGCTATTACCGCATTAAAACAATTACCAGATACTCATATTTTAGCTGTTTCACCATTTTACCGTAGCAAACCATTAGGTCCTAAAGACCAAAACGACTATCTCAATGCGGTTATTAAACTGTCCACAAATTTGCCACCAATCGCTTTACTTGACGAACTGCAAGCAATCGAAAAATCGCAAGGGCGTATTCGTAAAGACAACCGCTGGGGAGCAAGAACCTTGGATTTGGATATTTTATTGTATGATGATTTAATAATGGATAGTGATCGATTAACCATTCCTCATTACCATATGAAAAACAGAGAATTTGTTCTTTATCCACTGTTTGATATCGCACCGGATTTAATTTTACCTGATAACGATAAACTGCACGAGTTAGTGGTTAAATGCCCTATCAATGGCTTAATAAAGTGGAATAATTAATTATTTTGTTTAATAACATGGAGTTGTTTTATTTTACCCCTTTTTAACGCAAAAAATAATTAAAAAAAATTTGCCAAAGGCTAAATTATTGCTATAGTTTACCGCCTGCAAATAATCTGTACATAAGGGGATTGTTTTGAAAAAGGAACAAAAAGTAAATACCTCTTCGCTTAGCCTGCTTTCAATTGCAGGACTTGAGCCTTATAAAGAGGCAAAAGGTGAGGAGTATATGAATCCTAACCAATTGAAACATTTTAAACTTATCTTAGAAGCATGGCTTTCACAATTACAAGGTGAAATGGGTAAAACTGTTTCTCACATGCAAGATGAGGCTGCAAATTTTCCAGATCCAGCTGACCGAGCAACTCAAGAAGAGGAGTTCAGTCTTGAGTTACGTGCTCGCGATAGAGAACGTCGACTCATTAAGAAAATTGAAAAAACATTGAAGAAAATCGAAATAGATGATTTTGGTTTTTGTGAATCTTGTGGCGTTGAAATTGGTATTCGCCGTTTAGAAGCACGCCCAACGGCTGATTTATGCATCGATTGTAAAACATTAGCTGAACTTCGTGAAAAACAAATGGGTATATAATTCCATTTAATCTACTTGTTTACTTAATACGCCCATGCAATATATTGGTCGTTTTGCCCCCTCACCTTCGGGACCATTACATTTTGGTTCGTTGGTGACGGCTTTAGGTAGCTACTTACAGGCCAAATCCTGTTTTGGTAAGTGGCTTGTTCGCATTGAAGATATCGACCCACCTAGAGAAGTTAAAGGGGCATCATCTCTCATTCTAAAAACGCTTGAAGCTCTTCATTTATATTGGGATGATGAGATTTTATATCAATCAAACTGTAGTGAGCGTTATCAAGCTGTCCTGCAATCGCTACTCAATAAACAACAAGCATATTATTGTAATTGCACAAGGCAACGAATTCACAATTTAGCAAATAGAATTTATGACGGTTTTTGCCGTAATCGACTATTGTCAGTTAAAGATAAAGATCAATTGGCTATTCGTATAAAACAAAATCATCCAGTTTTAACTTTTACTGACAAAATCCGAGGCGAACAAACTGCCCAACTAGCAGATGCCTTAGAAGATTTTATTATTCATCGCAAAGATGGTTTATTTGCTTATAATCTAGTGGTTGTACTTGATGATCATGAGCAAGGCATTACAGAAATAGTACGGGGTGCGGATCTTTTACCCGTCACAACCAAACAAATTTCACTTTATCAGCTATTTGGTTTTAGTGTACCGACGTACTGCCATTTACCATTAGCTTTAGATAAGAATGGTAATAAGCTTTCAAAACAAAATCATGCCCGCCCTATCGATTTAAACAACCTTAAAGCGTTAACAGTTCAAGCTTTGCAATTTTTAGGGCAAAAAGTGCCAAAAGATTGGCAAGATGCAACCCAACAACAACTTTTAGATTGGGCAATACAACATTGGCAGATCACAAATGTCCCTAAACAAAATACCCAATTAACCACCGATATAGGATAAATTTGGCGTGATGCCAACCTGATGATCATGTAGCAAATGCTTTTCTGGTTTGATCATTAATGAAGCAAAAATTCTGGTTTTTAATTGTGTTTTTTGCTCGGGACTTACCAACAAATCACGTAAATCAACGGCTGCATCACCAAACAGACAATAGTGTAATTTACCAACCGATGAAACTCGCAATCGATTACAACTTTTACAAAAATCTTTGGAATACGGCATAATTAACCCAATTTTACCTTGGTAATCATTATGTACATATACTTTGGCAGGTCCTGACAATGGCATTTTGGGCTGTAACTGCCAACCTTGAGCAATGAGCTGTGATTCAATTATACTACCTGTGGTATGATATCGTTTAAACACATCATCACTATCGCCTATTTCCATCAACTCAATAAACCGTAATTCTACAGGGCGATGTTTAATCCATAACAAATAATCATCAAGATTATCATTCATATTTTTCATCAGAACGGTATTAATTTTGACCTTTTTTATACCAACTTCCAATGATTTTTCAACACATTGCATTAGCTCTTTGAGTTTATCTTGGCCGGTAATTAATTTGAATAAATGTGGAGATAGACTATCAATACTGATGTTAATCGCATTCAGTCCAGCTTGTTGCCAATGTGCAATATTTTTTAATAAACGCGATCCGTTGGTGGTAATTGCCAGCTCTTTAATACGAGAATAAGAGGAAATAATTGACAAAATATCAATAAAATCGCGTCGTAATGTGGGTTCTCCACCAGTTAAACGAATTTTATGCACACCAAGTTCAGTGAACGTAGATACAACATTATCAATTTCATTAAGCGAAAGAAACGTATGGTTTTTATTAGGTCGATAACCATTTGGTAAACAATACTGACACTGAAAATTACACAGTTCAGTAATCGATAAACGCAAATATTGAAATCGCCGTTGATAGTTATCAACTAATTGCATATATAATTTAAACACCTTATCCAAATCGGGAAGCATAGCCATTTCTGCGCTATACCGCGGCTAATTGACCATATGAGTAACATTATCACTTAGGTAAAATAGCTTCAGAGTTTGGTTAAGTCTAGCACAGTCTTAATTTATTGACTATGAGCAATTATTTAATATCATCATAATAAAAATCAATTTGTTTTTTACCTAAGATTCGACTTTGTCATTATTATCCTCGGTATGAATAACCGTTATGTAGCTAGGAATAACCGTTGCTGTTCGATAAATATAAACCCACATTTTTCCTGGTGGCTCGTCACTTAAAAATCGTTTTAGTAAAATATCATCCTCAGTATCATTATCCGATTGTTGATTTCTATAATAATCGGTAAACTCTTCATACAATTCTTCTTCATCTGTTAATGAACCGCTATAGTTAGCTTTATATTGTTTATATAAAAAATTGAATTTATCAATAAAAAAATCACATTCTCTTTCTATTGCAAAATTTTTAGGATTAACATAGCCTAAAGTTGCAAAAATCTTATCAGCTACAGGCGATCCTGATTCCAATTGTTTAAATGAAGAATAATAAAAATCCTTTCTTAGCTGACTGACCATCCATCTAAATAATCAAAAATCAGTTTTCATTGATAACATCATTACTTAATAACTAAAATTGAAATAATTTTATACTACGTTTACCTTTAAATCATTGTTAAATATCATATTGAAAAAATTGGATAAAAGAAGAACAATTTTATTTTTTCATTTGGTATTAATTAAGTTATTTATAAATTAAGCTATTATCAGCTTTACTTATTCTTTATTCTGTTTGAATATATAATGATTTTTTGCCGATAAAACCGTCAAATGGAGGTTGTAATGATTACCCATATTAGCCCATTAGGATCAATGGACTTACTTGCTCAAGCAGAAGTTGATATTTTAAAAAAATCAGCCAATAGTGATCTTTATCAGTTGTTTAGAAATTGTTCTTTAGCAACACTCAATGCAGGCAGTAAAACCGATAATACTAAAGATCTGTTAGATAGATTCCAATCTTTTGAAATTAATGTTATTAGTAAAGAACGTGGGGTTAAGTTAGAGCTTATTAATGCCCCCGAAAGTGCATTTGTTGATAAACGAATCATTCGCTCAATTCAAGCTAATCTATTTGCTGTTTTACGTGATATTCTTTTTTTAAATAGCCAAATAATGGCAATAAAACATTTGGTTCCTAATGACAAACTTGAAAAAGAGCATTCCTATTACATCACCAATCTTGTTTTTTCTATTTTACGTAATGCTAATGCACTCCATGTTGGTGAAGAACCGAATCTCATTGTTTGTTGGGGTGGACATTCCATTAATGAAAACGAATATTATTATGCTCGTCAAGTTGGTATGCAACTTGGGCTACGTGAACTCAATATTTGTACGGGATGTGGTCCAGGTATTATGGAAGCACCAATGAAAGGTGCGGCTGTTGGTCATGCACAACAGCGTTATAAAGATAGTCGATTTATTGGTATGACCGAACCATCTATTATCGCCGCTGAGCCACCCAATGCTTTAGTCAATGAACTGATTATTATGCCGGATATTGAAAAACGTCTTGAAGCTTTTGTACGAATGGCGCACGGTATTATTATATTTCCAGGTGGGCCGGGAACGGCTGAAGAGTTACTTTATATTCTTGGTATCATGTTGAACCCAGCCAATAAAAACCAAACTCTTCCACTGATTTTAACTGGTCCTAAAGAGTGTGAAAGCTATTTTGCTGCTATTGATGATTTTATACGTAATACATTAGGTGAAGAAGCAACCAAGCTTTATCAAATTGTGATCGACTCACCTGAACAAGTTGCTCGTATTATGAAAGATGGCGTAAAACATGTAAAATCTTCGCGCTTAAAAACGGGTGATGCCTATGGTTTTAACTGGCTATTGAAAATTGATGAATCCCTACAACGTCCTTTTGAACCACTGCATGAAAACATGGCAGCATTAAATCTGCATAGAAATCAACCTGTCGAATTACTTGCGGCGGATTTACGCCGAGCGTTTTCGGGCATTGTTGCTGGCAATGTAAAAGAATTTGGAATGAAACAAATAGCCGAACATGGTCGATATAAATTACAAGGTGATCCTGAAATTATGAAACAACTCGATAATTTATTAAGAAGCTTTGTAAAACAAGATCGTATGAAACTGCCGGGAGGAACCGCTTACCAACCATGTTATGAGATTTGTTATTAACAGAAAGTCAAAACACATCTTTTATAATATTCCGCCGAAAATAGAATCGGCGGAAAATTTTTATTAAACGTAACTTTAAAAGTCACTCAAAATATCTAAAGCTTCTGACACTTTCTTCACTGCAAAAATCTGCATATTGTCAGGTTTCTTTTTCGGCATATTGGCAATCGGCACAATCGCTTTTTTAAAGCCATGTTTAGCGGCCTCAGAAATTCTCTCTTGCCCACTTGGTACTGGGCGAATTTCACCACCTAAGCCAATTTCACCAAAAATCACGACATCTTGCGGTAAAGGACGATTACGAAAACTTGATACTAATGCAGCAATCAAGGCTAAATCAGCACTAGTTTCGGTAACTTTTACACCTCCGACAACATTAACAAAGATATCTTGATCGGCCATTTGTAACCCACCATGACGGTGCAAGACAGCTAATAATAACGCTAATCTATTTTGGTCAAGTCCAACGGTAACACGTCTAGGATTACCATATATAGAGTGATCAACTAACGCTTGAATCTCAACCAACAGTGGGCGCGTGCCTTCCCAAAGTACCATAACAGAACTGCCAGGCAACATCTCATCACCGCGACTTAAGAATATCGCCGATGGATTACTGACCTCTTTTAAACCTTGTTCTGTCATGGCAAATACACCCAGTTCATTTACTGCACCAAAACGGTTTTTATGGCTGCGTAGTGTTCTAAAACGAGAATCGGCATCGCCATCTAATAAAATAGAACAGTCAATACAGTGTTCAAGGACTTTAGGACCTGCTAATGAGCCATCTTTAGTCACATGTCCAACCATAATAATGGCAATCCCTTTCGTTTTGGCAAAGCGTGTTAAATAGGCTGCCGTTTCTCGCACTTGCGCAACACTACCTGGTGAAGATTGAATATCAGCAAGGTGCATCACTTGAATAGAGTCGATGACCATAAGTTTAGGTTGTGACTGTTCAGCCAGCAGACAAATTTGTTCAATACTGGTTTCAGATAACATATTAATATTATCGGTTGGTAAACCTAAACGATGTGCACGCATAGCAACTTGTTGTAGTGATTCTTCACCTGTTACATACAAAGTGTTCATTTGGGCTGATAGTTTACTCATGGTTTGTAGCAATAAAGTACTTTTACCAGCACCAGGGTTACCACCAATTAATATGGCACTACCCGGTACAACTCCGCCACCTAATACGCGATCGAATTCAGAAAATCCAGTTGAAAATCTTGGTAAGGCTTCTAAACTTATTTCTGACAGCTTTTGAATTTTAGCCTGACCTGCCCCACCCGCATAACCTGTTAATCTGTCATTACGTGATGAAGTACTTGCTAATCTAACTTCAGTAATCGTGTTCCAAGCGTGACACGCACTACATTGCCCCTGCCAACGCGGATAATCTGCGCCACAATCATTGCACACATAAGCACGTTTAACGGATTTTGCCAAATTATTCTCCTAACCTTCACTTAATAAACTGGTGGATAAAATACACCATAAACCAGTTAAATCTGCATAATTAATACTAATTCTCGCCTTTTCAACAACTTTGGGTTTACCATGATAAGCCACCCCAAGACCTGCAATGCGGATCATCATTAAATCATTTGCCCCATCGCCAATTGCTACGGTTTGCTCGATTGGAATATCAAGCGAGGCAGCTAATTGCTGCAATGTTCTTGCTTTGTATTTAGCATCAACAATATCACCAATTACTTTGCCGGTTAATTTTTCATTTTTAATTTCTAATTGATTTGCATAAACATCAACTAATTTTAATTTTTGTTTGAGATGATCTGCAAAATAGGTAAAGCCCCCAGAGGCAATGGCAACATGCCAATTTTTTTTGTATAACTCACGAACTAAATAAGTTAGACCTGGCGTAAGTGGTAGTTTATCTTTCACTTCTTGTAAGATGTTTTGATGAGCACCTTTTAATGTTGCAACTCTTTTACGTAAACTCGTTGAAAAATCTAGCTCTCCGCGCATAGCTTGTTCAGTAACGGCAGCAACTTGCTCCCCAACCCCATGCAGTTTGGCTAATTCATCAATGCATTCAATACCGATTGCAGTTGAATCCATATCCATGACAAGTAAACCAGGAGAATGCAACGTTGGTAAATTATCAATGGGTGCAACATCAATACCTAAAGTAAGTGAAATAGATTTAGCCTTTTTAGGCATCACCCCAGCGATTCGTACAATTTGATAGGTTTTAATTTTCCAAGATGACACAATCACCATTGGCATAGCCAGTTTATTTTGGAATGTTGATAATATTGTTTTATTTAATTTCTTTCCATAAATAATCCAACCAGTTTTACCTGCATTGTAATCAAGTGGAACAACCTCACAGCCATTTAAAGAAAGTGGTAATCCTTGCCAATCTTGAATATTCTCAGGTAAATCATTATAGGTGAGTGTGTAAGCCATATCAGAAAATCATTATAACGTAAAACGAAGCCAAAATTTAACATATCTATAAAAGATTGTCCAAATTGGGATTTAGCTTATCTTACATTCAACGTTTAAATACAAATATCAATACACACAAAACTTGAAACGGTATAGACTCCTGAATATTTTTCACAAAAAAATCTATTATAATTATATTTTAAGTCAATCTAAACCTGACTATTCGATCACATCTCAATTTTAAACGACTCCTTTCAATAATTTTTTAGATATCCCTATTTTTATCATGAATAGATGACTATTTTTGTCAAAAAGTTTCAGGTTATGCATATGTTTCAGTAAAAAATTAATTTTTAAAGATAATGATTGAATATCAATTTATACAAAATCCGTAACGAATAAATTCTATTCAACCTTTTTTGCTGCCGCTTGAAAATCAATTTTTAACTGGTATTGCGTTAATTTATTACAGTCATTAATAAGTTATCTATCTAATTTAAATTAAAATTTTTTAAAAAAAGATTGCAAATTATGCGGAATAATGTATTTTTACAAACGACTTTATATTATTTTTTATCACGAGTTAATTTCATAGCGTTATAACTTATGGACTATATTTGTGATGTTCATGTTTAGCTTAATGGCGTGTAAGGCATCGGAGGAGAAAAATAATCCTAAATTTAAAGATATCTTTAGTGTTACCATATTACGTTTAATAAATAATTATTATAATAACTTCATAGTTTAAGGAATGAACAATGACATTATCACCAGTAAAAAAATGGACATTTCCAGTTATCATTAATAGTAAAAAAGAACCTCTCACTGCAGATGACTATTATGCAGCATTAATGTCAACTTCAACTGGATTTTATCCAGTTAGTGTTACTAATCTTATGCATATGGGTATTCACTTTGATAAAACGGTACTTAAAGAATTAGGTGATGAAAACGAACGAAAGGTTCATTGTATTGCCGATGGTGAAGTAGTTGCTTATCGAATTAATGGTAACTATCAAAATATTAGCTACGGAGATACAGTTGCTTTCTATTCAACAGGTTTTGTTTTGGTACGTCATCTACTCGAAATGGAGCGAGTTGAAGAAAAAAAACAACCAACAGAGCCTAATACCGAAAATAGTTCAACAACAGAAAAACCTGCTGAAGATAATTCTCCCGCATCTTCTGCTTCTAAGACAAATGATACTGCAACTTCAACTAATTCAACGGCAGATAAAGCTGATACTACATCAGAAAATACCCCCACCGAAACTGAAAAAGAAAAGCTGCCGCCGCATCAACTCTATTTTTATAGCCTTTATATGCATCTGGCCGATACTGCTTTTTATGATAAAAATTCTAAAATGCCAACACCTGCATTTTGGGAACAAGATATTTATCGTGTATTACCTAACCATAAGGAGTTGAATAAGGTCGAAGGGTTATGTATTCGCGATAAAGCGGACAATTCAAAAAATGACAGTATATTAGCGGTATTACAAGTCGGTACCAAAGTAAATTTAAATCTTGATTTACATGACGAAAATCATAACTGGTATGCTGTTACAAGTTTAGCGGAAGGTTATTCCTCTATTCCCGAGTTAAAATCAATCAAACACACTCAAGGTGAAAGTCAAACAGACATTTTAGGTTGGATTTTTATTGGTAAAGAGATGACCTCGCTAGAATTTGAAATTTTAGAATTAAAAGCGCACGAAAAACTTCTTTCTGGTCAGTCTGAAAAAATTAGCATACTAACAAAAGAATTTAATACTAATTGGGTGAAATCTAAAGGATTAAGAGTTCGAAAAGATAAAAAAATCTTATCAATGCTACCTGGAGGAACCCAAGTTAAAATATCGGGAAATAAAAAAGCAAAACATTTTGTTGAGTTAACTGAAGTGATTCGGGATGGTAAACCCACCATTCCTTTACCAAAGGGAAACACAAAAATTTGGTTTGATTGCCTTGAAAGAATTTCCCGAGGTAAAAAATACAATGAAGTGGTTGTATTAGATACACCATTTCCAATAAAAGCAGGTGATTTGATTGGGCATATTGGGCATGACCATACCCCTAAGATATCACTTTCCCAGAACAGTACTGAAATTAAATGCGAAACCAACTTGCATGTTGAATGTTTTACTTGTGATGACCTGCCTAATTTTATTGCACTAACTCAAGCAGAAGCCAGTAAACTTCCTGAGGAAGAGAAGACCTTATTAGGTATTTCGAAACAAGCAAAACTACTTAAATCACCGAAAGATGCAGACACAGATGTGGGGCAACATACTGAGATTAAAGTAATCAGTAAAGATATCAATGTCAAATGGTTACAAATCGAAATCACAGAATCCAAAACTAAGAAAAAAACGGCATGGATAGAAAATAGTGAAGAGATATCAAAAAACATAAACTCAAAGGGTAATATCACTTTAGCGACTGATAAAAAAGCCTGGAGTGAATATCCATTACAGGCAAGCGAATTAGCGAATAACAGTTCGATTATTGATACTCCATTATTACTTGATATTAATAATGGAGTCTTTAAAAAGTTAAGTCATCGAGCTATTGATAAAGATGGCATATTATGGATTTTTATAGAGCATGCTCTTGATAAAGATAATGTCCCTATCCGTGGCTGGTTAGTTATAAATAAAGAAAGTGTAAAAAAAGTGAGTTGTTGGGATTGGTTTGATTTTAAGCTGATCGAAGAAAAGGCGACTACAAAAGAGTTTTATTTAGATGTTAAAAAGTCTTTATCTCGAGACAATGCATCTCTTGAAGCCTATAAACCAACACTAAAAGAGACATTAACAATTTTAGATAGGCAATATCATTTAGACCAAAAAAAATATGCCAAAATAGATGCAAAAAGTTTCAACGGAATCAAAGATAAACCACAATTATCATCGGCACTTTCACGTTTACTGATTCAGAGCGAAAGTGAATGGTATAGTGAAATGGATGCACAAGGCAAAATGCCCAAATGGGATGCCTTAGACAGTGAATTTAACGAGAAAGCAAAAAAAGTCTTGGGTTATTTAGAAGATGGTGATGTTGCAAAATGTGATGCTTATATAAGTACATTACCCGAAAACGAACAAGAATCAGTAAAAAGAGGATTACTATTAAAACGTCAAGAATTGGAAAAAAAGGGAATCAATAATAATAAAACAATTGAAGACTCATTTTATACAGAATTAAAACTACAAGTAGCACGTTGGGATAATGAAAAAGAAAAGATAAAAAAAATGTTATGGTGGGATGATGTTGCAAAAGGTTTAGCGAAACAAAATAATACAAATGCTACAAATAGCAATTCAGCAAATAAATCATCGAGTTCAGCCAAAGTAAAACCTCCAGCTGAATTTTGCTCTAAGGGGAAAGCATGGTTTATTAATCCGATAATAATGGAAATGTTTAAATTTACAAAGAATAATTTAACAATTGTAATTGATCCTGGTCATGGATATACACAGGGAAGTACAGGTGCATCAGCTAAAATTTATGAATATAAAATAGATGAAAATAAAACAGCAAAAGCAGATATCACAAATTTACCACAAAAAGTTATTGATAACACAAATTTAATTGTGAATTCTTCAGAGGATTTGAAAAGAAATGAAAGAGGCTTAGTGTTTGATGTATCAATAAAACTCAAACAATTACTCGAAGCAAACGGTTATAATGTTATTCTCACCCGAACAGAGAGGAGAATTGAAGGAAAAGATGATCAAGAGACTAGACAAGCTAGAATTGATCTAGCTAATAAAAATAATGCCGATTATTTTATTTCCATACATGCTGATGACGTTCCAAATTATTCTATTTCAGGATCTCACGTAATATATCCTAATATAACAAACAGCGAAGTTGTTGCACTTAGTAAAGAATTAGCAGAAGATATATTTAGTTATTATACTGTGGTTCCTGTTGAGCCATCTTCCCCTAAGAAAGATGTAAGAGGTCTTCAAGTATTAAGAAATTCAAATAAAACCAAACGGAGAGTTCTCATTGAATTAGGATTTATTTCATCACCCAAAGATGCAAAAGCCTTATTTTCAAATATTGATTTAATTGCTCATCAGCTATATAAAGGATTACTAAAGAATTTAAAAAAATATCATTAAAGGTTATATAATGAAAAGAATAATTTTTTTATCGCTCATTCCACTATTTTTGGTTAATAATGTTTTTGCCAATAATCAAAAGGAACACATTGATATTCGTGCAGCACGGTCAGCCGCTAATCATAGTGGTCCTTTTTGTTACTCTTTACGCATTATTTATTATCCAAATGGTCAAACTAAAGAACAGGGTTGCCAAGGGCATTATAATGCGACAGGTATTTCTGTAGGTAATTGGTATGAATATGATTTATTAGGTATGCCTGTACGCACGAATTATTATCATCCTGATGAGTTTGGCAAAGATTATAAGATTATTACAACTTATGATAAAAATGGTAAGGTATTAACTAAAAAAATATATAATTATGATGATTTATATGAAACAGAGGAAGAAGAACTTAATGAAATACCTCAATAAAAAATTTATTACAGCAGTCGGATTAACTTGCATTTTGTTGGTAATAAATCTTGCAAAGGCTGATATCGATAACGAAAATAATTTAATCATTAAAGCAGAAAATGGAGATAAGGTTGCTCAGTATCATTTAGCAAATTTGTTGTTATCGAAAAACGTTGATGGAAAATATAATGATAAAATTTTTTATTGGTATCAGCAATCAGCAGAACAAGGATATGCTGAAGCTGAATTTGCTTTATCGGTTATTTATTCAGAGCGCAGTAACTTTCCACAATTGTTGTTTTGGTTAGAAAAAGCTGCAAAACAAAATCATGCAAAAGCTCAATATAAATTAGGCATAAATTATCGATTTGGATTTGGTGTTGAAGCAGACAGTTCAAAAGCATTATATTTTTTAGAAAAATCGGCTCAACAAGATTATATTCCTGCGCAAGTTGAATTAGGTAATTTATATTTAACAACTTTCGATTTGGGTTCAGATTTAGATAGCTACAAAAAAGGAGTTTATTGGTATGAAAAAGCAGCACAAAAGAATAATGCGTTTGCTCAACTTAACTTAGGTATTATTCAAATGGCTCAATCAAATTACCAACAAGCATTATTGTGGCTTAATCAAGCTTGCAAAAATGATTTAACCGATGCTTGTCAACTGGCTTCTAAGATTAAGACAAAAAAAATACGCCCTAAAAATAAATAATTGTCTATTTGATTTTCGAATAAAGGTGAATATTTCTAGAGATTAATCCAACTTGAGAAAAAAATATTTATAAATAATCATTAACAATTTAATTATGAACGTTGTTGGTGACAAGGCTGAATCTAACAAATTATATACAAAGGATAATTATCTATATTCCCTTGTTTTAGATGGTAATCCTCATAAAAAATAAGGCAATTCTATGAAATTTCTAGTTTTAATTTTATTGATTTTTCCTAAATTACTATTGGCTCAAGAGGTATTTATTGACTCTTCAAATAAAGAATATTTATATTTAGGAAGTACACAAAATAATGAACAGAGTTTTATGGATTTAAACACAGGAACGATAGATTGGATAAATAAAGCCAAAGCAGAACAAATGCAACAGATAGATATGCTATCACCAACAAAATTTTGGAGCAAAGTTACAAATAATTCAATCGGGTTTTATGCAAGTGGCTATGAACCATTTTGGAATGCAAAAATAACTAAAAATAGATTACAGTTTCTTCATTTGAAAGAAGACAATATAGCAATAAAAATCGATATAAAAAACTCTGCTATAACAAATAATTTTGTCGCTTTTTTTCATTCAAAAAATGGTGTTATTGGATTAATTCGAGGTCTTAATAAGGAATCTAAATGTGAAATCAATATTGATGAACCTGATTCAATATATGAAATTTTTATTAACTATAAAGGTGAAATTTTTGAAGGCTGTGCTTATTTAGATAAATTATGAGAAATATCTTAAATATTATCCTAATGGTAATAGATAAAAATTGAGATAAAAAATTTCTTTGTAATGGCATTATATAGTTAATGTTAAAAAATAAAACCAAAAAAGACAATTAAACGTTTGTCCAGAATGGATTTATTAAGAAAGAATATGTTTCGTTATTTTTATTTATTAATTTTTCTATTTTTATCATTTATTTCGTTTTTAACAAAAGCAGATCATACTAAAACTTGGATTGTATCGAAAGTATACATTAGCGATACAATCCATACAAAAAAGTAACTTCAGATGATCCAATGTATCTTTATAGAATATTTGAATTAGATGAGAATAGTATAAAAACTAATTTTTTTTCAGACAGTAATATTGAAAATTGCTTAAATTACAAGGTTAATAAATTTAAGATTAATTTTGATGACTTACTCAATAGTAGAGGTTGGAGATGAGCCTTAAACAAAATATTAAAATATTTTATAAGGAAGATTATAAGGATATTACATAATGAAAAGAATAATTTTTTTATCGCTCATTCCACTATTTTTGGTTAATAATGTTTTTGCCAATAATCAAAAGGAACACATTGATATTACTGCAGTATCGTTAGCCACTTTAACTAATAGTTCTTTTTGTTACTCTTTACGCATTATTTATTATCCAAATGGTCAAACTAAAGAACAGGGTTGCCAAGGTCATTATAATGCGGCTGGTATTTCTGTAGGTAATTGGTATGAATATGATTTATTAGGTATGCCTGTACGCACGAATTATTATCATCCTGATGAGTTTGGCAAAGATTATAAGATCACTACAACTTATGATAAGAATGGTAAGGTACTAACTAAAAAAATATATAATTATGCTAATTTATATGAAACAGAGGAAGAAGAACTTAATGAAATACCTCAATAAAAAATTTATTACAGCAGTCGGATTAACTTGCATTTTGTTGGTAATAAATCTTGCAAAGGCTGATATCGATAACGAAAATAATTTAATCATTAAAGCAGAAAATGGAGATAAGGTTGCTCAGTATCATTTAGCAAATTTGTTGTTATCGAAAAATGTTGATGGAAAATATAATGATAAAATTTTTTATTGGTATCAGCAATCAGCATAACAAGGATATGCTGAAGCTGAATTTGCTTTATCGGTTATTTATTCAGAGCGTGGTGATTCTAAACAATCGCTTATTTGGTTAGAAAAAGCCGCAAAACAAAATCATACAAAATCTCAATATGAATTAGGCATAGATTATCTATTTGGATTTGGTGTTGAAGTAGACAATTCAAAAGCATTATATTTTTTAGAAAAATCGGCTCAACAAGATTATATACCTGCGCAAGTTGAATTAGGTAATTTATATTTAACAACTGGTGGATTGGGTTCAGATTTAGATAACTACAAAAAAGGGGTTTATTGGTATGAAAAAGCAGCGCAAAAAAATAATGCGTTTGCTCAACTTAACTTAGGTATTATTCAAATGGCTCAATCAAATTACCAGCAAGCATTATTGTGGCTTAATCAAGCTTGCAAAAATGATTTAACCGATGCTTGTCAACTGGCTTCTAAGATTAAGACAAAAAAAATACGCTCTAAAAATAGATAATTGTCTATTAGATTTTAGATAAAAGTTAATAAGGGAATTGTATTGTGAGCAAAAAAGTAGTTGGTTACGAAAATTCTTACAATATTATTATGAAATCCCACTTATTTGATAAACCCGATAAAAATAATATGACAAATATGTATTTGATCAAGGGAGATATCGTTGATTTAGTACGATCACAAAATAATTTTTATGAGATTAATTATACAACAAAAAAAATAAGATAATTAAAAAATGGCTTCACTGTTCTGCTATTGATGCTTGTATTTCTGATTAATAAAATAAATCTTAAACGGCAAGAGAAACATTTAAAATAAATGTTTCTCTTGCAAATCCTACTTTAGTTGTTGCTAAAAATTATTCATTATCATCAAACAATTATCTATGGGTAAATTGTAAGTTATATAAAAAAGTAGATGAAGTAAACAGAGTCGAAAATGTTAATAAGATAATACAAATAATCAATAAGAAAGCTGATAATCATACTGAACGACGAGCAAATTTTAAGAAAATAAATAGAGCAAAAGTTTTTAATTCTGTTTCTTTCAAATAAGGAGTAGCAATGAGATATAAAATAGTACTGTTTATGTTATTAAGTTTAATTTTTAACATGTCAAATGCTTATTCAGATGAATATTTTGAATTAGGTAGCATTCCAGAAGAATATCGATTTCCTAAATATAATAATATAGCCCATCCTCCAATTAATGTTGAATATAAAGGCCATAAAGGAACAGCGATGTTTCTTAGTAATACTTTTGAAGACGGAAGGCGTAATTTAGAGGTGTATTTTTTAACAAATAATAATAAAGAATTGAATAAAGCGTACGAACTTTATACATATCAATATGGTGATGAAGAACTAGTAAGCGCTTTTGAGTATGTTGATAAAAAAACAGGTGACAAATATATTTATATGTTGCTTAAAGATACTATAACACCAAACAAATTGTACAGTTATAGCATTACTGAATTACCTTTATATATAGAAGATGATGGTATATTAAGAGCGTTGTTTTTTATAGGGGATAATAACAGTTTATCAAAAATTACTTGTATTGATGATTTTGAAACCGATAGACGTTGTGAATTTTCAACGAAAGAGGGATTGATAAAATATCTTAATAATTCATATAAATTTTAGCTATTGAATGGTGAAAATAAAATTAACCGAGAAAAGAATAGCGAAATTTGGAGCAATTACTTTTCTAGGTAATAACTTATTCAATAGCACAGTCAAATCATTGTTGGCATATCATCATGAACAAAATTGGATGATAACAACACTCAATCTCGATACAAATAGGTCAAGGATGAAAACAGAATATAAAATTGTTGGTTAGAAAAACTAAATAAAGCAAAAATTTTTCATTCTGTTTCTTTCAAATAAGGAATTCCAATGAGACATAAAATAGTACTGTTTATGTTATTAAGTTTAATTTTTACCATGCCAAATGCTTATTCAGGTGAATATTTAGATAGCATTCCAGAAGAGTATCAATTCCCTAAATATAATAATATAGCCCATCCTCCAATTAATGTTGAATATAAAGGCCATAAAGGAACAGCGATGTTTCTTAGTAATACTTTTGAAGACGGAAAGCGTAATTTAGAGGTGTATTTTTTAACAAATAATAATAAAGAATTGAATAAAGCATACGAAGTTTATACATATCAATATGGTGATGAAGAACTAGTAAGCGCTTTTGAATATGCTGATAAAAAAACAGGTGACAAATACATATATATTTTATTTAAAGGTACTATAATACCAAACAAATTGTACAGTTATAACTTTACTGAATTATCTTTATTTATAGAAGAAGATAGTATACTAAGGGTGTTGTTTTTTTTAGGTGATAATGAATTCCTATCAAAAACTACTTGTATTGATAATTTTGAAACCGATAGACGTTGTGAATTTTCAACGAAAGAGGGATTAATAAAATATCTTGATAAAGAGAAAAGTAGGTAATAATTTATCTAATAATAGTACTATTAAATCATTTGGAATATCATCATGAACAAAATTGTATGATAACAACACTCAATCTCGATAAAATAGGTCAAGGATGAAAACAGAATATAAAATTGTTGGTTAGAAAAACTAAATAGAGCAAAAATTTTTAATTCTGTTTCTTTTAAATAAGGAGTTACAGTGAGATATAAAATAGTACTGTTTATGTTATTAAGTTTAATTTTTACCATGCCAAATGCTTATTCTGGTGAATATTTAGATAGCATTCCAGAAGAGTATCAATTCCCTAAATATAATAATATTGCCCATCCTCCAATTAATGTTGAATATAAAGGCCATAAAGGAACAGCGATGTTTCTTAGTAATACTTTTGAAGATGGAAAGCGTAATTTAGAGGTGTATTTTTTAACAAATAATAATAAAGAATTGAATAAAGCGTACGAACTTTATACATATCAATATGGTAATCGGGAGTTAGTAAGCGCTTTTGAATATACTGATAAAAAAACAGGTGACAAATATATTTATATGTTACTTAAAGATACTTTAACGCCAAACAAATCGTACAGTTATCGCATTACTGAATTACCTTTATATATAGAAGAAGATGGTATATTGAGGGCGTTATTTTTTATAGGGGATGATAACAGTTTATCGAAAATTCCTTGTATTGATGATTTTGAAACCGATAGACGTTGTGAATTTTCAACGAAAGAGGGATTGATAAAATATCTTGATAGAGAGAAAAAATGGTAAAAAGTATTGAAGTAATAATTTTATTTAGCGATGAGGCACCATTCATTACATCAATTAGCTAATTAATATTATAAAATAATGTGTTAGCTATTAATGAATGGTGAACATAAAATTAACTAAGAAAAGAATACCGAAACATGGTCTAATTACTTTTTGCAGGTAATAACTTATCGATTATGAAATAATGAGCTTAAAGATATTCCTGGTTTATTTAGATCGATGAAAAGATTATGGGTAAATCAAGAAAATAAAAAGGAATTATTGAAAAGAAGAGAAGATGAAGCTAAATTTTTCGAAAAAGGATTATAGTAATGAAGAAAGTTCTACTATTTATATTAATATTTATGAGTAACAATGTTTTTAGTGATGTTAGTCCAATAGAGAGCATGTTCATTGATATGGATAATCATATAAAATATAATTCAGTTATAATAGATAAATTATCTCAAATTCTTTTAAAAAAAAATATTGATATTTTTCAGGAGGAATGGGAAAGTGAGTTGTATAAAAAATGTAAATGGGTAAGCGCTAATCTTGATGTTTACCGCTTTGGTCAGGAGGATAAATTCAGTTATCCATCATGTTTACTTAGCGAACAAAATTCTTTTATTAATGAATTAATTTTATTGATATATCATAAGAAGATACCAGTAAATATTGAATTACAACAATACATCACTGAAATTCCAGAGCAAAAACAGCATAATATCTATTTCAATCTATTAACAGAGAAATATGCTTCAAAATTTTGCAACACGTTTTATACTTCAACAGATATTAATAATTGTATAAATCGTTTCCTTTTAACTCAATATCTGCCCGAAGAATATGGATTTAAGCTTACAGTGGATAAGAGTTATCTATATGATTCTCCAAATTTAAATAATAAAACAAAGATATATTTAATTAGGGAGGATAAAATCGAATTATTAAATTATAAAAATAATTTTTATGAGATCGAATATACAACAAAAAAAAATAAGATAATTAAAAAATGGCTTCACTGTTCTGCTATTAATGCTTGTATTTCTGATTAATAAAATAAATCTTAAACGGCAAGAGAAACATTTAAAATAAATGTTTCTCTTGCAAATCCTACTTTGTTGCTAAAAATTATTTATTATCATCAAACGGTTATCTATGGATAAACCGTAAGTTATATAAAAAGTAGATGAAGTAAACAAAGTCGAAAATGTTAATAAGATAATACAAATAATCAATAAGAAAGCTGATAATTATACTGAACGACGAGCAAATTTTCAGAAAATAAATAGAGCAAAAATTTTTAATTCTGTTTCTTTCAAATAAGGAACTGCTATGAGATATAAAATATTACTGTTTTTTTGTTATTAAGTTTAATTTTTACCATGCAAAATGCTTATTCAGATGAATATTTTGAATTAGATAGCATTCCTGAAGAATATCGATTTCCTAAATATAATAATATTGGTCATACTTAAATTAATGTTAACTATATAACAATTCTCACAAAAAATTAATTTTATATTCAAACATCCATCTTCGAAAAAGCTTTAAACATATACTGATATAATCATTTAACACTATACAGTTAATCCCCACAAACAAAGTTGTTCTAATGCAGGACCAATTCGTTCACCAAGTGACGTTAATTTATATAATACTTTTAACGGGGGCTTATCGCCAAAAACTGTGCGAGTAATTAAACCATCATCTTCAAGTTTTTTTAGTTGAATACTTAATGTCATATCGGTAATTTCAGGGATCACTATTTTTAGTTCGCTAAATCTTTTTTCTCCAGAAAGTAAATAGTAAAGTATTACACCTTTCCATTTTCCACCAACTAAATCCATCGCTAGACTGATAGGACAATAATACGTTTTATTTTTATAAATTTTTGAAAGTCTTTGTTTGTCTTGTTCCATTTAACTTACCTAACTATTTTTTTTATAACTATCTAATTTGATAGATATTGCCATAACCTCATTAAGGAATAAACTAATTATAGTAACTCAAATTTTTATAGTATAAATTTAAAAGGAATTATCATGACATTAATCGTGTTAGGTCATCCCAATATTGAACAATCTATTGCAAACAAAACCATCATAGAATCATTGCAAGAACATATTACTGATTTAGAAATTCGTAATATTCACCAACTTTATCCAGATTACAAAATAAATGTAAAGGAAGAACAAGCCGCTTTACTTAGACATGATCTTATCGTACTACAATACCCTATGTATTGGTTTAATATGCCAGCAATACTTAAATTATGGTTTGATGAGGTATTAACCTACCAATTTGCTTATGGCTCGCAGGGAGATAAATTAAAAGATAAAAAGTTATTACAAAGTTTAACAGTAGGACAAGTAGAGGAGAATTACCAAAAATATAGCCCTGAATTAATAAATAATTTACTTGAATCCGTTAAAGTTTCAGCACTCTACACACAAATGAAATATCTTCCTCCAATACTTTTATATGGTGTATCACCTGTTATTGAAGGAGAAAAAGCGACGATAAAAGCAAAAGCATCACAGCACAGTAAGCAATTAGCTCAATTGATTAAAAATTACAGTAAGTAGAGCAACGATAGATAATAGGTTAATCATTTTTAATAGAGCATGACATTTTTAAATGCACTAACTACTCTTTTTTAAAACAGCATAGAAAAATCCATCACCACTTTGTGCCGTTGGTAAAAATTGCTTCATGTCACCCACGAGTTGAGCATTGTTGTTTTCTTTTAAAAAACGCTCAATTTGTAATTTGTTTTCATCGGGTAGGATTGAACAGGTGGCATAAACTAAAGTGCCATCTGTTTTTATATATGACCAAATATTAGTTAAAATAGCGTGTTGTAACTCAGTTAATTGCGCAATATCGCTATCACGACGTAACCACTTAATATCAGGATGACGACGAATCACGCCAGTTGCCGAGCATGGTGAATCAAGCAAAATTCGGTCAAACTGTCTGCCTGAGCACCATTTTTCAGGAGTAAGCCCATCACCTACTTTAACTTCTGCTACTTGTTTTAAGCGAGCCAGATTTTCTTCAATACGTTTGGCACGACTCGCATCAACATCTACCGCTAATAAATTCGCTTTCGGAGCAATTTCTAAAATATGAGTTGTTTTACCACCTGGAGCGGCACACATATCCAAAATTTGCTCACCATTTTTTGGTGCTAGTAAATATGCAGCATACTGTGCTGATAGATCCTGTACAGTAACCGCTCCCTCAGCAAAATAAGGTAATTTCGTTACATTCACTGGTGACAATAACCGGATTGCACAAGGCAAATCAGCAAAAGCTTCTGACTCAATTTGCTGTTCAGCCAATAATTGTTGGTACTCACTGACAGAATAGTGATTAAGATTAACCCGTAACCACATTGGTGGTTTTTGATTATTTGCATTAATAATATTTTGCCATTGCTGTGGATAAGCTTGCTTAAGACGGTTAAGTAACCAACTTGGGTGCAAGGTTTGACTTGTCTGTTGTTTGTTATCCTGTATAAATTTTTGCTGTAATGATGCCTGTTGGCGTAAAAATTCACGCAATACACCATTTACTAACCCTTTGAGCGCTGACTTTTTTAAATCATTTACTGCATTAACCGTTTCACCTACTGCAGCATGCTCAGGTATTCGGGTATATAAAATTTGGTAAATACCCACTAACAATAAATAGTGAAGAACTCGATTTTTGCCAGTAAGTACTTTACTCATCAAAGTATGAATATAAAAGTTAAGTTCAGGCAAAACTCGCATCACACCAAAACAGATCTCTTGTACTAATGCGCGATCTTTTTCCGCTATTTTATGGCTCGATAACGTTAAGGCCGTACTTAGCGATTGCCCATCTTCAAGTACATTAAAAATCGCTTGCGCACAAATAGCTCGAATATTTGAGTGTAACTTTTTATTCATAACTAATAATGACCTTAACTCATCTACCTAAATGATTATAAAATTAATGATCCAACCCAACCCGCAATAAATAATGGAATATTAAAGTGGGTGAATGTTGGAATAACACTATCACGGATATGATCATGCTGACCATCGCTATTTAAACCTGCTGATGTTGCTAAAATGGTATCGGAAGGTGGAGAACCCGCATCACCAATCGCTCCAGATGCACCGATCAAACAAACGGTAGCAATAGGAGAAAAACCAAGTTGCACACAAAGCGGTACATAAATAGCGGCAATAATTGGTACAGTTGAAAACGAAGAGCCAATACCTAAGGTAATAACCAGTCCAACGAGCATCATCATAAATGAAGCAATAACTTTATTGCCCGCAAACAACTCAGCACTATTGATAACTAAAGGTTCAATTTCGTGAGTCTGTTTTAAAACTTCGGCAAAGCCTTGGGCTGAAATCATCACAAAACCAATCATTGCCATCATTTTGATGCCATCGGTAAATACGCCGTCTGCTTCACCCCATTTAATAGAGCCTGATACAATAAAGCAAATAAAACCAACTAATGCGCCTAAAATCATTGATCCTGTGTAAAGTTGAATCGTGAACGATAAAACAATCGCTAATAACGAAACAATAAGTGAACGCTTATTCACATTGTTTAGTGCGTCTAAATTGGTTTCTTCACGAATAATTTTATATTCTCTTGGTTTGCGGTAACTGACAAAAATAGCCCATAATAAGCCAAGAAACATGCCCAATGCAGGAATCGCCATCGCATGCATGACATTAACATGACTGACATCCATACCCGATGAAATAATATTTTTTAATAATATTTGATTTAAAAAGATATTACCGAAACCAACTGGTAAGAACATATAAGGAGTAATAAGACCAAAGGTCATAATACAAGCAATCATTCTTCTATCTAATTGCAACCGCGACATTACATATAAAAGTGGCGGAATTAAGAGAGGAATAAAAGCGATATGTATAGGAATAATGTTTTGTGACGAAATACTAACTAGTGCAATAATGATAATTAATAACCATTTAATACGCTTTTTGGCACTACTGGTTGTAAGCTGTTTTATCGCCTTATCTGCTAATAATTCAGGTAAGCCTGATTTTGAAATCGCCACAGCAAAAGCGCCGAGCATAGCATAAGAAAGCGCAATATTGGCACCATTACTAATACCAGTATTAAAGGCATCGATCGTTTCTTTCAATGATAAATGGCTAAATAATCCACCGACAAATGCACCAATAATTAAGCTGATTACCACATGAACACGGCAAAGAGACAAAATTAACATACAAATTACCGCGACCACAACTGCATTTATGGACGAGAACAAATCAAGCACTGTATTCATAAGAAGATTCTGGGTTAAGAAGCAAAGTTTAACATTTTAGGCTATAGATATGGAAAGTGCAATTGATAGCGTAATACATAGATTGTAAATAACGTTAACGCAAAACATGTTGACTTTTGAACAAATTTGCAACATTTCTAAAAATATTTTAATTAAAAATAAAATCAATAGATTGTCTTATATTTGTGCAACATCACTTTTAATCTACTGATTTTTAATTTTTTGATATAGATCCCATTTTAATAAAAATTCCTTTTTTAACTTACTAAGTGAACATTATCACTTTAATTTAAACAATAAATATTTATACAAATATCATGACAAATCATACTTAGGCTAATTTAAAAATTACATAGAATTTATATTTTATATGAATTAAATTTTTAATTAAGAAGAAAGATATGCCAAATATTAATACCAGTAATGAACAACTGAAAGAAGCATACCACCATAATTGAGGCATGATAACCAATTTACTTAATTTTCATCATGACGCAAACTCACCTAAAAATCTAAAAAAATCATTATCAATGATATATGCAACGTTACCATGACATAAAAAAATAAAAGATAGAAAAGAATGACTTTACCAAGCACGTAATTATCATTTATTAATGGGGTTTATAAAAATTGATCTTGTGTCATTATTAAAACCATTATTTAAATAACTAGTTAAATTGAATGTTGTAATGATGAACTATCCCTGTCAAAATCACTCATTAAACGCGCTATAATGTATATTGAAAATATTTGCGCATGACTTACACAATTTGTATAAAAATATCTATTTTATAAAACGTTGCGTATCAATAAGGTTATTCTGGAGAATTTCAATGAGAGATAATATCGACGGTCATTTTTTATTAATCGGATTAATGGCCTACCCAATCCGCCACAGTTTATCGCCACAAATGCAAAATACAATCTATTCTAAATTGAATGTACCTTATGTATATTTAGCTTTCGAAGTAGATCAAGAAAAATTACCCGGCGCAATAAAAGGCTTACGGGCATTAGGGCTGCGTGGAAGTGCCGTTTCGATGCCAAATAAGCAATTGGTTTGCCAATATTTAGATAAATTAACCCCAGCGGTCGAAATGAGCGGTGCTTGTAACACAATTTCAAATGACAATGGCGTGCTAACAGGTTACAACACCGATGGTATAGGCTATATGCGTATGCTCAAAGAGGCTGGCGTTGAGGTTATTGGTAAAAAAATGACAATTATGGGGGCGGGTGGTGCGGCAACAGCGATTGTTGTACAAGCGGCATTAGATGGTGTAAAAGAGATTGCCATATTTAACCAAAAAGACGAGTGTTACCAAAAAATCGAAGCAGTAGCAAAAAAATTAAACCAAAATACTCAATGTAAAGTTTATGTGACGGATCTTGATGATAAAGAGCAATTACGTAAAGAGATTGCCGAAAGTGTCGTACTTTGTAATGCTACTGGCGTAGGTATGAAACCATTAGAAGGCCAAAGTTTAATAACCGATCCAACGATGCTAAGAACTGATCTTGTGGTAACTGATTGTATTTATAGTCCTAGAAAAACAAAATTACTTGAAATAGCAGAGCAACAAGGTTGTAAGATACTCAATGGTATTGGCATGATGCTATGGCAAGGTGCTGCACAAATTAAAATTTGGACTGGCGAAGAAGCTCCGATTGAATATGTAAAAGAAAAAATGGGATTTAATGATTAATAGATAATTAAACTTGTTTTTTAGACTTAAATACCACCACCATAATTGGTGATAAAATTTATTTAACTAGTTTGAATTAATATGATTTTTTACTAACAGGATATAAAATGAAAACCATTAATATTAAAGGACTTGAAATAGGTTCAGGCGCACCTAAAATTATCGTTCCTGTTGTCGGTAAAACCGAAGCAGAACTACTTGACGAAATAAAGTTTTTACAATCAATCGATTTTGATGTTTTAGAGTGGCGTGTTGATCACTTTACTCAAGTTGACGATATCAATGCTGTAAAACAAACAGCAAAACAAATTCGAGAACTTTTACCTAATAAGCCGATCTTATTTACTTTCAGAACCGCAAACGAAGGTGGCGTGAAACCTTGGCCATTAACCTCATATATCGAGTTAAATAAACAAATGGTGCATAGTGGTTTAATCGATCTTATTGATGTTGAAGTGTTTATTGGTGATGATTATGTAAAAGAGATGATTCATGTTGCCCATAAGCACAATGTTTTTGTAGTAGCATCCAATCACGATTTTGACAAAACACCTCCTAAAAGCGATATCATCTACCGGTTACGAAAAATGCAAGATTTAGGTGCAGACATTCCCAAAATTGCAGTTATGCCAAAAACAACGGATGATGTTTTAACATTACTTGCTGCAACAACCGAAATGAACGAAAACTACGCTGAAAAACCTATTATTACTATGTCGATGGCAGGTCTTGGCGCAATCAGTCGAGTGTCTGGAATAACCTTTGGATCTTCAATGACATTTGGTGCAGCTAAAAATGCATCCGCGCCAGGTCAATTAGATGTGAAAGAGTTACGATATATTTTAAATGTCTTGTATCGAAGTAAAGCTTAATAAAATTATGTAATTCAATCTAATCAATAAAAAATACTGTTTAAGTAAACATCATTAAAAATAGAATAAATCGTCATATTTATGAGGTTAAGTGAGTTTGGCTTAAATAATGATTTAAGTGTGGTTACATGGGTAGTTAAATTTAATATTTTTCAATATTTTTCTGAAAATAGTACCGAATAGATTTGATTTGTAGAGTTGAGATTAATAACCACTTATAATAAGTTTATATTTCGTTAAAAATTAATTACGTTCAGTAAATCGCATAGCCTAAAGATCGTGCAAAATTGCTAACAATTAATTAGTAACGAGTATATACTTAAGTTATCTCTTTATTTAAAAAACGTTTAGTTTTATAAGATTAACAAATAGTTCTGTTTAATTAACAAGCTTATAATTAAATTTATTTAAGTATATCAATAGTGTAAAATTCTGAGGTTTATTTTTTTATGTTTTCATGGTGGACTAAAGTCTATTTTTTGCTTATCCAAATCTTAGTCAAACTTTTTGTTAAAAGTAAACCGATTCCTACCGATCCAATAGAAGAACTGAATCTGGATTCAAGTAAACCTATTTTATATGTACTTCCTTATAACTCACAAATTGATTTGATGGTCGTTAGATCTCTTTGTTTAAAATATCATTTACCTGATCCCCTGACAGGCATTGAAATCAATGGAAAGATCGTACCGTCGTATATTTATATTGATAAAGGACCGGGTATTTTTGCCTCTTATCGACAACAAACTAAAGCTATTGAGATTCTAAGAGATTATATTTCTGCACATCAGCAAAATCATGATCTGGATGTGCAAATGTTACCAGTTTCGGTAATGTTTGGGCGAAGACCAGATAAAGAAGGCAAAAAAATGCCATCACTGCAAGTGGTGGGTGCAACGTATAAGTTATATAAAATAATTGTTTCTGGGCGAGATTGTTATACTCACTTTTCTCGAACCGTTTCATTTAAAACGCTCCAACTTGACAATAACCAAGATATTTCAACATTAGCACGCAAATTATCACGTGTTGCTCGAATTCATTTTGCTAAACAAAGAACAGCATCAGTTGGGCCAAAACTGCCTGTTCGACAAGAAATGCTTAATAAATTATTACATAATCCAAACATTTCAGAAGCCATACAAGAAGAAGCAAAAAGCAAAAACATTAATCTTGATAAAGCTAAAAAAAATGCCTTATCCATTTTAAATGAAATTGCAGCTAATTTTTCTTATCGTATGCTCAGAGTAACTGACTTTATTCTGACTTGGGCATGGCATAGACTTTACCAAGGATTAAAAGTTACCAATGCGGACCCAATTCGGGAGTTAGCACAAAACGGGCACGAGATTGTTTATGCGCCTTGCCATCGTAGTCATATGGATTACTTGTTGTTATCCTATGTTCTTTATCGTCAAGGATTAGTTCCTCCACATATTGCCGCAGGTATTAACCTAAATTTCTGGCCAGCTGGTCCCATTTTTCGACGTTTAGGTGCTTTTTTTATTCGTCGTTCATTTCGAGGAAATAAACTTTATACCGCTGTTTTTCGTGAATATTTAGCTGAACTATTTATTCGTGGTTATTCTGTTGAATATTTTATTGAAGGTGGTCGCTCTCGTACAGGACGATTACTCGATCCTAAAACAGGCATGTTAACAATAACAGTACAGACCTTATTACGTGGCGATAGCAGACCAATTACGATTGTTCCTGTTTATATTGGTTATGAACATGTTTTAGAAGTTGCAACCTATGCAAATGAATTGCGAGGAGCCAAAAAAGAAAAAGAGAGTTTATGGCGGACCATTAAAGCCTTTTTTAAACTAAAAAAATTAGGTTTTGGTTATGTTAATTTTGGGCAACCTATCCCATTAAATCAATTTTTAAATCAACATATCCCTAATTGGCGTGATGAAATTGAACCAACAGGCTCTCAACGCCCACACTGGTTAACACCAACAACCAACTTACTTGCCAAGGAGATAATGGAACGCATTAATTCATCAGCAGCAATTAATGCAATGAATTTATGTAGCTCAATATTATTAGCAGCAGATCAGTGTGCATTAACGAAAGTTAGATTAATTGAACATATTGGTTATCTCATAAAATTATTAAACAAAGTGCCCTATTCTGATTTAGTTACTATCCCAGATCAAACTCCCGAAGAGCTGTTTGAACATGCAAAACAGATGGGAAAATTTATTATCACAACAGATGAAGTTGGTGAAATGGTTGGTCTTACACCCGAACAAGCGGTATTAATGACCTATTACCGTAATAATATCCAACATTTACTCATTATTCCTGCAATAGTAGCCAGAATATTGTTAAAGCATAATAGAATTTCATCACAAGAGGTCATTGAACAAGTAAAATTACTTTTCCCATTGATAAAATCCGAATTATTCCTTTACCACAATGATGAACAGCTCACTGAATATGTGAATAATATAATTGCAACTTATGCTGAACTAAATTTAATCAATTATTCACCGGATAAATTAACGTTAAACTATTTAAAAATTTTAGGATTGCAATTACTTGCTTCATCATCGAAAGATACATTACAGCGCTATATGATTGCATTCTCTTTGTTACAAAAGGATCCATCTATCAGTCGTGCTACTTTGGAAAAAGAAGGTAGATTAATTGCTGAAAGATTGTCTGTTTTACATGGTATTAATGCGCCTGAATTTTTTGACAAAGGCGTATTTTCAATATTAGTCGCATCACTACGTGAACAAGGCTACTTAGATGATAAAGATGAAGCCAATTTGCCAAAAATTGAAATTATGAACAAAATACTTAAACCTTTAATTACCGCGCGAGTCATGCAAACTATTGATGAAATCAATCCATTAATAAAAGATTAAAAATGTATTGTTTTTAGGAATATATAATTATTTTTATTTGATACACTATTAAATAAGTAGCGATAAATATGCTTAACCATTATGTATTCCTAAAGCTTTTTCACTAGGATATAACCTTTCTTTTTCTTAAATTCATCGTATTAAATATATACATCAATTTATTTTTTGACAAACATCAAATTTTAACAATTACTATTTGTTTTTCCCTTTATTTCTGTTCAATAAACGATTATTATTAATAGCAATAAGGATATTTATCGCCTCCAATACAATAAATTTAATAATGTAATGTCTGCTTTCTAAGGAGTCTATATGCTATTTAACCGTAGGCAGTTCTTTAAGATCTGTGCTGGTGGCATGGCAGGAACAACTGTAGCTACACTGGGTTTAATGCCGAATGTAGCGCTTGCACAAACGCGCCAATTTAAATTACTAAAATCAAAAGAAACCCGCAATAACTGTACGTATTGTTCTGTTGGATGTGGAATGTTGCTTTATAGCCGGGGAGATGGCGCCAAAAATGCCGAATCATCAATATTTCATGTAGAGGGTGATCCTGACCATCCTGTTAGTCGTGGCTCGCTTTGTCCAAAAGGTGCAGGAGTACTTGACTACATCAAAAGTGAACAACGCGTTAAATATCCAGAATATCGTGCACCCGGCTCGGATAAATGGCAACGTATTAGTTGGGATGAAGCGATTGATCGCATTGCTCGTTTGATGAAAGAAGATCGTGACAAAAATTTTATTGAAAAAAATGAACAAGGTACAACAGTAAACCGTTGGACAACAACAGGCTGGCTTGTTACTTCTGCCGCTAGCAATGAAACAGGTTGGCTAGCATTTAAAGTGGCACGTTCATTAGGTATGTTAAGTCTTGAAACCCAAGCAAGAGTTTGTCATGGCCCATCAGTATCAAGCTTAGCAGCAACTTATGGACGAGGAGCAATGACCAACAATTGGAATGACATTAAAAATGCCAATGTTGTTATTGTCATGGGAGGGAACGCCGCAGAAGCACATCCGGTTGGCTTTAAATGGGCGATTGAAGCGAAAATTACTAACGGCGCAGAATTAATTGCCATTGATCCACGTTTTCACCGAACTGCTTCTGTTGCTGATCATTATGTACCGATTAGAGCAGGATCGGATATTGCGTTTCTGCTCGGTATCATTAATTATCTTATTACACATAATGAAGTTAATTATGATTATTTAGTTACTCACAGTAACGCAAGTTTAATTATTCGTGATGATTTTAATTTTGATGCAAACAGTGGACTTTTTAGTGGCTACGATGCAACAACCAAACAATATGATCAAACCAGTTGGGCATATCAAAAAGATGAAAATGGTTTTGCACTTCGTGATAAAACATTAAATCATCCTCGTTGTGTTTGGAATCTACTCAAACAGCACGTAAGTCGCTATACACCTGAAATGGTTAATAAAGTAACTGGTAGTCCTATTGAAGGATTTTTACATGTTTGCCGATCCTTAGCGAGTACCAAAACAAATGACAGAGCTGCAACCTTTTTATATGCATTAGGTTGGACGCAACATAGCTACGGTACACAAATTATTCGTACGGCCGCGATGATCCAGCTAATTTTAGGTAATATTGGTATGATGGGTGGCGGCATTAATGCCCTACGTGGACATTCGAATATTCAAGGTTTAACCGATGTTGGTTTATTATCCAATCGTTTACCTGCCTATCTTGAACTCCCTAAAGATTCTCAAGTTTCACTTCAACAATATTTAGATGAAAAAACACCAAAACCACTCGGTCCTAATGAAGTTAATTTCTGGGGGAATTACCCTAAATTTTTTATCAGTTTCATGAAAACTATGTATGGTGATAAATCCACTATTGACAATAATTGGGGATTTGATTGGTTACCGAAATGGGATAAAACCTATGATGTTTTAAGATTCAGCAAAATGATGCGTGATGGTCAAGCCAATGGCTTTATTTGTCAAGGTTTTAACCCGCTTGCTGCGCTACCAGATAAAAATAGTATTCGTGAAGGATTATCTAAGCTAAAATTTCTGGTTAACATTGATCCAATGCCAACAGAAACGGCTGAATTTTGGAAAAATCATGGCGAATCAAATGATGTAGATCCAAGCAAAATTCAAACCGAAGTATTTAGACTACCTGCTAACTGTTTTGCTGAAGAAAACGGTACAATCGTTAACTCATCACGTTTATTGCAATGGCACTGGGCAGCGGCAAGACCACCTTATGATTCACTTTATGATCCAGAAATTATTGCGCGCATTTATTTAAGAATCAAAGAACTTTATGAAGAAGAAGGTGGTGCTTATCACGAACCAATTAATAATTTATCGTGGGATTATCAAGATCCTGAAGGGCCATCCGCTGAAGAGCTAGCAAAAGAGTGTAATGGCCGAGCACTGGCAGATATGACTGATGCGAATGGCAATATTATTCTTAAAAAAGGACAATTATTAAGTGGTTTTTCTCAATTAAAAGCAGACGGTACAACATCATCAGGTATTTGGATATTCTGCGGTTCTTGGACAGAGCAGGGCAACCTAATGGCTCGGCGCGATCCAAGCGATCCATCAGGTAAAGGTATTCACGCTGGCTGGGCTTGGGCATGGCCAATGAATCGACGCATACTTTATAATCGAGCCTCTGCTGATGAAAATGGTCAACCATGGGATCCTAAACGAGTCTTAGTAAAATGGAATGGTTCAAGTTGGGATGGCAATGACGTTGCCGATTTCACCGCAACATTATCGCCAAGTTCTGGCGCAGGAGCTTTCATTATGAATAATGATGGTTTAGGCGGACTATTTTGTTTGAATCGGTTAGTCGATGGGCCATTCCCAGAACATTATGAACCTTTTGAAACACCAATTACCAATAACCCATTACATCCTAACCAGATCAACAATCCGGTAGCTCGTGCATTTAAAGAAGACTTGGCTCGCTTAGGAGATGCCAGCCAATTCCCTTATGTCGGAACAACTTACAGCATAACAGAGCATTTCCATTTTTGGACGCAACATGCAAGGTTGGCCGCTATTTCACAACCGGAACAATTTATTGAGCTAAGTGAGAATTTAGCAAATAAAAAAGGAATAAAACTTGGTGATACCGTTAAAGTAACGTCATACCGCGGTTACATCAAAGCAAAAGCGGTTGTGACTAAGCGCCTTCCTACACTAACCGTTGATGGTAAAGAAGTTGAAACCATTGGAATTCCAATCGTATGGGGTTTTACTGGGCAAACAAAGAAAGGATTTTTAGTTAACGAATTAACTCCTCATTTAGGTGATGCTAATTCGCAAACACCGGAATACAAATCTTTCTTAGTGAATATCGAAAAAGTAACTACAGCGGCATAAGTTAGGGAGAATAAAAGATATGTCATTACAAACTCAAGATATTATCCGCCGCTCAGCAACGAATGCTTTAACTCCAGCTCCTCGAGTTCGAGATTATCAACAGGAAGTGGCAAAACTGATTGATGTGACTACCTGCATCGGCTGTAAAGCTTGCCAAGTTGCATGTAGCGAATGGAACGATCTACGTGCAGAAATCGGTCATACTGTTGGTGTTTATGATAACCCAGCAGACTTAGGGCCTAAAGCTTGGACAGTAATGCGTTATTCTGAAGTCGAAGTAAACGGTAAATTTGAATGGCTGATTCGTAAAGATGGTTGTATGCACTGTTCTGATCCAGGTTGTCTAAAAGCCTGCCCATCAGAAGGTGCAATCATTCAATATGCAAATGGTATTGTAGATTTTCAATCAGAACACTGCATTGGTTGCGGTTACTGTATTGCTGGCTGTCCATTTAATATTCCACGAGTCAGTAAAGAGGATAATCACTCGTACAAATGTACATTATGTGTCGATCGCGTTTCAGTGGGACAAGAGCCCGCCTGTGTCAAAACTTGTCCAACGGGAGCAATTCATTTTGGTACAAAACAAGATATGATTCGTCATGCAGAACATCGCATTGAGGATCTTAAAAAACGTGGTTTTGAACACGCTGGTCTTTACGATCCTCAAGGTGTTGGCGGTACTCATGTAATGTATGTTTTACATCATGCAGATCAACCAGAACTATATCACGGTTTGCCTAAAGATCCTCACATTAGTGAAATTGTTAAATTCTGGAAAGGTGCATGGAAACCGTTATCCGCAGCTGCATTCATTGCAACATTTGGAGGCCTACTATTCCATTATATGGGTGTTGGTGCAATTGAAGTTGATGAAGAAGATATAGAGCATGAAAAAGAAGCTGATAAACAAGCTAGAAAACGTCTAGGATTACCAATTTTTGAACGTAAAAATAGCACTAATTCAGCACAACAGGAGAATCGTCATGAATAAAAAAGACATGATATTAAGAACACCACTTATTGTTCGCTTTTGTCATTGGTGCATGGTGTGTCTTTTTATTCTAACTGCACTATCTGGCCTATTTTTATTTTTTCCATCAATTAAACTGTTTGGTTTAGTACTCGGAACCCCTCAATTAGTTAGAGCATTGCACCCAATGATTGGCTGTGTTGTGTTCGTACTATTAATGTTTATGTTTCTGAAACTTGCACACCATAATATTCCAAATAAAGCAGATATTATATGGATAAAGAACTTTAAGCATGTAATTATGGGTAAAGAAGAAGGTATTCCAATTGGTAAATACAATGTTGGTCAGAAGTTTTTATTCTGGTGTATTATGAGCCTGATATCTGTGTTATTTATCACTGGAATGATTATGTGGCGTAGGTATGTTTCTGACTATTTTCCAGTTAAAATTGTCCGTATCGCGATATTCTTCCACTCGCTTGCTGCAATAGGATTAATTTTACTCGCTATTGGCCATGCTTATATGGCTCTTTGGGTTAAAGGATCAATTAAAGGCATGATAACAGGTTATGTATCACGTGCTTGGGCTCGTAAAAACCATTCCGCATGGTATGAAGAAGAAATGGCAAAAATATATCAGAAAGAACTTAACGCTAATACCCAAGCAGAAACAGAACAAACAACAAAAGTAGAGCATAAACCAGCGTAATAACTCATTACATCAAATAAATGTTATCCGTTAATTTCAATTAACCGATAACATTTAATTATGAAAAATTATGGATAAAACGATAGTAAACGGTAATCAATAATGAGTATAAAAATCATCCCACAAGAGCAACTCGAACAACAAACAACAAATTCAGTTATTCGACAAATTCCACTACTCTTTTATCCATCTCCGAAAACACTATATATTCATCGCGCGGAACGTTTAAAAGACCTGGCAACAAGTAGTCCATTTAGTGAATATTTGAAATTTTGTGCCACAATTGCTGAAGTACAAGCCAATATTGTAAAACAAAAACCAGTGAACATAGATTTACCTAATATCCTTGATGGTCAACACCCACCTTTAAGTTTATATAACTTTACTTTATCCACTTTTTGGCAGACATATTTAAGCGACCTATTAAGTTCAGTTACCGCAACCACAGAACAAATTCGATTAGTGATAGAACAACTCAGACAAAATAGTTCAGAACAACTACAAGATAAAGCAACCCATTTAATTAATGGTGAATTTAATTGTGTAGAAGGTAATGAAGCTATGTTTATTTGGTCAGCATTATCGGTTTACTATAGCCAGCTAGCAAGTCAAATCAAAGGTAAGGCTATCGCAGAGAGCACCGATAAAAACTGGTTATGCCCAGTGTGTAATAGTATGCCCGTTGCCAGTATTATTCAACTTGGAAGTAACAATGGGTTACGTTATTTACACTGTAGCTTATGTGAAAGTGAATGGTACGTACCTCGAATAAAGTGTACTTGTTGTGATAATATGCAAGACATTCAATATTTTTCACTGGATAAAGAGCTATCTGCAACAAAAACAGAATGTTGTGATGCTTGCCATAGTTATCTAAAAATTCTAGATCAAGATAAAGATCCTCGTATTGAAATTATTGCAGATGATATCGCTTCGTTGATCTTAGATATCAAAACAGAAGAGGAAGGATTTGCTAAAAGTGGCATAAATCCTTTTATATTTGCGCAATAACAGCGTTAATTGACATTGATAGTTTTAAACTAATTTTTATCAATATTATTAATTTCACAATCAATTTTATTTGCAAACGAGAGCCTTGATTAGCGATATTTATCATTTGAATAAAATACATCTTAACATTTTATATTAATAAGGTTAGAATTGAACTAATGTACTAGTTTATGAGTGTATTTTATGAGACGCTTTATTTTTTTGATAATAATGCTATTTATCCCGCAGCTTAGTTTCGCTGATAAGATTAAACATGTAGCAATTACAGCAATCGTTGAACATCCATCATTAGATCAAATCCGTGATGGCGTGAAAGATGAATTAATAGATAGTGGCTATAAGTTAAACGAAAACTTAACGGTACAATATAAAAGTGCACAAGGAAGTAGTGCCACTGCCGCTCAAATAGCTAGACAATTTGTTTCAGCAAAACCTGATGCCATTGTAGCCATTGCAACTCCTAGCGCACAAGCAACTGCTGCAGCAACCAAACAAATCCCTGTTATATTTGCAGGAATTACTGATCCCGTTGCTGCAAAATTAATTAAAAACTGGCAACCGACGGGCACAAATATTACTGGAGTTTCAGATTATCAAGAAATTATTCCTCAAATTGATTTTATGAAGAAAATTGTGCCGAATGTTAAATCTGTAGGATATATTTATAGTCCAAGTGAGATTAACTCTACCGTGGTTCTAAAAAATCTACAAATTCATTTATCCAAACAAAATATTTCACTTGTAGCTGTTCCCGCACAAAGAACTGCTGATATTTCAACAGCAGCCAATACTTTAAAAGGTAAAGTAGATTTAATCTATACAACAACAGACAATAATGTTGTTTCCGCTTATGAATCGTTAGTAAAATTTGCCAATGAAAATAAAATCCCCCTTTTAGCATCGTTTCCTGATGCAATCGAACGAGGAGCTGTTGCTGCTTACGGTATGAGTTATTATGATGTTGGCCGCCAATCAGGTAAGCTTGTTGTTCGGATATTAAATGGTGAAAAACCTGGAAGTATTGCCCCAGAACTTGGACAAACCTTACATCTTGTAATTAATACTGACGCAGCAAAAAAACAAGGAGTAAATTTATCCCCCGAAATTATTCAATCAGCTTATAAAATAATTGGGCAATAATTAATTAAAATTTTATTAAAAATAGTATAGAATAATTTTGCTTAATGGTATGAGCAGAGTGTGATATTACAAATAACATCCTATTTATAGCCAATCATCACTCACAGTGTAATGAAATATTTACACTTGCGAGTTCTTTTTTTATTCTGGAAAAATATTTAATTTTGCTTTATAGTAAGTCAAAATTTAGCTTGGTTGTAAAAAAAACAGTACAGGAGTACTCTCTATGCGTAATTATATTATAAAACTTTTTATGCTTCTCAGTTTACCGTTCGCTGCATTTTATTCTTACGCAGATACAAAAGCCGAACAAAAATTTGTAGCCATTACTGCCATTGTTGAACATCCAGCACTAGATAATGTACGCAAAGGTGTTGAAGATGAACTTAAAGATAATGGCTATATTGCTGGGGAAAATTTAAAACTTCAGTTTGCCAGTGCACAAGGTAGCAGTGCAAATGCAGCTCAAATAGCGAAACAATTTGTCGCAAATAAACCTGATGTAATTGTTGGTATCGCAACACCAAGTTCACAAACTTTAGTTGCAACAACAAAACTTATTCCTATTGTTTTTACCGCTGTTACTGATCCTGTGGCTGCTAAATTAACACCAAGTTGGGATGCATCAAAAACTAATGTGACAGGCGTATCCGATGCCTTATCTCTAGATTCTCAAATTGAGATGATGTTAAAAATTAAACCTGATGCTAAAAATATTGGTTATGTTTATAGTCCAAGTGAAATTAATTCAACGATTATATTAAAACAATTGCAAATCGAACTTGAAAAAAGAGGGATGAAAATTATCGCAGCTCCTGCACAGCGAACCTCTGATATATCAACAGCGGCAAGAAGTTTAAAAGGTAAGGTTGATATGATTTATACGACTACCGATAATAACGTTGTTTCATCTTATGAAGCTTTAGCTAAAATTGCTAATGAAAGTAAAATTCCTCTTGTTGCATCAAATCCTGAATCAGCCGAACGTGGTGCAATTGCAGCTTTAGGAATGAGTTATTATGATCTTGGCCGCCAAGCTGGTAAAATAGTTATTCGTATACTTAATGGCGAAAAACCGGGGGATATTCCACCACAAGTTGGTAATATTACTCAATTAACAATTAATAAAAAAGCTGCTGAACGCCAAGGTATTACTTTATCTGAAGATGTATTAAAATCAGCAGCCAAAATTGTTGAAAAATAATTGTAACTTTTGATAACTAAACCGCCATTTTGGCGGTTAATTTTTAGTGGATGTTTTCATGTCTTTTGAATTTTTATTAAGTTCTATTGGAATTGGACTTATTTATGCACTGGTTAGTTTAGGTGTTTTTATCTCATTCCGTTTACTCGATTTTCCGGATCTTACCGCTGATGCAAGTTTTCCGCTTGGAGGGGCTATTTGTGGTCTATGTATTTACGTAGGTATTGATCCATGGATAGCGACATTGTTAGGTATGTTTGCAGGTTGTATTGCTGGAGCAATGACTGGAATATTGTATGTTAAACTCAATATACTACAACTACTTTCAAGTATCATCGTCATGATAGGTCTTTATTCTATCAATTTAAGAATATTAGGTATTGGACCTTATATTATGGACGAAACACCAAGGTTGGCTGGTTCGCCTAATCTTTCTTTGCTTGATGCCAAAACAATATTTTCACCATTTATTGCTGAGGATTACAGTAACCAATATATTGTACAACCACTTATGATATTAGGTTTTGTAATTCTATTTTGGTTATTACTTAATCTCTTTTTAAATACTAAAATGGGATTAGCTTTAAGAGCAACAGGAACCAACCAACGAATGGCTAAATCTCAAGGTATTCCAACTGGTGGTATCACGATTCTTGGTATGGCAATATCGAATGGCTTAATTGCTCTTGGCGGTTCATTATTCGTACAAACCCAAGGCGGAGCAGATATTACGATTGGCGTAGGTACTATAGTTATAGGGCTTGCATCAATTATTATTGGTGAAAGTATTTTTCCAACTAAGCGTATTTGGGCTGTTATGCTGGCGGTTATTTTTGGTTCGATTTTATATCGCTTATTCATTGCATTTGCACTCAGTAATGAATTTTTACAAGCGATTGGTGTTGGAACCGAAGATTTAAATCTTATTACAGCAATCTTGGTAGTACTTGCTTTAGTTTTACCTAAACAGTTAAAAAAACGTGCAAAGAAAAGAGGAAGTAAGCATGATTAAAGTTGGAGAATTACAATTAACTTTTAATCAAGGGACACCTATCGAAAATCATGTATTACGAGGATTAAATCTTAATATAAGCGAAGGTGAATTTGTTACAATTATAGGTAGTAATGGAGCTGGAAAAAGCTCATTACTCAATGTAATTAGTGGTGATTTACTTGCCGACTCAGGCAGTGTCATTATTAATGGAAAAAATGTAACACGATGGCCTGCATGGAAAAGGGCTGGTTTAGTTGCTCGAGTATTTCAAGACCCAATGATTGGGACTTGTGAAAACTTAACCATTGAAGAAAATCTTGCTATTGCTTATAACCGGGGTCATAGCTTTACATTATCTCCTGCTTTAAATAAAAAGTTACGCGGAATATTTAAAGAAAAACTAGCAACGCTGAATTTAGGTTTAGAAAATCGATTGTCCGATATGATGGGATTGCTTTCTGGTGGACAAAGACAAGCCGTCAGTCTACTCATGTCAACATTACAACCATCCAAGATATTATTACTTGATGAACACACAGCAGCTCTCGATCCTAAAACAGCACAATTTGTTTTAGACCTAACCGATGAAATTGTTTCTAAAAATCATTTAACTACCATGATGGTTACCCATTCTATGAAACAAGCATTAGAGTACGGCAATAGAACAGTAATGCTTCATCAAGGTCAGGTCGTACTTGATGTTTCTGGAGAACAACGTTCAAAGCTAACAGTAAACGATTTGCTCGCTATGTTTGAAAAAACTCGTGGTGAAAAAGTAACTGACGATGCCTTATTATTAGGTTAATAAATCAAGAAGCAATATTTATTAGCAGAATATTGCTTCTTATCCAAGATTAGTTAAATAATTTCATAATTTTTTTTGTAACTGTTGTCGAACATTCATTAAAGCAAATCCAAGCAAATTTTTTCCACGCCACATTAACGGATTATCAATATTAGGATCATCCATAGACAAACCTATCCCCCATATTTTATCGACGGGGCTTGCTTCTACTAATATTCTTTGTTTGGTTGATAATATAAAATCAGTTAACTTTGGATTCTGTGAAAACTTAGCAAAATTACCATTTATGACTATATTTAAACAGTGTGCATCCCAAATATCCGGTATGAAGCCTTTTACTTGACGCCCTAATGCTTTTGCTAATCCAGGTGAATTAGCAGTAAGTATTTTTGATAATATTTGCTCACCACCAAATAATCTTGCTTTCTCAGCCATCATATAATGTTCTGCTGTTGCATAGTCAATATTATCAACCTCAAAACGACTTGGATACCATTGGCTAAAACAACTCTTTGTTATGATAGAAGGTTGCTTTTCTACATGCCCCCAAAAGTATATATATTTGTATTGTTTACCACTTCTATATTGTTCGCGTAATTCCAATAAATCCATATAAATTCCTTATCATCACTAACGAATATGTTATATGTATTTTCATTGAATACCAATATAGTTTTAGTAAAAAAACAAATTTTAGTTTTCAATAGAATAGAATTGTATATCATTAATATAGTTAAAATAATGATACTTATAAGAAATATTTAAGGTTATGTATGATGTGTAAGATAAATATAACGTTGATTTTTATGTTTAGTTATATACTTGAATATAACACTTATATAAATTTCAGTCAGTTTTATAATCTCTATATGCAAAAAAGCCCAGCATTCCTGCTGGGCTCTCTCTATATTTAAAAGTCTGGCGGCTCCCTACTCTCACATGGGTAATACCCACACTACCATCGGCACTTCGGCGTTTCACTTCTGAGTTCGGCATGGGGTCAGGTGGGACCACCGCGCTATTACCGCCAGACATATCCTGTCTTCTCTTTCTCTCAATCAGTGCATTATCTCACATCTGCACTCATCTCTCAATCAAGAACAAACTGTTCGATTATCTCATAATCAATTATTCGCGTAACCAAAACAACTCCGAGTTGTAAGGTTAAGACTCTCGGTTCATTAGTATCAGTTAGCTCAATGTATCACTACACTTACACACCTGACCTATCTACGTCTTAGTCTCAAACGGACCTTACTGATTCTCATCAGGGAAAACTCATCTCGAGGCTAGTTTCGTACTTAGATGCTTTCAGCACTTATCTATTCCGCACGTAGCTACCGGGCAATGCAATTGGCATCACAACCCGAACACCAGCGGTGCGTTCACTTCGGTCCTCTCGTACTAGAAGCAAACCCTCTCAATTTTCCTACGCCCATGGCAGATAGGGACCGAACTGTCTCACGACGTTCTAAACCCAGCTCGCGTACCACTTTAAACGGCGAACAGCCGTACCCTTGGGACCTACTTCAGCCCCAGGATGTGATGAGCCGACATCGAGGTGCCAAACACCGCCGTCGATATGAACTCTTGGGCGGTATCAGCCTGTTATCCCCGGAGTACCTTTTATCCGTTGAGCGATGGCCCTTCCATTCAGAACCACCGGATCACTATGACCTACTTTCGTACCTGCTCGAGCCGTCACTCTCGCAGTCAAGCTAGCTTTTGCCATTGCACTAACCTCCTGATGTCCGACCAGGATTAGCTAACCTTCGTGCTCCTCCGTTACTCTTTGGGAGGAGACCGCCCCAGTCAAACTACCCACCAGACAGTGTCCCTTACCTCGATTCAGAAGTATAGGTTAGAACATCAAACATTAAAGGGTGGTATTTCAAGGTCGACTCCATGCATACTGGCGTACACACTTCTTAGTCTCCCACCTATCCTACACATTAAGGCTCAATGTTCACTGTCAAGCTATAGTAAAGGTTCACGGGGTCTTTCCGTCTTGCCACGGGTACACCGCATCTTCACGGCAATTTCAATTTCACTGAGTCTCGGGTGGAGACAGCCTGGCCATCATTACGCCATTCGTGCAGGTCGGAACTTACCCGACAAGGAATTTCGCTACCTTAGGACCGTTATAGTTACGGCCGCCGTTTACTGGGGCTTCGATCAAGAGCTTCTGCTTACGCATAACCCCATCAATTAACCTTCCAGCACCGGGCAGGCGTCACACCGTATACGTCCACTTTCGTGTTTGCACAGTGCTGTGTTTTTATTAAACAGTTGCAGCCAGCTGGTATCTTCGACTGAGTTCACCTCCGTCCGCGCGGGACTTCAATTACAATCAGCGTGCCTTCTCCCGAAGTTACGGCACCATTTTGCCTAGTTCCTTCACCCGAGTTCTCTCAAGCGCCTTAGTATTCTCTACCTGACCACCTGTGTCGGTTTCGGGTACGATTAACTATAACCTGAAGCTTAGAGGATTTTCCTGGAAGCAGGGCATCAATTACTTCACTACCTTAGTAGCTCGTCATCACGCCTCAGGGTCTCAGTGACCGGATTTGCCTAATCACACCCCTACACGCTTAACCCACCATCCAATAGGTGGTAAACCTAGCCTTCTTCGTCCCCCCATCGCAGTTATAGCCAGTACGGGAATATTAACCCGTTTCCCATCAGATACGCCCTTCGGCCTCTCCTTAGGGGTCGACTCACCCTGCCCCGATTAACGTTGGACAGGAACCCTTGGTCTTCCGGCGAGCGGGCTTTTCACCCGCTTTATCGTTACTTATGTCAGCATTCGCACTTCTGATACCTCCAGCATACCTCACAATATACCTTCAACGGCTTACAGAACGCTCCCCTACCCAACACACTTACGTGCGCTGCCGCAGCTTCGGTGCATAGTTTTAGCCCCGTTACATCTTCCGCGCAGGCCGACTCGACTAGTGAGCTATTACGCTTTCTTTAAATGATGGCTGCTTCTAAGCCAACATCCTAGCTGTCTAAGCCTTCCCACTTCGTTTCCCACTTAACTATGACTTTGGGACCTTAGCTGGCGGTCTGGGTTGTTTCCCTCTTCACGACGAACGTTAGCACCCGCCGTGTGTCTCCCATGATTAAACTTGTCAGTATTCGTAGTTTGCATCGGGTTGGTAAGCCGGGATGGCCCCCTAGCCGAAACAGTGCTCTACCCCCAACAGTTACTCATGAGGCGCTACCTAAATAGCTTTCGGGGAGAACCAGCTATCTCCCGGTTTGATTGGCCTTTCACCCCCAGCCACAGGTCATCCGCTAATTTTTCAACATTAGTCGGTTCGGTCCTCCAGTTAGTGTTAACCAACCTTCAACCTGCCCATGGCTAGATCACCGGGTTTCGGGTCTATACCCTGCAACTTAACGCACAGTTAATACTCGGTTTCCCTTCGGCTCCCCTATTCGGTTAACCTCGCTACAGAATATAAGTCGCTGACCCATTATACAAAAGGTACGCAGTCACCATTACCCTACGGTAACAGCTCCCACTGATTGTACGTACACGGTTTCAGGGTCTATTTCACTCCCCTCCCGGGGTTCTTTTCGCCTTTCCCTCACGGTACTGGTTCACTATCGGTCAATCAGGAGTATTTAGCCTTGGAGGATGGTCCCCCCTTCTTCAGACAGGATATCACGTGTCCCGCCCTACTCTATAAGCTTCCACATAATGCATTTTCATGTACGGGACTTTCACCCTCTATCGTGCGACTTTCCAGACGCTTCCATTAATACATCATGCTACCCGCTTGGGCTGCTCCCCTTTCGCTCGCCGCTACTCAGGGAATCTCGGTTGATTTCTTTTCCTCGGGGTACTTAGATGTTTCAGTTCTCCCGGTTCGCCTCATCTGACTATGGATTCATCAGATGATAGTGCAGTCGCCTGCACTGGGTTTCCCCATTCGGACATCAACGGTTATTAGTGCCTTTTATCGACTCACCGTTGCTTTTCGCAGATTAACACGTCCTTCTTCGCCTCTGATTGCCTAGGCATCCACCGTGTACGCTTAATTTCTTAACCTTACAACTCACAGTTGTCTTGGTTTTCATTACGCTTTTTTCTCTTTCTTATACCAAACCAACATATCTTCATACATCAGCTCAACATAAAAACGAGAACTCGTTTCTTTCAGCTTGTTCCTAATTGTTAAAGAGCTTTATACTTCTATTCACTTTACCATCTCGCGATTTCAAGTAAATACAAACATAATTTTTATAAGAAGCAATTTCATCACATTTTATGGCGTCCCCTAGGGGATTCGAACCCCTGTTACCGCCGTGAAAGGGCGATGTCCTAGGCCTCTAGACGAAGGGGACTTAATCACTTCTTCTTTATAAACAAACAATCTGTGTGAACACTTACGAGCTCTTCGTAAGGAGGTGATCCAACCGCAGGTTCCCCTACGGTTACCTTGTTACGACTTCACCCCAGTCATGGACCACACCGTGGTAAACGCCCTCCCGAAGGTTAAGCTATCTACTTCTGGTGCAACCCACTCCCATGGTGTGACGGGCGGTGTGTACAAGGCCCGGGAACGTATTCACCGTGACATTCTGATTCACGATTACTAGCGATTCCGACTTCATGGAGTCGAGTTGCAGACTCCAATCCGGACTTAGACGTACTTTATGAGGTCCGCTTGCTCTCGCGAGGTCGCCTCCCTTTGTATACGCCATTGTAGCACGTGTGTAGCCCTGGTCGTAAGGGCCATGATGACTTGACGTCGTCCCCACCTTCCTCCGCTTTATCAACGGCAGTCTCCTTTGAGTTCCCGGCCGAACCAATGGCAACAAAGGATAAGGGTTGCGCTCGTTGCGGGACTTAACCCAACATTTCACAACACGAGCTGACGACAGCCATGCAGCACCTGTCTCACAGTTCCCGAAGGCACTCTCGCATCTCTGCAAGATTCTGTGGATGTCAAGACCAGGTAAGGTTCTTCGCGTTGCATCGAATTAAACCACATGCTCCACCGCTTGTGCGGGCCCCCGTCAATTCATTTGAGTTTTAACCTTGCGGCCGTACTCCCCAGGCGGTCGATTTATCGCGTTAGCTTCGGAGCCCATCACTCTAGGCAACAAACTCCAAATCGACATCGTTTACAGCGTGGACTACCAGGGTATCTAATCCTGTTTGCTCCCCACGCTTTCGCATCTCAGCGTCAGTATCTGTCCAGAAGGCCGCCTTCGCCACCGGTATTCCTCCACATCTCTACGCATTTCACCGCTACACGTGGAATTCTACCTTCCTCTACAATACTCTAGTTAACCAGTTTTAAGTGCAATTCCTAGGTTGAGCCCAGGGCTTTCACACCTAACTTAATTATCCGCCTACATGCCCTTTACGCCCAGTCATTCCGATTAACGCTCGCACCCTCCGTATTACCGCGGCTGCTGGCACGGAGTTAGCCGGTGCTTCTTCTGTAATTAACGTCAATTGATGCACCTATTAGATACACCACCTTCCTCATCACCGAAAGTACTTTACAACCCGAAGGCCTTCTTCATACACGCGGCATGGCTGCATCAGGGTTCCCCCCATTGTGCAATATTCCCCACTGCTGCCTCCCGTAGGAGTCTGGACCGTGTCTCAGTTCCAGTGTGGCTGGTCATCCTCTCAGACCAGCTAGAGATCGTCGCCTTGGTAAGCCATTACCCTACCAACTAGCTAATCCCATATGGGCTCATCGAATGGCGCATGGCCCGTAAGTCCCATGCTTTGGTCTCTCAACTTTATGCGGTATTAGCAGTCGTTTCCAACTGTTGTCCCCCTCCATTCGGCAGATCCCCATACTTTACTCACCCGTCCGCCACTCGTCATCAAGTGCAAGCACTCATGTTACCGTTCGACTTGCATGTGTTAAGCCTGCCGCCAGCGTTCAATCTGAGCCATGATCAAACTCTTCAATTTAAAGTTTGATGCTCAATAACTGTCTCTGACATAATTCAAATGAATCTTCAGTGTCACTTATCAAGACTTAATTTTTTAGTCCGTAGACTTTTAATCTTTCGTCTCGCAAGTGCCCACACAGATTGTCTGTTTCTTCTTTTTAAAGAGCTGACAGCTTTTTTAAGTTAACTAAGCTTATCGCTCAGTTTGCTGTCTCAAGGGATGCGTATACTACGCTACACCTTTTTATTCGTCAAGATCTTTTTTCAAAATTTTTGACCTTGCTCACTCACACCTTTTTCGTCTGCTTATCGCTGACGCCGTGTCAGTGGATGCGCATTATAGGCACTTTAAATTTTACTGCAAGTGTTTATTGCTATTTTTTTTCTGTTTGTGTTTTTTTTGGTCTAAATGCATTCAAAGCATACTAAAACTAGACATTTTATATCAAATCGCTGTTTTTATTTACTTGTATAAACTATATTGCCTATCACTAAAAGAATCAGTAATGATTAAATTAATATATAAAGTATGCAGCATTCATTCTAAATGCTGCATTCAAATAATCACTAATCTAAGATTCTGCTTTTATCTTTTTTGGTAAATCCGCTAAGCTGTCGATGACCCAATCAGCTTGAGCTAATGCTTCATCCGTAACTATATCCCCAGTCTTTACTAGTACTGTTTTTTTAACACCAGCACGTTTACCTGATAATAAGTCAGAAATTCTATCACCAACCATATATGAATTAGTGATATCTATGTTTAGCTCTTTAGCTGCAGTTTGAATCATACCCGGATTTGGTTTTCGACATTCACATGTATCTAATAAAGGATCATGCGGACAATAATAGATACCGTCTAAATCTACACCTCGATCTTGTAATGACCAATCCATCCATTCTGTTAGGACATTAAATTGTTCTTCTGTGAATTTATTTCTTGCAATCCCAGATTGGTTAGTTGTAATAACCAATAAAAAGCCCATTTTTTTCAGTTCTTGCATTGCATCAATGACACCATCAATAAAATGAAATTTATCAATTGTATGCACATAATTATAATCAATATTAATGGTTCCATCTCGATCTAAAAAAATAGCTGGTTTCATGTTAACTTTTTTCCCTTTTGCTTAGATATTCCGCGAATTTACATAGCATATTATTGATTGACTTAGATGTCTAGACGTCTTAATATTCACCTATTCACACATTGTCTTTATATATTATGATACAACTACAACATATTTCGAAAATATTTGAACATAATAATTCGCCAATTCATGCATTAAAGGACATTACAATTCATGTACCCAAAGGCAAAATTTATGGTGTTATTGGTAAGTCGGGTGCAGGAAAAAGCACGCTTATTCGCTGTGTCAATCTTTTAGAAAGACCGACCAGTGGTAAAATATTTTTTGATAATCAAGAGATAACTCATTTATCAAATCGTAAGCTTATAGAAGTACGTCGAAAAATTAGCATGATTTTTCAGCATTTCAATCTGCTTTCTTCACGCACAGTATTTGATAATATTGCATTTCCCCTTGAGCTGAATAAAACACCTAAAGCCATAATTAAACAAAAAGTTAGTGAACTTATTGATTTAGTTGGATTAACTGAAAAGACTAATGCCTATCCAGCTAATTTATCGGGTGGTCAAAAGCAACGTGTTGCTATAGCAAGAGCGTTAGCTAGTGATCCCAAAGTTTTATTGTGTGATGAAGCAACCAGTGCACTTGACCCTGAAACAACGCGTTCTATTTTGGCATTATTAAAAGATATCAACCAAAAATTAGGTTTAACCATTTTATTAATTACCCACGAGATGGATGTTGTTAAACAAATTTGTGACCAAGTTGCCGTTATTAGTAATGGAGAATTAGTTGAGCAATCATCGGTCGGAGAAATGTTTTCACATGCAAAAACAGATATTGCGCGTCAATTTATTCAATCAACTTTACACCTTAATATTCCTGAAGATTATTTAGTAAAACTATCGTCTGAATATAAAGAAGGACTTAATCCTTTGGTTAGTTTTGAGTTTACCGGTGTTTCAGTTGATTTACCGTTATTATCACAAATTTCTAAAGAGTTTGATATTGATAGCAATATTATTAGTGCACAAATGGATTATGCAGGAGGTGTTAAATTCGGATTAATGTTAGCTGAAATAAGAGGAAACCCCAAAAGCACAGCATCAGCAATTCAATTTTTAGAAAAAAATAACACTAAAGTAGAGGTGCTTGGCTATGTTTAATTTTATTCCATCATTTAAGCCTTTTGAGTCATTATTTAGATATTTAGCAGGACACGACTTTTGGGCAAACTTTGTGGCATTTTGTTCTTCATTTAATGGATTTAATGAAGCTATGCTATTCAAAATGGCACAAGCAACCGATGAAACATTATATATGGTTATTCTGTCCGGTTTTTGGGGGGCAGTAATAGGTTTACCTATTGGTATATTACTTTATACCACCCGTAAAGGACAAATTTTAGATTGTTATACAGCCAATAGCACGCTTTCATTTATTACTAATGTGTTTCGTTCCATACCTTTTATTATATTAATTGTTTGGATTATTCCATTTACTACAATTTTAATGGGAACTTTTATCGGTAAACAAGCAGCGGTGGTTCCATTAAGTATTGGTGTTTCTCCATTAATTGCACGTATGATTGAAAATGCGTTATTGGATGTACCTAAAGGACTAATTGAGGCGGCTCGCTCAATGGGCGCAACCCCATTACAAATTATATATAAAGTTCTATTACCTGAATCATTACCGGTAATAGTCAACAGCATGACAATCACATTAATTACTCTTACTGGATATATTGCTATGGCTGGAGCCGTTGGTGCCGGTGGTTTAGGTCAACTTGCGATTCAATATGGTTACAATGGCTATAAGCCTGCTATAATGAATACGGTTTTAATTATATTAATTGTTATTGTTTTTATTATACAATTTATCGGCAATAGGATTGTCAAACGCGTTACGCATCACTAATTTTGGAGGAATTTATGTCTATTAAAAAGTTAGCACTTATTACCACATTGGTAAGTTCATTTTTTTTAACTGGTTGCGATAATAAGCAATCAACAGTTTCAGATAATAAATCAGAAGAACCGACTAAAGTTAGCATGGTTAAAGTAGGTGTGATTTCTGGTCCTGAACAAGAAGTTGCAGAAGTTGTTAAGCAACAAGCCAAAGATCTTTATAACCTAGATGTTGAACTGGTTATTTTTAATGATTATGTTACACCAAACCAAGCATTAAATGATGGCTTAATCGATATTAATGCTTTTCAACATAAACCTTATTTAGATGAACAAATAAAAGAACGCGGCTATAAACTCGCTGTTGTCGGTAACTCATTTGTTTACCCTATTGCTAGCTATTCCCATAAATTAAAACCAATTGATAACACAACTGAAACAGGTGAAGGTGTAAAAGTAACTTCACCTCGTGGTGAAACTTTCTTTATTGCTGCTAATTCAACTATTGCTATTCCAAATGATCCAACCAATTTAGGTCGTGCATTACTCTTACTACAACACGAAGGAATGATTACTGTTGATGAAACCAAAGGTTTACTACCAACCGTTCTTGATATCACAAGTAATCCTTATAATTACAAAATTGTTGAGCTTGAAGCACCAATGCTACCGCGTTCATTAGATGATGCACAGATTGATCTTGCTATTATCAATAATGCCTTTGCAGGACAAGCAAATTTAACACCAAGCAAAGATGGTATATTTGTTGAAGATAAAGAATCACCTTATGTTAATATTATTGTAGCCCGAGAAGCTGACAAAGATAATGAGAACGTCAAAAACTTTGTTAAAGCCTATCAAACCGATGCAGTAGCACAAAAAGCCGATCAAATTTTCAATGGCGGTGCAATTCGCGGTTGGTAATGATTTATGAATTATCAACTATAAATATCTTTCCGCTGACCAATAAATCAGCGGAAAGATAATAAAGAATCAATAAAACTATTTAAATTTTGCCATCAATGAATAAAAATCTTAAATAATGACATATCAAATCAAACCTATCGGTATTATTCACTCCCCCTACAGCGAAAAATTTGCGGTCCCTCGACAACCCAATTTAGTTACCGCAGGCCAAGGCGAACTTCATCTATTAGCACCATATAATAATCCTGTTAGTGTTAAAGGATTAGAACAATTTTCACATTTATGGCTATTATTTCAGTTTCATCATATTGAGCCAGAAAAGTGGCGTTTAGCTGTGCGTCCACCGCGCTTAGGCGGTAATAAAACATTAGGTGTATTTGCCACCAGATCACCTTTTCGCCCCAATCATATTGGACTTTCAGCGGTCGAATTAAAAGATATTGTCATTAAAAATAAGCAAATTATTTTGAAATTAGGCAGTATTGATTTAGTTGATGGCACGCCAATTATCGATATTAAACCTTACTTACCTTATTGTGATAGTTATCCTACAGCTATTGCTGGTTATGCTCAATCAGAACCAGAGAGAAAAATCACAGTTGAATTTTCACCGCAAGCGCAATTGATTCTAACTTCACACCTATCAACTTACCCACACCTTACAGAATTAATTACGCAGGTTATTTCTCAAGATCCAAGACCTGCATATAAACAAAATAATATTGAGCAACGAGAATATGGACTGACACTTTATCAATTTAATATAAAATGCAAAATCAGTAACCAACACGCAATTGTTGAAAATATCACTATAGATAAGAAGAAATAGTTAAAACTTGTCACTTTTTATTGATAAAGAACAAAGGTATCAGCTTTGAATAACTTTTAATAATTGGCGATAAATATAATAGCCTATTAAATAATAAAGTATTAACTTTTGTGAAAAATTTTCAAATTAATACCTTGTTTTAAGATACTTAACTAAAAATTTATTTGTAAAGATGATTTACAAAAATATCATCTAAATAAACAAAAAAGACTGGTATATTTACATAACTTTGATACATTAAATATGGGTTTAATTTCCCTATATTTCCCTTAACCACTAAAATTTCATAAATTTTAGTGGTTCTTTTAAATGAAATATTAATGGTATTGAGGATTTTGTTTATTTCTCATTTGAGTGATATCAATTGCATCAAAGATGTAATGCTTTCCACAATAATCACAATGAATATCAATCTTTCCATCATCTTCATTTAGAATTTCATCAATTTCGTTAGCGGGTAAAGTCATTAAACTATCTTCACAACGTTGACGAGAGCATCCACATTTAAAAATAATATTATGAGTTTCAAAAAGCCTAACTTCTTCTTGATTGTAAAGACGATATAAAATTTCATCAGTTGATAGCCCAAATAACTCATCACTAGTAATTGTTTCAGTCAAAGCGCTAAGATGCTCAAATGAATCGGTTGCATTTTCATTACTAGGTAAAACTTGCAGTAAAATTCCTGAAGCCATTAACTTACCCTCAAATAAACCTGTTTTAACAAACAGCCTAGTTGGTAACTGTTCTGACTGCATAAAATAGTTTTCTATACAGCCTATTAATGAATCTTTTTCCAAACCAACTATGCCTTGATAGCGTTCGCCATTTTTAGGTGTAATTGTGATAACTATATAGCCATTACCTACCATATCTTTAAGTGAAGCATTATCAGCGATACTACTATTAATTCGAGCAACACCACGCAACTCTTGCTGATTATTACCATTAACTACAGCTAAAGTGAGAGGTCCATCACCCTGTAATTGTACAGCAATATCACCTTCAAATTTTAAAGTGGCAGTTAATAAGCTGGTTGCAACTAATAATTCGCCTAATAACTTTTGTACTGCTATTGGATAATTATGATTATCTAAAATAGCTTGGTATGTCTGTTCAAGATGGGTAATTTCACCGCGAATAGGATGATTATCAAATAAAAATCGATTTAGAGTATCCATATTAGTTGTTGTCACCTTTTTGTCTATCATATTTAAATTTAAGCAAATTTCGTCGCTCTTTTTTATCTGGTCTTCTATTAGGATGCGGCATAGTTAATGCATTAAGCTTGCGTGCTTCTGCCATTTTATCGCGCTTAGCAATACTATCGAGAGTTTCTCGATAAAGAAATTGGGCTTCAGCGGCAGTTCTTCTTTGACTGCTAATAGCCAAAATTTGAATCGTTTTTTGTTCAGAACCCTGACGAAGTGTCAACATTGCCCCAACTTCAACAATTTTACTTGGTTTAGCACGTTGCCCATTGTAGTGAACTTTACCACCATCAATCATTTCTCTGGCTAAAGAACGGGTTTTATAAAACCTTGCAGCCCACAGCCATTTATCTAATCTTACTAACTCCATCACCACCTCATGTAATTTTATTATCAAAGCCAGTTTGATATTAAAATTGATACAACCAATAAAATAGTTTGTTACAAATTATATAAGATTGCTTTTTTTAAAATCAATGTTGTGGGTTAACAATAAACTCATTACCATTTGTTAAAAATGTACCAGATAAACCAAATGGTGAAATGTCGCCATGTAAATCGGCATTATAATTGAAAGCGTTAGGGGGTTCTTTAACTAACTTCCATTCGTCAAGAAGTAAACTGCTTATACCGTATGCTGAGATGTGCAATGATAAAAACTCAGTTTGCAATGGATTAACTTTGGCAACAGCCTCAACCATTCCACCACTTACTAATGAACTAAAATTCAATAAGGTATTATACTGTGGATCAAATTTTACTACCAGATCAGGATAGTTAACATCGATCCCATTAATCGAACCTTTTTCGGCTTTTAAAAATAAAGTTCCAAAATATAAGCCCAATTTTTTATCTTTGACTAAAATTACATCAGAGCCAGAAACTTCGAAATTAATTAAAGTAAATGGATAAGTTCGATTAGTATTAATTAACATGCTTGGTAACACTGTTAATTCATTGATTACAACTTGACTAAAAATGTCTGGCAATAAAAATTGCTCTAATTTTTCGGTTATTTTACAATCAACGCCCGCTAATAATAACTTACTTAAATATAATGAGTTATTCTTCCATATACCCGAAAAATTCACATTGCCATTATTCCAAGTTGCCATTGCTTTTTGGATATCTACCTGTTGATCATTTAAAGCTAATTGAAGCAATACGGATGAAAACGTATTATTATGCCAGACAACACTATCAGCATTAAAAATAATAGAACCATCCTCAACATGCCATCGATCATCATATCGTAGGTTAGCTGTTTCAAGATTACCTTTATCAATAATTAAAGACGGCAACTGTATACTGCTTTCAAAAATAGACAACTGGCGAAGCGTTAATTTTGGTAATGCTGATAAATATTCATCAAAATAATTATCATCCGTTGTTTGGAAATGAATATTGCTTACTTTTAATTGATCAATATCCAAACTATTATCTGATAATATTTTTAATTTACTCACAAAAAAGCCTTTATCAAAATTCCCACCTAAATTAGTAATAGATGTAATATTATCGCGATGAAATCCTTGAATAAGAACTTTATTCATTGGTAGCTGGTTAAGGGAAACATATTGTGAAGTCAGATCAAACTGATACTTTCCATCACCGGATGAACTAAATGGTTTAATACCACCATTTAATTGTTGAAAAGATAAATTTATTTGCCCATTATTAAAGGAGGTATTAACGGTAGAATCAATGAGTTTTAACGTATCTGCTGTAAAATTATCATGCTTAATATCTGGATCATAATTAATTACACCATTTATAACAGTAATATACTTAAAATGGTTCAATTGCCAAAGATTATTTTTATCTAATCCAATAACTAATTTAGGAATTCTAACTATTTCCTGTTTTTCATCACTAATAATTACATTATCAAATGATAATTCATATAAATTTGCAAATGAATGATGCATATTATCAATTGATATAGTATAAGAACTTAATTTTGACAATTGTTGACTGGCTAATTTTGCGCCAAATGAAGTCTGTAGAAAAAAATAAGGTAAAAAAATCAAAAAACAAACAATTGTCGATAAAATAATTATAAAAAGTTTTAATCGTCGCATAAATAGACTAATCACTAAAATAAATTATTTAATAATTACATTACGATACCTCATTTTAATCAAAATAGCATCTGATTTCGATACAAATGATTTGTGATTAAGTCAGTTTTAAAGTTAATATATAAAAATGAGTGTATTTAAAATAAAATAAATAACTTTTCTACTGTATATAAAGAGGTAGGCTTGCTATTTTTTATTTGTTAAAAAGTAAAACGGGAGAAACAGAGATGAAACAAATCCCAATGACGGTAAAGGGAGCAGAATTATTACGTGCGGAATTGGAAGAGCTGAAAAACGTTAAACGACCGCAAATTACAGCCGCCATTGCCGAAGCTAGAGCACACGGGGATTTAAAAGAAAATGCCGAATATCATGCAGCAAGAGAACAACAAGGTTTTTGCGAAGGGCGTATTCAAGAAATCGAAGGTAAATTATCACAAGCGCAAATTATCGACATTACTAAAGTGAAAAATACTGGAAGAATAATTTTCGGTGCAACGGTTACAGTAATAAATGTAGATACGGATGAAGAAACCACCTATCGAATCGTTGGTGATGATGAAGCTGATTATAGACAAAATCTTATTTCGGTCAACTCTCCGATTGCAAGAGGACTAATAGGCAAAGAAGATGGTGATACAGTACAAATAAAAACACCTGGCGGTGATGTCGAATTTGATATTGTTAAAGTTGAATATATTTAAATTAAAAAATGTACAGGGCTTACACGCCCTGTTACAATTATTTAGGTAATGAGATTTTCTTCTCTTCACTTGGTCTAAAAATAGTGAAAATCGATCCAACTTGTTGAACAGCTAGCGCATCTGTTTCGCGAATAATGGCTTCACAAATTAACTTTTTAGTTTCACGGTCTTCTGCAGATATCTTAATTTTGATTAATTCATGGAAATTCAGGGCATTTTCAATTTCGGCTAAAACGCCCTCGGTAAATCCATTAGCACCAATCATCACAATAGGTTTAAGGTGATGAGCTTCACTTTTTAAATACTGTTTTTGTTTATTCGATAAATTCATTAATTTTTTATCACATTAAGTTGTAATTTGGTTATTTTACCCTTATATATATGAGTAATCAATTGAAGTAACCATCTTATACTAAGGATTTATTATCTGTGAGTAACAAAAAACGCTCAGCAAGTTCAACGCGTTGGCTCAATGAACATTTTAATGACCGCTTTGTGCAACAGGCACAAAAAAAAGGACTACGCTCAAGAGCATGGTTTAAATTAGAAGAAATTCAAAAAAGTGATAAATTATTCAAACCAGGTATTACTGTAGTTGATTTAGGTGCAGCGCCCGGTGGTTGGTCACAATATGTTGCCTCATTGATTGGTAATAAAGGGCGCATTATTGCATGTGATCTACTTCCTATGGATCCTATCGTTGGTGTTGATTTTTTACAGGGTGACTTTAGAGATGAACTCGTTTTGAAAGCATTATTAGAACGAGTTGGAGAAGAAAAAGTCCAAGTTGTTATGTCTGATATGGCACCAAATATGAGTGGTCAACCAGCTGTTGATATACCTAGAGCAATGTACTTAGTTGAACTTGCACTTGATATGTGTAGAGATGTGCTTGCACATAATGGCAATTTCATCGTGAAAGTCTTTCAAGGAGAAGGATTTGAAGAATATTTAAAACAAGTACGCGCTATGTTTAAAACAGTCAAAATTCGTAAACCTGAAGCTTCTCGTGCAAGATCTCGAGAAGTTTATATTGTTGCAATGGGTATGAAGTAGCCAGTTTAATAAATTTGTAGTACCATACTTCGTTAATTTTGGTCGTAACTATTATTTTTATGAGAGGTTTTTCTTTTGAACGACATGGTAAAGAATTTACTGATTTGGGGAGTAATTGCTATAGTGTTAATCGCTGTATTTAACCAATTTAGCGCTATATCTAATGGTCTCCCTCAAGTTAATTATACTCAATTTAATTCTGATATTGCCAACAAAAAGCTCAAAGAAGTGCATATCAATGGACGTGAGATTACTGCTACAACCAACGGTAATGAAAATTATGTTACCTATATCCCTTATTATGATGATAAATTAATGGATGATTTGGTGCTCAATAAAGTTGCTGTATATGGCCAACCTGATGAAAGACCAAGCTTATTAGCCAATGTATTAATTTCTTGGTTTCCAATGGCAGTATTTATTGGTCTTTGGTTCTTTGTCATTCGCCAAATGAATGGGGGCGGTAAAGGTGGGCCAATGGCGATCGGCAAAAGTAAAGCCCGCATGTTAACTCCCGATCAGGTCAAAACCAAATTCACTGATGTTGCTGGCAGCGAAGAAGCTAAGCAAGAGGTAACTGAGGTCGTTGATTTCTTACGAGATCCTGGTAAATATCAAAAATTAGGGGGGCGAATTCCAAAAGGAATTCTAATGGTTGGGCCTCCAGGTACAGGTAAAACCTTACTGGCAAAAGCGATAGCTGGCGAAGCCAATGTACCATTCTTCAGTATTTCAGGTTCTGATTTTGTTGAAATGTTTGTCGGTGTAGGAGCATCCCGTGTAAGAGATCTCTTTGATCAAGCTCGTAAACACGCTCCTTGTATTATTTTTATCGACGAAATCGATGCCGTTGGACGCAAACGTGGTGCAGGTTCAATGGGTGGCCACGATGAACGAGAACAAACATTAAACCAAATGTTGGTTGAAATGGATGGGTTTGAAACCAATAGTGGCATTATCATTATCGCTGCAACTAACCGGGTGGATATACTTGATCCAGCTTTACTCCGTCCTGGTCGTTTTGACCGACAAGTACAAATTGGTTTACCTGACATGAAAGGACGCGAACAAATTTTAGCCGTACATGTGCGTAAAATTCCACTAGGGTCTGATGTTGATTTATCGGTATTAGCGCGAGGTACACCAGGTTATTCAGGTGCAGAACTAGCCAATTTAGTTAATGAAGCTGCTTTATTTGCTGCTCGACGTAATAAACGTCTTGTCACCATGGATGAATTTGAAGAAGCCAAAGACAAAATCAATATGGGTACAGAAAGACGTTCATTAACCATGACCCAAGAACAACTTGTCTCAACGGCTTATCACGAAGCTGGACATGCGATTATTGGCTATTTAATGCCTGATCACGATCCAATCCACAAAGTGACCATTATTCCTCGTGGACGCGCCTTAGGTGTGACTTTCTTTTTACCAGAAGGTGACCGAGTAAGTGAAAGTCGAGAAAAATTAGAGGGTGATATTGCAACACTTTATGGTGGTCGACTTGCAGAAGAGTTAATCTATGGTACAGATAAAGTATCGACAGGCGCATCAAATGATATTAAAGTTGCAACTCAGTATGCGAGGGCAATGGTAACACAGTGGGGCTTTTCTGAGCGTTTAGGACCATTATTTTATGAAATGGATGAAAATTCAGCCTATGGGCGTCCTAAAGATATTTCAGATGAAACAGCTCGAATCATTGATGAAGAAGTCAAAGCGATAATCGATCGTAATTACCAACGAGCTCGCCAAATATTAACGGATAATATTGATGTACTTCATGCAATGAAAGATGCATTAATGAAATATGAAACTATTGGTTCAAAACAAGTTGCAGATTTAATTGCACGCCGTCCAGTTTCTATCCCAGATGATTGGACAGAAGGTGATGAAAAAGCAGCAAACAAAATTCCAAATGAGGGCAGTACAACCCCACCTCAACCAGAAAGTTAATTTGCTCATAAGATATAAACATAACGCGCTACGGCGCGTTTTTCATAGTTAAAAATTTTATAACACTATAGTTAAAAAAAATTATTATCAAGATTCAATTAAATAAGGCACAATTATGGAAATTCGATTTAAAAATCAGATAATGGACCTTTCATTTCCACAAGTAATGGGCATTGTTAATATGACACCCGATTCATTTTCTGATGGGGGCAATTACAATAATCTTGATGATGCTATGCGCCGAGTTGACAGTATGATTCAATCAGGTGCAACATTCATTGATGTGGGTGGTGAATCAACTCGTCCAGGTGCGGCTGAAGTATCGGTTGAAGAAGAATTGGATCGTGTTATACCTTTGGTTGATAAAATTGCACGTTATTTCGATGTTTGGATTTCAGTCGATACCTCTAAACCACAAGTAATGACAGAGTCAGCAAAAGCCGGTGCTCACTTAATTAATGATATTCGAGCACTAACCGAGCCTGGTGCCATTGAAGCCGCAGCAAAGACACAATTACCGGTTTGTATTATGCATATGCAAGGTGATCCAAAAACCATGCAAAATGCGCCACATTATCAACAAGACATATATCAAGAAGTGGATCAATTTTTTACTCAACATATTAACCGTTGTGTAAATGCAGGAATAGAGCGTGAAAAAATCATACTCGATCCGGGATTTGGTTTTGGTAAAACTCTACAACACAACTATCGATTATTAGCTAAATTAAACAACTTTCACCATTTTGGTTTACCGTTATTAGTCGGTATGTCACGGAAATCAATGATAGGACAAGTCTTAAATGTTGCCCCTCAAGAACGTATGATTGGTAGTGTATCTTGTGCCGTAATTGCAGCTATGCAAGGGGCACAAATTATTCGTGTTCATGATGTTAAAGAAACTTTTGATGCACTGCGAATTGTGCAAGCAACCTTAGCTGAACAAGATTAAATTAAAACCAAAATGAATTGAAAAGTGAATAATATTACCTATTGATATCTTTTTTTAATTTCTATCAAGTTCGATAAATTAAAATTTTATTGTTATATCATAATAGTTTTTATGATTAACTATACTCAAGTTTAGAATGGCTAATATTATTCAATCTAAAATATTTATGCCTATATTAGAATTTGTTCATACTACTTATTCTATCTGCCAATATTGTATACTATTTGAATCAAACTTATTAAAAAAGAAACAGGATTGAAATTAATTCTGGTCTTTTTAATAAAGAAATCAATAGACAATGAAAAAATAATTAGATAAATGACGTTAGATAGATATCATTACTTTCACTAACTTCTTATCTTATTGTAATTATTTATTTTACTACTCATTTTGAAGTAAAAATCGATAACAACATTACTTTTAATAAATATTTATGCCGCAAATATCCCAATAAATACAACCAAACCGACATAATTATTATTCATAAAAGCTTTAAAACAATTTGTTCTGTCACGATCTTTAATTAACCATTGTTGATAAATAAACAGCAATACCGTCAATAGTAGACCAAAATAATAAAAAGCAGATAACTGATTGATTTTACCAATAGCCAATAAGCTAATAAGCATAATTGCCTGTAGCATTCCAATAATTAGCTTGTCATAGTGACCAAATAAAATGGCGGTCGACTTAATACCAATTTTTACATCGTCATTACGATCAACCATGGCATACTCCGTATCATAAGCAACTGTCCAACAAATATTTGCAACACAAAGTAACCAACACGTTAATGGGAATTGTTCTACTGTTGCTGCATATGCCATAGGAATGCTCCAACTAAAGGCGACACCTAAGATAACTTGAGGAAAATGGGTGTAACGTTTCATAAAAGGATAAACCATTGCCGTTAACAATGCTAAGCAGGCTATAAACCATGATAGTTTGTTTAAGATTAACAAAAGACCTAATGCTACAACTAACAGTATTAATAGCGTCCACAATGCATTTTTTTCAGTTAATGCCCCGCGAGCCAATGGACGATCCTTAGTACGATCAACATGACCATCCAAATGCCTATCAGCATAATCATTCACAACACATCCAGCTGAACGCATGACCAGTACCCCTAAAGTAAATACAACAATGATATAAACCGGAGGATAATGGGTCGCAAGCCAAATAGCCCAAAATGTTGGCCATAATAATAGCAATGAGCCAATTGGACGATCGAGTCGCATTAGTTGTAAATAAGCTAGCATAAATAGAGTTTATCCTGATAAATTATTGGAGAATTATACCGTTTATCCTAAAAGCTGCAATGCTAGGTATAAGGTATAAAAATATCTGTTTGAACAAGAATTTAATTTTTTAAATAGTTATAATAGATCTAATTCAATATTGGTTAATAATATCTGTAAATACTGTTCCGTAATCACAGCTAAAGCTTGGTAAAAAAAACTAATCTCATTGTGTTTCAAGCGATTTAAATAGGTCGAACTCCAAATTGATAGATGATCAGTAATGAGTTGCTTTGCTGCCACTAATTGTTTTTTTTCTGCTAATAGAGCAAAAGCCATTAGCATTAACCCAAACTGATCCTCTGGTTCATTCATACCACTATTAAGCATTAAACCATTTTGTTGTAAAAATTGACGGTAACGCTCTTGGGATTCTCCCATTAATAACTTTTCTTGATCAAGATATACCGAACCCCAAGGAGGGACAGGCATACTACCTTGCCCTTCAAATAACAGTGAAAACTGAAAATCAAGATCAGGGTTTTGTATTTGATCGGCTAATATTTGGCACTGCTTATTAATTAATTTATTATCTGTCCAGCTTGCTAACTCATCGATATGCAGTAGCCCATCAATCAATGGTTTAACTGTTTCGCTATTGGGTGAATAATAGAAAAATGCACCCAATAATTTTGCTAATGTGACTGAAGTTAAGTTATCCAAATTACTTAATCTCTTATTTATATATTATCGCTAATTAGTAATATTTACGATTATTATAACGGTATCGTCCATAAATTATAAAAGGCAATGCGCCCACAAAGTTCAGCTACTAAAGTGCATACAAAACCAAGCAAATAAATCATCATTATTTTTTTGCTAAGCCAACTATTTAAGGCAATCAAAATCAATGCTACCAGCAATAACCCACACTGTATTGCAACCCAATGATACTGATCATAAGCCAACTGGGGAGCGATTTCGATCATTAAGTTAATATAGGGGAACTTTAATAACAGTATCAATAAAGCACCAATAAAAAAGGCAATACTACCCGTCCGATAGAATCCTAACATTGCAACCATAATCCCACCCAATACCAACATTGTGGTGTACATTTGAATTGCCGTGTAGTAAGTACCCCAAGTTTTAACCGTCGGCAACATATAAGTTAATACAATTGTCCACACAAAAACTAAACTTAAGATCACCAACAATAGAGCAAGCATTTTACCGATATGTGGAATTTGATTAATGCGCTGGCATAAAGTGTTAATAAAGCCCCATCGATTTGAATTGTTAAGGTGCGAAAAGTAAGCAAGTATGACACAACCAAATGTCACACCAAATAATACCCCAAAGGTAAAAATCTCATTACTCATTGGTGAACGGCCAATACCGAAAATCACATTCAAAGCACGGAAAGGTTTACCTAAGTGAAATGAAGCCAGTAACATACCTAATGCCATGAAAATTAAAGCAACCAAATTAATTTTTTCGATAATCAGCGTATTATGAGTTGATCGATTAAATAAATAATTTAGACTGCCTAAAAGCACCATCCCCGCAGATAGTTGCCCAAATATAGTAAAAAATACCAGTGGTAATTCATGCATTTTAGACCTCCTCCGGATTAAGCACTTTACCAAGTGTATCACCGGATGCTTTGGCCTGTGCATGTGGTTTTATAACAATATTGGGTTTAGTCAATTGTGAATTTGGTAATGGTGCAATATTGCGTTCATCACCATATTGCTCACGTAACTTACCAATCTCATCAAAATCTAAAGCGTGTTGTGGGCATGATTCCACACATACAGGCTTTAATCCTTCCGCTACACGCTCATAACATCCATCACATTTAGACATAACTTTTTTTTGCTGATCATATTGTGGTGCGCCATAAGGACAACGCATTTCGCAGTATCGACAACCAATACAAACATCTTGATTCACAACAACTAAGCCATCTTGCTCACGTTTATGCATTGCACCAGTTGGACATCCTTGAACGCAAGTCGGTTGTTCACAATGATTGCAAGAAATCGACAAATAGTAAGTAAAAGTATTATTTTGCCAAAGACCATCAACTTGTTGCCAATCACCACCGCCATATTCATAAACACGACGAAAATGGATACCTAAAGAGTTATCTTTCTCATCTTTGCAACTCAATTGGCAAGTTTTACAGCCCGTACATTTAGAAGAGTTAATATAGAATCCATATTGCATTTTTATCATCTCCCTGTAATTACGATGCCGTTGACATAGCTGACAATGGTTTAATTTCAACCAAATTTGTATGTTGTGGATTGGATTTAGCCAGAACGGATGGGCGCATTGAAGTTAGGCGATTGACACAACCACCAATATCAATCCCTGCTTCATTAATTTTTGCCCACAAACCTTGAGGAATTGCAATAACACCAGGCAATATACGTGGTGTGACTTTAGCAGGTATATACAATCGACCACGATCGTTATAAACCTCAACTAACTGTCCATGCTTAATCTGTCTTGGCTCTGCATCAAATGGATTAATCCAGATACTGCTCGCCACAGCTTCTCGTAATTGCGGTAGATTACTGTAACTTGAATGACAATGACCTTTAATATGAAAACCAATTAATTGTAATGGATATTTTTGTTTCTGTTGTTTATCTTCACTGCCTTCAATAGCAGGTAAATAAGCTGGAATAGGATAAAGTTTATCATCTTCATCAAACTCCCATTCATTGGCAATTTTAGCCAATGCTTCAGAATAAAGTTCAATTTTTCCTGATGGCGTATTTAATGGATTTTTAAAAGGATCATCTCTGAAAGTTTGTAAAGCAACGTGGTTATCACTATTAGCTAACTTACGATCAATGACTCCCATACCATCAGTTTCATCAAAGCTTGGTAAATTAGGCTCTTGTTTGCGGAGTTTTTCATAGCAATACTCTATCCACTCATCTTGAGTACGACCTTGTGTGAATTTATCTTTTACCCCCATCTTTTCAGATAAATCAGTTAACACATCGTATGACGAACGATTTTCCCAAAGAGGCTTAATTGCTCGTTGCATACGAATAATATAATGATAAGCACCTGATGCATAAGAATTGTTAATCAGATCATTACTTTCCACCGATGATACATCTGGTAATAATAAATCGGCATATTTAGCCGACGCGGTCATATGAGTGTCCCAAACTAAAATAAATTCGCATTTTGATTCATCTTGTAAAATTTGGTGAGTTCGATTGAGATCTGCATGCTGATTACCAATAACATTACTTGCATAACTCCAGATAAATTTAATACCAACATCTAATCTATCTTTACCTTTTATATAAGAATTTTTGGCAGTCATGCTAAATGGTTCATCAATGGCTTTAGTCCATAAAAAGAAAGGAATACTGGTTTTAATTGGGTTAACTAGACTTAAACTTGGAACAGAATAAGTCACACTGCCCCCCCAAGTTCCTATATTGGTTCCACGCTTACCAAACTGACCTGTGATGATTGGTAATATCATGATCGCTCTTGTGGTATGTTCACCATTTTGCCAACGTTGAGGCCCCCAACCTTGGGAAATCCATGCAGCCTTAGCATTGACTATGTCGATCGCCAATTTTCGAATTTGATTTGCTGGAATGCCAGTTTTTTGAGCTGCCCATTCAGGTGTTTTTGGGGTTCTATCATCCCCCAAACCAAGAATATAAGATTTAAAATCGCTAAAAGGCGGTGCAGTATCAGGCAGTGAGTCAGCATTCCAACCCACGCAGTATCGATTGAGCATTTCATCATCAATGCGATCTTCTTCAAGTAAAGCATATCCAATTGCGGCAACCAAAGCGGCATCAGTACCGGGAATGATGGGGATCCATTCAGCATCATAACCAACTACGCTTTCACTACGTCGAGGATCGATAATGATGACCCTTGCCTTACTTTGTGATAAAGCATTAAATAACTCCGTAACTTGTCCACCACCTGACATTCGAGTTTCGGCAATATTTTGACCAAACATCACAACCAAATCAGAATGTTTTATTTGGTCTAACAAAGATTCTTTGGCATTACCATAAATATAAGGTTGAATCGCTGTTATTTGCCCACTTGAATAATCACCATGATAATTCAAAAAACCACCAATCGTATTTAAAAACCGCTTACAGGCATTACGTCCGGGGATATTTGCGCCAGTAGTACCTGTACCATATTGATAATAAATAGCCTCATTACCATACTTATCAATAGTATATTTGAGTTTATCAGCTAATAAATTAATCGCCTCTTCCCATGAAATTCGCTTAAATTTACCTTCACCCCGTTTACCAACTCGCAGCATTGGATATTTTAAACGATCAGGATCATAAGTTCGCCAGCGGACAGATCGTCCACGCAAACAAGGGCGAATTTGATGCAGTCCAAAAACAGGATCGTTAATACCATCTTCAGCAGAAATTTTAGTAATGATATCGTTTTTAACATGAACTTTTAGTGGGCAACGGCTTCCACAGTTGACTAAACAGGCGCTATAAAAGATTTTTTCTTGGTTAGTAGGATTAGGAATTTCATTACTACTGGTATTTTTATCCGATTCCGCATAAGCAAAAGGCATTTGCATATTACTTGTTAATGCTGCAATACTTCCGATTGCTATCGATTTTTGTAAAAAATCACGTCGACTAATTTTATTGTTTTTTGACTTACTCATTGCATTCCCTTACTTTTTATATGGGATTTATTTATCATATTACTATTAATGGAATATTAAAACTAAAAAAGCAGTATAAAGCATGATTAATTTCAAATAAATTAACTAAATAATAATTATTATCAACTAATGCACTATCTTAAAACGCTATTTGTATTTCATTATAAATTTAATATCATGCATCTTAAAGAAAGATTGGTATAATACATCCCATTTATTTAAATGAAATAGAAACGCTATGTCACAATCTACTTATAATGCCGTTGATATTGAAGTCTTAAAGGGGCTCGATCCAGTTCGACATCGCCCTGGAATGTATACTGACACGGCTCGCCCGAATCATTTAGGGCAAGAAGTCATTGATAACAGTATCGATGAAGCTATTGCGGGACATGCTCGTCAAGTGAAAGTCACCCTTTATGAAGATAATTCTCTTGAGGTCATTGATGATGGACGAGGAATGCCGGTTGATATTCATCCTGAAGAAAGGGTGCCAGCCATTGAGCTACTACTTTGCCGTTTACATGCCGGAGGTAAATTCTCGAACAAAAATTATCAGTTCTCTGGTGGTTTGCATGGTGTAGGTATTTCCGTGGTTAATGCTTTATCCAAACGGGTAGAAGTTACTGTTAATCGCGATGGTCAAGTTTATCAAATCGCTTTTGAAAATGGTGATAAAGTTGAAGATTTACATGTAATAGGTACATGTGGTCGTCGTAACACGGGTACTAAAGTACGTTTTTGGCCAGATGAAAAGTATTTTGATTCACCTCGATTTTCAGTGCCCCGCTTAACTCATTTGCTTAAAGCGAAAGCGGTACTCTGTCCAGGTCTGGAAATTATTTTCAAAGACAAAATTAACAATACGGAACAACGCTGGTGTTATCAAGATGGCTTAAAAGATTATTTAATGGAGTCTGTTAGTGGTTACACACTATTACCTGAAGAGCCATTTACAGGTAGCCACACGGGTGAAACTGAAGCTGTCGAATGGGCTTTACTTTGGTTACCAGAAGGTGGCGAACTTTTAACAGAAAGTTATGTTAACTTAATTCCAACCATACAAGGTGGCACACATGTTAATGGTTTGCGCCAAGGATTGCTTGATGCTATGCGGGAATTTTGTGAATTTCGAAATTTATTACCGCGCGGTTTAAAACTTACTGCGGATGATATTTGGGAACGTTGTGCATATGTATTATCAGTAAAAATGCAAGAACCACAGTTTGCTGGGCAAACCAAAGAACGCCTATCATCAAGACAAAGTGCAGCATTTGTATCTGGGATTGTTAAAGATGCATTTAGTTTATGGTTAAACCAAAATGTACAGATCGCTGAATCATTGGCAGAAATGGTCATTAGCAGTGCACAAAAACGTTTAAGAGCATCAAAGAAAGTTATTCGTAAAAAGCTCACGAGTGGCCCAGCTCTGCCAGGTAAATTGGCAGATTGTTCCTCACAAGATTTAAGTCGTACAGAACTGTTTTTAGTCGAAGGGGATTCAGCGGGAGGATCCGCTAAACAGGCACGAGATCGTGAATATCAAGCGATCATGCCTTTAAAAGGTAAAATATTAAATACTTGGGAAGTTTCATCTGACGAGGTCTTAGGTTCACAAGAGATTCATGATATTTCAGTAGCCATTGGCATCGACCCTGATAGTGATGACCTAAGCCAATTACGTTATGGTAAAATCTGTATTTTAGCTGATGCTGACTCAGACGGATTGCATATTGCCACTTTGCTTTGTGCGCTATTTGTTCGTCATTTTCGTGTTATGGTTGAACAAGGACATGTCTTTGTGGCAATGCCACCTCTTTATCGCATCGATCTAGGCAAAGAAGTACATTACGCTTTAGATGAAGAAGAAAAAGAAGGTATTTTAGATCAACTAAAACGTAAAAAAGGTAAACCGAATGTCCAACGTTTCAAAGGACTGGGTGAAATGAACCCATTACAACTACGTGAAACAACAATGGATCCTAATACCCGCCGATTAGTTCAGTTATCACTTGATAATACAGAAGAAACCATGGCATTAATGGATATGCTACTAGCCAAAAAACGTTCAGAAGATCGCCGTGAATGGTTACAAGAAAAAGGTGATCAAGTCGAACTTGATGTCTAACATAAAGAATGATTTAGAGGAACAATAATGAGTGAAATAACTCATGACGGAGTAGAAATCCAGTCACTACGTACATTTACAGAAAGTGCTTATTTAAACTACTCAATGTACGTCATTATGGATCGGGCATTACCTTTTATTGGTGACGGTCTAAAACCCGTACAACGACGTATTGTTTATGCCATGTCCGAATTAGGGCTAAATGCTCAAGCAAAATTTAAAAAATCAGCACGTACTGTTGGTGATGTGCTCGGTAAATATCACCCGCATGGTGATAGTGCATGTTATGAAGCGATGGTGTTAATGGCACAGCCATTTTCTTACCGTTACCCACTAGTTGATGGTCAAGGCAACTGGGGGGCACCAGATGATCCTAAATCATTTGCTGCTATGCGTTACACCGAATCACGTTTATCAAAATATGCGGAATTATTATTGGGTGAATTAGGGCAAGGTACCGTTGATTATACACCTAACTTTGATGGTACATTGCAAGAGCCTAAAATGCTACCAGCTCGATTACCAAATATTTTATTAAATGGTACTACGGGTATTGCTGTTGGTATGGCGACAGATATTCCACCGCATAATATCCGTGAAGTAGCAAATGCTGCCATTATGTTGGCTGATAACCCTAATGCAACTTTAAGTGAAGTGATGGCTCACATTCAAGGGCCGGATTTTCCAACCGAGGCCGAAATTATTACCTCACCAGAGGATATTGCTAAAATATATAAAACAGGTCGCGGTTCGATTCGCATGCGTGCAGTTTGGAAAAAAGAAGACGGTGATATTGTTATTACCGATCTACCACATCAAGTCTCTGGTGCAAAAATTTTAGAGCAAATTGCATCGCAAATGCGGGCTAAAAAATTACCATTGATTGAAGATTTACGCGATGAGTCTGATCACGAAAATCCTACTCGATTGGTTATCGTACCTCGTTCTAATCGTGTTGATTTAGAACAAGTAATGAATCACCTTTTTGCCACCACCGATCTTGAAAAAAGCTATCGGGTAAATATGAATATGATTGGGCTAGACAATCGCCCATCAGTAAAAGGTTTGGTTGAAATTCTTACTGAATGGCTAGAATACCGTCGAGCAACTGTCATACGTCGCATAAATTATCGTTTAGACAAAGTGTTAAAGCGACTACATATTTTAGACGGTCTATTAATTGCTTTCTTAAATATTGACGAAGTGATTGAAATTATCCGTAATGAGGAAGATCCAAAAGCTGAGTTAATTCGTCGCTTTGCTCTGACCGAAATTCAAGCAGAAGCTATTTTAGAGTTAAAACTTCGTCATTTAGCCAAATTGGAAGAGATGCGAATTAAAGGTGAACAAAACGAACTTGCTAAAGAACGAGATCAGTTACAAGCGTTATTGGCTTCGCCACGAAAATTAAATAATTTAATTAAAAAAGAGCTACAACAAGATGCCGAAAAATATGGTGACGAGCGTCGTTCACCGATTGTTGAGCGTAGTGAAGCTAAAGCTATTACAGAACAAGAACTCACACCATCAGAACCTGTCACTGTTGTGTTATCTGAAATGGGCTGGGTGAGATCAGCAAAAGGCCATGATATCGATCCTGTTGGTTTAAGTTATAAAGCTGGCGATAGTTTTAAAGTTGCAGCCAAAGGTAAAAGCAATCAACCAGTTGTATTCATTGATTCAACTGGTCGAAGTTATGCTATTGAGCCAAATACACTACCATCAGCGCGCGGACAAGGTGAACCAATAACGGGTAAACTAGCACTTCCTGCTGGAGCCACAATTGAGCACATGTTAATGTCAGCGAATGAAAATCAAAAGTTCTTGTTAGCCTCTAGTGCTGGTTATGGCTTTATTTGTCAATTCAATGATTTAGTTACTCGTAATCGTAATGGTAAAGCAATAATCAATTTACCAAACGGTGCTAAAGTGCTAACGCCAATTGAGATTCTATCTGAAGATAGCTTATTATTATCCATTACTCAAGCAGGACGAATGCTCGTCTTCCCTGTAAAAGATTTACCAGAGCTTGCAAAAGGTAAAGGTAATAAAATCATATCATTATCAGGTGCAGAAGACAGCCTTGCTTATATACGATTAATCACACCAGAAACATCCTTAACCTTATATGTTGGTAAACGCAAACTTACGCTCAATCCGGCTGATTTAGAAAAATTTAAGGCGGAACGCGCGCGTAAAGGAACGTCTTTACCACGTGGATTACAAAAAATAGATCGAATTGAGGTAATTTAATAATATGTCTTTTATTTGGGCAATAATTACAGGCTTTGTTTTAAGCATTATATTAAAATCAAATTGGGGGTTTTTACTTGGGCTATTTATTGGTCCAAAACTCTACCATGCATTTTGTAATAAATTAACTGACCAAAGCCCCAAAGGAAACCCAAGACTCTACTTAACCGTCGTTTTTGAAGTACTGGGTCATTTAGGTAAATCTAAAGGCGTTGTAACGCAAGATGATATTAATCTGGCTCGTAGATTTATGACCCAATTGCAGCTTGATAGCAATAGTCGTCAACTTGCTCAAGACTCCTTTAATCGCGGTAAGGCAAGTGATTACCCACTCAGGGCACGTTTAAGAGAGTTATATAATCAATATCGTTCTAGACGTAATGTTTTAAATATTTTCTGTGAGCAGCTTATCCAAGCAGCATTAATCGATGGTCGTTTAGATGATAAAGAGTCAGAAATACTCTTTATTGTTGCCGAGGAATTCAATATTCCACGGCATCAAATGGCGATTTACATTCAAATGATGATGGGGAGTTACCATTTCCATCAACAAAATTATAACTACCAAGAGGAACAATATAATCAATATCGACACAGTAATAATAGCTATGGTAGTTATCAAAACAACTCTTCACAACTAAATTTACAAAATGCCTATAAAATTCTTGGCGTTGAACCATCTGATGATATTGCGACAATAAAAAGAGCTTATCGTAAATTAATGAATGAACATCATCCTGACAAGTTAGTATCTAAAGGATTACCAAAAGAGATGCTTGAAGCCGCTAAAAAACGAGCACAAGAAATTCAAGCGGCTTATGATCTAATCAAAGCCTCTCGTGGTTTTAAATAGAGACGATCAATATGATGCACTGGCGCTCAATTCTTAGAATTATAGGTCTATTAATAGCACTCTTGTCGATATTTATGTTACTACCGGCACTGATTGCTCTCATCTATCGTGATGGTGCAGGTGCTATATTTGTTCGCTCTTTCTTCGCTGCATTAATATTAGGCTGTTTGCTATGGTTACCCAATCGTCACCAACGCCATGAACTTAGTACTCGAGAAGGTTTCTTTATCGTCGTATTATTTTGGGTTGTACTCGGTACAATTGGAGCATTTCCCTTTATTTTCGACACCCATATCAATTTAAATTTAACCACAGCATTTTTCGAATCGTTTTCCAGCTTAACGACAACAGGTGCAACAACGATTGTACATCTCGATCACCTACCTAAAGCCCTACTTTTTTATCGGCAATTATTACAATGGTTGGGAGGTATGGGTATTATCGTTTTAGCGGTTGCAATCTTACCGTTATTAGGTGTTGGGGGCATGCAGCTTTATCGTGCTGAAATCCCTGGTCCACAAAAAGACAGCAAAATGCGTCCACGTATTGCCGAAACGGCAAAAACACTGTGGTCAATTTATATTTTACTCACAACGCTCTGTGCAATTTGCTTATGGGCTGCCGGAATGAATATTTTTGACGCTGTTTCACACAGTTTTTCAACTATATCGATGGGCGGATTTTCTACTCACGATGATAATCTTGCTTATTTTAACAGCGCGACCATCAACTATATTATCACTATTTTTCTAATTTTATCGGGTTGCAATTTTGCGTTACATTTTGCCTCATTAAACGGATTATCATTTAAGGTATATTGGCGAGACCAAGAGTTTAGAACGTTTATCTTTATTTTGCTTATTTTAATTGTGATTTGTGCATGTGGAGTTTACTTTTATCAGGTAAAACACAAATTAAGTATAGACAAAATAATATTGCAAGTTGTCTCTGTCGCAGCAACAGCAGGATTTACCATTGATGATATCAATACCTGGCCGTCATTACTTCCCCTGTTTTTACTATGTGCATCGTTTATTGGTGGATGTGCTGGTTCAACGGGCGGGGGTTTGAAAGTCGTTCGAGTACTATTACTATTTATGCAAGGTTCACGAGAGCTAAAACGCCTTATTCACCCCAATGCTATCTATACATTGAAACTAAACAATCGTGTCGTACCTGAACGAATTATTGAAGCTGTTTGGGGATTTTTCTCGGCCTATGCCTTAGTCTTTTTAGTCAGCCTATTTATCATTATGGCAACAGGCGTCACAGCTTCTGATTCTTTCTACATTGTGGCATCATCACTCAATAACTTAGGTGTTGGCCTTGGAAGTGTAAGTGATAATTTTGCTAGTGTAAGTGACATGGTTAAATGGGTCATGATAGTTGATATGTTATTTGGTCGGTTAGAAATATTTACTTTACTTGTTTTATTTACACCAACTTTCTGGCGAAGCTGATTTTATACTGAAACGTATAGTTAACCTGAAACTTTTTAACAAAATAAACAATTTTTATAAATATTTTATTGATTATTTGGTCAATTACAGCCAGAATTACACGGCAGCATGTGCTGTGATCATTAGAGGTAATCACCTGACATATGGAATGGATCATGGATCCTACAATCTGGATTGGTTTATCCACTCTGGTTGTACTTGAAATCGTCCTTGGTATTGATAATATTGTTTTTATAGCCATTCTTGCCGAGAAACTTCCACCTCACCAACGAGATAAAGCCCGTATAACCGGTCTTGCATTTGCATTAATTACCCGAGTTTTATTATTAATGATAACTGGTTGGTTAGTTACGCTTAATACACCACTATTTTCAAAATTTGGTATTACATTCAATGCGCGCCAATTAATTATGTTTATTGGAGGGCTATTTTTGCTTTTCAAAGCAACGATGGAGCTCAATGAACGCCTTGAAGGCTCTGCCCATGAAGAGGGAAAACCGAAAAAAACCTCACATTTTTGGACAGTGGTCGCCCAAATCGTGGTACTTGATGCAGTATTTTCTTTAGACTCAGTAATTACCGCTGTGGGTATGGTTGAACATATTCCAGTGATGATTATTGCTGTTTGTATTGCCATTGCCATTATGATGGTTGCCAGTGGACCTTTAGCTCATTTTGTTAACTCACATCCAACCATTGTCATTCTTTGTTTAAGCTTCTTACTGATGATTGGCTTTAGTTTAGTTGCAGAAGGATTTGGGTTTATTATTCCTAAAGGTTATTTATATGCAGCGATAGGCTTCTCAATTATGATTGAATTTTTCAATCAATTGGCTATTTTCAATCGTCGTAAAATATTAAACAAAAAACCATTACGTGAACGTACCGCCGAAGCTGTTTTGCATTTACTTAAAGGTGATGCAGAAGAAGATCCTGAAACTCACACGATTGATGTAGTATCAGATACTAATAAAAAAGTCTCTGTATTTAATCACCAAGAATTAAGCATGGTCGAACGGGTACTTGGACTTGCCCAGCGTTCAGTCAGTAGTGTTATGACATCACGATTAGATGTTGATATGGTTAATATTAATGATGATCATCAAGTCATACTAAAAGAAATTTTTGATAATCCTCATTCACGTTTAGTTGTCACGGATAATGCCTCAATTGATGAACCGCTAGGTATCATTCAAGTCAACGATCTTTTAAAAGATATGATCCAAAGCAAAAAATCGATTGATATTAATTCATTGATTAAACAGCCTCTTATCTTCCCAGAGACGGTATCTTTATTGGTTGCACTCGAGCAATTTAAAAAGGCTAAAACCCACTTTGCTTTTGTCGTTGATGAATTTGGCTCAATGCAAGGCGTTGTCTCGGTAACAGACATTATTGAAACCATTGCGGGGGATTTTCCAACAGAAGAAGAGGAAATTGATGCTAAACATGATATTCAATGTATAGATGATAATAGTTGGATTGCTAATGGCTATATTCCTGTTGAAGAATTAATTCGTTTTGTCCCTATACCCATTGATGATAAACGTGAATATCATACTCTGGCAGGATTGCTAATGGAAAAAGCTCAACATTTGCTTAATATCGGTGAGACGATACAAATTGGTGATTATCTATTCGAAATTGCCGAGATAGAAAGCCACCGTATTCTTAAAGTCAAAATTATTTTGAACAAACTTGATGCTGTATCTGAGTAGTACTGTGCCGAGTGCACTGCACAAACTAGAATAACGCTTGACCTAAATAAATAACAAGCAATAATTATGCAGTAAAATTTCTTTTTTAAAAGATGTGGAGTAACAGCCCTCATCTTTTTTATTTTTTACTTTTGGTAAAAAATAAATAGCAAAACGTTAAATACGTTCATTCTTGACAACCAAAATTGGGCTTTAATTTATGAATTCAATATTTGAAAAAATATTTCAATTGAAAGAAAAAAAAACAACTGTCGGTACTGAAATTATCGCTGGTTGTACCACTTTTCTTACAATGGTCTATATAATCTTCGTCAATCCTTCCATTTTATCTGCAACGGGTATGGATACTTCAGCTGTATTTGTGTTAACTTGCGTTGTTACAGCCTTTGCCACTATTTTAATGGGTTTATTTGCCAATTTACCCATTGCTTTAGCCCCAGCAATGGGACTTAACGTCTTTTTTGCTTATGGAATATGTGGTGCAATGGGTTACTCATGGCAAATAGGTATGGGAGCGATATTTTGGGGATCGCTCGTATTTTTTTTATTATCATTATTGAAAGTTCGCCATTGGTTAATTGAACACATTCCACAATGTTTACGCGTCGGTATTAGTGCCGGGATTGGCTTATTTATTGCTTTTATGGGCTTTCAAAATATGGGTATTGTCGTTTCTTCGCCGGCAACACTATTAACCATGGGGAATATTTTATCGCTAAAAGTATTACTCGGTTCACTGGGCTTTTTTATTATTATAATTTTAGCTGCGCGTAACTTTCATGCAGCAGTGCTTGTTTCGATTTTTGTTGTAACGCTGCTTGCGCTTTGGTTAGATCCCGATATTAATTATCAAGGTATTGCATCTATCCCACCAAGTGTAACTCCTGTTGTCGGTCACGTTGACCTTGCCGGTTCATTCAACATCGGTATTATGGGTGTAATCTTCTCAGTTATGATTGTCAGCTTATTTGATTCATCTGGAACAATTCTGGCATTAACCGATAAAGCGGGTATTTGTGATGAAAAAGGTCGCTTTCCAAAAATGCGTCAAGCGTTATTAATTGATAGTTTTAGCTCATCTCTTGGTGGCTTATTTGGTACATCATCTGTATTAACCTATATTGAAAGCTCTGCAGGTATCTCTGTTGGTGGTCGTACAGGCTTAACGGCTGTGGTTGTTGGATTATTATTTTTAATGATGACCTTTTTATCACCATTAGCTCACCTTGTACCAAAGTATGCTACCTCTGGTGCGCTTATTTTTGTTGGAATTTTAATGGTTTCAAGCTTAGTTAAAGTCAATTGGTCAGATTTAACTGATGCAACACCAGCATTTATCACCGCATTAATGATGCCATTTGCTTTCGCGATTACAGAAGGGGTTGCGCTTGGTTTTATCTCTTATGTCGTATTAAAAACCTGTACAGGTAAATTTAAAGAACTCAACCTTTGCGTTATTACTTTTGCTCTATTATTTGCTTTAAAATTTATCTTTATTGATCATCACTAATTCAATTTTATTTCTACCGTTTTATAACGGTAGAAATAAACCTATCAGTTAATCCTCATCAAGCTTGCTACACACAAAATTTATTAACGTGTTTTTCATGATTTAATCTGAAGTTATCATTTAAATTAAATTGGATACGTCAAATTATCAATAACTCACCTATTCAACAAACACTCCTTTAACTAATTTGATCTGCATCACAAAAACTAAAAAACATAAAAATAGTACAAAATTTAGTAATTGTTGTTGTGCTTAATATTCCTGCATATTGATTAAACAGTTTCAGATCTAATTGAAACCTAATTTGATAAACAAGCAGGTATGAATATGAGTACACATTATAATTCTCTATATGTTTTCCGAATTACCTTAGTTGCAACTTTAGGAGGTCTATTATTTGGTTATGATACAGCCGTTATCTCTGGAACAGTTGAATCCATATTTAAAGTTTTTGTTGAACCACAACATTTAAGTGAGACTGCTGCAAATTCCTTATTAGGTTTCTGTGTAGCAAGTGCTTTAATTGGTTGTATTATTGGCGGTTTAATGGGAGGTTATTTAAGTAATCGTTTTGGACGTCGAAATTCATTACTAATTGCCGCATTTTTATTCTTTATTGCTGCAATTGGATCCGCTTGGCCTGAACTAGGATTTCGTACAATAGAATCTCAACAAATACCTTATTATTTAGCTCAATATGTCCCTCACTTTGTGTTTTATCGCATCATCGGTGGTATCGGTGTTGGCTTAGCTTCTATGTTATCACCTATGTACATAGCTGAAGTGGCACCAGCAGAAATCCGGGGTAAGCTAGTATCGTTTAACCAATTTGCTATTATTTTTGGACAACTTTTAGTTTATTGTGTTAACTACGGTATAGCAAGTTCAGGCGATCAAGTTTGGTTAAATATAGTTGGTTGGAGATATATGTTTTTATCTTTAGCCATTCCAGCATTACTATTTTTTGGATTATTATTCACAGTCCCAGAAAGCCCTCGTTGGTTAACCGCACAAAATAAAACAAACAAAGCTCAACACATTCTTTCTAACATTTTAGGAAATCAAAAAGCCGATCAAGCATTAAAAAGCATTATCGATTCCCTATCATCCAACTGTGATAAAAAAAGTAGCTCATTATTAAAATATGGTATAGGGGTTATTATCATTGGAATTTTATTATCTGCATTTCAACAATTAATGGGAATTAATGTTGTTCTTTATTATGCACCAGAAGTGTTTAAAACATTAGGTGCTAGTACTGATTCAGCATTATTACAAACCATTGTAGTTGGTATTATCAATCTATCTTTTACTACCATTGCTATTTTTACCGTTGATAAATTTGGTCGAAAACCATTACAAATAATTGGTGCCATTGGCATGGCAATAGGCATGATCACATTAGGCACAACATTTTATTTACAGATATCAGCCAGTATTGCTCTTGCTGCAATGTTGTTTTATATCGCTTCTTTTGCTATCTCCTGGGGGCCTGTATGCTGGGTATTATTATCAGAAATATTCCCCAACTCTATCCGAAGTAAAGCTTTATCCATTGCTGTAGCAGCACAGTGGATCACAAATTACCTAGTATCTTGGACTTTTCCAATCATGGATAAAAATACCTATCTTATATCTCATTTTAATAACGGTTTTGCCTATTGGCTATACGGTGCAATTAGCATAATGGCTGCTATTTTTATCTGGAAATGGCTTCCTGAAACAAAAGAAAAATCTTTAGAAGAACTTGAAAAGTTCTGGAATAAATAAATCAAAATCTAATTTAAAAACAATATTAAGGAGAACACTATGAAACATTACTATGACAAAATAGAACGCATTAATTACGAAGGAGCACAAACTGATAATCCTTTCGCCTTTCGGCATTATAATCCAAGCCAAATCATTTTAGGTAAAACCATGGCTGAACATTTACGCTTTTCAATCTGTTACTGGCATACTTTTTGTTGGGCTGGAACGGATATGTTTGGTTCAGGATCGTTTAACTATCCATGGCAATCTAATGCAGATCCATTAAGTAACGCAAAAGCTAAAGCGGATGTTGCCTTTGAGTTTTTTTATAAAATGAACGTACCTTTTTATGCATTTCATGATGTGGATGTTGCACCTGAAGGCAATTCGATTCAAGAATATATCAATAATTTATCAATAATGACCGATATCTTACTAGAAAAACAACAACAAACAGGCGTTAACTTACTCTGGGGTACAGCTAATTGTTTCACCAATCCGAAATATGCAGCTGGTGCAGCGACAAATCCAGATCCGGAAGTCTTTGCTTGTGCAGCAACACAAGTTGTACATGCCATGAATGCAACTCATAAACTAGGTGGACAAAATTATGTACTATGGGGGGGACGAGAAGGATACGAAACATTGTTAAATACTGATTTACGTAAAGAGCGAGAACAAGTCGGTAAATTTATGCAACTAGTCGTTGAAAACAAACATAAAATTGGTTTTAACGGCACGTTACTTATTGAACCTAAACCACAAGAACCAACTAAGCACCAATATGATTATGATGTCGCAACCATTTATGGATTTTTAAAACAATTTGGCTTAGAAAAAGAGATTAAAGTAAACATCGAAGCCAATCATGCGACACTTGCCGGCCATTCATTCCAGCATGAAGTAGCCTCTGCCTTTGCTTTAGATATATTTGGATCACTTGATGCTAACCGTGGCGATCCACAACTAGGCTGGGATACCGATCAATTTCCAAACAGTGTGGAAGAAAATACCCTTGTCATGTATGAAATTCTTAAAAATGGCGGATTTACAACGGGAGGATTGAATTTTGACGCGAAAATCCGCCGTCAAAGTGTTGATAAATATGATGCATTTTATGGACATATTGGCGCAATGGATACCATGGCATTGTCATTGAAATGTGCAGCAAGAATGATTGAGGATAATGCACTGAATCAAAAAGTTACTGACCGTTATGCAGGTTGGAGTAACAACTTAGGTAAAGAGATATTACAAGGCAATATGACGCTACAAGATATTGCTCAATATAGTCTTTCCCACAATTTACAACCAAAACCATACAGTGGAGAACAAGAGAAATTAGAAAATCTCGTTAATAAGTTTATTTTTGGCTAGCAATATTGTTGAATATAATAAAGTCAGAGCTACTATATAGTTACCATTATTCGGTAATAACGATAGCTCTGATGGCAACACAATGGAGAAAACTATGTACATTGGTATTGATTTAGGTACTTCAGGGATCAAAGTAATTTTGATGGATGAACAACAACACATCGTTGCCACTATTACAAAACCACTAACTGTATCACGCCCTCATCCATTATGGTCTGAACAAGATCCTTTACAATGGTGGCATGCAACCGATATGGCTATGCGTGAACTTAGTCAACAACATAATTTAAAAACTGTAAAAGCCATTGGTCTAAGTGGGCAAATGCATGGTGCTGTACTTTTAGATCAACAAGCACAAATATTAAGACCAGCAATACTTTGGAATGACGGACGTTGTGATGCCGAGTGTCATCAATTAGAACAACAAGTACCGGCGTCAAGACAAATCACAGGAAACTTGATGATGGCGGGCTTCACTGCACCCAAAATCAAATGGGTACAAAATCATGAACCAGAAATATTCGCCAAGATTGACAAAGTACTATTACCCAAAGACTATTTACGTTTTAAAATCACCAATCAATTTGCATCCGATATGGCTGATGCTGCCGGTACAATGTGGTTAGATGTTGAGAAGCGCGATTGGAGTGATTTACTATTAGATGTTTGTGGTTTAAGTCGAAAACATATGCCAACTCTGTTTGAAGGTACTCAAGTCACTGGTTATGTCACAGATGAAATTGCCAATGATTGGGGAATTAATACCATTGCGGTGATAGCTGGTGGCGGAGATAATTCAGCTGGCGCAGTAGGGGTCGGTTTGTATCAATCTGGTCAAGCCATGTTATCACTTGGAACCTCAGGTGTTTATTTTGCCGTTACGGATCGTTTTATCAGCAAGCCAGAACAAGCAATCCATAGTTTCTGCCATGCGCTACCTAATCGGTGGCATCTTATGTCGGTTATGTTGAGTTGCGCTTCATGCCTTGATTGGGCCTGCCAATTATTAGAAATTAAAGATGTGGCGACATTATTATCTTCAATTGAAGAACAACAAGCTAACGATAAACCACCGGTGTATTTTTTACCTTATCTATCAGGAGAAAGAACGCCACATAATAATCCTGAAGCAAAAGGCGTATTTTTTGGTCTAACTTATCAACATAACAAGATAGATCTAGCAAAAGCAGTATTATTGGGCGTCAGCTATGCGCTTGCCGATGGCATTGATGTTGTTCATCAAACAGGTATTTCACCCGATAAAATTTTGATTATTGGCGGCGGGGCTCGTAGTGGCTATTGGCGACAATTAATCAGTGATATTTCTGGCTACCCTATTGAATATTGTGAAGGAAGCGAAGTTGGACCTGCTTTAGGTGCAGCAAAACTGGCACAAATTGCGTGTAATCCAAATACTCAGTTAGAGGCCTTGTTACCGCCATTACCGCTGATTCAAACCCATCAACCTGACATGAAAAAATATGCACAATTCCAACAACAGCGTTCAATTTTTAGAAAAATTTATCAACAGCTAAAACCATTAATGCCTTAATATTTAATCAGCAGAAGTTCATATTTATATGATTTTCTGCTGCTAACCAAACATCTTCACCAGTTAAATGATATTTAGTCAAACGTTATTACCACTATTACCAATAATTCAAACCCATCAACCCGGCTTGAAAAAAACATGCAGAATTCTAACTACAGCGTTCAATTTTTAGAAAAATTGACAAAATATTTAATAATTTAAAATTAACTCACCACCTATTTATGTTCATAACGCTAGGAATGTGATCAATCTCTCATTAACAAAATATCGTAATCTGAAAACCAAATTTGATAATAAAAAAGTTTTAACAGATAAATTATAGTTCAATCAGAAACATAAAGATTTTCTCTTATCAATAACATAATGCAAGGAGTTTTAAAAAATGCCTAAAATAAAAAATCCTATTATACCTGGCATGTCACCTGATCCATCTATTATACGGGTCAATGATACTTACTATATTGCTACATCAACTTTCCATTGGCACCCTTCAATACAAATTTTTCAATCTAATGATTTATCAAATTGGAAACTAATTGATTATATTTTTAAAAATGGTGAAATCAAACTTTCTGGAACCAATACACCTGCGGGTATTTGGGCTCCTCATTTATCTTATGATCCGATCAATAAAAAATATTGGTTAATTTATTCTCACATGGTTAGCATGGCTGGAAGAGAATTTAATGCTGATGCTTATGCAGTTCATGCAGATAACATAAAAGGTCCTTGGTCAGATCCTATTTATTTTACTTCCATTGGTTTTGACCCTGCATTATTTCACGATGATGATGGCAAACATTATTTAACGATCTTAGAATGGGAAACTCGCCAAGGTTATCAAGCACCTGGAAATATAGTAATAGCAGAAGTAGATTTAAATACAGGTAAAGTCATTAGCCCATGGACAAGAGTGACCAATGGATTTACTACTCGAGGATGTTCTGAAGCTCCACAAATTTATAAAAAATTCGACTATTATTATCTAATAATTGCTGCTGGTGGAACTGGTTATGCTCATGGCATTGAAATAGGTCGCTCTAAAAATATTTATGGACCTTATGAACCACATCCGTCAAGAGAACCAATAGTCACGTCATCACCCAATCATTTATTTTCATTAGGTGACCCCGATGCTGGTCATTTTGAAATGTACAATCCAAATTCAATAATGCAAAAAGCCGGTCATGGTTCATTATTTGAGGCACAAGATGGTGAGTGGTACATTGCTCACTTAATGTCTAGACCGCTTAGTGGGACATTGTTAAATCCTTTGGGTCGAGAAACGTCCATACAAAAGATGAGATGGACCAATGATGGCTGGTTAGAAATGGCTGACGGTACAAATTTAGCTAAAATGGAGTTTGATTATTCATTACCTATTGGTAATGAAGTAAGCCATGATGTTATTGATGATTTTGATAAAGAGTATCAATTAGAATTTATGACACCATATAGAGCGCAAACACCTAATTGGGTAAATACCCATGAACGACCGGGACATTTGCGAATATATGGACAAAATTCACTATTCTCCCAATTTAACCCATCAATTATGGCAACAAGAGCAACATCTTTTAATTATGATATTCAAACTAAAGTAGAGTTTCATCCTGAGCATTATTCACAAACGGCTGGAGTTGGAGTGTATTATGATTCTAATAATTGGATCTACTTACATTTAACTCACAGTGAACAACTAAACGCTACCATCCTTACTATTTTACAAGCAAAACTTGGGTCTCGAATTGAATTTGTTAATCATAGAATAGTAATACCTAATGAACAAGTTGAACTCAAATTATCATATCGAGATGGATTTGTTTCACTCTTTTATCGAATTGAGAAAGAGGAGTGGAATAATATCATTAATCAGATAGATGCTACTTATTTGTCTGATGAAGGAGTAAATGGAGAACCTGGAGAAATAGGCGGTTTTACAGGATTATTTAATTTTATCGCCTCAGTTGATACCTACCAACATCAATCCTACGCCGATTTTGATTATTACTACGTGAAAAATAATCAATAATATTAAGGAAGACATCATGAAAATAACAATTCCATTAACTCGACTAGTTCCTGGACTTATTATTGGACCTGCCACTTGGTTAGGTCCCTACATTGCAGCAGCAAGTCTATTTTTACCCGCTTTAATTCAACAACTTGATGAAACAAATAAAATTACATTATTAGCGCTATTTTCAAGTTGTGGTATGGTTGCTGCAACAATATCAAACATGTTGGCAGGTTATGTATCTGATAGGACTTATTCTAGATTTGGCAGTCGCACACCATGGATTATAATTGGAGCAATTGGGTTTATGTTATCAATGATATTAACATCAACCGCCAACAGTATACCCTTTTTATTATTTTGTTGGATATTAGCGCAAACTGCCTTAAATTTTATTGTGGCGCCAATGGTTGCTTGGCTTGATTTTGCGGCAGAGGATAAAAAAGGAACCGCATCAGGTGCTTATGGTGGCCTGGGTATGGCACTGGGTAATAATGGATTTACAATTATTGCTGCAATGTTCTTAGGTAGTTTCCGATTAGGTTTCATTGTATTTGGGATAATCACTTTTATCGGTACATTAATATCAGTCTTTATTGTTCGTGAACCTTCTAATTTGGACAAAAAAAACCAAAATCAGGTAAAACAAGATGATAATAAACAAAAAAGCTCGTTAGCTATATTTCCGAGATGGTCAATTGGTCGTGATTACTACCTAGCATTAATAGGTAAACTTTTTCAAGGAATTGGCAATTTTACAATCACTGGTTATTTGCTATTTATTATGACTGACTTTATGCATACTGACTCATCTGAAACTCAAAACTCAATTCAGTTAATTAATTTGGTTATGCTTATATTTGGCATTTTGATGGGATTCATTGCTGGACCAATCTCCGATAAATTGAAAATTCTCAAAATTCCAGTTGGGTTATCAACAATATTTTTAGGTATTGGCGCGTTAAGTTTAGTTATTGCTCCTAATCATATTGGTATTTTGATTTATGCATTCGCAGCTGGAATTGGTATGGGCGTTTGGAACTCTTTAGATAATTTATTAAATTTAGAAGTTATTCCCGACAAAAATAGAATTGCATTCTTTCTAGGCGTTTATAATTTAGGTAATACAGCAACTCAAGCTTTAGCACCAATAATTGCAGCTTGTGTAATATCACTATTCGGTTTTGGAGCAATATTTATTACGTCCTTTGTTTTTGCAATGTTGGGAGGAATATCAATACTTTCAATCCGTTCAGTAAAAAGATAAACATCTAGAAGTTAGGAAAATGTGAATAAATATTCTGTTTTCCTTTCATTTTATAAAAAATGATCTTAATAATATGACGCCTATAGATGATTAATGGTTGCAAATTTACTTCTAAAATCTTTAGGAGTCATTGCATAAAACTTTTTAAATAAAAAATAAAAATATTGTACTGATGGATATCCACATTGCTGGGAAATAGCCTGAATAGACAATGATGATTCAATTAATAGATATTTAGCTCGATTAAACTTTTCTTCATGAATCACTGAATGAATGGTTTTACCTAATGACTCTTTAAAACGTATTTCTAAATTAGACCGAGAAATTTGCATATCAGAAATAACTTGCTCGACTTTAATGCCTTTACAGGCATATTTTCGAATATAATGCATTGCTTGAATAACATACGGATCTTGTATTGAACGATAATCTGTTGAACGCCTCGCAATAATTTTTTTGGGCTCAATCAATAAAGGAGAGGTGGAAACTTTCCCTTTAGTTAAGCGTTTATGCAATAGACTCGCTGCGTTAAAGCCCATCTCTTCTGTGCCTTGTTTTACGGTCGATAAAGAAACCATTGATAAATTATTTATCACTTCTTCATTATCAATACCAATCAAACATAGTTCTTCTGGTATTTTTAAGCCGACTATATCACAAGCTTGTAAAATATGATGCGCTCTAGCATCATTTACCGCGATAATACCGGTATTAACAGGTAATGATAATAACCATTTGGACAATTTATCTAAACTTTCTTGCCAATTATCTAAAGAAGTTATCATTCCTTGATAGATAACGCCTTGATAACCTTTCTGGGTTAAAATTTTTTCAAAGATTTTTTCCCTTACGCCTGCCCAACGACAATATCGAGTTAGTGGTATACTATAAAAAGCAAATTGATGTATTCCTTTGTCGCATAAGTGATTAAAAGCACTTTCAATGATGGCATAATTATCAGCCGCCACATAAGGAACTTTAGGATAACTAAAATCATCATGATACGAGCTACCCACACCAATTATCGGAATATCAACCTTGGTAAGCAAATCTTCAATATCAGGATCATCAAAATTAGCAATAATGCCATCACAATCTAAATGGAAAGAAGCTTTTTTATCGTAACGCAGAGTTTCTGATATATAAATATTCCAGTGAATATTATTTAATTTCAAAAAATCGCCAATACCTTTAAGAATTTGTCGATCGTAGATATTATTTGCATTAAATAATAAAACAACTTTGTAAGATTCATTCTTTATATTCATCATTGTTACACGTTAAATATGTTCACAATCAATATATTATTACTGTTTTTTAATGTATAAAAATTTGAGTAAAATCACATAATATTAACTGACATAAAATGAAATCGATCAATTTTATAAAAAATACTCACTCTAATTAGCTTTTTGGCGATCTTCTTAATCACTAAACATGAGTGATATCAAAATAAGCATAAATTACATTAAATAATTTAAACAACAAAAAGAGTAACAAAATAAAATTAAAACATTTTTATTATTTTTACCTAATACTAATAAAATTTAATTGAAACAGGCAAAGAACTTGTGGTAATACTTGACATTATGGCTGTTGGGGTCTAGAATCTTGCGACCCAAAACTTATATACATAATTTTTGGTCTACAGTTATTAATTACGTATCTAAAAAGCAATTTTAAATTTATTTTAATTAATCAGGAGCTTATTAATGGCAACAATTAATCAGCTGGTACGCAAACCGAGAGCACTAAAGGAAGTAAAAAGTAACGTTCCTGCTCTTGAAGCATGCCCGCAAAAACGCGGTGTTTGTACACGTGTTTACACTACTACACCGAAAAAACCAAACTCAGCATTACGTAAAGTATGCCGTGTACGTTTAACCAACGGTTTTGAAGTAACTTCATATATCGGTGGTGAAGGTCACAACTTACAAGAACACAGCGTGATTTTAATCCGCGGTGGTCGTGTTAAAGACTTACCTGGTGTTCGTTATCACACTGTTCGCGGTGCATTAGACTGCGCAGGTGTTAAAGATCGCAAACAAAGCCGTTCTAAATACGGTGTGAAACGACCTAAAGCTTAATGGAACTCCGTTAAGTAAGGCCAAACTAAATAATTCCATTTAACTCACTTGAGTTTTGGGTAAACCTGAAAAATTTATAACATATAAACGGAGTATTCCAATGCCACGTCGTCATGTTGCTGGTCAAAGAAAAATTTTACCTGATCCGAAATTCGGTTCAGATTTGCTGGCGAAATTTGTAAATATTTTAATGATAGATGGAAAAAAATCTATCGCAGAATCAATCGTATATTCAGCTCTTGATAAATTAGCTGAGCGTAGTGGAAAAGACCACTTAGCAGCTTTCGAAGTTGCATTAGATAACGTAAGACCAACTCTAGAAGTTAAGTCTCGTCGCGTTGGTGGTTCTACATACCAAGTTCCTGTTGAAGTGCGCCCTGTTCGTCGTAATGCACTTGCAATGCGTTGGATTGTAGATGCAGCACGTAAACGTGGCGATAAATCAATGGCTTTACGCCTAGCGAATGAACTTATGGATGCTTTTGAAAACAAAGGTACCGCTGTGAAAAAACGCGAAGATGTTCATCGTATGGCTGAAGCTAATAAAGCGTTTGCACATTATCGTTGGTAATTATCGCCATTCAATTAAATGGCTGAGGATTCGGCTGGTAGTACATATCTACTGTCAGCCAACCTAAATGATATTTTATTAAGCAAACGATTCTAAGTAGAGGATTAATATGGCTCGTACAACCCCTATAGTACGCTACCGCAATATTGGTATTAGTGCACATATTGACGCAGGTAAAACAACAACAACTGAACGTATTTTGTTTTACACTGGTGTAAGTCACAAAATTGGTGAGGTTCATGATGGCGCAGCTACCATGGACTGGATGGAACAAGAACAAGAACGTGGTATTACTATCACTTCTGCTGCAACAACTGCATTCTGGTCTGGTATGGGTCAACAATTTGAACCACACCGTATCAACATTATCGACACCCCGGGACACGTTGACTTCACAATCGAAGTAGAACGTTCAATGCGTGTTCTTGATGGTGCAGTAATGGTTTACTGTGCGGTTGGTGGTGTTCAACCTCAATCAGAAACAGTATGGCGTCAAGCAAACAAATATAAAGTTCCACGTATCGCTTTCGTAAACAAAATGGACCGTATGGGTGCTAACTTCTTACGTGTTGTTGATCAAATCAAAACTCGTTTAGCAGCAGTACCAGTTCCTTTAGTTTTACCTATCGGTGCAGAAGAAGGCTTTACTGGTGTAGTTGATTTACTTAAACGTAAAGCAATTAACTGGAATGATGCTGATCAAGGCGTAACATTCACTTATGAAGATGTACCTGCTGACATGGTTGAGCAAGTCGAAGAATGGCGTGCTTACTTAATGGAAGCTGCGGCTGAAGCAAATGAAGAGTTAATGGAAAAATACCTTGGTGGTGAAGAGTTAACTGAAGAAGAAGTTAAAGCTGCATTACGTGAACGCGTACTTGCTAATGAAATCATCCTAGTAACTTGTGGTAGTGCCTTTAAAAATAAAGGTGTTCAATTCATGCTTGATGCAGTTATTGAATATCTACCTGCACCAACTGACGTACCTGCAATTAAAGGTGAATTAGCAAATGGTGAAGCGGCTGAACGTCATTCAAGTGATGATGAACCATTCTCATCATTAGCATTCAAAATTGCAACTGACCCATTTGTTGGTAACTTAACATTCTTCCGTGTTTACTCTGGTGTTGTAAACTCAGGTGATACTGTTCTTAACTCTGTTAAAGATAAAAAAGAACGTTTTGGTCGTATCGTTCAGATGCACGCTAACAAACGTGAAGAAATTAAAGAAGTTCGCGCGGGTGACATTGCTGCTGCAATCGGTCTAAAAGATGTGACTACTGGTGATACTCTTTGTGCTGAAAGCGCACCAATCATTCTTGAAAGAATGGAATTCCCTGAACCAGTAATTTCAGTTGCAGTTGAACCAAAAACCAAAGCTGACCAAGAAAAAATGGGCCTTGCTTTAGGTCGACTAGCACAAGAAGACCCTTCATTCCGTGTTCACACAGATGAAGAATCAGGTCAAACAATCATTTCTGGTATGGGTGAGCTTCACTTAGAAATCATCGTTGACCGTATGAAACGTGAATTCAAAGTTGAAGCGAATGTCGGTAAACCACAAGTTGCTTACCGTGAAACCATTCGTAATGAAGTTGAACAAGAAGGTAAATTTGTTCGTCAATCTGGTGGTCGTGGTCAATATGGTCATGTATGGTTAAAAATCAAACCATTGGAAGCTGGCGGCGAAGGCTACAAATTCAACAATGAAATTGTTGGTGGTGTGGTTCCTAAAGAATACATCCCTGCAGTTGATAAAGGCTGTCAAGAACAAATGAAAAATGGTGTTCTTGCTGGTTACCCAATTGTTGATGTTGAAGTTACTATCTTTGATGGTTCTTACCATGATGTCGACTCATCAGAAATGGCATTTAAAATTGCCGGTTCAATGGCATTTAAAGACGGTTTCATGAAAGCTAAACCGGTGCTTTTAGAACCGATTATGAAAGTAGAAGTTGAAACTCCAGAAGATTATATGGGTGACGTAATTGGTGACTTAAACCGTCGTCGTGGTATGATCGAAGGAATGGAAGATACCGCTACTGGTAAAACAGTTAAAGCACAAGTTCCACTTTCAGAAATGTTTGGTTATGCAACAGATCTTCGTTCACAAACACAAGGTCGTGCTTCTTACTCTATGGAGTTCTTGAAGTACAATGAAGCGCCAACCAATATTGCTACAGCAATTATTGAAGCTCGTAAAGCGAAATAATTTTTATATAAATAAAGTAACACTTCCCTTTTATTTAGAAGGGGAGTGATTTAATAAAGGAACATTAAGATGTCTAAAGAAAAATTTGAACGTACAAAACCCCACGTTAACGTTGGTACAATCGGCCACGTTGACCATGGTAAAACAACTTTAACTGCAGCTATTACTTCTGTACTTTCTAAAAAATACGGTGGTCAAGCTCGTGCATTCGATCAAATCGATAACGCACCAGAAGAAAAAGCTCGTGGTATCACCATCAACACTTCACACGTTGAATACGATACACCAACTCGTCACTACGCACACGTAGACTGCCCGGGCCATGCTGACTATGTTAAAAACATGATCACTGGTGCAGCACAAATGGACGGTGCTATCTTAGTAGTAGCAGCAACAGATGGTCCTATGCCACAAACTCGTGAGCACATTCTTTTAGGTCGTCAAGTAGGTGTTCCTTACATCATCGTATTCTTAAACAAATGCGATATGGTTGATGATGAAGAATTATTAGAATTAGTTGAAATGGAAGTACGTGAACTTCTATCTCAATACGATTTCCCAGGTGATGACACACCAGTAATTCGTGGTTCAGCGCTAAAAGCGTTAGAAGGCGATGCAGAATGGGAAGAAAAAATTGTTGAATTAGCAGAAGCATTAGACAGCTATATTCCAGAACCAGAGCGTGACATTGATAAACCATTCTTATTACCAATCGAAGACGTATTCTCAATCTCAGGTCGTGGTACAGTAGTAACAGGACGTGTAGAGCGCGGTGTAATCAAAGTTGGTGAAGAAGTTGAAATCGTAGGTATCAAACCAACAGCAAAAACAACATGTACTGGTGTAGAAATGTTCCGTAAATTACTAGACGAAGGCCGTGCAGGTGAAAACGTTGGTGTATTATTACGTGGTACAAAACGTGAAGAAATCGAACGTGGTCAAGTATTAGCAAAACCAGGTTCAATCACTCCACATACAGATTTTGAATCAGAAGTGTATATCCTAAGCAAAGATGAAGGTGGTCGTCATACTCCATTCTTCAAAGGTTACCGTCCACAGTTCTACTTCCGTACAACTGACGTAACAGGTACTATCGAATTACCTGAAGGCGTAGAGATGGTAATGCCAGGTGATAACATCAAAATGACTGTATCATTAATTCACCCAATCGCGATGGCAGACGGCTTACGTTTCGCTATCCGTGAAGGTGGACGTACTGTTGGTGCTGGTGTTGTTGCTAAGGTTATCAAATAATCTATGCTAACTTATTTAGAGCATTATGCTTAATGCTCTTTATCAGTACAAGAGGCGCGTATAATACGCGCCTTTTTTATGTTTATCTCGATTGCTTTAATAACGGCAATTTGTCATTTTAATTTTTATAAACTTTATTTGTCTTTTATAAAAGATTATTTCTAAACACTAACCACTTTTTTAAAATGAACGTTGAAAAGGTAGAGTAAGCTCTTTCAAATAAGTTTCATTTAGTATATTAATTCGATTATTTTCAACTTGAATAATTTGTTGTTTTCGCCAGCTCGACATTAATCGGCTTAACGTTTCATAACGAATACCTAACTTTGTTGCTAACTGACCACGAGAAATAGGCAATATAAATTGATAAGTGTTATCAGAGGAACATAATGACAACAAATAACTAGCCAAACGCTGTTCTGAGGAACTTGACGTTAACCAATCGATATTATTTATTTGCTCATATAATTTAGTACTGAAACGTATTAATAAACGTTGCATAATAATGGGATTAGTTTTGCAAACTTGCAATAAACTCTGTTTTTCAATTAATAATACCGAGCAATCTGTTTTAGCCCGAATCGTCATTGGAAAACGATTATGCGGCATAAAGATAGCAGCAATAGCCACTAATTGATAATGATTAAAAATACCAAAAATCTTTTCTTCACCTAAATAAGTACTGCGATAAACTTCAACCTCCCCAGTTAAAACAAGCACACAACAAGATGAGGGTTTACCTTCATAACTGATCATATCCCCTTTCGACAATTTCTTATAGCTAGCACTTTCAATAATAGGCATTAATGCCTCTTTGGTTAATCCTTGAAACAGCTCAACTTGAGTTAACCAACCAAAAATCTGTTGTTCAGTTGGTATATTTTTGACAAATATCATAGGTTTTGCCTGAAGATGCTTCTAGAATAAATTCAATATAATTGATAATAGTTCTTATTTCAATACTCATAATTACTTTAAATCATTGAAATAACCTTATGAAATATATGGCTTTATTCGCAAAACTGCAACAAATCGTCTACTCAATAAATATAGGAGTTGTTTATGACAAATAATACCATTAGCCCTGCTCAAGCATTCGAAATCACTTCATTAATTAACGCAACAGGACAAAGTATTGCCAGTCGGATTTTAGCTAAAACGACAGGTGGCAATTTAACGCTCTTTGCTTTTGATAAAGGGCAAGGATTATCCGAACACAGTGCCCCTTTTGATGCCATTGTCATGGTTATTGAAGGTGAACTAACCTTAATTATTGATGGCCAACCCGTTAAGGCTGTACCCGGTACCCTTGTCAGAATGCCTGCTAACATTCCTCACGCGGTTGAAGCTCCACAAGCAGCTAAAATGTTATTAATCATGTTACGAGAAATGATGCAAACTACCAATTGAGGTGCTATATAATGGACGACATAAAAAAAGAAGCTGGGCATAAATTTCTTGCTCGCTTAGGTAAAACCAGATTACGCCCGGGCGGTAAAAAAGCTACCGAATGGTTATTTAAACAAGCACACTTTACACCACAAAGTCAGGTGCTTGAAATTGCATGCAACATGGGTACAACATCCATCGAAATTGCTCAACGTTTCGGTTGCCATATAATTGGTGTAGATATGGATAAACTTGCTTTAGAAAAAGCAAAGCAAAATGTTATTAAAAATAAAGTTACTCATTTAGTAGATATACAACAAGCCAATGCATCAACATTGCCCTTTGCTGATAATAGTTTTGACATAGTGATTAATGAAGCGATGTTAACAATGTATGCGAATAAAGCTAAAACGCATTTAATTAAAGAATATTATCGAGTATTAAAACCAGGAGGCAAACTCCTCACTCACGATATTATGCTAGTTAATCCAGCACAATCACAGGAAGTTATACAACGAATTCATCAAGCAATTAATGTTAATGCCCAGCCGATTAGCAATGAATCTTGGCACGCCCTTTTTGCGGATGTTGGATTTGTTGATATTCATTCACAACATGCTGCCATGACATTAATGTCTCCTAAAGGCATGATTCATGATGAAGGTTTATTAGGAACATGCAGAATTATTCGCAATGCACTACGTAAACAAAATCGACCACAATTTTTTAAAATGTTTAAAACATTCAAACAATACCGAAACCAACTTAATTATATTGCCATCTGTTCAGTCAAACCTAAATCAGCGATTTGACAACCACTATAACGCTATCAAAGAGGGGGGAATACCATGACTTTATAGCGTTTTTTTGCTATAGTAAACGCCATTTTATTTAATTTGGATTATTCATAACTATGGAATCTATACCTAACTGCCCTGTTTGCCAGTCTGAACATACTTATCATGATGGTTCATTTTATGTTTGCCCTGAATGTGCTCACGAATGGGATCCGAACGATGTTGCTTCAACCGATGAAGGATTACAAGTGAAAGACAGTAATGGTAATTTACTTGCTGATGGCGACGATATTATTTTAATTAAAGACCTTAAATTAAAAGGTTCTTCTACCGTTTTGAAAAAAGGTGCTAAAGCCAAAGGCATTCGTTTAGTTGAAGGCGATCATGAGATCGATTGTAAAATTGATGGCATGAAAATCATGCTTAAAGCTTGTTTTGTAAAAAAAGCTTAATTGATATCAATAAAATGCTGATTATATCAGCATTCCTTTCTTGTTTAGTTTTAACGCATCTTTTTTAAATTATTATTTAATGTAATTCAACCTATTTTTATACTGAAACGTATAGTTAACCTGAAACTTTTTTACAAAAATGAACATTGAATGTGATGAATAGCTAATGAAAAGAGTAATTAAATAAGAATTAAATTAATAAATTTCTCAATTATATCATCAATATCACATTACTGAACATCACTTAAAAACCATAAAATAACAGAAATGTGATTAAACATCTGTTCAAAAACATACTCAGTAAATGTTGGCAACATCGAAATTAAATAGCTTAACATGATTAATCCTAACAATAGTGTTAGTGGATAACCGACCACAAAAATGGATAATTGTGGTGTAATTCTATTTAATAACCCCAATGATATATTGATGATCAACAGTAAAGTCATCAAAGGAAGCGCTAACATAATACCATTAATAAACAGTTGGTTACTTACATCAATTAAGGCTAAATAACCATTTGCAGGCAATGTCATAAGTCTAATTGGAACAATATCAAAGCTATTTGAAATACCATATAATAACCATAAGTGACCATCTAAACTTAAAAAAATCAGTAACGCTATAATATTAATTAAGCGAGATAAAACTGAAGTGGATGGCCCCCCGATTGGATCAAAAAAAGTTGCCATTCCCAATCCCATTTGCATTCCAATTAATTCACCCGAAATTCTGACGGTTATAAACGCAAGTTGCATAGTAAAACCAATCAACACGCCAATCATTATTTGCTGAGCGATAACCCATACCCCCGTTAAAGAATAGATTTTTATATTTTCATCAAGATGAGGAATGGGTAGAAGCATAACAATTACTAATGCTAAACCAACCTTTATGCGATTTGGTACTTCTTTTTCACCAAAAATTGGCGCAACCATAATTAATGCCAAAATGCGCACAAACGGAAAAAAAACATCTTTAATCCAAGAAAAGAAATCAATATTAAATAGACTGTTAATATTAAAATCCATCATTTTTAATGAGTTAAGTTAGGAATATCGGTGATAACAATTTGAATGTAGTCAATCATTGTTGACAACATTGATGGTCCCAAAATAATTAAAACCACGATCACTGCTAAAATTTTGGGAATAAATGATAAGGTCATTTCGTTAATTTGCGTAGCCGCTTGCAATAAACTAATGACTAAACCAGTAACTAAAGCGGCTAACAGTAAAGGGCCAGCAAGAGAGGCTGCAACTTTTATGGCTTGCATTGCTAAGGTACTAATATACTCAGGTGACATACTATTCCTTCATTCGAATTTCTTAACTAGAATTTTTTGACTAAAATTACTTAACTAAAATTCCCTAACTAAAAAAGCTTTGCGCTAATGAACCAAGTAATAAGTGCCAACCATCTGCTAATACAAACAACATTAACTTAAAGGGTAATGATACCGTTGCAGGTGGAACCATCATCATCCCTAATGCCATAAGTGTACTGGCTACCACTAAATCGATAATTAAGAAAGGAATAAAAATCGTAAAACCTATTTGAAAAGCGGTTTTTAACTCACTGACTACAAAGGCAGGTACCAAAATTTTTAACGGAATATCTTCTCGGCTTTGGATCTCGTTTTGGTGGGACATATTCACAAATAACGCTAAATCATTTTCGCGGGTTTGAGTAAGCATAAACGCCTGCAATGGTTTAGTTGCGGTGGATAAAGCTTCTTGCATAGTGATTTGATTTTGTGAATAAGGTATATAAGCATCTTGATAAATTTTATCAGTCACCGGTGACATAATAAAAAATGTCATAAAAAGAGCAATACCTAAAATAACTTGGTTAGGTGGAGCAGATTGTGTCCCTAAAGCATTACGCAATAAACCCAATACAATAATAATGCGGGTGAAACTCGTCATTAGCAGTAGTATTGCAGGAATAAAAGTGAGTAAGGTCAAAAAGACCAATGTTTCTACGGGTAATGACCAGCTTTGTTCATTGTCCAACGTAGTACGAGAAATGATAGATAACGGTGAGATTTCAGCAAAACTATATTGGCTAATCGACAATAAGCTCAGCAAAATAACAGATTTTAACCGCACTACCCATTACTCCTTTCTTAATTTCAAAATGGACTGTAACATTTGCTCAAATATCCTATTTCTGGAAAAATCTTTCACTCTTGAAGAAGGTTCTGCTAGTAGCATATCGGTTCGTTGTTCATTTATGGTATGCAGTAAAGTCATCTGCTGCCCAGTCACACCAACAACTAATAATTGATTATCGACATGAACCAAAACAATTCGCTCTTTAGGATTGATATTGTAAGTGGCTTTTACCTCAATCAATTGTTTATTTGGCGTTTTCCAATTAAAACGTTTTACTATCCACCCTAATAATAAAATCACTGCAATCACACCGATAAGCGACATCCCCATTGATGTAACTATTTGCGTGTTTACTTTTAATTCAGGTGATACAGAAGTTATCGCAATTGTATCTGTTGCAGATATTGAAGGCTGAGCCTTATTTTCGTATATAATATCCATTAACGACTCAACCTACGTACACGCTCTGATGGAGTTATAATATCAGTGATGCGTATGCCATAATTATCACCGACAACCACAATTTCGCCTTGGGCAATTAAATAACCATTAATTAATATATCTAAAGGTTCACCAGCAAGACCATCTAATGCAATGACTGATCCTTGAGTTAAATTCAATAAATCTTTAATTGCCATCTTGGTTCGACCAAGTTCGACACTCAAATCAATCGGAATATCTAAAATAAGATTAATATCCTGCTTTTGTTCTTCAGTTTGTTGTGGTGATAGTGTTTCAAAAATAACGCCTTTAGTAGATAATTCATCACCGCTTTCATCGACTTTCGGGATCTCTTCACTATCTTGTCTGATATCAGTCATTTTGCATTCCCTCATTTAATTGTTCTATTACAGGATTAATAACCTGTTCTACTTTAATTGCATATTGTTTATTAACTTTACCGTAATGACCTTTTAATACTGGTACCCCCCCGACGGTAACATCTAAATTTGTCGGTTTATCGATCACTAAAATATCGTTAGTTTTTAACGCTAATAGTTTAGAGACAGTAGTTTGAATACGAGTAAAGTTAGCAACTAATTCGACAGTGGATTGTTTAATGCCAGAGGTTAATGAACTCATCCAAATATTATCATCTTTATAAGTTTGCTGCTCGATAGGCGGTTTGATTAAAGATTCTTTAATTGGCTCAACCATGGCATAAGGTATACAAATATAAAATGTCGCTTTAAAGCTACCAATTTCAATTTTAAATTTGGTAGTTAAAACCACATCATCAGGAGAAGTAGTAATATTAGTAAACTTACTTTGTATCTCAGAGCGGATATACTCAGTTTCAATTGAATAGATATCTGCCCACGCATTTTGATATATAGTTAATGCTAACTCTAAGACTCGTTTAATGATTTGTTGTTCAGTATGAGTAAACTCACGATCTTCTGTTGCAACCTTATTTGTACGTCCATCCCCACCAAATAATGTATCAACCACAATAAACACTAATTCAGGTGAAAACGAAAATAAAGCAGAGCCTCTTAAAGGATTAAGATGTACTAAATTTAAATGATATGTTGATGAAATATCGGAAAAATATTTAAAGTTTTGTGTTTCAATTGGAGATGCAATCACATCAGTATTGCGGCGTAACAGATTAAATAAACTTATTCTGAACTGGCGAGCAAAACGTTCATTAATAATTTCTAATGCGGTTAAACGTTCAGGAACAAAGCTATGTTTGACCGATAAATCGTAAGGTTTAACATCGGCTTTTTTGCCTGATGGTAATGATACAACACTTGTATCAGTAACGTTATCTTTAGTGGCAATTGAGCTTCCTGATACAGGGTTAGTATTCTTGTTGCCATTAATGTCGGTTATCGGTTCACGCTTATCAGACATAACAATCACCGTATAATAAAATCAGTAAAGAGTACTTCGTCGATTTTTACTGAGTGTTTGATATCATATTGGCGTGATAATGTATCTTTTATCTGTTCTTGTAATTCAAATTTACCCGTTTCTTGTTTTAATTTACTAACATATTGTTTAGATAATAAAAAAAGGATATCGCTTCTAACTTCAGGTAAATATTCTAATAATGCGGTTTTTTGGTCTTCATCGGCAACACGCAGTACCATACCAACATAAAGAATTTTATTAATATCACCATTATCTTCTGATGCAGGTAATGATACAGTAAATGGTTTTAAGGTTAAAAAAACCGGCGATACGATAGTTATTTCATCTTGCTTTTTAGCCTTGGTTTTTGGTTGATTTTTAAACCATAAATAAGCAGCTGTACTTAATGCAAGCAGCGTGATGAGAATAAGTATTAAGTTCAAAATATTCACTTTCTTTGGAGTAGTTGGCATATTTATTCTTATCCCAATAAAAAATTTATAACCATTAAATGGTAATAATGATAAGAATAATAAATCAAACATGTAAAATTGATTTGAAGAATAGGCAATAAAAATATTACCTATTTAACGTTTTCAATTTATTTTTAAGGTACTAAACAGTACAATAAATCACAAACTATCTTTTAAGCAAATACGCTCAAACCTGACTTAACAATATGTTTTTCGTTGTTTGACTGCTCAGTAATTTTGTCTACCGTGCTTGATACAACGGTATTCGATTGTTGATGATGATTATTTTGATGATGCATCGCTGATTGCTCGCCATCACTCATCATCGAAAAATCACTTATATCAGTTTGTTGTAAGGTAAAACCTTGTTCTTGTAATGAAGTTCGTAAAAATGGTATTGCAGATTCTAACAACCCTTTTACCATATTATGTGCAGCCATCATATGAAGATTGATATTATCATCGGTCATATCAAGTTTAATATGTAACGAACCTAATTCTTGAGGATGTAATTTAATTTCGGCAGTTTGCATTCCCTGACGGTTAAACATCACAATGTGCTGAGTTAACGATTTTTGCCATTGCGCTACATCAACAGGCATAGATAGATCCATTGTATAAGGCGTTACAGTCGAATTCGCTGATGATAACAAGTTCGGTTCATTGGTCATCGGTGACAAAGACGAAGCTTGATGGATAGGCGTTATTACATCGTTACCCCCTAAATTCATAGCAAAATCAGTTTGCGGAGAGGTCACTTTTGGCATCACATCACTAATACTTGATAAGTTATTTGATGAATTAAATAAATAATTACTCGTATCATGGTTAATTTCAGTATTTTTATGGTTGATAAGTGTGGTGTCTGCTCGACGTTTTGCTTCAAATAATGACATAAAATTATTTTGTTGCGTTATCGAGTGAATGACACTCCTTTCATCATGAATAAATTCGTTGGCTGGCTCACTGTCTAATGGATTTGTCGATAGATTTGTCGGTAGATTAGTCAATAAGTTGGCTTCTAATATTTCAGAATTTATCTTATTTGTTGGCAGTGAAGATGAGTTGGTAGGTATATCCCTATTGTCTACACTGTTTACCGCTGTCGAACTGATAATAGCCAATTTTTCCTGTTCGAAATACTCAACAGCAAGGGGATAACCGCCAATAATTAACTCATCATCCTTAGCGTTATTATCATCAAGTTCCTCATTATCAATATCGCTGGATTGGGTTTGAGTTGGCTTATTAGCAGGTTGACTATATTGTTCACTCAGTAACAATAACTGCTCAAACAGATTACTATCATTATCGATGGTATCTTTAGTAACAACCTCTGATTGATGCGCTGGCATTAAGTTTAAATTACCAATCAAATTAATACTCACTCAATATCCTCCTTGCTAATTGCTGCTGGGCAAATTCATCGGTCAGTTTTTGTTGTAAACGATTTTGCTGTTGTAAATATTTGTTATATTGCTTACTTAACAATGTTGTATAGGTGTTCAAACTTTTTTGTGATTGATTAAGCTGGTTAGTAATCTGCTTTTGTTTGATATCTAAGGTTAATAACAGTTTTTTTTGCTGCTCTATCCCTTGCTCAATTGTGGCAATAAAAGCATTAAAATTATTTAATTCATATCCTTTTATACCATCAGATAAGGCATCATTCAGTTTTTGTTGATACTCAACATAGTAATCATTTAAGACATTGAGTTGTGACTGTGCTTTATCTTGATTCTCATTTGCTTTTTTTAACTTAAGTAAATTATCGTCAACCGATTTTTGCGCTAATTTTTTTAATGTTGTAAAAGCTAATTGTGAAGGATTTTCATTCATGAGTACTTTCCTAACCGATTAATGTTGACTCACAATCGCGGCTAATTGTTGGCACGCCTCTTCATATCCACAATGTTCGTAAATACCTTGTTGCAAAAATTTTTGCATGGCTGGATATAAATTTATCGCCTTATCTAGCAAAGGATCAGTACCTGCCACATAGGCGCCAACATTAATTAAATCGCGATTACGTTGAAAACTGGAAAATAGCTGTTTAAATAAGCGTGATTTCTTTTCATCTTCAGTAGCGGTAAGTTCGGTCATTACTCGACTAATGGATGCTTCAATATCAATAGCGGGATAGTGGCCTGACTCAGCAAGCGCACGCGACAAAACAATATGCCCATCTAATATTGCCCTAGCCGAATCAGCTATCGGATCTTGTTGATCATCGCCTTCGGTTAAAACCGTATAAAAAGCAGTAATGGCCCCTTTACCATGTTCGTCATTGCCTGCCCTTTCAACAAGAGCCGGTAATTTTGCAAATACAGAAGGTGGATATCCTTTGGTGGCTGGTGGTTCACCGATTGCTAAGGCAATTTCTCGTTGCGCCATAGCGTAGCGAGTCAAAGAATCCATGATTAATAAAACATTAAAACCCTGATCGCGAAAACTTTCAGCAATTCTTGTTGCATAGGCAGCGCCTTGCAAACGTAATAATGGTGATACATCGGCTGGTGCAGCGACCACAACAGCACGGGCTAAACCCTCTTCACCTAAAATATTTTCGATAAAATCTTTAACTTCCCGTCCACGTTCACCAATCAAGCCCACTACAATAATATCGGCTTGTGTATAACGAGCCATCATACCGAGTAAAACACTTTTACCAACACCCGAACCAGCAAATAACCCCATCCGTTGGCCTTGTCCGACAGTTAATAATGCGTTGATGGCTCTTACCCCAACATCCAGAACTTGATGAATGGGGGTGCGATTTAAAGGATTGAGTGTTTTATTGACTAAACCAGCATATTCAACATGTTCTGGTAATGGCTTACCATCTAACGGTTTACCCATGGCATCAACGACTCGACCTAATAACGCCATACCGACGGGTAATAATTTATGGCTAAAATGCGCTAAATCATATTGTAAAGTATAAACTCGAGCACCTAATAAAATGCCATCGGTTGCCTCAAATGGCATCAAAAATAAAGTTTGCCCATTGAATCCAACCACTTCACACTCGACCGCATCCAGTTGACCATTAGATTGTCGCTCAACAAAACAGTTTGAACCTAATGGTAATTTTAACCCCACAGCTTCAAGCACTAATCCCGATGCTTTGACTAATCGTCCATATTGGCGAATTAAGGATAAAGATTGAAGTTTCTGCGTAGCTTGGCTAATTTTGTTGATCCATTGCGATGAGTAAGTCATATTAATGCTCACCTTTCATGTAAACAATCGGACATGATTTGCCAATGATTGTCAACATTGGTATCAATTTCATTGGTATCTGTAAAAATTTTACAGCTACCACTTTCAATATTAGGATCGGCGATAAATTGCCAATGATATTGTTTAATTTCTTCACTTATTATTGGCTCTAACCACAACAGATCATCAGGGTTAAGATGCAATAAAATCGGTTCGGATAACATCGAACACTGTTCAATAAGCATTTGTATCGTAAAGACCAGCTGCTTTTGTTTGACTTTAGAAAGAGTGCCAACGGTTTTTTGTGCAGCAACCAATGCTAAATCAATTAATTTGGGCACGATTAACTCATCGATATCATTAATTGACTGCTGAAAATTGCGTATTAAATCAGTGATGTTCTCTACTGCTTTTAACTTTTCATCACTAAGTTGCTGCTCTATCTGTTGACGTCCTTCTTGCTGTCCAAGCGCAAATCCCTGTTCATAACCAGAGTGTTTACCCACATCAAAACCTTCCGTTTGACCTAATGTGAACCCTTCTTGATAAGCTTGTGCTTTAACTTCTTGCTTTAACTGCTCAAGTGTTTCTTGGTCAACATCAGGTTCTTTATTCGATTCAATTAACTCTAATTCCTGTTCAGGCTGGCAAATTTCACTTTCTTGGGTACTGTCGTTGGTACTGAGTTGTGATAACGTTGCCGAAGTTAAATCCTGAAAAATAAGTGGTTTCCAGTTCAATCTATGGGATTGATTATACATACTCATCATCACCACGACTCAAGATAACTTCACCACTTTCCGCTAAGCGACGCGCAATAACCAAAATTTTCTTCTGTTCAGTTTCAACTTGCGATAGGCGCACAGGTGGTCTGTTTTCCAGATCTTCACGTAAAATAGAGGCGGCACGTTGTGACATATTACTTAATAACTTATCACGTAATGCGACTGATGCGCCTTTCAAAGCAATAATTAATGTTTCATTATCAACATCTCTAAGTAGACGTTGGATACTTCTGTCATCAACTTCAATGAGATTTTCAAATAAGAACATTTCATCAATAATTTTTTGAGCAAGTTCGTGGTCATAATCACGTAACGCATTGATAACAAGCTCTTCTTGATGAGATTTCATTAAGTTAATAATTTCTGCTGCGGTACGAATGCCACCCATATTATTAAGTTTAAGATTTTGACCATGTAATAATGTAGATAATGATGTCGATAAAACTTGTAGCGCTGATGGTTCAACACCTCCAAAAGTTGCAATACGTAACATGACATCATTACGTAATTCGTCATCAAACAGATTTAAAACTTCAGCAGCTAAATCCCGATTCAGATGAATTAAAATAGTAGCAATAATTTGTGGGTGCTCTTTTTTAACCAGATCAACTGCCCGTGCAGCATCAACAAAATTAAGCATTTCAAGACCATCGGTGGCTTCTTCTCGATCAGTTTCTAACAACTCATCAAGTAAACGTTCGGTTTTTTCACTACCAATGGATTTTTCGAGTACTGAACGTAAATAACCATCGGCATCGGTAGTTAAAACGGCACAATTTTCAAGTGTAAATTGACATTCATTAAGAATACTTTTCAATTGCTCTTGCGAAAGCTGTGGTAAAGACATCATTGCACTACTGATATGTTGTACTTCTTTAGGGTTAAGATATTGCATCACTTTGGCAGCAAGATCTTCACCCAATACCATCATTACTGTAGCGGCTTTTTGAGTTTCACTTAAATTCATTATTCTGTGTCCCTCTTGTTCATCCAACCACGAATAATTAATGCCATTACCCGAGGCTCTTTCTCGACAATTTTTCTAATATATTGTTGTTGTTGCATATTATCTTCAAACATTTTCTGCTGCTGTTTACTGTGCGCTTTATAATCTAATTTCTCATCTAGCGTTGCTTGAGCATCCGTCGATTTATTATTAACACTTAAGTAATGTCTTTGTAGTTTCAGCCATACTGAACGCAATACTTTTCGCCAGATAATCCAAATGATTAAAATATAGATTAAATATTTACCGCCTGTTTTGAGAGAATCATAAAATTCAGACGTTTTCCAAAACGCGATACCACTCTCTTCATCAAACTCTTGATCTGTAAATTTTAAATTGGCAACAGTCAAACTATCACCACGTAATTGGGAAAAACCCATCGCTTGACGAGCTAATAATTCAATGTCGTTTAATTCATTACTATCAAGTTTTACCCATTGTTCGGTTGGAAGTGATAATTTATTTTCATCATCACTCTCATTTGTCTCATTATTCTCTGATTCATTGGTCACAAGCTTATAGTTAACTAGTACTGCAACCGATAAACGTTTAATGCGCCCTTCAGGTATTTTGCTGTGTACAACTTGCCGATTCACTTCATAATTTAAAGTATTATTGGATTGCCAGTTGCTCGGCTGCTGCTTATCGGCAATATCGTTGGATTCCTTGTCTTCATCAATAGGGGCACTTGATGTAGGTACAGGTTGATTAGATAACGCACCTGGCACACCACCTATGCCATAATTATTAATTAATTGCCGATTTTCCGTTAACTGTTTACTGCGAATAGTTTGCTTGGCAATATCACTATTAGGATCATAAATTTCTGAAGTCGATTCTTGTCGGCTAAAATCAACCTCAGCATTCACTTGCACCCGAACATTATTTTTACCCAAAATAGGGATAATAATTTTTTCAACGCGCTCACGAACACTGTTTTCAATGCGTTCACTAAATTCTAATTGCGCCACATTGGCATTTCGGTCACGATAATTTTCACCGGTTAATAGATGACCATGTTGATCAATAATCGTAACTTTATCGGCCTGTAATTCGGGTACACTACTTGAAATTAAATGAATAATGGCATCAATTTGCCCTTGTGATAGACTGCGACCAGGTAATAACGTTAATGCCACAGATGCGGAAGGAAATTTTCGTTCTCGGACAAATAATGATGGTTTAGGCATCGCCAAATGCACTCTAGCATCATTAATACTACTTATAATTGATATTGTTCTGGATAATTCGCCCTCCAAAGCACGTTGGTAATTAACCTGTTCATTGAATTGACTCATACCAAAACTTTCTTTATCGAGTAATTCAAAGCCAACAGCACCACCTTTAGGCAATCCTTGTTGAGCAATACGCAAACGCGTATCATAAACTTTATCTTCAGGAATTAAGATGGTCGATCCCGACGATGAAAATTTATAGGGGATATTCATCTTATCGAGCTGGCTGATAATCTCGCCACCATCTTTATCATTTAAATTACTAAATAAAACACTATAAGAGTCATCTTTAACCCATAAATAGATGATACTGATAATAGCAATAGCAATAACAGCTGCAATTGACCCTGCCATTTTGGCATTGTGTTTTATTTGGTTAATAAAAGGTAATTTATTTAATATTGATTCACCTTTACCGTCGACTGTTTGGCTAGCCATAAAAATCCTAATGCTAAGCTGATTAGATTAATTCTAGGCTCTATTATCTTTGTATTAATAAAAATCAATAGCTAAAAAAACACAGCATTTTCCCCTTACTTATGCCATTTAGTTTTTGCCTTGTATGATAAATTGCACAGTAAAGTGACAAAATGGGAATTACCAAGCCGTTATGACAACGATCAATACATTAAATACAAATGAACTTACAAATTTAAATGCACCCTATGCCACAAAGCCTCAATTAACCGATGAGAATAACTTTATCAATGAGTTAAAAACCGCATTGTATAACATTAGCCAATTACAAATACAAGCCAATCATTCGGCTAAAGCGTTTGAAATGGGAGAACCGAATGTTTCTCTAAATGAAGTAATGGTTAACATGCAAAAATCTTCAGTTTCGTTACAATTTGGTATTCAAGTTCGAAATAAATTAGTTTCAGCATATCAAGAAATCATGAATATGAATGTTTAAACCATTATCGGATAGCTAATCATCTACTAGATGATGGTATTTTGGTTTAAAAAATATGATTAATTAACTGCCAATTTTTATAGTAAATTGGCTTAACCTTACCACTATTGTTGCAACAACGACTAATCAATCGCTCTCCTTTTAAATTTTTATTATTTGAAAAAATTAAGATTATTAATTTTTAACACCATGCAAGTTATTACATACAATCGGCATGGTAAAGTTTGCCATTTAGTTTTACATTAATAAATAGTCTGGATCAAGTTAAGACTCAGGTGATCAGTTTCCCGGCAATCTTTTCAACGGGCAATGCCACTTATAAACTTTATAATGCTCGTTTATTTATTGGCAAGGTATGTTTATAAACAGAACTAAGGCCTGAAGAGTTTGATAATGGTTACCTAAAATAGACAATCAATCCTAATGATCCTTTAGGTAATTTATTCGTTTGTGAATATACATATAGCAACCCCAGAAGTTATCCAGTGCTTGATGCAAAAGGTGCACGTTATTGTGAAATGAGCGAGTCGCCATTGCAAGCACAGTGTATGCTTTAAAGATGTAAAATTAATCAATAAAAAGTTTGAGGAAAGGTGCTTTTTATATGTTAAAAACCCTTTTCCTCAATTACTTTTAGTTAATTACTAATTTAATAAATAAGGTCAAGGGTATTTAGTTACTTATACTAGGTTGGCAACTTTTTGATAACTGCCTATTTTGGTTTGATAATCAACTTGTTCGCCAATAAGCTTGCTCAGTTCACTACGCCGCACATGCATTAATTGGACTAATTGCTGATGATTACTAATGATATTGTTGAAATACATTTTCATAATATCTTGCTGTTGTGTAGACATATTTTCAATAACAGTCAAACCCTCAGATAATTTAACATCCTCCGTTAATTGATGATATTTCGCTTGCCAATTGATTAAAGATTCCCAATCTTCTTTTTGACTATCAATTAGCATTTGTCCAACAATATAATTAAGTTGCTCATATTGTTCTAATAATAAATTAGTATTCAAAGCCAATACTCCCACTATGCTATCTCTCGCCAAGCTTGAGCAATATTATCAAGCAAATCAAAACAGGTTTGCAGTTTTTCCCTATCATTATGTAAGTTAGCTAAAACCAATTGCTGGCTAATGTAGTGATAAAGCTGATCTAAGTTTTCGGCAATTTCACCACCCTGCTCTAAATTAAGACAACTTTTAAGCCCATTATCAATGATATTAATTGCTTTGGAAATGGCTTTTCCTTTACCTGCAATATCACCTTTCTGTATATATAAATCAGCGAGTCGAATAGCATTAAGTGCACCGTCAAATAACAAAACAATAAGCTGATGTGGTGATGCCTGACTGACACTGGTTTCTAAATTAACTTGTTTATAAGCTTGAGATCCCATTTTATACATTGTTATGCCTTATTTTTTTAAATTCGCCATCATTTCAAATTGGGTAGTAAGGTAATTACTCATACCATTTAATTGATTGATTAATATATCTAGTTTGGTAAATTGCACTCGATAACGCTCGATCGTTTGGTCAATGGAGTTATTAACTTGATCATAACGTTTATCTAATGATTTTAACGTTGAATTTAAACCGTTCGTTGCAGTATCAATCATGCCATCACTATCAATAAAGCTACTGACTTTGGCAAACACTTCGTTAGCAATGCCTGTTGTTTCACCATCGCCTGTAAATAAAATGGCTACCGCATCACTGTTTTCTTTAAGGGCTTTTTCCAATTCGTTTTCTTTAATCACCAACTTGCCGTTGCTATCCATATTGATACCAATTTGTGACAGTACCGATAATTCACCTGCTTGACCTTTCGAAAATATAGAGCGAATGCTTTGATCAATATTACGTAGTGTGGAATCTCCAATCAGTGGTCCATTATTACTATTTAATTCATCTGAATTGGCATCGCTGGCAGTAAATTGCGTTAAAGTTGATATGGTTGATTGCAATTGATTGAATGCATCCACCCACTCTTTAAGTGCCTCTTGCGTTTTTTCATTATCCGCCGCGATAGTTAAATTTTGTGAGGTGGTTGTGACCGCTTTTAACGTGATATCAACACCCGGAATAACATCTTTAACAGTATTTGATGCACTATTAACTGTAATACCATTGAAACTAAATTTGGCATCTTGCGCTTTAGCGACTTCACTCATTGCCGATGAATCAGCTTGATTAATATCAAAGCCAATGAGTGAATTAAGCTTATCATCATCGGATGAAACAGAAGTAATGGTTTGTTGCTCACCGGTTTCTTTTGATGTAATAACTAACTGATAACTATCCTTTCCTGAACGCACAATGGTTGCATTTACGGTTGATTCACTGGTTGAACCATCTTCATTAACCACTTTCGCTTGATTGATCGCATTGGCAATCGACTCTAATGACGTCTCATCTTTGGATAAAGTAACATTTAACTTTTGGCCATTGGCTTGTTCAATGGTAAGTGTTCGAGTTTCATTATCATTGCCGAGCGCTGCATTTTTATCGTTTACCGCATTAGTTGCAACGCTGTGTGCACGAGCAAGTTGTTCAACACTAACGGAGTAATTACCCAATTGAGCATTACTTCTGACATTAGTCGTAAAATAATTGTCATTACCTGATACGGTACGACCATGAAAAATTTCTTTTTTTTGCAATTTGGCTGTCGCATTATTAAATGTGGATAACGCACTTTTTAACTTGCCAAAACCACTAATCTTATTATTTATTGCTTTTTGCTGCGCTTTTATTGGGGTAAGACGATTTTTTTCAACGGCTTCTAATTGATCTAATACTTCATTTAAATCAATACCAGAACCAATTCCTAAAATACTCATTGCCATGATTAATTATCCTAATATAAATTCTTTCATCACTTGTTTTATCGACCAATGTAATAAAAAGTTTAGTATTGAGAATAAATTCACAGGTTAAAAGTAACAATCTGAGATTGTTTAATGCAGTAGGATATATTTTATAAAAATAATATTTACATAACTAATTGAAAAATAAAAATAATATCATTTATTTTTTAAAAAATTTTTTTAAAACCAATATTCGTGGAAAAAAATACTAAAGTTTCTTTTTTTAAAACCGATAACTAAAGTATCAGCAAACATATTGAATAACTCTCTTCAATATCGTGTTGATCAAACTTATTATATTAAAGGAGATAAAAATGGCACAGGTAATTAATACCAATAGTATGTCTTTAATGGCAAGAAATAATCTAAATCATTCTCAAAGCGTTCTTGGAACTGCAATTGAGCGTTTATCATCTGGTATGCGTATCAACAGTGCTAAAGATGATGCTGCAGGTCAAGCAATTGCTAACCGTTTTTCTTCAAGTATTCGTGGTTTAACTCAAGCAGCACGTAATGCAAATGACGGTATCTCAATTGCACAAACAACTGAAGGTGCATTAAACGAAATCAACAATAACGTACAACGTATTCGTGAGCTAACTGTTCAAGCAGCAAACGGTACTAACTCTGAAAGCGATCTTGCATCAATTCAAAATGAAATCGATCAACGTTTACAAGAGATCGACCGTGTATCTGCACAAACTGACTTTAATGGTACTAAAGTATTATCTGAAGATAAAACGCTTAACATTCAAGTAGGTGCAAATGATGGTGAAATCATTGCTATCAACTTGAAACAAATTGACAGTGAAAAATTAGGTTTAAATGGTTTCAATGTATCAGATGCGCCAACTGCTGATCCATTAAAAACAATTGATGCGGCATTATCAACAATTGATGAATTACGTGGTGAGCTTGGTGCGGTACAAAATCGTTTTGAGTCAACTGTAAATAACATCAACAATACTGTAAATAACCTAAGTTCAGCACGCAGCCGTATTGAAGATGCAGATTACGCGGAAGAAGTATCTAATATGACTCGCGGTCAAATCTTACAACAAGCAGGTACTTCAGTATTAGCACAAGCAAATCAAGTACCTCAATCTGTACTTTCTCTACTACAATAGAGTATACAATTAGAATTTATGGTCACTCTAATTTGTACTGTAGCAATAATGGTATTTTTTAATACCATTATTGTTAAAAAAGTTAATTACCTATTTTTTTCATCTTATTCTAGCCATTAATTCAATCAATTAGCGTGATAATATTCGTTAGCATTTTTTTATATTGGTTCAGAAAATGAGTGATAGCCTGTATAACTCTCAAGGTATAGTGAATCAAATTGATTGGCAACAGTATATCTATTTAGTTCGTAATGAAGCACTTAAATTAGCGGTTCGTTTGCCAACCACAATTGAACTTGATGACTTATTACAAGTAGGTTATATCGGTTTGCTAGAGACCATAAAGCGGTATGATGCTTCCCAAGGTTATTCTTTTACCACATTTGCCATTCCTAGAATAAAAGGCGCTATGCTAGATGAACTGCGTAGTCGAGATTGGTTACCAAGACAAACGCGGAAAAAAATTAAAGATGTGACAAATGCAATTAATGAGTTAGAAAAAAAACTAGGTGTACCTCCTAATGACCATCAGATAGCGGCATATTTGCAATTATCGATTACTGAATATCACAAAGTATTATTAGATTCAAATTATAGTCAGATATTTTCCTATGATGAAATACAAAAAAAATTAGGCGATAACATCGACACATTAATTGAATCAGGCTCTGATAATAACCCTTTTTCTTCAATCATTAATGATGAAATTCGCAATATTATGATTCAACAGATTGATAAATTACCTGAAAAAGAAAAAATGGTTTTAGCACTTTATTATCAAGAAGAGCTGAATTTAAAAGAGATTGGTAACGTGATGAATATTAGTGAGTCTCGTGTAAGTCAGTTACATAGTCAAGCAATTAAACGAATACAAAGTAAGATTACCTTATAAAAACAGAATTAAAAGAGAAAAGCGCAGAAAAATAATTCGAAAATAAATTGATATGATTTTTTTATTGACGTTTTTCATTTAAAAATGTAATTTTAAGTATAAAAAAATTATTGTTGTTTTATTTTATCAAATATTCGTTTTTTTATACGGATATAAATATGGATGGGTGATTAAATTGGGAAATATATTAGATGATGATATTTTGAAATCTATACACCACTTGAATCTTTCAACACTCTTGTTAAGTCAAAAGATGCTTGAAAAAGATAAAGCGATGGCAATGTATCGATTAGGTATTGATGAAGAAACAGCCGATATACTCAGCAGTTTAAATACGTCGCAAATGTTAGTTTTATCCGAAACCAATCAATTAACATTTCAATTGCGATTTGAAAACGCAGAAATGATGAAGAAACTCACAGAAGACTCGCGCATAAGTGATATAAAACAAATGCATACGGGCATACTTTTATCAAGTTTACTTTTAGATTCATTAAATAAGTAGTGGAAAGGAATCAGGATGAAAGATACAAGTATCATTCAAAAATATAAGGAAGTTCAATTAGCTACCCGATTAATTTCACTTGGTGCAAGAATTCAAATGCTAGAAAGTGAAACAAATTTAAGTCGAGGTAAACTAATAAAACTGTATAAAGAAATTCAAGGCTGTCCTCCTCCTAAAGGTTTATTACCGTTCTCCACTACCTGGTTTATGACTTGGGAACCCAATATTCACTCTAGTATATTTTACAATGCTTACCGTTTTTTGGTGAAACATGGCACAAAGCCCGGTATTCAAACAATTTTAAAAGCCTACCAACTTTATTTAGAACAATGTTCATTCTCACATGAAAACAAACCCGTCTTAGGAATAACTCGTGCTTGGATTTTAGTCAAATTTGTTGAAAGTAATGTCATGCAACAATCCTGTTGTAAAGAGTGTCATGGACGATTTATCACCCATGCTTACCAGCCATACAACAGTTTTATATGCAGTTTATGTCAGCCACCATCAAGAGCGGAAAAGAATAATAAAACCCCTAAAGAAAACCATGAAAAGTGTTTGCAGGTACTATCAATACCTAGTGGTTTTAATTCAGCAATTGCTAGAAAAATGACAGTTTGAAATTAATAGTAGAAACATAAATTATGGAGAAAAAGGAAATCCAATGCTAATAATTATAGGTTATATTGTTGTTATCGCTTCTGCACTACTTGGTTATGTTTTAAGTGGTGGTTATTTAGCAGTTCTTTTTCAACCATTAGAGTTTCTAATTATTGGAGGAACAGCAATCGGGGCTTTTATTGTCAGCAATGAAAAGAAAGTAATTAAATCGACACTTAAAGCATTAGGTCAATTGTTTAAATCATCCAAATATAATAAAACACTTTATCTAACACTGATTAATTTAATGTACACCATTCTTACCCAAATTCGACAAAATGGTACATTATCTATTGAATCTGATATTGATAATCCAAAAGAAAGTGAATTATTTAAAAAATATCCGCTTATTTTAGCCAATCCTCAAATCTGCGACTTTATTACTGATTATTTGCGATTAATGATTAGTGGCAACATGAATGTATTTGAAATTGAAGCACTGATGGATGAGGAGATTGAGACTTATATTCACGAATTAGAAAAACCTGCGGATGCAATTTCAGCTGTTGGAGATGGATTACCTGCTTTTGGTATTGTGGCTGCGGTTATGGGGGTTATCAATACGTTAGCACAAGCCGACAGACCTGCGAGTGAATTGGGAGAACTTATTGCACATGCCATGGTAGGAACTTTTCTAGGTATTTTGCTTGCTTATGGATTTGTCTCACCACTAGCGGCGTTATTAAAGCAAAGAAACGCCGGTGTGATCAAAACGCTGGAGTGTACCAAAGTTATACTGATTGCAAGTATGCACGACTATGCTCCGCAAATTTGCATTGAATTTGGACGAAAAACGTTATTTTCTCATGAAAGACCATCTTTCTTTGAATTAGAAAAATATATCCAAGATGTAAAAGATAAAAATGCCAACTCAAATGAAAATAATAAATAATGAAAGAGAACTCTGTAAGAATAATCACTAAGAAAAAATCCGGACATGGTGGCAGTCACCATGGAGGTTCGTGGAAAATCGCTTATGCTGACTTTATGACAGCGATGATGGCACTTTTTTTGGTCATGTGGTTAATTTCCAAAGCGAGTCCGCAAGAATTACAAGGTATTGCAGAATATTTTAGAACACCGCTTATTTTAGGGCAAAATGGCGGTAAAAACCTAAGTGATAGTGAAAGTCCTATTCCAGGTGGTGGTGACGATGTTATTAAAAACTTAGGTGAAGAAACAAATACGCTTCCAAACCAAAGCCTAACAGAATCTGAATCTAAACAACTTGAAAGATTAGAGCTTATAAAAACAGCTCAAAAAATCTATGAAGTGTTTGAAATCGATCCGAGGTTAAAAAATTTAGCGGCCAACCTGATTATTGAATTAACTGAATTGGGATTACGGATTCAAATTCTAGCAACGGATGACAACCCCATGTTTGAAGTAGGAAGTGCCGTTATTCATTCTGACATGCAACACATTTTACATGCACTTGCACCCATTTTAAATTCTTTGCCAAACAAAATGACATTATCTGGTCACACCGATGAGCGTCAATATGTAACGGGTGATCGAGGGTATAGTAACTGGGAGCTATCGGCTGATAGAGCTAATTCATCAAGAAGGGAACTTATTGCTGGCGGATTAGATTCTGGCAAGATTATTCGCATTATTGCTCTTGCCGATACAGTTAGTTTAAATAATAAAAATTACAGCAAAGATGCTAATCGTCGTATTAGTATTTTAATTTTGAATAAGTCGGCACAACAATATATTGAAGATGAAAATACGATGACGGGAATAGATTTTTTAAAACAAGCAAAACCAATTAAATCAGAGTAATACCAATAAAAACAATTTAATTGTATACGCTAAAAAAATTAAAATCTAAAAAAATCCAATTTTATCTAAAAATAACTAAAGTTTTACGATTTTAGACCGATATAAAAGATAACCTTTTAAGTTAATAATTTGGTTATTAACTGAAATTATATTTAGGAGCTATTATGTCAAATTCATTGATGAATACAGGTATTAGTGGATTAAATGCAGCACAAAATATGCTTAATGTGATAAGTAATAACATTAGTAATGCACATACCGTTGGTTATAATCGGCAGCAACAAATTTTGCGGCAAGCAAATGGCACTAAATATAATTATGGATTTGTTGGTAATGGTGTATCAGTATCATCCGTTAATCGAGCGTATAATAGTTTTGTGGTAGGGCAATTACGCCAATCACAGTCACAAAATGGTTCGATAAAAGCTTATTACAACGAATTATCAAAAGTCGATAATTTATTAGCTGAAAATGAAAACAGTATTTCTTCACAATTAAATAATCTGTTTACTAGTTTAAATAAACTCTCCTCTAATGCAGGGAACGCTGCTTCGAAACAGACTGTCATTAATGATCTCAGCTCTTTAGTAAGTAAATTCAATAAAACAGAGTTAAATTTAAAAAATCAGATTGCCAATATCAATACTGAAATTGTTAATAACGTTGATACGATTAACTCATACACAAAACAAATTGCTGACCTTAATCAAAAAATTGCAAGATTACAGGCAGTAAGTGGTGGACTAGAACCAAATGCACTACTTGATGAACGAGATCAATTGGTTAATGAATTAAGCGAAATGATCGGAATAACGGTTACCGAACAAAATGGAGAATATAATATTTCGCTTCCTAATGGTTTAAGTCTAGTACAAGGATCTTCAGCAACTCAATTATCGGTACAACCGTCTAAAGATGATCCTGCTTTAAATACGATTATTTACACGCATAATTCTGGCGCAACTCAAGAACTGACAAGCCAAAATATTGCGTCAGGCCGGTTAAATGGATTATTAAATTTTCGTGATGGACCACTCCTTGAAGCACGCAATCAGCTCGGTTTAATTGCCTTAAATTTAGCTGAGCGTTTTAATGAAGTTCATATGTCAGGTGTTGATATTAATGGCGATGCTGGTGAAAAATTATTTGATTATCAGTCTCCTAGCAGTATTGCTAACACCAAAAATCAAGGTAATGCTACGGCTAAAATCAATTACAACAAAGTAACAGATGTAAAAGCGTCTGATTATAAAATTGAGTTCAATGGTAGTGACTGGGTCGTAACCAGATTATCAGATAGTAAACAAATTACACCACAAGTTGAAGATGGTAAGTTATTATTTGATGGATTATCTATTGAAATAGATGGCAATCCAGTTGCAGGCGATAGCTTTTTACTTAAACCTGTTGCCGATGTAGCATCATCATTACAGCTATTAGTGAAAGATGTGAATAAATTCGCAACAGGCATTAATGACGATGAAAATGGTAATGGTGACAACCGTAATGTTGCTAAATTACTTGATATTCAAAACGAAAAATTAATTAACGGTACAAAAACCTTAAATAGTGCTTATAACGCGTTGGTCAGTTATGTGGGAAGTGAAACACAAACCGCTAAAATTTCAGCGCAATCGAGTCAAAATATTACCCAAGAAATTTATGAGCAAAATCAATCGATCTCGGGTGTGAATATTGAAGAAGAATATATTTCTATGCAAGTTTACATGCAGTATTACCAAGCTAATGCAAAGATTATTGATGCTGCAACGACAATATTCGACACCATTTTAGGTTTGGCTAAATGATAAAAGGATGAAAATATGCGTGTTAGTACTAATTCAATGTATCAAAAAAATTTAAATAGTATTTTAGATACCAATAATAAATGGCAAAAATCAGGATTACATTTAGCAACCGGAAAAAAAATCTTATCGCCGTCGGATGATCCAATGGGTTCATCACAAGCGTTAATATTAAAACATTCCCAATCAAGAAATAATCAGTTTCAAGCTGCACGTGAAAGTGCTAATAACTCGTTAAGTCGCCAAGATACCATACTAAAAGAAGCAAATACCGTTATCCAATCGATTCAAGAAACATTAGTTTATGCAGGTAATGAAACGCTAAACGATGAAAACAGAGTTGATTTAGCCAATAAACTACAAGGATTAAAAGATCAGTTAATATCCTTAGCCAATGCCAAAGACACAAATGGGAATTATCTATTTGCGGGTAACAAAAATGACACGCCTCCTTTTGTTGTCGATGAAAATGGCAAAGTTAATTATGTCGGTGGCTCAACAACCATTAACATATTTATTGATGAAACACGTGAAGTAGCAATGAGTTTTACTGGTGAGCAAATTTTTATGACCGGTGCCAATAGTGCTGTTGAAAGTAATATTTTTGCCAGCATTGATTATGCGCTTGAAGCATTACAAATTGATTTAGATGACAACGATCCTGATTCGATTGCGCAATTTAGAGAGGGGCTATCCAAAGCCAGCCAAGGAATCGATAACTCGTTTGAAAACATATCAACCGTAAGATCATCGGGCGGTAATGTACTGGCAGAGGTCGAAAGATTAACAGCCCTTGGTAAGACCTTGGACATCGATTTTGAAATGCAAATTAGTCAAATCGAAGATGTGGATTGGTATGAAGCTATTTCAGACTATGTGATGTTACAAGCAAATTTACAAGCGGCACAATATACCTTTATGAATATGCAAAACATGTCGTTATTTCAAATGAAATAGCGGATTGTCACAAAATTTCATTTATACAAAAACGTTAATACTTTATAGTTAAAAATATACATAAAAAAACAGGAGGCAAAAGCCTCCTGCTCATTAATTTCTTTAAGTTAAAATCAATTTATCCCGATACTATTTAAAAGCAATTTGTCTAAAACCCGATAGGGATTTAGGCGGTATACTTTTAGCAATTGTCTCAATACGATTGATAATTTGAATCAGTTTTTCGCTATAGTTAGGATCGGTTGCATAATTAGCATCTTGTAATGCTTTAGCGGCTGTTCGTGCGTCGGGCGCATTAACCACTGCACGATAACGTGGATTTTTAGTGAGTAAATTAAGGTAATCCGTTATTGCATGTTGTTTACTATTATAGACTCTAAAATCATCTTGAATTTTAACTCTATTGTTATTTAAAAATTCTTGTGTTGTTAAACGAGTAGAACTGTCTTTCCATGATGGCGACGCTTTGATACCAAAATAGTTATGACTTAGCTGATTATCGGCTGTTTTTATCTGTTTTTTACCCCATCCTGTTTCTAATGCGGCTTGAGCAATAATAACTTCATATGGAATACCTGAAGCTTTAGCAGCTTTTTTAGCTGGTTCAAACCATTCAACCACAAATTGCGTGATATGGTCTTGATCAGAATGATTAGTGGGTGATGATAATTGGTTGACGTCAGCATTAGTTAAATTATTAGCTTTATGTTGCTGATAGAGCAATTGACCTAATGCCGCTGGCGATAGATTTGATGAATTTCCACTAAATAGAGATTGTGCTAATTGCAGATTAGTTTGATTATTATTTGCTTGAGATTGCGCATTAATATTAACCGCAGAATGGGGCTGATTCGTTAATTGTTTGGCAATAATATTGGCAAGCCCAAGGCCTTTTCCTGCTGTTTGCTGAGCAATTTGCTGATCAAACATAGAGGTAAATAGTTGCATGGCAGATTGATTAAATAAACCACCATTCGGAACGGCCTTGCGCATAGATTGCATCATCATATTAACGAATAATGTTTCAAACTGATCCGCAACTTGTTTAATGCTTTCATTTGATCCACTAACGGCATCGCGTCTTAATTGGTTAATGCTTGAAAAATCATAAGCAAAACGGTTAATGGACTGATTAACTAAATTTTTCATATTAATAATTCTGTTTTAAATCGTCTCCAGCGCGGCGTGTAAACAACCTGCCGTTTTTAATGCTTCAAGTATGGACATTAACTCCGTAGGATTTGCGCCCAATAAATTAAGTGAATGAATAACTCGGTTTAAGTCGGTACCTGAAGCCAAATTATGCAGTGCACCACCATCTTGTTCAATGCTCACTTCCTCATCCGGAACAACGACAGTTGTTCCGTCTGTCAATGGTGTATTAGGTTGACTCACTTTTAATTTGTTATTGACTACAACCGATAAATTACCATGAGCCACAGCACAATTGTCTAATTTAACTTTTTGATTCATCACCACAACGCCAGTACGTGTATTTAACACCACTTTAGCTGAAATGGGTGTATTACCAATTTCAAGATTTTGTATGCGTGACAATAACTGTACGCGCGCCTGATTATCCTTAGGCATTGTTACCGTGACGGTAGTGCCGTCCATCGCAACCGCGGTATTTTTTTGTAACTTATTAATCGCCTCAGATATTTTTAAGGCACGGGTAAAATCAAATTGATTAAGGTGTAAATGAATCGTATCTTGTTCATCTAAACGAGTAGCAAGCTCACGTTCGATGGTTGCGCCATTAGGAATGGTCGCCCCTGCTGTTTGATTCACACTGACACTTGAACCTTTGCTACTTGCTCCCATTCCACCCACAAATAAATTACCTTGAGCAATAGCATAAACTTGATTATCAGTGCCTTTTAGTGGAGTCATAATTAATGTACCGCCACGCAAACTTTTAGCATTTCCCAAAGAAGACACTACAACATCAATTTGTTGTCCAACTCGTGCATAAGAAGGTAATTTGGCTGTCACCATTACTGCTGCCACATTTTTTAGTTGCATGTTACTGCCTGATGGAACCGTTATCCCCAATTGCGATAACATATTTGTGATACTTTGAATAGTAAAAGGCGTTTGTGAAGTTTGATCGCCTGTGCCATCAAGTCCAACCACAATACCATAACCTACTAAGGCGTTTTCCCTTACCCCTTGAATGGTAACAAGATCACGAATAGGTTCAGCATAACAAACAGGAACAACCAATAAAGTCATACCGATAAAATTGATAAAAATGCGTAACTTATTTAGCATAATGATACTCATTAAAATGGTGAAAAATTTAAAAATAGGCGCTGTAACCAGCCCATAGTTTGCGCTTCATCTATGTAGCCATTACCGACATATTCAATACGGGCATCTGCAACTTGTGTTGAAATAACAGTATTATTACCACTGATGGTTCTTGGATTAACTACACCAGAAAACCTTATGAATTCGGTGCCTTGATTAATCGCAATCTGTTTCTCTCCAATAACTTTCAAGTTGCCATTAATCATGACGTTTTGCACAGTAACTGTGATTGTGCCGCTAAAGGTATTTTTGGCATTCGCACCGCCTGATCCTTTAAAATCATTACTGCCCGAGATATCTGTATCGGCTTTACCCCGACCAACAAGTCCATCTAAAAAGTGAGGAACGGTCTTTACGCCGACATTTAACGCACCATTACGACCGGCATTAACTGATGAGCTTTTACTGGCGCTAACATTTTCTTGTAAGACAATTGTTAATACATCACCAATGTTGCGTGGACGACGATCTTCAAACATCGGTTGATAACCAAAACTAGTCGGTTGGGCTGCCTGATAGATCGAACCGCTGGTATTGACGATATCTGGCATTTTTGGCACGATGCTGGTTTCACCCTCAACCAATGCTTTTTTAGGCAACTGTGCACAACTTAAAAGAAAAAACGCCATGAGAATATAAAGATATTTCACTATATTTATCATGTTATTATCTTTAAAGTTGGTTTAAACGTTGTAGCATTTGGTCCGATGCAGAAATGGCTTTACTGTTAATTTCGTAAGCACGTTGTACTTGAATCATATTAACTAACTCTTCTGCAACATTAACGTTAGACGTTTCGGTATAACCTTGATACAGCAAACCTGCTCCATTTAGTCCTGGAGTGTTTTCTGTTGGTGCACCTGAACTTTCGGTTTCTAAATACAGATTTTCACCCATACTTTCTAGACCAGTATCGTTAATAAACGTATGTAAGGTTAACTGCCCAACTTGTACTTGTGTTGATTGGTTGGCTAATGTCACATTGACCACACCATCGCGTGCAACAGTCATTTTGATAGCATTGGATGGAATGTTGATAGTAGGCTGAATTTCATAACCTGCTGCGGTAACCAATTGACCATTTTGATTGACTTGAAACGCACCATTACGCGTATAAGCTTGAGTACCATCAGGTAATAAAACTTGGAAAAAACCTTGTCCATTAATAGCCACATCACTGCTGTTATCCGTTGCTTCTAAATTACCTTGGCTATGAATACGTTCGGTTGCAACAGGACGAACGCCCGTACCAATTTGCAAACCAGAGGGTAATGTTGTTTGCTCAGATGATTGCGCTCCTGGTTGGCGAACAGTTTGATAAAGTAAATCTTCAAATACTGCTCTCTGACGTTTAAAACCACTGGTACTCACGTTGGCTAAATTGTTAGAGATAATATCCATATTCATCTGTTGGGCGGTTAATCCCGTTTTAGCAATCCATAATGATTTAATCATCGCTATTCCTTCCTATGTAAGTGATAAAATTTGATTGGCTTTTTGAGCATTTTCATCAGCAGTCGTGATTTCTTTCATTTGCATTTCAAATTGGCGAGCATGAGAGATTAAATCCACCATAGCGGTAACAGGATTCACATTACTGCCTTCTAATACCCCTGACATTAATTGGGCTTTTGGATTATCTGGCATTACTGCGCCACGCTCATTTTGTGTCGCTTGCGTTAAATGAAAAAAACCATCATCGCCACGCTCAATTTCTTGTGGCAAAAGATGGACTTTTTTTATTTTACCGACTTGAGCTATCGTGGTCGGTTTATTACCTGCACCTAAAGCAGAAACTGTACCATCACTACTAATACTCAGTTGAGATTGTTGCGGTACAGTTAAAACACCATTATCACCTATTAATGGATGGCCTTGAATATAAAGCCCCCCGTTTTCATTAATCTCAATTGCACCATTACGGGTATAACCCTCACGACCATCGGCTAACTGAACAGCGAGCCAATCGTCTTGAGATAGGGCGACATCTAAGTTTCGCCCTGTATAATTAAATGCCCCCATTGTTGAATCGTAGGTTGGTGTGGTTGCAGCAACCATTGTTCGTGTCGGCATATCATTGCCAACTATTGGCACGGCTTTCATTGCAGTTAATTGAGCACGAAATCCCACCGTTGATACATTTGCCAGATTATGTGAGGTAACCGCCTGCTGATTAAGAGTTTGGCTTGCGCCCGACATTGCAGTATAAATAACCCGATCCATAAATAATCCTTAAACTAACGCAAATTAACCAATGTATTAAGTATTTGGTCTTGAGTTTTAATGGTTTGTGAATTCGATTGATAATTACGTTGAGCCACAATCATATTGACCAGTTCTTGACTCATATCAACATTAGACGATTCAACCGCACCACTGGCTAGTGAACCAAACGTCCCACTATTGGCGGAACCTAATACTTCTGCTCCAGAATTAAGAGTTGATCGCCAGTTATTATTGCCCGCTGATTCTAATCCATTGACATTAGCAAAATCAGCCATGGCAATTTGACCTAATAACATGGTTTGTTGGTTAGAATAAATACCATAAATTGTGCCATCATCATTAATACTATAGCCAACTAAATCACCTGCCGCATAACCATCAACGATAGGCGTTTTAACACTACCGAGTTCTTTACCCATATTTTGTTGAGTACTGCTTGCTAATGACAATGTAAAAGTATTATCCGCTGAACCATTTAGACCATTAAGATTGATCGTCATTTCTGGATCACTGATTAATTTGCCAGATGAGTCAAATTCCATTTTTCCTAATGTCTGAAGAGTTGCATTAGGATCGCTGCTATCAAGATAATGAACATCCCATTGGTTATCTGCGGTTTTAACATAGAAAAGCTGAACATTACGTTGATTACCTAAGGAATCATAAGTTGTAATGGTGGTTGAATAATTAAATGTATCCGCATCTGTTGCATTAATTGGTTGTTTTTCTGGGACTTTACTATTTGAATTTAAATTCGTTTGCAAAGAAGCCTTACTGGTTGCGGATGCATTTAACATCTCTTGCGAAATTTTTAATGGTCCCGGTGCCGCACCTTGTTGGATTTGTGGTGGCGTACCTGTTGCTAAATAGCCCGTTAATTTCAATCCATCGGCAGATACGATATTACGCTCAGCATCTAATTGGAACTGACCATTACGGGTATAATAGATTTGACCGCTGCTATCGACTAATCGAAAAAATCCATTACCGGAAATGGCAACATCTAAACTATTATTGGTTGAGGTTGTCGTGCCATCATTAAAATTTTGCAGAACCGATGCAACTTTAACGCCCATTCCAACTTTTGAGCCAGCATAGATATCAGCAAATGAGATACTGGCACTTTTAAAGCCAACTGTTGCAGAATTGGCAATATTATTACCAATAACATCTAATTGTTTTGAAGCGGCATTCATACCACTAATTGCTTGAGAAAACCCCATATGAACTTATTCCCCTTTAAAGAATTTGACGCACTTCGTCAATACTAATTGAACCCAGTATCCCTAAATCTAGTAATACTTTATTGTTAACTTTGCTGTTAATTACTCCGTATACAACTGAGTAAGATAATGGTGTTGATGATACTTTTTGCCCATCGTAGCTGGCATTAATCGAAAACGTGTAGCTACCGTCTGGCGCCTTAGTTCCATCGTTAAGCTCACCATCCCAAGTAAAAGAGCTGACCCCAGCAGGAATTGAACCTAAATCGACCTCACGCACAACATTGCCGTTTTCATCTTTTATAGTAACAACCACTGAATCAGCATCACGCATAAGTTCAAAGCCAAATGGTGTGGTAACGGTCTCTTTTTCTGTTTCTGACCCTTCGACTGCCGATGTGGCAACCAAAATTTTATTACCGGGAACCATGACACCTTTACCAATCATATTACTTGCATTGACCGATAGACTGTCGTCAATTTGACCAGAAACCATACCCAAAGTCGTATTCAGTCGTTCAATACCCGCTAATGTATTGATTTGAGCAAGTTGTGAGGTTAGCTGGCTGTTGTCCATTGGATTGGTGGGATCTTGATTCTTCATTTGGGCAATAAGTAATGTTAAAAAATTATCTTGTAATTCCTGACTAGAGTTCCCATCAGATGTCCCTTTTCTCACTGGACTGGTCATATTTGATGATTCTGACACTGCTACATTAGAAATACCCATGAATTACGTTCCTCTATTGCCCTAAAGTAAGGGTTTTTAGCATTAAACTTTTTGCTGTATTAATCACTTCTACATTGGCTTGATAGCTACGAGATGCGGATATGGTATTGACCATTTCTGCCACGACATCAACATTTGGTTTTTGAATGTAACCTTTCTCGTCGGCTAAAGGATGATTCGGTTCATAAACTAAATTCATTGGTGCTGGATCTTCAATCACCTGTGATACCTTTACGCCTGCTACACTATTTTGATAACCCTTATCATCAACTTGAAAAATCACTTGTTTAGCTCGATAAGCTTGACCTGAAGTACTGGTAATACTATCTGCATTGGCTAAATTGCTGGCACTGACATTCATACGTTGGGTCTGCGCCATTAGTGCTGAACCGGAAATGGTAAAAATAGAAAAACTCATCACAATTATCCTTGCTGTAATACTGACATCACATTTTTAAATTGTTCACTTAAAAAAGTAAGGTTACTTTGATAGTGGATACTATTATCTATAAACGCTGTACGCTCTTGATCCATCTCTACCGTGTTACCATCCGCTGAAGCTTGATAAGGTATTCGATACAGTAGATTTTGATTGATAGTCATTGAATTTGACACTTGAATATGATGATTAGAGGTAGTACGAAGTGCGATATTATTAGTATTACTTTGATTTTTTAAGGCGTTATTTAATTCTGCCTTAAAATCAATATCTCGAGCTTGATAATTAGGTGTATCACTATTAGCTATATTGGCCGCTAATATATTTTGCCGCGTTTCACGCACATTGAGCGCCTGACTGTGAAAATGAACCCAGTTATCCAATTTATCAAACATAAAATCACCCTAATTTTTTTTGATAAAAAAGATTTTAAGTGAAGCTAAAAAAAATCATCCTACAAATAACGATTAAAATTGTCCTTATTTCAACATTCAGACTTTTCATGCATAAAGTAGAATTTACTTCATAAATAATTTAGAAAAAATAATAATGATTACAATCGTGAAATTAATAATCGGTATATTTATGCTATTTAGCTGCCCTATCGTGTTAGCTAACCCGCTTAGCAAACAGGTTAAAGATCTCATCGCGCAGCAATTTAACCATAAACCAGAAGCGATAACCATTGGCTATGCCAAAGATATTCCTAAATTAAGTTGTGACACCCCCACCTTATCTTTACTTAATAAAAATAAGCCATGGGGCAATATGACCATCAGTGTGCAATGTGAAAATAAAAAAAGGTTTATGCAAATTTATGTTGCCGTTAGCGGACATTATCTTATTGCTAAACAACCTATAACGGCAGGCTCTGTTATCACTGAAGATTTGCTAGATTTAAAATTTGGTTGGTTAGATAAACTCCCCTCTTCAGTGATTTTAAATAAATCTGATGCCATTAATCATATTGCTTCACGCAATATCAATCAGAATGAAACCATAAAAACGGCAATACTCCAAAAAATTTGGCTGGTTAAAGTCGGTCAAATGGTTAAGGTTATTATTGATGGCGAAGATTACCAAGTAACGACAAATGGTAAAGCGCTCAATAATGCCATATTAGACGATAAAATCAGTGTTAAACTTAGTTCCGGTAATATTGTTGAGGGGATATTAACAAACCAAGGTGTAATAATTTTCAACAAAAAATACTAATGATTTTTCTATTATTGCCGATAATAGGACTAAACAAATTATATAAAAACGTAAATATGATTAAAGGTACTTTATGAGCATTGATGCAACAAAATCTATTACCGCCATATCAGGACTTATTAGTCGTGATGCAATTACTGAGCAACAAAAAAATCAGACAGCGGTAATACCTGCCCAAAATGATACCAAAGTAAGTGCTAATGTGAACCTATCACAAAATGCAAGGACACTATTACGCACGACCAGCAATGATATTGACGTAAAAAAAATAGAAAAAATAAAACAAGCCATTGCCGATGGTTCATTAGTGATTGATTCACAAAAAATTGCTAAAGAACTCATTGAGCAAATACTACAAAACATTGAAAAATAATGAAAATTTAAGGAATGCAAACATGTTAGAATTAGAGGATATTTTAAATAACGTAACAAAAATGTTACAAACTCTCTCTGAAATTCTGCAAACAGAACAACAAATACTAATTGATAATAAGTTAATCAATCAATTACCTGATATTATCGATAGAAAAAGTCAGTTACTTATTGAGTTAAAATTATTGGATGAAAAACGAGTTAAATTAAGCCAAAAACTGAATATGCAACCACCATATAGTGAAAATCCAACGGTTGCTGCTCAATGGCAATCAATTACCGATACCACCAAGTTATTGGCAAACATTAATCGTGATAATGGTTTGATTATTGAAAATCGTATGAACATGACAGAACAATCAATTAATTATCTTAAAAATTTAAATAATCCAGCAGTTTATACAAATAATGGCTATCAGCAAACCGAAGTTATTTCATCTAAAAGAGCGAAAGTTTAAAATTAGAAGAAACAAACTATTGATATTGAAAACCATTAAACGAGATAAATACCCCATAAATCATCGCCTTTTCAAAGCAATAATTCTTAAGTAATAAGTTCATACTGTTAACATGCAAAAACGCGTTTAACAGTATAATTTTATTTTCGCCATGGCTAATGATAGTGATCTAGATAAAAGCGAACAACCCACGGATAGCAAAATAAAAAAGGCTAAGGAAAAGGGGCAAATACCACGATCTCGAGAATTAACTTCGCTGTTTATTCTGTTAATCGGTATTTCACTACTTTTAGTAATCGGACCTTATACCATTAATCAATTGATCACCATTATAAAAATGGCGATCAAAGTATCACACTCACCAAAAGATGACTCATTAACCATTTTATATTTAGTTAATTTGGTTACAGCGGGTATTTGGTCTATTGTGCCCATTCTCATAGGGTTGGCCATTACAGCCATATTTGCTCCCCTTGCTATCGGGGGATTGCTTTTTAGCCTACAATCCATTAAACCAAATTTTTCAAAACTTAACCCTATTGCTGGGTTTGGTCGGCTATTTAGCATTAGAATTTTTTCGGAACTACTTAAAAGCGTACTTAAAGTTATATTGATTGCAACAACGGTTGCCCTATTTTTGTTGCATTATTTTCCAAATATACTTTCCTTGCCCAATATGTATTTAAATAATGCATTAACCAATGCAATACAGTTAATCATTATTTGTGGAATATTAAGTGTATTATCTTTAATACCAATGGTGGGATTTGATATTTTTTATCAAATTTGGAGTAATTTAAAAAAATTAAAAATGTCCAAACAAGAGATAAAAGATGAGTTTAAAGAACAAGAAGGTGATCCGCAAATAAAAGGACGCATTCGACAAATGCAACAAGCGGTAGCTAGACGTCGAATGATGAAAGATGTCACTAAAGCCAATGTTATCGTAACTAACCCAACCCACTACGCCGTTGCCCTACAATATGATGAAAAAATCATGGCAGCGCCAAAATTATTGGCGAAAGGTACGGACAAAATTGCGCAACGTATTAAAGAAATAGCAAGCGAACATAATATCCCTTTATTAGAAGCACCGCCATTAGCTCGTGCTTTATATCATCATGGTGAAATTGGCGAAACGATTCCAACCGAGCTCTATACTGCTGTCGCACAAATTTTAGCTTGGGTTTATCAGTTAAAACGTTGGCATAAATATGGTGGTGACAAGCCATTAGCGCCGAATAATTTACCTGTACCTGAATCGCTATCCCAAAATAAATAACAGTAATTACTAATTTTATGATTAAATCAAAGCTACAGACATTATTATCATTTAATAATTTAAAAAACGGTCAATATCAAATTTTAGCAGGTCCAATACTCATATTATTGATTCTGTCGATGATGGTATTACCTTTGCCAGCATTTATTTTAGACCTCTTTTTTACATTTAATATTGCCTTATCCATTATTATTTTAATTGTAGCTTTATTCACTAAAAGAGTGCTTGATTTTGCGGCATTTCCAACGGTTTTATTATTTGCTACTTTATTGCGCTTATCGCTTAATGTTGCCTCGACACGAGTAGTATTATTAAAAGGTCATACGGGTAGTGATGCCGCAGGGCGAGTGATTGAAGCATTCGGCCATTTTTTAGTTGGCGGAAATTTTGCAATTGGTATCGTGGTCTTTATTATTCTGGTCATCATTAACTTCATGGTTATTACCAAAGGTGCGGGGCGAATTGCTGAAGTGGGCGCTCGCTTTGCATTAGATGGTATGCCGGGTAAACAAATGGCCATTGATGCGGATCTTAATGCTGGATTAATCGGTGAAGATGAAGCTAAAGCACGAAGAGCAGAAGTGACCCAAGAAGCCGATTTTTACGGCTCAATGGATGGTGCCAGTAAATTTGTACGCGGTGATGCTATTGCGGGTTTACTCATTATGGCAATTACCATTATTGGTGGCTTATTAGTCGGTGTTATGCAACATGGCATGACCTTTGCTGATGCAAGCCACACTTATGTGTTATTAACAATTGGTGATGGCTTAGTTGCACAAATCCCATCATTAATTATTTCAACCGCAGCAGGTGTTATTGTAACTCGAGTCAGCTCACAAGATAGCATCAGTGAGCAAATGCTTAACCAGCTATTTAATAGCCCTAAAGTATTAATTTTAACAGCGGTTGTAATTGGTTTACTTGGATTGATTCCGGGCATGCCCAATATTGTATTTTTAATGTTCACAGGTTTTTTAACCGTACTGGCATGGTGGCTAAACAAACATAAAAGTGCTGAACCGCAAAACACCACAAAAGCCACAGAGATGCCCGCTACTGCACCAGCAAATTTAGAGGCAACGTGGTCAGATGTAAATATTGAAGATATTTTAGCTATGGAAGTCGGATACGGACTTATCCCAATGGTTGATCAAACACAGAACGGCGAATTATTAGGTAAAATTCGTAGTTTACGCAAAAAATTTGCTCAAACACTCGGCTTTTTACCGCCTCAAGTGCATATTCGCGATAATCTTTCATTAGCGCCTTATCAATATAAAATCTTTATCAAAGGCGGTGAGATTGGCAAAGGTGAAATTGTTAATAACAAATGGTTAGCCATTAATCCTGGTAATGTAACTGAAACCATTAAAGGCACACCAACGATTGAACCTGCTTTTGGATTACCTGCTATTTGGATCGATAAAAATGATAAAGAAAATGCGCAGATATTAGGTTATACCGTTGTTGATACCAGTACCATGATTGCAACGCACTTTAATCACTTGTTACAACAATTTGCGAGCGATTTACTTGGTCGATTAGAAACGCAAGAACTACTCGATCGAATTAAGCAAGAAGTACCGAAACTTGTTGAAGATTTTATTCCGGGCGTTATAACCTTAACAACGTTTCATAAAATATTGCAAAATTTGATTGCTGAAAAAGTCTCTATTCGTGATATGCGCACCATTATAGAAACCATTTGTGAGCATGCACCCACTCAGAATGATGCTTACCAATTACTTAGCATGATCAGAATTGCTTTAGGACGCGTTATCACACAACAATGGTTTTCTGATAGTGAGCAAATCAATGTGATCTGTTTAAATATCAATTTAGAACGATTGTTATTACAAACGCTACAAAATACCAGTAATTTCGAGCCCGGGTTAGCAGAACACCTCATTCAACAACTACAACAAGCTCTTCATCAACAAGAAGCAATTGGTGCTCCGCCTGTTTTATTGGTTAATCACTCATTACGAGCAATGCTTGCACAATTTTTAAGACCTAATTTTCCTCAATTAGCGGTATTGTCAAATTTAGAAATTCCAAATAATCGAGAGATCAAAGTAACCTGTCAAATTGGCAGCGAAACGTAATATAACAATAGGACAGTTAAAGAGCAGTTTTGCTTGCTATTTTAAACTCTCTATCTCTTTTCAAAGATCGTCCCTTTTTTGAAAAGAGATTGCTTAAACGCGTATTTGGTTAATAAGATATAACTTATTCCACCAACAAAAAAACCGACAACCCACGATAAACTTACTTCATAAAATGCCGCTGCAGAACCAATCAGCATCGCTAAAATAGCAGCAGGGTTATAACCTGCAAACTGGCCTTTATTATCGTATAAGGCATTTATATTAATTTGTTGACGACGTAATAGATAATATTCCACCAATAATATCGCAACAATGGGGCCCAAAAATGCGGAGTAAATGAGAATAAATAACCCTAATCCTTGTGCTGATGTATCTTGCACTAAAATCCAAGGGAAAGAAGCAATCGCTAATAACCCGGTAATGGTTACCGCCAATTTATAATTGGCTTTAGTTAACAGAGTAATCACATAGGCTGGAGGAATAATGTTAGCGACAATATTTACCGCAATAGTTCCTAACACAATAAAAGTTGATACGACCAGAGTGATATAGGCATTATCGACCACAATTGCAAAGGCTTTCACTGGATTGGAGTTACCTGTGACAGATGCCAACATCACCCCAATCGTAATAATAAATCCATAAGCAATAAAAATCGGTAGAAAATAGAGTAATCCTCGTTTACGATTGCTAAAGCCTGATTTAAGTTCTCGAGAATAATCGGCCGCACTAAGAAAAATTGCGGCATAGTTGCCTAAAAACATCATAATAAAGCCATAAAAAGGCAGTCCCCAAGTTCCTTCAGGTTTTACCCATTTATCTATAATAATAGCTTGATGATTATTGAGTAATAGAATAAAGACATAAATTAATGCACAAATAATAACCACTGAAATTAAGGTTTCAACCCACTTTATGGCATGAAATCCATAGAGCGAGAGGGCGATTTGGAAAAACTGCAAAACAAGAAAACAGATAAATACCTGATTAAATTCGCCATTAGACAATATTTTGATAATCTCATTAAGTGCTGTTGCACCAATCCAGCTTTGAAAGCCATACCAGACAATAGCAGGAATACCACGCAGCAACGATGAGATAATGGCTCCTTTTATTCCAAATGACATTCGCAGTTGCACGACATAAGGAATTCCAGTGCGATACCCTAACCGATCATTAAAGACAAAAATTGTGGTAATAATTAATATTGCTATGAATGTTGCAACGAAAGTTTGAAAAATATTCATCGTAGCAACGCCCGCAACGACCAAGCTTGCACCTAAAGTCATATTACCCAAATTCATACCATCACCGATCCACATAAACGCATAGGTAAAACAATTCATGGTTCGATCTTTGTTGTCTTTAGGTAGTAATGATCTGTCAATGGTTAGTGAATCAGATGATGACTGCTTTGTGTGATTTTTCATAATCCTATCCCTTAATTACCTGAATTTTTTTATTATGTCTTTATGATTAACGGCGAATAAATGTCCCTCTTGGCGTTAAATCAATACCAGAATCAATCTGATAAATGGTCTTTCCTCGTAACAATGTTTGAATGACTTGTGCACCAATTTCCCTACCCACATAAGGACTAAATTTATTGCGATATTCAAGATCTTGTTCTTTTAATACATAGTGTGAATGAGGTTTTATAAAGATGAGATCGGCATCTTTACCAACTTGAATTGATCCTTTGGTGGGTAAGTTGTATCGTTCGGCGGGATTTTTGGCGATGATATCGGCAAACTGCTTTAATGACATCCCACGTTTTTGTACCGCTTCATCAAAAAAGATATCCACATTATTTTGAACACCAGAAATTCCGCCCCAAGCATCAAACGCATTGGTTTTATTTTTTAAGTCATAAGTACAAGGTGAATGGTCAGATACGGCGGTAATAATGTGTCCAGCAAAAAGGTATTTCCATAATCCGTCTTGAGCTTGCTGATCGCGGATTGGCGGTGAACATTTCGCAATAGGTCCAATCGCATCTAATTGATCGGTAGTGAAATAGAGGTAATGGATACACGTTTCACACGTCACATTCACGCCTTCTTGACGAGCTTTGATCACCTCCTCAACCCCTTCGGGGCAAGCCACATGGCAAATGTGAATCGGGCAACCCGTTTGCTTAGCAAAAAAGATGGCTCGACGAATGGCTTCGACTTCAGTAAATACCGGACGAGTTGCTACATATTGTGATAATTTGCTTTCCCCTCGTGCTTTGGCTTGTTGCCCTAATATATCTGTAATGGCAGCATTTTCTGCATGGATGGCTAACACTTTACCAGTCTTAGCAATTTGGCGCATCCCTTCCCACAATGCATAATCATTTACATTAGCAAAATCGCCGTCAAGATTTGGATCGCCACAGGTCGCCATAAAGCATTTAAAGGCAGCGACCCCTTCTGCAACTTGTTCAGCAATACCATTATTGGTTAAATTGTAAGGAACCAAGCCACCATAAGAAGCAACATCGACATAAAGTTTTCCGTCTCCAGCAGCATATTTTTGACGAAGTGTTTCACCGCTCGTTGTGGCAGGAAGTTGATTAAGTGGCATTTCAACAAAGGTGGTAACCCCCCCTTTTGCACATGCTTTGGTTCCTGTGACATAGCCTTCCCATTCATGACGAACGCCACCAGGTTCACTAATATGCACATGAACATCGACCATACCAGGACTAACAATTAAACCATGAGCATCAATAGTTTGATCGGCTTGCCCTAAATCAGGGCCAATAGCTGCAATTTTGCCGTTTTTTATGGCAATGTCGGTATGTGTTTCACCAGATTCGAGAATGACAATACCATTTTTTATGATTAGATCGTATTGCATAACAGTTTTCCCAAGTTAAATAATAACAAATAAAAAACAGTACAATTAATACAACTATGAAAGATTGATAAGAATATGAATGCAATTAACATGCCAATGGATCAAGTATTAAGCATCACGATGATAGTTTGATAATTTCGATTAGTGATGCACTAAAATGATCCAACGACGGATAGCAATATTATTTTTTGCTACATTTTTGGAAATTAGAATATGATTGGATATTAGAATAGATAAAAGTCATCAAAAATTTTTGATATGTGCGGATTAAATTAATCGCCTTACATATAACATAGCGATTTGATTATAGACTATCTTAATGTAAGGCTTAAAAAATAGATTATTCAGCAACAACCGTAAAACGTTGTTTAGTATGTTTAGCATTTTCAGCTTCATCAACCATAGCGATGGCATAATCAGCATAGCTAATTTGGCTCTTACCTTGACTGTTAACCATAAACTGCTCACCACCAGCGGTATAATGACCTGTTCTTGCACCATCAGCAACAAATTCAATCGCTGGGCTTAAGTATGTCCAGTTAACATTGTCACATTTTTTAAGTTCATCTAACGCTTTTGCCATATTAGTTGCTAACGGTTTAAACTCTTCTGGGAATTCAGGAGTATCAACTAAACGAACAGAAAGTTCTGGATTGACATATAAACTACCTGCACCACCAACAACTAATAATCGGTTAGGTTTACCACTTAAAATATCAGTAAGATGTTTTAAGCTCGTTTGATGTAAAGGTAGTGATTCAGGTGTCCAAGTAGCAAAAGCATCAACAATAACATCAAAAGGTTTTAAATCATCATAAGTTAAATCAAACAGATCTTTAACTAACACATCAGCTTTAGGATCAACTTTAGCATCAGCTTTACGGACAATTGCAGTGACTGCATGACCACGGCTAAGCGCTTCTTTAACGATTAATGAACCTGATTTACCATTTGCACCAATTACAGCTATTTTCATTATTTACTCCTGTCATATTATTTAAGCTAGTATTCAATTTGATTCTAATATTGTCTTATAAACAAAAAAGTCTTTTGCTTAGTGAATGTTTTTAGATTAATATTCAAAGTATCTATTGTAAAGTAGGTACCGCTATGTAACATAGTATCTATCAAGAAACTATTATTGAATTTAAAGGAATTATTAGTAATGTCATTAAATGAAAAATTACCACCTTGCCCTGTTGAAACGACATTAATGTTAATGGGTGACAAATGGAAAGTCCTAATTGTTCGAGATTTACTGACTGGCACAAAACGCTTTGGTGAATTAAAAAAATCACTAAACGGTATATCACAAAAAGTCCTCACTTCACATTTACGCATTATGGAAAAAAATGGCTTAATCACCCGCAAAGTGTATCCTCAAGTGCCACCTAAAGTGGAATATACCTTAACTGAGGTTGGACAGAGCCTTAAGCAAGTACATGATGCGATGTTAGATTGGGGAAGTGTCTATAAATTAAAATATAGTGCGAGAACCAGTATAGCTTAATCTAAATTAGAAAAGGGTATATTTACCCTTTTTTAAATAAATATGATTATCTATCCAATATTTGGCAGCCAAAATAAAACTGATTTGGATTTGGATTTAGCTCTGGCATTAGATTTTTATCACGACCAATAATTATCGTATTTGCAAAAGGGTCTTCTATCGTTGGCAATGCGGTTTCTTTATAATATTCACCAATTAGGGTATCTTTTAAGTTATTTGGAATAATTTTGGTATCGATAGACTTGGCAAGTTCATCCATATTACCTTTAGCTATAGCTAAAAAGAGTGAGCCACTATTTCCCCAATATTTAATTCATGACTTTGACTGGTTGTGTAAAGTAATACTCTAAATAAATAAGCCCATCTTCATCTAAATTTTTGACAGCAATATTATGCTGTTTAAACTTTTGTACTATCTCTGGCTCTCTACCATTAATAGCATCGGCTAAAGATAATCAAGTATTTTCAAATTGAGATTCTATGGTGTGATCTTTTTCCATAGCTGACACTGATGTTGATAAATTTAAGGTAAACAGCATGCTAGCTACAAATAAAAATGGCCATTGCATTTTTTACTTTTAATAACCTAAATAACGTTGATCAATACTGATTCATTGAGCAAATCTAATTTTTTAAATGATAGCTGCCAAAAGAATAATTAATTTCAGTATGAAAAATTCTAATGTAATAATTAAAAATATTGTTAGAAACCACATTGAGTGTTTTAATTAAAAATGATATACAACAATATATTAATCTTATTTTCTGTATGAGGAATGAAGTCGTTTTTGCAAACACTTAATAGACGTCAATATCGCTATTTTCTTCAATCTATATTACTATGATTTAATTGATTTTCGTATAATGATGTGATTATGAATGAGTTTTCTAACCATTTAACCATTAAAGATATTGCCAAATTGAGTGGCGTGAGCAAGTCAACTGTTTCACGGGTTATTAATCATGATCCTATGGTTAAAGAGACCACCCGTAATAAAGTAATGGCCATCGTTGAGCAGTATCAATTTACGCCATCTAAGTCGGCAAGAGCAATGCGAGGTTATGGAAACAAAGTGATAGGCATTGTTGTTACTCGCCTTGATTCAATGTCAGAAAATCAAGCTGTCCGCACAATGTTACCTATCTTATACCAGTTTGGCTACGATCCTATTATCATTGAAAGTCAATTCAGCGTTGATAAAGTTGAAGAACATTTAACCATGTTAAAAGAGAAGCAAGCAGATGGCGTAATTATTTTTGCTTTTACCGGGCTTGAACCTTCATTATTATCATTCTGGAAAAGTAAAAGTGTCATAATGGCAAGATCGTATCCTGATTTTACCTGTGTTTGCTATGATGATATTGGAGCAGTCACAACGTTACTCAAATATTTACACCAATCAAAGCACCATCAAAAAATCGGTTTTATTGGTATTGAGCAACATGACCAAACAACCGGTGCACTACGTTATCAAGCTTATATGGATTATTGCCAGCAAAATCAAATCAGCCCAAATGCCTATTTAGGCAATTTAAGTTATCGTTCTGGCTATGAACTCGCACAATCAATTTTATCACACGCCCCCACAGCCATAATTTGTGCCACTGATGCCATCGCATTGGGCTTGAACAAATATTTACACCAGAATCGATTAGAACATATTACTGTGGCGAGCATTGGCAATAGTGAGCTACTTAATTTTCTTTTTCCTAATACGCTGACGGTTGAGCTTGGTTTTGATAAAGCGGGCACCTATGCAGCTAAAGAATTACTCTGTATGTTACAAAATAGCGCCTTAGCTAAAACCATAACCGTGCCATCCAGATTAATTTTTCAAGAATAAAATAATCCGTTAAAATTCTTTAAGTTAAATAAAAATTTGTGAGTTCAATCACAAATAGGGAACGTTCCCATTTATTATTAATCAAATTCAATTTATGCTTAACTAATATTAAAAAATAGCCAAACTATTGATAGAGCAAAAGCTAATGTTCTAATTGGAAATTGTTATTGAATTTAAAGGAATTATTAGTCATGTCATTAAATGAAAAATTACTACCTTTCCCTATCGAAACGACATTAATGTTAATGGGCGGCAAATGGAAAACCATGATTGTTCAAGATTTACTTACAAGAACAAAACGCTTTAGTGAATTAAAAAAATCAATAAACGTTATATCACAAAAAGGCCTCACTTCACATTTTCGCATTATGAAAAAAAATGGCTTAATCATCCTCAAAGTGTTTCCCCTAGTGCTACCTAAAATGGAATATACCTTAACTGGGGTTGGACAGAGCCTAAAGCAAGTACACGATGCAATGTTAGATTGGGGAAAGTTATCAATATCAAACAGTTAATTGATGAAATTATAATTACGATTTCTTATTGTAATTATATAAATTCAATATGTAATAAAATTAACTATAAATATTGTATATATTAAAATATCATCACAAATAATAATAAATAAATTATATAAATTTAAATTAACTGTTTTAGTAGAATAATTTTCAATTAGCTAATTATCAAATAAATGGATATAAGGAATCAAATTGGGCGGAGTAAATACATACTGGTTTTTAAGTGCTAAATTTAGTGGTGGCTTAGATCAAACAGAACGATTTATTAAAATGGGTATTTGGGAAAATGGTTATGAAAATAAGTTTCTAAATATAGTTCGTTCTATTTCTGTTGGTGATCAAGTTGCTATCAAATCTACTTATAATTTAAAAAATAATTTACCTTTTAATAATAAAGGGCAGCCTGTGTCCGTTATGGAAATTAAAGCCATTGGCATAGTAACTAAAAACCACCAAGACGGTAAATTATTAGAAATTGACTGGCAACAAACTAATTTAAATAAAAAATGGTACTTTTATACCAATATAGCATCTATTTGGCGTGTTAAAGATGATTTTTGGTTATCGAAACAGTTAATTGATTTTACTTTTTATGATAAACCACAAGACATAGATTATTTTCGCAATGCACCCTATTGGAAATCACGTTATGGAGATGAAAGTAATAATCAATTTTTTAGATGGATACCATTTTATGAAGAAATCGCTGATAAGCTCTCAGTTTATCATGATAAGAAAAAACGCCTTAAATTAATCTCATTTGTTAATAAACTGGCTACAGAATTTAATTTATCTTATTTACTCAATAAAGAATTAAAAGATATTTGCCCTTTCACTATTTTAGGTACTTTTAATCGAAATATTAAAGAATCCACTAGAAAAAAAATAGCAAAAAAATGGGCTACATTTCTAGATGTAAAAGAATCTATACCTAACTCTTTCGAGGGTATCCCATTGTTAAATAATCAGCTTTCTTGTTTTTTTTCTAATTCTGAAAATCAGCAGAAAGAAATTAATGATTTATGGGATTTTTATGTTGTTGCATTAAATTTTTCAAATGCCAATGAGAGTTATCAAGAGCAATTTAAACAACAATTTGATAATGTTATAGCTCAACCCTGTTGTTCTTGGCAATTAACCAATGGATTATTTTGGATTCGTCCTAATGCTTACGCGGTATTAGACAAAATATCTAAAATCTATTTATCTGATGATTTAGGCTTTATTAAAAATAAAAATCTAAGTAAAAGTTATTTTAATGGAGAGGATTATCTTAACTTACTCAATGATTTGTCAGTTCGATTTAAAGAAATTTATTTTCCTGCTCACTCTTTTCCAGAACTATATTTAACAGCTTTGCGTAAATATGAAAGCTATGTAACCAATGATGAAGAACTTTTATCTAATAATCAATGGCAAGTTGTTGTATTGCAGTTTATAAAAGAATTATGTCAAAAAAATGGAACAAATATATTTACCAGACAAGATCTACTCAATAATTACATCGAACAATTTGAAGAAAAATTTCCAAATAATAAAACCATAGGTGAATCTTTAAGCAATACTCTACAAAGGCTAAGAGAAAAAAATAATTTGTCTTTTTTGGAAAAAGGTAAATATCAATTATTAAATAATGATTTCGAAGAAGATGAAGATATTGATAATGAAAATATAATCGAACAATCAATTGTTAAGGAAATTTATAACTTAGAAGATTTAATAAAAGAAGGTTGTTTTGTAGAAGAGGAACAATTATCTAAAATAATATCCAGTTTAAATCGAAAGAAAAGCATTATATTACAAGGACCACCTGGTACAGGTAAAACTTGGCTTGCTAAGCGTCTTGCTAATATTATTGTCGGCTATAAAAATTCAAATAATATTAAAGCAATACAATTTCATCCAAATATGTCTTATGAGGATTTTATTCGTGGTTATCGTCCTTCTGGTGATGGAAGATTAGCGCTTATAGATGGTCCATTTTTAGAGATGATCAACAAAGCAAGAAATGACTCTCAATCTAATTATGTAATGGTGATCGAAGAGATTAATCGAGGTAATCCAACCCAAATTTTAGGTGAAATGTTAACTTTACTTGAAGTTGATAAACGAACACCTACAGAAGCTTTAGAATTAACTTATCGACGAGAACATGAAAATGGTATTTTCATTCCTAATAATTTATATGTGATAGGAACGATGAATCTTGCTGATCGATCACTGGCAATGGTTGATTTTGCATTGCGTCGCCGTTTTGCCTTTTTTTATTTAGCACCTAACTTTGATGAGAAATGGTTGAATTATATGATTGATAAAACCAAACTTTCTCGCAAAAGTTTAGAAAAAATTAGACATGTAATGAATAATTTAAATCAATATATTGCAAAAGAAGAAATGTTAGGAAATGCATTTACTATCGGTCATAGTTATTTAACTTGTGATAGCGTGATACCTGATGCGATGTCATGGTATAAAGATATTATTGATTCAGAAATTAAACCTTTATTAGAAGAATATTGGTTTGATGATAGCAATAAGCTTGATACTGCTTTGAAAAAGTTATTTATTAAAAATTTATAAAAAATATGGATCTTAATCATTCATCTTATACAACCATTAATAAAATACCTATAACAAATATATGGTTACTTATACTTTATGCTTCAAGACTTTATAAGGAAATAGATAAACAACAAAGAATAGCATTGGAAAAAAACCCAGAGAAAATAATAGATCTTGTTGCAAAAATTTATTTTAAAGAGGTTAATAAACGATTTCGTTCTTCATTATCTAAAGGTTATAAACCATGTAAACAGAAGTTATCGAGAATTAGAGGAAAAATTGATACTTTAGTTACAGCAAGAAAATTATTATTAGAAAAGGGTAAAGTTCAATGCTTATATAACGATTTAACAAGCAATATACCTAAAAATCAATATATTCATGCTGCTGCTCATGTTTTATTAAATCAGTTAACCGAAAATGAGTTAATTTATCAATGTAAAAAAATTATAAATCGTTTTAATGAGTTCAAAATTGAACAATCAAAAAACTATAATTATAAAGAAGATTATTTTAATCGATCTAATCGTCAAGATATTTTATTAATTTCATTGGCAAACCTTATATTTAGTTTATCTATTCCCACTGAATTATCAGGTAACTATATATTTAAAAAAATCGATAAAACAGATGCATGGTTAAGAAATTTGTTTGAAAAAGCAATAGTTGGTTTTTGTCATGTCAATTTTGATTCCTCTAAATACTCGATATTATCGAATAAAAAATTCAAATGGCCATGCACACAGTCAACAGCAAATATTGAAAAATTTATGCCTGATATGATAACTGATTTAATTATTGAAAATACAAAGAAAAATTATCGATTAATTGTTGATACAAAATGTACCTCAATTTTTTCGAAAAAAAGCCACTCATTTAAAACATCTCATCTTTATCAGCTTTATGCTTATGTAAGAAGCCAAGAACAAATTAATGATCCATTATCTTTATCGGCATCAGGAATGTTACTATATCCAACAATAAACAAATCAATAAATGAACAGGTGACAATTCAAGAACATAAATTAATTTTTTGTACTATTGATTTAACTCAAAATGCTAACTCCATTAAAAAAAATTTATTTTCTCTATTTTCTAATCTATAGCCAAGCTAAAGTACAATCTTCTTATTTAAGATTGATGTTGCAAAATCGACAAGAATGCCACTTAACTGTCATTGATATCAATCAAGATGTTGCTCCAAAAAATATCTTTCAGAATTTAGCTGAAATAATCAAACCTTATCTGTCTGAAGGTGAATATATTGATTTTATTCTAGCAAATGCGTCTTTTGGTCAGCAAGCTATTAACTGAATAACATAATTCATTAAAATTCTTTAAGTTAAATAAAAATTTGTGAGTTCAATCACAAATAGGGAACGTTCCCATTTATTATTAATCAAATTCAATTTATGCTTAATAAATATTAAAAAATAGCCAAACTATTGATAGAGCAAAAGCTAATGTTCTAATAACAAGGAGACTTTTATGGCTAAAGATTCAAAAAACCTAACCGAAGCGATAACAAAACTTATCGATTTAATAGGAGGAAAAGAGAATGTTGCCAGTGTTACCCACTGTTTAACACGATTACGGTTTGCTTTGGTCGATCCCAAAGCAGCGAATGTGGATGCCATTGAAGAACTCCCTTTTGTGAAAGGTTGTTTTAACAATGCTGGGCAATTTCAAGTCATTATTGGTACCAATGTTGATAGTTATTATAAATCGTTAATTCAACAATTAAATTTAGATGAAGCAAGCAAAGAACAAACAAAAGCGGCAGCTAAAAAGAATATGTCTCTCTTTGAAAGATTTATTTCTAATCTTGCTGAAATATTTGTGCCACTTTTACCCGCTTTAATTGCGGGTGGTTTATTGCTTGGATTGCGTAACATTATTGGTGAAATGCCAACCATTGATGATAAGCCTCTTATTCAAACTTATGCTTGGTTAGTGCCTATCTATAATATTCTTTGGCTACCTTGTGAAGCTATTTTCCACTTCTTACCGGTAGCAATTTGCTGGTCTACGGTGAAAAAAATGGGTGGATCACCTATTTTAGGAATTGTATTAGGCATCACATTAGTTTCACCACAACTGATGAATGCTTATGATCTTGGTAGCAAAATACCTGAAGTCTGGGATTTTGGTTGGTTTAGCATTGAAAAGGTTGGTTATCAAGCGCAAGTGATCCCCTCTATTTTTGCTGGTTTAGCATTAGGCTGGATTGAAACCCGTTTACGCAAAATCGTACCTGATTATTTGACGTTAGTGATTGTGCCAATTGTTGCATTATTGCTTTCTGTCTTTTTAGCTCACTTCTTGTTAGGTCCTTTCGGTCGTATGTTAGGTAATGGTATTGCCTACATCGTTAAATATTTAATGACGGGTGATTATGCTTTCATTGGATCGGCTATTTTTGGATTCTTCTATTCACCACTAGTGATTACAGGCATTCACCATACCACTTTAGCTATCGATATGCAGATGACTGAAAGTATAGGTGGAACACCGATTTGGCCGATTATCGCCTTATCCAATATTGCTCAAGCATCTGCTGTCGTGGGTATTATTTTAGTGAGTAAAAAACATAACGAACGGGAAGTTTCAGTTCCAGCGGCGATTTCCGCTTATTTAGGGGTAACTGAACCGGCAATGTATGGTATTAACTTACGCTATAAATTCCCGATGTTATGTGCCATGATTGGCGCGGCTTTGTCTGGATTGATTTGTGGTTTATTCGGGGTGTTATCTAATGGTATCGGTGTCGGTGGCTTACCGGGTATTTTATCAATAAAACCGATATATTGGTCAATTTATGCCTTAGCAATGCTTGTAGCGATTGTCGTGCCAATCTTGTTAACGGCAACCGTTTATAAAATAAAACTCAAAAAAGGCACATTAGATATTCGGTAATTATCCATTAAACGTTAACCGTTCTTACAACAGAACGGTTAAATAAAATCTTAAATTAACCATGAAGAGCAGACAATGAATAAAATTGATATCCCTTGGTGGCAAAACGGCACCATTTACCAAATCTATCCAAAAAGCTTTCAAGCCAGCCAAGACAGTTCTACAGGCGATCTGTTAGGTATCATCAGCCGATTAGATTATCTAAAAAAACTCGGCATTAGCGCAATTTGGTTAACGCCAATTTACCCATCACCACAAATTGATAATGGTTATGATGTTGCCGATTATTACGATATTGATCCAGCTTATGGCTCAATGGCGGATTTTGAGTTATTAGTCAAACAGGCGCATGAGCGCGGGATCCGTATTATGATGGATATGGTGTTTAACCATACCTCGACCGAGCATCCATGGTTTAAATCAGCCTTAGATAAATCCAGCCCTTATCGCTCATTTTATATCTGGAAAGATGCTAAAGCTGACGGCAGTGAACCCAATAACTGGCGCTCCAAATTTGGCGGTAAAGCGTGGCAATGGCATGAACAATCAGGGCAGTATTATTTACACTTATTTGCCAAAGAGCAGGCTGACCTTAATTGGGAAAATCCTCAAGTTCGCTTTGAAATTAAAAAAGTGTGTCAGTTTTGGTCAGATAAAGGCGTGGATGCTTTAAGGCTAGATGTGATTAATTTAGTCTCCAAACAGCAAGATTTTGCCGATGATAAAAACGGAGATGGTCGCTGCTTCTACACGGATGGGCCTAAAATCCACGAATTCTTACAAGAAATGAGCCGTGATGCCTTTCAACCTAATGATCTTAAAACCGTGGGTGAAATGTCTTCGACTACATTAGGAAACTGCTTAAAATATGCCTCGTTAGACGGAAAAGAGCTAACCATGACATTTAATTTCCACCATTTAAAAGTCGATTATCCAAATGGTTATAAATGGGGATTAGCCAAACCTGATCTGCTCGAGTTAAAAAATATTATGGGCGAGTGGCAAAAAGGGATGCATGATAAAGCTTGGAATGCCATTTTCTGGTGTAATCACGACCAACCGCGAATTGTGTCGCGTTTAGGCAATGAAAGCCAATATCACAGAGAATCTGCCAAAATGCTTGCCATGTTGCTATATGGATTACAAGGTACGCCGTATCTTTATCAAGGTGAAGAGATCGGCATGACCAATCCGCATTTTAATAATATTGATCAATATCGTGATGTTGAAAGTCTAAATATCTACCACGAAAAAATAGCCGAAGGTATGGATGAAGCAGAAATTTTAGCAATATTAGCGAGCAAATCACGCGACAACAGCCGAACGCCAATGCAGTGGGATAATAGCTTAAATGCCGGTTTCACTAAGGGTCAACCATGGATCGAAGTGGCAAGTAATTATCAACAAATCAATGTCAAAGCCGCACTTGAAGATCCCGATTCTATCTTTTATTGCTACCAAGCATTAATTAAATTACGCCAAGAACACCCTATATTCATTTTTGGTGATTACCAAGATTTGACCGCAAATATTACCGATTATTGGTGCTATGTGCGTAGTTGGAATAATCAGAAATTATTGGTGATAGTGAATTTGACCGATAAACAGGTTAAATGGCCATTGCCAAAAGAGTTACTGACACTTAAATGGCAACCACTGCTAAGTAATTATGCAAATAAAACCACACTTGCATCTGAAATAACATTAAGACCTTATGAAGCGATGTATCTATTAAAAAAGGAATGATTAACCAATCATCCAATTTTTAACAATAGAGAGTTATAAAAGCGTGATCCACAAAAGATCACGCTTTTTAATATCATTATTTTGCCAACATCCAACTGATAAAATTCCGTTCACATCTAACCCCACACTGTAAACACTCTTAAAAGTTAAATTTAGAATAGAATTCACAATGAAACGGTATAGACTCCTGAATATTTTTTACAAGCAGTATGAATCATTAACTCTATTTAAGCTAAAATGCTATCCGTCGGTTTTAACCTCTAACCATGTTTGACGGTAACGTTGGCGACGCTTGACTTGGCAGTAGTTTGCCAATGCCGCAAATCCTTGATGCGCCATTAGCCAAATAAAGTAGAGTTGCCACTTAGCTGCAGTATCAACACTAATACCTAACTTCTGATGAATCGTTTTGCAAGATTCACCTTCCATCAATAGATCAATACAAGGCAACCACAAATGACAATGAGATAACTTATTAAGATGATGTGCTTTTAATGGATTAAACGTACGTCGACATGATCGACACCGAAAATTAAGGCGGTGACCGATACGAACGGTGTTCATCGATGTACAATGGGCACAAGGCATAACAGAGGTATTAAGTAGATCCGTGATCCATGACTTAAAGGCCTGAGCTTGTCGGATCACACCTTTAGGTACAGTCTTTTCAAGATTAAGTATTGTTTGATAAAGGGATGGTTCATGTAATGCGAGCAATTGCCTAATCACATTATTTCGCCTAAGTACAACTCGGGGCGAAAGACCAAGCTCATTGGCAATCAAACTATGAGGCTGAGCAATTAACGTCCATGGTGCAATGTCAATAAACAATGAAAAAGGCTTAAGGCGTTGGCATAACGGACTACTTGCAATTAATTCTGGTAACTGCCTCAAAAATCGATTAGCGACAGAATGCTGCTTAACAGGTAAAATTTCTCGATACATCGTTACCTCCTTATAACGGACAAACTCCTGTATAGATTTTATAAATAATATAATCTAAAAAATGAACAGTTGGTATTTTTTATACTAATATTTATGGGCTAATTTACCATTATCAAGCGATGGAATTAAATTAGAACCGTTTAACCAGTTTTTTCAAATAACAATTATTATGAAAATAACCTGATTATATGAAATAGACACTTAATTACTAGTAAAGCTAACTTACTTATTTTATTAATAAATTTTCACAAGTTTAAGGTTGTTTTTTTATATCTGTTTCATATAATTATAATAGAACTGTTCAAATAAGCAACAAAGGCGTAGTAATGAGTAAGCAAATAGCGATTATTGGTGATATGACCACCACTGGAGGCAGAATTATTTCAGGCTCCGAGGACAGTTTTAATGGAAATCAAAGTATAGCTTGCATTGGTGATTATGCTTAACACGTCAGCAAGCCATTAATATTGAACAACGAGTAATTAATGGAGATTATGCGACTCGAACTCTCCCATATTGTGCATGGGCGGTTTCATCAGTATTAGATGAATATGGATTAGACGAGCTTTATTTTTTTCCTGGCTCTTTAGAAGATGCGGTTAAAGAAATTGAAGAGAAAAAGGATTATCCAATGAAAACCATTAATCTATTTATCATAGTGTTATTTAATCTTATCGGAGGATTACTGAGTTACTCGTGGTGTTATCGACTATTTATTAGAAAATACAGCACGCCAGAATTAAATTATTTAGTATTTTATGGTGTGTGTTATTTCTGCCTTATTCTTATTTCAATCTGGATATTAAATAAAATAAAAAAACCTTTTGGATTGTTAAGTATCGGCGCAATTATTGGGATTGTAATTACTTTTATCTCATGGATGATTACACCTTTTATTTTAGGTAATTATCAAGGATCGGCTCTAAATATTGAGGCTTTTTTTGGATATTTGTTTATAACCTCACTTATGACCCTCAATTTTATTATCTATCCAGTAACTTTATTATGTTGCCATTACTCGTTTTTATGGATTGAAAAAAGAGTTAAAAAGACTTAAGGGAAAAATTAATCAATGAAAACCATTAATCTATTTATTATAGTATTGTTTAATTTTATCGGAGGATTACTGAGTTACCAGTGGTGTTATCGATTATTTATTAGAAAATACAGCACGCCTGAATCGCTGTATTTAATATTTTATGGAATGTGTTATTTCAGTTTTATACTAATTGCATTTTTTATATTAAATAAAGTTAATCGGCCTGTTATATTATTGGTTTCAGGTGTTCTCATCGCTGTCTTAATTAGTTTTATTTCATGGATTGTTAATCCATTCATTTTATTTGTTAATGCGCGCCAATATTTAGAATTCGATCTCTATGATTTATTTATGTCATCACTTATAACCCTGAATTTTATTATCTATCCAGTAATTTTATTATGTTGTCATTACTCGTTTTTATGGATTGAAAAAAGAGTTGAAAAGACTTAAGAGAAAAATTAATCAATGAAAACCATTAATCTATTTATTATAGTTTTGTTTAATTTTATCGGAGGATTACTGAGTTACTCGTGGTGTTATCGATTATTTATCAGAAAATACAGCACGCCAGAATTATATTATTTAGTATTTTATGGTGTGTGTTATTTCTGCCTTATTCTTATTTCAATCTGGATATTAAATAAAATAAAAAAAACTTTTGGATTGATAAGTATCGGCGTAATTATTGGGATTGTCGTTACTTTTATCTCATGGATAGTTGCACATTTTATTTTAGGTATTTATCAAGGATTGGCTCTAAATATTAAGGTTTTTTTACCATATTTGTTTATAACTTCACTTATCACCCTCAATTTTATTATCTATCCAGTAACTTTATTATGTTGCCATTACTCGTTTCGGTGTATTGAAAAAATGGCTAAAAATAGAAACGTTTAAATTTGCAATAAATAACATTGAGTTAAATTTATTAGAAACAAAGTAATGATTGATATAATCAATCATTACCCTACTATTTTTATCATGACTATCGAGGATAAACTCCTCGATCGGATTTATCCTTTCACACACACCACTTGTCGTAGTTGATGCATAATTTCAACCAGTTCACTTTGAGCGGTCATCACCGCATCAATATCTTTATAGGCCATTGGGATTTCGTCGATCACATCAGCATCTTTTCGACATTCAACGTGCGCAGTGGCTTTCATTTGGTCTTCAATAGTGAACATTCTTTTGGCTGCAGATCGGCTCATCACTCGCCCTGCCCCATGAGAACAAGAGCAAAAACTCTCTTCATTCCCTAATCCGCGAACAATGTAGCTTTTCGCACCCATCGATCCAGGAATAATCCCTAATTCCCCTTTACGGGCCGATACCGCCCCTTTACGCGTCACAAACACATTTTGCCCAAAATGATGCTCTTTTTGCACATAGTTATGATGACAATTTACGGATTGTATATAACTGGTGAACTCAATATTTAACGTATTTCTAATCGCCATAATAGTGTTATGCATCATAATTTCACGATTTAAACGAGCAAACTCTTGCGCCCAATTTACCGCCATAAGATAATCCTCAAAATGTTCAGTCCCTTCAACAAAGTAAGCTAGATCATTATTTGGTAAATATTTATCGATAAAGTAAGTTTCCATATCTTTTTTGGCTAGTTTAATAAAAAATTCACCGATAGCATTACCGACCCCACGTGAACCACTATGTAACATAATCCACACTTGTTGATTTTCATCTAAACACACTTCAATAAAGTGATTACCGGTTCCTAGTGTTCCTAAATGACAGTAATTATTTGTTTTTAAGAAACACGGATATTTTTCGGTTAATTTCTCAAATCCCGGTAAAAGTTGTTGCCAATATTGATCGACAATTGCTGGCGCATCTTGCCAACTTCCCTGATCTTGACCCATATTTTTAGGCGTTGAACCATGTGGCACGTTTTTTTCAATCGCTAAACGTAAAGGCGCGAGATCATCAGGTAAATCAGACGCAGTTAGTGATGTTTGCACAGCCATCATTCCACAACCAATATCCACCCCAACTGCTGCTGGAATAACAGCGCCCAGAGTAGGAATAACACTCCCGATTGTTGATCCTTTACCCACATGAACATCAGGCATTACGGCAATGTGTTTAAATATAAATGGCAATTGTGCTGTTTTTAGTAATTGTTCTTTGGCTTCTTGCTCGACTGGCACGCCTTTAGTCCACATTTTTACTGGTCTTGAATTTTCATTTTTTATTACTTCATATTGAATCATTTTTATCTTCCTTTTAAATCTGGGTAAAATGCACTCCGCCAGTGGTAATATCTTTATATTGGTTAGATCGCACTAAACCATGTAACCGTTTATCCGTTCGTTTATGACCAAAATTCTATTGCTACATTGCGCTATGAGCGCTTTAGTGCTGCTATCTTTTATCACCACAAAGTGACTTAATTATTAAATTTAAACCATCTCAACATATCTGAATATGCTTGCTTAGGTATGATTAATATTGCGAAAAGCGTGCCAATAAATGAAAAACCATAACAGTTATTTTTTAATTATCTGTTTTTAAACAAAATAAATAATTTTTTTAAATAAAGATAAAAATTATCATAGTATTTTTAATACACATTTTTTATAATTTTATATATTGATTTATAAAAATATATAAAACCATGAAAAAGAATGTCGTATTTGGATTTTTAGGGAATGTATTAGATCAACGTGGTAAAGGAAAACGGCGTTGGAAGAATTGGCGACCGACTATTGATTTATGTCATCAACCGGATATGCCAGTTACTCGATTAGAACTGCTCTATTATCCGAACGATTATGATCTACTTTGTACAATCGTTAAAGATATTAATATTTTATCGCCTCATATTGAAGTAAACCCCATTGAGGTAAACATTAATGATCCATGGGATTTTGAACAAGTTTATACATTCCTTTTTGATATTTCGAAAAACTACACATTTAATTCAGAACAAGAAGAGTATTATTTGCATATTACAACAGGTACCCATGTTGCGCAGATTTGTTGGTTTTTACTGGCAGAATCCTGCTATTTTCCGGCTAAATTATTACAAATGTCTCCTCCGAAAAAAGAGCCACTGACCGAAAATAATGAAATTGAGCAAGACGATCTGATTGCGCTTACCCCTTGCGGGATAATGAGTATTATTGATTTAAATTTAAATCGTTACGATAAAATCCTAACCCGTTTTCAGCAATATGCTCAGCAAGCGACCGAGCTGTTAAAATCGGGCATCGCAACTCGTAACCGACAATTTAATCAGCTTATTGCCGAAATCGAACAAGTGGCGAGCCGTTCTCATGCGCCTATTTTATTATGTGGACCAACGGGCGCGGGTAAATCATTTTTGGCAAAACAGATTTATTTGCTCAAACAAACCAATCATCAAATCAAAGGACAATTTGTTGAAATCAATTGCGCCACGCTACGCGGTGATAGTGCAATGTCAACCTTGTTTGGTCATGTTAAAGGCGCCTTTACGGGAGCAAATCTTGCGCGCACTGGATTACTTAAAAATGCCGATGGTGGCTTACTGTTTTTAGATGAAATTGGCGAGCTGGGACTTGATGAGCAAGCGATGTTATTAAAAGCCATTGAAGAAAAACAATTTTACCCGTTTGGTAGCGACAAACCGATACACAGTGATTTTCAATTAATCGCCGGTACCAATAAAGATCTTAAATCAGCCATTGCCAATGGTGAATTTCGTGAAGATCTGTTTGCTCGAATCAATTTGTGGAGTTATCAACTGCCGGGCTTAGTAGATAGAAAAGAAGATATTGAACCCAATATTGATTTTGAATTGGCGCGCTATGCCAAAGAATATGGCATTATGCCACGCTTTAATCAACAGTCACGCCAAGCTTATCTTAAATTCGCTACCTCACCACAAGCCTTATGGCAAGGTAACTTTCGTGAATTAAACAGCTCAATTATTCGCATGGCAACCTTAGCACCGCAAGCGAACATTACCATTGAACAGGTCGAACAAGAAATTAAACGCCTAAGTCAAAATTGGACTTCTGCACAAAATAGTTATGATGACCTGATACCTAATGAAATTGATGAATTTGACCGTTATCAACTGGAAAAAGTGATCGAAATCTGCCAAAAAAGTAGTAGTTTATCAGAAGCAGGCCGACAATTATTTGCCATATCCCGAACCAAAAAACAACGCAGTAACGATGCTGATCGCTTAAAAAAATATTTAGCTAAATTTGGTCTGAGTTGGGAAAGAATACACAGTAAGAACGGATAATCTAATAAAAAATAATTTATCAGTTTACATTTTAATAAACTTTGGTCTAGAATACGCCCACTTTCCTGAATAGTGCTGCTGCAGGAAACAGTAATTATCCTCTCAAATTGAGAGGACAGTATTTTATTGTTTTCTAGGTGGCTATTATGTCTACATTTACCCGTTTACAAAAACGTTTATCCCGATGTGGGATTGAAACTCATTTTAATAATGATATCTATACATTTAATAAACAAGATATTACAGCACAAGTACTGTTACCCAATCCGTTACCTTTAGAAGAAAAAGCAGTTGAGCAATTACTTGATTTTGCATCGGTAACTATGCCCAATAGTGACGGCAAAGTTTGTGCTGCAAGGGCTACGCCGGACTTTCATCCCGGTGCGGTTGCACCTGTTGGAAGTATTGTTGCCACTACTCCTAATTTAATTATTCCTGCGGCGATAGGCACAGATATTAATTGTGGTATGCGCCTATTTACTACAGGTTTAAGTCTTAATGAGGTGGATGAACAAAAATCAAGTCTCATTGAGCAATTAAAACAGGTGTTATTGCATGATGAGCGCGATGTTCCGGTTACACCCACATCTTTTCAGGCACTCTTTGATGAAGGCCTTACCGCTTGGTTGAATGCTTTACCACAACAAGGTTTATGGAATAGTGTAAATTTTGATCGACTAAGGCATGAGATTAGCAAAATTTCTGGCAATGATCTACTTTCAGCCGATAGCCAGTATGCTCCCGAAGCCTTTTTTGAAAAACGAGCAATTATTCGTCCGGCAAGTTTAGGCACAGTAGGTTCAGGTAACCATTTTGTTGAATTACAAATTGTTGATGAAATTATTGATCGCCATGTCGCTTATCAATTAGGTTTAAAGAAAGATGCTATTGTGGTTATGATCCATACTGGATCACGTGATGTCGGTTTTTATATTGGCAAACGTTGGCAAGATAAAGCCAAAGCATTATGGCCTGCTGATCAAAAATATCCTAAATCAGGTTTATTTGCTTTAACTGACAATCATGCGCAAGAGTATTTGCAAGCAATGGGTGTTGCTGCTCGTTATGCTTGGATAAATCGCATTGTGATCACAGAGCTGGTGCGTAAAACCTTTAACACACTCTTTAAGCAGGATGCAAGTCAATTATTGGTGGATATATCACACAATGTTATTTTTCCTGAAAATGGCATGAATATTCATCGTAAAGGCGCAACACCCGCACATTTAGGTGAAATCGCTTTAATACCTGGATCTATGGGTGATTATTCTTATGTTGCAATCGGAAAAGGTCATCCTGATTGGTTATGGTCTTGCTCGCATGGCGCAGGACGAGCAGAAAAAAGGCAGACGATGCGCAGTAAGAAATTGGCTTCAGATAACTCTTTATTGCCATGGCAATGCGTAATTTTAAAACAAGAGCGACTATTTGAAGAAGCGCCTGCTGCATATAAACCTATTACCCCCGTCATTCAAGCGCAAGAAAACGCTGGTTTGATTCAAACCACCGTTAAACTTAAACCTTGGATAACGTTTAAAGTATGATATAAAAAAGATTTCAGTTTCTTTAAAAAATTGGGATCTCTATAGAGAGTAAATAAAGATAATGGCTAATGTCATTATCTTTATTATTTTAGTTCTAGCACTTCTGATTTGATCTACTATTTTAATCAATCATCAATAACCCGCAGCTAAACCATCACCACGAGGATCGGTTGCGCCCATTAATCTATGATTATCGGCATCAATTAAAATTGCACCTGCATGCCCCATGGTATCGGTATAATCATCAACGACTTTCACATTATGTCCACGCGATTTAAGAGCATCGGTTATATTCTTAGCGACTCGCCCTTCTATTTTAAGATCATTGGATGATGCTCCCCAAGTTCGCCCATGTAACCATCTTGGTGCATTAATGGCATCTTGAGGAGACAAATTAAAATCGACAATTCGCGTGACGATGGACGCTTGAGTTTGTGGTTGCCCTTCTCCTCCCATAGTGCCATAAACCAGATACGGTGCACCCTCTTTAAATAACATGGCTGGATTTAAGGTATGAAAGGTTCGTTTATTCGGCTCTAAACGATTAATATGATTAGGATCGAGTGAAAAAAAGCTCCCTCTGTTTTGCAGTAAAATTCCGGTATCTTTGGCGACAATTCCTGAACCAAAATCATGATAAATACTCTGAATGATAGAAACCGCATTCCCTTGTGCATCAACAACGCCAAACCAAACTGTATCCCCTTTTGGATCTAAGGGTTTAATATCGATACGTGCAGTTTGCATATCAATCTGTTTAGCTTGCTGTTGACCATGCTGAGAGGATAATAAAAACTCAAGCGGGATAGGGTTAAAATCAGGATCCGTCAAATATTTATCACGATCGGCAAACGCTTGCTTGGTCGCCTCAATGATTAAATGATAATAATCCGCACTGCCTTCGCCTAATGATTTAACATCAAAATTATTTAATATATTAAGAATCTCTAAAGAAGCCATTCCTTGTGTATTAGGAGGCAAATTATAAGCCGTATACTGCCGATAGTTAACATGAATAGGGGAAACCCATGTTGCTTTATGGTTAGCAAAATCATCTAAAGTCAACACACCGCCATGATGCTTTAAATCATCAACAATTTTCTGAGCAATATTGCCACGATAAAATACCGTTGCACCGTCATTGGCAATAGACTTTAATGAAGTTGCTAAATCAGGTTGTTTGAGAATTTCGCCGATTTGATAGACCTCACCATCGTTTTTTAAAAATACTTTTTTAAACTCATCAAAACGCTTAAGATCGCGAAACTCTTTATCCTTAGTATCAATATTGACTGTAGACCAATAATTTAAACTCGGTGAAACGGCAAATCCATGTTCAGCATAATTGATTGCCGAATCAAACAACTTATTCCACGGTAAAGAGTTATTCATGCTTTTTGACGCATATTGATAAGCTTCATCCCAACCAGAAATCACGCCAGGGACGGTATTTGCAGCTAAATAACCACGCGACGGAATTTTATCTAACCCTTGTTGCTTATAAAATGCAATCGTCGCCAGACTACCCGATCGCCCGCTTGCGTTTAATCCCTTAATTTCCTTGGTTTTTGAGTTATAAATTATCCAAAAATTATCACCGCCAATAGTATTCATTTGTGGATAAACAACCGCTAATGTCGATGCAACCGCAATAGCAGCATCAACCGCATTACCACCTTGATGTAACACATCAAGACCTGCTTGAGTTGCTAAATAATTTGGCGAAGTCACCATAACATGGGTAGTGATTGGATTAAGACATCGAGAAGGCGTCTCACAATATTTACCTGTTTCAGAAAAAGGCAACGGTTCCGCCTGAGACAAACTACTCACGAGCAACATAGCCAATAACAGTTTAACTTTATATTTCTTTTCCATTTTAACCATTCCTCATCTATTAATGATAACTAAGGAATGCATTTTTTATGCCAAAAATGATAAACCCAAAATTATTAAAAAAATTACCATGACATATCAATTCAGCACCAAAGACGTGAGATCTATCTTCAAGGACAATAAATATTAACTAACTTAACTAAAAACAGCCTAATAACACGGAAACTATTAAAAAAAATTGCAATGAAATGGTATAGACTCCTGAATAATTTTTATAGGAGATGGAGAAAAAGTATTGTAATTTCAATCAAAAATATAGAGAAATTAATTAAGGAAAAAGTGCCTAAAATTAAAGAAAATTAATTTTGTAAATTTGTGAGATAGATCTTAACATAGTTAACTTACTATTGTTATGTATATAAACACAGCTATAATGTTTGAAATTTTAGCATAAAGGAATATGTACATGGCAGTATATAGTTATGAAGATATGAGTGATGATCAATTTGAAAAATTAGTTGTTGTTATTTGCCAATGTATTTTTGGTAAATCTGCGCAAGGATTTGCCAAAGGTCCTGATGGAGGCCGAGATGCTAAATTTATTGGGAAAGCTGACTTGTTTCCTAGCCAAAGTTCTCCTTGGGATGGAATAACAATTATTCAAGCTAAGCACACCAATGGCTATAATCGTAATTGCTCTGAATCTGATTTTTATAATAAAGAAAATAAAACTAATCCAAACTCGGTTATTGGTGCTGAACTTATTCGTATTAAGAAGCTAAGAGATAATAATGAGCTAGATAATTATGCTTTATTTACTAACCGTCGTTTAACAGGGAATGCAGAAAGTGAAATATGTAAAACGATTTCAGAATATATTAATGTTAATATTGCTTCGGTAAAAATTATAGATATTAATCAGATTGAACTTTACCTGAAATGGTACCCAGAAATAGTTAAAGTTGCTGATCTGGATCCTATCGATAGTCCTTTAATTGTTAGTCCTGATGATTTAGCTGAGGTTATACAAGCTTTTGCTAATCAAGCTAGTTCTGTAATAAAAAAAATTTCTGATAAAGATATTAAACGTACTGCTTATGCTAGAAAAAATGAACTAAATAATATGACTGAGGCGTATTCTAATGAACTAAAACGGCGTTACCTAAAAGATGTTGATGAAATTGAATCTTTTCTATCTGCACCTGAAAATAGTGAATTACGTGAGCGTTATAATTTAGCTGCAGAAGAATTTTGTTTAAATATTATTGCAAAAAGAAAACATTATCAAACTTTTGATGAGGTAATAGTTTATTTATCAAAACTTTTAGTTGATAGAGATCCAATCTTAAAGCAAACTAAACACAAACGATTAGTTAATACTATGTTATTTTTTATGTATTGGAGTTGTGATATCGGTGAGAATGAAGATGTTGAGACCAAATAAACATACGCACCCAGATAAAACTATCGTTAATATGTCTTTTTTGCTGCTTTCTTATATTAAGAAAAAGAGACTAGAAAAGTATGATAGTTTATTGGAATATGCGAAGAAATCTATTGAAGGTGGTCACTTTTTATTTTTGCCAGCTCTTAATCTTCTTTTTCTATTGGGCTTAGTTGAGTATCATGCCAAAACTGATTCAATTGAGTATGTGGGGATAAATGAAACTATCTAAATTATATTCAAATAAACCCGATTTGTTTGAAACAATTTTTTTTTCATCAGGCTTGAATGTCATTCAAGGCGAGATTCGTTTACCTGAAAATAAGAGAAAAGATACTCATAATCTTGGTAAGTCGATATTAGGTAAATTACTTGATTTTTGTTTTTTATCTAAAAAAAATGCAAAATTCTTTTTATTTAAACACGAACAGTTGTTTAAACAGTTTGTGTTTTTTTTAGAATTGGAATTAGAAGATAGATCTTATATTACTATTCGGCGAAGCGTCACAGATGCAACTCGTATTAATATAAAGAAACATAACGATTCACATCAAGATTTTACTCAATCAACTCATTGGGATCACGAAAATTTGCCATTCGAAAAAGCGAAAGAGATTTTAGATAGTATACTGAATTTTTATTGTTTAAAACCGTGGCATTATCGCAATATTTTAGGTTATTTATTACGGTCTCAGGATGATTATCGTGATGTTTTTCAATTAAAAAAATTTGCATCTAAACATAAACACTGGAAACCCATTCTTGCTCATATTCTTGGTTTTAATTCTGATTTAATAGAAAAACATTATGAACTCGAATCTCAACTTAACGATGCACAAAATAGAGAAAAATTAGTAGAACAAGAATTGGGAGGCTCAATTGAAGATATTAGTCAGATTGATGGGCTTTTATTATTAAAACAACAAGATGTTAATGAGCGACAACGACTATTAGATAAGTTTGATTTTCACTCAGTTGATCAAGCAAAAACAAAAAAAATAATTGATGAATTAGATTTAGAAATAGCTACATTGAATAAAAACCGATATTCATTAGAGTTCAATCGAAAAAAAATAGAATTATCTTTAAAAAAACAACAGATATTATTTGATCCTAATGAAGCTGAAAATTTATATAGAGAAGCGGGTATACTTTTTCCACAGCAATTAAAAAAAGATTTTGATCAACTTATCACATTTAACCGCGCTATTACAGAAGAACGAAATAAATATTTAAAAGAAGAACTATCATCCATAAAAAATGAGTTAAAAAACATTAATCAGACCTTATTGCAATTAGGAGAGGAAAGAATACAAACTTTATCATTTTTATGTGAAACAGATATTTTTGATAAATATAAACAAATATCTAATGAGTTAATTACTTTGAAAGCTGATATTAGCTTTTTAGAAAGACAAAGAGAATTTATTAATAAGTTGCAAGTCTTGAGGACTGAAATTAGGCAAATAAGAGAACAATATCAAAATATTCAAATTGATATAGAAAGAGATTTAGAAGAGCAGAATAAAAAAGAGACAAGTTTGTTTTCAGAAGTAAGGCTGTATTTTAGTCGTATTGTTGAAGATGTTATTTCTCGAAAAGCATTACTTAATGTCAAAATTAATCAAGAAGGTCACCTAGACTTTAGTGCTGATATTTTAGATGAAGCCGGTCGCTCAACAAGTGCTGATGATGGTCATACTTATAAAAAGTTATTATGTGTAGCTTTTGATTTAGCTATATTGCGTGCTCATCTTAAAGATAATTTCCCTCGTTTTGTTTATCATGATGGAATATTTGAATCTTTAGATGATAGAAAAAAGGTTAATCTTCTTAATGTGATAAGGCAATATTCTGATTTTGGCATCCAACAAATTATTACTGTGATTGATTCAGATATTCCACTTGATAATGATATCTTTTTTGATAACAACGACATCGTATTGGTATTACATGATGAAGGGATGCAGGGAAGGTTATTTAAATTACCTTCTTGGTAATTAAATAATTTGATTATAACACTAGAAAATATTTGTAATTCAACTAATTTGGCTTACTTGATGTTTTTATATCTTAAAACACACCAGAGAATAAGCATCTCCCAAAATTATTCTCACTAAGTTAATGATACACCAATATAAAAAAAACAAAAATAACTATCGGTGTATTTGTTTCTAGTAAGAATAGAGAAAGAGTTGTTTTTGCAATAATACCGATATATCGAAAGAGTCTTAATAATCCAACAACGTTTGATTCTAGTATTGATTCATTACTATCTACATAAATACACTTTGCAATAGCCCACCACCGATACCACAAAGTAAGAAACTTGTTTATTTATGGATTTAGATTAATTAGTCATAAGATTATTAATAATAGTTAATTAAAAAAGTGGATATTTGTTCAAACGTATTCTTAAAAAACTTTAATTTTGAACTGTTTTAACAATTTAAAATGAAACAGTATAGACTACTGAATAATTTTTACAAATTGTGGAGTTTAAATAGTAAAAGAGAGAAGATTTGAGTTTAAAGATGAAAATCATACTAAACCAAACAAAAGGTTAAATGATTATTGCTAGAATTTATAATAACTAAAAGATGCGCAAATAAAAAATATCAGTAATATTATCGGTTTTGGTTAATCACTGCTCAGTATAAATAAAAATATGTTATATTGCTTTTTGAGTGATTTTATAAGATGTTAAAACTAAAATAATTGAATATTGTTAACTTAAAATACGTTTTATAAATGAAATGATTGAATTAAAAAAATCATTGCAAGGAATGGAGAATGGAAGATAATCAAAATGGAGCAAAGCAATTAGCTCAAGCACAAGAAAATATCACCTTTGAAAAACTCACGCCAACGACTCTTTCGCCTGATGAAATGATAGGTTATAACGAAGCGCTCGATTTTATATTCAAAGAAGAGGATTTGCTGAACATTGCTATTAGTGGGCCTTATGCCTCAGGAAAAAGCAGTGTATTTAAGACTTATGAAGAAAAGCATGAAGAACTTAATGGTATTCATATTTCACTTTCTTATTTTTCACCTAATCTAAAGTCAAAAATAAAAAACAAAAACGCAGATGATGAATTCACTTTTAGTGATGAATTAATGTTAGAAAGAAAGATCATTAACCAACTTATTCATCAAATCGATCCAAAGCAAATTCCATACACAGATTTTAAAGTTAAAGCTGAGTCAGAAACGTCAATTAAAATATTCTGGGCTAGCATTATTTCTTTATTTTTATATTGTTTTATTTATATTGATAAAATATTACTAAATAAATGGTTAGAAGAGCATACTAAATTAACTTTAACATTTATTGGGTTGTTATTTGCTCTGATAACTTTTGTTTCTTATAAAATTATCGATCTCCAACATAGAAAAAATCTTATTAGAAAACTAAAAATTTTTCAGAATGAGATTGATATTTCATCATCAGAATGTGATGTTTCTTACTTTGATAAATATTTGGATGAAATTATTTATATCTTAGATAAATCGCAATTAGATTTTATCGTTTTTGAAGATATCGACCGCTATGATGATAATTTGATACTCAGTAAATTAAGAGAATTAAATTATATTTATAATAAAAGACAGAAAAATCACAAGAAAGAACAAAAGGGAAAATCAATCAAATTTATCTATCTAATTAAAGATGAAATTTTTGATTCAAAGGAACGTACTAAGTTTTTTGATTATATTTTACCTATCGTCCCCGTTATGGATAACTCCAATTCATTAGGAAAAATGGAAGATCTATTTAAAAGTAAAAATATTTATAGTGATTTTTCAATAACATTTTTGGACACTTTATCCTTATATTTAGATGATATTAGACTCATTAAAAATATTTGTAATGAATATATCATTTATAAGAAAAAATTACCCCACCAAATCAGTTGGTTTAAAAAAGAAAACCTATTAGCCATTATTGTTTATAAAAATATATTTCCAGAAGATTATTCCTTAACGCGCTTGGGTTTAGGACAAGGCGTTGTTCATCGAATTATTGAATCATTAATAAAACAAAAAAATACTCTTTATGAGCCACTTGATAAGCTAATTCTGTTAAAAAAAGAGAAAATTAAAAAATTAGAAACCAATCATTTGGAAAATCTTGAGAAGTTAAAGAGTTCATATGCTCAATTACCATTCTACATTTATTCCAATGGCTATCAATTTGACGATGGGACAACAATTTCTTCTTTAAATAAAGAAGAATTGATGCTTTATTTGAAAAAAAATAACTATAAAATCAATAATGGATATCCAAAGGATGATTATCATTATGAGGAAATTGATTGCAGACAATATTTTAATGATCTTGAGCAAAATAGCGAATATGAAAACAAGAAAGAAAAGCGTGAAATTATTCTACAAAATAAAAAATCCACACTTTTAGCAGAAATTAGAGAATTAGAAAAAGAAAAATTACAATTAAAATCACCTAAGAAAATTTCTGAAATAATTAAGCTTAAGCAGGATAATAATACTACTATAGATACTTTGTTTAAAGATCATATTTACATTAAGTCAGGCGACAATGACAAAAAAATAGAGCATGGACAATATAAATCTGAATATGAAAAATTATCTGCTTCATGTTATTTCCCGCTTTTACGCATACTCATTATTCAAGGCTATATTGATGAGAATTATAATGATTATACGAGCTTCTATGATGAACAAGGGTTACCGCAAAATGATACGCTTTTTTTGCGTAATATTAATGAGCGAATAGAAAATGACTGGCAGCTTGAATTAAAAAAACCTGAGATAGTACTAAAAAGATTGAATTCCGATAATTCAAGTAAATTTAATGAACCAGCTGTATTAAATTACTCTTTATTAGATCATATTCTATCAACAAACGAAACAAGTGATTTATCTAAATTTATCAATTTATTAAAGTTACATCCTGAAATTGATTTTGATTTTATTGAACAATATTTGGCAAGATACTATACATTATTAATAGGTAACAACTCAAAATATCAACCTAAATATCTATGTTTATTTGTGAAACAAATAAATACTCAATTACATGATATATGGGAATGGATGGATACGTTTGACCAAAAACTTTATGTTTATCTTTCACTAATTCATAATGAACGAGAAGAATTAATAAAAATGAATGAAAACGGAGATCTAAAACATTTTATTGAAAAACACTCAACTGATTTTCTGTATATTGATGAAGAATGGAATAGGATTTTTCAACTAATTGATGAAACAAAAAATCATTTAAGCAAAATAACAGATGCTTTTGCAATAATGAATATTCAATTCAAACAAATTGAGCATTCAACTCCAGAACTCTTAGCATTAGTTGAAGCAAACAATTACTATGAGCTAAACTATGTTAATGTAAAATATATATTAGAAAATAAATATAATTTAACCAATTTCGATTCTCACATTATACAAACTATATTGTCATTAAGTGATGATGCGCCAATTAAAGTATATTTTAAAAGAAATCCTGAACCACTAGTCCTATCTATTGCTAAATCAGATATCTCAATAATCGATGATGGTGAAGACACTGTATTATTCATTTTAAATCATTGGGATATAATTCCAACTATTAAAACAGCTTATATAAATAAAATTTCATTAACCATTAAATTATTGAAAAAAGTAACCAATAAAGGTATTTGGGATATACTACTTGAAAAGCAAAAAGTAGAATATTCAGCCAATAATATTGTCCACTATTTCTTTAATTATAAATTGAAAGAAAGATATGAGTTTAGAAAAATCAATGATCAACTAGCCGATTTTATTAATAATGATAACAAAAATATATCACCGCAACAGGCTGATTTAGAAAAATTAATATCAGATGAAGATGATTTAAATTTATTCTTTAGACAAATAATCCTAAATCCTGTCTTAAAGCCTGATAAATATAGTATGTTAATTGCATGGTTTAATGGTAAATGTTGTTCAAACTTTAATGATACAGGCGTTAGTAAAGAGAAAGTATCAATGCTGATTCAGCTTAAAACTATTAGTCTAGGAGAGGAACAAGATTTAGATTTTATAAGAAAAAATTACCCTGAGAATATTCAAGAATTGATTATCCATAATTTTAATGACTATATTAACAAACTAAAAAACAATCCTTTATTAGTCGATCAAGGCGAGATCATCAGTCTATTATCGGAAGACCTAAGTTTGGATGAAAAGCTTTCATTATTACCTTTAACAAGTAAGCCAATTTTGATTAAAAATAAAAATTATTCAACAGAATTAAAAAAAGATATTTTAAAAAATAACTTTGATGTTAAAGATCTAAATTATATAACCAATAAGCAATTTTATAATTCTACTACTGATGAAATAAAACAAATAATCATACATTTGTGCATTAAACATCAAACAGAAGTTTTAAAATATAAACAAATTTATTATGAATTATTATTCGAATTACTAAAAATTAAAGGGTTTTCACGGAACGATAAATATATTTTGTTATGTAACCAAATAAATCAGTTAGATATTAAAAAAACTTATCAAGCATTTAAAATTCTAGAACAAGCTCCAAAAAACAAAAATCTTTTTTCAAATTTATTTATAGGCAAAGACCAATATTTTGATAATACCACCTTAAATCAAAAAATAATGGAAGAACTGAATCAAAAATGGAAATTAAAATATGAAATAAAAGAAGATAAAATTATGGGTTATGGACAGAAGTTAATTGAAAATTAAATTTAATTATTAACAATCTAAATTTATACATAAAAAAACTAACTAATTTAAAAAATTTTTGATTTATTACTATTTGGATAAATACACTTTGCAATAACCTACCACTAATACCACAAGGTGGGAAAATTGTTTATTTATGGATTTAGATTAATTAGTCATAAGATTATTAATAATAGTTAATCAAAAAAGCGGATGTTTGTTCAAACGTATTCTTAAAAGCTTTCGTTTTAAATTGTGTTAACGATTTAAAATGAAATGGTATAGACTCCTGAATAATTTTTACAAAAATTTTGATTAAAAGATAGATGTTTAATGTATGTAATTAGAATCTTATTCTTTTCATCTTAAACAAAGAGTTATCCTGATATTAGTATAATTTTAAACTATTCTTGAAAGTGATCATTGTTAAAGCAATTTATTGATGTTATCTCATTACTTTTGTCTTCAGACATTAACGCCCGTTTAAGTTCTGACGGTCTTAATCCAAAACTTGATAAGCAAGTTCGGCTGAAATGTGCAACGTCGGCAAACCCCTTATCATTAGCCAATGTTGTTAGGTTTGATTTTGACTCAAGACTATTAGTGGCATCTCGTAGTCTTTTCCATAAAAGATAACCCCGAAAATTAATGCCTAACTTAGCGCGAAATATGTGTAAAAAATGACTTTCGGAAAGATTAACTTTTGCAGCCAGTTCTTTTGAAGAAATAAGTTTAATCGGTAGTGTGGAAATTATCGATGTTGCCTTAACAATTCGATTATCTTGTTGATAACGACAATCTGTTTTAGAGCCGTGCAACAAATTAGCAATATGCTGAATATCGAATAAGCATTTATTTTTGACAGAATGAATAAAATATTGTGCAAGAATTAAAGATTGTTTTTTAGATATCAGATAAACAGGGTTAACTTTAGTAAAGTCAGATAATAAATTAAAAAATGGTGCTTCAGGCTCAACTAAAAAATTGAGAACGCAAGTTTTGTTGGTATTCAATTTATGAGGAATATTAGATCGAATAATAAAACCAAATCCATGATGATTTTCATCATCGGTTTCAAGGGTGATTAGAATATCATGTAATGCTATGGTCAATTGTAAAGAAGGATGGCTATGTTTATCAGTTACGATGTTGTAAAAGAAATACAAATTTGCTGTACTTTGCTCATATAATTTAATCAATGAATTATCAGGTAACAAATTAAATACTCCCTTAAATAACTTGACTTAAATACTGTTTATAAAAAATTCACTCATTGTAAATTTGACGTATATTTATCAATATTTTGTATAAATTACCAACACAATACCAGAAAAAATCGTTTACGTTAATTTAATTATTTTTAATTGATGAACTCACAAACCACGCAAGCCTGATTAAACATACAAAGATGATACCGTATAACCAAATGCTCGTTGTAATAACTGAGGTTGAATAACTAGCGTATCAATATGCAGTATAAAGGCCAAACTAATGCAAATTGAAAAAACATTATAAATAATATAGAAGTGCAGAGATAATTACGGGATATATCTCAATTTTAGGAGGATTTAGATTTTTAAATGTGAAAAAAGTATTACAAAATATGAAACAAAAATTGCTTTAAATAAGTTATATCGTGACTATAACCTAAATGCTGGAAAAACGAGTTATATCGATATCTATTTAAGAGTAATCTTTAATCATGTCATACTTAAAGCAATTTCCCTTGTCACCTTACCTTCACCAGCACAGAACTCGCAATCATTAGAGGTTATTCCGCCACATTTTCCGCAAGTAAAAATTTCAAATTCAGATAGTTCTATTTTTTGATTCTCAGGAGTGCTCCCCATATTATGGCATATAGGGCAATCTTGAAAGTTTAAACGTCCAATACCATTACAAAGTTGGCATGTCGTTAATGTTGGGATATCTTCAAGAGAATTAACATACGATAACGTTTTAGATTGAACTTCATCAATAATAGAAATTTTTCTATCAAAAAAACTAAAAATTGCTTTTTCTATTTCAATAAAAGATTCTGTCACAATATCTTTTGTTATCCGCAATAAATTAACATGCTCTTTAATTAATATTTGAATATCTCTTTTTCTATCAGAAAGTAGTCTATCTGGCGTGAAATGAGAAGGATGCCCATCATATTCAATTCCCAATGAGTCTATAAATATTTCCTTATTATTAATAATTCGGTGAATCGTTAATACAAAATCAATAGACCAATCTTGACTTTTAGGATTTATATTTTCAACTTTATAGTGAGGCCTTATATAAACTGCATGACCTTTATAAAAAGTTTTAAACCTAATATCATTCCTAGTCTTTCCTTTTTCCTCAACTAAGCTTATATAGTCAAAAATCGTCATTATACGAACTAAAAAATACACTTCTTCAAATGAAGCTTTCTTCGTTTTTTTTAAGTTAATTACCGCTTCTGTACATCGTCCAGGAATTTTTTTCATAAAAGTATTAAGATACTTTTGTTCATTATTACTCAAATAGTGTTTAGTCATAAATATCAATCTAAAATTTAATTTATATTGATAATGAAATATACGCCGAAAAATTTTAGTTATAAAATGTTAAAAAATCAACAACATAAATTGTAGTAAATAACATATAGAAATTAATTATTAATTTCATCTTCTATTGCCATTAAATTTTCGTAAGCTGATTGATTTCTGTTATTTATTTTATTATCAATATAAACGCTAAGTTTTCAGAAAAATTGTAGTGAAGTATCTTATATCACCTATTTCAAGGACAAGGTCATTTTCTATTTGTTTTAATTCAAATTGTTGAAAATGATCCATGATATCTCGCATTTTATTTAATTAACGGATAAATGGTATATAGGTGTTTTTATTAATATCAACATACAATCCTAAGCTTTCAATCTGTTTTTTAATTTATAGATAGCTTGTTGAACGCTGGGTTGTTCAAGTAGTGGAGTTTCTATAAGCAATGCATTGTTAATGCCAATTTATTCTTAACAATATCTAAATCATTTGTTGTTGCAATGGCAACGTCTTACCGTGCATGGTCAATTTCTTCTTGTGAAATCATTTTGTGTGACCAAAGACCTTCTCTACGTTGCAAATCTTGTTTTAGCTAAACAATTGTTTGTATAGCTAAAATTATTTCCCGCATCAACAGATTCCAAGTTAGCAATCACATCATTTTACAGAAAAATTTCCAATACCAAATAAATACACATGTTAAAAATAGTAATTTCTTTTGACGTATTGATTGATACAAAATCAAATCAAAGTCCACAGTATAAAACGGAAAAATAAGAAAATCTTGAATAAACTAGCTGAATTAGTGCTGAATATTCTATTTAGTTAATAATATTTAAATGAGCAAAATTTATTAAAATTGGATCGAGGCTTGATAAGACAAATAATTGAATAATAAACAATAAAATCAAATATAAAAATTTTTTGTTTTAAATTATGTTAACGATTTAAGATGAAACGGTATAGACTCCTGAATAATTTTTACAAAATTAGAGAAATCCATCCACTTTAAATATAAGAAAAACACAGTACCCAAAAATCATATTATTTTTATTAATAGATAAATTTCTATTCAAAGAAAATAAAAGTATTAGACATTGTTTTGTAGATGATGACAGGATATATAACTTAATATATTAATAAAAAGTATATTATTGCATTATTCCTTTATGCTATTTTAAAGGATAGGAATTGAATCACTAAAATTGTTATTAGATTAATCAATTAGATGACTTTTTCAATCAAACCTTTAAACAATTAGTGTTACAACGGCTTAATGTTTTACCAAAAGAAGATAAATTAATATGGGGCATCATAAAGAACTTATTGATGTAATACTAGGAATATTAAATAGCTTTAACAGCCGAAATAATGATTTACAGGGATACTGGGCATTAGGTGTATTATATCGATTTGTAAAATATAACAATGTTCAATCATTAAAATTTGATTTATTAAATCAGATTATTGAACCTGAAGAAGCAAATTTTTATCAAATTATATCTGAATATCACTCAAAACTTGACCGCTTATTAAATAAGAAAAAAATGAATTTGAATTGTTTGCAAAGTGCAATAATTACAATTGATTTTGGTCTTTATACAAAGCATCACAAAAAGATTAAATATCCTATTGGTGATCCTTATGTGATTACAGGTAGACTAATTGATGATCGTGGAAAAATATTTGAATCAATAATATACGGAAAATGTAGGTCACATAATCCAACACAAGAACAACAAAGTGGGCGAATTGATCAATAATAGATTAGAGTTTATGTTATTGATTCCCTTAACACATAGATCTAATAAAGCTGGTCAACCCAAATTATCGGCTTAATTAACTACAGCTAAATGTTATTAAAATATGCTAAATAATTTTCCGATTTTATAAAACGATAAGATGAATATCAAACTGACTAAGCATAACAAACACTATTGAAGATACTTAAATTCAAAGCATTTAAAATAAAAAAAACAGATTTATTTTACCTTTTGCAATTCACTCGTACTACAGATAAGTTTGGCTTTTATGGCTTGGTTTTTATCATTTGAATAATCCGCCCAGCAGCTTTTCATCGATGAATCGATTTTTTTGACCAATTGGACTTCATCGCCATTATAGCTACAACTAACTTAGTTGCCACCTTCATCATAGACCGAGTTGACTTGCCAAGTGATATTATGTTTTTTGCCATCAATAATTCCAATTTCAGGCTTTAACTGAAATAATTTAACGGGTTCATCAGAATAAACACCAAGACTACTGAGCGCAAGACTACGATCTTTTTTATCCGAAACTTGCCAGCCCTCAGGAATATTTTCAAGCTCGGGATGATCAAATTTGATGTTGATTTTAGCTGGGCAATCAATTTCGTAACCATTGGCGGTACTGGCCGCTCCTAACCAAGCGATTGCAATTAAACTTATACTGACTATTTTTCCTTTCATATTATCAACCATTCTTAAATCATAATTAATAAATTTTTTAATTTTCAATTAATTATATTGATAACTTAAATATAATTTTAATTGGAAGTTGTTTTTTATAACATTATTGCACGGTACTGTAAATCGGGCTGTTTAATCCACTCTTGAGCATCAATGATTGCCAGTTCTCGTGCATCTTTTTGTTTTGTCACAGCTAATACATGATTTGCAGCGTTAGCGGCCAATTCAAAGGCGTTTAGTTGTGATTTGCCATTAACTAAATGGGCAGTGAACAAACTGCAAATTAAATCCCCAACACCTAATGGACGATAAGGAAAATCGTATAGTGGTCGGGCAAGATGATAGCTTTGTGATGGTGTAGCTAAAATCATTTCAAACAATTCTGTAGTTTTGCCTGCATGAACTAAGTTTTTGACTAATACGGCTTGGATAGGTTTGTTTTGTAGCTTTTTGATTGCCATTTGTACATCGTCAAACGTCTTAATTTCGATATTCGACAATAATTGCAATTCTAATAAATTGGGCGTGATATAGTCTGCGTGTTTGATAGCCTGCTTAGTAAAGAAATCAATTATATTTTGCGGTAGCGAACTGCCTTTATTAATGTCTCCTCCCATTACAGGATCGCACACATAGATGGCATTTGGATTATAGTATTTTATTTTTTTTACCGCTTCGAGGATCTCTTCACCCTGTTCGGCAAGGCCGATATATCCTGATATGATGGCATCAATTGAGTTTAGAACGCCGATTTTTTCTAAGCTGTTTACTATTCGAGTAATTTGCTGAGCACCCAGTACAATACCATCATAATCGGGATAAACCGTATTACTCGATAGTTGCACTGTGTGGATGGGCATGACTTCAACGCCTTGTAATTGCATGGCTAATGTAGCAACTTTGTTACCCGCATAACCATACACGACATTAGATTGAATTGATAAAATGGTTTTCATAGATAGTTGCCTTTTACTCATCATAATAGTGATACTTGCTTAAAAGATAGATGCTTATAATCGATAGCAATGCTAAACCACAATAAAATAAGGCGAGTGGTAACCAGTAAGTTTTATAGGTATAAATAATGTATGCCCCTATCATTGGGATTAGACTACCAAATATGGCAGCGCAACCTTGATAGCTCATCGATAGACCAGTATAGCGAATTCTGGTTGGAAAAATTCGGCTTAAATAACCCGCTATCACACCATAAAAGCCACTGTAGCAAATCACATTTAACGAAATACCAATAATAAAGCTGATTTTAGTTCCTGACTGAATAATCGGGAATAACAAAAAGACTGATGCCATGGCCAAAATGGCTGACACAATTAAAAAGCGCGTTGCTGAAAACTTTTCTGAAAAATAAGAGATAAACGGCTGAGCAATAAAGTGCACGACTGCTATCCAAAATAATGCATCAACGATAGTCTTTTTTTCAACACCGAGAGCCATAGTTGTATAACCAATCATTAGTGTATTAGAAAATATGCCACTAAATGACAGCACATTGGCACAAATGGCTAATACCAATATTGGAGTTGCTTGTTTAAACACATCAATAATTGGTGCGGATTCTTTTTCTTTTAGGCTTGCTTGTTTTTTACATGATTCGATAAATACCGGTGATTCGGTTAAGGTAACCCTAGCAATAAGACCAACAATTAACAAAATAAAACTGGCTAAAAAAGGAATGCGCCAATAGCCATTATTAATTAGCTGATCAATCGGTAAACCAATAATATAAGAAAAAACCAACAATGCTAAAATATTACCCGCAGGGCTACCCCACTGGGCAAACGATGAAAAAAAGTTTTTTAGCCCTTTTGGCGCATGTTCATTCGCCATTAATACGGCTCCGCCCCATTCACCACCAACAGCAACACCTTGTAAAATTCGTAATGCAACTAACAGTATCGGCGCAATGATTCCCGCTTCTTGATAAGACGGTAATAAACCAACGCACGTTGTCGCAATTCCCATTAACAGTAAAGTAATAATTAACGATTTTTTGCGCCCTAAACGATCACCAATATGACCAAAAAGAATTGCACCTAAAGGGCGTGATAAAAAACCAACTGCAAAGGTGGCAAATGTCCCTAAAACTTGCACAAATTGATTATCAGACGGAAAAAAAAGCTGACCAAAAATTAATACTGATGCTAACGCATAGATATAAAAATCATACCACTCAATTGTGGTACCAATAAAAGCAGCAAAAGCGACTTTTTTAGCAGATGAATTGGGCATAAACAGACCTTGGATAAGTCAATGACTAAAGATAAGTAGGTAATGACAAAGAAACTAACACAAAACCATCAATATCACAATTTGTTATCAGATAAAGGAGAAAACTTATCTAAAAAAGAGAGGTATTAAGACGTAATATAAATCTTATAAAAATATTTCGGTAAAACAGTAATATTTTATATTTTACGATTCCAAATACAAAAGGGTATTAAACTTTATTAATTACAACTTTTAGGCTAGTTATTAATAGCAATGGCTATGTTTTATTAATTAAAAATTAGCTCATTACTATTAATTTACTTGTTCATTATATTTGTTCAATAATAAATTCTTCTAAAGGTGGATATTCTATAATAACACCATCTAATGCCTTATTGTTACTTCGGATAAGTTGGTTTTTTTCCAATAATTCAATAGCTGGTTTAAATAATATATCTTCAATATTCTTGGAATTGATTTTCATAAGCTCAACACTATAAGTCCAACAATTGTTAGGAAGCTCATCGTAAAGAAGAGATAAGACACATTTATTTTCATCATCAATAAAAATAAATTTACCATGATCTTCTTCAAAATATTCACTTTCACTTACTGGGTATCTAAAATATGAATCTCGATGTACCATACTTTCCCAAAAAATAATATGAATTAATGGAAAAGGCTTTTCACTTATTGATTTATCAAAAACCGTTTCGCCACTAAAACATAATTGAAAGTTCAAATAGCCATAAGGTTCTGTTCCTGTTTTGGCATTTATCTTTGAAATCGGAACACTTAAGCTAGTCCACTCACAAAACCAACCGTTGTTAGACTTTTTTGTTGTGTATTTTGTCGAATCTATTTTGTATTGCTTAGCATTTTTGTCAAAATAGGCTTTGATTTTATCTGAAATAGTACTTTTTAACACCTCGACTTCTTCAGTGAATTTTTTGTACTCATTTAATGCATTCGTAATTGCTATACCTTGTGTGCGCGTAATATTATTTTCCATTGTTGACCACTCCAATTAAATGTTAGATGAAGATACATCAGTTCCAATATTTCGAAAATGATAATTAATTTTTAAGTCAGGATCTATTTTGAGGTTTAGATTGGTGAAAGCGTTAAATGTTGTGAGATCTAAACAATCCAAAAAGCTGATTAAATCATCCCCAATATTTCGAAAATGATAATTAATTTTTAAGTCAGAATTTATTTTGAGGTTTAGATGAGTGAAAGAATTAAATGCTCTAAAATCTAAACAATCCAAAAAGCTGATTAAATCATCTAAATAATACTGTAATTTTTGATTATTACTTTGATCCTTAATTTCTTTTATTTTATGTAAAAAATTTAACCACGTTAAACTTTTCCAATTCTTATTTTTACTGGCTTTAATAGCATTAAACGTATCGACATAATTAGCTAAATAGATTAAATAAGATGTTCCACCCTCTTGTGGCGATTTAAAAAACTGCCACTCTCTTTCAATTTGATCTTCTGAAAAAGAATAAGTGCCCCATTTTAACTCAAATATATAAGTTTCCTTTTTGTCATTCACGTCGAAATTGAACACAATATCAGGTTCAGTTCTTCTACGCTCATTATTAAAAGTATCTATTTTAGATGGCCAAAAATCAATATTAGCTTTTATCTGTAAATTGCTATCATCAATTAAATTAGTTTTAATGCCAGCGATAGATGTAATGAAAAAATAAATTTCTTTAGCTTCAAAATAACGTAGTGGACCAAATATTGTGGAGGTAATGATGTCTTCTCGAGGTATTCTAATATTATTTTGCTCTTTTAAAAGATAATGGCATTTTTTCTTAATAACTGCATGTAACACTTTCCAACTCCTTAATATTATCAAACTATCAATAATAGTCTTTCCTTAAATTAATTAGTAACACCGTTAGATAAATTAATGTTAAATATCAGAGTATTAATAATATCAATTTTAATTAAAACGATTATACATTGTATTATGTAGAATAATAATATTAAAAGATTGATTTGTTTAATTTAGATTTATATAAATGATTTTACGGGGGGAACTTGAGCTAGGGTTGATCTAACTGTATCCATGACTAATAATGACTTTAGAGGAGTCAATGCATCTTAACTGTTTACATTTTTTAATAACGTTATTTCATTAAGATAACTACCTTATTTAGATGGCAATTTATGAATATATCCTGTTTTAAAATCACCTATTCATATCGGTAAAGCTAATAATAGCAAAAGCAACTTTTTAGTAAAAAATTTAGATCTCAACGTTACGTAACTAAGTGATATATATTGTTTGGTATTGCGTATTAGTCTATTAATGTGAATCCCCAAATAGACCATCTCATCATCGGATATTGAGCTATGATAAGTTTGATCGATGTATTGTTTTACTTTCTCTGCAATATGCATTGCATAAGGATAAAGTGAGGATATTTGTTCATAAAGATCGTTATTATCTTCTTGTAATTGATTATTGGCATAAAATCGTTCTACAAAAAATTTAATATGAGTAATAAAACGGGTATAGTGAATTGATGAGGTATCTATTGGCACACCAACAGAATATTTCACCAAATTCACTATTGAATTTATCATTTTGGCATATTGAGTCAATTTTGATTTAGAAGAATTGTGAACTAGATCTCAATCGCCATCACAGAATAACTGTTAAGTTAACTAATTGTTTTAATTTATTAAGATATGAAGTAAATAAATTCTAAAAGAATCAATTATGAAATTAAAAATAAAGGACAGAATATTAAAAATAGAATCTGTCCATTTTACGTTTTGATGTGAGTAGAGAATCTTGGTTACTTAGATATTAATATACTGGTTTGGGTAAAGGATATTCAACACCATTATAATGTAATGTGTATTTTCTTTTTGCTGATTTAGTTATCTCTTCAATACATTCCCCTTCGCTATTTTTTTTACCAATTTCTTTTTGTTCATTATATGAGACAATCAGATCTTTATAATTATTGGTCGTATTGTTCCCTAATAGTAAAACAGCATTACGGCTATTGTATTCACCATCACAATCATACCATTCACCACCAGAGTTATTTAGCATTAAGTTGTTAACAACGAGATTCAATTTTTCATTTTGTTGCACATAAAGATTAATTACTTGTTGAGAAATAGGAACATAACGAGAACGATTTGCAGAATTGGCACGAACACCAAAAGCTCGAGATTCATTATTAAGTTGATAACGAGCCGTATCGATTTCAAAATTATTTAATTCAATAGCATCACTAACAAACGCATCCTGTTGCCAATTATGAGCAATTAATTCACCACTTTGAGTATCAACAAGCAATACATCAAGATCATAATAAATTGTCCCTTTAATATCATTAGGAAACGGTAAAACCACAATCGTTTTACTTTCATCAGCAGGCCATATTTTACAAACCGGCATATCACTTTCACGAGAAGAGTGGTATTTTTCAAGTAATTGATCAATCCATTTTTCACAATCAGCACTACTTACCATAGGCAAACAAAGTGTAATCAGTAGTAGTAATTTTTTTATGTTTTTCATTGGCGGGGATCCTTAATTTTATATCAACTGATTTTAAGTTATTCCATTAACCTTTATTTTTATCAAGAAGTTTGCGAATGGCTACGTGTACCGCAATACTGTATTTTATTTCTATAATATTATCATTTACTATAAAATCACTGTAGATTTCTATATTATTTGTAGCTATCTTATTGTGAAAATTGAAAATAAAATCCAGTTAAAAAATATTATTACCCACTTTATTCGCAATATCAATTCGAATTGCTTTACGGTTGTTTTTCATTATTAACTTTGATTAAACTCTCAATTATTAGCATCCATTAGCTTGTTAAGCAACACTTGATGTTCCACTGTCTTATCATCATTTAGTATTGAGATTGTTGAATTATAATTTTTGTTTTTTTCTCGGTTAGATTTGCGGGTCTATCGGTGATAATTACCCTATCACACATAACCAAAATGTTAATTTGACTTAATCCAATAAAACTATGTTATATTATTGTTATTGATTTATTTATAAAAATTACTGTTTATGACTAAACGCAAACAGATAATTCATCATGAACTTATTCGTCTTACTAATACTTTGAGGGATAAATTTACTACCGACTTGACTAAAGTTTTGGGTTTTGATGCCAATACGATTGGACATAATTTAGGTATAGCGCGAAATTCTGTAAGCAAAGAATTAAATCAACTAACTTTGGATGGTTTAGTTTTAAAAATCAAATCTCGCCCCGTCTATTTTTTAGATAAAAAATCCTACGAAGAGTTGATTCAACGGCAATTAACAGTAAACGTTTATGATGAAAGTACCCAATATCAGTTATTACCGAAAGTTGCTGAACCGATAATAGATCCATTTAGCCAATTGATTGGTTATGATCGCAGTTTGAAAACGGCTGTAGAAAAAGGGCGTGCAGCGGTACTTTATCCTGATGGTTTACATGTATTATTAACGGGGGATTCTGGTGTTGGAAAAACTTATTTTGCAGAGTTAATGCATCAACTTAGAGAACAACAAAATAAGCAACCGGTCCCTTTTATCTATTTTAATTGTGCTGAATACTTTAACAATCAAGAGTTACTTTCTTCACATCTATTTGGTCATAAACAAGGCGCTTTTACTGGCGCTTCGCACAATAAAGTCGGCCTAATTGAACAAGCTAATGGTGGCTTATTATTATTAGATGAAGTACATCGATTGAGTAATGAAAGTCAGGAAAAATTATTTTTAATAATTGATAAAGGAGAGTTTCATCCTTTAGGTTCAAGTGATAAACCAATAAAAGTTAATATTCGTTTAATTTGCGCTACCACAGAAAATATCCAATCAAGTTTACTGCGTACTTTTTTAAGACGTATTCAAGTTTATATTACGCTCCCTTCAATTGAGCAACGTAGTTTAGAAGAGCGTGCTGAACTTATTTTCCATTTTATATTACTTGAAAGCAGAAAGATAAAACGTACGATTGCTATTGATAAAATTGCTTTAATTTATCTATTAAGTAAACCGTTAAAAGGTAATATCGGACAATTAAAAAGTGATATTCAGTTTTTATGTGCTCAAGGATGGGCGGCAGATCTTAATCAACTATCCTCAACCTTATTGCTTGATAAGCGTTTTATTGAAGAACCCTGTGCGCCGACTCCAGAAGTGACCACACTAATTAATGCTTTATTCAAAAATGATGCCCAGATTGAGATATCTACCACAGATAAATTGCAATTGAAAAATACCTTATCATTATTATCCGCCAAAGAAGATAGTGATCTTTTTTATACCTTTATTACCCAAGAATATGTGAATTTACGTAATAGTCATGTATCGCCACAAGAAACACTATCGATCTTAAAAAAGAAACTGCGAAATATTTTTGATTATGGCATCAATCAAAAAATAGTGGGCATAGTCAATATTTACATAGTGAACAGTTAGAAAAACGAATTAGTAGCCTGACAGAATATATTGAAGAAATTTTGGGATTTGTTTTACAAGATCATCTTAAAAGTTTATTACATAAACACTTTTTAACCTTATTAGCTTATATACAAAAAGGATTAATTCCCAATTTGTATTCATCTAATTTGATTTTAGACCACTGTAAAGATGAGTATGAAAATGCGGTATTAGTTTGTAAGCGTATAGAAGCTATTTTTTATATCCAATGCCCGTCAACGGAAATAGTGTATTGGTGTTTATTTTTAAAAGAATGCCGTTTAAATCGCTTAAAAAAATCAGCGCCTGACAATTATAAAGTTATATTTATTGCTCATGGTGACACTACCGCAACCAGTATGGCTAATTATGTTAATCGAATTTTAGAATATCAACTAATCACACCGATTAATATGCCATTTGAGCAATCAGTGCATGACACATTAGCTATTTTAATTGAAAAAATTAAGCAATACGAATGCCAACAATTGATTCTAATTGTCGATACCGGTTCATTAGTTCATTTTGGTAATGTTATTCACCAATTATTCAATATTAATGTGTTACTTTTGCACAATATTACACTTTCAGCACTATTAGATTTTAGTTTAGATATAACTTATGCAGCCAAAGATTTTGCTGAAATAATTAATTTAATCCAAGATAAAAATATTGATTATAAGTTGTGTGATCAAGTCGATGATGATCACGAACAAGTATTAATGATATCTTGTATTACCGGTATGGGTACTGCGGTTAAAATTAAAAATGTGATTGAAGAAAGCTTTAAAGAATTACTGATTAATACTCGCATATTGATTGTTGATTATAATGATATTCGTAGTCCGGAACGATTACGTAATATATTGAATACACAAGAGCGTGTAGTAGGTATTATTGGTACTTTTCATCCAGAACTCCCCGATATTCCATTTATCTCATTAGAAGAACTTTTCTCCGAGCAGGGTCCGGAATTGGTGATCAGCTTACTAAAACCTGATATGAGTGAGAATGAACGCCGGTTAATTATTGAAAAAAGCACCATGAAATTCATCGGTGCGTTAACATTAGAAAGTATCATTAACCAGATCTCTGTATTAAATCCACAGCGTATCTTGCGGGAAATGGAAGATCTTTATCAGTATATTTGTCAAAAACTTGATCTGCATCCATCCAAACAAGTGACACTTCGCTTTTTAATTCACTGCTGTTGTATGGTAGAACGTATTGTAATTAGTCGCAAACCATTACAGATGGCAATTGATAATCAGACAATTCATTCTAATTACGCGATATCTGTCATCAAAGAAGCTTTTTTACCTATTGAAAAGAGTTACACTATTCGCCTCTCTGATGCAGAATTTTTATATATCTATGAATTATTATACTCTTAATTATTGATTATTAAGCAATAAATTATCTTCCTTGGTTGCTGACAAATTTGTTGGCACGTTTTTTGCTCCTGTTATTGTAAGTTAATAGTAATAAGGAGCAAAAAGTTGAATAACTCATCATCTCAAATTTTATTACTCACTCATGGCGATTGGGGAAAACAGCTTAAAGAAAGTTTAAGCATGATCCTTGGCAAAATCGAGGGAGTATTTGATATCGCGTTAACCGCTAACGATACATTCAATGAATTTTATGAAAAAGTTAAACAGCAAGTGGTTAGCATGCCAAAAGGCTCGCTGATTCTTACTGACTTCATAAGTGGCACCACTTCTAATGTCGCAGCACGTCTAAGTCTTGATTACCCTATTGCGGTTATTTCAGGACTTAATGCTTTGTTGTTGATCGAAGCAATTAATCGAAAAGATGAAGGGCCACTAATGAATATCGTTGACGAGTTAGTCGGAGTTGGCCAAGAAAGCTGCAAAGATGTGCTAGCGGAAATAAAACAAAAATTTCAGGAGAACTAAAACTATGGCAAATATCGTGTTATGTCGAATTGATAGTCGTTTAATTCATGGCCAAGTCGTAACAAAATGGGTTGGTCAGTCTCAAGCCAATCGAATAGCTGTGGTTAGCGATGAATTGGAAAACGATCCATTTATGAAAAATATCTACTTAATGGCAGCTCCTCCGAATGTCAAAGTAGATTGTTTTGGTAATCAAAGCTTTGTTAAATCATGGTTAGAAAATCAACTTGGCGATGGAAATGTACTAGTGTTATTCCCTAATTTAACCACCGTTTGTCAAGCTGTTGAAATGGGATTCAATATTGATCAAATACAAGTTGGTGGCTTAGGTGGTGGACCTAATCGTAAAGCTGTTTTTCAAAATATTACTCTAGATGATGCTGATGTTGAGATACTCAAAAAACTTAAGCAAGCGAGTGTGAATGTTTACTTCCAAACCATCCCAGAAGATAAACCTCAACCAGTCGATGATGTTTTAAAAAAATATTAATGATTTATTTAATTAGGAGAGATGTATGAGTACCTTAATGATTGCAGTCTGCATGGGACTTTATTATTGGTTTGCTCGCTTGCGATTCGGTTATACCCTGTCAGCAATGCTTCTACAACCAATAGTTGTCGCCATTTTTGTTGGATTGTTAACCGGTAATATGCCTGCATCAATGATAATCGGTGCTGGAATGCAATTAGTCTACTTGGGGGGTCACTTCCACACCAGGAGGTAATGTGCCATCAGACCCCGCTTTAGCTGCCTGTATTGCAATTCCAATTGCCGTACAATCGGGTATGGATACCAATATGGCAATTGCGCTTGCGATTCCATTTGGCGTTATTGGTGTTTTCGTTGATCAGTTACGACGTACTTTAAATGCTATATGGGTACATATGGCTGATAAACATGCCGAACAAGCAAATATGGGTGGCATCATGCGCTGTGCTTTTGTTTATCCATCTATTCTTGGGTTTGTTATTCGCTTTCCTGTTGTTTTTGCGGCGAATTTCTTTGGTCAGCCAGTAGTAGAAAAATTCTTAAGTTTAATGCCGACATGGTTAACCCACTCCTTTGAAATTATCGGTGGAATTTTACCTGCGTTAGGTTTTGCTATCACCATCATGGTTATCGGTAAGAAGAGTTTATTACCTTATTTTATTGGTGGCTTTTTCGCTGTTCTTTACTTAAAAGTTGATGTAATGGCTATGGCTATATTTGGAACCTGCTTAGCATTTTTAATTAAAGGTTTCGCAAATAAAGAGGATGTATAAGATGAATGGAAATCAAGTTAGTTCTGATACTATACAAAATGAATTGATTGAAAAAGCTAAACAAAGTAGTCGTTTAACTAAAAATGATATTCGTAAAGCTTGGCTTATCTACTATTTAGGTGCTGAGTTATCAAGTTCTTATGAACGTTTACAAAGTTTAATATTTTGTGCATCGATGACACCAATTATTAAAAAACTCTATCACACCAAAGAAGAGCAAGCAGAAGCATTAAAACGTCATTTGAACTTTTTTAATACTGAAGCAACGTTTGGCTCAATGATTCAAGGCATTGCTATTGCAATGGAAGAGCAAAAAAGTTTGGGTGAGAATATATCTGATAGTTCAATAACCGGTATCAAAACAGGATTAATGGGACCGCTTGCTGGTATTGGTGATTCTATTATTTGGGCTGCTATTATGCCTCTTTTAATTGCACTATTTATCCCTTTTGCCGCTAATGGTAGTGCAATGGGAGGAATTATGCCATTAATTCTATATCCGGCAATTACCTTAATTTTGAGCTACGGTTTGATTAATAAAGGATATACCGTTGGTCGTGATTCCATTATTACGCTATTACAAGATGGTAAAATGAAGCAGTTAATTTATGGCGCCAATGTATTAGGGCTAATTATGATGGGCGCTCTCTCAGCTAATTATGTTAATTTAACAACGCCGTTAGTATTTAGTACCGCAGAAGGCACGAAAGTGGTGGTACAAGAAATAATTGATTCAATTGCACCTGGGTTATTACCTCTGCTTGCCGTATTCTCGATCTATTTCTATCTCATCAAAAAAGGACCTCGTTATACCACAATTCTTATATCTGTTGTGGTAATTAGCGTCGTTAGTTCCCTACTCGGAATATTATAAATTTTTTAGAAAATCAGCACTAAATATTAGCAATTTATTTAGTGCTGAAATTATAGTGAATTGTGATTAATCGGTGAATAAAAATGTCTATCTATGAAAAATATCATCTAAAAAAAGTGCTTAATGCATCTGGTCGAATGACAATTTTAGGTGTTTCGACACCACGAAAAGAAGTTACTCAAGCAGTGACTCTAGGTTTAAATGAATACTTTGAGATGAAAGATTTGATCGATAAAACCGGTCAATATATTGCTAAATTACTCAATGCTGAAAATGCGGTAGTTGTTTCATGTGCGTCGGCCGGAATTGTGCAATCGGTGGCGGCACTGATCGTCAAAGATGATCAAGATCTTCTATATAATCTTCACTCATCAAACAAATATGTGCCAAGAGAGATTATTGTACCCAAAGGGCATAATGTTAACTTTGGTGCGCCTATTGGAACAATGGTCTCATTGGGTGGCGGTATTGTTGTTGAAGCTGGCTATGCCAATGAATGTAAGCCAGAACATATAGAAGCAATGATTAATTCTGATACGGCAGCCATTTTATATGTGAAATCACACCACTGTGTTCAAAAAAGTATGTTATCTGTTGCTGAAGCATTAAGTGTGGCGAAAAAGCATGCGCTACCCTTGATTGTCGATGCCGCAGCAGAAGAAGATTTACAAACTTATTATCAACAAGGTGCAGATATCGTTATTTATAGTGGTGCTAAAGCAATCGAAGGTCCGACTAGTGGTTTAGTGGTTGGTCGTCATCAAGCAATCGAATGGGTAAAAAAACAATCTAATGGCATTGGTCGTCCAATGAAAGTTGGTAAAGAAAGTATTTTAGGATTAACCAAAGCTATCGAATTGTATATGAGTGAGCCAATTAATGAGACTGGCCAACAGATGATTGAAAAGATGACACCATTTATTACCAGCTTAAATAAATTAAACGGGGTATCCGCTAAAGTTGTATGGGATGGTGCTGGTCGAGATATAGCGCGTGCTGAAATAAGTTTTGATAAAAATACAATCGGTAAAACGGCTAACGATATAGTAAAACTGATGAAAGAGGGTGATACCGCTATTTACTTTCGCGAGTATAAAGTCAATGAAGGGAAAGTTGATGCTGATGTTCGTAGCGTATCGGCAGCACAATTAGATGTAATTTATCAAAAAATTAAAATGATTATTCAACAATAGTTGTATTAAAGGAATAAAAGTATGACTAACAAATGTATCCCTAATTATTATCAAGATAGAGTGTGTCTAAATGTACTAGCAAATTCCATCGAAAATGCTAAAGAAGTGTATGAGGCAGCACAAACTTATGTTGTAGTTGGTGTTCTCTCTAAAAATTATCCTACTAATCAGCTGGCAATAACTGAAATGAAAAAATATGCAATGGCGATTGATAACGCTATCTCTATAGGTTTAGGTGCCGGTGATCCTAATCAATCTAAGATGGTTTCAGAGATTTCTAGTGTATTGCAACCACAACATATAAATCAGGTTTTTACGGGTGTTGCCACCAGTCGAGCATTACTCGGACAAGATAATACCGTCATCAATGGTTTAGTTTCACCAACAGGTAAAGTTGGATTGGTTAAAATTTCAACCGGGCCATTAAGTTGTAAAGCGCCAGATGGCATAGTTCCAGTTGAAACAGCTATTGAAATGTTAAAAGATATGGGGGGAAGCTCAGTAAAATACTTTTCAATGGATGGTTTAAAATATATTGATGAATTCAAATATGTAGCAAAATGTTGTGCTGAACTTAATTTTGCTCTTGAACCGACTGGCGGAATTGACTTAAACAATTATGCAACCATTTTAAAAATAGCCTTAGATGCTGGGGTTAAAAAAGTGATTCCTCATATTTATAGCTCAATTATTGATAAAAACAGTGGAAAAACAAAGCCTCAAGATGTAAAAACATTAATGGATATGACAAGAGAGTTGTTATAAATGCTAAAATTAACTTAACAGTATTGACTGTTAAGTTAAGTCCACTTTAAACCTAAAATTCAATAAAATAACCTCATTTAATAAAAAATCACTCATAGCAAAATCTGTCAATTTTAGTTTTATGGCTATGTTAGCCTGATAATAAATCCAATAAATTCAATAAAGTAAACTCAAATTAAGCATTAGAAATTAATAACTGAAATTCCATCGGAAACTAATTTGGTGAGAACTTGCTCACAAATAATTGGATACATTATTAAATATATTGAATTAAAAATAAAATTTATATAATTTAATAATGACTAAGTAATTGGGTCAATAATTCTCATATTACTTAGTGTTAGGAGATTAAAAATATTAGATGGAAGCATGTTCTTTTAGGAAAACACCTCATAGATAGGCAATTAATTTTCTCAGAATATATTTTTCTAAATATCTAAATCTATCACCATCAACTAGGAGATAATTTATGTCAGATAAAGATAAACTTGTGACTAATATGACCGAAATAATGAGCAAGTTTGTAGCCCTTGTAGGTAAGAAATTACCTGACGATGTTGAAAATAAACTTCAAGATCTAAGCAAAAAGGAGACAAGTCAATTAGCAAAAGTCATCTATAGCACTATGCAGGAAAATCAAAATCTTGCGATGAAATTGAATCGGCCGTGTTGCCAAGATACGGGCGTTTTACAGTTTTCGGTAAGATGTGGTACGAATTTTCCTCTTATTGGTGAATTAGAAAACATTTTAACTAATGCAGTATTTCAAGCCACAATTACCGCCCCTCTTAGACACAACTGTGTTGAAACATTTGATGAAAAAAACACTGGCAAAAATATAGGTACAAATGCGCCTTATATTTTTTGGGATATTATTCCTGATAGTGATGTCGTTGAAATTGATACTTACATGGCTGGAGGCGGATGTACTTTGCCAGGTAAAGCAATGGTACTCATGCCTGGTGCTGGTTATGAAGGGGTAACTAAATTTGTTTTAGATGTAATGACCAGCTATGGATTAAATGCTTGTCCTCCGCTACTTGTTGGTGTTGGTGTGGCTACTTCAGTAGAAACAGCAGCACTTTTTTCCAAAAAAGCGCTTATGCGCCCAATCGGTTCTCGAAATGCCAATGAAAAAGCCGCTAAATTTGAACAGCTGCTTGAAGATGGCATAAATAAAATAGGATTAGGTCCTCAAGGTATGTCTGGTAAATATTCAGTTATGGGAGTCCATGTTGAAAATGGTGCACGTCATCCATCGGCGATTGGTGTGGCAGTAAATGTTGGTTGTTGGTCTCACCGTAGAGGAACAATTGTATTTGATAAAGAGTTGAATTACCAAACGATAAGTCACAAAGGAGTAACACTATGAGCCAAAAGAAAATATTAACCACCCCAATAAAATCTGAGGATTTAGAAGGAATTAAAGCTGGGGATATCGTTTACCTAACTGGCTATATTGTAACTTGTCGTGATGTGGCTCACCGTCGATTAATTGAACAAGGATTAGATTTACCGGTTGATATAAATGGTGGTGCAATTTTTCATGCAGGACCAATAGTTAAAGCATTATCTGATAATGAATTTCAAATGATATCTATTGGACCAACAACCTCCATGAGAATGGAAAAATTTGAAAAAGAATTTATTGAACAAACAGGCGTGAAATTAATAGTTGGTAAAGGTGGAATGGGGCCAAATACTGAAGAGGGTTGTAAAAAATATAAAGCAATTCATGTCGTTTTCCCGGCTGGATGTGCTGTTGTTGCTGCAACACAAGTTGAAAAAATAGTTGATGCTAAATGGCGAGATCTTGGTATGCCTGAAACATTGTGGGTATGTAAAGTAAAAGAATTAGGTCCTTTGATTGTATCAATTGATACCGAAGGGAATAACTTATTTGAAAATAACAAAATCATTTTCAATCAACGCAAGGAAGAAGTTTATCAAGAAATTATTCCGCAAGTCAGGTTTATTAAATAACGGTAACTATCCATAAGTAACATCAAAATTATAAAGGTTAACGTTATGTTGGAAGTTTTAATAAAAGACAAAAAATTTGTCTTTAGTGAGAAGGATGAAATGTAATGAAACAAAATTTAGAGCAAACAGCATTAAGAAAAATCACATTACGAATAATTCCTTATGTCATGCTAGTCTATTTCATTGGGTTTTTCGATAGAATAAATATTGGTTTTGCTGCTTTAACGATGAATCAGGAGTTGGGATTTTCTGATGCCGTTTTTGGACTTGGGGCTGGACTTTTTTTTCTTGGTTATTTTATTACTGATGTCCCATCTAATATTATTTTGCAAAAGGTGGGACCTCGTATTTGGTTAGCTAGAATATTGCTAAGTTGGGCTGTAATCACAGCATGTATGATTTATGTTGAAACAGTTACTGGTTTTTATATTATTCGTTTTTTATTGGGAGTAGCTGAGGCAGGCTCTTTTTCTGGAATCATATTGTATTTATCCACATGGTTTCCAATAAAGAAACGCGCTCAAATGATAGCGTTCTTTATGGCTGCGGCACCAATTTCAGCCATGATTGGTTCACCTTTAGCCGGAATCATTATGAGTTTACACGGCGCATTTGGATTTAAAGGATGGCAATTAATGTTTTTAATGTGTTCGATTGCTGCCGCGGTAATGGGGATATTTACATTATTTTATGTTAATGACAAACCAGAAAAAAATAGCTGGCTAACAGAAGACGAAACTAAATGGTTAGTCGATACTCTTGCAAAAGAGAAACAAGGGGAAAAAGCAGTAATAAAAACCAGTATATGGAAAGGATTAACTGATATTAGGGTATTAACCTTAGCGATTGTTTATTTTGGTACTTCTGCTGGACTTTATTCGATCAATATTTGGTCTCCAATGTTTTTTAAATCTTTTGGCTTATCCACAATTCAAGTCGGTTATATTAATTCCATACCACCGGCATTAGCTGCAATCACGATGATCCTGTGGGCGAAACATTCGGATAAAACAAATGAACGAACCTGGCATGTTATTTGTGCGTGTTTACTTGCGTGCGTTGGTTTCATTATTGCCGGCCTTGCTACAGCGTTAATTATTGCAACCATTGCCTTAGTTATGGCTAATATTGGTATATCATCTTGCAAACCACCATTGTGGAGTATTCCATCTCAATTTTTAAATGGACCAGCTATTGCTGCCGGATTAGCGGCGATAAATGCCATAGGTAATTTAGGTGGATTTGCTGGACCGGCATTAATTGGTTGGTTAAAACAGGCAACGGGTGATTTTTCTTATGCACTTTATTTTGTTGCCGGAATGTTAATGATTTCAGCCTTTTTAACGTTAATTATTGGTATCAATAATAAAAAACGACAAGCTCAATAACAAAATTGTTATATGAATTTAAATAAAAATGCCACTTTAGTCAGAAGTGGCAATTAAATTTGAAAAAGGAATTTATTATGAAGCTATTAAGCTTTTTGTCACCACTAACACATGAAAAAACATGGGGTTGTGTTAAAAATGACAATGTATATGACTTGAAAAAACAGTTAGGTGACAACTATCCAGATCTAAAATCAGCCATTTCTAACAATATTTTAAGTGAATTAAAACAATTGAAATTGGAGCATCCAGATTATGCGCTAAATGAAATTCATTTCTTACCTGTTATTGATAATCCAAATAAAATAATTTGTGTGGGAATGAATTATCCAGAAAAAAGAAAGGAATTTGAACAATCTACTAATGCCCCAACACTTTTTATTCGATTTCCTGATTCGCTTGTTGCACATAATGAATTCATGCATAAACCCAATTCAACAAATGAATTTGATTATGAAGGTGAATTAGCAGTAATTATTGGTAAAACGACCAGTAACGTTTCAAAAGAAATAGCTCTAGAGCATGTTGCTGGTTATAGCTGTTTTATGGATGGTTCCGTCAGAGATATGCAATATACTTGGTTTACTTCAGGTAAAAATTGGCCAAAAACGGGGGGGTTTGGGCCTTGGCTAGTCACATCTGATGAAATTACTGATCCGCAAAAACTGCACATTACAACTTCATTAAATGGACTCCAAGTTCAAAGTGAATCTACAGGAAATATGATCTACTCTATTTCTTATTTAATTGAGTACATCTCAAGATTCAGTAAACTTGAAGCCGGTGATGTTATCATAACTGGTTCACCAGGAGGCGTTGGCAAAAAAAGAACCCCCCCACTGTTTATGAAAGAAGAAGATATTATTGAAGTTGAAATTAGTCAAATTGGTAAATTAAAAAATAAAATTTTGGACTGTTAACCTAAACTTCTGTTTTTCCTTACTTATGTAAAAAATTAAAACTTAAAAACGTGTTAGCATATCTTCCATGCTGCGAATGATATGCTGATACATAAGATTTTTTGCCAATTCTGCATCATATTCAATCATTGCATTCAAAATATTACCGTGTTCTTTAGATGAAAGAATAGCGTATTCTTGTTCAGAAATATTCGAACCTAATGATAATCCATTCCACATTTCCGATAAGATAGAATTAATTTTATTATTGCCACATGCGGCCCAAATTGCCATATGAAATGCTTGATTATAATTGGTATAATCAACGTAATTATCATTTTCAATAGCATTTTTTCCACATTGATAAGCATCAATAATTTCGGATAGATCGGCTTTATTTTGGCAAACTTCTGCGACAGCTTCACGTTCTAAAACTGCGCGAGTCACATAGTGATCTTTGATAAATTTCTTAGTAATTCCTAAAACTTCTGCCCCTTTATTATGGCGTAATTTAATAAAACCATCTCTAGCCAAAATCTGAAAAGCTTCTCTGACTGGGGTGTTTGAAACTTCCAATTGCGATGCAACACCATCAAGCGTCACAATTGTGCCTTCTTGTATCTCTCTGGTTAAAATGGCTTTGCGTAAAACCGAAGCTATTCGTTCTCTCATTGGTAGTAACTTCAGTGGTTGCAATTGATTCATCTAGGTTAACTCCTATTTAACTTTTTTGTTAAACTATCAGCTAATGAAAAATAATATTTGTATACAAATTTGGCTGTTGCTTTTAATTCATGTGTTTGAATTGATGCTATTAAACTATTATGTAAATCTTCATCACTAGATTTTTTTTCAATATTATCCCAAACATATTGAGGATAACCCACTAATAGTCTTGAATAATTTTCTTTAATAAAATAATTGTCGATTTCGGTTAATAAAACTTGTCGAAATTGTTTGGCATCTGCAACAAGTATATTTCTTATATCTTTTTTTGAATTTAATAATATTTTGATAATTTGGATCTCAACCGATGCGATTAATTCAAAAATATCTTTTAACAAATCAATCTTCGGACCTACTACTAATACGTGTCGATTAGGTAATCGCGATAAAAATCCTTCTAATTCTAATATAAGAAACGCTTCTCTAACGGGAATCCTAGATGTATTAAGATATTGGGCTATCTGTTCTTGAGTGAGTTGTTCACCATTTTTGAACCTACCAGATATGATCTCCTGCCGCAATATCTTTGCTATTCGATCTTTGGTTTGAGTGTTATCCAGCTTTGGTAAAATATTATCCATTATATTATCGGTTTCAAATAAAATTAGAACAGAGATTATTCCTTAGATTATCTGTTAGTACAAGCCTTCAAATTCTAAAATAATTTTTAAAAAGTATAAATATAAGATTATTTTTACAATTAAATATAATTAAAAAATCATATTTAATTAAATTATTAAAAATACTTAATCAATCTCAAGTTACGTAAAAAATAACCAAATATGTTTTTATTATATATGGCGTTATTTATAAATATAAAGTAATAAGTTAAATAGTTTATTTAGTAGTTATTAATATATTGAATTTTAGATAGATATAATAAGTTATTACTAATTTAAAAGTGCTAGTGTAGTTATTTGAAATGTTAAAATTTTAGCCTCAAATAATTTTTACTCGAGAAGCTAGTTAATTATTATTTAATTATTTTATTAGTTTATAAGATTCAATAATTGATGGTTTTCAACTTTTTCAATTTGTTGCTCATAAAGATTAATTTGCTGTTCAGAAAAAGAAACATTATTGGAATGAGGTGCAAAATTAGTACCAACACCAAAAGTTAGGGATTCATTATTTAGTTGATAACGAGTAGTATCTTTTTTAAAGTTAATTCAATAGCGTCACAATAAAATGCAACTGGTTGCCAATGATGAGCAATAAATTGACACTTTGCGTATCCACAAGCAACACATCAAGATCATAAAAAATTGTCCCTTCGATCTCATGAGGAAACGGTAAAACCACAATTGTTTTACTTTCATCAGCAGGCCAGATCTTACAAATTGCCTTATCACTCTCGCGAGAAGAATGGTATTTTTCAAGTAAATAATCAATCCATTTTTCACAGTCAGCACTACTCACCATAGGAAAGCTAAGAGTGATAAGTAGTAATAATTTTTGGGTGTTTTTCATTGGTGTTTTCACTGGGTTTTGTTTATGTTTTTTTATATTAAAATCAATCTAACTTAAATAAATATCTTAGTTTTTCCCAAAAGCTCATCGATTCAATTATTTCTATTTTATTTTTTAGTTTGTTATTCGATTCTTCATTTTGTTTTAATAAATTATGTAAATTGTAATTTTCTCTAATTAAATCATTCATTTTAGTTGTAAATTCATTTAATGATGTTTGTTTATTATCAAGCTCCAATTTATATGATTCATTCAATTCGTTCAATTCTTTGTTAATACTTATAATATTATTTAATTCCATTTGTTTTAATTTTAACTCTTCAACATAATAATTGGCAGAAATAGGATCTGACAAAATTTTACCATATACTTGATTTTTGAATATTGTTTTTAAAAAGTTATAATATTTTTCTACATCTTTACTATCATAACTTTCATTTTGAAATTCTTTTAAAAAAATCATTTTTTTTGTGAGAGTGACTTCTATGATAGGGATGTTATGTGCAAAAAAATCTTTTATTTTTGTTTGTTCACATTTATGATTAACAGCAACTTCGATAGCAACTTTTCCATTCCATTTTTCAGCTAAATCACATTTAGAAGAAAAACAACCAATTAGATCCGGATAATAAACATTTCTATTTTCAAATTGTAAGCGAGGCTCTATAAAAAATTCCGTGAATTTTAATTGGTAGCTCTTTTTACCTATAACAAATGTAATCTCACTGAGTTCCGATAAAACTGATATTGCAGTTGAATGAGAAATTGACTCATTATCTCCATCTTCATTATTACCTCCTTTCATATTTTCAATATACCTAAAAAAACCATTTTTTACTGGTGTCATCCTAGCTCTATACTGCTTATCTGCTTGAGTGCTATAAAAAGTTAACTTTTCATACTCCTCTGGCGATTCTTGTTTCATTTTTAACACATTCCAAATATAAAATTTTTTAAGTTGAGATGGTTTATGCTGATTCAAAATATATTCGCCTTGTTTATTTTTAGCATATGCCGATATTTTTTTTGCCATGTATAATTGTCTTTCCTTTACTTATTAACAGATTTAATTCAATTAAAATAGTCCAAATTACAGCAACTTATTATTTTTCTTCTATTCTTTGTAAAAATTAATTTATGTTACACATCGTGATACTTTTTAGTCAAAAAATAAACAATCGGTAAATCAGCCTGCGCCCAATCTAGATCGTTTAATTCATTACTATCTAACCAACAAATCTTATTATGTTCTAAACATTTTGGATCATTATCTATTATCTGACAAAGAAAAGCGTTGATTTTAACTGTGCCAAAATCATAATTATGTTCTGTTGTTAGTAAATATTTTTTGATCGAGATATTACAACCTAATTCTTCTTTTATTTCACGAATGAGAGCATCTTCTAATTGTTCGCCAGGTTCAACTTTTCCACCAGGAAATTCCCATTTATACGCTAAATATTTAGTGTTACCCCGTTGAGTACAAAGAATTTTATTGTCTTTAATAATGACAGCAGCAACAACATTAATAATTTTATTCATTCTTTAAAGCGATTTCTCGCCCTCTTAAATTTGCAATTTTTTTCAATTTATTTATATCATCTATATCTTTAACAATATGCATTTTTCGATGGCAATTAGGACATAGTGCTACTGTATTATCAATTGTATCCTCCACCTTCAGAATTGTTTATTATTTAGAATAACTCCATACATTAGATTTTTTATTTTGTCCATTAGAGTTCTTTCCCTCAGTCCCTAAACACTTCTCTAACATGCCATTCAATAAATCTGTCATGTAAATAATCGCTTTTCATTCGAGGTAGTAAGATGTTTTTGCCGTCGAAATCCCAAAATAGTTTTTCAACTATGTGGTTTCCATTTACTCCACTTGATACTTTGATTTTTAGATTACAATCAAGCCCGATAGCGCCCATATCGAAAGCGGAATGATGTAATGAACAAAGTGCTAAACCATTATTTACAATGCATGGTCCGCCGTGTTGTTTCCATTTTACGTGAGCAGCTTCAAGACCGATTGATACTGAGTCATGCCTTAAATCGTAACCGCAGATGGCACATTGATAGTTGTATGCTCGTAATACAATTTGTCTGAATTTAGGATCTCGGTATTTATTGGATTCCATTAAATTAAACCCAAATCGATTAATTAAGTTTTCTTGCACACTTTCAGTAAAATGCTGACTTAAAATTTGTCCTGCTAATTGATCAATAATGGTAGGGTTTGTTTTTATCAGTCGATACGTTTTTTCATCAAAGCCACCGAGTACTTGGTGTGAAGCAAGAGTTTTACTGGTTGGTTCTTTACTTGGCAAAATTGGATTAGTGCAGTTTTCAAAATTAATCAGTTGCCAAAAACCATCATTTTTCAAACGCCAAAAAGGCATATTGGGATAATAGTGTTTACGTTGAGGGCCAAAGCGAGCGAGTAAATCGTGTAAAGGTTTTTCAATTTCTTTTTTATAATCAAATAAGCGATCATGACCTTGTTTATATTGTGCTAATACATAAAGTAATAATAAAGGTTTATGTGGAGCTCGCTGATCGCCTTTTTTCCAAATAGTGATTTTGGTAATTTTTTGTTGTAATTTTTTAATATCCATTAATACTCAAAATAAACGTAATAAGTAGAAAAATATTACAAATATTGTATTGTTTTTGTGATCTGCCTCACAAAATTCTGAGTTAGTATGTAAAAATGAATCAATATTTGATAGTTAGATCTAAAAATTATTTTTATCCATTACAAACCTAAACCAATTTATGAATATGCGTAAATCGCATAATGGTATGTAAAATTGATATTTCCTTATTTGTCAATAATCGTTTTTAATTAAGCTTAATAAAAACTAGATAGGTAAGGAAACATTATGGCCTTGATCCCTCCTCACGCCAGTGACCAGTTACAACCACTTCTTGTTAAAGACGATGATCGATTGGCATTACAGCATTATGCAAAAAATCTACCCGCAATTACGCTATCAAGTCGTGAAGCTGGGGATTTAGTGATGTTAGGAATTGGTGGTTTTACGCCACTGTATGGTTTTATGCGGGAAGAAGATTGGCGCAGTGTTTGCGATAATATGCATTTAGCAAATGGTGTTTTTTGGCCAATTCCTATCACAGTATCAGTGACCGATGCTCAAGCTGATACCTTAAAATTGGGTGATGATATTGCCCTTAAAACATCCGATGGGCAGATAATTGGTATTTTAAATGTTGATAGTATTTATCGACCAGATAAACAATTTGAAGCGATGCAGGTGTTTACAACAACGGATCAAAATCATCCTGGCGTTGCGATGCTTATGGCTCAGCCACCTGTTAATTTAGGCGGTAAAGTGCGTGTTTTCCATGATAATGGTTTTAAAGCGCAATTTGGTCAATATGCATTAACACCACAAGAGACAAGAGAACGTTTTAATCAATTAGGTTGGGATAAAATCGCGGCCTTTCAAACTCGTAACCCTATGCATCGTTCGCATGAATATTTAGTCAAAACAGTATTAGAGCTTTTTGATGGAGTACTTATTCACTCTCTATTTGGTAATTTGAAAGCAGGTGATGTACCAGCAAATATTCGTCTTAAAGCTATTAATACGCTAATTTATAATTACTTTGTGCCTGATTCCGTTGTTCATTCTGGGTATCCTTTAGATATGCGTTACGCTGGTCCCAAAGAAGCGTTACTGCATGCCCTTTTTAGACAAAACTATGGTTGTAGCCATCTTATTGTCGGTCGCGATCATGCTGGTGTCGGTAATTATTATTCGCCGTTTGCTGCACAAGAGATTTTTACCCAATTACGGGATGAAGATTTACTCATTAAACCAATCAAAATTGACTGGACATTTTATTGCCATAAATGTGCAGGTATGGCATCAAGCAAAACTTGTCCACATGACAGTGATGATCGTGTTCTTATTTCAGGTACCGAGGTAAGACGGCGTTTACAAACAAAAGAACCCATACCTGAAACATTTAGTCGCCCAGAAGTCGTTGCTGAATTATACCAATGGGCAAACCAGTAATATGCAAAATAGATAATTACGCATCGATAAGTTGATAAAGAGGAAAACCATGCTAGATTTAACCAACGTTAACCAGAAATTACAAAATCAGTCACCGTTAACCATTATTGAGTGGGCATTAAAGAAGCAACAAGATATTCCAGTCAAAAGTATTATTAGTACCCATTTTGGACCATATGAAGCTGTGTTACTTCATCTTGTTACCCAAGTTGACCCAAATATTCAGGTTGTTTGGGTTGATAATGGTTATGCAACAAATGCGACCTATCGTGTTGCCAATAAAATTACAAAGCAACTTAATCTTAATCTACATATTTTTGTACCACAACGAACGACAGCTTATTTAGATGTGCGATACGGTGGATTACCTGAATTAGATACGCCAGAACATACCGAGTTTACCCAAATTGTCAAAATTGAGCCGTTTAATCGTGCTTTAGCCACACTCAAACCAACGCTGTGGTTTACTGCGCTACGTCGTGAACAATCTGCATTAAGGCAGGAGTTAAATATTGTGACAAAAGCGGGAGATAATTTATTTAAGATTGCCCCACTACTCGATTGGACAAGTCAAGATATGCAGAACTATATCGAAAAACTTAATTTACCTAATGAGATGGATTATGTCGATCCGACTAAAGGACCGCAAGGTAGAGAGTGTGGCTTACATAAAATAACCTTCTGATTTTATAAATAGATACACATTGGACTTTGCTGATAGTTGTTGAGTAAAACAATATTATTAGGATTTAACAGAACATTTTAAGGTTGCTAGGCACTAGCAATTTACCGATAGCTCAAAAGCTATCAGATAAGGGAATCACATGAGCACACAACATTTTCCTTTTAATTGTGATGAATTAAAAAAAATTATTGAAAAGTCCAGTGATAAACAGCTCGCTTGGTTGTCTGGATATTTATGGGGAATTGCGGAAAAAAGTTCAAATGAACAAGCGTTACCGAATATCACAACTACCACCGACGTAACGCAAACTGAGCAAGCGAAAAAAGTTACGATTTTATCAGCATCACAAACAGGTAATGCTCGTCGAGTTGCAAATGAGTTAACTCAAGATATTGAGCGTTTAGGTATTGAAGTTACTCATCTGCCTGCTGGCGAATACAAAACCAAAAAACTGAGCCAGGAAGAAATTTTAATCTTAATTACTTCAACACAAGGTGAGGGCGAACCACCAGAAGAAGCACTACCACTCTATAAATACCTTTTTGCTGCCAAAGCCCCTAAATTGGCAAATCTACAATTTGCGGTCATGGGTTTAGGTGACTCTTCTTATCCAAAATTTTGTCAAGCAGCTAAAGATTTTGATCAACGATTAGCTGAATTAGATGCTCAGCGTATGTTATTACGCGTTGATGCTGATACGGATTTTCAAACTGTAAGTACCAATTGGCGACAGGCAGTAATTGATAAACTTAGCAGTCTACAACAATCAGCCTCAATATCATCAACAGAAAATAATATTTCAAGTAACGTCGTTGTTAACAGTAGCCTTTATCACCGCGATAATCCCTTTATTGCACCCGTTAATGTGAATCAAAAAATTACTTCTCGCGATTCGGATCGAGATATCCGTCATATTGAATTTGACCTTACTGGTTCTAATATTAACTATCAACCTGGCGATGCGTTAGGAGTCTGGTATCAAAATAGCGATGAGCTTGTCGATGAACTTCTTAATATTACCCAGCTTACAGGTGATGAGCCTATCGAACACAATGGTCAACAAATTACCTTAAAAACGGCTCTAATTGAGCATGTTGAATTGACTCAAAATACACCCGTTATTATTGAGAAATATGCCCAAGCAATTCAAAATCCTGAACTGCTTACCTTAATCAAAGACAGAGAAGCTTTGATTGAAATGAGTCAAACATTACCACTTGTTGATATGCTTAATCGTTATCAAAGCAATCTTACCGCACAAACATTAGTTGCATTGCTTCGACCTCTAACACCTCGTTTTTACTCCATTGCATCAGCGCAAGATGAAGTTGGAGACGAAGTTCATCTTACCGTAAATGTGGTGCGTTATCAGATCGAAGGTAAAACGCGTACTGGCGGTGCATCAAACTTTTTAGCCAATCAAATTGCCGACCAAGATCAAGTAAAAATTTTTGTTGAACATAATGATAACTTTAGATTACCTAATGATACAAACACACCAATCATCATGATTGCTGCTGGCACTGGCATTGCACCATTTAGAGCTTTTTTACAACAACGTAGTGCTCAATGCGCTACGGGTAAAAATTGGTTATTTTTTGGCAATCCGCATTTTATTTCTGAATTTCTGTATCAAGTGGAGTGGCAAAATTATGTTAAAGAAGGTCTGTTAACGAATATCGATCTTGCGTGGTCACGAGATCAAGCCGAGAAAATATATGTACAAGATAAATTAATTGCTCAAGGCAGTGAGATTTGGCAATGGTTACAACAAGGTGCCTATATCTATGTTTGTGGGGATGCGAAGCGCATGGCAAAAGCAGTTGATTTAGCACTACAACAAATTCTGATGACTCAAGCTCAATACAATCAAGAGCAAGCCATCAACTATCTGGATGAATTAAGAAGTCAAAAACGCTATCAACGAGATGTTTATTAACACACAACCGACATAACAACTAATTTTAATTTATTGAGTGATGTAATATGAGCAATGATAAACCTAAAACAGTTACCCTAACTCAAGTGGTAAATTTAACACCACCGCAAAATGATGTCTCAGATCTACCATTATCGGATTCTGAACGATTTAAACGAGAGAGTAATTATTTACGCGGCACCATCGTTGACGATTTGAATAATGGTTTAACAGGTGGCTTTAATAGTGATAATTCTCAGCTCATCCGCTTACATGGCATGTATCAACAAGATGACAGAGATATTCGTAAAGAACGCCTAGAACAAAAACTTGAGCCACTGATCAACATGATGCTACGCTGCCGCCTACCGGGAGGGATTATCACTCCCAAACAGTGGTTAACGATTGATAAATTTGCCACCGAAGCAACAAAGTATGGCAGTATTCGGCTGACTACTCGACAAACATTTCAGTTTCATGGCCTGTTTAAACGCAATCTTAAATCAGCTCATCAACTATTACACAATATAGGACTTGATTCGATTGCCACCGCTGGCGATGTTAATCGTAATGTCTTATGTACTTCAAATCCAGTAGAATCAAAAGTTCATCAACAAGCTTACTACTGGGCAAGCAGAATTTCAGAACATCTTTTACCAAAAACCCATGCTTATATTGAAATCTGGTTAGATGGTGAAAAATTACCCACACCCGATAGCGAACCCATTTTAAGTTCAACTTATTTACCGCGTAAATTTAAAACTACGGTGGTTATCCCACCTATTAATGATGTTGATGTTCATGCCAATGATCTTAGTTTTGTCGCTATCGCCGAAAAAGGTGAATTGATAGGTTTTAATGTGTTAGTTGGCGGTGGTTTGGCTATGACTCATGGAGATAAAACAACCTATCCTCGTAAAGCGGATGATTTTGGTTTTATCCCAGTAGAAAAAGTGCTGACTTTTGCAGAAGCCGTTGTTACCACGCAGCGCGATTGGGGCAACCGTCATAATCGCAAAAATGCCAAAACCAAATATACACTTGAACGTGTCGGTGTGGAAAACTTTAAAAAAGAGGTAGAGCTACGCGCAGGTAGTGCTTTTTTGACCAGTAAACCTTATAAATTCACTCAAAGAGGTGATCAATTTGGTTGGTATAAAGGTATTGATGATAACTGGCATTTAACGCTGTTTATTGAAAATGGACGATTACTTGATTATCCAAACAAACCATTAAAAACGGGTGTTGCTGAGATCGCTAAAATTCATCAAGGTGATTTGCGTATTACCGCTAATCAAAATCTAATTATTGCTAATGTTCCGGAACAACAAAAAGAAGCTATTGAAAAAATTGCCAGAGAGTATGGACTGCTTGACGATACAGTCACATTACAACGTAAGTATTCCATGGCATGTGTTTCTTACCCAACTTGTCCTCTTGCCATGGCCGAAGCCGAACGTTTTTTACCGACGTTTGTCACTCAAATTGAGCAGATGTTAACTCAGCATCACTTATCTGAAGATTATATTATTTTACGAGTGACAGGTTGTCCTAATGGGTGTGCAAGAGCGATGTTGGCCGAAGTAGGCATGGTTGGTAAGGCTCCCGGTCGCTATAATTTATATCTTGGTGGTAATCGAGAAGGGACACGAATTCCACGTTTATATAAAGAAAACGTAAGTGTTGATGAAATTTTATTAGCGCTAGAACCATTAATTGAAGCTTGGTCAATTCATCGCAATAAAGACGAAGGTTTTGGCGATTTTGTTATCCGCCATGAAATTGTCAAACCAGTAGTAAACTCAGCGATTGATTTTTATCAGGTCGTTAATTAAAGATCATATACAGGTTTGTAGAACCTTATGACGTGCTTATTTGCTGATAAAAAACATATATAGCAATAAGGCATATGGTTATTACTTAATCATATTTGTCTTTTTTATATGTTCTTTTATACTTAAGTGAGTTATTAAACTATCTAATTTTATTAATAAAATTAACAATAAACATAATTTATAAATTAGATAACCTGCCTATAACCAGTTTGATAACAGTGTTTATGCTGGGTGGCGATCCGTTGTTTTAAATAATTCACTTTTTAGTACATGTTATTAATTATATACAGCAAATTATTTTAAATTAATGCAATACAATTATATCGATGGGAATAAAGTAATTTTTTCTTGGAAGATCGCTATCATGAACATACAACAATTAAGAATTATTCGAGAAGCAGCGCGTTGTAATTATAATTTAACCGAAGTAGCAAATACTTTATACACCTCCCAATCTGGAGTAAGTCGACATATTAAAGAGTTAGAAGAAGAACTCAATATTGATCTTTTTATCCGCCAAGGAAAACGCCTAATTAACATGACTGAACCAGGATTAGAACTGGTTGTGATTGCAGAACGTATTTTAAATGAAATTAATAATATACACCGTTTATCGACCATTTTTTCAAATGCGGATGAAGGATCTTTAGTAATCGCAACAACCCATTCACAGGCTCGTTATATCCTCCCTAACATTATAAAATCATTTAGAGTACTTTTCCCGAAAGTCCATATTATTATCAATCAAGGCTCATCAAGTGAGATTATTGCCCAGCTTCTTTCTGGCGAGGCTGATATTGGTATTGATAATGAAAGAGTTGATAACAGCTCTCTTGCTACCTACCCTTTTTATCGTTGGCATTATTCGATTGTAACACCGAAAGATCATCCTTTAACTAAAGCCGACAAAGTAACATTAGATATGTTGCAACCCTTACCCATAATTACTTATCGACAAGGGATCTTTCCTCGCAAAAGCATCGATAAAGCATTTTCAGCGATAGGATTAGCACCCAATATATCATTGAATGTTCAAGAGCCTGATGTCATTAAAACCTACGTTGAATTAGGTTTAGGAATTGGTATTTTAGGCAATAAAATGTATAACCCTGAATATGATGTAAACTTGGTTCAACTTGATGCAAAACATCTGTTTGAATCACATGTTACTTGGCTTGGCTTAAAGCGTCATAAATTACAACGTAATTATATTTGGCGTTTTATTCAATTATGCAATCAGGAGCTTTCATTGGAAGATATTAAAAATCATGCTCTGTTTGATCAGACTCATTCCAAAATGCCTGATTATCAAATTTAATTTATATTAATAAAACGATACGCATTAAATCATAAACTCAAACAATTCATCTTGTACAAAGATATTTACAAGTATCGGTTGCCAATAGATATTATCGCCCAATTCAACTTGCTGTTGTTCATATTGACGATAACTTACCGAAACATCAATATGCTTTGGTTGTCCTGCTACCGCAATTTCTAAAAAAACCGTTGGTCCAGCGGTGTGGATGCGTACTACTTGCCCTTGGATATCATTCTTTCTGGCCGTTTTAGCAATACTGATTTCATGAGGTCGAACATAAGCGATAGCAGACTGATCAGCCCAGTTACCTTGCTCTTTCATATCTTTTCGGAAATCATCAATAATTAAGGTATTATTTTCAATGTAACCATGTAATAGATTGACGTCCCCTAAAAAGTGCGCAACAAATGCTGTTTTTGGTTGTTTATAAACTTCTGCTGGCGTGCCTATTTGTTCTATTTGACCTTGGTTCATTAAAATTATTTTATCGGCAACTTCTAGCGCCTCTTCTTGATCATGCGTAACAAAGAGACTAGTGACATTCAGTTCATGATGAAAATCACGCAACCAGCGTCTTAAATCTTTACGAACTTTAGCATCTAAGGCGCTAAAAGGTTCATCCAGCAACAAAACATTAGGTTTTGATGCCAAAGCCCGTGCTAAAGCAACTCGCTGTCGTTGTCCTCCAGATAGTTGGTCAGGATAACGTTTAGCAAAATTTTCTAGCTGAACTAATCCAAGTAACTGATTAACCCGCTCATCAATCGCGGTTTTGCTCAGTCGTATTGATCTTGGTTTCATTTTTAATCCAAATGCCACATTTTCTGCCACATTCATATGGCGAAAAAGTGCGTAATTTTGGAACACAAATCCAATATCTCGCTGTTTAGCGCTCAGCTGTGTTACATCAGTATCGGCAAAGTAGATTTTACCTGAGCTGGCTGTTTCTAAACCTGCTATAATACGTAGTAATGTGGTTTTGCCACACCCTGAAGGGCCTAAGAGTGCAACTAATTCACCTTGTTTTATACTAAAGTTAATATTTTTTAAGGCATCGAAGTTTTTAAAACTTTTATTAATATTCTGTAGTGTAATACCCATAGCTACCCCTTAGTGACCTATATAAAGTTCATTAACTAAGCGTCGTTCAATCCATTGACGAATCAATAGTAATGTAAGCGACATAATTAACAGCAAAATCGCAACACTAAATGCGGCAACAATATTGTATTCATTGTATAAAATCTCTACATGTAAGGGTAACGTATTGGTGTAACCACGAATATGTCCAGAAACAACAGATACCGCGCCAAACTCACCGAGTGAGCGAGCAGTGCAAAGAACAACGCCATGCATCAATGCCCATTTGATATTTGGTAATGTGATATGGAAAAAAATTTGCCAACCATTTGCGCCAAGAACACTGGCGGCCTCTTCTTCATGGGTTCCTTGTGCCATCATTATTGGAATCAATTCTCTCGCGACAAAAGGAACAGAAACAAAAATGGTTGCTAAGATAATACCGGGAATGGCATAGATTATTTGGATATTCCATGTCTGTAAAAAGGGATAAAATGCACTTTGTGCACCAAAAAGTAATACATAGATTAAACCCGCAATAATGGGAGATATTGAGAATGGCAAATCAATTAAGGTCATTAATATCTGTTTGCCTTTAAACTGGTATTTAGTGATAACCCAAGCAGCACACACACCGAATATGACATTTAAAGGCACCGCCACACCAACAGCAATAAGTGTCAATTTAAATGCAGCTAAGGTATCTGATTCAGTGATCACCTGCCAAAAAGCCGTTATCCCATTAGCGAGTCCTTGTGCCAATACTACCAAGAGCGGTAAAAATAACAGAATTAAAAACAATAATATCGCTAATAGTATTAATAATAACTGCACACTAGTCAGTGCTTGTTTTTTATCGGTTATTGGGTTTGTTGGCAATATTGGCATAAATTTACCTATAGTCAGTTATTTTTATTAATATTACGGTTAAGTCTTCGCTGTAATGTGTTCATTAAAAATAATAGTATGAAAGCGATCAATAACATGGTTATGCCTATGGCAGCAGCAGCATCATAAGCATATTGGTCAAGCTTTGAGACAATCAATAATGGTAATATTTCGGTTTTAAATGGAATATTTCCAGCAATAAATACTACCGAACCATACTCACCAATAGCACGAGCAAAAGCGAGGGTAAATCCAGTTAACCAAGCAGGTAAAATAGCCGGTAAAATAACATGCATAAAAATTTGCCGAGGTGATGCGCCAAGCAGACTGGCTGCCTCTTCCTGTTCGCGTGGTAAGTCAGCCATTACAGGTTGTAGAGTGCGGACAACAAACGGCAGTGTGACAAATAGTAGTGCTAAGGTAATACCAACTGGCGTATAAGCAATTTTAAAACTAAACCAATAGCCAATAGGGCCGTTTTGAGCATAAATTGCGGTTAAAGCAATACCCGCTACCGCAGTTGGCAAAGCAAATGGAATATCGATACAGATATCCATTATTTTGCGTCCTGAAAAACGATAACGTACCAGCACCCAAGCTAACAATAAACCAATAAAACTGTTTAAACCCGCACTTATCAATGCGGTACTTAATGAAAGCATTAGCGCTAATAAAAATTGTTTACTGATTAATAACTTTTCCCATTCATGAAAAGATAATTTAGTTGAATAGATAAACAAGCCTAATAGCGGAATAAGAACAATCAAACTAAGAAAGGTTAAAGTATAACCCAACGTTAAGTTAAATCCGGGTATATTGCGTTGTTGTTTAAAGCTTGCCACTTTCATAACTTATACCTTTAGAACTTATACTTTTAGAATTTGCACCTTTATAGGGTAGGGTTAAGTGATAGCAACACATAACCATAATAAGCAATGTTTAGTTTATCTCAGCATAAATTGCATCAAAGATTGCACCATCACTAAAAAAGGCTTTTTGTACTTTTTGCCAACCTCCAAAGTAATCGTTAACGGTGACTAATTTAATTTCAGGAAACTGCTTAGCATATTGTTTAAGGATTTCAGGATTGACTGGTCGATAAAAATGCTGAGCAATAATATGTTGTGCTGGTTCACTATATAAGTATTCCAGATAAGCTTGCGCTTGCTTACGTGTGCCTTTGCTGTCTACGACTTTATCCACTAAGGCGACGGTTGGCTCAGCTAAAATCGATAATGACGGCATGATGATTTCTAACTGATCACCACCTTGCTCTTTTAACGCTAAATAAGCTTCATTTTCCCAAGCAATTAATACATCACCTAAACCTCGCTGCACAAAACTGATGGTTGCCCCTCTAGCGCCAGTGTCTAATACAGGTACATGTTGATATAATTTGGTTACAAATGTTCGAGCTTGTTCATCATTACCGTAAGTACTTTGAGCATAAGCCCAAGCAGCTAAAAAATTCCAACGCGCCCCGCCTGACGTTTTGGGATTGGGTGTTATTACTTCAATATCATCTTTAATTAAATCACTCCAATCATGAATCTGTTTTGGGTTACCTTTGCGGACTAGAAATACAATCGTTGAATTATAAGGCGCACTATTATTTGGCAATCGACTTTGCCATTCAGGTGATATATTAGTCTGATAACGATTTAACGCATCAATATCACTCGCTAAAGCAAGCGTCACAACATCTGCTTGCAAACCATCAATCACTGAACGGGCTTGCTTACCAGAGCCTCCGTGCGAATTTTTTATAGTCAGCGTTTCACCTGTCTGCTGTTGCCAATACTCAATAAAGGTCTGATTATAGGCTTTATAAAACTCACGAGTTGGATCATAAGAGACATTAAGCAATTCAACACAATAGGCTTGCCCCATAAAAGTACATATTGCGAATAAAATTAAGCTAATACTTAACCAATATTGTTTGTGAACGATAGGTAATTTTTTCACTTGAAACCTCATACTAATATTAAAGACATTAGCTTTTTTGATAGGAATACCAAGATTAGACCAAATTATCGAAAGATGCGAAAACGATTATTTTGCATTAGGTTATAACAAAAATAGATATACTAAGTAAGAAGATTTAAATTTAGGGTTGGGTCTTATTCAAAATTATATAATATGTGGATTTTATGGATGAGTGGTTTTATCTTTGCATTACATCAATAATTTATTTTAATAAAAGAAACCACGGATGGAATTTACTGACAGCTAAAAATTAGTTGTGTTTGTTTTTTTTAACATTTTAAGTACGAATGGTAGTTTTAATACAGAAAGCCCATTAAAATGTAATCCCCCCCAACGATGGCATAACTTCTTTTATCCTCAGTTATTTTAATAGCTTTATTTATATGTTTCTTTTTTTGAACTATACAAAATAATGTCATAACTATTAATTTTATTTTAAAAAATTATATTAAAATGTGATCGATATCGCTTAAGATCAGGCTCAATACCACCATATTTTGTTTTTGGTAATAAAGCATTATTACCATCTAAATCGCAATACAGTCAGTCAATTATTTGATTACTATTTTCTCCATTTAAAGTAATGTTTATACCCCAATTTAAATTCTGCCATTATCTATTCACTTTGATATCAATATTATTTTTTCCTAGGGTTGTTCGTAAGGATAAGATTTGCCGACTAAATCATACTCCTGCTCTATTTTGGCAAGCTCTTCAAGGGATTCAGCCCGTGAGGCTTTATCAATACCCTCTGGCCAGTTAAATTCAGGCGCAAAGCAGTTAAATAATCGACCCAGCCAAAAGCGCCCCCTAATTTTGCCTTTGTAATTCATCCCTTCCATACCATTCATATAACACAATAACCAGCGCCATTCGCTTTTATGGACATAGTTGGCGTTATCCCATAAACTAAAGTAATCTATTAGGGTATCGGTTTGTCGGTCAATCACTGCCGCAAAAATCTCCTGCTGAAAGAAGCCGTGACGTGAAACCATTCCGTCAATTGATTGCCAGTCATAGACTTTTATAACAGGTTTATAAAGCTTTTTTATTTCCCTTAAGGGAAAATAATAAAGTCGTTTACTTAGCATTGGTTCATATACATAGACTTTACCGGTTTTACGGTTAAAACGTACCGGGTAGTCGGTAGGCCAAATAATAACTTTTGCTAATTGCATTAGACATAAAAATAATGCAAGTAAAGAAACAATAATTACACCCAAAGAAAAGGCTCCATCACTATATATATGATAAGGTCTAATATCGAGAAAAAGCTGTATTCCAAGATAAATGAAAAATATAAACACTCCACATCCAGTTAGCTTTTCAATCATCTCTAAAGTACGACCAAATTGGTCATCAGTGCGTCCTATTTCGATAAGCGTATTATTGCCAAAACGAAGATTGGTTAAGTCATCGTCTTTATCTACTGGTTTAAATTTTGCTAAGTCTTTAGGATAATGTTTATACCCCAATTTAAATTCTGCCATTATCTGTCCACTTTGATATCAATATTATTTTTTCCTAGGGTTGTTCGTAAGGATAAGATTTGCCGACTAAATCATACTCCTGCTCTATTTTGGCAAGCTCTTCAAGGGATTCAGCTCGTGAGGCTTTATCAATACCCTCTGGCCAGTTAAACTCAGGCGTAAAGCAGTTAAATAATCGACCCAGCCAAAAGCGCCCCCTGATTTTGCCTTTATAATTCATCCCCTCCATACCATTCATATAACACAATAACCAGCGCCATTCGCTTTTATGGACGTAATTGGCATTAAACCATAAACTAAAGTAATCTATTAGGGTATCGGTTTGTCGGTCGATCACTGCCGCAAAAATCTCCTGCTGAAAGAGGCCGTGACGTGAAACCATTCCGTCAATTGATTGCCAGTCATAGACTTTTATAACGGGTTTATAAAGCTTTCTTATCTCCCTTAAGGGAAAATAATAAAGGCGTTTACTTAACATTGGCTCGTACACATAAACTTTGCCGGTTTTACGGTTAAAACGTACCGGGTAATCGGCAGGCCAAATAATAACTTTTGCTAATTGCATTAGAAATAAAAATAATGCAAGTAAAGAAAAGATAATCACACCCAAAGAAAAGGCTACATCACTATATATAGAATAAGGATTAATATCGAGAAAAAGCTGTATTCCAGCATAAAGAGCGAAAATAAATCCCCCACATCCAGTTAGTTTTGCAATCATCTCTAAAGTACGACCAAATTGGTCATCAGTGCGTCCTATTTCGATAAGCGTATTATTGCCAAAACGAAGATTAGTTAAGTCATCGTCTTTATCTACTGGTTTAAATTTTGCTAAGTCTTTAGGATAATGTTTATACCCCAATTTAAATTCTGCCATTATCTATTCACTTTGATATCAATATTATTTTTTCCTAGGGTTGTTCGTAAGGGAAAGGTTTGCCGACTAAATCATACGCCTGCTCTATTTTGGCAAGCTCTTCAAGGGATTCAGCTCGTGAGGCTTTATCAATACCCTCTGGCCAGTTAAATTCAGGCGCAAAGCAGTTAAATAATCGACCCAGCCAAAAGCGTCCCCTGATTTTGCCTTTATAATTCATCCCCTCCATACCATTCATATAACACAATAACCAGCGCCATTCGCTTTTATGGACGTAATTGGCATTATCCCATAAACTAAAGTAATCTATCAGGGTATCGGTTTGTCGGTCGATCACTGCCGCAAAAATCTCCTGCCGCAAAAAGAAGCCATTACGCGTTACCATTCCGTCAATTGATTGCCAGTCATAAACTTTTATAACGGGTTTATAAAGCTTTCTTATCTCCCTTAAGGGAAAATAATAAAGTCGTTTACTTAACATTGGCTCGTACACATAGACTTTGCCGGTTTTACGGTTAAAACGTACCGGGTAATCGGCTGGCCAAATAATAACTTTTGCTAATTGCATTAAACATAAAAATAATGCAAGCAAAGAAACAATAATTAATCCTAAAGAAATGGCTATATCGCTATATATAGAATAAGGACTAATATTGAGGAAAAACCATACTCCAGCATAAAGGACATAAAGAAACGCCACACATCCAGTTAGTTTTACAATCATTTCTAAAGTACGATTAATTTGACCAAGGGTGCGACCTATTTCGATAAGCGTATTATTGCCAAAACGAAGATTAGTTAAGTCATCGTCTTTATCTACTGGTTTAAATTTTGCTGAGTCTTTAGGATAATGTTTATACCCTAATTTAAATTCTGCCATTATTTGTTCCTACTCAAATGTTAATGTAATCTTCTAATTCAATGGTGAATGGTTCTTCGCTACTATTTTGCTCTTCAATAAAGCCTAGCACACTTATTTTTGTATCGATATTGTCATCAGCCACATAGACCACTGGACAGATGATTAATGAACCTTGTTCATCAAGCTTATAGGTCACCAGCTGATTTTTTGCTGATGATTGATTTGTGTGTTGACTTTCTTGGTTTGTAAAATCAACTTTCATCTCTAACGTTGAGAGCGAGCCAGCAGAGCTATCACGAGAGGTCGTTGATTTAAAAGTCGTTCCTGTCAAGTTATGACCAATTAGCTCATTTTGACTGCTCTCTTTTTTTTCAACAATCAATGATCCATAATAGCGGATGCTGTCCGGTTTATAATTAGGTAAAATTACATTCAGATAAATATCATGTTTATCACCATAATCAAAAACGAAACTTTTTTGCGATTTTTTGGTTAGAAAAAGTTCGTAACCACGAGAAGCACCATAAAAGCCATGAATCAGCTTTTTAATGCCGTCTTCGGTTAAAGGATAAGGAGATAAATTGCCCGTTAGCTGATTTAAACCAAAGTAGCAGCGGTCAAACCAACGCTCCATAGACGTTAATGAGGTCAGTTCGCTCATAAACGCACAAAATATCGATAATACAATACAGACAACGGATAATGCGATACCGATACCAGAGCCACCAAAGAACATTGATACAGCCAAAAAAGCTCCAGATGCAACTTGCCATACTCCTGAAGTTCTAAATCCTGCAACAGCCTTGTTTATACCAAAACCTATTTCTTTTATTCCTTCAGCAACTCCCCATAATCTTGCTATTACTGTCAGTTGACGGGAGATACCAATTAATACTTTCATTACGGTTTTTTCGGATAGTGCCACAGCTTTATTAGTAACGCTTATCATTATTTTACTTTTAAAGTTACCCGCCATCTTTGCAAGCTTATCGACCGAGTTAGTAATAAAAGTTATAGTATTAATCGAGATAGATACGCTAGCAAATATAAGTCCTGCCATTGCTTCACTCCGCTGTTCTTGTGTTAAATTAGTTTTTTGCAGAGTTTTATTATTATCTAGCAATAATTTTGCTTGCCATGCTAATAAAAGGAATTCAAATAGAATTGAGGTGCTACTTGCTGCATAAGCCACCCGTAATTTAGGATTGGAAGGATGATTAACCGGCGTATTACTTAGATGGGGTGAAGGTTCGTTAGCGGTAATAGAGGGTACGCTTTCTTTAATCACATTTCCCATCTCTTGGGCGCCTTCGGTCATAGTATTGGCATGAATTGAAATATCAATATGGTTATCGGTGATTTTATTTATTAGTGTTTTTACGGATGCAAATCGATTTTTTGTGGTATCTGAGGCATATCTTTGCAAGTAGGCTTTTAATTCATTAATACTCTCTTGTGTTCCTCGACCTTTAAATGTTGCGGTTATCAGTCCATCTTTACTGTCAATAATCTCAAAACCACTAAAATTGGAACCATGTTTGGTTTTGAGCTGAGCCTCAAGTTGATTATATCGCTCTTCCGGTAAGGTTAGACGAAACTCATCGGTAATTAAATCGGGATTCACTGTTTTTGAGTCAGTATTATTTATGACAACATTATTATCAATTACCGTTGCCAGCTTATTCACATCATTGGCAGCACGATTGCCTCTGTTAGTCCGTTTCACATAATCTTCAATATTTTTAAAACCATCATCATCACAAAATACTGTTAAGGTGATAGTGGTTTTTTTGGTGTCTTCAATGGTGGTTTGCGAAGTAATTGAAACATTTTTATTACTCTCCAAAGCACTTATTTTAACGGTGTTGATATTAAAGGTAATAGTTCTACTTTTAGCATTCGTGTGCCCTGCTTCTGATAACGCTTTTTGTACACCTTGTGCATTAGTGATTTTTTCTAATTGTTTACCAGAACTCTCAGGTTGAATTGCCTGTGATTGTGCTAAAGCCATAATCGGATTAATAAGGCAATGTTCAATTAAAAAATTGTTGAGATCGTTGCCTTTACCCACTAGCGATTTGATATCACCCTCTTTCCAAAAAGAAGGATTTTTTCCTGCAATGACTTTATGAAAATAAGTCTCATCACTGGATAGGAGTTCGTCCCATAATCCCATATCATAATAACTGTTACCTTGCGATCTAAATATCTGAATTGCATCAGCTAATATATCATTATGGATATCTTGGCTATTATAATTGAACTCCTGCTCCCAAAATTTAACTGTATTAAAACTGGATATTTTTTGTTCAGGGAAGGTTATCTCTTCCTTATTTTCAAATTGATGTTTTCTACCTGAAAAAAAATCAGAGGCGGGCAACTTATCGCAAAATAACCAGCGACAATAAAGGGTGTAATCTCGACCATTATTCTTTTTAATTTTCTCGTACTGTTTTACTTTATCAGCAAAGCGATTGTACTCTTCAAGTTTTAATTGATTATTAAACTTTGCCCAATATTGGTCGAAATCATAATGTGCTTTTTCTGCTTGGGATAAGTTGTAGCGCAAATTACCTGTTTCATCGACGATTTCCGGCGAGCCACCATATTGCCATTTATCACTACTAAAAAGATTTTCTAAACTAGAGACAAAAACGGTACCAGCTGTACTATTTTCATCAAAATATTTTCTCATTGAAATTTTATATTGCTCAATTAAGTCATAATTTAATTTTTTATATTGACCCTCTGGGGTGTGAAACTCATGATATTCATAAGGAATATCGCTTTTATTATCAATTTTATTATGTAATTTAGCGTCCCCTGTATAATTGACTTCGGCTAGGCGTTGAAAATTTAAGTCCTCAATCATACCTAGGGGATCTTCTAAAATAACCGCCCCAACTGGTTTTTTATATTGAGACTTTCGGGCATTGATAAAATTAATAAAAGGATCACGTTGTTGACTTTTATCTTGATAATTCGGTAAATAACTCAATTTATCAGTCATATAGGGTATAAATTCTAAAATTTTACCAAAAGTATGTTGGCTTGCTAAATCTATGCCTCTTGGGTGGTTATCTGGCGCTTGAATAAATGAAGTTAAATCAATTTTAGTAAACCGAGCTAAATCTTGGCTATTTTTATAATAATCACGAGTTTGTTTATTCCAAGGGTAACGGCTATAGGCAATCCATAAAAAAGGTTTGTCACTTAATTCGTCATTGCTAATATCAACCGAGATAAATGAAGCTGGGACATAATGATTGTCAGCTAGACATCGTGTTGGAAAGGGATCCTTGTTATCGATTTCAAGATCTTCTGGTGCTTTTTCCCTTAATATACCGCCCTCTAAAACTTCATAATACCGAATATAGTCTTTTTTATTATCGGTTCCTGCAAGGACATAAACATAGCCTTCTCGTAACACTCTTAATACTTCATTATGATCTTGTAACGGTTCTTGTGGCTCTCGATCATCAAGAGAGTATTGTGATGAATCGAAGAATGAAAAGAGCTGCGAATATGGTGAAGACCAAACCTTATTTACCGCAGACTTTCTTAAGAGTAAAATCGGATATCCTTCCCTTACACATGCATGCCCATTGTCTGTTAATGATACAATTGCCGATAAGCTAGAAGTATCAACGTTTTGTGAATTTTCACTAACCATAGTTTTTTCTATCCAAATCTATCTATCGAGTAATATTAATTATTATTTTGATTTATACTTGCTTTAATATCATTTTCCAATTGTTCTAAACGTTTCTTTAGTGAACCTGGTGCTAAAATCGCTGCTAAAATATGCGGTGAAATCGTTTCGATAGTAATTAAATCAACCTGATAAATCAGGCAATACAGTGCATAAACTAATCTATCTTCAAGGTTGGTAAATCCAATATTTTTTGCATCAAGCAATTTTTTAGCGGATAAAAATAGCGCATTAGGTGGCAATGTTTGAATATTATCTTGCCACATTTTGACCAACCCAAAAGTAGCTTTGGGTTCATTTTGATACTGTAATGCATTTTGTAAAAATATCTGACTGGATAAGAGAAAGTCTTTCGTCAGTAAATTATCGGCTGCTTTAATTTGAATTAATTGGCCATAATAATTCATATAAGTATAGCGATGAATAAAATTGAATAATCCTGATAATAAACTTTCAACCGAGAGGCTTTCTTTTAATAATTGCAATCGAATATGTTCATAGAAAGGTAAGAAAGTAGGCTGTTTAGGCGTGAGTAAACGACCTAGCTGTAGACCTAAATCAATCATCTTTTCGGCTAAATTCTGTATATCAAGTTCACTACTTATCCACGCACAAATGTAATGTTTGTAATGGGAGCGCTCTTTTTCGATTCGAGTTATCGTTAAATCCAATAATTCAGGCTCTAATACTTCGCCTGGTTTCGCCAGTAAAATAAGATGAGGACAAATAGTAGGTTCATAGGATAAATCAGGGCGTAAGATAGCTTTAAGCTCATCGCTAGAAAAGACATCTTTAATATTTTCCAGCGCGAGTGGCTCAACAATTTTAACTGGTTTTAATGGATCTACAAGTAAATAACGGTAACAGTTCGCTTGATCTTCGTTTAAAGCATTTGATAATTGATGTACTGACAAAACTAAAACCTCAACAAACAAATCAATAACAACTATTTATGCGGTTTAGTTTATCTGTTTGACTATTATAATGCAAAGAACATTATCAACTTTTCTGATAATAAAGATGTTTTTAAAAACGTGTTGTTGTCTTTCTAAATTAAATATGAAGCACCTGACATATGCATTGTAAATGAATAAATAATAAACTCATATATAACCAGAATTATATTATTAATCATTGCGTCATAGTTTAGACACTTTTATCCTAATCTGGATTGATTTCAGTTGAAGCCAGTTGATAAAAAATAGGAAAAGTAATTCTAATAATTGCTTTGGACATAAAAAACCAGCTTTGGGCTGGTGTATTTTTTGGAATTGGTGCAGGAATGCAGAATTGAAAAGATAGTTCTAAATATTGTAATTATTAGGATTAGATAGTTAAGTTGAGTAATTTATCTTTAATTAGATCTATAATAGGATTAAGTATCATTATTAAAGTAATCATAGTTATTATATTTGCTATTTTATTTATAAAAATGACTATTAAAAATTTTCACTTGAAATAAGCTTAAGATATTTTAATTCAAATATTTAAAAAATAACTGTATGTTTATACATGTAATGTGATATATTTACTTTAGCTTAATAATATACGTAAAATTTTTACGTAAAAATATATTTACGTATTAAAATAACGTATTATAGAAATCAAACTTTTTTAAATTAAGTAAAATGACTATGAATAATCCTCTTGACTCTAATTATTGCTATTCATTCCCTGCTGTGCGCGGAATACAAGCTGGTAGGTTTTACTATATTGCCACATGTCCTCTACGAATTATTCCAAAAATATTTAGTTTCGATGAAGATGAAGTTCCTCCTGAACTAAGAGCACAAAGAAAGTTAAATAAATCCCGTATTCCTGAAATGGTTAGATATTTATTGGATAACCCTAAAGATTATGTATTCTCTGCATTAACTGCATCAATTGCTGTTGATATAGAATTTACAGAATATTCTGGTTCACCAAATTTGGGAGTGTTGCGAGTGCCAATGGATGCTCAAATTTTAATTAATGATGGTCAGCACCGACGAAAAGCAATCGAAGAGGCTATAAGGGAAAAACCAGAACTTGGACAAGATAATATTCCTGTTTTATTTTTTGTAGATGAAGGATTAGAAAAAAGCCAGCAGATGTTTGCCGATTTAAATAAATACGCTGTAAAACCAAGTCCATCATTAGCAACGCTTTATGATCACCGTGATCAAGCATCAGACCTTGCTCGGAGCTTAGCCTCCGAAACAAAACCATTCATTGGTTTAACTGAAATGGAAAGATCCAGTATTTCAACACTATCTAATAAATTATTTACACTAAGTAGTATTAAACAAGCTACACGAGCTCTTTTAGCCAAAGGCCCAAAAGATAGTTATTCTGATAAAGAAAAAAAATTAGCGACTGAATATTGGTATCAGGTATATCTTAATATGCCTGATTGGAAAATGGCAATAGAAAAAGAAGTGTCTGCTTCACAGCTCCGTCAAGAATTTATTCATTCTCATGGTGTTGGACTTCAAGCTTTAGGAATGCTTGGGCAATGTTTATTACAGAATAACACTTTAAATTGGAAGGAAGAATTGACAAAATTAAAATTAATTAATTGGCGTAAAACAAATCCAGAATGGATTCGTAGAACGATGTCACATGGAAAATTGAGTAAATCGACATCTTCAATTCAATTAACCACAAACTTTTTAAAAATAACGTTTAAATTACCTCTTACTGAAGAGGAAAAAAAACTAGAGCAACAAGTGAATTAGCAATGACAAATTTAAAGCAATGTTATGATTTAGATGATTATAAAGATTTTATTAATCAAGAAATATTCTCTGGTCGAGTTTTAGCTAAATATGTAGCAGAAGTTCAGAGAATTTATTGCTCAGATAAACGACCTTGGGTTATAGGTTATAGTGGGGGAAAAGATTCTTCAGCAGTCGTTACGCTTGTCTATTTAGCTTTATTAGGTTTAGAGCCTAAATACAGAACTAAATCAGTTTTTGTTGTTTCATCTGATACGTTAGTAGAAACACCTGTTGTTGTTGATTTAATTAGCCGAACATTGGGACAGATAGAGAAAGGAGCCAAAAGAGATAATTTACCTTTAACGTCTCATGCAGTAGTGCCTAAAACGCGCGAAACATTCTGGGTAAATCTTTTAGGAAAAGGTTATCCTGCACCAACAAGAAGCTTCCGTTGGTGTACAGAAAGAATGAAAATTAATCCTGTAAGTGATTTTATTAAAGATAAAATTAGTCAATTTGATGAGGTTATTGTTGTTCTTGGTTCTCGTAGTAGTGAAAGTGCTTCTCGAGCACAGGTTATAGCCAAACATAAGATCGATGGTTCTCGTTTAGCAAGACATACGACCTTAGCAAATGCTTTTATTTATACACCTATTGATACGTGGGATGTAGAAGATGTTTGGAAACTATTAAGAGGTGCGTTTAAATATGCTCCTGATGATATTGATGAATGGGAAACTCCATGGGGGGGTAATAATCGTCCTCTTTGGACTCTGTATATGGACTCGTCAGATCAGGGGGAATGTCCTTTAGTCATTGATGAAAGCACACCATCTTGTGGTAATTCTCGTTTCGGTTGTTGGACATGTACAGTTGTGAAAAAAGATAGAGCCATGGAGAGTTTAATCAAAAATGGTGAGGAATGGATGTCTCCGTTACTAGAATTTCGTGATCTTTTATCAGAAACTACAGAGCCAGAAAAGAAAGATATTTATCGAAATTATAAACGACGAACAGGTAAAGTAAGCTATCAATATGCAAAAGAAGGCGAAGATATTGCTATCGCTAGAAAAATTGTTCCTGGTCCTTATTGGTTAGATTATAGAAAAAAGTGGTTAAAACAGCTTTTAGAAATAGAGTTGAAATTCAACCAAGAAGGTCACAAAATTCAGTTAATTACAGAACCTGAATTACATGCAATTCGGCAAGAGTGGTTAAGAGATCCTAATGAACCAGATTGGAGTGATTCTTTACCTAAAATTTATAAAGAAGTGTATGGAAAAGATTTAAATTGGATTATTGATGATCAATCTCATTTTGATCAATCGGATGCGCAACTTTTACAACAGCTTGCCCCAAAATATGATATTGAAGCTGAAATGGTCATGAAATTGATAGAACTTGAAGTAAGTTTAGAAGGTATTAGTCGTCGACAAGGTATTTTTAATAAAATTGAAAATATCCTGAAACAAGATTGGGGTAAAAACCTAGCAGAAATTGAAAAAAAACAAGCTGAATTACAAAAACGCCACGAAAAAGACATACATCAAGAAGAGATAGCCAGCATTGAAAATGAGCTAAAGAATTTACATAGCGAATTTATAAAAATAGATAGTTCAATTTCATTATTGGGGAAAGGTCATTAGTATGATTATTAAAAAATTAGTTTTACGAAACTTTCGAGTTTTTCAAGGTATACATGAAATTGAATTATACCCTAATAATAATAAACCAATAATTTTATTTGGAGGTTTAAATGGCTCTGGGAAAACATCTATTCTTACAGCAATACAATTAGCACTTTATGGAAAAATGGCTTTTGATAGTGTTTTAACTAGACAGAATTATATTGACCAACTTTCAAGCCTTATTTATAAAAACTCAGAAACCAATGAATCAGAAAAATTTGCCTCTATTGAACTAACCTTTACTTATAATCAAGCTGGGTACACATCGGATTTTACTGTTACGCGTAGCTGGTCATTGGGGCATCAAGATGAATTATTCCTATCACAAAATGGTAAACTATTAAAAGAATTGAATTATGAACAATGTCAGGGATTTCTCAATGAGTTAATCCCTAATGGAGTGGCGGATCTTTTCTTTTTTGATGGTGAGAAAATTGCTTCCTTAGCCGAAGATGAGTCTGGAAAAATTTTACAAACAGCTGTTCGACGATTATTTGGATTGGATCTAATAGAAAAATTACGAAATGATTTAATTATTTATTTAAAACGGCATACAACCAATACACTAGATATAAAATATCAAGAAATATTAAATCAATTAGAACAGGAAAAAAATACCTACCTAAAAGAAGCTGAGCATTTGAGAACATCTGCCCATGCAATTTATGTGCAAATATTGGGGATTACAGAAAATATTCAAAAAAAAGAACGGTTATTTTCAGCTGAAGGAGGAGCTTTTGCCCTAACTAAATCACAAGAAAAAGAAAAGGTAAATACACTTGTCAAAGAAAAAGAGACTCTAGAAAGAGTAATTCGCCAAGAATTTGATAATTCTTTCCCTTTATCATTAGCCCCTAAAGCATTAACTAGTTTATTTAAACAATTACAACAAGAAGTAGAATTGAAGCGAACTCGGAATTTCATTACTGAACTAAACCAATTTTTAAGCAAATTACAGGCAGATATGTCTTTTCGCTCAACAACGACGGCTAAAATAGCTAGTGAAGCAATTAAAGATCAATTAGAAAATTATTTAGCCGATAAACCTTCTGGTGAAATATTACTTGATATTTCCGAGCGTGAATTGGGTCATTACCAAAAAATAATTCAAATTGATGCTAAAAAATCAAAAAAGAGCTTTCAAGAATTACTGACTAAATTGAACATGGTTGAAAATGATTTAGAACAAGCTTCATTAAATATTCAACGAGCACCAGAAGATGAGCAATGGCTGGAGCTTTTCTCTCAAATCAGGCAGTTAGATCATGAGAGAATTAATAAAATTAATGAACACAATTATCTTATTGAAGAAGCAAAAAAAATGTTAGCTTTAGCATTGGATAAAGCGAAACAAATCCAGAAACTTCATGATCAAGTACGTTTACAATATAATTCCAATAATTCAATACAGTATGCAAAAAATAGTCTTGATCTTTTAGATGAATATACAGTCTTACTTACGCAGTCTAGAATTAAAGTATTGGAATCAAAATTCTTAACGGCATATAAACGTTTAAATCGTAAAGAACATGATCACTTAACAGTTAAGGTGAATCCAAACACTTTTGATATTGAACTTATTGACAATAAAGGTCAATTTATATATCGTAAATCTTTATCGGCAGGTGAAAAACAGATTTATGCTATTGCTATTCTTGAAGCACTAGGTAAAACATCAGGTCGTCAACTACCTGTTATTATTGACACTCCTCTTGGACGATTAGATTCTAAACATCGCGATAAGCTAGTTAAATACTATTTCCCATTAGCAAGCGAACAAGTCATTATTTTATCAACAGATACTGAGATTGATGAAAATTATTTCTTTGATTACTTGAAGAATGATATTTCTCATAGTTATCAGATACACTTCAATAATGAATCTTATTCTTCAGAAATAACCAAGGGTTATTTTTGGAAAGAATTAAATAAAAATAAAGAGGTATACTAATGTTACCAAATAGAATGCAACTTACACGTCAAACGGAAGAGCAATTAAAACGTTTAAAAACAATGACGGGGATTACACCAAATATTTCTGCTCGTTTAGCTTTTTACCGTTCTATTGAATCTGGATTTCGTTATCAAATTGATGAACGAAAACTAGATGGTTTGTTAGTACTTGAAAAATCTGTTTGGCTTGGAGAATTAGAAGGTATTACTGAATTACTACTCAAATTCACTTATCCAGAACTAAATAGTAAAGAAATGATGAAAGCATGGGCTGCTCATGTTGAGGATGGTGTAGCTGCTTTGAGAAATCATAAGAATTTAATAAGTTTTTCAACATCTCTTTAATTATTATTAATATAAATTAGGGTGTTGTGTAGAACTAGATTTAGTCATTGATCTAGCAAAAAAATAATATACTTTTTTGGAAATTAAATGCTAATGATATGGCGTATTTAGCTTCAATTTTTGGCAGCACCGTTTCTTTCTTTTACTTTAATTTTCACATTTACCAAATATGGAAAAGATAGAAAAAACTTAATATAGGTACTTTCAATCAGGTGATCTTTAAATCATGTTAATAATTAGCATTTTTAATTCGCTATTTACCTAAATCATAGTCTTTTAACACTTTATCAATAAAAAGGTTTTATATAATTCAAACTATTTTTCCTTTAGGGGTTCCCATTATGAGCACAGTATGGTCTGAATCAATTATAAAAGTTTTGTATTCGGCTAGTTGACTATCCAATGATTTATATCAATCATAGCATAAAATTCAGTTTTACTATTTGTTATGAATACTAAAATTTCCATTTAAATAAGGTAATGCGGAATTATTTGGGGTAAATTTAATTCAGAATTGTATCTGTTTCTTTTTAACTTTTTAGCAAAAAATTCATGGTCTATATCTGTTTGAATACGTTGAATTGAAAATGGTATTTCTTCAATTACACAATCAATAAATTTAATGTATCACCAACTGTAAGCAGCTTATAATATCACAAATACAATTATTAATTGATGTATATTGATAAAGATATATTATAATTTATTTTTAAATCGTCTATTACCTAAATTTCGACTCTTACATATGTCTAAAATGATGTTTTCAATATCCCTGTTTTGGCATTAGATGAATTATATGGTCGTTTAATTTAGCTATTCAAACCTTCCACGCAATTTTTTTGATAATTTTGCAACCATTTACAAAGAGTTAATATTTAATGTCACAGCAACAACTCACCAAACTAAAATCATTTATTTTTTCATAAAATTTTATCTTTGTTAGTTTTTGTTGAATTTTTCGTTTCATAATCTAATTATCAATTGATAACGGGTTATATAAACCCGATACTATATACCTAATTTAAACAAGATATAGCTTTTGTTTGAATAAAGTTTAAGTAATATCAAAAACTGAAGATATCCAAGATATACTTTTCGATAAGTTTAGTCCTTAAATTGTAACTATTTATTTCCCACTTGGTAAAATGATTACTTAAATAAATATTCATTTTATAACTTGAATTCTCATAAATATTTCTCTTGTTTGGAAAAGATTTGTTGCCTAGATATGAATTATTATCTCGAGATAATAAGGTCAAATTTCCTAATTTATTTTTTTCTTTTTCCAATAAATCATCTTTATCTTTATCCAGTGGCTTTTGGGGGTAAATATGTTCGATACTTATTTGTGAAAAATCAAAAGTCTTAGATTTATCTATACACTTATGCTTTACTTTTTCTCCTTTTTCTTCTCGTTTTTCAATCCAATTCCAATTTTCTTCTAATTTAATTAATAAATACTTAATAATTTTATTACCATTTTCTATTTCTTTTTCTTCATATTCTTTATATTCCAATTCCATAATGTTATTAATAAAATCACTATCTTTTGTTCCCTCCAGTAATTTATTTAGTTCCTTTCTCAAAAATTTGACTTGATAAGTTTTAGGATTACTATTAATTTTAGCAATTTGTTCATGGTATATTTTTACTGCAGGTTCAAATCTACAACGACAAATAGTTTTGTATCTAAAAAAGAATTTCTCTAAACAATCAAGAATTTCAATAAACTTTCCTTCATCTAATAATTGATGAGCGACTAATAATAATGGCAAGCAATCAGTATGTAATAACCTAATGATTAAATTTTTTAATTTATTTTTATCCCATTGGCTAGCCTGACTTCTTGGATAAGGCCAAAGACCTAACTCTAAATTTTTAAGAGTAATAATACTTTCATGTAAATGTTTTATTCGATTATATAATTCACTACTAGAGATATTTTCAAAAAAAGCAATGTTAAATTTTTCATATAAATTTATTCTTCTTACTTTTTTATATTCATGTGCAGAATAATAATATAAGAAGTAGCTTTCAAGATCCTTTGTGGAATCTTTAGTTATTAGATCCCAAATCTTTGCTGTTTTTTCTTGCAATTCAAACTCCCTACTATCAGCCCCATTAAATAGTCCTAATGAATTAGCTCTTAATAGATCAATTGCAGATAATGCCCTTCCTCTATCATTAAGTATTTGAAAAAGTTTATAAGCTTGGGCGTTATTGTTAGTAGTGATTTTTAATATAAAACAGCAACTATTAAAAATACCTTCTAAATTTTGTAAATAACTAATTTTTTCTACTAGGTCTTTTTTTCTAAGATTATTTTTAATCTTACGCAAGATAGTATCTCTTGCGTTCAAAAGTAATCGATTTGATTCAATATCAGTCCCTGATGATTCTTCGAATATAATCAATTTTTTAAAATAGTTATTATCTTTATTACTTAAAGATAACTTGTCATGCTTAATTTCTTTTAAACTTTTATACTCAGCATAATAAATATATTTATTTTCAAGTGATGAAATAGATCTTCGTATTGATTCTTGCGTTTCTTGTTCATTTAATTCTTCACAATAGTCTTTTAACAATTTAATCACTATCGACATGAATAATACGAAGGTTGAAATTCGTTGCTGACCATCAACCAATATATTAATTTTTTTAGTTATACCCACTTCTTCGAATGCTTTCTCTATACAGACAATACTACCAAAAAAATGTTCAGCACTCTTTTGTTGAGATATATCATCGAGACATGTGAAAATATCATCACAAAATTCAATTACTTGCTCTCTTTCCCATGAATAACCTCGTTGGTATATAGGAACTTCAAAAAGTATAGGTGATCCAAACAAGCTACCGACTTCAGTGTAATTAGAATCAATGGTTTTTTTTGTGGACATTTATTACTCCAATTGGCATTTCTTAGTTATTAATACTTTTCTTCATAAGAATTATCATCATAATGACATTCTGATTCTAAACTTAAAACATCTTGAAAATTAACATTAAAATCTTTACAGTTAGGCACAAATTCTTTATATGACTCTGGAATATTAATTATTCCATTATCATTTTCAAACGGTATAGACCAACGTTCTATCGCAAAGTGAATCATATCTAATTCTCTTTTTAAAATATTACTTTCCTTCCATGTCGAACCATCGGTATAATTTTTGATTTCTTTCTCTGAATTTGTAGCATTTTTGTAGTTGAACGAATAAGAACCATTAGGATCATCTAATTTTAATTTTATGGGTTTTCTGCCCAATTCTTGATTACCTTTGGTTATAACTAAATTACCCAAACGATGAACATATTGCTCAGCCTTTAATCCATCAGGCCAATGACTTTCCCACCAACCAGCATCTCTATGTGATTGTGGTAAAATATGTTCTATTGATTCCTTTTTATCTTCATCTGCCCTTGCCCAAGGAATCGGCGTAACAGATCGAGAGGACAGGCCAATTTCTAATTCATATAAAAAGTAATATACTAAATTGATACCAGATTTATAATTTAATTCACCCGATAGTAATTTAGAAACTGAATCAGGAAGATTTGCACTTTCATTTAGTAAATAACCGATTTGAGAAATAATATAAGTAGTGCTTTTGTTGTTTTTCAGAATTTGATTAGCTAACTCTAAAATCGCTTTTGAATTTTTATCTACTCTATATCGGAGCAAACCGTGCATTCTAAACGTATATATTTCACAAGCACGACAAATATTTTCAAAATCATTTTTGCTTAATGTATTAGCATATAATAGATAAGCAGTTGTAATAATCTTTCTTGTAATACCTTGTAAGCCTATATTATCTAAGCGATCTAACCAAACACCAGCTTCCTTTGAACATAATTGTCCGTAAAATTTCTCTTTATATTTAGAATTAATAAAACCAAAAGCCTCCGAATAATTAACCCAATGTTCTATAAAACCTTTGAAACTGATTTCCTTTTGTGTGTTCTCTCCTTCTAAAAGGATCCGATATTCATTCACAAAATTGTTATGAGCTTCATTTGTTGGAATGCTATAACCATGATAAATAGAGAATAACTCTGAAATGAAAGAGTTTTCATTATTTCTTGAACTAACGCCAAACTTTTCCAAGTTAGATATAGCACGAAACCAATTCTCATCAGGAGATAAATGGATATTCCGTTTTTCGCAAATTAAGATGCAAAAGTTTTTTATTTTATCAAATTCAGATAAAGGTAATCCTCTTGAATTTATAGCATCAAATGTTAAGTATCTATCAATACTGGCGTCAGCAAGATCGACACTAATGATTTGAATTTGATGGCATACTTTATTTCTTAATTTTATTAATTCTTCTCTTGTTTGAATTGAATCTACTATTTCAGCTATTTGATTTTTTGCATTTTCTAAACAACGCATCGGAGAAATTTTTTCTGCAGGAAGTGAGGGATAACCTAATAAATAGTGGCTAAAACATTCATTTAAAATTCTATTTTCATTTTCAATTCTTAGCTTTTCCGAGCCGTCGCTATAAATAATTAAACTTTTTAATTTTTCTGATTCAACGGTTTCTCGTTGATCTAATTCAAGGAATCTTCTCCTTAATTCATTAATTATTAATAGAAAAGTAGTTAATCTTTGCTGACCATCTTCTAATATATAACGAAATGTGGGCATGTGAGTTATTTCGTCAGAAAAGGCACCATCTTTGGAATTTATTTTTGTATATATTACCGTACCTAAATAATGAGCTTTATTTCCCATTAATTCCAGATCACTAAAAAGATCTTGTATTTCCTTTTTCGTCCAGCTATAGCCTCTCTGGTTTTTGGGAATTTTGTATACTCTTCCACTAAACATAGTTTCTAAACTATTCATCTATTAACCTCTTCCATTACCACTTTTCATTTGCCCACAAATATAAATAGCATCAAATTAGTGTTTTATTTGATCCTCTATTTTTATATTATATCGGTTAACAAAAAAAATACAGTTTGAATACATAATATTATTAAAATAATATTAATAATAATCTTTACTATTATCGATGATAAAATAAAAAATCATTTATAAATTATTCAAATAAAACTCTAAGCGAGCTTTATTTGGATATAAACTAAAACATCTAAGTCATTTTTCTTTGTCAAAACAAAATACTTTTTTGGGACGAATTTCCATCATAATTGTTACTAAATCTTTCATCTATATGATTCAAATAATTACTAGATTAGGTGATATACCTTTCTATGCGTTGGCGGTGAAATAGTTTCCTTGAGCAGAACAAATGTGTATCGGAAGTATCCATTCCAAGGTTACGTTTATCGGTGTGATTAGTAGCAATAGTTGGATATTAATCATTCAAGAGCATTGAGGAGCGATAATGGTCATTAGCCTATTATTTGGTTTATAACTTATATTTTTACTAAAAGAAGATAAATATAATAATGAATTGTTGCATTAGTCTTATAAATGCTCGGTAATAACGGATTTGGTCAGTTATTTTCGACAACCAAAATCAAAATTTTGGATTTGTTTGCAGATGAGTAGTTTTCATTTAATTGGTGCTATCTGGTTATATCTTAAACTCATACTCATCGATTTAGGCGTAGAGGCACAAAACGTAGCTTGGATTGTTAGTGACAGAGTAGAATAATTAGGTCTTTTTCGGTTTTTTAAGTGGAAAAGCTTGCTTAATATTTAGGTATAGATAACTCTATTCCTGCTTATTTATTTTATACATTATTGATACTTATTACTTTAACATTAATGAGGTTAGTTAAGCTAAATATAATATGGATTATTGCTAATATTTTCTTAGTTGCTATAGCAATCAAAGGGGAAATGTCTTCTCTTATGTTTAGCTTAATAATGTATTTTGCTCGATATAAGCATCGAGCTTCAGATTATAGCTTGCAATTAAGCCTTTTTGTTATGACTTGTCTGACTAGTCCTATTTTTGCCGAAATAATACTTGATGCAGACGGCGCTTTCTTTTTGTGTATTGTTGATATCTATTTATAAATTAATATTCAGAGCTCACATTAAATATATGATACAAAAATACGCATCTGGATTAATTTAGTTTGTCACTTTACAGATTGTTATATTCAACCATACGCTTGATTTATCTTGTAATTATTTAATATTTTTTAATAGTTGAAATAAAAAATGAGCAATTCTCTATAAATTATTGTAAATAAAAACTCTAAAGTCATTTTATGAATACACGTCATTATTGAACTGAATGTATTCTTTTTTCTCTTGATTTAGGGTGATTTTAGTTGAACTAGGGAAAGTAGTGAAATAAGTTTAAAGAATTATCTAAAAAACCTTAGACATAAAAAAACCAGCTTTAAGCTGGTGTCTTTTTTCGGAATTGGTGCCCGGACGCGAAATCGTAATAAAATTATAATTTATTGATATTAAATAACTTTAATTCAAATAAAAACTATTTGTATCCACTTTTATATCCATAAGTCAACTTGCTTGAATTTAAATATTTTTAACGGCTAAACATACAAATGAATCACCATCTTTTCAAAGTGTTATTATATAAATAAAAGTATTAAATCAATTAATGTCTAAAATAATATAATAAGTAAAAAGCTCTAATTTTGAAATGATTTAATATTTCTATCCTGCTCTAGCGAGCTAGGATAAAAAATATTAATTAGATTATATAGTTAGAACATTGTTTAAATCTTACGCGCGCACCATAACGATTATCAGGGCCACCGCCCTGATTCTCATCACGAGATAAATGTGATTAGTAAGAACCTAGATAGATATTAAAGTTATCCATATCCATTACATTGGGAATTAAATATGATGCATTAACAGTATGAATCTTATATTTACCTTTACCTAAACTATCTGCACTGTCTAAATTATCGCTTGAAGTCGTTGGTTTGTATTGTTTAATATCATTCGCTGCAAAAATATAACCTAAATCAATTCGTTGCCATACTGCATTAACGCCTGCTGAAAAATCCTTTTCTTGATTAGCATCAAGGTAAGCTGTGCTCACGTTAACCACTAGATTATCTGGTGATGGATTCCAATTGCCCACGGTATTAAAACTCATTGTTGCTCCATAACTCCATCTAAACCGATGAGTATGCGACCATTAATGTCCCAACGTTTATCACGATTAGCATTACTATCAGCCGTTGTTTTTAATGAAGTTAAACTATGTTTTTTACTTGCTGCATCGATATTGAATTCGACATCACCATATAATTTCAAATCACCTTGGCTAGTTTGCTACTCAATTTGTGCAAACGTAGGAAAACTGGATAAACAGCATAAAGCAACAAAAAGTTTAGAATATTCCATTACCCGATCTCCGATTAAAGTATTATGTAATCACATAAATAAACTACAATTTTTTTAAATTACGATTAAATATAATGTGTGTACATTTAAAAAATAATGTTGATTTAAGAAAGTAATTTTTTGGCCAGTAAAAAATTACCAATTGTTGCACTACAATTATTTTCTATAGATGGTGTTTTTATATATTCATCCAAATTTTCAATTGTAATATAATTATTCATAAGCAGTTTAAAGTGTGCTTTAACTCTACCTAACATATGATCTTGATACATTACACCGCCACCAAGAATAATCATTTTAGGTCGTATTATTAATGTTGCATTGAAAATTGCTTGAGCTATATAAAAGGCTTGCACATCCCATACATATGAATCACTCGTTATATTTTCACCCTTAATACCTGTTCTAGCTTCAATACTTGGTCCCGATGCCAATCCCTCTAAGCAATCATGGTGAAATGGGCAAACTCCATTAAAGTTCTGATCTAAAAGATGTTTTTTTACCATTTGATGTCCCATTTCTAGGTGCCCTACGCCACCTATAAATTGGCCATTTTGAATAACACTCCCCCCAACTCCCGTCCCTATTGTGTAATAAATCAAATTATCACATGAATTTAAATACATTTCTCCGTAAGCACTTGAATTAACATCTGTTGTAAAAAATACAGGAATATCTAATTCTTTTTGAATAGGAGAAACTAAATCAACATTAGACCATCCTTGTTTAGGTGTATTTAAAATATATCCGTATTTATCACTATTTTTATTATTATCAATAGGACCGAAACTGCCGATTGCAATTGATGAAACTCTATTCACACTGAAAAAGTGATTAACTTGTTTAATTGTTTGTTCATATGTTGTGGTTGGGATAACTTCACTCGTAATTATCTCATTTTTCTCATTTCCTACTGCGCAGAGGAATTTCGTTCCACCAGCCTCAATGCTACCAAATAAATTCATTTTTAAACCTCTTCAAAATAAATTCAATATCATAAATAAACTTATTATGATTCATATTATTTTAGATAATATATCTATAAATAATTTAGCCAATATCATCCATATTGGCTAAATTTTATTCGCTTTATTAATGAGTTAATTCATTTTCAAATTCGATATAAATCGTAACAAACTTAGCGTGCTCAATACCTTTAATATCAATACTATTATTAAATATATCTATATTATCTAAGCAATGTTCTTGAAGATTAACTTTTTCAGCTAGTTTAATTTTATGCTTAAACTTAATTGTTGAATGACTAATCTGTTTATATTTACCATTATAAAATCTTAAAATATAACCCGGTCTCTCTTCAGCTTTCTTTATAACACTTAAAATTAAATCTCCGCTGGTTTCCATCATACTAAAAGTGACAGGAAGTGTTTTATTTACATCTGATAATGTAAATATTAATCTTGAGTTTAAAAAATCTGCTATTTGGTAAACTTGAACTGGTGATAATATTTGTTTTGCTAACTCCGCAACATTTGAAGAGTTAAATGATTCAGAATAATAAAAAACCGAAAACGAATATGTCATATATTTATGACACTGGGCATTAGGAGTTTTAATAGTTGTTTCACCAGAAGCTCGTCCTGGTCTGTACATTAAATTCTCTTTTCCCATAAAACCATATGTTCTAAATATAGTTAATCGTATAATACTGTAATCATCGCCAATGATTTCATATTCTCGAACCCCTTTGGGTACGACTGCAACCCCTTTATTTTCATCAGATAAAGTTACAAAAGTTTGGCAAGTTTCGATTGCTATAGGTTGCTCACTCCAAGAGTTTTTATTTTGCTCCCATAAGCTCATTTCTTTTTCAAATAGAACCGATCTTTTTATTACACCAAATTGATGATCTGCCGTTGAAAATTTAGATGCAATACTTGTATCAAAAGATACACATACTCGATGGCTATCAACTAATGTATTATCTACTTGTAATGAAAAATCAATTAAAGGAGAATCTTTTTTAATGGTTAAATTTAATGTGATTGGTAATAAAGTTGTACATTTTCTTTGTGATCTTTCTTGTAGATTTTTAGGTACTAACATTTCAAAATCTATACAAACCATACTAACGATATCTGATTCTTTTATCGTTATCGTAGGTGAAAAATCTGTAGAATAAACAACTAAATCGTTAACCGGAGGTGAATAATTAAAAGAATCCCCATCATCACCATTATCTTCTATAATAGCTTGATTTTTATAGGTTACATTTGATTTTTTATCTAAAATGTCTAAAGAACCATTCTTATTAACATTAATTGTATAGTAACTATTTTCAATTACATTAGTAGATTTTTGTTTGATTTTTTTATGTGTACTGCCATTCAAATCTAGCGTTAGTTGGTTATAACCTAAGCCAGGTAGATTAGATGATTCTAACGCAATTTTTGCTTTATATACTTTCTTTGGAATATATATTTTTTTACTTGGGTTAAGAATATTTCCTTGATTAAGAACATATTGTGTCTGATCTACTAATTCTAAAATTGTATAGGGAATCTCCATACCTTGTTGATCTAATATTCTAAAATCTTCTTGTGGTAAATAAACATCTGCTTCAATAATTCCACTTCTAGATTTATTAAAAGTATTAAATACAGTTAGAGTGATTTCTTTACCAGAAAAATTATCAATTCTCATCGATATATTTCTCATTGTAAGCTCTATCAAGTTCTCCGAAATATCCCTAATTTGTTTGTAGCGCATATAGATATCTTCATTAGCAGAATCAGATACACACGAACCTATCGAATCATGCGCAGCATTTTCAAACATCAATTTCCATATTTCACGAACTGTTTCTACTGGATATTCGAAACCTAATGACATAGAAATACTTAAAATAGGTTCCATTATATTAACAAGATAGTTTTGAGTTTGTGTATTTAACTGTTTTAAATCTGATCGCGAAGAAAAAATAGTTTTATGAATTCTCATTAATTTTCCATTAATTAACTCACCACTAATTTCTTCTAAGTCTGGGTTTTCATTTTTTATAGCATTTATATAGTTTTCTATAGTAGATATTTCTAATTCAAACTCATCTTTATATAATTCATTCATTCTAGCTATTAATTCTAATAGATTTTCTCTTGGTGGAGCTTGATCAAATCCATTAGGGAAAAAAACATGATTAGTTGAACTTCTTGCCCATGTTTTTCTAAAAGGATCTTGTTTCAAATAAGTTGCTAGTTCTTGCGAATCCTCAGGAATAGCTCCGCCAATGTAATAACCACTAGGAATTTGGAATACATTTACAATTGAACCATCTTCTCCTTTCCATCTATACTCTGTTTTTTTGACTTCATCATCACTAACTCCGCGCCAAAACATTGTATCTTTAATGCCGAATTCTAAGTAAATTTGAGGCATGCTTGACGATTGACCAAATGAATCTGGAACATAACCAACTGGCATATATCCACCAAATTCACTACAAATTCTTATACCATATTGCATATTTCTGATAATACTTTCACCAGATATCACCAACTGATCTGTTTGAGTATACCAAGGACCTATAATTAACTTACCCTTTTTTACTAGTGATTCTATTCTATGTTTATCTTGCGGTCTCCATTTGAGATAATCATCTAAAAGAGATGCTTGACCATCTAATAAAAATGAATCATATCCATTTTCATCTTCTAATAATTCAATGACTCTTTTAAAATCATGCATCAAATATACTTTAGAGCGACTAGTTGTGAAATACCACTCTCTATCCCAATGAGTATGCGGAACTACATGTACTTTTTTCATTATTTTGGCCTATTTAAATTAAATTTAATTTTCAATGCTGATCTCAATATCATCAATATCTATTAATTCTTGCTCATCATCTCTTTTAAAGTTAACAAACAATGGCGCAAAAAAACCGATGAAAGCAGCACCAACAAATAGACCGACTAAATATGCCCAGCCATTTCCGACAGTAAAGAAACCATAAACACCGCCAACAGGTGGCATCTTGTCAAACATCCCTAATAAAACACCTAAACCTGATGCTATAGCTCCACCAATAATATTAATTGGTACTAACTTTAATGGGTTTACTAAAGTAAATGGTATTGCACCTTCGGTAATACCAATAAATCCCATCACAAAATTATTCCGGCCTGCATCTAATAATTCAGCATTAAATTTTTTCTTATGGAATAACGTTGCAAAAGCATATCCCATAGGAACAGCACAAATAGCAATATTAACCATGATTGCTGGCATATAAATCTGTTCAATTAATAACACATTTCCTGCCATCCATGCAGCTTTATTTATTGGGCCACCTAAATCAGAAGCGATCATTCCCCCAAGAATAATAGCTAATAATAGTTGGCTGACATCATTCGCTATCATACTTCTGATCCAATTAACTAATCCTGTGTTAATCAAAGCTAGTGGTTCAGATAAAACAGCTCCCATAATGATAGCTACAGATAAAGTAGCAATTAAAGGTAGAATAACCAGTGGCATTACGCCTGAAAATGATGCAGGTAGATGAATTTTATTTTTTGCCCATTTAACTAAATAGCCAGCTAAAAATCCAGCAATCACCGCACCTAAAAATCCAGCATTAGTTGAACTAGCAACAGCTCCACCAATAAATCCAGCACCAATTGCAGCCTTATCACCAATAGAATATGCAATAAAACCAGCTAATACTGTATTTATTAATGCTATACCTACCCAACCCACTTGTTCTATCAAATAAAGAAAGTGCTCAAAACCAGAACTATCTTTAAAAATATCTAGACTAGTAATACCCATAGATAATGCTATCATTTTGGGAATAGCAATTACTAAAGAAGCTCCGATAATTAATGGTAGAACAAAACTAATGCCACTCATCAAATGCCCTTTCAACTCAAACATTATTTTTTTCATATTAATTTCTCTTATTTAGTTATTTTCTACTTTCTATGATATTCACACATTTTTTTAAAACTGCTTCAGGAGCCTTAATACAAGTGGCAATACTAACTTTTAATTGAGGCTTATCTTTAAATCTATCCATATCTATTACTTTTTGATCTGTTGCTAATAAAACAAAATCAGCTTCATCAACTTCAGCTTGTGAAATTTTATTAACTTGTCCTAAAGATCCTTGTTGCTCAATTTTTACATCATAACCTAATTTTTTACCTGCATTCTCTAATGCTTTAGCAGCCATAGGAGTGTGCGCTAGTCCTGCTGGGCAGGCTGAAATACCAACAATTTTCATACTAATACCCCTCTTGTCATTTCCTTACTGATTAGTGATATAATTTTATTTATATCTGTTGAAGCTTTTATTTCATTTTTAAAATCATCTTCCATTAAAGCTGTAGCTAGTTTACTTATCATCATAATATGGGTAGTGCCAGCCTCATTTTTAGGCACGAATAAAGCAAAAACATATTGAACATTACTCTCATCAAATGTTTCCCATTCTATTGGTTTAGCTAATTTTGCAAAAAATACAGTTGGAGTAATGACAGAGTCATCTTTTGCATGAGGAATTGCAAACCCATCAATCAATCCTGTCGATGATGCTTTTTCTCTATCAATAAATGCTTCCATAGTTTTTTTAATATCATTGACGTAATTATGCTTAAAAGCATTACTTGATAAAAAATCAAATAACTCATCTCTACTTTCTACGTTTAAATTTAAAAAAATATTATTTTCTGAAAGATTCATTACTTTAGTACCTTTAATTAAATAAAATGGATTAATTAATATAATAAGAGATGTTATAAAAAAGCATATCCATACATTTTCATTTTATTTTGGAAAATTAATGTACTATCTTTTTTTCTAGAAGTAATATCATATTGGTAGTGATTTTTTAAATGAGGCCTCTTATTACTATGAGTAAATTTTCGTACCAACGGTTAGATGATTTATTTGATTTTTTTTTACTTAAAAAAGAGCCCATATTAATTAAAGATATTGCGTCCACAATTAATGTGTCTGAACGAACTATTCGCACAGATATTTCTAACCTAAATGATTATTTAATTAATAAAAATGCCAAAATAAAATTAATAAGACAAAAAGGTTATATCTTAGATTGTGAAGATGAAAAAAAAATCATCGACTGGTGGGGTAATTTTAATAAAACTGAAGGCTATAGTTTATTAGGCTCTTTAAAAGAACGTCAGAATTATTTATTCGCTTTATTATTGAATGAGCTAAAATATTATTCTGTTTATGAATTAATGGAACATTTATGTATAAGTAAAAATACATTATATATGTACTTGAAAAATATACGTAAAACATTATCAAACTATAATTTAAAACTAATTAATAATACAAATACTGGATTTAAAGTTATTGGCACAGAATACGATAAACGAAAAGCTATATTAGATTTATTTTTGATTAACGATTTACAATCTTATTTGGTTGGATTCACGGACTTAGAAAAGTTGTTTTTGACAAATATTGATTTAGATTTATTAAAAACATTAGAATCAAAACACTTATATTCTCTACAATTATTAGACTCTGATTTTTATCATAAAAATATAATATCGACTATTGCATTGGCAATAGCTAGAGTAAAAGAAGGATTAACAATTAATGAAATATCCATTGAAGTTCCAAAGTTAATGGATCATGCATTAGATGCAATATATTTATTTCTTAAAGAAATAGAAAACTCATTCTCAATCACATTACCCATTAATGAAATCAACTATTTTATTCTAACTTTATCCATTAATGTACCTAGATTAATCAAAAACCCTAAAAATCACCCATCTGAATCGTCGATCATCGTTGATGAATTATTAACATCAATATATGAGACATCTAATCTTAATTGGACTAAAGATAAGATCTTATTTGAAGATTTAGTTAACCATATTGAGAATTTTATTAAAATTAGTTCAATAGATAAAGAAAGAAAAAATCCAATACTCAGTACAATAATAAATTCTTTCCCATTTGCCTATAGTTTAAGTTTAACCCATCTAGGCGTAATTGGTAAAAAATACAATATCTTTTTTTCTGAAGATGAAGTCGGATATATAGCACTACACATAGCTGGCGCTATTGAAAGACATAAAGCAAAAACTCAACAGCTTAATGTGATTATCGTCTGTGGTGGTGGCTTTGCAATGAGCAAAATTATAGAATCAAAAATAAATAAAAAATTCCCAAATAAATTTAATATAAAAAAAACATACTCCTATGCTGAATTTCAATTATCAAATATAAGTGACATAGATCTAACAATTACCACACTTCCATTTACTCAAGAAAATACTCCCACTGTTTACATTGATATGTCAAATATAGATAAAGCAATTGATGATTTAAAATATTATCTAACCGATGATCAAATTAATAATAATGTTATGCAACTTTTTAATCCTGAAAATTTTTATTACTTTGACACTGATAAATTATCTAAAAAAGACTTATTAGTAAAAATGGCAGTTGATCTAGAAAAACAAAATATTGTCTCAGAGGATTTTGTGTCTAGTGTGTTAGAAAGAGAGAGCTTACAGACAACATTGATTAATGATGTCATTGCTATACCTCATTCTATGACAATGATTGCAAACAGATCAAGAGTATCAGTTGCTATATTTCCGAATGGGATACAATGGGAGAAAGATAAAAAATGTAATTTTATATTTTTACTTGCAATATCGAAAACTGATAATGAAATTACAGATAATTTATATGATCTAATATTAAATTTAATTGATGATAAAGCCATGACAAAACAATTATTAAAAGCTTATACATTCCATGAATTTAAAAATTTACTAAGTATTTTATAGGTTAATTATAATTCATTGTAAATGGACTTTATTGTAACCATCAACATTTTATTACGATGGGTAAACACGTTGGACTAGATGAAAATCTGGCCAGAGGAATGTTTATTGAGTTTAAATCGCTCATGCCTAGTGTTTATTTCACAGATCAAATCTCAATTATCAAACCATCACCCTTTACATATCAGTGATGCAATTTTTAATGGTCTTGCAAAACAATCTGAAAAGATCCCTGATTTTTTAAAAGAAGTTTTCTATACTAAGAGATACTTTATTTTATCTATTCCCGTATACGGTATAGATAATAAATTTTAACCTATTGTTATAAAATAATTTATCATGAATCAATAAGATATTTGTATCCGGGTTTGTATCCGATTTTGCACTTGATATGGGGTAATCTCAGTTGACGTCAGTGGACAAAGAAAGTTCCTTGAAAGGTAGTTTTGAAAAAGCTTTAGACATAAAAAAACCAGCTTTAAGCTGGTGTCTTTTTTGGAATTGGTGCCCGGACGCGGAATCGAACCACGGACACGGGGATTTTCAATCCCCTGCTCTACCGACTGAGCTATCCGGGCAACAATGGAGGTGTATTAAACACGATTCTCGATTATCCGTCAATCCCTTTTATAAGATATTTTTAAAAATACATACTGATTGGTTGAAATTTAACTAATTGCCACTATATTAATAGTTTAGTTAGAATAATATCACTCTATATTTAGAGGAATTTTTATATGCGAGTTTTTGGTTTTATTATTTTTTTTATTTATGCTTATTTTGAAGTGAGTTTCTTTATAACAGTTGCTGATTCAATTGGTGTTTTTCTTGCTTTGATTGGGATTATTGCCACTTCAATTATTGGGCTTTCATTAATAAAAAAACAAGGTTTAAGAAATCTAAGTATTATGCAACAAAAAATTGCTAATCAACAAAGTCCTAAAGATGAAATTATTAAGAGCGTATCTTTATTATTTGCCGGCTTTTTATTACTTATTCCAGGTTTTTTAACTGACATTCTTGGTGCCATTATGTTAATTCCGTGGGTTCAAGAATATATTGTTCGCTTTATTATTGGGAAATTACCTTCTAAATTTTATTCATTTTATTCTAACAGCAATACACAAATGAATGATGTTATTGAAGGGGAATTCGAACGAAAGGGTGATGAATAAATAATCAATTGGATTTTTTTTTATTTTATTCTCTTGAAGAATTTAAAATAATCCCCATGTATTGTGCACTATATAATACATATCATATTTTTATGATTTATTGTTAATAATTATTTAAGTAAAAATTAGTGCTAGGAGATAACTAATGAAAATTCGTCCATTGCATGATCGTGTGATCATTAAACGCAAAGAAGTAGAATCAAAATCAGCTGGCGGTATTGTTTTAACTGGTTCAGCTGCTGGTAAATCAACACGTGGTGAGGTTTTAGCTGTTGGTAATGGTCGCATTTTGGAAAATGGTCAAGTTCAGCCATTAGATGTTAAAGTTGGTGATATCGTAATTTTCAATGAAGGATATGGCGTTAAAACAGAAAAAATCGATAACGAAGAAGTGCTTATCCTATCAGAAACCGATATTTTAGCCATTGTTGAAGCATAACTGGCAAATAATTTAACTTATATACAGAATTTAGGAGAAATACGAAGATGGCAGCTAAAGATGTAAAATTTGGAAATGACGCTCGTGCTAAAATGCTCAAAGGTGTGAATGTATTAGCTGATGCAGTTAAAGTAACTTTAGGTCCAAAAGGACGTAATGTTGTATTAGATAAATCATTTGGTGCCCCAACTATTACTAAAGATGGTGTGTCAGTTGCTCGTGAAATCGAATTAGAAGATAAATTCGAAAACATGGGTGCACAAATGGTTAAAGAAGTTGCTTCAAAAGCAAATGATGCAGCGGGTGACGGTACAACAACAGCAACAGTACTTGCTCAAGCTATCGTTAATGAAGGTTTAAAAGCTGTTGCTGCGGGCATGAATCCAATGGATTTAAAACGTGGTATTGATAAAGCTGTGGTTGCTGCAGTTGAAGAGCTTAAAAAATTATCTTCACCATGTGCTGATTCTAAAGCGATTGCGCAAGTTGGTACTATTTCAGCAAACTCTGATGAAACGGTTGGTACTTTAATTGCTCAAGCAATGGAAAGAGTAGGTAAAGAAGGTGTTATCACTGTTGAAGATGGTACTGGTTTACAAGACGAGCTTGATGTTGTTGAAGGTATGCAGTTTGACCGTGGTTATTTATCACCATATTTCATCAATAAACCAGAAACAGCTACTGTTGAATTAGACAGCCCATATATTTTATTAGCTGATAAAAAAATCTCTAACATCCGTGAATTATTACCAGTATTAGAAGCGGTTGCTAAAGCAGGTAAATCACTATTAATTATCGCTGAAGATGTTGAAGGCGAAGCATTAGCGACTTTAGTTGTGAATACTATGCGCGGTATTGTTAAAGTTGCCGCGGTTAAAGCGCCTGGTTTTGGTGATCGTCGTAAAGCAATGTTACAAGATATTGCTATCTTAACTTCAGGTACAGTTATTTCAGAAGAAATCGGTTTAGAGCTTGAAAAAGCAACACTTGAAGATTTAGGTCAAGCAAAACGCGTTGTAATCAACAAAGATAACACAACTATCATTGATGGTGTTGGTGAAGAATCATTAATTAATGCACGTGTTGAACAAATTCGTAAACAAATTGAAGAATCAACTTCTGACTACGATAAAGAAAAACTTCAAGAACGTGTTGCTAAATTAGCTGGCGGTGTTGCAGTAATTAAAGTTGGTGCAGCAACTGAAGTTGAAATGAAAGAGAAAAAAGCACGTGTAGAAGATGCATTACATGCGACTCGCGCAGCCGTTGAAGAAGGTGTTGTTGCTGGTGGTGGTGTTGCATTAGTTAGAGCTGCTTCTGCGATTTTAGATCTTAAAGGTGCAAACGAAGATCAAAACGTTGGTATTAAAGTAGCTCTTCGCGCGATGGAAGCACCATTACGTCAAATCGTTACTAACTGTGGTGAAGAAGCTTCTGTTGTTGTTAATGCGGTTAAAGGTGGTAAAGGTAACTATGGCTACAATGCATCAACTGAAGAGTATGGTGATATGATTGCCATGGGTATTTTAGATCCAACTAAAGTAACTCGTAGCGCATTACAATATGCTGCATCAGTAGCAGGTCTTATGATCACAACTGAATGTATGGTTACTGATTTACCTAAAGATGATAAAGCTGATTTAGGTGCTGCTGGTGGTATGGGCGGCATGGGAGGAATGGGCGGAATGATGTAATTTCCCCTATTATTCATCCAATAAAAAACCACTCCAATATGTGAGTGGTTTTTTTTATATCTAAAGCAGTTTTATAAAATATTGAAATTAGGTTGTTAAATGCTGATAAAGTGTGATTACACCGATTGCGATCAGCACTAATCCTCCAAATAGCTCAGCTTTTTTGCCTACAACACACCCTATTTTCTTACCTAATAGCAGACCTGTTGTCACCATCACACAAGTTGCCAGCCCAATCATTGACGCAGTAAAATAGATATTAACATTCGCCATTGCTAAACCTACCCCAACGGCAAATGCATCAATGCTCGTTGATATAGCGGTAAAGATTAACATGAAAAAGGATTTTCTATTTGATGATATAGGTTCTTCTTGACCGTCTTCATCTGATGATTTTAGGCTGCTATAAATCATGTTAATACCTAAAAACAACATGATAGCAAACACTACCCAATGATCCCATTTTTCGATATATTGCAAGGCAATATAACCAATTAACCAACCAAGTAGTGGAGTCATCGCCTCAATAATGCCAAATAAGACACCAATTTTTAACGCACCTAAAAATGGGGTGGATTTTAGAGATATACCACGACACAAAGCGACAGCAAAGGCATCGCTCGACATTGCCAGCGCTAATAACATAATAGTCAATAAACTCATGACACTTACTCTTGCTTCTAAAATATTTATTTTAATTTTTATGATTTATTTTTTTGATACTAAAAATAGATAGTTTGCGATATTTTGATCACCTTTATTTTCATAAATTTCAGCTGTTTTTATTACACTACTTCGACGACTAGAATCATATTCAAAAAGTTGTTTGAACATAAGATCTGCTATTTTTTTATCTCCATTTTGGATAGCGCAATAACCATATTGCTCATAGGCATCAGCTTTCCAACGGTGTCTGTCTAGCTCAAGGCTTTGTTCAAATTGTTTTTGAGCTTCTTGATAACGATCTCTACCACACAGAAAAGAGCCATAATGAACACGATATAAACCGTTACCTGGCTGCATTAGTGTGATACGTTTGTAAATCATTTCAGCTTCATCATATTCGCCAACATGTTGATCAAACATTGCCATTGCTAACATCACTTGTGGATTGTTAGGCGAATATTGAGACGCTAATTTTAGATTATAATGTGCAGCTTTAACATTTTCTTCCGATTCGTTCGCTTTAGCTAAATAGCCTAGTCCTAATCGCATTCTTGCTAATGCCGCGGTCTCTGGGTCAAACTCTTCTCTGTTACTAGTTTGACAACCTGCTAACATTAGCATGGCAAAACAGCTTAATACTATTAGCGATTTTTTCATTTATCCTTCCTTTTTATATTAGAAGATTATGCTGTTTTCTGAACAAGATTTTGCTTTTTATAAAGGGTTCGTTTCGTGCGATCAACTACTTCACCAGCAAGTTGCCCGCAAGCTGCATCAATATCATCTCCGCGTGTTTTACGAACAATTACTGTGAAACCATAACCCATTAATGTTTTCATAAATCTATCAATTCTTGTATTTGAACAACGAGAATAAGGTGCTCCAGGGAATGGATTCCATGGAATTAAATTGATTTTACTTGGCACATTTTTCAAGAACTTCGCCAGTTCATGGGCATGCTCAACACTATCATTAATTTGATTCAGTAAAACATATTCAATAGTTACTTTACCGTGATTGGCATTTGATGTTGAAAGGTAACGTAAAATTGAATCACGTAGCATTGCCATATTATATTTTTGGTTGATTGGCATAATTTCACTGCGGATCTCATCATTGGGAGCATGAAGTGAAATCGCTAATGCAACATCAATCATTCCTGCCAATTTATCTAAAGCGGGTACTACACCAGAGGTTGAAAGTGTTACTCGTCTTTTTGATAAACCATAGCCAAAATCATCTAACATAATTTCCATTGCAGGCGCTACGTTAGATAAATTTAATAAAGGTTCGCCCATCCCCATCATAACAACATTAGTGATAGGTCTGTCAGCTAATTTACCTGTGACACCAATAGCATTGGATGCTCGCCAAACTTGGCCAATAATTTCAGAAACGGTTAAATTGCGATTAAAACCTTGTTGAGCGGTTGAACAGAATTTACATTCCAGCGCACAGCCCACCTGTGATGAAACACATAATGTAGCACGGTCTCGCTCAGGAATATACACAGATTCAATCATCTGATTATTTCCCACATCTAACGCCCATTTAATGGTACCATCAGATGAACGCTGTTCAATAGCAATTTTAGGCGCTTTAATTTCAGCCAAGGTTTTTAACTGTTCACGTAGTTTTTTATTAATATCAGTCATTTGATCGAAGTCATCGATACCAAAATGGTAGATCCATTTCATAACTTGATCGGCTCTAAAGGGTTTTTCCCCAAGCGATATAAAAAAATCACGCAATTGCTGACGCGTAAAATTAAGTAGATTTATTTTTTCTTGTGTTGAATTAACATTGATTGTATTTGCAGCATCTGAATTAGTTACAGACGTGCTGGATGTAGCTGGTTTTAACATAAGGCCTCGTTTTTACACATTATGGCTATTTCAATTTTTAGGGAAAGGATTATACTGGTTTTCACATTATCTGGCTAATAGAATATTATAGAAACTCAAAATGATAATAAAAACAGTAAAATTAAAAGTAATTCTCAATTTTGCATTGATATCAACTCTATTTTTATACTCGACAATTACTATGGCACATTCAATTCCATTAAGTAAACTTACCGGTCAATTTGACGAAAAAAAAGACAGCGATTTTATAGCATTAGATTCGACAGTGTTACCTGTTAATAAAAAAGGAATGTATCTACAAAAAGAGCCAGCAGAACAACTGATCAAAGCTTATAATGATTTTAAAAAGATACATCCAGATATTCCTTTTATTGTAGTCAGTGCAACTCGTAATTACACTTATCAAAATGGCATTTGGCAACGCAAATGGGATGCATTGTTGCAAAAAATGGATGATCCACAAAACGTTGCTGCGGAAATTTTAAAATTTTCATCCATGCCTGGCACGTCAAGGCATCATTGGGGAACAGACATTGATATTACTAGCTTGTCATCTGAATTTTTTAAGCAAGATAAAAAAGGCATTATTCTTTATAAATGGTTACAAGAAAATATGCCTAAGTATGGTTTTTGTCAGGCTTTTAACGAAGGTCGTAAAGGTGGATATCTTCCTGAAGAGTGGCATTGGTCATACAAACCTATTGCCAGTCAATATATTGCGAAGTATAAAGCGATATTAGACAGTGATCCTAATAAAGTTATACAAACCCTGAACTTTACAGGGCATGATAAAATTAAATTAACAGAATTAGTTAAAGAGTATGTATTATCTGTTAATAGTGATTGTTACTAGGTGCAAGTGTTTGATATTTACGCCAATAAGGTAAATATATAGTAACAACAAGTCCACCACCTTCTCGATTTGCTGCCTTAATAGTACCGTTGTGCATAACAACGGTCTTTCGAGCAATCGCTAATCCCAGTCCATAACCTTTGCCAAGTTGTGGTGACTGAATACGGACAAATGGTTCAAAAATGCTGGATAATTTATTCCATTCAACACCCGGTCCGCGATCTTTAACTTCTATTTGTAAGTATTTGTTGGTTTCTTTTAATGAGACCTCAATAGCCTGCCCTGCTTCAGAAAAACGAATCGCATTACGAATAATGTTTTCAATTGCACGACGTATCTGTTCCGAATTGCCTTTGACAATCGAATGATTAATTGTTGAAGGGATAAAATGTACATCAATCTGTTGGTGATTTGCTTCATAATTAGCATCACTGATCACCACACTTAATAAATCTTTCAAGTCAAAATATTCTTCATCATTACGATTGTTCATTTCAGAACGAGAATATTTTAATATTTCGCCAATTAGCTGATCTAATCGTTCAGATTCCAGTTCTATTCTTGCTAAACAAGTATCGATATTTTGTTTATTTTGCTGGGCAAGCCCAATAGCTAACTGTAAACGTGCCAATGGTGTTCTAAGTTCGTGTGATACGTCATGCAGCAATGATTGACGATCTGAGATCAAGATATTGAGTTGTTCAACCATCATATCAAAATCTTTACCCACTTCACTTATTTCATCATGCCGATATTCTAGCTTATCAAACAATCGAACCGAAAGATTACCTTGTGATACTTGAAAAAAGGCCTGCCTTAATAATCGCATTGGTTTAGTTAAATTCCAAGCTAAAGTAAGACTTAACGTAAGCCCAACAAAAATTCCCGCTAGTGTAATAGGCATCGGCATATTAAACAGTATATTTTGGAACTGAGTATTTATTTCTTCTTTTTTAAACGAAACAGAATACAGTGTTCCATCAGGGGCAACGGCTGAACGTTGGTACATATAATTCGGAGATTCTAATTCATCGTTTAGAATATTAACTTGATCATTTTGAGGAGAGACCAATTTTATTGACAACAATATACGCTCACGTTCGGGTAAATGTGCAATAAAATTAAGCGTATCTTCTTCACCTGCTACATGCAATAATTGCGCAATCATATCGACTTTAGTCGGCATATGATTGAGAATTTTTTTATTTTTTCCTTCTACATAGACAGAAAATGCAATCCATGTCAATTGAAAGGTAAGAAAAAACATCACACAAAATACAACAAGTATTTTCCAAAATAATCGACGATTCATAGCAAACCTATTGTTATTAACGAATGCGGTAACCTACAGCTCTAATGGTTTCAATTGTCACGTCATTTTGGGCAACTTGAAATAATTTCTGACGAATATTACTAATATGTACATCAACACTACGATCATAAAGTTCTCGAGCGCGGCCAAGTCCAACTTCAGATAATTCTTCTTTAGTCACAACACGTTCGCTATTTTTTACCAATAAGACTAATAAATTGAATTCGGTCGATGTTAAGTCAATAACCTGCCCATTCCATGTACATAACCGTTGTGGTAAATCTAATGTTAAACCATTAAAATGGTATTTTTTATCATCCACCAACTCAACTGGTCGTTCATCAAAACGGCGTAGAACTGCACGTAATCGGGCTAATAATTCACGAGGATAACATGGTTTAGGGATGTAATCATCAGCACCTAATTCTAAACCTAACACACGATCGATATTGTCACCTTTAGCGGTTAACATAATAACGGGCATATTACAGTGTTGACGTATACTTTTAAGAACGTCAATACCATTAATATCTGGTAACATTACATCTAGAATTGCAGCACGATATTTTCCCGATAATGCTTCATCAATAGCATCTTTACCCAAATAAACACTTTTAATATTAAAACCTTCATTGGTTAGATATTCACTAAGCATTTGTGATAATTCGACATCATCATCAATTAACAAAATATTTATCATACATAGCCATTATTATTTAATTTTATAGTAATTACATTATTACAATAATAAAAAAAAGTCAGGTAATTTTACTAAAATATTACATATTTTGAACAATTCCTGATTATTTAATTCACGGTTTAACCAAATAAAAAGTTTAGATTAACATTAAATTGCAACATATTTAATTATTTACTTTGCAATCTTAACATTAAAATTTAAACTAAATATTATGGTTATCTTTTATTAAATGTTTCACCATCCAGCACTATTTATTATAGGCACTAATATGGAGATAAAAAATGGAACAACAAGTAGTGTGGCAAGAGTTAATTCAATTGGTGAAACATGAAGTTTTACCTGCATTAGGCTGTACAGAGCCTATATCTCTTGCTTTAGCGTCAGCTGTTGCGACTAAATATATTGATAAAAATAGTATCAGCCACATTGATGCTTATGTCTCACCAAACTTAATGAAAAATGGTATGGCAGTTACTGTTCCAGGGACCGGGATGGTGGGATTACCAATTGCAGCAGCGATTGGCGCAATAGGCGGTGATGCCGAAGCAGGTCTTGAAGTACTAAAAAAAATTACACCGAAACAAATTAACCAAGCTAAAGATCTACTTAAAGAACAAAAAGTGAATGTACAAATTGCTAATAATAATACGGCAATTTATTCTGAAGCCAATATTTATGCTAAAGACGATCATGTTAGAGTATGTATTGAAAGCTCACACACCAACATAATATTAATAGAAAAAAATGGTGAAGTAATTTTCAAAGCAGATAATAAAACACAAAAGGAGTCTAAAAAAGAATCAGTCATAACTCGTATGTCAGTTAAACAGATATATGAGTTTGCAACACAATCTAATTTTGATGATATCAAATTTATTTTACATTCTGCTGAATTAAACGATGCATTATCTCAAGAAGGATTAAGGCGAGAATATGGCTTAAGTATTGCGGCTACCCTACATGAACAAACAAAAACTGGTTTGTTAGCTGATGATCTATTATCTAAAATAATTATTCGCACAACAGCAGCATCAGATGCCAGAATGGGTGGTGCAACTTTACCAGCGATGAGTAATTCAGGTTCGGGTAATCAAGGTATTACCGCAACGATGCCTGTGGTCGTAGTTGCCGATCACTTAAAATCAACAACAGAGCAACTAGCTAGAGCACTTATTTTATCTCATACTATTGCAATTTATATACATAGTAAATTTCCGCCATTATCAGCACTTTGTGCTGCATCCACAGCCGCAATGGGATCTGCGGCAGGTATGGCATGGTTACTTGGTGAAGGCCAATATGAACCTGTTGATATGGCTATTTGTAGTATGATTGGTGATTTATCGGGCATTATTTGTGATGGGGCTTCAAACAGCTGCGCTATGAAAGTATCAACTTCGGTCTCTTCGAGTTTTAAAGCTGTTTTAATGGCATTAAATCGTATTCGAGTGACTGGTAAAGAAGGTATAGTTGGTGATAGCGTTGAAATTTCAATTAATAATCTTGGAGCCATTGTTAGCAATAGTATGAAAGCAACTGACACGCAAATTATTGATATTATGTCACATAAAGCTTAAAAATATCATCTAATGGTAAAATATTGAGCTTTTAACGCTTTTAATATAAGCAATCAGCACATTTTTGAAAAAATATACTGGACAATGTTATTTTTTATGCGTAATATTTCGTCCTACTTCTATGGTGGCTATAGCTCAGTTGGTAGAGCCCTGGATTGTGATTCCAGTTGTCGTGGGTTCGAATCCCATTAGCCACCCCATTTTATAGAGCAGAAATCTAACGGCGAGTAGCGCAGCTTGGTAGCGCAACTGGTTTGGGACCAGTGGGTCGGAGGTTCGAATCCTCTCTCGCCGACCAATTTTAAATAAAAGAGCTTACTCATTGAGTGGGCTTTTTTATTATCTGCATTTTGAGAGGATGAGAACCGACTGGAGGTTCGAGCCGAGCGTAGTGAGGCAACGTTGCTTTAGCAACGACCCGTAGGGCGAGCATGAAATGCGAGTAATCCTCTCTCGCCGACCAATTTTAAATAAAATAGCCTACTCAATGAGTAGGCTTTTTTATTATCTGCATTTTGAGAGGGTGAGAATACCCTGCCATATTTAGGGCTCTTTAAGCACAATATCGTCCGGCCAAAAACTCAGAATACGTTTTACTTTTACAAATATCTCACCTAGAATAAAAAAAGCATAGTAATAGCCATGCTTTTCAGCCTTCATAACATAAGTTGAATATACAGTTATACCATGTTAAGTTAAAATCACACTTTATCATTAGTGTCTCTATTACACAGAACCATACGAACCAGTTGTTGCTTATCCACTTTACCAATTTTCGTAAGTGGAAATTGTGCAATATATTCAACTCGGTCTGGCCATTTGTATCGTGCAATACCTTGCAATTTAAAATGTTGATGCAGTTCTGCTAAAGTTAATCTTTGATCAGCGATTAACATCGCGCAGCTTTGCTCTCCCAATATGTCATCAGGGAGAGCAAGTAATGCGGCATCATGAACATGAGGAACCTTGCATAAGATATCTTCAATTTCCGCTGTAGCAATTTTTTCACCAGCACGATTGATTTGCTCTTTTATTCGTCCCTCTACCACCAGATAGCCCTGTGGTGTTAATCGGACTAAATCACCGGAACAGTAATAACCATCATCGGTAAAACTATGCAGTGTATGCTCTGGCGCCTGATAATACTGTCTAATGGTATAAGGACCTCTGACTAACAATTCTCCAATTTCTCCCATTGCTACATTTTGCCCTTGAGGATCAACGATCTTAATTTCATCATGTATAGATAAGGGATAACCTTGTGATTGATAAATCACCTCATCAGTATCATCAAGCGATGTGAGGCAAACTAAGCCTTCCGCCATACCAAACACCTGCTGTAATTTACAATTAAATGCTCGTGGAATTTGCTCTGCAACTAAGGGATTTAGCCTTGCTCCGCCAATTTGAAGGACTGAAAGAGAAGTAAAATGATGGGGGTGGTAATTAAGCTCAGTTAACCAAAAACTAACAATGGCAGGAACTAAGGATGTGATAGTTACTCGATGTTTTTCAATCAGATCAAAACAGAGCACGCTATCCGGCGTTTCTGCCAATACAACACAACCACCAACAGAAAGCGTTCCTAATATCCCCGGACAACCTAATGTAAAATTATGTGAAGCCGGTAATACGGCAAGATACACACTGTCTTCATTTAACCGGCATACTGTTGCAGCGGTCATCGAAAAATAAGCATAATCAGTATGCGTTCGGGGAATTAATTTTGGCGCTCCCGTCGTACCACCTGATAATAATAAAAATGCGATATCGCGATAGTTAGGGGCTGAATAAGCCGTAGCGGATATGGGCTCTGCGATCGAATCTAAACTGTTCCCAGAAGGCAATACTCTATCAATAATGAGAAATTGAATAGATTGATGTTTCTCCGCTAAATCCTGCGCCATTTTGGCATGATTAAATCCCATAAATGTTTTGGTTGTAATAATGCCTTGAGGTTGTCCCTGTTGACATATTGACTCTAAATCATGTTGTCGATGTGCCATAGTTGTTAAAATAGGGATCACGCCAAGGCGAAATAAGGCGAAGCAAATTACAATAAAGGTTCTGTTATTAGGTAGTTGAACTAAAACACGATCTCCTTTGCGAAGACCTAAGTGATATAAATGACTTACATAGTTATCTACATTCTGATTAAACTCATGATAAGTTAACACCCCTTGTTTATCGATTATAGCTTTATTGTGACTAAACCGAGTGGCCCATTGTCTTAGCCGGTCGCCAAAATTATAGGGTTGCCAATATCCTAATTCTTCATATTTTTGTTCTCTTGCCTCTTGATTGTTCATAAATGATCCTCTTTTCATGTTTTAAATAACATTTAAGTAAAAATGATAATCACTATCTGTCAGTGTTTTATCAAAATTGTTCTAATAATTTCATTCAGTTTTGACTTCCGAGTATTACCAATAGCAACGATCTACCCTATAAGGAGGGACTCATGAAACAAAAAAACTCATTTTTAACGATCCTATTGCCGACACATTACTCATACCATTGTTTATGAGGGCTGAAGAAAGCCAAAGATCAGACCGTTTATTCGAAGACAAAGATGCAAAAAATGTTATTAAGCAGCTTCCTTTTGATTTTTCTCCTTTCAAAAATAAAAGAATTAGCCAAACGGATACGGCTATTCGGGTCAGTTTATTCGACAACATTGCCCGTCAATGTCTCAATCAGGCAGAAAACCCGGTCTTAGTTCATCTTGGTTGCGGCCTAGATAATCGATTTAACAGAACCGATACAGGTAATGGAATACACATTAAAATTGATTTGCCAGAAGTTATCGAATGGCGGAATCAACTATATTCTTCACAAAATGAGCGTAATATTTCATTTTCTGGCTCAATACTAGAGACAGATTGGATATATAAACTCCTTGAACAATACCCCGATCACGCATTTTGATTTTTTATTGAAGGTGTCCTTATCTATTTTCCAGAAACACAAGTTAAACAGTTTTTTAATAATCTAATGTCTCACTTTAGCAATGTGTTGGTCTGTTTTGACAGTTGTACTAACTGGATTGTTAAACATTGTGACCAACACGACACTGTTCGCATGATGAGAGCTAACTTTAAATGGGGCATAGATAATCCCAAACTATTGAAGAGTTGGAGTCCTCGCTTAAAGCACATTAAAACAATCTCATTATTAAAACAGCATCCCAAAAGATGGGGATTTCGCTCTGTATTTCGTCTATTTCCTCCTGTTGCCAAAGGTTGCAATATTTTGATTTATCAGATTACTGATTAATTTATTGTTAATTGTGCAAACAGAAAATTTTGTATAACGGCTAAAAATTGCTGCGGTCTCAGAGTGACGTGGAAATGATCTCCAGAGACCACAATATGTTCCTTGACACCGCCTAACCATGATTTCCAAGCCAGAATATCGTCAAGGGACACTTCTTTATCTTGATCTGCATGAATAAGTAATGTAGGAGTCATGATTTTAAACGCATTTGCCTGTTGTCGTTGGTACAGTTCCGTGGCCATAAAATCCGCTCTTAACATTGGCATAAACAGAGCAAGTAAGTCTTTATCTTGTAAAACTTCCGGGCTCCCCCCACCAATTTCCATTAATTGCTGAACAAATTGCGCATCATTAAGATGGGTTAAATGACGTAATCCAGTTAAGTGAGGGGCATGACATCCCGACAAAATGAGTGCTGAAACTGTTACGCCTTGTTGTTCCAATACTCGGCATGTTTCAAATGCGACCTGAGAGCCCATACTATGCCCACCAAGTATTATCTTTTTTTGTGACCATTCGGTAGATTGAATCGTCTCAGCTAATTCATTAGCTAATGATGCGATATCCGTTTTATACGCCTCTTTCATTCGCAAATCATGACCAGGATAAAGATAACAATACATATTCATCCATTTATTTTCGATGTTGTTCCATGAGTGAAATACATGGCTGACAGCACCAGCAAAAGGGCAAAAAATAAAAATATAATCATTGTGTTCTAAAATTGGCTGTAGAGGATATAGATTATTCTTTTTCATAAGTCCTCCTGTTGTAGAAGCTGGTTACTGACTCGTTTTGGTGCAACGCCAGTGATACTTTTTTCTCGTCCCACTGCCTGTAATATTCGTTGCCATAGTTCAGCCACTTTCAATTGATGTTCTGGTTGTAAATCAACAGGTATTTTTTCTCCGGTGATAACAGAGCGTAGTGATTGCAACACATAAATAATTCCTTGCACTCCCTCTTGCTCAAAAGTATCACGCCAATTTTGCGGTGCAGTAATCAATACCTGAGAAATGGGTTCGTTAATATCAATTTCGTCACGACGCTGTGATAGGCTTTTCTCATTATTGTGTTCAAAATAAAATGTCGGTTGCCAAGTTATTGCTCCATAACTGGATTCCAAACACAATGTTCCGTCCGGCCAAACAATAATTTGTTTATGCATGATAAAACTATGGAGATCCGGTTGCTGTTGATCCAGAGTACTTTGCAGAAAAATAATGGCGGTCTCACTTTGCCACTTGAGTAATACCATATTGAAGTTTTGATCAGCAGAGGGTAAAACGCTGACATGAATATCTATTGCTCGACTAGATAATAAAAAAAGCGCTAAAGAAGAGTAAAGTAATTGACGACTAGTATACATATGATAGAGAACAGGGGAGCGTTGCAATAACTGTTCACGAAGGAGGCGCACATTCTGTATCCAACACTGCCCAGCAGCCGTATAGGGATAAAAGCTATTAACCCAATAATGAACACCTTGTTGTAATGCTAAATGCTGTAGAGCAGAAATATCATCGGGATGAACGGGATGCTCTTGTATAACATGACATCCTCGCTGCAAAAAGTGTTTAGCTAAGTAAGTCCCTGCACCGCCAACCACCGTAGAACGAACAATAATACAGACAATATCAATATCCGCTGGTACTTGCTTAATATCGGTATACAGCGGTACAGCAAAATCATGTGCTAAATGCTGTGAACTTACACTTCCGGTTGATAGAATACCGGCCAGAGTCAAACCTTCCTGATGTTCAAAAAAAGCATTTAAATAGACTTCACCGAATCGACTCCCTACAATCAAAACTTTCATATATTTTCCTTATTCGTTAAATATTGGTTTATTTTATTGGCGATCAGTGAACAAACAGGAGCATCATTAATCCATTCCCAGTGATCAGAATCAAACTGACAACAATCAGCTTCTTTCAGCCAGCCTTGCCACTCTTCATCGAGAGAGTGCCATTGTACAGGTCGATATTTTGCTTCGAACAATAAACAGTTAATCTCTGTTATCGGTTGAATAAGTGAGTAATCAGATAAAAATGAAAGTAGTCGTTCGGCTTTAAGTTTTTGAGTGTGATTAGTCTCAGCGATATTATCAGCAAGCTCGACCAGCAAGTCATCCATAGGACGATCGGCGAAATCAATACGACAAACTGGATCAATCAATATTAACGTAACATCCTCTCCAGACTGACTTAACAGTGTCGCGGCATGTGCAGCTAAGAATGTCCCATAAGACCAGCCAATAAGATGATAAGGACCTGCTGGTCTAAACTGCCTGATTACCCTCACATAATGCCCAACTAAATCTGGTAAAGAACAGATGCCTTTTTCCATGAAATCATAATTGAGTCCATAAGCAGGAACATTATTTAGCATTTTCAATAACGGTAGATAAACACTGCAATCACCATCAGATACGGGAAAGACAAACAAAGGAGTATGCTGTGATGAAGTTATTGTCAATGGAACTAAATGCGATAATTCAGCTTTTGGCGAGGTTATTCCCTTGCAAAAATTTTGTAATACAGGGTTTTCAAAAAGCTTTTGTAGGCTAACACCTCGATAACCCATTTTATGTAGACGAGAGACCATTCGTGTTGCAATTAAACTATCTCCTCCCGACTGGAAAAAGTGACTATTAAGAGTAATGCCATCACCTAAAAATGTTTTCCAACATTGCCAAACAGCATCAATAACTAATTGATCCGCTAATATTTCAGTAGTAGGTAGGCTTTGGTTCAATAAAGATGTTTGTAATTTTGGTTTTTCCAGTAAATGCTCGGTTTGTTGCCAATCTATAGATATTTGAGCCAACTCAGGAGATATCTGTAAAAGATGGTTAGCCAACAGTTGTGGATCGGTTCTCGCCATTAATGTTGGTGTTGCAATAAATAGATGTTGCCGTAAAGTTGTTTGATCATTAGGCCATTGTATTAAGGTGGTAAACCCGGCTTCACTCAGCACTTCATGCCATCTATTCGTATCTAACATCGGTTTATCATCAAATAGACGAAAATCGCGGTAGCCATTCAGACTCTCGATAAAACTGATCGTTGCAGCTTGTAATGCGCTATGACGTTCAGTGGCTTCGATCAAAAGCAATTTCCCCGTAGGTGAAAGAAGCCTGCGCAAACGAATAAGTGACTGAACAATATGATTGGCATCATGTAATACATTAGTTGCGACAATAAGATCATAACCTGATGCATGATGTTGCTGAAAATCAACCGGTAAATTAATATCTAATAACCCAGTATTGAAACAAGCGTAATGGGAAAATTGTTCTTTTGCCCGCGATAAAAATAGAGGCGATACATCTGTAAAACGATATTCGGCTAGGGAGTCAGATAACTCTGGTAATAAATATTCAGTCGTTGATCCAGTACCGGAACCGACTTCAAGTATTCTAAAGTCAGAACGCCCTTGAGATAACTGTTTTGCCAGATGTAGCGCTTGTTGATGCAGGCTGAACATCATTGGATTATCACGATAAAGAGCCTGAGTGATGCGTTCATCTTCAGTAAAGAGCAGCGAAAGCGCATTACATCTGCCGGTTAATAGCTCGGTGTGATGCTGAACACTGGTATCTAAATAGTAGTCAAGAATGTGACACCATTCAAAATGAGGTTTGATTAATTGGGTTTTGCAGTGAACAAACGCATTTAGCGCGGTATAAACGTGATCTTGCAGTTTTAACCAACCTCGTTCACACAGTAAATTCAACCACTGTTTAAGCGCTATTTTAGCACTGTCTACCACTTGTAATTGTTGCTGTATCACAGTTAATGATAGGCAGTCACCAACGTGTTGAAAAAGTTGATACTGTGATAATGTACTGACAATCCCCATTAGCGCCTTATCATCTAAATAAGACCAACACTGTTCAACTTCATCAAGCAACTGCGTTTCGTTATCCAATATCTTATAAGTTAATGTCGGTGTATCGGGTACAACGGGCAAGTTATCTTCAGCAACCCAACGAACAACATAACAACCATCAATAGAGTCACTGGCTTCAACCATACGTACCGCTGGATGCTGATATAAAACGCTTTCTATTAAACGGCTATCATTATCATTGACGGTTAACTTAAGATCTTTGAATATAGGTATATTATTTGTCGACCAGACTGCTAATTTTTCTGGTTCACTAGCCACGGTGTGTAATAGGGTTTGATAAGCATCAAAACAGCGTTGAGCTATATTGGGTCCTAAGACATCATCCATACAATACCAGTGCCAAATGAGTTCACCATCTATTTCCATGACTTGATGATCCAACCAAACTTGTGGCGTTTGAGTGAAAACATAAGCGGGATCGCCAAAAAAGCGTGACATTGCTTGATCAATCTCTAAGCCATTCAGTGACATCCCTAACATACTGGTAAAAACAACCGGCATTAATGGAGTGTGAGGGAGCCCCAATAATCGTCCCCAATCACGGAGTAATTCGACACCATTAACCTGACTATGTGCTAACCGTTGCCAAAGCAACGTTTGTGTTTTTTCAATAAACTGACGCAATAAAACAGGTTTTTTCAGATCAACATCTATCAAAAGTACTGAGGTAAAATCTCCAATAATTTTTTGTACGTCATCATGGTAAGAACGGCGGTCAAAAAAAGTTAAATTTAACGTAAATGCTGGATGGCGACAAAATGACGCTAAACTCACTGCATACAATGCTAATAATGCGGCGGAAGGAGTCACCCCCCATGATTGCCATTGGATTTTAAGATTTTGCCATTCCTCCTTATTTAATCGCCCTTGACGAGTCACCACTTGATGAGCCGATTTATCATGTACAGTGGCTAAAGGTAAATTGGGGGCTGGGGGAAGTGTTGGTAAGATATTTTGCCAGTAGAGCCAGCTTGTTTGCCAATTTTTATCAGATCTTTCACCTAGCTCAGTTATTACATAATCACGAAATGTAATGCTTGGACTAATAATATTATTACCATAATAGGCCGCCATAAAATCATCGAACATGATCTTGAAACTCTGTACATCAAACATGAGTAAATCAAGATCCATATGTAAACGGAACTGCCGTTCGCTAAGTCGGCTAACTTCTATGGTAAATAATGGCCATTTATCCGTTTTTGCCACCCGTTCAGATAAATCCTTTCGGAGTTTAGTTAATGCCACCTCCTGTTCATCCATTGTATAATGACGTAAATCGTGATCAACAAAATGATAGAAAGGAGTTTGGGGTAATACAATTTGTAGCCCTTCATCATTAACAACCATTCTTAACATATCATGATTTTTTACTACTTTATCCCACGCTTGTTCTAATTTCTGCACATCAAAGTTATCTGTTAATAAATCCCACTCAAATAGTACATGGCAGGCAACCCCGCCATAATCAATCATATCAGTACGGCCAAGCCAATAAGCATGTTGAATAGCGGTTAAAGGAAAAGCATCATAACGATGGACAGCATCGTGTGTTATAAACGGTAAGGCCGATTGTTGTTGGTACTGTTCGTAAATCTGCGAGGCCAATCCAGATAAAGTTAAATCCTGATAAGCTTTTTGTACATCGAGGCGAATAGCAAATTGTTTATTGATCTCGCTGCTTAACTCAAGGAATAGAAGTGAATCCAGACCCAGACGTAATAAATCTTGCGTTGATGTAACGATTTCGGGGTTTTCTATACGCAATTGTGTAATCACTAGCGCTTTTAACCATTGAATTAAATGTTCTATATCTTGTCGCATATCCCCAGTTAATATAGGGGCTTGAATAAATTCCGATGGCCTAATTTTATCAGTGACAGAAAGAGGATTAGTTGATATTAATTGTTCTTGTAATCGTCTTTGAATTAACAGTTGTGGCTCGACTCTCATTGCCACGTAGTTTGTATTACCCCGCATTAGTGCTTGCTCTAAATGCCAACGACCTTCACGAGGATTAATCGTTGCCATGCCTCCTGCTTTAAGTTGTTGTTGTACGGTTTTTGATGCAGCAAGCCCAATCTCTGACCAAGCTCCCCAATTGATAGACACAGTAACTGGACATGATTGTTTTTGGCTTGCCGCTAGCCCATCAATGTAGCCACAGGCAAAGGCGTGGGCTGATTGTCCTGATGTACCTAGCACTGAAGCTGCAGAAGAAAATAACAACAGATAATCAGCATGAAATGTTCTTAATTGTGAGAGTAATGTCGCAGCAGCCTCTGCTTTTACTGCGAATGTTTCAATTAATGTATTATCGGAAAGTTGCGTGATTAGTTCATCTTTCAAAACGCCAGCAGCATGAATTGCTCCACTAATAGGTCGTTCTTTTTGTAATTGAATTAAACAGTCAGTTAATAATTCATTATCACTACAATCCAGTTCTACCCATCGTAAATCAGCAGAATAAATTTCTTCCAGTTGTTTTAGCTCATTAAATTTTTCCTCACTTAATCTTGGAGCAAGTAATACTATATAACGAACCCCTTGTGATAACAGCCATTGCACACTAAACCAGCCTAATCCACCAAAGGCTCCGGTAATAATATGCCAGCCTGACCGATTAAAAGTTGAGAGTGGTAGCGGCGAGGCTTCGCCATTTGACAAAATAAGTCGCTGGGTCAACAATTTATTTTCTCGCCATGCAAACCACCGTTCTCCCATTTGGCAACCTGAAATTACCTGAGAGAGCATATCTGGTGTAAGATCGTCCAAATGAACAAGGTCAATTACAGCTATATGTTGTTGAGACTGCTCAACAGCAATCACTTTAATCATTCCCCAAATAGCACGTTGTTCCGGGCTGACCATTTCATTTCCACTAATGGACCAAGCATTCAAAGTGACAAACAATATGTCTTCATTTGGATGTGAGTGCAGGATTTTTTTGAGCCAGATCGCTTGTTGTACAGGGCTTAAATTAGGTATACAAACTAATAGAGAGGAAGTGCTCATTTCATTTAATCGGGTCGATAACCTCATAACGCCGGGTTCATCCGTATCCGTATATTTACCAAATGAGCTATCTTGTTCAACCACAGAACAGGGTTGCCATTGCCAATAATATTGGCTATCTATAGCACTCAATGGCTCAATAAACTGTTTTATCCGATCGGAAGAGAAATAAGGTGAGCCATGAAAAAGTGTTAACCATTGCTCTTGTTGTTGTACTTCTATTAAAACATTGGCTTCAGCAATCCGGTACGCAGACCAATATATCCTGATATGACTTAAATCAGCGGGTATATCTCCGTTAAAGGTATGTAGGCATGGCGATGCTACTTCACGCCCATGTCGTTGAATAAGATTAGCAATAGTCTGATTAATGTATTCCTGTAACTGAGCTTTATCATTCTGACACATTGACCAGTTGGCCTGATATACTCCTCGAGTATCTAAACAAACGCCCAAAATTGGGTGACTAATTGGATTAGGTTCAACAACAGAGACTGTTCGCCTAATGCCTTTATCATGGCAACTGGCTAAAAGAATATGCTCGCTGATGGTAGATGTTTCAGTATTTGGTCCTGGTAACCAATGAAACTGTTTAAAATTATTATCTCGGCAGACACTTTCCCAGCCTTCGACCGTCAAAAATAGTTCCCCCTGTCTCAGTTCTTCATCATGAAATGGTAGCACCAGTGGACCAAACACAAAATCAAACAAAGGCATAGGCTGTGTGATCTCTCGTAGTAATAAGTGACCATCTGCTTTCAGTACACGACGAATATTCTGTAATGTTTGCGCGATATTTTGAGTTGCATGAATGACATTCGCTGCAATCACTAAATCAAAGCTTTCAGGCTCTATGTTTTGGGATAGAAGATCGCGTTGTAAATCTAATTCCTGATAACGCACAAACGGATAAGCGGCAAATTTTTGCATAGCTCGACGCGTGAAGAGTGGTGTGATATCAGAAAAAACATATTCAACCGGTGTGCCCATTTGTACCAGAACAGGCAATAACCAAGCAGTTGTTCCGCCAGTTCCTCCTCCAACTTCCAGAATTCTTAATGTTCGTCCCTGCTGCTGATAAACCCTAATTAGATCTCTTAAAATGCCCGCTGCAATCAGGTTAAAATAACGACCAAAACTAAACTCCTGGTATAATACTTCAACCCCACTTGAGCTTCCTTGTGGGAAAATTACCTCCACGGGGTCAATACTACCTTGTAACATTTCAGTAAGGTGTTGACTTGCTCTGCCGATTGTTTCTGCTATAGCATCATGTCCTTCGCAATACTCGGTTAACTCTTCAAGTAAAACAACCTCCCGAACACTAGAAACTTCGTCTATTCGCTGATAAAGATCATCTTTTTTAACTAAATACCCCTGTTTCACTCCAGTATTTAACAAACGTTGTAGCAACTGCCGGTAACGAGGTAAAATTTTCCCTTGACGAAGGATTTGCGCGATTGTTAATCCCTTATCAATCTTAGAACCAACACATTGATTAAGTAATCGATTAACTGCAATAGTATGTAGTTGATTTGTGCAATCATAGAATAACTCTAATCGCTTAAGTTCTAATCTCTGAGCCTCTTCTCTGGCAACTTTATCACCTTCGATCAATTTTAATGGTATCGTTGATAAAAGCGGTACTTCCTGTACCGGTTCTCGCCAGTAATGCTGCTCATCAAAAGGATAAAGTGGAGCAGGTATACATCGACCATGTGGATTAAGCTGTTTAAGGTAAGGTAAATCAATACCTGCAGTATAAAGCCGTAGGGTAGTGGTGAGCAAAGCATTGGGTTCCAGCTCCGGCCTTGTAACACAAGCAATCCATGTAGCTGTATTATCAGCGATAGGTTTACCTAATGAAGTTAACTGAGCATCGGCCCCCATTTCAATAAACAAAGTACCGCCTTGATTTAATGCTTCTAGTATTGCTTGATAATACTTAACTGGTTGCCGTAAATGCCGACACCAATAGTCACTCTGTTGTTCTTGCGTGAAAGTAATGGTTTGCGCCGTTAGGGTTGAAATAAATTTAAAATAACCGGTATGACAAGGCAGGTTTGCCATCTTTTCAGCAAAAGACGCGAGAATTGGCTCCATCATAACAGAGTGAGCTGCACCATGAACATTTAATCGACGATAAGGAATATTCTTGCCATCCAGACAAGTAATAAGCTGAGCAATACTGCTTTCTGCACCAGAAAGAACATGACGTTGCTCATTGTTATAGGCAGCAATATCTAAATGATACTCATGAGCGTACATTTCAGTTTGTTCTGCATCAATCATCACAGCAAGCATAGCTCCGCCAGAAGCTTGCTGCTGCATTAGTTTTCCGCGCCAATAAATTAAGGGTAATAAATCTTCTGGCGTATAGTATCCGGCAACCAATGCCGCGGTATATTCACCGATGGAATGACCAATCACACATTCGGGTTGTAATCCTTGAGCTAGCCAATGACTGGCTAAGGCAAATTCATAACTAACAATAGCTGGCTGAACATATTCCATTTGCTGTAATAACGGATGATCATCACTAAACATAACCGTTAACAGCGGTTCTTCCAGTAGCTTGGATAAAATTTTCTGGCAACGTTTTAAGGTATCAGCAAAGACCGTTGACTGTTCAAATAGAGATTTACCCATCCCAGACCACTGACTTCCTTGCCCCGTAAATAACCAGACCTGTTTTTGACGAGCAGTATTGTTGCCATAATATCCACTGTGGAGTGGTTGATTTTCTGCAAATTCCGTCAGGGAAGTCACTGTTTGATGATCTAATGGAATTGCTAAACGATGGGATAAGTCCACCTGTCGACCATGTAAGGCTGTATAAGCTAGATCAGAAGCAGTTTTATTTGTCCAAACCTGTGCATAATTTCTAGCAAGTTGACGTAATGAAAACAACGAATTTGCACTGAGTAATAGCGCCCGATTGTTAGCATAAGGTGTATCTGACAAGCTACGTTGAGGCAATTCAGGCATTGATGAAACAATCATATGGCAGTTTGTCCCACCAAAACCAAAGGCTGATATACCGGCATTGCGCGTTGTCTCTGACCAAATCGTCATTTGAGTCGGAATATAAAATGGTGAATCAGCGAGTTTAATCGCCTGATTGGCTTTTTTAAAATGCAGGTTCGGAGGGATATAACCATGATAAACGGATAGTACTGTTTTTATCAGACTGGCAATTCCAGCTGCGGTATCCGTATGACCTATATTCCCTTTGACAGAGCCCAATGCGCAATATTGTTTATTACTACTATGACCAAAAGCTTCACATAATGATTGAAACTCAATCGGATCCCCAAGAGGGGTTCCTGTTCCATGGGCCTCAATCATACCGATATCCTGTGGTGTGATATCGGCCATATTTAATGCGTCCTGAATAACGTTTCGCTGTCCTTGTACCGATGGGGCCGTATAGCCCACTTTATGCCGACCGTCGTTATTAATTGCACTGCCTCGAATAACTGCCAAAATAGTGTCATTACCATCTAATGCATCTTGCAAACGACGTAACACGACAATACCAACCCCATTGCCAGGAAAAGTACCCTGAGCATCATCATCAAATGGGCGACAATGGCCATCGGGAGAAAAAATCATGCCGGGCTGATAGAGATACCCTGCCAATTGAGGAAACGAGATCGCAGCGCCCCCTGCTAAAGCAATATTACACTCTCCAGCACGCAGGCTTTCACACGCTAAATGTACTGCCACAAGTGAACTTGAACAAGCGGTTTGTACTGTGATTGCTGGTCCAGTCAAACCCATTTTATAAGCTGTTCGTGTCGCAATGTAATCTTTATCATTACCGAGAAGGGATTGAATCTTGTTAACTTGTGCCAGTTCAGTTATCTTGATAGCTTCCTGACCAGGATAGCTACTAATTCTTGCTGCGCCAAATACTGCTGTTTTATTATCGCTACTTAGTGGGGGATAACCTGCATCTTCTAAAGCGTGCCAAGCTGTTTGTAAGAATAAACGTTGTTGCGGATCAATTAACTCGGCTTCTTGACGCGAATAACCAAATAGCGCAGCATCAAACTGTGTCGCCCCTTCTATCACCGCAGAACGGTTAACATAATTAGGAGCATCAAGGGTCTCAATAGGAATACCAGCAGCAATTAATTCATCACGAGAAAAAGGACCAGAACAGCCCTCTTGCCCAGCTAATAAGTTCTGCCAAAATTCGTGTGCATTTTTTGCATTCGGGAAACGGCAAGCAAGCCCAATGACAGCTATTGGATCACTATTGCCAAAAATATCTTCAATATTAAACATTATTTTCTCCTTAGTTGCCATTCTCGGTATGTATTTTTTGTAAGCGACGTTGTTGACGTCGTTTAGATAGTGTTAAGCGGGATTGTTGTTGATTACTCTGGGTTTGTGGCGAAAATACTAACTTCTCAGCTAATTTTTGCGGTGACGGATACACAAACAGATCCGTAACAACCAGATCCATATCATGATGAGAAGTCAGTTCAATATGTAATTTAACCAGTTGTAATGATGAAGCACCGGCATCAAAAAAGTTTTGTTTAGCTGTGATAGAAGATCCTACAACTTGCTTAAATGTCTGGATAATTAATTCAATCAGAGCCCCATCACCGTTAGTAGTCTTGTTGGGTAAGAATAATCGCTCAGCAATAGGCGTAACCAAAGGAATTTGCCTAACAAGCAAAGATTCTAAAGGTAATAACCAAGCATTTGGATCGTCGCTCAATTTTTCCAATATACCAATGTATTGATCAAACATCAGTTGTAATTGTTGAGGCTGAAAGAGTGCTTCGACGGCATCCCAATGAATGCGTAAACAATTTTCAGACTCATAGACTTGATTATCTAGCCATATTTGTGGTGTTTGTGATATCCCTCTTTCATAATGTAACCAGCCCTCACTTGCCAGAAAATTACCTTTCCCTGAACCTATTGCACTGGTAAATACGATAGGCATGGATACAGGATATCCTTTCATTTCAGAAAGTTGATGCAACAACGTTATTGCAGAGACATCACGATGATCTAAATCATTTGCCATACGATATTGTAAGGTTTTAGCACTCTCTAACCAGGTTTTATCTGGATACCAAGCCAGTAATAATAGGGTAGTAAAATCGCCAATAACCCGATCAATATCATCATGAATAGGTAAGCGATCAAACAATGTCAAATTAATCGTAAGTTCAGCTTGTCGACTCCACATTGATAGAACTAAGGCATAAGAATTAAGTAAAACAATGGACGGCGTAAGGTTATTATTCATGGCATAAGTTTTAAGATTTTGCCAACGTTCAGCCGTCAGCATTGCATGACGGCGGGTAAACCGAGGTTCAGTAATTGTTTGTGGCGATTGAACAAGTTCAAGCTGCGGAGCTAGAGGCAGTGACGGCAAAGATTTTCGCCAATATTCTACAGACTCAGGTAAACAACTATTTTGTGCAGTTTGGCTAAGATAACGTTGAAATGTTATATTAAGCGATGATAATGGTTTATCGGGATATTTATAAAGTTTTTCCAGATCAACAAAGAACGTCTGCATACTCATCCCATCCAAAAATAGGTTATCTAAACTGAACCAAAGTAACGTTTTATGACTACCATCTTGAATGGCAATGATAGAAAAAACAGGGTATTGAGTTGGTATTGGAACACGGTTAGATATTAAATCACGTAATACCTGCACTTGTTCTGTGTCATATGACGTTACTAAATGCGTTTCTAATGTAAAGTTAAGTACCGAGGCTAAGGTTCTTTGTTGTTCCTCTTCGATGATGGTACGTAGCATCGGATGACGCTCTACCAGTTGATCAACCGCATTTTCAAACCGAGAAACATCTAAATCATATACAGTAAACTCTGCAAAAAAATGAGAACCAACGCCACCAAGGACCAAAGCTTTTTCTCGTCCCAAAAGGTAAGCTCGTTGGACGGGAGTGAGCGCAAAAGGTTGTCCTTCCTGAGCGTCTTGGGAAGGAAATATAATATTGCTTGCGATATCATCAGAATTTATAACGCTCAGTGTAGCGGCAAATTCAGATAGTTTAGGTGAAATAAATAAGTTACTGAGACTAGCGGTATAACCATGATTTGCTAATAAACTGATAAGTCGAGTGGCCAGTAAGCTATCACCCCCTAACTGGAAAAAATCACTCTGACGATGAAAGTTTCTTTCCGGTAATAACTCTTGCCAACATTGAGCGACAAGACGCTCAGCATCCGTCGATAATGGAGTATACTCGGGTTTTACTATTTCTTCTGTTATCAGGCCTAGCAAGGCTTTATGATCAATTTTTCCGTTTGCACTTAACGGGAAGCAATTTACCAAAAATAATCGGGAAGGCACCATATAGTATGGTAACTGCTTGCCAAGCAATTCTTTTAGCTGGTTGGTATCAACGCTTTGTTGTAAATAATTAGATTGAGAGAGAATAAATCGTTGCATTACACCAAATTGTTCGTGACTTTGGCAAAGTAAACCCTGTTTTTTAAATGTAGAGAGCCAAAACTCTTCCGATGCTAATCGATGTGATAACGGTATTTTTTCTAGCACCGCAGCAGACAATAAAGATAGGCAAGGTGCTTGCGCTAACTCATAAACAATGATAATTGACTGTTTAGAAATACCCTGACAAATTGCGCTCAAACTATTATTAATAGATGTTTGCTGATGCAATTGATTATTGATGAGAACTAAATCAGCATTAAAATCTTGTTGTGATAAATGCTCCAGCCGTTGCCAATCAACTGTAGCATGAGAATAATTTTTTAAATATTGCTGAGCGTGAAGAACTCGATCTTTAAGATTATCAATCCCCAGATAGTGAACTTTTGTGCTACTTAGCTTTGCCAATATTTTATTGGCAAAAATCCCCATACCAGCACCGATCTCTAGCATATTAACGGGTCGATTAAATTTAGCCGCAAGATTTTCCACCATCTCAACCACTTGATCTACCATTGCGTCTGATTCAGGTAAGTATGCAAGTAACACTTCCGGCGCTAACTCGGGATCAAGTAGTAGTGTGATCGCATCATCTTGCCCAGAAATAATCTGTTTTAACAGACTAGAGTGATTAACTAATGCAGTTGAAAGAGGCCGCAGCTTAGGTGAAAAAGTATGAGAAACAGAATATAAAGGCCCCTGAACATATTGACCACACTGATAATCCAGCATTTGCCTATCAACTAAAACATCTAACCATTGTTGTAATAATTGCTGATAATCTTTTTTTGCACCATATTGACTAATTATTTGTTCCAGACTAAGTGGTGTAACGAATTCGATGCCACTATCAGCAAAATGTTTTCTCAAAAACTGAGACACCAAGGTGAGGGCATCATCCTCGAACCCAGTTTCCATTTTACCCAGTATATCAATCATAAAGTCAGAACTATCGTTGCTCTGCAAACTAGCGTTAGCTTTATCCTCAACTTCAAGTTTGATGAAGGCTATCAATGTTTTTTCTTTATCACCAATTGTCATCGCAATAGATTGATTAACGAAAGGAAGATGATTAATAATCGATTCCACTTCACCTAATTCAATCCTGAAACCATTAATTTTAACCTGTCGGTCCTGTCGTCCTAGAAATTCTAAACGTCCGTCAGGCCAATAACGCCCCATATCGCCGGTGCGGTACCAACGTTGCCCCAAATTATCTGTGATAAATTGTTTAGCCGTTCTTTCTGAATCAGCAAAATATCCTTGTGCGACACCGACACCACCAATCCAGAGTTCACCAGCCACCCAATCGGGGCAATCCAGTCCTCGCGAATCGACAACACGATAACATTGATTAGTGAGTGGATAACCATAAGGAATTGAGTGCCAGTGAGGCTCTATTTTGCTAACTTCATAAGCATTAGACCAAATTGCCGCTTCCGTAGCTCCCCCCATGGCAATAAAACGCCCATCTTGGCGAAAGATGTGATAACGCTCGGGTAGATCCAAACCAATCCAGTCGCCAGATAACAACACTAGTCTTAATTGTGCTGGAGCGGTCAGTTCAAATCCTTCGCTATAAGTTAATAGCATATCGAGCAGGGCTGGCACACTATTCCAAATGGTCACATTGTATCGCTCAATTGCCTGACACCAAGCTTCAGGATCTCGCGCCTGTTTTTCTGTCAAAAGAACCAAACTACCACCCGCATTGAGTAAGCCGAAAATATCATATACCGATAAGTCAAAATAAAGAGCAGCCAATGCAAGTACTCTGTCCGCAGGCTTTACTTGATAACGCTGATTGATATCCAGACATGTATTCAACGCCGAACGATGGCTAACAACAACACCTTTAGGAACCCCAGTCGAACCAGATGTATAAATGATATAAGCCGGCTGGTCAGGATGGACATCAATGATTATTGGTAGTGATATTTCTTTTGTCGTGTACCATGAAATAAAGGGTATTTCACCAGATAGAATATCGTAATCATTCAGTTCTTCTCTATGATTAATAATCACTGCGGCAACCTCGGCATTACGTAATATTGTTTGAATACGCTCAGTAGGCTGTTCGGGCGCTATTGGTACATAAACACCACCGAGACGTAAAATGGCCAATACGGCAACAATTTGTCCTAATCCTTTCCGCATACAAATTGCGATCCGTTGCCCCGGTTCGCGAATATGTTTACTGAGTACTCCCGCCAAACTATCGGCAGATGAACATAATTCTGCATAGGTTATTGTTCGATCGTCAGTAATTACCGCAATAGCGTCCGGGTTCGTTGCCGCTTGTATGAAGATCCCATGATGTAATAGACTAGCAGTGACAGGAGCACTGGTATTGTTAATCAACTCCCGATGCTGGCGTTGTGATTCAGGTAATTCGATAACTGGCGATATTTGCCATTGTGCTTCCTCTTCAATAAGGTTTTCTACCAAAGAGCAATATGCACTAAACATCTCTTCAACAACAGCCTCATTAAATAGGGCATCATGAGAATCCCACTGCAAAATAACCTGCTCTTGTTGCTCAAAAACCACTGAGTCAATCCAAACCTGCGGTGTTTGCGATATCCCCCAGCCGGGTTCACCTAAAATATTGTTATTACCATACTGTTTTCTACCTAAGTTGCTAGTAAATACCAAGGGAGCACCATAAGGATGCTGATGCTGCTTTTTTAGCTCTCGCAGGATTTCTACACCAGAAAATCCTCGGTGATCAAATGCGTCTGTAAATAGCATTTGGTTACGTTGAGCCTGTTGCGCAAATGTTGACTCATCAACGTTTAGATTGAGTAAGAGAATATTCGTAAAATCGGCAATCATAGATTCAACAGCAGGATGAAGCGGTTGCCGATCAAACAGTGTCAAATTGATCAGTAAATTGGGCTGATTACTCCATCGAGCACAAACAGCAGCAAAACAGGTTACAAGTGCCATTGTAGCCGTAATACCAAATTGACTGGCATATTGCTGAAAAATAGCCCAACGAACGGCAGAAATAGTATGGCTACGCCGATGCATTCTAACAGAAGTTATTTGTTCCGGTAGAATGGCTAATGGTAGTGCAGGTGCAGCAGGAAACGTATGAAGCAGAGACAACCAATACTCTCTATCTGTTTGATAACTTTGTGCAGTCTCTTGCGCTTTCTGACTTAAATAACTACAAAAATCGTAATGAGGGTCAAGTTCTGGTAGTAAAGAACCTTGTAATATCAAACTTAATTCATCAAAAATCAGAGTAAAACTAGCAGCGTCAGCAATCAGTAAATCTAAATTAATATGAATCCGGCACATTTTATTAGATAATAAACTGACTTGTACATCAAACGTTTCCCCTTCCTCAACATTAAGTCGTCGGTGACTAAGTTGTTGCCTTATCATAAACAATTCATGTTGTTGCGAGTTGGTATCTAAATTTTGTAAGTCATGAACAGTAATCCCTCGCCAACGATCTTCCTCGTGCCAGCACTGTTGTGCATTATCAGTAAAATGAACATGAAACATACGATGACGGGAGGTTAACTGCCGCCAAGCACTTTCCAGTTGTTCTACATTTATGTTAGAACAGTTGAACTCCTGATAAAGATGGCAACCTACTCCGCCTAAAATTTGATGAGACTGACGACCAATAAAGTAGGCATGTTGCACAGGAGTCAACGGAAATGGCCGTTGATCAACCATAACAGGATAATCCGATCTGGTCTGATCAAGCTGCTGGTTATGGGGTACAGAAGATAATAACAGGCTCCAGCCCCTGATTGTTGGGTTTTCATAAAGTTGGCTTAATGCAACAATATACCCTTGTTGCCGAAATTCACTTAACCACAACATGATTTGCATTGAATCTAATCCGGCATCAAGTAAAGGGCTATCGACAGAGAAGTGTTCAGGAATATCAGACAGCTTCTCAATCACCGCCTGATATAACACATCACATTGTGTAAAATCGTTTAATTTTGTCTGTGTTGAAGTAGTCATCGCGTTATCATTCCTCGTTTGATGGGGTAAGCTGCCATGAGAGCGATTGCTGTTGACGCTGCCACAATTGAGCATAAAGACCATTTTGGCGAAGCAGGGCGTCATGATCCCCTTGTTCCACCAAACATCCAGCGTTCATAACAAGTATTTTCTGAGCCTTTTGTATTGTATTTAAACGATGAGCAACAATCACCACAGTACAATGCTGAGATAATTTTTCTAATGCTCGATGTATTGCCAGTTCAGTGGAAGCATCAATACTGGCTGTCGCTTCATCCAATAAAATGATAGGGGCTTTTTTTAATAATGCCCTAGCAATTGAAAGTCGTTGACGTTCTCCGCCTGATAATGAGTAACCATTATCACCAAGAATTGTTTGATAACCATTGGGCAACTGCTGAATAAATTCATCAGCTTGAGCTAGTTTAGCTGCCTGAATAACTTGCTCAGCTGTAGCGGTATGATTACCCATCAAAATGTTGTCAAATACTGATGCAGAAAACAAAACAACATCTTGAAATACCATGGCAATATTGCGATGTAAGATCTCACTAGAAATTATCTTAGTATCATGTTCACCCCAAAGAATCTGACCGGAGCTTGGTATCCACATTTGACCAATCAGTTGTAACAAAGTGCTTTTCCCTGAACCACTTGGACCAACAATAGCCGTTATCGCATTACTCTGAATGTGGCAATGAATATTTTGTAAGGCTGGACAGGATTGCTCAGGATAGGTAAAACTGACCTGTTGCACAGTAATTTCATTGGATTCAGGGATTACAGAGGAATTCCCATCATTATATGGTGCAACTGGTGTTTCACTCAGTAGTTTTTTGATACGTTCCATGGCTCGTGAACTAAATCGAAGTTTTATTAATCCATCGCCAAGTGTTTGTAACTGCCGATAGACAATCAGTGAAAAAAAATTGATCAGGATAAAGTGCTGAATATCTAAATGTTCCTGAAACAACAAATATCCACCTGATACGAGCAATAATAGAAAACTGAACTCACTGACAAAACCAAACAGTGCGACTAATGTTGAGGGTTTAGTTTCCAACATAAGCTGCGCTTGATATTGTTGAAACAATGCATTAGAAAGACGCTTCCAGGCTGTACCAAACTGGCCAAAGCAGCGAATAACGTTAATACCTTGTATATAATCATATAACTCTGCTTGTGCATCACTGGCAGTATCCAACATTTTTTCATCATAACGACTAATGACTCGCTGCGTTAATGTCATAACCCAAAAGGAAAAGGGAATCGTTATAATGACAAGCAAAGCTAAAAAGATATCAATCCAACATAGAAATGCCAATAGTAATAACATCGTGACTATTGTACTGGTAAAGACAGCTAAAAAATGCGTCCAAAGCCATTCGATTAGCTCAAGATCGGATGTTAAACGAACACTTAAATCACCTGTTCGTTTGGCTGAAAACCAACCTAGTGGTAAAGCGTGTAGATGGTTAATAATTCGAATTCTAGCTTCAGCCATCATGGCATAAGTACCACCAAAAACGTGGCTTAACGCCAAATTACTTAAATAAATTCGCCCCAGCAGGCAGGACAATAAACCGACCGTGCTTAGCAGGATTATCTGTAATGAAATGGTTGTATTGAAAACGGATAAGATAAGTTGTGCAACAATGTAATAACTTACAGTCAATAAACAACCATCAAGTGCCGCCAGAAATAATCCTTTCGTTAACCGACGATCTTGATAACCAACCAACTGATAACCGGCGCGAATAAATTTAATGATCATCTATTTTCTCTCCATCCAACTCGATATCTTGCCAGAGTTGGTAATAACAGGGACAATTCAGAAGCAGTTCGTCATGGCGTCCCTGACCAACCAATTTTCCTTGATCGACAACGATTATTTGATCTGCATGGATAATCGTTTTGAGGCGATGGGCAATCATTAGAACACTTCGCCCATTGCAAAGATTAGAGATAGCCTGTTGAATAAGCCATTCGTTCTCACTATCTGCATAAGCAGTTGCTTCATCCAGAATTAAAAGAGGGGCATCCTTTAATAATGCTCTGGCAATAGAAAGGCGTTGGCGTTCGCCTCCCGATAAGCGGGCGCCATTTTCACCAATTTGGGTGTCATATCCTTGTGGTAGAGAGAGAATAAATTCATGAGCACAAGCTGCCTGTGTTGCTGCAATTACCTGCTCATTATTAGCATCCGGTCGGCCGAGTAATAAATTTTCCATAACTGTACCATTAAAAAGATATACATTCTGAGATACCATTGATATCTGTTTAAACAACTCTTCCACAGGCCAATGCTGGATATTGAGCCCACCTAAAGTGATTTCACCGTTATCACAGTCAAGTAATCGTGTTGCTAAACGTGCAATCGTTGTTTTCCCTGACCCACTGGGTCCAACAATAGCGGTTAATCCATGTGGCAATGTATTAAAGGTTACTTCTTGAAGGGCTGTTTTTTGATGATCGTAACGGTAAGAAACGAGAGAGAACGACAGCACAAGGTTTCCCGTTGGTAAACTCGCTTTATCAATCTTTTGAGATACTGTCATCTGTGATGCATTTACTATCTGGTTAAGACGATCTAAAGAGCCCTGCCGCTGGGCTTGCTCCGAAAACGCAAATACAAGGCGTGAAAACGGCTGAAGTATCACAGGAGCGATCAATAAACACAGCAACCAATCAACTGGTGCTAAATTCCCTTGAAAACAGCGCCAAGCTCCAATAGGAGCCACTAGAACTAAATTGCTTGAAAGTAAACAACTAAAACAATTCCAGCCGAACATATTCTTTTTACAATAGTTTTCTATCCAAGGTGCGACATCACGAATTGTCTGACTGAGTTGACGAAACGAATCAGCCCTCAGCCCAAAGCTTTTAATCACGGCAATGCCACGGATATATTCACTCACCTTTTGGGCTATATTGATCTGTAATTCTCCCCACTGACGCGCTTGTTCGTTACTATCTCGCATAGATAACCACTGGCACCAAACCGCCACTGGCAATAATAGAATCGCAGCAAACGCCATCGACACATCTACGTAAATTAACAATGATAATCCAACGATCGGCAGAGTGAGCGCTGAAGCTACATCAGGCAAAAAATGAGCTAGAAAACTTTCTAATGCGGCGATATCATCATTAATTACTTTACGTAAATCACTTGCTGTATGAGTGCTAAAAAATGATAAGGGAACTAATCCCAGCTTGTGAGTTAAATGCAACTTTAAATTATAAGCTAGTTTTAATGCGCCATGATGAGCACTAACATGGCTAATCACAATTAATCCCCAGCGAAGCAACATTGCAATGAATGCCGCAACCAGGCATGAATAGATAAGTTCAACAGACATTGTGGCAATAGTCAGTTTTCTCACCATAATGTAAAGTATCCAAATGGGTACCAGCGTCATAATGGTTGAGATGATTGCTGTCAGTATTGATATCCAAAAAGCCTTACCCATTAACTTTACTAATAGGATAAAACTCAGTGGTTCAGAAATGTTCATAACTTTCCCCGAACTTATATGAACCAAACTTAAAATAACTCAACTTTTATGTTAACACCCGCAGTTAAGCCTTCGTTGAATTGAGCAAAAGCTCTATTACCTCGTGCGTAACCGTATGTGCGGTAGCGTTTATCAAAAATATTGTTGATATAACCGGACATAGTAATTCTTTCATTGATTTGCCAGCCAAGACTAATATCAGTTGTACTATAACTACCTTGACGTAGTTGATTACTACCATCAAAGTAAAGAGGGCCAGTCACATTCACAGCTATTCTAGGCATTACAGCGCCTATTGACGTTGCAACTAAGCCATCTACACTAAACCCAGCACCATACCTAGGAATAAAAGGAACTCGATTATTAGCATAATCATCAGCAGTCACATTACTAGCAAACTTAGAGTGGGCTAAATTGCCATTTAGTGTTGCCACCCATCCGGTTGTAAATAACCATTTTGCATCAGCTTCAATACCAAAGGCATTTGCACTACCTGCATTTTTCAATGTTTGAGAACCCATCGGACCAGAGTAAAGCTGCATATTCCGAGTATGGGTATAGTAGACGGCGCTTTGAAGCTGAAAATCATCTATTTCATAGCGTGAGCCAATCTCATAGTTAATCGATTTTTCAGCAACAAAAGGCTCTGCGTGAGTACCAGCTTGTGGCGTAATAGTAAAGCCGGCAGACTTATATCCTTGTGCGACGCGCGTATAAATACGCCAGTTCGGCGTTAAAAGATAACCAGCAGAAAACTGACCTAATACTTGATTATCACTATTATTCCCGGCGGACCAGAAGCTATTTTTACCATAATGCGTCTTCGCTTTATCATGAGAAGCGCGTAAACCGGCCCCCAAATCAAATAGGGAAACATGCCAAGTTCCATCCATATAAATGGCTAATGATTGCGAGGAGACTGAAGAATCTGTTGAACTGGATTTGCGAGTTTCATCAATATCCAGTCGGTATAACCCCAATACACCATCCCATAAGCGGTTATCACCTTGTGTTGCTGCGCGAATTTCCTGTGTATTTTGATTCCAATGCTCCGAGGATTGCGCTGAGAAAGGACCATAAGGAAAACGACGTTCATATTTCAGTTGTTGCCAAGCACTATTAGCCGTCAGTAACCAATCGCCGAAATCATAACTTCCACTTAGAGTCTGACTATGTGTACGACGATGCATACGCGGATCTAAACTACCCGCAGACGTTAATAGTTTGCGACTGTGTGTATTTTTAAAGTCTAAATATGTATCCTGAGTTGAGTGAGTTCTATCTTCTGTTGCACTAAAATTGATTTCCCAGGGTGCGGCTATTGGAGCTAACCTGAATTTAATATTACCCGTATTTTCATCTGATCCACCCAATCTTTGTGAACCAGTGGATGGGTTATTGAATGCGCCTGGTTGTGACTGACGCAACAATGTGACGCTTCCATAGAATAAATCCTCTACCAAAGGGCCACTGAGATTAAAACGGCTATGATAACCTTTTCGGCTAGCAACACCACCATCAATGTAACCACGAAATAGGTTATTAGGCTTTGCAGTGCTAATATTAACTATACCGCCCTGTGCGCTGCGGCCATAAAGAGTGGCTTGTGGGCCTTTCATCATGGAGACATGATCTATGTCGATCAAAGACTGAACTAAATTAGTCGACAATTGTGGTACGCCATCAACATAAAATGTGATTGCAGGCGTATATAGATCCTGAGCAGAAGAGATACCTCTTAGTGATATCGCAGGAAATAGTAAATTACCACTGTTTTGTATATTCAAGCCGGGCAATACCCGAGAGAGTTTTTTAGTATCATCTACCCCCGCGGCTTCGAGTTCCGCCTGAGAAATAGTATTAGAAGATACATTCAGTGAAGAGGCTGCATTATTAGATTGTTTACTTGCAGTTACAATAATAGTATCAAAGTTAGTTTCTCGATCGCTTTGTTTAGATATTTGTTCTGCTAGCAATTCCTCATTATATAACAAACCTAAACCACACAAATATATAAGGGTTTTTTTCATCGATTATTATCCACTGTTACTTTCTTTTTGAGAAAAAACTCATTGTAAAATAGAAATTGGATAATGCTGGTGTACAAAATCTTCAAAAAAAGTATAATTAAGGATAATGATAATTATTATCATTTAATAATGATGGAGAGGTGAGAGATGAAAACCATTCGCTATAGTAAAAATACCCCTAAACTGGTAACAAAAGACAAGCAACTCTCTGAAAGCATTGAATGGTTTAATATACAAGGATTACTTAATGCTGGCTTTGTAGAAATGGCTCCGTTACAAGATATTCGAAATGATACAAAGGTTGATAAGCATTTATCATTAGTGTTTATGCTCAATGGATCAGTGCATCATCATATACATGGTTCTCAATCAGTCGTGTCTTATCAACCCAATAGAGTCTATCTATCTTACTCACACGATACTATATATGGCACCGATTTTTTCCCTGCTAATTACTGCTATAACATAATATTGTTACAATTCTGTTCTGACAATCTATTAGAGATATTCAATGAGCGCTCACTAAATAGCTATCGTGCTAATATGCAATTTTCTTCACCAAATTTCTGTATTTGGCGGTTAACACTTACACCTATGCTCAAAGATATAGCACAACGATTGCAAGCAGCCAGAAGATCTTCTGATGCTTTATCACAACTCAATATACAAAGATTAAGCCTTAACGCACTGTGGTTAACATTAGAGCAATTAAATTACTCCTCATCGACAGATGGAGAACCGTTCAGGAGCAGCTTAACTGGTCGAGATCGCAAAAATGTAATTAATGCACAATTAGTTATACACGAGCAATTTCACACTCATTTAATCATAAAGGATATTGCTAAAATTATTGGAGTGAGTGAGTCTAAATTAAATAGAGACTTTAAAAAGATGTTCGATATTGGTATACACCGCTACATTATCAACTATCGTTTGCAACAGGTGACAAAATTACTGAATGAAAGCACATTAACCGTCAGTGATATTGCAACTCGATGCGGCTTTACGTGTGCCGGTCATCTCTCCAGACGATTTGTTGAGGTGTTTGGTATCACACCTCATGCTTATCGTTGCAATTAATACAAAATCTATACTGCTTTTAGAATTGAGCTTCGATACAAAAAAATAAGTACGAATAAAGCACAGCCTAAAGTGAGATTGAAGAGTGTAACGTAACCCATATAATGAGCAACTATACCACCGATATAACCAGAACATCCGGCAGCAAGCGCTGCTCCGCATTGAAATAATGTAAAATCTAATCCAGCTTGCTTCAACGACGCTTGTGTGGTTAGGAACGAGTAAAGACAAACTAAGCCCACGGAAAAAGTGTAGTTAAAAAACAGATAGCTAATAATAAGCCATATTGGATTTATATCAGGTTGAAGACTTAATATGATAAAGCAGCTGATTGACAAGCATTTAAATAGGGTCGCCAATAAGAGTGCCCAGCGATAGCCTATAATCCGGATAAAGAGCATACCTGATAAAGTACCTAGCATCCCGCAAGCAGCACCGCCAAAACTGGTTACTTTGCCTAAATTCTCTAGAGAAAGTCCGGCGTCAATCGCAAAAGGAGATAGCATAGATGAAATTAAACGACCACTAATCTCAAAGAAAAAGACTAAAACGATCGCCTTTAGCATCATTGGTTGCTTTAGTGTTTTAATGAGAGATGGTCTCTGATAGCTTTTTTCTGTAACAGGAAGCTGATTGATACTCGGCGCTAATAACAAAGGTAGCAATAAAAAGAGTAGTAATGCACTATAGACAAGTAAGGAGGATTGCCATCCCCATTTATCACATAGATAGATTAACCCGCCACCGCCTACTGCCATTCCTAAATAACCACATCCAATCCGTAATCCATTGCCGATACCGTATGATTTTGAATTTAAATTCTCAATCATATAAGCATCACAAGCAATCTCACTCGTGCAACAAACTAATGATAATAAAATTAATAGTGAGATTAGTGTGATGAACATATTTTCATGTATGAATGATAGGCCAATTAATATCACCGCCAGAGCCACTTGTCCTGCAATGACAATTTGTTTGCTTCGAACTTTCCCTGATGTAGTAACTCTATAACGCTCAACCCCCCCCGCCCAAAGAACCCGAAGTGTCCAAGGAATCATAGCAAGTGACACTAAACCAATCGTGTACAAATCCACATTATGACTCCGTAGCCAGGCAGGTATCGCTTGAAAGACAATACCACCGATTAATGTTTGAACAAAATAAAATGAGCCAATTGCAAATATAAGTTTCAAAAGAACGCCACCATTAAATATAAAAATATCCACAAAAGTACAAAGTTTTTTTCATCAATTATTATCCACTGTTACTTTTTGGAGCCAAAAACTCATTCTAAAATAGATATTGGATAATGCTGGTGTACAAAATCTTCAAAAAAAGTACAATCAAGTTTAATGATAACTATTATCATTTGGTTGTGATAAGGATTACTTTGTTTTTAGTCGTTATTTTTATAATAGTAATGATTAAAATGGTAAGACTTTATTGTGATGAGTGTAGCAATTTTCGAATTGATCAGGCTCAGCAATATATTTTTCGAATAACTTCATTTTTTTTATTTCACTTTTATTTGTCATCAAACCTCCAATAGATTATTCATTTCTATTTATTAGAAATTGAAATAAGAAAGTAAGTAAAAAAAGTAATAAAAGGTATATTTCATCGGAAAGAGCACCATTCATATGGCACTTGATATTATTATTCTTCATATTGTAAGAAATCCCCAAAATATTAATTAATATCTCGCTGTCATCTTTTATTATCTCGATTCCTATCTAGGTTTGGATCGGAAATATGCCATTGAAGCACAAAGGAGCCTATTTTTTGCTAGTAGGTTTCTGGCTTTGCAAATCTGTCGTTAGCTATGCGAGTAATCCTCTCTCGCCGACCAATTTTAAATAAAAAAGCTTACTCATTTGAGTGGGCTTTTTTATTATCTGTCCATTGTTTCTTATATTTAATCACTTTCATTAATTAAAACTAATCATCTGAATTAAATAGATTAATCACCATTATTAATTTTATCTGAATAATTTTAAGAGATTACGATAAAAATTGTGATCTCTATATCAATTTTGGTTCTCAAAATTGACAACATGTATTTTTTTTATTATTTTTTAAAACATCTTATATGGATTAAGATATATCTAATGGATAAAAAAGCCCACAAATGGAGTGTGACCTTTGGAATATCGTGATATCGCTGTAAAAACAGATGTTGAAGAAAAAATTAGAGCTAATCTCAACATAATTAAAGATAAATCGACAGAAAGAGGACTTGCCGAATACTTTGGTGTCAGTCGAACCACGGTACGCAACGCCTTGAATGATTTAGCGATGGAAGGATATGTTTTTCAAAATGATAAAAACTTACCATTCCATAAAGTTTTTGAAATTAATATGCTAAAGATGTCTTCATTTAGTGAAGAAGTTCAAAAAGAAGATGATATTCAAATAAAAATAAAAGTACTTTCCAACCAGATAATTAAAATGCCTGCTGATTTGAGAGAATTCTTTGGTTCAAATGATCAGTTAATTAGAATTATTCGACAACGCTTTTTAAACCAAGATCCCCTCTCTTATGAAATTACTTATTTACCATCATCAAAATTTAAAAATTTAGATAAAATAGATTTAAACGGTACTTCTCTTTATGAATTTTTAAAAGAACACTACCATTTTACACCAAGCCACGGTAGAGAAGAGATTACTTATGAGGCAGCTACTGATGATAAGGCCAAATATTTACAAGTTGCTGAAGGTACACCAATTTATAAAGTATCAAGCTATAGTTTTGATAATAATTTCCAACCATTTGAACACACCGATCAGTATTTAATTGGCAATCGATTTCGATATCATTTATCGGCTAAAAATATCTTCAATTATGAGGTAACACATCAATGAAGTTATTTGAAAAAGTAGCCTCTCATTTAATGGATGAGATAAATACTGGACATTATAGGGTTGGATCTGAATTACCACCAGAAGGACAGTTGCAAAAGGATTATGCCGTCAGTAGAACAACTGTTCGAAAAGCAATTGATTTGCTGGTTGATAAAAATATGGTGGTTAGGAAAAAAGGGGTTGGTTTATTTGTTGCACCAACCTTATCTACCCAAAATATTTTAGAAATGACAGGAATTATCAAACCACATATTTACCAGAATCATAAAAAAATTATTAAAGAGGCCTATTTAAGGCAAGCCGGAAGTTACTATAACCAGTTATTAAAAATAAAACCCTCCGAGCTTATCTATTACATCAGTTTTTTAGAAGTTGCAAAAAACAGTGTAGTTAAAGAAATTTTTCTCTTACCTCTTAATAATTTCCCCGATTTCCAAATATCTATAATCAAAGTTTTATCAGCGCTCGAAATCACTAACTCAGGCAAAAAAAAGGTCGATAAATTAGAGCAAGATTTACAGCTAATTGTGGCAAATGCTGAATTAGCAAAACAGCTACGATGCAAAATTAACGATCCATTATTTAAAATTTCTAATCACTATTTTGATATTAATAGAGAACCGATAGCCATTGAATATAAGTTTGCTAGTAATACTAAATATGTGGTCGATTTCACCTAGGAGGTAACCAAATGATTAAATTATTACGTGTTGATCACCGTTTAGTTCACGGTCAGGTCGTTGTTTCATGGTTTGAAAATGTTGGCGCTAATACTATTTTAGTTGCCAATGATGCTGTAGCGAGTGATGAACTTCGTAAATCAGCAATTCGATTAGCTAAACCAGAAAACGCAAAATTAGTAATGAAGTCTGTTGATGACAGTATTGAAGCAATTAACTCGGGCGTAACGGATAAATATCAAATGCTAATCGTCGTTGAATCCGTTGCAGATGCAGAAAAATTAATCCGAGGTACGCAAGGAAAAATAACTAGTCTTAACCTAGGAGGAACTAAACCTCGTGATGGAACTAAGAATTACTCTAAAACGATCAATTTAACAGAATTAGAAGCAGATCTATTAGCTGGATTACAACAAGATGGTGTTGAAGTTTACATACAACAAATACCAAATGAATCTAAGCAAAAATTTGAAAAATAGACAAAAAGGAACACAAAATGAGTATTGTTATTACAGCAATTATTTTGGCCTTGATTGCTATGTTAGCTAATGGTGAATACTTTTTAGGTTCATCAATGTTATCAAGACCTCTCGTTACCTGTACTTTAGCAGGATTAGTAATGGGAGATATCACCCAAGGTATTATTATTGGTGCAACCTTAGAATTAGCCTTTGTTGGTTCATTTTCCATTGGAGCATCTATCCCGCCAGAAATTATATCAGGGAGTGTACTCGGAACGGCTTTTGCAATTGGAGCCGGTAAAAGTACGGCTGTTGCTCTAACTTTAGGTATTCCTATTGCTTCTCTGGTACTAATTGTTAAAAACTTATGTTTCTTATTTATTTTACCTTTCTTTGTTCATAAAGCAGATAAGTATGCGAGTGAAGGAAACGGTAAAGGGGTTGATAGGATGAATATCTTCGGTGGTTTCTTTTCCATCAACCTCCCAATTGGATTAGTGGTCGGACTTTCTTATCTATTTGGTAGTGAAGCAATTAAAGGCTTGCTTGAAGTTATTCCAGATTTTGTCATTAATGGTTTAGGAATCGCAACAGGCTTATTACCTGCATTTGGTTTTGCTATGTTAATGAAAATTATGATCAAAAAAACCAATGCAACATTCTTTATTCTTGGTTTTGCTGTAGCAGTATATATGAAAGTACCTGTCACTGGTGTTGCTATTTTTGGCGCATGTATGGCGTTAATTCTTACTGGTTATTCTTCATTTACCGGAAAAAAATTAACAACCTCAGACAATCAAGAAGTTAATAATCATTCAGGCAATGCTTTAGTAGGACAGGAGATCGACTATGAAAATGAAGAATTCTAAACTTTTAACTAAAAATGATTTAATGCGAACCTTTTGGCGTTCTTTTACTGCGGAGTGGTCATGGAATTATGAACGACAAATGAATTTAGGTTATTCTTTTGCGATCCGTCCCGCTTTAGAAAAAATTTATAGTCAAAAACCAGAACAATTAACTAGCGCTTATCAAAGACATTTAGAATTTTATAACGTTACACCTTGGCTAGTTACTTTCCCGTTAGGTATTTCCATTGCTATGGAAGAGCAAAATGCCCTGAATGATGATTTTGATGAAAGTTCAATTAATGATGTCAAAGTTGCATTAATGGGACCATTAAGTGGTTTGGGTGATTCATTTTTCTGGGGAACCTTACGAGTTATTGCCACAGGTATTGGTACTTCATTAGCAATGCAAGGCAATATTTTAGGACCACTTCTGTTTCTATTAATTTTCAATATTCCTGCTATTTTAGCTCGTTATTATGGTCTATTCGTTGGTTATAACATTGGTGCATCTTTTATTGAAAAAGTTCAAAAGACGGGTTTGATGGATAAATTATCTTATGGGGCTTCTATCTTGGGGCTATCGGTTGTTGGGGCCATGGTGGCGACGATGGTGACACTCAATATGCCATTAACAATAGGTTCTGGCGATGATGCCACATCATTACAGGATATTTTTAATGGTATTGTGCCACAAATATTACCTTTGTTATTTACCTTATTTATCTTTTTATTAGATAAAAAAGGCCTTAAAGCACCTTGGATTTTATTACTGATAGCTTGTATCGGTATTTTTGGCGCTTGGAGTGGATTATTAGGATAATAAGGGGAAAAAATGAAAAGTATCGCTGATTATGTTGCATTAGAGCCTGAATATTATCAGAACATCTTGGATGATTATCAAACACTGTTCACCCAACATATTGACTTAAGTAAAATTAAACAACTTGACTCAATTGTCATATTTGCAACAGGTTCAAGTTCTAATGCAGCTTATGGTGCAAGATCTTTAATGAGTAAAATCTTAAAGATACCTGTTTATATTGAGGATCCATCAATCGCTGCTAATTATTTACATTACAGTGATCCTAATACTTTGTATTTTGCTATTTCACAAGGTGGGGAAAGTTATTCAACGATTCATTTAGTTGAAGAATTTATAAAAAATAACCAAACCATCTATACGCTCACCAGCAATCCCAATAGCCCACTGTATAAAATTAGTAATCATGTGTTATCTATGGGAATTCCAGTTGAAGAAATGCCTTATGTAAGTGCCGGTTATAGCGTAACCATTCTTGATTTAATATTGATTTCCTTAGTGATTGCTCAAAAAAAGGGGAGTTTGAATGATCAACAATTTAATAGTTATCTGGATCAACTTCAGAAAGTAACTCATTTACTTCCTAAAGTCATTGAACAATCCCAAATGTGGGTCAATCAATATCAACATCAGTTTTATCACGCTAAAAGAGTAATATTTATTGGTTATGGTGCAACCTACGGAGTTGCCAGAGAAGGCGAAACAAAATTTACCGAAACCGTACGTAATACCGCTTTTGGTAAGGAACTCGAAGAATACATGCATGGCCCATATTTAGGATTACATGAGGATGATCATATCGTGTTTCTTGAACCCCACGGTCAGTTAGCTCAACGAGCGAACTTACTGAAAGTTTTTTTAGACAAATATGTTAAAAATGTCTCAACTATTTATGCCAATAATAGTAACAATCTTAAAGAAGAGGACTTGTGCCTTAATGTCGATATAGATGAATTATATGCATCATTGTTTATGACTGTCCCTATTCATCTATTAAGTTACCAAGTTTCAAGATTAAAAGGTCATAACCTTGAAAAATCAACCTATCCAGAATTTGATGAAATAACTAGCTCGAAAATTAAGAGGATCTAAAAATGAGAAAATATGATGAAAAGAAAGAATTGGACAGCATGAATGGTGCTTTAGCATTAAGACCACAAATTAATGAATTTATCGATAAAATCCACGAGCGTGGTTATAGCAATGTTTGTTGGTTAGGTATTGGTGGTACTTATGCATCATCAATGCAAGCGGTTGTCCATATGAAAGAAAAAACAGCCATTGAAACTTTCGTTCAACATGCTGCTGAATATTTAGTCACAGGCAACAAACGTATCACTAAAGACACATTGATTATTATTTCTTCTGTAACAGGTACAACACAAGAAGTTGTTGCTGCTATTGATAAAATTAAAAAAGAAGTTGGTTCAACTGTATTCGCTTTCATGGATAAAGCAGATACTCCATTAGGAAATATGTCAGATCATGTAGTTGTTTACCCAATGAATGAACAATTAAAATTCTTTATGACAGCGGATCGTTTAATGTTTTTAGCAGGTGAATTCCCTGATTATGATGAGTTTTATCAAGAAATGGATCAACATTTTGCCAAAAATATCGTTGCTGTTGCGAAAAAAGCCGATAAATTTGGTCAAGAAGTTGCTGAAAAACACCATAACGACTCAATGCACTATTTTGTTGGTGCGGGTAATCAATGGGGTGCAACGTACTCTCATGCCATGTGTTATTGGGAAGAACAACATTGGTTACGCTCAAAATCAATTGAATCAGCAGAATTTTTCCATGGTACGTTAGAAGTTATCGACCGTGACACTGCAGTCACTGTTTATGTTGGTGAAGATACTCAGCGCCCATTAAGTGAAAGAGTGGCTAAATTCTTACCTCAGATCTGTGGTAATTACACCATTATCGATACCAAAGATTATGAGTTACCAGGCATATCAGAAAAATATCGTGGAAACCTTTCACCATTTGTTTTCCGTGCTATTAATAACCGTATTGATGCTTATGTTGAACATTTAAATCGTCATCCAATGTCAATCCGTCGTTATTATCGTTGTTTAGATTACTAAAATAGGAACTTAAATCGATGATTTCTGTATTAGTCAGTACACATGGTTCAACAGCGAAAGGTTTAATTGAAACAACTGAAATGATTTGTGGTAAACAATCTCAGTGTGAAGCAGTTTCGTTTGCAATGGGACAATCAACAGATGATTTTCAACAACAACTGCAACAAAAGCTAGAAGAGTTACAAGGTTTTGGCTCAGAAATTGTATGTTTTGTTGATTTAAAAGGTGGGACACCATTTAATACTTTAGTTAGATTGATGGCTGATTTTCCTAATATAGAAATAGTCACTGGTGTAAATGTCCCCATGTTGTTAGAAACTTTTATGCAACGTGATGAAGTAAATCTGCCAACATTGTTACCCGATATTATACAAGCCGGAACTCAAGGTATTGAGCGGTATAATATGGCCTCAATGAGTGTAGATGAATCAAGTGATGAAGATTTCTAAAATCGACAACTCGCCAAACTTAAATAAGCCCGAATTATCGGGCTTTTTTTATCAAAATAAATTATTTAAATAGCAATAATAATCTATAAGTATTGGTAAATTGTGAGTCAATACGAATAAATAATAATAACCGTTTGATATATCATGATATAAATGATAGAAATAGGTGATTATTTAAGCTTCATTTTTTATAAATATGATAAAGGGAAACGGTAATGTTCTTATTCAAAAAATATTTTTATATCATTATCATCTTTTTATCATTAATGAATTGCATTAGTTGTGTATCTAAAAACTCTTATTCATCAGTCGACAACTATGGTTGGATGGAAACCGATCAAGCACGAACCAATGAATGGTTATTAACAAAGTCACATGAAACCCAAAAAATACTTAATGCTCTACCTTGGAAAGCTTCTGTAGTAAAACGATTTAATACCTTAACAGCCTATGATTCCCAACCAGTCATATGGAATATTCAATATGTTGGCGATAATTGCTTTTACCTAAAAGAAACGGAGAACCATCCTTATAACCGTTTGTTTGTTAAAGATCGTCTGGGCAAAGAAAAATTATTAGTCGATCCGCCAGTAGGATATGGTATATATAATTTCTACCCATCAAATGATGGTAAGTATGTTGCTTATGCTATTTCTGAAAATGGCTCTGAAATTTCAGCTATCAATGTGATTAATGTAAAAACTAGAGCACACCTACCCGATAGCATATCCGGCATTACTATGCCAAATTTAGTATGAACGCAGAATAATTCATCTTTTTTCTATCATCGTAATGATCTTGCTGATTCTGATAATCGAAAGTCAGGAACGGAAGAACTTTATCTTCATCGTTTAGGCACCAATATTGAAAAGGATTTGGCTATTTTTGGCAAAGCCAATATTGTGAATTATCAAGCTAATACTGACCAATATACCTACTTATCTCTATCTGCCAATTGGGCAGTTGCTTCAGTGGAATCTTCAATATCCGGTGATACCATAGATTTGTATTTAACCGACTCTACTTCTCTTAATTTGGAAAACAAACATTGGAAAAAGATCATCGATAGAAAACAAAATGTAACGAATTTTTTGGTGCGAGGTAATTGGCTTTACTTGGCTAAATATAACAACTTTTCAGGTTATACCATTTCTCGATTAAACCTTGATAATATCCATTCGCGAGAAGAAAAAATAATAGAATGGAAAAAAGGGGAATTGACGGAGTTTACAGCAAGCAAAGATGCTATTTATCTTGCTTATTATGAATCTGGAACATCTAAATTTGTTACTATTCCTTTCGCCGATATACATACTATCAAATCCATTCCGATTACTAATGGTAATGAGGTAACGGCTATTTTTTCTAGTTCAGATCACAAAGAGATTTTATTTACCCAACAAAATTGGAATATACCACCAAAAATATGGCAATATGATCCTGATAGTCAGTTAATTGAAGATTCTAAAATAATAAAGACTGATGCATCACTATTTGCAGATTATGAATCAGAGCAAAAATGGGTTAAATCCAATGATGGCGAACTCATTCCACTTACCCTTATTCATCGAAAAGGAATCAAACTTGATGGCAATAATCCAACTTGGTTAACGGTTTATGGAGCTTATGGCGAAAGTAATTATCCTAATAATTATGATACCACCCGTTTAATTTGGCTTGAGAAAGGTGGAATTATTGCTATTGCCCACGTTCGTGGTGGTGGAGAACTCGGACCTAAATGGCATCATGATGGAAAAGGAAAAAATAAAATAAATTCAGTCAATGATTTTATCAAATGCGCAAAATACCTTATTGATCATCGTTACACAAATTCATCCAAGCTAGTCATTAGTGGCGCCAGTGCTGGTGGCATTGTAATTGACATTGCATTAGCAACACATCCGGAACTTTTTGCCGCCGCATCAATCACCTCAGGTATGTTGAATATGAGCCGTTTAGATCAAATACCAATTGGTAGTGTAAATTTTCCGGAATTTGGTTCACCTTTTAATAAGCAGGAATTTAATAATCTGCAAACAATCGATGCTTATCTTAATCTACGTGAAGATGTTAACTACCCACCAGTTATGCTTTCGGTCGGATTGAAAGATGAGCGTGTATTTCCTTGGCAGAGTGCAAAATTTTCAGCTCGACTTAATGAGATTAATCACACCTCTTTAGACGAACAGGTCTTGGTAATTGCTAATGAAGATGCTGGCCATTTTGTTAATAATTTTGTCAATATAGTGGTGTTTTTTATGTGGAAAACCAATATTACTGACTAGCTTATGATGTGCTAATTTTTGTATAACATTCAGTTTTGTCTATAAAATTATATATAACACCACGTTATCATATCCGCTACTACAAAAATAATTCTTATCTTACTTGTTTTATTACAATATTTTGTTTTAATAGTAGATAATCTTTACCTATAACATCTACTTATTGGAAATAAACTATGAAAAATGTTGGTTTTGTCGGTTGGCGAGGAATGGTTGGTTCTGTTCTTATGCAACGAATGGTTGAAGAACATGATTTTGATTATATCAACCCTGTTTTCTTTTCTACATCACAAGCTGGTCAAGCTGCGCCTACTTTTGGCGGTAAAACAGGAACATTGCAAAGTGCAGATAATATTGATGCGTTAAAAGCATTAGATATTATTGTGACCTGCCAAGGTGGTGATTACACGTCTGAAATTTATAAAAAATTACGTGCAACAGGCTGGCAAGGTTACTGGATTGATGCCGCATCAACTCTACGAATGGAAGATGATGCTATTATTGTTCTTGATCCTGTAAATAAAGCTAACATCCATGCCGCTTTAGACAAAGGAATAAAGACCTTTGTTGGTGGTAACTGTACGGTAAGTTTGATGTTAATGTCACTCGGTGGATTGTTCGCAGAAAATTTAGTTGATTGGATATCTGTTTCTACTTACCAAGCGGCTTCTGGTGGTGGTGCTCGTCATATGCGCGAGTTATTAACACAAATGGGAATGCTTAATGCTGAAGTAGCTAAAGAACTACAGGATCCTAATTCTTCTATCTTAGATATAGAACGCAAAGTTACCCAAAAAATGCGAGATGGTAGCTTACCAACGGATAATTTTGGTGTTCCATTAGCTGGTAGTTTAATTCCTTGGATCGATAAAGCTTTAGATAATGGTCAAAGTAGAGAAGAATGGAAAGGTCAAGCTGAAACGAATAAAATTTTAGGTACTAGCGAAATTATCCCTGTTGATGGACTTTGTGTGCGTATCGGTGCATTACGCTGTCATAGCCAATCATTCACAATTAAGTTGAAAAAAGACATCAGTGTTCCAGAAGTTGAAAAATTACTTGCTGCGCATAACGATTGGGTTAAAGTTGTTCCAAATGATCGTGAACTTTCAATGCGAGAACTCACTCCTGCTGCTGTTACAGGTACATTAACTACACCTGTTGGACGTTTACGCAAACTTAATATGGGTAAAGACTATTTATCTGCCTTTACTGTTGGCGATCAGTTATTATGGGGTGCAGCCGAACCATTAAGAAGAATGCTTCGTATCTTAGCTTAATCAACAAAAAAGCCCGGTTAACGGGCTTTTTTATGCTATAAATATATTATGCTGGCATATTATTTTCTAGCAATATCATTAATAATGAACCATTAAATAAAGCTTGTTGCACCAATGCAAATGCACCAATTGCCGAACGGTCATTGAGTGATGAACAATTGATAGTAAGATTTTTTCTTAACTCTTCTAAGCTTTGTGCATTTAACGCGCAGTTTACCGCATTTAACAATATTTCTGATGATTTAGTTAATTCACCCGCTAACACGATTTGTTGTGGATTAAAGATATTGACCATAATAGCAACTGCACGACCTAGATTTTCACCCGCATCTTTGATTAACTTGATGGAAAGTTCATCACCTTGATTTGCATAATGACAAATATTAGCAATACTGCATTCATCCAGAGATAATTGAGTTGGGTAGCCTTGTTCAATCATCTGTTTGGCTCGATGCTCAATCGCATTATTAACCACTCGATTTTCTAAACAACCAAAATTGCCACAATGGCAGCGTTCACCTAACGCATCGACTTGAATATGACCAACTTCACATGCACTTTGATTATGATTAGTTAGTAATTGTTGATTAATAATAACACCAGAACCGACTCCTCGATGGACACGTATTAAAATAGAATCATCCACATTCTGTGTCGTACCAAAATAGCTTTCAGCCAATGCCAAACTTTGAATATCATTACCTAAAAAAATTGAAACATTAAATTGTTTTTGTAACTCTTCAGCTAATGGCCATTCTTTAACTTGAATGTGAGGCATATAACGAATCATACCATGTAAAGAATCAATCAATCCAGGAAGTACGACTGATATAGCAATAAGATTTTTTATTCTTTTATTATTTTCTTGAATAAATTGCTCAATTAATTTAATCAGATATTTTTGCGCAAGCTCCTGCGTAAAATGCGTTAATGGATATACATTCGATGCTAAACAGCGACCACCAATATCATAAAGTTCAATTGTTACATGTGAACGACTGAGCTGAACAGCAATAGTCTGATAATTGTTAAATTTAGCTTCAATTGAAACAGCAGGACGCCCTCCCGTTGACTGTTGTGCATCAACTTCTCTAATCAATTTTTTTTTAATCAGTTGGCGAGTAATCTTAGTAATGCTGGCTGGTGCTAAATGGCTGATTTCAGCTAATTGAATACGAGAAATAGGAGCATGCTGAACGATCAAACGATAAATCATGGCATAATTTAATTGTTTGATCAGATCAGCATTTCCAACTAAGTTTAGATAATTAAAGGTCATACGATATCTCAATATTTCATTAATTATCTTACATTCTAGCCGTTGATCTCTCCATTAACAACCGTTTTAGTAACAGTAAAGTTACGATCAAAGATAACTAAGTTGGCTATTTTACCTTCACTAACGCTACCAAGGGTTTTATCAACACCGATTGCTTTCGCTGGATAAAGGGTTGCCATTCTTAATGCTTCGTCCAATGCAATACCAACATATTCGACTGCATTTTTTACTGCATCAATCATGGTTAAAGCTGAACCGCCTAATGTACCTTTTTCATCTACACAACGACCATCTTTATAATAAATGGTTTTACCTGCAAATACCGCTGATGTTAAATTTGACCCAGCCAGCAACATAGCATCAGTAATTAATATCAAGTGATCTTGTTTGATTTTATGGCTGTTTCGGATATTTGCCCAGCTAACATGTTGTCCATCGGCAATAATACCAACATAAACGTCAGGTTCATCATAAATTGCACCAACTACACCTGGTTCGCGCCCAGTAATATATGGCATAGCATTAAATAAATGTGTACCTAAACGAATACCAGCATTAAAACCTCGACGGCAATCATCATAATGACCGTTGGAGTGCCCAACTGAAACATGAATACCAGCACTAACCAGTTGTTTAATAAAATGAGCTTCAACTTTTTCTGGTGCTAAAGTAATAATTTTAATCACATCGGCATTATCACAAAGGAAGTCGATCATTTCTTGAGATGGTAGACGGATGATATTTTCATCATGGATACCTTTCTTCTCAGGATTGATATAAGGCCCTTCAAGATGTAAACCCAGTGCTTGGTTAGGATGTTTAACTAAGTATTCACGCATCACTTTTACCGCTTTTATCATAAATTCATCTGTTGATGTGATTAAAGTCGGTAAATAGCTAGTACACCCATAAGCAAGATTAGTCTCTTGCATTTTTTCTAATGTTTCAACGCTTAACGCATCAAGTGTTTCATTAAATTGCACACCACCACAACCATTTACTTGGATATCAATAAACCCAGGCGCAACAATAGCACCTTGTAAATCTTCAATAGTGATATTTGCAGATAGTTCGTCTTGTTTACAGATCTTAGCAATCTTATCGCCGTCGATAATAACGGCGTGATTTTCAAGAATTTCATAACCTGTATAGATACGACAATTTGTTAATGCGTACATTGGTTTATCCTTTATAAAACGGTCACTTTTAGATTATCAGCTTCCATTTGTTTAAAATATTTTAAGGTTTTTACTTTAAGATCATCAGTACTTGGCTCATCACAAACAATAAGCGATGCTGGATGCATTTGTAATGCAGTCACAGTCCAAAGATGATTAACCGAACCTTCAACTCCTGCTTGCAGTGCTAAACTCTTATTATGACCACAAACTAATAAAATGACTTCTTGTGCATCCATTAAAGTTGCAACACCAATAGTCAATGCATGTTTTGGCACTTGGTTAACATCATTATTAAAAAAACGGGAGTTAGCAATTCGTGTATCTTCGGTTAATGTTTTAATGCGAGTACGAGAGCAAAGCGAAGAGCCTGGTTCGTTAAAGGCAATATGTCCATCTTGCCCAACACCGCCAACAAACACATTGATCTTACCATAACTTTTAATTTTTTCTTCATACTGACGACATTCTTCGTCAATATCTGCTGCATTACCATTTAATATATGGATGTTGTTTTTATCAATATCAATATGATTAAAGAAATTTTCATACATAAATGTGTGATAACTTTCAGGATGATCCTCTGGAAGTCCTACATATTCATCCATATTAAACGTAACCACATGTTTAAAACTTACCTTGCCTGCTTGATATTGTTTAATAAGTTGTTCATACATGACCAATGGTGAACTTCCTGTTGGTAATCCCAAAACAAACGGACGATCAGCTGTCGGTTTGAAATCATTGATTTTTTTTACAATGCGCTGCGCCACCCAGGCCCCAACTTCTTGTGCATTTTGTAAAGGAATAAGCCTCATGCGATAATACCTCTTTTGATATAATTAAATAACTTTTTTTTATAAATAAAATATGTTGACTGTATTTTACTATATTAACCAAATTAATCAAAAAAAATCGTGACATAAATCACATAAAATGCATAATTAATTTGCGAAGTAAAATAATATAAGGTGAAATAGGATCGATCGTTTACTACTATTTGAAAATGTATAATAAAAGATCATTTTTAAATATAGTTTTAATAAATATATGAGGTTAAACTAATGGGAATTTTAGCTTATATGCAACGTATTGGGCGCTCGCTTATGGTGCCAGTTGCTGTATTGCCTGCTGCTGCAATACTTATAGGAATAGGGAATTGGATTAATGGTATGCCATGGGGCTCCGGTAGCATTGTTGCAACATTTTTAACTCAATCTGGTGGTGCTATTATCGGTAATATGGCAATATTGTTTGCAATTGGTGTGGCTTACGGTATGTCTAAAGACAAAGATGGCGCGGCAGCGTTATCGGGATTAGTCGGATTTTTAATTATTACCACACTTTTATCAACTAAGTCATATGCCCTTTTTAATGGGATTGATATTGAACAAGCTGGTTGGGAAAAATTAGTACCACTTGCATATGACAAAATTAATAATCAATTTATTGGGATATTAGTTGGGGTTATTTCTGCGGAAATTTACAATCGATTTAATTCGGTCGAATTACATAAAACGTTAGCTTTTTTCAGTGGTAAACGTTTAGTCCCGATTATTGTATCTATTGTAATGCTCTTGGTTTCCTTTATTTTATATTTTATCTGGCCAATGGTTTTTAGTATTTTGACTTCATTTGGTGAACAAATCAAAGATTTAGGTTCAGCTGGAGCAGGTATTTATGGTTTCTTTAACCGTCTACTAATTCCTGTTGGTTTACACCATGCGCTAAATTCAGTATTTTGGTTTGACGTAGCAGGTATTAATGATATTGGTAATTTCTTGCAACCGGAAAAAAGTCTTGCGGCGGGTACGGCAACGATAGGGATTACTGGCCGTTATCAAGCAGGTTTCTTCCCAATTATGATGTTTGGTTTACCTGGCGCAGCATTAGCTATGTATCATACAGCGAAAAAAGGGAATAAAGATAAAACGGCTTCAATTATGTTAGCAGCTTCTTTCGCCGCTTTCTTTACTGGTATTACTGAACCGTTAGAATTTGCCTTTATGTTTGTAGCGCCAGTGCTTTATTTAATTCATGCTATTTTAACTGGTATTTCTCTATTTATTGCTGCAACTATGCAATGGATATCTGGATTTGCATTCAGTGCTGGTTTAATCGACATGTTACTGCAATCAGGCAACCCATTAGCTGTTCATTGGTACATGCTAATCCTTCAAGGTTTAGTGTTCTTTGTTGTTTACTATGTAGTTTTCCGTTTTGTGATTGTTAAATTCAATTTAAAAACACCTGGACGTGAGGATGATGATAGTGCGGACACCACAGTAGAAGAAACACAACAAAAAGCAACAACAAGTGATTTATCAACACTTGCTCTGCAATATTTAGCAATCGTTGGTGGTAAAGAAAATCTAACCAATATTGATTCTTGTATCACACGTTTACGTTTAAGTGTAAAAGACACAGATCTAATTGATGAACAAGCGGCAAAAGCTCTTGGCGCTATGGCAGTAATTAAATTAGGGAAAACAGGTGTACAAATTGTAGTTGGTCAGCAAGCAGAAAAAATCGCCAATCATATGAAAGAATTAGTATAGTAAAAAGTTAATAAAATTATATTAATAAAATAATCCACAATATTTATACAGTATAAAAAATAGCGTGGATTATTTATTTTGCCTCATCCAATCTCATAAAAATTACGTTAATCCTAATCCATTAGCTGTCTCTTTTTATAAATCTTGTTTGTAAAAAAGTTTCAGATTATCTATACGTTTCAGTATAAAAATTAGAATGTTAAGATTACATCTTGGATATTTAATAATTGGTTTAATGATTGGTTATTAATAACTTTACAAGCAATATTCTGCGTTACCTTAGCAAGGTTTCGTGTATTAAGTGAAGATTCGCATACATAAACATCTTCAATATCATAAAGTTCAAGCATATTAAATGTCGCAATATAATCACGCATTAAAATGTGTTCTGGAGATTGATTAGGCAACAGATGGAATACACCATCATCAATAAAAAAAACAGAAATATGATTAAATGCGGATGCAGCTAAGGCTATATCCAATGCTTCTCGACCTTTAGCACTGCCATGAGGTGGTGAACTAATAATAATTGCGACTTTTTTCATTTACCAGCCTTAATACTAAAATTTTAATACTAAAATTGAATAGTTCGATCTGTTTCTGCAATAGATGCACTTAATTCACCAAGCCCAGTTAACTGATAACAATCAGCAAGATTCGTTTCAATAACACCTCGTCTTTGAGCGGCAGCGACACAAATAGTTAACGTTAAACAATACTCTTTTGCCAACGCCTGCCATGCCGATACTAAATCAAATTCATCACTAGCGGGATCGGTAAACTTATTACCATTATAGATACCATCTGCATAAAAAAAGATATTTTTAATTGTATGGGAAGTTTTGGATAGCAAAGTTTGTGCAAATTGATAGGCACAATAAGCAGATTGGGTCCCATATGCGGGACCCATAACAACAAGTGTATAACTTAATGAATCAGTCAAAATTAGTCAGCTAAATCTTATTTAGCACTATTGTTGTTTTTATTTTGATCAGATGTTGATTGTTCAGTTTTATCATTGTTATCACCATCAATACCAAGTAATTCAACTTCAAAGACTAATGTTGATGCTGGTTGAATACCTGCTTTATCATCTTGACCAGGAAAACTTTGATCACCATATGCTAAATCTGGTGGTACCACAAGTTTGATTTTACCGCCCACACCAACTAATTGAATTCCTTCAGTCCAACCTTTAATTACCGCATTAAGAGGGAAAGTTGCAGTTTCACCTCGGTCATAAGAACTGTCGAATTTACGACCATCTGTTAAAGTGCCTGTGTAATGAACAATAACGGTGTCATCAGCTTTTGGATGGCGATCTGAACCTTCATTGATGATTTGATAAAGTAATCCAGATTTCGTTTGTTTAACACCTTCTTGTTTAGCAAATTCTTCCCGGAATTTATCACCAGCAGCAGTATTTTCCGTTTTTTCTTTTTCAAAACGAGCTTTACTTTCTTCTTGAATTCGTTTACCAAATGCTTCTAAAACATCTTTGACTTCATCTTTTGAAAGTTGAGAAGCATCACGGAATGTTTCATTAAAACCACTAATTAGATATTCTTTATCTGGACTAATTTCATTTTGCTCCAAATTTGTTGCCATGTATGAAGCAAATGAAGAGCCTAATGCATAAGCTTCTTTTTGTGCATCAGTTGATATGGTCACTTTATTGGTACTGGCGTTGTTATCGGTTGTATTTTTTTTATCATCACACCCAACCAATGCTAATACGATTGCACTACTTACTAATGTCATTTTAATCAATGATTTCATACTACCTCTCCGAGTTAGAAACTTTTATAGCTCAATTTTACTATTTGAATTATTATAAATGATTTAATGTAAGATAATATAGTTTTTACAAATCATTTATGTAAATAAATTATAATAACATAGCATAAGAAGATTCATATAAAAGAAAAGTACTATTCAAATCATTCTTGAGTGAAAGCCACATCCTCAGTTATAATAGGTGCAATTTATAGCAAATAATATAAAGGATAGCTATTTTGACTACCGAACTTAATACCCTTGATATTGAAGAAATCATCAGTTTATTGCCTCATCGTTATCCATTTTTGATGGTTGATCGTGTACTTAGCTATGAAAAAGGCAAAACATTAAAAGCCATTAAAAATGTCACTTTTAATGAACCATTTTTCCAAGGCCACTTTCCAAATAAACCGATTTTTCCTGGCGTTTTAATTCTAGAAGCGATGGCTCAAGCAACTGGAATTTTAGCTTTCAAAAGTATTGAAGAGTTATCTCCGGGACAACTTTATTATTTTGCGTCAATTGATAAAGCTCGCTTTAAACGCCCTGTAGTGCCTGGTGATCAACTCGTATTAGACGTTGAATATATTAAAGAACGTCGTGGTATTGCATTGTTCCATGGTGTTGCAACCGTTGATGGTAATCTGGTTTGTGAAGCCGAAATGATGTGTGCACGTAAATAATATTGATTTTGAAATATCCCAAAAGTATTAAGGAAATGCTATGTCAACGGAAATACATCCAAGTTCAGTAATAGAAAAAGGGGCTAAGATTGGCAATAATGTCAAAATTGGGCCTTTTTGCTTTGTTGGTGAAAATGTTGAAATTGGTGATGGGACTTTTTTAAAATCACATGTAGTCATCAATGGTCACACTAAAATTGGTAAAGATAATCAAATTTATCAATTTGCTTCAATTGGTGAAGTTAACCAAGATTTAAAATATCGTGGTGAACCAACGCGCACAGAAATCGGCGATCGCAACATGATTCGCGAAAGCGTAACCATTCACCGTGGCACCGTGCAAGGTGGTGAATTAACGCGTATTGGCAGTGATAATCTATTTATGATTAATGCGCATGTTGCTCATGATTGTGTTATTGGTGATCACTGTATTTTAGCTAATAATGCAACTTTAGGCGGACATGTCCAATTAGACGATTATGTAATTATCGGTGGCATGACAGCCGTACATCAATTTTGTGTTATTGGTTCACATGTTATGGTGGGTGGGTGCTCTGGAGTTGCTCAAGATGTACCACCTTATGTTATTGCCCAAGGTAATCATGCAACGCCTCACGGTGTAAATTATGAAGGTTTAAAACGCCGTGGATTTAGTAAAGAGGCTTTGCAAGCGATTCGCAATAGTTATAAAGTTCTTTATCGAAATGGCTTAACATTAGACGATGCCAAAGTAGAGATTGAAACCATAGCGAAACAGTATCCTGAAGTCCAATTATTTATTGATTTCTTTTCACGTTCAACACGTGGCATCATCCGTAAATGATAAATAAACCATTAACCATTGCGTTAGTCGCAGGGGAAACCTCGGGCGACATTCTTGGTGTTGGTTTAATTCGTGCACTCAAAAATCATTATCCCAATATTGAGTTTATCGGTATTGCTGGGCCAAAAATGCAAGCTGAAGGCTGTAAAGCTTGGTATGAAATGGATGAACTTTCGGTTATGGGCATCGTAGAGGTGTTAGGTCGATTACGTCGTATTTTAGCTATTCGTCGCGACATCACTAAACGCCTCATTGAGTTAAAACCTGATATTTTTATTGGTATCGACGCCCCTGATTTTAATCTTTCGTTAGAAGGCAAACTTAAACAAGCAGGCATTAAAACCATTCACTATGTGAGTCCTTCGGTTTGGGCGTGGAAGCAAAAACGAGTATTTAAAATTAAACGCAATACTAATCTTATTTTAGCGTTTTTACCTTTTGAAAAAGCGTTTTATGATAAGTTCGATGTTCCTTGCCGTTTTATTGGACATAAAATGGCAGATGATATCCCACTAAATCCAGATCAAAAAGCAATGCGTCAGCAATTAGGTATCCCTCTTGATTGTCTTTGTTTGGCCTTATTGCCTGGTAGCCGTCACGCAGAAGTCTCTTTACTGTCAGAACCATTTCTAAAAGCCGCACAATTATTACGCCAGCGTTACCCTGATTTGCATATTGTGGTACCGTTAGTTAATACCAAAAGACGTAAAGAGTTTGAACAAATCAAAGCTCAAATCGCCCCTAATCTTGAAGTGCAGCTATTAGATGGTCAAGCCCGTGAAGCGATGATTTCAAGCAATGCCACTATCTTGGCATCTGGCACAGCAGCATTAGAGTGTATGTTAGCCAAATGCCCAATGGTAGTAGGATATAAAATGAAAGCCTTTACTTTTTGGTTAGCTAAAAAAATAATCAAAACGCCTTATGTTTCTTTACCCAATATTTTAGCGGGAAAAGAACTTGTACCCGAACTATTACAACAAGATTGCACACCAGAAAATATCGCCAATCATATTATCCCTTTTTTAGAAGGAGATAATACCGAAGTTAAAAATACCTTTCTCACTTTACATAAACAAATTCGTTGTAATGCTGATGAACAAGCTGCACAAGCAGTATTAGATGTTTTAAAGGATTAGCGTTTTAAAAATACGCTGTTAGAGGATTTATATCGTTGTTAGAATTTACTTACCCTGATGCTACATTAATAGCGGGTGTCGATGAAGTTGGAAGAGGACCGCTATGTGGCGATGTTGTTACTGCAGCAGTTATTTTAGATCCAACTAAACCTATCGTTGGTTTAACCGACTCAAAGAAACTTACTGAAAAAAAACGTGAACAGTTATTTGAAGTGATAAAAGACAATGCATTAGCTTGGTGTGTCGCCAGAGCATCGGTGGATGAAATTGATGAGCTAAATATTTTACATGCTACTATGCTGGCGATGCAGCGAGCAGTATCTGGCTTAAAAATCAAACCCAATTATGTCTTAGTTGATGGCAATCGTTGCCCCAATTTTGGCATTCAAACCCAATCCGTTGTTAAAGGTGATCTATTAGTGGCAGAAATCAGTGCTGCATCGATTTTAGCTAAAGTCACACGAGATCGCGAGATGGTCGAGTTAGATAAACTTTATCCCCAATATGGTCTTGCTAAACATAAAGGTTACCCAACCAAAGATCATTTAATTGCAATAGAAAAACATGGCATTAACCATTTATATCGTAAAAGCTTTGCACCAATAAAAAAATTACTACAATGCTAAAGTCAACTACCAGCGCTTATCAACAGTGATTAATAGTGGTGAATTAAACATCGCAACAGGTGAAATTACAGTTTCTTGATAAGGTATCTTATTACCATAGCGTTCTTTTAATTTTTGTTTAACCGCTGGTGATGACAGATTAAAATCTTTAATGGTTTGTAATTGACCAATTTTCAGTTTAAGTCCCCGATTATAAATTTTCCAAACTAATTCTGAACAATAAATATAGTTATCATCCCAACCAAACCAAATATCGTAAGGTTTGTTTTCAAATGTTTTGGCGACCTGTTTTAAATTGGTAATTTCTTTTTGTGATAACGTATGATCTTTTAAACGTTTTATCACATATTTTTTATTTTTTCCGCGATTTATCCAATTATCTAAAGGTGTATAAACCACTTTACTTGCTGCTTCAAAAACATAAGGTTTGCCATTTTTAGTAAAAATGATACCCATATGACTATAAGGCGACTTAGTTGCCTGCTCAACGGCTTTACTTTGGTTTGATTGAGAAGATTGGAAAATAATATCACCATCTTGTGGTTGATAATTTGCTAAAGCTGTATAGCTAGCGAAAAGTAAACCAAAAATGAAAATAAAACGCATTAACCACTACCTATAAAATCGAATCAATTAAAGTAGTAGTATAATCTAATAAAGCTACTTAAAAAACTTTTAAGTAGCTGTTATTTTAATAATTAATTACGATTACAAAAAATGGAAGTCGATTTGGTTTTGTACATAAATTTACTAGCACGAGCAAAACGAATCGTTTTAAAGATACCCAATAAACTGGCTTGATGCATTCGATACAATAATCGATGAATAATTAATGCAAACCAACCTTTAACACTCATTTCACTCTTTCCAGCTATTTTGACCACACCTTGTGCAGTATCATGTAAAGAAATGATTGTTCCATTATCGGTATATTTAAATGATTTCAATGGATTGTTATTTAGTATATTGATAATATTTTCATAACATATTTTTGCCATTTGATGTGCAGCTTGAGCGGTAGGTGGTGAGGCATGACCATTCTCTTGCATTGCGTAAGCACAATCACCAATAACAAAAATACTGTCATCACGGGAAGTTTGCAATGTCGGTTTTACCACCAATTGATTGGAACGACTAGACTCTAAGCCTGAAATTTCTTTTAAATAATCAGGTGCTTTAACACCCGCAGTCCAAATCATAATATCAGCTTTGATGATACCGCCATCTTTTGGATAAAATCCATCATTTTCCGCTTTTGTAATCATGGTTTTTGTTAATACATGAATACCTTGTTTTTCAAGCGTTTTAGTAATACTTATCGCTGTTTTTTCTGGCAAAGCAGGTAAAATACGATCAGTTGCTTCAATAACTGACACATCTAGAAGATCCGAACACATTTTGTTACGACCACAGGCGCCAAATTTTTCTACCATATTTGGTAATTCAGAAGCTAATTCAACACCGGTTGCTCCACCACCAACGATTGCAATTCGGATTTTATCTTCATCAGTGCTTTGATGATCATCAATGATTGAACAAAAACTAGTGAATTTATTGATCAAGGTTTCTCGCAAACGAATAGCCGCATTTTGATCATCTAAGAAGATACAATGTTCTTTAACACCAGGTGTACCAAAATCGTTAGAGGTACTACCAATGGCAATAACCAGAATATTGTAATCAATAGAAATAGATTCATCATTATGGTTGATAACCGTAATTCGCTTGCTATCTCGATCAAGATCGGTAAATGTACCTTGGGTAAACTCAAAATTATGCTGTTGACCTTGAGATGCATAATAAATATTATCAACTTGCTCATCAAGGACACCCGTTGCTACTTCATGTAATAATGGTTTCCATAAATGATAACTATTTTTATCAACTAAGGTAATTTGAGCTTTGTCCGTTTTGCCTAATTTATCACCTAGATCAGTAGCGAGCTCTAAACCGCCAGCACCACCACCTATAATAATTATTTTTTGCATAATTAAAGCCTTATTAATTTAATTAAAAATATCTTACTAAATAAGTAGGTTTTTATCTATTTCTTTTGACTGATGATATTCATAAATAAAATCTATTAAAATGGTGGTTTAGAATTATTGAAATTTATTTAAGGGTGAAATAGAATGTAAACAATCAAGTTATAAATTATTCCATGTAATCTTTATTTTGGTTTAAAAATATAGCTTTGTTTGTTTAAGTAAAACACTATATCGTGTGATATAGTAATCATTAATGACGTATGTTAATTCTTGATTGCGTACAATTATCCTAGTTCTTTAGGCCTTTTCTTACAATTGTCATTCAAAACAAATTTATGAATAAAAAAATTTTTATTGTTATAGCATTGATTGTTATATTAATTTCGATGACGATCTTAATTCGTGCTCATCATAGCGAACTTATCTTACAAGGCGAAGTTGATGCGCCTAATGTTAGCATTTCCTCTAAAGCAAAGGGGCGAGTGCAAGTTATTCATGTGAATCGTGGTGATGATGTCAAACTAAATGATGTCTTAATTACGCTTGATAGTCCAGAACTTTTAGCACAAGTTAAAGCGGCCGAAGCAGCACGAGATCAAGCACAAGCACAAGTATCACTTTCTGAACATGGCACACGTGAAGAAAGTATTCGTTATTATGAAGCATTACTTGAACAAGCTAAAGTAGCTTATGACAATGCCTCAAAAGAGTACAATCGTAATAAAGCAATTTCAGCAAAAGGCTTTGTATCACAATCAATATTAGATAATGCGCTGAAAACGCGTGATGCTGCTTATCAACAAGTTTTATCAGCACAGGCTAATTTAGATCAAGCACGAAATGGTGATCGTGTTGAACAACGACAAATTTATGATGCCAAATTAAAAGAAGCTGAAGAACAACTTAAGCAATTACAGATCCAATTTGATGACTTGCAAGTTAAAGCACCAGTAGATGGAGAAGTAGGTTCGATTCCTGCTGAAGTAGGCGAATTATTTAATGCCAATAGTCCACTATTAACCGTTATTCGATTACCACAAGCTTATTTTGTGTTTAATATTCGTGAAAATATTATGCCTCATATTCATAAAGGTGATCATATTAAGCTAGAAGTTCCCGCACTTGGTAACAAAGAAGTTGAAGCGGAAGTTCGTTTTATTTCACCAATGGGTGATTATGCAACCAAACGCGCCACTCGTGCGACCGGTGATTTTGATTTAAAAACGTTTGAAATTAGACTTTATCCAACTAAACCTGTAGAAGGCTTACGCGCAGGTATGAGTACATTATGGAAAATAGACAACTAGTTTTAGACTTCTGGCATCGCTTTAAAGACGCTTTTAACGATGAAATACCAGTTATATTTAAGCGATTTACTTTCCATTGGTTAATGTGGATTTTACCGCTAATTATCTTTGTGTTAATTAGCAGTATCTTTCACAAAGGTGTACTGTTTGATCTACCGGTAGGCTATGTTGATCAAGATAAAAGCTCTTTATCTCGTGAAATAATACGGGATCTTAACGCTGGCGCACATGCCAATTTGATTAATTATGATAATCAGCTAAAAATGGCTGAGCATGATTTAGAAAAAGCCAAGATTTATGCCGTTCTTTATATACCACCTAATTTTGAAGCGGATGTGTTAGCTGGCCGCCAGCCAACACCAATGCTTTATTATAATGCTCTATATTATAGTGCTGGTTTATATTCAATAATGGATTATTCAGGGTTAATTGCATCATTAAACACCCAATATCGGACTACCATGGCAACCAGTATTGGTTTACCCGTTCCAAAACTTGCTCAAGTTAATTTCAATTATGATGGGCTATTTAATGCAAGCGGTAACTCGATGTACTTCCAACAATTTTCGGCAGTAGTACATTTGTTGCAATTATTTGTGGTTACGACAACTATTTATATTTTGTCGCAATTACCCAAACGCACTCGACCTAATTATCCATTTGTATTAGGTAAATTAGCCCCTTATACCATTTGGTATACCATGTTATTGATGTTTGAAATAGCAATGCTGGTTTTATTTTCTGATGCTCGAGTATCCGGTTCGCCATTTGCTATGATGATGGTGGTTTTCTTTTATGTAATTGCGGCACAAAGTATTGGTATTTTGCTTTACACGTTTACCAAAACAACATTAGATGCATATACTTATATTGGGGTTTTAGTAGGGCTTGCATTAACCTATTCAGGCGTGGTTGTACCAGAGTTATCTATGCCTTGGATAGCTAGGTTTATCTCATCACTTGAGCCTTTAACTTATGCGCTCAATAAATTGTTTGATCTATTTTTACGGCATTCTAGTTATCTATCCGTATTAAAAACCTGTAGTATTTTGATGATCTATCCAATAATTATTACAGTGTTAGTTAGAAAACGTTTAGTCAAGCGTTTACATTCACAGTAAGAGGCAATATTTGGATGCTTAAGCTATTTTTTTCTTCAGCTGTAAAAATGTTTTTCTTTATGCTAATGCGACCAATGTGGTTATTGATGCTATTGTCTGTCTCATTAATGAGTCTTGTTTATCTTAATGGTACTATCACTAATTTACCCGTTGCTATTGTCGATCAAGATCATACCGCAACGAGCCGCAGTTTGATTCGTTCTTTAACTACCAGTTCTAAAATCAATGTCCTAACCTATGAAAATTCATTACAAGCTTATGATGATATAAACAATCGTAAATTGTTTGCAGTTTTTACCATTCCAAGGGATTTTGAAAAACGCTTATTAAATGGTCAAGATGTAACCATTCCTGCTTATGGCGATGCTTCTAGCCGTTTAGCTAATGGTTTGATACAAGTTGATATTAAGGGAATATATCAACAAATATTGACCGAATATAATATGCGAGTAATGCGTAATGGCGGGTTTTCTGATCAGCAGATTAATATCATTTTATCGCCAATAAAAGGGCAAACGATGCCACTTTATAATGCTGGTATCAGCTTTGCAGCAATAACCTTTCCTGGACTATTAGTCATGTTGTTGCAACACTCCTTTTTAATTGCCTCAACGCGAATCAATATTACCCTACACTCCTTGCCACAAGGTAAGCCACCAAGGATTGTTATATTCGGAAGTCTATTCGGTATTATTCCAATATGGTTATTTTTATCTATAGTCCTATTTGGATTATGGCCATGGCTACTCGGTTATCGGCAATTAGCCAGTATACCTGAAATTATTATTATGACATTTCCTCTATTATTAGGAATTTTGGGCTTAAGTAAATTGCTTACAGAGTGTTTACGCCGAGCGGAGATGATCTATTTAACTTTAGCTTTTTTAACCACGCCCGTATTTTACCTATCTGGTACCATATGGCCACTTGATGCGATGCCTTTATGGGTACAAACAGTATCGAGAATGCTGCCATCAACATGGGCAACGAATATGATTGCCGGCGTAAATCAGATGGGATTAGGTCTGTCAGACAATTTATTTAATATATTTATGATTCTTTTTCTCGGTGTAATGTATGGTTCATTAGGCTTTTTTATTGCTGCACTACGAGAAGGAAAAGTCAGAGGATATTTCAAAAAATTAAAGAAATTTTTACGGCCTAAAAATCCAAAAATTCATAATAAACCGTCAATTAGTTAGTACTAAAACGTGAATATATTATTGATTACTGATATGATGAATGCATGATTTTTTAAATAAATAATATGTTGTATGCCCAATAAATATTATCCATGGATTATTAGTTTACGCCCTAAAACATTAGTATTATCACTTTGTGCCATTTTGATGGGTAATACGCTTGCGTATTGGGGTCGGTCTTTTGATCCACTGATTATGCTCTTATCAATTATTACCGCATCATTACTACAAATTTTATCGAATCTAGCCAATGATTATGGTGATGCGATTAAAGGCAGTGATGATCAAAACTTAACTGGGCATAAACGGGGTTTGCAGTTAGGTTTAATTACGCTTAATCAATTAAAAAAAGCATTATGGATTAATACTTTTTTATGTATTGTATTTGGACTGACTTTAATTTATTTAGCTTGTAATAATATTTATGAAATTTTAATTTTTATACTATTAGGAATATTATCTATTATTGCAGCAATAACTTACACGGTAGGTAAAAAACCTTATGGTTATATAGGTCTTGGAGATCTATCTGTTCTTATCTTTTTTGGTCTAATTAGTGTAATAGGAAGCTATTACTTACAAACCAAAACATTACCAATACCAATTATTTTACCAGCTTTAGGCTGTGGATTATTGTCCGTTGCAGTACTTAATATTAATAATCTTCGTGATATAGACAGTGACAGAATGAATCACAAACGAACACTGGTAGTTTTAATGGGCAAAGATCGTGGGCGAGTTTACCACCTTCTATTATTGGTAAGCTCATTATGCTCATTTAGCATATTCTCCTATAGTTATCTAAATCCTCGTTGGGGTTGGCTATTTATGCTCGGTCTACCTTTGTTAATTGAACATGTCTATGCCGTTTTTCATTTTAAAACAGCAAAAGATGCGTTCCCTTTACTATTACAAATGGTCAAACTTGCTTTATTGATTAATTTACTTTATTGTTTGGGGATAATTTTGAGCTAGCTCACGATTATTTAATTTTAATATCGTTTTACTTGATGTTAGCGTTATACTATATAGTATTAAAATACGACAGCAAAAGGAGACCTGATGATGGAGTTTGATACTTCAATTCTTTGCGATTACTACCCAGAAGATGTTAACGTAGTGGAACCCATATTTAGTAATTTTGGTGGTGTGACATCATTTTCTGGACAAATTGTGACAGTTAAATGTTTCGAGGACAATGGTTTACTTTTTGAAACTCTGCAAACTGACGGCACAGGAAAAATTTTAGTAATTGATGGTGGTGGTTCAGTGCGTCGTGCGTTGATTGATGCAGAACTAATTGATATTGCACTGCAAAATCAATGGGAAGGCATTATTGTTTATGGTGCCGTTCGCCAAGTTGACTATTTAGCTGAAGCTGAAATTGGTATTCAAGCACTTACCGCAATTCCTGTAGGCGCTGAAAATCAAGGCGTTGGTGAAGTTGATATTCGTGTTAACTTTGGTGGCGTAACATTCTTCTCAGGTGATTTTGTCTATGCAGATAATACAGGTATTATTCTGTCTGAAATTGCCTTAGAAATAGAAGAATAAGATATCATTCTTGCCGCCGATAAATATCGGCGGTTTTTTACTGAAACACAGTCATCACCTCAAACTTTTTGATAATAGTTTATCTATTATTTGATCGTTCGCTTGCGAATATATCCCCCTGTTACCGTCATAATTAATCCAGCGATTTCCATATCTAATAATTTACTGGTAAGTTCAGGAATCGATAAATTAACCAATGATGCAATTGTATCAACTGCAATAGGTTGATGATGAATGACAGCAAAAATTTCAGGATACAAAATATGATTATTGAGGTCATCCTCGTTTTTTGTTTGTCGATTTATTGTTGATAAATAACGACTATAATGCTCTAAAATATCAATTGGCTCAGTAACTAAATAGGCACCCTGCTTAATTAAAGAATGTGTTCCAACACAGTTTTGATTATCAATATCTCCTGGCAATGCAAACACATCACGATTTTGCTCAAGTGCATAACGGGCCGTTATTAGCGAACCACTTTTTTCTGATGCTTCAATAACAAAAGTCCCTAAACTTAGCCCACTGATAATTCGATTACGCCGAGGAAAATATTCGGTTCTTGCTTTTTCAAAAGGTAAAAATTCTGATACTATCGCACCATGTTGCGCTAAAATATCATTCACTAAATTTAGGTTTGACCTTGGTGCTATATTAGCTAATCCGCTACCGAGAACGGCAATAGTATTACCGCCTACCTCAAGTGCACCACGATGGCAAATCGCATCTAAACCCAGTGCCAAACCACTGGTAATGGTTAACCCGTTAATGGCTAATTCACCAGCAAAATATCGTCCCCATTGAGCGCCATATTCACTAAATTCACGGCTGCCAACCATAGCAATTTGTGGAGAGTGTAGTAGCTGACAATTTCCCATAACAAATAAAAATATTGGTGGTGAATTAATTTGCTTAAGCAAAATCGGATAATCTGAATCACAATACGCAATCAAATGCTTTTGAGGATAAGGGGTATCGAGCCATTCAAGTATCGGTTCAAAATGAAAATAAGAAGTAGCTAAAAACTTTTCTTGTTGCTCTTGAGTCAATGCTAATTTCTCAAGTAAAAACGATACATTATTAATTATATTAGGCAGATCTGTACCAAAAATTTGGCTAATTTTTTTAAAAATTGCAAGTTTTCCTTGTCCAAGCATTGAAATTCGTAATAAGAATTCATATTTACTCATCATAACTTTTTGCACTCATGTTAAATAAATTTAATTTTTTGAATAGATAAGATAAATACTACCAATAGCCAATAAGGGCTATTCAATGACATGATAAATGTTTACAATGAGTAATAAACTGAACTAATCTGATTTTTGAGGAGTAGATCGAAGAATTTATGGCTATTTTACCGGTATTACGTTTCCCTGATGAGCGACTCCGCAAAGTTGCTAAACCCGTCACCCAATTTACGCCAGAGTTACAAACCATTATCGATAACATGATTGAAACCATGTATGCAGAAAAAGGCATTGGTCTTGCGTCAACCCAAGTGGATATACATGAGCAGATCATTGTAATTGATGTAACCGAAGACAAAAGTCAACCTTATGTGATTATTAATCCTGAAGTGATCAGTAAAGAAGGCGAGACAGGAATTGAAGAAGGTTGCTTATCAATACCTGATTGTCGAGGGTTTGTACCAAGAGCGGAAAAAATTAAAATCAAAGCATTAGATCGTGATGGAAATCCTTATGAAATTGATGCCGACGACCTACTTGCTATTTGTATACAACACGAAATGGATCATTTAAAAGGTAAATTATTTGTCGATTACCTTTCACCATTAAAACGTCAGCGAATTGAACAAAAGATGAAAAAACTGACGCGTGAAGAGCAACGTAAAAAATAAAATTAACCGCCATTTATAGATGGCGGTTAAACCATCTACTATTTACGACGATACGATTATTTAGCAACAATAACCATCGCTGGGCGAATTAATCGACCATTTAAAGTATAACCTTTTTGGATGGTATTAACGATTTGTCCTGATTGATGTTCTGGTGATTCAACCATACTAATTGCTTGGTGCACATCAGGGTTTAATTGGGAATCTTCCGTGCTAACAACTTCAATACCAAATTTTTTGACCGTATCTAGGAACGATTTTAATGTCAGTTCTAAACCTTCAACGGTTGCTTGATGTTCCGGATTATTTTTATCAGTAGATAATAAAGCACGTTCTAAGTTATCAATGACGGGTAATAATTCATTTGAAAACTTTTCTAACGCAAATTTACGTGCTTTATCGACATCTTGCTCAACACGTTTACGAACATTATCAATTTCAGCACGCGCACGAATCATCGCTTCGCTTTCATTCTTTTTAGCTAATTGTAAAGCTTGTTCAAGCTCGGCAATACGAGTATCTTTTGCTTTCAATTGCTCTTCTAAATCCGGCTGCGCTGCCGCTTGTTGTTCTGTTGTTTCTTCTGCTGGGGTGTCAATGTTAGCTTCATTTTCTGACATATTTTTATCTTGTTCTGTCATAAGGTACTCCAAATGTAGTCGAAAACTTAATGAATAACGGTTATTATGGGGACAATTTTTATTATTACAAGCTTATCGAGACATTGATATGTATTTTTTTTAATTTATACCCAAAAAATACAGATGTTTATGAAAAAATAAGGTAAGGATATTTTATAATGATTCCATTTAAATGCATTGGTCTAATTGGACTTCCACGTAAATTAGAAGCAATTGAAACCCATCAAGTGCTTTATGATTGGCTTGTTAAACTCGGTATTCGTGTATTAGTAGAAGATAGATTAGCCGAATATATTCAATTCCCAGTTAGCCATTATGCCTCGTTGGAAACAATTGGTGAGCAAGCTGATTTGGCTATTGTGGTTGGCGGAGATGGCAACATGTTACGCTCAGCACGATACTTATCTCACTATAAAATCAGAGTGATTGGGGTTAATCGAGGTAATCTAGGTTTTTTGACTGATATTTCGCATGAACAGGTAATTGAACAATTAAGCCCCGTTATTGCAGGTGAATATGTCGATGATCCGCGTTTTTTATTAGAAGTATCCATATTTGATAACGGTAAAATGGTTAACTCAGGCTTTGCCGTAAACGAAATTGTGATAACCCCAAATACAGTTGCGCATATGATTGATTATGATGTCTATATTAATGAACGCAATGCATTTTCGCAGCGTGCTGACGGGTTAATTATTGCTACTCCGACTGGCTCAACAGCGTATTCACTATCGGCTGGTGGACCTATTTTAGCGCCCCATTTAGATGCCTTAATTATTACACCAATGTTTCCGCATTCTTTAGCGGTTAGACCATTAGTGATTAAAGGGGATAATCCTATTCATCTTAAATTCCCAACAACAGCCTTGGATTTGAATATTGCCTGTGACAGTCAAATAATTTTACCCGTAAAACCATCACACGATGTCATTATTCGCCGTTCTTCATATGAATTTAATTTAATTCACTCAAAGGATTACGACTATTTTAATAATCTTTCAAGTAAATTAGGCTGGTCACAAAAAATGTTTTAATTAATGTATCGTTTCTGTCTTAAGACAAATCGCTTTTACTCTTCTGTTTTGATGCGGTTGATTACAATCAATTCCTATTTATGTTAGCAATAAAAGTTGTTACTTAATTAGCAAAGCTATCACATAAACAGTAACTGAAGAAAAGATAGCCGCAATGACATCATCAACCATAATACCAAAACCTCCTGGTACTCGTTTATCAAACCAACGAATCGGCCAAGGTTTTGCCATATCAAAGACTCTAAAAGCAAAAAAAGCCATAGCAATCCATAAAACAGAGATTTGTGGAATAAAAAATAGGGTGATCCACATACCAACAAATTCATCCCATACTATATGTCCTGAATCATGAGTATGGGTATCATCCGACGTTTTTTGACATAAAAAACAACCAAAAATAAAAGCGACAACAATTAACACCCAATATAAATACGGTTGCAAACCATTAAATAGCAGCCAAAGTGGTATTGCCATTGCCGATCCCATCGTACCGGGCATAATAGGTGACATACCAGACCCTAAACCCACCGCAAGTAAATGGATAGGATTGGTTAATTGCACATATTTTTTAAAGTCTTTATTTCGCTCTTGTTTTGTCATTATGTTAAAGGTCTTTTAGATAAAATAATGCCGACTTTAAGTCGGCAAAAAAGTTGCTTAGCAAAGCTAAGTATTTATGATTATCAACTATATTATTCGTCTTTCGCTAACGTTGCAACCATTACCGCTTTAATCGTATGGAGGCGGTTTTCAGCTTCATCAAATACGATACTGTGTTTCGATTCAAATACGTCATCAGTCACTTCTAAGCCATTTTTTAAACCATATTGTGCTGCCATTTGTTTGCCAATAGTGGTATTCATATCATGGAAAGCAGGTAAACAGTGCATAAATTTGACATTTGGGTTATGAGTCAAATTAATGACATTTTGATTGACTTGATAGGGCGTTAATAATTTTACACGCTCATCCCACACTTCTTTCGGTTCACCCATTGATACCCATACATCTGTATAAAGAAAATCAACATCTTTAACACCTGAAGCAACATCTTCAGTTAAAATAATTTTAGCACCTGTCGTTTTGGCTATCTCCTGACACTTCTGTACCAATTGAGCTTCGGGTTGACAGGCTTTTGGCGCAACTAAACGAATTTCCATACCCATTAATGCCGCCCCTTCCATTAACGAATTTCCCATATTATTTCGTGCATCACCTAAATAGGCAAATTTAACACTGCTTAATGCTCTATCGCCAATATGTTCTTTCATGGTCATAAAATCAGCTAAAATTTGGGTTGGATGGGCTTCAGTAGTTAAACCATTCCATACAGGTACACCCGCGTATTTTGCTAAAGTTTCAACAATTTCTTGCCCATAACCACGATATTCAATGCCATCATACATACGACCAAGCACACGTGCAGTATCAGCAATTGACTCTTTATGCCCAATTTGGCTACCACTCGGCCCTAAATAGGTAACGTTTGCGCCTTGATCAAAAGCGCCAACTTCAAATGCACAGCGCGTACGTGTTGAATCTTTTTCAAAGATAAGAGCAATATTTTTACCGAGTAAATACTTTTGTTCCAGCCCTTGCTGCTTAGCTTGTTTTAATTCAATAGCCAGATTAATTAATTGATTAATTTCGGCAGGGGTAAAATCGAGTAGGCGTAAAAAGTGACGTTGATAAAAACCGTGCATAATGTGGCTCCTAATAACCGTAAATATTCACACGATTCTATTTGAATAATTATGCAAATTCAAGTTAAACATCAAAATAACCTTTATATTTTATTAACTCGTCAAAAAGTCTCAAAAATTAGATTTAATTATTAAAATAATTTTTATAATATTGCTTTTTTTGTATAAAAAAGTGTAATAAAATGCCAATCACAGTAACTTAACAGATAAGTAAATTTGAATTTTTATTCAAAAATAATGACAACTTATTCAAAAGGCCTTTTTAATCATGCAAACTTATGCCCTCCTTATGTTACAAGATGGTTCGCAATTTATTGGCAAATCAATTGGTGCTAATGGACAGACTGTTGGGGAAGTAGTATTTAATACTTCAATGACAGGTTATCAAGAAATCCTAACCGATCCTTCTTATTCGGAACAATTAGTTACTCTCACTTATCCCCACATTGGTAATGTAGGAACAAATGATGCGGATGCCGAATCTAACCAAATTTATGCAAAAGGACTGATTATTCGCGATCTGCCGTTAATGGCGAGCAACTACCGAAGTGAAATGGATCTTTCCAGTTATTTAAAACAGCATAATGTAATTGCAATTGCGGATATTGATACACGTCGTTTAACCCGTATTTTACGTGAAAAAGGGGCACAACATGGTGTGATCATTACGGCTAATGATAAACAGACCTTATTAGATAAAGCCGAAAATGCCAAACAAGAGGCACTAAATTATAAAGGGTTAAGTGGATTAGATTTGGCTAAAGAAGTGACTTGCAAGGAAAGTTACACATGGACTTGCGGTATTTGGACAAGACAACAAGAGCATCCTACACCAAAAGCGGACAGTGAATTGCCTTATCATGTGGTTGCTTATGATTTTGGCGTTAAACAAAATATATTACGGATGTTAGTTGAACGAGGATGTAAATTAACAGTTGTACCCGCAAAAACCCCCGCAAACGAGGTATTGTCATTAAACCCAGATGGAATATTTTTATCAAATGGTCCTGGTGATCCCGCTCCTTGCACTTATGCCATTGAGGCAATTAAGCAGTTTTTAACCACCAATATTCCAGTTTTTGGTATCTGTTTAGGACATCAGCTTTTAGCGCTCGCTTGCGGTGCGAAAACCGTCAAAATGAAATTTGGTCATCATGGTGGTAATCATCCTGTTAAGGATCTAGAAAATAATCGTGTCATGATTACCGCACAAAATCACGGATTTGCTGTCGATGAAAGCACCTTGCCCGCACATTTACGCGCCACACACAAATCCTTATTTGATGGTTCATTACAAGGGATTCATCATAATCAAAAACCTGCATTTAGTTTTCAAGGACACCCTGAAGCCAGTCCGGGTCCACACGATGCTGCGCCACTTTTTGATCACTTTATCGAATTAATTAAAATTTATAAGCAGGAGCAATAATATGGCTAAGCGAACAGATATTAAAAGTATTCTAATTATTGGCGCAGGCCCAATTGTTATTGGTCAAGCTTGTGAATTTGATTATTCAGGCGCTCAGGCATGTAAAGCATTACGTGAAGAAGGATACCGAGTAATTTTAGTTAACTCCAATCCAGCAACCATTATGACCGATCCTGAAATGGCGGATGCCACCTATATTGAGCCAATTCATTGGACATGTGTGCGCAAAATTATTGAAAAAGAGCGACCCGATGCCATTTTACCAACAATGGGCGGACAAACGGCATTAAATTGCGCATTAGAACTTGAAAAACAGGGTGTATTAAAAGAGTTTAATGTTGAAATGATCGGCGCTACCGCAGATGCGATTGATAAAGCTGAAGATCGCAAACGCTTTGATCAGGCAATGAAAAAAATTGGGCTGGATACCGCACGTTCAGGCATTGCTCACTCATTACAAGAAGCTTATGCGGTACTGGAACAAGTGGGCTTTCCTTGTATTATTCGTCCATCATTCACGATGGGCGGAACAGGCGGTGGCATCGCTTATAATCAAGAAGAGTTTGAAGAAATCTGTACTCGTGGACTTGATTTATCCCCAACCAATGAACTCCTGATCGACGAATCACTGATTGGCTGGAAAGAGTATGAAATGGAAGTTGTGCGTGATAAAAACGATAATTGTATTATTGTTTGTTCGATTGAAAACTTTGACGCAATGGGCATTCATACCGGTGATTCAATAACGGTTGCACCGGCACAAACTTTGACAGATAAAGAGTATCAAATCATGCGTAATGCCTCAATTGCAGTATTACGCGAAATTGGTGTTGAAACTGGTGGTTCGAACGTGCAATTTTCGGTTGATCCACAAACGGGACGATTAATTGTTATTGAGATGAATCCTAGGGTATCACGCTCTTCGGCGTTAGCCTCTAAAGCAACCGGCTTTCCAATTGCCAAGATTGCAGCTAAATTAGCCGTCGGTTATACACTTGATGAGCTTTCCAATGATATTACTGGCGGTAAAACTCCTGCTTCTTTCGAACCGTCTATTGATTATGTCGTGACTAAAATCCCACGTTTTAATTTTGAAAAATTTGCAGGTTGCAATGATCGCTTAACCACACAAATGAAATCAGTGGGTGAAGTGATGGCAATTGGCCGAACATTCCAAGAATCGATGCAAAAAGCACTTCGCGGTTTAGAAGTCGGTGCGTGCGGATTGGATGAAAAAATCGATGATGTTAGCGATGAAAAGAATCTTGCTAAAATTCGTTACGAATTACAAGAAGCAGGTAGCGATCGCATTTGGTATATAGCCGATGCTTTTCGAGCGGGTTTTACCGTTGATGAAGTGTTTTTATTAACTCATATTGATCGCTGGTTCTTAGTACAAATAGAAGAATTAGTGCAAATAGAAAACCACTTAAAGCAACAAACCATTAATGATCTTGATCAAGAGACATTATGGCAACTTAAACGTAAAGGCTTTTCGGATCTTCGTATTGCTAAACTGCTTAATACTCAAGAACAAGCCGTGCGAGATCTGCGCGTACAATATGATATTCACCCAGTTTATAAGCGTGTGGATACTTGTGCAGCCGAGTTTTCAACCGATACCGCCTATCTTTACTCAACCTATGAACAAGAGTGTGAGGCCAATCCACAATTTAATCGTAAAAAGATTATGATTTTAGGAGGAGGACCTAATCGTATTGGACAAGGGATCGAATTTGATTACTGCTGTGTACATGCTGCTTTAGCTTTACGTGAAGATGGCTTTGAAACCATTATGGTAAATTGCAATCCCGAAACAGTTTCAACCGATTATGATACTTCCGATCGACTCTATTTTGAGCCAGTTACCCTTGAAGATGTGCTTGAAATTGCCCACGTTGAAAAACCTGATGGCGTGATAGTGCAGTATGGTGGACAAACTCCGCTGAAATTGGCGCGAGCCCTTGAAGCTGCTGGAATTCCTATTATTGGCACTTCACCTGATGCCATAGATAGAGCTGAAGATCGCAAACGCTTTCAAGAAGTAGTCGATAAATTAAAATTAAAACAGCCTGTTAATGCCACCGTAACCGATATTGATGAAGCGGTAATCAAAGCAGAGCAAATCGGTTATCCACTTGTGGTACGTCCATCTTATGTATTAGGCGGACGAGCAATGGAAATTGTATACAATGAACAAGATTTACGACGCTACTTTAAAACCGCAGTAAGTGAATCCAATAATGCGCCAGTACTGCTTGACCACTTTTTAGATGATGCCATTGAGGTAGATATTGATGTGATTGCAGATGGCGAACAAATCGTTATTGGCGGCATTATGGAACATATTGAACAAGCCGGCATCCACTCGGGCGATTCAGCTTGTTCACTGCCAACTCATACCTTAAGCCCTGAAATTTTAGCGGAACTGCGAAAACAAGCGAAACAATTGGCGTTTGAACTTAATGTAAAAGGTTTAATGAATGGGCAATTTGCGGTCAAAGATAATCAAGTTTATCTGATTGAAATTAATCCACGTGCAGCCCGTACGGTGCCGTTTGTCTCGAAAGCGACTGGCTTACCACTGGCTAAAATTGCTGCCCGCGTCATGACAGGGCAATCGCTGACTAAGCAAAATGTTACTCAAGAAGTCATTCCGCCTTATTATTCCGTTAAAGAGGTAGTATTACCATTTAATAAATTTAGCGGTGTTGACCCAATTTTAGGACCAGAAATGCGCTCAACCGGCGAAGTCATGGGAATTGGTAAAACATTTGCAGAAGCCTTTGCCAAAGCACAGCTTGGCAGCTTGTCGAATATGAAAAAATCCGGCAAAGCATTACTTTCTATTCGTGAACAAGATAAACCACGTCTATTAGAAGTTGCTAAACGATTAATCGCTCATGGATTTAGTATTGATGCCACACTTGGCACAGCAAAAGCATTGCAACAAGCAGGAATTGCCTGCCAAATTGTCAAGAAAGAAAATGAAGGTCGACCAAATATTCATGATCATATCAAAAATGGTGAATACAGTTATATTCTTAACACAACCTCAGGGCGAGCTGCTATTGAAGCCTCTAAAATCCTGCGCCGTAGTGCTATCCAATATAAAGTCCATTACGATACCACTATGAATGCTGCTTATGCCACAACGTCGGCACTGGATTACGATCCTGCTCACAGTGTGATACCATTACAGGCACTTTATCAATAACCAAAAAGACGAGCAATGCTCGTCTTTTTTTATAAATACATCAAGTTATAATTTATTTTTTAAGCCTTTCCTTCCGCCATTGCTAAAATATCTGCTTCGGTTAATTTGTGAGTCTGATTAGCAAACGCATAGCAAGTTGGTTTTTTATCGATAAAGACTTCAGCCGTGAATTTTAACTCCTTAATATCGTCAAAGATCCAAGCTGCAATATAATAATTTTGCGTACCTTTTAAATGATAATAAAGATGAGAGCCACACTCTTTACAAAATGCTCTTTCCGCCCATTGTGATGAGTTAAAATGGGTAACGTTTTCTTGCCCTTCTATTGTTAAATCACCACTGTGCGCTAAGGTCATTAAAGGCCCGGCACTCCATTTACGACAAGTTTGGCAATGGCATGCACTAAAATCCGTATTGGCAAATGGAACAGATAATTTAACTTTTCCACACAAACAAGATCCATGATATTGAGTTGACATATTTTTTTCCTTTTCCAATTAAATAAACATTATGTAATTTTAATGATGTTAGCATAATAGTAGTTAAACCATAAAATGGAATTTTGTTAAAATATTCAGTCTAATAAAACGGTAAAATAAAAAATAAGTATAATCTAAATATGGATGAATTTTTACGTCGTATCATTACCAATATCAAACATAATATAGACGCGATAGAACAACAGATAAAACATCTATCAACTCATGACAGAATTGATATCTAAAACAAATTTATGGTGAATATCGAAAATGAGAAACACATTTTAATTAATCATTTTAAAGAAATAGAGCAATGGATTAAAAATAATTAAAGTGATTTTGTAAAAAATATTCAGGAGTGTATACCATTTCAGCATTTAAATTACTTTTATTTATAAATAATGCCTTATTAATCGTTTTAATCACACCCAACCTAAGCGAATCAGTAAACTCATTTAAGCAGAATGTTTGTAAAAATTATTCAGGAGTGTATACCATTTCAGCATTTAAATTACTTTTATTTATATATAATGCCTTATTAATCATTCTAATCACACCAAACCCAAGTTAATCAGTCAACTCATTTAAGCAGAATGATTGTAAAAATTATTCAGGAGTGTATACCGTTTCAGCATTTAAATTACTTTTATTTATAAATAATGCCTTATTAATCATTCTAATCACACTAAACCCAAGTTAATCAGTGAACTCATTTAAGCAGAATGATTGTAAAAATTATTCAGGAGTGTATACCATTTCAGCATTTAAATTACTTTTATTTATAAATAATGCCTTATTAATCGTTTTAATCACACCCAACCTAAACTAATCGGTAAACTTATTTAAGCAGAATATTTGTAAAAATTATTCAGGAATGTATACCGTTTCAGCATTTAAATTACTTTTATTTATAAATAATGCCTTATTAATCGTTTTAATCACACTAAACCTAAGCTAATCAGTAAACTTAGTTAAGTAGAATTTTGTAAAAAATATCCACAAGCAGATTCCATTTAGTATATAAATTACGCTCATTTGTTAAGGAATGTGTAAAAATAATACGTTCAGTAAAGAATAGTATTGCTTTATTATTTTATTACTATAATATAACTCACCTCTCTGACGCGGGGTGGAGCAGCTTGGTAGCTCGTCGGGCTCATAACCCGAAGGTCGTTGGTTCAAATCCAGCCCCCGCAACCAATTCCTCCCAACCCTATTCTAAATTTTCTCAATAATAAAACTATATTGATTTTGGAACGGCAAGTAACGTTGATACTGCTTCACTAATTCTTCGAGCGATATAGCTATTATTCATCGTATATAAATGGATACCGTCAACATTTTGCGAAACTAGGTCAACAATCTGATCGATAGCATAAGCAATACCTGCATCACGGAATGCATCTGGATGATGTTCATATTTTTCCATCATTTGCTTAAATTTCTTAGGTAGATTAACACCACACATTGAAACCATACGTTCAATTTGGTTTTTATTCGTTACCGGCATAATTCCCGCTTCAATGGGTACATCAATGCCCATATCACGCGCTTTATCTAAAAAGGCATAAAAATAATCATTATCAAAAAACAATTGGGAAATCAGTTGATCGGTACCTGCGTTCACTTTTTCTTTCAAATGAATTAAATCTTGTTTAATGGTTGTCGCTTCAAGGTGTCCTTCAGGATAACATGCACCAATTACGTTAAAATCGCCATTTTCTTTAATAAAAGAGACAAGTTCACTTGCAAAACGAAAATCATCTTTCGGTTTTACATTTGGATTGATATCACCTCGTAACGCAAGCACATTATCAATACCTGCACATTTAAGATCGTGAAGGATTTTTTTCATCTCGGTTTTATCAAAATTGATACCCGGTAAATGAGCAACACTTTCGATACCATAGGTATGCTTAACTGAGTGAGCAATATCGATAGTAGTTTGACCATTCAAGCTACCACCTGCACCATAGGTAACACTAATAAAATCAGGTTTAAAATAACCGAGTTCGCGCAAGGTACTGTAAATTGTTTCTAAAGGTGATGTTTTTTTAGGAGGAAAAACCTCAAAGGAGAACACCGTTTTTTGATTAAAAAGTAGATTTGTTTTCATCTGCATTATCCATTGGTTATCATTACTATTTTTCCTTATTGACGTTTCCGCCGCCTAATGAGGCGGCGGCAATATCAGATTTAACAAAGTTAAATTATTTTGAAAAACAGTATTATTTGAGTGTTTTTCTTACTTCTAATGTGGCTTGAACTAAGTGTTGTAAGCTTTCAACCACCTCTTTTTCACCACGCGTTTTTAAACCACAATCTGGATTAATCCATAATTTTTGTTTATCGATCTTCGCAAGCAATTTCTCAATAGTTCCTTTAATTTCAGCCACAGGCGGTACACGAGGTGAATGGATATCATAAACACCCGGTCCCACTTCGGTTTTAAAATTATTGGCTTTAAGCACATCAATCAACTGTAAATTAGAACGTGATGCTTCAAACGAGATAACATCCGCATCCATTGCATCAATGTCTTTGATGATGTCAGCAAATTCGCTATAACACATATGAGTATGAATTTGCGTATCTGCTTGAACTTTACTATGTACTAATCTAAATGCTGGAATTGCCCAATCTAGATATTCGCTGTTCCAATCTGCCTTACGCAATGGTAATTTTTCTTTAAGTGCTGCCTCATCAATCTGAATGACTTTAATGCCAGCCGCTTCAAGATCGAGCACCTCATCGCCAATAGCTAAACCAATTTGGAATACAGACTCTTTTTGTGAAATGTCTTCACGAGGGAATGACCAGTTAAGAATCGTTACTGGACCTGTTAACATGCCTTTAACTGGTTTATCTGTTAAACTTTGCGCATATCTTGAATATTCAACCGTAATTGGTTTTGAACGTGAAATATCACCCCATACAATTGGTGGCTTAACGCAACGAGTACCATAAGATTGCACCCATGCTTTTTCAGTAAAGACAAAACCATTTAGGCTTTCACCAAAATATTCAACCATATCATTTCGTTCAAACTCACCATGCACCAATACATCAATACCGATCTCTTCTTGCAATTTGATACATTCGGCAATTTTTTTCTTATTAAATTCAGTGTATTCATTCAAACAAATTTCACCTTTTTTGAATTTAGCACGATTTAAGCGCACATCTGGTGTTTGTGGGAATGAACCAATCGTTGTAGTTGGTAACAATGGTAAATTAAATGCTTTTTTCTGCTCTGCTTCACGTACTGAAAATTCAGGTAAGCGAGTAAAGTCAGAAGCACTTAATGCCGCAACTTTTTGACGAACCTCTTGATTTGCCCCTTCACGCTCACGAGTAAACAGTGTTTGGTTCGCTTTATAAGTCTCACTATTTTCTGGGTTAGCTTCATTAAATAACTGACCAAGCTCTGCTAATTCTTGCAGTTTTTCTTGTGCAAAAGCAAAGTAAGCACGTTGTTGAATGGTTAATTTAGTCTCATTTTGTAATGTATAAGGTACATGCAACAATGAACACGAAGTATTAATTACAACTTTAGCTGCTTTTTGCTTAATTTTCCCGAGTAATGCTAACGTTTTTTGGTAGTTATTTTTCCAAATATTTTTACCATTCACTACGCCAGCAAATAATACTTTATCCGAAGGGAAACCATTATTTTCAAGCAATGCTAATGACTGTTTACCTTCGACAAAGTCAAGACCAATGCCATCGAACGGCAGAGCCACTAACTCTTTGTAACAGTCACGTACATCACCAAAATAGGTTTGTAGAACCACTTTAGTGGTACCTTTAACGGATAAGATTGCTTGATAGAGCTCTGTAAATAAAGCGATATCTTCTTGATTAAGATCTGTGACTAAAATTGGTTCATCAATTTGAATCCAATCAGCGCCAAGTGTTGTGAATTTTTGAATAATTTCTTGGTAGGCTTTAATAATATCAGCTTTAAAGTCAATAAACTGTTTATTACCTAAATATTGTGCTAATTTGAAAAATGTTAATGGACCAACAACAACAGGTTTAGTTTGTATACCTAACGCTTTGGCCTCTTGATATTCGTCAAACGGTTTGCTACCAGCTACTTTGATCTGCACGGAATCTTCTATTTCAGGTACTAAATAATGATAATTGGTGTTAAACCATTTTTTCATTGCTAGCGCACGCACATCGCCTTTTTCACCTTGATAACCACGAGCCATAGCAAAATAACGATCAAGTTCTGGTAATCCCAAATCTTGGTAACGTTTAGGAATAACATTAAGTAAGCAGGCGGTATCTAATACTGCATCATAAAATGAAAAGTCATTAGACGAAATAAATGCAATTTTTTGCGAAGCTTGTTGTTGTAAATGCTCGGCACGTAATGCTTTAGCTTCACTTAATAATTCGGTTTGGGTTTTATTACCTTTAAAGTAGGCTTCGGTTGCAAATTTCAATTCACGAAGTTTACCAACACGAGGATATCCAATAACTGCTGTATTCATTTTATTTTCCTTTAATCACGGTTCTTGCGTGGTTAAAAAGATAGCAAAAAAAAATGTTATTGAATAATTCTAGTTTTTTATTAATTGATATAGTTTTTAACTATATCAAATTGCTTTTTTATCGTTATAACGAATAATCATTAGCAGATTTTAAGGATAACAGTATAATGTAAAACTAGTTTTTTAAAGGAATGACAAAAATGAAATTTTTATATTACCTTTATATTTTAGAAGTCATTTTAATTTTGCCTATGTTGGGTGATAACAAAAATGTCGTTTTATCTTCACAAATAATTCACAACTTTTTTATTACCATTATTTTTGGTTTTAACTGTATTGTGAATTTATGTTTCTGGGCATTCAAATCCAACAAGCAACGCATTGATTATATTGTGATTGCATTATTATTTTCAGTTATTCTTTTTGTACCCATTAACAATATTATTATTGCAATTAAATAAAAAGAACGTTGATAAGCGGGGGGTTAAACAAAAAATTAATGTCCTAAATGCTGATAGAATAGTTAAAGTTAATCCAACCGTTTTATACCAATAAATTTTAAAAAATAATCAATATAATTAAGATTAACAATCCTTCTATTTTTTAGAATGGAAGGATTGCAAAATAAGTCAATTATTTACGCCACTGACCATAAATTGGTCTTGAAAAATGGGCAAGTACAGCAATCATACAGATTTCAATCGAGACGCCCCAATAAATATGACCTAAAATTTCACTCCATAATTCATAACCATTTAAATTCCATAACCAGCCAACGGTACCTTGTGGATCATAAGCGGGATGACGGAAGCCTAACAATGGAATAAAAAAGCCATGCATAACAACTGTAATAATCAACCCATAAAAAGCACCATACCAAAGTCGAATTTTATTCCAAAAATAGGCAATAAATACATAAACAAATGCAAAAGCAAAACTAAATAGCCAGTGATAAAGTGTCACAGCACCTAAAACATTTGCCCCTTGATAAATATAATCAAGGGAATGCGAATTAATACCTAACCAACCAAGCCAAGCATCAATATGTGCTGCTGGTGGCGAAATTTCACCGGGAACACGAGGCGGCATATTAACTTCCGATCCCCATTTAACTAATGAACTAATAAAACCACCAATGAGTGTAGTCCAAATGATAATTTTACGATTTATTTTATTTCCAAACATTTGAGTGATTCCTTACTATTTTTAATAGATATTTAATGGATATTTAAATGAGAATGCACAATAAATTAGTTAAAATAAGTTTTACTTAAGACTTGCAGGATACGTTTTAGAAATTTTTTTATTTAAAACAGATGATTGCTTTTTGTTCTTATTTTTGAGAAATCAAACAATATCTATTTAATCAATCATAACTGGTATAGCCATACCAATATATAAACTCAATTAGAATAAATAATATACACTTTTAAGTCTAAATAATACACATTACCGCAATTATAATTTTAAAAAAACAAAATAATTATTTATTAATTGATAATGATTCTCATTATCAAATATAATACCACTATATTAATTTAGAGGTTTAATTATGTTAAAAATATCCACAGTAAGTTTAGAAGAGATTAATAATACGGTTCATATTCCTGATCCTAATGCGAGTTTTCTTCGAAAACTGTGGGCTTTTTCTGGTCCGGGTGCTTTAGTTGCTGTTGGTTATATGGATCCAGGAAACTGGATCACGTCTATTCAAGGTGGTGCACTTTATAGCTATTTATTACTATCCGTAATACTCATTTCTAGCTTAATTGCAATGCTCCTTCAGGCAATGTGTGTGAAAATAGGTGTAGTAACGGGTATGGATCTTGCCCAAGCCACAAAATCAATGGTCGGTAAAAAAGTAGCTTTTTGTTTATGGATATCGACTGAATTAGCCATTATTGCCACAGAAATTGCTGAAGTCATTGGTAGTGCAGTAGCTTTAAATCTATTATTTGATATTCCATTATTAATTGGTGTGTTATTAACCGTTTTTGACGTTGTTATCCTTTTAATTTTGATGAAGTTTGGTTTTAGAAAAATAGAAGCCATTGTCTTTTGTTTAATTGCGACAATATTTATTATCTTCGCTTATGAAGTTTTAAGAGCCTCTCCTGAGCTTAGTGATATTTTAAATGGGTTTATTCCTAGAAGTGATATTTTTACTGCCTCAATCAAAGGACATGATTCCGCATTAGTGATTGCTCTTGGTATTGTGGGTGCAACCGTTATGCCACATAACTTGTATCTGCATTCGTCTATCGTTCAAACTAGAAAATATGATAGACAAAACAGAACAAGCTTAAAAGATGCAATTAAATATGCAACGATCGATTCCAATATACAATTGTCGTTTTCATTTATCATAAATTGTTTATTATTAATTCTTGGGGCTGCGCTTTTTTATGGCAATGATCCCGACAATCTTGGTCGATTTACCCAACTTTATGATGCATTGAAAGATCCACATATGGTTGGTCCTGTGGCAAGTTCAATTATGGCAACTTTATTTGCCGTTGCTTTACTCGCATCGGGTCAAAACGCAACAATTACAGGCACATTGACTGGGCAAATAGTCATGGAAGGATTTATTCATTTATCGATTCCGCTCTGGGCTAGGCGAATAATCAGTCGAGGATTAGCGGTTACTCCTGTGATTTTATGTATTTATATCTGGGGCGATAAAGAAAATATTGTTGAAAATTTATTAATCTATACTCAAGTCTTTTTAAGCATTGCTTTACCAATTTCAATGATTCCTTTAATTTTAGTCACCTCAAATAAAAAAATCATGAAAGAGTTTGTGAATTGCAAGTTAACCATTATTTTAGGTTGGATAGCGACGATTTCGCTTATTATTTTAAATCTACAATTAATTTATGAAGTGATTAGTTCATTGTATTAGTTAACTACCTTACCAGCCATTGAGATTTTTCTGATCAATGGCTTGTTTAATTTTTTCTCCTTAATTGTCATTCATTGCTATCTACTTGCTTATTTATTAAATGAGGTAAATAAACGTTGAAAACAAGATAAAATCTAGGTAACACAACCATTCCATCTGGTAGAACAAAACAAAATCATCATTTTATTTAAAAAACTGTATTTATTTACAGTGTTTTTGTTGATATACTCGTTTCAATTTTAATCAGCTACATGTATTTATTTAATTATTATGATAACTCAACTTACTATTAATAATTTTGCTATTGTCGATCAGTTGTTAGTTGATTTTACAACAGGGATGACCGCAATTACGGGAGAAACAGGAGCAGGGAAATCCATTGCCATTGATGCTCTAGGACTATGTTTAGGAAATCGTTCTGATGCCTCAGCGATTCGCAATGGGGCAAATCGGGTAGATATATCAGCAAGTTTTATACTTGATGACACCCCGGCTGCATATGAATGGTTAATAGAAAATCAACTTGATGAGGGTAATGAATGCATCTTACGCCGAGTGATTAATCAAGATGGTCGTTCTAAAGCGTTTATTAATGGTCGAGCCGTGCCCATATCCCAACTTAAAGATATAGGGCAAATGCTTATTCAAATTCATGGACAACATGAACCTCAACGGCTTTTACGCAGTGACTATCAGCAACTGCTGTTGAATCATTATATGAATGAACCAACGCTACTTGCACAAATGCACCAAGCTCATAAGGATTGGAAAACGGCCTGCCAAGCTTATCAGCAATATGAAACCACACGACAAGACCGTGAAGCACATCTGCAACTTTTACAATATCAATTAAAAGAATTAAACGAATTTTCGCCGATTGAAGGTGAGTACCAACAGATTGATGAAGAATATAAACGACTATCAAACAGTGAGCAGTTGATTAACCTTAGCCAACAGTCAATCATGATATTAGATGAAGCTGATGAATACAATGTTAGCAATTTACTTAGCAGTGTTAAAAACAGTGTACAACAGTTATCCGAGCTCGATCCAACCTTAAATAATATTCTTAACATGCTGGAAGAAGCAGCCATTCAAATAAAAGAAGCCAGTTATGAACTTCGTCACTACAGTGAAAGTTTAGAGATTGATCCGGCGCGCGTCATGCAACTTGAGCAACGGTTATCGAAGCAAATTACATTAGCACGCAAACATCATATTGCACCAGAGGCATTACCTGAATTACATCAAAATTTACTCAATGAATTTAAACAGATTAATCAACAAGATGAACAAGGCGAACAGTTAAAAGCTGACATTAGCAAATATCATCAAATTGCCCTAGAACTTGCCACTAAATTACACCAAAAACGGGTAACGGTAAGCAAAACATTAGCCAAGAAAGTGACAACAATTATGCATGAACTCTCTATGCCAAATGGACAATTGAGTATAGATATCACTTTTGACGAAAATCGATTAAATGAAAGTGGAGCCGATCAAGTCACCTTTTTAGTTAGCACCAATGCAGGACAAATTTTACAACCGCTGGCTAAAGTTGCATCCGGTGGTGAATTGTCACGTATTGCCTTAGCAATTCAGGTACTGACAGCGCAAAAAATGGATACTCCAGCGTTAATTTTTGATGAAATTGATGTGGGTATCAGTGGACCGACTGCCGCTAAAGTCGGACAGCTATTAAGGCAACTTGGAGAATCAACACAAGTGATTACCGTAACACATTTACCACAAGTCGCTGGACAAGCTAATCAGCATTACTTTGTCAGTAAACAAACGAGTGGCAAACAAACCACAACAGATATGCAAAGATTAGATAAAAATGGACGTTTAAATGAGCTTGCTCGGTTATTAGGTGGAGATAAAATTACCGATGCAACACTTGCCAATGCGAAAGAGTTACTTATTATCTAATTTAATTATGGTAATATAACGCCTTTAATTTTGGATGGGAGAATAGCAAGATCATGAGTCTATCTGGTAAACATATTTTATTAGGAATAACAGGTGGCATTGCTGCTTATAAATGTCCTGATCTTGTCCGTCATTTAAAAAAAGCAGGGGCACACGTACATGTCGTACTGACTGATTCGGCAAGTCACTTTGTTACGCCAATGACACTGCAAGCGGTTTCTGGGAATCGGGTATCCAATGATCTATTTGATCCATCGGCAGAACTGTCTATGAGTCATATTGAATTGGCAAAATGGGCTGATTTAGTATTAATTGCTCCCGCGACAGCAAATATTATCGCTAAAATGGCTAACGGCATTGCAGATGATTTATTATCAACGCTCTGTTTAGCAACCCCCGCCCCAATAGTCATCGCGCCAGCCATGAATCAGCAAATGTATAAAGCGGCTGCGACACAACATAATTTATCCGTACTAACATCTAGAAATACCTTAATTTTAGGGCCTGATAGTGGCTTTCAGGCTTGTGGTGATGTTGGTCCGGGTCGTATGCTTGAACCACAAACGATTGTGGAAAAAATTGAGAATTATTTTTCCACAACATCAACACTTACTGGGATCTCAATAACGGTTACGGCAGGTCCAACCATTGAAGAAATCGATCCTGTACGTTATATTAGCAACTACAGCTCAGGTAAAATGGGCTTTGCTATTGCCAAAGCTGCAGCTCAAATGGGTGCAAAAGTGACCTTAATTAGTGGTCCTGTTCATCTAGATACACCAAATAATGTCAATCGTATTGATGTAAAAAGTGCTAAACAGATGTATGAAGCAGCATTAAGTCATGCCCAAGAATCAACAATTTTTATCGCTTGTGCCGCGGTTGCTGACTATCATGCTAAAACAATTGCCCCTCAAAAAATCAAAAAAACTGATGATAATGATGAATTAGTTATAAAGTTAGTTAAAAATCCTGATATTGTTGCAAGTGTAGCGGCATTAAAGAATCATCGACCTTTTGTCGTTGGATTTGCCGCTGAAACCAATAATATCAAAGATTATGCACTGAAAAAATTAACGACAAAAAACTTAGATTTGATCTGTGCTAATGATGTTTCAGACCAAACAATCGGGTTTAATTCTGAACAAAATGCATTAACTCTTTATTGGCAAAATGGAGAGCAAACATTACCATTAAGCAGTAAACAACAACTAGCATCACAGCTACTTGAAGCTGTGATAACACGATATAAAGCGAGTCATGATGAAAAGAAAAATTGATATTAAAGTATTAGACAAACGTTTAGGTAATGAATTTCCACTACCAACGTATGCAACTGAAGGATCCGCTGGTATTGATTTACGTGCCATGTTTGATAAAACGACTGAAATTAAACCAGGTGAAACCATTTTAACCCCAACCGGTTTATCAATGCATATTGCCGATCCGAACTTGGCAGCTTTGGTACTGCCTCGTTCTGGCTTAGGATCAAAAAATGGTATTGTGCTTGGTAATCTAGTTGGTTTAATCGATTCGGATTATCAAGGCCAATTGTTTGTTCCTGTTTGGAACCGCAGCCAAACACCTTTTGTTATTGAAGCAGGTGATCGTATTGCTCAACTAATTATCGTACCTGTTGTGCAAGCAGAATTTAATATTGTTGATGAATTTACGGAATCAGCTCGTGGTGAAGGTGGATTTGGGCATTCGGGTAAAAAATGATTGTGAATAACAAAAATAAAAATCGCAAAGAAGATATCTTACAAGCATTAGCAACAATGCTTGAATCTAATGAAGGGACTCAGCGAATTACTACCGCCAAATTAGCAGCCACAGTAGGCGTTTCTGAAGCGGCGCTGTATAGGCATTTTCCGAGTAAAACAAAAATGTTTGAAAGTTTAATTGTCTATATTGAAGATATCTTACTGTCCCGCATTAATATCATCATGCAAGATGAGCCAAATACCTTGACTCGATTAAAACTTATCCTTGCATTAATTCTAGGTTTTTCTGAAAAAAATCCAGGATTAACTAGAATTATGACAGGCCACGCATTGATGTTTGAGCAAGAACAGTTGCAAGAACGCATTAGTCAACTCTTTGAGCGAATCGAAACACAAATAAAACAAGTTATACGAGAAAGGAAGATTCGTGAAGGTGTTGCTTTTACTACAGATGAACGCATTTTATCTAGCCAATTACTTGCATTTTGTGAAGGTATGATGGTGCGTTATTCTCGTTCGGGTTTTAAATATCTACCTACAACTAATTTTGATACTCGCTGGACATTATTATCTAAACAGCTCGTTTAATTTGTTTTGTAACTAGATATTTTCCCGTAATGTCTATTACCGATTGATAAGGATAATTAAATGAATTTTGAAGATCTAATCAATAATGCTATTTCTATTATTGAAAAATATGATGGTGTAGTACTCAGTTATATTGCTCATTTTTGCTTTGCCATTCTTATTTTTATCATTGGACGAGCCATTGCTAGATTTGTCGCTCGTCAACTTAGAAAAATATTAACCAATCGTCATGTTGATCCAACAGTAGTTAAATTTGTAAGTTCTCTATCCTATTATGCCATTATTGTAATGACTCTGGTGGCGGTGTTGGGGCAACTTGGTGTACAAACCGCATCAATTGTTGCCATTATTGGTGCAGCTGGTTTAGCCGTTGGTTTAGCACTACAAGGTTCACTGTCTAATTTTGCTGCTGGGGTTATTTTAATTATTTTTCGTCCGTTCAAAGTGGGTGAAACCGTGATTATTAATAACCAAAAAGGGGTTATTGATTCGATTCAAATTTTTTCAACATCCATCGTTACGCCAACCAACGAATTAGTAGTAATACCCAATAGTCAGGTAGTGGGTGCCAATATTATTAACTATACCAGATTACCAGAAAGACGTTTAGATTTAGTTGTAAATGTTGGGTATGATTCTGACATTCGAAAAGTTTATCAGGTGTTAAAACAAGCTGTTGATAAAACCAGCAACATTTTAACAAAGAAAGAGCCAACTATTCGCTTGGATCAATTAGATGCTTCATCAATGAATTTCAATGTGTTAGTTTGGACAACAAATACCAATTATGGGCCAGTTAAGGCTGAATTGCTTGAAAATATTAAAAATGGATTAACCGAAAATGGTATTAATATTCCATATCCTACAATGGATGTAAATCTAAACACCCAGTCATAATCTTCAATTGATGTATTCCGTTGTTAATCAGCAACGGAATACAAATCCCCTTATAAAACTAAATATCTTGATCCATATTTAATGCAGGTTTATCGCAGTCAGGGCAACCAACAATTTTAGCAGGAACGCCCGCAACTGTGGTATGTTTCGGTACAGATTCCAAAACAACGGAGCCTGCGCCAATTTTAGCCCCTTTTCCAATTTCAATATTACCTAAAATAGTCGAATGAGCACCAATCATCACCCCTTCACGAATTTTAGGATGGCGATCACCATTTTCTTTGCCCGTACCGCCTAACGTCACTGATTGTAAAATAGAGACATCATTTTCAATAACAACGGTTTCACCAATGACAATACCCGTTGCATGATCAAACATTACCCCACAGCCAATCTTAGCCGCAGGGTGAATATCAACGCCAAACACTATTGCAATCTGACTTTGCAAAAAAATTGCCAATGATTTGCGATTTTGTCGCCAAAGCCAATGTGCGATTCGATAAGCTTGTAATGATAAAAAACCTTTATAATACAGAAGTGGGGTTGAATAATGATTGGTCGCGGGATCACGAATATAAACGGCTATAATATCACTTATCGCCGACTTAATAATATTCTCATCCGCTTGATAGGCTTGCCGAGCAATTTCACGAATTTCAATAGCGGGCATAACCTGCGTCGAAAGTTTATTCGCTAAAATATAACTTAAAGCACTGCCTAGGTTTTCATGATTGAGTAAAGTAGCATGGAAATAACTAGCAAGCATCGGTTCACTTTCAACCAATTTGGATGCTTCTTGTCGGATGGTTTGCCATAATAATTCAGGCTTAACAACTATTTTTGTATTGTTCACAACAAGTCCCTATATTAAACAGTATTGCTAACATTGTTTCGCAAACTCATGTAGGAAGCAAGTTTTGTATTCATTTATCCTAATTTAATAATCAAAATGGAAAGCAACTGTTCCCATTTTGATACTAAATAACACAGCATTGCATACGTTTTAATATTATGGTTGTTTGGTTTTTTTATCATCACTCAAGGTAAATATCGCGATTATCAAAATAAATAGCACAATGCTTGCCAATACATAAAATGTAGTTGAATAGCCTGTTTTATCAAATAATTTACCCACTAACCATGATAAAACAATCACACCAACATTTGATGAAATATTAAAGCCGACTAAATACAAAGTAGATGATAATCTTTCATCAAAATTACCTACCACGTATTTGAACACAGCTAAGATAAATAGTGGTGTTTCAATTGCATGAAAGAGTTTAACTAACGAAATCAGATAAACATTGTCTAAGGTTGCTGATAATGAAATTCGGCAAATCATCACCATAGCCGCCACTAATAATGATTTTTTTGCCCCTATTTTATTAATAAAGAAAGGTGCTAAAATCATACAAGCTGCTTCTAAAAATACCTGGAGCGAATTTAAATAACCATAGACTTGATAGCCTTCCTCTGGTTTATCAAAGAAACTGGTATAAAAATTTGGAAACAGTTGCTGATCATAAATAGTATAAAAGCTATTGGTACCAATGATAAAAAAGACAAATAACCAAAACTTTTTCATACCAAATAGGGAAAGAATTTCACTCAGAGTTGGAATGGTTGGCTTTTGTATGACTGCTTGTGTTTCACTGTTTACGGAAAACTCTTGGTTAGGTTTATAAACTAAATTGATTATGAAATAGATAGCCGCAATGCCAGATGCCATCCAAAAGTTAATATGGGGATCGATACCAAATAAAATACCCGCTACAAAAGTTGCAGCAGCATAACCAAACGATCCCCAAAATCTTGCAGGACCAAATTCAAAACCAAACAATCGACTAATTCGCTCAATAAAAGAGTCAATCAAAGCGCATCCAGAAATAAAACCCGCACTTAACACTGGTGCACCAATACAGACACCTAACAAAAAATCATTTCGTAGTAACGGTTCATACACATAAATTAAAAACGGCCCAATAAGTATCATAACGATACTTTGAAAGGTAATTACCGCTTTGCCTATCTGTAATTTATCTTGAATAATGCCATAAAAAATCATAAAAAACATAGCAGCAGCAGAATTAGCTGCATAAACAATACCAAGTTGTTCACCGGATAAACCTATTTTATTTTTTAACCAAATAGCATAAAAAGACCACCAGAGTGACCAAGCGGCATAGAAGGTAATAAGATAACCTGACGAGAACCAATAATTTCTATTTTGCATCATATTCATGTTTATTACTCTTTTATTGTTAAAGTTTAACGTTAACATGTTAATGTTAACATTATTGTCATATTTGGCACGAAATAGATACAATCGATTATCATAATTGTTACTTAGCTCACACTTTTTATCATTAATTTTTGTGGTATCATCACATTTAAGCAATGATTGATAATAATTTTTAGTATATTGAGCAAAAGGATCTAACTATGGCTTCACTTAAGGATGTTGCAAAATTGGCATCAGTATCACTGATGACAGTTTCTCGTGCAATTAATAATCCTGAAAAATTAAATAAACAGACATATCAACGCGTAAAACAAGCCATTGAGCAACTTAATTATGTCCCGGATCTCTCAGCCAGAAAAATTCGTGGTGATAACTCAGGCCCTTATGCTATTGGTGTTTTAGCTTTAGAAACAGCAATGACACCATTTTCCGTAGAGTTATTACAAGCTATAGAAAAAACTGCCCAAAATCATGGTTGGAATACTTTTATTGTTAATTTATTTGATGATAAAGATCCTGATCATGCAATTAATACTCTTTTATCCTATCGTCCTAACGGTATTATTTACACTACGATGGGACTTAGGAAAGTTGATCTTCCAGAAAAGCTGCTTGGCAAAAATATTGTTTTGGCAAATTGTGTTACTGACAGTGAAAAACTGGCTTGCTATATTCCCGATGACTACACAGGTCAATACCAAGCGATGCAACAAGTGATACAAAAAGGCTATAAAAAACCGTTATGCATCTATTTATCAGAAAAAACATTAGCTGGTAAAACTCGTCGTAAGGGTGCAGAACAAGCTTGGCTTGATGCTGGTAGAAATTTGAAAAAAATGACCAGTTATCATATGCCGATATTGGAAAATAATATCGCCCAAGAATATATGACAACAATTGATATCTTGAAACAACATTGTAATAACACACCAGATTTTGATGTATTAATTTGTGGTAATGATCGCATTGCTTTTGTTGCTTACCAATACTTACTCGGCCAAGGGTATCATATACCCAAAGATGTGGCCATATTAGGTTACGACAACATGGTCGGCACTGGTGAACTATTTTTCCCACCGCTTACAACGGTTCAATTACCGCATTATGAAATAGGCGAGCAAGCAGCGCTACATATCATCAATGGTCAAACAGAAACAGAAATCAGTTATGTGGCTTCGCCTTACTTAGAAAGAAATTCTTTGTAACAAACATAAATAAATTGACCGCTATCAAGCGGTCAATTTAAGTACACATTAAGCATAAATAGATTTTAGTTGCCAACTGTCAAGTTGAGTAATTTTGGCACTACCATTTTCCGCAAATAAATTTATCTTACGTTCTGCTGGTAATTTAGGATAGATACGACTCGAAAGACTATACAAATCATTATTAACAAACATAAATAAATTGACCGCTATCAAGCGGTCAATTTAAGTACAAATTAAGCATAAATAGATTTTAGTTGCCAACTGTCAAGTTGAGTAATTTTGGCACTACCATTTTCTGCAAATAAATTTATTTGACGTTCTGCTGGTAATTTAGGATAGATACGGCTAGAAAGACTATACAAATCATCATTAACAAAAACTTCAACTGATGATGCATCAATAAAAACATGTAATGATAGTTTTTTCGTTTTTGGTAATGGCACACTACGATAGCCTTTTAACTCAAGTCCAGAAAGACTACGATCAAGAACAATACGTTTTGATTGTAAATCCACATATAACAATGTTGCTTGTTCACCATTTTTGGTTGCCGATAGCTGCAAACCAAATCGTTCTGCGGTACTTTGTGATAAATCAAACTCAACATTGAGTTCACAACTAATCGATTGAATATGGGTATTTTTCAGTTCATTATTAAGGATTATTTCACTTAATGATTGTGGTTGTTGACGCAGCGCTACCAGCTCTTTAATTGGGCGATTACGTACATTATTGTTGTTATCCAATATTAATTCACGAGGAAGCGTAAATGAACCCATCCATTTATCCTGTTTACTTGGCATACTCGATTCCCACATATCCATCCAAGCAAACACAATGCGTCGCCCATCAGCAGCTAGAAACGATTGTGGTGCATAAAAATCATGACCAAAATCCATTTCTTGAAATGGTTTGATTATTGAAAACTTTTTACCTGGTTGCCAATCACCAACAATATAACCAGATTGAAAACGATTTCGATACTGATAGCCTTTAGCTTTCATACCTTGTGGTGAAAACATCAAAACCCATTTATCACCAAGCTTGAAAAAGTCAGGACATTCAAGCATATAAACATTAGGATCGATATCACTTACAACAACATGGTCGAATGTCCAACTTTCAAGATCTTTTGAATGATAAAGTAAAATTTGTCCAACATCATTTGTATCACGTTGTCCAACAACCATCCACCATGTATCATCCTGTAGCCAAACCTTAGGATCTCGAAAATGCATAATACCGCTTTCTGGCACAAGTATGGTTCCATGTTTTTTAAAATGAATACCATCTTTACTGGTTGCTAAACATTGAGATTGAGAAATTTTTTCATCATTATCCTGTCCTGCTAACCAAATATGACCAGTATAGATCAAGTATAACTCGCCATTATTGTCGACAGCCGAACCAGAAAAACAGCCATTTTTATCCCAATCATCACCCGGTGCGATAGCAATAGGTAACCTTCGCCATGTCACAAGATCATCGCTAACAGCATGACCCCAATGCATTGGACCCCAATTTTCATCATAAGGATGATGTTGGTAAAAAGCGTGATATTGACCTTTAAAATAGATCAAACCATTGGGATCATTCATCCAGCCAGATTGTGGCGCTAAATGAAAATGTGGATAATATTGTTTGTTCATCACTTTCTCTAGTTTTTTCACAGCTAAATTAGCTTTATCAACGGCTGTAGACATAAAACCCCTCTCTTATCCAGTATTACATATCATGATTAATAATACTACTCCAAATAGATTGTTAACGTTAACTATTAATGAAAAAATAGATAAAATTTGTGATGAAAGTCACACATTTTTAACGTTAACAATGAATTTTTTGGCAAATGATTTAGTCTATAACTAATTTTAAAAAAGATTTTTATTAATTATCATAATAAACTGCACATCAACTATTTTGTTAACAAGATAAAAGATGGCTAATTTCACGGAATTTGGCAAAAACCTATATTTATACTAAGCTAAATTACCGTAGCAACTAACTATAATCGAGTAAAAAAATGAATAATACTAAAGTTTGGTCTCTTGGAGATGCTGTTATCGATTTGTTGCCATTTGGTGATATGAATTATCAAGCTTGCGCTGGCGGTGCACCAGCTAACGTTGCCATTGGTGTGTCAAAATTGGGGCTACCTTCCGCTTTTATTGGTCGTGTGGGTAACGATCCATTTGGTCACTTTATGGAAAAGACGTTCCGTGAATATAATGTTGATTGTCAGAGTCTTGAAAAAGATGATCATCATAGAACCAGTACAGTGGTCGTAGATTTAGGGCATAATGGTGAGCGAAGTTTTACCTTTTTAGTTTCTCCCTCTGCTGACCAATTTCTATCAGAACAAGCAATTCCTAGTTTCAATCAAGACATATTACATTTTTGCTCTTTAGCGTTAGTCGGTCATACCTGTCGAAAAACATTAAAAACGGCTATCGAAAATCTTACTGCTAAAAATGGTTTAATCAGTTTTGATGTTAACCTTCGTGAACAAATGTGGGAAAATAAAGATGAAATGCGCACAACTATTACTCAATTTTGCCATGATGCCGATATACTCAAATTATCAGATGAAGAGCTGTTTTGGCTAACCGAAAGCAATGACTGGCATATTGCCTTAAATAAATTACAACAACACTATAATGCACCACTAAAACTGGTCACTAAAGGCAAGGATGGTAGCATTGTGTTATGGCAAGGCAAAATATTCTCTTTTGATTCATATCATGTTAATAGCGTTGATACAACAGGTGCGGGAGATGCTTTCGTTGCGGGTTTACTTAGTAGTATCGCTTCATCTGGTATGCCTGAAGATAAATTAATGTTAGAAAGTATGATGACCATTGCCAGTGCCTGTGGTGCCTTAGCCACCACCAAAAAAGGGGCATTAACAGCACTACCTGATAGCGCATTTTTGCAATCATTTATAAGCGATAATCCCGCTTTATGTGCTAAACAAATGGCATAATAAAATGACAGAAAAAGAGAAGATGTTAGCAGGTTTGTTATACGATCCTTGTATCAATTTACTTGCTAAGGAACGGCTTTATGCGCAAGATATCTGTTTTCAATTAAATCAATTATCACCATTAGCTGAAAACCAACGGCAACGTCTTTTTGAAAAACTATTAGGAAAAACAGGGCAGCAATTTACAATTATGCCAGGGTTTCAATGTGATTATGGCTATAATATCGAAATTGGCGAAAATTTTTTCGCTAATTTTAACTGCATTATATTAGATGCAGCCAAAATTTCATTTGGTGATAATGTGCTGGTGGCACCCAATTGTGGCTTTTATACCTCAGGACATCCAATTGATAGCCAAACTCGAAACAGTGGCTTAGAATTTGCCAAGCCAATTACGGTTGGCAATAATGTTTGGATTGGTAGCAATGTAATTGTATTACCTAATGTAACAATCGGTGATAACAGTGTTATTGCAGCAGGGAGCATTGTTGATCGCGATATACCAAGTAATGTGGTTGCAATGGGCTCCCCTTGCCGTGTACATAAAACATTAAAAGAGTATTAACACTAAACTTTTTGACGTGTTACTATAATTTTGAGCAGATTTCTCTTGCCCATAGATCAATAGCAAATACGTCTTCAATCGTTGTTGGCTCTGGAAAAGTAAGCTTTTCTAAAACCTTTGATACCTGCTTAGCAATGTCCATAAAACCGATTTTATTTTCTAAAAATGCAGCTACGGCAATTTCATTAGCGGCATTCAATGCTGTTGTTGCTGCTTGACCTTGATTAGAAGCATCAATCGCTAATTTTAAGCATGGATAACGATCAAAATCAGGCTGATTAAAAGTAAGTGATGCTATTTTAGTAAAATCTAACGCTGGAACAGTCGAATTAATACGTTTAGGATAAGACATTGAATAAGCAATCGGCGTACACATATCAGGTACACCTAATTCAGCAATCACACTACCATCTTGATAACGAACCATTGAATGAATAATCGATTGAGGATGAACAATAATCTCCATTTCTTCAGGATTTGCATTAAATAACCAGCGTGCTTCAATGTATTCAAGTCCTTTATTCATCATGGTTGCAGAATCAACCGAAATCTTTTTACCCATTGACCAGTTCGGATGTGCAACCGCTTGTTCTGGAGTGACAGATGCCAACTTATCAATAGGAAAATCTCGAAATGGACCACCCGAACCGGTTAATACAATTTTAGTAATACCATGATCGGTTAAATTGGCAAAACCTAGATCTTGTTGAACTGATGCTGGTAAACTTTGAAAAATGGCATTATGTTCACTATCAACAGGTAATAACTGAGCACCATAACGTTTAACAGCCTGCATAAATAAATGACCGCAAGTGACTAATGATTCTTTATTGGCTAGTAAAATACACTTACCTTTTTTTATAGCAGCAAGCGTCGGTTTTAGCCCCGCAGCACCAACAATTGCAGCCATAACCTGATCAACTTCAGGTAATTGAGCTAAATCACAAATCGCTTCATCGCCAGAAAAAACATCAATATCTAAATTTAAGTTAATTAGATTAGCTTTAAGTTCATTTGCAGCATGTTGATCAGCCATAGCCACATATTTTGGTTTAAATTCTTGGCATTGCTGTGTCATTTTGACAACATTTTTACCGCCGACTAACGCATAAGCCTTATATAAAGTCGGATTTTGTCGAATAACAGCTAAAGTACTGCAACCAATTGATCCCGTTGAACCTAAAATTGTGATATTTTTCATAATTAATACATTAACCCAATGTTATTTTCTTTAAAATAAGAGATATATTGCGATTTTGGCGCTCTATCAGTGATAACTAAATTAAATAAACTAAGATCGCCAATTAAAGCGGGTTTAACTTGATTAAATTTAGTATGGTCGGCGATCAAAATATTCGTAGAAGATTTTTGTATTGCTTTGTGCTTCATGCTAAGTTCATCAAAATTATAACAAGTAACACCTTGTGTAAAATCAATGCCAGCAGCTGAAATAAAGGCTTTATTAGGGCAGATAGTATCTAATTGGTTATGCTGATTGATACTGGTAAATATGGCATTATTAATATGATAATTGCCCCCACATAAAATAATTTTGCAGTTAGGCTTATGTTGTAATGCTAAAAAAGCATTGAAAGAATAACAAATGGCGGTAAACGATATTTGATCATCAATTGCATCAATGATAAATGGCATAGTCGTGCCACAATCGAAAAAGATTGTATCATTTTCGCTTACTAATTGGCTCACCAGTTTTGCAATATGAAGCTTTTCTTTCACCTGTTTATCTTGCTGATCGGATACAAAATATGTGGCGATAGAATGGCGAGCTTGATTAACAATATAACCACCAAGAACCGTCAATGAGGTTGATAAATGATTAAGATCACGACGAATTGTCATTTCAGATACAGCGAGTAATTGCGCAGCATCTTTTAAGTGAATTTTATCCATCGTTTTTAAGAGTTCAATAAGTGCATTTACTCTTTTTTGTGGTTGTGATTGCATTGCTATTCCATAAACAGCAATAAGCTACCTAATAAAGGTAGCTTAAAGGTAAATTAATAGTTACCTGACGATGTTCCGTTACCTGATACGATAGCGATGCCTGCGCTTGCACCTAATCGTGTTGCGCCAGCTTCAACCATTTTTTCAGCGGTTGCACGATCGCGAATACCGCCAGAAGCTTTAACGCCCATTTTATCACCGACGGTTTCACGCATCAATTTAACATCTTCAACCGTTGCACCCGACACACTAAAACCTGTTGAGGTTTTAACGAAAGCAACACCGATCTCTTTACAGATATTGCAAACTTTTACAATTTCGTCTTTGCTTAATAAGCAGGTTTCTAAAATCACTTTCAATGGTACATCACCACATGCGTTAAACACAGCTTCAATATCATTTTTAACGGCTTGCCAATCGTTGCTTTTTAACCAACCAACATTGATAACCATATCAATTTCTTGTGCACCCGCTTTAACCGCCATTTCAGTTTCAAACGCTTTAGCTGAAGTTAACATTGCGCCAAGTGGAAAACCAACCACTGAACACACTTTTACATCACTGCCTTTTAATAAGCTTGCAGCTAAAGGTACATAGCCTGAATTAACGCAAACAGAATAAAAATGATATTCTTTCGCTTCATCACAAAGTTTACGAATTTGATCTTCTGTCGCATTCATCGCCAGTAAAGTATGATCAATATACTTTGCATAACTCATAATGGGATCCTTAAATTATGTTAATAATGATGTCTAATATAAATATTGTTGTATGTAAATGAATAACAATGTTATAAAAATAACAAACATGGGCAAATATTGTTATTTTAGTAACATTATATACTTAAATTATGATAATTTAAAATCAAGATAATGGTTAAAGATGATCAATTTAGTTGAAAAATACCAAAAAAAAACGCCCAGTTAAAAACTGAGCGTCTTAGCAATAAAATTATAATTTGAGATTAAAATTCCATTAGCTCTTTTTCTTTATCAGCAAGTACTGAATCTAATTTCTTAATTGCCGCATCGGTTGCTTTTTGAATTAAATCTTGTGATTTGCGTTCATCATCTTCAGAAATTTCTTTGTCTTTTAACAATGCTTTAATTTGATCATTGGCATCACGACGAATATTACGAATTGATACACGACCTTGTTCAGCTTCATTACGCACAATTTTAGTTAAATCACGACGGCGTTCTTCAGTCAATGGAGGCAATGGTACACGAATTACCGTACCTGCTGATGCTGGATTAAGTCCTAAGTCTGAAGTTAAAATTGCTTTCTCAATTAGAGGTGTTAATGATTTATCAAAAACAGTAATTGCTAACGTTCTGGCATCTTCAGCAACCACATTAGCTAACTGACGAAGTGGTGTTGGGCTACCATAATATTCAACCATAATGCCATCTAATAAACTTGGCGATGCACGGCCTGTTCTAACTTTAGAAATATGAGTTTGAAACGCATCAATACTTTTTTCCATGCGCGTTTGCGCTTCTTTTAAAATCTCATTTAACATAATAAAAACCTTATATTGAAATAAAAAAGACTAACAGCTAACTGTTGCCTGATTATTAATTAATGTCCCTTCTTGTTCACCTAAAATGACTCGACGTAATGCACCTGGCTTGTTCATATTAAATACACAAATAGGTAAATTATGATCGCGCGCTAGGGTAAAGGCTGCTAAGTCCATTACTTTTAATTCGTCATCTAACACTTTTTCATAATTTAATGTTTTATACAATGTCGCCGTTGGATCTTTAACAGGATCGGCTGAGTAAACACCGTCAACTTTAGTCGCTTTTAAAACTACGTCAGCTTCAATTTCAATACCACGTAAACATGCAGCAGAATCAGTTGTAAAAAATGGATTACCAGTACCTGCAGAAAGAATAACCACTTTACCATGACGAAGCAAGCTAATCGCTTCAGTCCAACGATAATCATCACATACACCATTTAAAGGAATGGCTGACATTAAACGCGCATTAACTTCAATTCTGTGCAACGCATCACGCATAGCAAGACCATTCATTACCGTTGCCAACATCCCCATATGATCGCCAACAACACGGTTCATTCCCGCTTTAGCAAGACCCGCACCTCGGAATAGATTTCCCCCTCCGATAACGACCGCAACTTGAACATTCATTTCAATCAGTTCTTTAATTTCTTGTGCCATACGATCAAGAACGGTAGGATCGATACCAAAACCTTCGTCGCCTTGTAGTGCTTCACCACTGAGTTTAAGTAAAATTCGTTTGTAGAAAGGGGTTGCCATATGAAGTCTCACTATTCGTTATTTCGATACTTAATTACCTGACAAGCTATACTTGTTAACAGTAATTTTAAAATATTTTGTAGATAAACAAAACCGCCTTAACGGCGGTTTTTATGAAACAATTAAGATTGTTTCGACATCGCAGCAACTTCGGCTGCAAAATCAACTTCGACTTTCTCGATGCCTTCACCCACTTCAAAGCGGATAAATTTAGCAACTGTCGCTTTTTTCTCTGCTAGTAAATCACCAACTGTTTTGCTTGGATCCATAACGAATGGTTGACCAGTAAGTGAAACTTCACCAGTGAATTTACGCATACGGCCTTCAACCATTTTTTCAGCGATTTCACGTGGTTTACCAGATTGCATAGCGATATCAATTTGGATATTACGTTCATGTTCAACTACATCAGCAGGAACATCGCTTGGGCTAACATATTCTGGTTTGCTTGCCGCAATGTGCATAGCAATATGTTTAACTAATTCTTCATCACTGCCACTGCTTGCAGCAACTAAAACGCCAATACGGGCACCATGTTGATAACTACCAACAACGTCACCAGCAATTTCTTGAACACGACGAATACCGATGTTTTCACCGATTTTAGCAACTAAAGCTGTACGCTCTTCTTCAAATTTTGCTTGTAATGCAGCAAGATCAGTTAAGCCATCATTTAATGCTGCTGTAGCAACTTTTTCACTAAATTCTAAGAAACCAGCGTCTTTAGCAACAAAGTCTGTTTCACAGTTGATTTCTAAGATTACACCTGATTTTTTATCAGCAGCAATTTTAGAAATAATTACACCTTCAGCCGCAACACGACCTGCTTTTTTAGCCGCTTTAGCTTGACCAGATTTACGCATGTTGTCGATAGCAAGATCGATATCGCCATTCGCTTCAACTAATGCTTTTTTACATTCCATCATACCTGCGCCAGTTCTTTCGCGCAGTTCTTTTACCATAGAAGCGGTAATTTCAGCCATTTTTAAATCCTCTAGTTAACCATTGTGATGATTGTCATTAGAATGGGTCGATATTTATTATCGACCCTGAAAATATTTGAGTTTATTACTCAGCTGCTGGAGCTTCTTCAACGAAGCTTTCTTCAGATACTGGAGATTGGTTTTGCTCACGACCAGAACGTACTGCTTCAGCTACTGCATTTGCATATAATTGAATTGCACGAATCGCATCATCATTACCAGGAACGATGTAATCAACACCATCAGGATCTGAGTTAGTATCAACAACAGCAATGACTGGAATACCTAAATTGTTAGCTTCTTTGATAGCGATATGTTCGTGGTCTGCACCAATAACAAAAATCACATCGGGTAAGCCACCCATATTTTTAATTCCACCCAAGCTATTTTCTAATTTAGCCATTTCACGAGCACGCATTAATGCTTCTTTTTTGGTTAATTTGTCAAATGTACCATCACTAGCTTGTGTTTCTAAATCTTTTAGACGTTTAATTGATTGACGTACTGTTTTCCAGTTAGTCAACATACCACCTAACCAACGGTGATTTACATAGTATTGCCCACAGCTTTCAGCCGCTTGTTTGATCGCTTCGCTAGCTGCGCGCTTTGTACCAACAAATAAAATTTTACCTTTACGAGCGGCAATCTTGTTTAATTCAGCTAATGCTTCGTTGAATAAAGGAACTGTTTTTTCAAGATTGATGATGTGAACTTTGTTACGAGCACCAAAAATAAATGGTTTCATTTTTGGGTTCCAATAACGAGTTTGGTGTCCAAAGTGTACACCCGCTTGTAACATATCGCGCATTGATACTGTAGTCATGATTTCCTCATTTTGACGTTGGGGTTATGCCTCCACATATCCGCTTTATCCGACCTATTTGTACTAAACAAAAGGCACCCCGGCAAAGAGTAATGATATGTGTGTGTTATAACGTTAATTAATAATTAAATTTAATGCCATTTGTTCGCATTAACTTTTCAAAAAGATAATGCAAAAAGTAGCGCGCGTTTTATACCACATTTAGGTAAATATTACTAGCTTTATTTAAAGCTAATGTTGATTAGATTACATTCTGGCTATCCACTTTCTATTTTTGTTGTTAATTTACCTTTTGAAAGGTTTGAAAATTAATTGTACAAAAAAGAATTTAGAAAGTTTTGTAAAAATTATTCAGGAGTCTATACCGTTTCAACTTTTATTTATGTTTTAAGTCAATATTAAAGAAAGTAAAGTGTTTATCTGCTATCAACTAAATTTAAAATAACATCGTAAAATATCAATAAGTTACCTATAAAAAGATATCTGATTACTAACCTAATAAATGAGTTTTAGAAAAATAATCATTCGAATATTAACAAGATATTTATCGTTCTTTCATTATAAGATCAAAGACAACTAAACAGCTTGGTTATGGCTATCTATCCTAATTAAGCTTATCTATTACCTAGTGAGAAGATAATGGCAGGTAATTTATGTAACAGAAATCCAGTTGAATTTCGCTAGATAGGTTGAATTAAAGTAAGTGAGAAAAAGCAAGTATATATGAAAATAGATGATTAAAAATTTATAAAAATACAAATTAGCATCATAAAAAAGGGCTTTAATAAGCCCTTTTTTAAATAACAATCAGAATTAACTAAATAGTTTATTGAATTGAAGAGCGATCCAATCACAGATTGTGCCAAAAAAGCCGCTTTCTTGTACATCTTGTAAAGCAACTAGTGGTTGTTCATTAATTACCTTGTCATCTAATATAAATTGCATTTTACCAACACGGGTACCTTTAGTGATTGGCGCATAAATATAATTATCAATGGTATATTGTACTTGTACATCAGCAGCACGTCCTTTTGGTACAGAAACGTAAGCACCATCAATTGATCCTAATGAAATTTTATTTTGATCACCATACCAAATGGTTTGATTCACTAATGAACTATCTGCTTTAACAGGATTGGCCGTTTCGAAAAAACGGAATCCCCAAACTAATAATTTTTTACTCTCTTCTTCACGACCTTTAAAAGTACGCCCCCCTAATACCGCTGAAATTAAACGGGTATTTCCATCTACAGCAGAAGCCACTAAATTATAACCGGCCGCATTAGTATGCCCTGTTTTAATTCCATCAACATTTAATGTCGTATCCCAAAGTAAACCGTTACGATTTAATTGCGGTTTAGAGAGATTATAAGTAAATTCTTTTTCTTTATAGATGGCGTATTCATTGGGTAGATCACGAATTAATGCTTGCCCTAAAAATGCCATATCTTTGGCCGTTGTATATTGTCCAGGCGCATCAAGCCCATGTACGGTTTCAAAATGGGTATGCTCTAATCCAATTTTTTTAGCATATTCATTCATTAAATTAACAAAAGCACCTTGACTACCAGCAACATGTTCAGCCATGGCAATACAAGCATCATTACCAGATTGAATGATAATGCCTTTATTTAGATTATCGACTGAAACGGTTTTCCCCACTTCTAAAAACATGAGTGATGACCCTTTTAGTACAGGATTGCCCGTTGCCCAAGCATCTTTGCTTACAACAACCATATCATCATTTTTTATACGACCTGATTGTAATGCTTGACCAATAACGTAACTGGTCATCATTTTAGTTAAACTGGCAGGATCGCGTTGTTGTTCCGCATTATATTGTGCTAAAATTTCACCCGATTTGGCATCAATTAAAATATATGCCTCTGCATTTAGTTGTGGAATAGCAGGAATAGGAAAAGCCATTTCAGCTGACGCAGTTGAACAAATCGCGAGTGCTAAAAACGCGAAAGATAATTTAAATTTCTTTTTCATTATTTGAATTCCGTTAAATGTTTTTAGATAACATGTATCGATGTGTATGAATAGACATCATAATGCCAAAACTTGCCATTAAAACGACTAAAGAAGAGCCACCATAACTTATTAGCGGTAATGGTACACCAACTACTGGTAAGATGCCACTGACCATACCAATATTAATAAACACATACACAAAAAAGACTAAAATTAGCCCACCCGATAAGATTCTGCCAAAGGTTGTTTGAGCTTGTGAAGCAATAATCAATCCACGAATAATTAAACATAAAAATAGAATAAGTAGAACGATTGTGCCAACAAAACCAAATTCTTCTGCAATAACCGAAAAAATAAAATCGGTATGTCTTTCAGGTAAAAATTCTAATTGTGATTGAGTGCCACTAAGCCAACCTTTACCCCAGATCCCTCCCGAACCAATCGCTATTTTCGATTGGATGATATGATAACCAGCGCCACTAGGATCGAGTTCAGGATTAAATAACATTAAAACCCGAAGTCGCTGATAGTCATGCATTAAGAAAAACCACATAATCGGTAAAAAAGCAGCAATTAAAACAACAGCAACCAGAATAAAACGCCAATCGATTCCAGCTAAAAAAATAATAAAAATACCAGACATGACAATTAAAATAGCCGTACCTAAGTCAGGTTGCATCGCTACAAGTAAGGTAGGTACACCAATGATAGCCAATGTCTGTAAAGTTGTTTTTAGTGGTGGTGGGCAACCATCACGATGAATGAATTTTGCCACCATTAATGGCACGGCTATTTTAGCTATTTCTGAAGGTTGAAAGCGTAAAATCCCCAAATCTAACCAACGCTGTGCCCCTTTACTGGTATACCCAAAAATATCCACTAAGAGTAATATGATAATACAAATTACATACAGTGTTGGCGCCCATGTTTCATATGTTCTAGGTGAAAACTGTGCAAAGACAATCATCACAATAAAACCTAATACGATTTGGATGACGCGTTTTTCAATCATATTGATATCTTGACCAGTTGCACTCCAAAGAATATAGAGGCTGTAACCAAGTAATAAGGTAATAAATAGAAAAAATAGCGGATCAATATGTATCTTTTGCCAAAAAGATTTTTTGATATTACTCATAATTAATCTTCAGTTCCTGTATTTGGTGATGATTCATCTAACTCGGTTGAATTATTACCAAGAAGGTAAAAATCTAAAATTTTACGCGCCACGGCACCGCCGTTTGAGCTTCCGCCACCACCATTTTCTAAAACAATAGCCAAAGCAATTTTGGGTTTGTCATAAGGTGCATAGGCAACAAACAAGGCGTGGTCACGTAAATGTTCAGGAACATTTTGGGCATTGTAAACTTCATCTACTTTTAACCCATAAACTTGTGCAGTTCCCGATTTACCTGCTGCTTGATATTTGGCATCAGCATAAATTTTACGTGCCGTTCCTCTCGAACCAAACATAACACGATACATACCTTCTTTAGCAAGTGCCCAATAGCTTGGATTAACATCTGATAAACTATTATTTTCTAGATATTTTTCTGGATTAATTATCGGTTGCTGCTCATTGGAGTTTATAATGTCGCTCTTTTTATATAATAAAAAGTGTGGGGTATAGGTTTTACCATTGTTGATTAATATCGTTAATGCTTTTGCCATCTGTATTGGGGTTGCGGTCCAATAACCTTGACCAATACCAACAGGAATAGTATCTCCTTGTAGCCAAGATTTTTTATGGCGTTGTATTTTCCATTCTCGACTTGGCATGACAGCACGACTCTCTTCATTGGTTGAAATATCAATCCCCGTTCTTTCACCAAAGCCAAATTTAGTCATCCATGCATTTAAACGATCAATACCCATATCATAAGCAACCTGATAAAAATAGGTATCAACGGATTCTTCAATTGCTCTTAATACATCAACTTTCCCATGCCCCCATTTTAACCAATCTCGATAACGTCTTTCGGTTCCTGGTAATTGCCACCATCCGGGATCGTTTACTACGCTTTTTGATGTAACAACACCTTCGCTTAAAGCGGCAATGGCAATATAAGGTTTCACGGTAGAAGCTGGTGGGTATGAACCAAGTAATGCTCGGTTATAAAGAGGTTTATTAGGATCATTAAGTAATGCTTTATATTTATCACTCGATATTCCTCCTACAAATGGATTAGAATCGTAAGTAGGGCTTGAAACCAAGGCTAAAATTTCACCATTATTAGGATCAATGGCAACTACGGCAGCTTTACGACCTGCTAACAATTTTTCTATATAAAGTTGCAACTTAAGATTGATAGATAAATAGATATCCTCACCTGCTTGGGGTGGGAATTGATTAAGTTGACTTACGATTCGTCCTCGACTGTTAACCTCTACTTTTTCATAACCTGGGATGCCATGTAATACATCTTCATAATATTTTTCAATCCCCATTTTACCGATATTAAATGTAGCGACATAATTACTACTTTTGTTTTCCTCCTCTAAACGTTGTTTATCTTGGCTATTAATTTTCGAAATATAGCCAATAATATGAGTCAATGATGCTTCATATGGATAATAACGATGCTGTATCCCAACAATAGAAACATAAGGAAAGCGATGCTGATCAACAACAAAATGCGCTATCTGTTGTTGAGTTAAATTATCTTTTAATGGGACAGGACGATGCGCTTTATAATTTCGGCGTTCCTTTTGAAAATTTTCAATATCTTCATCAGTTAAATCAACAATGGCTTTTAACTGATTAAATTGTTCATTCAGATTTTTGATTTTATCAGGAATAATATTAAGTTGATAAGTGATATTGTTAATGGCTAATGGTGTACCATTACGATCATAAATCATACCACGACTAGGTGGAATAGGAATAATTTCAATACGATTATTATTAGATTTAGTACTGTAATAACTAAAATTAGCAATCTGAAGATCAGCTAAGTTAACAAGTAAAACTAATAATAATAAAATAATTACAATAAAAGCAAACAGTGCTCGCCGCAAAAACAAATTGGTTTCTGCCGAGTGATCACGAATATTGCCTTTCTTTTTGTTACTTGAGATAGGGATAGTAATACTCCTTTAAACACTTTTAGCAGCCTGCTGCTGTTCTTCTTCCCATTTTTGATAAGCATTAACAATTCTGGCAACGACTGGATGACGAACTACATCATCACTATTAAAAAAGTTGAAACTAATTTCGTCAACTTTACTTAATACTTCTATAGCATGACGTAAGCCAGACTTTTGATTGCGAGGGAGATCTATTTGAGTAACATCACCCGTTATTACCGCTTTGGAATTAAAACCGATACGGGTTAAAAACATCTTCATTTGCTCGATAGTCGTATTTTGACTTTCATCAAGAATAATGAAAGCATCATTAAGTGTGCGTCCACGCATATAAGCAAGTGGTGCAATTTCAATAATGCTTTTCTCAATGAGTTTTTCAACTTTTTCAAAACCGAGCATTTCAAATAAGGCATCATAAAGAGGTCGTAAGTAAGGATCAACTTTTTGACTTAGATCGCCAGGTAAAAAGCCAAGTTTTTCACCAGCTTCAACGGCCGGACGAGTTAATACAATTCGACGAACTTGTTGTTTTTCTAACGCATCAACAGCCGCAGCCACAGCTAAATAAGTTTTACCCGTTCCTGCTGGACCAATACCAAAAGTAATATCATAATCCAATATATGGGCAACATATTGTGCTTGATTAGGGGTTCGCGGTTTTATAACACCACGTTTAGTTTTTATCATAACCAATTTAACTGCTTGATTATGGATGTATATTTGTTGTAGATGTTCACTTATTTTTTGAAGTATACCTGACTCTTTTATGGCTAAATGAACCTGCTCAGATTCAATTTCTACAATTTTATTTTTGCTTATGGTATGCCTATAAAGAGACAGCAAAATATCCTCTGCAGCTTTAACGCAGGCAGCATTACCGGTTATGGCAAATAGATTACCTCGATGATTAATTTCAATACCTAATCGACTTTCAAGTTGTTTAATATTGTCATTATAAGGACCACAAAGGCTATTAAGCCTATTATTATCGGCTGGTTCAAGTACAATTTCATGTGTAATAATATCCAAAGTTAAGTCCCTCTTAATAGTAATTTAATCACTAAGGCGCTATTCACATAAATAGCACTTTTCCACCCCTTTTAAACATCCATTTTTAACGGTTAATGCCAACAATATTGCCTAATATAATATTATTAAAGACTTTTTTTAGATTGCTGTTTATTAAACCTTGCACTTTTATTTTATTAACTAACATTATAATTGGCATTTCGCTTTTTTTATTCTTTTTCAACATAACATACTGTTTGTTGTTCAAATGTTAGCTACATATTATAGTACTTTTTCATTATAATCAGAATTACAGTGATTATATTTTATATGTTTTATTAATATTTCATAACTAAAAATAGGGATAAAAAAGGTAAAATATTTGGTTACTTTTATTTAAGTATATTGTTGTTCTCATCACCAATAATTTTTTCGTTGCACAGCTACTGGGATAATGACATTTCCGCTGTAATCATTAATTTTCTATCCAAAAGTCCACAATATAACAAACTAATTATTTTCCTTTCATCCCTATTTATATAATCATTTTTATATTAATAAGTTAATTAAATATCTACTTTTTACTATGGATGATAAATTCCCACCCCTAAATCATTTTCTTTACGAGTTCGAGATATCACAGACATTGGTGATTGACTCACTCGTAAATCCATTTCATCTTCGGTTCGAACCACTTTACCACGTAAAGAATTTGGATAAACATCGGTAATTTCAACATCAACAAATTTTCCAATCATATCAGGATAACCTTCAAAATTAACAATACGATTGTTTTCAGTTCTACCAGTTAATTCCATCAAATCTTTTTTAGATGGACCTTCAACTAAAATACGTTGTACTGTATTTAACATACGACGGCTAAATTGCATTGCTTGTTGATTAATACGTTCTTGAAGAATATACAGACGCTGTTTTTTCTCTTCTTCTGATACGTTATCTTCCATTTCTGCAGCAGGCGTACCTGGACGAGCAGAATAAACAAAACTATAACTTAAATCGAAATTAACATCAGCAATGAGTTTCATGGTTTGCTCAAAATCTTCTTGCGTTTCACCAGGAAAACCGACAATAAAATCCGAACTTATTTGAATATCAGGACGTACTTTACGTAATTTACGAATAATGGATTTGTATTCAATTGCCGTATGGGTTCGTTTCATTAAATTTAATACTCGATCAGAACCACTTTGTACTGGTAAATGTAAAAAATTAACCAGTTCAGGCGTATCACGGTATACATCAATAATGTCATCAGTAAATTCAATTGGATGGCTGGTGGTAAAACGAATACGATCAATACCATCAATGGCAGCCACTAAACGTAATAACTCAGCGAATGAACAAATATCACCATCAAAAGTTGGTCCACGATAAGCATTAACATTTTGACCCAGTAAATTTACTTCACGCACACCTTGTTCAGCCAGTTGTGCGATTTCATAAATAACATCATCACAAGGTCGACTTACTTCTTCACCACGAGTATAAGGTACCACGCAATAAGTACAATATTTGTTACATCCTTCCATAATAGAGACAAATGCTGTTGGACCTTCACTGCGAGGTTCAGGCAAACGGTCAAATTTTTCAATTTCAGGAAAACTAACATCAACAACATGCTGACCTTTACCACTACGAACTTGCTCTATCATCTCAGGTAAACGATGAAACGTTTGTGGTCCAAAAATAATATCGACAAAAGGGGCTCGTTTACGAATATGAGCACCTTCTTGAGAAGCCACGCAACCACCAACTCCAATAATAATATTAGGATTATGCTGTTTAAGATTTTTCCAACGTCCTAATTGATGAAATACTTTTTCTTGGGCTTTTTCTCTAATAGAGCAAGTATTAAGTAATAGAATATCTGCTTCTTCAGCATTTTCAGTCAATGTTAAACCATGGGTGGATTCAAGGAGATCAGCCATTTTGGTTGAGTCATACTCATTCATTTGGCATCCCCATGTTTTTATATGTAATTTTTTGCTCATCAATAACTCAGCTATAATTAATTGTTAAAATGAAAACGGGTTTAAATCCGCGATTTTAGCGCCTTATATTGTAATCCTTTGTGATTGTAGGGTCTATAATAAAATAAAAAACGGTAAAACAAGGTAATACTTTATATTTTTTAATAAAATTTACGGCTATATTGCAGATTATAAATTAACCCCAGTTAAAATTTTCATAATTTCGACAGAAACGCTAATATTTGGTTAACTATCTATTTCTGATTAATTCGATATATAGAAAAGAGATAACTAAAACAATGTTTAATTTAAAATACTAAGAGCAAATCACATAAAAATTAACTTCATGTTGAATTTAAAGCATTTTTTTTGCATTATTATATTTATTAAAGTGGATCTATTAATAAAAAAATAATAATAAATTAATCATTTATTAAGAATAACAATTCATCTAAAATAGCAAATATAGATAAATCTTCTATCAAAAAAGTAGGTGAAGATGATAATCATTCTTTTTAAAAAATAAATATTTTATGTTATTATTTGCGGTCAATTGTCTCAGTAAATAAATAGTTTAGATATGCCCAATACACACAGTCCAACAAAGCGCCTATTAATTAAAGGCATCATTGCGACATGTTTATTATCTGTCACTCGTGTTGGCTTTGCTGCTACATTAGCGAAAGTGGTTGCAGTACGTGTTTGGCCTTCATCAACCTATACAAGAATTACAATAGAGACCAATACGCGTCTAAAATATAAATATTCTTTACTAAATAACCCAATAAGACTAGCTATTGATATTAATGATATTAATTTAGATGCGACTTTAAAAAAGATATCATCAAAAGTGTTAAGTCACGATCCTTATATTAAATCGATAGATGTTGTTAAGCTAAATAACGAAACTGTAAGAATAATGGTCAATTTAAAACAGGATGTTAATCCAAATTCTTTTACACTTCCACCTATTGAAAAATATAAGAATCGTTTAGTTATCGATCTTTATCCATCCAAAGTAGCTTCAACTGAAGATGATGATCCTTTACTTGCTCTATTAGAAGAGTATAAAGATGGTGAGCTTATTAAAAAACAGTCTGAAATCAAAGTTGATAACAATAAAAAGAAACCACCACAGAAGAAAAACACACAAAATAAAACACCACCAGTAATAGTAGTGCTTGATCCTGGTCATGGTGGTGAAGATCCGGGCGCTATTGGTTTGAAAAAAACACGAGAAAAAGATATCGTATTGCAAATAGCTCGACGCACTTATGATCTACTTAAGAAAGAACCCAATATAAAAGTCTATATGACTCGTAATGAAGATGTATTTATACCTTTAAATGTGCGAGTAGCGAAAGCTCGATCTTTACAAGCGGATCTTTTTATTTCGATTCATGCTGATGCCTTTGTTGATCGATCCGTAAAAGGATCAACTGTTTTTGCCCTATCTACTAAAGGAGCGAGTAGTTCAGCTGCAAGCTATCTAGCACAAACGCAAAATGAAGCCGACCAAATAGGTGGAGTAAGTCGCAGTGGCGATAAGTACTTAGATAACACTATTTTAGATTTAGTACAAAAAACTACGCTTAGCAATGGTGTAATTTTAGGTAGTTCAATTTTAAATCGCATGAAGAGTGTCAACAAATTACATAAACCATCAATTGAAAAAGCCGGTTTTGCAGTATTAAAAGCACCTGATATTCCATCTGTTTTAGTTGAAACAGGCTTCATTAGTAATGCCGATGAAGAAAAGAAATTAAATACAGCTGCATTCCAGATCCAAATATCTACCGCTATTGTTAATGGTATTAAAGATTACCTGAAAAAACGTAAAAAATAAGTTTGTTAAGAAGTTTCAGGTAAACTATACGTTTGAGTAATAAAACTATTGAATAATAACTAAACTTCTCTCCGCATCTAATTGTGGAACGGTAAGCTTAATATGTTGTTTAAGTGTAAAACCGACAGGAATAGCATCAATATCACTGCCTTTTAGAGCATAAAAAGCGCCTTGTTGATTAGGCAGATGTTTACACCAACTAAGCATATCTTGCAAAGAAGCAAAAGCACGACTAATAACACCATCAAATTTTTTATCGGTATACTCTTCAATCCGGCTTTGCACTGGATTGATATTGGTAAGTTTTAATTCAAATTGTACCTGTTTTAAAAAACGAATACGTTTACCTAAACTATCAACCAGATCAAATTGCTTATCAGGATTAATAATGGCTAATGGGACACCTGGCAGTCCAGGACCTGTTCCCACATCGATAAAAGATTGACCCATTAAATAAGGCGACACAACTAAGCTATCCATAATATGTTTAATGAGCATCTCGTTTGGATCGCGCACCGCAGTTAAATTATAAGCCTTATTCCATTTATTAAGCATTTCAACATAGTTAACCAGCTGATCAATTTGTAGATCAGAGATCGAAAGATCCGTTTGATCAATAAGATTAGTGAGTTTCTTTTTTAACATAATTCTTCTTTTTTAAATAAACTAATAGCATTGAGATCGCTGCCGGCGTAATACCTGATATACGTGAAGCTTGTCCAATTGATACAGGTTTATGCTGCTTTAATTTGGCAACAACTTCGTTTGATAAACCTGAAATTTCTGCATAATCTATATGATCAGGAATAAGTGTTTCTTCATTACGTTTTTGACGTTCAATCTCTTCTATCTGTAATTTGATATAGCCGTCATATTTGACCTGAATTTCAACTTGTTCAGCAGCTTGCTCATCAGACAGTCCAGGCGCAAAAAGTGACAGTGATTTTAAGGTTTGATAGCTCATTTCAGGACGTTTAAGCAGCTCTTCACCATTGGCTTCTTTGGTTAGATTAGCACTTAATACCGCATTTACTTCATCGATTGTTTCAATATGCGGGTGTACCCATATATCACGTAAACGCGCTCTTTCTTGCTCAATAGCTTCAAATTTTTCATTAAAACGTTGCCAACGATAATCATCAACCATACCTAATTTACGGCCAATTTCCGTTAAACGAATATCTGCATTATCTTCACGAAGCATTAAACGATATTCCGCGCGTGAAGTAAACATACGATAAGGTTCATTGGTACCAAGTGTACAAAGATCGTCAACTAATACTCCTAAATAAGCTTGATCACGCGTTGGATACCATTGATCTTGATCATAAACAAAGCGTGCGGCATTTAATCCTGCTAACATACCTTGAGCTGCGGCTTCTTCATAACCCGTAGTACCGTTGATCTGTCCTGCTAAAAACAATCCTTTGATCACTTTACTTTCAAGCGTTGGTTTGAGATCTCGAGGATCAAAATAATCATATTCGATCGCATACCCCGGTCTGACAATATTCGCATTCTCTAATCCTTTCATACTTCTAACAAAAGCAAGTTGAGTATCAAACGGTAAACTTGTTGAGATCCCATTTGGATAGATCTCATTACTGTCTAATCCTTCTGGTTCTAAATAGATCTGATGCGAATTACGATCCGCAAAACGCATAATTTTATCTTCTATTGATGGGCAATATCGTGGTCCAACACCCTCAATAACACCTGTATACATAGGGCTGCGATCCAAACTATTACGAATGATCTCGTGTGTCGTTTCATTGGTGCTAGTGATATAGCACGGGATCTGTCTAGGATGTTCACTTGCTTTACCTAAGAATGAAAATACCGGAACAGGATCATCACCATATTGTGTACCTAATTGTGAAAAATCAATTGTTCTGGCATCAATTCTTGGTGGAGTACCAGTTTTTAAACGTCCCATTCTAAATGGATATTGATGCAATGCTTTAGATAGACCTATAGCAGCAGGATCGCCTGTTCGTCCACCACTATAATTATCAAGTCCTATATGGATCTTACCGTCTAAAAACGTACCTGTGGTTAATACTACGGCTTTTGCTTTAAAAGAAACACCCATTTGAGTGACAACACCTGTGATCTGATCGTTTTCAATGATCACATCTTCAACTGATTGTTGAAATAACATCAAATTTTCTTGGTTTTCAAGTGTCGTTCTAATTACCTTCCGATATAAAGATCGATCTGCTTGGGCGCGTGTTGCTCTTACAGCTGGTCCTTTACTGCTGTTTAATATTCGAAATTGGATCCCTGCTAGATCAATAGCATGTGCCATTAATCCTCCCATAGCATCAATTTCTTTTACCAAATGACCTTTACCTATACCACCGATGGCTGGATTACAAGACATTTGTCCTAATGTATTGATATTATGGGTTAAAAGTAGTGTTTTCCGCCCCATTCTTGCTGATGCCATAGCGGCTTCGGTTCCAGCATGTCCACCACCAACGATAATGACATCAAAAAGATCTGGATAAAACATAAAAAAGCCTCGTTTGTTATTTTATATATAGGTGATCAATTTTTTTGATCAAGTGATTTGGTTTTATTTAGCGTAAGGAATTTTACTCATCTTTTTTATTACGTCAAATGATCTATTTTGATCGCGATCTAAATTAAATAAGATCTTTTATATGATCTTTTTATTTTTATTACTATTAGTGTGGATCCTTTATGTTGATAACTTTTATTTCTAATTATTTTATAAGATCTTATTGAAGAATAAACTCTGTTAATTGATCGGATCTTTTCCTGTTTAAGATTGTTGATAAATATATTACTTATCCACAACGAATTTATTTTTTTAGGTTGTTAATATGCTTATCACAGCTTATGATCCGGTTTTACCACAGAGTTATCCACAAAAAATAAGTTTGTTTGCTTAATTTTTAGCTTTTTATTGGGTTATTTTTACACTTGGTAATATGATCTATTTTTATAATATTGATTAAGGGATCAAATTAATAAGAGGATCTTTGAAAATATTTTTAAATTTTTAACTTAACGGAACTACTTTTAGATCAGAAAATATAGCTCAGGTTAATTCAATGATTTTATGATATATTAAAGTTCGTTTATAATAATATATAACAGTATTTGTGCTTAAATTATTTATTATAAAAAAACAAAATTAGCGTGATGAAAATTGTGTAATGATATTTGAACGACTCAAAGTATTTTTATGTAATTGAACATAAGTTATTTTGTTCTTGATAAATAATGATAATGTGATTAGTTTCATACCAATACAAATTGTATATTTAATTATTTGAAGTTATAACTTAGAAAGTTTACAAAGTATTTTGTTGCTTTAAAATTAAATATTTTATAGACATTTATAGGATCTAATTTACTTTTCCATAAAAGTGATTGATTTTTATAAAAGCAAATTTATACTTAATACGATTCGTTTTTTTATTGTGAGGTTTCTTTATTACTCTTTCACAGCTACCTTTACCTTTTTCATTACCTAATAATGAAACTTTTGATAGTTTTTATGTAGGTGATAATCAATTATTGTTTGATTCTTTGCAAACCTTATTGGGTAAAGAGAGTTTTAATGCCTTTTATATATGGTCAGCAACGGTTTCTGGCCGTACTCATCTATTACATGCATCAAGTCAAAATAAGTTAGCCAGTTATATTCCTTTAAAACAGTATTATCATTTAGTACCAGAAATTTTACAGGGATTAGATAATTATGATTTAGTATGTTTAGATGATATTGATGCTATAGCGGGCCATAGGGATTGGGAAGAGGCTATTTTCGATTTATTTAATCGATTAACAGAAAAGAACATTACTAAGTTATTAATTACTGCAAGTGCTCCACCTAAACAGATCTCTTTTATCTTACCAGATTTGGTTTCTAGATTGTCTTGGGGGCAAGTTTATCAATTAAAAGAATTAAGTGATGATGATAAACTTAAAGCTTTACAGCTAAGAGCTCAATTAAGTGGGTTTGAATTATCAACAGAAGTTGGGTTATTTTTATTAAAACGTGTAAATCGTGATATGCGAACCTTATTTTCGTTATTAGAGAAATTTGAGGTAGCAACATTAGCTCAACAACGTAAGTTAACTATTCCTTTTATTAAAAATATCTTGGATTTGTAATATGACTAAAAAACCTGAAGCTATCGTATTTTTTGACTTAGATGGTACTTTATTTAATAGCAATATAGATCTATTGCCGAGTTCTTATGATGCAATAAAAAAACTTAAGCAAAATAATATGATACCTATGATTGCAACAGGAAGAACTCCGCTTGAAGTTGTTAATTTGATGAAAGAAACCAACATAGACTCGATTATAGGGATGAATGGACAAGTTGTTGTTTATGAAAAAGAGGTGATATTTACCAATAATATTGATAAAAACGTTATCACTCGGTTATATGAATTTTCTAGAGAAAAGAAAAATATTCCTTTGTCTTTTTATAATTACAAAACAATGCGAATTAGTGAAAATAGTCAATCAGCACAAAAATTTTATCACTATTTAAAACAAGATGTTCCTCCTGTTGATGATGAAATCTATTTAAAAGAACCTATTCAGATGTTGCTATTACTTTGTGAACAAGGTGAATCGGCTTATCGTCAGTTGTTTCCTGAACTCACTTTTATTCGTAATACTCCTTATTGTGTTGATGTCTTTAATCATGGTGGTTCAAAAGGCAGAGGTATTAAGGAACTTTTAAAAATGAAAGGGTTTGATGATGTGCCAACTTATGCCTTTGGTGATGGTATGAATGATTTAGAAATGTTTCTTACTGTTGATCATCCAATCGCTATGGGAAATGCGGTTGATGGGTTAAAAGACCAAGCTGAATATATAACAGATACCAATAATAATGATGGTATTGCTAAAGCATTAGAAAAATTTGGTTTAATCTAGAATATAAAAAAAATCATCTAATTGGTTAGATTAGATGATTTATAATTGATTATATTATTATTATTTATTTTTATTAGTGTTGTTTAAAACCAACGTTATTGTTACCAAAACAGTTATCATAATCAAAACCAGTTAACTCTTTAACTAAGCTTCTTATTTCTGGTGTTGCATCTTCTTTTTTACCACCATTTTTCAATCTATCAAGCTCTTGAATAATAAGTGCATGAGTTGATTTGTCTAATTTCATACGATATGTGAAGAAAATACCTAATAATGCCATTCCACACACACCTATGACTAATACTAAGTTAATTGCAGTAATTGCACTTTGTGGTTGAACTGCATCTACACCAGATACAAAACCAGAGTATTTCAATACAATACCTAAGACAAAGACAATTGTTGCACGCATTAATTTACCCGCCATGGTCATTGCTCCAGCATAAATACCTTCACGGCGTCTGCCTGTTAGTACTTCATCGATATCTGCTAAGAATGTGTATACGCTCCAAGGAATATAATAGACACCGCCTGTTCCTAAACCGAACCAAATAGTAATACCAATAACAATCCAAGTAACATGAGGCATGTTAAGGTAGTAGACACCGATATAACCGACTACTGAAGAAATTACGATTAATATAGCAATGACAAATGGTCTTTTAAATCCGCGTTTTACACACCAAGCCATAAAGAAAGCGGTTGAAATTAATTGGCAAATACTACTTAAACTGTTCATTTGCGAAACAAAAGTTCTTGGTTGACCTAAGTTAAATACAACGAAATAAGTAAACGTTGCAGCAAATAACCATTCTGCACCAAAGCCAAATAGATACATACCTAAGTGGTTTCTAAAGGTTTTTAAACGGAAAGTTGAAAAGACATCTGAAAATAATTTAACAATGCTTTCTCCAAGACCAGAAGTTGTTTCATCTTCAATTTCATCAACTGATTTTTCCCAACTGTTTAAGTAAAGTAAAATGAGTGCAATTGCCATGATAGATGCGTAAGTTATACCCGTTAATAAAAATGGTAATGGAGAGTCTTTTCCATCAAATAAATAGAAAAATACGCCAGGGATAGCAGCAGCTAAGAAGTTAGCAACTTTACCAAACATTGCTTTTGAACCCGCTAAGTAAGTACGTTGATCAAAGTTTTTAGTCATCTCTACTGGTAACGTATTATAGGGGATCATAATCATGGTATAGATGAATTCAAATAAAATATAGGTCGTTAAGTAGTACCAGAAATTCATTCCATCAAGCCAAAGTAATGGGTAAATAATCATACATGGAATGGCAAATAAGATGAAAAATCGACGACGGCCAAATCGACGTCCAAGCTTAGTATGGTTAAAATTGTCAGTAATAAATCCCATTAATGGATTTAAAATCACATCTAAATAAGTCGCAATTGAAAAAATTAACGTTGCTTGAAATGCCGAAAGTCCACAAAAGGTTGTATAAAAGTATAATAACCAAGCAGCACTGATTGCTAATGCACCACTTCCTATTAAATTACCACTACCATACGAAAATCGAGTTAGTAAGGTTATTTTTTTCTGATTATAAGCCATAAATCTATTTTCCTTAACAATTATGAAATACTGTTTTAAAAATATTATTAAAATAATATTTAATTTATACAAGTTTATTCCAAATTTTTTTTTAGAAATGTGATTTTGGTAACAATTTGGTTAATGTGAAAATTACTATATGTGTAGTATTAAAAAGTAACATTATAAATATCATGTTTTTATTATTTTTTTAGAACTGTTTTTTTAAATTGTGATCTTATTAACAGAAAACATTAATAAAATGTTAAAAAATATAAAACAGCATTTTAAAAAATAGGAAAACAATAATGAGTAATTATAAATTAAAAAAAATACCGCTTTTAATGTTTCTATCTACCTTTCCTATCTATAGCTTTGCTGGTTCTGGTCAAACCGTTTTTCAATATGAACATAACTGGAAATCAATGGATAGAATTCATGGAGACACGATTAAACTAATACATAAAACAGATAATAATTGGCAATATGAATTCAAATTTGGTGTTACTGAAGGTGGAGGAAACAAACGTGATGTTTTATATGATGATATGCACGGTGGATCAGGTGGTGTTGTTATTCAAAAAAATATCACTCTTGATAATGGATGGGGATCGATAATTCCAGCATTAGAATTAGGATTTAGTAAAGATTTAGTTCTATATCAGCCGGGTTTAAAATACAGTTATAAATTTAATAGCGATTGGTCAAGCAGTATACGTTATCGCTATGAATGGAAAAAAATATCCCAAGCTGAACGCTACAAAACAGCAAAAGTATCTGGCCAGCAAGTTAAATATAAAGCCACAAGTAATAGTGGTAGACACCGCTTTGATTGGGCATTGAACTATTCTGGATTTAAAGCATTCAATCTTGCTTATACCTTTAATTATTACCTTGGTGATTTTACTAATAATTCTTATAAATTTTCTAAAGGGACATTTGATAAAAATAAATATATCGCTTATAACAACAAAAAAAATGATTATGAACAAGAATTTAAAATAACCTACAATTATTCAAAATTATTTCGTCCTTATTTTTCTATTTCTGATGTATCAAAAAATAAAACAACCGATACAAGGCAAGCTAAGTTTAAAGTTGGTTTCAATTATGCTTTTGGTCAATCAAATAGTAAAGATTCCGATTTTTCCTACAAAACCTATTTTAAATATGCACACCATTATGGTTTAAGTTCTCATTATCATGGCGATAGTTTTGGTTTATATGTAGATTTTAATAAAAAAGGCTATATAGGTCTTAGTGTAAATACCTATAACCAAATAAAAAATAGAATTTTATTTGATGATCTTGTTTCAAGCCATTATCAAATCTATGGCGGTTACAACTTCTATTTAGCTGATCAATGGGTTCTAACACCAAATATCGAAGTTAGATTCTATTCTGGCGGTGGTTATAAAGCGAAAAGTGTCGAAAACTTACCTCATTATCAGTTGGGTGATGTAAGTGATTCACAACGCCCAGGTGTTCGATATTCTCCAGCATTAAAATTGACTTGGTTACAAAGCGATGATTTATCGTTTTATAGTCAATATCGTTTTGAATATCGTAAAGTTTCAAGAAGCAAACGCGAAGATAGTGTTCAAGGTTATGTCGATAATCGCTCCCGTAATCGCTTTGATGTTGGAACCGATATTAACCTATCTCCTGATTGGAACATTGGTTATCGCTTTTCATACTTAAAAGGGAACTATGTATTACAAAATGATAAACGACATGATTATCAGCAAGAGTTAGATATAAATTGGCAAGTAACGAAAGCTTGGCAAGTGAATTTTGCTGCAGAAGATGTGGCTAAAAGTGTCCATTCTGACTCAAGGGAAACTAAATTAGCCCTAGGATTATCATATTTATTCTAATTTTAGTGAGTTAATAAAAAGTTAGGAAAAACAAGTTAGTGGTGAAAAGATGATGAAGAAAACCTTTTTTGGACTTTTATTAGTTGGCGTTTCAATTAATCAAGTATCAGCAAATACAATCATACAAGGTTATGCTTATGCAAATAAACCCATAGACGCATCCGTGATTATTCGTGATGCTAATAATAAAGTTTTACAAACAACCACCAATAATGATGGGTTTTATCGGCAAGATGTATCAAATCTTACACCACCACTGATTGTTTTTACGAACAAAAATTCGCTAGAACGTAAAGCGCATGATGATCAATTTTGTAATGGTAATTGTCTGTTTTCATATGTTTATACCTTACAACAAGATGAAAAAAATACGGTTAATATTAATCCGTTAACTGATTATTTAACCAGTGAGCTGGCTAAGCAAGTTAATCTTATTGGGCCTGAAAAATTTGTTGATAATCCGTTACCTTCTCTTGTGGAAGATGATTTATTAAAGAAAACGTATAATAAATTTCATCTATTATTTGATAAAGCATTGCTTCAAGTAGGTATTGAGGATAACTCTTTTGATCCAATTACGACGAATAGTCCAAAAATAAAAGACTTACTTGATGTTATGTTATTTAATCGAGGATATCATTCCGCAACAGGTCAAATAAGTGAAACGGTATTGCTTGATATGCGTTTTAAACCAATAAGCCAAGATTCACCTTTTGATTATCAACAATCGGTTAAACAAAAAAAAGAAAATATAAACGCTAAAAAACGTATTTTCATTTTGGGAGATTCAACCGCCTCGAATTACGATAAAAAAGTTTATCCAAGAATGGGGTGGGGACAAGTTTTTGATCAGTTCATCAATGATAAAGCAGATACGATTGTCATTAATGGCGCACAATCTGGTCGTTCAAGCCGTAGTTTTAAAACAGAAGGTTGGTTTCACTTGATGAAGCCTTTTATGAAAAAAGGCGATTATATGATCATTGCTTTTGGACATAATGATGAAAAATGTGATGGTAACAATCCGAAACGAGGTAAAGTAGATGTTGCTAATTTATGTACTTACCCTAATGACGATAACAATCAAAAACAACATCCATTAAAACAAGAGAGTATGTCATTTCAATCTTCTCTGGAAAATTACCTTGTTGTGGCAAAAGAGTTAGAGATGACACCTATTTTAATGACGCCAGTTACTCGTTTTAAAGATAAAAATAATAAAATTGCTTATCAAAATAAGAGTAACGATCCTGTTAGTCATATGCATTATACCGCCAATAAACCCGGTTTTGCTTATTGGGGGGATTATTCCAGTACCATTAAACATACCGCTAAAGTCAATCAAGTAACTTTAATTGATTTAGAATCATTAAGTATTGACTTTGCTAATCAACATAAAAATGACTGGCAGTCTTACTGGTTAGTTATTGATCCTAATGATCCTAAATACCCCTACTATAAAAATCAAACTTCTGGCGTGATTAGTAATCCTGATGCTACCCATTTTCAAGAAAAAGGTGCACAAGCGATAGCTAAAATTATCGCGACAGCTATCAACAACGATCCTCAGTTAAAACAAGATTTGGTTGTTGATCTTAATAAAATTCATCAATAAAAATTAAGGTATCAATTAAAATGAAAAAACGACTTATCGCTGTGTTAATTCCATTAGCAATTAACTCATATAGCTTTAACAGTTACGCATTATCACCCGCACCCATAAAAGTTAAACAAGCACTTGATGTTGCACCTGACAATGGCTTTGGTGGATTCAATTCCGCAACAAAGCGTGGAACAACAGGTGGTTCTAAAGCGAAAAAAGAGATGATCTTCCTAGTGAATAATAAGAAAGATCTTCTTGATGCTATTCAGATCAACAAAAATCAACCGCGGATTATTCAAATTTCAGGAGTGATTGATGTTAGTGAAAATAAACCTTATAAAAATTTTGAAGATCAAAAATCACGTTCCCTGATCAAAATTCCTAGTAATACGACGTTAATTGGTGTGGGTGAAGATGCGGGTTTTATCAATGGCTCAATTATTTTATCTGATGTTGAGAATGTCATTATTCGTAATTTAAAAATTGAAGCACCAATTGATGTTGAACCAAAATTTGAAGAGGGTGATGGTTGGAATGCTGAATGGGACGGCATTAATATTATTTCTTCAAGTTATGTTTGGGTTGATCATGTCACTTTTACTGACGGTAAATTTACTGATGATATGTATCAAGAAAAAGATGGCTGGAAATATGTACAACATGATGGTTTATTAGATATTAAGCGCGGTAGCGATTTTATTACTATTTCTTATTGTTTATTTGAAAATCATGATAAAACCATGTTAATTGGGCACAGCGATAAAAATGCTCAACAAGATGAAAATAAATTAAATATTACACTTCATCATAATGTTTTTTCTGATATTACTCAGCGAGCTCCACGAGTTAGGTTTGGCAAAATCCACATGTATAACAACCTTTTTAAAGGGTCAGTTAATAAATCAAAAACGATCTATCCTTACCAATATTCAATTGGTCTAGGTTATAGAGGTAGTGTTATTTCTGAAAATAACCAATTTATGATTGATGGTTTGAAAGATCACTGCAAAGTAGCTAAACAATTTAAAGGTAACAACCTACTAGATAGAAAATCTTTATTTAATGAATCTAAATTGAAATTATCTTCTTGTGATTTTGATGATAATTTGAATTGGTCTGTGCCTTATCAATATAACTTGGATGATATCAAACAGTTTAGCAATAACTACAATCAATTAGTCGGTAATGGAAAGCTTTAAAATTTGTAATAAAAAATGTTAGGACCCATAATGAAAAAAATATTAACTTCAATACTTTGTCTATCTACGCTTTATGCTAACGTTGCTTCTGCACAAGAATGGAAAACGATAGCCTTTGGTCAATCGACAGACTTAAACTTTGCATCGCTTATAAAACCAGAAAAAGTGGGAACCAATAATGCTTGGATAGCTGGTCAAAACGATTATTTAGTTCCAAATCAATCTTATCAGTTACCTGCTGATTTTTATTTAGAAAGTCGTGGAGGTAAAATTGCTAACTCACATGATGGAATGGTGGTGTTTTATACCCAATTACCGGCTAACCAAACTTTTATATTAGAAAGTGATGTTACCTTAGAGCAAATCGGACCTGAAGTGGATGGTAAAACTCCTGCTGCTCAAGAAGCGGTTGGTTTATTTGTTCGTGATACCATTGGCGTTGCTAGAAGTGAACCGCAACCAGCGGGTTACGAAGAGTTTCCTAATGCTTCAAATGTAATTATGAATGCATTAATTACTCAAAATCAAAAAAATGATAATTTAGTAAAAGTAACTGGCTTAGTACGTGATGGCGTAAAAAAAGCATGGGGTAATGAAGGCATATCAATTGAGAAAGTTGGTTATGTTGAAAATGTTAACTATGTTAATGTGAAAAGTATGCATTTAACAATGACAAGAACAGACAATCAATTTATCTTATCGATGAAAAATAATGCGACAGGTGAAGAGAAACAGTGGGCAACCAATGATTATTCAGGATTTTTAAATCAACAAGATAATAAAAATATTTATGTTGGTTTTTTTGCGTCTAGAAATGCAAAAGTTGAATTTAAAAATTCTAAATTAACGCTTAATGATGAAAAAGTTAACTATGATAAATTGCCGGTTAAACCAGAAGTTATTGTGGATATTAAGCCAACTTTAACCTTATCATCACCACAAAATGTATTTAGTAAAAATTATACATTACAGTTTTTCCCAAATACTTCAGGTACTGTAACCGTTAAAGAAATTAATAAAAAATTAAAGGCGCAAACGGGTAAATTATTACAGTTCCCAACTCAGCTAAAAGAGGGTAGTAATGTCTTTACTGTAGAGTTTAAAGATAAAAGAAAAACTAATACACAAACCTTTACAGTAGATTTAAATCAATCATCAATTGAAGATTTATCTAACATTATTGTTTCACCAGAAGGTAAAAAAGATAATAAAGGTACTGAGCAATCACCAGTGGATTTTAAAACAGCCGTTAATAGCGTTGTCCCTGGTGGTGTTATTCATTTGATGGATGGCTATTACGACGGTATAACTCTTCCAGCTCAATTAAGCGGATTGCCAGATAAATTAAAAACGATACAAGCAATTAATAAACATAAAGCCATTTTTATCAATAACACATTTAAGTTAGACAGCAACTATTGGTCTATTAAACACGTTATCTTTGATGGAAATATTGATGATAAAGATAATAAGCCAGCCTATTTAAGAATTTCGGGTAGTCATAATGTCATTGATCAAGTTATTACCCGTAATAATAGTGATACAGGGCTTGCAATATCAGCCAAAAATAAAAACGAAAATAGAATTTATTGGCCATCTTATAACTTAATTCTTAACTCTGATTCTTATAATAATATGGATAAATCAGGTAAAAATGCGGATGGCTTTGCTGCTAAATTAGGTGTTGGTAAAGGAAATGTATTTAGAGGATGTATTGCGCATAATAATACCGATGATGGGTTTGATCTTTATAATAAAATTGAAGATGGTCCAAATGAACCAGTATTAATTGACAGTTCAGTCACTTATTCAAATGGTTTTCCTTTCTCTAAACCAAACATTGCTAAAGGAAGTATTGGTAATGGCTTTAAATTAGGTGCTGAAGGACAACCAGTAAATCATAAAATTATCAATTCTATTTCATTAAACAATAATATGGATGGATTTACAGATAACTTTAATACTGGTTCTTATATAATGAACAATAATATTTCGATTAATAGTGCAAGATATAATTATATTTTACGAGCTAATCCTTATGCGTTTTTAAAACCAAAGGTGACGTTTGAAAATAACTATTCTATTCGTGATAGCTGGGAATCAGCAATAAAAGATTCATTTGGACCTCAGATTAAAAGTAAACATTTTAAATCAGTGACCAGTGATGAATTATGGCAACGTGATGTTGAATTTAAAATAACTCGAGATGAAAACGGTAATATTGTATTACCAAAAGAGTTAAAAACCTTAATCGAAAAAAATAAAGCGAAATAATCAAACAATATAATTAAAAGATAGTGCGCTAAGTCTAATAATCAGGCTTAGCGCTTTTTTTATCTTCAAATTTTCCTTTTCTAATCTAATTCTTCAATTTTTATTACATGATAATTAATTGTGTTTAAGATTTGTTGCTAAAAAATAATTAAATTTAATAGTGATATTTAATACCACTTTATTTGAATCTATTAAATAAAGAGATTATAAGAAGTAATGAGAAATGTGCCATTTCATCAATTAAGTTGAAATGACACAAAATTTTAGGATGTAGTAAATAATTAATTCTAAATTAAGCTAGTAAACTTTTGATAAAATCTGTAATCTCAGAATCTTGACTGTTTTCAAATAAACATTTTTGGAAACGTTCGCCTCTGATTGCATCTTTAAGTAATGATTGATCAATCGATTTCAAGGCTTCAATTAAACTTTTTCCTGCTGCATTTTTCATATCATTTAAAATTACGGCATTAGCGTTTTGAGATTCGCGACGCTCAGGCGGATAACCTAATCCTTTTTCGCCATCGAATGCTTTTTCAAAAATATAACGAGCATTCAGTTCTGCGCCCCAACCAAAGCCTTTAGCAAAAGCAAGTGATAAAGCATTACCATTATTCACTTGTGCAAATAAGTAAGCATCAGTAGGCTCGATACAATAACCACAGTTAACACCTGGAAATGCATTTAATGCCATTAATGCGCCTTGTCCCGTTCCACAGCCTGTGATAACAAAATCAACAGCTTTGCTGTTTAATAAAATAGCGCTAATAATACCTAAATGAACATAAGTTAATTTTTTATCATTGTCGCCATCCATACCAACATTAAAAACCGTATGTCCATGTTTCTCAGTTGCGTTTTTTAATTCATTTAAAATAATTGGATTCTTAGCTGCTTGGCTAAATTCGTTCATTAGTGCTATTTTCATAATTTCCCTCTATTTTGATTGAAATAATAACTTATTACATAACAAAGTGTTGTAATTGGTTATTAGTACATTTTACTTTCATTATAAACTTGAAAAAAAATATATCAATTTTTTTAAGTAAAATAAAACGATGTTTTAATAAATTTATTGCAATGTGATGAAAGTCACAAAATCATCAATCTTTTTATATTACTATATTTATAAATGAATATCTTTTAAACATTTGTGTATTTCTATTCAGGGAGTTTATATGGCTAAGGGGAATATCGTAAAGCTATCATATTCATCATTTACTGATGAAGATTCAAAAAATGAAATTATTCGGTTAACGCCAGAAGGTATTTTATGCCATCGCAATTATTTCTATCAAAAGTGCTTTACTAATGATGGCCAAAAGCTACTTTTTGCTGGTGAGTTTGATACTAATCGTAACTATTACTTACTTGATATTGAAAACCAAACAGCAAAACAACTAACCGAAGGACCTGGTGATAATACCTTTGGTGGTTTTTTATCGCCAGATGATAAATTTTTATACTATGTAAAAAACGAACGCAATTTACAACAAGTTAATCTTGAAACTTTAGAAGAAAAAAATGTTTATACTGTACCTGATGAATGGGTAGGTTATGGTACATGGGTTGCCAATAGTGATTGTAATGAAATTGTCGGTATTGAAATTGATAAAAAAGATTGGACACCGCTTACCGACTGGACAATATTTAAAGCATTTTATGATAAAAATCCACACTGCCGTTTAATCAAGATTAATATTGAAACGGGTGTAGCTAAAACAGTAATTGATCAAAATGTATGGTTAGGACATCCAATTTTTAGACCTTTTGATGATAATACTATCGCATTTTGCCATGAAGGGCCTCATGATTTAGTTGATGCAAGAATTTGGTTGGTCGATCGTGATGGTAAAAATGAACGAAAAGCCCATGATAATTTACCTGGTGAGAGTTGTACTCATGAATTTTGGGTTCCAGATGGATCAGGACTTGCTTATGTGTCTTATATGAAAGGACAACAAGAACGATATATCCGTCTTTATAATCCTGTGACGAATGAAGATAAAGAAATTATGGAGATGCCAGCTTGTTCACACTTAATGAGTAATTTTGATGGTACGCTGTATATTGGAGATGGAACTGGCAGCCCAGTTGACGTAATTGATACCAGTGGTTACAAAATTGAAAATGATCCATGGCTTTATATTTTAGCGCCTAAAACAAAAACAGCACATAAATTGGTTAAGCATAATAGTACATGGCGAGTTTTAGATGGTGATCGTCAAGTGACTCATCCTCATCCATCATTTTCACCTGATAATAAATACGTTTTATACTCATGTGATGCACAAGATGAACCCGCACTTTATTTAACCAAAGTGCCAGCTAACATATTAGAAGAAATGTGATAGCCCCTTTTTGTCTATCATAACGATAACGGAGAATATAATTATGTCGATTTTAAATAAATTTTCACTCACCAATAAAATAGCGCTGGTAACGGGCGCGTCTTATGGCATAGGTTTTGAGATAGCAAAATCATTAGCGAGTGCTGGAGCGAAAATCGTATTTAATGATGTGGTACCTGAAAATTTACAAAAAGGCCTTGATGCTTATAAAGAGGCTGGTATTGATGCACATGGCTATCTATTTGATATTACAGATGAAGCGGTTGTTGAAAAATCCATTGCTCAAATTGAGAAAGAACATGGTGTGATTGATATTTTAGTGAATAATGCCGGCATTATTCAACGTAAATCAATGCTTGAAACAAGTGCTGCTGATTATCGAAAAATTATTGATATCGACCTTACAGGTCAATTTATTATGGCAAAAGCGGTTCTTCCTTCAATGATCAAAAAAGGCAGTGGTAAAATTATCAACATCTGTTCAATGATGAGTGAGCTTGGCCGTGAAACGGTTGTTGGTTATGCCTCCGCTAAAGGTGGTTTAAAAATGTTAACTAAAAACATCTGTTCTGAATTTGGTCATGCCAATATTCAATGTAATGGTATTGGTCCGGGTTATATTGCCACGCCTCAAACTGCACCATTACGTGAAAAACAAGCAGATGGTTCTCGTCACCCATTTGATCAGTTTATTATTGCTAAAACACCTGCAGGACGATGGGGGACTCCTGATGATTTAGCCGGTGCAGCCGTATTTTTAGCATCTGAAGCTTCAAATTTTGTAAACGGTCATATTCTTTATGTTGATGGTGGTATTTTGGCTTATATTGGTAAACAACCTTAATTAAATAAGCTTAAAAATTAGTTAATTTAAGAGATAATAAAATAAAGATATATTTTTATTATCTCTTGTTTATTTTATGAATTTAGGAGTGATGTCATGTTTTGTTTTAATTCGGATATTGAATTAATTGATTTAGGAAATGGCGTTAAACGTAAAGTTTTAGCGCATGATGGTAATATGATGGCGGTTGAAGTTCATTTTGAAACAGGCGCTATTGGTGCAATGCATCATCATCCACACGAACAACTCACTTATGTTTTATCGGGTGAATTCGAATTTACTATTGGTGATGAAACCAAAATTGTTCGTACTGGCGATACGTTATATAAAAAGCCTAATATTGAGCATGGTTGCGTTTGCAAACAAGCGGGTGTGTTGCTTGATATGTTTACTCCGCAGAGATTAGATTTTTTATAAAATAGCTAGTAACGACTCATTATTAATTATGATATACTTTCGATAGTTTTTATTTGTTCTAGTTGATCGTTTAATAATAGAATAATGACTAATTTTTAGTAAGGAGATGTGCTAATAATGAATGATAGCTCACCAGAATCGGTTGCTTCGGTTTTAAAAGTTTTCGGAATTTTAGAAGCTTTATCTGAATCTAAAGACATTGCTATATCAGAATTATCGCAAAAAGTAATGATGCCAAAAAGCACAGCTTATCGATTTTTACAAACCATGAAATCATTAGGTTATGTTAATCAAGAAGAAGATTCAGATAAATATTCTCTTAATTTGAAATTACTTGATTTAGGTAACCGTGTGCTTTATCACCAAAACTTTTTAGCTATTGCTGATTTAGAGATGAGAAAGTTAAGGGATAAAACAAAAGAAACGATTCATTTAGCCGTTCGTGAAGGTGACCAAATTATCTACATTAATAAAGTGGCATCAGAACAATATAGTCTGTGTTTAACGTCTAAAATAGGTAATCAAGCGACGGTGCATGCTAGTGGATTAGGTAAAGTATTATTAGCTTGGTTAGATGATGAAAGCAAAAAAAGCTTAGTTGATAGTATAGATTTTGTTCAATACACACCTAAAACTATTACAAGTAAAGAGGCATTTTTTGCTGAACTTGATGAAGTTAAACGTTTAGGCTACGGCAAAGATGATGAAGAATCTGAGCTTGGTTTACGTTGTTTTGCGGTACCCATTTATAATCGTTTAGGCAATATTATTGCTGCCTTAAGTTTATCAACCTCAATTTTTAGATGCAGTACTGAGGAAGATGAAGCTAAACTAGTGAGTGAAATTAGTCAAGCTGCAGCAAAAATATCTGAATTAATTGGTTATAATAAACAGTCAAAATCATCAGATTAACGATAATTATTGATAAATAACCCCTAAACTTACTGCTTGGCTTGCTCCTGTTACTTCTGGAATATTTGATGGAAGATTATTGATTTTACAATAAGCAAGCCAAGCAAAAGCAATCGCTTCCATATCATCACCATTTATGCCCTTTGTATCTGTTGTTAATACTGCCCATGACGGAAGTAATCGAGATAAACGCGCCATAAGAAGAGGGTTTTTTGCGCCACCTCCACACACTAACAGCTCACAAGATAATCCATTTTCTATTGGTAATTTCTTTATTTCATTGGAAATAGATAAAGCTGTCAACTCAACTAAAGTTGCTTGGATATCTTGCGCAGCTAAATTGAAACCTGCTAATTTATTGTGTAACCAAGGTAAATTAAATAGTTCTCGACCCGTACTTTTAGGTGCAGGCATTTGAAAATAATTTTCCTTATAAAGATAATCTAGTAAATCTTGGTTAATGTTCCCCGTTTTTGCCCATAATCCATCTTGATCATAGTTTTTACCTAACTGCTCTTTGATCCATCCATCGAGTAATACATTACCAGGACCTGTGTCATAACCTATTACAGGGTATTGAGGTATTAAAACAGTGATATTACTTATTCCTCCAATATTAAGTATCACACGATTGATATGTGGATCTTGCAATACTGCTTTATGAAAAGCTGGTACCAGTGGTGCGCCTTGACCACCATAAGCCATATCTTTACGGCGAAAATCTGCGATAGTGGTTATGCCTGTTTTGGCTGCAATAATATTGGCATCTCCAATTTGCATGGTAAACGGATTTGCGCCACTTGGTGCATGGTAAATGGTTTGCCCATGACATCCTATAGCTGTAATTTGGTGTTTTTTTATCTGATTATCTTTTAAAAATTGATTTATGCTATCAGCAAAAAGCTGCCCAAGTATGTGATCAATTTCACCTAAATTTTGCAATGAGGTTTGTTTGGTTTCGCATAACGTCAGTAGAAGTTGTTTTAAATGGGCTGGCATTGGATAACAATCACTAGCGATTGATGTAACTTTTTTTTCTGTTATATTCACTAAAGCAATATCAATACCATCCATACTGGTACCAGACATTACACCAATATATAAATTTTGCATAATGTTATCCTTGTCGAATGATTTTACCTGTTCTTATGTCTCTAATTTCAGAAGGTTGTAAGCGATGGCCGGTTTCACCGTTTAATACAGGAAAATCGTCCCCAAATTGTCTTTTGACTTCCAAAACAGTTCGACAGGGATTATGACCTGAAAGATTAGCACTTGACGAAACGAGAGGTTTACCAAATAGATCACAAAGCTGACAAACTAAAGGATGATCAGTGACTCGCACCGCGATAGAATCAAATTTACCCGTTAAAAAATAGGGCGTTGTTCTATTTTTGGGAAAAATCCAAGTGACTGGTCCGGGCCAGCTCGTAAATGCTAACTGCTTTTGTTCTTTATTAAGGGATGAATCATCAATATAAGGGAGTAATTGTTGATAATGACTTGCAATTAAAATTAGCCCTTTATCAATTGAGCGCTGCTTTAACTTTAGTAGGGTTAGTACAGCAGCTTCACTGTTAGGATCACAACCCAATCCAAAAACCGCTTCGGTCGGGTAAGCAATAACATCACCCTTTTTTAAACGATCATTACATTCTGATAGTGTTAATAAATTTGTCATTAAGATTTAAATGTTAATTAAAACGATTGAAAATTATATTAAACCTAGGGATTTAGATTTGCAAATTAGCTGAGATTAATTTAAAACATCACAATTATCGATAATAAAACACAATGATTAAGATAATTAAAACTGACAGTTTGGGCTGGTTTACAAATAACCTTATTATTGCCAATTCATTTGTGGGTAATTGATTGCTGTTAATTCAACTGTTTGCTGCATATTGATAATTTTGACTCTTGGATCAATAAATGGCTGTAAACCACGTGCTTGAATATCATTATCAATAATGTAGCAATGTGTAGTTTTCTTGATAATTTTATCCAATAATGGATTATCTTGTAGCGCAATAATCACACCGTTTTGCCAAAATAAAACGGCATCTTGTTGCGATATTAATTGTGTATCTACGATTGATTGATTAGCGGTTGAAATAGTATGTAACATAATTCTCACTTTTTATACTGAAACGTATAGTTAACCTGAAACTTTTTGACAGAAAAGCAAGTTAATCTTGTTTGGTACATCTTTAATGGTTATTAGTATATAATAAGGACTATTTATTGAGCAAAGAATTCATCATGAAACCTATTATTTTAGCCGATGAGCAAGCAACTATTTCATTGGGTGGCAAACTTGCTAAGCAATGTTTAAACTATTTATCCACACATGATGATACGATAGTTATTTATTTAATGGGTGACCTTGGTGCAGGTAAAACCACATTTAGTCGTGGATTTTTACAACAATTAGGTCATATAGGTAATGTCAAAAGTCCAACATATACTTTAGTTGAACCTTATCAGTTTAGTGATTTCTCTGTTTATCATTTTGATTTATACAGGTTAATTGATTCTGAAGAACTTGAGTTTATGGGTATTCGTGAATATTTTTCTTCGCGTTCGATCTGTTTAGTTGAATGGCCTGAACAAGCACAAGGTATATTACCAAGTGCTGATCTCGAAATTCATTTGGCTTATTTAGCCTGTGAGCGAACGGCTTGTGTGCAAGCAAAAAGCGAAAAGGGTCGAACTATTATTAATCTTTAACAATAAACATTAACGGTAAAAGATCATGAAAAAATTACTTACTTTCTTAATGTTATTAGTGTTTTGTAGTTCAGCTTATGCAACTAAAGTAGTGATCGCCGTTGATGCAGGGCATGGTGGTAAAGATTCTGGTGCAATAGGTCAAAGTAATTTATATGAAAAGACTGTTACGTTTTCAATTGCCAAAAAATTGACTAATTTGTTAAATAAAGATCCTAGTTTTAAAGGAGTATTAACCCGGAGCAGTGATACTTTTATCTCGGTTCCCCAGCGTTCAGACATTGCTCGAAAAAATAAAGCTAATTTATTAGTTTCAATTCATGCTGATGCAGCGCCAAATCGTAATGCAACTGGCGCATCAGTTTGGGTTTTATCGACCAAACGAGCCGATACTGAGCTTGGTCGATGGCTTGAACAAGATGAAAAAAAATCTCAATTATTAGGCGGGGCTGGTGATGTTCTCGCTGACGATAATAATCGTCACTTAAATCAAGCGGTGTTAGATTTACAATTTTCTTATTCTCAGCGAGTAGGTTATGAATTAGCAACGCAAGTTTTAAAATCAATCAAAAGTGTAACTAATCTTCATAAAAATCTGCCGGAACATGCAAGTTTAGGTGTTTTACGTTCACCTGATATCCCATCGATTTTAATTGAAGTTGGTTTTATTTCTAACCAAGAAGAAGAGCGTCTGTTAAGCAGTAATGCCCATCAAGATAAGATTGCTAAAGCCATTTATCAAGGTATAAAAAACTACGTAAAACAGAACCCTAAATTTGGAGAACAACATTAATGGCAATCCACATTCTATCTCCCCAATTAGCAAATCAAATTGCAGCAGGTGAGGTAGTAGAGCGCCCCGCATCGGTTATTAAAGAATTAGTTGAAAACAGCCTTGATGCGGGCAGTACTCAAATTGATATAGATCTTGAGCAAGGCGGCTGTAAATTAATTCGTATTCGTGATAATGGTTGTGGAATTAATAAAGATGAATTAGCCCTTGCTTTAGCTCGTCATGCAACCAGTAAAATCAGTACGTTAGATGATTTAGATGCAATTATTAGTCTTGGATTTCGTGGCGAGGCATTAGCAAGTATTAGTTCTGTTTCTAGATTAACATTAACATCGAGAACCGCTGAACAGTCTGAAGCATGGCAAGTTTATGCGGAAGGTCGAGATATGACGCCAACTATTAAACCAGCGGCTCATCCCATTGGCTCAACAGTTGAAGTTCTTGACCTATTTTATAATACTCCAGCAAGGCGCCGTTTTTTAAAAACAGAAAAAACCGAATTTATGCATATCGAGGAATTTGTACGTCGCATTGCACTGGCTCGTCCTGATGTCTCTTTTAATTTGCAACATAACGGTAAATTGGTTAAACAGTATCGAGCATCAAAATTAGAAAAAAGGGTGGAATTAGTTTGCGGCCGAGCGTTTATGCAAAAAGCGGTAAAACTGGATTGGCAACACGATGATTTAGTGATTCAAGGCTGGGTTACTAGTAGTGAAAGTAGCGAACTGCAATACTTTTATGTTAATGGTCGTGTCATAAAAGACAAATTGCTCAATCATGCATTGCGACAAGCTTACAATAGCCGTACTCATGAACAACAGAGTTATGTTGTATTTTTACAAATTGATCCTAAGCAAGTCGATGTTAATGTACATCCAGCAAAACACGAAGTTCGTTTCCATGAGGCGAGATTAGTACATGATTTTGTTTATCAAGCAATTGTCATGGCACTAGAATCAAATCAACAGCTCGCATATAACGAAAAAATGGTAATGGCTCCAAATCGACAAGCTGCTGGTGAAAACATCTTTAATCAAAAAATCAAAACTGAGCAGAAAAATTATCCAACAATTGGCTCGTTACCTAAAAAACCAATTAATCATATTAAAGAAAATGCAATTTATGGTCAGTTAGTCGAAACGAAACCAAAAGTTGAATTAGAAAAAACTCAGCCACAATCCTTTCAATCGACAGAAGATAAGGATGCAATAACCGCACCACAACAGGCAGTTATTGAGGCACTATTTCCTAAACGAAATGTGCCATTACAATCATTACAACAGCAACTTGACAGTTCATCGTTAGTGCAATTTGGCCGAGTATTAACGGTCATTCAATCTGATGTGGCATTGCTTGAAAAGTATGAAGATAATCAGCAAAAATTAATGTTGATGAAATTACCGGTTGCCCAACAAAAAGTAACGGCAATTAAATTATTATCTCAAGAATCTGAAAAATTATTAATTCCTTTAACGATATTAATTGATCATAAAGAACAGCAAGTTTTTACGAGTTATCAAAAACAATTAAATTTTTTAGGTTTTGATTTTTATGTAGATAAAGCAAAATTACATTTACAAAGTGTGCCAAAAATGTTGCGGACTATGAATTGGCAACAAATCTTGCCAGCATTAATTAGTTTTTTATCAGAATCAGAACAAGTAGTATTAGATCCAACACAAATAGCTAATTGGTTAGCCAATCAATATGATGACGGCCATGCAGTATGTTGGAGCGTAGCGAAAGTGATTCAGTTATTAGCTCAGTTAGAACAGATAGATATTAATCTGTTACAGCAACAAACATTTTTATATCCAGTTAATATACAATTATTTACTCAATCGATTTTATCATGAACAAACCAAAAATTATTTCTTTAATGGGGCCGACTGCATCTGGTAAAACGGCATTTGCTATGGCTCTTTATGAGCGTTATCCTGTTGATATTATAAGTGTTGATTCAGCGCTCATTTATCGTGGCATGGATATTGGAACAGCAAAACCAACAAAAGCAGAGCTACAGAAATATCCACATAAATTGATTGATATTTGCGATCCTGCACAAAGCTATTCGGCAGCTAATTTTCGGCATGATGCGATTGTCGAAATCGAAAAGACTCTAAGCAAAGGACGCATTCCATTGTTAGTCGGTGGCACCATGTTATATTTTAAAGCGTTAATTGAGGGGCTGTCACCGCTTCCTGTTGCTAACATGGAAATACGTAAACAAATAGAGGAAAAAGCCAATAAAATGGGGTGGCAAGCGATTCATGAAGAATTGCAAAAAGTTGATCCAGTATCGGCTGAGCGTATCCACCCTAATGATCCACAGCGCCTAAATCGTGCTTTGGAAGTTTATCTTATTACAGGTAAAAGTTTAACTGAGCTAACCCAAGAAAGTGGTGAAGCTTTGCCATATGATGTTATGCAATTTGCTATCATGCCAGATAATAGGGCTGAACTTCATCAGCGTATTGAGCAGCGTTTTTTACAGATGTTAGATCAAGGTTTTGAAAATGAGGTCAAGATGCTTATGCAACGATCTGATTTACATTTAAACTTACCCTCTATACGCTGTGTTGGTTATCGCCAAATGTGGGAATACTTAAATGGAGATACCAGTTATGATGAAATGGTATTCAAAGGAATTTGCGCGACTCGTCAATTAGCAAAACGGCAAATTACTTGGCTTCGTGGTTGGAAGCAACCTATAACGTGGTTAAATAAAAATAATATGGAAAATATTTTCAATCATCTCTTTTAATTTCAAATAGATATTTTTGTTGCTTATTCCTTGGTCTTTTTATTTATTGATAGTTTATTTAGTTTTGTTAAAATATTTTAAGTTAATGAGGCGGTTTCGTATATTTTTTTGTCTAGTTAATGTAAATTTATTAAAATTTTAGTTATTTGTGCATAAATTGCAATTGATCGGTTCAAGTGCCGTGTTTTTTATGTTATTTTGGTATTTACTTACGTAAATATTCTATAATTGCAATTACAGTAGATATTTATTTTTGAAAATATAATTTCAATCTTCATATTATTTCATTTTAAAGGATAATCTCATGTCAAAAGGGCAGTCATTACAAGATCCTTATTTGAATTTGCTTCGTCGCGAGCATATTCCTGTATCAATTTATTTGGTTAATGGTATTAAATTACAAGGTCAAATCGAATCATTCGATCAATTTGTTATATTACTAAAAAATACTGTAAGCCAAATGGTTTATAAACATGCTATCTCAACAGTTGTACCATCAAGATCAATTTCTGGATTAGTATCTCAGCCAGAAGAGGAAAATGGAAACTGATTAAATCAGCGGAGAATCTGATTGTTTGAGCGATATAAGGGCGGAGAATCTGCCTTATTAGTCCATGTTTTCCTTCCTCAAGAAAGCGATATCGAGGATCTAAAAGAGTTTGAAGTATTGGTTACTTCTGCTCAAATAGAGATTCTCGATATTGTGACAACATCAAGAAAAACCCCTCAAGCCAAATATTTTATTGGTGAGGGTAAAGCCCTAGAAATTGCAGAAAAAGTTAAAGAACTACAAGCTTCAGTTATTTTAGTTAATCATACATTGACGCCTACTCAAGAACGGAATCTAGAAAAACTATGTGAATGTCGCGTTGTGGATCGAACTGGTTTGATTTTAGACATTTTTGCTCAACGAGCAAGAACGCATGAAGGTAAATTACAAGTTGAATTAGCACAATTGCAATATTTATCCACTCGTTTAGTTCGCGGATGGACACATTTAGAACGACAAAAAGGTGGTATTGGTTTACGAGGACCTGGTGAAACACAGTTAGAAACCGATAGACGTTTGATTCGTCATAGAATTCAATTAATTTTATCAAGATTGGCTAAAGTAGAAAAACAGCGTAATCAAAATCGTCAGTCAAGAAATAAAGCCGATTTATCTACGGCATCTTTAGTTGGATATACCAATGCAGGTAAATCAACACTATTTAATGTTCTAACGAATGCCGATGTTTATGCGGCTGATCAGTTATTTGCTACACTTGATCCTACCTTAAGAAGGATTACAGTCGATGATGTAGGCGAAGTTGTTTTGGCTGATACCGTAGGTTTTATTCGTCACTTACCTCATGATCTGATTGCGGCTTTTAAAGCAACATTGTTAGAAACGCAAGAAGCCGCTTTATTGTTGCATGTTATAGATGCGGCGGATCCTAATATGTTAGATAATATACATGCAGTAGAAGAAGTACTATTTGAAATTGATGCACATGATATTCCAACATTGTTAGTAATGAATAAAATTGATTTAATTGAAGGTAGACAGCCAAGTATTGATCGTGATGAAGAAGGAGTCCCAATTCGTGTTTGGATTTCTGCTCAAAATGGTTTAGGATTAGATCTATTATTTATAGCATTAAAAGAAAGGCTTGCTAAACAGATTCAAGTTTGTCAGTTGAATTTACCCGCTCATTTGGCAAAACTCAGAAGTCGTTTTTATCAGTTAAATGCAGTAGAACGTGAATTTATTAATGATGATGGTAGTTTTCGACTAGATGTGAGAATGCCTTCTATTGAATGGAATCGTCTCTGTAAACAGGAGCCAGATCTGTTATACTTAATTAATACGCAAAATAACAACTAATCGTTAAATGGAGCATATAAAATATGGCGTGGAATCAGCCCGGAAATAACGGACAAGATAACGATCCATGGGGAAGTAATAACAAAAAACCTTCCAATTCAACAAATGATATATTGGATAAAATTAAAGATTTTCTAAAAAAAGGTAATTTAGGCAATAACAATGGTGGTTCATCAAAAACTAAATTACCGATGAGTCCATCAAAAATTATTGCTATAGCATTTATTGCTATAATTTTTATCTGGGGTCTAAGTGGATTTTATACCATTAACCAAAGTCAGAGAGGGGTGATTACCCGCTTTGGTCAAGTTCAACCTGAAATTGTTCAACCTGGATTAAATTGGAAACCTACCTTAATCGATAAAGTCTATGTTGTAGACACCCAAGGTACTCGAAATTTCAATGTTCAAGGCTTTATTGTTACTACAGGTGAAAACCTTGTCTTTGTTGAGATGAATGTACAGTATCGTATCAGCAACCCATTAAAATATTTATTCAATGTTACTAATGTTGAAGATAGCCTACGCCAAGCTGCAGATAGTGCTCTTCGAACCGCTGTGGGTAGCTCTAATATTGATGCTATCATTTCCGATGGTCGTTCAATTCTTGAAAGTAGCACCAGAGACGAACTTGTTAATGTAATAACCCATTATGATATGGGAATTAATATTGTTGATTTAAACTTCCAAGTGGCTCGTCCACCGGATGAGGTTCAAGATGCCTATGATGATGCAATTCGTGCTCAAGGCGATAGTGAGCGTGAAATCAAACAAGCAGAAGCTGATAAAGTTCAATTAGTTCAGCAAGCTGAAGGTAAATCGGCAAGAATTTTAGCTGATGCTAATGCCTATAAAGTTCGAGTAGAACTTGAAGCGGCAGGTGATGTTGCACGTTTTGAACAAATTTTACCGCAATATAAAGCAGCTCCTGAAATAACTAAAGAGCGTTTATATATTGAAACGATGGAAAAAATATTAGAGAAAACTAATAAAGTCATCGTTAGTGATAAAAGCGGTAATTTAATGGTGTTACCATTAGAACAATTATTAAAAAATAAAAGCGAAAAAGTATCTACACCAACTGTAAATCAAAATAGTGACTATAATTTTAATATGCCAAGTTCTTCTGAAGCGATAAAAAGTATACCTCAAACAGCAAGTGAATCACAAAAAAGTGCCACAACAAGTAACAGTAGTTCTACTGGTAACACAGCAAGAACTATGCGAACTATGGGACAATAATAAGGAGAAAGATGAATATGCGTAAATTATTGATTCCTGTTGTTTTAATTTTAATTGGTATGTTCTTTTCCAGCGCTTATGTGATAGAAGAAGGGACACGTGGTGTTGTTTTAAGATTTAATAAAATTATTGGATTATCTAATCCAGGATTACATTTTAAAGTTCCGGGTATGGATAGCATCAAAGTTATTGATGCAAAAATTCAAACAACTAATAGTTCTAATAACAGCAAAGAACAACGATTTTTTAACGTACAAAAGAAAGAATTGATTGTTGATTATTTTGTTCAGTGGAAAATTGTTGATTTTAACCGTTATTATGAAACAGTTGCTGGTGGTAATAATGTTGAAGATTTACTTTTAGCGCGTTTAAATGGTCGTCTAAGAGCTGAAATCGGTAAATTAAGCAATAAAGACATTATTAATGATTCTAACGCTGATACTAAATCACGAAATTCTTTGATGATTCGAGTTAAAGATGCTTTAAATGGCAATCATCAAGACTCAGTTGACTCAGCACCAATTGACAAATTGGTTGCTGACACTCAAAAAGATCCTGAAAGCAATAAAACCAGCTTAAGAGCATTTGGTGTTGAAGTCATTGATGTGCGAATTAAACAGATTAACTTCCCTGCTGAGGTTTCTGGTTCCATTTATGCAAGAATGCGAGCAGAACGTGAAGTTATTGCACGTGATAAACGTTTTGAAGGTGTTAGAAAAGCTGAGGAAACAAGAGCAACAGCTACACTTGAAGCAACCAAAATATTATCAGAAGCAGAGCGTCAATCTCGTATTATCCGCGGTGAAGGTGATGCTAATGCGGCAAAACTATACGCTGATGCCTTTGGCAAAGATATGGTGTTTTTTAGTTTTATTCGTAGTTTAAAAGCGTATGAACAAAGCTTTACAGGCAATGATGTGATGGTCATTAGTCCTGATAGTGAGTTTTTCCAGTATATGAAATTGAAATCAAATAAATAACAGAATGAGTAAACAGTCTATGAGTAATAATGTTGTTGTGTTAGGTACACAATGGGGTGATGAAGGCAAAGGTAAAGTTGTCGATTTACTTACTGAAAAAGCAAAATATGTTGTTCGTTATCAAGGCGGACATAATGCAGGTCACACATTAGTTATTAATGGTGAAAAAACTGTACTACACTTAATTCCATCAGGAATTCTGCATAATAATGTTATTAGTATTATTGCTAATGGCGTAGTGCTTTGCCCTGATGCTTTAATGAAAGAGATGAAAGAACTTGAAACTAGAGGCATCCCCGTTAAAGAAAGACTACTCATCTCTGAATCGTGCCCATTAATTTTGCCTTATCATATTGCATTAGATCAAGCTCGAGAAAAAGCTCGTGGTAATAAAGCTATTGGTACTACCGGTCGCGGCATTGGACCTGCTTATGAAGATAAGGTTGCGCGTCGTGGACTTCGTGTCGGAGATTTGCTTGATAGAGCGGTATTTGCTGAAAAATTAAAAGAAGTGATGGAATACCACAACTTTCAATTAGTTAATTACTATAAAGCCGATGCTGTTGATTATCAGAAAGTTCTTGATGACACATTAGCGATTGCCGATACTTTAGTGTCTATGATTGCCGATATTCCTGCTCTTTTAGAAGATGCACGAAAAAAAGGCGAAAAAATTATGTTCGAAGGAGCGCAAGGTACATTACTTGATATTGATCATGGTACTTATCCTTACGTGACCTCTTCTAATACAACCGCGGGTGGAGTAGCAACTGGTTCTGGTTTTGGTCCTCGTTATGTTGGTTATGTATTAGGGATTGTTAAAGCCTACTCTACACGAGTTGGGGCAGGACCTTTCCCTACAGAATTATTCGATGAAACGGGTGAATACCTTTGTAAACAAGGGAATGAATTCGGTGCAACAACAGGTCGTCGTCGTCGTACTGGATGGTTAGATGCGGTTGCTGTTCGAAAAGCGGTACAACTTAATTCTGTTTCTGGATTTTGTCTAACAAAACTGGATGTACTCGATGGTCTTAAAGAAGTTAAAATTTGTGTAGGCTATCAATTACCAAATGGTGATGTAATAAAAAATGCACCAGCAGCAGCTGAAGATTGGAGTTTAGTAAAACCAGTTTATGAATCAATGCCTGGTTGGAGTGAATCAACATTTGGAATTAAGAACTATGATGCACTACCACAAGCTGCAAAAGCCTATATCAAACGAATTGAAGAATTAACGGAAACACCAGTTGATATTATTTCAACAGGTCCGGATCGTAGTGAAACCATGATTTTACGAGATCCATATTCAGTATAATTTTAAATTAATAAAAATCGGGATAATTATCCCGATTTTTTATTTTAAGCTAATTAACAAAGTATAATGATTAAACCTATAAGAGGATATTATGACAAAAATAGGGACACCATTATCACCTAGTGCAACAAAAGTTTTACTTTGTGGCGCTGGAGAACTAGCTAAAGAAGTTGTGATTGAATTACAACGATTAGGTTGCGAAGTTATTGCTGTTGATCGTTATGCTAATGCTCCTGCGATGCAAGTTGCACATCGTTATCATATAATCAATATGTTAGATGGTGATGAACTAAGAAACGTCATTGAAACTGAAAAACCTGATTATATTGTTCCTGAAATAGAAGCAATTGCCACTGATACCTTAGTTGAGATGGAAAAAAAAGGTTTTACTGTAATCCCAACGGCCAAAGCCACTCAATTAACAATGAATCGTGAAGGCATACGTCGCCTTGCGGCTGAAAAATTAAAGTTACCGACTTCACCTTATCGTTTCGCTGCAAATAAAACAGAATTTAAACAAGCGGTAACAGAGATCGGTTTTCCTTGTTTTGTCAAACCAATTATGAGTTCTTCTGGTAAAGGTCAATCATTATTACGTAGTGAAGTCGATATTGATTCCTCATGGACCTATGCTCAAGAAGGCGGTCGAGCTGGTGAGGGAAAAGTAATAATAGAAGGCTTTGTGGATTTTGATTACGAAATTACCTTACTTACTGTAAAACATATCAATGGTATTTCATTCTGTGAACCTATCGGTCATCGTCAAGAAAAAGGGGATTATCGAGAATCTTGGCAACCACAACAAATGTCTAATCAAGCTTTAAATCTAGCAAAAGAAATTGCGACGAAAATAACTGAAGCGCTAGGAGGACGAGGTTTATTTGGTGTGGAATTGTTTGTAAAAGGTGATCAAGTTTGGTTTAGTGAGGTTTCCCCTCGTCCACATGACACAGGTTTGGTGACATTAATATCTCAAAACTTGTCCGAATTTGCATTGCACGCCAGAGCTATATTGGGATTACCTATTCCTAATATTGAACAATACGGATCTGCAGCTTCAGCAGTGATTTTAGTAAATGGTTCTTCAAAACAAGTTACATTTGCTAATTTAGAAAAAGCATTACAAGAACCACATACTGATATACGTTTATTTGGTAAACCTGAAGTAGAGGGTGTAAGACGAATGGGAGTCGCATTGGCGAAAGCCGAAACGAATTCCGAAGCGGTAAATAAAGCAGTAAATGCAGTTAAACAACTCAAAATAACGCTATAACGCACTGTTTTGAATAAAAAGCAATCAATCAATTCAAAAATAGCAAAATTTCTAAAATAGGGGTTGACGAGTGCAAGTGAAGTGAGTAACATACGCAACCCTTGAGACAGCAAACTAAATAACAAAACATTTAGTTAACTTAAAAAGCTGTCAGCTCTTTAAAAAGAAGAAACAGACAATCTGTGTGGGCACTTGCGAGACGAAAGATTAAAAGTCTACGGACTAAAAAAATTAAGTCTTGATAAGTGACACTGAAGATTCATTTGAATATGTCAGAGACAGTTATTGAGCATCAAACTTTAAATTGAAGAGTTTGATCATGGCTCAGATTGAACGCTGGCGGCAGGCTTAACACATGCAAGTCGAACGGTAACATGAGTGCTTGCACTTGATGACGAGTGGCGGACGGGTGAGTAAAGTATGGGGATCTGCCGAATGGAGGGGGACAACAGTTGGAAACGACTGCTAATACCGCATAAAGTTGAGAGACCAAAGCGTGGGACTTACGGGCCATGCGCCATTCGATGAACCCATATGGGATTAGCTAGTTGGTAGGGTAATGGCTTACCAAGGCGACGATCTCTAGCTGGTCTGAGAGGATGACCAGCCACACTGGAACTGAGACACGGTCCAGACTCCTACGGGAGGCAGCAGTGGGGAATATTGCACAATGGGGGGAACCCTGATGCAGCCATGCCGCGTGTATGAAGAAGGCCTTCGGGTTGTAAAGTACTTTCGGTGATGAGGAAGGTGATGTATCTAATAGGTGCATCAATTGACGTTAATTACAGAAGAAGCACCGGCTAACTCCGTGCCAGCAGCCGCGGTAATACGGAGGGTGCGAGCGTTAATCGGAATGACTGGGCGTAAAGGGCATGTAGGCGGATAATTAAGTTAGGTGTGAAAGCCCTGGGCTCAACCTAGGAATTGCACTTAAAACTGGTTAACTAGAGTATTGTAGAGGAAGGTAGAATTCCACGTGTAGCGGTGAAATGCGTAGAGATGTGGAGGAATACCGGTGGCGAAGGCGGCCTTCTGGACAGATACTGACGCTGAGATGCGAAAGCGTGGGGAGCAAACAGGATTAGATACCCTGGTAGTCCACGCTGTAAACGATGTCGATTTGGAGTTTGTTGCCTAGAGTGATGGGCTCCGAAGCTAACGCGATAAATCGACCGCCTGGGGAGTACGGCCGCAAGGTTAAAACTCAAATGAATTGACGGGGGCCCGCACAAGCGGTGGAGCATGTGGTTTAATTCGATGCAACGCGAAGAACCTTACCTGGTCTTGACATCCACAGAATCTTGCAGAGATGCGAGAGTGCCTTCGGGAACTGTGAGACAGGTGCTGCATGGCTGTCGTCAGCTCGTGTTGTGAAATGTTGGGTTAAGTCCCGCAACGAGCGCAACCCTTATCCTTTGTTGCCATTGGTTCGGCCGGGAACTCAAAGGAGACTGCCGTTGATAAAGCGGAGGAAGGTGGGGACGACGTCAAGTCATCATGGCCCTTACGACCAGGGCTACACACGTGCTACAATGGCGTATACAAAGGGAGGCGACCTCGCGAGAGCAAGCGGACCTCATAAAGTACGTCTAAGTCCGGATTGGAGTCTGCAACTCGACTCCATGAAGTCGGAATCGCTAGTAATCGTGAATCAGAATGTCACGGTGAATACGTTCCCGGGCCTTGTACACACCGCCCGTCACACCATGGGAGTGGGTTGCACCAGAAGTAGATAGCTTAACTTTCGAGAGGGCGTTTACCACGGTGTGGTCCATGACTGGGGTGAAGTCGTAACAAGGTAACCGTAGGGGAACCTGCGGTTGGATCACCTCCTTACGAAGCGCTCGTAAGTGTTCACACAGATTGTTTGTTAAGAAAAGAGTCACTTTATTGGGTCTGTAGCTCAGGTGGTTAGAGCGCACCCCTGATAAGGGTGAGGTCGGTGGTTCAAGTCCACTCAGACCCACCAATTCAACTTAATTTTTGCTGATTTTGGCTTTAACGGGTTGAAGAAGTGAAATAAAATGGGGCTATAGCTCAGCTGGGAGAGCGCCTGCCTTGCACGCAGGAGGCCAGCGGTTCGATCCCGCTTAGCTCCACCATTAAAGAAGTCTCTTTTTGAATTAAATTATGTTTGTATTTACTTGAAGTCGCGAGATGGGAAAGTGAATAGAAGTATAAAGCTCTTTAACAATTAGGAACAAGCTGAAAGAAACGAGTTCTCGTTTTTATGTTGAGCTGATGTATGAAGATATGTTGGTTTGGTATAAGAAAGAGAAAAAAGCGTAATGAAAACCAAGACAACTGTGAGTTGTAAGGTTAAGAAATTAAGCGTACACGGTGGATGCCTAGGCAATCAGAGGCGATGAAGGACGTGTTAATCTGCGAAAAGCAACGGTGAGTCGATAAAAGGCGCTATACCCGTTGATGTCCGAATGGGGAAACCCAGTGCAGGCGACTGCACTATCATCTGATGAATCCATAGTCAGATGAGGCGAACCGGGAGAACTGAAACATCTAAGTACCCCGAGGAAAAGAAATCAACCGAGATTCCCTGAGTAGCGGCGAGCGAAAGGGGAGTAGCCCAAGCGGGTAGCATGATGTATTAATGGAAGCGTCTGGAAAGTCGCACGATAGAGGGTGAAAGTCCCGTACATGAAAATGCGTTATGTGGAAGCTTATAGAGTAGGGCGGGACACGTGATATCCTGTCTGAAGAAGGGGGGACCATCCTCCAAGGCTAAATACTCCTGATTGACCGATAGTGAACCAGTACCGTGAGGGAAAGGCGAAAAGAACCCCGGGAGGGGAGTGAAATAGACCCTGAAACCGTGTACGTACAATCAGTGGGAGCTGTTACCGTTGGGTAATAGTGACTGCGTACCTTTTGTATAATGGGTCAGCGACTTATATTCTGTAGCGAGGTTAACCGAATAGGGGAGCCGAAGGGAAACCGAGTATTAACTGTGCGTTAAGTTGCAGGGTATAGACCCGAAACCCGGTGATCTAGCCATGGGCAGGTTGAAGGTTGGTTAACACTAACTGGAGGACCGAACCGACTAATGTTGAAAAATTAGCGGATGACCTGTGGCTGGGGGTGAAAGGCCAATCAAACCGGGAGATAGCTGGTTCTCCCCGAAAGCTATTTAGGTAGCGCCTCATGAGTAACTGTTGGGGGTAGAGCACTGTTTCGGCTAGGGGGCCATCCCGGCTTACCAACCCGATGCAAACTACGAATACTGACAAGTTTAATCATGGGAGACACACGGCGGGTGCTAACGTTCGTCGTGAAGAGGGAAACAACCCAGACCGCCAGCTAAGGTCCCGAAGTCATAGTTAAGTGGGAAACGAAGTGGGAAGGCTTAGACAGCTAGGATGTTGGCTTAGAAGCAGCCATCATTTAAAGAAAGCGTAATAGCTCACTAGTCGAGTCGGCCTGCGCGGAAGATGTAACGGGGCTAAAACTATGCACCGAAGCTGCGGCAGCGCACGCAAGTGTGTTGGGTAGGGGAGCGTTCTGTAAGCCGTTGAAGGTATATTGTGAGGTATGCTGGAGGTATCAGAAGTGCGAATGCTGACATAAGTAACGATAAAGCGGGTGAAAAGCCCGCTCGCCGGAAGACCAAGGGTTCCTGTCCAACGTTAATCGGGGCAGGGTGAGTCGACCCCTAAGGAGAGGCCGAAGGGCGTATCTGATGGGAAACGGGTTAATATTCCCGTACTGGCTATAACTGCGATGGGGGGACGAAGAAGGCTAGGTTTACCACCTATTGGATGGTGGGTTAAGCGTGTAGGGGTGTGATTAGGCAAATCCGGTCACTGAGACCCTGAGGCGTGATGACGAGCTACTAAGGTAGTGAAGTAATTGATGCCCTGCTTCCAGGAAAATCCTCTAAGCTTCAGGTTATAGTTAATCGTACCCGAAACCGACACAGGTGGTCAGGTAGAGAATACTAAGGCGCTTGAGAGAACTCGGGTGAAGGAACTAGGCAAAATGGTGCCGTAACTTCGGGAGAAGGCACGCTGATTGTAATTGAAGTCCCGTGCGGACGGAGGTGAACTCAGTCGAAGATACCAGCTGGCTGCAACTGTTTAATAAAAACACAGCACTGTGCAAACACGAAAGTGGACGTATACGGTGTGACGCCTGCCCGGTGCTGGAAGGTTAATTGATGGGGTTATGCGTAAGCAGAAGCTCTTGATCGAAGCCCCAGTAAACGGCGGCCGTAACTATAACGGTCCTAAGGTAGCGAAATTCCTTGTCGGGTAAGTTCCGACCTGCACGAATGGCGTAATGATGGCCAGGCTGTCTCCACCCGAGACTCAGTGAAATTGAAATTGCCGTGAAGATGCGGTGTACCCGTGGCAAGACGGAAAGACCCCGTGAACCTTTACTATAGCTTGACAGTGAACATTGAGCCTTAATGTGTAGGATAGGTGGGAGACTAAGAAGTGTGTACGCCAGTATGCATGGAGTCGACCTTGAAATACCACCCTTTAATGTTTGATGTTCTAACCTATACTTCTGAATCGAGGTAAGGGACACTGTCTGGTGGGTAGTTTGACTGGGGCGGTCTCCTCCCAAAGAGTAACGGAGGAGCACGAAGGTTAGCTAATCCTGGTCGGACATCAGGAGGTTAGTGCAATGGCAAAAGCTAGCTTGACTGCGAGAGTGACGGCTCGAGCAGGTACGAAAGTAGGTCATAGTGATCCGGTGGTTCTGAATGGAAGGGCCATCGCTCAACGGATAAAAGGTACTCCGGGGATAACAGGCTGATACCGCCCAAGAGTTCATATCGACGGCGGTGTTTGGCACCTCGATGTCGGCTCATCACATCCTGGGGCTGAAGTAGGTCCCAAGGGTACGGCTGTTCGCCGTTTAAAGTGGTACGCGAGCTGGGTTTAGAACGTCGTGAGACAGTTCGGTCCCTATCTGCCATGGGCGTAGGAAAATTGAGAGGGTTTGCTTCTAGTACGAGAGGACCGAAGTGAACGCACCGCTGGTGTTCGGGTTGTGATGCCAATTGCATTGCCCGGTAGCTACGTGCGGAATAGATAAGTGCTGAAAGCATCTAAGTACGAAACTAGCCTCGAGATGAGTTTTCCCTGATGAGAGTCAGTAAGGTCCGTTTGAGACTAAGACGTAGATAGGTCAGGTGTGTAAGTGTAGTGATACATTGAGCTAACTGATACTAATGAACCGAGAGTCTTAACCTTACAACTCGGAGTTGTTTTGGATACGCGAGTAATTGATTATGAGATAATCGAACAGTTTGTTCCGGATTGAGAGATGAGTGCAGATGTGAGATAATGCACTGATTGAGAGAAAGAGAAGACAGGATATGTCTGGCGGTAATAGCGCGGTGGTCCCACCTGACCCCATGCCGAACTCAGAAGTGAAACGCCGAAGTGCCGATGGTAGTGTGGGTATTACCCATGTGAGAGTAGGGAGCCGCCAGACTTTTAAATATAGAGAGAGCCCAGCAGGAATGCTGGGCTTTTTTGCATATAGAGATTATAAAACTGACTAAAATTTATATAATTTAGTATATGGCTAAATAATAATTCATTTAGTGTATAATAAGTTTAGCATGATATTGAAACTAAAGTTAAAGCAGGATGAGATGCACTCATTAATAGCCTTTAATAAACCCTTTAATGTCACAACTCAGTTTTCACCTCATGAAAAGTATCAGACATTAAAAGATTTTATAAAATTACCAAAATTTTATCCGGCTGGACGTTTAGATACCGATAGCGAAGGATTGTTATTATTAACAAATGATGGTAAATTACAAGCTAAAATCAGCTCACCAAAATTTAAATTGCCAAAAACCTACTGGGTACAAGTTGAAGGTTCAATTAACCAACAAGCGATAAATGAACTAAGAAAAGGTATTCAGTTAAAGGAATTTTATACAGCGCCAGCTATAGTAGATTTTCTAGATGAGCCATTGTTCCTATGGAAAAGAGTTCCTCCTATTCGCGAACGTAAAACAATACCCACATCATGGATAAGCATTACTATCACTGAAGGAAAGAATCGCCAAGTTAGGCGAATGTGTGCAGCAGTGGGTTTTCCTTGTTTACGACTAATTAGAGTTCAAATTGGCAAATATAATTTATTTACTCACCAATTACCATTAGGTGAATGGTGTCATATTAAAACTTCGGATCTTTATTGATAATTATTTTTAATTATTCTTTATAGATAACGTATCATTCATTTTATAATTTAATAAAATGAGCAAAATAGATTAATAATGTTATTCCTTTTATTTGAATACATTGGGCTTTATTTTAAAATAATATAAAATGATCACTTATGATTGTCATGGGATAAACAATTTATGGTTGAACAAAAAAAAGAAGGATTTTTTTCTCGTTTGAAAAAAGGACTTTTTAAAACAAAACAGAATATAGGATCTGGATTCCTTAATTTATTTAGAGGAAAAAAGATCGATGATGCACTATTTGAAGAATTAGAAGAACAATTGCTTATCGCTGATGTAGGTTTTGATACAACACAAAAGATTATTAGTACATTAACTCAACATGCTTCAAGAAAAGAGCTAAAAGATGCAGATGCATTACACGAGCTTTTAAAACAAGAAATGAAATCTATTTTAGACGGGGTCGATAAACCACTTAATATAGATAATCATAAACCATTTGTTATTTTAATGGTTGGTGTTAATGGTGTTGGTAAAACAACAACTATTGGTAAATTAGCTCGTCAGTTTCAACAACAAGGCAAATCAGTTATGCTGGCTGCTGGCGATACTTTTCGTGCTGCAGCTGTAGAACAATTACAAGTGTGGGGTGAACGTAATAATATTCCTGTTATTGCTCAACATACTAATGCGGATTCAGCATCAGTCATTTTTGATGCTATACAAGCAGCAAAAGCCAAAAAAATAGATGTATTAATTGCGGATACAGCAGGTCGTTTACAAAATAAATCTCATTTAATGGATGAATTAAAAAAAATAGTGCGTGTAATTAAAAAGCAAGATGAAACGGCACCACATGAAATTATGTTAACGATTGATGCAGGTACAGGACAAAATGCTATCAGCCAAACAAAATTATTTAATGAGGCGGTTGGTGTTACAGGAATGGCATTAACTAAATTAGATGGAACAGCAAAAGGTGGTATTATTTTTAGCATTGCCGATCAGTTCAATATACCTATTCGTTATATTGGGGTCGGTGAAAAAATTGAAGATTTAAGACCTTTTGTTGCCGATGATTTTATTAATGCTCTGTTTGATCAAACAGAAGAGTAAAAAATAATGATCCAATTTCAACGTGTAAGTAAAGTTTATTCTGGCGGGAAACCAGCATTACAAAATATAACCTTTACTTTATTACCCGGAGAAATGGCATTTTTAACCGGTCATTCTGGTGCTGGTAAAAGCACCTTAATGCGACTAATTTGTGGATTAGAAAAAGCGAATGATGGCAAAGTTTTATTAAATGGTATTGATGTTTCAAGTTTAAAACGACAAGAAATGCCATTTTTACGTCGTACCATTGGTATGATTTTTCAAGATCATCAACTACTAATGGATCATACTGTTTATGATAACGTTGCTATTCCATTAATTATTTTAGGAAAATCACCTGAAGAAATTCGTCGACGAGTTTCTGCCTCATTGGATAAAGTTGGATTGTTAAATAAAATGAAATTTTACCCAATACAATTATCTGGTGGTGAGCAACAACGTGTCGGGATTGCTCGAGCAATTGTAAATCATCCTAATGTCCTACTTGCTGATGAACCCACAGGAAATTTGGATGATAAACTTTCGAAAGACATTTTAAAACTATTTGAGGAGTTTAATCAAACTGGGGTAACTGTCTTGATGGCGACTCACAATATGACGCTTATTCGCCACAAACAACATCGTATATTGCATTTAAATCAAGGGCATTTAGAGGTTAAAAATTAATAATGAGCGCTAATATTAAACCGAATAAATCCAATGGAAAAGATAGCAATATTTTTTTTTGTCATTGGAGAAGGCAAATTGGTTATGCTTGGCGTAATACCTTTAATAATTTCACTCAACATATTTTTGCTTCATTACTGACAGTTTTTGTTATTGCGATTTCAATAACATTACCAACGATTAGCTATCTACTTTGGAAAAATGCTAATCACGCTTCGAATCAGTGGTATCCAACGCCAAATTTAACTGTTTACATAAATAAGGAATTAACTTCAACACAAACCACAGAATTAATTTCTAAGTTTAAATCTTATCCTGAGGTTGAAAAAATTGAATATCTTTCCCGAGATCAAACAAAAGAAGAGTTTAAAACGTGGTCTGGATTTGGCAACGCGCTTGATCTTCTGGATGAAAATCCGTTACCAGCAGTAGCAATTATTATTCCAAAAGAAGAAGCAAAACAAACCGCTACATTGCATGCTTTTCAGTCCAAATTACTAGAAATTAAAGGGGTTGATGATGTTCAACTTGACGATAGTTGGTTTACTCGATTAACTGCATTAACCGATATGGTAAAATCCATCGTATGGATAATTTCGATATTTATGATTGGTGCTGTTTCGCTTGTCATAGGAAATAGTATTCGATTAAACATTTTTGCTCGTAGACAAGTTATTGTAGTGATGCAATTAATTGGGGCAACTGAAGGTTTTATATTACGTCCATTTTTGTATAATGGTATATTGATTGGATTTATTAGTGCAATTTTTGCGTTGATTTTATCAGAAATATTTATTTTTCAAATAGATTCAATTATATTACGTGTTTCTGCTATTTTTGGTACAAAATTTATACTTAAAGGACTTTCATGGGACGAAAGTATACTAATTGTATTGTTCTCTATGATTCTTGGTTGGTTTTCTGCACTGGTATCGACTAAGAAATATTTAAAAACGATGCACATTGCTTAATTATTTAAGTATAGTTTTTATTATTAAATTGATAATAAATGTGAACTAAATCACATTTTAGTGGTCTAATATTACAGTTATATTGTTGCCATTATGAATAAGCGACAAAACTAGTTTAAATTAAGGAGGGAGTTAAATGAGTACTGATTTAAAAATGCAAGTAGGTGCTTTAATCCCACAAGGAAATATTGAATCATATCTTCGTATGATTAATACTTATCCAATGTTAACTGCAGAGGAAGAAAAATCATTAGGCGAAAAACTTTATTATCATGATGATGTTGATGCTGCAAAACAATTAATTTTGTCACATTTACGTTTTGTTGCGCACATTGCTCGTGGTTATGCTGGTTATGGTTTACCTCAAGCTGATTTAATTCAAGAAGGTAATATTGGTTTAATGAAAGCGGTACGTCGCTTTAACCCTGAAATGGGGGTTCGCCTGGTTTCATTTGCTGTGCATTGGATAAAAGCTGAAATACATGAATATGTCTTAAAAAATTGGCGTATTGTGAAAGTTGCAACTACAAAAGCACAAAGAAAGTTATTCTTCAATCTAAGAAAAAATAAACAACGTTTAGGTTGGTTTAATAGTGCTGAAGTGGATATGGTTGCTGATGAACTTGGTGTAAGTCGTAAAGATGTTCTAGAGATGGAATCGCGCATGTCAGCACAAGACATGTCATTTGATATTGATAATGATGATGACGACAATTCAATTGTTGCACCAGCACTGTATTTAGAAGATAGTAATTCTGATTTTTCAAAATCAATTGAAAATGACAATTGGGAGAATGATGCAACCGATAAGCTACATGATGCCTTATCTCAATTAGACGAACGTAGCCAAGATATTATTAAAGCGCGTTGGTTAGATGCTGATGATAGTAAATCAACACTGCAAGTATTGGCTGACAAATACAGCGTTTCTGCCGAACGTATTCGCCAACTTGAAAAAAATGCGATGAAAAAACTAAGAATTGCTATAGAAGCATAATTGATTTTTATTAATAATAAATAAGCCCTACTTTGGTTAAAAGTAGGGCTTTTTTTGTAATCTAAATTTAATTTATCTGTTTAATAAATAGGATAATAATAGTTTTTATTATTTTATAATAATAAAAAATTATCGTTTTATTTTAATTTATTGTTGTTTTATGTCTTTGGAAGTGATAAGCTGTGTTTAATTTTTATACATAAGGAAATAAAAATGAATACCAATATCTCTCAATCTCAGTCACGTCTAAATAAATACTGTAAATTAATGGCATTGTTAACTTTTATTCCTATAATAACGATATTAATTGGAATGGTATCTCCTTTATTATTTTATTTTTTTGATATACACAATATTGGTTTAGAATCGGGTGGATATTCCTTTTTTATTGCTCATAGTGCAGATAGCTCTGATATTGACCCAACTAAACTTTCTACATGGCAAGCCGTCTTAGTTACCTTGATTGATACCATTATTATTGCAATTTTAGTTTATGCTTTCTTTCAGCTTAGATTACTTTTTTTAAATTATAGTAAATCGGACTATTTTTCAGTAAGTTCGGCTAATTATTGTTATAAGTTTGGTACAACATTAGTTATTTGGGAAGTTATACAATTAATCACTGATCCGTTATCATCATTAATCTTATCTTTTAATAATGATCTTTCGGAACGTTACATTTCTCTATCATTCACCAGTGAAGATTTAATGTTATTATTTCCGTCAATAAGTATTATGATAGTTGGTCAAATATTGAAAAAAGCATGTCAAATAGCCGAAGAAAATAAGCAGTTTATTTAGCAAGGAGCCAAAAGTGCCAATTATAATAAATTTAGATGTAATGCTGGCTAAACGTAAAGTTAAATCTAAAGATTTAGCGGCTGCCATTGGTATTACTGAACAAAATTTATCTTTACTTAAACAAGGTAAAGTAAAAGGATTTAGGCTAGCAACACTAGAGGCAATCTGTAACTATTTAGATTGCCAACCTGGTGATATATTGGAATATATAAAAGAAGACGTTACGAATTAATCGCTAAACATGCTGCTTCTTGAGCATGTAATAGGGCTGTATCAAAGAAAGGGATGGCGTGATCTTGTTGATTTATTAATAAACCGATCTCAGTACAGCCTAAAATCACCCCTTCAGCACCTTGCTTAACGAGTTTATCAATAATATTGAGGTAAACTTGCTTAGATTCAGGTTTAATTTTCCCAAGGCAAAGTTCATCATAAATAATATTATTGATGATTATTCTATCTTGTTCATCAGGAATTAAAACATTTAAACCTTTTTCGATTAATTTTGATTTATAAAAGTTTTGCTCCATGGTGTACTTGGTACCAAGTAACGCAACAGACTTTATTTTATCTTTGATTAAATATTTGGCGGTCACATCGGCGATATGAATGATCGGAATAGTAATATTTTTTTGAATTTGATCAGCAACCTTATGCATCGTATTAGTACAGATAATAATAAAATTAGCGCCAGCTAGTTCTAATCTTTTAGCCGCATCAGTTAAAATAATCGCGCTTTTATCCCATTCATTATTTGCTTGGCAACTTTCTATTTCTTGAAAATCAACACTGTATAAAAGTGTTTTTGCTGAATGTAAACCACCAAGTGATTTGCTAATAAATTGATTGATGACTTGATAATAAGTTATTGTGCTTTCCCAACTCATCCCTCCAATTAATCCAATTGTTTTCATATTACTCATACCTTATTTTTATGATTACTTGCCACTAAAATCATTATCGTACATTATAATGATTTTATTCAATTTAAATTATTTAATATATTTTATAGTTTATTATTAAAATTATTTTTCGTGAATTATTATATAGATTAGGAATATAAAGCTAATGAAGAAAATCATTAATTATCTCTGTATTATGCCAATAGTTTTTTCAATCTTTTCTTTTCAGGCTTTTGCAGAAACAAAAACTATTCATGTATTAGTCGCCTTATGTGATAACAAATATCAAAAAATAGTACCCGTTCCACAGGCAATTGGTAATGGTCAAGATCCCAAAAATAATCTTTATTGGGGGGCTGCTTATGGTTTTAAAACCTATTTCGCTAAACAAAAAGAGTGGCAAGTAATTAACATTAATAAACCCACATCTGGAAAAATATTAGAAGAGATAATTTATAAACATCGAAATAAGGATGTGTATCTCATTGCTCAAGCATATAATGGAAAATATATTGATAGTACTGTTAATGATTTTTTAGATTATTCGGCTGGTAAAAAAACACAGCAAATTAGACTTAATGATAAAACAGTAATGGCAGGCGGAAATGCCGATCTGGTTATATATATTGGTCATGATTATTTAATGGAATCATCATGGCGTGATTATTTACCTGATAGTTGGCGTTGGAATACATTGTCAAAAACAGAGCAAGAAAAACAAAAATTACGTTACGCTGCGGTATTTGCTTGTAAAAGCCAGAAATATTTTACTCCACCATTATCCCGTTTAGGTATTACACCATTAATTTTAACCTTGCATCGAATGGCGCCAGAAGCTTATAGTGTTCATGCAATGATTAACAGCTGGTTAAATGGTGAATCGAAAGATGAAATAAGGTTTAAAGTAGCAAGTGCTTACAGCCAATATCAAAAGTTAAGCAAACCAGCCTTACACATATTTACCACAGAATATAGCCAATAATATTTTTTCAGTAATTTATTTAATTTATTAATAAAAAAGGTGAATAGATATGTTGAAAACACCAAAAATTGTCATCTTAACCGGTGCAGGTATTTCTGCTGAATCAGGGTTATCGACATTTCGTGCCCAAAATGGTTTATGGGAAGGTTATGATGTTAATGATGTCGCGACTTATGAAGGATATATGCGTAATCCGGTCGCTGTTCATGATTTTTATAATATGTTGCGTAGAAAACTACAAAATCCTGAAGTAAAACCTAATATGGCTCATTTTGCTTTAGCGCAATTAGAACAAAAGTTAGGTTCGGATAATGTATTAATTGTTACCCAAAATGTGGATAACTTGCATGAACAAGCTGGTTCTAAAAATATTATCCATATGCATGGTGAATTATTAAAAGTGCGCAATGAAAAAACAGGACAGATAATCGATTGCTATTACGATGTGAATTATCATGAAAATAAATTAATTCGCCCACATATTGTTTGGTTTGGTGAGATTCCACTACAAATGGAAGAAATTTATAACGCACTTTCACAAACAGACTATTTTATTTCGATTGGTACATCAGGTAATGTTTATCCAGCTGCAGGATTTGTTCAAATAGCTAATCAAGCGGGAGCCAAAACTGTTGAACTTAACTTAGAACCAAGTTTAGGGGAAAATTTATTTGAAACAAAAATTTATGGTCCAGCGAGTAAAATTGTACCAGAGTTTGTTAAAAAATTTATATAAACTATTAAATTAGTTTAGCTGTTTTAAATAATTTTTACCGCCAAGGTTATTCATTTGATTACGAATCCATTGCGCTTTTTTTTGTATATGATTATTAGGGTTAGCTGGATTCCATTTTCTAGGGTTAGGTAATGTAGCAGCGAGTAGACTTGCTTGATAAGGCGTTAACTTGTTAGCACTTACTTGAAAATAGTATTGCGAAGCTGCTTCTATACCAAAGATTCCCTCTCCCCACTCAACACTGTTTAGATAAATTTCAAGCGTTCGTCGTTTAGACCAGAGTAACTCAATTTCAAGAGTAAACAAGGATTCAAAACCTTTACGAATCCAACTACGCGAAGGCCATAAAAAAATATTTTTTGCTACTTGTTGACTAATAGTACTGGCACCACGAATTTTTTTATTATTTCGATTATGCTGTAGAGCAAGATCAATTGCTTTAAAATCAAATCCCCAATGATTAGCAAACTTTTGATCTTCAGCAGCGATAACCGCTATTTTTATATGATCTGATATTTGATTCCAATCTTTCCATGTCCGTTGTTGAGTAATATTCCAATGAGTGAGTTTTCTCTCTACCATTAACATAGAACCAAAAGGAGCAACCCATCTTAATAAAAGAACAATTAAAAAAGATAACAGTATAAATCCAATTATCATTTTTTTTGTAATGTTAAAAACTCTTTTTAATAAAGATTTCATGCTTATTCAGATAAAATAAAAAATTAGTGAAATAAGATACGATATATTATTATTTAAATAAATAAATTTTTCTAAACGCAACTATTTAATGAAAATAGCAGAATAAATAAAAAGATAGTGCTGAGATAATTACGGTATAGCATTTTATGGTGTGGAATATTAAAATTTTTCGGATTTAATTTCCTTGGGTTTGGATCCTAAAAAAGATAGTTAATTTTTTAAAATTGTTAAAATTTGTTTGAATCATCTAAAAAATTCATTAAAACTTATAAATTATTGCACTGTTAAAAAAATCTACTAAAATAGTATAAATAACAACTAAAGGAGGGGGGCTATTTTGGATTATTTATATGTAATTTTTCTCAGTATATGCTTGGTTTATTTGTCTTCATTCCGTAGAGGCGGATTTGGAGATAAACGTCCTAAAAAAGTTCCAGGCATTGTTATTTTTCTTTATATCGTTGTAAGTTTCCTCTTTATTGATGAAATGCTTGATATACTTCCTCGAACAGGATGTACCCAAATTATAAATTAGAATCATAATTTTGTTCATACAATAGTATGAACTTTCGATTAACTTTCTAACTGATAGCATCGCTCTAGAGGGTAACAATTTCAGAAATTTAAAATTATTTTAATTAAAATTTTTAATATAGAAATTGTTAACTTTAGCCACGGTTAAGCAAATGGGATTGATCAAGTTATCCGCTAATAAACAATTTGATTGCCAATTTATAGAATTGTTTCGTGAATCAAATGGTTATTTAAGTAGCTTAATTAATAATATATGTTATCTAACCTATTAGATTATCAAATAAATCCAGCTATTCTTGATAAAGAAAAAAATAATGATCGTATTTTATTGCCTGATAATCGAAATGTACTTTTTTAGATTTTTTAAAACTAAATAAATAATCAGAGTTTTGTAAAAGCCCAAATGTTATAGATAATAAATAGTACATTTGGGTTTATTGTTTATATGAGTATAAGCCATTAGTCTGCGTAAATTATGCACAAAATTGGTGATACCTTTATGTCTTGGCTGTTTAATTTGATTTTAATTCAAAATAACTTTTTATAAATTCGGCTATCTGGCTCGGTTCATTGATATTAAGTTTTGGTAAATTAGTCTCTATTGGTTTATCACAGGCAATAGCGACAGTAAAATTATCTATAAAAAGAGGTTTTTGATTTGCGCTTCGGTGGCACATAATTTTAGGAATAGTTTCATCTTTAAATCCCTCAACTAATATAATATCGACATCTGAAAAGTGATTAATTAATGTCTGTATATCAACAGGTTTATCAGGTGTTTCATGAATTAACGCATAACGATTATTACATGCCACGATAGTTTGTAATGATCCAGCTTTATGCAATTTATAACTATCTTTCCCTGGTATATCAAATTCAATATCGTGATGGGCATGTTTTAACGTGGCGACTTTAAATCCTTGCTCAACAAGCAGTGCAATAACTTTTGTTAACAGTGTTGTTTTACCACTGCCGCTATACCCTGTGATTCCAATTATTTTTTTATCATTCATAGACTATGAACTCTAACATGTTATATTAAAGATAAATATTACATCATTTTATACAAGATTAAAGGTAATGATATGTACGATTTTTTAAATGATTATAATCAAACCGTGCATCCAAATTTATTAAAAGAATTTGTTGATATTAATAATAAAAAGTTGAGCGGTTATGGATTAGATGAATGTTGTAATGATGCAATAAATAGCATTAAGAAAATATTAAAATCACCGAATGCCGATGTCCATTTTATGGCAGGTGGAACCATTACCAATTTGACTACGATTTCACATATTTTAAAACCTTATCAGGCAGTTATTGCTGCTGAAACTGGTCATATCAATGTTCATGAAACAGGTGCGATTGAAGCGACAGGGCACAAAGTTGTTACAGTCAAAACTGAAGATGGAAAATTAACACCAGAATTAATTAAACCTGTTTTAGATTATCATTGTGATGAACATATGGTGCAACCTAAACTTGTCTACATTTCAAACACTACCGAATTAGGTACTCTATATACGAAGCAAGAGTTAAAAAAACTGTATCAATTTTGTCAAAAACATCATCTTTATCTTTATTTAGATGGTGCTCGTCTAGCAATGGCCTTGGCGGCAAAAGATAACGATATTACTTTTCCTGATTTGGCTAAATACACTGACGCATTTTATATTGGCGGTACTAAAGTTGGCGCCTTTGCGGGTGAGGCATTGATATTTAATAATCTTTCAATTAATCATGATTTCCGTTTCAATATGAAACAAAAAGGAGCAATACTAGCAAAGAGTTGGATTATAGCTGTACAGTTTAAAGCGTTAATGGAAAATAATCTTTATATTTCGCTTGGTAAGCATAGCAATGATATGGCTGAAAAACTCAAAAATTTGTTTGAGAATGAAGGATTAACATTTGCAGCTAAACCACAATCCAATCAACTGTTTGTTAATTTTCCTAATCAACTTGCCAAAAAAATTATTTCACTGTATGCCCTAGATAATTTAGGCCAAACTGATCCAAGTCATATTGGCTTACGTTTTTGTACTTCATGGGCAACACAAGAAGTAGAAATAGAGAATTTTGCTAAACAGTTAAAGGCGCTACTTAGAAAATAATAATATATTTTTATAAATATATTTGCACGGCTATATAATATAAATTGAAAATATCGCCAACCGATCTGAAAAAAAGGTTAATGTTTGAAAATTACCTCTAGCTTTTAAGATTTTTAATTTATGTTTGAGTTATAAAAGATTATGTTTAATTTTGCACTATATAAACCAACTAAATATGGTTTAATAATAATTACTTGAATGAAATGTTAGCTCTTTCCAGCATTTCTAGAGTATTAATATTAGTAAAGCCTAAAGGATTTTCACTAAAATCAACAGCGATAGCATTAATTTGCTTAAGAAACAGCATAAGCTTACGATCTCCGTTGTCTAAATATTTTTTTAGTTGGGGGATGATATTTTTATGGATCAATAAAATAGTAGGGTGATCATTTTCTCCATCGAAAGGGTAAATCGCTTGATGGGTTGCTGTAAATTTTGCTAAACGATCGATAAGATCTTCAGGTAAAAAAGGCGTATCACAGCTCACAAATAAATTCCAATCTGTTGTACTTCTTAATAAGCCACTATAAATCCCTGATAAAGGTCCTAAAAATCCTTTTAAATCATCACAAAAAACAAAATAGCCTAATGAACTATATAGATCTGCATGTCGATTACAATTAATCATAACCAAATTGACTTGAGGTTTAATACGATCAATGACATGTTGATAAAGCGGTTTTCCTGCTAACAACATTAAACCTTTATCCTTACCATTCATACGGTTACTTTGCCCACCGGCTAAAATAATTGCAGTAATTGACAGTTTTCGCATAAATTATTTCTCTTTTACATTGCCAAAAAACAAAATAGCATTACTATATAGCAAAGTTATTTTTTAGTCGCAAATAACCTATATCAGCAGTTTATGATATCTTTCTAAATGCACTATTTAAATTTAAAGTCGAGTATATAATAGAGACCTTTTAATATATAGATAGTAAAGTAAAGATTAACATAAAGGTTTATATTATCACTTTCAACTTAGTTGAATATTTAATAAGGTAGTTATTATGAAATGTCATCGTATAGATGAGTTAATAGAGTTATTACAACCAGCATGGGAAGCAGATTCAGATCTGAATTTATTGCAACTTTTAGATAAATTGGGTAAAGAAGCTGGTTTTGACGGTGACCTAAAAGATTTGAGTGATGAAGTGCTAATTTATCATTTAAAAATGCGTAACTCAGATAAAAATGAAGCAATACCTGGGTTAAAAAAAGATTATGAAGATGATTTTAAAACCGCATTGTTAAAAGCCCGCGGAATTATTAAAGAATAAGGAGAATGAATTAAATGAAAAAAACGCTTATTGCTATGGGTGTATTGTTATTTTCGGTAAATTGTTTTGCGGATGATTCTTCGACAAATGCAATATCAAATACATCCCAAATCACTGCAACAACACAAGCACCAATTGAAGAGGGTAAACAATATATTGTATTACCAACTTATCCATCACCTGAAAAAGAAGTCATTGAATTCTTCTCGTTTAATTGTCCTAGTTGTTTTCGATTCGAAACAAAATATCATGGTACGAACCTTATAGCTAAAGCTTTACCAGAAGAGATGAAAGTTAAACGTTATCACTTATTGGACTTTGGATCGCTGGCTATGGAATTATCTGAAGCATGGGCGATAGCTAACGTTCTTGGCATAGAAGATAAAGCATCGGAAGCACTTTATAATGCAGTACAAAAAGATAGAACAATAAAAACGGCTGATGATATTAAGATAGTATTTGCAAAATTAGGCGTTGATGAGGAAACTTATGAAAAAACTAAAAATAGTTTCTTAGTAAAAGCATTTATGGCTCAACAAGCTGACGCTATTAAAGAAATGCAACCGTCATCTATTCCTTCTATTATTGTTAATCGTAAATTTTATATTAATTCTTCTGGTTTAGATACATCAAACGATGATGCTTATATAGCTGATTATGTTAGAGTTGCAAATTTTTTAGCTAGTTTAGATCCTAATGTTAAAGTTGACGCAAAAAAGAAAAAATAATTAAAGGATATGAGTGTTAATAGTCGATATAGAATAAAAGATTATTAAAAGACTCAAGTTTTAGTAAGTATTTAAAGCCTTTACGTGAAGAAATTCAGTAAAGGCTTTTTTGTAACTATTAAAGTTACTCTCGTTCTAAAGCATAAATTGGATCGAGCTTTGCAGCACGTTTGGCAGGAAAATAACCAAAAATAATACCAATGATACTTGAGCAACTAAATGCCGCAACAATAGCTATGGATGAAAAACTCATAGCAAAAGATGTAACTAACACATTAAAAATAAATCCAACAACAAATGACAGTAAAATGCCTATTATTCCACCGGTTAAACATACTAATACTGCTTCAATTAAGAACTGTTGCAAAATGTCACTTGAGCGTGCTCCAACTGCCATACGAACACCGATCTCTCGTGTTCTTTCGGTGACTGAAACGAGCATGATATTCATTACACCAATACCGCCAACAATAAGTGAAATTAATGCAATGGTTGACACTAATAGCGTCAAGACCCAAGCTGAAGAATTTATTGTTTCACGCACATTGTCTGAATTAAAAATGAAAAAATCTTTAGTGCCATGCCTTTGTAACATAATTCGATTAACGGCTTGCTCTGCAATCGACAAATCAATATTATCATTAATGCGCACAGTAATGCTTCTTAATGGAGTTTGCCCAACCATACGATTGATAACAGTCGTATAAGGTAACCAAACATTTAGACTCTCATTACTACCAAATCCTTGCTGTTGCCTTGTAGCAACTCCAATAATTTTAACTGGTAGCTGACCGACCATTAAAATTTTTCCGATTGGATCTTCATTTGCAAATAATCGCTTTACTGTGTTTTCATCGATTACGGCATCTTGTGCCGAATTATCAATGCTAGTTTGATTAAAAGAGACACCTTGTGTAATATCATAACCACGAACAGCAAAAAATTGCTCACCGACACCGTTAACAGTCCCTGTTACTGCTAGATTATTAATTCTGAAATAAACACTGGTTGATAGGTTAGGAGTAGTACTATGGACAAAACTTTGCTGAGCTAAAAAATCAGCATCCGATGAGCGTAAAGTTGTAATTTTATCTGCATTACGATCACCAAAACCATTACCAGCATAAATTTCTAATGTACTTGTCCCCATAGAATTAATATTTGATAAGATTTTTTGTTTTGTTCCTTGTCCTAATGCCACCATTGAAACTACAGAAGCGATACCGATAATAATACCTAACATCGTTAAAAAGGTACGTAATCGCTGCGAAAACATTGATAAAATTGCCATTTTGAAAGCATCACGAAAACGATAATATTTTGCTCGAAAATTATCTTGAGTTTTAGCTTGCTCAATTTGTTTAACTTGGCGATTGTCGTTAATTTCCGATTGATAATTAGGATTGATTGAGTCTGAAATAATATTGCCATCACTAATTTCAATGATTCGCTGTGCGCTTTGGGCAATATTTGCATCATGAGTGACAATAATAACTGTATGACCTTGACTGTGCAGTTCGCGTAATATCGCCATAACTTCTAGGCCACTTTTACGATCAAGTGCACCAGTTGGCTCATCGGCTAAGATGATTTGTCCTCCATTAATTAGAGCACGACCAATACTAACACGTTGCTGTTGTCCACCTGATAACTGATTAGGTTTATTGTGAATTTTATCCGCTAGCCCTAAACGAGTTAAAATTTCGGTAGCACGTTTTTGCCTCTCTTCATCATTGACACCAGCATAGATTGCTGGAATTTCAACATTCCCTTGAGCAGTTAATGCATTTAACAGATGATAGCGTTGAAAAATAAAACCAAAATGTTCACGACGTAGTTCAGCCAATTCATCAGGCGACAATTTACTGGTAATTCGACCACTTATAGAATAAGTACCTGTAGTCGGTTTGTCTAAGCATCCTAAAATATTCATTAAGGTAGATTTACCGGAACCCGATGCACCAATAATTGCCACCATTTCCCCAGCGTTAATTGTTAAATTTATACTTTTAAGAACTTGTATGGTTGAATCCCCTGCAGGGAATTCACGAACAATATTTTCAAGCTTAATTAGAGGTGTGTTTTTGTTTGCCATAATTAGAATCGCATCCTTGGCCCTTTTGCATTACTACTTAGTGATGCACCATTAGTGCTACTAACTATAACGGTATCCCCTTCTTTAATACCTGATTTTATTTCGACATTTATATTATTATTAATGCCTACTATAACTTCCCGTTCTTCAATCTCGTTACTTTTATTTAATAGATAAACAATGGCTTTATTGTCTCCTAGATTTTTTTGGAGAGCTTGAGATGGAATAGTCAATACATCTTTTGCTGAAGATAATACAATATAGACTTGTGCTGTCATGGATATACGTAAAATACGATCTGGATTATCAACATCAAATAACCCATTATAGTAGATAGCACTTTTCGTTGTTGATGAACTTGAACTTGTTGTCGTTTCGGTATTAATTGAATCTGGAGCTGGTTCAATTGCGCGTAATGTTAAACCATCAAAACGCTTATTGGGTAGACCTAAAATTGTAAAATAGACTGGCATACCTTTTTTAACATTAATGACATCGGCTTCCGAAATTTGAGCTTCAATTGTCATTTTATCAAGTTGAGCAACTTTTACGATGGTAGGTGCACTTTGTACTGAGTTAACGGTTTGACCTTGATCAACGGGAATTGCCACAATCACACCATCAATCGGCGAACGAATTTTGGTATAACCTAAATTAACTTTGGCGGTATCTACAGCGACTTGAGCATTTACAATATCTGCATCAAGGGCTGCAATATCGGCTTTAATTGCATCAAGATCAGCTTTTGCTGCATCTAAATCTGATTGAATACCAACGCCTTTATTAACCAATTTTAATTGGCGCTCATAGGTTAACTGGTAGTTTACCAATTTTGCTTTTTTAGATTTGCGTTGCGCTTCAAAACTATTAAGAGATGCTTCGGATTGCTTTAGATCATTATTTTGTTTTAGATCGTCAATCTCGGCAATCATATCACCTTGTTTAACTTCGTCGCCTAATTCAACATAAAGCTTTTTGATTTGTCCTGAAACCTGAGCCCCAACGCTTACTTGTTTAAAAGCGCTAATTGTACCGTCTGCTAGAACTGATTTTTCAATGTTACCTTTGGTAACGGGAGAAGTAATATAATTAACAGTTGTTTCTGTTGGAAATATAATTAATTTCGCAATAAAGAAAATTACGAAAATAATGATTGCTATTACTATATATTTAATTTTAATGAACTTTAACAATCTTTTCATCCTTTAAATTTGTTATTATTGTAGTATTACATATTTTATCGCAATAATTTAAACGATATTAATAATTATTCCTAATAAACTGTAATGAATATGAAAATAAATAAAACGCTATAAAATAAAAAGTAATCTAGTTTATCTTTTTCTTAAAAAATTAATAATAGAAAGATGTTATTGAATTTATAGAAAAAAACAGATTATTCTAGTAATATGTAGCCACTAATCCTAATTTATACATGTAATTAGATAAAAACAGTATACATAAGTCTTTTTGAAAATGCGTATTTTATTTTCTATTGCACTGTTTTTTATTAATAAATTAATAGCAATCTATTTAAAAAGTATCCTTGTGTGGAGCTCAATAAATGTCTTTTCAAAAACAACAATCCACGTTAGATAATGCCTTAACTTTGCTTGAAATAATTAGCCATTATTCTTCTGGAATATCTTTGGCAGAAATCGTTAAACTAAGTCGGATGGCAAAAACAACAGTATTTAGAATTTTAGACATATTAAAAAAAAGACAATATCTCTGCTATGATGCCTCCACTGAAAAATATTTTTTAGATGTAAAAGCTTTTGAGTTAGGCGTCAAAGGATTGATGAATATATCTTTAGTGGGTATATCAATTCCTTTTTTAAAAAAACTTGCTGCAAAGCTTAATGAAACCTGCTTTTTAGCGGTCTATCATGATGGCAGTGTTATCTATTTGTATAAAGCCGAAGGTGAACTTGCTGTTAAAACCAACTCACATATTGGTAGTCGAATGCCAGTATATTGTACTGGACTGGGTAAATCATTATTAGCTTATCAACCGTTAGTTGAAATTAATAAAGTTTTAAGTCGTCCACTAGTTCAATTCACAAGTAAAACCATTGTTGACCGAGAAGCCATCCATAATAGCTTAGCAAAGGTGTGTATTGATGGTTATTCTATGGATGATGAAGAAGTTGAAGAAGGCTTAACGTGTATTGCTGTACCAATCTTTATTAAGCAAAATAAAGTAGTAGGGGCAATAAGTGTTGCTGGATCTTCTTTTAGAATTATTCAGAAAAAAGAACTTATCATTAGTGAATTAAAAAGTATCTCATCATCTATATCGGTTGAACTAAAAAAGAAGAATTAACTTTATCTAAATGTTGAATTCATTTTATCTATTTTTTAAAGGTTTAAAACCATGATCCAAAAAGAGACAACTTCAGCAATAGATAAAGCCATTGCTGTTTTAGATGTAATTAGTAATTGTGCAGCAGGTGTAACAATTACTGAAATAATTGAAGCCACTAAACTTAATAAAATTATAATAAAGAAGATTCTAAACACATTGCTTGATCGTGAATATGTTTTTTTAGATGAAAAATCAGGTAAATATACTCTAGGTTTTAAATCGTTAGAGCTTGGAATATCCAGTCTTGTCAATGTTAATATTGTCGATATAGCGATTCCGCATGTTAAATCGCTTTCAAATACAATCAATGAAACCTGTTTTTTAGGGGTTTATAATAGTGGTAATGTAGTCTATCTATATAAGAGTGAAGGTAACAATGCTATTCATACTAGTTCCAATTTAGGTCATATGCGACCGGCATATTGCACAGGGTTAGGTAGAATATTACTTGCTCATCAATCACAAGACGAGATTGAACGCATTTTACAATCATCATTACCACAATATACACAAAAAACCATAACCGATTCACAGCAACTCAATAAACTTTTAGCTAAAGTTCGTCGTGAAAATATCGCTTATGATTGGGAAGAAGTTGAAGAAGGTCTTGTTTGTGTTGCTTCTGGCATATTTAATTATAGTAACGAGGTTGTAGCAGCTTTAAGTATTGCTGGTCCTAGCCATCGAATGCATAATCAAATTGAAAAATGCGCCTCTTTATTAAAAGAGACGACAAATTTGATTTCTAAACGACTAGGGTATATTTCGACATAACATTTAGATTAAAATAATTTTTAATTTCTGATTAAATAGATATTAAATTACTCATTGCTTCACAAGGTATGATTGCACCACGATATTGAATAACTGTTGCTGCTAAATCATGTCCTTGCTTAATTGCCGCCTTAATTGAACCACCGAGTAACCTAATTGATAAATACCCTGCACTAAATGAGTCTCCAGCAGCCGTTGTATCAACAATTTTTTGCTTAGCAATAATATTTGCTGGAACTTCTACACGATCATTTGTTGTCGCTACAATACAACTTTCACTTCCTCTTTTAATAATGATCTCATTTACGCCCAATTTACGACTACGAACAATACTATCTTCATAATTATCATTTCCCCATAGCAGATATTCATCTTCTTGGGTTAAAAATGCGATATCGGTATAGGATAGAATTTTAGAATAGACGTTTTGAGCGTACTCCTGACTACGCCATAATCGTGGGCGATAATTATTATCAAAAATAACTTTACCACCGTTAGCTTTGAATGTTTCTAACAATTCAATGAGCTTATCTATACTGTATTCATCTAAAATAGCAATACTAATACCGCTTAAATAAATGTAATCAAATTTAGTTATTGTTTCACATATTTGCTGTGTTTGTTCAGTCTGTAACCAAAATTTTGCTGCAGCATCGTTTCGCCAATAATAGAAAGATCGTTCACCATGGCTATCGGTAACAATGGCATATAATCCAGGCATTTTATTATCCATTTGTTGAATAAGATTGGTTTTAATGTTTTCCTTTTGCCATTGATTCAACATTTCTTGGCTAAATGGATCAACGCCAAGACCCGTTACATAGTAAATTGCTGCTTGATTGTCAGTAAATAACCGAGACAAATAAACTGAAGTATTTAACGTATCTCCACCAAAGCCTCTTGTCGTTATCTTATCTTTAATTGAGAGTTCAATCATGCACTCACCAATTACTGCTATATTTATGGTCATTACTTGTCCTTATCAGATATTATTTGTAATTGAAATTAAGTAATTAGATCCCATTTGGCATTATTTCCACCATAAATGGTCAACTAATCTAGGCTGACTTTAACGACCACTTTACGAATTTTTTCAGTTTTCCCACCGACAATACAAAGAGGTTTATGTACTTCATATGGGTAAAAAATTACAAAATCTTTTGGTTGTAATACAAACATGGTTTCTTCTATTGGCGCTTTCACAAAGGCAATATCCCCATTGATTAGCTTATCTTCAATTATTTCGCTATGAGGGGGTAAAGTTGATACAGCCATGCCTTCTTGACCGGATAATACAATTTGAATATCAATGTATTTAGCATGATATTCATATTTACCTTCTTCTTGAGTTCGGGATAACGTTTCTGAAACCATGTAAAAAACTTTATCACCATCAATTGAATACCGACCATTTTCGGTATTGTCATTTATCTGTTGTTTTACTAATTCTATTGCATGTTTTAATTTTTGAGGTAAATAAGGGGTTAAATCCAAATGTTCAATATTGCCAATAATCATTGTGATCTCCTTGAAAAGTTAATTATTGGCTGTAACAGCTAGCCAATAATTAAGCCAAAATACATGTAAATTTATATTGAATTATCTGCCTAACCAGCCGCCATCTACCGCAATGGTAAATCCATTAATATAATCGGATGCTGAGGAAGATAAAAATACAGCTGCACCCTCTAAGTCTTCAGGGTTACCCCAACGCCCGGCAGGGATCCGTTCTAGGATCTGGCGATTACGAATTTCATCATTCATTAAAGCAGTATTCATTTCTGTTGCGATATAACCAGGGGCGATACAGTTGATTGTGATACCTTTTGATGCCCATTCATTGGATAAAGATTTTGAAAACCCTGCCACTGCTGATTTTGCTGCTGTATAAGCGGGAATGGTATATCCACCTTGAAAAGCAAGTAATGAAGCAATATTAACAATTTTCCCGTATCCTCTTTCAAGCATATGTTTACCTACTTGTTGGCACATAAAAAATACAGCATTCATATTAATATTAATAACCAGATCCCAATCATGCTTAGGAAAATCCACAGAGGGATAACGTCGTTGTATACCAGCGTTATTAATTAAAATATCAATGTGCTGGTATTTTTGGATAATACTGGAAATAAGATCGGCATACTGCTCAAAATGAGATAGATCAAAAGTGATGGTTTCACAAGTTACATTATATTTTTTTATTTCTTGTTCGGTTTGCTCATCTCGTGTGACATCAATAATGATGATGTTAGCTCCTGCATTGGCTAAACTGATTGCTAAAGACTTACCGATTCCCCGTGATGCACCTGTAACAATTGCATTTTTACCTGTTAAATCAAATGGATTTTTATTTTTCATAATGATATACCTTAATTTTTATATTTTTATTAATCTGCAAATTTAAACAATGTTTTAATCACATTCTCACCCGTTAATGCATTAGCAAACCCTTGTTTTGCCTCTTCTGGAGTTAATATGGTGAGTAATTTCTTGTATGGAAAATCTTGTTGTATAAATTTGATTGCAGTTTCAAAATCTCTGGCTTCATATACTCGAGTACCAATAATCGTGAGTTCTTTAAATTCAATGTCGAGTAATTTAAATTCTGTTGGTTTTTTATATGATCCTACAATTTCGATTGTTCCTTGAACTTTAACTAAATCAGTTAATTGCAAAGCAACGGATGGATGTGCGGCACAATCATAAACAATATCAGCGCCTATATGATTGGTTAATTTTAAAACAGCAGTTAAAACATCTTCCTGTTTAGGATTAATGACGATAAAACCAAGTTCTTTGGCTAAATTAATACGGAAATCATTGGTTTCGATAACAATAACTTGTTTTGCGCCAGCAAGCTTTAGTACACTGGCAACACATAATCCAATGGTACCGGCACCAAAAACGACCACTGAATCACCAACCTTAAATGGCGTTCTTGATACAGCATGAATACCTACCGCTAATGGTTCAACAAAGGCACCTAAATCCATTGGAAAATCATCAGGTAGTATATGTATTTTGCTTTTATCTACTTTTACATATTCAGCCATACCACCTGCAGTATCAATACCATACAGTTTAAGCGTTTTACAAACATGGCTATTACCAGATTGACACGCTGAACATTGACCGCAGGAAATAAGCGGACGAACACATACTTTCGTTCCTGTTGGTAATTGTTCATCACCATTGACGACATACCCTGAAAATTCATGACCTAATACTAAAGGCGCTTTTGCTCTTGGATGTACACCAAGATAAATATTGAGATCAGAACCACAAATTCCAGCATGACTTACTTTAATTAGTACTTCGTTTTCATTAACTGATGGCTTGGATGTTTGTTCACAAACTACATTATTCGGTCCTTTATAAATTATTGCTTTCATTATTTATTTCCTTGATTTACTTTTAATTGTTTAGGCAATATAAAGGTTTTTCACCTTTAGCTAATCGGATAGCTTCTTGTGCAGCTTTACGTTTTAAATCTTTTTGGGATTGTTCGGAATACCAAGCTGCATGCGGGGTTGCAATAAAATTATCCAACTCGAATAACTTTCTATCTGTAGGGGGTTCATGCATAAATACATCAAGCGCTGCACCTGCAATTGTCTTATTTAATAAGGCATGATAAAGCGCCTCTTCATTTACAATGCCTCCTCTTGCGGTATTAACTAAATAGCAATTTTTTTTCATTACTGAAAATTGCTCATAACTAATTAAATTTTGTGTTTGTTTAATTAGCGGCAGATTAAGTGAAATAATGTCTGACTCAGTTAATAATTTTTCAAAGTTAACGCACTCGATAAAATCGGGAAGATCTTCTTGCTTCGCTAGGGGATCAAAACCAATGACTTTAAGTCCAATGCCATGTAGTTTTTTAGCTAATGAAAGGCCAATTCTACCTAATCCGATAATACCCGCTGTTTGTTCTTGTAAACGATAGATTGGAATTGCTTTCTCATAAGCCCAAATCCCCTTTTTTGTATCATTAACAAATAATGGCAATTTTCTTGTTAGCGCCATGATGAGTGATAAGGCATGATCTGCCACTTCATTGGTACCATAATCAGGCACATTGCAAACTGCGACATTATTTTTTGTTGCAGATTCAATATCAATAGTATTGACACCAACGCCGTAGCGTACAACACCCTTTAAATTTTTTAGATTACTTAAAACATCATCCGATATGGTTGCATATTGTAAAACTAAAGCATCAGCATCATGACAATATTTAATAATATCAGCTGGTTGCGTAATGTTTAGTATGGCAAAATCGACACCATTTTTTGTAAAAGTTTGTTTTTCTATTTCCATGGATTCATGGTCACAATCTGTAATATAAATCTTCATCTATTCTCCTTAATTAAATCGGAATAACATTCCTAAATAATATTAATTAAGAATTTAAAAGAATAATATTCCATTTTATTGTTATTGTGATCGTAATCACATAAAACTTTAATATTAAAAAATATCAATATACAGATAAATTAAATTATTTTAATTAGTTATATGTTATTTCCGTCGTTCTTTACTGTAAGTTTTTTTATCCTCTTTGCTATATAAAAATTATTTAGTTGCTTTTTGTTTATTTATTTTTATTAAAAAAAGAAATTAAAATAATATTAATTTTCAATTAATTATTTTTTATTTGGTGATGTCTATCACAAAACTATTAAGCAAATTTGATTTTATTTTATTATTTTATATATTCAAAAAAGGAATGTTATTCCGAATATTTTAATTATGCTTTGTGTTAATTGGATAATCTAAATTAATTAATTTAAATCATGTTGTTATTTTTAAGGGATAGATAATGAAAATAAAAAAATTTATTGATCAAATACCTGGAGGACTAATGTTAATCCCTCTTTTTTTGGGGGCATTATGTAATACATTTTTTCCAGGAGGAGGTAAATATTTAGGCTCTTTTTCAAATGGTTTGATTTCTGGCACGATACCTATTTTGGCTGTTTGGTTTTTTTGTATAGGTGCATCTATAGAATTAAAAGCAACAGGCATGATGTTAAGAAAATCAGGTGTATTAGTTGTAACTAAAATTGCTACAGCTTGGGTTGTTGCGCTAATTGCTGGCACTTTTTGGAGTAAAGGTTACATGGTCGAAGGAGGCATATTTGCTGGATTTTCTATTATTGCACTCGTTGCTTCAATGGATATGACTAATGGAGGATTATATGCCGCCTTAATGAACCAATATGGCTCAAAAGAAGAGGCCGGTGCGTTTGTTTTAATGTCTTTAGAATCTGGACCACTTATGACAATGGTTATTCTTGGTGCTTCTGGTGTAGCTTCGTTTGAACCAAGACTATTTATCGGCGCAGTATTACCATTTTTAATTGGTTTTATGTTAGGAAATTTAGATTCTGATCTGCGTAAACTATTCGGTAGTGCCGTACAAACATTAATTCCATTCTTTGCGTTTGCACTTGGTAACAGCATAAAACTACAAGTCATTTTTGAAACAGGATTAGCGGGTATTTTACTGGGTTTACTGGTGATCGTAATTACTGGTATTCCACTTATTTTGGCTGACAAATTCTTAGGTAAAGGTAACGGTACGGCAGGTGTTGCAGCATCAAGCTCGGCAGGCGCAGCAGTTGCAACGCCTTTATTAATCGCTGAAATGGTACCCGAATTCGCGCCTGTTGCCTCAGCAGCTACAGCAATGGTTGCAACCAGTGTGATTGTCACATCAATTATTGTGCCAATTATTACATCAATCTGGGCAAAAAAATTCAGCCCTAACTTTGTTAAAAATGATACAATCTAAGTTGATTTTTAAAACAAAAATTCGAATAAAACAATTGAATTAATTTATTAACAAAGGAGAAATAAAATGAATAAACTATTAAGTCTAGTATTACTAATGGTGCTATCTATTGGCAGCTGTTATGCAGCAACATCAAATAATCAATCTACTGTAGAACAAGCGGTAGAAACCATGCGTTTAGCGATGCTTAATGCCGATAAAACTCAATTAGAAAATGTGGCTTTACCTTCATTAACTTATGGTCATTCAAACGCGGTTATTGAAGATAAGGCTGAGTTTGTGGATGCTATTGTCAGTGGTCGTTGGGGATTTATTACACTTGAATTTCAAGATCAATCCATTATTACCGAAGGTGATACAGCAATTGTTCGTCATGTATTTTCTTCTGATATGAATAATAGCGGCAAAAAAATTAAAGTTAAACTTGGTGTGATGCTAGTGTTTAAAAAAATTGGCGAGGATTGGAAATTATTAGCCCGTCAATCCTATCAACTTCCGCAATAATTATTCAAAATATTAAAATGTTTTGATTTCGATAAGAAATAATAGAAGCGTTGTTGATCAGTATTTAGGGGGTCAATAGCGCTTAAAATTATCAATTATTTAATTAAACAAATAGTTATATTCCATTTATAACATTATTCTCACTAATTTGGTTAAGTTTTTATACTCAAACATATACTCAAACATATAGTTAACCTGAAACTTTTTGACAAAAATTGACCTTGTTAATCAGTGATAATGTGATCTTTATTCGGAATTATTGGTGATTGCGCTATAATGACGCCAATTTTTTTCAGTTAATAAAGATAGTAAAGAGCATGGCGTTAAAAATAACCAACAAATGTATTAATTGTGATATGTGCGAGCCTGAATGCCCTAATGAGGCAATCTCAATGGGCTTTGATACCTATGAAATTGATCCCAATAAATGTACAGAATGTGTTGGCTATTATGATCACTCCACATGCCAGCGTGTTTGCCCAATTCAAAATGCTATTATTGCAGATCCCGAGCATGTTGAAACACAAGAAGAACTATTAGCCAAATTTGAACGACTTAAGCACTCATCTTAAATCAAAAAGCTTTAACTTCTATTCGTAGTTCTTTAGGAATTTCAAAAGTAATATTTTCTAAAATACCATCGGTTTCAATAAGTGATGTGCAACCTAAACCTTTTAAATGCTCGATAACTTGCTGCACTAAAATATCTGGTGCTGATGCACCCGCGGTTACTCCAATTGTCCGTGCGTTGACTAACCACTCTTGTTGAATATCCGACGCATAATCGATTAAATAAGCATTTTTGCTGCTTCGTCGTGCGAGCTCTGCTAAACGATTTGAATTCGATGAGTTTTTAGATCCAACAACTAAAACAATATCTGCACGAGATGACAATTGTTTAACCGCTTGTTGGCGATTGGTTGTGGCGTAGCAAATATCATTTTTACGAGGGCTACGAATATTTGGAAAGCGTTGTTTTAACGCGGCAATAATTTCGGCTGTATCATCAACAGATAAGGTTGTCTGAGTGGTAAAACAGAGATGATTTTCATCTTTAATTTTTAACTTATTTACATCTTCAATCGATTCGATTAAATAGATACCACCTTGGGGATTATTATATTGGCCCATAGTACCATCGACCTCAATATGACCAGCATGACCGATTAAAATGACCTCTTCACCTCGATAACTTGATCGAGCTACTTCCATATGCACTTTGGTTACTAATGGACAAGTTGCATCAAAGATGCGCAATTTACGTTGTTTGGCTTCTTCTCGAACCGCTTTAGATACGCCATGCGCTGAGAAAATAAGAATGGTATTATCAGGTACTTCATTAATATCTTCAATGAATATTGCACCTAACTGCTTAAGACGATTAACTACATAACGATTATGCACCACTTCATGGCGGACATAAACAGGAGCACCAAAAAGTTCAATGGCTCGCTCAACGATGGTAATTGCGCGATCAACACCAGCACAAAATCCACGAGGATTAGCTAAAATTATTTGCATATTACTCAGCAGTCTGTTTAGGTTTTTTATAGTTACAAAAAATAAATAATCCAATGCCTATACAGATAGCGCAATCTGCAATATTAAAAGTTGGATAGTGCCAACTACCAAAATTAACATCTAAAAAATCAACCACAAAACCATGGTAAAGGCGATCGAATAAATTACCTAATGCTCCACCTAAAATTAGTGATAATGAGAAATTTTCTAATTTTTTTTGGCGTGAATTACGATAGAGCATATGCATAATGACAACGCTGATAATCAAGGCAATAGCAACTAGCATTTCACGTTGTCCCTCGAAAAAACTAAACGCTGCGCCGATATTACGTACATAAGTAATAGAGAAGAACGGTAAAAGATTTACTGATTCAAACAGAGAAAATTTATCAATAATAAAAAACTTACTTGCGATATCAATTACAAAAATCACAATTGTAACGAGTAACCAGTAAAGTCCATTATCTTTTTTCATATAGTATGCTCATTATTATATTTCCGCCGACAGGTGTCGGCGGTAAAAATATTGAATTGCTATAGATTTTATTCTATAGCGGTTTTTTTATGTCAAATTATGAATGACTAGGCGAAATGTCTAACTTCACCCTTACCATTAATATTTTCTTCACAGCGTTTACATAAATGCGTGGTTGGATCGTTATCGATAGTATAGTGCCAGCAACGAGGACATTTATCGCCTTGTGCTTTAGCTAGTTCAATTTTTAATCCATCAATATCACTTTGTACTGCATCTGCTGGTGCCGCTTGTAATGGCTTAACACTCGCTTGTGAGGTGAGTAATACAAAGCGTAATTCGTTTTCTAGTTTAGCTAAAGTTGCCATGATATCTTCATTAGCATAAAGGGTTACCGCAGCTTCAAGAGCCCCACCTATCACTTTATCATTACGACCTTGCTCAAGCACTTTATTTACTTCACTACGAATCGCTAAAATTTGTGCCCAATATTCACTATTTAATGTTTCACTTTCTGATAATGTAAATAGTTTTGTATACCACTCATCTTCAAAAACAAATTCCTGTTTTTCTGCTGCTGGTATATATTGCCAAATTTCATCTGCAGTGAAAGATAAAATTGGGGCAATCCAACGTACCATCGCTTGTGCAATATGATATAGCGCAGTTTGACAACTATGACGAGCAACACTATCACTTTTAGCCGTATATTGACGATCTTTGATGATATCTAAATAGAAAGAGCCCATTTCGATTGAGCAAAATTGCATAATACGTTGTACCACTTTGTGGAAATCATAGTTTTCATAGGCCTGAATAATTTGCTCTTGGGCTTCTTTAGCCATACTCACTGCCCAACGATCAAGTACAACCATATCTTCAGGTTTTATCATATCTTTGACTGGATCGAAACCATTTAAGTTTGCCAGTAAGAAACGTGCAGTATTACGGATACGACGATAGCTGTCCGCAGCGCGCTTGATGATTTCATCTGAATAGCTCATTTCGCCTGAATAATCGGTAGAGGCGATCCATAAACGTAAAATATCGGCACCTAATTTATTCATAACTTCTTGAGGAGTCACAATGTTACCGAGTGATTTAGACATCTTACGACCTTGTCCATCAACCACAAAACCGTGAGTTAAAACTTGTTTGTAAGGTGCTTTATTATCAATAGCTGTCGATAACATTAATGATGACATAAACCAACCACGATGCTGATCGGATCCCTCTAAATACATATCGGCTTCGTGTCCTGCAAATTCAGGACGAACACCAACCACTGAATAGAAAGTTGATCCTGAATCAAACCATACATCTAATGTGTCGGGTACTTTACGGTAATCATCGGCATCAGGGCCAAGTAGATCTTTAATATCGGCATCCCACCAAGCTTGAATCCCATTTTGTTCAACTAATTTAGCTACTTTTTCAACAAGTTCTAAAGTATCTGGATGTAGCTCTTCTGTCTCTTTATGTACGAATAGCGTCATCGGTACGCCCCATGTACGTTGGCGAGAAATACACCAGTCAGGGCGATTTGCTACCATGGTTTCAATGCGTGCTTGTCCCCAATCTGGGATCCAACGGACTTGTTTAATCTCTTTTAATGATTGAGCACGTAAACCTTGTTTATCCATGCTGATAAACCATTGTGGTGTTGCACGGTAGATAACCGGGGTTTTATGTCGCCAACAGCATGGGTAGCTATGTTCAATATTTTCAAAGTGTAGTAACGCATTGCGTTCTTTTAATAGTTCAACTACTACTTTATTGGCTTTAAAAACAAATAAACCATCTAAACCAGCGCCAGTTCCTGGTAAGTAACAACCATTTCCTCCAACAGGATTAGCGACTTCAAGACCATATTTTTGACCGACAATAAAGTCTTCAGCACCGTGTCCAGGTGCGGTATGTACAGCACCAGTACCCGCATCAACCGTAACATGTTCACCAAGAACAATTGGTTCATCAAAATCAAGGAAAGGATGTTTGAAACGCAATAATTCAAGATCCTTACCATGGCAAGAACCTAAAATTGTCCAATCAGTGATATCGGCACGTTTCATTACTGATTCAACTAATTCTGCTGCCAAAATTAAGCATTCTTTATCATTGATCTGTACTAGTTGATATTCTACTGTTTCATTAAGTGCGATTCCTCGGCTAGCAGGAAGAGTCCAAGGTGTTGTTGTCCAGATAACGGCATTAATCGTTAAATCAGTATTAATACCAAATTTATTCGCTACCGCTTGATTGTCGGTTGCTTTAAATTTTACATCAATTGCAGGTGATGATTTATCGTAATATTCTACTTCAGCTTCCGCTAATGCAGACATACAGTCAGTACACCAATAAACAGGTTTAGCGCCTTTTACTAAATGCCCATTTTTTATTACTTTACCTAATGCACGAATAATATTCGCTTCAGTATCGTAATTCATTGTGCGATAAGGATTTTGCCAGTCACCTAATACGCCCATTCGGATAAAGTCGGCTTTTTGTAGTTCAACTTGTGAAGCGGCATAATCACGACAAATTTGACGAAATTCAGCAGGTGTTACTTTTACGCCTGGTTTCCCGACTTGTTCTTCAACCTTTTGCTCAATGGGTAAACCATGACAATCCCATCCTGGAATATACGGGGAGTCATAACCACTTAACCCTTTTGATTTGATGATAATGTCTTTAATAATTTTATTGACAGCATGACCAATATGAAGTTTACCGTTTGCATAAGGAGGGCCATCATGCAAAATAAAGGCTTTTTTACCTTTTTTTACTTGGCGGATTTTACGATAAAGCTCTTTATCATACCAATTTTGCAACATCGCAGGTTCACGTTTAGCAAGATCACCTCGCATTGGAAACCCAGTTTCCGGTAAATTCAATGTATTTTTATAATCTGTCATGCTGATTTATTCCAGTTAATTTTGTTGATACTACTTTTTAATTGGTTAATTTTGCACTGATCTCTTTCGCAGTGCAAATATCTTGTGTTATTTGTTCTTTTAAGTCTGACAATGAATCAAATTTTTTCTCATCACGTAATTTATAAACAAAGGTAACGTCTAAATATTGTCCATAAATATCACCTGAAAAGTCAAACAGATTCACCTCTAATATTGCTTTTTTGCCTTGAATTGTGGGTCTTATTCCTATGTTGGCAATACCCTGATAATCTTGATTACTACAGCAGTTTTTGACTTTAACCAGATAAACACCTTGTAGCGCTGGTTTTTTGCGATGTAGATGAATATTGGCTGTGGGAAACCCTAACTGTCTAGCTAAAGCATTGCCATGTATTACACGCCCTTCAATAGTATAATCACGCCCTAAAAGGGAATGTGCTAATTTAAAGTCGCTATTTAATAACGCTTCTCGCACCGCAGTGCTACTGATTCTTAAGTTATTCCAAACCAATGTTGGCATACTTTGAACGACAAAGTGATGGTTGTGAGCATAATTTTGTAAAAGATGAATATCGCCTTTGCGCTCATGACCAAATCGAAAATCATCACCAATAGCAATATATTTAGCTTTTAATTTGTTAATTAACCAATCTTGAATAAAAGTATTGGCTGACATATTGGCAAAGGTTTGGGTGAATGGAACCGCAATAATATAGTCGATACCGAGCTTTTCAATTAACATCACTTTTTCTTTAAATGAAGTTAATCTTGCTGGGGCTTGTTGCTTGCAAAAAAACTCTAATGGTTGAGGTTCAAATAACATAACCACTGTGGGTAAATTTAATTTTTTACCTTGTTCTATTAAATGATTAATTAATTGTTGGTGTCCTAAATGCACACCATCAAAATTGCCCAATGTTAGTACACATTGAGTAAATTCATTGTTTAAATTGCCAATACCGCGGATTATCTTCATTAAAGCGTGTTAATTAATTGTTATGTTTTAACTAAAATAGTTGCCAATTATACCAATCTTTCTTGAAGATGCACGCAATAACAACTGTGCTTTTTATGGTTATATATGGAATATTATGCTTATTGAATAAATAAGACTTGATTGTGATATCAAGTCTTAACGCATATTTTGGGTTTGCGTAAATTAATATTGATTATTAGATAAAATTTCACAACAAAATAGCTCATTAGCTTGTTATTTATACTTTTATTACTTTACTGATAAATAACTCATCGTATTGGTATATATCTATAATTTTATTAATAGTGTTTTAATGCCCTTAAAAATTCTTGCCGAGTGCTTGGATTGGTTTTAAATCCTCCACCTAAGGCGGTTGTTGTCGTTAGACTGTTCGAATCTTTAATTCCGCGAGCTTTTACGCAATAGTGTGTGGCATCAATTGAAACGGCAACATTAACCGTTCCTAACAGAGTTTGCAGTGCAACCAAAATTTGTTGGGTTAATCTTTCTTGTACTTGTGGACGTTGTGAAAAAAACTCAACAATCCGATTAATTTTCGATAGGCCGATCACTTTATCTTTTGGGATATAAGAAACCGTAGCTTTACCATCGATAGTGACAAAATGGTGTTCACACACACTCGTTAAAGTAATATCCCGAACGGTTATCATTTCATCAACCTGCATTTTATTTTCAATTAGGGTGATTTTGGGAAAGTTATGATAGTTAAGTCCAGAAAAGATTTCGTCAACATACATCTTTGCAACGCGGTGCGGAGTTTCAGCGAGGCTATCATCACTCAAATCAAGTTCCATAAGCTTCATAATTTCTCGAAAGTGTGCTTCAATTTTAGCTTTCCGTTCACTATTATCCATATCTAAACGACTTGATGGGGTTTCAAGATTTTTAGCGGCGAGAGCTTCTTTGACTTTTTGCGCAGCAAGACTTAATTCTGTCATCTATTACATACTCAGGCGAAAACAAAAGCAGCATTATATAACACTTATTAAACAATATACAGTTGTTTACTGGTTTTTTATACTGAAACGTATAGTTAACCTGAAACTTTTTTACATTATATTATGGTTATGAATAAGAATATTAAGGCTAATTAGGTTATACTATCAGCCATTGACTTGAATAACATTTGGGTAATAGAAATGCCAAATAACACACCAATTATTTTAATTGATGGATCTTCATATCTTTACCGTGCTTTTTTTGCATGCCCTCCATTAACTAATGCCAAAGGTGAGCCAACTGGTGCTATTTTTGGTGTGATTAATATGATTCGCAGTTTGATTAATCAATATAACCCTACCCATATTGCGGTGGTCTTTGATGCGAAAGGGGGCTCATTTCGTAATGAGATCTATAGCGAATATAAAGCTACGCGTGAAGCGATGCCTGAAAATCTTCGTCCCCAAATTGAACCGATTCATACTATTTTGAAAGCGATGGGGTTACCATTACTATGTATTGAAGGTGTTGAGGCTGATGACGTTATTGGTACCTTAGCCAGACAAGCTGAACGTGAAAATCTGGACGTGCTAATTAGTACTGGCGATAAAGATATGGCGCAGTTGGTGAGTGATAAAATCACTCTAATTAATACAATGAATAATGCTGTGCTTGATCCAAAAGGTGTGATGGATAAATTTGGTGTTCCGCCCGAAAAAATTATTGATTATTTAGCGTTAAGAGGTGATTCCTCCGATAATATACCGGGTGTGCCGGGTGTGGGTGAAAAAACGGCACAAAGCTTATTGACTGAATTTACCAGTGTTAAAGATATTTATGCACGCTTAGATGATATTGAAAAATTATCGATCCGTGGTGCAAAATCCTTAAAACAAAAATTAATTGATAATCAAAATGAAGCTGAACTTTCCTATTTGCTTGCTACCATCAAAACTGATGTAAAATTAGATTTTACTAATGAGCAACTGCTCATTACTGATATTGATGTCAATAAATTGGTTGAATTGTTTGCTTATTATGGCTTTCATCGTTGGCAAAAAGAGTTAATTGCGGGTACGTTTCTAAAACAGCAAAAAAATGGCATCGCAGGTGAAAGTTTATCGTTATTGGCAGATCAACAACATTCAGTTACTGCACAAAAGAAAGAGACCGATTATCAGTGTATATTAACGCATGAACAGCTTGATGACTGGGTTATCAAGTTAACCAATAGCAAGCAATTTGCTTTTGATACTGAAACCGATAATGTTGATCATGTACATGCTAAATTAGTGGGTATATCGCTAAGTGTTGAACCTTATCAAGCGGCCTACATTCCACTGGCTCATCAGTATTTAGGGGTACCAGAGCAATTACCTTTAACCGAGGTATTAGCCAAATTAAAACCTGTACTTGAAAATCCAGAGATTAAAAAAATTGCGCAAAATGCTAAATTTGATTACAGCATATTAGCTAATTATGGCATTAAGGTGAGTGGTATTGCCTTTGATACCATGCTTGAATCTTATGTATTAAATAGTACTGAACGTCATGATATGGATAGTATGGCAAATCGTTATCTCAATCATAAAACCATCACTTATGATGAGCTAACTAAAGTAGATAAAAAGAAAGTTACCATTGATGCTATTGAAGTAGAAAAAACGACTCAATATGCGGCTGAAGATGCCGATATTACATTGCAACTGCATGAAAAATTGTGGTCAGAACTTGAAAAAGACCAAAAATTAACAAAACTATTTACAGATATTGAGATGCCACTGGCTATTGTATTAGCTGAAATGGAAAGAACCGGTGTATTAGTTGATGCTAAACAATTAAATGACTATTCCATTGAGTTAGCTAAACAGTTAATTGAAATTGAAGCGCAACTGCAATCACTCGCTGGCGAAAAATTTAATCCAGCCTCACCAAAACAGATTCAAGCGATTTTATTTGATAAGCATAATTTACCTGTTTTAAAAAAGACACCAAAAGGTGATCCATCAACCAGCGAAGAAGTATTAAGTGAACTGGCTAACGAATACGAATTACCGCGAATGATTTTGTTCTATCGTGGATTAGCTAAATTGAAAAATACTTATACCGATAAATTACCATTGATGATTAGTCCAATCGATCAGCGTATTCATACTAACTATAATCAAATCGGTACTATCACGGGTCGATTATCATCCAACGATCCAAATTTACAAAATATTCCGGTACGTAATGAAGAAGGTCGCCGTATTCGACAAGCATTTATTGCGCCGAAAGGTTGTAAAATCATTTCTGCTGACTATTCACAAATTGAGTTACGTATCATGGCGCATTTGTCGCAAGATAAAAGTTTACTTAATGCTTTTGCTCATGATAAAGATATTCACCGAGTAACCGCTGGTGAAATATTAGGTAAAGCTGAATCGGAAGTTACCAATGAAGAACGAAGACGCGCTAAAGCGGTTAATTTTGGTTTAATTTATGGTATGAGTGCTTTTGGGTTATCTAAACAGATTAATATCCCTCGTAAAGAAGCGCAGTTTTACATCGATCGTTATTTTGAACGCTATCCGGGTGTTCAGCAATATATGGAACAAACTCGCCAACTTGCTGCTGAGCAAGGTTATGTTGAAACCTTATCTGGTCGCCGTTTGTATCTACCTAAAATTAGATCAACTAACGGTATTGAAAAGCGTGGAGCAGAACGAGCAGCAATTAATGCACCAATGCAAGGTACCGCGGCCGATATTATCAAAACCGCCATGATAAAAATGAGTGAGTGGATAAAAAATCAATCCACAGATAATATTAAAATGGTGATGCAAGTACACGATGAATTAGTATTTGAAGTAAAAGATGCGTTTGTTGAGCAATATTGTACAGAAATTAAAAAGATTATGGAAAATTGTTATCAGTTATCTGTACCTTTAAAAGTTGATGTCGGTATCGGCAATAACTGGGATGAGGCGCATTAATTATTCAAAATACAAAGGTTAAGTATCAATGTTTTATACTCAAACGTATGCTTAACCTCAAACTTTTTTACAAGTTAGTTATTAATTTTCTAACATTAACATGACTATTGCCGAAACCTTTTAGCGTGTTAGAATAAGCAACTAAAATGAATGTATATCAAAAAGTTATTCTATTAATTGATATTGTCAAAATAAAAAGAGCGCAAATGATAACCTTATAGTATCGGCGCTCATTTCTGTTATTATTAGGATTATTTCATGAAAATTAAAACCCGTTTTGCACCTAGCCCAACAGGCTATTTACATGTAGGTGGTGCACGTACAGCGCTTTACTCTTGGCTCTATACTCGTCATGCAAAAGGTGCGTTTGTATTGCGCATTGAAGATACTGATCTCGAGCGTTCAACACCAGAAGCGATTGAAGCGATTATGGAAGGTATGAATTGGTTAAAATTGTCATGGGATGAAGGCCCTTACTATCAAACTAAACGTTTTGATCGCTACAATCAAGTTATTGATGAAATGTTAGCTAAAGGTACGGCTTATCGTTGTTACTGTTCGAAAGAACGTCTTGAAAAATTACGTGAAGAGCAAATGGCGAAAGGTGAAAAAGCTCGCTATGACGGTCATTGTCGTTGTGATGAAGTACAAAAACAGCACTCACATACTGAACCGCATGTTGTCCGTTTTGCTAATCCAGTAGATGGCGTAGTTGTTTTTAATGATTTGATCCGTGGTCCAATTGAAATTGCTAATAAAGAGCTTGATGATCTAATTATTCGTCGTACTGATGGTTCTCCAACTTATAACTTTTGTGTTGTTGTTGATGACTGGGATATGGAAATCACCCATGTTATTCGTGGTGAAGATCACATCAATAATACGCCTCGCCAAATTAATATTTTAAAAGCATTGGGAGCACCACTGCCTGAATATGGGCACGTATCAATGATTTTAGGTGATGATGGACAAAAATTATCTAAACGTCATGGTGCAGTGAGCGTGATGCAATATCGTGATGATGGTTATTTGCCAGAGGCATTACTGAACTATTTAGTTCGTCTTGGTTGGTCCCATGGTGATCAAGAGATATTTTCAGTGCCAGAAATGGTTGATTTCTTCTCACTAGATGCAGTGAGTAAGTCTGCAAGTGCCTTTAATACTGAAAAATTACTTTGGTTAAATCACCATTATATTAATCATTTAGATGCTGATTATGTTGCTCAGCATTTAGTTTGGCATATGAATCAACAGGGCTATGATTTATCACAAGGGCCAGATCTGATTACAATTATTAAGTTATTTGGTGAACGTTGCAAAACACTAAAAGAGATGGCTCAATCATGTGCTTATTGTTATCAAGATTTTTCTGATTTTGATGCTGATGCTGCAAAAAAACATCTACGCCCAGTTGCCAAAGAGCCACTAGAAAACATCCGAGCAAAAATTGAAGCTATTGCTGATTTTGATTGGGAAATTCATAAAATCCATGAGGTTATTGAAGCAACGGCTGCTGAGCTTGAAATAGGCATGGGTAAAGTAGGTATGCCACTTCGTGTTGCGGTGACAGGTATTGGTCAATCCCCATCTGTTGATGCAACGGTATTTGCTGTTGGTAAAAAACGCACGCTAGCAAGAATCGATAAAGCACTAGCATATATTAACCAGCGAGAGCAAACATCCGCATAATCATCCTATTATTGCTGGATGATTCCGGCAATAATTTTAGCTAAGTCGAGAACGAATATGGCTCGTTTAAAAAAACGCTATTGGATTTTACTCAGTATTTTAATATTTATCACGGTACTTGGTCTATTTGGTTGGCGTTATTGGCAAGAATTTAAACAAAAGTATGGATTCTCAATAAACTGGCAGGGTGCCCATATTAACCTATCCGGTCTTTCATTTGATCAATTAACGGTTAATAAAGAGGCGCAATTTACGGTTACGGCTAAAGATGTATTTATCTCCTTGTCAAAACTATCAGCGCAAAATCTTAATATTAATTGGCAATCAAGTGATAGCCAAATCGTCACAGATAATACCAAAAATATCATTGAAACGGCATCTGAAAAGCAAAATCAATCGGGGTTTGATTATTCATCCATACCAACCATTATTTACTGGCTACCATCGACGATCGATATTGACTCCTTGCGAGTTTATGAACAAAATAAAGAGCTTTTTGATGTAAAAATTACAGCAACGAAACAGCAACAAGCTATTCATTTGGATGTATCGGCAAATAACCAATATGTTGCCAATCTTTCGGCCACATTATTATTCAATCAAAATGATTTGCGTATTGATATCCAAAATGGTGTTTTAACCACTACTTTAAATCAGTTTGGTATAGAAAACGGGAAAATATTATTGCCATTCACGGGTTGGATTACCAATAATCGATTTGAATTCACTAATTCTGGTAATGCTTCAGTAACTATAGAGAAAGCGAATTTATCTGACGATACTATATTTAGCCGATTAAATGGAGCATTAACCTTTAAAGTACAATCTCCCATTCCGGTTGAGCCTAAACGAATATCAGCTACAGCTAAATTAACCCTTAATAAGTTCAATGGTATTTACAAAAACAGTGAAATAAAATCTGCTGCGGGTAATATCAATGTTGATATCAAAAATAAGCAATTTACTGTTTCAGTGCCAACACTCGATATACAAGAGATAAATATGGGGATCGCTTTGCAACAGGTAAAATTGTCTGGTAGTTATACCGCATCGTTTAATTCACCAAGCAAAGGTACGATTATTTGGAAAAAGGCACAAGCGGCTATTTTTTCAGGCTCTATCTTTCTTGAAGCCAGTAAATTGAATTTAGCTAAATTACCCCAACAATTTAATTTAAGGTTAAAGCAGATACAATTGAAAGATATTTTCGCCGCATATCCTGCTGAAGGACTGGCTGGTGAGGGTGCTATTGATGGATTATTACCTATTACGTTATTATCTATGAATAAAAAAGAAGGTGTAACTTTTAAGCCCATAATTAAAAAAGGACAGTTAACCACAACCAATCAAGGCTATTTACAGTTTGAAAATTCAGCTCTAAAAAATTATGCTAAAAGTAATCCTAATATGAAAATACTCACAGATATTATTAAAAATTTTCATTATACTAAACTAGATGGAACGGTTGATTATGCTGATGATGTTGCTAAATTAGGGCTTCATATCCAAGGATATAATTTGGATGTTGAAGATGGCAAAGCCGTCAATTTAAATGTAACATTAGAAGAAAATATCGCCAAGCTGCTCATGAGTTTACAATTATCAGATCAAATTAGTGAACCAATTCGTAAACGTATTGAAGCGCATTTAAAAAAGGAATCTGCAAAATAAGAGGTCATTTTATGATACGACGAGTTATTGCAATAATGATATTAGGTAGTGCGTTAATGGGATGTTCGCCAACGGTCAAAGTGCAAACGCCAAGCGAACCTATTAATATTAATTTAAATGTAAAAATCGATCATGAGATTAATATTAAAGTCGATAAGGCATTAGACAATATTATCAATAAATCTGGACTATATTAAAAAGTAAAATTTTATTAATGAGTGATTTATGGTAGGAAAATGGCAAAGATGGTTGATAATACAAATTATTATGCATGAAAAATCTTTTGCTACTTTTAAATTTAATGATAAAAAGTATGATTAAGGAGTGTGCTATGAGAATCTATAAAAAAGTGACAATAGCTTTATTTACTGCTGTTTTATCTTTTTCTGTATCAGCACTGACTTTAGAACAAGCCATCGATTCACTAAGCCAAGCTAAAGCGCAAGGATTAGTAGGAGAACAAGCAGATGGCTACTTAGGTGTAGTAAAAAATGAAGGCAATGCCAGTGAGATTGCAAATTTAATTAATCAAGCTCGCAAAGCACAGTACCAAAAAGTTTCTGCTGAAAGTAAAGTTCCATTAAATGAAGTGGAAAATCGAGCTGGTAGTAAAGCACAAGACAAAACGCCAGCAGGTCAATATATAAAGCAACAAGGTCAATGGCAAAAAAAATAATTGTGATCATTTTTGCAATGATAGGAAAAGTATGACGATATTGTACTTTAATTGTGTATCAATAATGTGTATGCTGTTTATTTAGAATTTTGCTCACATTCATTAATTTGAAAAGAGCATAATTACCAATAACAACAAAATGATATGAATATTTTCATACAGATAGTTAGTTTTTTACTTGTAAATTGTATCGCCTAGGCGATTTTAAATGGAGAAAATCAATGTGTTCGATTTTAGGTATTCTTGATATTAAATCAGATCCAGAACAACTACGAACAAAAGCATTAGAGCTATCAAGTCTACAACGTCACCGTGGTCCTGATTGGTCTGGTATTTTTGCTTCTGATAAAGCTATTTTAGCTCATGAACGTTTATCAATTGTAGATGTTAATACAGGATCTCAGCCACTTTATAATAAAGATAAAACTTTAGTTTTAGCAGTCAATGGCGAAATTTATAATCATCAAGAACTCCGAAATCAGTACAAAGATCGTTATGAATTTCAAACAGGCTCTGACTGTGAAGTAATCTTAGCTCTTTATCAAGAAAAAGGTATCCATTGTCTTGATGAATTACAAGGTATGTTTGCTTTTATCCTTTATGACATCAATAAAGGTACTTATTTCATTGGTCGTGATCACATAGGTATTATCCCTATGTATATGGGATATGATGAAAATGGTACGTTTTATGTTGCTTCAGAAATGAAAGCACTAGTACCCGTTTGTAAAACCATTGAAGCTTTCCCTCCTGGAAGTTATTTATCTAGTACTGAAGGTGAAATTAAAACTTATTACCAACGTGACTGGATGGACTACGAGAATGTAAAAGATAACAAGACCGATATTAATGCGTTACGTATTGCTTTAGAAGAGTCTGTTAAAAGCCATCTTATGTCTGATGTGCCTTACGGTGTGTTATTATCTGGCGGTCTTGACTCTTCAGTTATCTCTGCAATTACCAAAAAATTCTCAGCGCGCCGTGTTGAAGATCATGAAAAATCAGAAGCTTGGTGGCCCCAGTTACACTCATTTGCAGTAGGTTTAAAAGGTGCGCCAGATTTGAAAGCTGCGCAGGCTGTTGCTGACCATTTAGGTACAGTTCATCACGAAATTAACTTTACTATTCAAGAAGGTATTGATGCGATTCGTGATGTCATTTATTACATCGAAACTTATGATGTAACCACCATTCGTGCTTCAACGCCAATGTATTTAATGGCGCGTAAGATCAAAGCAATGGGTATAAAAATGGTTCTATCTGGTGAAGGTGCGGATGAAGTATTTGGTGGTTATTTGTATTTCCATAAAGCCCCAAATGCAAAAGAGTTCCATGAAGAAACCGTACGTAAATTAGCTGCGTTACATATGTACGACTGTGCGCGAGCAAATAAAGCTATGGCTGCTTGGGGTGTTGAGGCTCGGGTACCATTCTTAGATAAAAAATTCTTAGATGTGGCGATGCGCATTAATCCAAAAGATAAAATGTGTGGCAGCAACGGTAAAATGGAAAAACACATTGTTCGTGAAGCATTTGAATCTTATTTACCAGCATCGGTAGTTTGGCGTCAAAAAGAACAATTCTCTGACGGCGTTGGTTATAGCTGGATTGATACATTAAAAGAGATTGCTGAAAGCAAGATTACTAATCAGCAGCTAGAAAATGCAAAATTCCGCTTCCCTTACAATACGCCTGCATCGAAAGAAGCATACATGTATCGTGAAATTTTTGATGAATTATTCCCAGTTGAAAGTGCTGCCCATTGTGTACCAGGCGGTCCAACGGTTGCGTGTTCAACGGCTAAAGCAATTGAATGGGATGAATCATTTAAAAACTTAAATGATCCATCAGGCCGAGCGGCAGTTGGTGTGCATAATGATGCTTATAAAAAATAATCGACTTTAATCGCTCTTATTGGACATAAAAAAACGGGGATATTTCCCCGTTTTCATTGCTCACTTAAAAAAGTCAATTGTATGACTGCTTAATTTTATTAATGCGCTGCGCCTTTAGGTGCACCAATAGGCAAAATAGTACGACCAAATTGTTCGTTAATCACTTCTGCCATAGCCAAATAAATTGCACTTGCACCACAAATAATGCCTTCAAATCCAGCAATATGAATAATGCCATGATCACCTGAAATATTACCAATTGCCAATAGAGCAAATAACAGTGTTAGGCTAGCAAAAACAAATTGTAATGCTCGATTGCCTTTCAAGGTACCAATAAACATAAAACCAGTAAAAATTCCCCATAAAGCAAGGAAGATACCCACAAAGGTTGTATCAGATGGTGCAGTTGCTGGTGAAGTTGGTAAATACCAAATGCCAACTAATGCGATCCAAAAGAAACCATAAGAGGTAAATGCTGTTGTTCCAAACGTATTGCCTTTGCGGAATTCTAAAATACCAGCAATAACTTGTGCAAGACCACCATAAAAAATACCCATTGAGACAATTACAGTCATAACAGGAAAGAATCCTGCATTATGAATATTTAATAAAATTGTTGTCATACCAAATCCCATTAAACCTAAAGGGCCGGGATTTGCAAGTTTTGTTTGTTCCATAAAGATCCTATAAATTAAGTTCTACAATAAAAAAAGAGCGGCAATGATAAGTGCAGAGAACCCAGCAATCAAGATATATTAAAAAATTTTTATATTGCCCCTTGATATTAACAATATTGTTCCCATTTATTTGGAAACAAAAAATATTACTTTGTATAAATTTAAAGCTTGAAAATTAAAATTTAAGACTTATATACAAGAAATAAAATACAGGTTTTGAGGAGACAAAGATTATGGGTAAAATTATTGGTATCGATTTAGGTACAACAAATTCATGTGTTGCAGTGATGGACAATGGTCAAGCAAAAGTATTAGAAAATGCAGAAGGTGATCGCACAACCCCTTCCATTATTGCTTATACACAAGATGGTGAAATTTTAGTTGGTCAACCAGCAAAACGCCAAGCAGTAACAAATCCACAAAATACATTATTTGCTATTAAACGTTTAATTGGTCGTCGTTTTGAAGATGCTGAAGTACAACGTGATGTGGGTATTATGCCATACAAAATTGTAAAAGCTGATAACGGCGATGCGTGGGTTGATGTTAAAGGACAAAAAATTGCTCCACCACAAATCTCTGCTGAAGTATTAAAGAAAATGAAAAAAACAGCAGAAGATTATCTTGGTGAACCAGTTACTGAAGCCGTTATCACTGTTCCAGCTTATTTTAATGATGCTCAACGTCAAGCAACAAAAGATGCTGGTCGTATTGCTGGTTTAGATGTTAAACGTATCATCAACGAACCAACAGCAGCAGCACTTGCTTATGGTTTAGATAAAGATGTGGGTAACCGCACTATCGCAGTATATGACCTTGGTGGTGGTACATTTGATATTTCAATTATCGAAATTGATGATGTTGATGGTGAAAAAACATTTGAAGTATTAGCTACAAATGGTGATACTCACTTAGGCGGTGAAGACTTTGACTCTCGTTTAATTAACTACTTAGTTGATGAATTTAAACGTGAACAAGGTTTCGATCTTAAAAACGATCCACTTGCAATGCAACGTTTAAAAGAAGCTGCTGAAAAAGCGAAAATTGAATTATCATCAGCACAACAAACTGATATCAACTTACCATATATCACTGCTGATGCAACTGGACCAAAACATTTAAATATCAAAGTAACACGTGCAAAACTTGAATCTTTAGTAGAAGATTTAGTTAAACGTTCAATGGAACCAGTTAAAACTGCTTTAAAAGATGCTGGTCTTTCTGTATCTGATATTAAAGATGTAATTTTAGTCGGTGGTCAAACTCGTATGCCAATGGTGCAAAAAGCGGTTGCTGACTTCTTTGGTAAAGAGCCACGTAAAGATGTAAACCCTGATGAAGCAGTAGCAGTTGGTGCAGCAGTACAAGGTGGTGTGCTTGGTGGTGATGTTAAAGATGTATTATTACTTGACGTAACACCATTATCACTTGGTATTGAAACTATGGGTGGTGTAATGACTACCTTAATTGAGAAAAATACAACTATCCCAACTAAACATAGTCAAGTATTCTCAACAGCTGAAGATAACCAATCAGCAGTAACTATCCACGTGTTACAAGGTGAACGTAAACGTGCTGGTGATAATAAATCATTAGGTCAATTTAACCTTGATGGTATTCAAGCTGCACCTCGTGGTATGCCACAAATTGAAGTAACTTTTGATATCGACGCTGACGGTATTTTACATGTATCAGCGAAAGACAAAAATACAGGTCGTGAACAAAACATTACTATTAAGGCTTCTTCTGGTTTAAGTGAAGAAGAGATCCAAAAAATGGTAAATGATGCTGAAGCAAATGCCGATGCTGACCGTAAGTTTGAAGAGTTAGCTCAAGTGCGTAACCAAGCGGATCATCTTGTTCACTCAACTCGTAAAAAAGTGACAGAAGCTGGTGATCAACTATCAGCAGATGATAAAAAAGCGATTGAAGATGCCGTAAGCGCTTTAGAAGTTGCTGCTCGCGGTGAAGATAAAGCTGAAATTGAAGCAAAAATCAATGCGTTGATGGAAGCATCTAAAAAATTACTTGAATTAGAACAACAACAAGCTCAAGCAGGTCAATCTGCAAACCAAGCTAACAGCGGTTCTGCGGCGCAAGATGATGATGTTGTTGATGCTGATTTTAAAGAAGTTGATGACGAGAAAAAATAATAAGCATTGATAAAGATGTTTTTTAATGAGTTATTTCAACGAGTTTTAAACATGTAACACATTAAACGGGCGCGAGGTAACTCAAGCCCGTTTAGTTGTTTATGTTATGATAAAAATAAAGGTTAATTATGGCGAAGAAAGACTATTATGAAATATTAGGCGTAAGCAAAACAGCCACAGAAAGTGAAATAAAAAAAGCCTATAAACGCCTTGCCATGAAATATCATCCTGATAAAAATCAGGATAATAAAGCCGAAGCTGAAGCAAAATTTAAAGAAGTCAAAGAAGCATATGAGATTTTGACCGATGCCCAAAAGAAAGCTGCTTATGATCAATATGGCCATGCAGCATTTGAACAAGGTGGCGGCGCTGGAGCAGGTGGTTTTGGCGGTTTCGGTGGTTTTGGTGGGGGTGCATTTGATGATCTATTCAGTGACTTCTTCGGTGGAGGGCGTGGACGTGGTCAAACGGCATCACGAGGCGCTGATCTGCAATATAATATTACGCTAACGCTAGAAGAAGCGGCTAACGGTGTCAGCAAAGAAATTAAAGTACCAACTTGGGTCACATGTGATACTTGTCATGGACAAGGTACTGAAAAATCATCGGATGTCGTTACTTGTGATACCTGTCATGGTTCTGGTGTTGTACAAATGCGCCAAGGATTTTTTGCTGTACAACAAGAATGTCCAACCTGTCATGGTCGTGGTAAAGTTGTTAAAAATCCATGTAAGAAGTGTCATGGTGAAGGTCGTGTACAAAAAAATAAAACACTATCAGTAACTATTCCAGCGGGTGTTGATACTGGAAACCGAATTCGACTTGCTGGTGAAGGTGAAGCTGGTTTAAATGGTGCTCCAGCAGGTGATTTATATGTTCAAGTACAGATCAAACAGCATGCGATTTTTGAACGTGATGGCACTAATTTACATTGCGAAATACCGATTAACATTGTTTTAGCATCACTGGGTGGTGAAGTTGAGGTTCCAACCCTTAACGGAAAAGTAAGTTTAACCATTCCAGCCGAAACGCAAACAGGCAGAATGTTCCGATTACGCGGTAAAGGTATTAAATCATTGCGTGGTAGTTCGGTTGGTGATCTTTACTGTCATGTCGTAGTTGAAACACCAGTTAATTTAACCAGTAAACAAAAAGAGCTACTGAAAGAGTTAGGTGAAAGTTTTAAAGCGGACAAAAGCTCTAAACATAGCCCGAAAGAAAAAAGCTTTTTTGATAAAGTGAAAAAGTTTTTTGGTTAATATTAATCAATAATAATGCAATCGAGCCATTAAGGCTCGATTTTGTTATTGTCTTATTCATATTGTAATTTTTATCTTCTTTCCTTTCCTGCACATCCAATATTTAAAACAAATGTTTGACATTAAACCATACTTTATTTAGCATACAAAAATAGTAAGGGCACTAACTAATTTGTGAAATTTATATATGCAACTAGAAAATCGATATTTATCTTTTTGTAATATTTTGAAAAAAGAAAATACTATTAATTTAGAAAAAATTCGGACATGCTTTACTTTGTTATCAGTGTCTAGTTTGATTGATATTGAATGTTCTAAGCGTCTGCAACAATTTCACCTTTCAGAGAGTCGGTTAATTATTTTAGTTTTATTACAAGAATATCAAGAATTATCTTTACAAGAAATTGCAAAATATCTAGGAATAACTAAAGCTTCTACAACTACTCTCATTAGTTCATTAGTTAATAAGAAGCTAATATCAAAAAGAAACGATCAAAAAGATAAAAGAATTACTTTGGTTTCTTTAACTTCTGCAGGTACTGTCTTATTAACAGAAACATTGAAACAGCACAGTTTATGGATAGAAAAAATAACGAATAATTTATCTGATAATGATGTTGCTATATTTAAAAAAGTATTGAGTCAAATTTATGAAAATGTATTAACAAAGGATCTTACTTAATGAAAACAATTGAAGAATTAGAATTATTAAAACAAGGTATGATTGAACAATTACCTCAAGATATGTTAAATATCATGGAAAGTTCATTATCAGATATGTTAAGTAAAAAATTAGATAGTCATGCTTTGCAATATGGAGATATTGCACCAAATTTTTCATTACTATCAACAAAGAATCAGCCGATTAATTTATATAAATTACTTGAAAATAAACCAGTCGTAATTAGTTTTTTCCGTGGTAGTTGGTGCCCATTTTGTGTCAAAGAATTAGAACATTTCGAAAATAATTTAAAATTGATCCAACAAGAAAAAAATATGCATTTTATTGCCATTTCACCACAAAAATCTGAAATTAGTGCACAATTAAAAAAAGAAAAATCGCTATCAATTAATATATTATATGATGTTGAAAATCAGGTAGCTAATAAATTTGGTTTAGTTTTTACATTACCAGAAAATGTTAGAGAACTATACAAGTGTTTGGGGGCTTATTTACCTGATTTTAATGGTGATGATAGTTATAAATTACCTATACCTGCAACTTACTTAATTGGTCAGGATAAAAAAATTCATTTTGCTTATGTAAATGTTAATTATATGGAGCGAGCTGATATATCAGCATTAATTAATTCATTAGATTAAAATATAATTTATTACAATGATTTTTTAACAATTTTGATTTTTGGCGTTTAACCTTATCAATTTGCTTTGATCAGATAGTGGGGATTTTTTATTTTTGACTTAAAACTGGGATTATTAAGTTATTTAATAATTGTATAAGTAAATGATCATTTCAATAAAAAAAAGGATAATTTTCATTATCCTTTTTATGTTAATTATTATTAGGCACAAATAATATTAATACTAATTACATTTTTGTAGTAAAAGTACGTGCAATAACATCACGTTGTTGTTCTGCTGTTAAAGAATTAAAACGTACAGCATAACCAGAAACACGAATAGTTAATTGTGGATATTTTTCTGGATGTTTTACTGCATCTTCCAAGGTTTCACGACGAAGAACGTTCACATTTAAATGTTGACCACCTTCAACTTTGATTGTTGGTGCTACATCTAAAGGTACTTCGCGATATTCAAATTGACCTAATTCAGCAGTTGGAATAATTTGATCTTCTTTATAAACAGATTTAGCAGCTACACAACGAGCTTCTTTTGTTGAATTATCTAATAACCAAAAAGAGTTAAGTAGTGCAGCATTGTCAGCTTTAGTAATTTGGATACCTGTAATCATTTTTAAATCCTCCTAACGGGCCTTATTGCCCTTATTAATTATAGGTTAATATAGCACTTTCAAAATTTGATTAAAGTCAAAAAGAACTATCAATTCAATAAGTAATACCTTTGTTTAGCTTTTTCGCTGTAATTGCAATGCTTACAAGCAACTGTTTAAATTTTTTAAAATTTATTGTGTAATTTAGATGGAGCTTTTTTGAGGAAATTTAAAAGATACAGCAACAATTAAAACTCCAAAAATTAATATGATCAATAAGAGATATAAATATGTTCAGCTTGAAATTTAACCTCTTTTTTATCTATATTAAGCAATTCTCCAAGTGTAAAAGCAAATTTAAATGCCATACCGAGACCTTTACCACTAAAAAGATTTTTATCTAAAACGACATCTTGATCAACAAAAACACCGTCATGAGCATTTTTATACAAATCACCGGAGCATACGTACTTTCTGCCTTTGAGTAAATTGTTTTTATTTAATACTTTTACGGCAGCAGAGCAGATTGGACAGATCCATTTACCAGCAGCATCGTGTGATTGAATAAATTGAATTACATCGGGATTCTTACCTAAATTGATCGTTCCGTCAGGTCCACCAGGCAAAATGATAGCATCATACAGCGTTGATTGTTTTTCCATAAGTAACGCATGTGCTTTCATCTCAATATTATGATAACTAGTGACTATAATCTGATTTTGGCATGCTAATAAATGAACTTCAATTTTGAGACGACAAAGCGCGTTATAAATAATGATTGCTTCAGCTTCCTCAAAACCCTCTGCTAATAGAATAGCAACTTTTGGAACAGTCATATAAATACCCACAACTTAATTAAAATAAAATTTAAATTATTGTTTCATAAATTTTTTTTAAAAATAAAAAGATTTTGAAGAAAATAAGATATTTGTGATAAAAATCACGCCGACTTTTAAATTTTTGCCACTTTTATAAAAAGTTGGCATTCACGTTAAAGTTTAAGAAATTCTCTCACCATAGACTACAACTAGGATCAATCTAGAAGTGATACTTCTTTTTTGGGATAAGTTGGAAAATGTGTGGGGTAAATATGAAAAATAGAGTAATAGGATTAAAAAATTACTTAGCTTATGGTGGCGGTGATTTTTTAGGTGCAGGAACGACTGCATTAACTGCGGTATGGTTATTATATTTTTATACCAATTTCTGTGATTTAACCCCTATTGAAGCAACATTTATTTTTGCTGCAGCTAGAGTACTTGATGCCGTAATTAGTCCATTAATGGGATATTTAACGGATAATTTTGGTCGAACTCGCTTAGGTCAGCGTTTTGGTCGACGTAAATTTTTTATACTACTCGGGATCCCTCTCATTTTTAGTTATAGCGTAATGTGGGCTCCAGGTATGAGCTATATCTATTACTTATTAACTTATCTCTTCTTTGATATGGTTTACACCATGGTTCTTGTTCCTTACGAAACGCTTGTTCCAGAAATGACCGATGATTTTAAGCAAAAGACAAAATTTTCTGGTGCGCGTATATCTATGGCGCAATTGTCTGCAATTTTGGCGGGTTTTTTACCAGGCGTATTACTTACTTATTTTGGGAAAGATAATGCTATATCGTTTTTTTACGCCAGTTTAGTATTTTCCATTTTATGCTCTTTTGCTCTTTGTATGGTGTACTTATTTACTTGGGAAAGACCAAAAGAACTTAAATCTAAAGAAGCTTTACAAGCTGAACAAGAAGCCGCTTCATTATCATTCAAAGAAAGTATTCGTCATTTAATTATTGAACTCCTATCTACATTTAAAATCAAAATTTTCAGACAGCATTTAGGTATGTATTTAGGGGGATATATTGCACAAGATGTTTTTAATGCAGTATTTACTTACTATGTGATTTTTGTGTTATTACAAGAACCAACAGTTGCATCTATGCTAGTTGGTACTATGTCCATAACACAGTTTGTTGCGGTATTAGGAATGATGCCGTTATGTATTAAATATGGACCAGCACCTGCATATCGCGGTGTTATCACCATTTTTGGTATTAGTTGCTTAGCTTATGGTGTGATTTGGTATTACAACTTAAGTAATATTCATACACTATTAGTTACTGTATCTGCGATAGCTGGATTGGGACGCGGAGGTATCAACTATGTCCCTTGGAATATCTATACTTATATATCTGATGTGGATGAAATTATTACTGGTAAACGTCGCGAAGGAATTTTTGCCGGTGTAATGACTTTTACACGGAAAGCTTCTCAAGCAGGAGCGGTAATGTTAATTGGTATTTGTTTACAATACTCAGGGTTTGTCAAAGGGCAAAATGAGCAACCACCAGCGGTATCACAAACTATTTTAATCTTATTAGTCGTTGGAACTATCTTTGTTTTAACTTTGGGTTTTTTGATTTCATTAAAATTTAAACTTAATTTGAAAACTCACAAAATATTAATTGATGAAATTAATAATATAAAAGGAATTGGAACAAATTCAGAAAAAAGAATTAGTGATAAAGGTAAACCTATTGTTGAAATGTTGACTGGAATGCCAGTTGCCAAACTTTGGGGCAATAATAATATTGGTTATAAAGCTAAATAAATGAGTGTTAGTTGTTTTTATATAAATTTAATCAAAGGATGAGAAGAGATGCAAATATTTCCTGTAAAACATAGTAAATTGCTCTGTAAACCTGAGTACTTAATTTCTAGAACTGAGTTGCAAGAATTAATTCACAACATTATAAATAATTTAATTAATATAAAGGATGAAACAGGTGAATTTTTATTGCGCTTGGACGATGGACGAATTATTGATACTAAAGGTTGGGATGGATGGGAATGGACTCATGGCATTGGTCTTTATGGTATGTACCAATTTTATCAACAGACTGGCGATAAGACTACGTTAGACATTATTGATAATTGGTTTAAGCGACGTTTATCTGAGGGTACACCAACTAAAAATGTAAATACTGTATGTCCATTTCTAACATTAGCTTACCGTTATGAAGAAACTAAAAATCCAGTTTTTCTACCATATTTAGAACGCTGGGCAGATTGGGTAATGTATGAGATGCCTCGAACTAAATTTAAAGGTTTACAACATATCGTTTATAACAATGAAAATCATCAACAACTCTGGGATGATACATTGATGATGAGCGTATTACCTATTGCCAAAATTGGTAAATTACTCAATAAACCTCAATACATTCAAGAAGCAATTTATCAAATATTAATTCACATTCAATATTTAATGGATCGTCAAACAGGTCTTTGGTTCCATGGATGGACTTTTGAAGGTAATCATAATTTTGCTAAAGCAAGATGGGCCAGAGGAAACAGCTGGTTAACCATAGTGATTCCTGAATTTATTGAACTACTTGATCTTCAGGAACATGACCCTATTGGTAAAATGTTGATTGAAGTTTTAAATGCTCAAGTGGAAGCATTAGCCAAATATCAAGATGAAAGTGGTTTATGGCATACCATTATTGATGATGCTAACTCGTATTTGGAAACATCAGCAACTGCAGGTTTTGCCTATGGAATATTAAAATCAATAAGAAAACGTTATATATCTGATGATTACAAAGTTATTGCTGAAAAAGCAATTAAAGGTGTAATGGCAAACATTAATGATAAAGGTACACTCTTAAATGTTTCATTTGGAACGGCAATGGGTAACGATCTGGAGTATTATAAAAATATTCCACTAACATCGATGCCATACGGACAATCTATGGCGATTTTATGTTTAACAGAATATTTAAGAGTCTTTATTTAAATTGCATAAAATTGATTAGCAATAGGCTTATTATTATTTTTAGGTATAATTATTGCAACCAGTAAATAATGTTGTTGAGCCATAAATAATATAGGTATTGTATGACTAATCAATTAACATGGCATGATGTCATTGGATCTGAGAAAGAAAAACCTTATTTTCAACAGATAATGCAATTTGTCGCATCGCAACGTGCTGAAGGGAAGATTATTTATCCTCCTCAGCACGATGTTTTTAATGCTTTTCGTTTTACTCCATTTAATGAAATTAAAGTGGTGATTTTAGGGCAAGATCCTTATCATGGCCCTAATCAAGCGCATGGTCTTTCATTTTCAGTGTTACCAGGTATAAAACCACCACCTTCTTTATTAAATATTTATAAAGAACTCTCAACTGATATTGAAGGATTTAAAATTCCTACTCATGGTTACCTTGCCTCTTGGGCAACACAAGGCGTATTATTGTTGAACAATGTATTAACTGTTGAGGCCGGCCAGGCTCATTCACATGCGAAAATAGGTTGGGAAACATTTACCGATCACGTAATCGCTGCAATCGATAAATACCTTGAAGGGGTGGTTTTTTTGTTATGGGGATCGCCTGCGCAGAAAAAAGGTCAGTTTATTGATCGTCAAAAACATCATGTATTAACTTCTGTTCATCCATCGCCATTGTCTGCACATCGTGGTTTTTTCGGTTGTAAGCATTTTTCAAAAGCGAACGATCTTATTCGGCAACAAGGAAAAATACCAATAAATTGGCAACCTGTGCTTTTGGAAAATATTAATAAGTAGTATAAAAAACATGGTTAGTATAAAAAAACGTCGCACAGGTTTGCAGGAAATAGCTGATTTTATTGGTATTAGTAAAATGACAGTAAGCCGTTTTTTACGTGATCCTAATCTTGTATCAAAACCACTTCAGTTACAAATATCAGCAGCAATAGATGAACTTGGCTATATCCCTAATAAAGCACCAGATATGCTGTCTAATGCAAAAAGTAATGCGATTGGTGTTTTATTACCATCATTGACCAATCAGGTATTTGCTGATGTATTGAAAGGCATCGAACTTGTAACAGATAAACATGGTTATCAAACCATGATTGCACACACAGGATATAATCCTGAAAAAGAAGAAATGCGCTTGCGATCGTTACTTGCTTATAATATTGATGGATTGATACTAACTGAACGAACTCATACCGCTGCAACACGAAAGATGATTGAAATATCAGGTGTACCTGTAGTTGAAATTATGGATAGTGTTTCGCCTTGTATTGATATGGCTGTTGGTTTTGATAATTATGAAGTAACTAAAAATATGGTTATTCGCATGATTAAGAAAGGTCATAAACATATCGCTTATTTTAGTGCGCGTCAGGATGATAGAAGCATTATTCGCCAGCAAGGTTATGAACAAGCCATGCGAGACGCAGGACTGTCTACCAAAACTTTTGCGACAAAAGAATCTTCGTCTTATTCATTAGGTAAGTACTTACTTCATCAAGCATTGAAAGAGTATCCACAAATTGATGGTGTTTTTAGTACTAACGATGATTTAGCACTTGGGGTATTGTTTGAATGTCAACGGTTAGGTATTAAAGTACCTGAACAACTAGCTATTGCTGGTTTTCATGGACATGATGTTGGGCAAGTCGTCACGCCGAAATTAGCTTCTATTTTGACACCGAGAATTGAAATCGGTCAGAAATCAGCCGACATGTTATTGAAATGTATTAATGGTGAACAGATTGATCAGAATGTAATTGATTTGCCTGTTGAGTTTTTAGACGGCGAAAGTATTTAATAACCTAGTAGATAACACGAAAATTTAGTTAACCTCATTACATCTAGTAATGAGGTCATTGACACATTAAAGCCCTTTAGGATTTTCACCGTATTGATTAGGTCCAGGTGTCGAATCTATTAAACAAAAGACAAATAATATAATACTGCCAAAAGGAACAAATTGTAGCAATATCCACCAGCCTGATTTGCCTGTATCATGTAAGCGTCGTACAGTAACAGCTAAAGAAGGGAGTAATATTGCCAACGTATATATTAAAGTCAATACATATTCAAGTCCCAACAAAGAATCAAGCAGCATTACAACAAAGCAAGCAATAACATTAAATAAAGTATACATCCAATACTCTTTTCGACGCGCTCTTCCGTTGAAATTTACATAATTTTTTGTAATACAATCAATAAACCAATTCATCCTTAAATATTCCTTTTTAATTTAATTAGAAAAATACCCTCTTGGGGCTAGGTATTTTAATAAAAAAAAAATTAAAATAAAACTGATTTTTATCATTAAAATTAATTTTTTTATTTTATTTTCAATGGCTATATTATCAGATCTCTTATTGATTTCGAGTTTTTCTATCGCGATATTTATATTCGTATTATCGATCAATGGCTATTTATACCTACTAATTATATCTTCAAAAATAGCACAGGGTTTCCATGAAAACTATTTAAGTAAAATATCCTTTTAAATACCATAGAGATAGCTTAATGAGCAAACATGATATTATCAAAAAAGATTTCGATATTTGTTAATTAAGCTGATTACCCATTTACCTACTGAAGCAAGTGCAAATTTCTCGTTTAAGATTGTAATCATTAAAAGTTGATGTAATTCTGTAAATAGTCGGAATTGAAAGAAAAATTTCTATATTTCCAATTTTGCGTGAAAGATTAATTATGATAAATGATGTATTTCAACAAATTGATTTTCTAGTTGATTATTTAGGCGACGAAAGTATTTAATAACATATTAGATAATACTGAAAATTAGTTAACCTCATTACATCTGGTAATGAGGTCATTCACACATTAAAACCTTTTAGGATTTTCCCCGTATTGATTAGGTCCTGGTGTCGAATCTATTAAACAAAAGATAAGTAATATAATATTGCCAAATGGAACAAACATCAGCAATAACCACCAGCCTGATTTGCCTGTATCATGTAGGCGTCGTACAGTAACAGCGTAAGAAGGAATCAATATTGCCAGCACATATATTAAAATCAATACATTGTTAAGTTCCATAAAAGAATCAAGCAGCATTACAACAACGCAAGCAATAATATTAAATAAATTAAACATCCAATACTCTTTACGACGTGCTCTTCCGCTGAAGTTTACATAATTTTTTGTAATACAATCAATAAACCAATCCATCCTTAAATATTCCTTTTTAATTTAATTAGAAAAATACCCTTTTGTGGTAGGTATTTTAATAAAAAAAAATCAAAATAAAACTGATTTTTTGAATTAAAATCTGTTTTATTTATTTTATTTTCAATAGTTATGCTAACAGTTCTCGTATTGATTTCAGGTTTTCATAAAATGAGATTTATGTTAGAATTACCGCTCAGTGGTTATTTATACCTACTAATTATGTCTTGAAAGAATAACACTGAGGCCCCCCATGAAAATTGTTGAAGTAAAACACCCTCTTGTACGTCACAAAATTGGTTTAATGCGTGAACATGATATTAGCACAAAAGATTTCCGTGACCTTGCCAGCGAAGTAGGCAGCTTATTAACTTATGAAGCAACGGCGAATCTTCCAACCGAAACTGTAACCATTGAAGGTTGGTGTGGTCCTGTTCAAGTAGAACGTATTAAAGGTAAAAAAATTACTGTAGTGCCAATTTTGCGAGCAGGCTTAGGTATGATGGATGGAGTATTGGAACATGTACCGAGCGCAAGAATTAGCGTTGTTGGTTTTTATCGTAATGAAGAAACGTTAGAACCAGTCCCTTATTTCCAAAAATTAACTTCTGATATTGAAGAACGAATGGCTTTGGTTGTTGATCCAATGCTTGCAACAGGTGGTTCAATGGTTGCAACTATTGATCTGCTTAAGAAAGCGGGTTGTAAAAATATCAAAGTATTAGTTTTAGTTGCAGCTCCAGAAGGCATTAAAACACTTGAGCAGGCGCATCCTGATGTCGAACTTTATACCGCTTCAATTGATGAAAGGCTGAATGATAAAGGCTACATCTTACCAGGGCTTGGTGATGCTGGCGATAAAATATTTGGCACTAAATAAAATCTCAAATTTTAGACCGGTTTATCCGGTTTTTTTATGCCTGTTAATTAATTATCAAATTATTTATGAGCTACATATTAAGTTGAAAAGGAGATTGTCAACGTGGCAAAAATCACAACAGATGAAGTAAAGCATCAAGCCCCCCAGTCTAAACACTCATGGCAGGACATTTTTACCGGAGCTCAAATGTTATTTGTCGCATTTGGTGCATTAGTTTTAGTTCCTCTATTAACTGGATTAAACCCAAATGTGGCACTGTTTACAGCTGGTGTTGGTACGCTATTGTTTCAACTTACTACTAAAGGAAAAGTGCCAGTATTTTTAGCTTCTTCCTTTGCCTTTATTGCACCAATTTCATTTGGTGTAGCGCAGTGGGGAATACCTGCAACATTAGGTGGTTTAGTTGCCGCAGGTTTTGTGTTTATGTTTTTTGCTTTTTTAGTAAAAATTAATGGAAATAATATAATTAACCGAATTTTACCACCCGTAGTGACGGGGCCCATTATTATGGTTATTGGTTTATCCCTAGCGCCGGTCGCAGTCGGCATGGCAATGGGTAAAGATAGTGGTTTACCAGCTGAAAACTATCAATTAATTATTATTTCAATGGCATCACTCATTACCACTTTAGCTATGGCGATTTGGGCAAAAGGTTTTTTTAAATTAGTACCCATCATTGCTGGGATCATCGTAGGATATACGCTTTCGTGTTTATTTGGTATCGTCAATTTTCAATCTGTTATTGATGCTCCATGGTTTAAAGTTCCTGATTTCACGTTTCCAACATTTCAATGGCAAGCTATTTTATATATGATTCCAATTGTTATCGCACCAACCATTGAACATGTAGGTGATATTATGGCAATTAGTTCTGTTACAGGTAAAGATTATACTCGTGAACCTGGTTTACAACGTACTTTGTTAGGTGACGGGCTCGCGACCTCAACTGCTGGACTTTTGGGGGGACCACCTTGTATTACTTACGCTGAAGTAATTGGTGCAGTAACGTTAACGCGTAATTTTAAAACAAGAGTGATGACGTGGGCTGCAATTTGGGCGATTTTAATGTCTTTTGTCGGAAAGATTGGCGCTTTTTTAAGCTCCATTCCAACGGTAGTTATGGGCGGCATTATGGTACTACTGTTTGGGTCAATTGCATCGGTTGGCATCAATATTCTAGTCAAACATAAAGTAGATCTATCCGTTTCTCGTAATATGTGTATTGTTTCATTGGTGTTAGTGTTTGGTATTGGTGGAATGATTTTTGATTTTGGCTCTTATGCACTACAAGGAATTAGCTTGTGTGGCATTTTAGCTATTGTATTAAATTTAATATTACCTCATCACACTAAACCGACCAATATTAGTTAATCTAAATTAATAAGCCGTTAATGATGAATATCATTAACGGTTTCTTATTCTCATAACTGACTATTTTATAAATGTTGTTAATTCCATCGTGACTTGATGTGAGTGATGACGTTCTTTGCAATAGTTTGAGTTTTCACTAAAGGTTTTAGCTTAATTTTTTCTTTTATTATCATTAAAAAACTTAATCAATATTGATTAGGGAAGTTAACTATTGTTGTCTCAACAGACCGATTAATTACGATCTAATTATTATATCTCTAACCATTAACTAATCAGATTTTAGAGTAATATTTAGAAAGCCTATAAGTGTTCTTTGTGAAGTTTAGAGTTGGTATGAATGATAGTATTTTAATTTAATTGCAATGAATAAAGGATTTTTACTTAATTATTTTATTTTAAATATTTTAATGAGATAGAAATATCTGAATAAAATTAATATCAATTGTTTTTTATTATAATAAAAGAAGTATTGTAAAAAAGTTTGAGGTTAACTATACGTTTGAGTATAAAACCTCACTTATTTAATAATAAGTGAGGTTTATTATGGTAAGAAATTTTATTTTATTGGACGCATGGTTGGGAATAAAATTACGTCACGAATGGTATGGCTGTTAGTAAATAACATTACCGTGCGATCGATACCAATACCAAGTCCTGCTGTTGGCGGTAAGCCATGTTCAAGTGCAGTGATATAATCATCATCATAGAACATCGCTTCATCATCTCCAGCATCTTTTTGTGATACTTGATCAGCAAAACGTTGTGCTTGATCTTCAGCATCATTAAGTTCTGAGAATCCGTTACCAATTTCTCGTCCACCAATAAAGAACTCAAAACGGTCGGTAACAAATGGATTTTCATCGTTACGACGAGCAAGTGGTGATACTTCCGCTGGGTATTCAGTGATAAATGTTGGTTGAATTAAGTTAGCTTCTGCAACTTCTTCGAAGATTTCTGTAACAACACGACCAAGACCCCAACCTTTTTCAACTTTGATACCAACAGCTTTTGCAATAGCACACGCTTTATCAAAATCATCTAAATCGGCATTATTGGTTTCTGGTCGATAATGACAAATAGCTTCGCGCATGGTCATTTTGATGAAAGGTTTTCCAAAATCAAAAGTATGATCGCCATATTGCACAACAGGATTACCTGTTACCTCAATGGCTAAACGACGGAATAACGATTCAGTTAAAACAATCAGATCTTTATAATCCGCATAAGCCATATACATTTCCATCATGGTGAATTCTGGATTATGTCTTGGTGATACCCCTTCATTACGAAAGTTTCGGTTAATCTCAAACACACGTTCAAAACCACCCACTACCAAGCGTTTTAAATAAAGTTCAGGGGCAATACGCAAATACATATCAAGATCGAGCGCATTATGGTGCGTGATAAATGGTTTAGCCGAAGCGCCACCAGGGATCACTTGCATCATTGGAGTTTCAACTTCCATAAAGTGGTTTTCAAGCATAAAGTTACGAATTTCTGTTACCACTTTTGAACGAGCAATAAAGGTATTACGTGATTCTTGGTTAGTGATAAGATCCAGGTAACGTTGACGATAACGCATTTCTTGATCAGCAAGACCATGGAATTTGTCAGGTAATGGGCGTAGCGCTTTAGTTAACAGACGAATTTCTTCACAGTGAATTGATAGTTCACCAGTTTTTGTTTTAAACAAATACCCTTTAGCTCCAATGATATCCCCAAGATCCCACTTTTTAAATTGTTCATTATAAAAGTTTTCAGGTAGATCATCACGAGTAACATAAAGTTGGATTTGCCCAGCAACATCTTGTAATGAAACAAACGATGCTTTCCCCATAATACGGCGCATCATCATTCGACCAGCAACAGTAACGGTAATTTTATTTTGAATTAACTCTTCGTTAGTTTTATCGTCATATAATTTATGAAGATCGCTAGAAATTGCGTCACGGCGAAAGTCATTAGGGAACGCAATACCTTGCTCGCGAATATGTGCAAGCTTTTCACGACGTATTGCAAGCTCGTTATTTAACTCTTCAATATGATTTTGTTGCTCTTGCTGTGTTGACATAATTTTACCTTTTATTTATCACCAAGCAGGGTTATAAACCTGCTTTTAAGCTTTCTTCAATAAATTGATCTAAATCACCGTCTAAAACGGCTTGAGTATTGCGTGTTTCTACACCAGTACGTAAATCTTTAATCCTTGAGTCATCAAGGACATACGAACGAATTTGACTGCCCCAACCAATATCGGATTTATTGTCTTCCATCTGCTGTTTTTCGGCATTCTTTTTCTGCATTTCAAGCTCATACAATTTAGCTTTCAACTGCTTCATGGCTTGATCTTTATTACTGTGCTGAGAACGGTTATTTTGACATTGCGTTACAATGCCTGTTGGAATATGGGTAATACGTACCGCTGATTCAGTTCTATTAACATGCTGACCACCCGCACCGGATGCACGATAAACATCAATACGAAGATCGGCAGGGTTAATATCGATATCAATATTATCATCAATTTCAGGGTAGACAAAGACAGATGCAAATGATGTATGACGACGGTTACCTGAATCAAATGGACTTTTACGTACTAACCTATGAACTCCTGTTTCGGTGCGCAACCAACCATAAGCATAGTCGCCAGATACTTTAATTGTTGCTGATTTTATACCAGCAACATCACCATCTGATACTTCCATAACTTCGGTGGTAAAACCTTTTGATTCGGCCCAACGCAAATACATTCTGAGTAGCATTTCTGCCCAATCTTGCGCTTCAGTACCGCCTGAACCCGATTGAATATCTAAATAACAGTCAGCACTATCGTAATCGCCAGAAAACATACGGCGGAACTCAAGGCCTGCTAATTTTTTTTCTAATTGTTCAAGTTCTAGATTGGTTTCATTAAAGGTATCTTGATCTTCGGCTTCAATAGCAAGCTCAAGTAAACCTTCGACATCGTCAAGTCCTTGCTCTAATGAATTAATGGTATTGATGATATCTTCAAGTGCTACTCGTTCTTTACCTAAAGCTTGTGCTTTTTCAGGATCAGCCCAGACTTCAGATTGCTCTAATTCGGCGTTGACTTCTTCTAGTCGTTCTTTTTTTAGATCATAGTCAAAGATACCCCCGAATCACAGCAGTGCGTTCGGTAAGTTCTGCGATCTTTGATTTAACCGGATTAATTTCAAACATGTTTTAAATTGGATGCTCAGTTTATGATTTTTAAATAAGCATTCATTGTAGCGGATTTAAGTATAATTTAGCAATTACCAATTTAGGCTTGGTGCATTGTGATTCAATAATTTTATCCAACAAAGTGAGGGATAAAGTAACATTATTAAAAAGAGGTGAACATTGATAAAAAAATGGTTCAAATTTTACAAAATAAATTAAACGTAATATAGCCACAATGGTAAAGAATAATTACTCTAAAACGATAATGACGCACAAGGCGCCATTATCAGATAGTTTGGATAAAGTTATTTAAATTATTTTTTAGCTTCTGCGTATAACTCGGCGACTTTATCCCAATTAATAACATTCCAAAATGCCCCAATGTAGTCAGCACGACGGTTTTGATATTTCAAATAGTAAGCATGTTCCCAAACGTCAAGAGCCAAAATTGGTGTGCCAGATACACCAGCAAATTTTTCACCCATAATTGGTGAATCTTGGTTAGCGGTGGAAACAACTTCAAGCTTACCATCTTTAAGCACTAACCATGCCCAACCTGAACCAAAACGGGTTGCAGCAGCAGCAGAAAATTTCTCTTTAAATGCATCAATCGAACCAAAATCTTTTTCTATGGCTGTTTTCAGCTCACCTTTAAGTTCAGTCCCGATTTTTAACAATTCCCAGAAAAGAGTGTGATTAACATGACCACCAACATTATTTTTAACGCCAGTAACTTTGTCTGATGGAACTTTATCTAGATTTTTTAGTAATGTTTCAGGACAAAAGTCTTTAACTTCAGCAGGTAATGATTCTAATAATGCGTTAGCGTTATTTACATAAGTTTGATGATGTTTATCATGATGAAGATGCATGGTTTCAGTATCAATATAAGGCTCTAAAGCATCATAAGCATAAGGTAGAGGGGGTAATGTATAAGCCATGAAATTGCTCCTTTCATTTATTGGTTTTTTACTTTTTATGTTAAAAGTATACGAGCTATTACTAGTGTCCACAAACTATTATTTAGATAGTTAATGACTATCTAATTAATGTAATTGCTGTACGATTTTTACGTTTAGTTTTGCTGAGTTAAATAAGGTGTATACATCATAATTGCATGATTTTCACTAATAAGATTTTCCTCTATCTGTTTATCAAGCAAATGCGTTTTACGTTGCCATATCTTATTGTGTCTCGTGTATCCGCCCCACCATTGTTGCTCAATGACGTGATCAGTTTCGAATATTTCATAGTGATAAGATAGCGGTGTATTGGCTAGCAGTTCACCATGTAAGTATTCATCATCTAACCAAAGGTTAAGTCGGTAGGTTGTATTTGTTTTATTGAGCAATTGTAAATCTATATAGTTATAAGATAATGTTGCACCACAAGCAAATGGAATAGTGCGATTAACATCAGGAAAAACATCAAAACTATGTCGCCACCGTTCAATAATTGTTAAATCAGAGTGTAGTGCAATCCAGTAAATTAAATTGCCAAGTTGACATAAACCACCACCAATATCTTTACCAATTTGACCATTATGTAGTGAGAGACCTTCTAAAAAACCACGTTCTTTAGACGGCCGCCCCACTTTTTGCCAAATTGAAAATCGTTGATTGGGCTTAATTATCGAACCGTTAATCTGTTCAATCGCTAAGCGAAGATTAGTGATTTTGTTATATTGCAAATACATATCAACATCTTTTAGTTGTCTTAACAATACAGATTGATGTTTTTTATGAGAATAGCAGCAAGTATTATTATTCTTATCTATTACGCAATAGGCGTGGCGGTTGCGCCACCAATCTAATTTACGCTTAACGATAAAATACTCTTTACCTAATTTTAATCTTAACTGACTGCGTTTTTTAGGTTTTTCTACAACAGTGTTTTGCATACAACTCCATCCTAACCACTGAATTGATTATTTTTTTATAAGTGATAAATAATTAATGCTTAACTTATCAAGAAAAACAAAAAGCTTTAAATTCATTTGGCTATAATCATGTTTTCGTAACATATCGGGCGTATCAACAAAACGATAATTTGCAGCTTGATTCAGATCGTTTAACGAATGAGAAATGAGTTTTTCAATGACTTCATGTGTTAATTCTAAATGACACTGAAAACCATAAACCAATTTACCATAAGCAATAATTTGCCGCGGACAGCCTTCACTATACGCAATTATTTGTGCATCTTTTGTTAATCCCGGCATATCATTGTGCCAATGACCTACCGCTAATTCATCACCAAAATGCGTAAATAAAGAGTGATGTTTTCCAACTTCGGTTAATGTAATTGGGAATTTGCCAATTTCTTTTTCTGGGCTGTGTTCATGAGTCGCACCTAATGCCTCACCAATCAATTGTGAACCTAAGCAAACACCGATAACGACTTTCCCTGCTTCAATGGCTGACAAAATTACTGCTTGTTCAGCTAATGAATCAAAATGTGCACACTCTTGCTTTGTTGTTGCTGGTGATTGTGGTCCGCCCATGATAATTAAAAAGTCAATGTGATTGATATTATCAGGTAGCGCTTCACCAAGATAAACCCGCGAATAACTAATAGTATGTTGATGTATTTTCGCCCATTGCTCATAAGCACCTGGTGCTTCAAATTCTTCGTGGACTATAAAATGTATATGCATGGGTTCCTAATTCCTAATGTATTAAAATTATTATATTAATTGACAATAAACTTAGTATTAATTATCTCAAAAATACTCAACAATATATTAAGCAATAACAGTTATAAAAACAAAATATTTGTATTTCAATAATTATCATTTGCAATGATAAATTCAATTAATACCATTATCGTCATCTTTAATCACATTATTTTAAATAAATGCTAATTTTTAGCATTAAAATTAAATGAATAAGTGTTACAGTTAATTGACATTTTGTATCCATTATTTAGCTTGCTAACAGAGTAATTTTAATCATGCTAATAATGGTTATTTAACTATAACTTGATAAAAAAACACACATAATTAAGTTAAAAAAAATATAATAACAGATTGAAAATCATACAAATAAATTATATCCTTTATACAAAATGTACTTATATTAAAGTTAATATTGGAAATATTTCATTTTAAAAAATAATAAATAAAATTTAGCTTGTTAGGATATGTAAGGAAGTAATGGAAACATCTTTTTTAAAAACAACATCAGCCAGTGTTAACGCACTTTCTAAAACGGTTTTAAAAAACCGTGATTCGCTTGAAATTGATATTATAACCAATAGATTAATTTCTATTTTTCTAGTTGCAATAGACGAACAATTAAATCAATCTTGCGATTATTCAATTATTTCCACTTTCAGCTACAAAAAATTATCGGTCAACCCAAGGTTAGATCTAAATGATTGATTTATTAAAATCAACGAAAACGTCATTGAGTTGAGAATCATCGATAATGTCTACTTAAAATGTAATACGATGAAAAACGAGTGTTAACCAAAAAGAACTATTTTACTAAAAATGAGTGAAATTAATGATAAACGCTGTACGAAAAAAGGTTAAAAATGTTCAATGAACTAAATCGGTACGATAATTTTAGACGATATCGTTATCTTTTAATTGATAATAGGGTTGTACTTCATTGGGCAAATCCGTTATCACTTGAAAAACTAACTCAACAATTTGGCGAAAATAAAGCTTTTGGTGAGAAAAAACTAACAACAGTATTACGTACTGATCTAGATTACGATCCGAGTGTTTGCCCGACATTGATTCAATTGGCAGAGCCAAGTATATTGACCGATGATGTCATTATTGATGACATTAGCCGACAAGCCACATTAGAGCGTTTTTGGTCACAACGTTATATCTGTGCTTATCTGGTTAGTGACCAAAAACCGTCAGCGTTGGCAAAACAATTAATCGATATTGGTAATTCAATTGGTCGAACTTTAAAAGGATCGTATTACCCATTTTTTGAGCCTTTTCGGATGCAATTTTTAGATGAAGTGGGCTCAAATCAAAGTAAAGCGTGGTTAAAAGCGCAATTTTCTCAAATTTACAACTATTATTATCCTTCAATTCATAATGGTAAATTTATTCAATTTACTGCTAATAAAGAAACTATACCAGAAACGAGTTGGGATGTTGATGACAATCTGCCTATTAAAAATATTCGAATAATCCGTACTTTGGTTAATGCTTGGGCAAATAACCGATTACAATTTGAAGAGCAACAATCTTTACCATTATCAAAAGATGTTATCACTGAGGCGACACAATTGGTTGAGCAAGCCAAGCAATTAGGTTTAGTTGATGCTGGTGATATCTTATTTTGGGGAATTTGTGGTTTAAGGTACCATCAAGCCTTTACCCAAAATCCAAAAGTTTTAATGTTAACTGAGCTTGCTAAAAAAACACCGGGAACACTATCAACACAAGTTAATAATGCCAATATTATTATTGAAAGTACAAACATTAAGTAAATTAGATAAATAAAATAATAAAATAATAAAATAATAAGGAATAGCCAACATGCAAAAAGAAATAAATACCGCCAATCAAAATAAAAAACAAGCGGCTGGTAAATGTCCTGTATGTGAGCGGAAAGGGATTCCGGTGTTTTTACTGCGTCAGGCGGTAATTAAATTAGCTCCGTTTGAAGGCGCAAAAAGTGATCTTGATTATCAATCGTTAGCTAATTATGCACAAAAAATAAACTTTAAAAATCGCATGCCTGACGAACAGTTAAAAGATTATGGCTATATTTTGCGTACTCTGCGCAATGGTTATGTTTATGTGATGCAACAAAAAGGGGATGATATTAATACACGAATGCTTGAAGCTTATGAGTGTATTGATGGTGCATTACGTTTAAAAGATGCTTATAGTTTAAGTGGTACAGAACCAAGACCATTATCAAAAGCGTGTTACAATGCCTGTCACTCCATTCCAGCTTCATTTATTAATTTAGATGATCGAGTCTATACCAATGCATGGGTAGCGTATGTATCACAACCTTGGTCTAGCGAAACAATTAATCAATATATTAAAGAACAAGACAAACTGGCGCTGTCTCGTTTTACCTATATTGATATAACCAAATTGAAAGATGATCCCGATCAAGCAACTAACAATCGAGCAGTACCTTTTGCGGATATTTTTGGTAAAGCGGATGATACCGAAAGTGTCAGTAACGTACTTGAATTTAGAATAAAAAAAGACCCTTTGACAAACTTCAAATCGGCACATCCATTTGTCAGTCTTTATAATCAAAAACGTTTATTTGCCTACCATGTCAATCAATTATCAGATTCCTCATGTGGTGTCGTTGTGGAAGATACCTTTGGTATTGCTGAAGAGCTAAACTCTCAGCGGCTTTCGCATTTGCATATATTTAATGAAAAACCGCTGACCGATGACGAATTAAAACTTGCTGAAGAAAGTATTGATAATTTGGATGACATTGATAAAGAAACCAAAATTTATGAACAACGTGCCAAAAATATGCTCAAAACAATCAATCCAGATTTGCAACAACGCTTTAAATATTATGAAGCTGGAATGTTAAAAAAACGGATGATATTTGAATTGATGACTCAGTACCGTCAGTCAATTGTAACGTTTTATGATCGTGAAATTGCTAAAGTAGAGGAAGAAATTGAAAAAGTTGTAAATTCTGGTAATGATCATCTTGTCTATAACGGTATTACCGTATCAGCAGGAATGCGAGCTATAATAGGCAATCTATCATCCGACAAAAAGCAAGCATTAGACGATTTTGATGATTGTGTTGATCAAGGTAAAATTCAGATTTTTACTAGCGAATTAGAGTCAGCTTATAACGAAGTCGTTAATTATTGTCGAGAATGGTCACAAGATTATTATACTTATGTTCGCTGGTTGTTTGGTAAGCAAGAGTTTATATCGGACTATGGTGAATCAAAACCAAGCAACTTTAACCTAGTCCATTTTTGGCAACGTGAATTTGATTTTTCGGTTGAAACAGCCTTGATGGCGCATGTAACAGAAGTTACGCAAATACTATTAGATTCAACCCATTCAGAAATAAAATTTGCCAATGATAGCGCCTTGTGGGATGAGCTGCTTAGCAATCCAGAAAGTATCTATTACATTATTGACTATAATAATCCTAAAGGTATTGATCGTGATGAAGAAGTGTATGTTGAACTGACGGATAACCGACTGCTCAAACCTAGCGATATAATATCAAATGTTTTGAGTTTTGCACCTGTTGTAAATAAAGTAATTGAAGAAGTAAACAAAGACGCACTAAAAAGAAAACAATATATATTAGAACAGAATAAAGCACAGTTAGAAGCTGAAATTAAAATCAATCAGCAAAAAATAGAACAACTGGAAAGCAAAAAAAAGAGTATTCCAGTCCATAATCAAACTGAAATTCAAGAATTGATAAAGGTAAAAAGAAAGTACAACGCTGAAATTCAAACATTAAATAAAGAGCTTGAAAAGGTTAATCAACAAATGTCAGAAATGGCTCAACCAAATGTGTCAAACTTAGGGCAGAGCGCTAATAGAAATGATTTATTAAATCATACCGCTCTTAAAAAGCAGGCTGTACTAATTAAAGACCAATTACATATACCTATAAAATCACAGTGGATGCGACTTAACGCTTTTGATCAACTAGCCAGAATCGGTGCAATGCCCGTTGAAATTAATATACAGATAAAACCTGAGAATATCGCTAAAATCCAAAATTTATTTACTCAAATGCAGCGAAGTTTTTTTAATCGAGGTCTTTATCATCCACACGAACAGGAATTTTTGCAAAATTTTGACATTGATGAAAAGGTAACTAAAACAGGTACAACTAAAACCAGAAAAGCTAAATTTACGCTCTGTTTTCCAGACAAAGTAACAAGAAGTTTATTTGTCGAGTTTATTAAGAAAACCAATGGGATATTAAACCCCTACGAATTAAAAAAATTTATTGAAAATGCGTATAAAGACTATTTTAAGCTAATTTATAAACAAAAAAATCTTCAAGCACAGCTTGAGAATGCAACCAAAAATAAAACGTCAATCAATGAAAAAATAAATCAAGGTAGTAGCAAAAATACTAGCAATAAAACCACAAAAATCAACCAAAAAATAGAAAAGATAGGAGATCTTTCAAACAAAAATAAAATTGATTTAGAAACAGTCATTAATAAAATTGAGTTAGAAGGCGTTAATAGCGAAATCAAAATTGGAAAAATAACTTTTGCCATTAATCTGGCTGTGGATGCAATATCATGTGTTGTCACTTTGATGAATATAAAAGACACTCTCAAAGAGTGGGGAGTTGCTAAAGAGGGCAGTGGCGAACAAAAAGTAAAAGTACAACTAATAAAAGATGTGGTATCACTAGCTTTAACGAGTGTTGATTTAACCAGTCAATACCAAAATATTAAACTCAATAAGCAATTAGAAAATGCTATTAATACCAATAAGCAAGCCATTCGTAGTCAATTAAAATTAAATACTCTAATTAATAAAACAGTTTCCAGAGTAACAACAGTAATCACCGTTCTTGAAGCCATTGGTGAATTAAAAAGTTCGTTTGATATGTTAGATATGGAAAATAAAAAATATTTTGCAGCTAGATTGGGAGGTTCAATTTTTTTGGGATTTGGTTCTCTAATATTATTAATTAGTACACCTGTAACTATAGTTATAGGTATTGTAGCAATGGTTATTGGTAGTTTATTAATTTTATTCAGTAAAAAATATGATAAATTCACGCCTATTCAGCATTGGCTAAATCGTTGCTATTTTGGCAATCAAGCAGAATTAGAATATTTAGGTTATGACGCTTATCATGAAGAAGATCGCTATTCACACAGTGGTTTTGGTTTAGCGCTCAATGACTATACAGTTATGATCTATGGCATTCAAACCTTTATCCGTTTGCAATCGCTTTATAATGGTGCCCCTGTAGTACCAATGCCTGATTCATCCAATATCTTTCAACGTCACATCTATTTTTATGTGGATATTCCCGATTTTGCCAAAGCCAATCCTAACGAAGCGCTAACGGCTTCCATTCGTTTATATCTTTATAACTGGGAACATCTTGATAACCAATCAAGTGTTGTAACCGATAAATATATCGATTTAAAATGCCGCGTAACAACCAACGGTATTGAAGTTTTAGAGATTAAAAGTGATCCAGTAACCGACAAATATATTTGCACCGATAAAAAAATGTTTTTCAATAAATATGAACTGCCGTCATTGATAAGCAAGTTTCCTTCTTCAATTGGGGAGCGTTATATCGATGAACCAGCTGAATTTCAATTAACGCAAACTCTAGAGAATGGAACAAAAGTGATCGAAAGCAAACCAAAATATAGTGATATTAAAAATGTTATGGTTAAACAAGGTGATAGTATTGACAGTGATGGGTTAATTATTAATAAATGGATTGCAGGCACAATTGGTGCTAATAGTATTAAAAAATACCATATAATCATTGAGTATAATAACCGTGAAGCAGTTCCATTAGTCATTACCAAAAAGTCTAACAAAATTAATTAACGAAAAGGAGCAACAATGCCATCACAATATCGTCCACAAATATTAGGCTGGATAGGGGATTTAGATAAAGGCTCAAAAAATATTTCAGGTGCCGATGATCGTTTACTGTATGCTAACGATAACTACTGTGCTTTTCTTCGTAAAACGTCATCTGATCAGATTTTTTATTTATTTATTTCCTTAATATCAATATTATCCCTTACTTTTTATATAATTTTTTATTTTTCATTTAATTTTAGTTTTAGTTTTGAAATCTCAATTGATAATGATGAAAAAATTATAGATATTTTATTATCATTTGGCGTTATTGTCAGTTTGTTTGCTATATATCTAATGATTCCCGAATTATACCAAAATCTTTTTACACGGCGGGGATGCCCAATAATCTTTAATCGTAAAACCAATAAAGTGTATATTAATGAAAGTTATTTCTTTAATTTTACTTCATTTAAAAATCCGATTCATTTTTTACAGCCTAATAAAAAACGAATAAAAGAGTATGATTGGGTCGATTTACATGGTGTTGTGGTGCATAACTTTTCCACCTATTCACTCAATACTACTATTTTAATGGTGTGTGAGCCGGGCACGCATAAAACTATTGACCATGTGCTATTAGATCCACAACGTAATGGTATTGGTAGTTATCAGGTTTGGGGATGGGTCAATAATTTTATGTGCTTTAACGATCTAATCAGTTTAAACGACGGAAAATATACGTGGGAGCAAGAAACACCTTTTAAAAAGGATATCATCCAAGATCAAGGCTGGCCGGAATGGATGGTGGAAGCGTTTAACGCCCTGTCGCCCGAACACCTTACTGAGATTAAGCAAAAATATCATGTGCAATAACTAGATTGCTCAAGAAATAAAAACAAAGCAAAAGAAAAAAATTAGGAATAACAATGCCATCACAATATCGTCCACAAATATTAGGCTGGATAGGGGATTTAGATAAAGGCTCAAAAAATATTTCAGGTGCCGATGATCGTTTACTGTATGCTAACGATAACTATTGCGCTTTCCTTCGCAAAACATCTTCTGATCAGATTTTTTATTTATGTATTAGTGGTATTATTACATTTTTATTGATTTTCATTATACCAGTATCAATATATTTACTTACACTAATAAAAATAGATTCTAATAGTCATAAAGCTATATTTTTGATTCCGTTAATTATTATTTTGTTTGTTATTACTCTATATTTAATGATTCCCGAATTATACCAAAATCTTTTTACACGAAAAGGTAGTCCAATAATCTTTAATCGTAAAACCAATAAAGTGTATATTAATGAAAGTTATTTCTTTAATTTTACTTCGTTTAAAAATCCGATTCATTTTTTACAGCCTAATAAAAAACGAATAAAAGAGTATGATTGGGCCGATTTACATGGGGTTGTGGTGCATAACTTTTCCACCTATTCACTCAATACTACTATTTTAATGGTGTGTGAGCCGGGCACACATAAAACTATTGACCATGTGCTATTAGATCCACTGCGTAATGGTATTGGTAGTTATCAGGTCTGGGGATGGGTTAATAATTTTATGTGCTTTAACGATTTAATCAGTTTAAACGACGGAAAATATACGTGGGAGCAAGAAACACCTTTTAAAAAGGATATCATCCAAGATCAAGGCTGGCCGGAATGGATGGTGGAAGCGTTTAACGCCCTGTCGCCCGAACACCTTACTGAGATTAAGCAAAAATATCATGTGCAATAACTAGATTTCTCAAGAAATAAAAATAAAGAAAAAGAAAAAGAAAAAGAAAAAGGAATAATTAGGAGCAACAATGCCATCACAATATCGTCCACAAATATTAGGCTGGATAGGGGATTTAGATAAAGGCTCAAAAAATATTTCAGGAGCCGATGATCGTTTACTGTATGCTAACGATAATTATTGTGCTTTTCTTCGTAAAACATCATCTGATCAGATTTTTTATTTATGTATTTTTACTATTGCTTTTATTCTTTCAATACCTTTAATTTATTTATCTATAACTATAATTTTAGATTTAGATTTAGATTCTGATGAAAACACTTTAATATTTATCACTTTTATTGTTATGTTAATTGCTTCTTTTGTTGGATTATATTTATCTATTCCTGAAATTTACCAAAATCTTTTTACACGAAAAGGTAGTCCAATAATCTTTAATCGTAAAACCAATAAAGTGTATATTAATGAAAGTTATTTCTTTAATTTTACTTCGTTTAAAAATCCGATTCATTTTTTACAGCCTAATAAAAAACGAATAAAAGAGTATGATTGGACCGATTTACATGGGGTTGTGGTGCATAACTTTTCCACCTATTCACTCAATACTACTATTTTAATGGTGTGTGAGCCGGGCACACATAAAACTATTGACCATGTGCTATTAGATCCACTGCGTTATGGTATTGGTAGTTATCAGGTCTGGGGATGGGTCAATAATTTTATGTGCTTTAACGATTTAATCAGTTTAAATGACGGAAAATATACGTGGGAGCAAGAAACACCTTTTAAAAAGGATATCATTCAAGATCAAGGTTGGCCGGAATGGATGGTAGAAGCGTTTAACGCCCTGTCGCCCGAACACCTTACTGAGATTAAGCAAAAATATCATGTGCAATAACTAGATTACTCAAGAAATAAAAATAAAGAAAAAGAAAAAGGAATAATTAGGAATAATAATGCCATCACAATATCGCCCACAATTATTAGGCTGGATAGATGATTTAGATAAAGGTACGAATTATCTTTCAGGAGCCGATGATCGTTTACTGTATGCTAACGATAACTATTGCGCTTTCCTTCGCAAAACATCCTCTGATCAGGTATTTTATTTATGTATTTCTACAATTATCATTGTGTGTTTAATTCCAGCAATCTACATATGCTTTTTGTTAATTTTTGATTTAATTTCTAAAAAGGAAAATTTTATATTACTTATTGTTATTATTGGACAAATTTTTTCCTTTCTGGCCATATATCTAATGATTCCTGAATTATATCAAAATCTTTTTACACGACGAGGATGCCCAATAATCTTTAATCGTAAAACCAATAAAGTGTATATTAATGAAAGTTATTTCTTTAATTTTACTTCGTTTAAAAATCCGATTCATTTTTTACAGCCTAACAAAAAACGAATAAAAGAGTATGATTGGGCCGATTTACATGGGGTTGTGGTGCATAACTTTTCCACCTATTCACTCAATACTACTATTTTAATGGTGTGTGAGCCGGGCACGCATAAAACTATTGACCATGTGCTATTAGATCCTCTGCGTTATGGTATTGGTAGTTATCAGGTTTGGGGATGGGTTAATAATTTTATGTGTTTTAACGATCTAATCAGTTTAAATGACGGAAAATATACATGGGAGCAAGAAACACCTTTTAAAAAGGATATCATTCAAGATCAAGGCTGGCCGGAATGGATGGTGGAAGCGTTTAACGCCCTGTCGCCCGAACACCTTACTGAGATTAAGCAAAAATATCATGTGCAATAACTAGATTGCTCAAGAAATAAAAACAAAGCAAAAGGAAAAATTAGGAATAACAATGCCATCACAATATCGCCCACAATTATTAGGCTGGATAGGGGATTTAGATAAAGGCTCAAAAAATATTTCAGGAGCCGATGATCGTTTACTGTATGCTAACGATAACTATTGCGCTTTCCTTCGCAAAACATCTTCTGATCAGGTATTTTATTTATGCATTTTTACTATAGTTTTTATTGGATTAATACCGACAATTTATTTAATTTTTTCATTACTATCTGATTTACTATATAAAAATGAAAGTTTAATGTCACTTATTATTATTATCGCACAAATTGCTTGCTTTCTTGCTATATATATATCCATACCCGAAATTTATCAAAATCTTTTTACACGTCGAGGATGCCCAATAATCTTTAATCGTAAAACCAATAAAGTGTATATTAATGAAAGTTATTTCTTTAATTTTACTTCGTTTAAAAATCCGATTCATTTTTTACAGCCTAATAAAAAACGAATAAAAGAGTATGATTGGGCTGATTTACACGGTGTTGTGGTGCATAACTTTTCCACCTATTCACTCAATACTACTATTTTAATGGTGTGTGAGCCGGGCACGCATAAAACTATTGACCATGTGCTATTAGATCCATTGCGTTATGGTATTGGTAGTTATCAGGTTTGGGGATGGGTCAATAATTTTATGTGTTTTAACGATTTAATCAGTTTAAACGACGGAAAATATACATGGGAGCAAGAAACACCTTTTAAAAAGGATATCATTCAAGATCAAGGCTGGCCGGAATGGATGGTTGAAGCGTTTAACGCCCTGTCGCCCGAGCATCTGAGTGAGATTAAGCAAAAATATCATGTGCAATAACTAGATTTCCCAAGAAATAAAAATAAAGCAAAAGGAATAATTAGGAATAACAATGCCATCACAATATCGCCCACAATTATTAGGCTGGATAGATGATTTAGATAAAGGTACGAATTACCTTTCAGGTGCCGATGATCGCTTACTGTATGCCAACGATAACTATTGTGCTCTTCTTCGCAAAACATCTTCTGATCAGGTTTTTTATTTATTTATATTTACAATAGTTATAATTTCTTATTTTTTAATTATTGCTATATATATTTACTTTTTTGATGTTCTAATTATAAAAGAAAATATTGAAATCTTTTTAGTAATTACTTCATGTTTACTAATTTATACAATTGGTATGTATTTGACGTTTATTTCAGAATTCTATCAAAACCTCTTTACACGACGAGGATGTCCAATAATCTTTAATCGTAAAACCAATAAAGTATATATTAATGAAAGTTATTTCTTTAATTTTACTTCGTTTAAAAATCCGATTCATTTTTTACAGCCTAATAAAAAACGAATAAAAGAGTATGATTGGACCGATTTACATGGGGTTGTGGTGCATAACTTTTCCACCTATTCACTCAATACCACTATTTTAATGGTGTGTGAGCCGGGCACACATAAAACTATTGACCATGTGCTATTAGATCCACTGCGTTATGGTATTGGTAGTTATCAAGTCTGGGGATGGGTCAATAATTTTATGTGCTTTAACGATCTAATCAGTTTAAATGACGGAAAATATACATGGGAGCAAGAAACACTTTTTAAAAAGGATATCATCCAAGATCAAGGCTGGCCGGAATGGATGGTTGAAGCGTTTAACGCCCTGTCGCCCGAACACCTTACTGAGATTAAGCAAAAATATCATGTGCAATAACTAGATTGCTCAAGAAATAAAAATAAAGCAAAAGGAAAAATTAGGAATAACAATGCCATCACAATATCGCCCACAAATATTAGGCTGGATAGGGGATTTAGATAAAGGTTCAAAAAATATTTCAGGAGCCGATGATCGTTTACTGTATGCTAACGATAATTATTGTGCTTTTCTTCGCAAAACATCTTCTGATCAGGTTTTTTATTTTTGTATAAGTTTTATTTGTACAATTGCAAGTATTTTTTTAATACCCTCGTTAAGTTATGCGCTTTCAAGTTGTAATAGTAAAACAGTTTACTTTTTATTATTAACATTTTTATTTTGTTTTATTTTAGTTTTATATCTAATGATTCCTGAACTATATCAAAATTTTTTTACACGTCGAGGATGTCCAATAATCTTTAATCGTAAAACTAATAAAGTGTATATTAATGAAAGTTATTTCTTTAATTTTACTTCGTTTAAAAATCCCATTCATTTTTTACAGCCTAATAAAAAACGAATAAAAGAGTATGATTGGGCCGATTTACATGGGATTGTGGTGCATAACTTTTCCACCTATTCACTCAATACCACTATTTTAATGGTGTGTGAGCCGGGCACACATAAAACTATTGACCATGTGCTATTAGATCCACTGCGTTATGGTATTGGTAGTTATCAAGTCTGGGGATGGGTCAATAATTTTATGTGCTTTAACGATCTAATCAGTTTAAATGACGGAAAATATACGTGGGAGCAAGAAACACCTTTTAAAAAGGATATCATCCAAGATCAAGGCTGGCCGGAATGGATGGTGGAAGCATTTAACGCTCTGTCGCCCGAACACCTTACTGAAATTAAGCAAAAATATCATGTGCAATAACTAGATTTCTCAAGAAATAAAAATAAAGAAAAAGAAAAAGAAAAAGAAAAAGAAAAAGGAATAATTAGGAGCAACAATGCCATCACAATATCGTCCACAAATATTAGGCTGGATAGGGGATTTAGATAAAGGCTCAAAAAATATTTCAGGAGCCGATGATCGTTTACTGTATGCTAACGATAACTATTGCGCTTTCCTTCGCAAAACATCTTCTGATCAGATTTTTTATTTATGTATAAGCTTAATTTGTATAATTGGGAGTTTTTTTTTGATACCATCATTAACTTATTCACTTCCAAGTTGTAAGAATAAGGCTATTTACTTTTTATTATTAGCTGGTTTAGTTTGTTCTATTCTGATTTTATATGTAATGATTCCCGAATTATACCAAAATCTTTTTACACGGCGGGGATGTCCAATAATCTTTAATCGTAAAACCAATAAAGTGTATATTAATGAAAGTTATTTCTTTAATTTTACTTCATTTAAAAATCCGATTCATTTTTTACAGCCTAATAAAAAACGAATAAAAGAGTATGATTGGGGCGATTTACATGGTGTTGTGGTGCATAACTTTTCCACCTATTCACTCAATACTACTATTTTAATGGTGTGTGAGCCGGGCACGCATAAAACTATTGACCATGTGCTATTAGATCCACAACGTAATGGTATTGGTAGTTATCAGGTCTGGGGATGGGTCAATAATTTTATGTGCTTTAACGATCTAATCAGTTTAAATGACGGAAAATATACATGGGAGCAAGAAACGCCTTTTAAAAAGGATATCATCCAAGATCAAGGCTGGCCGGAATGGATGGTGGAAGCGTTTAACGCCCTGTCGCCCGAGCATCTGAGTGAGATTAAGCAAAAATATCATGTGCAATAACTAGATTGCTCAAGAAATAAAAATAAAGCAAAAGGAATAATTAGGAATAACAATGCCATCACAATATCGCCCACAAATATTAGGCTGGATAGATGATTTAGATAAAGGTACGAATTACCTTTCAGGAGCCGATGATCGTTTACTGTATGCCAACGATAATTATTGTGCTTTTCTTCGTAAAATGTAATGGTTATATCTAAGATTTGCTCTGTGATCTGAATAAAAGTATTTGGGGTAGATTAAATAAAAAGATTGCCATATTGAGCACAAAACTGATAAAAACATAAATTATCGAGATCCATCTATTTTTTAACGTCAAATTAGAAGTTATTTTTATAAGCTAACGAGTATTTTGTTCAAGAAGGTTGAAAGACACGTTCTTTCCCAATCACTGTATTCATTTAAGATAACATTGAATAAATGTAATTATGGTATGGGTTAAGTAATTTTTATTTATGATTTTTTAAGAAATTTATTAATAATGTAAAATTAGAATAATACTAAATGATAATTGAAATTTGGCGTTTTTATGGCAGATAAAATGATGTGAGAAGTTGGCTCCTCCAACAGGACTTGAACCTGTGACATACGGATTAACAGTCCGCCGTTCTACCGACTGAACTATGGAGGAACCGAAATGTAGCGCGCATATTATAGATTTAATGGCGTTATGTCAATAGTTAATTATCTAAAATTTCTTTTTTGTTCAATTTTTAACTTATTATTGTTATTTAATATTATTTGAGTGTCAGGATTGTCTTAAATAGTTCTTTTTGTCTTAATAGCTGTTGTGGATGTGAGCCGAGCTCTCCTTGAGGGATCGGTTGTTTTAATTCTCGATAATAATTGATCCAATAGGGGAGAATCTGGTCAGTGGTTAAATTCTTAAAATTCATAGGATAGAGTTTAAAATAGTCTTTACCTGATTCATACTTAAAAGCATAAGTAATAAGTTGACTACAGTAAAACCCTTTGGCATCCGAACGAAAACTGTGGTTATAGGGCAATCCTAAACAGTCTTGAACACGAATTAATGCATTTTTAATAACAAGGTTATCGCCAATTGTTGCAACCACATTATATTGGGCGGAGTCTAAAAAAGATTTAAGTGGTTGCTTGATTACTCCATGCTTTTGGGTCGCCTCAATCACCAGATCATTGCCGATATATAAGCCGACATGGCTTATTTGATTAATTATATCGTTTGAACTAGGCAGAGAACCAGAATGAGTAATTGCCTTATTAAATTCGCTTTCCTCATTCTGAGATTGAAAAATGATATCGCCAATTTGCATCTTTATTGATGTTTTTTCGCGTGATAACGCCATAATGAAAACATAACACAAGTCGCAATGATAAACTTGAGCGCATCAACACCAACGAAAGGTAAATAACCCACTTGTAATGCTTCGGTAAGTGAAATATGAAAATAACCCATTAAATAAGTTACACCAAATACAAAGATTAATTGATGAGCGCAAGCAAAGGCGATTAATCCTAAAAGAAAGCGACGATCATAACCTTTTTCAGCAGCAAATCCGGCGATATAAGCACTGAATGCATACCCATATAAGTAACCAGCAGAAGGCGATACTAGCGCCATAAATCCACCACTACCATTAGCAAACATTGGTAAACCGAGCGCACCTAAAAACAGATATTGGAGAATCGCTAATGCACCTAGTTTACGACCTAGACAAGCACCAATCAGTAAAACACCTAAAGATTGTAAACTAAAAGGTACTGGGTAAGTGGGAATGCTGATATTCGCCGCAAGGCCTAGCAATAGTGCTGCACTGGTGGTTGTACATAATTTGCGTTGCCAAGATGATAAATTAAACAGCGTGTTAATGAATGTAGGGTAATATGTTGTTAATTGTTGTTTCATTATTTTCTACCATTAAAAAATAAACAGTAGTGCCATAATAATACAAAAATTTATAATGTAAACCATTTTGATTAGAAAAAGTTTACATTATTGTTTTCAACATTTTTAATTAAACTAAGAAAGGATTGGTCATTCTTTCATTTCCAAAACTTGACATTGGACCATGACCGGGAACAAATATAAAGTCATCGCCAAGAGGAAATAGTTTATGGGTAATTGATGAGATGAGATCGGCATGATTCCCGCGAGGAAAGTCTGTTCGTCCAATACTGTTTTTGAAAAGAACATCCCCAACAAAAGCAATTTTATCTTTTACATTGATAAATACAATATGTCCAGGAGTGTGACCAGGGCAAAACAGGACATCAAGCGAGATATTGCCAATCTGAATTTTATCGTTCTCTTTTAACCAACGATCAGGTAAAAAACTTTCGGTATAAGGAAAACCAAATTGCATAGATTGTTGTGGTAAGGCCGTAAATAAGAACTCATCTTCTTGGCTAGGACCAATGATTTTGACATCATAGTGTTTAGCTAATTCAGCAGCTACGCCAACATGATCTAAATGCCCGTGTGTTAATAAAATTTGTTTGATATTAACCCCGAGTTTTTCAACTGCTTTTTTGAGTAATTCTGGCTCTCCACCGGGATCAATAAAGGCAGCCTCATTTGTTTCATCACACCAAACAATACTGCAGTTTTCTTGAAAATCCGTTACTGGAATGATTTGATATTGAAACATAATTGTTATCTCCTTGTCGCTTAATGCCGAGCCGTTAAATTCTCACCATCTTGTTTTTTCAATTGAGCAAAAATCATGCTTGATAGCATGGTCACAATACCCAGTATAACAAAGGTTAATTGAAAAGCGTGAATAGTCGTTGTTGTGTAACCAAATAATCTTACCAATAAAGCACCAAAACCAGTACCAAAACTGATCGCCAACTGTTGATTGACGGCCATCAAACTATTGCCACTACTTGTGCTTTCTCCTTGTAAATTTGCCAGCGTTATACTGTTCATTGAAGTAAATTGCATTGAATTGACGCCACCAATACAAAATAGCAAAATCCCTAATATCAAAAGTGGGGTACTTAAGTTTAATAACGACATTAAAAGGATTAAAATTCCTGCCAAAATAGTATTTGCTATTAGCACGAAACGATAGCCTAAACGACCAAGAATCCGAGTAATAAAGAACCTTGTACAGATTGATGCGATTGCCATTGGCATTAGCATCATACCAGCAAAAATTGCCGAATAACCGAATCCAACTTGTAGAAATAAAGGAATAAGAAAAGGCACACCAGAAATACCTAATCGACAAACTAAATTACCAATAATTCCTATTTTAAATGTTCGTATATCAAATAAAGAGAGTGGAAATAAGGCGGCTTGTTTCTTTTTTGCATAGTTGCGATAAATAAATAAAAAAGCAAGGCTAATGACAGCGAGAGTCAGAGGTAAATAATATTGTTGACCTTGATTTAAACATTCAACACTAAGGGTTGCACTAATAAAAGTAATAACGATAAATATAAATCCAAATGAATCAAAAGGTATATGTTCGCCTTTTATGTTCGGCATATATCTTAAGCTAATCATTACCCCAATAATACCAATGGGTAAATTAATAAAAAAGATCCAGTGCCAACTAACCATATCAACAAGGTAGCCACCTAAAACCGGCCCTAGTACTGGGCCGATTAACCCCGGAATTGTTGCTGTGTTTAACGCTGCTAAGAACTCATTACGTTTGAATGCTTTAATCAAAACCAAGCGTGAAACAGGTACCATCATTGAACCACCAATACCTTGAATCACCCTTGATATATCTAAAAAAACTAATGAATTGGACAAAGCACAAAGCAATGATCCTAAGGTAAAAAGTGATACGGCCATCACAAAAATATTTCGTGTGCCGAATTTATCCGATAAAAAACCACTTACTGGAATAAATAATGCCAATGTTAGCGCATAACATATTACTGCTGATTGCATGTTCAAAGGTGATTCATTAAGGTCTTTAGCCATAGTTGGCAGAGCAGTATTTAAAATTGAGGTATCAAGTGATTGCATAAAAAATGCAAATGCGGCAATCCAAGGTAATATTCGATAAACAAAGGGCGGTAACTGTAATTCGCTATTCATTTTTTCAGCCTAAAATTGATTGATATGCTGGGGAGAGAAGGATCATAGTAAATCCTAAGGTCATACTCTCCTACGCATGATTAATGCGTAAGAGAGTGAATGAATTCTATTTTACAATATTCACGATTAATTGTTAGATTTTTTCTTATTTTTAACGGGTTTCCCTTGCCAATAACCAGCCAAAATCGAACCTGAAATATTGTGCCAAACAGAAAATACGGCAGCAGGTAGTGCTGATAGGGCTGAAAAATAAGTAGTGCCTAGAGTAGCGGCTAATGCGGAGTTTTGCATGCCTACCTCTAATGACATAGTTCGACAAGTTGATTCATCGAAGCCAAATAATTTTCCTCCCCAATAACCACCTAGTAAACCAATGCCATTATGAATAATCACAGCAAAAATAACTGTTATACCAACTTGGCCAATTAGATCATGACTACCAGCGACAACAATACAGATAATTAATAAAATACAGATCATTGACATCAATGGTAAAAATCGTTCGCATTTTTTTACAATTGAATGTAAGAAGTGGTGGACAATCAAGCCTAGAATAATAGGAATTAGAACAATTTGGATAATATGCACTAACATATTCCAAACAGGAACTTCAACAGTTGTACCAACGAGTAAAAGCGTAAGAATCGGGGTAACCACTACACCAACAAGGGTTGAAACCGACGAAATGGTCACTGACAATGCTACATCACCTTTAGCTAGATAAATCATCACGTTGGAGGCAGTTCCACTCGCTACGCTACCAACTAGAACCATCCCTACTAATAACTCTGGTCGCATAGTAAATAACTTAGATAAGATTAAAGCGGTAAGTGGCATAACAATGTAATGCAGTAGGGTACAAATTATAACTGCTTTAGGCTTAGTCACAACTCTTTTAAAGTCATTAATACTTAACGTTACCCCCATAGTAAACATTACAAACATCAATAAGTGTGATGTATGTGGTTGTACTGGAACGAATGTATTTGGTGAAAAATAGGCGATTATTGCACAAAGAATTGCCCATAACGGAAATAATCGAGTAAGTGAAATGATGGATTGCACAAAAAGCTGACTATGACGTTGAGACATAAAGCACCACCTTGTGGCTTATTAAACTATTAATAATTAAATGGTTAATAGTGTATTTGGTTTTGGATTTTCATTTTATTAATTCTGTTAAATAGCGTCAAGGTATTTGTTAGGATCGTTCTAGCGATTTGTTTAGAATTTTCAGGACGTAATTGACAAAGAATATTAAAAATATCGACAATGTTTTCTGGTCGATTTATTTGCCCTTGTCGACCACTTAAAGGCATATCGGGGGCATCGGTTTCTAATACTAGGCTTTCGAGAGGTAACTTTGCAATGGTATGGCGAGTTTTATTTGCTCTTGCGTAACTTATTACGCCACCTACACCAATATAATAGCCTAAATTAATAAATTGCATTGCTTGTTGATAGCTACCAGAAAAACCATGGATCACCCCACGACAAGGTAAATTAGCTTGATGTAATTCATGATAGATAACATCATGAGTTTTGCGAGAATGAATTAAAACAGGTAATTCATAACGTTTAGCTAAAGCCAGTTGAGCTCGAAAAAAAGTAAGTTGCTGTTGCCAATCAACGGAAATGTCATAACGGTCTAAGCCGATTTCGCCAATGGCAACTAATTTGTTAGGAGAAGTACTAACGATATCCGATAATTTTTCAAGATCAGCATGGGAATGTTGATAGATAGGGTGTAAGCCCAGCGCAGCATAAAGTTCATCATACTGTTCAGTTAGTTTCAGAATTTGGCTGAAATGATCTACTGATACAGCAGGTATAATTAAACTGGCAATTTTAGCTTGTTGAATACGACTTATTGAGTTGTTTAAATCTGTAACAAAAGCAGGGAAATTGAAATGGCAATGCGTATCTATAAACATAATGCCTCCTATTCTACTGTTACTTGATGTAATAAAATTGGTAGTAAAAATTGCTTAGCAAAATGGATGATCTGTTCTATCAGTTCATCGGTTAATTCAGGATACAAACGTTCATAGTAACTGTCGCTCTCGGGTGATTGAAAAGCTCCACCTTGCCAAGTATTTATAAGCTGACTTTTAGCTCTATCACTAGCAACAATTTCACCAGTTTTTTTATTATAAGCCGAAGTTAACCAACTCCATGCACTTTGGATTGGCATTAATAAAGGTTGATTGATACCTTGCAAAAATCCTTCAACTAATGAGGTTAAGTAAGTTAATGCCTCGTTGGCTTCTAAATGCGAAAATCGCCATTCTTGTTCATCACGACCGTAAATACGGCTTTGGTTATCAACTTTCTCAGGGTATAAAATACAATAAACCAAATGATCTATCCATAATGAGATACCATCACGAATTGAGAGCTTTGATGGGCGCCAAGTTAAAATGCCATCGGCTTGTACATGTGTTAACCACCCCTGAAGTGGGTAATATTGCTTATTTGTGTCAATTGTTAAATTGACTTCCTCGCTGGTCATCTCTAACCGTTCTTGACGGATTTTATCTGCTAAAGATTGCATTGCTTCAGTTTGTTCATCATAAATGATCTCACCAAAAGCGCCATCAGGTAATTCACCCGTTAATCTTAATTGTTGATACAGAGCCTCTGAATCTTGGGCGGTTTGAGTAATTAAATGATTTAAAATTTGCACATTAAGTTGATAACGTTTTAAGCTATCAAGATTAAAGTTTTCGGCATCAGGTAAAGTATCATCAAGGTAACTGACATAAAAATTAAATCGTTTTTGTAAAAATAACCGAATAGAGTGCTGAAAGAATCGTTTTAATTCATCAAGATTAATATAATCGACACTTATAGCGGGTATTTGACTAATAAATGTTTGGCTTTCCCCTTTTTTCAATGCAGCCGGTAACCACTCATCAGCATAACTTTTCGGCTCTTGTAAAAAATTTAGAGGATTAAATGGCGTTCTGGTATGCAACACTCTTAAAAAATTGAGATTTTTTTCTAAACTTTTGGTTGATTTACCATAATATTGAACAATATATTCCCAAAGTTCATCAACCAGTACTGATGGGTAACGTTCGCTATTATCTTTTATATCCCGCCCGACATAACTGATGTATAGCTGATATTGTGTGGATAAAATAGCTTCTAAAAATAGATAGCGATCATCGGTTCGACGGCTACGATCGCCTCGTCTTGGGTATTTGGCGATTAAATCAAAATCCAGCGGTAGTGACGTTCTTGGGTAGTCACCATCATTCATACCTAGCAAACAAACTACTTTAAATGGAATGGATCGCATAGGCATCATAGTACAAAAATTGATTTTACCCACTAAAAAACGGTGTGCTAAATGATTTTGTTCTAAACGTGCCTGCATTGCATCATGTAAAACAGTGATTGAAATAAGGTCGGTAAACTGAGCTGTTAAACCACTATTAATTAATTGTTGCCATTCATCTTCTATCATTAATAAAATAGCATCGCGTTGCTGATTGTGCATAAAAAAATCATTAATTAATTCAAGGCAACAACCTTGCCAATCAGACAATGATTTTTCTTCATTTAAAATCGTAAACCATTTACGGACAACTTTAATAAACTCAGCTAATTGACCAATAAGTTCCGCATCTAATCCTGTTGCACCATCATAAGGTAAAATTTGTAACCATCCACCTTGTTCACTATTCATGGTATAACCCAGCAATAACCGTTCAAGGCCAAATAACCAGCTGTGTGCACTTTCAAGACCAAAGCGGATACCAGACTCAATAATCCAAGTTCGCAGTAATATTAATTGTGATTCATTTATGGAAAATTTTTCAGCTACGGCTGGAATTTCCAGTAAATTAAATAACTCTTCTGCGGTGAATCGACTGTTTGGGAAGTTTAAAATAGCAAAAAAACCTTGTACGATGGGATCAATATTGCGAGCTTTTTGATCAGAAATGGTAAAAGGTAAATAGCGTTCATTACTGGCATTGCCAAAGACAGCACGAATATAAGGTACATAGCGATCAATATCTGAAACCATAACAATACAGTCGCGTAGTTCAAGATCGGGGTTTTCATCAAAAACAGATAATAGATAATCGTATAATACTTCGACTTCCCGTTGTTCACTATGGCAAGCATGGAATGAGATAGATTTATCAGAATCATCAATTTGTTTATCGTTTAAATCATTTTGATAAAGCTCTAAAATATCTTGCTGAATTGCGTGCAATAGACATGTCCGTTCTTGATCAACAAATGCCTCAATATCCTGTTTACTATTAAATTCTTGCAATAAAAATAAATTGTCGCGGCCTAATTTTCCCCACGAAGTTAATAATGGATTAGGGATTTTATCGGGAGTATTTAAAATATCGGATAGTTGTTTTTCAACAATATCGCCCCAGTACCATTTACAAGGATTGTTAAACATCAAATGCACATCGATGTGTTGACCAAGTGCTGAGAGTAATGACAGATAAATAGGTGGAAGAGAAGTAATCCCAAAAATATAAACTCGTTTAGGTAAAGAATTTAACCGTAAACGATCAAAGTCTTTATCTAACAAAATATCTAATATTTGCTGATAAATATTGGCTCGGTGATAGGGTAGGCTGATTGAAATAAGTTGCCGCCATAATTCTGCTTGCCAAATTTCATCAGGATGATGATTTAATTCACTTACGGTTTGATTGGCTTCCCATTTTGCTAACCAATCAGGACGGTATACCAAATATTGGTCAAATAATCGTGCTATCCGCGTTGCTAATTGATAGTTTTTGCGTTCTTCTTTATCAATATTTAGATAATGTTTGATTGTCTCAAATTCAGGTCGTTCAATGATCTTAGGCAATAAATAGTATAAACGCCAACTCATTGATTCAACGTCATAGTCATTTTCAGTTGGTGAATCCGGTAAAAGGGTTTGATATATTTGCCAAATAAATTGACTGGGAAAAGGAAAATCGACATTGGCAAGAATACCAAGATCGTTGGCCAATTCAATTTGTAACCACTGTGCCATACCTTGGCTTTGTACAATTATCATATCGGGCGTAAAAACCTGTTCTATGGGGTCTCTGCGCATTAATTCACTGACTAGGGACTTGAGTAAATCGACTTGATTTGAATGATAAATAGTAAACATAGTTACATTAATATTAATATAATTAGTCAGATTATCGCTGATTGTTATAAATAAATCTAGCTACGATTAGGTTGTGCATTTTTATAGCTAAATAATTTTATAAAATCCAAATAGATTTTAAAAAAATGTTAAAGAATATTTTTGAGATAAAAAATCGTGATTTTTAGATAGAATTATTTTTCAAATAAGTAGTTAAAAAAACAGTTAAGTAAAAATTAAAAAGGTTACAATTTATTAAGTTGTAACCTTTTATGGGTTTATCTAGTAATTAACGTATTTTTTATTGACCCATGCGACGAGTTAATTCAATAACACGAATTTTTGCCAAAGCTTTTGATAGTTCAGCCGATGCTTGAGCAAATGTCATATCATCACTTGGGTGATTAATATGTTCTTTTGCTTGTCTGACTGCTTCTTGTGCCCTGGCTTCGTCTAAGTCTTCACCACGAATTGCCGTATCGGCTAAGATTGTGACGATGTTGGGTTGAACTTCTAAGACGCCACCAGAAAGGTAGATAAACTCTTCTTCACCATCCGCTTTTACAATACCTACCATACCCGGTTTAATCATTGTAAGTAGAGGAGTGTGACCTGGATAGATCCCAAGTTCACCTTCTTGACCTGTGACTCTGATTCGCTGAACATCACCCGAAAACAGGTGAGATTCAGCACTAACAACTTCTAATTGATAGGAAGTTAGTGCCATAATACTATCTCCGTTCAATGAATCTCTTAGAGAGATTTAGCTTTCTCAATTGCTTCGTCGATTGAACCAACCATATAGAATGCTTGTTCAGGAATGTGGTCATAGTCACCGTTCATAATTCCTTTAAAAGCACTGATGGTATCTTTCAATGGTACATATTTACCAGGAGATCCTGTAAATACTTCTGCAACGAAGAATGGTTGAGATAAGAATCGTTGAATTTTACGTGCACGTGCAACGGTTAATTTATCATCTTCTGATAATTCATCCATACCAAGAATTGCGATAATATCTTTTAATTCTTGATAGCGTTGTAAAATTGACTGAACGCCACGAGCACAATCATAGTGTTCTTGACCAACAACAAGTGGATCTAATTGACGGCTGGTTGAATCTAATGGATCCACCGCAGGATAGATACCTAATGAGGCGATTTGACGACTCAATACGATTGTTGCATCTAAGTGAGCAAAGGTGGTTGCTGGCGATGGGTCAGTCAAGTCATCGGCAGGTACATATACCGCCTGAATTGAGGTGATTGAACCTGTTTTAGTTGAAGTGATACGTTCTTGTAATAAGCCCATCTCTTCTGCTAATGTTGGTTGGTAACCTACCGCAGATGGCATACGACCTAATAATGCAGATACTTCAGTACCTGCTAAGGTATAACGGTAAATATTATCAATGAATAATAATACGTCTTTACCTTCGTCTCGGAATTTTTCAGCCATGGTTAAACCAGTTAACGCTACGCGTAGACGGTTTCCTGGTGGCTCATTCATCTGACCATATACTAACGATACTTTATCAAGTACGTTTGATTCTTTCATCTCATGATAGAAGTCATTACCTTCACGGGTACGTTCACCCACCCCAGTAAACACTGAGTAACCAGAGTGTTCAATAGCGATGTTACGGATTAATTCCATCATATTAACGGTTTTACCCACACCCGCACCGCCGAATAGACCAACTTTACCACCTTTAGCAAATGGACAAATTAAGTCGATAACTTTGATACCTGTTTCAAGTAACTCAGTTGAGTTAGCGAGTTCTTCATAAGTTGGTGCTGCGCGATGAATTGCCCAACGCTCTTCCTCACCAATTGGACCTGCTTTATCAACAGGATCACCTAGTACGTTCATAATACGACCAAGTGTTTTAGTACCTACGGGTACTTCAATACCGTGACCTGTGTTTACTACTTTAAGTCCACGTCTTAAACCATCAGATGATCCCATTGCGATACAACAGACAACGCCACCACCTAATTGTTGCTGAACTTCCAGAACTAATTTTTCAGTGCCAGTTTCCACTTCTAATGCATCATATACCTTCGGTACTGCATCTTCTGGGAATTCGACATCAACCACCGCACCGATGATCTGGACAATCTTTCCAGTAGCCATTTTTAATCCTCTACGTCTTTTTCTTAACTATAAGCCAATATTTAGCACTAACCTGAAACAGCGGCTGCACCGGATACAATATCAATCAATTCATTTGTGATAGCACCTTGACGTGCTTTGTTATACACAATTTGTAATTCATTAATTAGGTTTGCACCGTTATCTGTTGCTGCTTTCATGGCCACCATTCTTGCCGCTTGTTCACTCGCTAGATTGTCAACCACAGCTTGATAGACTTGTGATTCAATATAACGACGTAAAATCACATCTAATAGTGATTTAGCATCTGGCTCATAAATATAATCCCACGATGAAGCTTTAAGTGCTTTATCTTCTGATGGTGGTAATGGTAATAATTGCTGTATTGTTGGTTTTTGCGACATAGTATTAATAAATTTATTAGTAACAATATATAATTTATCAATATTACCTTTGTCATATGCCTCAAGCATTGTTTTTACCGGTCCAATTAAATCGGATAAAGTTGGTTCATCACCTAAATTCGTGACTTGTGTTAAGATGTTTGTTTTTACTGATGAGAAAAATGAAACACCCCGAGAACCAATTAAAGCAACATCAGCTTCAACATTTTTTTCCTGCCATGCTGACATATCAGCAATGACAGTTTTGAAAAGATTGATATTTAAACCACCGCATAAACCACGATCGGTTGAAATGATAAGATAGCCAACTCGCTTTACATCTCTTTCTTCTAAATAAGGATGCTTGGCGCCTATCTGAGCTAACGCTAAATGTCCAATTACTTCACGAATCATTTCAGCATATGGACGACTTGCTGCCATTCTATCTTGCGTTTTACGCATTTTAGAATTGGCAACCATTTCCATCGCTTTAGTGATCTTTTGCGTACTTTGGATACTGGCAATTTTTGTTCTAATCTCTTTTGCATTAGCCATTTTTTACCTCACCCTTACCAAGTTTGAGTTGATTTAAAGCTTTCAAGTAATTCTTTTAACTTACTTTCAATCTCATCATTGTAATTACCCGTTTCGTCGATTTGTTTGACAAAATCAGCATATTGACTATGGGCATAAGCAAGGAGTGCCGTTTCAAATGGTAATACTTTAGCGAGTTCTACATCTTCAAGATAACCACGTTCAGCAGCGTAAAGTACAATTGATTGCTCAGCAACAGTCATAGGAGAGTATTGCTTTTGTTTCAATAATTCAGTTACTTTTTCACCATGACTTAATTGGTTTCTTGTTGCTTCATCTAAGTCAGAAGCAAATTGTGAGAACGCAGCTAATTCACGATATTGTGCAAGTGCCGTACGAATACCACCTGATAATTTTTTCATTATTTTGGTTTGTGCCGCACCACCAACACGAGAAACCGAAATACCCGGGTTAACCGCAGGGCGAATACCTGAGTTAAATAGGCTAGTTTCAAGGAAGATCTGACCATCAGTAATTGAAATTACGTTAGTTGGTACGAATGCCGATACGTCACCAGCTTGTGTTTCGATAATCGGTAATGCCGTTAATGAACCTGTTTTACCTTTTACTTCGCCTTTAGTAAATTCTTCAACATAAGCTTCGTTAACACGAGCTGCACGTTCAAGTAAACGAGAATGAAGATAGAATACATCACCAGGATATGCTTCACGTCCAGGTGGACGACGAAGTAATAACGAAATTTGACGGTAAGCAACCGCTTGTTTAGATAGATCATCATAAACAATTAATGCATCTTGACCACGATCGCGGAAGTATTCACCCATGGCACAACCCGCGTAAGGTGCTAAATATTGTAATGCAGCTGATTCAGATGCTGAAGCTACAACAACGATAGTATTTTTTAATGCACCATGTTCTTCAAGTTTACGTACTACGTTTGCAATAGTTGACTGTTTTTGGCCAATTGCTACATAGATACATTTTACACCCGAATCACGTTGGTTAATGATTGCATCGATTGCTAATGCTGTTTTACCTGTTTGACGGTCACCGATAATAAGTTCACGCTGACCACGACCAATTGGAATCATTGAGTCGACGGCTTTATAACCTGTTTGTAATGCTTGATCGACTGATTGACGCTCGATAACACCTGGTGCGACAACTTCAACTGGCGAAAATCCATCATGTTGAATTGAGCCTTTGCCATCGATAGGTTCACCAAGTGTATTGATAACACGACCTAATAAGCCTTCACCAACGGGTACCTGTAAAATACGGCCAGTACATTGTACTTTCATCCCTTCCGATAAGTCTTCGTATGGTCCCATAACCACCGCACCGACTGAGTCTCGTTCTAGGTTTAATGCCATTGCATATCGATTACCAGGTAATGCAATCATTTCGCCTTGCATTACATCGGTTAATCCGTGAATTCGAAGAATACCATCACTTACTGAGATGATGGTTCCTTCATTGTGAGCATCACTCACAATATTGAACTGAGCTATCCGCTCTTTAATTAGTTCACTTATTTCAGTTGAATTTAGCTGCATTATCAGTCCCCTTAAGACTGTAGAGCGTCATTTAAACGATTTAAACGCCCTCTGATACTACTATCAATAACCATATCGCCCGTACGAATAATAAAACCAGAAATGAGCGATTTATCTATATGACATTTTAGTTTTACTTTTCGTGATAAACGTTTTTCGACAGCGATAGAAATTTTATTAAGTTGTTCGCTAGTTAGCTCATTAGCCGAAATGACATCAACATCTGCTTGAGCATCTTTATCTAAACAATATTGTTCAAACAAAGTTAAAACTTCAGGAAGAAGTGATAATCGTTTGTTTTCAGCCATAACTTTAATAAAATTAGTGCTAAACTCATCTAATACATCTTTACAGATGTTGATGAGTAAATTAGCCACCGAATCAGTTTTCATATCAGATGTTAGAATACTTCTTACTTGTGCATCTTTGCTTACTTGAGAAGTTAATACCAACATTTTATGCCATGATTCGATGCTGTTTCTTTCTACCGCAAAATCAAAAGCGGCTTTAGCATAAGGACGAGCAATTGTAATTAAGTCAGCCATTGCTCTATTCTCCTTATAATTCAGCTACGAGTTTATCAATGATGTCGCTATTTGCGGCTTCATTAACAGAACGTTCAATAATTTTTTCTGCACCGGCAATAGCGAGTGTAGCGACTTGTTGTTTAAGCTCTTCTCTAGCGCGTTTGCGTTCAGCTTCTACTTCGGCAAGTCCTTGAGCAACAATACGTTCTTTTTCGCGGATCGCTTCTTGTTGTGCTTCTTCAAGAATGATAGCTTTGCGTTTGTTTGCTTGCTCAATAATTGCATTAGCCTCTACCTTAGCCTGTTGCATTATGTCAGATGTATTTGCTTTGGCTAATTCCAAATCTTTTTTTGCTGTTTCTGCTGAAGCAAGACCGTCTGCTATCTCTTTTTGGCGTTTTTCAATCGCATTAATAACAGGTGGCCAAATAAACTTCATGCAGAACCAAACAAACAATACAAATGTAATTGCTTGGCCGAGGAGAGTTGCGTTCATATTCATGAGACGATTCCTCTTAAAAGTTTATTAACCGGCAACAGCAAAAATAACATAAAGTGCAATACCCACACAGATCATTGGAATTGCATCAACTAAGCCCATAACGATAAAGAATTGGGTACGTAACATAGGCATTAATTCAGGTTGACGAGCGGCACCTTCTAGGAATTTACCACCTAGTAATCCAATACCAACTGCACCACCAATTGCAGCTAATCCCATCATTATGCCCGCGGCTACAAATAACATACTATCCATTATATACTCCAGTTTATTATCAAAAAAATATTGAAATTAGTGATCTTCCGTTGCCGATGCCATTGCTAAATAGACGATCGTCAACACCATAAAAATAAAAGCTTGTAAGGTAATAATTAAAATATGGAATATGGCCCAAGGTAACGATAGTACCCATTGTGACCACCAAGGTAATAGTGCAGCAATTAAGATAAAGATAAGTTCACCAGCATACATATTACCGAAAAGTCGAAGTCCTAAAGAAACTGGTTTAGCCAATAAGCTAACAAGTTCAAGGATTAAATTGATTGGCGCAAATGCCCAATGATTAAAAGGATGAAGTGTATATTCTTTAATAAATCCAGAAATACCTTTGTATTTAATTGAATAGATTATGATAAGAATAAATACGCCTAATGACATTGACATTGTGATACTGACATCTGCAGAAGGGACGACTCTTAGATGCGAAAGACCTAAATATTGTGCAGCGTAAGGTAAAAAGTCTACTGGAATGAGATCCATTAAGTTCATCAAAAATACCCAAGTAAACACAGTTAAGGCTAACGGTGCAATGAGTTTATTTTGACCAGTGAACATGTCTTTAACGGTGTTATTAACAAATTCAAAGAGCATTTCTACTGCACATTGCAATTTACTTGGTACACCACTGGTAGCTTTTTTAGCTACGCGATGAAATATCCATAAAAAGATAACACCAAGTACAATTGAAAAGAACAACGAGTCCAGATTAAAGGTCCAAAAACCAGAACCTACTTGCAAGTTCTCAAGATGATGCTTGATATAAGCTTGTGGTGAAGCTGGAGAGGAAACTGACATAAAACCCTCTTACCTTATTCCTAAAATTTAAAAATACTGCTTACATCCCTTTTCAATAAAGATATAAGCAATCGCTGTAATAATTCGAAGCTACTATTTTAAACCTAATTGCCTATAATAAGTCAACCTTTGATTAACAAAATTAAGAATTTAGACACTTTTTACTAAATTTGTGTAAAGAATAGCAACTTTATAATGTCACTTTAGTAGAAATAATCCCCTATTAATCGCCAAATTAATAGGGATAAAATAAGCTAATTTGATGCTTTAACTGCTTCAGCGATTTGTTCTGCCAGTTTTTGTACTTCAGCAGCATCAATACCTTCAACCATGACGCGAATAAGTGGTTCTGTTCCTGATTTACGAATCAAAACACGTCCATGAATACCAAGTTGTTTTTCGGCTTGTTCAATAGCTAATTTGACATCGGGGTTTGTTAATGGATCGTGTTTTTCAGCAAATCGAACATTGATTAATACTTGTGGCATCATGGCCATGCCACTACATAAATCAGCTAATGACATGTTATTGCGTACCATTGCGGCTAATACTTGTAAACCCGCAATAATACCATCACCAGTGGTAGTTTTATCTAATAATAAAACGTGACCAGAGTTTTCAGCACCTAAGCGCCAATTTTTTTCAAGCATTTTTTCAAGTACATAACGATCACCAACTTTAGCGCGTACAAATTGAATACCCAAATTTTTAAGTGCGATTTCAAGTCCCATATTACTCATTAATGTGCCAACAACGCCACCTTTTAATTGACCTTGTCTTAATGCTTCACGAGCAATAATATAAATAATTAAATCACCATCAATTTTACGCCCTTTATGATCAACCATGATAATGCGATCACCATCGCCATCTAAGGCAAATCCTAAATCGGCTTTTTCATCAATAACGCATTTGGCCAATGCTCTAATATCTGTTGCACCACAATTATCATTGATGTTAACGCCATCGGGGTCACAGCCTATCTTTATCACATCTGCACCAAGTTCACGTAAAACTTTAGGAGCGATGTGATAAGTGGCGCCGTTAGCACAATCGACGACTATTTTTAAACTGGCTAAACTCAAATCATGATCAAAGGTGCTTTTACAGAATTCAATGTAACGACCTGCCGCATCGGTAATTCGGCTTGCACGTCCGAGTTGTATGGATTCAACGCAGTCGATCTCTTTTTCAAGCTGAGCTTCAATTTCTAATTCGATTGCATCATCGAGTTTCTTGCCTTCGGTCGAAAAAAATTTAATACCATTATCATAAAATGGATTATGTGATGCTGAAATAACAACGCCGGCATCAGCTCTAAATGTTCGTGTTAAATATGCAATAGCTGGAGTTGGCATGGGACCAGTAAATGCAGTAGCAACACCAGCCGAAGCAAATCCCGCTTCAAGTGCTGATTCAAGCATATAACCAGAAATACGGGTATCTTTACCAATTAATACTTTTTTTACCCCATCTTTAGCAAGTATACGACCTGCTGCCCACCCTAGCTTAAGCGCAAAATCTGGTGTGATAGGGTACTCTCCAACTTTGCCTCGAATCCCATCAGTGCCAAAATATTTTCGATTAGACATTTTATTCCCTCACACTAAATTTCATTGTTGGTCTACTTCTTAAGTATAAAATCGTAATTTAAAAATTATTTTAACTAGACGTATTGTTTATAAACTTTTTTGTAAAAAAGTTTGAGGTTAACTATACGTTTGAGTATAAAATCATTCCCGATTATCATTAGCAAATTTTAGTAAAACCTGACTTTCTTTAATAAAGCGCTGAGCATAATTACCAAACCATTCGGTGACATTATTAAAATTCTCAATAAATTTTACTTTGTCGCGTTGCTCAATTAATTTCACCATTTCTCCAAAACATTGATAATAACGTTTGATTAATTCAATATTATCATCAGATGCCATAATAATATCGGCATAAAGTACAGGATCTTGTGCAAACAATCTGCCTACCATCATTAATTCTAGTCGGTAAATAGGGGATGATAACGCAATCAGTTGTTCTAAATCGGCTTGTTCTCGCTGTAAATTTACGCCATATGAAAAAGAGGTAAAATGGCGTAAAGCTTGAATAAATGACATGCATTTATCATGCTCTTTGGCATCAATTGCACATAAATTGGCTCCCCAAATACGCATTTGTTCAATTAACCATTGATATTTAGCTGGCTCACGCCCTTCACAATAGACAATAATCTGTTTTGCTAAATTTGGCACATCAGGACCAAACATTGGATGCAGTCCAACGACAGGGCCAGGATGCTTTTTGAGCATAGCTTCAAGCGGTTTGACTTTTATTGAGGTAAAATCGGTTAAGATACAATCCTTAGGCAATGGAGGTAATTGATCGATGATTTCGCAAGTTTTGTTAATCGGTACGGTCACAATCACAGCCGCTGCATCAGCGACTATTTCGGCTGCTTGATGCATAGTTTTAGAACCTAAAGTTTTAACATGGTAACCAGACAGGGTGAACAAACGAGCAAACAATCTACCCATTTGTCCATTACCTCCAACGATAACGATAGAACCTGAACTGGTATAGACCTTTTTAAAACCTTTGTCATTTTCACTTATGTATGATTCACGCATTAAACGGCGTAATATATCTTCAATTAAAGCAGATGATACCCCAATATTTTCAGCCTCTTTTCGTCTTTGGGCTAACATTTCTGCTTCACGTTTAGGATCGTAAATAGGAATACCGTGTTTGCTTTTAACATCGCCAACTTCGGCGACTAAAGCTAATCGTTTATTAATTAAAGATAAAATTGATTTATCGACTTCATCAATTTTATCGCGCAAGGCAAGTAATTCCGTAGACATATTCGGTTATTCCTTTTCTCACAAATGATAACTGTTTCTGTAATAGCTTAACAGTATAACGTATTTTTGGTAGGATGGGACTATTACAACCTTAATTCCAATACAATAAATTCATCATGAAAGTTATTTCTTTTAATATTAATAGTCTTCGGGCTCGAATCCATCAATTAGCCGCCATTATCGATAAGCACCAACCAGATGTGATAGGTCTGCAAGAAACCAAAGTTCATAATGATCAGTTTCCAGTCGAGGAGCTTGAGCAGTTTGGTTATTACTTAAATTATCATGGGCAAAAAGGGCATTATGGTGTGGCTCTGTTAACTAAGCAAAAGCCACTTTCAGTACAATGTGGTTTTCCAACTGATAGTGATGATGCCCAATGCCGATTAATTATCGCTCAGTTGCCAACCAACCAAGGTGAGTTAACCATAATTAATGGTTATTTTCCGCAGGGTGAAAGTTTGCATCATGAAATCAAATACCCTGCAAAACGTAAATTTTATCAAGATTTGATTGATTATTTAAAGCAACATCAATTAAGTGATCAGCTTTGCTTGATTATGGGCGATATGAATATTAGTCCAACCGATTTAGATATCGGCATTTCGGACGACAGCCGTAAACGTTGGTTGCGTACTGGTAAATGTTCATTTTTACCTGAAGAGCGAGAGTGGATGAACAATTTAATGTCACTTGGGTTTGTTGATACTTATCGTAATGAGCATCCAACAAAACAGGAATATTCCTGGTTTGATTATCGTTCTAAAGGCTTTGATACCCATACTGGATTAAGAATTGATTTGATTTTAGCAAGTGAAAAGTTGATGGCGCATTGCCAACAAACTGGCATTGATTATGATATCCGCGCTATGGAAAAACCGTCTGATCATGCGCCAATTTGGGCTCAATTTGATTTAGCTTAAATAGGTAACAGTATAATAATAGAGGAATAGTATGCAGCACAATAGTTCGATTCTATCGGTTAAAGATCTTAACCAAATGGTAAAAGATATTCTTGCTGATGCTATTGGTCAAATTTGGCTGATGGGCGAAATTTCTAATTTTTCTCGCCCCGCTTCTGGGCATTGGTATTTCACCTTAAAAGATGATACAGCTCAAGTTCGTTGTGCCATGTTTCGCAATAGTAATTTTCGCGCTGGTTTTACACCACAAAATGGCCAGCAAGTATTGGTTAGAGCAACGGTTACGCTTTATGAAGCACGGGGTGAATATCAACTTGTTATTGATAAAATCCAACCTGCTGGTGCAGGATTGTTGCAACAAAAGTTTGAACAATTAAAGCAAAAATTATTTGAAGAGGGATTATTTGAATCTACTTATAAACAATCATTGCCTGAAAATATTCGTACTGTTGGCATTATTACTTCTTCAACTGGGGCGGCATTACATGATATTTGTCAGATCTTAAAACGTCGTGATCCAAGTTTGCATTTAATTATCTATCCAACGCAAGTACAAGGCACAGAAGCTGCTGCGCAGATCGCTAAAATGATTCAAATTGCCAATGCTCGTCAAGAATGTGATGTGTTAATTGTTGGTCGAGGTGGTGGTTCACTCGAAGATTTATGGTCATTTAATGAAGAAGTAGTCGCAAGAGCGATTTTTGCTAGCCAATTGCCAATTGTCAGTGCAGTGGGGCATGAAATTGATTTTACCATAGCCGATTTTGTCGCTGATGTCAGAGCAGCTACTCCATCTGCGGCTGCGGAATTAGTTAGTCGCGATTGCTTAGATCAGATTAGACGGATTCAAGTTCAAGAACAGCATTTATCTATGGCAATGGATTATTATTTGACTCGACGTCGTGAAATGCTCAATAAGTGGCGTCACCAATTGCAAACCCAACATCCACAAGCCAAACTAGCAAAAAAATTAAATCGGTTACTATCTTACCAGCATGCTTTATATGAAAATATGCAGCAATATTTACTTAAACAGTCAAATCGCCATAACTTTTTAGATAAACAACTGTTACGACTATCTCCACAAAATAATATTACCTACTTGAGTCAGATGATTCGCCAGAAACGTCAGCAACTTATTAATTTAATTCAGCAAAAAATAACCCAGTCACGACATCAATTTGTTTTACAAACCTCGCAACTTAATAGTGTTAGTCCACTTGCGACATTAGAAAGAGGATATTCTGTAACAACCAATCAACAAAATACGGTGATACGTCGTGTTGAACAAGTAAACGTAGGTGAGCTTATCACAACCAGATTAGCTAACGGTCAGTTAATTAGTCAAATTATTGATATGCAAAATAAAGATAATTATTAGTGTCAATTTTTAAATGACGATTGGTTTAATGGTTATTTATTGAGAATAATCGATACAAATAGTAATTATAATTTTTGGTGGTCTAATTTTTAGACATATATAAAATAATGAGTTAAGGTAAATTGAATATTTTAGTGTTTGATAAAATTGTACCTTGAGCAGTATTAACTATATAATATTGTTGATATTAACTTTAATAATAAGAAGAGAACAAACCAATTATGCATCACCCCATAGGAATTGATTTAGGTACTACTAATAGTTTAATTTGTGTTTGGCAAGATGGTAAGCCAATACTTATCCCCAACTCAATCGGCGAAGTTGTCACTCCATCAGTAGTAAGTGTTGATGATGATGATTCTATTTTAGTTGGGCGTGCTGCATTGTCTCGCTTAACAACGCATCCAAGTCGAAGTGCAGCTGCATTCAAACGATTTCTTGGCTCTAATAAAGTATTTGAATTAGGTGACAAGAAATTTACGCCAACCGAACTTTCTGCCATGGTGTTAAAATCTCTTAAGGCCGATGCCGAAGCGTTTTTAAAACAAGAAATACACGATGTAGTGATTTCTGTTCCTGCTTATTTTAATGATGAACAACGCAAACAAACACGTTTTGCTGCGGAATTAGCTGGTTTAAATGCTGTACGTTTAATTAATGAACCAACTGCAGCCGCTATGGCATATGGATTACATGAAGAGCAATCAGGTAATACTTTAGTTTTTGACTTAGGTGGCGGTACCTTTGATGTGACTGTACTGGAATATGCTTTGCCAATTATTGAAGTACATGCATCTGCCGGAGATAACTATTTAGGTGGTGAAGATTTTACCGATGAACTGGTTAAAGCCTGCTTAAGTGATTGGAATCTTAAACAACAGGATATACCCGTTGACGACTATGCACGTTTATTAGATTTAGCGGAGCAATTAAAGTGTAAGTTAAGCGGTGATGAATTACACAAATTAACTTGGTTTTGGCAAGATAAGCAGTGGGAGTTTTCTTTAAATGAAAATCGAGCCAAAACGCTATGGTTACCACTTCTTAATCGTTTACGTTCGCCTATTGAACAAGCCTTAAATGATGCGCGCTTAAAGCCTAACCAGCTTGAACATATTGTGTTAGTCGGTGGCTCATCACAACTCGGTGTGGTGCGTGAGCTGGTAACGAAATTATTTGGCAAATTGCCTTATCGTCATATTAATCCTACCACGATTGTGGCACAAGGCGCTGCTGTTCAAGCTGCTTGTCGGTTACGTAATGCTGATATAGAAGAGATTATTTTAACTGATGTATGTCCTTATACGTTAGGTATTGAAAGTAGTTCAGGTAATGTTGGTGGATTATTTGCACCGATTATTGAGCGAAATACCATTGTCCCGACCTCGAAAGTAAAAACTTTTTATACGGTGCATCCGCAACAGAAGATTATTGGCATTTCGGTTTATCAAGGCGAAAGTCCACGCGTAGAAAATAATGTGCTGATAGATCAGTTTGAAGTGCCTGTAACTCCGATGGAGAAAACACAAGGTATTGATGTTCGTTTTAGTTATGATTTGAATGGTTTGTTAGAAGTTGATGTAGTTGTTCTTGAAACCGGTATTAAACATGGAAAAGTCATTGATCATAGTCCAATAGGTTTAACTGATAAACAAAAACAAGAGAGCCATGAACGATTAAAATCACTCAAAGTTCATCCTCGTGATGAGATGCCAAATCGGACTTTATTAGCGAGATTAGAGCGAGCATGGGCACAATCATTAGGTGATGAAAGAGCATTAATTGGGTCGTACATTGAAGCTTTTATTGAGGTATTAGATCAGCAAAATTCAGAAGAAATTGATGAAATGCGCTGTGAAATTGAAGCAAATCTACAAGAACTCAATCGTTAACCATTATAGATTTTTATTCGATCACATTTCCCCCTTTTTATACGAATCAAAAGGGGGATTTTTGTGTAGTTTACTTTTCCTTAGTCTTTTTTTCTATTGGTGGTCCATAGCGATTGATTTTTTTTAATTCTGGAAGCCAACATGGTGATAACAATAGTGGTAGCAAAAATATTGTTGCAATAAAATATAAAGGTTGTCCTTTATCTGTGTCGTTGATACGTCGTTTGATAGCAAAAAGAGTATTAATTGCTACTAATGTCAAAATGACATAATTTGTTATATTATCAAAATTATTTTTATCTAAAAACATAAGCATCGTAATTGATAAAATCAACTGTACTATAAAGCCCTGTATATTGGTACGTCCATTCCAACGCCAAAATTGCCACCATTTATTTTGAGGTAGAGATTGTGACTCAAGCCATTTTTGATTTTCAGTATTTTTTGCCAAAAGTAATGCCGCACAGAGTCGTAATACTAAATCGTTATCGCTATCATTTTTAAATTCATCTAACATTTTTAGTTCATCATCATCGCATACGCTGTATTGATTAGATAAGCGTTCAGCAAGTGAGGTGATTTCGTCTACTTTTTTGGTATAGTGGTATCTACTTTTGTTAACCGATAAAGGAAAACTCCAATTATCTTTTAAACCATTTACTATCTTTTTCAGATCTTTATTATCACCAACCAGTTTTTGTAACATTTGATCTAATTTGGCTTTTTGTTCGGGTTTGTTTAATACAATCAGGTATAGCAATATCACATAAACTGGATTTTTTTTAGCTAATTTGGGTGTCCATAATTGTTCTATTTTTTGTTCGAAATCATTAAAATCGATGTAGTCAGGATCATCAATAAACCATTCCATGGAATCTGGATAATTGTTTAAAATACAATTAATGAGCTTGCTGTCATTATCAATTAGGTTGTAAAGTTCAGTTTCATTTTGCCAATTGCCATGTTTAAATATTTCTATTAATGGTTTAAGTTTGTCATCATCCTTAATAGTAAAATTATTATTTTCTTGCTGTAGATATATAGCGACATTAATCGGTTGGTTAACGGTAGCTAAAACTAATAAACAATGATGAAACCATTGCCAATACGCATTTTTATTATTCATTTTTGTTGATGCATTTGGTGGTTCGGGTAACAAGTAATATTTCATGAATTCTAAATACATAGCCCAATCAAACATTTCCATATTTGAATAATGAAAACTATGATATAAATGTAATTTAGCAACTTCAGGGAGCTCTTGAAATCTATCTAACCATAAACGACCATATAAAACCAGCTCACCTTCTTCATCTGGATCGAATTTTTTTGGTAACAGGGAATTTTTATCATCATCAAATAGCCATGCTTTAAACTCTTGTATTGGTGAGAGTTGTTTAAGCCATGTAAGATGTTGTCGTGCTTGGCGTTTTAAATGATGCAAAATAAATTGTTCAAATGGATCATTACTTTGCTCATCTAAAATTTCTTGTAACAGAATTTCGTTACCATGGCGCAACATCACAGCATGCCGATATAATCGATATAATCGATGTGAACCGTCATCGCGTAATAATATCGGTAGAACTTGTCGGTAACTCCAGTTTACGCTTAGACTCCAATTGACAAAATCAACAATTTCTTTTGGATAGCTGTCGATATCATCTATTCCTGCTAATCGTGCTGTTGTGGTTGTGGTTAATTGCGGAATGGTGTGCAGATAAATTTCTGTTTTATCGGTGTCAATACAGTGGCTGTTATTTAACGCCATAATTAATAAAGGGAAGTAATCTTTTTCAAAATAGACGCACCAACCTGCTATCCAACTTTCTGCTTTTTCTTGATAATGCCCAGAATAATATAGATCTAACCAAAATTGTAATGCATTATGTTTGTCTTCAAGCAAAGTATATTGAATGGCAGCAATATATTTCCAATCGATAATAGTTTGTTCATCTTGATCATTTTCAGCAATGCATTTTAAAGCATAATCCAAGATAAATTGATTTTTCATATTTGCTTCACTATGCCAAAAAGCAAATTCAAGCATAAGTTTTTTATCATCAGGAAGATAAAAGACAGTATCTTGTGATAGGAATAGATAAACGTCGTCAGGTCTACGTTCCCAATATACCCATTTAATAGAATAAATATAATCAATGGTAGCATTTTGTAATGCTTTGTTGGTTGTAGGCAAACACGTGTAATCAAATAAATCACCATGATCGATATGATTTAAATAACTATCATATATTTGAAAGTCATCAGTGAACTGTGTCATTAATTGCTGACGCCAACGTAAATTATCAGCTAGAATTTTGACACATGATTCTGAGATATTTGTTGTTTCATAGCTTAAGGTTAGTAATCGCCACTTGACTGAATCAATAACCGACATTGGGTAATCATAAAATGAACCAATAAATTTTTGCCATTCATCTACTTTATAACAGCGTTGGGGATCTTCTAATAGAGCTTGGTAAGCGTTGTAAATTTCATTTGCTTGAATTTGTTCTTCTGTTAGTTGTGGTACTGATTCTTTTTCCGATTGTTGAGTTGTTGTATCATCAGCTGTTTCAGGCGATTTTGCATAACTTATTGCTGATTCGTAAGCTTCGCGCAATGCTTTAAATCCATCAGGATCCGTTTCTGGATGATATGAGGGTAGCTTTCCACGATATGCTTGACGAATAAGCGCGGTATCTGTTGTTTGTTCGATGCCTAATAATTCCCAAAAATTTGTACTCATGACCAATCATACTCCCTTAATGATTCCGGTTTTTCGAGTTCTTCAATATCAATGTACCAAGGTAGGCGATTGCAAGGTGAATCTTCGTCGTTAATTAATATTTTCATAGTGCGCGTTTGCGATGCTCTGGTTAATTCACAACGTAAAGCTTCAAGATCTTCTTTATTGTTAATTGATTCCCAAAATTGAAATCCAACTGACCAAGCAGCAAAGTAGTTATGCCAAGATTTATAAAAATATTGAGAACGTGAAGCAATTCTTGTAAAAATCCATAACGCTTCCTCTTCGGTAATATATTTGTTGGTTGTGCCATTTCGTAGTATATATCCCATACGTGCATAATCCCAACTACGAATGCCACCAATACCGCATACACAAAAAGTTTGTTCAACAAATTTCATTAGGACTTTTTGATAATCGTTTTGATCTTGGCAGTAATTACGCCAATCAGCTTCGGAAGATCGACAGTATCTTGAATAATAGCGAGATAATAGTGTTGCATGTCCATCATCAACCATATCAAAGACACAATTAAGTAGAGTTTCGCGAGAATTAATCCCCCAACTTTCGTTCAAATCTACAAAATCCCGTTCGGGAATAAAGTATGCTGAAGTATAACTTGCACCATTATCTTTGTTTAAAGCAACCATTGGCGCGGACAATCCATATAGCCAATCAATACTATCTTGATTCATATTTTAATTCCGATAATTCCATATATTCCACCATATTGATGAATTAGATTGTATCAAAAAAAGTAACCGTTATTAGTGATAAAATAACACAATTTTTAAATAATTTATGTTCGATTATTGTTATTGGTTTTTATCATAGTGTAAAACACAAAATTGTTTTGCAAATCATTATCAAAAAGGCATAATAACAGCGATTTTTAGTATTTGATTACAATGTTATAAATTGTAAGGAGTAATAATGAAGAGAGCTGCCTTAATAGCTATGTTAATAACAGGCGCATTAATGTTACAAGGCTGTATTACCGCCGCAGTAATTGGCGCAGGTGCTACAGCTACTGCAAAAGTTGCTACCGATCCTCGTACTGCGGGCACACAAGTTGACGATACTACCTTAAATTCTCGTATGGGGATGAAAATTAAAAATAATGGTCCTCAATTTATTGGAGCACGTATCGTTTCCAGTACGTATAGCGGTGATATTATCTTAACGGGTCAAGCCAGTCGTGAGCAAATTGAAAAGGCCGAAAGCCTAGCTTATGAAGTTGAAGGTGTAAAAAAAGTCTACAATCAAATTCGAGTTGGTCAACCCGTTAGTGCAGGCACAATCACCAATGATACATGGATCACAACGAAAGTTAAATCTCAGCTAATATTGAATGCGAAAACCAAAGCACGCAACATTAAAGTCGTAACTGAAAATAGGGAAGTATTTTTGATTGGTATTGTGACACCGGAAGATGGTAAAGCTGCTGCACAGCTTGCTAGTAAAGTCGATGGCGTTAAAAAAGTGATCACACTTTTTACCTATATTGAAAATTAATCAACAACGTTATCAGTTAGCAACAATCTTAGTAAATAGGGGGGAGATAACACCCCCTTTTTTATACAATGGATTGAATACACTCAATTAGTTTAGTCAAGCCTTGTAAACGCGATTGACTTAGCTCATCCGTAATTTTTAACTGGTTTAATAAAGATTGAAAATCGATTGCAGCAATTTCTTTTGCTGTTTTGTGGTTAGCAATAATAATTAAAATTGCCAGTAATCCTTTCACAATTCGTCCTTCACTGTCACCTTGAAATATAAAGGTATTATCGTTTTGCTTTTGATAAGTTAGCCAAACGCGATTTTCACAACCATTGACTTGGTTTTCATCCGTTTTTAAATCTTCAGGCATTGGTGGCAATTGTTTTGCTAATACAATTAACTGTCGGTAGCGATCTTGCCAATTATGTTGCTGTAAAAATAATTTTGTTAAGTCTTGCTGTGATAGCATAATATTGACCTATAAATAATTAACTATTTGTAAAAAAGTTTCAGGTTAACTATACGTTTCAGTATAAAATTAGGCTAGAATTTCAATTGCATTTTGTAATGCCAAAATAAAAGCATCTATATCTTGCTCATTATTATATGGCATTAATGATAGACGAATAACCCCATGACAACCCAATTTATTCATTAAAGGTTGAGCGCACAGTTCGCCAGTACGAATCGCAATATTTTGCTCGCTCAGTAAAATCGCCACATCATTATGATGAATATCATTAATATTAAATGTGATGATTGGGCTGTTTTCAACACTGTAAAATTGTAGATTCGACAGTTTGCTTAGCTGTGATTTAGTATAATGAGCCAATTGTTCTGTGTAATTTTCTGCTTTCTTAAGATCCCAATTGTTTAACCAATCAAGTGTTGCATTAAAGCCAACAATGCCAGCTATATTGGGTGTGCCTGCTTCAAATTTATAAGGTGTATCTTCTTGAATAAAATCATCAAATGAGGTGCTTTTTAGCATTTTTCCACCGCCATGCCAAACTGACATTTGCTCAAGTAAGGTTTGTTTACCATATAAAACACCCAGTCCCGTAGGACCATACAATTTATGAGCTGAAAAAGCATAAAAGTCGATATCAAGTGTTGTTACATCAATATCATGATGGACAATTCCTTGGGCGCCATCTACTACTAAAATAGCATTATATTGATGAACTATTTGGCCAATTGTAGCTAAATTTGGGCAAAATCCAGTGACATTTGACATATGGGTTATTGCTACGATTTTAGTTTTTGATGATATTAGTGATGATAACTCATCTATATTGGCAGACCATTTAATGACTTTTGCTCCAGTTTGTTTAGCCACAATTAACCAAGGTATTAAATTACTATGATGCTCTAATTCGCTGACAATAATCTCATCATTAGGTTGTAATACACAGCGAGCATAACTTTGGGCAATTAAATTAATTGATTCGGTAGCACCACGAGTCCAGATAATTTCAGTGTCATTGCTTGCATGAAGCAAATTAGCAACATGTTGTCGTGCTTTATCGATAGCCACTGTTACTTGCAACGCATCGTGGTGCAAACTGCGTTTGGCGGTCGCAGTGTTGTGTGCATAATAGGCCACTGTGGCATCCACCATTACCTGAGGTTTAAGAGCAGTTGCCGCGGAATCAAGATATACACTATTACTGTTTAGTGCTGGAAAATCAGCCCTAAATTGCTTTGGTGTAAAATATTTATTGGCTAAGTTCGAGTCCAGCAATACCATTCCAGTAACCATTACAGTCGCGTTTATGTTCAATATGCAGTGGATTAGAGCCATCTTCATTGGCTTTAAATTGTTTTACAATATCGAGTGTTTCAAGTCCTAACGGCGATATCCGCACAATATCAACTAATCCTTTCATCTCTTTTAAATTATTACCTAAATTATAACAATAGCCGCTTTGTGTTTGGATACCGTTTAGTACAAAAACTTTTTGCTGTTCTTGAGAAAACACTTCACGACCAACAGGATATTTGATGCAGCAAGTTTCACATTTATCTTTTGGTCTATCTTCTGAACGAGCGGTAAAACAACGTGCGGAATAAGCTAAAGGTAAATAACCATAACTAAAGACTTCCACTTCAAAGTTTTTTTCAATATTTAAACTCTCAAATTGTTTAAGAACATTATTTAGCCAATCACGTGAAAGTTCAACCGGCATACACCAACGTACCATACCTTGCTTTTGTAATAATTTTAAAGTCAAGGCGTTATAGCAGTTAATAGCAGGACCAGCAACGAATGGTAATTTATTTTCTTGAGCAATATTGATGGCCGCTAAATCATTGGCTTCCACTAAAAAGTCACCATTATTGACTAGTTGTCGTAAATCGTTTAATTCTGACGGAGCTTCAAGCAAAGCCAATGTTGAAAGCACCACTTGTTTGCCAGATTTAGCGATTTCCTTAGCTAATTCTAGCCAATTGGGAACTTTCATTTCTCGGCGTTTGGTACAAACCGTTTCACCCATATAAATAATGTCAGCTTCACTCTCTTTTGCTGCGTGATAAAAGGCTTCGGTTTCAGTTTTAGGCCAATAATAAAGCACTGGTCCTAATGAATATTTCATAGTTTTGCTCACTATAATTTATTTATCTTAAATTTGATTTCATTTAATAAAAATGGCATAACCTAAGTTGTACAATACATACAAAATCAAGATGTGATATCTTTTATAATCAATATTTCTTGATAATTAATATAACAGTAGACTTAGTATTATGTTATTGCCATTTGCGGTGGTAAGCACCTAACGTGGTTTGTGTTCCTTCTGAAACAGAACCCAGCGTATCCATCCAGCTTTTTTCCGCCTGGAATGATTGTGGATTTGCTTTATAGCGATCGATTGCTTGACGCCATACTTTAGTTACTTGTTCAACATAGGCAGGGCTACGCTGACGGCCTTCAATTTTGACTGATGCAATATTGGCTGCAAACAGTTCAGGCAGTAGTTCAATTGTGTTTAAACTGGTTGGTTCTTCAATAGGGTGATAAAGCTCATCGCCTACATAATAACGACCTTTACACAAGGTTGGATAACCAGCATTTTCACCTTTTTTATGGCAATCAATTAACACGTTATTTAAGCGAGACTCAAGACCTTTTTCAGTTTCTTCCCAGCGAACAAATTTTGCTGGTGAACAAGCACCAACGGTATTAGGAGATTCGCCGGTAAGATAGGAAGATAAATAACAACGTCCTTCCGCCATAATACATAAACTACCAAAAGCAAATACTTCAAGTGGAACTGGTGAAACTTGCGAAAGTTGCTTTACTTGATGCATAGAGAGTACACGTGGTAACACGATACGATGTACATGAAAATTGTTATAGTAGAACTTAATTGATTCTTCATTGGTTGATGATGCTTGCACTGAGACATGACGCTCTAGGTTTGGATATTTTTCAGCAGCATAATCTAGCATTGCTAAGTCCGCAATAATAAGTGCATCAGCACCAATATTGGCGGCTGTATCAACTGCATATTGCCAACGCTGGAAGTTTTCAGGATGCGCAAAAGTATTAATTGCAATATGTAGTTTTTTACCGCGTTTATGCACATAGTCAGATGCTTCAATTAAGCGCTTCTCGTTAAAATTCAAACCAGCAAAATGACGGGCATTAGTATCATCTTTCAAACCAATATAAACAGCATCAGCGCCATTATCGATGGCTACTTTAAGTGATGGTAAAGATCCCGCTGGACAAAGAAGTTCCATAATTATTCCTAACTTAAGTTCGCTATTTTATACGCTAGGTATTATGCAATAATTCTTAATTTATTGCGAATGGAAAGCCAATCATGCGATGAAAAAAGTTACGATAGATTGATTTAGTCATTTTTTTACCCTAATTGATCAGTAATTAACTGAACCGTTACCAATAAAATTTTCACTTAGATGCAACATTATAGATGGAATAAATTTAGTAATAAGGTAAGCAATAATTCTAGCGTTACGAGAATATGGCTATTTTAGCCATTAATCCTAACATAGTCTGGCAATGCAGTGGTAAAACCTTTATACTATGCCGTAAATTTTAGTATAATTGTGTAAGTTTTACTAAAACTATCCGTTCTTTAACATCATCAATTGGAAGAAATTTATGCATCCGATGCTTAATATTGCTATTCGCGCTGCTCGTAAAGCAGGTAATGTGGCCATAAAGGCTTATGAAAACCCTAGTTCAATCGAAATTGACACTAAAGGCGCTAACGATTTTGCTACTAATGCTGATCGCGCTGCTGAAGCTTTGATTATTGAGACAATCAAAAAAGCGTATCCTGATCATACGATTATTGCCGAAGAAAGTGGTTTGGCTAAAGGTAATGATGCTGAAACACAGTGGATAATCGATCCAATTGATGGTACGACCAATTTTATTAAAAATATTCCGCATTTTGCTGTTTCTATTGCTGCTCGTGTTAAGGGCAAAACTGAAGTTGCTGTGGTTTATAATCCAATGAGTAATGAATTATTTACTGCTGCGCGTGGTAAAGGTGCTCAGCTTAATGGTTATCGTATTCGTGTTAGTAACGCTAAAGATTTAGATGGTAGCGTACTCGCTACGGCATTTCCATTCAAGGCTAAACAACATAGTGATAGCTATTTTGCGGTTTTACAAAAGTTATTTACTCGATGTGGCGATTTTCGTCGTAGCGGCTCGGCAGCTTTAGATTTGGCTTATGTTGCAGCTGGTCGATTAGATGGCTTTTTTGAGATTGGTTTAAAACCATGGGATATCGCTGGTGGTGAATTGATTTTGCGTGAAGCTGGCGGTGTGATGACCGATTTTGCTGGTAATAATAATTATATGGTTTCTGGTAATGTGGTAGCTGGAAATCCTAGAATTGTTAAAGATCTATTAGTTTCAACTCAAAACGATTGGCCAGAAAAATTACGTAACTAATTTTTAGATTAAAATAGCAGGGTTACTCACACCCTGTTATTTTTCATATAGTTTTTGAGTATGTATCTAACTTATTGAGTTAAATTTTCATAATTAATCTGTTAGCTCAACCATTGAACAATTAACCTCTAATCCTTGGCTATCCAAGCAGTGGTTACCCCATTTATACATTGCTTTTAATACGGGTTTAATACTTTTACCAAAATCGGTTAATGAGTACTCGACTTTTGGTGGGACAACTGGAAATACTCTGCGATGAATTAAGCCACTTGTTTCAAGTTCGCGTAGTTGCTGGGTGAGCATTTTAGGTGTGGCACTTGGAATCTCTTTACGTAATTGAGAATATCTCAGTGTTTTTGTTGTCATCAATTTCCATAAAATTAAAGATTTATATTTTCCTCCAATGATATTTATTGTTGTCTCAACAGGGCAGCGGATAGTAGGTTTATAATCTTCATTAGAATCTGATTTATTCTTCATTTTAATGTCTCAATAGTACCTTTTTGGGAAGTATATATCAAAAAAGTGCATTCTTGCTAAAAGAATGATAAACATTAGAATAGTCATTAAATAGGTTAGTAGTCGCGTTTGTGTTGCTATTCTTACAGAAGCATAACCTTTGAAGTTATGGTTATTATTAATGAGGTATAAAAAGAGTTTTTTGTAAATGCCTATAAGCTATTTGATATCAATTAATATAACAAGCCTTTTTAATAAAGACAAAAAGTAACCTGTCTCTATTTGTTAAAACAACAGTATACTTTGTTGGAAAATAGTTTCTTAATATTCAGCCAATACTAAATCCAAATAACATCGGCAGTTAAGGGATGCATCAAATGAAAACAGTTGAATACAATTTTTTTGTTGAGGATATGAGCTGCGCATCATGCGTTAGTCGAGTTGAGAAAGCACTAAAGAAGATTGATGGTGTGATTGACGTCAGTGTTAATCTTGCTACAAAAAAAGCAACCGTTAACACTAATGCCAATGTTGAATTAGAAACATTAATGTCGGCAGTAGACAAAGCAGGTTATCATGCAGTTAAAATTAACGATCAACAAAGACAGTTAAGGGATGCATCAAATGAAAACAGTTGAATACAATTTTTTTGTTGAGGATATGAGCTGCGCATCATGCGTTAGTCGAGTTGAGAAAGCACTAAAGAAGATTGATGGTGTGATTGACGTCAGTGTTAATCTTGCTACAGAAAAAGCAACCGTTAACGCTAATGCCAATGTTAAATTAGAAACATTAATGTCGGCAGTAGACAAAGCAGGTTATCATGCAGTTAAAATTAACGATCAACAAACTCATATTAAGGATGCTGAGAAACAAGCATCGCTTTGGCCGATTATTATCTCTGTTTTATTAGCGATACCTTTTGTTCTGCCTATGTTACTTGAACCCTTCGGGATACATTTGATGATGCCCGCTTGGTTACAATTAATAATTGCGTCGATTGTGCAATTTGGGTTAGGTGCTAAATTTTATCGCAGCGGTTTCAATGCCGCTAAAGCGTTGTCCGGTAATATGGATTTACTGGTCGCTATTGGTACTAGTGCTGCTTATGGCTTATCACTGTATCAGTGGATGATCGGTAATAATGATCACCTTTATTTTGAGTCATCAGTTGTTATTATTACCTTAATCTTGATTGGTAAATGGTTAGAGTCAAGAGCGAAACATCAAACAACCCAAGCTATCGAAGCCCTGTCTGCCTTACGACCTGATGTTGCTTTAGTTAGGCGGGGCGATCAAGAGATAAGTTTGCCCATTAACCAAGTTGTTGTTGGTGATGTAGTGATAGTGAAGCCTGGTGAACGTATTCCTGTTGACGGTATCGTGATTGAAGGTGCATCAAGTAGTGATGAGTCGATGTTAACTGGTGAAAGTTTTCCAGTCAACAAAGCAGTCAATGATATTGTCACAGGTGGTACTATCAATGGTGAAGGATTGTTAATGGTAAAAACAACGGCAATTCAAGCTGATTCTACCTTATCAAAGATTATTAACATGGTAGAGTCTGCTCAAGCTAAAAAAGCACCCATTCAGCGAATTGTAGATCGAATTAGCGCGATTTTTGTACCTGTGATTTTATTGATTGCGCTTATTACATTACTTGCATGGGGCGTGATTTCTCAGGATTGGCAACAAGCTTTACTTCATGCTGTCGCGGTGTTAGTGATTGCTTGCCCATGTGCTTTAGGACTAGCAACACCAACGGCAATTATGGTGGGTACTGGCGTTGCGGCTCGTCATGGTATTTTGATTAAAGATGCCGAAGCCCTTGAAACATTACACAACGTTAATACCGTAGCGTTCGATAAAACAGGAACTTTAACCATTGGTAAACCTGAATTGGTTGAAATGGATGTGATAGGGACACAAACCCCTGAGCAAATATTAGCGATTGCCGCATCGTTACAAGCAGGTAGTGAGCACCCACTAGCAAAAGCAATTCTAAACAAAGCAAAACAGCATAGTTATGCTCAAAATATTACTTCTGTAACAGGTTCGGGTGTCATGGCAACGATTGATAACACTGAATATTATTTAGGTAGTTTGCGTTGGATGAAATCATTAAACGCCCATTTTGTGGATATGGACGATAAAATCAATGAGCTAACTAATAAAGGTTATACGATTTCATTTTTAGCAAAACAACAGTTAGAAGCAAACGTTGTGATATTAGCTCTATTTGGCTTTTCAGATGTCATAAAAGAAGAAGCAAAAACTGCGATTACAGCACTGCATCAGCTAAATGTTAAAACGGTAATGTTAACCGGAGATAATCAACAAGCTGCTAATTATGTAGGACAACAATTAAATTTAGATAAGGTTATTGCTGAGGTTTTACCGCAAGATAAAGCGAATTATATTTATCAATTACAAAAAGAAAGTCAAAACACTAACAATAGTGATAGCAATCATAAGGTTGCGATGGTGGGTGACGGTATTAATGATGCGCCAGCTTTAGCTGCGGCTGATATTGGTATTGCAATGGGTACGGGAACCGATGTGGCAATGCATGCGGCTAGTATTACTTTAATGCGTGGCAATCTGTTTTTAATTGCTGATGCTATTGATATCTCTCGAAGAACCTATAATAAAATTAAACAGAATTTATTTTGGGCATTTTTCTATAACTTAATTGGCATTCCACTGGCTGCCTTAGGTTTCTTAAATCCAATGATAGCCGGCGCTGCTATGGCACTTAGCAGTGTAAGTGTGGTGACTAATGCTTTATTGTTAAAACGATGGAAAGCTCGTTCTGAGTCAAAATAATTTGATATTTTATAATTTAAATTAAGGAGATGTATTGTCTCCTTATTTTTTAAATTATAGAGTATTACTCAGATTAAACCCAACTTGTGAACCCTTACCTTGTTCGGTCACAAATACCCCAACGGCAGTAATTAATTGTTCATTATAATAAATTAAAGGAATACGGGTACGCATCCAAGGTGGAATATGATGCTCTTGCCACAATTTTTTTATCGATCGAGATCCTTTGCGCTGAACAATTTGAAATTGACCTTGTGCATGAAAACGAACTGAAACAGTTTCCTCTTTTTGCGGTAAACGGCAAGTTAAATCGGTTTGATAATTGGGCTGTAATACGCCTAAATTATCCGGCAAGGTTAGCGATGTACTTAGATCCCAAGGCAAGATTTGCTGTTCGATATCTTGATATAAAGGCAACAAATAGAGCCGGTTTTGATATCGGCGAATTTGCCAATTATGCAAAATAAATTGTGGATTAGCGTCTTCTTTTGCTAAAGCCACTGTTTGCCAAATTAGTGATAACTGTTTTTGGCTTGGCATATTAATCTGTTTAGATCGAAACCACATGCGCAATATAGCATTACGTTTGTAGTCCGAATAGTTATATAACGGTGTTAAACATAACTGCCCTTCAGGTGTTGTAATGAGTTTAAAATCAGCTAACAGTAGCTCGTTAAGTAGTATTTCTTGCTGTTGACATAATTCGGCACTGCGAGCAACCATTTGTGAAAAATGAGGCCAACGTTGGTTAAGTGTTGGTAGAACATTTAAACGTAAAAAGTTGCGATCGTAATGGTCATCTTGATTACTTTCATCTTCTATCCAACTTAATTGGTGCTGATTGGCGTACTGTTCAATCTCTTGACGAGATATCGTTAGTAATGGTCTAAGATGCCGACCATTTTCAAGTGGCATAGCGGATAAGCCCGCTGGACCACTTCCACGCTTTAACGCTAAAAAGAACGTTTCACATTGATCGTCAAGGTGCTGGGCTGTACATAAAAACTCATTATTTTTTAAATGTCGATAGATAGCTTGGTATCGAGCTTCTCTAGCTTGTTCCTCAATATTGCCCGCCGATCTATCAAGTTTGACTTTTTCAATAATCAAAGGAACTTGCCAAGAATGACATTGTTGCTGGCAATGTTCAGCCCAACTATCAGCGTTTTCGCTTAAACCATGATGAATATAAATGGCTCTAAGTTGTAAATTTTGCAATTGTTGCTTTAGGGTGACTAATGCATGCATTAATACGGTCGAATCAACGCCACCACTAAAAGCAACGAGTAGCGATTGCCGACCGTTTAGGTGTTGTAAAATGGTTTGTTCTATAATACTTTTAGTCTTAGCTTTGTTTTGATGGTTCATCCGCTATCCATTTACACTAAACTTTGTAACGCATTAACTTTGTTTTTATGTAATTTGATTCTATCTAAGCCAGCAGCAAGATCGGCAATTAAATCATCAGGATCTTCAAGACCAATATGTAACCGGATTAGTGTACCTGTGAAATCAACACCGGATACTGGTCGTATTTTGACTAGATCTTCAGGTTGATTGGCTAAAATTAATGATTCAAATCCACCCCATGAATAAGCCATTGAAAAGTGAGTCATATTATCTAAAAAATCAGATAATTGAATATCACTTAAATGATCTTTAAGTACAAATGAAAATAAGCCACTAGCACCGCTAAAATCGCGTTTAAAAAACTCATGCCCTTTACAACTTGCTAATGCAGGGTGATTAACGGTTGCAACTTTAGGATGATTGGCTAACCAGTTTGCCACTTTTAAACTGCTTTCGTGATGTTGCTTGAGTCTAACCGCTAGAGTTCGTAATCCACGAGCTGCCATATAGGCGGTATCTGCATCACACATTTGTCCCATTAAATAAGAACGTTCACGTAAGGTATCCCAACAACGTTGATTGGCAACGGCTGTGCCTAGCATTGCATCGGAATGCCCAATTAAATATTTTGTACCAGATTGAATAGAAATATCAACATCATGCTCTAAAGCTTTAAATAAAACACCTGCTCCCCATGTATTATCCATCATAATAACAATTTCTGGATTAACACTGCGAATCGCTTTAACTATAGCTGGCACATCGTGTACTTCCATAGTAATGGAACTTGGTGATTCAAGAAACACGACTTTCGTATTTGGTTGAATATGATTGGTAATATACCGTCCAATCAAAGGTGAAAAATAATCCGTTTCAACCCCAAAATCTTTTAATATATGTTCACAAAATTCTTGTGTTGGTTCGTAACTGGCTTCTGATACAAGGATATGATCGCCTTTTTTTACAAAAGCCAAGATGGTATTAGCAATGGCTGCCGCACCACATGGATAAAGGTAACAGCCTGCGCCACCTTCAATTTCGGCCATCGCATCTTGCAGGGCAAAATGAGTTAGTGTGCCACGACGACCATAAAATAGCGCTCCTTTAGCTCGATTTTCCATTGCCTCTTTTTTGGCTTCTAATGAGTCAAAGACCAGCGATGATGCTCGCTGAATAACTGAATTGACTGCACCTTGGGTATAACGTTTTTTTCGACCAGCATGAACTAATTCTGTTTGTAATGACATGATGCATCCTTATTGATCTAATAAATTTCGATAACAGTTAGCATAGCATGCTGTTAAAATAGTAAAAAATAATTTTTGTTTAAAATGGCTTATATAAAATGTTAATTGTCCAACTTGCCCATTTAGACACGGTGGAAGTCAACTATTCACTATTATCAAAACAGATCATTCACGATGCTGAATTATTCAATGGCAGACGTAAAAAACAGTTTTTAGTCTGTCGTTCAATCTTAGCTAGCTTGCTTAATCAGTATTGTCAAATTGCTATTTTGCCAACTATGGTCATAGGTGATAATAATCGACCTTGTTTTTTAGATCGCAATCTTCCTGATTTTAATATCAGTCATAGTCAAGATTGGGTAGCGGTTGCAATATCGTTAGATGGTAGAGTTGGAGTTGATATAGAAGTCGCTCGCCCACGTAAAAATTACTTAGATGTAGCCAAAAGCTTTTTTGCAGATGCTGAGTATCAGTGGATGATGCAACAAGCGGATACCTTAACGGCCTTTTGGCAGCTTTGGACTTTAAAAGAATCAGCACTTAAATTATATGCTAAAGGCGTCTGGCAAATAAAATCAGTAAAAGTAGATATTGAAAAGCAGTTGATCAGCGCACCATTTGGTCAACATTTTTATTATCAATATCAGCAAGTTGCATCAGTTCATCTTGCTGTTAATCATAATAAACCTATCACCGAATTTATCTTACAATCTTAGTAAATAAATACGCTGTTCGATATTGATCCTGTAATAGGATTAATGAAATGAGTTTATTCTATACTTGTAATAAGTAATCCCAACTTACTTATAATAAAGGTAAAATGATTGTTAATAAGGGGATAGTAAACCCCCTTATTTTATTTAAATTAGGTAAATATCTTGAAGAATTTTCCTGTTTTTATCATCTAATTGATATTCTTTAATTAACCAATTGTCGATTGTGTCATATCGTTTTTTGATTTCATCAATAGCCGCACTTAAAAACTCTTCTTTAGCTGCGAAAATAGTTTTTTGTTTTTCAAATTCTTCTGGTGATAATTTATTTTTATTTTGACTAAGTATGGCTTCACGATAATCATTTAAATAGCGTTCCGTGAGTAAATAATCTTGCATAACCACTTCTTCACTCACACCCAATGCAAATAGGGTTAAGGCAACACCTACACCTGTTCTATCTTTACCTACTGCACAGTGTTGCACTAACGGTTTACCGTTGGCATTGAGTAGCAGCGATATTAGCTTTTTATATGCTACATTATTAAATGGTAATAATTGATAAAGTTTAACCATAAAATCAAAAGGTGAGTATTTTTTCATAATGAAAATATCATCACTGGTTAGGCTTGCTGTAATTTCATCACTTAATGGGTTTGCAGGCACATTAATATATTGACTGTTATTCCAAAGATTATCGGGATTACGATCAATTTCATGTTGATCTCGATAATCTAATACATAATGCAAATTAAGCTCATCAGATAAAAAGTTTTTTTCACTATCATTAAGGCGTGAAAATTCACCTGAACGATACAACATTCCTGAGCGGATTTGACGACCATCACTGGTTTTAATGCCACCTAAGTCACGAAAATTGATTCCATTTTTGATTTGTACAACTGATGTCATTATAGGTCCTTATTTATGCTTAACTTTGCTTGCTATATTAACATGTTTCTGATTAGAATTGATTCATCGTTTTTGCATTATTATTGTTTGAGGAATTTATTATGTCGACTTTATCTATATTACTTTCGGAAAAACCTGCTCCATCAAAGTGGGGTAAAGATGCATTACTCAGTTTTTCAGAAGATGCTGTTACCATTCATTATCAACCCGAGCATCGACATGGTGCCATTCAGCGAGCTGCACGAAAATTAGATAATCAAGGTATTAAATCAGTTAAACTTAGTGGTGACAATTGGGATTTAGAGTCATGTTGGCATTTTTGGATTGGTTATCGTAATGCTAAAAACAATAATAAAGTCAGTTGGGCAAAATTAAATAAGAAAGATAAGCAAGAACTAAAAAATCGCTTAGCCATCATTGATTGGTGTCGAGATATTGTTAATCAACAAGCAGAAACATTAAGTCCTTTAGAATTAGCAACACAAAGTGCAAAATTAATTAGCAATTATTCCTCTGATATTTCCTATAACATTATTTCAGGAGAAGCACTTAAAGAACAAGATTATATGGGCATCTACACAGTTGGTAAAGGTTCTGACAGACCAGCAGCCTTACTCGAGCTTGATTATAATCCGACTAAAAATCCAAAAACACCAATTATTGCTTGCCTAGTCGGGAAAGGGATTACTTTCGATTCTGGAGGTTATAGTTTAAAACCAAGTAGTTTTATGGAATCAATGCGATCGGATATGGGAGGCGCGGCATTGGTGACTGGTGCTTTGGCTCTTGCTATTGCTCGCGGAGTCAATCATCGCATCAAACTTTATTTATGCTGTGCTGATAATTTGGTAAGTGGTAATGCATTCAAACTAGGTGATATTATTCGTTATCGTAATGGTAAAACAGTTGAAGTTGATAATACCGACGCCGAGGGTCGCTTGGTTTTAGCTGATGGATTAATTAGTGCAGATAATGATAATCCTCATTATATCATTGATTGCGCAACGCTTACTGGTGCCGCAAAAATTGCTGTAGGTAACGATTATCAATCATTACTCTCATTTGATGACAAATTTGCTAATCAGTTATTAGCAAGTAGCCAAGCTGAACATGAGGCATTTTGGCGATTACCATTAGCTGATTTTCACCGTTCTCAATTTCCATCCTCGTTTGCTGATATGGCAAATTCTGGATTACCGAATACCGCGGGTGCAAGCACTGCCGCCGCATTTCTGTCCCATTTTATAAAAAATTATAAACAAAATTGGCTACACATTGACTGTTCAGCTACATTCCGCAAAAGCGCAACCACTTTATGGGCAACTGGAGCAACAGGCATTGGGATAAGAACGCTTGCTAATTTGTTAAATGTATTAAAATGATTTTTAATAACTTTATGATTAATTGAATAAAATTTTAAAGAATTATATAAATATATAAGGAATATCATGAAAATAAAAAAATTACTATTAGTTATGCCTATCTTATTTTCTTTTGCTGCTTATGCGGGGGATTGTACAACAGAATTTGAAAATAAAAATTATGAAAAGGCACTTATTGAATGTACACAAGAAGCAGAAAAAGGTAGTTCAGAAGCGCAGTATCTTTTAGGTCACTTATATTTTCAGGCTACAACAGGAGTTGAGCAAGATGAGGCACTATATCAAAAGGCTATTTATTGGTTTACAAAATCAGCCGAACAAGGTTATGTAGATGCACAATATGCTCTAGGCGAATTGTATCATAAAAGTGATAGTGAATTACAAGATTACCAAAAAGCGTTATTTTGGTATGAGAAAGCTGTAGAACAAAATGACCCCCCATCGCAACATAATTTAGCTATTATGTATGAATATGGTCATGGCGTTGAACAAAATATACAAAAAGCTTTAACTTTGTATATAAAATCAGCTGAACAAGGTTATATAGATGCACAATACGCGTTAGGAGTTATGTATAATCAAGGTGATAGAATAGAACAAGATAAACAAAAAGCGATATTTTGGTATGAAAAAGCTGCAGAACAAAATGACTTCAACTCACAATTTAATTTAGCTCTTATGTATGATGAAGGTGATGGCGTTGAACAAAATAAACAAAAAGCAGCATTTTGGTATACTAAAGCAGCCGAACAAGATGTACCAAATGCACAATACAAGTTAGGACTTATGTATGATAAAGGTGATGGAATAGAACAAGATAAACAAAAAGCGGTATTTTGGTATGAAAAAGCTGCAGAACAAAATAACTTCAACGCACAATATAATTTAGCTCTTATGTATGATGAAGGTGATGGAGTTGAACAAAATAAACAAAAAGCAGCATTTTGGTTTACTAAAGCAGCCGTACTAGATGTATCATCAGTACAATACAAGTTAGGAATTATGTATGATAAAGGTGATGGGGTTGAGCAAAACAAATTATTAGCTAATAGGTATTTTAAACAGTCCTGTGAGCGGGGTTTTGACAAAGCTTGTGATAAATTAAAAAATAATTAAATTTTTGAGGAAAACCATCTTAAATGATTAAGATGGTTTTTTTTAGGTTTTCATCTCATTTTAAATAATTTATTATTTTTCTTCAATAACAGTTGCCTTTTTAATATAAACCGGCTCAACAGGTACATTTTGATGAGGTCCTACACGGTGAGTTGCTACATTTACAATCTTATCAACAATATCCATTCCTTTAATCACTTTACCAAAAACGGCATAACCGTAATTTTCAGGTGATTGGTAATTAAGAAATTCGTTGTTTACAGTGTTGATAAAGAATTGGCTAGTTGCACTATCCACATCGCTCGTTCTTGCCATGGCTATTGTGCCTCGATTGTTTTTTAAACCATTATTTGCTTCATTTTTTATCGGAGCATTACCATCTTTAAATTTTAATTGATCATCGGCACCACCACCTTGAATCATAAAACCAGGTATAACGCGATGGAACGTTAAATTTTCATAAAATCCACTGTTAACATAATCAAGAAAGTTTTTAGTGGTTATTGGCGCATGTTCGCTATCTAATTCAATTTCAATATCACCCTGACTTGTTTGTAATAAAACTTTAGTGTCAGCGAAAGCAACACTAGTAAAAAGAGTTAATAGCAATGATATAAATAATAATTTGATTTTTTTCATTTATTATTTCCTTAATCCGATATAGTTGGTTGATTATACCTAATATTTGATTATTTTAAATAATTTTTATGTAAAATCCGATGAAATTATGTGTCATAGATCGCAATTTTATTTTTTGTTAATTATAAGTTTTATAAAACATTTATATAAATAAACTTATTTGATTGTGATATTGGTATAACGTTTTAATTCGTATCCATATTAATTTTGATATTGAGCGAAATGAATAAGCCATTTTTATATTGAAACGTTATGTTAACCTGAAACTTTTTTACAAAAAAGTAAACTATATGCGTTGTATTTTATGTAATATGCCTTTATTTTTATCTCATCATGGTATTTGCAGTCAATGTGTTAAAAATCTACCTAAATTCAATAAAATTTGTTGCCAATGTTGTCTACCCCATTCATTATCAACGAATGTATGCTATCGATGCCGAGAACATAAACCTTATTGGGACGAACTTATTGCTGTTAGTGAATATATTCATCCATTGAAAAACTTAATTCATCAATTAAAATTTTATAAAAAAGTTGAATTAAACCTAGCATTAGCGAGATTAATGTTTTTAGCATGGTATCAACGACGAGAAACAGAAGGTTTAGCTAAACCAGATTTGGTTACATGTGTGCCTTTGCATCATCTTCGATATTGGTCACGAGGCTATAATCAAGCCGAATTGTTGGCAAAGCCTATTGCTAAATGGTTAAATTGTGATTTTTATCCTCATCTGTTATCAAGAAAGAAAAATGCAACAGATCAAAAGAAATTATCACTTAAACAAAGAATGAGCAATGTTGAGACACTTTTTGTTTGTAACCAAAATGTTGCTAATAAATCAGTGATGCTTATTGATGATATTGTTACTACTGGTAATACTATAAATGCTATTAGTCAACAATTAAAACAATGCGGAGCAACCCGTGTTCAGATAATTTGTTTATGTCGAACGGTATTGTAAAATCCTAAACAGTCCTTATAATAACCAAGAAAGTTAGTCAACTATTATAAATGGTGTTAAAGTGAGGAGTTATGTCTATTATTACTATTTCTGAATCAGCTCAACAGCACTTTAAAAAATTGCTTGCTAATCAACCAGAAGGCACACAAATTAGAGTATTTGTTATGGATCCGGGTACGCCTAGTGCAGAATGCGGAGTTTCGTATTGTCCTGCCGATACAGTTGAAGATAATGATATAGAAGAAAAGTATGCGGATTTTTCAGTGTATATCGATGAATTTAGTGCCCCATTTTTGGAAGAAACCGTAATTGATTATGTGACAGATGAATTTGGTGCACAGTTAACATTAAAAGCACCAAACTCTAAAATGAAAAAAGTTGCTGATGATGCTCCGTTAATTGAGCGAGTCAACTATGTGATTCAAGCGCAGATTAACCCTCAGTTAGCAAGTCATGGTGGGCGCGTAAATTTAGTTGAGTTGACCGACGATAACTATGTCATCTTACAATTTGGCGGCGGATGTAATGGTTGTTCAATGGTTGATTATACTTTAAAAGAAGGTATCGAAAAGCAATTAATGGTCGAATTTCCTGAGCTTGCAGGAGTGAAAGATATTACTGAACATCAAGCAGGTACACATTCATTTTGTTAAAATGCATGGAAAATAATTTTTATTTAGAACTTGCTTATTGCTGGGATTAAGTCATAATCAAGGGTTATGTGTCTGTTCACTTTATGATGGGGTTTTATGAATCAAGTTAGTATTATTTCAGATCTTATCGTTTGGATTGAGAAAAATTTAGAACAGCCATTGTCTATTGATAATGTATCGCAAAAGTCTGGTTATTCAAAGTGGCATCTACAACGTATGTTTAAAGAAGTGACGGGTCAAGTTCTTGGAACTTATATTCGTCATCGTCGCTTAACTTATGCAGCGCTCTCTTTGCGTATGACCAGTAAACCCATTTTAGACATTGCTATGCAATATCGTTTTGATTCGCAACAAACATTTACCCGATCTTTTAAAAAACAGTTCAATGAAACTCCAGCAAGTTATCGTCGAGGTGAATTTTGGGATCCAGCAGGATTAACACCAGCAATTGAGCTTAATAAAAATCAGCTTTCACTACCTGAACCCAAATTTGTTGATATGCCGAAACAGACTTTTTGGGGAATTTCTTTCAAAAATAATTGTAATTTAGGGCAATTATTAGACGAAGAAAATAGACTTAGAACACAGTTTTTTCATAATTATTTATCCCGTTGTACAAATAAAAACGAAGATTTGCCTGATAAAATCTATGCTTTTAGTCGCATATTAAAAAGCAAAGATAATACCAATGAACAAGAATTACTTTATACGATTGCATTAGATCATAATAATAATCTTGAACATATTGAAGAAGTTGTCAGTGAAGGTGGATTATATCTTTGCTTTAAATATATTGGTTCACCAGATAACTTTAGAGATTTCATTTCTCAAGTACATTTAGCCGCAATGCCAGCTCTAAAAGTTCGGTTGCGTAGTTCTAGCTGTTTAATCGAAATCCATCATAATCTTCATGATGATACGGTTGCCTCTGTTAAAGATATTAAGACTATGGAATGTGATTACTGTGTGCCAGTTGTTACAGAAACTGAGGTTAATATCCAACAAAATTTATAACTCTGATTGTTACAAGTGTGACGAATAGATATTAGCTAGTGTTTTAGTTATCTGAGCTTAATAGAATATTCTCTAACCATTTTTTAAATTCAGGTGTTGCCTCTTTTAGACTATTAGAACCTCGAGTTACTGTAGCAATGCCTATTTTTAGTTGATCTTTTAGTTGTCGTTGGTTGATTGAACCGTCAAGTAATGAATGTATGATTTTTACTCGAGTTATCAATGCATCACGCTCATCGGCGGTCATTAATAATTTTAATATATCAATTGAATAACCATCATTAAATGCTTGGTGTAATAGTTTAACGGTTTGTTGCCATTCGTTAGTTTTCATTATAGTCACCATTAATATTGTTTATTAAATTCATGCTGAGTCAAAATATGTGGATTTTTTTTACCTAAGATTATTTGATAGATATAGTCATAAACTAAAACACTTTTCACGTAATTACGTGTTTCAGTAAATGGAATACTATCAATAAAAGCAACGGCATCAAGTTTTCCACCACTCTCTTTTAACCATCGTTTAACGCGATTAGGTCCAGCATTATAAGCAGCTGAAGATAATATCCGATTATTACCATTTTGTAGATAAACTGAATTTAAATAGTAACTACCCAATTGTATGTTGATTTCAGGATCGAACAGTTGTGTTGATGAAGTATAAGTAAGTAAGCCCATTTTTTTAGCTGTTTCTTTAGCGGTTGCAGGCATCAGTTGCATTAATCCTCTGGCTCCAGCTGAAGATTGTACCGAGGTATCAAGCGCACTTTCTTGACGAGAAATAGCTAAAGCATAAGAAAGAGGGATAGCTTTATCTTTTAGGGTATCATGGTATAAGTCTTGGTACATGATGGGCAAGCGTTCATTCCAGTTATTCCATAATTTGCCTACAATCGTTGCTTGAATACTTAGATCACCCCAACCTTTATGTAAAGCATATTGAGCCAATTTTAGATATTCATTACTATCCACTTGATTGTTTAACATATATCGCCATTCTCTGCTTGATTCTGGCAACATTCCTAAACTACGTAATTCATTAATTCTTTTCACAAATGGTTTATCATCAAACTTAGACTTTAATGCTGAAATTTCGGTATGAGTAATTTTTTTTGATTGATTATTAAGAGAATAATGTCGATTCAGCGTTTGCGCACTGATCATCCCATAAAAACCACGTTTAGCTGTGAGTGTTTGTAAAATACTATTAGCTTCTTTTTTTCGATTATTTTTTAATAACACTCGTGCTTTCCAATATTGCCAATCTTCTTTTAATTGATCTTCTGGTGATAGTTGTGCTAACCAATAAGCAATATCCTTGTAATTATTTTCATCAATAGCTAAACGAATACGTTTTTCAACCAAAGATGAATCATGGCTTTTAGCAATATAATTATCTCGCCATTTAATTTGTTCATAAGTGGCTGAATCATTAAAGTAACGGTTTGCTAAACTTTTTTGCAATAAACTTTGTTCATTTTCATTTAATTTTTGCTGTTTGATGAATTGTGGTAATAAGGTCTCAGCTAATTCTATATCAACTTTAGTTAAACGAGAAAATGATGCTAAAATAATCTTTTTAGTAAAAGAACTCGCTTTAATATTTTTTGAAAAATCGTCTAATTTTCTCGGATTATCAAATAAAGCTAGTAAATTACTTTTAGTTGTTTTGTAATCCTCATCTAATAAATTTGCTAGATATCGAGCTAATTTTAAATTATTCGCTTCAACTGCCAATTCAATACGTAATAATATTAAATTGTTTGTTAGTTTACCAGCTTTAGCCCAAGCATTAAGTAATGGATCACATGCAGAAGAAAGATCTTTTCCTGTCATCCAAAGTGTTTCTACATCTTTAAAAACTGATTTATCTCCGTTTTTCATGAGTAAAGCATATTGGTAGCGACAATTAGAAGATATTGAATTATCTTTTGGGAATGAAATTATTGAACTCCAATCTTGGCGATTTGTTAACTCTTTCAAGTAGGATTGTGTTAAAGAGTTTGTTAAAGGAAAATCCTGATTTTTCTTTACAAAATCGCTAACTACATCAGGGGAGACAACTTTTATATTTTTTTGAAAAAATTGCACAGCAGCGTAAGGATATAATGGATAATTTTTTATGGTTGCAAGTAATGTTTTTTGTTCTTGAAAATTTAACGATTGATAAGAGTTAATCCATTTTTGATAATTTTCTCGTAACATGTTTTGAGAATTATTTGCGAAAGCGTTACTTGTAAATATTAAACTTATTATCAGTAAGTAACGTGATACCAATTTCATCCTTTTAGCTCCCATATGAATTTATCTAACTAGATTAGCATATTTCATTGTGTTTCGTCGATGATGAACTAAGAGAGGATAATTCCCACTAAAATAGTCAACTAAATACTTGACTAAAATAAAAGGATATATACAATAAATATTATAACACATAGGGGGATGATTAATGAAATTGACATCAAAAGGAAGATACGCGGTAACTGCAATGTTGGATGTAGCATTACATTCTGATTCAGGACCTGTATCACTTGCCGATATTTCAGAACGTCAAGAAATCTCACTTTCTTATCTTGAACAATTATTTGCGCGGTTACGAAAAAATGGTTTAGTAACCAGCGTTAGAGGCCCTGGTGGGGGTTATGTGCTGAGTCGGTCAATGGATCAAATTGCGATTAGCTCAATTGTAAAAGCCGTTGATGAGACGGTACATGCAACTAAGTGTCACGGCCAAGATGGCTGTCAAGGTGGTGTTAGATGTCTAACTCATACACTATGGAATGATTTAAGTGAGCGAATTGAAGACTTTTTAACCAGCATTACACTTAGCGAATTAGTCAATAATAATGAAGTTAAAGCCGTAGCTAATCGACAAAGTAATATACGACACGTCAGCATTAATTAAAAAATAAAATACAGAATTTGTTATTGGGAGTAATTAATGAAATTACCTATTTATATGGATTATGCAGCTACAACACCCGTTGATCCTAGAGTTGCTGAAAAAATGATGCAGTATTTAACACCAAATGGTATTTTTGGTAATCCTGCATCTCGTTCTCATAAATTTGGTTGGCAAGCCGAAGAAGCGGTTGATATTGCTCGAAATCAAATTGCAGATCTTATTGGTGCTGATTCCCGCGAAATTGTATTTACTTCAGGAGCAACGGAAGCTGATAACTTAGCTATTAAAGGTGCAGCGCATTTTAATAAAGCTAAAGGTAAACATATTATTACTTGTAAAACGGAACATAAAGCGGTACTTGATACTTGTCGTCAACTTGAACGTGAAGGTTATGAAGTGACTTATTTGGCTCCAGAGTCTAATGGGATACTGGATTTAGATAAACTTGCAGCAGCCATGCGCAGTGATACAACCGTTGTATCAATTATGCATGTCAATAATGAGACTGGTGTCATTCAAGATATCGAAAAAATTGGTGAGATGTGTCGTGAAAGAGGTATTGTTTTTCATGTTGACGCAACCCAAAGCGTCGGTAAATTACCCATTGATCTGTCTAAATTAAAAGTTGATCTTATGTCATTTTCTGGACATAAAATTTATGGGCCAAAAGGGATTGGTGGACTTTATGTTAGACGTAAACCTCGCGTTCGTATTGAAGCACAAATGCATGGTGGTGGTCATGAGCGCGGTATGCGTTCTGGTACGTTGCCAGTGCATCAAATCGTTGGTATGGGCGAAGCATATCGTATAGCTAGAGAAGAAATGGCAACTGAAATGCCACGTTTATTAGCGTTAAAAAATCGCTTATGGAATGGCTTAAAAGATATCGAAGAAGTTTATCTTAATGGTTCTTTAGAACATAGTGTCCCTAATATATTAAATGTAAGCTTTGCTTATATTGAAGGTGAGTCACTTATGATGGCTTTAAAAGATTTAGCCGTATCATCCGGTTCAGCATGTACTTCTGCAAGTTTAGAACCATCTTATGTATTGAGAGCACTTGGTCTTAATGATGAACTTGCACATAGCTCAATTCGATTCTCATTTGGTCGATTTAGTACTGAAGAAGAAGTAGATTATGTTATTAAACTAATTAAAGATTCTATTGGTAAATTAAGGGAATTATCTCCACTTTGGGAAATGTTTAAAGATGGTGTTGATCTAAGCAAAATCAAATGGTCAGCCCATTAAAATTAGGAGTAAATTATGGCATACAGTGAAAAAGTAGTTGATCACTATGAAAACCCTCGTAATGTTGGTTCTTTTGATCAAAATGATCCTAATGTTGGTAGTGGCATGGTTGGTGCACCGGCATGTGGTGATGTTATGCGTTTACAAATCAAAGTAAATGATGACGGTATAATTGAAGATGCTAAATTTAAAACTTATGGTTGTGGTAGTGCAATTGCATCAAGTTCTTTAGTTACTGAGTGGATTAAAGGTAAATCTTTGGATGAAGCGCAAGCAATCAAAAATACAGATATTGCTAAAGAACTTGAGTTACCACCTGTTAAAATTCACTGTTCGCTTTTAGCGGAAGACGCAATTAAAGCAGCAATTGATGACTATAAAACTAAAAAAGGTCAAAGTTAATGGCAATTACACTAACAAATAGCGCCGCTAATCGTGTTCAGGCTTTTCTTGCTAATCGTGGAAAAGGGGTAGGATTGCGGTTAGGCGTTAAAACATCCGGTTGCTCTGGTATGGCATATGTTTTAGAGTTTGCTGATATTATTAACGATGATGATAGTGTGTTTGAAGATAAAAATGTTAAAGTCATTGTTGATAAAAAAAGTTTGGTTTATATCGATGGTACCGAACTGGATTTTGTTAAAGAAGGATTAAACGAAGGTTTTAAATTTAATAATCCCAATGCGCAGAATGAATGTGGCTGCGGTGAAAGCTTTAATGTGTAATTGGGGTAATGAACATGCCTAACTACTTTGAACTATTTGATTTACCTGTTCAGCTACCAGTAGATGTTTCGTTACTAACAGCGAATTATCAACAATTACAAAGACAATATCATCCAGATAATTTTGCCACTGCTAATGATAACGATAAAATGGTGATGGTACAAAAATCAGCAATGATTAATGACGGTTATCATACACTGAAAAATCCCATTAAAGCGGCTGAACATTTATTGTCTCTAAAGGGTTTTGATGTGGCAACTGAGCAAAATATTATTCATGATGCTGATTTTTTAATGGAACAATTTGTTTTACGTGAAAAATTAGAAGATATTGAAAGTCAGGATGATTTTGTTATATTAGATGACTTTCATTCGGAAGTTTTTGCGCGTCAACGTGATGTTTATAAACAATTATTAGAATTTATTAACAAACAAGATTGGGAAGTAGCCCTTAATCAAATCTTTAAAATCCGCTATTTAACTAGATTGATAGAACAAATCGAAAAGTTACAAGAAAAACAATATGCTTTATAATTTTAGTTAAGCATATATCAATTAGAGACAATTCAAATGGTATTATTACAAATTAGTGAACCTGGACAAACTCCTGAACCTCATCAGCGCCGTTTAACTGTGGGAATTGATTTGGGGACAACTAATTCACTAGTTGCTACTGTGCGTAGCGGACAAACCGAAGTGCTACCAGATTTGGATAATGATTTTCTATTACCTTCAGTAGTTCATTACGGCTTAGATGTTGATGATAATCTTGTTATTACCGTTGGTAAGCATGCAAAATCTAATGCTGTAAATGATCCTCAAAACACGGTGAGTTCTGTTAAACGGTTAATGGGTAGAAACTTATCTGATATTGATGCTGTACATTTTCCTTATACTTTTTCACAAACGGATAATGGTGTTCCATTATTGAATTTGCCTAATAATCAAGTTAACCCAATACAAGTCTCCTCGGAAATTTTGATCGCCTTAGCTCAACGTGCAAAACAGAGTTTAGGTGGTGAAATTGATGGTGCTGTAATCACAGTGCCAGCCTATTTTGATGACGCGCAACGGCAAGCAACTAAAGATGCGGCTAAATTAGCTGGGCTGCATGTTTTAAGATTATTAAATGAACCAACTGCTGCTGCTATCGCTTATGGTTTAGATACTGGCAAAGAAGGCGTTATTGCAGTTTATGATTTAGGTGGCGGTACATTTGATATTTCTATTTTGCGTCTACACAAAGGTGTGTTTGAAGTTTTAGCAACCGGTGGTGATTCGGCACTTGGTGGTGATGATTTTGACCGATTGCTTGCTGATTATTTAAAAAATCAATTAGGTTTAGAAAATAATACTGATCCTTATATAAACCAAAAAATTATCGATGAAACAGTTAAAATAAAAATAGCATTAAGTCAGCAAGATTTAGCTTTAGCCAACATAGAAGGGCAATCTTTAACTATAACGCGTCAACAATTTCAAGACTTAATTGAACCTTTAGTTAAACGAACTTTGGCGGTCTGTCGTCGAGCATTAAGAGATGCTGAAATCAATATTGATGAAGTGGTTGAAGTTGTCATGGTCGGTGGCTCAACTCGTGTCCCTTTAGTCAGACAATTAGTGGGTGATTTTTTTAGAAAAGAGCCTTTAACTTCCATTGATCCTGATAAAGTTGTTGCTATTGGTGCGGCAATACAAGCTGATATCCTGGTTGGTAATAAGCCCGATTCAGATATGTTATTGCTTGATGTCATTCCTTTATCTTTAGGAATAGAGACAATGGGGGAATTAGTGGAAAAAATCATCCCTCGTAATAGCACAATACCATGTGCCAGAGCTCAAGAATTTACCACATTTAAAGATGGTCAAACAGCTATGATGATTCATGTGTTACAAGGCGAGCGTGAAAGTGTTGCAGATTGCCGATCGTTGGCTCGTTTTACGCTAAGAGGTATCCCTCCTATGCCTGCTGGCGGAGCGCATATTCGTGTTACTTTTCAAGTTGATGCTGATGGTTTATTAAATGTTACTGCAATGGAAAAATCAACAGGTGTTGAAGCTGCGATTCAAGTTAAGCCATCTTATGGTCTAACGGATAATGAAATTGCTAACATGATTCAGGATTCAATCAATTATGCCCAGCAAGATAAACAAGTAAGAATGCTTGCCGAACAAAAGGTTGAAGCGGCTAGAGTACTAGAAAGCTTACAAAGTGCTTTAGATAAAGATGCTGATCTATTAAATGAGCAACAACTTAATCAGATTTTAATCGCTAAGCATCAGTTACAAGCAGTAAGTGAATTAGATGATAGTGATGCTATCAAAAAGCATATTAAGATTGTTGATAATATGACACAAGAGTTTGCTGCTAAACGTATGGATAGATCAATTCGTCAAGCCTTAACTGGCCATAAAGTTGATGATATTTAACAAACGAGATTATTATGCCCAAAATTACATTTTTACCTAATGCTGATCTTTGTCCTGAAGGCAAAACAGTTGAAGCTGAAGAAGGTGAATCTATTTTAGAAGTTGCACTTCGTAATGATATTGAAATTGAACATGCATGTGAAATGTCTTGTGCATGTTCAACGTGCCACTGTATTGTTCGTAAAGGTTTTGATTCGCTAGAAGAAAGTGATGAGCAAGAAGATGATATGCTTGATAAAGCTTGGGGAGTAGAGCCTCATAGTCGATTAAGTTGCCAAGCTCGAGTTACTGATGAAGATCTTGAAGTTGAAATTCCAAGATATAGTTTAAATCATGCCAAAGAAGATCATTAAAAAGACCGCCATAATGGCGGTTTTATCTATCACAATTTGATTTAAATTTCTGCAAAGCGCTTTTCTTTCCTTAAATAATCTATTTTAAAAAGGATGTTTGAAGAATGATATATTGTAATTAAATTCACTCTTCAAGCGTCAAAACTCGTAATTATACCTATTATTTAAAAAATGTTTGTTAGTTAAATAATTATCTACATACTTTATTAATTACTCCTTGCATTCATTTATAATTTACGTATAATTGACGCACTTTGTTTGTTGATTTTTCAACAGCAAATGCGTATAAAGATATAGTTAATATGTAATATATTGAATTATATCAACAATACTCCCGATTTGGGGGTTACGAAAAGAACGGATTACACTCTCCTGTCAATCGAAACAGGGTAGGAGGAGTAGTCTTTTGTTATAACTTTTAAATAATGGAGCTCTGGTCTCATGTCGAACCAAAGAATCCGTATCCGGTTAAAAGCGTTTGATCATCGTTTGATTGATCAATCAACTGCTGAAATTGTAGAAACTGCGAAGCGCACAGGTGCGCAAGTTCGTGGTCCTATTCCATTACCGACACGCAAAGAGCGTTTCACTGTATTGATTTCTCCGCACGTAAATAAAGATGCGCGAGATCAATATGAGATTCGCACTCACAAACGTCTAGTTGATATTGTTGAGCCAACTGAAAAAACAGTTGATGCCTTAATGCGTCTAGATCTTGCTGCCGGTGTTGATGTGCAGATCAGTTTAGGTTAATCCTAAGCTGAATGATTGAGAGGTCGAAACAATGATTGGTTTAATCGGTCGTAAAGTGGGAATGACACGAATCTTCACTGAAGAAGGTGTTTCTATTCCCGTCACCGTAGTAGAAGTTCAAAGCAACCGCGTTACTCAAGTTAAAACTCTTGAGAATGATGGTTATCAAGCTATTCAGGTTACTACTGGCAGCAAAAAAGCAAGCCGCGTAAATAAACCTGAAGCAGGTCATTTCGCTAAGGCTGGCGTTGAAGCTGGTCGTGGTCTATGGGAATTCCGTTTTGAAGAAGGCGAATTTACTGTAGGTCAAAGTATTAACGTTGATATTTTCACTGACGTTAAAAAAGTTGATGTTACTGGAACATCTAAAGGTAAAGGTTATGCTGGTGTAACTAAACGCTGGAATTTCCGTACTCAAGATGCAACTCATGGTAACTCTTTGGCACACCGTGGTCATGGCTCTATCGGTCAAAACCAAACTCCAGGTAAAGTGTTCAAAGGTCGTAAAATGGCAGGTCACTTAGGTAATGAACGTGTAACTGTTCAAAACTTAGATATTGTGCGTGTTGATGCAGAACGTAACCTTTTATTAATTAAAGGTGCTGTTCCAGGCGCAATCAATAGTGACGTAATTGTTAAACCGGCAATCAAGGCTTAACGTCGAGGAGATAGAGATGGAATTAGTAGTAAAAGACGCGCAAGCGCTTTCTGTTTCCGAAACTACCTTCGGACGTGAGTTTAATGAAGCGTTAGTTCACCAAGTAGTTGTTGCTTATGCATCTGCTGCTCGTCAAGGCTCTCGCGCACAAAAAACTCGTGCAGAAATCGCTGGTTCAGGTAAAAAACCATGGCGTCAAAAAGGCACAGGTCGTGCTCGTTCAGGTTCTATTAAGAGCCCAATCTGGCGTAGTGGTGGTGTGACATTTGCAGCAAAACCACAAGATCATAGCCAAAAAGTTAACCGTAAAATGTATCGTGGTGCATTAAAGAGTATTTTCTCTGAATTAGTGCGTCAAGAACGTTTAGTTGTGGTTGAAACATTCACTGTTGAAGCACCTAAGACTAAATTATTAACTCAGAAATTAAATGATATGAACCTTAATGATGTTCTTATTATTACTTCTGATGTTGATGAAAATCTTTTCTTAGCAGCACGTAACTTACATAAAGTTGATGTGCGTGATGTGGCAGGTATTGATCCAGTTAGTTTGATTGCATTTGACAAAGTGGTTATCACTGTTGATGCTGTTAAACAAGTAGAGGAGATGTTAGCATGATTCGTGAAGAGCGTCTGCTTAAAGTCCTGCGAGCACCACATATTTCTGAAAAAGCATCTATTTCAATGGAAAAAACAAATACATTAGTATTGAAAGTTGCTAAAGATGCTACTAAGAGAGAGATTAAAGCCGCAGTTGAACAACTATTTGAAGTTAAAGTAGATGGCGTTAATACACTTGTTGTTAAAGGCAAAGTTAAACGTCGTGGTCAACAAATCGGTCGCCGTAGCGACTGGAAAAAAGCTTACGTTACTTTAGCAGAAGGTCAAAATTTAGACCTTGCTGGCGTCGCTGAGTAATTCGGAGGAGTAAGAACAATGGCAGTTGTTAAGTGTAAACCTACATCTCCGGGTCGTCGCCACGTTGTTAAAGTGGTTAACCCAGAGTTGCATAAAGGTAAGCCTTATGCACCGTTGCTTGATTCAAAAAGCAAAACTGGTGGTCGCAATAATAATGGTCGTATCACTACCCGTCATATCGGTGGTGGTCATAAACAACATTATCGTATTGTTGACTTTAAGCGTAATAAAGATGGTATTCCAGCAATTGTTGAACGTTTGGAATATGATCCAAACCGTAGTGCAAATATTGCATTGGTTTTATATAAAGACGGTGAACGTCGTTATATTTTAGCGCCTAAAGGCTTAAAAGCAGGTGATCAGATCCAATCTGGTGTTGATGCATCAATTAAAACAGGTAACTGTTTACCGATGCGCAATATTCCAGTCGGTTCTACCGTGCATAATATTGAAATGAAACCAGGTAAAGGCGGACAACTTGCTCGCTCTGCTGGTAGTTATGTTCAAATCGTTGCGCGTGATGGTGCTTATGTAACATTACGTCTACGTTCAGGTGAAATGCGTAAAGTGTTATCTGATTGCCGTGCCACCATTGGTGAAGTTGGTAACTCAGAACATATGCTTCGCGTATTAGGTAAAGCGGGTGCAGCGCGTTGGCGTGGTGTTCGTCCTACTGTTCGTGGTACAGCAATGAACCCGGTAGACCATCCACATGGTGGTGGTGAAGGTCGTAACTTTGGTAAACATCCTGTGTCTCCATGGGGTCAAAAAGCCAAAGGATTGAAAACGCGTAGCAACAAACGTACTGATAAGTATATTGTTCGCCGTCGCAATAAGAAATAATTAATATAGAGGATTAGCTATGCCACGTTCTCTCAAGAAGGGTCCTTTTATTGACCTACACTTGCTGAAGAAGGTAGAGAAAGCGGTGGAAAGCGGGGACAAGAAACCAATTCGTACTTGGTCCCGTCGTTCAACGATCTTTCCTAATATGATCGGTTTGACCATCGCTGTCCATAATGGTCGTCAGCACGTTCCAGTTTATGTTTCCGACGAAATGGTTGGTCATAAATTGGGTGAATTCGCGCCGACTCGTACTTATCGCGGCCACGCGGCTGATAAGAAAGCTAAGAAGAAATAAGTAGGAGAAAGAGATGGAAACAATTGCAAAGTATCGCCACGCTCGTTCTTCTGCGCAAAAAGTTCGCTTAGTTGCAGATCTTATTCGCGGTAAGAATGTGTCTCAGGCACTTGATATTTTAACGTACACCAATAAAAAAGCGGCTGTACTTGTTAAAAAAGTATTAGAATCTGCTATTGCTAATGCAGAGCATAACGATGGTGCTGATATTGATGATCTAAAAGTTGCGAAAATTTTCGTAGATGAAGGCCCAACCATGAAGCGTATTATGCCTCGTGCGAAAGGTCGTGCAGATCGAATTTTGAAGCGTACGAGTCACATCACCGTGATCGTCTCAGATCGCTAGGCTGGAGAATAGCAATGGGTCAAAAAGTAAATCCAAATGGTATCCGACTAGGCATCGTCAAGCCTTGGACATCTACATGGTATTCGGGTACAAAGACATTCGCTGATAATTTAGAAAGTGATTTTAGAGTGCGTGAATTCTTGAACAAAGAATTAGCACAAGCATCAATCTCTAAGATTGTAATCGATCGTTCAGCAGAAACTAACGTTCGCATTACTATTCACACTGCTCGTCCAGGTATTGTGATTGGTAAAAAAGGTGAGGACGTTGAAAAATTACGTAATGCCGTAGCTTCTATTGTCAATAAATATAAAGACAAGAGAGAAAAACGTGATGTTGCAGTACAAATTAATATTGCCGAAGTTCGTAAACCTGAACTTGATGCTAAATTAGTTGCTGACAGCATTACTTCTCAGTTAGAACGCCGTGTTATGTTCCGCCGAGCTATGAAACGTGCGGTTCAAAACGCAATGAAAGCGGGTGCTAAAGGTATCAAAGTTGAAGTAAGTGGTCGTTTAGGCGGCGCTGAAATCGCTCGTAGTGAATGGTATCGTGAAGGTCGAGTACCTTTGCACACATTACGTGCTGACATCGACTATGGTTTGTCTGAAGCATTAACAACCTATGGTATTATTGGTGTTAAAGTGTGGATCTTCAAAGGTGAGATCCTTGGTGGTATGGCTGCCGTTGAACAAGCAGAGAAACAACCTGCTGCTCAACCGAAAAAGCAGCGCAAAGGCCGAAAACAATAAGGAGCGTCGCTGATGTTACAACCAAAGCGTACAAAATTCCGTAAAGTGCACAAGGGCCGCAATCGTGGTCTTGCTGTAAGTACTGACGTTAGTTTCGGTACATTCGGTCTTAAGGCTGTGGGTCGTGGTCGTTTGACTGCGCGCCAGATCGAAGCGGCACGTCGTGCAATGACTCGTGCAGTTAAGCGTCAAGGTAAAATCTGGATTCGAGTTTTCCCTGATAAACCAATTACTGAAAAACCACTTGAAGTGCGTATGGGTAAAGGTAAGGGTAACGTTGAATACTGGGTTGCTCAGATTCAACCCGGTAAAGTCCTTTATGAAATGGACGGAGTACCGGAAGAAGTTGCTCGTGAAGCATTTGCGTTGGCAGCTGCAAAACTGCCAATTAAAACCACCTTTGTGATTAAGACGGTGATGTAAATGAAAGCAAAAGAGCTACGCGAAAAAAGCGTTGAAGAGTTAAATACTGAACTTCTTAATTTATTACGTGAGCAATTTAACTTACGTATGCAATTATCTGGGGGTCAGTTGAAACAGACTCATATGTTAAAACAAGTGCGTCGTAATATTGCACGAGTTAAAACGTTATTAACTGAGAAGGCGGGTGCGTAATATGACTACTGAAGTAAAAATTCGTACTCAGCAAGGTCGTGTTATTAGCGACAAAATGGATAAATCTATTACTGTAGCTATTGAACGTAAAGTGAAGCATCCGTTATATGGTAAGTTCATTAAACGTACGACTAAATTGCATGTACATGATGAAAACAACGAGTGTGGTATTGGTGATACTGTAGAAATTAAAGAGTGTCGTCCATTATCAAAAACCAAATCTTGGACTCTTGTTCGAATCGTTGAAAAAGCGGTTAGTTAATCTATTTGATTAAAAACTGCACATAATATAATAAACGGCTCGACGGCCGTTTATTTTATGCTATCCATTTTATTTGAGTGGTGTTATACTATGCGCCCTCACGTAAGTGGGTTTTTGGTTGTCTATTCTTATCCATGGAAGTTGAGGTGGATGAAGGTAGATTAGACAATAATTAATTTATACGGAGCATTAAAATGATCCAAGAACAGACTAGGCTAGATGTTGCCGATAACTCTGGCGCACGTAGCGTAATGTGTATCAAGGTTCTCGGTGGATCGCACCGTCGTTATGCAGCGGTAGGTGATATCATCAAAGTTACTATCAAAGAAGCAATTCCACGTGGTAAAGTTAAGAAAGGTGATGTACTTAAAGCTGTGGTAGTGCGTACTAGAAAAGGTGTTCGTCGCCCTGATGGATCTGTCATTCGTTTCGATCGTAATGCTTGTGTTATTTTAAATAATAACAGTGAGCAACCGATTGGTACGCGTATTTTTGGACCGGTCACTCGTGAACTTCGTTCTGAGAAGTTTATGAAGATCATTTCATTAGCACCAGAAGTACTGTAAGGAGCGGGTAATGGCAGCGAAAATCCGTCGAGAAGATGAAGTTATCGTGTTAACTGGTAAAGATAAAGGTAAACGCGGTAAAGTAAAAAGCGTTTTGTCTACAGGCAAAGTGATTGTTGAAGGTATTAATTTGGTGAAAAAACACCAAAAACCTGTACCTGCATTAAATCAAGATGGTGGAATTGTTGAGAAAGAAGCAGCTATTAATGTTTCTAACGTAGCAATTTTCAACCCAGCTACAGGCAAAGCAGATCGCGTAGGCTTTCGTATTGAAGACGGTAAAAAAGTCCGTTTTTATAAGTCTACTAATGAATTAATCAAATAAGTAATTTGGAGTGTACGATGGCGAAACTGCATGATTACTACAAAGCACAGGTAGTAAATAAACTGCAAGAACAGTTTGGCTACAAATCTGTCATGCAAGTCCCTCGGATCGAAAAGATCACCTTGAATATGGGTGTGGGTGAAGCAATTACTGATAAAAAATTATTAGATAATGCTGTTGCAGATTTAGCTGCAATCAGTGGTCAAAAACCACTAGTCACTAAAGCACGCAAATCAGTTGCTGGTTTTAAAATCCGTCAAGGGTATCCTATTGGTTGTAAAGTCACTTTACGTGGCGAACGCATGTGGGAATTTTTTGAACGTCTAGTTTATATTGCTCTTCCTCGTACTCGAGATTTTCGTGGTTTAAGCGCGAAATCTTTCGATGGTCGTGGTAACTATAGCATGGGTGTTCGTGAACAAATCGTTTTCCCTGAAATCGATTATGATAAAGTTGATCGTGTTCGTGGTTTAGATATTACTATCACTACTACTGCACAATCAGATGAAGAAGGCCGAGCTTTATTATCTGCCTTTAACTTCCCATTTCGTAAGTAAGGTAGGGCATAATGGCTAAACAATCAATGATTGAACGCGACAAAAAACGCGTAAAGCTAGCAGAAAAATATTTTGCAAAGCGTCAAGAATTAAAAGCGATTATCTCTGATCTTAATGCATCAGATGAAGATCGTTGGAATGCAGTGCTTAAATTGCAAACGCTTCCTCGTGATTCTAGTCCATCACGTCAACGTCGTCGTTGTCGTCAAACTGGTCGTCCTCATGGCGTCCTTCGTAAGTTTGGTTTAAGCCGTATTAAGGTTCGTGAATCAGCCATGCGTGGTGAGATTCCTGGTCTTAAAAAGGCAAGTTGGTAATCAGGGGAGTGTTATAGATGAGCATGCAAGATCCTATAGCAGATATGTTGACCCGTATTCGTAACGGTCAAGCTGCGAATAAAGTTGCAGTCACCATGCCTTCCTCTAAGCTAAAAGTGGCAATTGCCAATGTGCTAAAAGAAGAAGGTTATATCGGGGACTTTAAAATTGTTGGTGACACTAAGCCAGAATTGGAAATTACTTTAAAATATTTCCAAGGTAAAGCTGTTGTAGAAAGTATTAAACGTGTTAGCCGTCCAGGTTTACGTATTTATAAACGTAAAGATGAATTGCCAAAAGTTATGGCTGGACTAGGTATCGCAGTTGTTTCTACTTCTAAAGGTGTTATGACTGATCGTGCAGCACGCCAAGCAGGTCTTGGTGGTGAAATTATCTGCTACGTAGCGTAAGGGAGAAAAAAATGTCTCGTGTTGCAAAAGCACCTGTCGTTGTTCCTGCTGGCGTAGAGGTAAAACTCAATGGTCAGGTAATTACGATTAAAGGTAAAAATGGCGAGTTATCTCGCACAATAAATAATGCTGTTGTAATTAATCAAGAAGAAGGTCAAATTAAATTTGGTCCTCGTGATGGTTTTGCAGATGCTTGGGCTCAAGCTGGAACTGCACGTGCATTGGTTAACGCAATGGTTATTGGTGTTACTGAAGGTTTTACTAAAAAACTTCAGTTAGTTGGTGTCGGCTATCGTGCACAAGTTAAAGGTAATGCGATTGGTTTATCTCTTGGATATTCTCATCCAATTGAACATGAATTACCAGCTGGTGTAAAAGCTGAATGTCCTTCACAAACTGAAATCGTACTAACAAGTGCGGATAAACAGTTAATTGGACAAGTTGCAGCAGATATCCGTGCTTATCGTCGTCCTGAGCCTTATAAAGGTAAAGGTGTTCGTTACGCAGATGAAGTTGTGCGTACTAAAGAAGCTAAGAAAAAGTAAGGTAACACTATGGATAAGAAATCAGCTCGTATCCGTCGTGCAACTAAAGCGCGTCGCAAGATGCATGAACTACTTGCAACTCGCTTGGTGGTTCACCGCACTCCGCGTCATATTTATGCGCAGATTATCGCACCAAACGGATCAGAAGTACTGGCAGCAGCTTCTACGTTAGAAAAAGCTATCAGTGAAAGTTTAAAATACACTGGAAACAAAGATGCAGCGGCAGCAGTTGGTAAAGCAATTGCAGAACGTGCATTAGCGAAAGATATCAAAGAAGTTTCATTTGATCGTTCAGGTTTCCAATATCATGGTCGAGTTCAGGCGCTAGCAGATGCTGCTCGCGAAGCTGGCCTACAGTTCTAAGGTAGGAGTTAAAGATGTCAAACATCGAAAAACAAGCTGGTGAACTGCAGGAAAAATTAATCGCAGTTAACCGAGTTTCTAAAACCGTAAAAGGTGGTCGTATTTTTAGTTTTTCTGCACTAACAGTAGTTGGTGACGGTAATGGCCGCGTAGGTTTTGGATATGGTAAAGCACGTGAAGTGCCTGCAGCAATCCAAAAAGCAATGGAAAAAGCACGTCGTAATATGATTAATGTTGCTTTAAATAACGATACTTTACAGCATCCAGTTAAAGGTGCTCATACTGGGTCTCGTGTTTATATGCAACCAGCATCAGAAGGTACTGGTATCATCGCTGGTGGTGCAATGCGCGCTGTTTTAGAAGTTGCAGGAGTTCGTAACGTTCTAGCTAAAGCATATGGTTCAACTAACCCAATTAATGTGGTTCGTGCGACGATTGATGGCTTAGAAAATATGAAATCACCAGAAATGGTTGCTGCTAAACGTGGTAAAACCGTCGAAGAAATTTTGGGGTAATTAGCCATGGCAAAAACAATTAAAATTACACAAACTCGTAGTTCTATTGGTCGTCTACCGAAGCATAAAGCAACGTTAGTTGGTCTAGGATTACGTCGTATTGGTCATACTGTTGAGCGTGAGGATACTCCTGCGATTCGCGGTATGGTAAACCAAGTTTATTACATGGTTAAAGTTGAGGAGTAATAGTAATGCGTTTAAATACTTTATCTCCTGCTGAAGGTTCAAAGCATGCACCTAAACGTGTAGGTCGAGGCATTGGTTCTGGATTAGGTAAAACTGGTACTCGTGGTATTAAAGGTCAAAAATCTCGTTCAGGTGGTGGCGTACGTCGCGGCTTTGAAGGTGGTCAAATGCCTTTATATCGTCGTTTACCAAAATTTGGTTTTACCTCACGTAAAGCTCAAGTTACAGCTCAAGTTCGTCTTTCAGATTTAATGAAAGTTGAAGGTGATATTGTTGACCTAAATAGCTTAAAAGTCGCTAATGTGATTAATTCACAAATCGAGTACGCAAAAATTATGTTATCTGGTGAAGTAACTAAACCTGTAACTGTTCGCGGTATTCGAGTGACTAAAGGTGCTAAAGCTGCAATTGAAGCTGCTGGCGGAAAAATTGAGGAATAATTAGAAAGATGGCAAAGCAACCAGGATTAGATTTTCAAAGTACACGAGGCGGTAGCGGCGAGCTTAAAAGACGTTTATTATTTGTGCTTTTAGCGCTTATTGTTTTCCGTCTTGGTTCTTACGTTCCGGTTCCTGGTATTGATACTAAAGCGTTATCGGACTTACTAGAACAAGCATCATCTAATGGTATTGTAGGTATGTTCAATATGTTCTCTGGTGGTGCTTTAAGCCGTGCTTCGATTTTTGCTTTAGGGATAATGCCTTATATTTCTGCATCAATTATTGTGCAATTATTAACGGCCATTAGCCCTAAACTTGCAGAATTGAAGAAAGAAGGTGAGTCAGGTCGTAAGAAAATTAGTCAGTACACTCGTTACGGCACATTGGCTTTGGCGATGATACAAGCTGTTGGTATTGCGACTGGTTTACCTAATATTCCTGGTTATGGTCAAGTGGTCATTGATCCAGGATTTTCTTTCTATTTTATTGCATCGGTTAGCTTAGTTACTGGCACTATGTTTCTTATGTGGTTGGGTGAACAGATCACGGAACGCGGTGTAGGTAATGGTATTTCAATCATTATCTTTGCTGGTATCGTTGCAGGTCTTCCTCATGCAATCTATGAAACGATTGAACAAGCTCGTTCTGGTTCATTGCATCCGATTTTATTATTAGTCGTGGCAGCATTAGTGGTTGGTGTGACTTATTTTGTTGTATTTGTTGAACGTGGTCAACGTCGTATCGTTGTCAATTATGCTCAACGTCAACAAGGTCGTAGAGTTTATGCGGCACAAAGCACACATTTACCATTAAAAATCAATATGGCAGGCGTTATCCCTGCAATATTTGCTTCAACAATTGTTATGTTACCATCAATGATGGCTTCTTGGTTTCAAGGAGATGGTGAAGGATGGAGATATATCATTGTTCTTATCGGACAATACTTCTCTCATGATCAACCATTATATATAATCTTTTTTGCAGCAGCGATTATCTTCTTTTGTTTCTTTTATACGGCGTTGGTTTTCAACCCAAGAGAGACAGCAGATCAGCTAAAAAAATCTGGTGCATTTATTCCAGGTATCCGTCCAGGTGAACAAACATCTAAATATATCGACAAAGTAATGACTCGTTTAACGCTGGTTGGCGCAATCTACATTACTTTTGTATGTTTGGTTCCAATGTTTATGACAAGTGCAATGAAAGTTCCGGTTCAATTTGGTGGAACTTCTTTATTAATTGTGGTTGTTGTAATCATGGATTTTATGGCACAAGTACAGACTTTAATGATGCCAAATCGTTATGAGTCAGTGTTAAAGAAAGCGAATCTTAAAGGCTACGGCCGATAAGTTAGCCAGAAGTTACGGAGAAAAACATGAAAGTTCGTGCTTCAGTCAAGAAATTATGCAGAAATTGTAAAATCATTAAACGTAATGGCATTGTTCGTGTTATTTGCGTTGAAGGTAAACATAAACAACGTCAAGGCTAATTATTTGGTCGCGAAGTTGTAACTTTTGCATATTTTACTTGCCAAAGTATAGTAAAGCTGGCTAGAATAGCCAGCCTAAATTTATTTGTAAAATCGCTGTTTGAGTATCCTGAAAACGGGCTTTTCAGTATAGTGATTTTACTAAACATTAATAATAAAGGAGTGCATAGTGGCCCGTATAGCAGGCATTAACATTCCTGATCAGCAACATGCTGTAATTGCATTACAAGCAATTTATGGTATCGGAAATACCCGCGCTAAGACAATTTGTGCTGAAGCTGGTATTCCAGAACATGTTAAGATCAGAGAACTATCTGAAGATCAGATTGAAAAGTTACGTGAACAAGTCGCTAAATTCACAGTTGAAGGTGATTTGCGTCGTGAAGTAACTATGAGTATCAAGCGTTTATTAGACCTTGGTTGTTATCGTGGCATGCGTCACCGTCGTGGACTTCCGGTTCGTGGTCAACGCACTAAGACTAACGCTCGTACCCGTAAGGGACCGCGTAAGCCAATCAAGAAATAATTGAGGTATAATTAAATGGCAAAGACACCTGTTCGTACACGTAAACGTGTTAAAAAGCAAGTTTCTGATGGTATAGCTCATATTCATGCATCATTTAACAATACAATCGTAACTATTACCGATCGTCAAGGTAATGCGTTGGGTTGGGCAACCGCTGGTGGTTCTGGTTTCCGTGGCTCTCGTAAGTCAACACCTTTTGCAGCTCAAGTAGCAGCAGAACGTTGTGCTGAAGCCGTCAAAGATTACGGAATCAAGAATCTGGAAGTTATGGTAAAAGGACCTGGTCCTGGTCGTGAGTCAACAATTCGTGCATTAAATGCAGCGGGTTATCGCATCACTAATATTACTGATGTTACTCCGATTCCTCATAACGGTTGTCGTCCACCAAAGAAACGTCGTGTTTAATTTTGTTAAACATTGAATGTTTAGGATTATTGGAGAAATAAAATGGCAAGATATTTGGGACCAAAGCTCAAATTAAGTCGTCGTGAAGGTACAGATTTATTCCTTAAATCTGGAGTCCGAGCGGTTGATAGTAAATGTAAATTAGAACAAGCTCCTGGACAACATGGTGCGCGTAAACCGCGTTTATCAGATTATGGTGTTCAGTTACGTGAGAAACAAAAAGTTAGACGTATTTATGGAATCTTAGAACGTCAATTCCGTAATTATTACAAAAATGCTGCGCGTATTAAAGGCAATACCGGGGAAAACCTACTTGGTCTTTTAGAGCGTCGTTTAGATAACGTTGTTTATCGTATGGGATTTGGTGCAACTCGTGCTGAAGCTCGTCAATTAGTTAGTCATAAAGCTGTTCTTGTTAATGGTCAGGTAGTGAACATTGCTTCTTATCAGGTTTCACCAGAAGATGTAATTAGTGTTCGCGAAAAATCAAAAAAACAAGCACGTATTAAAGCCGCTTTAGAGTTAGCTGAACAACGTGAAAAACCAACATGGTTAGAAGTTGATGCTAGCAAAATGGAAGGTGTATTTAAACGCTTACCAGAACGTTCAGATTTATCTGCTGACATCAACGAACATTTGATCGTCGAACTTTACTCTAAGTAAAGTTTAGCACTTAAGAGAGGACATAATGCAGGGTTCTGTAACAGAGTTTTTAAAACCTCACCTAGTTGATGTTGTTCAATACAGTCAAACTCATGCTAAAGTGACTTTAGAGCCACTTGAGCGTGGTTTTGGTCATACTTTAGGTAATGCACTACGCCGCATTTTATTATCATCTATGCCGGGACATGCAGTAACCGAAGTTGAAATTGACGGTGTTCTGCATGAGTACAGTACTAAAGAAGGCGTTCAAGAAGATGTGCTTGATATTTTGCTTAATTTAAAAAAATTAGCGGTTCGAGTGCATAATAAAGATGATGTTATGCTGACTTTAAATAAATCAGGTATTGGTGCTGTAACTGCATCTGATATCACTCACGATGGTGATGTTGAAATTGTTAATCCTGATTTAGTAATTTGTCATCTTACTGATGCCAATGCTTCAATTAGTATGCGTATTCGTGTACAACGAGGACGTGGTTATGTCCCTGCTTCTGCTCGTGTCAAGTCAGAAGATGAAGATCGACCAATTGGTCGTTTGTTAGTTGACGCATGTTATAGTCCTGTTGAGCGTATCGCTTATTCTGTCGATGCTGCTCGTGTGGAACAGCGTACAGATTTAGACAAACTTGTTATCGATATGGAAACAAATGGTACTATCGATCCTGAAGAGTCTATCCGTCGTGCATCAACAATTTTGGCTGAACAACTTGAAGCTTTCGTTGATCTACGTGATGTACGTCAACCTGAAGTTAAAGAAGATAAACCGGAGTTCGATCCAATTCTTTTACGTCCAGTAGATGACTTGGAATTAACCGTTCGGTCTGCTAATTGCTTAAAAGCAGAAGCAGTTCATTATATTGGTGATTTAGTGCAACGTACTGAAGTTGAGTTGCTTAAAACTCCTAATCTTGGTAAGAAATCACTTACTGAAATTAAGGATGTGCTCGCATCTCGTGGTTTATCTTTAGGCATGCGTCTTGAGAATTGGCCACCGGCAAGTATTGTTGAAGACTAAGATAAAATTTATAAGAAGGATAAAGTTATGCGCCATCGTAAAAGTGGTCGTCAACTGAACCGAAATAGCAGCCATCGTCAAGCAATGTTTCGTAACATGACTAGTTCACTTGTTGAACATGAAATCATCAAAACTACATTGCCTAAAGCAAAAGAGTTGCGTCGTGTTGTTGAACCGTTAATTACGCTAGCCAAAAGCGATAGCGTAGCTAATCGCCGTTTGGCATTTGCTCGTATCCGTGATAAAGATACAGTGAAAAAATTATTTTCAGATTTAGGTCCACGTTTTGCTACCCGTCCAGGCGGTTATGTACGCATTCTTAAATGTGGTTTCCGTGATGGAGATAATGCTCCAATGGCTTATATTGAATTAGTTGATCGCCCTGCGGTAGAAGAAGCAGAAGCAGCAGCTGAGTAATTATAAAATCATTGTGTACAAAAACCGGCTATATGCCGGTTTTTTATTAGTAAAATAAATTTTCCGTTTTATAAGAGATTTAATTCTTAAGCAATGACTTATTAATTTTATTATTGAGTTTTGAGTTGTAAATTAAAAGGGAATCCCTATAAGATACAGCAACATACATTAATAATGTGGCGGAGGGGTCTCTTCAGACAAGCTAGCAATATTTGATACTTGTGTTGCTTGAAGTTTTTGCGACAATAATGTTAATTGTTCTTTAAGTTTACTGATATCAGATTGTAGATTAACTACCATTTGATTTAATTCTTCAATGGTCATTTCTTGAAATGCAACTTTTGTTTCTAGTAATTCTAATTGATGTTTCATAAAGTGTTTTTGTGGATTCTATTCAATTTTTCATATTGTAAGCAAAAAGACCTATGAAATCCATCCTCGTTCGGCAAAAGAGACGTATTCCCCTTTACCTATTACAAGATGATCAACAATTCGGATATCAATTAATTCACAAACTTGCTCTATTTTTTGAGTTAATATACGATCAGCTTGACTTGGTTCAGCCATCCCAGATGGATGATTATGCGCTAAAATTAAACCTGCAGCGTTATGTTGTAATGCTCGTCTAGCAACTTCTCGTGGATGTACTTCGACACAATTATAAGTACCAATAAACATTTCTTCAGATGTAATTACTTGATTTTGATTATTTAAAAAAACTACCATAAAAATCTCTCGATCTTTATTTGCTAGTCGACTAGCTAAGTAATGATGAGTTAAGGATGGTGAAGAAAGAAAGTTCTCGTTTGCCATTTTAACTTTAAGATATCGGTGTGAAAGTTCAATGACTGCTTTTAATTGTGTGTATTTTACTGTCCCTAATCCATTTTTTTTACAAAATTCACTATGGCTTGCATTAATTAAATTATACAAAGAACCAAATTCACTTAATAATTTTTGCGATAACTGTAAAACAGGTAAGTTACGTGTACCAGTACGTAAAAATAATGCTAGTAATTCAGCATCACTTAATGTTTCTACTCCAAATTTCAAAAGCTTTTCTCTGGGCATTAATGTTGTGGGTATTGAAGACATAATACAATTCCTATTATTCAAAACTGAATTATTAATGGAATAATAGATAAGATAAAATAATCAGTAGAAATATTATGAGTTATTTCACAAAAAAATGAGAAAATTTGCACCATACAAAAAAAGCGCCTAATGGCGCTCTAGAATATTATAATCGTTATCGAAAAAATCAATGACAACCGCAACCACCGTGGCCACCACCACAACAACCTTGATTATCATCTTCTTCGTGATCGTGTCCACCACAGCCACAACCGCTATCTCCATGATCGTGACCATGTTCACCATGAATATGTCCATGAGCAATTTCTTCTTCTGTTGCTTCACGGATAGCTAATACTTCACCGGTAAACTTCAAATCTTGACCTGCTAACATATGATTGCCATCGATAGTGATATTATCTCCATCAATTGCTGTTATTTCCACTGGTAGCGGTCCATGCTGAGTATCAGCAAAAAAGCGCATACCAACTTCTAATTCATCTACACCAACAAAAACATTTCGTGGAACATTTTGTACAAGTGCATCATTAAAATCACCATAAGCATTAATTAGCTCAACATCAAATTTATCACCGATTTGACGACCTTCTAATGCTTTTTCCAAATCTGGTAATAAGTTTTCTGCTCCATGCAAATATTCACAAGGTGTGACTTTAGTTGCTTCATCAACCAATACACCATCTTTAGTTCGAACTTGAAAAGCTAAACTGACAACTTTATTTTTTGCTATTTTCATTTTTTCTCCAATAAACTTTTATTGAGCAAATTAAGGTAGATTTTAACGGAAAAAATCTAATCTGTATGCTATTTTCTTCTGAAAAAATTTGAGGTGAAAATTAGAAGATTTCTTTTGAATCTTCAGTAAGATTTTTTTAAAAAGCGATGCTTAAATTGGTTAATATTTGTAATATGTCTACTAATATTTTATATTGTTTTGTATAAATCTGTCATTGCTAAATTAAAGTTATTCTGTTTTAGAAATTAATCATTCATTGTTGTAATTAAATAATTTATAGATAACTTATTTAATTAATTAAAAATTTGAAACTAACTAAAAATGATAAGGAGTGATTGTGTTAAATATAAATCAATATTTTAATGGTAAAGTGCAGTCCATTGGTTTTCAAAATGCCTCTCTTGGCCAAGCTTCTATTGGAGTAATGTTACCTGGTGAGTATATTTTTAGCACCGACAAACCAGAAGAAATGACCGTGATTACTGGTTCATTAAAAGTACTATTACCTACAGCAAAGGATTGGCAGATTTTTGAAGTAGGGCAGGTTTTCCATATCGCAGGAGAAAGCCAATTTGATGTTGTAGTTGTAGAACCTACTGCTTATTTGTGTCGATATTTAGCAAAATATTAAATTTCCCATAATATTTTTGCAATATTTAATTCATCAGTTTTAGTTAGTGATAGGCATAGATATAAGCGACTATCCGCTTTTTAGCTGATTTTTATTTTGCTATGAAATATTCTCCCGTAATTTCACGGGAGAATAACGGTATTGGGAACTATTTAAGTTCTAACTCATTCATTGCTGCGATACTAAATCCGCCATCGACGTGTACCACTTCACCAGTAATTCCTGATGCAAGGTCTGAACATAAAAAGGCTGCTGAATTACCAACATCTTCAGTTGTTACGGTACGACGAATAGGAGTAACCGATTCGCAGTGAGATAACATCTTTTTGAAGTCTTTAATGCCTGATGCGGCAAGTGTACGAATTGGGCCTGCTGAAATTGCGTTAACACGAACTCCTTCTGGTCCCATGGCGTTTGCCATATAACGAACATTTGCTTCAAGTGAAGCTTTAGCTAATCCCATTACATTATAGTTAGGAATTGCGCGTTCAGCACCAAGATACGAAAGTGTTACTAATGCTGAATTTGGATTTAACATTGATCGACATGCTTTTGCCATAGCAACAAAGCTATAAGAACTAATATCATGTGCGATAGCAAACCCTTGACGCGTAACCGCATTAACATAATCACCATCTAATTGGTCACCAGGAGCAAAAGCGATTGCATGCACAAATCCATCAAATTTGTCCCATGTTTTTGCTAATTCAGTAAAAAGTTCAGTGATGCTTTCATCATGTGACACATCACATGGTAAGACGATTTTAGAACCAAAATCCGCTGCAAACTCTTCAACGCGTGTTTTTAATTTATCATTTTGATAAGTAAAAGCTAATTCAGCCCCTTCACGATGCATAGCTTGTGCAATACCATAAGCAATAGAACGATTACTGGCAACACCAGTAACTAGTATGCGCTTACCTACTAAAAATCCCATAATTTTTCCTCTAATATTTTTACTACATAGTTTAGGATAGTGATGATTATATGTTGATAAAGCTAACTTCGCCACAAAAATTCATTTTTTGAGTGGTTGTTTTCAGTTCCATAGCTTAAAACAAGCGTTGTTAATTTTATTAATAGTTGACTATAATAGTAAACTATTATCGTTTGTAGATGGTGAAATTATTATGGAAAATTTAGTTTGTTATAAAACGTTACCCGTTTGGAATGTTAAAACACTGCCACAAATTTTTTGCGAACAACACAATACACAAGTTGGAACATGGGCAAAATTGACAATCATTGCTGGTTATTTAGATTTTGAGTTATTAACTGAACAAGGTGAAGTTTTAACTCGGAACCATTACGATATACAACACCAACCTCCATTTATCGCACCTCAGCAATGGCATCGTATTGCTGGAGTTTCTGATGATTTACAATGTCAATTAGCTTTTTATTGTCAACCCGAAGACTATACACATAAAAAGTATCAAATGACAAAAACACATTCTGAAGTAATATCTGCTTGCCATATTGTACCGGTTGGAAAAGCACTCGATCTTGGTTGTGGTTCTGGACGTAATTCTCTATATTTACAGCTGTTAGGGTTTGATGTTGATGCAGTTGATAAATCCGAATTAAGTATAAATAATTTAGAGCAAATTATTAATAGTGAGCATTTACCTCGCATTAATGCTGATGTTTATGATATTAACCAAGCTAATTTACAAGGTGAATATGATTTCATTATTTCTACTGTAGTTATGATGTTTTTACAATCAGACCGAATTGCAGACATTATTGATAATATGCAATTAGTTACTAAATCAGGTGGATATAATTTAATTGTTTGTGCTATGTCTACTGAAGATTATCCTTGTCAGCTTGGATTTTCATTCACATTTAAAGAGAAAGAATTGCTTCATTACTATCAAAATTGGGATATTTTAAAGTATAACGAAGATGTTGGTGAATTACACAAAACGGATATTTATGGTAATCGAATTAAATTAAGATTTGCTACACTTTTAGCTAAAAAACGATAAATATTACAGGATAGCATCCCGTAATATTAATATGTTTAAATTGTTATTCGTTTACATTGAGTCTTTTATCAACCTCAAACCAAGCTTTACGAGAATTTAATAGATCTTGTGCTGACATAGGTTTTTTACCCGCAGGTTGTAGCAGTGTCATATTTAATGCTCCTTCACTGGTTGCAATACAAATTCCAGTTTTATCAGCCTGCAAAATGGTACCAACAGGTTTATTGTGATTAATTGCAATAGCTTGTGCTTGCCATACTTTAACCAATTCATTATTAACTTCAAAATAACTTACAGGCCAAGGATTAAAGGCTCGTACACAGCGCTCAAGTTGCTGGGCAGAAAGATGCCAATCTAATTTGGCTTCTTGCTTTGACAGTTTTTTAGCATAAGTTGCTTGCGAAGGATCTTGTTTTTCAGGGTGAATATTGCCTTCACTGATTAAATCTAGTGTTTTGAGTAAGGCCTTTGGACCAAGTTTAGCCAATTTATCGTATAATGAAGCGCTTGTATCAGTTGGTTCAATGTTACAGTTTAGTTTATATAACATATCACCAGTATCAAGGCCTGCATCCATTTGCATAATGGTTATACCAGTTTGTTTATCACCAGCCCAGCAAGCTCGTTGAATTGGGGCTGCTCCACGCCATCTTGGTAATAACGAACCATGCACATTTAAGCAGCCAAGTTTTGGCGTATCTAATACTGATTGTGGCAAAATCAATCCATAAGCTACAACAATCATAATATCAGCATTAAGATCACTAATAATTTTTTGATCTTCTGATGATTTAAGCGTTGCCGGTTGATAAATCGGAAGATTATTTTCTAACGCTAATTGTTTAACCGGACTAGCTGTTACTTTGTTGCCACGGCCAGCAGGACGGTCAGGTTGTGTAAAAACTGCAATCACATTATGATTAGAGTCAATTAATGCTTTTAAATGAGTGGCTGCAAAGTCAGGTGTACCGGCAAAAATAATATTTAACGGTTTAGTTGTCTGTTGCATAAGTTTTATATCCATAATAAAAAATAATGATTATAGTTGAAATTTCGTTGAGAATCTTTAAACAAAAAAGGTGCCATTATTTATTACTGAAAGCACCTTATTATCATATAGGGTTGTGTTATATAAAATTAGTAGCAAAATTATAAAGGTAGGTTACGTTTAATCATTGCTTCTTTATAGGTATCGAAAACTTTATGTTGCAATTTTAAACCATATTGATAAAAGATCCCAAATATAAAAAATGCCCACATTGTATTATCTTGATTTTTTTTGGACATATTGTAGTTTTTTGTTAATTCCTCATCGCTCATTTCTCCTGATTCAACAAGTTTTATAATTCTTTGGCAATAAAGCTTATTCATAAGTCCAACAAATGTTGCTAAACCGATAAAAATAGCGGCAACAACGATAAGAGCCATAATAGTTTGTATGATATCACTCATTTTTTAACACCTTTATCTTCCTATAATTCAATTAATTATTTTTAATAATATATTTTTCAACCAATAAATTTTAACAAAACGTTTGTTATAAGCAATCAAAACATCATTAATTTTTAAAATGGAAAAAATATAGGTACTAGAGCAATGTCTACTACCATCACCAAAAATGTTAATGGTACGCCAACTTTAACAAAATCAATAAAACTGTATCCACCAGGCGCAACAACCATGGTTTTAACTGGCGAAGAAACAGGTGTAATAAATGACGCAGATGTTGCAATGGCGACAGTCATGGCAAAAGGATAAGGTGAATAATTAAATTTTACTGCTAAATCAATTGCGATTGGAGCAATCAAAATTGCAGTTGCAGTATTAGAAATAAATAACCCTACTGTTGAGCATAATAAAAAGATAAAGGTTAATACTATGTATGGACCAAAAGATCGTAGATGAATTTCTAGCCATTCAGATATTAGCGAAATTCCTCCCGTTTTATTTAAAGCTACAGCAAAAGGCATCATCCCAATAATTAAAATCAATGTTGGCCAATGAATGGATTTATAAGCATTGGCCATGTCAATACAACGAGTAGCTCCCATTAATAGACAGGCAATAAGTGCAGCAACGACATTTGGTACAATATCTGTTACCATCAATAGAATCATTATCGCCAAATTTATTAAAGCTGCGGGGGCTTGTGAGCTTGCAGGAGCGATATCGTCAATATCTGCAGGGTAATCTAAGACCACAAAATCATTAGTACGTGTCTGCAGTTTTTGAATTGATCCCCAATCTCCACAGACCAATAATGTATCACTCATTTCTAAACGTTCTTGGAATAAGTTATTTGTTTCAACTGGAGCGTGATTGCGCCAAATACCAATTACTGTTAGAAAGTATTTTCCTCTGAAATCTATTTCATTGAGTGTTTTACCACATAGTGTTGATTCTGGTAGTAGTGCAACTTCGGCCATGCCAACTTCTTTAACTTGTTCAGAAAAATATTCACCGCGTAAAATTTTAGGTTCCAGATTATTTGTTGTCAGAAATGTTCGGTAATCGGCTTCTGAATGCGACATATCTAATAATAAGATATCATTTTCACGAAATTCGGTTGAACCATTTACTGGTATTAATACTTTATGAAATTTACGCCAACGTTCAATACCGATAACATTAACACCATGTTTAGTACGCAAGTGTAAACCATCAATAGTTCGTCCTACAAAAGGCGAACCGGCCAGTATTTGTGCGCGGTGAGCACGACCAATTAATTTATAGTCTCGAATTAAATCAGTTATTTTTCGTCTTTGTGGTTGAATATTAGTTGGTGTAACCTGTTCTGCAGTAAGCAACCAATTGCGTGTTAATATACAATAAATAACGCCAACAATTAAAACACCAATACCAATTGGCGTAATTGAGAAAAATCCAAACTCTTCAAGTGCGGCACGACTTAGTTCACTATTTACTACTAGATTGGGGGCGGTGGCAACCAATGTCATCATGCCACTAATTAATGCTGCAATACAAAGAGGCATCATTAGTTTTTTTACATGAATACCTGTATGATTAGCAATACTAATAGCAACAGGAATAAAAATAGCAACAACGCCTGTTGAGCTCATCACTGAGCCAAGTAAAGCGACGCCTAACATGATACAAGTGATAATACGAATATCATTTTGGCCAGCTATTTTCAGAATATATTCGCTCATCTTGTATGAAATACCCGTTCTTACTAGGCTTTCACCAATAACAAAAAGTAGTGCAATTAAGATAATATTGGGGTCACTAAATCCAGATAGAGCTTCAGCAGGCGTTAACACACCTGTCATGGTGATAGCCGTAATGGTAAGTAGTGCAATTATGTCCATTCTTAATTTGCTAAGTGAAAATAAGATAATGGCAATAAGAAGCAATATACAAACAACGATGAGAGGATAATATTGGGTTAAATAATCAGGCAAAAAAGCAGCAGTAAATGACATTAAGCCATGCTCAGATGACAAGTTTTTCACAAAAATAACTCAATGAAGTAGGTTTTATTTTATACATAATACCTTGATTTATTGTAATAGGGAATATTTTCTATTGCTGTTTATTTAACAATAATTGATCATTTATTACCTATTTAACATTTTTTGCTATTTTTTTCATAACTCATTCGCTTTAACAAAACTTAGGTGTAATTTACTGAAATTAACTTATTCAACCGATAACCCTTGTTTAGGAGAGAATATGTCATCAAAGAAAACAGTTGCACAAATTATAGTTGATATTTTAGGTGAAGCAGGTGTTAAACATTGTTATGGTATTGTAGGCGACACATTAAATCAAATTACCTCCGCTATTAAAAAAAGTGATATTGAATGGGTTCATGTACGCCATGAAGAAGTTGGTGCTTTTGCTGCTGGAGCAGAAGCTTATCTTACCGATCAAATTACCGCTTGTGCTGGTTCTTGTGGACCCGGTAGTCTACATTTTATTAATGGTATTTATGAAGCACAAAGAAATAGAGTACCCGTTATTTTATTAGCGAGTCAGTTAATTACTTCGCAACAAGGAAACGATTTTCCACAAGAAGTTGATTTTGAAGCAGTATATAAAAATTGTTCTGTATTTTGTCGGGAAATTAGTGATGCTACGCAAGTAAGAGAAATCACTACTGCGGCTATTCAAGCCGCTATTAATCAACGCGGTGTTGCGGTGTTGGTGATTCCTTATAATATTAGTTTAGAGAAAATAGAAGATAAATGTGGTCACAAGATTTACCATCCTAAACCAATAATACGCCCATCAGATAAAGAGTTGGCTGAAATTGCAGATATTATAAATAAAAATCAAAAAGTGACCATCTTTGCTGGTCAAGGTGTATATGATGCTCATAATGAGCTTATTACATTTGCCGAAAAAATAAAATCTCCTATTGTACATACCTCTAGAGGTAAAGATTTTGTTGAATATGATAATCCATATAATGTCGGTATGACTGGAATGTTTGGTGTTAAATCAGGAACGATGGCAATTAAAGAGTGTGAAGTTCTTATTCTGCTTGGTACTGATTTTGCATGGCCTCAATTTTATCCAAATAATGCCACAATTATTCAAATTGATATTGATGCAACTCACTTAGGACGACGTCATTCAGTAAATGTTGGTGTTGTTGGTAGCTGTAAACCAACTTTAGCTGCTTTGTTGCCTTTAGTTAACGAAAAGCATGATACTAAATTTTTAGAAACATGTCGAACATTGTATAGTAGTGCTATGAGTAAGTTGAATAAAAAAGCATTACCCTCCAAATCTACTATCCATCCCCAATATTTAACTGAATTAATTGATAAATATGCAACCGATGATGCTGTGCTTTGTGCCGATGTTGGTTCGGCTATGGTTTGGGCTTGTCGACACTTTAATACTAATGGCAAAAGACGAACTGTAATTAGTTTAAAACATGGCACCATGGCCAATGCTATGCCACAAGCTTTAGGTGTTCAAAAAGCGTTTCCTAATCGTCAAGTGATCACCTTATCAGGTGACGGTGGTATTAGTATGTTATTGGGCGATTTATTAACGACAATCCAAGAAAAATTACCGATAAAAATAATTGTACTTAATAATAGTTCACTTAACTTTGTAGAATTAGAACAAAAAGTAGAGGGTTTGGTTAATCACTATACTGATTTACAGAATCCAAATTTTGCCAAAGTAGCGGAATCGATGGGATTATTTTCAATAAGAGTTGATGATTCAGATTTACTTGAAGCTGCAATGCAATCATTTTTAACCCATAGTGGTCCAGCGCTTTTGGACGTTAAAACCAGTACGGATGAACTTGTTATGCCACCTGAGATAAAGGCTTCGCAAGTCATGGGGATGGCACTTTATAGTATGAAAGCTTCTTTGAGTGGGAAAATAGGTGATGTAATGAATTTATTGGTTGATAACTTTATCAAGAAATAATTTATAAAGTTATTATTAATAATTTTTGTCAAAAAGTTTCAGGTTAAGGGTACGTTTCAGTATATTTTTACTGATTTCTGCCGCATATTGCGGCAGAACTATTAATTTAGAAACTTACTGCACCTTCTTCAGCAGAAGTTAAATTTTCCCGAATAATAGTAAACAGTTCTCGTCCATAACCAATATGTGAATTTGATAAATCAAAGCGATGAGGTTGGCGCTTAGCTAGCTCTGTCTCGTCTACTAATAACGTTATTTCGCCAGTCTGTCCATTAACTCTTATCATATCTCCATTTTTTATTTTACTTAATAAGCCACCATCATAGGCTTCAGGTGTTACATGTATTGCTGCCGGTACTTTACCTGATGCCCCTGATAATCTACCATCGGTTAACAAAGCAACCTTATATCCTCGATCTTGCAAAACTCCCAATGGTGTTATCAATTTATGCAGTTCAGGCATACCGATTGCTTTAGGGCCTTGATAACGAACTACTACTACACAATCTTTATCTAACTTGCCGGCTTTATAGTCATCATCTAAGTCATATTGACTATTAAAGACAACGGCAGGAGCTTCAATGATCTGATGTTCTGGAGCAATAGCTGAAGTTTTCATTACTGCTCTACCAATGTTGCCTGACATTACTTTTAATCCACCATGTGAATTAAAAGGTTTTTTTATTGATGTAATAACATTTTCATCTAATGATTGATTTGGACCCTCTCGGAAAATAAGTTTACCATTTTCTAAAATTGGCTCTTTGATGTAATGGCTCAATCCTCGTCCCACAACCGTTTCAACATCTTCGTGTAATAAACCACCTTCAAGTAATTCTCTAACCAATAATGAAGTCCCACCTGCAGCTTGAAAATAGTTAATATCAGCAGGCCCATTTGGATAAATTCGACATAAAAGTGGTATGACTGTTGAAAGTTCTGAAATATCGTCCCAATTAACAATAATGCCGGCAGCTTTAGCTATTGCCACTATATGCATTGTTAAGTTAGTTGAACCACCCGTTGCAAGTAATGCAATTAAGCCATTAACGATGACTCTTTCATCAACCATTTTTCCAATAGGCATATAATTACCTGATTGCTTAGTCAGGCGAGTAATCTGTTTAGCTGCTGCATTGGTTAATTCGAAACGTAAAGCTGTTTCTGGATTGACAAATGCAGATCCCGGCAAGTGTAATCCCATTAATTCAATCACCATTTGGTTACTGTTTGCTGTTCCATAAAAAGTACAAGTACCACTAGAATGATAAGATGCAGCTTCTGACTCTAATAAATCTTCACGCGAGGCTTTTCCCTCAGAGTAGAGTTGACGAATACGAACTTTTTCTTTATTTGATAGTCCAGACGGCATTGGTCCTGCGGGTACAAAAATTGCGGGCAGATGACCATAGGTTAGAGCCCCAACTAATAAACCCGGTACAATTTTATCGCATATGCCAAGATATAAAGCACCATCAAACATATTATGTGAAAGACCAACAGCAACTGACATAGCAATGATATCTCGGCTTATTAATGACAGCTCCATTCCAGGTTCACCTTGAGTTACTCCATCACACATTGCTGGTACTCCCCCTGCCATTTGTCCAACGGCACCAACTTCATGTAATACTTTACGAATTTGTTCTGGGTAAAGCTCATAAGGTTTATGCGCTGAAAGCATATCGTTGTAAGAACTAATAATACCGATATTACTTTTTAAGATATTTTTTAAATCATTCTTATCTTCAATACAGCAAGCTGCAAAACCATGTGCTAAATTGCTACATGGTAATTTAGAGCGGGTGACTTTATTAAGTGTTGCATCTTCTATTTTTTGCAGATAGGCTGTGCGAGTAGCTTTGGAACGTTCAATAATTCGCTGTGTTACATTTTTGACAGTTGGATTCACATTAACCTCTTGTATAATTTTTATTTTATATTCTATTTATCGCGCTGGCATATTGTGCATATGACTTGTTGGGTATCATGCACAACTCTTTCTAATGGTTGTTCTATATTGACGATATACACATCTTTTTCATCAGCGGCTGGTTCTTCAAGAGTGTCAAATTGCGATTGCAACATCCCTGTTTTTTGATAATGCCCCTTTCGTTTTGCTAAACGATCAGCGATTACATCATAACTACCTTTTAAATAAATAAAGTGTACATTTTCGTTTTCGCCACGGATGATATCTCTATATTTTCGCTTTAAAGCTGAGCAGATGATAATAGAAATATCATTAACGTTGCTCATTGCAAATGCGGCATTACTAATCAAATTAAGCCAAGGAAAACGATCTTCGTCATTTAATGGTGTTCCACTACGCATTTTTAAGATATTCGCTTTAGGATGTAAAAAATCACCATCAAGAAATGCTGCATCAAGGTTGTATGAAACTTGTTTGGCAACTGCGGATTTACCACTGCCAGAAACCCCCATTAATACAAAAACTTGTTTATTATTTTTCGTCACAGTGGCTCCTTAATTGAAATGTTGTTACGGGTAACATTTTTACATATTAGGTTTTTTTTTCAATTTAAAAAACTCCTTTTTGTGATCATGATCATATTTTTCCTCATAAACATAAATAATCACGAAATTAAGTTTTGATCTTTATTTTAAAAAATAGATTTCGATCACAAAAATATAAAAGTCTGTTTGCTTTTTAATTCGAAAGTAAATAATCTTTCGTTATATATTTTGTTTTCGAAAGTAAAATGAAAGAATTTAATAGAAGTACAACAATGGAGATTAAATATGAACAAGTGTCAGCTTCTTTTCGAAGACAAGCTCAAATTTGACAATCAGCAAGAAGTATTAACTTATATTAGTGAGCATTTACAGCAAAAAAAAATTGTCAAAAATAGCCACTTAAAAGCTTTAATTGAAAGAGAAGCTTTATTTCCAACAGGTATTGCCCTTGATGGTTATGCTGTAGCGATTCCACATTGTGAGGCTGAACATGCTAATACACCCGCAATTTTTATTATTCGCACTCAAAGTCCAGTCGCTTTTAATCGAGCTGATGATGACTGTACTGTTGATGTTTCCCTCATTATTTCATTAGTTGTAACTTCCCCTGAAGATCAACTTGATTTGTTGAAAGCACTTTTTTCAAATTTACAAAATAAAGAATTCTATCACTTCTTATTAAAAGCGCCACAAGATGAAATTACAGAGCGTTTTAGTAAAGTGATATTTAATTAAAAAGTTATTTAGGAGGCATTATGAAAAAGAAGATTATTGTTGCATGTGGTGGTGCAGTTGCAACATCAACTTTAGCTGCAGAAGAGATAAAAGATTTATGTAAAGAAAATAATATCGAATTAGATCTTATTCAATGTCGGATTAATGAAATTAACACCTTTATTGATGATGTCGATTTAATTTGTACTACAGCAAGAATGGATCAGACTTTTGGTGACATTCCTATTGTACATGGTATGCCTTTTGTTTCAGGTGTTGGGATAGATCAGCTAAAAGATAAAATATTATCTATATTGAAAGGATAAATCTATGTTTACTGAAATTATGCAGTACATTTTGGATCTTGGTCCATCAGTAATGTTACCCATTGTCATTATTCTATTTTCATTAGCATTAAGAATGAAAGTGGGTGATGCTTTAAAAGCGGGCATTCATATTGGTATAGGATTTGTTGGTATTGGTTTAGTTGTTGGTTTACTAACAAGTTCAGTTGGTCCAGCTGCTCAAGCTATGGCCGAAAGATTTGATATCAGTTTGAATGTGGTTGATGTTGGATGGCCAGGCGCTGCGCCGATGACTTGGGCATCACAAATAGCCTTGGTTGCGATACCTATTGCGATCGCAGTGAATATTGTCATGTTATTAGCAAAATTAACACGAGTCGTTAATGTCGATATTTGGAATATATGGCATATGACATTCTCTGGGGCACTTGTTTATATTGCAACTGGTTCCTACTGGTTAGGTATTGCAGGTGTTATTGTCCATGCCATTATTGCGTATAAATTAGGTGATTGGTTTTCTAAAGATACTAAAGAGTTTTTTGAACTTGAAGGGATTGCTGTTCCCCATGGTACATCAGCTTATTGTGGCCCAATTGCTGTGTTTGTCGATGCTGTAATTGAAAAAATACCAGGGATTAATAAGATTAATTTTAATGCTGTAGATATGCAAAAACGGTTTGGTGCGTTTGGTGAACCAGTAACGGTTGGTTTATTTATGGGCATTATGTTAGGACTTTTAGCTGGATATGGTGTGAAAGAAACATTACAACTCGCTATTCAGACAGCTGCGGTAATGTTATTAATGCCACGTGTAATTAAACCGATTATGGATGGCTTAACACCAATATCTAAACAAGCTCGTAAACATCTACAATCAAAATTTGGTGGACAAGATTTTCTCATCGGTTTAGATCCTGCCTTATTATTAGGACATTCAACAGTTGTTTCTGCTAGTTTAATTTTCATTCCACTAAGTATTTTTATTGCCATTATTTTACCAGGCAATGAAGTTTTACCATTTGGTGATTTAGCTACTATTGGCTTTTTTATCGCAATGGGTGTGGCTGTTCATCAAGGTAATTTGTTCAGAATCATTATTTCAGGTTCAATCATTATTGCTATCACGCTTTGGATTGCTACACAAATGGTTCCTTTGACAACTCAACTAGCAATCAATGCCGGTACTGTCACTGATGGTAGTAGTATTAGTGTAGGAGCAATGGATCAAGGTGGCTCACCAATTACCTATATTATGGTTCAGCTAGTGAACTTAAAACAACCTATTGGCTTTGCTTTTATTGGATTGTTTTACCTCTTCTGCCTATTTTTAACATGGAAGCGAGCTAAAAGAAATGAGCTATTTTTAAAAGAACAACAAATAGCACAATCAGATGAAATAAAAAAATAGCCCATAAATCGTATAAATAAATGTAGTTTTAAGGCTTTCACTGAATAAGCAGTGAAAGTCATCTCTCAAAATAATTTGATTACTAATTAAGGAAAATAAAATGAAAGCGGTTATTGTCAATGAAGGGGGATCTCTATCTATAGAAGATATTGACATACCCAAAATTACATCTCCAGATCAAATTTTAGTAAAAGTTGCTTATTGTGGATTATGTGGATCCGATATTCCTAGAATCTTCCATCATGGAGCACATTTTTACCCTATTACGCTTGGACATGAATTTAGTGGCACTGTCATTGAAATAGGCGATGATGTAACTGAGTTTGACATTGGTGATTTAATTTCTTGTGTACCATTGTTACCATGTTTTAAATGTGATGAGTGCCAAAAGCATTACTATTCACTTTGTAAAAATTATACTTTTGTGGGTTCAAGAATAACAGGAGGTTTTGCTGAATATATTGTATTAAATAAAAAAAATGCATTTAAATTACCAAAACAGGTAAGTGCTCTTGAAGGCGCCTTTTTTGAGCCGATGACAGTTGGAATGCACGCACTATTATTAGCGGGTGGCTGCCAAAATAAACATGTCGTAATTGTTGGCGGTGGAACAATCGGTCTGCTTGCCATGCTTTGTGCCAAGGCAATGGGTGCGAGTTCTATTACCGTTTTAGATATTAATGATGAACGACTAAATCTTGCAAAACGACTAGGTGCTGATGCTACTTATAACTCTAAAAATCTTAGTTCTGATGAAATTTATCAAGCTTTATCTTACAATCGTTTTGATCAAATTGTATTAGAAACAGCTGGTTCGCCAATTACTGTCAGATTAGCCATTGAAATTGCTGGCCCTAGATCTAAAGTGGGCTTGGTTGGTACTCTCCATAATGATTTTACCTTATCAGAAAAAACGTTCGGTCTTATCTTACGAAAAGAGTTACAAATTTTAGGAAGTTGGATGAACTATTCTGCGCCATGGCCCGGTGAAGAATGGATATTGGTAAGTCAGTTTTTTGTAGAAGGTAAAATAAATCTTAATGAATTAATCGCTGTGATTGGTGATTTTAACACATTTATTCATAAAGTTAGCGATTTAAATGGGCATTCAATGAATGGCAAAATTTTATTAAATTGCAGTTAAAAGTTTGCTGTAGATTAACTATGAAAAATGAAAGCTTATCTTTTGATTTTGTTTGTTATACACTGCTTAAAAATTTTCGAAAAAGGAAATAATATGAATGCAAGTGAAAGACGTCAACAGATAATAGAATTTCTTAATATGAAAGGAACAGTATTAGTCAGTGATTTATCGGAACAATATGAGGTTTCAGAAGTCACTATCAGAACAGATCTTCGACTATTAGAGAAACAAGGTGAGCTAACACGATTTCATGGTGGCGCAACAAAAATCATCAATAATAATGATATAAAGTCATTTAAAGAGTTGCAGTTAGAAGAACGATATCAGCGATTTATTGAAGATAAAAAACGAATTGCAATTGAAGCAGTAAAACATGTTAAACAAGGCGATACTGTTATTTTAGATAGTGGTAGTACTACTATGTTAATAGCCGAAGAGCTGGTTAAATTAAAAAACATTACTGTTATAACAAATAGTCTTACCTCTGCTTTTATACTCTCTGATAATAGCGACATAATGTTATTTATGTGTGGTGGGACACTTAGGCATAAAACCCGATCTTTTCACGGAAAAATTGCTGAGCAATCGTTAGATGGTATCTCTGCTGATATTTTATTTGTTGGTGCAGATGGTATAGATGCAAAAAGAGGAATAACAACCTTTAATGAAGGGTACACAATTAGCAGTGTGATGGCTAATACCGCAAAAAAAGTAATTGCTGTGCTAGATTCATCTAAGTTTGGACGAAATGGCATTAATGTGGTTTTACCACTAAATAAGCTTAATACTATTATTACAGATATCAATGTTGATGGTAAATGTAAGCAGGAATTTGGAAAACAGGGAGTTAGTTTAATCGCTGTTTAATATTTCGATTGATAATAGGGTACCTGATTAAAGTAGGTTTAATTGATCTAGCGTTTTTTAAAAGATAACGAATTACAGTTTAATAATTTATGAATTGTTTCCATACTTGCTTAAAATGAATTCTATCTAAAAAGTGATCATTTAAGATTGTTGTTTCTCCCAACAATATTAATTTGTAGGTGAGAATATGATATTAACAATTACGATGAATCCTTCGGTGGATATATCATACCCATTAAGTAAATTAATTATTAATGATATTAATCGGGTATCTAATGTAAAAAAGACCGCTGGCGGTAAAGGGCTTAATGTTACTAGAGGAATTAAATTTTCAAATATATCAGTATTAGCCTCTGGTATTATTGGTGGAACAACTGGGAATTATATCCAAAAACAATTAGATGAAGATAATATTGATTATGATTTTTATATAACAAAGCAGGAATCAAGAAACTGTATTGCCATTTTACATGAAGGAAACCAAACCGAAATTTTAGAATCAGGTCCTGTGTTAGAGCTTCAGGACGCTAATCTTTTTTTAAAACACTATCAAACGTTGCTTGAAAAAGCAGATCTTGTGACCATTTCCGGATCATTACCTCAGGGTTTTCCCATCGATTTTTATGTAAGTTTAATTGAACAAGCCGATAGGCATCAAATCCCTGTTTTGCTTGACGCTTCTGAAAAAATGCTTCATGCAACACTCGTTTCCGAACATAAACCTTATTTAATAAAACCCAATAAAGAAGAATTAAAACAAGTCATTCAAATGGATATTGATGATAGTGATAACAATTCATTAATTAAAGCACTTAATCATCCTCTGTTAAATGATATTCCTTTCATTATTATTTCGTTAGGTAAAAAGGGTGCGTTTGCTCGTTGTCATGACCAATTTTATCAAGTCACAATTCCTAAAATTAATGTAGTTAATCCAGTTGGTTCAGGTGATGTCACATTAGCGGGGCTTGCGGTAAGTTTACACGAACGAGAATCAGTAGACAGTATGCTGAAACGTGCTATGACGATGGGTATGTTAAATACGATGGAATCACAAACAGGTTTTGTCAATATGAGTAACTATGACCAATACTATCAACAAGTTAAAGTTAAAAAAATATATAAATCATAAGGTTAATTAGGAGTAAATTATGTATCTTATTTCCAGTCAAGAGATGTTAAAAAAAGCTCAGCGAGAACATTATGCCGTTCCCGCTTTTAATATACACAACCTTGAGACAATTCAAGTTGTAATTGATACAGCAAAAGATATGCAATCGCCTGTCATACTTGCAGCAACACCAGCAACGTATAACTATGCCGGCACACAGTATTTGATCAATATTTGTAAAACTGCGGCACAAATCCATCATTTTCCATTTGCGTTACATTTAGATCATCATGAAAACCTGAGTGATATTAAAACTAAAATCGAGGAAGGTATTCGTTCAATTATGATTGATGCTTCTCATTATCCATTTGAAGAAAACATTGATATTGTCAGTAAAATGGTGGCATTTAGCCATAAATATAACGCAAGTGTTGAAGCTGAGCTTGGCCGTTTAGGAGGACAGGAAGACGATTTGGTTGTTGATGATAAAGAAAGCGCATTTACCGATCCTGATGCAGCCAAAGAGTATGTAGAACGTACAGGAATTGACTCTTTAGCTGTGGCAATTGGATCTGCTCATGGCTTATATAAAGGGGAACCTAAGCTTGATTTTGAACGGTTAGCGAAAATACGTGACAAAGTTGAAGTTCCTTTGGTACTACATGGTGCATCGGGTATTCCAGAAACAATGGTGAAAAAATCTATTTCATTGGGTATTTGTAAAGTGAATGTCGCAACAGAATTAAAAATTGCTTTTTCTGATGCTTTAAAACAAGATTTTAAAATTCATCCTGATGCTAATGATCCTAGGCATTATATGCAACCAGCTAAATCAGCAATGAAAAAAATTGTTGAAGAAAAGATTCGTATTTGTGGTAGTGCAGGGAAATTATAGTATGCAAGCAAAGGGTATTTTATTTGATTTAGATGGAACATTAGTCAATTCATTACCCGCAGTTGAGCGCTGCTGGTTAGTATTTGCTGATCGTCATAAACTTAATCATTCATATGTATTAAAAACCATTCATGGTCGTAAAGCTATCGATAATATAAAACTATTTTTGCCTAATAAACCAGAAAGTTTTATCGAACAAGAGTATCGTTGGATGGAACAATTAGAGACTCAAGATATAAAAGATATTGATGAAATATCTGGAGCCAGTCATTTCTTACGGCAATTATATTCACTTAATATCCCTTGGGGAATTGTAACTTCTGGTACAAAAAAAGTAGCTAATTCTCGCTTTAGTATTCTCAATGTAGCTAAACCAAAAGTTTTTATTACTGGTGAAATGGTTATTAATACTAAACCCGCTCCTGATGGTTATTTACAAGCAGCAAAATTACTTGGATTACCTGCTGATCAGTGTATTGTTTTTGAAGATTCTAAAGCAGGTATTGAATCTGCATTTAATGCACAATGTCAAATTATTAGTGTCAACTGTCCTAATTCATTTGATAATAATTGTATGATACATATTGATTCTTTTGACGAGCTAGTAATAAAAAAATTAAACGAGAACGATTTTGAAATATTAAAAAGCAATATATAAAACATAATTGATAAACTTATTTATTGCTTTAATTAAGTAATAGTTTAATCCCAAAGTATTTTTGCCGTGTAATTATTGATAATATGTTCAACACTTGCCTGATTTGAACATATTATCAATGGAGTTATGCATTATTTATTTATATTGCCGATGATTTGTTTAAAGGTCGAAAATGAACAAAAACCCATTGTATTAGTTGGACAATTTTCCATTGCTAACGTTACTTTATGGGGTGGATTGTTACGATTTAATTGGGTTAAATTTCGGATTTGATCGGTTGATTGATAAAAATATTCAATTTTCATCAACGCTTCACCACTATGATTATCACGCCATTTTTGAAACACTATTTTGCCACCAATTGGTGTCGTTTCAAATTGATCGGGTAGTGTATAAGATTTAATTTTTAGTGCTGAAAATAATGATGCTACATTTGAATCATGACCGACTAAAAAAGTAAATTTGGTATGATTTTTTTCTGAGAAAGTTTGATTAATATAGTTAATTAAATTTGCGGCAACCTGTTTAGCAATAACGGGTGAACCAAATAAAATAGTATTGTAATATTCTTTTATCGCAACTAATTGTTCAAATTGTTTATTGTTTTTTATTTTTCCCCAAGCAATATCTTGCAATGGAGCGCCTTCATAATATTGTAAAATAAAAGCATCAGCGATTGATGTCCCTGTTCGAAGGGGACCAGTTATGCCGGGTTCTTTGCCTTTTTCAATAATAATTTTGGTTGGTAAATCGGTAAAATCACACTGTTTATCGACCAAACAATTAGTTGATTGGGTATAATTTATGATATTAGACAGATCTTGATAAGTGTTATTAAGTTTTTGATTTAACCCTTCAATACCTTTCGCATGAGCAGTTTGGTTGATTGAAGTGATTGCTGCTTGTTTAAATTCAGGATTATCATCACTAATCACAGGAAAAAATACGGGATCCATAGTACCTAATTTTTCCTTATGAATAATTGGTACAATACAACCAGGAAAAGCACCAACTGTAAAGTACTGACCCGTTGCAATAGTACGTTGTAAACTGTTGGTGTAAATATACACTTCATTTTCACTTGGGCAGGTATTTTCGGTTAAAAGTTTATTATCAACCAACCATTCACTAAAGTAATGACCAAAATAGCTTTCTAATACCCCGCCGCGAGTAGTCAAATAACTGGCAGGAGTATCCCATTGTGGCCATTGATTGGGTGTAATTTTACCAAGCGTGCTTGTTGGACTGGCAAGAGGAGCTCTTAAACCATGTCGACTAAATACGGCTACTTGTTCTAAAGTATAATTGTCTAATGTCTCTATTGCTTGTGCAGAAAAAGATAAAACAAAAGACAGACCTAATATTATTTTTAATTTTCGCATAAATAAAAACCTCTTAATTAACTTTTAAAGAGATAATATCACCATGATATTTCTGTTATAAGTGGTCGGTGATCACTTACAATTCCTTTAATTAAGTAGTGCGCTTTTACACTATTAATATCCAAATTTTTGATAAAGGTGTGATCGATTTCGACTTGTCCTTCTCCATCATCATCCCACATATTGCCTGAAGGAAATGAGACTTTATTTCCTATTTTTTCTAATCGAGTCCAATGTGAAGTTAAATATTGCATTAGCGTGTTATCTTTACCATGATCTATGGTTGAATTAACGTATTTAGTTGGTGAACTATTGCTTGGAGTAGTATTAAAATCACCTGTCACTATTAGAGGTAATGTTGATGACTTAACATAGTCAACAATGGCTTGTGCCTGTAATATTCTTTCTTCAAGTGATCTATAAAGATGTACTCCTATAACATTTAGTTTTTTGCCATTAATATTAACTGTTGTCATTAATGAGGTTCTTGGTTCAGGACCATCTGGTAAAGGAATATTATATGAATCAATAATAGGGTAACGACTAATAATTCCCATGCCATATTGCCCTCCATCATAATCGAAAAATGCTCCAAATTTGTAATACTTTAAATTGGCTAATTTGGCAATTTGAGCTAATTGATCAACATTGTTGGTTCTTTTGGTTTTATCATCGACTTCTTGCAATACAATAATATCTGCCCTTTCTGTGATTATTTTATCGGCAATACTTGCAGTACTAATTGTTCCATCATGTTGTTCACTATGATGTATATTAAATGACATAATTTTGATTAACTCAGCACTGGCAATGTTACTTATGCATTCTAATAATACTATAAAAGTTACAAAAATAGATTTGATAAACATTTGGACTCCTAAGAAAGGAACACCGTTGATTCTTACTTTGATAAAAAAGTTTATGGATTTTTAAATCAAAATATCGGTAAGATCTGCTGATGTTTGATAAACAATATTACCATTTACAATAGTTGCCATTAGTTGATTATTCGCATTTAATAGAACTAGATTAGCTTGTTTTCCAACAGCAATATCACCCAAGTAATGATCTATACCTAATGCTTTTGCTGGATAAGAACTACCATGTAACCACGCTTGTTCAAATGAAATATTCGCATAATCGGCAAGATTGGTAACTGCACGATTTATCGTTAGAGTACTTCCCGCTAATCCCCCATCTTCTGTACGTACAACATGATCTTGTACATGTACTTTTAATTTACCCAATTGATAATCACCATCAGACATCCCTGTTGCTCTCATTGCATCGCTAATTAATAATAAGTTTTTCCCACAACATTTATGGGCAATATTAACTGCTGCAGGATGTACATGATGACCATCTATGATAATTTCAGTTTGACAATTATCTATTGTTAGGGCTGTACCAACTACGCCAGGATTACGATGATGCAAACCTGACATGCCGTTATAACAATGTACTACACCACTTGCACCAGCAAGTAGTGCCGCTTTTGTTGTTTGATAGTCCGCATTGGTATGTCCAATCATTACCCTGATATTTATTGAACGTAACCATTCTATAATTTCTAATGCATTTGGATACTCTGGAGCAAGAGCTATACACTTTAATGTGCCCTCAGCAAGATCTAACCATTTTTCTATAAGGTTGCGATCTGGGGCATGTAGTAGCGTTTCTGGATGTGCTCCTTTATGTACAGCATTAAAAAAAGGTCCTTCTAGATATGAACCTAATAAAGTTGCACCAGCGACTCCTTGCTTTATGCTATGTTTTACTTGTATTAATGCTGACTCAATTTTTTCATGACTTTCTGTAACGGTTGTAGCTAAAAAAGCACCAATACCATGTCGTGCTAAGAAACTGCTCATTGTATTAAGAGCTTCATGGGTTGCATCCATTGTATCTGCGCCCATTACGCCATGAATATGGGTATCTATTAGTGCAGGTAACACCTTGATATTATTTGAAAAAATCTTATTTGTTTGTTCAATTTTTATAATCTTCCCATTTTTAATGGTAACCATTGCATTTTCTAACCAACCAACGGGGGTTAGAATTTGCTTAGCATGTATTGTTTCAAATTCCATCTGAATATTCCTTTTTATCAATTGATTTTTTGATGTTTTCATCCCATAAACTGGTTATGCTAGATTTTGCAATATCTAATGCTCTCAGACGGAAACTTTCAGCATCTAATTCATCTCGTTGTAATAACATTTCTAATAAAATAGGTAAATTGGTACCACTAATTATCTCAACATTATTAAATTGATAGCTTAACATTGCAGATAATCGAAATGGAGAACCACCTAAAATATCAGTAAAAAATATTACGCCATCACCTTTATTGCACTTTTTTAGCGCATCAGTCAGTTGTTGCTCTAACACTTCACTACTCATCCCATCAGGGAAATTAATAGCAGTAAATTGTGCTTGTTTTCCAATAATTTGTACTACCGCTTCATAAAGGCCGGTAGCAAAGCTACCATGGCCTGTTAAAATGATACCCAACATAACTAACCTCTATAAGCATCCAACTAATTTACCTAATATGCCAATTACCACGGTTAAACCAATTAATTTTACAGGTGAGAAATTACGTTTCATTAAATAATAGACAATTAATGTAAATCCTAATGGTAATAAATTTGGCATAAGTTTATCTAGAACATCAGTTTGTAAAGCAATATGAGCCTTACCTGCATTAATCTCTAATTGTGTGGATAAATGTACATAAGAGGCTACAAGTGCACCAATAACTGTCATGCCGACAATTGATGCTGCATGTGAAATGCGTTTGGTATGGGTTTTCAATAAGGGTAATGCGCTAGTACCAGCATGATAACCATAATGAGCAAGACCAAAACGTAATCCAAAATGGACTAAATTAAACATTAATAAAAAAATTATTGGACCAAAAAAACTATTTTCTAGTGCTAATGAAGCACCAATTCCAGCACAAATAGGCAACAATGTTAACCAAAATAATGCATCACCAATACCACCTAAAGGCCCCATTAAGGCAACTTTAACTGAACGAATTGTTGAAATATTTTCTTTGCCTTTTTCCATAGCTAAAACTAAACCAGACAAAAAGGTAACATCGAAAGGATGGACATTGATAAACTCCATATGCATATGCATAGAGTTTTTTAAGTCATCTGAATTTTTATGAATTTTTCTTAGCGCAGGTAAAATAGTATAAAGCCAACCACCAGCTTGCATACGTTCATAATTGAACGAAGCTTGTAGAGCTAAGGAACGAAATGCCATTCGATTAATGTCAACTTTAGTTAATGCTACATTTTGGCTTTGATCAATATAAGTATCGGTTGATACTTTGCTTGTTGCTAATGCTTGTTCCATGCGTTTTTCTGCTTTAGCAGCCATTATGCTATCATTTTCGTCATTAAATCCCATCTTCTACCTCCACAGAACTTGCCCGTACTGATTTGTTATTGTCGTTGTTAACTCGGCTATAATTAAAGAAATCAATCATTGCAATTGCTAAAGCGCCTAATGCAATTGCTAATATTGGTAAGTTAAGGTATGTCACGCCAAGGAAACCTAAAATGAAATAGGCAATATAGGTTTTTTTCATCATAATCTTCATTAACATAGCAAAACCGATTGCGGGCATCATTCCACCGGCAACGCTTAATCCATCAAGTAACCATTGTGGTGATTTTTTTACTAAATCTGTTGCTACATCAGCACCAAAGTAAATTGGTAAAAATGCGACAATGAAATAAAAGCAAAACAGGATAATCATGCCAAGGTAATTGACCCACTCAATACCTTTGAAATTAAGTTGATCAACATAGCGATCACATTTGTGCATCATTGGTGAATAGATAGTAAATAAAATAGTGATGCAACCTTGTACCGCTATAGCAAATGGAACGGCAATACCAATGGCAACTTTAGGATCGGCATGAGTTAAAATTGCAAAACTTGTACCAATTACGCCACCAATAACAACATTAGGTGGTTGTGCTCCAGCCAATGGTACCATTCCCATCCAAACAAGTTCTAATGAACCACCAACATATAATCCTGTTTTTATATCACCTAAAATCAATCCCACTAAAGGACCAATTACAATAGGTCTATGTAAATGAGTTAGACCATCGAATAAATCTACACCAGCGATACCTGCTAGTAATCCAATTAATAATGCATCGATTAACATAGTTTGCTCCTAGGTTAGGATTGATCAATTAGATCTATTATTTTTTCACCAGCCTCATCTGGTACACGGCGAATCTCACACGTTACACCTAATCGTTCAAGTTCTTTAAAAGCAACGATATCTTCTTTATCAACAGATACTGTTTTATGAATTTGTTTTTTTCCTTCCGAAAAATGCATATTACCTACGTTAACAAATTTGATAGGTACGCCTCCTTTAACGAGAGTTAAAACATCTTGTGGTGTTTTACAAACAATAAATATTTTTTGTCGTTCTGCTGCTTTGCCAATAATGTCGATGGTTTTTTGTAAAGTAAAATAACGGGTTTGTATTCCTTCTGCGATAACCATATCCATAAGATTTTGTTGAACAGGATCTTGTGCAGCATTATCATTAGCAACTAATAATAAATTAGCCCCAAGTGCATTGACCCAAGTTACACCAACTTGACCATGAACTAAGCGATTATCAATGCGTGTCATAAGAATATTTGGAGTGCTCATATGTTTTACATCCTTCGTTTTGTGATAATGGGATACTTTAAATTTAGTCAAATGGGTAAATAGTAACGCCTTTTACCACTCGATTAACTTCACCTGTTGGACAAGGATTATCAGGCGTTAATCCATGATTTAATGATTTCTCAAATGCGAGCATCTGGGCAAAAACAAGATATGGGAAGATCAGCCAGCAATCCGCAAAATTACTATTTACTGCAAGTATATTTTGTTTATCGGTACTATTTTTTCCGCTTAACGCAAGTACATCCATTGCGATATGGTCATTAACTAATTCATTTAATAAATCAGTGTCATATTGATTAATATAATGATCGTTAGAGAAGAAACAGATGACTAAACTTTGTGAATTAATCATGAATTTAGGACCATGGCGTAAGCCTAAAATAGAATCAAATCGAGAAGCTATTTTACCCGCTGTTAATTCAAGAATTTTTAATGCAGACTCTTGGGCGATACCAGTAAAACAACTACTACCGACATAGATAACTCTTTCATGATTTTTATGTGCTAATTGTTTAGTTATTTTCTGCCAACTTTCTATTTTTTGTTCACAAATATTAGCAATTTCCATTACTGCCTCATGTGCTTCTACATGATCAATATTTCCCAAAAGGAGTAATGTTGCAAGTATCATACTACTAATACTTGACGTCATAGCAAAACCTAAATCATGAGCACCTTCTGGCATAACCAGTGGAAGAATACGGTTTGATGAATTGTTATTAGTCGCATAATCGGTTAAAGCACAGTTTGGATTACATATTAAAAATAAGTGATGACAATCAGAAACTAATTGATCTGCTAATTTAACTGTTGCCACACTTTCAGGACTATTGCCTGAACGAGCAAATGACACCATTAATGTTTTTTTATTTGGTGAAAGATATTGTAGTGGGTCAGCAACAATTTCAGTTGTACCATAGGCATGAACATTTCGATGGGTATGCTCTCTTAACCAAGGTGCAAGCGCAACGCCCCCAAAAGCTGATGATCCAGCCCCAGTCAAAATAATTTCTAAATTTGGATCCGCCAGTAAAGGTTCTAAAAATGTTTGTAATTGAGCTCTGTTTTGTTCAATTAATTGTAATAAATCACGCCAAATTTTAGGTTGTTGACAGATTTCTTTAGCAGTATGTTCTGCGCCGTGTTTTTTTAGCCAATCTAATGAATAATTTAAATACTGTTGCATAATTTCGATCCTGCCTTTTGAATAATGATATGGTTAAAAATAAGATCATTTATGTATCTGCAATTTCCACATTAATTCCTAGTGAATGTAATTGCATTAAATGGTCTTTGGATATTTTTGAATCAGTGATTAGAGTGTTAATAAGATTAATTTTTTCTATCGTGCAGAAACTTTTTCGACCAAATTTTGTTGAGTCTGTTACTGCAATAATTTGTTCAGAGACTTGGCACATTACTCTATTAACTGAAGCTTCACCAAAATTTGGAGTTGTAATACCTGCATTGAGATCAAATCCATCAACACCTAAAAATAATTTATTAAAATGGTACATTTTTAATTGTTGCTCAACAGTAGAACCTGAAATAGAGTAAGCTTTTTTTCTAATATTGCCGCCAGCAATAATCACCTCAATATTTGTATTGATTGATAATTCATAAGCAATGTTAATCGCATTTGTAAAAACGACTAAATTCTGTTTTTTACCTAAATGTGGCACCATTGCAGCGGTTGTTGAACCTGAATCGAGAATAATTCGATCGCCGTCATTTACCATTTCGGCTGCTTTTTTAGCAATCTTATTTTTTATAATTGAATTAATGCGGCTTTTATCAAATAAAGGTCTATCAAAAGCAAAAGTTTTATTTATCATTGCTCCTCCATAAGAGCGTAATACACAGCCTTTTTGCTCTAAATGGCGAAGATCATTACGAATTGTGACTGTAGAGACTTTAAAAAGTTTGCTCAATTTATTCACAGACACGGTATTTTCTTTACCCAGTAAATGAATAATTTTTTCTCGACGTTCAAGAGTGTTCATAATTTCATTAGTCATAAAGTTACAACTTATTAATCTTTCATTTTGTTATTAAATTTGAACACGTGTAAGGGATTGAAAATGATAAATAAGTCACAAAACAGATTATGCATAGAAAAACCTAAAAATCATTTCATTTGAAACGAAATGAAAGAATAAAAATAAAATTATATTTTAGATAAAAAACTATTATTATTTTTATTCAAATGGTTAATGAAAAGATGAAAAATTATTTGAATAAGAAATGAAAGTATATAATTTCATTTTATAAAGTGATGTCTATCACAAATTTGATCATTAGATTTGAAATAATGATAATTTTGGCGAGATTTAACGTGAAAAATTATTTAAATAAAAAATCGAGGATGGGAAGTTATTGAAACCATATTATAGTTTCAATAACTTGTATTTTTTAATTCAATTCTGGCTGTGCAGCAGGTTTTTTAACTTGGTTAAAAACTATCATTACAACAAATGCAATAACGGTTAAATAAATAATAAACATCCCATATGTGGACATCATATCAATGAGTGAACGACCACGCATAGCGATATCACGGAAAAAACGGAATAACCAAACTAAAGGGAAAGCATGGCTAACATAATAAGCCCAGATTGGCATAATACCTACAGCCATTGTTGATCCCCCCATAATAAAACCTGGAGGTACTAAAAATATCATTTTACTTGCACCTTCACCTGGATTATTGGTTTTCCAAGAAAGTAAAAAACCTAACCAACCAAATGCGAGTCCAGTCATAAATATACTCGGTACAAACACGAAGTAGTTACCATCAAAACGTAATTGTCCGAATAAAACAAGTACTGCGGTAATCAATGTTAATCCGGTAGTATAAAATAATGCATAAGGTATTGTTCTTGCTAATAAAGCGACAAAGCCTCTTTCTAAAACGGTATTCCACAATCCAGTAATTTTTAAACGACCTATAATCATCAATGATGTTAACCCATATGTTAAAGATGAGAAAAAGTAAACAAAATAGATGATGGTTGAAATTGTTGATGAACTTGCTGGATTAAATAGATTACGGGATTTTAGCTGCATAGGTGATAAAGTGGCTTCAGTGCCTTCTCGACCCAACCCCAATGACGAAACTTTACCCACACTCAGTTCTGCACCTAATTCAGGTATATATTCGTTGAGATTTTGAAGTACTTTAGCATTTTGGGCTTCATTCGTATCATCTGAAAAGTAACCTAAACGAACAGTCTGGTCTCCTCTTTTTAAGCTCTTTTCTAACCCTTTAGGAATATATAAAACACCTAAATTACGATCATGAGAAACTAAAGTTATAGGATTAACAGGCGATCTGATGACTTCAGAAACTTCAATGTAAGAAGAAGTATTTATTTTACTAATTAATTCAGTCGAATAATTAGAACCATCAAGGTCTATAACTGCAATTTTACCTTCAAATACCGAACCATGACTGAGTACAATAGAGAAAATAAGCGCAACAATAGCGGCTAACCCTATAGCAACTTTGTAATACGGGATAAAGTGGCCTGATAACATTGCATCAAGCTCTTCTTGAATAGATTTAATGATGTTTTGCATCATTGTTTAACCTCAAGTGTCATTCCGGTTAATAGTTTTGGAATTGATTCCATATATATTCTGACTTGATAAGATGTTAAATCAGCTTGACCGCGTTCTCGAGTCATGCGTAAATCAGCAAAAGATGGTGCTGCTGTTGCAAAACGAACCTTACCTTTTACTTCTTTATCCAAAGCAATCGCATTTGCTGTAACAGTTGTACCTGGTTGGTAGTTATTGACCATTTTTTCATTTACATAAATGTCGATATATTTACGATCGGTTTCTAACAGTACAGCGGGCGCGCCTGTTGGTGCCAATTCACCATCTTCAAACATCAGTTTTAAAACTTTACCATCTTCAGGTGCTTTTAATGTGAGTCTTTGGTAATTGATTTGCAATTGTTTTAAATCAGCTTCACCTTGAGCTAACTGTGCCTTGAGTTGTGCTAATTGATTTTGGCGATTTTCAAGCTTTTGTCTAGCAATTGTAATCGATTGTAGTGACATGCCAGTAGCATTTTGCGTTTTTTCAAATTGACTGACTTGTTCTGGTGTAGCACCAATCATTAATGTTGATAATTGGCTTTCAATTTGGATTACTTGCATTTTGGCTACAACAAAAGCATTACGAGCATTATCAAGTTGTGATTGTGAGTTTCCACCTGTTTTACGTAATTGTGTCTGACGATCAAACTCAGTACTAGCCAAATTTCTAGCAGATTTCGCTGCTTCTAAACTTGCTTTAACTTCTTCAATTTTACGCCAAGTCGATAGTTCAGAAAGATTGGTTTCGTTTTCAGTGATTTCAATTGCAGCTTGTTCTTGATTAACGGCTGCTCTTTGGCTATCAACTAATGCTTGTAAGCGATCAATTGCCAATTTTGTATCAACGTCCTCTAATTGCATTAAAGGATCCCCTTTTTTAACCATTTGTGATTCTTCCACAAATCGCTTAATGACTTTACCTCCTACATTTTGAAAGGCAACATTAATTTCATCAGCAGTTAACACTCCTGATTTAATGCTTTTCGCAACTGTTACAGCATCATTGCGGGAGCCCAAAAAGATTAAAAATGATCCAAAAAATAGAAGAAGTAAAAAGATAACAGGAATTTTGACATTTTTTTTCATATACAGCTTATTTTCCATTTATTTAGTCAGCTAATTATTTAATTAAAAAGAATGACTTCAATTTTCATTGAAGTCAGCTATTTCGTAATAATTTACGCAACATAAGTATTAAAGATTCTTGTTCTTGCGGGTTTAGTACCTGCGCAAAAGCACGAATCGATTTAAGGTGATCGGGTAATGCATTTTGAATAAGTGTTATTCCTGCTTCTGTCAAAGTTATCAAACGTGAACGACCATCTTCATCGTTTTTTGTCATGGATATTAATGGATTTGATACGGTTAACATCCGCTTAACCATAACTGATACGGTTGCCGGAGTTACTCCTATACGGAGTGCGAGATCGCCAGCACTGGTTTCACCTTCTGAATATAATGACATTAACAAAGCAAACTTACCTTCAGAAACATCATAATCTTTAGTCAGTTGTGCATAAATATTTGAACGGATCAAATCAGCTGTTGTTATCAAACTTAAAACTAGGTCAACACCAGATACGTCAATGATATCATCATTAAATCTTTGTGCTCGTGCTAATGTCTCACGAGATGGAAGCTTTCTTGACTTATAATTCAATTATCATTACTCAATTTAATTAGTCGGCTAATTATACTAATTTAATATTAATTGGCAATCATTTTCACTGGTTTTTTATATCTGTTAACGATTAATTAATAAGCGCATTTTTAAGATGGTTATAACATTTTTAATTTTACTTATATGTTCAATTACCATAACATAATGATATTAAATAATATTGTTTAAGATTACTACTTTAGTAGTAACCCTTGAGAGTAGTTATATTCTGTATAAAGTTTCATACAATGGGAATAGTCTCAAAATTGATTATTTAAATTAGAATAAATTGGAGCTTTTGTATGAGTAAAACCAATCTCGTTATCATTGGTAATGGGATGGTTGGGCATCGTTTTGTCGAAGAAATTATCGACAAAATGCAGTCTGATCAGTTCAATATTACTATTTTTTGTCAAGAACCTCGGGTCGCTTATGATCGGGTTCATCTCTCCTCTTACTTCTCAGACTTTACTGCTGAAGGATTATCGCTTGTTCAAGAAGGATTTTATGAAGAACATCACATCAATATTTTACTAAATGAACGTGTGATATTGATCAATCGTCAACTTAAACAGGTGCATTCACAGACTGGGCGAATTGTTGAATACGACAAGTTAATTATAGCGACAGGTTCTTATGCTTGGGTTCCCCCAATTAAAGGTGCTGATGGTGCTGATTGTTTTGTCTATCGCACGATTGAAGATTTAGACGCTATTGCACAATGTGCAAGCCATTGTAAAACGGGTGCCGTAGTCGGAGGTGGTTTACTCGGACTTGAAGCTGCAGGAGCACTTAAAAATTTAGGCATACAAACCCATGTGGTTGAGTTTGCAAACGTTTTAATGGCTGAGCAGCTTGACATGATAGGTGGCGAACAATTGCGCCATAAAATTGAAGAAATGGGCGTTAGTGTCCATACCAGCAAAAACACTCAAGAAATTTTGCATACACCACAAGGTAAAGTAATGCAATTTGTTGATGGTACATCACTAGAAATCGACTTTATTGTTTTTTCCACTGGCATTCGAGCTAATGATCAGTTAGCGCGTGATTGTCAGTTAGACATTGGTGCTCGAGGGGGCATTGTCATCAATGATTATTGTCAAACGTCTGATCCCGATATATATGCTATTGGCGAATGTGCATGTTGGCAAGGTAAAGTCTTTGGCTTAGTCGCTCCAGGGTATAAAATGGCGCAAATTGCTGTTGTGCATTTACTTGGCGGCAATATTCCATTTGATGGTGCTGATATGAGTGCTAAGCTGAAACTGATGGGCGTTGATGTAGGTAGTATTGGCGATGCCAAAGCCAAAACGGTCGGTAGCCGTAGTTATATATATTTAGATGAAAATATACCTGTTTACAAAAAATTAGTTGTTTCTAATGATAATAAAAAATTATTGGGTGCGGTATTAGTAGGAGATACTAAAGATTACAGCAATTTATTACAGTTAATGCTCAATAATATGGATCTACCAGAACACCCTGATACATTGATTTTGCCTGAACATGCCGGTTCTAAGCCAACAATGGGTGTGGAGGCATTGCCAGATTCTGCACAAATCTGCTCCTGTTTTGATGTCACTAAAGAAAAAATCATCAATGCCATTCATGCAGGTTGCCATACTGTAGCTGCCATTAAAGCTCAAACCAAAGCCGGTACAGGCTGTGGGGGGTGTATACCGCTGGTTACACAAATTTTAAATACAGAACTAGCAAAACAAGGTATAGAAGTCAGTCACGCCCTTTGCCAGCATTTTAAATATTCTCGCCAAGAATTATATCATCTGATTCGGGTTGAAGGATTGAAAACATTTAAGCAAGTGATAGATAAACATGGTATTGGTTATGGTTGTGAAATATGCAAACCAACAATTGCTTCGTTATTAGCTTCATGTTGGAATGATTATATTTTGCGACAAGATCTAATCCCTCTGCAAGATAGTAATGATATCTTCCTCGGCAATATTCAAAAAAATGGTACTTATTCGGTTATTCCACGTAGTGCTGGTGGTGAAATTACCCCTGAAGGATTGATCGCCATAGGAAAAATAGCTCAAAAATATCACCTTTACTCTAAAATTACTGGTTCACAGCGTATTGGTCTTTTTGGTGCACAAAAAGATGATTTACCAGCTATTTGGAAAGAATTAATTGATGCAGGGTTTGAAAGTGGCCATGCTTATGCTAAAGCATTACGAATGGCTAAAACCTGTGTAGGTAGCACATGGTGTCGTTTTGGTGTAGGTGATAGTGTTGGTTTTGGCGTTGAGTTAGAAAACCGTTATAAAGGTATTCGTGCACCTCATAAATTTAAATTAGGTGTATCAGGTTGCACTCGCGAATGTGCTGAGGCACAAGGTAAAGATATTGGGGTAATTGCTACCGAAAAAGGGTGGAATTTATATGTCTGTGGTAATGGCGGAATGAAGCCTCGTCATGCTGATTTATTGGCAGCTGATTTAGATAAAGATACCTTAATTCAATATCTCGATCGTTTTATTATGTTCTATATTCGTACCGCAGATAAATTACAACGTACGTCTGTTTGGCTTGAAAATATGGAAGGGGGTATTGATTACTTACGCAGTGTGATTATTGATAACAAACTTGGTATTAATGATGAACTAGAAACAGAAATGACTCGCTTACGAAGTTTATTTGTATGTGAATGGAAGCAGACAATTGAACATCCTGAAAATCAACATCGATTTGCTCACTTCATCAATAGTAATAAACGCGATGAAAATGTCCAGTTTATTTCTGAGCGTAATCAACATCGCCCAGCAAGTTTACATGAACGCTATGCAATATCAGAGGAGCAATAATATGAGTGATTGGATAACTGTTTGTAAAATAGAGGATATTATGCCAGAGACAGGTGTTTGTGCGTTAGTTGGGAAAGCACATGTAGCGATCTTTCGTCCTTACCACTCCAACGAACTTTACGCGATAAGTAACATTGATCCTTTTGCTGATGCTAGTGTGTTGTCTCGTGGCATTATTGGTCAGCATAATGATGAATTATGGGTCGCTAGCCCACTTAAAAAACAGCGTTTTCGTTTAAAAGATGGTTATTGTTACGATGATGAGAATAATTCTGTCCCTCATTATGAAGTAAAAGTGAATGATGATGGCTCTGTACAAGTAAAAGCGGATTAAAAATTTGAAAGGATAACTTTGTTATGTATACCGATACTATCAATAAATGTGCCACTAATGCGGCACGCATTGTTCAATTTGCAAAATCTAATCCATTAGGATTTTGGTTAAGTTCAGCTATGGCTGGTGCATATGTTGGGCTTGGTATTATTCTTATTTTTACGCTTGGTAATTTAATTGATCCTGCTTTAAGACCATTATTAATGGGGGCAACGTTTGGGATTGCTTTAACATTAGTCGTGATTGCCGGTTCCGAGTTATTTACGGGACATACCATGTTTTTAACCTTTGGTGTGAAATGTAAAAGTATTACTCATAAACAAATGTGGTTTGTATTACCACAAACTTGGTTAGGAAATTTGCTAGGTTCGATTTTTGTTGCAATAATTTACTTTTATGCTGCAACTCCGTTACTATCAACTGATACTAGTTTAGTGCATAGCGCTGCGTTAGCTAAAACATCAGCGTCCGCTAGTGCGTTATTTTTTCGTGGTATATTATGTAACTGGTTAGTATGTTTAGCTATTTGGATGGCTAATCGTGTTGAAGGTTCAGCGAAATTTATTGCTATCTGGTGGTGTTTACTGGCTTTTATTGCCTGTGGTTATGAACATTCGGTTGCCAATATGACACTTTTTTCTTTGTCTTGGTTTGGTAACCATAGTGATAATTATACATTAGCTGGCATAGGTCATAATTTATTATGGGTTTCATTAGGTAATATTGTTTCTGGGGCTATTTTTATGGGGTTAGGATATTGGTATGCAACGCCTAAATCAGAACGCCCTTAGCGCCAATTACATAGTTAAAGTGCAGGAATGAAAGTGTTATGGATTATTTTCCTCTATTTTGTAAACTACAAAATCGCCATTGTTTATTAGTTGGGGGGGGTGAAATTGCTGAACGTAAGGCTCGTTTGTTGCTTGAAGCTGGGGCTAGTATCACTGTTAATGCCGTCACTTTTAGCCAACAATTTTTGGTTTGGCAAGATCAAAAACAATTAACGTTAGTCCAAGATGAATTTAAAGCGGAATTACTAGATGATAAATGGCTTGTTATTGCTGCGACTGATAGTGATAAAACTAACCAACTAGTAAGTATTGAAGCTGAAAAGCGACGTATTTTTTGTAATGTAGTTGATTCTCCAAAAGATGCTAGTTTTATTATGCCTTCAATTATCGACCGTTCACCAATTATGGTAGCGGTTTCCTCCGCGGGGCATGCTCCCGTTTTAGCACGATTATTACGTGAAAAATTAGAGGCTATTTTACCGCAACATTTAGGTAAATTAGCGAGATATGCCGGTTATTTACGTAATAAAGTTAAACTAAGTTATAAAACATTGACAGAACGTCGTCGATTTTGGGAAAAGCTCTTTAATCATGATAGATTAGCACAAGCTATTGCAAATAATGATTCAGAACGCGTTGAATTATTGACTAATGAGTTATTTGATATGTCACTTGATGATCGCGGAGAAGTTGTTTTAGTTGGTGCTGGACCAGGCGATGCGGGTTTACTCACATTAAAAGGACTACAACAAATTCAACAAGCTGATATTATTGTTTATGATCGATTAGTATCAGATGAAATTATGAATCTTGTTCGTCGCGATGCTCAGCGTATTTTTGTTGGTAAACGAGTAGGATATCATTGTGTTTCACAAGAAAAAATTAACCAAATCTTGTTAGAACAGGCTCAAAAAGGATTACGTGTAGTACGCTTAAAAGGAGGCGATCCTTTTATTTTTGGTCGTGGTGGAGAGGAACTAGAAACATTATTTAACGCTAATATCCCTTTCTCAGTAGTGCCCGGTATAACAGCTGCTTCTGGTTGTTCTGCATACAGTGGTATACCATTAACACATCGTGATTATGCTCATAGTGTACGTTTGGTTACAGGACATTTAAAAAATGGTAATCATTTGGATTGGCAAAGCTTAGCAGCAGAAAAACAAACGTTAGTTTTTTATATGGGGCTTTCTCAAGCGGAAAATATCAGTAATCAATTGATTAAACATGGTATGAATGCTCAAACACCCATTGCTATTATCGAGGAGGGAACAAGTACTAAGCAAAGAGTCATTACCGGTTTGTTGGACAATTTAGCAAATCTGGCTTTGCAAGCGCATAGTCCGAGCTTAGTTCTTATTGGCCCAGTGGTTGCACTGCGTGAAAAATTAAATTGGTTTTCTAATCATTAATATTAACAGGCAAGTAAATGTCAATTTTTAGTCAGATACTTGTCTGTTATTTATAGCATATCTTGTTTTTATAAACTTTAAAGAATTCATTTTCAATAGTTGTTATTCTTTATAAAATAGATAAAAACTATTTGTCTTTCATTGCTAGATCTATTCTTTACTTTGTAAATACCACACGGTCATTTCCATTCGAGATTTGAAGTTAAGTTTTTTAAATATGCTTTTGATATGAACTTTTACCGTACTTTCAACAATATCTAAATCTTTAGCTATTAATTTATTGGATAGCCCTTGCACTAATAGATCAAATATTTCATGTTCTCTAGGAGTGAGAAGATTGACATCATGGATCGGTTTTGTTGTCGGTTCATCACCGTGACGCATATAATTGAGAATAATATGCGAAATTGCATCATCCATTATTACCTTACCAATTGAGATATCTTGCAATGCTTTGATAAAGTCTTCTGGTTCCATATCTTTTAACAGATAACCATCAGCCCCCATTTTAAGCGCCGTAATAATATCTTCTTTTGCATTCGATACGGTAAACATAATAATACGACTAGAGATATTTTTTTCACGTAAAGCTCGAAGAATATCTAACCCATTGACATCGTGTATATTAATATCAAGTAAAATAATATCTGGATCGAGCTCTTCAGCTAGTTTAATTCCTTCTATTCCTGAACCTGTTTCACCCACTATTTCAAAATGATTGACAGTATGAATTAATTGCTTTACGCCATTTCTTAACATAGGATGATCGTCAATAAGTAATATTGAACTTTTAATTTGTTCCATTGGTTACTCTTCTATTATTTTTAGTGGAGTAGATTCCATCGCTTTAAATGTTACCACAATTTGTGTTCCTTTATTGGGTTTACTATCAATGACTAGATTACCATTTAATATCTCAATTCTATCTCGCATGATAATAAGTCCATAATGGTGATCTTGTTTAATTTTACTTTGAAAACCTATTCCATTGTCTTTTATATTCAATGTAATAATTTGATTATTATCCATTTCTAATTTTATTATTACACTGGAGGCTTTTGCATGTTTATACACGTTATTTAGTGCCTCACGAATAAATTGCAATAAATGAAAGGCATATTTACTATTGATAATATTTAAAGGTAATTGATATTTAAGCTGAATATTGAATTTTAATTTGATATTAAACTCTTCTACTAATTCAACTAAGCTTGCATAAAATCCTGTTTGGTTTAGGCGTAAACGAAAAGAAGTGATTAACTCTCTTAGTTGCGAGTAAGTAACATTGACTTCTTTGCGCATAGTAGTGAGTAAATCAACGCTGGTTGGTGAATTCAAATCAGACTGCATCTGTAAGCAACTGAGATAAATTTTTAAACAAGATAGTGATTGGGCTATCGAATCATGTAATTCACGCGCCATTGCCGAACGCTCTTTCATTAATAAATATTGTTTTTGGTGTTCAATTTGCCTATCAAGCATAATTGCTGTGGTCATTTGTTCAATTAATCCAGTAATTAGATTCTCTTGTTCAATGCTGAGTGTGACATTAGCGGGTTGAATAGCAAATAAAATTCCATATTTTTCGCCATTTTCTTGAAGATACCAAAGGCGTTGCTCCCCATTTTTTTGATCAATTTTTGAGGGAGTTAAACAGGCATTACATTTGGGATTAAGACAATAGGGTAATTTTTGTTGGTTATCATAACCAATCTGTTGATAATGTTCTGGATTATCTGATTCATAAAAACGAATTTGAAATTGCGAGAGTGGCACCAATTCTTCTAATTCTCGTAATATTTTAAGAAAACGCTCACATAATGGTTCTGAAGTATGTAGTTGCTTAGTTGCATAATATTGAAAAGAAATAATTTGATTGGTCTTTTGTAATTCAGATGTTTTTTCGGCAACGCGTTGTTCAAGTAATAAATATTGTGATTCTATTTGTTCTGACATTTTATTAAAAGCTAACCCAAGTAAATCAAATTCATTCTTTTTTTTCCGAATGTTAAAACGTTTATTGAAGTTATGCTTTGAGATCGCTTCTGCCATATCAATCAGTTTTTGCCATGGAACTAAAATATAGCGACGTAAATAGGAGATTTGGATAATCAAAGAAAGTATGATAATGACAATAAATAGTAGTTGTAACTGAAAAATATAATGGATCTGTTTTTCTGTTTTCTGATCAATTTTGTGTACTAAGTTACTAGTGAGATCAACATAATTATCTATATCATTTTTTACTTCATCACTTTTTTTTGCTTGTTGTATTTTTGGTGCTATATTGCTTATCCACTCATTTTGCAATTGATTAAATTCATTGGTTAAGCCGTAATGTTCAAATAATTGCAAACATTGTTTGGAAGATGATAACTCTTTAAAAATATTAAGATGATTATAATCATTTTGGGATAGTGGAATAATTGTCAAAAGTTGATAACTTTTCATTCTGAGTAACCCTAACTGATTAATCATATAAGCACTGCCTTTGGTATCATTGGCGATTCTAATTGATAATGATAATGCTACTAATGCAATACCTCCTAAAATGAACATAAGTAGTGTTAAACGGCTAGTAATAGAGGCATTGTAGCGAACTTTTCTTCCCGACATATTGAAACTCTATAGGATTACAAATATTTTAAATAAATAATAATTTATAACTATTGTAGCGTGAAAGCAGTATATCTCTGATCTTTTTTGTAACTTTTTGCGATCTTTTAGTAAACAGCGCTTGCAACAAGCATAAATTTTGCGTAAAATTCACGCCCTATAAGATTAATCATACAGACATATATGTTCAATCAAGTAATCGTCTGTTTTTTATTGCGGAGTTAAGTATGTACGCAGTTTTCCAAAGTGGTGGCAAGCAACACCGAGTTAGCGAAGGACAAGTCGTTCGCTTGGAAAAAATTGAAGTCGAAACAGGTGCAGAAGTTGTTTTCGATAAAGTTTTAATGGTAGCAAATGGTGAAGACATCAAAGTTGGTGCTCCGTTTGTTGAAGGTGCAACAATTAAAGCAGAAATTGTTGAGCACGGTCGTGGTGACAAAGTGAAGATTGTTAAATTCCGTCGTCGTAAACACTATCGTAAACAACAAGGTCACCGTCAGTGGTTTACTGATGTGAAGATCACTGCAATCGCTTAATAGGAGTATCGAACAATGGCACATAAGAAGGCGGGTGGTTCATCACGTAATGGTCGTGATTCCCAGAGTAAACGTTTAGGTGTTAAACGTTATGGTTCTCAAGAAGTTCTTGCAGGTAATATTCTAGTTCGTCAACGTGGAACTCAATTCCACCCAGGCACTAACGTAGGTTGTGGTCGTGATCATACTCTATTTGCCTTAATTGATGGACAAGTAAAATTTGAAGTTAAAGGACCTAAAAACCGTCGTTATGTTAGTGTAATTGCTAACAGTTAATTAAAAACGGTTTGGACGTTATAGAAGCCTCACAGTTATTGTGGGGCTTTTTTCATTTCTTGAAATTCACATAAATTAATTGCAATATGATAAAGCAGCAAAATGTAAAATTAGGTTTTGCATTAGCCATGTTAACTGCGGTGATGTGGGGCGTAGTGCCGATTGCAATGAAATATGCGTTAGTGGTTATTGACCCGCTAACTTTAGCATGGTCGCGACTTTCTATTTCCGCAATTGGTATTACCATTTGGCTTGCATATAAAAAACAATTTCCAAATTTAGCAATTTTTAAAAAACGTCGTCGTTTTATTTTGTTGATGGTTGCAGGATTTGGATTATTAGGCAATTTTGCATTATTTGCTACTGCAGTACAGTATCTTAGTGCCACAACAGCTCAAGTTGTTGGGCAAATGGGTATTGTAATATTTATGATTTCAAGTGCTTTTATTTTTAAAGAAAGGTTAAGGTCAACGCAAATCATTGGTATAACAATATTGTTGATTGGATTAGGACTATTTTTTAATAAAAATATTGTTGATCTTTTTGCTAATATGTCTACATATGGCATTGGTGTATGGCTTGCTTTACTTGCTTCGGTTTCATGGGCATGTTATGCGCTGGCTCAAAAAGTTTTATTGCAAAAATTACGTGCGGAACAGCTACTTTGGTTAATTTACCTTATTTGTGCTGTATTTTTATGGCCTTTTGCATCACCTAGCATGATAGCTAATGCGGATGGTACCCAATTGTTTGCCATCATATTTTGTGGTTTAAATACCATTATTGCTTATGGTGCATTAGTGATGGCTATGGAACGCTGGCAAGCAGCACAAGTTAGTGCTATAACAACTTTAACGCCTTTATTTGCACTAATATTTTCCGATTTGTTTGCGTTAATTTGGCCAGAAAAATTTGCTATGCAATATTTAAATATTTTAGGTTATATTGGTGCAGTATCTGTTGTTGCAGGCGCTATGTTTGCGACTATTGGACACCATATTTGGCATCCAAGAAAAGGTTGGCTAATTAACCGGAAAAAAGGGGAAGAGTAATGAAATTTGTTGATGAAGCTTCAATCCGAGTAGAAGCCGGCGATGGTGGGAATGGTTGTGTAGGTTTTCGTCGAGAAAAATATATACCTAAAGGCGGACCTGATGGTGGAGACGGTGGCGATGGTGGTGATGTATTTTTTATTGCTGATGAAAATTTAAACACATTAGTTGATTTTCAATTTGAAAAAAATTATCGCGCAGAACGTGGACAAAATGGTCAAGGTTCAGATTGTACAGGTAAACGTGGTAAAGATATTACCGTTAAAGTACCCGTTGGAACACGTATTACCGACAAATACACAGGCGAAATTATCGGTGATTTAACACATCACCAGCAAAAAGTATTAGTTGCCAAGGGCGGATTCCATGGTTTGGGTAATGCTCGTTTTAAATCATCGGTAAACCGTGCCCCAAGACAAAAAACCGATGGTACTCCAGGTGAAAAGCGTGATGTGCTTTTAGAATTATTGTTACTTGCAGATGTGGGTATGTTAGGTCTACCGAATGCAGGTAAATCAACCTTTATTCGTTCTGTTTCTGCTGCTAAACCAAAAGTTGCTGATTATCCATTTACAACTTTAGTTCCAAGTTTGGGTGTAGTAAGAATGGATAATGAACAAAGCTTTGTTGTTGCTGACATTCCTGGTTTAATTGAAGGTGCATCAGATGGAGCAGGTCTTGGTATCCGTTTTTTAAAACATCTTGAACGTTGTCGTGTATTAGTTCATTTAGTTGATATAGCGCCTATTGATGGAACTGATCCTATTGAAAATGCAAAAGTAATTATTCAAGAATTACATCAGTATAGTGAAAAATTAGCTAATAAACCACGTTGGTTAGTATTTAATAAAATGGATGTGTTGGGTGCCGAAGAGAGCGCTAAGCGTGCAGCAGAAATTGCCAAAGCACTTGATTGGCAAGACAAATATTATTTAATTTCAGCTGTTAATCATGAGGGTGTAAAAGCTTTGTGTTGGGATTTGATGGAATACATGAATGCTCATCCGCGTGAAGCTGAACAAGAAGAATCATCACCTGAAAAAGTAGAATTTATGTGGGATGATTATCACCAACAAGCAATGGATGAAGCTTTTGACGATGATGATTTTGATGATTGGGACGAAAGTGATGAAGAGGGTGTTGAGTTCATCTATCAAAAATAAATAAGTCTCTATTCTATATTCTACTGAACTTAACTACTTTATTAAATTATCTATTACAAGTAGAGGCTACCGCCTCTACTTGTTTCTTTTGTTTTTTTATTTGGTTAGATATTGATCTAATTCGTAAAACAATTCATGAAAAATTTATTTTAAAAAAGTCAAAAAAAACGCTTGCTTTTAATAATGAGAATCATTATCATCAATTCGTACTTTGTTAGAACGTCGAAAGACTTCTAAGAAGTATGACATTGCTCACATTGCTTCCAATGTTTGCCAGCTTGGTTTACCTAGGCTGGCTTTTTTATTTTCATGCTATTTAGAGTATTGAGACGTAAAAATTTAACCTCAATCATATTGACAATAAGTGTTTATATTCAAGTAGTAACTTATTTTTTAATCATTTTTATGTTACTCATATATTATATGAAAGTGATTAATGGTAGTAATAAATGATAGTAAAAACTTCCATTTGGTATCGATGCTAAATCTCTATACAATTTTCGTTACTCATTGGTAATATACTTATACTGCTACAAATTATTACAAATCCTGTATTAGTTATACAAATTTGGCGAGACTATCACATTTACATTTATATGTTTCAATTAGTTATCATTAATTATTAGCTGATTGATCATTGATATCAAATAAAATGAGTAATGCTGCATTGCCCCCAAATTCTTTCGGTGCTTGATGAAAGCAAATAATTTGTGGATGCTGAGCAAGCCACATTGGTGTTTGTTTTTTTAATATGTTTTTTCCATGTCCATACATAATGCATGCACATGGTGTTTTTTCTCGCAAACACGCAGCAATAAGCGCGGCTATCTCTTTTTTTGCTTCTCGTTGTGTCAATCCATGTAAATCTAAAAAAAATTCAGGTTCATAAAAACCGCGTCGTAATTTTTTGACTTCGTTAAGATCTGCATTTTCTCTACTATAACGAATGGGATCTTCTTGTAATAATGGTTGATAATCATCTGAAAAATAAAACTCAGTATTAACTTTTTCATGTTGTTGTTTTTGGGTCTCTATGACTTTTTGTGAGCGCTTTTGTGGTTTGTGGAGCACTGTGTCTTGTTTTATCTTTTTGGTATCTCCAAGGCTATTTTTAAATAAGTTGATATCATCGTGGGTTAATTTGAATTTATTTAGCATTATTTTTTCACTCAGGGTAAATTTTATCTTTAAATTCGCATAGATCTTCGATTACGCATGAACCACATCTGGGTTTTCTGGCAATACAAGTATAACGACCGTGTAAAATTAACCAGTGGTGGCAATTAATTTTATATTTTTCTGGAACAACCTTTAGTAATTTTTCTTCAACAGCTTCGACTGTTTTACCTGGAGCAAAACCTGTTCTATTACTGACGCGAAAGATATGGGTATCAACCGCAATTGTTGGCCAACCAAAAGCAGTATTTAGTACCACATTTGCTGTTTTTCGACCAACACCAGGCAAAGCAATAAGTGAATCAAAATTTTCTGGTACTTGTCCTTGATACTTATCCACTAATATTTTACATGTTTTTATAATGTTTTCGGCTTTGCTATTATAAAGGCCGATTGTGCGAATATAATCTTTTAATTTATCAACGCCAAGGGCTAAAATTTGTTCAGCAGTATTGGCAACAGCAAACAATGGTTTCGTTGCTTTATTGACGCTAATATCAGTAGCTTGAGCTGAAAGTACAACCGCAATGAGTAATTCAAAAGGCGTTTTGTATACAAGCTCAGTTGTAGGATCTTTAATATGTTCTTTTAGTCTTTCTAAAATCTGAATTCGAGTTAATTGTTTCACAAAATGATTATATGAAAAAGTGATTTGCCATTTATTATATACCCTAATTTAGGGTTTATCTGTAGGTTAAATTTAGTTTTTAAATAGCTTATACCTATGAAGATAGGTCGCTATTAAAATATAAATTAAATATTCTTAATGTTAGCATCAGGTTATCTTTAGTTTTTTTGTTCATAGATATCTATAAATCGCCTGCTTTTTAGCATAAGTTTTTTATGGTAAGCTAGCCAACTATTTTAAATTTCATTTTACAGGGTATATTATAAAAATGTCGTTACCAATGATTGTCACCTTTACTGTGTACATTTTAGGAATGATTGCAATTGGTTTTTTTGCGTTTCGCGCAACACAAAACTTTGGTGATTATATATTAGGTGGACGTCGTATCGGTAGCGTTGTGACAGCACTTTCTGCTGGAGCTTCTGACATGAGTGGTTGGTTGTTAATGGGGCTTCCTGGCGCTGTTTTTTTGTTTGGTATTTCGCAAAGCTGGATTGCAATTGGTTTAATAATTGGTGCATATCTAAATTGGTTACTGATTGCTGGAAGACTGCGTGTTTTTACTGAAATTAACCATAACTCATTAACATTACCCGATTACTTTGCTCGCCGATTTGATGATAAAAGCTCATTACTCCGTATTATTTCAGCCATTATTATTCTTATTTTCTTTACTATTTATTGCGCTTCAGGTGTAGTTGCAGGAGCTAAGTTATTTGAAAGTACATTTGGTATGAGTTATGGATGGGCAATGTTAGCTGGGGCTGGAGCAACGATAGCTTATACATTTATCGGTGGATTTCTAGCAGTAAGTTGGACTGACACTATTCAAGCTAGTTTGATGATGTTTGCACTTATTTTAACCCCAATTATGGTTATGGTGAACGCTGGTGGATTTACTGATGCAATGAATTATATTGAATCACTTAATCCTGATTATGTTAATTTATTTGCTCATATGGATTTTGTTGCCATTATTTCACTATTGGGATGGGGGCTTGGATATTTTGGTCAACCTCATATTTTAGCAAGATTTATGGCTGCAGACTCGCATGATGTAATGAAAAATGCTCGTCGAATTAGTATGACATGGATGATTTTATGCTTAGGAGGCGCAATTACTGTTGGCTTTTTTGGTATTGCTTTTTTTGCTCATAATCCTGGTTTAGCCTATCTAATCAATGATGGTAAACATGAACGTATTTTTATTGAATTGTCAAAATTACTCTTCAATCCTTGGATTGCAGGTGTTTTATTGGCTGCTATTTTAGCTGCGGTTATGAGTACTCTAAGTTGCCAATTGTTAGTTTGTTCAAGTGCATTAACAGAAGATTTTTATCGCGCATTTTTAAGACCAAAAGCAAAACAAAAAGAACTTGTTTGGGTTGGGCGTGTAATGGTACTAATTGTATCAATTGTAGCAATATTATTAGCGATTAATCCAAATAACAGTGTACTTGATTTGGTTAGCCACGCATGGGCTGGTTTTGGTGCGGCATTTGGTCCTATTATTGTATTTTCTGTTTTTTGGGCACGTATGACACGTAACGGAGCATTAGCCGGTATGATAATTGGTGCAGTAACTGTATTACTTTGGATTAATTTTAATTGGTTTAATCTTTATTCGCTTATTCCTGGATTTTTATTTGCTTCTATTGGCATTATTATTTTTAGCCTTTTTGATAAAAAACCTAATGAAATAGTGGAAGATCATTTCAAACAAGCGTATAAACGTTATCATAACAAGACACAATAGATTATTATTTAAGATAAAATATAAATCGTAAAAAAATTTAATAGGTAGAATATTATGACAAAAAATGTGATCAAACAACTGCAAGAGCGAGGACTTATTGCTCAGCTTACTGATGAAAAAGCACTAATAGAACTAATTGAACAAAATTCTATTGCGCTTTATTGTGGTTTTGATCCAACAGCCGATAGCCTACATTTAGGGCATTTGGTGCCGTTACTTTGTTTAAAGCGCTTTCAATTAGCAGGCCATAAACCTGTTGCTTTAGTTGGTGGCGCGACAGGATTAATTGGTGATCCTAGTTTTAAAGCCGTTGAACGCAAACTTAATACTCAAGAAACAGTTGTTGAATGGAGTGAAAAAATAAAACAACAAGTTTCACCATTCTTAGATTTTGATTGTGGTGAACAATCGGCTATTGTTGCCAATAACTACGATTGGTTTGGTAGTATGAACGTCCTAACATTTTTACGGGATATTGGTAAATACTTCTCGGTTAATGCCATGATTAACAAAGAATCTGTCAAGCAACGTATTGATCGCGATGAAGTAGGGATCTCGTTTACAGAATTTTCTTATAGTCTATTACAGTCCTATGATTTTGCGTGCTTAAATAAATCTCATAATGTTGTTTTACAAATTGGTGGATCTGACCAGTGGGGTAATATTACAGGCGGTATAGATTTAACCCGTCGTTTACATCAAAAACAAGTTTATGGTTTGACCGTACCGTTGATCACAAAATCAGATGGAACTAAATTTGGTAAAACCGAAAGTGGTGCAGTATGGCTTGATCCTAAAAAGACAAGTCCGTATAAATTTTATCAATTCTGGATTAATACTGCTGATGCTGATGTTTATCGGTTCTTGAAATTCTTTACATTTATGCCATTAAATGAAATTGATGCATTAGAGGAAGAAGATAAAAATAGTGGTGTTGCACCCCGTGCTCAATATGTTCTTGCCGAGGAGGTTACTCGTCTCGTACATGGTGAAGAAGGACTAAATGCAGCTAAACGAATTACTGAAAGTCTATTTTCAGGGCGATTAAGTGATTTATCGCAAGCCGATCTAGAACAGCTTGCGCAAGATGGCATGCCAACGCTTGATGTTGAAAGTGATGTCGATTTACAACAAGCAATTGTCAATGCTCAATTTGCGCCATCACGAGGACAAGCTAGAACTATGATTGAATCGAATGCTATTTCAATTAATGGTGAACGTAATACAACAACTGATTATCGTTTTTCAGATAATGATAAACTTTTTAATCGTTATACCTTGCTTCGTCGTGGTAAAAAATATTATTGCTTATTAATTTGGAGATAATTCCATGAAAAGTATTTTATCGATTCAGTCACATGTGGTATTTGGTCATGCAGGAAATAGTGCAGCAGTGTTTCCTATGCGTCGAATAGGCGTAGATGTTTGGCCTCTAAATACAGTACAATTTTCTAATCATACTCAATATCATAAGTGGACTGGAACGGTAATGCCTGCATCTCATCTGATTGAGATTGTTGATGGAATTAATGCCATTGATGAATTAAGACGTTGCGATGCGGTACTAAGCGGTTATATGGGATCACCAGAACAAGGTGATGCCATTATTGAGATTGTTAAAAAAGTAAAAGCTGTTAATCCAGATGCTATTTATCTTTGTGACCCAGTGATGGGGCATCCTGAAAAAGGCTGCTTTGTTGCACCAGGTGTATCTGCATTTTTATGTAATACTGCATTACCTATGGCAGATATAATGGCACCCAATATACTTGAGCTTGAAGAACTTAACGGTAAACAACATATCAATAATGTTGATGAGGCTGTATTAGCTTGCAGAGCCATATGTGAAAAAGGACCAAAAGCTATTTTGGTTAAACATCTAAGCCGCGCAGGATATCATAATGATCGTTTTGAAATGTTACTTGTGACTCAAAATGAAGCATGGCACATAAGTAGACCGTTAGTTGATTTTGGTGTAAAACAACCGGTTGGTGTTGGTGATATGACCAGTGGATTATTTTTAGCTAATATTTTACTTGGAAAATCATTGGTAGAAGCTTTAGAACATACTACTGCTGCGGTGTATGCTGTTATGCTCGAAACTTTAAAACAAAATGAATATGAATTACAATTGGTTGCAGCACAAGATGAAATAGCAAAACCAACTCAGTGGTTTAGTGCGAAAAAAATTGATTAATTATCAAAATATGTAAAAATGAGATATCTTTCTGGATTATTATATACATGAGGGGATAATGGATAACATTTCATTGGGAGGAAAGCTTGCCTATTTAAGAGAGCAAATGGGATTCACTCAAGATGATATTGCCAATAAGATTCATGTCCGTAAAACGATAATTGATGACATTGAAAAAGAACAATTGATTCGGACTTCTTTTGTTTTTGTTAAAGGGTATATCCGTTCTTATGCTGAACTTGTAGGTTTACCCGCTGATGAATATCAACCTTATCTTGATGAGTTATCCCACCACTACCAATCCTATGAAATGAAAAATTATTCACAAAAATATAAAAAAAGACATGGAAAAAAAATATTTTTTATGATTTTTTTAGTTTTTTTATGCACATTAGGTGTTACCCTATATTATGTTAATAAAGAAAATAAAAGTAATCTTGTGGAAGTAAGTCACTATATTTCTCCATCACTATCTAAACATGTTAATAGTTAGCAAATTTTCTTATTCTCATACAGACTTTTGCTTTAAATCTTGTTAAGATTGCTGGCTAGTTATTTTGTAATATAATTAGGCATGTTATGAGTCATCAAGATTCACCTATTATTAGACGAGAATCTACCCAAATTTACGTCGGCAATGTTCCTATTGGTGGTGGGGCTCCAATTGCTGTTCAATCGATGACAAATACTCGTACAACAGATGTTGAAAAAACCGTAGCCCAAATTCAAGCTCTTGAACGTGTTGGCGTCGATATTGTTCGTGTCTCTATTCCCACAATGGATGCAGCAGAAGCTTTTAAATTTATTAAACAGCAAGCAAAAGTTCCACTTATTGCTGACATTCATTTTGATTATCGTATTGCTCTGAAAGTTGCTGAGTATGGAGTAGACTGTTTAAGGATAAATCCTGGTAATATAGGTAACGAATCAAGAATACGTGCGGTTGTTGATTGTGCTAAAGATAAAAATATTCCAATTCGCATTGGGGTTAATTCAGGCTCACTGGAAAAAGATATACAAGAAAAATATGGGGAGCCAACTCCGCAAGCAATTGTAGAGTCAGCTATGCGTCATGTTGATATACTTGACCGGCTTAATTTTGATCAGTTTAAAGTTAGTGTAAAAGCTTCTGATGTTTTTACAGCAGTTGATGCTTACCGATTGTTGGCTAAGCAAATTAAGCAGCCATTGCATTTAGGTATTACTGAAGCTGGTGGAGTTCGTAGTGGTGCTATTAAATCGGCTATAGGGTTGGGATTATTATTATCAGAAGGTATTGGTGATACCTTACGTGTATCATTAGCTGCTGACCCTACAGAAGAAGTGAAAGTTGGATTTGATATTCTAAAATCACTGCGTATACGGGCTCGAGGCATTAATTTTATTGCATGTCCTACATGCTCTCGTCAAGAATTTGATGTGATAAATACGGTAAATATATTGGAACAAAGATTAGAAGATATTATTACACCTATGGATGTCTCAATTATTGGTTGTGTGGTCAATGGCCCTGGTGAAGCATTAGCTTCAACTATGGGGGTTGCCGGCGGTCATAATAAAAGTGGCTTTTATGAAGATGGTGTGCGAATAGGTCGTATTGATAATGAGCAAATGATTGACGAATTAGAAGCTAAAATCCGTGCTAAAGCATTATTATTGAAAAATAAAATTTCAACAACTGAATTATAATTTTAAAAGAAAGTGAATAAAAAATGACAGATAAAAAAATTCAATCAATACGTGGAATGAACGATTTACTTCCAACAGAGAGTGCAAGTTGGCAACAGATTGAAAAAATCGTTAAAGGCGTATTAAATAGCTATGGTTATAACGAAATTAGAACACCTATTGTTGAAGATACTGCACTTTTTAAAAGAGCGGTAGGTGAAGTTACAGATATCGTTGAGAAAGAGATGTATACATTCAATGATCGTAATAATGAGAGCATTACTCTGCGTCCTGAAATTACAGCAGGTTGTGTTCGTGCCGGTATTGAACATGGTCTTTTTTATAACCAAGAGCAAAGACTTTGGTATTTAGGACCTGCTTTTCGTTACGAAAAACCGCAAAAAGGGCGTTATCGTCAATTTCATCAATTTGGTGTTGAAGTCTTTGGGCTTGAAGGACCAAATATTGATGCAGAACTTATTTTATTAACAGCTCGTTTTTGGAAAGCGCTGGGTATTGAACAGCATACTTCTCTTGAACTTAATTCAATTGGTTCTCTTGAGGCTCGAGCAAATTATCGTAATGCTTTAGTAAGCTTCCTTGAACAACACAAAGATAAATTGGATGAAGACTGTTTACGTAGAATGTATACTAATCCATTAAGAGTTCTTGACTCAAAAAATCCTGTTATACAAGATTTATTAGATAAAGCACCAAAATTATTTGATTATTTGGATGAAGAATCTAAAGAGCACTTTGATGGTTTGTGTCGCTTATTAGATAATGCTGGTATCAAATACAATATTAACCAACGGTTAGTTCGTGGATTAGATTACTATAATCGCACCGTTTTTGAATGGGTAACAAGCAGTTTAGGAGCGCAAGGTACCGTTTGTGGTGGTGGTCGTTATGATGGTCTTGTTAGCCAACTAGGAGGACAACCTACACCAGCTGTTGGTTTTGCTATGGGTGTTGAGCGTTTAGTTTTATTAGTTCAAGCAGTCAACCCGTCATTGAACTGTGATAATTCAATTGATATTTATATGATTTCGTCAGGTGATGAAAAGACAATCTCAGCAGCACAATGCATAGCAGAACAATTACGAGATGGATTACCTGAAAAACGCATTGTCACCAATTATGGTTCCAGTAATTTTAAGAAACAATTTGCCAAGGCTGATAAATTAGGTGCTAAAATAGCGGTTATTATTGGTGAAAATGAAATAGCAAACCAAACAGTAACCATTAAAAATTTACAAAACGGTGAACAAGTTGAAGTAGCGCAAACAAATATTATTCAAACTTGTTTGGCTATACTATAAAGGATAATAGGAGAAAAAAGTGAGTCATCAATTAACGCCTGAGGAACAATTTTCGGAGATTAAAGAATTTTTTGCAAAAACATGGAAAATAATGGTTGCAGTTATCATAATTGGTTTACTAGCTTTTTATGGATGGCGTTACTGGCAATCTTATAAAGTAGATAAGTCAATTGAGTCATCAGAGCGATATGAACAATTAATAGCGAAATTGGATAATAGTAACCCCGATTCTGTCAATGAATTAGTCGCCTTTGCTAAAAAGGACGACACTATTTATAGTGTATTTGCTAGTTTTAATGCAGCTAAATTTTATGTTGAAGTATTAAAAGATTATGCAGGCGCACAAGTTTTACTAACGGATTCTCTAAAGAAAACGGATGCAGAACCCATTAAAGCAATCGCATACATTCGAATAGCTCGTTTACAATATCAACAAGAGCAATATCAAGATAGTTTAACTTCATTAGGTAAGGTATCTGAAAAAAGTTGGATGACCATTGTAAATGATATTCGTGGTGATATATTTGTGAAAATGGCTCGTTATAGTGATGCTGTTGATGCATATAACCTTGCGTTGACTTCATCCTCAACTAATGAGTTAAAAACAAATATAAAAATGAAATTAAATGAAGCACAATACTTAAAAGCTAAACAGGAAGAACAAGCATTAAAAGATAAGGCAGAACAAGAGTCACAAGCGAACAAAGCAGCAACAGAAGAAAGTAAAAATTAATTTATCCTGCTATAAGGGTCATATAATATGAAGTTAACAAAATATTTTTTTACCAGTGTTTTAATTTGCTCACTTGCAGGATGTTCCTTATTTGGTGGTGAAGAAGAGATTGTACAGATTTCACCTTCACCAACAGTGAAAAGCCAATTTCCTATTCAGCAAATATGGCGAAATAGTACATCGGGAAATACGCAAATTTACTCATTATTAGGTCCAGCTAGTTATGATAATACTGTTTATGTTGCTAGTCGCAGTGGACAGGTTAAAGCGATTGATTTATTAAGTGGTAATACTATATGGGATGTAAATTTATCCCAAAGCACATTTTTTAGTAGCAAAACAGCTTTGTTTTCTGGTGGAGTAAGCGTTGATGACAAATATGTTTACATTGGAAGTGAACGGGCAGTTGTTTATGCCTTAGATCGTAGTAATGGTAAAGTTGTTTGGGAAAAAAAAGTAAACGGTGAAGTACTTGCTCGACCTGTATCTTCTCAGGATAAATTGATTATTCATACTGCTAATGGCATATTACAAGGACTAAACCGTAATACAGGTGAAGAGCTATGGGATGTAACACTTGATACTCCTTCTTTGTCGTTAAGAGGCAATTCAACACCAACTGTCGTTCATGGTGCAGCAATTGTGGGGGACGATAATGGGCGAGTAAATGCTTACTATATCAAAGATGGACAACTCATTTGGCAACAACGTATTTCTCAACCGACAGGTTCAACTGAAATAGCAAAATTGAACGATGTCGATTCTACGCCTATTGTTGAAGGAAATTTGGTTTATTCTGTTGGTTATAATGGATATGTTGCAGCATTGGATCTAAGTAATGGTCAAGTTGTTTGGCGTAAGCAATTAGGTTCAACTCACAGTTTTGCTGTCGATTCCCAACAGATATTCGTTGTTGATCAGGATGATAATGTTCAAGCTATCACTAAAAAAGGTGGCGCACTGGATTGGACTCAATCAGCCCTTTTACATCGTCAATTAACCGATCCAGTTGTTTACCAAGATTATATTATTGTAGGTGACTTTGAAGGTTATTTGTATTTTCTAAATAAAGATAGCGGCGAAATCGTTGCTAAAACACAAGTAAGTAGTAGTGGTTTAATATCGCGACCATTAATAGTAGACAATAAAATAATTGTCCAAGCTAAAAATGGTGATATTTATGCGTTTACAAAAAATTAAGGTAAATAGAGAATATACATGGTACCAGTTATAGCACTAGTTGGTCGTCCAAACGTTGGAAAGTCGACTTTATTTAATCGGTTAACTCGAACTAGAGACGCATTAGTTGCTGATTTTCCCGGATTAACTCGTGATCGCAAATATGGACGAGCCGAAATTAAAGGACATGAATATATCGTCATTGATACTGGCGGTATTGATGGAACTGAAGATGGGGTTGAAAGCTTTATGGCAGAACAATCCCTACAAGCAATTGAAGAAGCAGATATTGTTCTTTTCTTAGTAGATGCTAGAGCAGGTGCTATGCCTGCTGATCATGCTATCGCTAAACACTTGCGTTCCCGGCAGAAAGCTACATTTTTAGTGGCTAATAAAATTGATGGTATTGATGTTGATATTGCTATTTCTGATTTTTATGGGCTAGGATTAGGTGAGATTCATTCAATTGCTGCTAGTCATGGTCGAGGAGTAAGTTCATTAATTGAGACTGTTTTAGATCCTATTTTTCAATTCGAAGATGAACAGCAAAATAATTTTGTTAACGATGAATCATCTAACGATTTGCCCGAGTCATATGATGATCTTGTCCTTGATGATGATACTCAATCACTGATAAATCAACCTATCAAGGTTGCTATTGTTGGTCGTCCAAATGTTGGTAAGTCAACACTAACTAATCGTATATTAGGTGAAGAGCGTGTTGTTGTATATGATATGCCGGGAACAACGCGAGATAGCATTTATATACCAATGACACGTGATGAACGTGAATACGTCTTAATTGATACCGCAGGTGTTCGTAAAAGAGGTAAAGTAACCGAAACCGTTGAAAAATTTTCTGTCATTAAAACATTACAAGCAATTGAAGATGCAAATGTTGTGATTTTAGTTATTGATGCCAGAGAAGGAGTGTCAGATCAAGATTTATCATTACTTGGTTTTATTATAAATAGTGGTCGCTCACTTGTAATAGCTGTTAATAAATGGGATGGTTTATCACAAGACATCAAAGAACAAGTCAAGACGACTCTTGATGATCGGCTTGATTTTATTGATTTTGCTCGAGTACATTTTATTTCTGCTTTACATGGTAGTGGAGTTGGTAATTTATTTGATTCCATTCAAGAAGCTTATGATTGTGCAACGCGTCGTGTAAATACGGCACTACTAACAAAAATAATGCAAATGGCACAAGATGATCACCAACCTCCTTTAGTGTGTGGTCGTCGAGTAAAATTAAAATATGCACATGCTGGTGGCTATAATCCACCAATTGTTGTTATTCATGGTAATCAAGTTGAAGATTTACCTGACTCTTATAAGCGTTATTTAATGAACTATTTTAGACGTTCATTAAAAATTATGGGTTCGCCAATTCGAATACAATTCAAAGAAGGAGCTAACCCATTTGAAGGTCGAAAAAATAGCTTAACAGCATCACAGCAACGTAAACGTCGCCGGTTGATGAAACATGTTCGAGGTCGAAAATAAATTATGCCCAAAAAAATAGCAGTTAATCATGGACAAGAAGGCATTTGCCCGAACTGTAATGAAAAAATGAGTAGTGTTTCTCCTCAACATTTTAGTTGTTCTAAATGCCAACAACATTACATTGAACAATATATATGTCCAATTTGCCAACATAGTGCGCAAATGATTAAAGGCTGCGGCTCGATCAATTATATTTGTCAAACAGATGGTTTAATATCAAGTAGTAAAGTGATATTTCATTATTTACCAGAATAGAAAAAACTATTTATATTAAAGTTATAAGAGGTTATTTAATGCGAATTATATTATTAGGTGCACCTGGGGCAGGAAAGGGAACCCAAGCACAATTTATTATGCAAAAGTATGGTATCCCACAAATCTCAACTGGGGATATGTTACGTGCCGCAGTAAAAGCAGGTAGTCCATTAGGTTTACAAGCAAAATCACTTATGGATGCAGGAAAACTTGTTACTGATGAGCTGGTAATAGCACTAGTTAAAGAACGTATTGCACAAAGTGATTGCTCTAATGGTTTTTTATTAGATGGTTTTCCTCGTACAGTGCCACAAGCTGATGCAATGAAAGCTGCTGGTATTAATGTTGATTATGTACTTGAGTTTGATGTGCCTGATGAAGTGATTATTGATCGTATGAGTGGACGACGAATCCATGCTGCTTCTGGTCGTGTTTATCATATACGTCATAATCCACCAAAAGTTGAAAATATTGATGATGTTACTGGCGAATCGCTAACTATTCGCAAAGATGATAGCGAAGAAATTGTTCGTAAGCGTCTTGTTGAATATCATGATTTAACTAAACCTTTGATTAGTTATTATCAACATGAAGCTAAAGAAGGTCGTACACAGTATTTCCGTATTGATGGAACCCAGCCGGTTGCTGATGTTACAAAAGAATTAGCTAAAATCTTAGGCTAATTGATTTTAGTAAAAGAGTCAGATAGTTTTTAGCTATCTGACTTTTTTTATAGCATAATAGGTCAATTCGAAGCAGCTGTAAGGGCTTGCTCTAGATCAGCAATAATATCATCAATATGTTCAATACCAATTGATAAGCGAATCATTTCTTGACTGACTCCTGCTTTTTGCAGCTCTTCATTATTAAGTTGTCTATGTGTTGTGGTGGCAGGATGGCAAGCTAGTGAACGAGTATCGCCGATATTGACTAACCGAATTATCAGTTTTAATGCGTCAATAAATTTAGCTCCTGCTTGCTTACCTCCTTTTATACCAAACGATAAAATACCAGCTGGTAAACCATTATCCATCTGTTTTATGGCTAATTGGTGTTCTGGATGATTTGATAAACCAGCATAATTTACCCAGCTAACTTGGGGATGAGCTTCTAAATATTGGGCAACTTTTAGGGTATTTTGGCAGTGACATTCAACTCTTAAAGATAATGTTTCGAGTCCTTGTAATAGTAAAAAAGTATTAAATGGAGATAATGCTGCGCCCATATTACGCAATGGGATAACACGACAGCGAGCTATATAAGCAGCAGTATCAAATGTTTCAGTATATGAAACGCCATGATAAGATGGGTCTGGTTGATTTAACATTGGATATTTATCCGCATGATCTTTCCAAGGAAATTTACCTGAATCAACAATCATTCCACCTAAACTATTGCCGTGTCCACCAATATATTTAGTGAGGGAATGAATGACTATATCTGCTCCAAATTCAAACGGTCGGCAAAGTGCAGGGCTCGCAACAGTATTATCGACAATCAAAACGATACCATGACGATGAGCAATATCCGCTAATGCCGCAATATCAACAATATTGCCAGCGGGATTACCTATACTTTCACAATAGATGGCTTTAGTTTTGTTATCTATCTGTTTTTCAATAGCGACAAGATCATCGTGAGGAGCAAACTTAGTTGTAATACCAAAGTTAGGTAATGTATGAGCAAATAAATTATACGTTCCACCATAAAGCTTAGAAACTGAAACGATATTTTCACCAGTAAAAGTAATTGCTTGAATTGCATAAGTAATGGCAGCCATACCTGATGCTACAGCTAAGGCTCCAACTCCGCCTTCAAGGGCCGCAACTCTTGCTTCAAGTACTGCATTAGTTGGATTTGTAATTCTTGTATAAATATTTCCAGGCACTTTCAAATCAAAAAGATCTGCGCCATGTTGTGTGTCATCAAAAGAATAAGAAGTGGTTTGATAAATAGGTACAGCAACAGCGTGGGTTGTTAATTCGGGTGTATAGCCAGTATGGATGGCAATGGTTTCTGGTTTCATATTAGAGCCTCATTATTGCAATATGAGACTCTATTTTGCGAAATAATATTAAAAAAAGCAATCAATTATAAAACCATTCTTACAATATCAATTTCACCTAATTCTTTATAAAGATTTTCAATTTGGTCAATATGTGTTGCATTAATCGTAATCGATACAGAATGATAATTACCTTTACTACTTGGTTTGATAGATGGAGTATAATCACCAGGTGCATGACGTTGAATTACGGATACAACTTTGTCAACCAACTCTGGTTTTGCTTCTCCCATCACTTTATAGGTGAATGAACAAGGGAACTCTAATAGTTCATTTAATTTTGTTTGTTGCATAATTTTATACTTCTCATTTTATTAGTTCATTTTATTGGTATGACTACCAAGAATAACGAATATATATAGGCAGTTTATACTTCTTCAAGTAATATGAAATATAAACATCGCTTTTTAAAGCTTATAATTTGATCTATGATAGGAAAATTCTAACACAGCTTGATAAATCTATCTTGCATTTTGTTCATAAATATAAGGTTAATACAGCATGTCATCTTTGTCTAATAACAAAGAATCTTTTGGTACATTATTAGGTTATGCGCCAGGAGGCGTTGCAATTTATTCATCTGATTATGAAACATTAGATTCCAACCTTTACCCTAATGATGCCTCATTTCGCAGTTATTCTGGTCATGAATATATGGGATATAAATGGCAATGTGTCGAATTTGCTAGGCGATTTTTATTTTTAAATCACGGTATTGTATTTACCGATGTAGGTATGGCGCATGAGATATTCTCGTTACGATTTTTAAGGCATGTTATTAATGAAGCGATTTTACCTTTACAAGCATTTGCCAATGGCAGTAAACGTGCACCTGAAGCAGGTGCATTATTAGTTTGGGATGATGGAGGATTTTTTGATCGTACCGGTCATGTCGCTATTATTACCGAAGTATTTGAAGATAAAATTCGGATCGCTGAGCAAAACGTAAGACATACACGTTTGCCTATTGGTCAGCAATGGACTCGTGAGCTTACTATGACAAGGATAGATGGCGGTTATCAGTTACATGACACGTTTGATGATACAACGATTCTTGGTTGGATGATTCAAACAGATAATACAGAACATAGTTTGCCACAACCTAATGTACCTAATCCGTTGTTAGCGATCCACAGTGCTCATATTGAAAATGAAAGCCAATTTGATAAAAAGTGGCTAAATGAATTAGATACGCTCGAAAATGCCTATGTATCAGCCACAGGGCATGCAATCAGCCATGACGATCAATATCGTTATTTCACCATTTCAGAAAGCGCGGAACAAGAGTTAATTCGTGCAACCAATGAATTACATTTAATGTATTTACATGCTACAGATAAAGTATTAAAAGATGATAACTTATTAATTAATTTTAATATACCAGAAATATTATGGCCAAGGCTTAGACTCTCATGGCAACAGCGTCGCTATCAAATGATCACAGGACGATTAGATTTTTGCATGGATGAACGAGGTTTTAAAGTTTACGAATATAACGCTGATTCAGCTTCTTGCCATACTGAAGCCGGACACATTCTTGATAAATGGGCAATTCAAGCAGGATTAAATGTGGGTGTCAATCCAAGTAGTGGTTTACTCAATTCTTTGGCTAATTGTTGGACACATAGCGATGCACAAGCTTTTGTTCATATCATGCAAGATAACGATAGTGAAGAAAATTATCATGCATTGTTTATGCAAACAGCCCTTACACAAGCAGGATTTAGTAGCAAGATTCTACGTGGACTTAATGGGCTAAAATGGGATAAGCGAGGTCGATTAGTAGATGATGAAGATCGACAAGTCACATGTGTTTGGAAAACATGGGCATGGGAAACCGTTCTAGAGCAACTACGAGAAGAAAGTGAAGCTCATATTGCCGGCTTACCAATTCGCACTTGGCATCCTGAAAATGCTGTGAGATTAATTGATGTGCTTTTACGACCTGAAGTTTCAGTTTTTGAACCTTTATGGACGGTTATTCCAAGTAATAAAGCTATTTTACCCGTTTTGTGGTCTTTATTCCCTAATCACCGTTATTTATTAGAATCAACGTTTGAACTTAATGACAGCTTAATTAAAAAAGGTTATGCCATAAAACCTGTTGCAGGTCGTCGGGGAAGTGATATTCAATTAGTTAGCAGTCAAGAACAGATTCTTGATAAAACAGTAGGACAGTTTGCTAAGCAAGAAAACATTTATCAAGAACTCTGGTGTTTGCCAAAGGTTGATGATCGTTATCTACAATTATGTACTTTTACTGTAGGTGGACATTATGGCGGGGCATGTTTACGTTCTGATCCCTCTTTGGTTATAAGAGGTGAAAGTGATATGCAACCATTACGTGTTTTAACTGATGAGGAGTTTTTAAAACAATTACAATAAAGAGCTTTTGTAAAAAAGTTTCAGGTTATGCATACGTTTCAGTATAAGATTGAAAGGGAATCACTCTATTAAGTGGTGTTATTATGATTTTTGTTGTATTAATACTTATTAATGTATTATTTTTTGTAATAAATATATAAAGCTTTAATTAACATTCAAATATAAAAGACATAATATCGGTGAGTTTAACAATTACAATAATAAATTTTTTTGTTAAAATTAATACAATTATATAAAAATAATAACAATATAAATACAATTAATAAGAAGGAATATATGGTAAATACTTTACTGCGAAGTAGTGATATAAAAGATTTCAAAATGCTAGGGCACGACGGTAAAGCCGCTTATTTAGTCGCTGCCCAAATTCGTGAAATGTTTAGAGTAAAGTTAGGTAAACAATATGCTGATTATTTAGCTATTCCACAACGCAATGATCAAGGTAATATTATTGATTGGTATATTCCTTTTGATTCAACTCAATCTGATGGACAGTATGATATTGTTCCTTGGACCTCTGCCAGTGAATCAGAGCAAGAAGAAGCATTGATTTTACTCAAAGAATTCGAAAACAAAGTTATCAATTTGGGTAAACAACTTGCAAGCAATCCAAATTTAGCGGGTGATCAATTACTTTTTAGCCGTCTGATTTATGATCCAAAAAATAATATTGATAGCACTGAACCAAATTTGATGGCAATACGTTTTCCTAGTAATCAATTTGTTTATATTGTTAACGGTAAACCAGTGATTACCTTTTGGGGATTTGTTTATCCACAAACGCCGCAAAATAATTCACCATTTAATTGTTTGAAATCTATACAACAACCAATCCCTTTAGCATCAACAGTAACTGAATCTGAGATAATTAAAAAACCATGGTGGAAACGTTGGTGGGCGTGGTTGCTTGGTTTGTTGCTTTTATTATTGCTATTATTTGCAATATTTTTGTTACGAGGCTGTCGACAAAATTCGGATGTTTCGATTAATCATGAAATAGCAAAGGAAAATAATATTAATCAACTTTTACCAGCAGATGAAAAACAAGATGTAAAAGAAGTAAAAACGAAAGATCAAGTAATTGATAGACAAATTAATGTTATTAATGGCATCAAAAACAGTTCAAAAAATTTAGTTGATGCTAATGGTGTGCCTATTAACACTGAAGTTCAAGGAGATACTCTTAATACTGTTGATCCAAACGCAATACCTAATAATGTTGAAAATAATGGTGATATTAATCAAATTCCAGACGCTTTAAATAGTAATGATGACAAAGTAGGTGATCCTAATTTAGTTGAAGCCGATAAAAAAGATAATTTGGATGGCACAAAAGATGAAAACAATAAAGGTCAAATACCTGAAGAATCAAATAAAGATAATAATTCTGACACTAATGTGAATCCAGATAAGGTAGATAACTTAACGTTATCTCCAGATCAAATAAAGCAAGGCTCTACTAAATTTTTGGATGGGCAATGGTCTGTTAGTGGAGGAATTCAAGATAAGGCTACCGGTAAACCATTACAATTGAGCTATGAACTTAAGGATGGAAATGGCCAAGTTACTATTACTCGTAGTGATGGTGTTAAATGCGTTGGTCAAGTTGATAGTGGTATTCAAAATGCTAATTTAAGTATTGGTGGTAATAACCAAGCTATCTGTAGTGATAATAGCAAATATCAATTACCTAAGATTCAGTGTAAATCAGGCAACAATAATCAAGCTGATTGCCAGGGAATTTATGATAACGGAACTTCGTTCCCAATTACGATGAAAAAACAATAAGGTTGTATATGCTTCCAGAAACACGCAACTATGGTCAAGAAGTTACACTGATAATGAATAGTGGAATTCAATTTCTTGATTTTGCACTAAAAATAGATTGGAAAGATAATCAATGGCGCAGTAAAATTAATGGTAGTTTTATTGATCCTTCTGAAAGTGGGGCGCTAGTTAGATTAATTGAAGATAGTAATAATGGTAAATTTTTTGTACCAGATAATCTCTCTTTTGCTGTAACCCCTACACAAGAGATTAGTGTTGACCAATCATTAAAATTGTATGATGGTATTTGGTTGCCTGTTCCTGTTTTGAGATCAATACCGCCTGAAAGATTTGATAAAGGACCTCATAACTGGAGTCGTGTAAGGATTGTTAGCATTCCAGAAGGAGAAGATCCTGATGGCAATACACACCGTATAACTTTTGCATTTGATACTAAAATCTTTGCAAACATGCAAGACGTTGTTTACTTAGCACCTACTGAAAATGATGTAAAAACAGGTTCCGTATTCAGTTTGGCACATCGTTCAGATCAGGTTTCTTGGTATCTAGAACTAAAATGGATAACAAGTTGGTTAATTGACTTGTTCCAAGAATTGGCTCCTCAGCCTGAACGGCTAAAAATACACAAAGATGATATTGAATTACAAATAAGTAATAAAGCTTATTATGGTCATTATCTGAACATTCTTAATTTGCTTGCAGATTCAATACAGCTACCAACAATCAAAATAGTATCAAACGATAAAAATGATGTTGTCAAATCAATTCCTGTCGATATGATTCTTGATGTTGGAAACAGTCGAACTTGCGGGATCTTAATCGAGGATCATATTCAAGATAAAGATAGTTTAAATCATCGTTATGAACTTGAAATTCGAGATCTTACCCAACCAGAACATATTTACAATGAACCTTTTGAAAGTCGAGTTGAATTTGCTCAAACTTTCTTTGGTAAGGAACATTTTTCTTTACAAAGTGGAAGGCGAGATACTTTTCGCTGGCCAAGTATCGTACGGGTAGGTAAAGAGGCTAGCCGTCTTGCAAGCCGACGTGAAGGTAATGAGGGAGCAACAGGACTTTCAAGTCCAAAACGTTATTTATGGGATAAAGATAAATATGAACAAGGTTGGCGCTTTAATTCTCATTATGTAAAAAGTGATCATGAACCGTTTGCGACAGCGGAACCCTTTTCAAGTTTAATTAATGAATATGGTGAAGCACTACACATTTTAAGTAATGATATTGAAGAAGAATATGACCGCAAAATGCCAGTGTTCCATCCAAAATACTCGCGTAGTTCATTAATGACATTCATGCTATGTGAAGTTTTAATGCATGCTTTAATGCAAATAAATAGTGTTGCTCAACGTAATAAACTTGAACATGCTAAAACTCCCCGTAATTTGCGTTCTATCATTTTAACTATTCCACCAGCAATGCCTAAACCTGAACAGGCAATTTTTAAAAGTTGTGTTTATCAAGCTATAGGACTTGTTTGGAAAAGTCTTGGTTGGGATAATTCAGATAGTAATATTGATTTTAGTAACAGTGATCAATTAAATAGTATTTGGCCAAATATTCCTGAAGTTTATATTCAATGGGATGAAGCAACCTGCGGTCAAATTGTTTATCTGTTTAACGAAACACAAAATAATTATAATGGACGCAGTGAAGAATTTATTGCATCAATAGTTCGTCCTGATAAAGTTAATAAGAAAAAACTAACAATCGCAACAGTTGATATTGGCGGTGGTACAACTGACCTAGTTATTAATGACTACGAGCTTGATTATGGTAGCAGTAAGCAAACAAATGGTAGTAATACTTATATTGTTCCTATTCAACGTTTTCGTGATGGATTTAAAGTTGCAGGGGATGATATTTTACTTGATATCATTCAAGATGTTGTATTGACCTCATTAACCAATGGTTTAAAGAAAGCAGGTTTAACTGATCCAAATCCAATTTTATCAACGATTATTGGTTCACAGCAACTTTCTATTCAAGACGCTGTATTACGCCAACAGATCAACTTACAGTTATTTACGCCAATTGGATTACAAGTGTTAAAGCAATATGAGCTTTACGATCCACTTCATGCAGATCAACATGTGTATAACACAACTTTCAGTGAGTTACTACAGCATACATCTATGACTGATCATGTTTTGAATTTTATTAATGAACCGATTAGACGAGCTTTAAATAATCCAATATTTTCAGTGCTTGATCTCAGTATAGAGATTAATTTGAAACGTATTCATTACTTATTCATTCGTGGTGATTATTATAATATCTGTAAGACATTTGATGCATTATCTGAAATTATCAGTTGTTATCAATGTGACGTATTGTTGCTAACGGGTCGTCCATCACGCCTACCTGGCGTTCAAAGTTATTTTCGTTCACGCTTATCAATACCTTCAGGAAGAGTTTTACCATTACATGGCTATTATACGGGAGGGTGGTATCCGTTTCATAAACAAGAACGAATTGATGATCCAAAAACCACAGCAGCTGTTGGGGCAATGCTCTGTTTTTTAAGTAAGAATTTAAGACTATCTAATTTTTATTTTAGATCATCAAATATCGATTTATATTCAACGGTTAAATACATTGGTCTGCTTGATAATTTAAATATGATAAAAGATGAAAATATTTATTATCGAGATATTGATTTAGATGATCCTGATTATGATTTTCCTGATATCTCATTTGAGATCCGAGGGACAACCAGACTCGGCTTTAAACAATTAGAAATTGATCGTTGGCCTGCATCACCAATTTATATCTTAACGATTGAAAATAGCGATGTTGCCAAAAGGCTCAGTGCGGAAGGTGTAGTTTTAGAAGTAACATTAGGAATAAAAAACCAACAAAAAACGGTTGAGAATTTCTATATTAAAGATGTTAAAGCTTCAGATGGACGTGCCTGCAACAAAACTAAGGATATAAAGCTAAATTTAAATACAATGGTAAATTCAGGTTTAATTAGCACACAATATTGGCTTGATAGTGGAATAATAAAGCGATGAAAAATTTAAACGAACAACTACCTAAATCCTGGGAACAGGTTTATCAAGCATCTGCAAAGGCCATTGAATGGGTGGATCAAACGCGTAACTCATCTAAACGTCTGAATAATGAAGCTGATAGTTTAATTCTCGATCTTCGTCGTCTTCGTAATAGTGCAAAAAAGTTAGGTGATGTATCAAATAAATCTGTTGCAGTTGGTTTTTTTGGTTTATCGCAGGCAGGAAAATCTTATCTAATTTCAGCATTGGCAGCAGGTCAAAATGGTAAACTTGAAACTGTTGTTGATAATGAAATTTTAGATTTTATCGATCATGTTAATCCTGTCGGTAGTGGTAAAGAGGCAACGGGTCTAGTGACTCGTTTTAGCCGAATAGCTAAAGGAGGTATTGCAAATTATCCTTTAGAACTAAAACTCTTTCAAGAAATTGAAATTGTTAAAATTTTAATTAATGCTTATTTTAAAGATTTTGATCAACAAAGAATTAGTAATAAAATCGAATTTTCCTCATTAAATCAGCTGATTCAAAATATTGAAAGTAAAAAACAAGATGAATATACAGGTGGTATTACTGAAGATGATATTGTTGATCTATATGATTATCTAACTGAAAATTTTGGTAATTCGCTTGAAGGATTAAAAGGTGGTTATTGGGAAAAAGCGATGTATTTGCTACCGTATCTTAAAACTTCTGAACGTAGTGCACTTTTTTCAGTTTTATGGGGCGGTATCAGTGAAATTACGGCTGTTTATATACAATTAGCGACAACATTAGCTAGCTTAAATTATGTTAGTACAGTATATGCACCAATTTCAGTATTAGTTAAAGATAATAATGGTACTAAGTCGCAAATTGACAGTATTATGAATGTCGACATCCTTGAACGATTAAATACTGACCGAGACTCATCAGTAACTATTACTCCTCAAAATGGTGTACCAACCTCGATTTCTCTGGCTCAACTTGCTTTTTTAACCGCTGAATTAACTTTTCCATTAGTAAATCAAACGCGTGTGCCTACGTTTGAAAAAGTTGATTTGCTTGATTTCCCAGGATATCGGGGACGATTAAATTTAACTTCTATTTCAGATGTTAAAGAAGGTAATCCTATTGCTCAACTTTTATTACGGGGTAAAGTTGCTTATCTTTTCGAAAAATACACTGATAATCAAGAAATGAATGTTCTTGTAGTTTGTACTCCATCAGATAAACAATCTGATGTTAACGATGTTGGTCCCGTTCTTGAACGTTGGATAGATAAGACCCAAGGAGAGTCAGCAGAAAAAAGAGCGACTAAAAAAGCTGGACTATTATGGGCTATTACTATGTTCGATAAACGTATTAGCAACTCACTAACTTTATCAGAAGATAATCTTAAAAATAGTTGGGGTAAAGGTGGATTACTACAACAAACCATTTTAGAACGTTTTGGTAACTATGATTGGTTAACAAATTGGTTTAATGAACATAAATTCAACAATGTTTTTTTAGTACGAAAACCAGGTTTTGATGTACCATTTTTAAATACTGATGCAGAGACAAAACTTGAATTATCTTACAACGATACTTATCAGGAAAAAATGCAAATTTTAAAAAATACATTTGTTGAAGATCCTGATATCAAAGAGTATGTTAACGATCCAGATCAGGCATGGGATGCCATGTTAAAATTGAATGATGGTGGTATCGGAAGAATTAGCCAATATTTAGAGCAAGTTGCTATCACTGAAATGAAACAACAACGCATTGTTGAACAACTCAATGAAAAAATTGATTATATTATTAATATGCGTTTTGATACTTGGTATCAGGCAGATAATGATGAAGAACTTGGTAAGAAAAAACAGATTATCGCTGATGTCGTTAAAGAACTACAGGGAAAAGCCTTATTACTGGGTGAACTACTTAAAGTATTAGAACTACCTGAACAAACCATTCGTGCGCTTTATCATACTAGTGAAACAAGTACTGATACATCTAAAAACGAAGCTCATGATGATATGGGTAATGATATATCAACCGATTTTGGATTGAATACCGATTTTGAATTATTTTCCGATGATAATTTCTCATCTAATGTAAAACCAGTAACCATTTTACCTACTGAATGTAAATTGGCTAAAACAATATTTACTACATGGCTAGAGTATTTAAGAAATATTGTTTTAGATAAACATATTTTACAATTTTTTGGTTTGGAGCAAAAATCACTATCTTTTATTGTCGAAGAGCTTATTACTGCAGCAAATCGTCTAAAAATTGAAGCAAGTTTAACTGAACGAATATTGCAAAATGAAAATACAGGTAGTAAACGCGATGATTTAGAGTCTAGACAAGTGAGCACTATACATACTTTATTAGCAGACTTCATTGCATGGCTCGGTTTTGTTCAAGGACAATCTATTGAAATACCAATGAGCCGAGTCAATCAAGGTAAACCAATATTTTCTTCACCATTGAGCCAATTTTCAAGTCAATTATCACATCCACTACCAGTACTTGATGATAAGACTAAAAATTATTCTCAATTTGCTATATTTGATTGGTTTATTGCATTTGCTATGCTTACTCAAGAAAATGTTGGGCATCATGCTGGGCGTGAAATAAGTCAAGAACAAAACTCTCGACTCGGTGAGATTTTAATGTTCTTTAAACAATCACAAATAAAATAGTTATTTTAAATAAATTAAGTGACAATCATTTTATCGTCATTAAATAAATAAGGTAGCATGAAGCTATCTTGGATTATGAAAAGTTTATCAATCTATATTGATAAACTCTTAGTTGTGAAATAGAGGATATCATGGCACTAAGAATTGAATTAGAAGGGTATAAACCAGGTATTGCTAGATTTTTGGCACAAAAATGGAATGGCAGTGCTGATATTGATATATTGATTCAACGTAACCAAGATAATTATTATTTATCCGGTCTTAATCAATGGGGACCAGAAAAAAATTGGCATTCATTGAATAATATGTCAGTAGATAATGAGCAATTAATTGGATATGTTGATGAATGGCTAGTTGACTCTTTATTATCTCAAGAAAACAGTGTTAGATTTCTTATTCAAATTCGTGATAAACAAAATGAAAGTTATACAGATCGTGGAGTAGTTAATATTGGTGAAACAGTATTTCCATCCTCTGCTTTGAATATTCAAACAGAACAACCACAGGTTATTGAACAAAATACGATTGAGATAAATGAGATTAATTCGAATTCGGTTCAATCAGATACTATCGAATCTTTAGATCCTCAATCTGAATTACCAACTGTTAAAGAAGAAAATCAAGCAATAACAGAGCCTGAGGTTGAGATAGAAGTCATACCAGAACCAGCAACTACACAAGAAGTTATCTCTACTCCAGAACCGACTAAATCAAAAAGTAAATTGAGGATATTTATCCTAATTTTTATAATAATACTGATTTTAAGTGGGCTTGGTGCATTAGCATGGTATTTCTTATTTTCTCAAGATAAAAGTTCTTCAGATACTTCAATACAAGGCAATAGTCAGTGTAATGTCGCTAATGTAACAAGTGATGATTTAACCTTTATTCAACAATGTTTACAGTCAAAACCGAATACTGATGTGTTAATTGAGTTAATCAATCAAGCAAAACAAGTGAATAAATGTAATATTGCTCAGCGGTTATATGCGAATCAATCCTTATTAAATGCTAAAATTGCCTTACTTTATGCCAAAGAATATGATGAAAAATTTTATCATAACAACTCGTGCTTTAAAACAGATAAGGAAACGGCGATTTATTGGTATGAAACTACATTAAATAATGATCCTAATAACTCGTTGGCTAAAGAGCGTCTAGCTGAATTGCAAAAATAATAAGGTGCAAGTATGAAAAGAAAAGTAATTTCAACATTAATTATCGGATTTAGTTTTACTTGTTTACCTTTGGTTAGTTCGGCTATAGAACCATTAAAGCAAGAGGGTAAAACAACACTTTACCAGCGAGTTCTTAGTACTCCAACTTGTGAGTTAAAAAAAGATATTAAGGATTCTACTGGTCAATCAGTGCCTGCCTTTTCTCGTTATTATGTTTATGAGCGTAAAACGGATAATAATCAACAATGGCTTAGTGTTGGTCCAGATTCTTATGGAAAAACCATAGGTTGGATTAATAATGCATGTGCTATCGCTTGGAATATGCAAATGACATTAGTCTTTACTAACCCTGTTGATCGTGATTCTCTCTTATTTTTTAAAGATAAAGCCTCACTTACGACTTTTGTTGATGCAAATCAACCTGAAACTTTGTTAAAACCGATTAGAGAGGCACTTAAAAACAATAAATCAGTCCCTGAAATTATTGCTCAAGAGCCAAAAGAGTATGTTGATTTTAAATCAAATTTTTATTTATTACCTATTTTACAAGGTGAAGAAGTAATGAATGGTAAAGGATTTTATGAGCGTATTTTAGAAGTTGCTTCAGTGAGTAAGCAAGATGATTTGGTAAAAAATAATAACGCTCAATCTAATGTACAAAGTTCTGATAATGACATCAATCAGGTAGCGCCATTCAAAGCTGCGATAGTATTTGTTATAGATTCGACTATTTCAATGGATCCTTATATTTCAAGAACTAAAGAAGCGGTTGAACAAGTATATCGACATATAGAAAAGGAAAATTTACAACAACAAGTAAAATTTGGTCTAGTTTCATTCCGTTCAAGTTTACAAACATCGGATAAGTTAGAGTTTTTAACAAAGATTTTTGTTGATCCTAACAAGGTACAAAATAGAGAAGATTTTATGCAGTTAAGTTCATCGCTCAAACAGGCGACTGTTTCTACTGCTTATTTTGCTGAAGATTCTTATGCTGGTATTGCAAAAGCATTAAATGATATTAATTGGAATAGCTTTGGCGCACGTTATATGATTTTGATCACTGATGCTAGTGCTATTCCTGGCGATGATAAACTTTCCAGTACTGGAATGGATGCTGCGCAGTTAAGACTTGAAGCTCAACATAAGGGTGTTGCTATTTATGCATTACATTTAAAAACACCAAGTGGTGAAAAAGATCACCAAGTTGCGGCAACTCAGTATTCAGATCTAACTTATAATGATTATATCCATAAATCACTTTATTATCCTGTTAATGCCGGTGATGTAAATGAATTTGGTAGTAAAGTAGACTTGTTAGCTAAAGCTCTGTCAGAACAAGTTAAACTAGCGTATAAAGGTGAAGCATCAGTAGGTAATGCAATTAACGCTAAAGATGATAGCTCCAATATGTTAAAAGATGCATTGTTATTAAGTAAGGCGATGCAACTTGCTTATTTAGGTGGTACGAATGGTACGAAAGCACCTTCAGTTTTCAAAGGATGGATTGCTGATAAAGATTTTGTTAACCCAACGATACCAACAGCCGAACCTCGTATCTTGTTGACCAAATCTCAATTAAGTGATTTAAGTGATATTGTCAGTAAAATAGCTAATGCGGCTAATGATGGGTTAATTTCTGCTGATGATATGTTTTCCCAGTTACGTTCTGTTGCTGCAGCTATGGGACAAGATCCAAATAAATTAAAATCAGATTCAGTGACTAAAATTGCCGATTTAGGTTTATTAGGTGAATATTTAGATAATATTCCATACAAAAGTGATGTCACAGCTCTTGATCAAGATACTTGGAAAAGTATGAGCGGGTTAGAGCAAGAAAAATTTATTCGAAATTTAAATAGCAAAATTCGTTACTACCAAAAATGTAATGCCGATGTTGATCGTTGGATATCATTAGCTGAAGGAAGTGATCCACGAGATAATGTTTATCCTATTCCATTAGAAATGTTACCGTAAAGCAAATGTTAGTAATAAAACAACTTGAAATTTCTCGATTAACGGGTAACTCTTCTTTTAGAGTCTGTTTACCTGAATTGAGATTAAGAGCAGGGGATGTTGTTGTGATTCAAGGAGACAGTGGATCGGGAAAAAGCACTTTGCTTGAAATGATTGGTATGATACTCAAACCAGATAATATAGATGACTTTAAACTTTTTTTAGACAATAACGATCTTGATATTGCTAAATTGATTAATAACAATGATATAAATCAATTAGCCAATATACGTGCTCAATATTTAGGATTTATGCTGCAAACAGGTGGTTTACTGCCATTTTTGAAGATATATGATAATCTTTTATTGCCACTTAAATTATTACAAAAAAATGTTGATAATTCACGGTTAGAATATTTGATAAATAAACTAGGCATTTCTCATTTGTTAAATAAATATCCTAAACAATTATCGATTGGTGAGCGTCAACGAGCTTCTTTTATTCGTTCAATTATCCATAAACCAGCATTATTGCTTGCAGATGAACCAACCTCTGCTCTCGATCCTTATAATGCAAATTTACTTTTTGATTTAATTATTGAACAGGCAAAACAAGATAATATTGCAGCTATAATAGTTACTCATGATTGGCAACGTGTTTCTACGAAAGGTTTATTCACTTTATCCGCTAAGTTAGTCTCCTCACATTCATCAGAATTTTTACCTTTACATGATAGGCAATAAAAAATGGCTAAAGTAATATCTAAATGGTTGCTCATTATTCGTTTGTCGTTTGCTGATTTATGGTATGACAAAAAAGTTTCATTTTGCATCATTGCATCGGTTATATCTGTTATTACACCGTTATTATTATTATTTAGTTTAAAGTATGGGGTTGTTTCACAGCTTCGTGAGCAACTACTTAATGATCCTCAAAATTTGGAAGTTAAAATTGTAGGGAATTTACATCTTGATGATGCAGTGTTTGATTGGATAAGTAAGCAACCAGAAACCGCTTTTGTCATCCCATTAACTCGTTCACTTAATACTCAGGCCGATTTAATGAAAGATTCAAGCCATTTTGTGAGTAACACTGAGATTATACCAACAGCTAGTGGAGATCCACTTACAAACGATTTTCCTAAAATTGATAATGAAAATAAAGTTTTACTAAGTGCTTTATCTGCTGAAAAAATGCAAGTTACTGTTGGTAGCCGGATAAAACTAATTATTACAAGACAACTTGATGGTAAATTCGAAAAAGGTTTAACTGAATTAGAAGTTATTGGCATTATTCCAGAAAATCGTTATAGCCGAACAGCTGCTTTTGTTTCATTAAATTTATTGATTGCTATGGAAAATTTTTATGATGGTTATCAAAGTGACCTTTTTGCAACTCAAACAGGTAAACTTAATCCCCCAAACCATACTTCATTTGCACGAGCACGTATTTATGCGAATTCGCTAGATAATGTGGCGCCGCTATCTTTTAAGTTACGAGAAAAGCAGATTGAAACGCGTACTCAATCTAATGCAATTGAGAATATAAAAGCAATTGATCGGGTATTTAGTTTTATATTTAGTGTAATTGCTTTTACTGCAGGTTTTGGTTGTATTTTATCATTTATTGGTTCATTTTTATCTAACATTGAACGTAAGCGTAAAGATATTGCTTTTATGCGTTTGCTTGGTTTTCAATCAAAAAATATTATGCTTTATTTGATTAACCAAGCTGTAATGTTGAGTTGCTTGGCATTTTTTGTATCTCTTATTCTATTTTTATTAGGAAATCATGCGTTTAACAATGTTTTAGGGAAAAATTTAGTTTCACAACCTATTGTAAGTCGATTACAATTTTATCATCTGGTTGTTGCATTTATGTTGAACATGTTTATTACATGTATCGTAGTGTTTATAGGAGGTCAACGTGCCATTAAAATCCAGCCAGCTGAAAGTTTACGAGAAGTTTAATACTAAAAAAAATATATTTTGTGTATTAATATTTATAGGCATGAGTTTATTTCCTTTCATCAGCTATGCTGAGCCATGGGATACTAGTTTTTATAATCCTAAACCCTCGAACGATGATGTTATTTTACCAATGCCATGTGATGGTAGCTTGGTGATGAAGAAAGTCTATACACCTACAAATAAACCATTAGATGATATCAAAGTTATTCTGGGTAGCAACCAAAAAGAGCTTGGTTTTGCTGAATATGCAACTCCAAATTATATTTCGGGTAGTTTTTCAGATAACGGTAAAGAACGATATTATCTGATAGGTAAGTATGAAGTAACAGCATTGCAATATCAATCTGTGATGAATGATACTTGTCCTTCAGCAAAAATTTTACTTATATTTCCAGTGACAAATATTAGTTGGTTTGATGCTATTGCATTTACTGATAAATATAACCGATGGTTAATTGAAAATCAGACAAAAACTAAATTAAACAAGATTCCACAAGGGTATTTTCGCTTACCTAATAATACTGAATGGGAATATGCGGCACGAGGTGGTACAAAAGTAACTGAATCTGAATTTCGTGAAAACCACTTTCCAATGACAGCTAACTTAGAAAATTACGCTTGGTTTTCTGGAGCAAAATCTGCTAATGGTAAACTACAACTTATTGGTCGATTACAGCCTAATCCGCTGGATATTTATGATATTTTGGGTAATGCAAATGAAATGATGTTTGACTCTTTTCGTATGAATAAGTTAGATCGTTATCATGGGCAAGAAGGAGGAATGATTGTTCGTGGTGGCAGTTATTTAACTCCTGAGTCGTCAATAACTACAGCATTTCGTACTGAAAAACCTTATTATGATGATAAAGGTGCTTACAAGAGTCAGGATGTTGGATTTCGTTTGGTTTATACAACTTCAGTCATGAATTCAAGTGAGGCTGTTAAAGTTTTAGATAAACAATGGAGTGAACTTGGAAATGAAACAACAAGTTCCGCAAATGGTAACATTGTTAATGAACTTGAGAAAATTACTAAACAAGTTGATGATGAAAAAACAAAAAAAGAATTGAATCAACTCAATACGTTGTTACGTAGTGCAAATCAAGCTAGAGATGAACAACGAAATCGTTCTATACAGTCAGCATTACAATTAGGTGCGTTTTTGTGCGCCAATGTTTCAGATTTAAACAGTAAATTTGAATACAATAATAACTTGTATAATACAATGACTAATGAAATTTGCGATCCAGATGAAACAGAAACATTGCCTGATGATAATATGTGTTCAAAAGTTAGGCTCAATAATTTAAAACAGGTACTCAATGAATCAAAAAATGCAAGAGACTTTATTTTAAAATATTATGCCGATACTATCGTTACTACTGCATCAAATTATGAAAAAAATATCATTAATGAGCAAGCTCAACCCACACAATTTATTTTGCAAAACAGTGGTAAAGCCAACATGAGTGATTACTTAAAACTTTATTTACAGCATATTAATCAATACATTGTGTCAGGAAAGGTTGATAGAACAACTTGGTTACAGTCTTGTGATGAGATAAAAGGAAAAAAATAATGAACAAAGTAATAGGAACATTAGCTTTATGCATATCGATAATTTTAACTGGTTGCCAATCCTCATCAGGTGGTGTAAGTACTAGAAATGCCGATCCTGCTTTAACTAAAGATACTACAGCTCAATTTTTCAGTAAATCCGCTTGGCAAGCTTGTGCTATAGGTGTTGGTATTATGGGAGTTGGCTGTTTGTTGTTAGGTGAAAAAGCGCGCACATGCCTTGCTTCAGCAGCTGTTGGTTGTGGTGTAATGATGGGAGGAAACTATTACTTGGATACTAAACGCGAAGAGTTTGCTGATGCTGAGATGCGTATTGATGCTTACATTCAAGATCTTCAACAAAACACACTAGAAGTTCAATCAATCACACAAAATGCAAAGAATGTTTTGGATAAAAATTTAGCCACACTTCATACATTAAATGAACAAATAAAAAATGATAATGTGAATAAAAAGCAAGTTCAGAAAGATTTGACTCAAATTGATGCAAATATTGCTTATCTGAATGATAAATTAAAAAGAATTAAAAAAGTTGAAAATGATTGGGTTAATCTTTCTGTACAAGAACAACAATCAGGTGTAAATGTAACAAGATTAGATAAAGAAATTAGTCAATTACATAAACAAATTGCTGCACTTGAAAAACAAATTAATCTAGTTACTCAACAACGTTCAGCTGTGAAGGTCAGTTAATTATGAAAAGAATATCTATTATTTCACTTTTGTCTTTAGTTTCTCTCGTAGGTTGTTCAACAACTCCTGAACAATGTGATCCAAGAAATACTAATTTGGGTATTATGGATAAAATAAGCTGTAACTATTCTGGCAATTACCAGACACGTATTGATCAGAAGAAGAAAATTCTTGAAGATGAGCAAAAAGCTAACCAGCAGTTTAAAGAAATTTATGCCAATATAGAAAAACAAAAAAATGATACAACTTTAAGTCTTAAGCAAAAACAAGCTCAGCAAAACAAACTTAAACAAGACTTAATGAAATTGACTAATGAAGTTAAAGAAAAAGCTAAAGATCGTGATGATTTACAAAAACAAGTTAATGACATTCAACAACAATTTAAACAAGTTAATCAATCAAATAAGTCAGAAATTGAAAAACAAGTTGAACTCGACAAATTGTATATAAAACTTCAAAAATTACAAAAAGCGTTAAATATATAAATATACTTGTGCTTAATAAAATATTGATAAAAAAGTTAAATGTAAGGAATTAATAACAAATGCAGAGAATAATAAGGATTAAGATTGATCATAATGATTTTCAAAAAATGTCTTTATTGGATCAGTATAATTCTTTGTTAACGTTATTAAAACCACATTTAACTGAACGAACCTTTTCAATTTTAGCTACGCCCAAATTAATTGATGACAATCAGTATTTGGGGTGGTATACAGATCTTCAGGGTCAACCTGTTTTTCTAAATAGTGTTGCTGATGAAGTATTAAAAAAGCAAATATCAGAAAAATTACAAACACGAATTTGCGACATTGAATTAACCATTAAATCTTTGCAGTTGAATGAGGATCAACAAGCGTTGGTTTCATCTTGGTTACCAAGAATTAAAAGTTTAGGTAACCAAATCTATATTGTTAATGGTGAACCAGTGATTATAAATACGTTTGAAGATCCTATCTTACCACCACCTGTTGTTGCGCTTTCAACTATACCGATGAAAAAATTTTGGCGTTGGTGGCATTTTCTGATATTAGCTCTTTTATTTGCAGCATTAGGATCCTTGTTATACTTTTTGTATCCTTTCAATAAGGCCAATATAGTAGACGAAATACCTAAATTAACTATTATACCGCCAGTATTGGTTAAGAAACCCGAACCAGAACCGGCTCCTGTTGCTAGAAATTGTATTCCTAAAGAAGATGTGATAAAAAATAATAATGCATCGAAAATGGTGATGATATTTGATAATTCGGCTTCAATGACATTAACGTTAATGGAGTCAAAATCAGCTATTAATCAGTATTTAGCAAGTGATTTCAGTATGATGACAGAAAAAGAAGCTGATGCTTATGAAGCGCGAATGACAAGGTTACCTAATCGTTTATCAAGTAGTAAAAAAGTCGCATTGTCGACTATTGATAAAATACAACAAGATATTAATATTGCTCTCGTTACATTAACCAGTTGCCCTGTTGCACAAACGACTTCATTTTATGATCATGCCAGCCGCGAAAAACTAAAAAATAAGATTAATAAACTCAATCCATTAGAATATAATAGTGCTACGCCATTATACAGTGGTGTACAGCAAGCGAGTAAAATGCTTGATGGTGTAAATCGCGATGATTATATTTTAATAATTAGTGATGGTGAAGATAATTGTACTAAAAGTAATATTTGTACATTAGCTAGTAAAATTGCAGCTAAACAGCCTCGTTTAAAAATTAATATTGTTGATATTGCTGGGCAACATAAAATTGACTGTGTAGCGAAAAGCACAGGTGGTAAAGTTTATATCGCACAAAATCCGACAGAAATTGTTAATCAAATGAATAATGCTGTTTCTGATTTGAATATTACTAAACCTATCTGTGAATGATATTAAGCTAAAAATTATTTCATATAGAAATTAATTGAAAAATAATGACATAAATAGGCTTCACACTAGATTTGTATGATAGTCTGAAAATAATTAGAAATAAGGACGTGGGTTAACAATGCAACGTATAACTCGAGTTAAAGTCGATCACAATAATCCATCAAAACTCATTTTATTAGATCAATATAATTTAATATTATCGTTACTAAAACCTTATTTGACCGAACGTACTTTTTCGATTTTTGCGGTACCGAAGTTAATAGATAATAATCAATATTTAGTTTGGAACACAAATCTTGAAGGTCAACCTATTCCAATTAATAGTATTGCAGATGAGTCATTAAAACAAAAGATAACAGAAACGTTACAAACTCGAATAAATGATGTTGAAACATCTATCAAAACAATTGTATTGGATGAAGAACAGCAAAAATTAATTTCATTATGGTTACCTCGGATCAAAAGTTTAAGTAATGAAATTTTTGTTATTAATGATGACCCCGTAATAATTTATAGTCTTGATGAACTTGTTTTACCTAAACCAGCCATTACAGAAACAGTCATTTCTCCAAAAACTTTCTGGGGATGGTGGCGTGTGTTATTGTTATCTTTATTATTATTAGCCGCATTAGGTGCTTTGCTGTTTTGCTTTTATCCATTTAACAAGGATAAACTAGCAGAAACGATACCTCAAATTACCATTATTCCTCCTATATTGGTAAAAAAACCAGAGCCAGAGCCAGAACCAATTGCTGAATCTTCTAAAGAAGAACCTAAATTTGTTGAAAATTTAGAGCCAAAAGAGTTACCAATTGAAGATAAAAAGAAAGATATCAAGATAGAAAATGCACCTAAACCAGTGCCAAAAGTCAAAAATCCTCCGAATTGTATTACTAAAGAAGAGATAAAGAATAATCCTAACCCATCAAGAATGATTATTGTGTTTGATAACTCTTTATCCATGATTGCAACGCTAGCTGAATCACCATCCGAAGTAGAGCAGTTCTTTCAATATTTAAGTTACGGTTATCCAAATTATATGTCAGAACAAGAAAAAATTAAATATTATAAGAAGATGACTCGTTTACCAAGTCGTTTGTCGACAAGTAAAAAAGTAGCTTTATCAAGTATTGATAAAATACAACCTAATATCGACATTTCGCTTGTAACTTTAAATCATTGTCCAGCAGCAAATGCTACACAATTTTATGATTATTCCAGCCGTAATATTTTAAAAAATAATATAAATAGACTTAATCCATCGGCTGTTGGTGGTGGAGGAACGCCACTTTATAGTGGTTTAGAGAAAGCAAGTAATATGCTTGATGGTGTTAAACGTGAAGATTATATTTTAATTATTAGTGATGGTGAAGATAACTGTTCTAAGAATAATATCTGTACATTAGCAAATTATATTGCTACAAAAAAACCAAAGCTAAAAATTAATATTGTAGATATTGCAGGCGAACATAAAATTGATTGTGTTGCTAATATGACAGGAGGAAAAGTTTATATAGCTCAAAGTCCAAAAGATATGATTAAGCAGATGAATAAAGCCGTTTCAGATCTGAAAGTAGATAGACCTGTGTGTCAATAAATTCTTTTATTTAATCGATTCAATAGATTGAATAAGGTGGTAAAAGAATGATATTAATTGTTAAAAAAACCAGACAGTTGTCTGGTTTTTTAGTTTATTTTTATTGAAAAAACAATTTTAAAAATCTAAATTAGCTGCTTTTAACGCATTTTCTTCAATAAATAATCGGCGAGGTTCAACTTCATCACCCATTAATGTGGTGAACAGTTGATCAGCCTCTATAGCATCTTTGATCGTCACTTGTAACATCCGGCGACTAGTTGGATCCATCGTTGTTTCCCATAGTTGTTCCGGATTCATTTCTCCTAGACCTTTATAGCGCTGAATAGTGAGTCCTCGACGAGATTCGCGAATTAGCCAATCAACAGCTTCTTCAAAAGAATTAACAGGCTGTTTACGCTCACCTCGTTGAATAAATGCACTCTCTTCAAGTAGATCTTTTAATTGTGCTCCTAAGTGGCAGATATTGCGATATTCATTACTATGAATAAAGACTTGGTCTAATGCATAATTAGTATCAACGCCATGTGTTCTTACTTTTATGATTGGTACATATAATTGTGTCTTTTCATTAAAAGGAGCTGAATAACCATAGCTACTGCCATGTTGTTCTTTACTTGATAATTTTTCTACAATGGTTTTTGCCCAATTTTCCGCTTGCTGTTGGTCTTTTAGTATATTTTCATCTAATACTTCATGATAAACCATTTCAGAAAGCAGCGCTTTAGGGTATCGTCGTTCCATTTTAGTAATTAACTTCTCGACTTTTTGATATTCAGCAATGAGCTTTTCCAATGCTTCCCCAGCTAATGCTGGTGCATGATCATTTACATGTAATGATGCATCTTCAAGAGCTAAAGCAATTTGAAATTGAGTCATCGCCTCATCATCTTTAATATATTGTTCTTGTTTGCCTTTTTTTACTTTATATAAAGGTGGTTGAGCAATGTAAACATAACCACGTTCAATAATTTCTGGCATTTGGCGATAAAAGAACGTTAATAGCAACGTACGAATGTGTGAACCATCGACGTCAGCATCGGTCATAATAATGATACTGTGATAACGCATTTTATCAGGATTATATTCGTCACGACCAATTCCACAACCCAGAGCAGTAATTAATGTCGCTACTTCTTGGGAGGACAGCATTTTATCAAAACGCGCTTTTTCAACATTTAGAATTTTACCTTTAAGCGGTAAAATAGCTTGATTTTTACGGTTACGACCTTGTTTAGCCGAGCCACCAGCAGAATCCCCTTCCACTAAGTAGAGTTCTGAAAGAGCAGGATCTTTTTCTTGGCAATCAGCTAGTTTGCCAGGTAATCCCCCTAAATCTAAGGCGCCTTTACGACGTGTCATTTCGCGTGCTTTACGTGCAGCTTCACGGGCTCTTGCTGCATCAATGATTTTACCAACAACAATTTTGGCATCTGATGGGTTTTCAAGTAAGTATTCAGCTAATTTTTCACCCATAGTAGATTCCACTGCTGATTTAACTTCTGATGAAACCAACTTATCTTTAGTTTGTGATGAAAATTTAGGGTCTGGAACTTTTACAGATACCACTGCAATTAGACCTTCACGAGCATCATCGCCTGTCGCGCTGATTTTCGCTTTTTTACTGTACCCTTCCGTTTCCATGTAATTGTTAAGTGTTCTAGTCATGGCACCACGAAAACCAGCTAAGTGGGTGCCACCATCTCTCTGTGGAATATTATTAGTAAAACAATAGATGTTTTCCTGATATCCATCGTTCCACTGTAATGCTATTTCAACGCCAATACCGTCTTTTTCAGTACTAAAATAGAAAATTTTAGGATGAATAGGGTTTTTATTTTTGTTTAAGTATTCAACAAACGCTTTAATCCCACCTTCATAATGATAATGTTCGCTTTTACCTGTGCGCTCATCAAGTAGTCTTATCGATACGCCAGAATTTAAAAATGAGAGTTCTCGTAAGCGTTTAGCTAAAATTTCGTAGATAAATTCAATATTGGTAAAGGTTTCTGGACTTGGCCAAAAACGAACATAAGTACCTGATTCCGTTGTTTCACCAATGACTTTAAGTGGTTCTTGCGGAACACCAAGGTTATAAATTTGGCGATGAATCTTCCCATCGCGATAAATAATTAATTCTAATTTGTCTGATAAGGCATTAACAACCGAAACACCTACACCATGTAAACCACCAGAAACTTTATAAGAATTATCATCAAATTTACCACCAGCATGCAACACGGTCATGATAACTTCAGCTGCTGAAATTCCTTCTTCTTCATGAATACCAGTTGGAATACCTCGACCATCATCTCGCACAGAAACAGAGTTATCAGGATGAATAGTTACTTCAATATGGTGACAATAACCAGCTAATGCTTCGTCTATGGCATTATCGACTACTTCAAAAACCATATGGTGAAGTCCTGTTCCATCATCTGTATCACCAATATACATTCCTGGACGTTTTCGGACAGCATCAAGCCCTTTGAGTACTTTAATACTAGAAGAATCGTAAGAATTAGACATGAATTTCTCGACTTGTTTGATTGTTTATTTCGTTCTGTATATCTAAGAAATTATACCAGATTTTATGTGAAAAATCTTATCATTTTCATTGATCATATGGGTAATCTGATCTTGACTAACTGCAGTAATAAATACTTGTGAATTAGCTAATTTTAGACGCTTTGCTAATAATTCTCGTTTGGTATTATCTAATTCTGAAGCGAAATCATCAATCAAATAAACACAAGGTTGTGAGTTTTGTTTTGAATAGTACTCACCTTGAGAAAGACGTAAAGCACACATTAATAATTTTAGCTGACCTCGAGATAACAGATCTTCAACAGGAATATTATCGACACGTAATCGAATATCTGCTTTATGAGGACCAACCGAAGTGTAATTAATGAATTTGTCTCTTTCATATTGTTTACGTAATATTTCGGAATATTCAATACCATGTTCCCAACCTTGATAATATTGACAATTAATTTGATATTCAGGTAGAAAATCTTGGCAAGTATGAATAATCTCAGGGAAAATATTTTGAGAATAATCTGCTCTAATCTGGCTTATTTTTTCAGCGATAGGGGAAAGTTCTTTATCCCAAGGTAGTAATTGATTATAGTTATCACATTGTTTTAGTAAAGCATTACGTTGTTTTAATAAACGTTTTAAATTGTTCCAAAGATGAACAAATTCGGGATAATGATGAAAGCAGCCCCAATCAATAAACGAACGTCGATATTTTGGACCTCCAGTCAGTAAATCAAAACCTTCAGGTGTGATTAATTGGATCGGTAAAAGTTTTGCTAAATCAGTTAATCGGAAACCATCATCACCATCAATTTTTATTTTATTATCATTATTACGATTTTTTGCAAGACCAATTGTTCGGGTTTGCTGATTGATTGATTTAATTTGGCTGAATAAAACTAATTCTGGTTGTTCATGTTGTATAATTCGATTGGATTGAATGTGTCTAAATGCACGACCATGTCCAAGCATATAAATGGCTTCAAGTAGACTGGTTTTGCCACTACCGTTATCACCTATAATGTAGTTGAAATGATGAGATAATGATAACTCAGCATAATCAATATTACGGAAATGATGAATTTTGATTTGTGAAATTGTCATATTAATGAATAAAGCTTCTGGTCGTTACCAGAAGCTAGATGAGATTTGATTATAAACGCATTGGCATAACAACATAAATGGCTGATTGATCATTAATATCTTCAATCTGGACACTTGATGTTGCATCAGTTAATAAAAGCTGTACGCTATCGCATTTTAATGTGTTTAATATATCTAATAAATAGGTTACATTAAAGCCAATTTCAAGTTCTGCTGATTTATATTTTACATCAATTAATTCTTCAGCTTCTTCTTGTTCTGGATTATTTGCTGTGATTTTTATTTGATTGTTATGTACATACAATCTTATTCCGCGGAATTTTTCATTAGATAAAATTGCTACCCGAGATAAAGCATTTCTTAATTCATCACATGATACTTCTAGTGGTTTATCCGGATTACGAGGTAGTACTCGTTTATAGTCTGGAAATCTTCCATCAATCAATTTTGATGTAAAAGTGAAATCACCAAGATTAACACGTAAATTATTATTTCCAATTTGTATATTAATCGGTTCCTCATTATCACCAACAAGTTTTGCAAGTTCAATTACCCCTTTTCTTGGAAGAATTACCGAACAAGCAGCAGAAATATTTTGTCCAATAGGTTGAGCACAAAATGCTAAGCGGTGACCATCAGTTGCAACTGATTTTAATAAACCATCCTCAATTTCAAATAACATACCATTTAAATAATATCTTACATCTTGATTAGCCATTGAGAATTGAACTGCATCAATAAGTCGTTTTATGGTTTTTTGTGGGATGGAAAGATCAATGTCACTTTGCCAATTTTCAAGATTAGGAAAATCACTAGCAGGTAATGTCGTTAAAGAAAATTTACTTCGACCAGATTGAATGATTAATCGATTATCGTCAACCGTTATTGAAATTTGAGCATTACTAGGCAAATTACGACAAATATCGAGAAATTTTTTCGCGGGAACCGTTGTTGCACCAGGCTCATTTGCCTCGATCAAAGGTAAATGAGAAATCATTTCAATTTCGAGATCTGTACTTGTCATTGATAAAACATTATCACTTACTTGTAATAATAAATTACCTAAAATTGGTAGCGTCGGACGACTACTGAGTGGTGCGCTAACAAGTTGCAATGGTTTGATAAGTTTTTCGCGATCAATAATAAATTTCATAATGTTGATTCTTTTTTTAGGTTGATAATGTTCGAATTAAATTAGAATAATCTTCTTTAATATCATTGTTTTCTTCTTTTAATTCTGCGATTTTACGGCATGCATGTAATACTGTTGTATGATCTCTCCCTCCAAATCCATCACCAATTTCAGGAAGACTTTTGTTTGTTAACTCTTTCGCTAATGCCATTGCAACTTGACGAGGTCTTGCAACGGATCTTGAACGACGTTTTGATAACAAATCAGATACTTTGATCTTATAATATTCAGCAACTGTTTTTTGTATATTTTCAATAGTTACAAGTTTTTCTTGCAAAGCAAGTAAATCTTTTAGAGCATCTTTTACAAAATCAATAGTAATAGATTTACCAGTAAAATTAGCATTAGCAATAACGCGATTAAGCGCGCCTTCTAATTCACGTACATTGGAACGTAGACGTTTAGCAATAAAAAAAGCAACCTCTTCTAATAGCTTAATATTATTTTCTTCAGCTTTCTTCATTAAAATTGCCACACGTGTTTCAAGTTCTGGTGGCTCTATTGCTATTGTTAATCCCCAGCCGAAACGTGATTTTAAGCGATCTTCTACGCCATTTATCTCTTTTGGATAGCGATCAGAAGTTAATATAATTTGTTGATTACCCTCTAGTAACGAATTAAAAGTATGAAAGAACTCTTCTTGTGAACGTTCTTTATTAGCAAAAAATTGTATATCATCAATAAGTAATGCATCAACAGAACGATAATAGTTTTTAAACTCTTCAATCGCATTATTTTGCAAGGCTTTTACCATATCTTGAACAAAACGTTCTGAATGCATATAAACAACTTTTGCATTGTCTTTTTCTTCAATTATTTGATTACCAACAGCATGCAATAAATGGGTTTTACCTAATCCAGTTGAACCATATAAAAATAATGGGTTATAAGCTTTTCCTGGATTCTGAGCAACTTGTTTGGCAGCGGCAACAGCAAGTTGATTAGACTTACCTTCAACAAAGCTATTAAATGTGTGTTTATGATTAATACCAGAATGATAAGTGTGGTTACTATTACTTTCTTTAGTCATTTTCCAAGCAGGAACAAGTTCTGCTTTTGGTTGTTCATTTTTGACTTTTTTATCCATCGAAAGAGTTGAGCCAACTTCAAGATGTAATTTCAAAGAATCGTTATTAAAATGCTTATTTAGTAATTGAGATATTGTTGTTAAATATTTATTCCTGACCCAATCTAAAACAAATCTATTAGGGGCATAAATATAGAGTTTGTTATCAATCATTTCCGCTTGCAATGGTCGAATCCATAAATTAAATTCAGTTGTCGGAAGCTCTTCTTGTAATTGAGAAAGACAATCTTGCCAAATAGCGGTAGGCAC